>OY969578.1:0-3182500 GCA_963701225.1 uncultured Chloroflexia bacterium | reverse complement strand
GGAGTTGCTAGTAAACGCAGGTCAGCTATACTGCGTTGAATACGTTCCCGGGCCTTGTACACACCGCCCGTCACGTCATGGGAGCTGGCAACACCTGAAGCCGGTATCCTAACCCGCAAGGGAAGGAGCCGTCTAAGGTGGGGTCGGTAACTGGGACGAAGTCGTAACAAGGTAGGTGTACCGGAAGGTGCGCCTGGATCACCTCCTTTCTATTGAGATCTGAGCGTCAGCCTTCGGGCTGTTGCTCCACTCTTGTTGTTTCAACTGCGGTGTTGGGGCAACAGGAAAAACAAGGCATCCGCTTCCTGTCACTATTCAGTTGTTAAGGGTGAAAGCCCTGATGGGCCTTTAGCTCAGTTGGTTAGAGCGTGCCTCTGATAAGGGCAAGGTCTCAGGTTCGAGCCCTGAAAGGCCCACCTGAGCCCCGAAAGGGGCGATGCCCGGATTGTGGTTTTACCCGGGGATGTAGCTTAGCTGGGAGAGCGCCGCCTTTGCAAGGCGGAGGCCAGGGGTTCGAATCCCCTCATCTCCACCTGAGCAAGGAGTTGAGAAGGAAACGTTGACAAACGGGACTGAAGTGTAACGAAGCTTCCTGGATGACATCGTAAGCCGTAAATCGGCCCGGCGATGCGTCGGGTCGATTTGTCAAAATTAACAAAAGAATAAGGTTGAACGCCGAAAGATGGATCGGATAGCAGATCTGATCCTGTCTCCCGCCGGTCAACCGGCAAACAGGCGCAAGCCTGGTGAACCTTAATAACTGAATAGTATGTAGGCCAAAATCATACACACATAAAGAAATAAAAAGCATTGATTTCTCCGCATCACGTGGAGAAGCTACTAAGAGCTTATGGTGGATGCCTTGGCGCCAAGTGCCGATGAAGGACGTGGGTCACTGCGATAAGCTTCGGGGAGCCGTGAACAGGCTTCGATCCGGAGATTTCCGAATGGGGAAACCCGCTATCGTCAACCGATAGCATCGCATATTAAATAAATAGATGTGCGAAGGGAACCTGGGGAACTGAAACATCTAAGTACCCAGTGGAAAAGAGATCATTTCCCGAGTAGTGGCGAGCGAAAGGGAAGCAGCCCAAACCAGTCCAGCTTGCTGGGCTGGTGTTGTAGGGTCTGACACATAGGAGTTACCAAGTTGTCAGTTAGCAGAATGGTATGGGAAAGCCAACCACAGCGGGTAATAGTCCCGTATGCGAAAACCGATGACCTCCTGTCAGATACCTGAGTACTGCCGGGCACGCTAATCCGGCAGGAATCTGGGGAGTCCACTCTCCAAGGCTAAATACACTTGGCGACCGATAGTGAACAAGTACCGTGAGGGAAAGGTGAAAAGTACCCCTGTTAGGGGAGTGAAAAGAACCTGAAACCATGAGCTTACAAGCAGTCGAAGGGCTAATGGCGTGTTGGTGCTTTGGTGAAAGCCATTGTGCAGCGCTATGCCTGACGGCGTGCCTCTTGGAGAATGAGCCTGCGAGTTAATCTTTGTGGCAAGGTTAAGGGAGTGACACCCGAAGCCGCAGCGAAAGCGAGTCTGAATAGGGCGTTATAGTCGCAAGGATTAGACACGAAACCAAGTGAGCTACCCATGGCCAGGGTGAAGCGAGTCTAAACGCTCGTGGAGGCCCGAACCTACTAATGTTGCAAAATTAGGGGATGAGCTGTGGGTAGAGGTGATATGCCAAACGAACTTGGAGATAGCTTGTTCTCCCCGAAATAGCTTTAGGGCTAGCGTCATATGTTTAGTAACGGAGGTAGAGCACTGAATGGGCTAGGGGGCTTAAAGCTTACCAAACCCAATCAAACTCCGAATGCCGTTACTCCATAGTATGACAGTCGGACTCCGGGAGATGAGTTTCGGGGTCGAAAGGGAAACAGCCCAGATCATCGGCTAAGGTCCCCAAATTTAAGCTAAGTGGGAAACGATGTGGGGTTACTGTAACAACCAGGAGGTTGGCTCAGAAGCAGCCACCCTTTAAAGAGTGCGTAACAGCTCACTGGTCAAGTGATCCTGCGCGGAAAACTTAACGGGGCTAAGCTTAATACCGAAGCCATGGGTCTCAGCGCAAGCTGGGGCGGTAGGGGAGCGTTCTGCCAGCAGTGAAGGTCGACCGTAAGGACGGCTGGAGCGGGCAGAAGTGAGAATGCAGGCATGAGTAGCGTAAAACACGTGAGAACCGTGTTCACCGTAAGTCTAAGGTTTCCGACGCCAGGTCATTCCGCGTCGGGTTAGTCGGGTCCTAAGCTGAGGCTGAAAAGCGTAAGCGATGGCCAGCCGGTCAACATTCCGGCACCACTCGATAGGAGCGATGAAGGGACGCAGCGAGGTAGACCAGCCTGCGATTGGTCGTGCAGGTGCACCTGATGTCAGACGTTGAGGGTTGTTGGTAAGTCCGCAGCCTGAGTTGAGATCTGGTGACGTGCCCTTGAGGCGCAAGTGAGTTAAGCCTTGCTGCCGAGAAAAGCTTCTAAGCGTTGATTATCGAGTGCCCGTACCGCAAACCGACACTGGTAGACGGGTAGAGTATACCAAGGTGAACGGGAGAACCTTCGTTAAGGAATTAGGCAACATAGCCCCGTAACTTCGGGAGAAGGGGTGCCCTTTGGCGTGATAGGTAACTAAAGCGCCGGGGGGCCGCAGTGAAATGGCTCTAGTGACTGGTTAACAAAACCACAGGTCTCTGCAAAATCGCAAGATGATGTATAGGGGCTGACGCCTGCCCAGTGCCGGAAGGTTAAAGGGAGAGGTTAGCGTAAGCGAAGCTTTGAACTGAAGCCCCGGTGAACGGCGGCCGTAACTATAACGGTCCTAAGGTAGCGAAATTCCTTGTCGGGTAAGTTCCGACCCGCACGAACGGCGTAACAACTAGAGCACTGTCTCAACGAGGGACCCGGCGAAATTGAAATGGCTGTGAAGATGCGGCCTACCCGCAGCAGGACAAAAAGACCCCGTGGAGCTTTACTGCATCCTGGCATTGAATTTGGGCATGATCTGTGTAGCATAGGTGGGAGGCTTTGAAACTGGAGCGCTAGCTTCGGTGGAGCCACCGGTGAAATACCACCCTGATTATGTTTAGATCCTAACCCCATTCCGTAATCCGGATGGGGAACCGTGCCAGGTGGGCAGTTTGACTGGGGCGGTCGCCTCCTAAAGAGTAACGGAGGCGCCCAAAGGTTCCCTCAGGCTGAATGGAAACCAGCCATAGAGTGTAAAGGCACAAGGGAGCTTGACTGCAAGACCAACGCGTCGAGCAGAGACGAAAGTCGGGCTTAGTGATCCCACGGTACTGAGTGGAAGGGCCGTGGCTTACCGGATAAAAGCTACCCCGGGGATAACAGGCTGGTGAAGTCCAAGAGTTCATATCGACGACTTCGCTCGGCACCTCGATGTCGGCTCATCGCATCCTGGGGCTGTACAAGGTCCCAAGGGTCGGGCTGTTCGCCCGTTAAAGCGGTACGCGAGCTGGGTTCAGACCGTCGTGAGACAGGTCGGTCTCTATCCGCTGTGGGCGTAAGGGATTTGAGAGGAGCTGCCCCTAGTACGAGAGGACCGGGGTGGACAGACCTCTGGTGTGCCAGTTGTCGTGCCAACGGCATTGCTGGGTAGCCAACGTCTGGCAGAGATAACCGCTGAAAGCATCTAAGTGGGAAACTCGCCTCAAGATGAGATCCCTGTGTTCCCGTAAGGGAGTAAGATCGCAGATAGACTATCTGCTTAATAGGCAGCGTGTGGAAGCGTAGCAATACGTTAAGCTAAGCTGTACTAATGATCGAGGGCTTCACCGCGTGGTGCGGAGAACTCAGTGCTTTTTATATACAACCTACATACTATTTAGCCAAACCTTGTGAAATTGTCTCTTGGTGATTTGAGCGGCGAGGGTACACCCGGTCTCATTCCGAACCCGGTCGTTAAGCTCGCCAGCGCCGATGGTACTTGGGGGGCGACCCCCCGGGAGAGTAGGTCATCGCCAAGAGACTTTTTTTATTTAATCACCACCCTCACCCCAACATGGATTCCATTGTTCATTTAAGTATCTTTTCCCTCTCCCACCCACGGGGTGGGAGAGGGTGTAGCCTCCGTTCATTGGAGGCGAAGGTGAGGGCGAATCAACCATTTGCCCACTATCAGAACATGGTACGATGCCTCCGAAGGACACAGAGCACCCAGCCCTGCACTGTGCCTGGGTTGGACTTCCCCCGCCGAGCGGGGCGAGGGTGAAGAAAAGCAGGTCAGTGACGATGTCACAGGAAAGCAAGCCATTGCCAGGAGACTTTTTTAATTAGTCATTACCAAACCCTAAAGGTTTTTAAAACCTTTAGGGTTTTTTTGATAATTTTCCTTGGTTCAGCATATAATGGACCCGGAATCCATTTTATGAGACCATTATGGCCCAATACCCCATGGCATCAACAAAGGATCAAACAACAGCGGATTCGATCCGTTCCGAACTGAACTCGACGCATTCGGCATTTCATATCGTCCTGGATTCTTTTTCCGAAATAGATCTGCAGCACCGAAGTCTCAACCCGGGTTGGACCAACGGTGAGATCTTGACGCATATGGTGTTTGGCTTTGTGATTGTGATCGCCCTCCTGCCGATGGTGCGCATATGGGGTAGATTACCCGGGAAATCTTCAAAATGGTTTGCCTTGTTGTTGAATGCATTCACCCGACCGTTCAACTGGGTGAATAAGCTGGGAGCCAGGCTGCAGGGCAGGGTTGTTAACTTCAAACACATTGGACCACTCTTCGATCGAACAGTCGCATCTTTATTGAAAAAGGTCGATTCAATCACAGATGAAGAATGGCAGCACGGGATGTACTTCCCGAACCGCTGGGACCCGAATTTCAATGAATTCATGACGCTGGAGATGGTCTTTCGTTATCCAGTCATACACTTTAATTTTCATACACAGCAGTTATCGCACGGAAGGATGACTTTTGGTTAGCTGATACGTGAGTGCACGGCCAATCCGATATAGATTCAGTTCATTAAGCTCACCAGCGCTGAAGGTACTGTAAAGTAAGTCATCGCAAAGAGACTTTTTTATTTAAATTGAATAATTGAACCTTAAAAGTTTTGGAAACCTTTAGGGTATATATTGTACTGAATATTGTTGGGTTTCGCAAAGACCTGCCCCCCGGATGGGGGGTCAACCCAACAAGAACTACCTGAACGTTACCCCTCCCTCACAAAATGCGGCATCTCTCATGGGATCTCCCGGCTCAGCTAGACTATCCCGGTGTACCCCCCATCCTTGTACCACGGCGCCTGATGGATCAGCCTGATGACGCCCTTAAGCAAAACAATCACTTATTGAAAATAAATAGTCGTTTGGAAGGCTTTGACCCGTCATATTACTATAAACAGGCTTATTTGACATTTAGAATTAACTTGACAAAACAAGAAAATAGTTGTAATTTATTATTAGTTTAAGCAGGGGGCTTGCCAATGGATTGCGTTGCGGAGGGCAAGCAAATTCATGGTTTGGGGAGGTTTCCTGTGAACAGCCTTTTAAATATTAGTGTCATTGTCAGCCTGATCCTGTCGACATTCCTCGCCGGGGCGCCTCTAAACCGTGCTACTGCAGGGCAGCATATACCAGGCGGAAGCCTTCTTGCGCAGGAGGAATACACCCCAGCTCCAGAAGAAACGCCGGCGGGGGAGACTGCCACCCCTGATCCGACCGGGATCCCGACGGATTCCCCCACCTCAGAAGTGACCGAGACCCAAACAGCGACGATCACTCCTGATCAGACCGAAACACCCACGACCATTTCCACGGCACAGCCCATTCAGACGACGCCGACAGAGATAACCACTACTCCCGAGGTGGCTTCCACACCGTCTACAACACCAGACATCATAAAACCGACCCAGGTGATCCCTCCTTTAATTGACTGGTCACCGGAAATGCGACTGACCCCTGAGGCCGATTTCGCAGAACCGGGCAAGAGCTTTGAGGTTGCCTGGGAGATCACCGGGGACCTCCCGAAAGGCGCCGTCAAGGATGCGCTCTCCCTGGCCTTTGTTTTCCCCACATCTTTTACCATGGAAAAGGTGACGGAGGGCGCAGTCACAGGCATGGATGAAACGACTATCAATCTGGAATATCGCCCAATTGGTAAGCTGGAGTGGCAGCTTGCTCCGGATGCGAGTGGACCGTTTTCGATTGATTTATCCCTGCTCTATCAGGACGAAACGATCGCCACGACCAACCTGATGGTTGAAGAAGGTTTTACAGGAGACATTGACATCAGTGGCGGGGAGGTTAACTACAAGAATGGAAAACTCAAGATAACTCTGCCGGCGGATGTAGTATCTGAAAAAACCAGTTTGAAATATAAAAAACTGACGCTAGGGAAGGAAGGCATACCCTATTCTCTATCCGGGAATATGTTCGAACTGACCGCAGCCGGGATTGATTCCAGGCAGGAGATCAGCCGTTTTAACAAAGAACTGGCAATAGCCATACGATACGAACCCGAACAAATCCCCGGCGATGAAAACACACTCACCTTGTTTTATTATGATGAGCTGAGCTATGGATGGTACCCATTACGAAGTGAGGTCGATATTGAGAATCATATTTTGACCGGCTATAGCGACCACTTTACGGTTTTCGATTTTAATACTCAGGATTTCCAGGCAGCCACACTTCCAACCCTTAAAAACTTTCAGGCGGGAGCGTCAACCGGAGCTGCGACGTACTCTTACGCGATCGAGGTACCACCAGGTCCCGGGGGTTTGCAACCAAGTATCAGCCTGAGTTATAACAGCCAGGCCGTCGATAGCATGACCAATCGGACACAGTCTTCCTGGGTAGGTGCCGGTTGGAGTCTGAACACGGGTGGATACATCATCAGGAATATGAATGGCACGCCAGGTTACTGGGGATCTGATGATAATTATCCTCCTGATGGTGATAGCGGTGAGGACGGCGATGATACCTTTACACTGATTCTGAATGGCCAAAGCTGGCAGATGTTAAGAATGTCAGGCAGTGATCCGTTTGTTATTGATTATCGGACAATTGATGAAAATTTCATGAGGATACAACGCCATCATATCTTTGACGTGAATGATCCGTTATATGCCCATCGCGGTGACCCGGATGGTTACTGGTCAGACTGGTCATGGTGGGAAGTATGGGACAAGCAAGGGAATATTTACTATTTTGGGAGCAAACCGGTCAATAATACCCAGGATCATTATAAACAGGCTCGATTTTGTGCAAAATGCGGGTACAACTATAATCCTTATGTTGAGTCTCCATTGGCTGATACCTGGAAATGGGGTTTAAGTGAAGTACATACACCTTTTACTGCTAGCAATCCTGAATACAAATTAACTTATTTCTATACGTTTGAAGACGGAGCGGGAAAACTACCGGATTGTAATTTAACCCAATCTGATATCGATTATGCCATGTACCCGAGCGAAATTTTGTACCCAAATGGGAGGTATCGAATCAGATTTATCAAAGTCCAGGATCGGTTGGACCATCAAAATAACTGGCAAGATCCAAATTCTGCCATGCTGTTTGAAAAGTCAAGGTTGACGGAAATCGTAGTTGAGAATTATGATGGGTCCGGCTGGGTTCAGGTAAGAAGATATGTTCTGTCCTATGTCTACAATAAAGTTTTACCAAACATCAAATGGAATGATGTTGGGGGTAAAACACCAACGCTTTTATCAATAACCGAGTATAACAATAATAATTCACTGTCGTTACCTGCAACAACATTTACCTATGATGACATGCATTTAACCTCCGCAACAAACGGTTACGGAGGACAGGTCGGTTTTACGTATGAAAAATGGCATGAATTAGAAAGCGCCGAGATACCAAAGGGTTGGTGGGGGGGCACGACTGCAACTGGAAAGGTGAATATCGGCACGCCGGCGGAGCTTTTTACACCCGGGCAATATAACCGCATGGTGATCACTTTGCAAAGCTATCCTGGTGTTGTAATTAAGTTTGGAGTTAATTCTACATATGCTGGAGAGACGGTTCTACTGGAGACCCACCCAGGTGGAGCTCCTGGATCAACCAATTACAAATATGAAGGGTATGTTTTGATCCCTGCAAACGCTTCTCAAGCCCAGTTCTTCCATGAGTGTACGAATAAGACCTGCAAGAATCTGGAATTGCTTGTTTACCCGGTTGTCACCCGTTATCGCGTCACACAAAAGACCGACAGCGCCAGTCTTGGGGCGACCTCGATCACAACCAGCTATACCTATGACGGCGGGGCGGTGAATGACACCGTACATTCTGTTGCTGCAGCAACATCATTGCCGTATGTTAAGAAAAACACAGAATCTAGGGGCAACAAATCCGTGCGACAGGTTGCATCGGATGGTGCCTTTAGCATGACCTGGTTTTATCAGAATGACATTCTGACAGGCAGGCCATACTTTAAAATGGATGGTAAACAAACCTATGCGTATGAATTCAACGCAGATAATGCCGGTGATTGGTTCTATATGCATGCAAGCGGCACGCAATTATATAAAAACATTGAGGGTGATAAAGCTCTGGAGATGAATAATCCGATTAATGACTGGAATAACTATATTTATCGAAGGAATTATTCCATTGTACCTGGTTCCGATTCAAATTCAGCGATGATCAATTTTAAATTGACCAGTGCGGCCAACGATTTCGCCATTCGATTGGAAAATTTTGAGACATCAAATGCCTATTGGGGGATCAATACTGCAAATGGGAGTATTAACTCATATTACAGTGCAAATGGAAACTATGTTTCAGGACCGACATTGATCGATTCGAATGACTTCGTTTTAAATACCTGGTATGTCCTCATGTTTATCGCTGATGGTGCCAATAACCAGATACGAGTATGGAAACGCGACGACCCAAATATCAATGAATACTATTCATTCACTTCTTCTTATTTTACCGGGGTTAATTGGCGCTTATTGGCATATGTTAAAAATGGTACAACTGCTTGGTTGGATTCTTATCTGGAAGGAAAAGTATATTCGATCAATCAAACCAACTATCAGATTTGCGATATGACCACCGGAGTGGGTACAGATTGTCCTACTGCGATCACAACTTTTTCATACCCCATCAAAAAAGACGGACCAAATTATATTGCGTATACCGGCTTCAAACCGAGTTGGGTGCCAACTATACAAGAGATACAACTCATTTATAATGGCGATTCAGACTTTGATGCGACCTTAACAACCTATAATTATAGCAAGACTTATCAAGCTGGGATTCAATATGGGAATGTGATCCGCCAGTATTTTGCCAGATGGAATGGTTCGTCTTTTGTGAGTGAAAAGGTAGACCTCAGTGGATATTATCCGACGATAAGCTCTTTCACCTACCTGGTGGGTTTGCCAGCCTTTCTAAATATATATAAGTGCCCATCCGGTGTTTGTGATGAAATATCGGCGAATGTCATTGGTCAGGTAGTATATTTTTACGACAATCATACGAGCTTTAGCAATCCACCGACTACTGGCATTTTGACCTCGACCAAGAGTGTTCTCCGCAAAGATGCCAGTGACAACTTCTTTTATTCCAGTGAAGTCTATACTAACGATAGTTGGGGCAACAGGCTGACCACAACAAATTATTCGGGGGAGGTTGCCGGGATCAACGGTGTAGCCACCCAGGGTGCCCGGACAACGACTTCGACCTATGACTCCACCTACCATACCTACATGCTCAACCAGATCGACGCGATGAATCATCCTGCCACAACCTTCACTTATGATTATCGAATGGGTGTTCCACTTTCCATGGCAGTGCCCCTTAATATTGAAGGAACAGCATTTGCTGAAACGAACGCTCGCTATGACACCTTCGGCCGGCTGATCATGATCTGGCGCCCGGGGGATTCCGAAGTCAGCCCGACCAATACCGTCAGCTACAATAATAATTCCAACCTGTTCTGGACCGAAGCCACCCAGAAGCTGGATGCGTCAACTTATTACAGGGTGTATAAGTTCTACAACGGCATGGGTCAGTTGATCCAAACCCAGGTGCTGGCAACCCTGGCGGATAATTATTGCGTTGATGACCCCGATATCAACCCTGATGTATGTCATATCGTGGTGGATTATTACTATGATTCCAGTGGACGGCAGTGGAAACAGTCCATGCCCTATGCCATCCTCAAACCCACCACGCCCGCCTATTCAACCCCCTCAGGTGCCTATTTTGTTACCAGCGCTTTCGATTGGTTCAGCCGTGTTAACCTGGTCACCCAGGCGGATGGTGCGCATACCCATACCACGTACAACGATCTGACGGTCACCACCACCGACAAACGGTCAGAGAGCTGGGTGACCACCCAGACCTATGATGTGTGGGGCATCCTGCGCTCCGTCACCCCACCGGCAGGCCCCGGGGTAACCTATGGCTACGATGTCATGAATGATCTGACCTCGGCCGTTTATGGCACCTATACCACCAGCATTGTATATGATCTGGGAGGGCGCAAGACCTCGATGACCGACCCGGATATGGGTGCCTGGGCTTATGCCTATGACGCGTTAGGGAACCTGGTCTATCAGCATGATGCGAAACACCAGGTCACCTGTCTGTATTACGATAACCTCAACCGCTTGAAGGGCAAAAAATACCAGGGCGATGCTGCCTGCCCGACGGATCCGGGGATCGGCTATACTGTGGCATATACGTACGACACAGGCACGAACGGTTTCGGGCGGCGCATTGGCATGACCGACAGCAGCGGCAGCAGCGCCTGGAGCTATGATTCCCGCGGCAGGCTGACCCAGGAGAGCAAGAACATCAGCGGCAGCAATTACTTGACCCGGTGGACTTACAACTCGGCCGATCTACCCTTCAGCATGACCTATCACGACGGAGAAATGGTCACCAACGCTTATCTGCCCCAGATGGCAGTTGATTCGGTCACAGGCACGGATAGCTATGTCGGAACGAGCCGTTATGACGAAGCCGGACGCTTGATCCATCGCGAGTTTGGCTTCGGGTCATCTGGTCACACCGATTATGCCTATAATGCCTGGAACTATACCCAATCCAGCATTCCGATGGGCGGCAGGCTGAACCATGTGGTTTCCGTGGACGACAGCCACACCTACCAGGATAACGCCTACCGCTACGACGCCAATGGCAACATCACCTTCATCGATGATGATGTGAACGGCTTCCCGCAGACCCAGACCTTCACCTACGACGCCATCAACCGGCTGTTGAGCGCCGCGGTGACGGGCGGGAGCAACGGGACGTATGGCGAAAGCTATACCTATAATGGCACAACCGGGAACCTGGCAAGCAATGGGAGTGGTACGTTGACTTATGGTTTTGGCAACCACCCGCATGCCGTATCGGCGTTGGGGACGAACAGCTACACCTATGACGCCAACGGAAACATGATCACACGGGTGATCGGCGGGGTCACCTATACCCTGACTTATGATGCCGAGAACCGCCTGACTGGCATCAGCGGGGGATCGCTGACTGCCAGCTATGTCTACGACGGGGATGGAAAGCGGGTTAGAGCATTAGTCAACGACACCTGGACGAACTACCTCGGCAATTACTACGAAGCTACTTCGTCTACGATTACCAAATATTACTACGCCGGGGCTCAGCGGGTGGCCTGGCGTGTCAATACCAGCAGCCCGTATTATGGTTTCTCGGACCATCTTGGTTCGACGTCGGTGGTAGTGGACGTGGAGGGCGAGGTTATTGGCAGCCAACTTTACAAAGCTTGGGGCGCCAGTCGCTACGTCAATGGATCGCTGAATACCACATTCAAATATACCGGCCAGCGTGAAGCAGAAAATGGACTGTATTTCTATAATGCCCGTTGGTATGACCCAATCTTGGGGAGGTTCGCTCAGGCTGATACGATCATCCCCCAGCCCGGCAACCCGCTGGCGTGGGATAGGTACGCTTTCGTAGCGAATAATCCGATCATCTATGTCGACCCGGGTGGTCATTGCTGGGGAGTTGCTTCAGGACTTCGGGGAGTGCCTACGTATGCAACAACATGCAGCAATATTGATTCTGCGCTAACAATTGTTCGGCACCCGGAGGCATCTTTTAGTCAGAAAGCATTGGCAGGCGGGTACATCGCTGCTGAAAGTGTGGCACATGTTGGATTGGCTGTGGGTGCAAGTATGCTTGCATGCAGTACAATTGCCGCATGTGCTGGGACAGCAGAAGCATATCTAGGTATAGGCGCCAAGGCATGTGGCGATGGAGATTGTACGAATGAAATTAGCGCGACATATCACGCAGTGGATAGTGTTTGGAAAATAGACCCCTTCTCTAGAGGCAGAGCTATTGAGAATATGCTTGGGAGAAGTCCAGAACTTGCACAAAATTACCCTGTGATTGATCGCTTCCAACAGAATGGGGTTATTACAAGCATTAAGAGCATTGATCTAATGGCAAGATCTTATCAAAACCCCGCTACGTTGACTCGAACAATTACCGGATATATTGATAGGCTTGCCGCTTGGAATGGTAGTTCATGGGCGAACTACACGATTAAGGCAAATCAGATAACTGGTAGAGAGTTACAATTAGCTATTCCTCCAAATGCTCAATACTCACAAATGATTATCCTACAGCTATTGCAAGAATATGCATCAGACAAGGGGGTTAACTTAATCATTCAAATAATTAGATAGGAAAAGCAAATGGTGAATAATAAATTACAAATAAAAATTGTTGTAATGTATGTATGGAAACAAAAGGCATACATTCCAGTTCAGGATCAATACGAATCCGGTATTTTTGTTGGTGCAGAGCCTGTGTATATATCCTCATTATCATTGAATGATTTAGTAAAAGTAGTTCAAGAAGTTCAAGCTATTGGACATAAAAAATTGCCTATCCCAAAAAATCGAGAAGAAATCATAGTACGTAAGGATCCTGTATTGAAAGCAACCGGCGCGCGAAGTTGGAAGGAATTGGCTCGATCAGGGTCTTGTTATTCTATTGACTGGACTGAGAAGCAGGTACGAATAGATATGTCCCGCTTGGACAAGCAAGGCCGATGGGAATATGACCCGAATAAGGTCACGATCCTACCACCAGATGCTCCTTTGGAGGAAATAGTACAGATCATTCTAAAAGATATTAATGATCGTAATACCCCAGATATGAAGAGTTAATTGAAAACACTTAGGGTCTGTTGTTTAACCCCTCACAAAATGTGGCATCTCCCACGGGATCTCCAGGCTCAACTCAACGATCCCGGCATACTGGCCATCTTTGTACCACGGCGCCTGAGGGATCAGCTTGATGACGCCCTTCTTCTCGATGGTGTAGATGGTCGGCTGGCCACTTTCGAGTAATGCCTTGAGCTTGGCGCGTGCCGGCTCGGGAGTACCAATTATACGTTTTCAATAACAATAATTAACTTGTTATATAATTACATTATGGGAGCGAAAAGCATAATTCATTTTCCCTCTCCCTCCCAGTAATGAAATGGGAGAGAGAGGACAGAAGAGAGGGAGGGTAAATAGGGGATGAAAAACGATGCCATAACCCTGGCAAAGGAACTAAGAGCAAACCAAACAGAGGCAGAAACACATCTCTGGCAATTCCTGCGCGCCAGACGATTGGGTGGATATAAATTCCGCCGACAACACCCGATTGGGAATTACATTTTAGATTTCTACTATCCTGAAAAGAAACTGGCTGTCGAGTTGGATGGTGGGCAAAATGCGACAGCAGTCCAAATGGCTTATGATCAAAACCGCAGTGCTATTTTCGAAAAGATGGGAATAAAAGTCCTGCGCTACTGGGATCATGATGTATTTCAAAATACGGAGGGGATTATGGAGGATATCCTAAGGAAATTGAGAAAACGCTAATGGAAGTTGTGTTTGATCTATTCCCCTCACCCCAGCCCTGCACTACGCTTGGGCTAGACATCTCCCCGGTTGCACGGGGCGTGGAAGAGGAAGAATATACCGGTCAGCGTCCCCCCAAAAACGGGGGCTTGGAAGCTGAAGTTGGATTGTATTTCCATAATGCACGGTGGCGCGGAGCTGCCCAGCAGCTGAGTGTCCCCGGAGCAAAGCGCAGGGGATTCGACCTAATCTTGGGGAGGTTCGCTCAAGCGGATTCGATTATTCCTGAACCATGCCCCCCAAGGGAGTGCTTCGCGAGCAATCCGCTGGCGTGGGATAGGTACGCGTATTCGCTAAACAATCCAGTAAATTTTATTGATCCTTCCGGACATAGCCCATGTGGTAAATATTGCGATGAGAGGGATTTCAGTCCGGACAAGGAAAATTTATGGGATGGTGATTGGGATATTGCTGAACAGATCGAAAACGAGGCAATAGCCGAAGAAGTGTTGTACCAGGTTACAAATACAACATTATCCATATTTCTTCCTCCAGTGGGTTTATATTTCCAAGCGATTAGCGATAGACCTGTTTCCGGATTGGATGTAGCATTCGCATTATTACCCATTGGAGCAGGAGTTTTTGATGATATTGGACGTGGTTTGGGAGAAGCGACAGGTCAATTTCATCATGTGTTTACTAAAAAAATATTAAATGAATTGGGTAATCATGAAAATCTAAAATATTTATTTAAGAAGAACGACCTTATTATACGGGCTTTTGATAAGGCCAGTCATAATGGATATGATGCATGGCATAGAACTTACGATGCTGGGATTGTTGAATGGTTGGAAACCGAAGGTATTACTACACCACCGAGAGAAGTAATGAATTATATAAAAAAGGTATATCAAACAGCAGATATGCAGCGCCGTTTCCCCGATGCAGTACAATTAATCACTAATTTTATGGAGATTCTTCCATGACAGAATTTTATGTAATAAAACCTGTAGATAATTTATTCAGCACAAAATGGGCATATGGCACTGACGTCGCCCCAGTTAATCTCGGAAAATATGAACAATGCCCTGTATGTGGAAGGGCTGTTGGTGCGAGAAAATGGTTACCGCCTTATCGAGCGACCCTTTCAAGTGCAAACCCTAAAAAATGGGGTGATTTTCTGTGGGTGGCAGGTGTATTTCTAACAGTATCCGAACGATTTATCGAAATCTATAATAAGGAAAAATTGACTGGGATAAAATCATTTGATGGTCCATTAGAAATAGTACGGTATGGCACAAAAAAGGCCGGTGACTTTCCAATCCCGACGCCAGCATATTATTTTATCAATTTTTCATGGGGTGGGGCAAATCAGGATGATGCCGCCTCTGGTTCAGTATACCAAGAAGAAATACGTGACACTTGTGATTACTGCAGAATGCAGGGAATATTGGAATATCAGCCCAGGATTGTAATTGGAGAAAATTCTTGGAATGGAGATGATTTTTTTCGCCCAAGAGGAGGGCGTGTTTTTCTAATGGGTTCAGAAAAATTCAAGAAGGTAAGTGATAAATATACATTTACGAATTTATGGTTGATCCCTGCTTCTCTATACGGTTATAATACAGAAAAATTTGGGTTATGGTATATCAACAAAAATGAACCGGGCGGTGAAGAATTGGCGAAATTATATAGGCGGTCAGGTTTAGGTTCTGACGCATGACAGATTTGTCACATCTTGTATGTGAATTAATATCACTGGGATGGAAAAACATTAATTATCTATGGCATAGATTTTTGCTGGTCGTAATTTATAATCTATCGGAAATTTATACCTCTCTCACAAAATGTTGCATCTCCCACGGGATCTCCAGGCTCAGCTCGACGATCCCGGCATACTCCCCACCCTTGTACCAGGGCGATTGGTAGATCAGCTTTTTAACGCCCTTCTTCTCAATGGTGTAGATATTCGGCTGGCCGCTTCCGAGTAATGCCTTGAGCTTCGTGCGTGCCGGCTCGGGGTGGCAGTCAAGGATGTTCGTCCCGATTAAATGCGGGTTGTTTTCCTGTTCCGCGGCTCTGTCGTTCATCTCGAGCAGGATGCCGTCTTTATCGCAGACTTCGATCTTGCCGGGGAATTCCTTAACCCATTCATGGTTGGTCATAGCGGTTCCTTTTTTGATATATTAATGTAAGTTTACCAGAACCTCATCCATAAAAAGTGAGTGTCTTTGCGAGGAGTGCGTGAAACGCACGACGCGGCAATCCATTAACAGTAGTAATCTAACGCCGTAGACCACTCTCGTTAATGAACTGCCACCCCAAAAGTGCATAGGGCAGGCGTCAACCACTTCGTGACTTCCTCGCAGCAACTGTGATAAATGTCAAGGGAATAATCAACTTAAATAGTTGAATAATTCCAATATTGATCCTTACGCAAGATGGCATTGACAATCTTCGGGCTGGATTGACACCCCAAAAGAACATAGAGGAGTTGCAACATTATGCAAGAACGGGGTTCGCAATGGCAATAAACGTAAGATGGGTTGTCACATTCCCATTTTGACAATACAATTCAAGCCACATCTTTCACGAGGTTAACTCTTGGAATCCTACGACATCATCATCATCGGCGGGGGTGTGGTGGGCTGCATGACCGCCCGGGCGCTCTCCCGTTATACCCTGCGCATCCTGCTGATCGACAAGGATGCCGATATCGGCATGGGCGCCAGCTCGGCCAACTCCGCCATCGTGCATGCCGGCTACGACCCGCTGCCGGGGACATTGAAAGCCAAAATGAACGTGGCTGCCAACCCCCTGTGGGATGCGCTGGCGGGTGAGCTCAACTTCCCCTTCGAACGGCGCGGCGATTACGTGGTGGCGGTTGGTCCGGGCGAACTGGCACGGCTCGACAAACTGCTCGAGCAGGGCAAAGCCAACGGTGTGCCCGGCATGCATTACATCTCAGCCGACGAGATGCGCGAGCGCGAGCCCAACATCAACCCCGACACTACTGGCGCGCTGTGGGCACCCACCGGCGGCATCTGCGATCCCTTCGCGGTCACCATCGCCGCGGCCGAGAATGCACTCCAGAACGGGGTCAAGATCAAGCTGGATACCACTTTCACCGGTTTTATCCTAAAAGGTAAAAAGATCACCGGCATCCACACCTCGCGCGGCGACATTGCTTGCCGCTGGGTGGTGAATGCCGCCGGGCTGTATGCCGACGAGGTCATGCACCAGGCCGGTATCCGCCCCGAATTCCAGATCACCGCCCGGCGCGGTGAATACGCTATCCTCGACCGGGCTGAGATCACCATCAACAACGTTCTTTTCCCGGTGCCCACCGACATCTCCAAGGGCATCCTGGTGACCGCCACGCTGCACGGCAACATGCTGGTGGGTCCCAACGCCGAGAACCTGCCCGAAAAAGAGGAACGTTCGGTAACCCCAGGCGGCATGGCCGAACTGTGGGAAGGCGCCAAACGCCTTATCCCCACCCTGCAACCCAAACATACCATCGCCGTTTTCGCCGGACTGCGTGCCAGTGGCAACGCAGCCTGCGAAGCTCCCGGTGTCGATTATGGGCACGATTTCGTGATCGAGATCCCGCGCGAGGTCAAGGGGCTGGTCAACCTGGGCGGGATCGAATCGCCCGGCTTGACCGCTGCGCCGGCCATCGCACTGCGCGTGGTCGAATTACTGAAAGATGCTGGCGAGAAATTGACAGAGAAACACGATTTCCAACCCATCCGCCCTGCGCGCCCGATCTTCCGCCACCTGTCGCATGAAGAACAGGCGGCATTGATCCGTGTCGACCCGCGCTACGGGCGGGTGGTCTGCCGCTGCGAGCTGGTGACCGAGGGCGAGATCATCGCCGAGATCCGCGGACCCATCCCGGCCACTACCTACGACGCCATCAAACGCCGCACCTGGCTGGGCACCGGGCGCTGCCTGGGCGCCTTCGACATGCCGCGCGTGGTCAATATCCTATCCAGGGAATTAAAGATCCCGCCTGAAGCGGTTACCAAGAAGGGTCCCGGCTCCGAGTTCCTCATCCGCTCCACCAAGGATATGGAGGTGCCGGATGCCCGTTAAAGAGAGATACGACGTGGTCGTGATTGGCAGCGGTCCGGGAGGACTGGCGGCTGCCATTGAAGCCAAAAAGAACGGTGCCGAGGACGTTTTGATCATCGAGCGCGACGTCGAACCCGGCGGCATCCTGCTGCAGTGCATCCACTCCGGCTTTGGGCTGGAGGTATTCGGCAAGGACATGCCCGGTCCTGCTTACGCCCAGCATTTCATCAGTGATGCCCTCACGACCGGCATCGAGCTGCTGCTGGATACGATGGTGATCGACATCACCCCCGGTCGGCGCATTTTCGCCTGTGGCAAACACGGCGGGCTGATCGATATCCAGGCAAGGGCGCTGGTGCTGTCGATGGGCTGCCGTGAGCGTACCCGCGCCCAGATCCGGCTGCCCGGCACGCGCCCGGCGGGCATCTACACTGCCGGCACTGCCCAGCGCTGGGTCAACGTGGAAGGCTACATGCCCGGCAGGAACTTCGTCATACTGGGTTCGGGCGATATCGGCATGATCATGGCGCGCCGCCTTACGCTGGAGGGTGCCAGGGTCGAGCAGGTGTTCGAGGTGATGCCTTACCTGACCGGGCTGACACGCAATTACGTGCAGTGCCTGATGGATTTCGGCATCCCGCTGCATCTCTCCCACACCGTCAACCGCATCATCGGTAACAAACGTGTGGAGGCGGTCGAGTCGGTGCAGGTGGATGAGTGCTGGCAGCCGGTACCCGGCACCGCCCAGCTGGTGCCCTGCGACACGCTGCTACTATCGGTTGGCCTGATCCCCGAGAATGAGTTGTCGCGCAAGGCAGGCGTGAGAATCGACCCGATCACCGCCGGACCCTGGGTGGATGATGGTTTCGAGACGACCGTTCCGGGGGTTTTCGCTGCCGGCAACGTCGTGCATGTCTACGACCTGGTGGATTGGGTGACCGAGGCGGGTTATGCCGCCGGCAGGAGCGCGGCGCGTTTCGCACTGCGCGAGCGCGAGAAGGAACGCCGCCATATCCCGCTGGTCGCCGGTCAGAACGTGCGCTACATCGTCCCGCAGGCGATCGACAAGGAGAACTTGAATGAGGGTGACATCCGCCTGCAGTTGCGCGTCACCCAGCCGCTCGAGGAGCTGGTGTGGATCGAGATCTCGGATGGCGAGAACAGCATCACCCGCAAGGGTGCGCCTTATGCGCGACCGGGCGAGATCATCACCCTGACCATCCCGCAGCGTGCATACGACCAGGTCGCCAAAGCCGATATGTTGCGCGTGGATGTGACCAGGAGGTAAGAGAATATGGATAAGGAAGAAATCACCAGACTGATCTGCATCACCTGCCCGAAGGGCTGCACGCTCGAAGTCCAGCGCGACGGTGATACTGTAATCATGGTGGAGCAAGGCTGCAAGCGCGGGCATGAATATGCCCAGCGCGAGCTGGTCGACCCGCGACGAATGATCTCATCGACCATTAAGATCACGGGCGGAGAGCATCCCCTTTTGCCGGTCTACACTGCAGACGCCTTCCCCAAACCGCACATCCCCGAGCTGATGGCCGCGCTCAGAAAAGTGGGCGTCAAAGCCCCCGTCTGCATGAACCAGGTAGTTCTGGCGGATGCGCTCGGCACCGGTATAAACATCCTTGCCAGCCGCGACATGCCGAAGATAGCCAGATGATCAAGATCCTGCATTTTGCCGACGCGCATATCGATATGGCCAACTACGGGCGGCATGACCCCGAGAGCGGGCTGCCGCTGCGCGTATTGGACTTTCTTCATTCACTTGACACCATTGTTGACGCCGCCATCGCAGAGGAGGTCGACCTGGTGCTGTTCGCCGGGGATGCCTACAAGGACCGCAACCCGGCGCCCACCTTCCAGCGCGAGTGGGGCAAACGCATCATGCGCCTGTCACAGGCGGGCATCCGCACCCTGCTGCTGCTGGGTAACCACGACACATCGCCTGCCCTGGGGCGCGCGCATGCCATCCAGGAATATGACACGCTGCATGTGCCTCACGTGCGTGTGGCTGACAAACCCATGTTCATCAAATCCGGCGAGTTCGAAGGACTGCAGGCGCAGATACTGGCCATCCCGTGGTTGTCGCGCTCGCGCCTGATGGCGGAACTCGACCTGAGTGCAGCGGACACCACCGAGACGAATCGCGCGTTGGAAGAACGTGTGGGTGAGTTGATTGGCGTGTGGCTGGAGCAGGCGGATCCGAGCATCCCGGTCATCCTGACCGCACACGCTTCGATCCAGGGGGCAAAGTATGGTAATGAACGCACCGTCATGCTCGGCGCCGACCTGGTGCTGGCGGGCTCGCTGGTCAAGGACAGCCGCATCGATTACGTTGCCATGGGGCATATTCACAAGCCGCAGGATGTTAATGAAGGCTCCCAACCACCGGTGGTCTACCCCGGTTCGATCGAACGAGTGGATTTTGGCGAGCTGGAGGATGAGAAATATTTCGTCATCGCCAAAGTGGAAAAAGGGAAAACTGATGTGGAATGGCGCAAGATCCCCGGCATCCGCCAATTCCTGGAATACCGGATCAAGCTCAAACCGGAAGATGAGATCACCCCCCAACTCGAAAAGGCATTGCCGGACAGCAACAAGGTCAAGGATGCAGTGGTCAAGGTCGTGCTGGAATACCCTGAGGCGCTCGAAGCGCGCATCGACGAGACCTGGCTGCGACACTGGGCGGAGGGCAGCTTTGAATTCCACCTGAGGAAGAATCCGCAATTCGAATCACGCGTGCGCATCCCCAGCGACGAGTCGGTCAGCAGCATGGGACCCATGGAATTATTGGATATCTACTGGCGTGAAATGCACACGCCGGAGGATCAGTTGCCGCGCTTGCAGAAACTGGCGGAGGATATCATTTCGGGTGAAGAGGAAGGTGGGGAAGAGGATTAGGCGGAGAGCTTAAGAAAGCTGATGCTTTCGAGGTGATAAGTTTGGGGGAAAAGGTCGAGCAGGAACACTTTTTCGAGAGAATAACCATTCGCTGTTAATCGGTTGAGGTCGCGCGCCAGCGTGGCGGGATCGCAGGAAATATACGCGATCTGAGCCGGCTTGTTTGTTAGCATTGCTTCGATCACGCGCGGGTGCAACCCGGCACGCGGCGGGTCGAGGATGACGACATCCGGCTTGAGCTTCAACTCCGGTAGGACCCTTTCGACCGCACCTTCATATAATGATACATTCTCAAATTCATCCAGGTTAACAATAAAGTCGCGGCAGGCATCCGCCGAGACCTCGACCCCGATGGCTTCTTTTATGCTGCCGGCAAAGAAAGCGCTGAACAATCCCACCCCGCAATACAGGTCCATCAGAATGTCATCTTTCGAGAGGGTCAGATACTTCTGAAGGGTCTCGACCATGATGGCTGCCATGGGTGTGTTGACCTGGAAGAAGGAGCCGCCCGAGACCTGGAAGTCACGCTCTTTGACCTGCATCATGAGTGAATCTTCACCCGCCAGGAGCATCCTGCGCACCGGGCTGGCATACACCGCAGACAACCCGGCTTCGGTCTCGAATTCAGGCGGGATTTCAGTGACGCCCTTAAGGCTGATCAACACATCACCATCCAGCCCACAACGCAGTTCGACCTGGTCGATATTGCTCCCGGTATCCAGGGTGATCTCCGGCCAGACCTGCGCGATGGGTTCCTCGGGCAGGTGGCATTCTGTTACCGGGATGACCCGATCGGAATGGGGTGTCAGGAAACCCAGTTTTCCCGCTTCGTTCACATGGAAGCGTAAATTGTTGCGATAATTAAATGGATCGGGGGATGGGATGACCTGCGGGCTGGGGATATCTGCCAGCTTCCCCACCCGTGTGAGCTGCTCTGTAAGGAGTACTGCCTTGTAGCTCATTTGGGCTTCATAGGTCATGTGCTGATATTGACAGCCGCCGCAGTGCCCGAAGTGTTTGCAGTGCGGTTCGACCCGCTCAGGGGAGGGTTCGAGCAGCTTGACCAGTTTGCCGCGCGCGAAGTTGCGTTTATCTTCGACGATCTCGATCGCCACCCGCTCGCCGGGGATGCCATAGGGAACAAAAACCACCCTCCCATCCGGCAGCCTGCCAAGGCAGTCACCGCCGTAGGAGAGGGTGGTTAGAGAGACTTCGTACATTACATCTTGGCCAGGAATTCTTCCATGGCCGAAAGCAGGGCGTCTACATCCTTCATATTAATTTCGCCCATGTGGGCGATGCGGAAGGTCTTATCCTTCAGGTCGCCATAACCATTGGCGATGCGCATGCCCTTCGTGAGCAGGAACTTGTTGAGGGCAGAGATATCCATACCCTTGGTATTGTTGATGGTCGAGACTGTCTTTGAGCGATAGCCTTCGGGCGCCAGGGATTCCATGCCGTGGGCGATGGCCCATTTCTGGGTACGCTCAGCCATGGCGGCGTGACGTGCGAAACGGTTCTCGAGCCCTTCTGCCAGGATGCGATCGAGCTGTACATCCAGCGCGAAGATCAAAGCCATGGCGGGGGTCATCGGGGTGGAATCCTTGACGCGGTGTTTTTCCATCAGAAGCAGGTCAAAATACCAGCCACGGTTGGAGACCGTTTCGGCTTTGGCCATTGCACGCGCGGAGGCGGCAGCAAAAGACATGCCCGGTGGCAGTGCGAAACACTTCTGCGAGGAGGTCAGAAGAAAGTCCAGACCCCAGGCGTCGAACTCGATCTTGACGCCGCTCAGGGAGGAGACTGCATCGACCAGGATGAGCGTATCCGGGCTGACCTGGTGCACGGCATCGGCGATGGCTTTGATCGGGCTTTCGACACCGGTCGAGGTTTCGTTATGGACGACCGTGATGGCTTCGTAATGTTTCTTCTTCAGGGCATCCACCACCAACTCAGGGGTGATCGGTTGACCCCAGGTGGCTTCGACCTTATCCGCCTGCTTGCCGTTGGCGATTGCCACCTTGTACCAGCGGTCAGCAAAGGCGCCATTGATGCAGGATAAGACGTTTTCCTGGACAAAGTTGCGGATGCCGCCTTCCTGCATACCGGAACCGGATGCGCTGATCTGGTAGACCGGTTGTGCGCTGAAGAAGACTTTCTTTAATCTTTCCTCCGTGCTTTTGAAGATCGCCTCGAAATCCTTGCTGCGATGCGGGAGCATCGGTTTGGTCTGGGCAGCCAGAACTTCCGGGGCGACGTCAACCGGACCGGGAACAAACATGGGTGACATAATCTCTCCTTAGAAAATTGTGGTTATCGCAGAAAAAATGACAATGCGATCAAGATGACAAAAAAGCTTCCTGCCAGCAGGCCGATCCGTTTCAAGTCTTTCTTGACGGCTGAATAATCCGGTTTGAATTCACTGGCGACAAAACCACGTTGGGGTGTCCAGCTCGATACGGCAGGCTGGCTGGAAATTGTGCCAGGCTGGTTGGTCACAGCGACAGGCGTGGAGATGGCCGGTCGATTGCCCTTATGGCTGCGTCGTTTTTGTCTTTTGCTCATGGAACTTTCTCCTGATTAGAATTTCTAAGGATTGCCCTGCAGCTGAGCGGTTACGACAATCCTCTTATTATCAACCATATAAGGATAACACGAAATCAGCGTAACTGTCGACCCCCCGCTTGAATTCATGACGTCCACCTGGGTCGGCGCGACAATTTGGGTGGTGGTTACGATATAAAAATACTGATCGTTGGGGGTGAAAAGGATGATCGTGTCACCCGGTTTGAGCTGATCCAGGTCGCGGAAAAGTTCTCCATACACGTCATTATGAGCTGATAACACGATGTTGCCGGGCTGACCAGGATCCGGTGTGAAGGGATGCTGCCCGACCCCTTTTTTAAGCTGCTCCCAACCATCGCCCTGAACGACCGGGCCATCAATCTGGATGGCGGGGATCTGGATGCGGATGGCCTGCATGGCGCTGGGGGTGGGCAGTGGGATGTTCGCCATGGCTTGCATGACCGGTCGCAGGTGAGCGGGTATCTCCTCCTCGTTGGGCTGAGCCCCACCGGGAGAATTGGGTGGGGTATGCCCGGAAGGTAGAATGACCGCCCGGTAGAGGGGCGTGGGGGTGAGCGTTGGCTGCTGCAGAGCGCTGATGACCTCGCGATTAAGCTCGCGGATCAATCCGACACCACTTGCCAGGATGATCAGCAGACCGATCACGGCAGCGATCTCGATCCCCAATAACAACCGGTCGACCCATTTCTTGCGTGGTTTGCGGGTGGTTTTCGCACTTTTCTCGGCCGGTGGAGGGGTCCCTGCGATCCTGCCGGTGCGGCGGTAGTGCTCCAGGCGTGCCTGGTGTTTGGCACGTTTCTGCTCCCTGAGCATACGCTCGAGCTCCGCTTCACTGTAAGGACTTTCAGACTTTTTTTGACGCATGGCATAATCCGACCCATTGCAGGGTCACCGGAATTGATTATAGTGGATTATTTGCCTTCGGTTAATTCAAATAGGACCGCCTGATACGGTTCCAACCGGAGCGTGTCGAGCACTCTCGGTTTCTTCTGGAGCGGTTGGGTGGAAAAAATCTCGCTCCCCAAAGCGCCCTGGGTGAGTGTCGATTTGAGCTTTTGCGGTTTGCTGCTGAAATTCAAGGCGACCAGTATGCTTTTCTTTGCATAGCTGCGCAGGTAAACCAGGCAGTTGGAGTTATTGTGTTTTACGACCGAGAAATTCCCACGCCTGAGCACGATGCTATGGCGTCGAAGACTTATTAACCGTTTGTAGAAATTCAACAGGGAATGCTCGTCTCGAAGTTGGGAGGAAACATTTCGTCGCGGATACTCCGGGTGGACTCTCAACCACGGGCGCGCCTTGCTGAAACCGGAATTCAGGGAAGCATCCCATTGCATCGGGCTCCGGCAGCCATCGCGACCATTATAGAGCGGCCAGTAGCGTTTTCCGGGGGGATCCATGATCTCACTGTGTTTAACATCAAGATCGCGCATCCCGATCTCTTCACCGTTATATATAAAAGCTGTACCGCGCAAAGTCAACAATAGTGTGGCAGCTATCCTGGCGCGGTGATCCCCATCATCATCCTTCCAGCGGGTGACCGAACGGGGATTGTCGTGATTGTTGAGAACATAACTCGGCCAGATACGATTGCCGACCGCTTTTTCCCATTGCGTGATCGCAGAGAGGTACTGCCTTGGATTCCACTTGCTTTCCAGTAACGAGAAATTGAAGGCTGCATGCAAGCGATCATCACCACAATAAAGTGCGGCTTTTACTGGTGTGGAATTGAAGGTTTCACCGATGACATAGCGCTCCGGATATTGATCCAACAACTTCCTGAATTTGGCCAACAGGGGGAGCATTTCCGGTTGGTCGCCGTCATATAGATGCTCCTGGCGTTCATACCCGCGTATAGCCATCCGTTTCACCGGGTTATCCGGCAGGTCCGGATGTTTGAAATAGGCGTTAAATACATCCAACCTGAAACCATCCGTCCCGCGCTCCAGCCAGAATTTCAACACGTCCATTATCGCTTTTTGAACCCGCGGATTACGCCAGTTCAGGTCGGGCTGTTTCTCATGGAATAGATGCAAATAGTATTGCCCGATGGCTTCGTTGTATTTCCACACCTTCCCGCCGAAAATCGAATTCCAGTTGTTGGGCGGGCCACCTTTTGGATTGGGATCTCGCCATATGTACCAGTCGTGATAGGGATTATCGCGTGATTGTTTTGCCTGGATGAACCAGGGATGTTCATCCGAGGTGTGATTAAAAACCAGGTCCATAATGATCCGAATGCCACGTTTGTGTGCCTCTTTGACCAAACGGTCGAAATCCTTCAAGCTGCCGAATATTGGATCGATATCCACATAATTACTGACATCGTACCCAAAGTCCACCTGGGGGGATGGATAGACCGGAGAAAGCCAGATGGCATCCACCCCAAGATCACTTAAATAATCCAGCTTGGCGATGATGCCTGGTATATCGCCGATGCCATCATTGTTACAGTCTGAAAATGAGCGGGGGTAGATTTGATAAATAATCCCGTCTTTCCACCAAAGATATTTGTCTTCCATGTGGGCTCCGATGTTTTATTCAATTTAATTTGGCAACTATACTACAGGTCGATAGTATTATGAAATCATTGCGTTTTCATTTCCGCCAGCAAATTTTCCGCTTCCGAGCTGCCCAGTGTGGCGGCTTTTTCCAATTCCTGTTGTGCTTCGGAGGGTTTTTCCTGAAGAAGCAGGACCAGGGCAAGATGAAGATGAGCAGGGGCATTGCGCGGATCCAATTCGACGGCTTTCCGCAGGTAAGCTTCCGCGCTGCCGAGGTTCCCGCCGGTCATGGCTGCCTGCCCTGCCAGGTCAAGCGAACGCGGGTTGTTGGGTGACAGCAGGACAGCCTTGTTGGCTGCCGGGATTCCGGTTGCCTGGACTTCATATTGATAGGTAAAGCAAAACTCCGCCAATGCCTGCCAGGTGGTAACGTTTGCAGGTTCCAACCCCACCGCCTGTTGAAAATACTCGCGCGCTTCCGCCAGCTTCCCGAGCTGGGCATTGGCCTGACCGAGCGCCATCTGCCACCCCTGATTTGAGGGTTCTGCTCCTGCGATCTGGTTAAGATAGATGAGTGCTTCTTCTGGTTCCCCCTGTCGTTGCAAATACAATGCATTTAACGCCTGCGCGATGATGGAGTCGGGGTTCAATTCCAGCGCGAGATGCAATTCGTCCGAACCATCTTCGCCCAGATGCTGGCGGGCTTCCCCCAGCCAGGCATGTGCCTCAGCGTAATTCGGATCAGATTGTAAGGCGTTTAAAAAGGCATACTCTGCCAGGTCCCATTCGGTCAGATTGCCGTATGTCCGGCCGATCACGATTGCCTGGTAGGCTTTATTCTCACTCAACCGGGCGGTGTTGATCGCTGTTTGAATTTCCCGATAGGATTCGTCGTACTCCGGTGCTTGTGTGGCGGCGTTTTGCAGATTCTTCAACGCCTCGGCAGGCTCCGTCAATGCCTGGTACAAACCGAGGGTGTATGCTGCCTGGGAATTTTGCTTATCGCGGATTGCCCAATCATTTAAAATATGCAATGCACGTTCATAGTTTTCTTGTTTGAGATATGCCCTGGCGAGAAGCAAGTCCAGCCCGTTTGGTTTATCAGCATCGCCAAGATGAGGCGATAAAAGGTCCACCGTCTCCCGGGATTTTCCGATTTCCATCAGGCATTCCCCGTAGAAAGTCAGACTGTCAGCCGATAATTTTCCATAACTCGAAGCCAGGTTAAACTCGACGGTTGCTTGCTGGCATAATCCATTGCGATAATCCAGAACTGCCATTCGCTCCCAGACCCTGGCATTATGCGGATGATCGCTGACAAACCTGGCGAGCCACCGCCATTCGTCAAGGTCCGCCCCGGCATTTCGGGCGTTTTGCAGTGCGATAATATCTCCGGTCGATGGGAAGGTACCCCGCTCAGGCGTGACGGCGAGCAGCAGCGCCAGTGTCACCCCGATCAAAGCAAGAGACAGATCCTTGTGTCGTGCGGTCATCCAATGCATTATAACAAGAAGCCGGATTTGACCGCTGAGTCGTGGATTATACCGTCTCGAGGTAGCGTTTGATCTCCCAATCGGTCACTGCCGTCCGATATTCTTCCCATTCTGCCTGACGCGCGCGCAGGAATGCTTCAGCCAGCGATTCGCCCAATGCCGAGAGGACCACCGGATCCTGCTGCAGTTCTCCCAGAGCCTCAAGTAATGACCCCGGTAGAGCCATGATGTGGTGCTCATCCCGTTCGGATGGATCCAGTTCGTAGACATTGATGTTGGTGAGCGGGGCAGGCGGAGTCAGATGATTATCGATGCCATCCAGCGCAGCCGCCAGCATTACCAGGAATGCCAGGTACGGGTTGGTGGAGGAATCCGGGCAGCGCAGTTCAGCCCGGACGGCTTTTTCCTTTCCAATTGGGGCGAAGGGAATGCGGATCAAGGCCGAGCGGTTGATCTGCGCCCAGCCGATATAAACCGGCGCTTCATAACCGGGTACCAGACGCTTGTACGAGTTGACGGTTGGCGCCAGGATGGCAGACATGCCGCGCGCGTGTTTGAGCTGCCCGGCAATGAAACCATATGCCAGTTGTGACAGACGGAAGGGATCGGATGGGTCATGGAAGCTGTTCTGACCGTTCAGATCCGACAGGGATTGGTGGCAATGCATACCGGAACCGTTCATGCCGAACACCGGCTTTGGCATGAATGAGGCGACCAGGTTGTGCCGGTCGGCAATGGCTTTGACGGTGTATTTCAGAGTGACCACATTGTCAGCTGTCTTGAGCGCATCGGTAAACTCAAAGTCGATCTCGTGCTGACCGAGCGCCACCTCATGATGACCGACCTCGACTTCGAGCCCCATGGTTCGCAGGGCATCCATCAGTTCCGTACGCACCCTGACTGCCTCGTCATTGGGGGAGAAGTCAAAATAACTGCCAACATCATGTGGAACCGGGTGGGTGCTGCCGTTGTCGTTGCGTCGAAAAAGGAAAAACTCAGGTTCCGTTCCGACATTGTAGACGTACCCGCGTTCCTTCAAGGCGTTCAGACTTTTTCGCAGCATTCCACGCGGGTCACCCTGGAAAGGCTTCCCATCCGGGGTGTAGATGTCACAGAAAAAGCGCGCCCGGCGCATTTCCGGCGGTGCCCATGGCAGGACAGCATACGTTGCGGGATCAGGTCGCAGGTGCATGTCACTTTCCTGGATGCGTGAAAAACCCTCGACCGAGGAACCGTCAAACCAGATGCCTTCGTCCAGGGCAAGTTCGAGCCGTTCGATGGGTGCATCCACGCTTTTTACAACGCCATTGATATCCACAAACTGGAAGGATATATATTTGATCTCGTCCTGCTTGATCCGGCTGAGTACAGTTTTATAGTCCATTTCAACCTCCAAATATTAAAAAAGAATACGGGTATGCATGGGCATTCCCGTATTTGATAAACAGGTCAACTGCCCTTCCTTAAAAAGAGGGGTTTCCTCATCACTATGTTGTTCTTGTCGCATCCGTTACCGGATGTTTTTCGAACTTCACTTGTCGGAAGGGTGGTGGAAGCCTGTGATCGGGCTTCAGAGGCATCCGCTGATCGATCGATTTTCCCCGTTACCGGGTTAGCGTCCTCTTTGCAGAGGAGAACCTCTTCCTCGTCATCTCACCGGGTGAGATGCAGCCGCCGTATCCCTGTTATTCAGTTGTGCTTTAGCCCCCATAAATGGTTACCCCACCATGCCGTGTGTAACGAAGTTTTGAACCTGCTTTCGCAGGTGTGGTTCGCCTCGTAAACGCCGCCTTGGCGCTGGCCTATCGCGTTGTTTACGCAAGAAGGAACCACTTTTAAATCTTGTTGGCTCAAAACCGAAAGCGCTACATCACGCACACGGTAGGGCATTTTCCTTATATCACATATTTACCTGCCTGAGTAGGATTTGTTTGTCACAACTTTAACCAATTTAACCATCGCCCGGAAGAGCGCACCTGCCAGCAGGTTTATAGATATACCCGGAAAAAATCAACAATTGCCACCTTACGGTCCTTCACGACGGGTATGTTAAAATAAATAACTGGTATCTCATGAAAATCAAAGTTATCCTGAACATCGCGATTGTGATGATTACCGGTCTGGCATGTGCAGTTCCGGGCTGGTCGTATTTGCCATTCATCAAACCGGCGCCTTCTGCCCTGCCCGGCAACATATATTATGACGATTTTTCCAACCCGCAGTCAGGCTGGTACATTCAATATACCGATGATCATTCGGTGCAATATGATTGGGGCGGGCTGCGCTTCCGTATCAACCGGGCAGACTTCGATATGTGGTCATATCCGGAGCAGCAGTTCAGCGATGCCATCATTTGGGTGGAAGCAGCCAAACTGGAAGGCACGACAGATAACGCTTTTGGCATCCTCTGTCGTATTCAGGAGGATGGCGATTTCTATGCTTTTTTGATCAGCAGTGATGGTTACTTCGGTATTTCCCGCCGGCAAGCCGGTTCGTATCGACTGTTGAACGCTGACAGCATGACCTATAGTGATGTTGTATCATCCTCAACCGGTCTGTATCGCCTGCGGGCAGTATGCGACAGGCAGAACCTGGCTTTTTACGTCAACGACCTGCTGGTGGCCGAGGTGGTGGATAGCGGACTGGCGTCGGGCAAAGTGGGTGTCCTGGCAGGGACTTATTCACAGCCGGGTGTGGACATTTTCTTCGATAACTTTATCGTGACCGGCCCATGAACATCTATCTGGATATGATCGGTTGCCGGCTCAATCAAGCCGAGATCGAAACCTATGCCCGTCAACTGCGGGCTGCCGGTCATCAGATCGTCTCAACGCCCGAAAAAGCCGAATTGGTCGTGGTTAACACCTGCACGGTCACAACCGAGGCAGCATCCGATTCGCGCCAGAAGATCCGCCAGGCTGCCAGGGCAGGCGCGTCGGTGGTGGTTACAGGTTGCTGGTCCAGTCTGGATCTCGAAGCGGCGCAGGCCATGCCCGGAGTTTGGAAGGTCATCCCGAATCGCGACAAAGATGCACTGGTTGATTTGTTACTCGGGAATCCTTTGGTGAGACAACCGGATGTCAAGCGCCAACCGGTCGCGGGCAGCCGCAGCCGCACGCGCGCTTTTATCAAAGCTCAGGATGGGTGTGACAACCACTGCACCTATTGCGTCACCCGCCTGGCTCGCGGCAAGAGTCACAGCCGTCCGGCTTCAGAAGTTGTGGAAGCGATCCGCTTCGCGGCTGCTGGTGGAGTTAGAGAAGCCGTACTTACCGGAGTTCAGATAGGTTCGTGGGGGGCAGACCTGCAGCCTGCCACCCGGCTTTCAGTCCTCGTACAGACTGTTCTCACTGAATCCGATATCCCGCGCATACGACTCAGTTCGATCGAACCCTGGGAGGTGGATGATGATTTGATCGCGCTCTGGCAAAATCCACGCCTCTGCCGTCATTTCCACCTGCCGCTTCAATCCGCATCCCCTTCAGTGTTAAAACGCATGGCACGCAAGACCACCCCGCAGGAATACCTGTCGCTGATTTCCAAAATACGGGCTGCCATTCCCCAGGTCTCGATCACCACGGATGTCATCGTCGGATTTCCGGGTGAGACCGACGCAGAATTCGAAGAAACACGGGCATTCATCGAGCGAATCGGATTTTCCGGCGGGCATGTATTCGTTTTCTCCGCCCGACCGGGAACGCCGGCAGCGGGATTCCCGAAACAGGTCGCCTTTCCCATTCGCCGACAGCGCAGCAAACAATTGCGCGATTTATTTTCAATCCAAGCTAATTCCTTCGAACAGACTTTCATCAATAAGAGACTCGATGTGTTGTGGGAGCGCTCTGCCCGTCTTGCAGATGGATGGTTATCCTCAGGACTGTCAGATAATTACCTGAAGGTGTCGTCCATTACAAAAACAGAATGTGCGAATAGCATTGATCAGGTATTCATCCGGGATGTTAAAAATGGGTGTCTGATCGGTGAGGTTGACGAGCATGGTTAACAAATTCCTGCGATTAAGGAATTATCAACTGGAATTGCCTGTCTTTATGCCGGATGCCACCCTGGGTGTCGTTCGTTCGGTGGATGCCGGTGATCTGGAAGACTGCCGTATCCAGGCGGTGGTGATGAATACCTACCATCTGATGCAACGCCCCGGATCAACCACCATCGACTCGCTGGGTGGGTTGCATGATATGTGCGGCTGGGATAAACCGATCATGACCGATTCGGGAGGGTTTCAGGCTTACTCCCTGATACAGGAAAATCCCAAACTTGGTGCGATCACCGAGAAAGGTATCCATTTCAAACCTGATGGGTCTGGCCGGAAATACCTGTTGACCCCCGGGAAATGTATCCAGCTTCAGTTTGGCTATGGATCCGATGTCGTCATCTGTCTGGATCAATGCACGCATGTGGATGCACCCTACGACCAACAAAAGCTGGCAGTCGAGCATACTATACGCTGGGCAAAACAATGCAAGGCGGAGTTCCTCGACCAACTGGACCACGCCAAGAGCCGGGATGACACCCGCCCCAGGTTGTTCGCAGTCATTCAAGGCGGTGGTTATCCTGAGTTGCGCAAAGCCTGCGCCGAAGCATTGCTGGAGATCGGTTTTGATGGGTTCGGTTTCGGCGGCTGGCCGCTGGATAAGGACGGTCATCTTTTGACCGATATCCTGGGATACACACGCAGCTTGATTTCCGCGGATTATCCAATGCACGCGCTGGGAGTCGGTCACCCTCAGAATGTCCTGGCATGTTACGACATGGGCTACACACTGTTTGACAGTGCCATGCCCACCCGCGATGCGCGTCATGGCCGGCTTTGCCGTTTCAATCATCCTGAATCCGACCCTTCCGCCGGACTTTCCGGAGACTGGTTGTCGTATGTGTATATTGACGATAAGAGGCATATTAAATCGGATGGTCCCATTTCAAACGGATGTGATTGTCTGTGCTGCCGGCGCTACTCGCTCGGCTTTCTTCATCATCTCTTCAAAGTTAATGATGGACTCTTCCACCGCCTGGCAACCATGCATAATTTAAGGTTTATGAGCCAGCTCGAACAACGCCTGCGGATGCGGAGCGCTGATTAATGAAAGGGTGCAGTGAAAACCGCTGATCCCGAGAATGATCTGGAAAACCTGGTGGAACAAGTCAGGCAGGGCGACCGCTATCGCGAGATCCAGGTTGACCTGATCCGTTCCATTGGCAGACGCGAACTGCGTGACCGGCGCAACCTGCGCGAGGCGTTAAAAGCTACGCGTTCCAAGCTGCACCAGGTTGGGGGAGCCTATTTTCAAAGTCTGCCTGACTATGCCGGTTGGACGCAACAGCTTGAAAGCCTGCCCACCGGGCGGGATACCCCTGAGTTCAGAAATTTCTGCGTGCAAGCTATGCGTGCGCATGCTTCCACGCGCGAACGGTTGCCGATCCTTGAAACGTTTTTCTCCACCGCACTGTCAGGTATCACCCCCATCACCTCGGTGCTGGATCTCGCCTGTGGTTTAAATCCACTGGCAATTCCCTGGATGCCGTTGGATCCATCCGTTCCGTATCATGCCTGTGATATCTATGGCGGGATGATTGACTTCCTCGGAGTTTTTTTGAACCATATAAACCAGAACGGGCAGGCGTGGGGCTGCGATTTGAGTCAAACCATTCCGGATGAAAAAGTTCACCTGGCGTTTCTTTTAAAGTCGATCCCCTGCCTCGAGCAGCTCGACAAGCAATTGTCCCTGCGCCTGTTGGAAGGCATCAGGGCGGATCACCTGCTGGTGTCGTTCCCGGTTGCCAGTCTTGGCGGGCGCGGCAAGGGCATGCGTGTCAACTACGAAACACACTTTATGAAGCTTATAGAGGGGCACCTGTGGCAAGTTCAGCGTTTCGAATTCCTGGGCGAGCTGGCTTTTCTGGTCACGAAGTGAACATACCTGATGAAACCCGGGTGAACGAGCTGGTTGAAGCGGTGGGCAGGAAGCCCGCCTACCGTGCGATGCAGATCCCTGAAACCACCCTGCGCGACCTGGCCATTAAGGCACTCGAACGCCAACCGTCAGCTCGACTTGCATTGAAGACCATGCGGCGCAAACTCCACCAGATCACCGCGCCTTATCTGGGTGATCCTGATTACGTGCAGGTAACGCGGACGATAAAATCCGCTTTTCAAAGCGGTGATTCCCGGACCATTCAGGTTTGTTGCCAGGAAATCCTGTCAAGCCACACCTCGACACGCGAAAGGCTGTCTGTCCTGGATGGTTTTTATGAGCGCTTATTTGAGATCAGCGGCAAGCCTGCATCCATACTCGACCTTGCCTGCGGGTTGAACCCGCTGACCTTTCGCTGGATGGGTCTGCCGTTGCGTACCCGCTACCTGGCATATGATATCCATGCGCCGCGGGTGGCATTCCTCAATGAATATTTCCATCTGGAGAATATGAAACCGGCGTGCTATTTACGCGATATTTTGGTTGATCCTCCAGTGGATAATGCTGATGTCGCATTTCTATTCAAAGAAGCTCACCGCTTTGAAGAGCGGGAAGCGGGTTGTAACCGCCCATTATGGCACGCCCTGAAGGTAAAGTACCTTTTCGTCTCATTGCCGCCTTTAAGTATGAGCGGCAGGCACGATCTGACCCTGAAAAACCGTAAACTGGTGACGGGCATCACCATCCCGGAGAACTGGCGCGTGAGCGAGCTGGTATTTCCCAACGAGCAGGTTTTCGCGATCGAGAAATGATCTGACCGCAATGACAAAGCACACTTCCCCCGCTGTAAATCAAAATGTATCCCCAGGTGATGTACTGGAGCGTTATCGCAAGCTGGTACCCGCCAGCACTTATGCCTGTATCGTGTCCGAGCTGGATCAGCCTTTACCCCAGGCAGTACGCATCAATCAAATAAAAGGGATCCGGCCGGAGGATGTGAACCGATGGCAGGCAAGATACGGCTGGGAGGTGAAACCGGTGCCATTCTGCAACGCCGGCTGGCAGGTGCTTTCTGCAGGCACGCCCCCCAGCCAGACGGTCGAGCACCTGATGGGCGCTTTCTACATTCAGGAAGCCTCATCGATGCTGCCGGCAGAGCTTTTTGATTATGACCCAAACAAACCCGAGCTGGTACTCGACCTGGCAGCCTCACCGGGTGGCAAGACCACCCACCTGGTTGACAAGCTGGGTGACCGGGGGTTGGTGATCGCCAACGATGCCAGCCGTTCGCGTATCCAGGCGCTCCGTCTGGCGCTGGAACGCTGGGGCGCGGTGAATACCGCTGTCACCTGCCAGCCGGGTGATCTGTTCGGGGTGTGGTACCCCGGGGTTTTCGACAAGGTGTTGATCGACGCACCCTGCAGCATGGAGGGTTTGCGCACGGCCGAATCGCACCCCATGCGACCGGTGACGGAGCGGGAACGCGAAAGCCTGGCAGCTCGCCAGACCAGGCTGCTCATCAGTGCCTTGCGCGCTGTCAGGATAGGGGGTCAGGTGGTGTATTCGACCTGTACCCTGGCGCCCGAAGAGGACGAGCAAGTGCTGCTGGCGATCAAGAAGAAGTATGGTGCATCGGTGGAGATCCTTGTTCCCCGGGTAGCAGTGTCTGCTCCTGCGCTGCACCTACCGGAAGGCAAAAACTATCCAGATCTGGAGCTTGCCCTGCGCATCTGGCCGCATCTTTACAACACCGCTGGTTTTTTCACTGCCTTGATCCGCAAGAATGACACTTTGGATGAGGATGCAAACATACAACCGCCGCGCAGGGTATGGGAACGGCAGGGATGGTCCAACCTTTACTCTCGTGCATTCAACGAACTCGTGAAGTCAATGAATGATCAGTATGGGTTTGATTTGTTACCAATTGCTGAACGTCAGGCGCTGACCTTCTGGAAGCGTGAAGAGCGCATTTTCGCCATCCCCCAGGCATTCCTGGAACGGTTCAGGGATTTCCCGGCCGTCTCCTGCGGGATGGAGTTGGGCAGCATGATTGCCGGCAGTTTATATCCTTCGCATGAGTGGGCAGCTCGTTTTGCTCGCCGGTTTATCACCGGGCGGCTGGTGATACCGGCCGACCTGATCCCGGTCTGGTTGAGAGGCAGCGATCTCATATTGCAACATGAGGGAGATCACAACCAGGGTTTAATGGTATGTATGTTTGATGAGGACGGGCAATTTTTGGGGAGGGGGAAAACCTTGAAAGGGCGGATCAAGAACCTGTTGCCGCGCCGGTTGGTGGCTTGAGCTCACCTAGTTCGTAAAGAACCAGGGCAGTTGTGACGAGGGCTGCCGTCTCCATGCGGAGGATGCGCAAACCCAAACTGATGGGGATCCATCCATTTTTAATCGCCTGGCCGGTTTCGTCATCCGAAAAGCCACCTTCGGGTCCGATCAGGATGGCAACCGCTGCCGGTTTGTTTTGATCCAGGTGGGTCAGGCTGTCTTTTAGATCGTTTTTCGTTTCTTTTTCCCATGGGATCAGACACAGGGCATTGCTCTTTTTTCCGTCAATCAAAGCCTTTGAAAACGGCACTACCGGCAGCAGCTTTGGGATCTTCCCGCGTCCGCTTTGTTCGGCTGCCTCGCGCAGGATGCTCTCCCAACGCGCAACCTTGTTTATACCGCCGGTGGTTTCTCTCACCAGGCTGCGGCTCGTGATGACCGGGATGAACGCCGAAACCCCCAGTTCGGTACCTTTTTGAAGGATCCACTCGAACTTGGCTCGCTGGGTCATACCCACATACAGGGATAAATTTGTGAGTGGTTCTCCGGATGCCGGACGGGAGGTGATGATGTCCCCTTCCACCCGCTCGCGTCCGACCCGCGTGAGACGAACAGAGTGTTCGGTTCCGTTGCCATCCAGGACGGTGACGAATTCCCCTTGAGTTAATCGCAACACTCGAACAATCTGGCGGACGGTCTCGCCTTGAAATCTGACCAGGGGCACCTGGATCCATTCGGGTGGGATGAAAAATCGGTGCATGATTAAATCACTGCTATACTTGGATGAATGACTGCCAGTAATTATACTCATTCCCAGAAACCGGTCACGAAAACGGATCAACCGGAGCTCCGAGCGTACCGCTATCTGGATGCCATCACGGCATTGTTTGTCACCGTCCTTATCATCAGCAACATTGCCTCCTCCGCCAAGATCATTGATTGGGGTTTTTCCATCGCAGGCATTCGTATGGCGTTTGATGCCGGGACGCTGCTCTTTCCGGTCAGCTACATTTTTGGTGACATCCTGACCGAAGTATACGGCTACAAGCGCTCACGCCGTGTGATCTGGTTGGGATTTTCCTGTCTGGCGATTTCCGCCATCGTCCTGTGGGTCGTGCGCATATTACCGGGAGAAGAAACCTGGCAATCCTACGCGGGGCAGGCTGCCTATGACGCCATCCTGGGAGGCATGAGTACCGGCGGTATCGTCATTGCCAGCCTGCTGGCGTATTTGATCGGCGAGTTTACCAATTCGGTTGTCCTGGCCAGGATGAAGGTGGCGACCAAAGGCGCCTGGTTGTGGACGCGCACCATCGGTTCCACGCTCGTGGGTGAGGGGGTGGATACGATCGCATTCATCGCCATTGCCTCGCTCTTCGGCGTCTTCCCGTGGGAATTGTTCTGGACACTGGTCATCACCAATTATCTGTTCAAGGTCGCAATAGAAACGCTGATGACGCCTGTAACCTACCTGGTGGTTGGAAGGCTCAAACACAGCGAGCGTGAGGATTACTACGACGCTCACACCAATTTTTCCCCCTTCGCAAAGAGATAATCTTACTTTTCCGGTTTCCCCGCTATCACCACGGTGTATTCTCCCCGGATGGTTTCACTTTCCATTTTCTGTTTGAGTTCCGAGAGGCAACCCCGATAGGTGGTCTCAAACATCTTGGTCAGATCGTTGGAGATGGATGCCTGACGATCACCAAATACCGCCAGTGCATCCTCGATGAAGACTTTCAATCTGTAGGGGCTCTCGTAATACACCAGCGTATAGGGGCTTTCCATGTCGGCTGAAAGGAATTTGCGGCGTGCGTTGGTCTTGTGGGGCGGGAAACCCCGGAAGGTGAAGCTATGCAGCGGAAGCGCGGAAAGCGTTGCCGCCAGGATCACGGCAGCCGGACCGGGTATGGCAGATATTTCTAAGCCGTGATCGGTTGCTGCTCTCACAAGTGAATAACCAGGATCTGATATACCCGGTGTGCCGGCGTTCGTTACCAACGCGATATCCTTCCCGTCTTCCAATATCTGTATCAGCCTGCCAACCGTCTTTTGTTCGTTATAGGCATGAAAGGACACCTGGGGTTTTTTAATATCAAAATACTTCAACAGCAGGCCGGTCTTGCGTGTGTCCTCACTGGCAATCAGGTCCACAGATTTCAGGACTTCGAGCGCTCTCAGGCTGATGTCTTTCAGATTACCAATCGGCGTGGCGACCAGGTATAGCATGGGTTATTATGTGGCGAACAAAACCCAGATCAACCACAGCCAGGCCATGATCAGGCAGATAAAGAAACGTATGACAATGGCTGAGATACAACCAAACGACATGCCACCCATCGAGCTGAAGGCTTTTCGCAGGTCACGGATGCGGATCACTTCAACCAGAAACAGAGCCACCAGTGCGGCTACCAGTCCGATCAGGGGCGTCGCAAACAAACTGACGATCACCATGGTCACAAAACTGACTGCGATGGCAATCCAGCTTGTGCCGCGCTGACGCGCGCCCGCCCCCATCAGCACGTTATCGATCAGATTACCTGTCACCAGCAGGATCGTTATCACGGCAAAAATGACACCGCTGCCCCAGTTGAAACCGTGGATCAAACCATAACCCAATATCGCAAGCCAGGTGATCGTCACAGCCGGGAAGAAGGGGATGAAATTCCCCAGGATTCCGATCAGCAGGCCGATCACCACGATGGTGTCGAGAGATCCCTCGAGAAATGGATTCATTTTTCGCTCCTGATGAGGTCGATACCACTCATCCAGGGTTTGAGTACATCCGGCACACGTACGCTGCCGTCGGGTTGCTGGTAATTCTCCAGGATGGCGATCATAATGCGCGGTAATGCCAGCCCGGAACCGTTAAGGGTATGGACCAGACGTGGCTTGCCGCCATCTGAGGGTTTGTAGCGGATATTGGCCCGCCGTGCCTGGAAATCACCGACGTTGGATACCGAGCTGACTTCCAGCCACTCACCGCAACCGGCAGCCCACACCTCGATATCAAATGTTTTCTGTGATGCGAAGCTTAGATCGCCTGTACATTGCGCAACCACTCGGTAGGTTAATCCAAGCCCGGCAGCGGTTTCTTCGGCATCCTTCAACATGGCTTCGTGCTCGGCCGGGGAATTTTCCGGCAGGCAGTACTTGTACATTTCAACCTTGTCAAACTGGTGTCCACGCTTGATTCCGCGCACGTCCTTGCCGGCGCTCATCTTTTCTCGCCGCCAGCAGGGTGTATAGGCAGTGTATTTGAGCGGTAAAGCCGATTCTTCAAGAATATCACCGGCATGCAGCCCGGTCAGAGGCACTTCAGCGGTTGGTACAAACCAGAAGTCCTCCTCAGCGTCGTGATACAGACCATCGCGAAATTTAGGCAATTGACCTGACGCATACAGGATGTCACCGTGCAACATAAAGGGTAGATACTTCTCGGTGTAGCCCTGGCGGATGTGGAGGTCGAGCATCCAGGCGATGATTGCGCGCTGCAAGCGGGCGCCTGCACCACTCAACACATAGAAGCGTGTGCCTGACAGTTTGGTGCCCTGGTCGAAGTTGATCACGCCGAGTTCAGGACCCAGTTCCCAATGAGGTTTTGGGGTGAAATTGAAGGCCGGGATCTCACCGACTGTCCTGACCACCTGGTTATCCTGTTCCCCGGCACCAACCGGCACGTCCGGACCCGGGATGTTGGGAAGAGTTGAAAGTTCGCCGGTAAGTTTTTCTTCGACCTGCCTCAGCTTCTCATCCAGGGTTGTGATGGCATCCCCAACCAGGCGCATGGCGTCGATCTTCTCCTGGCGTGTTTTGGCATCCTTCATTTGCCCGATCTCTTTTGAGACGGTGTTGCGTTCAGCCTTTTTCCTTTCGGTCTCGGTCAATAATTTTCGACGTTCTGCGTCCAACTTGAGGATTGCATCCACTGCGGCAGGGTTTTCGGATCGCAGCCGCAGGGCTTCACGGACGCGGTCAGGTTCTTCACGGATCAAATTGATATCCAGCATGGCATGTCTCCTGTGGCAAAAATAAACGCCCCTCATCACGACAGGACGAAGGGGTTCCGTGGTGCCACCTACTTTTACCTGAATGGATCAGGTCTCTTTATTGGTGATAACGGCAGCCACCGGCATCCTTATGGCACCATGTGGTGCCTCTGCGGATACGACCTCCCTCGCGGGTGCCGGAGTGGAATAGGCTGTCTAGCCTGCTGGCTTGCACCGACCACCACCTCTCTGACAGGTTACCCAGCTTGTATCTCCAGGCTGAGGATTATTCGTATTATACAGAAACGTCAAACCGCGTCAACCCCCAAAGGGGGCGCATCGCGAGTGACAGCTCAAGGAACTTTGTCTTCCCATTTCCTGACTGCAGCATGGATAATTTCCTGGATTTTTGGGTCGAGTACTTCATCGATATTCTGATATTGCTTATTGTCGATACAGACACTGATGGTGTGATTGGGTGTTTCGAGAAGTTTTAACCCACGCTCAGCCAGTGGAGTTGCTTCAATTTCACCCTGAAGGATCTCATCGATTTCCGCAACGATGCTGAGCGGCTTGATCGGCTGGATAACAACTTTCTTTGACAGAGTCAGTTTTATGGGTACGGGTTGGACTGTTTCAACAGCAGGTTCTAACGGTGTTGCGCTGGGGCGGGGTTGGTTGGGTGACTGCCGCCCGCTTTTACCGGCTCCAGTCTGTGCGATGGGTTCCTGGATACCCATGAAACGCTTAAGCTGACCGTAGCATGTCTCCAGACGCGCACGCTGGTCATTCCGCATCAGATTAAGCTCGGTGAAGGTGGCACCATCAAGATCCACAATCAGGTTGCCCCCTGACCGGTCATGCCACAGCAGGATGTTGTCGATGGCACGACCCTCGATTTCCGGTGGAACCCCCACTCGTCTGGAGGAATCCCCGCGTAAAGCATTGATCATTAATCCAATCAACAGACCAATGATAAGGCCAGCTCCGGCTATGATGAGTAAAAGAGTAATATCCATTTGCAACACTCCTGTAGTTGAACCACTTCACATTCCTAATTATGCATCTGAATTCAAAATTTGGCTAATGTAAATTCCGGTCAGGCGAGCCCATTCATCGAGTTCCAGTGTCTGTGCCCGGCGGGCTGGATCGATCCCGGCCGCGCGCAGCAGCAGTTCACATTCCGCGATCGAAAGCCTCATACCGGCAGAAAGCGTGTTACGCAGCATCTTGCGTTTCTGGCTGAAGCCGGCTTTGACCAGCTGAAAAAAAATGGTCAATTGCCCGACCGGGATAATTGGTTGGGAATAGGTATCGATCAGGAGGACGCTTGAGTCGACCTTGGGAGGTGGGAAAAAAGCACCGGCCGGAATATGGGCTGCCAGACGGGGTTCGCCGAAGACCTGCACGCTGACCGATAACAGGCTCATTTCGCCCGCTTTGGCACAGATGCGCACTGCGACTTCCTTCTGGACAGTCAGCACCAGCCGGGCGGGTTTTAAACGGGTTTCCAATAACTTCCGGATGACAGCCGATGTGATATAGTACGGCAGGTTGGCGACCACGACATACCCCTGTTTGCCCATGATCTGGTCGAGATCAAGTTTCAGGATATTACCGTGGATGATCTCCAGGTTGGGGCGGTGGGAGCCCACCAGTTCGAGCAGCGGAAGAAAACGCTGATCTAATTCGACCGCCACCACACGTTTGGCATGCTCAGCGAGGATATTCGTCAGGTTGCCCGGTCCCGCACCGATCTCAAGCACAGTCGTTTCAGAGGTGATGCTCGCCAGATCGACTATGCTGTTGATGATGTTCTCGTCGAACAGGAAGTTTTGCCCCAGGCTTTTTTTGGGCGTAATACCGTGTTGCCGGAGCAGTTCCGGGAAGTTGCGGATATCGGTTGTCATGGCAGTATCCACGGGATATTGGTTGGCACGGGGGTGAGAAAATAGATGGTCACGTTGGAATGCCAGGGCACATAATCGGAATCGCTGTACCCCAGGTCGATCCAATCCTTTCCAGCAAAGCCCGCCCCAATATCCGCGATGACTGCGTTGCCGTAGCCGGGCACATAGATGCGCAGACCGTTCATCAGGTTATACCAGCTGCGAAGAACCCCGACCACGCCTTTTTCAACGGTCATACCGTTTGCAGTTTTGTGCAGGCACTCGCTTACACCCGAGTTGCAGGGTGAGTACGAAGTAGCGTACACTGTAATGCTGCGCCAGTATTCGATAGTGTTCCCATCGACCTGAACGGTGCGGATAACGACCTTGGTGCCGTACCCGATGATACGTGGACGCGGGGCTTTGACAGTCCACTGCCCCTCGATCTGGCGCGAGGTTTCACGCCCATCCTCATATCGTATCTTGATCCGCTGTACCTCCAGCCCATATTTACCCGCGTCGATCACAGACTGCTGGTCCAGCTCGGTGTTGATATCCGCCTGGTACTCGATTGTGTTGGGGAGCGGGGTCTGGTTGAGCAGCACCTCTTCGCGCACCCTGACCAGATGTATGATGCCATCCACCGGCAGCGGTTGGTCCTCCGCCGGTTGGCAGTAATCCAACCCCTGGGGGATAAGTCCGGCATCCTGCAGAGCGCCACCGACTGTAATGGCATTCGAGTTGATTTTGAGAGTCTTGCCGCCGTTGATGATGGTCAGTTCGCGACCATGCCGTAGAGAAACCGTAACCGGTCCGGAGATTAACGAGGTGATATCCGGGGTTAGCGAGTCGCCGGGCGAAAGGCGGATGCCCTGTTCCCACAGCGCCTTACCGACCGTTTCGGCGCTTGAATAGAAGCTCAAAGAACTGCTGCCGTCTGTGTAGGTGACCAGCTGTGCGGCGTGGTATTGAAGTACGTGGCGCGCTGATGGTGGCAGGAGGATATCAGAGTCGACCGGCATCCCATCGGCGAGCAGCGAGTCATGGGGGAACAAGCGGATATCAGCCTGCTGTAACAGGTTGGCAGGGCGCCGCTCGGTCGAGCTGAAGCTGACCAGTGCCTGGTCATTGAAGATATCCACCTGCGCACTGGTCGTCAGGGTAATTGCACGGGTTAGCAACAATGGCAACCAGGTGGGCGGTCTTACCCGGTCACCGGATTTGACCTCCACCCCCTGATGTTTAAGCAGCGCACCGGATGTCAACCCGTAGGCCGGCACGCTGGTGGTTTCCCCGTTGGTGGTCAATATCACCGGTTGGAGCAACATGAGTGCACAGAACAACATCCCCAACAGGAAGGATCCGATCGCCAGAGTAAAAAGCGTTTTTGAATTCACGTTATTGTGATGCTGGGAGGAATTTTACCCCAGCCTGAAGGAAGTGTGGAAAGCTCCGGGAACAAAAAACCCCCGGGTGGGGGCGCTTTGCTGGTAAGTGTGCCGAGAGACAGGATCGAACTGTCGACACCGCAATTTTCAGTCGCGTGCTCTACCAACTGAGCTATCTCGGCAAGTGCGCTGATTTTACCATAAGGGAGGAGAGTGTCAAGAAATGTCTGGGATATTCCGGTAGCTGGATACAAAAATCTTTCCACAGTGATATCAACTGTTGCACACCAATTCCCGGATTTCCTTTGACAATCTCACCTCCCGAAGCTAAAATGGTAATGTCATACAATTATATGCATAAGTAACTACGGTGAATACGTGAGTAAATGGGATGGTAAATTCGTCATCGGTCTGACCGGCAACATCGCCACTGGCAAGAGTGTGGTCCGGCGCATGCTGGAACATCTGGGCGCTTATGGTCTTAATGCTGACGCGCTGGGTCACCGCGTGCTTTCACGTGGCGCGCCGGGTTATCAGCCGGTGGTTGAGTTATTCGGAAAACGCATCTTGAACAGCGAGGGTGAGGTTGATCGTGAGATCCTCGCCAGAATGGTTTTTAACGATCCGATAGCCCTGGCTGACTTGGAATCCATCATCCACCCGCATGTATTGCATGCTATCGACCTGCTGATCAAGCGTTCTGCGCAGCGGGTGGTGGCAATAGAAGCCATCAAATTGCTCGAGACCGAACTCGCCGGCTGGTGTGATTCGATCTGGGTGACGACAATTTCACCGGATTTGCAACAGGAACGGCTGGTGACAAAACGCCTGCTAGATCCGGCGGCAGCGCGGGCGCGTATCAAAGCCCAGGGTCCCCAGGAATATAAGATCAAGGCGGCGGATGTCGTGATCAATAATGCCGGCAGTTTCGAAGACACGTGGACTCAGGTGATGGCAGGCTGGAAGCGTATCGTTACAGCCGAGTGGGAACCCCCTGCTCCATTGGTCACTCCGAAACCGGCTGCCACACCGATGGATTTTGTGGTGGAGCGAGGCAGGCCGTCCTCTGCCAGCGAGATTGCTGCCATGATCACGCGAGTGGCGAAAGATGGGTATCCCCGCACACGCGAAGATATCATGGAAGCATTTGGCGAAAAAGCCTTCATCCTGCTGCGCCGCAATAAGCAACTGGTGGGTGTGGCAGGCTGGCAGGTCGAAAATCTGGTATCACGCACCACCGACCTCTTCTTACAGAGCGACATTCCACATGAGGAAAGTCTCCCGCTGTTGATGGGTGAGATCGAACGTTCTTCGAAAGACCTGCAATGTGAGGTGTCGCTGGTTTTCATACCCGGCAGTATGGAAGTAGATCGGGGTACCTGGGAGAAACTCGGTTACAAACAACAAGTGCCCGAGAAATTGGAAAGCTACGACTGGCAGCAGGCAGCCCTTGAATCGATGCCTTCCGGATACACTTTGTATTTTCGGCAGCTACGTCACGAGCGTGTGTTGCGCCCGATCTAACTGTGAAACCAACCGTTGATCGGTACCGTTTAATGAGCGAAGAAGTCCAGGGAACAACCAGTGTCTGATATCCTGAGCAACATCCTCTTCACCTTTCAACGCCTTGATTGGCTGTCTGTGCTGGATCTGGCACTTGTCACGCTGATCTTCTTTGTCGTTTTTAAACTGATCCGGGGTACCCAGGCAGTCGTGCTTCTGCGGGGTATCCTGTTCGTGATCGTACTGCTCCTGCTCATGACCAGCCTGTTCAACCTGCCGGCGTTCAGTTGGCTGATGCGTACGGCGCTGCCGGCGCTCTTTCTGTCGATCCCGGTCATCTTCGCACCTGAGATAAGGCGCGGGTTGGAGCGCCTGGGAAGGATGGGCTATACCGGCATATTCTGGCGCTCCTCCAACAAGCTGGCACAAGACCTGCAAAACACCATCCACGAAATTGTACTGGCGGCAGACCAGCTTTCAGACCGCAAGCACGGCGCGTTGATCGTCCTGCAGCGCGACGATAGCCTGGATGAACAGATCCAGACCGGAGTACGAATGAATGCTGAAGTCAGCGAGGAACTGCTGCTGCAAATCTTTTACCCCAAGACCCCCCTGCATGATGGAGCAGTGATCGTAGTCGACAATCGCATCGTTGCTTCTGCCTGCGTGCTGCCGCTTTCCACTTCCAGTGAGGTGCTGAATAAAATGCGCGATCGCCAGATGGGTCTGCGACACCGCGCCGGAATTGGCATTACAGAGGTCAGTGATGCCGTGGCAGTCATCGTCTCTGAGCAAACCGGTCAGATTGCCGTAACTCATTCCGGGCGAATGCTGCATCGCTTGGACATGGAACGACTGGAGAATATTTTGACCAGTTTCTTTCGTCCCGAGCAGGATAAACTGGAAGCCAGCCGGTTCTTTATGAAACGGGCCAGGAAAACTGCCAGCCGCAAGAATGATGAGCGGAGGGCTGAATGACTGACTGGTTGAAAAAATCGTTGAAGGACTTGCCCACACTGCTTCTGTCTATTCTTCTGGCAGTGGCGGTTTGGATCTCGGCAGTGACGGCGGCGGATCCCAACGAGACCCGTCAGTATCCACATCCGGTTATAGTGGAAGTGCTCGGGCTGGATCCAGGTCTGTCGCTGGTCGGGGATATACCTGAAACGGTCAATGTGACCATGACTGCTCCAAGCTCGACCTGGAATACGCTCTTGATCTCACCGGATATCGTTAAAGCCTTTCTGGACCTGTCGGGGGAAAAAGCAGGTGATTACGAGGTAAAGATCAAGACCCAACTGGGGGTCCGTCCGGTCGATATTGTATTGGTGGACCCGGCCTCTGTCAGCATCCACCTGGAGAACTCATCCTCTGTCAGCATGCAAATCGTACTGGCTGCTCAGGGGCAGCCGGCTACAGGGTACAACATTGGGGACCCATCCTTTAGTGAAAGCGTGGCGAATGTGAATGGCCCTGAAAGTCTGGTCGCTCAAATAGCCCAGGTGGTCGCACCTGTAAAGGTGGAGCAGGCCATACAGACCCTGAGCCAGGAAGTGACACTGCGGGCGGTTGATAAGGAAGGTAATCCAATCGATAACCTGTCCATCGCCCCCGTCAGTGTTATGGTAACACTGCCGATTGAACCTCAGGGTGGTTATCGAAATGTTGCAGTGAAGGCGATCGTTTCAGGGCAACTTGAACCCGGTTATCGTCTTTCGAACATATCTGTCCTCCCGCCCACGGTAACGGTTTTTTCGGAGGATTCCCAACTGGTTGGGCAACTACCCGGCTATATCGAAACCAGCGTTATTTCCATTGTCGCAGCAAAAAGCGACATTGACATCGGCGTATCATTGAAACTCCCGCCGGGGGTAACTGTGGTTGGTGATCAAACCGTAACCGTGCATATCGGCATCACCCCGATTGAAAACTCGATCACCATCCAGAACATCAAGGTGGAAGTGGTAGGTCTGCCGGATGGAATGACAGCCACGATCTCACCGGAATACCTGTCGGTGATCGTTTCGGGACCTTTGAACCTCCTGAATCAGCTTACCTCTACCCAGGTGCATGTCAGTGTGGACTTGACGGGTAAACAAGCGGGCACTTATCAATTAACCCCACTCGCAAATATTAGCATCTCTGAATTGCGTATCGAGTCGATCCTGCCCGGAACGATCGAAATCATCATCTCACCTAAACAATAGCAGGACTATTAGCTTTGACAAAACCAATCGTTGCCCTGGTGGGCAGACCGAATGTAGGTAAAAGCACCCTCTTTAATCGTCTGGTGGGGGAGAAGATGGCGATTGTTGACGAAGTGCCAGGAACCACGCGTGACCGCCTGCTGGGTAGTGCGGAGTGGTGTGGGGTTGCGTTCGATGTTGTGGATACCGGTGGAATAGACCCGTCTGAAGGCGGGTCTGCCCCGCTCTCGGTCGGCTCGGCAGATTACATTAAGCAGATTCGTTTCCAGGCGGAACTTGCGATCCATGACGCGGATGTAGTCTTATTTATCACGGACGCTGAAAGCGGTGTTACCCCGGCAGATCAGGAAGTTGCAAATATCCTGCGACGCAATCAAAAGAAAACCGCGCAAGGTGTGCATCCGCCCGTCCTGCTGGTGGTGAATAAAGCCGATAACAAATCTTTACGCGAGCAAACGTTGGTATTCTATGAGCTGGGTTTGGGCGAGCCGTATCCAATTTCCGCCGTGCATGGCACCCAGACCGGAGATCTGCTGGATACGGTGGTTGCCCTTTTTCCAAAAGAGAATGCGGAGGGCGATACCGAATCGGTCAAGATCGCCATTGTTGGTAAACCCAATGCCGGCAAATCGAGCCTGTTGAACCGGCTGGTTGGGGAAGAGCGGGCCATCGTCAGTCCAATCCCCGGGACGACGCGTGACGCAGTCGACACCCAGATCATCTATAACGACCTGCCGATCACCTTGATCGATACTGCCGGCATCCGCCGGCGTGGCAAGGTCATTCCCGGCATCGAGAAATACAGTGTCATCCGGGCTATGCGTGCAATCGAACGGGCAGACGTGGCACTGCTGGTCGTTGAGTCTACCACCGGCATCACAGCCCAGGATGCGCATATTGCCGGTTACATCCTCGAGTCATGGAAGAGTGCCGTCATTCTGGTCAATAAATGGGATCTGATTGAAAAAGACAGCTACACCATGCCGGATTTTGAAAAACGGATTCGCAATGAACTTAAATTCATCGACTATGCACCCATCCTGTTTATCTCGGCTAAGACTGGCCAGCGGGTTGACCAGGTCCTGCCGCTGGCGTTGCGCGTACAGGAAGAGCGCATCTTGCGATTGACCACTTCACAAATAAACCGTATCCTGCAAAATGCCCAGGATGAACATCCCGCCCCTTCTCATGCCGGTCGCGCATTGAAGATGTTTTACGGGACCCAGGTGCGAAGCGACCCTCCCACCTTTATGATCTATGTCAATGACCCTAAACTTGGACATTTCAGCTATGAACGTTATCTGTTGAACTGCATCCGCAAGCAGTATCCATTTCTGGGTACGCCGATCCGGCTGGTTTTTAAATCCAGGCGGGACAGCTAAACCGGGCTGATTGCTCCGTTTATAGAATTCTTATACCCGGCTGATATAATTCATGTACAAAGATTTATGAATAAACTGCGCTGGTTTTCAATTATCCTGCTGACTCTTTCCATGGCACTCGCGTTTACCCCGCGCCAGATGGTTTCTGCACAGGGAGACGCACCTCTTGTGCTGGTGGTCAGGGTCAAAGGGGAGATCTCAACCATCACCGCCGACTACCTGGCGCGAGTAGTCCGGATCGCCGAGCAGAAGAACGCCGAAGTGATGGTGATGGAATTGGATACACCCGGTGGCAGCATCGATGCTATGAACAAGATCGTCCAGATCATCCGCGCAAGTAGCGTACCGGTGGTCGTGTATGTGGAACCACGTGGAGCTATGGCTGCCAGTGCCGGCAGTTTGATCACCCTTGCGGGACATGTCGCCGCCATGGCCCCCGAGACAGCCATTGGAGCTGCCAGCCCGGTTGGTTCTCAAGGCGAAGACCTTAGTGTTACCATGGAGTCCAAGGTCAAGGAAATTCTCAAGGCTTCTGCCAGTTCATTGGTTGCCCATCGCAGCGAGGCTGCCCGAGAGCTGGCTGCCGATATGATCGATCATGCGCGCGCCGTATCGGTGGACGAGGCTTTGAATGTCGGGTTGATCGATATCAAAGCCGACGATCTGGAAGACCTGCTGGTCAAATTGGATGGTTACGGGGTGACCATGCCGGACGGTGTGCATACGCTCCACACGGCTGGTGCGCTGGTCGAAACCCAACCCAATACTTTCATTGAACAATTGCTCGGTATCCTAACCAATTCGAACGTGGTCCTGATCCTGATGACCATCGGCGTACAGGCTATCCTGATCGAACTTTCCAGCCCGGGTGGTTGGGTGGCCGGTTTTATCGGTTTTGTCTGTCTGGCGTTGGGAATCTACGGGTTGGGTTACCTGCCGGTCAACTGGTTTGGGATCATTTTCCTGCTTGCAGCCTTTATATTGTTTATCGTCGACATAAAGGCGCCCACTCATGGCGGCTTGACCGTCGCCGGAGTGGCTTCTTTTATCGTGGGAGCACTGGTTTTGTTTAACTCACCGCAAGTGCCTGACTTCCAGAGAGTATCGGTCCCATTGGTCATCATCCTGGCCGTAATTACTGCCGGTTTGTTCTTTACCGTACTTACCTTTGCGATCCGCGCCCAGCGTGCTCATATCAAGACCGGTGTGGAATCCATGGTAGGCAGGATCGGAATGACCCGGCAGGCTTTGAGTGGTGAGGGCAATGTTTTGGTGGGCGGTGAGCTTTGGTCAGCCAGACTGGCGAAGGGTGAAAAACCGCTAAAAAAGAACGAACCAATTGTGGTCAGCAGTGTCGAAGGTATTAAATTAGTGGTTAAAAGGCGTAAATAGGATAGAATTACGCCGAATTGCAAGTAAATTTCTAAGGAGGAACTATGAAAACGCTTTTACGTGTATTCTCTGTTGTTCTGGTTATGGCTGTCCTGTTAACAGCCTGTGCACCCAAGGCATCCACACCGGCAGAACGTCCGGTGGTGATCCTGGCATCTGATCAGCCTGGCTCGGCCGACCCGGCCGAGAACTGGACTTTCGGTGGAGCAGCCTATCTACCGCATGTGTACGAAGGCCTTTTCCGCTATGCCGGTTCGACTTCTCCTGAGCTGACCCCCTTGCTGGCAGCTGAAGTTCCGACCAAGGATAATGGCGGTATTTCAGCAGACGGGCTGGTTTACACCATTAAACTGGTTCAGAACGCCACTTTCCATGACGGATCACCGGTTAACGCGGATGCGGTCGTTTACAGCTATGAACGCATCAAGGCTTTGCAGTTAGGTGCCAATGGCATCACCGCCGATTGGGCAGACACGATCGAAAAGGTCGATGATTTCACCGTCAAATTTACTCTCAAGCAGCCGTTTGCGGACTTCCTGAACTCCATGGGCAGTGTTTGGGGCAACTACATCGTCAATCCCGTTGTCGCAAAAGCTAACGATAAGGAAACCGATTGGGGTCATGCCTGGTTGCTCGATCATGATGCCGGTTCAGGACCTTACGTGATGGCTTCGGTTGATCCCGAACAAAACACCATCACGCTTGAACGCTATGCGGATTACTGGGGCGGCACGAAGGGCCAAGGAAATATTCAATCAGCAATCATCCGCTGGGGCACCGAACCTGCCGCCGCCCGTTCCATGCTTGAAAAAGGCGATGCGGATGCCTGGGTCAACCCTCAGGCTCCTGACTTTGCTGCCCTGCAAAGCACCGCAGGGATGACTGCCATTAAATTCCCAAGTATCATGCAATACTACCTGGCTTTCAATGGCTCGGCAGCACCGCTCGATGATCCCAAGGTTCGCCAGGCGTTGCAGTATACATTTGACACAGATAAGGTCATTACCGATATTTTTAACGACACCTTGACTAAAATGGCAGCTGCTGTCGGTCCTGGTTATCCGGATGTATACCCAGCAAAAACACAATACACCTTTGACCTGGAAAAGGCAAAAACATTGCTTTCCGAGGCTGGTTATGCCAATGGGTTTGAGCTTACCGCCAACAAGATGGGCTTCTTCCCCAATGATGCTGCCGTCCTCGAATTCTGGCAGGCTGACCTGGCAAAAGTGGGTGTAACGTTGAAGATCCAGGAGTTGGATGGTGGTGTATTTGGAACCGCCTGGTTCACCGATTGCACAGCTGGTACGTCACCCAATATCGGGCAGGTTTCAGCATTGGGTGTCGGCGGTGACTACCCAAGCGCCTGGGAAGTTGCTGCCCAGGTCTTCCCGGTTCCACGGCTGGGTGGTGCAAAATGCAGCGCGGTATATATCGACGACCCGAAAGTGAATGAGCTCTTTACCCAGATCGCCAATGAAACCACTGTCTCAGGCCGCAAACCACTTTTCCAGGATCTCTATAACACCCTGGCGGATGATGCGGGTGCCATCTGGATTGGTCAGGCTTTGGATCTGGTCGTTTATCGCAATGCCCTCAAGGGTTATGAGTATTTCTTCTCCATGGGCGGGAACTACCTGCCACTGGATAAGATGACCCTCGAGTAATCTTCCAACCGCATGGTCGGGGCGTAATTATTTACGCCCCGGCTTTTTTTTGCCCGGAATTATGCGCACCTTTCTTCTGCGCAGGTTATTTACCATCATTTTGGTCTGGCTTGGGGTGACCCTGCTCACTTTCATTATTACCAATGTCATCCCTTCAGACCCCGTGGCATTACGCCTCGGACCAAAAGCTTCGCCCGAGTCGATCGCCTACTGGCGCCATGAATACGGCCTTGATCAGCCGCTTCCCAATCAGTTTGTCAACTACATCGGTAATCTGCTGAAGGGCGATTTGGGTGTCTCAATATTTTCAGGACGCGAGATTGGCAAGGATCTCGGTATCTATTTGCCGGCCAGTATTGAATTGGCGCTGGCTGCCATTTTTGTGACGATTGTGTTGGGAATTCCCCTGGGTGTCTTTGCTGCTCAAAAACAAGGTGGGTTGCTCGATCGTTTTGTGATGAGCTTATCCAGTTTTGGTCTGGCAGTGCCGCTTTTCTGGCTTGGGCTGGTTTTACAGCTTATTTTTTACCGCGACCTAAACCTATTGCCGCTAGACAGCCGTATTACCCTTTACCTCGGTGCACCGGAGCACATCACCGGATTTTATGTTTTAGATAGCCTGTTGGGCCTGGATTTTGAACGACTGGGCAGTGCGTTATTGCATCTAATCTTGCCAACCGTGACACTTTCGCTTTTCACCCTCGGTGGTGTGGCACGTATGGTGCGCGCCAGCACGCTGGAGAACCTATCTGCTGATTATGTACGCATGGCTCGTGCCAAAGGCGCTTCAGAGCAGCGTGTCTTCTGGCGGCATGTGTTACGCAATTCGTTATTGCCAACCGTGACCGTTCTAGGCAACACCTTCAATGCGCTCCTGGCAGGAGTGTTTGTAGTCGAGGTCGTTTTCAACTGGCCTGGCATTGGCTGGTATGCCACAAAATCCATCCTTGCCGCTGATTATGCCGCCATCATGGGGATCACATTGATCATCGCCATGATCTCAACCACCCTCAATTTATTGGTGGACCTCCTCTATGGTGCGCTTGATCCGCGCATTCAATATTCCTGATGAATACTTTTTTTCACCGCCTGATTGAAAAACCATCCGGCTGGGTCACCATTGCAGCAGTCGTTATTTTGCTGTTTCTGGCTTTTGCAGGGCGAGTGGTCGCTCCTTACGATCCGCTTGCGCTCGATACATCCATCAAATACAATGCTCCCAATTCAACGAACTGGATGGGTACCGACAACCTTGGGCGCGACATTCTCAGCCGGGTTATCGCCGGGGCAGGTCTTGCCATGCAAAGCGCTGCAGTCGTCCTGATCTCGGCAGCCCTGGTAGGATTGGTGATTGGCTGCCTGGCAGGTTATTATGGTGGGATTTTTGACGAGATCCTGATGAGGCTGAGTGATGTGTTCATTGCCTTCCCTGGGTTGGTGTTGGCGATGGCAATTGCTGCTGCTTTGGGACCCAATCTAACGAATGCCATGATCGCCATAGCAGCTGTCTGGTGGCCGGGTTATGCCCGCCTGGTCAGAGCACAGGCAATGTCGTTGAAGGAACGCGATTTTGTCACTGCCAGCCGAGCGATCGGTGGTAGTGATTTTCATATCATCCTGCGTCACATCATCCCCAATCTGATCATCCCCCTGCTGGTTCAAATGACAAACGACGTTGGTCCCGCGCTCGTCACATCATCGAGCCTCAGTTTTATCGGAATGGGCGCTCAACCGCCCACCCCGGAATGGGGTGCCATGGTCAGCCAGGGACGTAATTACATACTCGATTATTGGTGGATGTCTACATTCCCGGGCGCAGCCATTTTAGCGACGGTCATGGCATTCAATTCATTGGGTGAGAATATCCGCCGCGCTTACCAGATCATCGAATAAGAGCTTGGTTATGCCTCTGGCAACAATTCAAAGCTGGTGGTGATTTCTGCCACGCCGCGCACGGTGGCAGCCACCGAACAATATTTTTCCTTTGACAGTTGGATTGCCTGTTCAATCGCTTTCTCGGTGAGCCCTTTGCCTCCCACGCGGTAGATCAGATGGATCTTCCTGAACGTCCAGGGTGGATCACTATCCTGTTCACCACTGACGACAATCTCGAGACTGGTTAACAAGATGCGTTTTTTGACAAGGATATCGACCACATCCACTGCCGTGCAGGAGGCCAATGCTACCAGCAGCAGATCGCTGGGTTTCATCCCCACGCCATCCTCAGGAGTGGATAACACCACGGAATGGTTGGTGGAATCAACGCCAATGAACCTTTTACCGTTGACCCAGCGGACAGATGCGTTTGCCATAAACACCTCCGGAATAAATATCGATTGAAATTGTACCTCAAGCCGGATGCCAGCGCCGTATAGGGTAAAATCCAGCCAGAGAGTATCATGAGGAAAATATGACCGATGCAGAGTTGAAAGAACACCTGGCGGAAGTTACCACAGAACTTTACCGGGCAGGAGTTGTGACCGCCACAGGCGGGAACATCAGTGTGCGCAGTAGTGAAAATGTAAAGACGTTATGGATTACACCAAGCGCAGTGTCAAAAGGTTCATTACATCCGGAGGATATGACCCTGATCGGCCTGGATGGGAAAATCCTCGGGGGAAAACACAAGCCATCCATTGAGTTTGCCTTCCATGCCGGCTTAATGAAGCTGCGTGCGGATGTGAATGCAGTCGTGCACAGCCATGCCCCGTATTCTACTGTTTGGGGGCTTGGGGATCCCGACATTCCTCCCATTACCTATGAGGCGCTGCTTGTCGATCGCCTCCCGTTCATCTCCTGGCATATGGTTGGATCGCAGGAACTTGCTGCAGCTGTCATGGAGACGGTTGGGAAAGGGATGACTCCAGGAGCCTTCCTGCGCAACCACGGTCTGGTTACCGTCGGCAAGGATTTACGCCAGGCGGCTGATGCCACCCTGATGGTCGAGCACACCTTGAAGATCTTGCACATGGCACATCAGCTTGATATCAAACCAACCGAACTCACCGAGAGAGCTATTGAGCAATTGAATCAATTGGCAGACTCACGTAATCATTAATAATAGAAGCGTGTATAATTCGCGCTAATCTGATATGAGTAGCCTGCCCATCCAGGATTTCACTACTAGAGCTCTACCAAAATACTGGTTGAAGGTGAAGCATTCCTTCGCCAGTTTTGGAATTAAACTCAAAGAACAACATAAAATCTTTCTCAGCTTGATACAGGCTACCCTCAGGGAATATACCAACGATCAGGCGCAGCTCATGGGCGCAGCGATGGTCTATTATGCCGTGCTCTCGTTGGCACCGCTTATCCTGTTTTTTCTCTCAATCATTGGTTTTATTCTGCGATTTTCTCCAAATGGGAGTCTCGAACAGATTTTCCTGGTGATCGAGGACCAGTTTGGCTCACAATTGCGTCGCGCAATTGATGACCTGCTTACCACCGTTAAAACCCAGGCGATCACGGTCAGTGGGATTGGCCTGGTGGCACTGCTGCTGGGTGGTTCCTCGGCATTCCGCTTTCTCAGTTACAGCTTCCGCAAGATCTGGCGGCCTACTCCGCAAAGAGACTCCTTCAGGGTGGCTGTGCGATCACTGCTGCGAGATCAGGCAGTTGGTGTCTTGATATTATTATTCATTGTGGGCTTATTATCGATCTCCATGGTGTTCCTTAATGTGATGCAGATTGCCCAATCAGTTTTTGTTGGAATCCCTGCCCTTCAGACGTTGAAAGCTATCGAATTGCAGCCTCTGGCAAGTATACTCTTTGGCACAATCGTGTTGATATTTATCTATCGTTACTTGCCGCCCAGCCGATTAAATTGGCGCGATGTGTGGATGGGTGCATTCCTTGCGGCCGTATTATGGGAGGGGGCAAGTATCTTGTTGAGACTTTACTTTGATATCCGCACCAGCATTATCTATGGGATCGTGGGTTCGATCCTTGTCATTACGATCTGGGTTTATACGATATGTCAGATACTTTTTCTGGGAGCGGAATTCTGCAAGGTGCATAATAAATGGCGGATTTCTCTTCCGCAGGCAAGGAAGAAACAACGATAAAAAACCGGGCTGCCATAAGCAGCCCGGTATCGTATCTCTATCAAGTGGGTTATCAAGCTATTTTTCTTGTTGGGTGAGGTTTGTAAGCAACCTTCCTGCCCGGTTTGATGGCCGGGCTTTTTTTCGTTTCGGAAGTTTGTGGTAATTTTTGCTTTTTTTCCTGTTCCCGTTTTTGACGATAAACCAGCCAGGCGGCTCCCAGGCCAAACGCAGTCGCCAATATGCCGATCACCCAACCGGCATAGGGTAAACCGGCCAGCAGGACATAAAGGATCAACCCCAACAGGAGGGGAAAGATATTGTATCGTGCGGCTTTTGGAAAGATGGGTTTCAGGATGACGTACCCAAGTGTATAAGCTGCGATCGCTTTGGTAACGTAAAAGACAAAAAAGCACACCAGGGTGATAAACAGGATCACCAACACAAGACCGGCCGACCAGATAAAAACACCGATTTCCCATATTGTCGCGAAGAACAGCCAGAAACCGATGGCGGTAATAATGGCTGCTATAAGGATTGCCGCCAGGATGAAGTTAAAGGAGATGAATGTCCCAACGATACCCGATCCCAGAGAAGTCAGGACCTTTTCGCGCAGCTTAACGGAAGCCTGCGTGATGATGGATGGCATACCCCAGAGCGCGATCAGGCTGAAAACAAGCAGGGCGACCAGGCTGCGCAACCTTCCGAGGAACCAGGCACCGACCAGTTGCCAATCTAACACATTTTTTGTCTGTCCGGTTGTGGCAGTTGTTGTCGGAGCGGATGTGATCTGTGTTACCGGCAGGGCAACCAGCAAGCTTCCGATGGATTCCATGCTGGTTCCACCCGGGCTGGGAGTGATCTGTAGAGATGGCAACGCGGGTTGCGTAGCTTCTGGAATGGCAGGTTCATCGTAGATCATGCCTGGCAGTTGGACATTAACCTTCAATGCATCGAAAATCAGTTTCAGGATCTCATACGGACCGATCACCGCTTTTACATTCCCGTTGATCTGACCCAGCATGGTGCCACCCAGGCTGAATGCGAACAGATCGCGGTTGACCATGGCGCCCTTACGGGTGGCAAAGCTCAGACCGCCAAAGTATAGATTGCGGCTTAATGCAGCGCCTGCACCAAGATCGAATGCGATCGCGGCGGTATAGGTGGTGCCTTTGACCTTGCCGGTAATGCGGATGGTCTGGGCGGCAGACACCAGACTGCCCTCGATTATTCCGTTGACCTTCACATGATTGCCGATTGCCAGCACGTCGCCAACTACCGTACCATCGATGACGATATTATTACCGGTCAGTACAACATCCGCCTGGATGACCGTGCCTGAAGGTACAGAATTACCATAATAGAGCTTTTTGGCTGATACGCTATAGGTTGATGTGGTCAACAAGGCAAAAACGAGCGGAAAAGCTATCAACAGGCGTTTCCAGTTAAACGGGATAGAAGCCATCATAAGACTCCCTCTTTAATATCCAATATATTGCTTATTTTATTTGTTTTCTATCTTGACTTTGTTATCCTTGTCAGGCAGCAGGAAGGAAAGCAGGAATGAAACCACGCTGATGATGATCGATCCGATAAAGGCGGAACCGAAATTGTCAACTTTGAATCCGATACCGAACAATTCCCATGAAATATAGGAGGCAAGCCACAGGCAAAGGGCATTGATGACCAGCGTGAATAACCCGAGAGTCACAATGATCAATCCACACGAGAGGAATTTCATCACCGGACGGATGAGTGCATTGACCAGGCCCAGGATCAGTGCTGTGATGATGGCAGCCACCCACCAATTGCCTTCCCGGGTAAACCCGGGGGTTATCCAGGCCGCCGCAGCTACCGCAATGGTTGTTATGAACCAACGAATGAAAAATCTCATGATGCTTCTCCTTTTTTAAATGAGTTTATTTTACGGTTCTGAATACAACTGGTGATATCCAGACACCTTTATTATCGCGGGCAGTAGCGTTGGTTGAGGAAACAGACAGGATCAACGCTATGGTTTTACCTTCGAGCGAACTCAGGTCCACAGTCACCTTCTGAAGTGAGCCGTCTGTCTTTTCGATCCAGCTACCGAGCGAGATCGGATTATGATCCCCTGCATCGTATTTGAGCTCAAAAACCAGATCGCATTCCGGCTGTTCGTTGCCGCAACCGATAATGGCATTGAAGGTATCTTTTTCTTGTATCTGCAGCAAACCATAGGTTCCAGTGATCGTACCCCCGTTGCCTTCGCTGGGAATTACCTCGAGTGAAGGCATGTCAATTTCATACCCATATTCAACAGTGGTTGTTTCTACCGGATTTACCGAGCCGGATATGTAATCATCCGGATTCGGGCACTTGATGGTGCCAACTATACTGGACCATGAAGCAAAACAAGCTTTTTCGGTGAAATCGAGCGCTGTTGTCTCGTGTGACCCGACAACAATGCGTAGCGAAAGCGGTTGATCATCTGGAGTAAGCCCGAACTTTTCTCCGGCACTGTTTTGCAACATCCAGTTACTGGTATAGACCCCACCGGTAGCCGGTGCAACGAGGTTGACAGAAAGCTCGACAGTTTCTCCTGGCGCGAGTATCTTTCCAATCGTCAAAGGTGATTGCCCGGCCATCAACTCTCCAGCTTGATAAACCAGCGAATAATCCGCGCCCCAGGTGCAGGTACCGAGATTGCGCACGAGCCAAACCTTGGTGAAAGCAGCGGATGCACTTGACCGGGTTCCATCGGGAATGGTGACATCTGAAACAAAACCGGCCAGATCGCAACGGACTGGCGGCAGAGTGGGGGTGGGTGTCTGGGTTGGCACACTGGCCGTGAGCGTCCCCGATATAATCCCGGGTACCATGGCCTGGACCGTCCCATCCACATAGATCGGGATGGCAATATCCAACGTGGAGTCAGCTGCCTGCCGTAGGACTTCGGGCGCGATGGTTGGCTCCGGCGCAAATAGCTTGAGCGATAGCGCTGAGAGAGCCACCATCACCAGCAGTGTGGCAGCGAATAAACCCAGTTGAACATATGCCCCTTTGTTCTTTTTCGATTGAGCTGTTAAAGTTGAAGACTTTTTATCCGGCATATCATTCCTTTGATCGGGGACCACCAGGACTCATTGGATGATCTGATTTTACACCGATTATGATAATCCATTTTTTTCTTTGCCTTCGATAGGCACTTTTTGAAGACTAAGGCTTAGGTTGCTGTATGGTTTTTTGAAGCATAAAACTATCCACAAGTATATCGGGGACGCAAATGAGTTCAAAGCCGAGATATTTCGCGGTCGCTACAGCCAGAATGGCACACTGGTCATAGGAATGGCGTAGTTGACTGCCTGGTAAAGGGACTACGAACGGATAGGAACCGTTTCCGCTCAGACCAATGACCAGATATGGAAAGTCATCCACAATCAGGCGCTCATAATCATGGTCGTGACCCGCCAGGACGATTGAAGCGCCCCACTGTTTATAAGGCCATAACATCCAATCGGTCGAGCCATGATATCCAGAAGAATAGGGGGGGTAATGTGTGAATACTACATTCCAAGGCGAAGTGGAAACGGCCAGGGATGTCTGCAGCCATTGTGCCTGTTTGGAAGAACGCCCGACTCCATCCGGCTCTTGTGTATCACTGTCAAGCGCAAAAAAATGCACATCGCCACGGATGAAATCATAGTAACGTTCATTGCCCGGCAGGGTAAAATAATCCAGATAGGGCTGAGCATGACTGGTTATCCAATCATGGTTGCCGAGGGAGGGAAAAAAACGATTGATATCGGCGCCTGTTCCGAAATCGCCACGATAAGAAGCAATAAATTCATGGAAATATTGCCCGATATTCTCGTCGATTGTGTCAGGCGAACCCTCCGGGTAATTATTATCACCGGTGGTAATGATCAGATCGGGTGTCCAGCTGACCACCATGTTCGCCACCTGCCGGAGGTCATCCCCTGCGATGCCGTAATCACCAATGACTGCAAAACGCAGAATGGTTTCGGGTGTCGGTGATGAAAAAATCATCTCCGTGGGTGGCAGGGTCGCCTGCGATGAAGGCTGATCGACAGCTATACTTGGAGGTCTGACCGGGGTTGGCGATGAGGATGAACACCCGGTTAAAGCAATCAAGATTACCAGTAAAACCAAGCCAGATTGTGGTAAGCAGATGACTGATTTGTAGATGATTAACCGCATCAGTCTCATAATATTATTTTAACAGGAAATGGAGTCACAAAAGGGATCGTCTTTCCTTTATTTCGTGTACTGACTGCCACGCTTTGACGGTCACACGCAGGAAATTGAACAAATGGTCAATTGGTTTGATATGGCTCTTCTCACCCGCATAGATGGTCTTGATCGGCACCCAACCGATGCCTGAGGAGTGTTTTAAAGCCAGCACGACCATATCCACTTCAAACTCGAATCCCCGTTCTTTGTTTTCTAACATGATTTTGATCAAGGACTCGTTGACCAGACGATAACCGGATTGATTGTCGGGAATTTTCTGTCCGACTGCCATGGATAATATCGCACCGCCGAGTGAATTTGCCAGCCGACGGATGAAAGGCATGCGGGAGAAATCGCGCCGGCCGATCAACAGACCAGCAGGATGGTCGCGATAAGCAGCCAGGAACTTCGGGATCTCTGCCGGGTCATGTTGACCATCGCCGTCCAATGTGATGACAGCTTTGTATCCCAATCCCAGCGCATGTCTGAAGCCTGCCAATAGTGCTGCTCCCTTGCCCTGGTTGGGTGACTGGCGGAGGACCACAGCCCCCGCGGCTTTCGCCAACCTGGCGGTACCATCAGTCGATCCGTCATCCACTACCAGGACGGGCAGGTATTGCCGGGCGGCTTTAACCACCGTAGCGATATGCTCGCCCTCATCATGCGCCGGGATAAGGACGATCAAGTTCTTCATGCCAGCATATTTTCCAGGACACCATATGAGATGATATTGCTGATACTTTCAACAAAGCGAACAGCCTTGGATGGTCCGGCAATCGAGCCGCGAAGCAGAATGGGGGTGAGGTCCACATCCAACGCACCCCGGTAGGTGGATAATACACAACCCTCTGCGCGGAAACCGGTTATCAAAACCGTATCAACACCTAATTTCTTAAGTTCTTCAAGCAGGGGTGTCTTATTGAAAGAATTCCCATAGGTCTTGTGAATATGCAAATCCGATGGCAAAATTTTTAATGACTCAGGCAGGTCAAATCCTGCGACACCCGGCACATGATTGTTTTCGTCATCACGGTGTTGAATACAAATCACCGGTAGGCCTTTCGTCCGGAACAATTCGATGGCAGCATTGATATATTCGATCGCATTTTCAAGTGATTTTGTTGAATCGGGATTAAAATACGCCTTCTGAACGTCAATGACCAGTAACGCAAGTTTCATGTTTACCTCCCGGGAGAAGAATTTATTGATTAGTCAGAATGATTCTATCCCATAACAACAGCATCGTTGTTACAATTTGATTACACGAGGGTAAAAAGGATTGGATTGGTTGTGTGGTTTCAATCCCTTTTATTAAAACGGGTAAGATCATTTACCCAGGCTAGATGCTCATCCAGTTGTGCCTGCGCATGACGGATGATCTCCGGCATCCATCGTCCCTCTCCAAGCTTATCGGTAGCAATCGGCTCACCAATGGTTAAGTGCAGATTAACAGGGATGGATCCCGGCAGGAGCAGTGATTGGATCACCTGCAGGAATTCAGCCAGTTTTTGGCGGCGTTCGGGTTGTTTACGTAAACGCGTGACCGGACTGTTCAAAAAACGATGCAGGACGGCTCCACTGGTAGAGATGATCTGGAGGTTTGTCTCGGGCACTTTGTGCAGCATGATCTCAAGACTGCGGCTCCACTCCTGGATCGCCTCGCGTGCGCCCGGCAGATACTCAGGCTCCGGTTCGACATCGCCATGCGCAAAAACCAGCAACGCCCCACCTGACCGCAGGTGGTCGATCGCATCGCGCAATGCGACCATTCCGCCTATGGCTTCAAAGGAGACGTAAATGCAATAACGCTGCTGGATGTCAAATACACGCATGAATTTGATATCCGATACCAAGGCTTTGAGGTCATTGCGCGGGATGCAGGAAACAATGCCCAGCGAATCAAGCCCTCCCGGGTGGTTCGATACGATCAAAAGCGGTCCTTGTTTGGGAATCCTTTCAATACCGCGTGCAGTTACTGTATGGTTAAAACGTGGCAGGGTCGCTCTGGCACCCTCGCTCACTCCCAGGGTGATAACCTTTTCGTAAAATTCCGCTGCAATCCTTCCGAAGTGACCGGCGGTGGTGCGCAGGAATGGCGCCACCAGGCGATGTGTTATTTTGCTTCGTTTCCCGCTGAATGCATAGATGATCTCGTCGATGATCAGCTCACGCAGCTTCACCGCATGCTCGTCGATGGTTATGGTTGGGGCAGGTTGTGCTGTCATGCGGCCAGGAGATTTCAGGGGGTCGATTTTTTTTGAGTGGATGGTTCTTGAATAGTTCTAAAGCAAGGAAGGATGTGTTCTTCAACGTCCTTGTCGTTATCTGGTATGGAAATATCCTCAAAAAGGTACCAATCTTCAATATGGGTGATGAAAGCTCCGGCTTCAACCAGCTGGTTCGCTCCCAGTGTTTCGAGTTCCAGGATTTCATGATTCGTCCAGGTCTCCAGGTTTGAATTCATGTCCGGGCAGGTGTTGTAGTTGGTGGAATCGAATTTCTTGATAAAGAGTGTACCTGCGTTCACATAAGCAGCCCATCCCTCACTGTTGTACATGCCGATCTTCTGGGGGTTGGTTGATTTCACGTCCTGACGCAACAGGATGTAACCATCCCCCCACGTCCAGCGTGGATCGGTCAACCGCGTATAGGTCCACAAGGAAAGTGAATTCTGTGCGGTCAATTCTTTTGGCCAGTCGCAGCGCTCACCGATTGGAAGCACTGCCACCCCTCCCGGGCGTAACACGGTCACTGCCCACGGGGCTGCAGGTTGGCGGGACTCTGTACGGTTCATCAGCTTGTGAGTCACCCGGATGTGTGAGCCCGATCCATCCATTTCAACTGTGATGGATTTTTGGAAGCCGGTTGTCTCCTCCACCGGGGCTGTCAGGCAGACACCGGCGGGCAACAGATCGACGGTTAGCGGCTTATTATCCGGGTAGAGCGTGCGTGCGGGATCTTCGGGTGCGATCCATAAACGGTGACCACCGTACGACCGCCACCGGTCTCCACCGGTCAAGCCGGCCTCACGCGGATTGATTTGGAATTGATTCTCTCCATCGAGAAAACCATACGAGAGGATACGTGGACCGATATCCTGGCAGACGATCAGGGCGACACTTCCGTTCGAAATTTGCTGGCAGCGTTGCCAACCGGCAAAGGGGATTTTGGTGATCTCGATCATTTCGTATAATTCTTTTTGATGGGTTGGATGAATTATACATCTGACAGATAGCGATGTCTCCAATGTGATTCTTGACAATCTTCTGAAGCTTGTGATAAACTAACGACCGTTGTTAAACTAAGGATTACAAGATGATATTTGCAGGTTACTTCACCTCCTTGAATCTGAGCCTTTCCGCCAGCGGCTTGAATGATTCCTTGTTGGAGTGCGCCTGCTGATACGTCAACTATACGAATAATCCTGACGGCCGCGGTGCTCTCCAACCCGCGGTCTTTTTTATTCTTGTTCGTCCACCAGCCGCGGTAAAAGCTTGCGGCTGGTTTTATTTTATGAAATAGGTAATGAGGTTGTCATGTCTATCTTAACTGCCGAAAAACTCGGTCTATCATTCGGTGCCTTCGATTTGTTCAAGGGCATCTCGGTTACCGTTGCCAATGACAGCAAGATCGGTCTGATCGGTCCCAACGGCATCGGGAAAACATCCCTGCTGCTCATCCTGGCTGGCATCTCCCAATCCACCGAGGGTATAACCCATATCGCCCGCGGACGCCGCCTGGGATACCTGCGCCAGGAGGCAGTGGATGCCTTTTCTAACCGCCAGAATTCGGTCTATTCCGAAATGCTGTCAGTTTTCACCCATTTACAGGACAGGCAGGACCAGCTAACAGCATTGGAAGTGCGCATGGCAGCCGGCGAAAACAACCCCACCCTGCTGGAGGAATATGGGAATAAACAACATGCATTTGCTGAGAATGGTGGTTACGATTACGAACTGCGTATCCAGCAGACCCTGACCGGTCTGGGGCTGGGGAAATCCACCTGGCAGATGCCGATCAGCCACTTGAGCGGCGGTCAGAAGACCCGCCTGCTATTGGCACGCCTGCTGCTGGAAAGACCCGATTTGCTTATTTTGGATGAACCCACCAACCACCTGGATATCGAGACGGTGGACTGGCTCGAGAGCACCCTGCGGGAGTGGCAGGGCGCCTGCCTGATCGTCAGCCATGACCGCTACTTTCTTGACAACGTCACGACCACGATCTGGGAGATGACCAGCCGGGGTATTGAGATATATTCAGGCAACTACAGCGCCTACCTGCTACAACGACAGGAACGCTGGGAATATTACGAGCGGGTCTTCCGGGAGGAGAAAGCCCGCCTGCTAAGGGAAGTTGATTTTATTCAGAAAAACTGGGTGCGCGCCAGCACGCACGCCCGTGCACTTGGTCTGTTGCGTCGCATCTCACGTGATATATCCATCGTCCAGAACCAGGGCATCATGGCACTGCGTAATGGAAAAAAGTGGTCCGAATCAGGCTTGCATGTGGAGCGACCGCTGGATGTGGTCGAGGCTATCCACGCCGTGAATGCCTTACAGATGGATGGGAATCGCCCGCCGGCCATCCGCCCGCGGCTGGTGGCTGAAAAGACCAGCGGCAACCTGGTCCTGCAGGCTGATCAGGCACTCATCGGCTATCCGGGCCACCCGTTGTTTACTGTGAACAAGTTGCTGTTGAAACGCGGCGAGTGCGCCGCTTTGATCGGACCTAATGGCACCGGAAAGACAACCTTCCTCAAGGTACTGCTCGGGCAATTACAACCACTATCAGGCGAAGTCCAACTTGGCTCCAGTCTGAAGATTGGCTATTTTGCCCAGGTGCAGGATCACCTGGACCCCGTGAAAACGGTGTTGGAGGAGATCCTTTCACGCAAGGAAATTGGCGATGAACCAGCCCGACGACATCTGGCGCTATACCTCTTCCGCGGTGAGGAAACTTCGAAACCGGTCAGGGCACTGTCGGGCGGCGAGCGCGCCCGGTTGGCACTGGCAATCCTGGCGCTGGAAGGTGCCAATCTGTTATTGTTGGATGAGCCGACCAATCATATGGACATCCCTGCCCAGGAGGCATTGCAGGAGGTATTGGAGAGCTACAACGGTACCATCCTGCTGGTCTCACACGACCGTTACTTGATCAACCGCCTGGCAACACAGGTCTGGGAGTTGGGAGCTGGAAGGTTGACGGTGTTTGCGGGGAACTATCGGGAATATATCTTAAGAGGTCAGACTGTGGCAGGAGCCAAGGCAGGTCGTAAAACCCTCTTGGCGCCACGCCCGATGGCGCGCGATAACAGCCACCAGACACACAAACGCGAACAGGCCACGGCCCAGCTTGAAAAGCGGATCCGCGACCAGGAAACGACGATCCGGCGTTTGTCGGAGACTTTGCAGCGATCCGGTCTGGCAGGCGATACCGACCAAACCATGGAGACCGGCTGGCAACTTGCCCATGCACAGGCCGAATTGGATAAACTGATGGGCGAGTGGGAGAAGCTGACAGTTTGATGATCCGGATACATTTATTTGATCAGAAAATATACCTGTCTATTTTCTATGCTTCCTGATAGATCGACTGACATATCATTTACGCTGGGATGATAGTTCCACCAGCTTGACCAGGACTTCCACCGCTTTCTCCATTGCAGAGGTCGGAATGCATTCGTATTTTCCGTGATAATTCATCCCCCCGGTGAACAGGTTGGGAGTAGGAAGCCCTTTCCATGACAGTTGGGCACCATCTGTCCCGCCCCGGATAGCCTTAACCAATGAGGTGACACCAACTGCCTGCATGGCTTCTCGTGCTTGGTCCACAACCCATATGACCGGCTCGATCTTCTCACGCATGTTGGTGTACTGATCCTCGAGCGCGACCGTCACCGTACCGGTGCCATAACGTTGATTAAGCCACTCAGCAGACCTTTTAATCAAATCACAGCGCGATTTGAATTTCATCGCATCATGATCCCGCACAAGATATTTTAGTGTGGCTTTATCCACCTCGCCTGATAATTTTTCCAGGTGGAAAAAGCCTTCATATTTTTCCGTGTAGGCCGGGCGCTCATCCGGGGGCAGTAGTGCGTCGTATTCCATCGCCACCAGGCTGGCATTGATCATCTTATTTTTGGCATCGCCAGGATGAACACTGCGCCCCTGGATCTGGACGGTTGCTTTTGCGGCGTTGAAGTTCTCATACTCCAGTTCGCCCAGTTCCCCGCCGTCGACGGTATAGGCATAATCGGCCGCGAATTGTTCGATATCGAAAAATTTAATACCTTTACCGGTTTCTTCATCGGTGGTGAATGCAATCCGTAGTTTCCCATGGGGGATCTCTGGATGGCTGATCAGCAGTTCGAGCGCCGTCATGATCTCTGCCACGCCGGCCTTATCGTCTGCGCCAAGCAGAGTTGTGCCATCGGTTGTGATCAGCGTTTTTCCGATATATTTTTTCAGCTCCGGGAATTCTCGTGGAGAGAGGATGATCTTTGATTTAAGATCAAGGGTTATATCCCCGCCGTCGTAATTTTCGATCAGTCGCGGATTCACGTTGGCGCCTGACATTTCAGTGGCGGTATCCAGGTGGGCCAGCAAACCCATGACCGGTACCAGGTGGTCGAGGTTGGAGGGCAGCGTGGCTGTAACATTTCCATACTGATCGATTTTGATATCCTCCAGGCCCAGGGTTTTTAATTCCTCTGCCATTATTTTTGACAGGGTGATCTGTTTTTCTGTGGATGGATGACTCTCGGAATTGACATCAGACTGGGTATCGACCTTTACGTAGCGAAGAAAGCGTTCGATTACGGTGCTCATACTTTTCCTTTCGAGGAGAATAATGAATAATTGAGGTTAGTATACGTCCACCATAAGGATTTTGGAATGGCGATCACCGATTAAGCATATCCCTTTTTAATAAAATCCTTTCCGCATGTGTATAAACATCCATCCGTCCAAGCCTGGCTTGCCCGATGAGAGTGATGCCCAGTTCCCTGGCTGTTCTTACTGCCCGATCGCTGGTCGAATGGAGGGAGATGACCAGGGGGGTTTTCATTCTGGCAGCTTTGCGTACCATGTCTGCAGAAATCCTGCCGGTTGTGATCAATGCCGGACGAGCAAGGGTAAGCGCCCTCAGCAGGCAAATACCGGCAAGCTTATCCAGTGTGTTATGCCGCCCGATGTCTGCGATGACCTGTATGGCAGTAGTACCATCCAGGAGCATGCTGGTGTGGATACCATGTCTGTCCCGTGATTGTTTTGCGAGTGCTGCATGGAAATTTTCCATCTGCTCGTACAGCTCGGGTAATGTAAATTTTAGACCCCGTGGCAGTTTAACCAAGGTTGTATGCTGCCCCGGTTGGATGCTGTTATTACACCCGGAACCCCTGCTCCAAAAGACAGGCGGATCTATGGGGTGGTTAAGCCACACATCGATGTTGTCATCCTTTTCGCAAACCCGGATATCCGAAATCTCTTCAGCGGTTTCCACAAAACCTTCATTGAAGAGAAAACCTGCTGCCAGTGCATCCAGGGCGACCGGGGAACAATGAAAATCAAGCCAAAAATTGCCATTAATACTTAACATGACATCCGATTCGGTCGCCAGCCTTGCCGGGCGGGTTTCCAGTGAATAACGATTAATATAGGAAAATCGGACTGTTCGATGAATGCTTTTCATTCCGGGAGCTTTTCCAGACGCACTGCACAGATCTTGTACTCGGGGATTTTGGCAATCGGATCGAGTGCAGCAATGGTCAATTCATTGGCGGGGCTTTCGGGAAAATGAAAATTGGCAAACACCGCCCCGCGGGCGACGCGCTCGGTAAGCCAGGCTGTCGCTTCAATCGCTCCACGCCGGGAGGTAATCCGGATCCTTTCGTGGTCCATGATATCCAGCTCTGAAGCATCCTCCGGGTTGATTTCCACCAGCGAGATTGGATAGATGGTTGCCAGTCCTTTTGCACGGCGGGTGATCTCACCGCCGTGCCAGTGATACAACACCCGGCCGGTATTTAATAAAAATGGGTATGCCTGGTCGGGTAGTTCAGCCGGGACTACGTGATTGGTGATGGTGAACACGCCTTTACCCCGGGTGAACTCACCCACATGCAGAATGGGCGTGCCTGGATGGTCGAAGGATTTGACCGGCCATTGCAGGCGTTCCCCCTTTTCCAGACGTGGATGAGACACACCAGCGTAACTGGGTGTCAGCGCGGCGATCTCCTCCATGATCTGCATAGGGGTATCATACTGCCAGCTGGCATGTATTGCAGACGGGTTGGGGATTCGGTTTGTTTTCTTCAGGAGCCGATGTGCCAGATCGTTGGTGATCTGCCAGTCCTGACGGGCGAATCCCGGTGGTTTGATTGCCGGGCGTACCAGCTGGATGCGTCTTTCGGTGTTGGTATAGGTACCACTTTTTTCAGCAAAGCTTACCCCCGGCAGCAGGATATCCGCATAACGAGAGGTTTCAGAGGGGAATATTTCCTGCAGGAGCATAAACTCCAGTTTTTCCAGACATTCCCTGACGTGATTTGAATCGGGATCACTCAGGATCGGGTCTTCGCCAAGGATATAAAGAGCTTTGATCTGACCGCTCCCGGCCGCCGGTACCATTTCTGTGACTGTCATGCCGCTTTTCGGATTAAGCGCAACTCCCCAGGCGGTTTCGAACTTTTTCCGAGGTTCATCCTGGGTAACGGACTGATAACCTGGATAGACATTGGGCAAAGCACCCATATCGCAGGCGCCCTGCACATTATTCTGACCTCTCAGGGGATTGACCCCGCTGCCGGGGATGCCCAGGTTACCCAGGAGCATCTGCAGGTTGGCCAGGGTTTGGACATTCTGAACACCGACGATATGCTGGGTGATCCCCATCGCCCAGATGACTGCGCCGGGCTTGATGGTTCCGAGCATCCGGGCAGCTTCGTTCAGTTTATCGATCGGAATGCCGGTGATTTCCTCCACGACTTCGGGTGTATAACTTTGCAGATTGGCTCTTAAATCATCGAACCCTTCTGTTCGGCTTTCGATAAAGGTACGGTCTTCCCAGCTATTATTCAAAATAATTTGCATCAATCCGTTGAGCAGGGCGATATCGGTCCCGGATTTGATCTGAAGGTGGAGCGCGGCAAATTCCGTCAGGTCGATCCTGCGGGGGTCAGCCACGATCAGACAGGCTTTGCGTTTCAGTATTGCCTGGCGGATCATCGTTCCAAACACGGGATGTTGTTCTGTGGTATTGGAACCGATGACGAAGATCAGGCTCGCCTGTTGCGCGATATCGTCCATCGAATTGGTCATGGCACCCGAACCAAATGAGGTTGCCAGGCCCGCCACCGTGCTGGAATGACAAAGCCGTGCACAGTGGTCGATATTGTTGGTGCCAATCACCTGGCGGGCGAATTTGTTCATCAAATAGTTCTCTTCGTTGGTACATTTTGCGGAGCTGAATATACCGATGCTGTCTGCGCCATGGCGGTTGTACAGGTCTGACAATTTTTCGACTGCCAGGTTGAGCGCTGTCTCCCAATCTGTTTTTACCCAATCACCACGGTCTTGCCCGACAGTTCGTTCCCGCCCCGCCAGGAGATACTCGCGCACGAGGGGTTGGGTGAGCCGGTCCTGGTTGTGGACAAAATCATAGCCATAACGACCCTTCACACACAGGCGCATTCCATTGACCGGGGCTTCAGGAGAGGATGTAACCCGCAGGATATGGTTGGAGCTCACGTGCATGGTTATCTGACAGCCCACCCCGCAGTAGGTGCAGGTGGTGGGGATGATCTCCTCCGCTTCACCAGCCCCGAATGACATTTTATTATCCAGAGCCCCGGTCGGGCAATAAGCGACGCAGGCTCCGCATGATTCACAACGGGCTTCCAGCATGGTTTGATCGGATCCAGCCATCAACCGGGTCTCGATACCACGTTGCTTCAAACCCCATACGAATCGTCCCTGGACCTCGTTGCAGGCGCGGATACAGCGCGTACAGACGATGCATTTGTTGAGATCTACGCGTACAAAGGGGTTGGGATCGCTATCGACCGGATAACGGGGTTCCCTGGATATCAGATCCGTTATGGGGAGTTTGTAAAACTTCGCCCAATATAGCAATTCATTATCTGAGTGACTGCTCTCTTCAGATCCATCGTGATACAGTGAAAGTAGCTGGCCAAGCAGGAATTGCCGCCCCTTCTTTATTTCCGGTGTCTCAGTCCTGACCACCATTCCATCCCGGGCTTCCAGTGTGCAGGCGGTCACCGGCCTGGGTTCGCCTTTAACTTCCACCACACATAACCTGCAGCCACCGAAAAGTGAAAGGTCCTTGTGATAGCAGAGGGTAGGAATGATTATTCCGGCCTTGCGTGAAGCTTCGAGAATGGTCGAGCCGGCTTCTGTTTCGACGATCTGTCCATTGATGGTTAACTTGCGCATAGACAAACCTCCGGTGAAGATCGTACTTCGTTGTTCATCATGCGATCGAGAGGTTAGGGCGATCAATCAGCGAATATCCTGTACAATTGATGAACTGTGGCTGTCATTATAGTATGAAAAATAAGCATCTGCTATCCATTTGTATTTTAGCTGGCGGCGATTCCCACCGGATGGGACATAATAAGGCATTGATGCTTTTCCGAGGTCAACCCCTGATCAAGCGTGTTGTGGAGCGGGTGTCTCCTCTGGCCGTGGAGGTTTTTATCGTCGCCAACGACCCGGGTGTCTACCAGTTCCTGGAGCTGCCGATCTACATGGATAAGGTGAAAGGAGCCGGTGTGATGGGTGGTTTATTTACCGCTCTCAGTATTACGTCTACACCCTATGTGGCAGTCCTGGCATGTGATCTTCCTTATGTAAATATTAACCTGATCAATGCCGAGCTCAATCTGATGCAGGCAGAATTGGTAGATGTGGTCATACCCGAATCAAAAAACGGTCTGGAACCATTGCATGCGTTGTATCGATGCGATACCTGCCTTCCGCAGGTTCAACAAGCTCTGGCTGTTAATCAAAAAAGGTTGGTTAGCTGGATGGACCAAGTCAAGGTCAAGGTGATGCCTGCAGAGCAGACAGGTTTGTTTGACCCGCTCGGGATTGCCTTTCTGAATATCAATACACCGCAGGACCTTGTAAGAGCAGAAGCGATTGCACGAAAACTGGACCAAAAGGAAATTGTTCCGGAACGTTAATTAAAAACGGAAAGTGATATCCGAAAGGTTTGGGAATTACTCAAACGGAGGAGTAAGATGAAAAAATCGGAACCAATTGAATTCCATTATCCAACCAGTCATCGGCTGACTTCAGATGTGGGACGGATCGGGCGCTCAAAACATCTTATTACAGGTTTGATTGAAGTAGATGTCACCGAAGCCCGTAAGAAACTTCGTCAAGTGAGAAGTGGAGATAGAAATGTATCCTTTCTGGCGTGGTTTATAAAGACAGTTGCCGATACGGTTTCATTACACCCGCTTGTCAATGGTGTTATGGGAAGGGGTGACCGGGTATTGGCGTTTAAAGACATTAATATCTCCATTGTCGCCGAAAAGATGTTTAAAGGTATGCGAGTACCTTTGGCATCTGTTATCCGACATGCAAATATCAAAACTGCGGATCAGATTACTAAAGAAATCCAGATGATTAAAGACCAGGATGTTCAGGATGGCAGCGAGGATGTCCTTGGCAAAAAGAGTGGCGGTATGATCTACAATACCTGGTTGATGGAATTATTTGTAAGACTACCCCAATGGCTTAGAGTGATGCTGATGCGTCTCTTTATTTTAGGTAATCCAGCGCGTATGCAGGAAGTGATGGGCACAGTTATGATTTCATCACTTGGCATGGGAGGGCATGCCAGGGGATGGTTCATACCGCGTAGTCTGCATTCACTGTCATTATCAATCGGCTCACTAAATGAACAACCCGCGATATATAAAGGTGAAATCCAAAAAAGGGAAATCCTGCATTTGACCATACTTGTTGACCATGACGTGGTTGATGGGGTTCCGATTGCAGCGTTCGTTGAACAGCTTGTGCGCCGATTAGAGGAAGGTTACGAGTTATGACTATTAATTTTTCTGGTTTACACGCTAGATCTGTTTTTCCATGTATATATTGACCAAATCGTACCCGCATTTTTCATATAATTCGCGCGCAGCAAGGTTATGCCCGAAAACTTGCAGACGAATTGTGTGGATCCCCAGCCCCTTGATAATATCCTCCAGAGCATTAAGTGCCTGAGCTGCATAGCCCCTGCGCCTAAAACTATCGAAAATTTCAATATCATCGATGAAGGCTTCCTTCCGGCTATTGCGCTCACGGATCATAATCCAGAGGGTGCCGACTGGAGAGGACTCGTCTGCCACGATCAGGCTGTAAAGAAAATGATCCTGCGTGGCAAGCCCATCAGGCAGCAAATCGTTTATTTCGGCTTTGGCGAGTTCCAGAGCGCGATCTGCCGGCCAGAACCCTGCTATGACCTGCTCATCGGCGTAACTGATATAAACCCGGTCGATATACGTCAGGAATTCACTATCGGTCATTGCCCTGAGTTGGATCATGGTTCTATCCATAGCAATCTGAAGTGCTATTTGAAATAATAACCGAGACCGACCAGACCGGGTCCGGTATGAGCACCCATCACCGGGGTAATGGAGGTGGTGATCAGCTCGTTGGGTTTCAACCTTTGTATTGCCATTTCCTTCAAAGCTTCAGCCCTCTCGGCGGCATCTGCATCCATCAGCGCCAGCTTGAGATGGCTGCATCCGGCTATCATTTTTTCCACATAGTCGATAATAGCTTCGAAAGCTTTCTGGTTCCCCCGAACTTTACCGATTGGATCGACCATACCATCGGCATCAAGGGTGATGATGGGTTTGATATCGATCAGATTACCCAATAAATATGCAGCCTTGCCGATCCTGCCACCCAGTGCAAGATACTCCAGTGTATCAAATGAGACCACAATTCCAACCCTTTTTTGAACCTTATGGGCAACGCTGCTGACCTCGATCAAGTCAGCCCCATTCATGGCAGCTTTGGCTGCCTCGATGGCGATGAAACCCTCCGAGATGGCTGCCTGTTTCGAATCGAACACTTCGATCGGAACGTCAGGGTGATCACCGTGGATTAACGCTGCGGCTTGTTTGACAGAGTTATAGGATCCACTCAGATTGGATGAGAGGACAATGCACAGGATCGAACCTGCACCATCACGAATGCAGTCCAGCATGGTCTGTTCATACATGCCCGGCGATGGGGCGGCGGTTTTCGGGATGACCTTTTCCATCCGCATGCGGCGGTAGAGTTCATCCGGTTGGAGGTTTACCCCATCCAGATAGGTTTCATTCTTGATGGTGACGGAATAGGGAACTATCGCGATATTCAATTGTTGCGCGATTGTCGATGGAATCTGCGCCACGCTGTCGGTGATCAGCCTGACACTTTTTACTGAATCTTTTATATTCAATCCACCAACCCCTCCCTTCTTTTCGCTGGAACTTTTATTCTCGTTGGATGTCTACATAATTCATTATAGGTCGAAGAGCATGTCTGTCAAGCGGATCATTGTGTTTTCCATCAAGCCATAATGATTATATAATTACTCATGTGCGTGAAGGGTAAAATAAATAAACGTGGATAAAACGATTGTAATTACATTACTGATTATCGTATTGGGTTATTTACTTGGGTCGATCCCATCTGCATATATTATCGGTCACCTGCTCAAAGGACGCGACCTGCGCCACTACGGCAGCGGAACCGTGAGCGGCTCAATGGTATATGAACACGTAGCCCGCTGGGCTGTTATCCCGGTCGGTTTGTTCGATGTAGCCAAAGCCGCCCTGCCGGCCTGGCTGGCGATGCACCTTGGCCTGGGGGAAGTCGTGGCCGTTACCGGAGGGCTGGCAGCAGCAGTTGGTCATAACTGGCCCATCTTCCTGAATTTCACCGGCGGGCGGGGTATCAGCACCTTCCTCGGGCTGCTGCTGGTGGTTTTCCCGTGGGGGATCCCCTGGTTGTTGGTACCCCTGGCGATCGGTTATCTTTTGAAGGATTCACCCCCTTTTGCTCTGTTCGGCATGGGGACCTTACCGCTTTTGACTTATTTTCTGGATGGCGCGCCGGTCGTCGTGTGGGGAACGATAATTATGCTGGTCATCACGATCTTGAAGCGACTGGAAGCCAACCGCAGACCCCTGCCCGAGAGTAAAAAAGAAAGACGAGTAGTACTGCTGCGACGTTTGTTCTTGGACCGGGATATTGCCTCTCACGCAGATTGGATCAATCGCCGTCCCACTAACGAAAAATATTGAACTAATAAGGAGAATCTAGTGCCAACGCCAACAATTAAAACCCTGGATGATTATGAAATGTACCTCGGCGAGACGATTGAAGCCTGGTCGTCGGAACAGCGCCTGGCTCTGGCCGCAGCCATGGCGGAGCGCTGGTTGCCCGCATATGATGATTTTTCAAAAAATGAGGAATGGGGCGATTCGCCCAGCCTGCATTTCTGTCTGGATACGGTGTGGAGATTTCTGCTGGGAGAAATTCAACTGACAGCCGGCGACCGGGCGCGTTATAAAGGGCAAATCCAAGAAGTAACTCCGCATATGGATGACTTCGATGCAAATGAAGCATTGGCTGCCTGTATCATCCTCTCAGAAGCGGTGGAGTGTTGTCGGATGGGTGATAATACACGCTTTGCCATCCAGGCGGCACTATCCGGGTTTGAAGCGGTGGCACCAGACTGGGCGATGGATCCGGATGAGCAACCTCATCTCTGGCAGATGACGGTTGTCCGCAAGGAATTGCGCAAGCAATTAAAACTTGTGGAACAGATTGGTGGGATCACAGTATTTAATGAAACAATTATCAAAACATTACGCAGTGGGCTGACCCAACCGGGCATGGCCGGTGAAGCACCCCCCAAGGATACGGCTCACGAAACTTCCTTGTTGAGCAACCAGGCAGCTTTCGATCACTACCGGCGCATGATCGAAAGCGACCTTCGTGGCAAGGATCCGACCGGCGCCGACTTCAAGCCGCAAGCGATCATTTTCAATACCATGCTATTTTCAGAATGGTCATCCCGCTACCGCCGCCGACGGGATACGATTATCGGGTATTACGGAAAATTGGCAGATACCAAAGGAATTGCAGCTCTGATCGCCTGGGAAATGGACCGGGATGGCAGGATTACAGAAGTTCCAAACTGGGATAAGGAGTTGCGCTGGATGATAGACCTGATCATGAAAAACCCAATGAACGGTTTGGATGTAAATTCAGCCGAACAACCACATGGCCATGGGCCATCGTTGCGCAGCTTATGGGTAGAGGCAAAACAAACCGGTTATAGTGATGATAATGCCCATTTGGCGATCATTGCCTGGGCGCGTCACCGGCCTGATGCCTGGCGGGAAGCGGATGAACGCAAGAAAAAAGGACGTTTGGTTGAAGATTCTCTCGGTCAACGGCTAAACCATAAAGTGAGCTGGTCAGGCACGCATGATACGGCAAATCCATGGAAGGCTGATGTGGATGGGGAAAGCTGGTTGGTGGGGATAAACGACTTCCCCGATGATTATCTCTATACATTGTATGTTAATAACTCTCAGGTAGGGAAGTTCCACGATTGGCCGGAGACCTGGGTGAGGGATTAGCAATCAGCCGGGAGTGGATTAATGATAAGTTGGGATAAAAGCTTGTGAGCTATCCATCGCGCGGTTGAAGAACTGGATGATCTCGCCGATGTTATTTTCGATCCCGATCGATCTCACCTCAGAATGTGTCAGACCACCCATCCACCACATCTCTTTGGGCTCACCGGCCTGGCTGACAAGTGCCAGCACTTGCTCTTCAGTGATGCGCCGGTCCTTCATTCCATGCATGATCAGGATGGGACGTGGTGCAATTTGACCGATCACATCCACCGGTCGCACCTGGCTGCGGTCGAATCCCTTGCGCAGTTCCGAAGTTTGCATCACCAGGTCGAAAACGGGTGTTGGCATTACCTTCGGCCGGTTGGTATTCCAGATTTCTTCCACGCTGGAATAGGGTGAGGCAGCCACAACCGCGTTGATTTGAAGGTTGCGGGCAGCACTCAGGACGATCGCTACTGCCCCGGCCGAGTGGCCGATGGCACCGATGGCAGGTGCACCCTGGATTTCGTGCAGGTAACTGGCAGCGGCGTCCACGTCAAGACTTTCCCTGGCGCCATAGCTGAAACCGAGGGGATCGCCGTCGCTTTGTCCGTAGCCGCGGTAGCTGAACAGCAATACACTGTAGCCGGCTTTATGAAAAGGTTTAACAAGCGATAACCCTGAGCGTTGATCGTTCGCTGTGGATGGGGCATAAAGGATCGCCGGTGATTGGGGAGTATCGGATGGGAAAAACCAACCACGCAGTGTGATCCCATCTGATGTTTGAAAGGATACCGATTCGTAATTCAAACTGAGGGCAGCTGGCGCCCTGTTGGCACTCTTGCCAAAAAATGGGGCGGCGGTTGACACCATTTCCCCCAGAATGGGGCCTCCAATTCCGACAACGGTGGCGGAAATCAGAAGGGTTGATGTGATTTTAAGGATGCTTTCGAGGATCACGTACTCTGTTTTTCCCTGGATTAGTCAATAAAATATTGTACTAGTCTACCAAGGCTAGATCTACTAGTCAATATATAAGAGCTTAGAATTAGTTAACAGAATCCGTGGTTTTTCAACAGGGCTTTTATAGACTCATAGATGCTCTGACACTATTTTCTGGACGCAGCTATCTGGTTGCGATCTAAACAGCTTCGAGTGGAATGATCTTTTGGGTGATGACATTCACCAGCCCATAATTGGTCAGCCGCACCTGTGGGATGACCGGCAAAGTCAAAAGCAGCAGCGCGGCAGTAGCGTCACGTGGCAGACCAAGCCCGGGCAGTGCAGTTTTGAATGCGCTTTCATGGTTGGCGATCTGCTCCAGAGATAATGGGCTCATCAAACCGGCGATTGGCAGTGGAATGCTCGCCAACAACTTGCCGTCGCAGACAGCCGCCAGACCACCGCCGAATTCAACCAGCGATTGTGCGGCTGAGTGAAGGTCGTAGGGGTTTTTCCCGATCATGACCAGGTTGTGACTGTCGTGGCTGACCGTGGAGGCGATGGCACCCTTTTGGATGGGGAAGCCTGTGATGAAGGCCAGACTGGGTGGTTTACCCTGGCCGTGCCTGCCGACCACGGCTGCCATTGCAATACCCTCCGGTAGCGGGAATTTTACCTTCCCATTTTCGATCGTTACCTCCACAACCTCGAGACGGGTATCGATCAGGTTCGAAAGGTTGATGGCATTGAAGCCGGTATTTCCGTTGTGATTTGACAGCGGGATGAAATCTTCAACCGATAACCCCTCCGGGAGGCGCATGGTATTTTCCTCGAGTGGAGCGATGGGTTGCGGAATGGGTTCGAGCAGGTGGCCATCCTTGACCCTCAGTTTGCCGCCGGTGATTACGTGGCATGCATGGACCTGCTCCAGGTTATCCAGCAGGACGATATCCGCCAGCCATCCGGGCGCGATCGCTCCCAGACCCCACAGACCGTAATGCTGGGCAACGTTGATGGTTGCCATCTGGTAGACGATGAGTGGATCGACTCCGGCGGCGATCAGGGTGCGCATGCCATAATCCATGTGACCGTTTTCATGCAGGAATTCCGGATGGATGTCATCGGTGCATAACCCGAACATGCGCGGGTCGGGAACGCTGCGGATGGCTTCTGCCAACTCATCGGCTGCATTCAGGAAGGAAGAGATGCGGGCGTACACCATTGCACTGCTCTGCACCTTCTCCCGCATATTGGCGGAATCCAGCGATTCATGGTCAGAGGACCGCGGACCGGCTGCGGTCAGGTAAGCTTGAAGGGTACGACCGGAGAGGCCGGGTCCATGTCCTTCGATAGGGATGCCGGCTTGCTGCCCTGCTTCAACGATGGGGGTAATGTTGCCTTTCTGGTTTGCCAACCCGATGAAATCCATGGCTTCGGCAATGGCGATCACCCGTTCCCAGGAAAGCATTTCCTTGATTTCGCGCTCCGTAAACACAGCCCCGGACGATTCCAGACTTGGAACAGATGGCACACAACTTGGGGTGGTTACATAATAACGCAGCGGAAGACCGGCACTTGCTTTGAGCATGTACATCACCCCGCGTGTCCCCAGTACGTTGGCGATCTCATGTGGGTCGGTAATTACCGTGGTGGTGCCTTTCGGCAGGATCACATCTGCCCAGCGGGCGGGGGTGCACATGCTGGATTCATTATGGACATGCCCGTCGATAAATCCCGGCGTTGCCCATAACTCCTGCCCGTCGATTAGTTGACCGGCTGACAAGGGGGATTTCCCCGCGGATTGAACGCAGCAGATCCGATCGCCGGTGATACCGATATCGGCCGGATAGATTTCTCTGGTGAGAACATTGATCAACTGGATATTGGTAATGACCAGGTCAAATGGGCGGTCACCTCGTGCGCTGGCAACGGCATCGTTGCGGTTATCCATCAGGTTGAATCCTTTCGGTCCGGAACAAGTATTTCATTATAACAATTAATTCTGACGTGTTGGATATTTGGAAAAAAGAACAGTTGCATGGATTATTGCGAATACCTGGTCCATTTTTGTCTGACAGCCGTCGGGGGTATTCCTGGCCAGGAAAAGTGGTTTGACATCTTGTAGAACCCCGATTTCAAATTCATTTATAATCGACCTAATGTTCACACATCCTGCTATATTGAGTTATCGCCACCCATAAGAAGCCCAGTCATGACCCAGGCCAAATCCGGCGCGCAAATTGGCAAGAAGGCGTTTCTTCAGGCAGTAATTATTATCTTCATTTTAATGATGGTTTCGGGCATTCTTACCCGATTCATTCCTTCCGGTCAGTACGCCCGGAGTATTGTCGATGGCAGGGAAGTCATCGATCCGATTTCCTTTCAATTCACTGCCCAACCTGATTATCCAGTCTGGCGCTGGTTCACTGCTCCGGTCGAGGTCCTTTTCACACCTGATGGATTGACCAAGGTCATCCCGATCATCCTCTTCATTTTGTTGGTTGGCACGGCGTTTGGCATAATGGATAAAAGTGGAATCATGCAATCCATCGTCTCGCGCATTGTCCAGAGATTTGGAGGGCGAAAATACCACCTATTGGTCATAATCGCATTTTTCTTCATGGTATTGGGTTCTTTCTTTGGGATCTTCGAGGAGGTCATACCACTCGTTCCGATCATGATCGGTCTGGCTTATACCCTCGGCTGGGATTCGCTCACCGGTCTGGGCATGTCGTTACTGGCGACCAACATTGGTTTCTCAACCGCGTTGTTCAATCCTTTCACGATCGGTATTGCACAAAAACTGGCCGGTCTGCCACTTTATTCCGGTATTGGTCCACGCTTGATCCTGTTCATTGTTGTCTTTCCTATTCTTACGGCTTTCCTGGTGCTGTATGCCCATAAAATCGACCGGAAGCCTGAAGCTTCGACCGTGTTTGAGGAAGATCAGGCAGAAAAAATCAAGTATGGAGTGTTTAAAATCGATAGCACACTCGAATCCAGCCCGCGAATTCGACGGGCTGCCATCTTCCTGGGTTCATTTTTCGCTCTGATTTTGATTGTCCTGGTTGCTTTACCAATCATTCCCTTCCTGCGGGATATCGCGTTGCCCCTCACTGGATTATTATTCGTGATCGGTGGTATCGGCGCCGGGCTGATCTCGGGTGCCGGGAAAAATGCCTGGAAGGCAGCCGGGGAGGGCTTTATCGGAATCGCACCGGCCATCCCTTTGTTGATGATGGCTGCCAGCGTGAAACATATCATCGCCACAGGGGGCATCCTTGACTCCATCCTGCATTGGGCGAGCAGTGCTTTCACCGAAACGAGCCCATTCATCTCCTCCCTTTTGATCTATGGATTAACCCTGGTACTCGAGCTTTTCGTCGCCTCGGGCTCTGCCAAAGCCTTTCTGCTTATCCCGATCATCATGCCGCTGGCAGACCTGGTGGGGGTTACACGCCAGATCGCGGTCAGTGCTTACTGTTTTGGTGATGGCTTCTCCAATATGGCCTACCCTACCAATGCTGCCTTGTTGATCACGCTGAGTCTGACAGTGATCCCGTATGCGAAATGGTTGAAATGGGTGCTGAAACTTTGGATATGGATTATCCTGGCAACGGTATTATTCCTCGCCGTTGCTGTGGCTTTTAATTACGGTCCCTTCTAGCGTATGCCCGCAGTTCCAGCCACTTATGTAGAATCACGCCAGTGCTTCAGGAAATATCTGGCAGTCGTCCGGCGATCATGGCCGTCTGCCAGTCTTGACCATTACGCACTTGCCGGGTTTGAGGATCTGACGAGTGATTGGATTCTGGCTGATGCACAAAAAAGGAGGGAGAAGTTGCTGGTCATCAGCACAGGGCTGCATGGGATAGAAGGGTTCATCGGTTCCGCGGTGCTGAAGTTATTTCTCGACGAATTCCTTGGTCGACTTGATCCTGACACAACCGGGATCCTGTTTCTACACAGCTTGAACCCCTGGGGTATGAAATATTGGAAGCGCAATAATCCAAATAATGTGGATTTAAATCGCAACTTCATCACTGGCAGCTTCCAGACGCTAAGCAAAGTGAACCCCGATTACCCCGACCTGTTATCCTTTCTCTGTCCGGGCAAGCCGCTGAGTAAGCTGCTGGTTGAAAAGTCTGCTTTCATTTTCAAACTTGTGCTTGCGGCATTGCGGGTGGGTATTCGTCGCGTACGCGAAGCTGCCCTGATGGGGCAGTATTGTTACCCTTCCGGTATTTACTATGGGGGCCAAGCCGTACAGAATGAAACCCATCGGGTAATGGATCTTTACCGGGATGCATTCCGGGATTATTCTCGAATCATCCACGTGGACTTACACAGTGGTTATGGTCCACGTTACCAGATGACCGTGGTCACCTCACCCCATGATTTATTATCTGCGGTCGAGTTGAAACACAAGTATCAGCTCGACCGGGTGGCAGGTGCCAATCCGGATGAATTCTACAGCATACATGGAGATATGAATGATTGGGAGTATGAGTTGGTTAATAAAGAATATCCAAAAGCCAGCATTTTTGCCGCTAATTTTGAATTCGGTACCTACGGTAGCTCCATTCTAGCTGGTGCGCGCAGCCTTCACATCACCATCCTGAAGAACCGGAAGGAACAATTCGGGGCGTCAAAATCGGCCGGAGAGTGGGTTGATCGGGAATACCGTGAGTTGTATCTACCGCTGGAATCCGACTGGTATGACAAAGTCTGGCAGGATGCACGCAGTGCTTTCATGGGCATCCTGATCGCTGAAGGAGCAATTAAAAAATAGTCATTCCACTAAAGTCAATTTGCTTGTATCTGATATATCTTTCCATTACCAAAATCCGCCACATAGATTTCGCCGTTTTCAGATTCACCGAAAGTGGAGATGGGAAACGGTGCAGTGTTTAACAGGGTTGTTTGCCAGCCACTGTTGTTAACAGCACCCCAGATCTTGCCTGTGCAAAAATCCCCGTAGAAATAAATACCTTGCAGGAGTGGATAGGTACTGCCGCGATATACGAACCCGCCGGTAATGGAACAACCATTTGTATCATTTGTGCCATGAGCATACTCAAGTATGGGCGCTGAATACGCGGCAGGAGGAATACAACCGCTGGGTGGATTGTAACAGTGGGTGCCCTCCAGGATACGCCATCCGTAGTTCTCACCACCAGCGCTGGTGGACGGCTGGAAATCCACTTCCTCCCAGGTATCCTGTCCGACATCGGCGATATACAGGTCTCCGGTGGCGCGATCGAATGAGAATCGCCAGGGATTGCGCAGACCCAACGCCCAGATTTCGGGGCGATAACCGGGAGTATTGATGAAAGGATTATCCGGGGGAATCCGATAAAGCATATCAACGCCGCTTCGTAATATTGCCGGGAAGAAGAAATGGTGACTGCCGGCCGGGAGAACTGTTGCATCGGGTTGTTTGACATCGATGCGCAGGATCTTGCCCAGCAACTCGCCCGGATTTTGGGCGCGGTTGCCTGGGTCTCCGGCCGAACCTCCGTCGCCCATACCGATGTAGAGGTATCCATCCGGACCGAAAGCCATCTGACCGCCGTTATGGTTGGCATAAGGCTGGTCCACCGTCAGCAGGATTACCTCGCTGGCTGCATCAGCCAGGTTCGGGTCGGTACTTACCTGATAGCGGGCAATCACCGTGTCCCCTGCCAGGTTGGTATAGTCTATATAAAAACGCCCGCTGGTTGCGTAAGCTGGTGGGAAAATCACGCTTAATAACCCCTGCTCGCTGGCGGTTGACACCTTGCTGTGGATATCCAGGAAGGTGCTCTGATAGATATTATTGAGATAGATCTTGATACGCCCGGTTTTCTCGACCACAAACAGGCGTCCGCTCCCATCGCCGGCGTGAGTGAACTGTACCGGTCGGTCCAACCCACTGATAACTTCAGTCAGAGAGATAGATGGCCAGGTGATTGCCGGAGCATCTGGAGCGATTCTGGCGCTGGTTGCGGAAGTCTGTTGTGCTGGATTGTTTTCGTTTTGAACGCTGATTGCCGGTGGGGTTGAGGGGAGGTTATGTTGTGTGATGCTGTTCTGGCAGCCGAGACTTGCAACTAACACCGCAGAGGCCAGGAATTTAAATAGCGTCATCTTAAATACCTTCATTATTTAAAATACCAGCTTAATAGTCTGTTAGTAAAATCAAAAAAATTATATCCATTATTTTGATGCAAAAAGCCCCCGGGGGTTACATATTTTCCCGGGGCTGATGCAACTGCAGGGCATCAGAATAGACCTACTACCCTGCCCGTGGCAAGGTAAAGATCCACGTCATAAAATGCCGGTCGGGTCGGTGGATAGGCGATCGGACGAAAACACATACTGCCATGATAATTCCTTGTCTGCGTTGGGATATTTACGCGTCAGAGCATAGGGCGACTCGACCGAGCCATACCCATTTGCCAATCACGCTCATGCTGCTGCTTGACAAAAGCAATCTGGACTTTCAACGGCTCCACCAGGCTGGCGGGCAGCATCGTCAGGCGGCCTTTTTCGCCTTTGCCCTCGCGCACCACCACCTGAGATTGCTCAAAGTCAATAACCTTGACCCGCAAGCACAGGCATTCCATCAAGCGCAGGCCGCAGCCATACAATAAACGGCCATCAATTGGCGCAGTCCCTACATCCCGCTCAATACCTGGTTCACTTCAGTTTTAGAGAGTACCGTTGGCAAGTGCTGGGCACGCTTAGCGTGCAGGATATGAATAGGGGTAGCCAACTCAATCTGCAAAACATTTCGATACAGAAATAACGGGGCGTTGAACACCTGGGATTGCGTGGAAGCAGAGACATTGGCCTCCTGGGCCAGGTGAGAAAGAAAAGCTTCAATCCCCAGCGCACTCATTTCGGCAGAGTGGCGCTTGTTATGAAAGATAATGTAGCACTTTGCCCAATGGACATACGTTTTTTTGGTAGAATAAGAATAGTGTTTGATGCGGATGGCATCGCGTAGTTGGTCGAGAAGTATTTAAGGCTTGGATAAGGACAGTCCAGGCACAGGGGAATGACTTTTTAACGTTGGTGTATAATATTAGTGTTGATTGGTATAATCAGTCAAATCAACGTGATAATCAGATTATTATGCAGTATATTATATCAAAATCGCTATTCTATACTGCGAATTTGCAGTATAAAAGGATTCCGTATAATTAATAGTTGGGCGGCATAGCTTTGGAGGAATTATTGATGGATAACCGAAATAAAAAAATTGCTCTTATCACAGGAGCGACAAGTGGTATTGGCGCTGCTTTTGCAAAGAGACTTGCCCATGATGGATACGATTTGATAGTTACTGGGAGAAGAAAGGAAAAGATTAATGCTCTTGCCAATGAGCTTACGGAGGCATACTCTGTAAATGTTGACGTAATCAATATTGAGTTATCGCACATTGTCGAGTTAGAAGCACTAATTGAAAGAATCAGTAATCTACACATAGATATACTAATTAATAATGCTGGCTTTGGAACCAACAGTTACTTCTGCGAAGAGGACCTTAGAATCCAAGAAGAGATGGTGCAGGTACAGATTATTTGTCCTATGAGGCTTATTCATGCTGTGTTGCCCAATATGATAAGTAGAGGGAACGGTGCAATCATAAATGTATCTTCGGTAGGGGCATTCCTATCAATTCCTAAGAATGCAGTATATTTGGGAACCAAAGCTTTCCTGAGAGCATTTACCGAATCATTACATCTTGAGCTTATGGGAACAGGCGTAAAGGTTCAAGTTCTCTGTCCAGGGCTAACCCGAACTGATTTTCATGAAAAAATGGGTATGGCGAAGGCGGAACAAGTGAATAAGGGCTTGGTGAGATGGAGGTCACCGGATGAAATTGTAGATATATCATTAAAAGGATTGGAAAAGAATGAGGTTGTTTGCATACCTGGATGGTCAACAAGAATCCGAACACTTCTGCTGAGCATTCTTCCAGACCGAATTTATTATGGTTTAATCCGCAATTCCTTCAGTAAGTAATTATCCAAGAAGTCTGATAATACCGTAAACCATGCAAATGCCGCCCAACACCGGCTCCAGTCGGACAGCGGCTCTGCCGCTCGCGCGCAGGCGCGGCTTGCCAGCGAGCGTGCATTTCGATCAGGCGACCCCGCCCCTCCACCCCGCCGGTAACGCCAGCCGTTAGGCCGTCGCGACCGAATCCATTCACAACCTTAAGGAAATTTTCCACAATGGACATTCCACGGATCTTCAACATCTCCGAAAGTGCTCACTGCATCCATAACCCGTTCACACCCGAAAAGCTCGCCATGCTCGGCGCGGCGCTACGTCTGGAATCGGGGGCCCGGGTGCTCGACCTCGGCAGCGGTTCGGGGGAGATGCTGTGCGCCTGGGCTCGCGATTACGGCATCATTGGGACCGGTATCGACATGAGCCAGTTGTTCACCGAGCAAGCGAAACTCCGCGCTGTAGAACTCGGCGTGGCCGATCAAGTCAAATTCATCCATGGCGATGCTGCGGGCTACGTCTCTGACGAGAAGGTCGGTGTGGCAGCCTGTGTCGGCGCCACTTGGATTGCTGGGGGCGTCATCGGCACTATCGAGCTTCTGGCGCGGAGTCTTCACAACGGAGGGATCATCCTCATCGGCGAGCCCTACTGGCGGCAGTTACCGCCGACGGAAGATGTTGCCAAGGGATGTCTTGCCGGCTCCATCTCCGACTTTCTCATGCTTCCAGAACTTCTCGCGTCTTTCGGTCACCTCGGCTACGACGTCGTGGAAATGGTTTTGGCAGACCAAGACAGCTGGGACAGATACGAGGCGGCCAAATGGCTAACCATGCGCCGATGGCTTGAGGCCAATCCCGACGACGAGTTCGCGAAAGATGTTCGAGCCAAACTGACCTCGGAACCCGAGCGCTACGCCGCTTACACGCGTGAATACCTGGGCTGGGGTGTGTTCGCGCTGATGCCGCGGTGATGCGTTGGCGCATCCGGCGGATCGTCAACGGCTGTGCCTTCAACATCTGCTGGCTCGTTCCATTCAATTGAGTAAGAAGTGGGAGTTGTGGTAGGGTGGGCGCGGCCTAACCATCGCGTGGAGCCGATTTGGCCTACTGGGGCCCAAGCAGGGGTTTGGGTGTAGTCCGGGGCTTGTTGGTGGGCCAGGGTGATTTCACTCAGCCGGCCAAACGGCTCACGCGGGTCGTTAGACCGCTTCGTCATAGTATGTGACTCCCTTACAACAAAAAATTATTTCGAAATCAGGTTTCCCAGTAGCAACTAAAAGCAGAATGTTAGATCGTTTGATTTTTCTGGCACCTGGGCGACCCTTTTGGGTCTACGCATCCAATTCTGCCTTTTCATCTTTGTTCAAGTCTACAATGTATTTCTTCGCCATTGCCAACTGCTTCCAGGCTTTTGGCGAATATTAATTAGCAAAACTTTTTTGATGAAGTACCAGCTAAATAGTCTGTTAGTAAAACCAAAAAATTAAACTCACTAGTTTGATGCAAAAAGCCCCCGGTGGTTACATATTTCCCGGGGGCTGAGTCAACTGCCCGGCATCAGAATAGGCCTACCACCCTACCCGTGGCGAGGTCAAGATCCACGTCATAAAATGCCGGGCGGGTCGGCAACCCTGGCATGGTGGACATCTTGCCACACAGCGGATAGATAAAGCCAGCCCCGACCGAAGCGCGCAAATCGCGGATCGGCAACCTCCAACCCTTCGGGACGCCCTTCAATGCCGGATCGTGAGTCAGGCTGAGATGGGTTTTTGCCATACATATCGGCAGTTTGTCAAAGCCCAAACGGGTGTACTCCTTGATCCTATCCTCTGATTCGGGATCGTAATCCACCCCGTCGGCACCGTAAACCTGCTGTGCAATGATCTCGATCTTTTCTTTGATCGATAATTCCAATGGATAAAGGAATTTGAATTCATTTTTCAACTCGCCGGCCTTCACGACCGCTTCTGCCAGGGCTTTGGCGCCTTCACCGCCTTTTTCCCAGTGTTCACAGATGACGGCATCTTCAGCGCCACCTTCACCGACGGCAGCTTTCTGGATCATTGCCAGTTCGGCGGGTGTATCGGCGGCAAATGTGTTGATCGCCACCACCACCGGCACGCCGTACTGGCGGGCGATGCCAATATGATGGATCAGATTGCCCAACCCGGCACGCAGCAGTTCCAGGTTCTCCTGGGTGTACGCCGGATCCAGTGGCTTGCCTGCCACAACCCTGGGACCGCCGCCGTGCATCTTCAAGGCGCGTACCGTTGCCACCATAACGACCACGTCCGGAATCAAACCAGAAGCACGGCACTTGATGTCGAAGAATTTCTCCATACCCATGTCGGAACCGAAACCAGACTCGGTTACGACGTAATCTGCCAGCTTGAGTGCGATGCGGTCAGCCACGATCGAACTGTTGCCGTGAGCGATGTTGGCAAATGGTCCCGCATGCACGAAGACAGGTGTACCTTCCAATGTCTGCATTAAATTCGGTTTTATGGCGTCCTTCATTAATACAGTCATGGCTCCGGCTACGCCGATATCCTCGGCGGTCACCGCCTCGCCATTCCTGCTGACCCCGATCACTATCCTGCCAAAACGCGCACGCATATCAGCCAGATCGGTCGTCAGTGCCAGGATCGCCATGATCTCGCTGGCTACGGCAATATCAAAACCGGTCTGTCGTTCATTGCCTTTTTCTTCGTCGCCCTGACCGATGGTGATACCTCTCAACATCCGGTCGCTGGTATCCATCACCCGCCGCCAGGTGATCGACTCGGGGTCGATATCCAGCCGGAATAAATGCCGGTGTTCTTCCGGGGTCATCTTTTCGGGATCTGTCTCCTTAATGCCGATCCTTTTTGCGCGCGCGAGAATGCTTTTGGATACTTTGCGCTTGCCGCTTTTATCCTTTGGGCAAAGACGCTCGAATAACTGCTCGTCGCTGCTGGCACGTTCGTGCAGCATGCGCACGTCGATGGCAGCCGCCGTCAGATTGTTGGCTGCCGTGATGGCATGAATGTCGCCGGTCAGGTGAAGGTTGAAGTCTTCCATGGGAATAACCTGGCTGTACCCGCCGCCGGCTGCACCGCCCTTAATGCCAAAGGTCGGACCCTGGCTGGGTTGCCTCAGGCAGGTCACAACACGTTTACCAAGATGCGCTCCGAGCGCCTGGCTTATACCCACTGTGGTGGTGGTCTTGCCCTCACCCAGTGGAGTAGGGGTGATGGCGGTCACATCCACATATTTGCCGTTGGGGATATCCTTCAGCCGTTCGAGGATCTCGAGTTTGACCTTGGCTTTGTATGGACCATAGAGTTCGAGCTCCTCAGGCAGTATGCCCATTTCTTCGGCGATGGTAGTAATTGGTTTTAAGACAGCCGCCTGTGCTATCTCGATATCAGAAGGAACGGGGCTTACCCGCTTGAGCGGGGTGGGGATGAAGCGTTTTAATGCTGGATGTTGATGCGCGGTCATTAAATATCACTCCTCTCTTGATCTATCATATAATATATCTGATTATAAACTGATGCAAGTAAAAATCTGAACTTATAGTTTGGGATCATTTGTGACAGGATGAATGATGGCTTACCCCTTAAAAACTGAAATCAATAGCGAACCACAGTCAAATAAAAAAAAAGTGCTGTTGACGAGCCTTGGCATCCTTGGCGTGGTGCTTGCCTTGTTGTTGCGCTACAGTCTCAGACTGCATGAAACCAATGATTTTTTATGCTGCTATAAAGTCTGGTATGACTACATTCGCCAGGATGGAAGCTATGCTTTCATCAATGCTTTTTCAAACCTGGCCATGCCCATCCTGTATGTGTGGTACCTGATCACCCTCATCGTTCCCCAGATCCCGACCCTCATCGCCATAAAAATTCCTGCAATCATCTGTGATTTCGTCCTGGCATATTATTTCTATAAGATAGTATCCATTAAATTCTCCAATCCCGCCATTCGTCTGGCAGCTTTTTTGGTACCGCTCTTCACCCCGACTGTCTTTTTAAACAGCGCCTGGTGGGGACAATATGACAGCTGCTATGTTGCGCCTGTCATTGCCGGGCTGTATTATTTAATTAGAAAAAAGGAAATACTCGCTTTCCTGCTGTTTGGGCTGGCTTTTAGTGTTAAATTTCAGATGGTCTTTATCCTGCCCTTCCTGATCATACTCTTGATCAGAAGGGAAGTGAATTGGAAGAGCTTTCTGCTGATCCCGGGGGTTTACCTGGTTTCGATACTGCCAGCCTGGTTGCGTGGCAGACCGCTGGTGGACCTTCTAATGATTTACCCCGACCAGGCCGGGCAATATCACAGGTTGAGTATGAACGCACCAACAGTGTATAGCTGGCTATCCGATAATCACTATAACCTGTTTTACCCGCTTGGGATCTCAGTTACCGTCATTATTACGCTTGTTTTTATATACGCTGCCTGGAAGAAAAATCCTTACCAGAAGCTCGATCCGGCCAACTTGATACACCTGGCTTTAATTTCGACCTTGGTCCTCCCAACCCTGTTGCCGATGATGCAGGGGCGCTACTATTATCAGGCTGAGATGATCGCCCTTGCGCTGGCTTTTTATCGACCCGGATGGTTCTATATTCCAATCGTTCTGCAAGGGCTGGCTTTATATACCTATGGCAGGTACTTCTTCGGTTATGATACGCCTGGAATTGGGTTGAAACTGGGTTCGGTCGTTTTGCTGATTTTGTTGGGTTATGTCGTCTTTGCGTATTTAAAAAAGGATGACCATCAAAAAGCTGCTTCATGATGAACAGCCATAAGGTAAATTTCGAACCCATCGGTCGCAGGATAACGACACCTCGCGCTACGACTCTTTTATCAGCCGCTCAAAAAGCGGGTATCGGCCTTATCGCGGTGTGTAATGGCAGGGGGACCTGTCACCAGTGTCTCATCCATGTTGTCAAAGGTATTGCAGATCCCCCAACCGAGGTCGAAAAGCAGGTTTTCACAAACCAGATGCTGGCGGACGGGATGCGGCTGGCATGCCAGGCGGTTCCCCTTTCAGACGTAACCATTGAAATACCACCGGAATCCATCTCCACGACCCAAAGACTGCAGGTGGAGGGTTGGCAGAGTATCATCCCCATCAATCCGGCTGTGAAAGTCGTTGTTGTCAACCTTGAATCATCAAGCAGAGATGAACAGCGTTCCGACCTGACCCGTCTGAAGGATGACCTGAAGGCCTTCCATCCTGACATAACCATTCCAACCCCGCTCATGAACCGCTTATCATCTGTTTTGCCTGAAACCGGGGGGCAGGTGAAAATAACCCTGCATGAAAACGGTACGATCACAGGTATTCTGGGAGGCGATCAGCAACCGTTTGGGCTGGCGTTCGATATCGGAACCACCAAATTGGCTGCCTACCTGGTAAACCTTGAGAACGGGGAGACTGTTGCGAAACTGGGTGTCACCAATCCGCAGATTTCCTATGGTGAAGATGTGATCAGCCGGATAGCATATGCCAATCTCGGCAATTCCGAAAAAAATCAATTGCAGGTGGTCTTGATCGACGCGCTTAACCGGCTGGTTGAGCGCCTGTGTCAGATCGCAGGCATACACAACGAGCAGATCGTTGATGCGGTGGTGGTTGGAAATACAGCCATGCATCACTTCTTCGCAAAACTGCCGACCCGCCAGCTCGGAGAAGCGCCATATGTGGCGGCGGTCAGCGAGTCACTCCTCCTGCAGGCGCATTCTCTCGGGTTGATCATATCGCCTGGAGCCTTGATCTACCTGCCGCCGAACATCGCAGGCTTTGTCGGAGCGGACCATATCGCAGCAGATCTTGCGTCCGGCATTGCAGGTGAAATTGGAAATACCCTCCTGGTGGATGTCGGTACGAATACCGAGATCAGTCTCAAGACCAGGGATGGTCTGATGTGCTGCTCATGTGCATCCGGTCCGGCATTTGAGGGCGCCCATATTGAGGCAGGCATGCGCGCTGCACCGGGGGCGATTGAGCGAGTATTCTTCAATGATGGTGAGTGGTTCTATTCAACGATCGATGGACAGCCACCGGTGGGTATCTGCGGTTCCGGGATCCTGGATGTGGTCGCAGAGATGCACCAGGCGGGGATCATCGATGAAAGAGGCGTCATTCAAACCGGCGACGGCAGGGTCGTGATTAATAGAAATGGGAAAGCGTTTCTGCTGGTGCCGGAAGATACGGAAAAGGGAGTCGCCGCCATACAGGTGACACGGAAGGACATTAATGAAATCCAGCTTGCCAAAGCTGCCATCCGGGCAGGTATCGAGATCCTGCTTAAAGAAGCCGGTATTCCAGCAGATGGAATCCAGAGGTTCATTGTCGCCGGCGCCTTTGGCAGCTATTTGCACCTGCCGAGCGCTATAGCCATTGGAATGTTCCCGAATATTCCGATCGAACGTTTTTCCCAGGTCGGCAATGCGGCTGGTGCCGGTGCCAGAATGATGTTGGACTCAAAAGATGCCCGTCAGTCAGCAGAGCGCTTATACAGAGAAATTAAATATATCGAGTTGACCACCCGAAAGGATTTCCCGGATATTTACATGGCGGCCATGCCGGTTAGCGATAAACTTCATTTTAATCAACCATAATATGGGTATGCTAAAATTACCCACAGTATTTGAAAGAGGTAATGATAATGAAAATAACAATAAAAAAGCGAGCAAATATCCTCTTGTTGGTGGCATTAGTATTGGCAAGCGTTATGACCTTGCTTTCGAGTTGTGCGTTCCCTGGATTGGCCAAACCAACGGCAACCCCGACCGCAACCCTCTCACCCTCACAGACACCGACAATTACCAACACACCCGAGCCCACAGCCACGGTCACCCCGGCCGAGTCACCAACCCCCACCATGACAGCGACGCCGATCGTTCAATATGTCATTACTTTGGGGACGCTGTTTGAAAAACACTGTGACCTGTTCTTCCAGGATGACCACCTGGTGGTTGACACCGGCTGCCCGGATATCAAACTGGATAAGTTCCCGATCAAACGCGGCGAACAGGTGTGGTTTGCTGTTTTTATACCGGGAGATGAAAGCACCTATACTGAAGCAGACAGCGCCGGGTGGGTGAAACTGCAGGCAGGTACGCTCTCCCAGGTGGATGCGCGCGGGCGGATGTTCAGTTGTTCACCGCCCGGTTTTGGAGAGTTCGTCTGTATCGTTAACATTGAATCGCCCAGCGGAATCATTCCATTGCATCTGAACATCCAGTCGGCATTGGAATAAACATGCCTGGATTAAGATATAATTAATTAATATAGTTGGTCATCTATTTACTAAAGGAGGAATTAATGAATTCAATTCGGATGAGACCACTTTTTGGTATTGTGTTGGTTATCCTGCTGGTAACACTGGCCTGTGGGACCGGTACAACGACGGCCACCGAGGCGCCCGTCCTTAGCGACCAGGTGGCTACCGAAGCACCGGTAGAGCCCACAAGTGAGGCGGTTAGTGTACCTGACAGCCCGTATTATCTGGACGAGTTTGATGGTGGCCTGGAAAATTGGTCGGAGATTTATTTCACCAGCGAAAATGATACGGTTTTCGAGGATAAGACCGATGTCTATACCGAAGACGGTGGTCTCCGGTTTGATATCAATCTCGAGAGCACCTATATCTACCTTTTCAATAATTTATTTGAGTATGAAGACGTCCAGATCGAAGTGGAAGCCGAGAGCCTGGGGAAAAACACGAATTATATCAGCCTGGTATGTCGCTATGATCCGGATCTGGGCTGGTATGAGTTCAATATAGCCGCCAGCGGCCTGGTCAGCATCCTGCGCTATGATAACAATGACGGTTATATCATCATTGGTGAAGGCGGTTCGGAAGCCATCCACCAGGGAACTGATACAAATAATTTCATCGCGCGTTGCAAGGGCGATGCCTTGACGCTGACCATCAATGGCGATGAATGGCGCACATTTACCGATAAAACTCTCAAAAGAGGCTTGATAGGCGTTTCAGCCGGTTCGGAGAATGTAATCCCGGTTAAAATCGTATTCAATTGGATGGATGTCACCCAACCATAATCAATGACTCTAAAGACCTCCCGTAAATGGGAGGTCTTTTTTGTTAATAATCAGGAATGGTAATTTTCGTTCGGGTATAATTGATTCATCACTGATCAAGGAGAAGGGTATGCCAGAAAAGAAGATCCGCGTCTTGATGTCGAAACCCGGTCTGGATGGGCATGACCGCGGGGTCAAGGTCATCACGCGTGCCCTGCGGGATGCCGGCATGGAGGTCATTTACACCGGTCTTCGATACACACCCGAGATGATCGTCGAAGCTGCCATGCAGGAGGATGTGGATGTCATCGGGCTGTCCATTCTTTCGGGCGCTCATATGTCGCTCGTTCCCCGGGTGATGGACCTCCTGAAAGCCGGAAAGCTTGAGAAGATCAAGGTCTTCGTCGGGGGCATCATCCCGGAAGAAGATATTCCCCAGCTGTTAAAACACGGGGTGACATCAGTATATGGACCGGGAACTTCCACCCAGACGGTCGTCAAGGATGTCGAACGGGCGGTCAGAACGATGGCTGCTTAACCACATGTTTCCCGTTTTTCATTTATGACCCAGAAACTTGATATTGAGGCAGTGCGAACCGGAGATCGTATCGCACTTGCCAGGACGATCAGTGAGGTCGAGAACCAGACCGGAGAGGGCAGGCTTGCCCTCTCTGCTTTATTTCCCCACACCGGCAAGGCCCATCTGGTCGGGATCACGGGCTCTCCAGGTACCGGGAAAAGCACGCTGGTTTCGCAGCTTGCCAAAGAATTCCGAAATCCCCCTCCCGCATTTATCCCCCAGAAAGTCGGCATCCTGGCAGTGGACCCGACCAGCCCATTCAGCGGGGGCGCGGTACTGGGCGACCGGGTCAGGATGCGCGACCTGGCTGGCGACGAAGGAATCTTCATCCGTTCGATGGCATCGCGTGGCGCATTGGGTGGTCTGTCGGCTGCCACAGCTGCGGCTGCCGAGGTGTTGGATGCAGCCGGCTATGGTGTGATCCTGATCGAAACGGTCGGCGCCGGTCAGGATGACGTCGAGATCGTGCGCCTGGCACACACCACGATTGTGGTGGAAGCGCCTGATCTGGGTGATGATGTCCAGGCTATCAAGGCCGGCATCCTCGAGATTGCCGATATCCTGGTACTTAATAAGGCTGATCTGCCGGGTGAGGCACGTGCCGAGCGTGCGTTACGCAGCGCCCTGGAGCTGGCAGATGCAACCCGCCCATTCACCGGTAATTCCGGGCATCATCGCGATCAGGCTGAAACGAGCAGAATCATGCAAAAGGGCTGGCGCCCGCCGTTGATCAAGACCATCGCGACTTCCGGTCAGGGAACGACGGAACTTTATCATGCCATTTTGGCTCATAAACAACATCTCATGGATGATAAACTGTGGGATGATAAAAATGCAGCCCGATTGACCAACGAGTTGGAACATCATCTCAGGGAAAACCTGTTTGACAATTGGCAAAAGGGGATCGATCGTGATACTTATCAGAGGGTGCTAAAAAGTGTCCTGTCACACCGTCTTTCGCCCCAACAAGCCGCGCTTGACCTCTTGAAATAGCCCAATTATTCCAATAGATGTTAAAATAGCTCGAGCTAATATTTTAATTCAGAGCGGAGTATTTCATCATGGAACGTACCAATATTGCCGATTTAAAAACCAAATTCGGTCAGCCGGTTAAGATCCAGGGCTGGCTGCAGACACTGCGCGACCAGAAACGCATGCAGTTCCTGATCCTGCGCGACCCGACCGGGGCAGTCCAGATCGTCAATGAACGCGAACACGATCCCGAACTGGCAGCGCGCATTTCCGCCCTGACCCCTGAAAGTGCCCTGACCATCACCGGCACGCCGGTCGTGAACGCGATCGTCAAGCTGGGCGGGTTGGAGCTGCAGCTTGAAAACCTGGCAGTTGAAAATGCCGCCTTATCACCGCTGCCATTCGAGCCATTTGGTGACACACTGCCTGAGCTGGATTACCGCCTGGATTGGCGCTACATGGACCTTCGCCGGCCGGTCAACGCGTTGTTTTTCCGCATCGAGACTGCTGTTGTGCGTACCATGCGTGAGTACTGGCTGAAGAAAAATTTCATCGAAATGCATTCGCCCAAGATCATGGGCAGCCCCTCGGAGAGTGGTGCCGAGCTTTTCACGATCGAATACTTCGACCGCAAGGCTTACCTGTCGCAGTCACCCCAGTTCTACAAGCAGATGGCGATGGCAGCCGGTTTCGAGCGCATCTTCGAGATCGGGCCGGTTTTCCGGGCAGACCCCTCCTTCACATCACGTCACATGACCGAGTTCACCGGTGTGGATGTCGAGTTCTCCTGGATCGAGAGCCACCATGATGTGATGACCTTCCATGAGAATTGGCTGCAGTATGTCTATCAAGCGGTCAAGGAGGAATACGGGCCAGCCATCCAGGAACACTTCGGCAAGGAACTGATCGTGCCTGAAGTACCATTCCCGAAACTGACCATGGCTGAAGCCTATGCCGTGCTCAAGGCGCAGGATTACAAGCTGCCGCCTGAACGCAAGGGCGACATCGACCCGGGCGGTGAACGTCTGTTGGGCGAATACATCAAGCAAAAATACAACCACGAGTTCGTGTTTGTGACCGACTGGCCGATCGGCGTGCGCCCGTTCTACCATATGCGCCACCCTGACAAACCCGAGCTGACTCGCAGTTTTGACCTTCTGGGTGCGGGGCTGGAGGTGACCACCGGAGCCCAGCGCGAACATCGTTACGAAGTGTTGGTCAAACAGGCTCAGGAAAAAGGTCTGGGTCTCGAAGCGATCCAGTTCTACCTTGATTTCTTCAAGTATGGCTGCCCGCCGCACGGCGGTTTCGGGTTGGGACTCTCGCGCCTGCTGATGATCATGCTGGGGTTGCCCAACATTCGTGAGGCTGTCTATCTGTTCCGCGGACCGACCCGCCTGCACCCGTAATTCGGGCGCCTGCACCCGTAATCTGGGCGCCTGCCTGCACCCGTTCTTGGGGTGCACCCGTAGGAGAAGGAATGATCACTTACAAACGCATCCGCTTCCGTGGCGCTGAGCGTACCGATATCCCCAATTTCACACGCTGGATGAACGACCCGGAGGTGACCGCCGGGATAACGGTCTATCGTCCTCTGTCCCTGGTGAACGAGGAGAACTGGTTCGAGAACATGGTCAAGCGACCGTTGGATGAACAGATCTTTGTGATCGAGATCTGCCCCAAGGGCGAATGGCTGCCGATTGGCTCCTGCGGCTATCACGAGATCGATTGGCGAAACCGCAATACCGAGGTGGGGATCGCAATCGGTGAGAAAGCCTGGTGGAACAAAGGTTATGGCAGTGAAGCCATGGAATTGCTGGTGAAATACGGCTTTGAAACGCTCAATATGCACCGCGTCTGGTTGCGGGTGTTTGAAAACAACAAGCGTGCCGTCCGTTCGTATGAAAAAGTGGGGTTTGTTCATGAAGGGCAAATGCGTGAATCGGATTACAAGAACGGCAAGTATCATAACATCCTGTTGATGAGCATCCTGAAACAGGAGTATCATTCTATCGATTGAAGTTCGATTGACGATATAATCAGTTAAAGGTTGGAGACGCCATGGTTCAAATCCACGCAAGGCATGAGTTAATGTACGGCGACATCAAGCTCTTCGCGGGCACCGCCTGCCCTGAGCTGGCTCAGGAGATGGCGGACCATCTGGGAGTGGAATTATGTGGGCGTGATATCATCGAATTCCCCAACGAGAATCTTTTTATCAAACTACACAAATCCGTACGCGGTCAGGATTGCTATGTCATCCAGACCACCTCCGCCCCGGTACACCGCAACCTGATGGAGATGCTGATCCTGATCCAGACATTGCGGCTGGATTCGGCCGCGCGTATCACCGCGGTCGTGCCCTATCTATGCTATGCACGTTCCGATAAGAAGGACCAGCCGCGGGTTCCGATCACCGCCCGCCTGGTGGCAGATATGATCGAGATCGCTGGTGCGGACCGCTACATCACCATGGACCTGCATGCCGGTCAGATCCAGGGCTTCTTCTCCATCCCGGGCGATGTCATGACCGCCTTCCATATCCAGATGGATTATCTGACACAGTTGAAACCGGCGCTCCACAGTCCGGTGGTGGTTACCGCCGATCTGGGTTTTGCCAAGAAAGGGCGCAACTTCGCTGTCGGTCTGGATTCACCCATGGCATTTATCGAGAAGCGCCGCGCCGCCAACGACTCGACAGCTGAAGCGCTGAACATCATCGGTGACATCAAGGGGCACGACGTTATCGTTGTGGATGACGAAGTCTCGACCGGCAGTTCGATGGCCCAGGCGGTTGAACTGCTCAAGAGCAATGGTGCGCGCGACGTCTACATGGTCTTTGTGCATGCGGCTCTGACCGAGACAGGAGCCAAAAAGTTGTCGGAACTGCCGGTAACACAATTCATCACCACCAACACCATCCCGATCCCGCCCAAACTGGCAGCTCACTTCAGTGATCGTCTGGTGGTCCTGTCGGTGGCAGACCTGCTGGGTGAGGTGATCTGCCGTGCCAATGAAGGTCGGTCGGTCGGTGAGATGTTCGGCGAATAATCCCATAATACATGCCGGAATTACCTGAAGTCGAGACTATCGCCCGCAGCCTGCGTGAAGGCACTGCGGAACAGCCATCCATACTCAATTATAAGATCGAGCGTGTTAAACTCTTCTGGCAGAGCACGCTGGCGGAACCTGCCCCGACGAAACTATCCCGCCTGATCAAGGGTCGGAAAATCACGGATGTCGGGCGGCGCGGCAAGTTCCTGATGATCTGCCTGGAGGAGGTGACGCTGCTCGTCCACCTGCGCATGAGCGGCGACCTGCTCATCCGGATGGGCGATTTCCCGCCGGATAAGCACGACCGCCTGATACTCTGGCTGCGAAATTCAGCCGGGGAGACGATGCAGCTGGCATTCAACGACCCGCGCAAGTTCGGGCGGGTATGGGCGACGATTGACCCGCAGCGCATTTTATCAACCCTCGGCCCCGAGCCGTTGGACGCAGCCCTGACGCCAACCAACTTTTATAAATCCCTGATCAGGAGAAAAAGATTGCTCAAACCGCTGCTTCTGGACCAGACTTTCCTGGCGGGGTTGGGCAATATTTACACCGACGAGGTACTGCACCTGGCGAAACTGCACCCGCTGCACCGTTCGGATAGCCTCACTGAGAATGATGCGCAACGGCTACTGAATGCCATCCGGTCGATTTTGACCGAAGGCATTGCCAGGAATGGCGCCACCATCGACTGGGTTTATCGCGGAGGTGAATTCCAGAACCATTTCAGGGTGTATGGGCGCGAGGGGCAGCCCTGCCCGGAATGCGGCACACCCATCACGCGCCTGGTGGTTGGCCAGCGAGGAACGCATGTGTGTGAGACTTGTCAGAAAAATTCTGTCGATGAAAATCCGCGTGAAATAACGTAGGGCGGGTTTTTCTTAGGACTCCCGTTCTTAGGGAGCATACCCGCCAATTATCCGGATATGTTGGTGGCTTTACCCCAAGGGTCCTTCGCACCCTTAGCACGGGTGTTATAAAGAAAAGACGCCCCCCATGGGAACAAATGGCATTTCACGGGCGTCTATGGGATATCAATCCTGGAGGATGTTATGAATACCTTGTTAAAAACCATTACACTGTTATTTGTCATCACGCTGATCCTGTCAGCCTGTAACCCGGTGAAACCGGTGGAAGCCATTAAATCAGACCTGTCACGCGATACCCAGCCTGATGTTGCAGAAAATGACATCATCGCTGTCGCCAGCGGGAACAATGCCTTTGCGTTGGAACTACTTCATCAAATCCAGACGGAATCTGGCAACGTTTTCTATTCACCATATAGTATCTCCTCTGCGCTGGCCATGACCTGGGCCGGCGCGCGCGGAGAGACCGAGACCCAGATGGCCCAGGCGATGCATTTCAATCTCGACCAGGCCGGCCTTCACCCGGCTTTCAACGGGTTGATGCTGGCATTGGATTCGCGTGCCAAAGCCGAGGGTATCGAACCTGATAAAGCTTTCAAGCTGCACGTGGCCAATGCGTTGTGGGGACAGCAGGGTTTCCCCTTCATTGCCGCATTTCTTGACACGCTGGCTTTGAATTACGGTGCCGGCATGTATCTGACGGATTTCCAGGCTGATCCCGAGGGTGCGCGCAAAGCCATCAATGACTGGGTCAGCCGCGAGACAGAAGAGAAGATCAAGGATATCGTCCCGCAGGGCGCGATAGACATGCTTACCAGACTGGTGCTGGCCAATGCCATTTACTTCAAGGCGGATTGGGCAAGCGAGTTCAACAAGGATGCCACCAGCGTCCAGGATTTCCACCTGGCGGATGGGAGCACGGTTGCGGTTCCAATCATGTACCAGCATAGCACCTTCCGCTACGCCGCCGGAGAAGGACTGCAGGCACTGGAACTGCCCTACGCCGGGGACCAGCTTTCGATGGTCATCCTGCTGCCGGATGAGGGCAAACTTGCTGAGGTTCAAGCTGGACTGGATGTCTCGCAGTCGGACGGGTTGTTGAACGGTCTGGAGTATAAAGACGTGAACCTGTGGCTACCGAAATTCAAATACGAATATTCGCTCAACCTGGTGGAGCCTTTGAAATCCCTAGGTATGGTGGATGCTTTTGATCCCAACAAAGCCGATCTGTCCGGCATGGACGGTGCGCGCGACCTGTATGTCAGCGACATCCTGCACAAAGCCTTCGTGGCGGTGGATGAAGCCGGTACCGAAGCTGCTGCTGCCACGGTGGTCATCGTCGGTACGACTTCCATGCCGGTCGATCAACCGCTCGAGTTCCGTGTCGACCGACCGTTCCTGTTCGTCATTCGGGATATCCCCACCGGGACGATCCTGTTCGTCGGTCGTGTGATGAACCCCGCGAATTAAATAGGTGCCTGGCACTTCATTCTGATATCGAATTAATAAAAGAAGACTAAGCAAAATCCGAGAGCACTTAATCCAGATTTACTCCTACCAGTGCCTGGCACCTTAGACATGAAAAAGTGCCCGGCACTTGTAGTAAATACTATGCTAACGTGACGTTCAGGTATTGATAAAGACGGTTTTTGTATATTGATTATTCAGGAAGTGCCAGGCACTAATAAGCGGGCGGGTGATGAATCCAACAAGTTAAGCCTCGTATAAACTTGATCGAATAGTATATCGTACTTCCCCTTCTGTAACTTGACATTTCCCACTATTAGACGATAATTACTATCACCAAAGGCTTTGACGGAGAAAAGTAAACCGGCAGGATCCTCCAGGGAGGTCGGGGTAAGACTGAAACCCCGACCAGGCAATCCACCGGACGAAGTTCACTCCCGAGCCGCTCAGGTGAACACATATGCAAGTAGTCTGAGCCGCCCACCCGGCGTTACCAGGGCAGCCAATCGCCTTGTGCCGTTGGCAACCGAGTGGGCTGATTAATCAGCCAACAAGGGTGGTACCGCGGGAACCCCGTTCCCCGTCCCTTGATGGGACGGGGTTGCTATTTAATCAAGTGAGGTGAGAATGACCGAAAGACCCATCCAACCCGATGACCTGGATGCGTTGAAAGACGAAGCGCTGGAAGCGCTTGGGCGCCTGTTGACCGATGCCGACCTCTCCGCCTGGAAGACCCGCTTTTTAGGCAGGAGCTCGGCGCTCATGCAGGCCTTCAGCCAGATCCCTAACCTGCCGGCCGGGATCCGCCCCGCAATGGGCAAGCGTGCCAACCAGGTCAAGCAGGCCATCGAGGCTGCCTTTACGCACCATCTCGAACAGATCGAGCGGGCACGCGTGGCGCATGCGCTCGAGAACGAGAATCTGGATGTGACCCTGCCCGGGCGCAAGCCGCGTGCCGGCCGGCTGCACCCGCAGACCCAGACCTTGCGGGAGATCTGCCGCATCTTCGGCGACATGGGTTTCCAGGTTTACCGCTCGCGCGAGGTGGAGTCGGATGAGTTCAATTTCGAATTGCTCAACATTCCCGCCCATCACCCGGCGCGCGATCTGTGGGACACCTACCACGTCAACATTCCGGGCGCCGTCCTGCGCACGCACACCTCGCCCGGTCAGATCCGCTACATGCGCGAGCACGCACCCGAGCCGATCCGCGTGATCCTGCCCGGCATGGTCTACCGTTACGAACAGGTCACCGCACGCGCAGAGACACAGTTCAACCAGGTCGAATTGCTGGTGGTTGGCAAGCAGGTGACCTTTGCCGACCTGAAAGGTACGCTTCTCGACTTCGCACGGCGAATGTTTGGCGAGCAGGTGCGCACGCGCATCCGCCCTTCCTACTTCCCCTTCACCGAACCGAGCGGCGAGATGGACGTCGAGTGTTTCATCTGCGGCGGCACCGGCTGCAAGGTTTGCAAGAACACCGGCTGGCTCGAGATCCTGGGCTGCGGCATGGTGCACCCGACCGTGCTGCAGAACGGCGGTTACGACCCCGAGGTCTACTCCGGCTTTGCCGCCGGCATGGGTCCCGAGCGCATTTCCATGCTGCGCAATCGCATCAGCGACATCCGTTATTTCTGGTCGAATGACATCCGTTTCCTGGAGCAGTTCTCATGAAAGCACCCATTTCCTGGATTAAAGATTTCGTTGATATTCCCATTTCCGTAGAGGAACTGGCGCTGCGCCTGACCATGACCGGTTTGGAAGTCGAGGGCATCCAGATGGTCGGTCTGGCAGCTTCTTCCGGTCAGGCAAGCGGATTGCTCGCGAAGCACCCCCTCGGGGGGACGGCTTCGGAATGCCACGAGGTGACCATCAGCGGCTTGGCCTGGGAACCCGACAAGCTCGTGGTCGGGCGGGTGGATGAGGTGCTGCCGCACCCGAATGCCGACCGGCTGGTGCTGTGTCGGTTGTTCGATGGCGAGAAGGAACATACCGCCCTGACCGGCGCCCCCAACCTGTTCGACTACAAGGGTAAGGGTCCGCTGGAGAAGCCGCTCAAGGTGGCGTATGCCAGGGAGGGCGCGCGCATCTACGACGGGCACCAGACCGGTCAGGTATTGACCACCCTGAAACCCGCCAGGATCCGCGGCGTCGAGTCGTATTCCATGATCTGCTCCGAGAAGGAACTGGGCATTTCCGATGAACACGAGGGTGTGATCATCCTGGACGATGATGCGCCGGTCGGCATGCCGCTGGCAGAGTACATGGGCGATGCCGTGCTGGAGATCGCCATACTGCCTAATATGATCCGCAACGCCAGCATGCTCGGCATCGCGCGCGAGATCGCTGCCATGCTCAAACTGCCGCTACGCCAGCCTCAAATGAAACAAAAGGTGATTGGAGAAAGCATCCAGGGCAAAGTTGCGATCCAAATTGTAGACCCCTCGCTCAACCCGCGCTTTGTGCTCGGTCTGGTCAGAGACGTGACCATCGCTCCCAGCCCCTACTGGGTTCAGCGCCGCCTGAAACTGGCGGGCATGCGCCCGATCAACGCGGTGGTGGATGCGACCAACTACGTCATGCTCGAAACCAGCGAACCGCTGCACGCCTTCGACTACGACGTGCTGGTCAAACGGGCAGGCGGTAAAACCCCCACCATCATCACCCGCACCGCCAAACCCAGGGAGAAGCTGACCACTCTGGATGGGGTCGAGAGAGTTCTGAATGATTTCACGGAGCTGGTGACCGACACGGCCGGTGCGCTGTCGATCGCCGGTGTGATGGGCGGCGTCGAGAGCGAGGTTAGCGATAAGACCACCAACGTCCTGCTGGAAGGCGCTTCGTGGAACTTCATTAATATCCGTAAAACGGTCGCAGCACAAAAGCTGCAATCTGAAGCGGCATACCGCTTCAGCCGCGGCATCCACCCCGAGATGGCGCCGCTGGGCGTCCGGCTGGGGCTGGATAAGATGAGCGCCTGGGCGGGCGGCGAGATCGCCGCTGACCTGATCGACAGTTACCCGCAGCCCTACAAGGACCCGCTGGTCACATTGACCGAAGCAGATGTGACCCGCAGCCTGGGCATCCAATTGAGCGCCAAGGAGATTGCCGAACTTCTAACCCGTCTGGAATTCACCTGCACGGTCAAGGGCAAGGCGATCGCGGTCCAATCCCCCGGCCATCGCATGGAGATTGGCGAAGGTCTGATCGGCAAGGCTGACCTTATCGAAGAGGTTGCCCGCCTGTACGGCTACGATAACATTCCCACCACGCGCCTCGCGGACCCCTTGCCCCCGCAGTACGGCAACCTGTCGCTGGATCGGGAGGAAAAGCTGAGAGACCTGCTGGCCAGGATGGGCTTTCAGGAAGTGATCACCTACCGGCTGACCACTCCCGAGCGCGAAGCCAGGGTCTTTCCACCAGGTCAGGTACCGGACAAGGTCGAATACGTGCGCTTGAAGAACCCGATCACCCCCGAGCGGGTGGTGATGCGCCGCGCACTGCTGCCCTCCGTGCTGGAGATCGTCGAGAGTAATGCGCGCAGCCGCGACAGCCTGATGATCTTCGAGGTCGGACCGGTCTATCATTACCAGGATGCCAAAACATTGCCGGAGGAACCACAGCAACTCGTCCTGGCGATGGCCGGGTGCAAGGATGAACCTGCCTTTGATCGCCAGGATGATCAAATGATGGATTTCTATGACCTGAAGGGCGCCGTGGAGCAGTTACTGCAGGGCGCGCATATAACGGCCACATTCGAGTCGGGTGAAGCACCCGCCTGGCATCCGGGCAAATGTGCGCGGGTGCTGGCGCAGGGCAAAGAGCTGGGTCATTTTGGCGAGTTACACCCGCTGGTTGCCGGAAAGTTCGATTTTGTCGGGAAAACCGTGCTGGCAGCCGTATTCGACCTCGAGGCGCTGCTGGAGGTGATGCCGGTGCGGCAGGAGACCCGGGCGGTGCCCGCCTACCCGCCCATTCTGGAAGACATCGCCATGATCATCGATGAAGCCACCCCGGCTGGAAAGGTCGAGGCGACCATCCGCCAGGCAGGCGGATCGCTGCTCACTGCAGTCCGCCTTTTCGACGTCTACCACGGCGAGCAGGTCGGGCAGGGTAAAAAGAGCCTGGCGTACAGCCTGACCTACCAGGCGTTGGACCGCACCCTGACCGACAAGGATGCTGCTCAGATCCGCCAGCGCATCATCAAGGCGCTCGAAACGGACCTGGGAGCGAAGATCAGGAGCCAATAATGGGTGCTGCCCATAAAGGAATTTAAACAGTCTGCCTGTTTGGCAGGCTGTTTATTAACAGGATCGTGAGACCGACATCAAATCAAGTGGAATTTCCTTGACGCTATTCCGTTCATCTGATAAACTCTCTTGTCTTGGGTAAGTGGAGCCGTGTCCTTGCTCCACGCCGCGGCATTTGGTATAATTTGCGCCGCTTAATTTGGACTTTAATAATCGCGCCGACGTAGCTCAATCCGGCAGAGCAACCGCCTTGTAAGTGGTAGGTTATGGGTTCAATTCCCATCGTCGGCTCACGTTGCAATCTGGCAATTGGGTGCAGTGTTTTCCACTGCCCCGATTGCGACCCTGCAACGGGTTGAAAATGGACGGTTACCCAAGTGGCCAAAGGGGACTGACTGTAAATCAGTTGGCAGACGCCTTCGGAGGTTCGAATCCCCCACCGTCCACTGCTTTCAGAAATGGGAGCGTGGTTTCGGCCAGCCCTCATAGCTCAGTTGGTAGAGCACGCCCTTGGTAAGGGCGGGGTCATGGGTTCAACTCCCATTGAGGGCTCAACCAGCCGAAAGATGAAAAGAAAAGAGTGAGAAGGAGAAGCAAATGGCGAAGCAAAAATTTGATCGATCCAAGCCACATATGAACGTCGGGACGATGGGACACATCGACCACGGCAAGACGACCCTGACCGCCGCGATCACGAAGTATAGCGGGTTCCTGGGGAAAGCGGAGTTTCGAGCGTATGATTCGATCGACAACGCGCCGGAAGAGAAAGCGCGCGGCATAACGATCAACATTGCGCATGTGGAATACGAGACGGATAAGCGTCACTATGCCCACGTGGACATGCCCGGGCACCGCGACTACATCAAGAACATGATCACGGGCGCGGCGCAGGTGGACGGTGCGATCCTGGTGGTGGCAGCGCCCGATGGTCCGATGCCGCAGACCAAGGAACACGTGCTGCTGGCGCGCCAGGTGGAAGTGCCGAGCATCGTGGTGTACCTGAACAAGATCGACCAGATGAGCGACCCGGAGTTGCTGGAGCTGGTGGAGCTGGAACTGCGTGAAATGCTGACCGGCTACGGCTACCCGGGCGACACGATCCCGATCGTGCGCGGGAGCGCGCTGCAGGCGTTGGAGAGCAAGTCGACCGACCCGAACGCGCCGGAATACGCCAGCATCAAGGAATTGCTGCGGGTGGTGGATGAATACATCCCCGAACCGGTGCGCGCGCTGGACAAACCGTTCATGATGCCGATCGAAGACGTGTTCTCGATCAAGGGTCGAGGCACGGTGGTAACCGGTCGTGTCGACCGCGGCAAGATCAAGGTTGGCGAACCGGTAGAGATCGTGGGTCTGCAGGAAAAGACGAAGAACTCGGTGGTGACGGGTGTAGAGATGTTCCACAAGCTGCTGGATGAAGGCATGGCAGGCGACAATCTGGGCCTGCTGTTGCGTGGCATCGAGCGCACCGATGTGGAGCGCGGACAGGTGGTTGCCAAACCCGGCAGCATCACGCCGCACACCAAGTTCAACAGCCAGGTGTACGTGTTGAAGCGCGAGGAAGGTGGGCGCCACAAGGCGTTCTTCACCGGGTATCGCCCGCAGTTCTACATCCGCACGATGGATGTGACCGGCAACATCAAGCTGCCGGAAGGTGTCGAGATGGTCATGCCCGGTGACGATGTCAACCTCGAGGTTGAGTTGATCATCCCCGTGGCGCTGGAGCAGGGTTCCAAATTCGCCATCCGCGAAGGCGGTCTGACCGTCGGCGCTGGCGTTATCACCAAGATCATTGCATAGGCAAGGAGAGACAGACCGGCTAAACCGGCTGTCACGAGAGTAACATGGCATCAAAAAAGAAAGATGTTCGACCGGTGATCACACTGGCATGCTCAGAGTGCAAGGAAAGAACCTACACCACTGAAAAAAATCGGCGTAATGATCCGAACCGGATGGAAATGAACAAGTATTGCCCGCGTTGTAAGAAACACACGTTACACCGCGAGACGAAGTAGAGTATCACCATCGTTAATGGTGTATACTTAAATGTTGGCGCCATTAACGAATACAGGCCAGTAGCTCAATTTGGTAGAGCGCCGCTCTCCAAAAGCGGATGTTGTGGGTTCAAGTCCTGCCTGGCCTGCCTTTGAAGGATGAAAAACGCCGTCGTCAACTGGCGGCGTTTTGAACGTAAGAACGAGGAGGTTGTTGTGACTGATAACGTAACGAAAACCAACCGTATGACCCGCTGGTTCAGAGAAACCATCGGTGAACTGCGCAAGGTAAACTGGCCTACCACCCAGGAGACCTGGAACCTGACCAAAGTCGTCCTCCTGGTAATGCTGGTCATGGCAGCCATCCTGGGAATATTGGATTTCGTCTTCTCAACCGTGATCACCTCCCTGGTTACCTGAGAAGACTTGAATTACTGACCGAACTGGAAAGTGATGAAAAATGCAGGATATTGATGGCATAACGTCTGATATGGATCTGCCCGAAGAACCGGCTGAATTAACTCAGCCCACTGGCGGAGATATCAGCGCGCCTGTCGAACCCGCACATCCCTCCACCAGCGTACCTGCGCCTGCAAATGGCGAGGAACTCCCGCCCATTGAGGGTGAAAAACCACTGTCGGAGATCATCGCTTCGGTTGAAGCCGAGTCCCCTGATGATTCGCGCGCGTGGTATGTCATCCACTGCTACTCCGGTTATGAGAACAAGGTCCGGCATAACCTGGAGCAGCGCATCGAATCGATGGGCATGAAGGACAAGATCTTCGACGTGGTCATCCCGACCCAGGAGGAGATCGAAGTCAAGGAAGGCAAGCGCCGGACTGTAGAACGTCACGTATTCCCGGGTTATGTGCTGGTCAATTTGATCCTGACCGATGAGTCCTGGTTTGTCGTCCGCAACACCCCGGGTGTGACCGGCTTCGTCGGCATGGGCAATGACCCCACGCCGTTGCGACCCGAAGAGGTCACTCAGATCCTCAAACGCATGGAAGCCGAGGCGCCGCATGTCAAGGTGTCTTACAAAGCCGGTGAGCGCGTGCGTATCATCGACGGACCGTTCAATGATTTCCGCGGTTCCGTTGCAGAAATCGATATGGAACGCTCGAAGGTTCGCGTCATGGTGAACTTCTTCGGGCGTGAAACACCTGTGGAGCTGGATTTCCTGCAGGTGGAAAAAGCTTAACTCAGTTGGCAAGCGTGGGAGGGTTCTCCCAATAACCCGCTAAAACCACAAAGGAGTAAAAAGTGGCAAAGAAATTAAAAGCAATAGTACGTTTACAAATCGAAGCCGGGAAAGCCAATCCGGCGCCCCCCATCGGTCCGGCCCTGGCAGGTCATGGCATCAACATCATGGCATTCTGCAAGGACTACAACGCGCGCACCTCGAGCCGGCCGGGAGAGATCATCCCCGCCGAGATCAGCGTGTACACCGATGGATCGTTCACCTTCGTCCTCAAATCCTCACCCGCCTCGGTCCTGCTCTGCAAGGCAGCCGGTATCGAAAAAGGTTCCGACCAGCCCAACCGCAACAAGGTTGGCAAGGTCACCCACGCCCAGATCCGCGAAATCGCTGAGATCAAAGCCAAGGATATGAATACGATCGAAATCGAAAGCATGATGCGTCAGATCGAAGGCACTGCCCTCAATATGGGCATCACGGTTGAGGATTAATTTGGTGGGAGGGCATTGCCCGTTATCACCACACAGGAGCAACAATGGCAAAGCATGGTAAAAAGTACAAAGCAGCATTAGAAAAAGTCGACCTGGACGCATTATATGAACCGCGCAAGGCAATTGAACTGGTCAAGGAGACTTCCTACACAAAATTCGACAGCACGGTCGAACTGCACCTGCGTATGGGTCTCGACCCGCGCCAGGCTGACCAGATGGTCCGTGATGTGGTCGTTCTGCCCAACGGTTTGGGTAAGACCGTCCGCGTATTGGTATTTGCCCAGGGCGAAGGCGCGACCATCGCCCAGAAAGCCGGCGCAGATATCGTTGCCGACAGCGATGAGATAATCAACAAGATCGCCGGAGGATGGACGGATTTCGATGTCGCCATCTCGACCCCGGATATGATGGGCAAAGCCGGCAAACTCGGTAAAGTGCTCGGTCCGCGCGGCTTGATGCCCAACCCAAAAGCCGGCACGGTGGTCGGCCCTGAGGATTTACCCCGGGTTATTAATGAAGCCAAAGCAGGGCGCGTGGAGTTCCGCCTTGACAAGTCCGCCAATATTCACGTTTCGATTGGCAAGGTCTCTTTCACGGTCGAGCAGCTACACCAGAATCTCTCGGCGCTGATGGAAGCCATCAAGAAGGCGCGACCGGCAGCCGCCAAAGGCACCTATATCAAGCACGCGACCATCACCTCCACGATGGGGCCCGGTGTCAAGCTTGACACCAACCTGGCACTTTCCATGGAGTCGACAGAATAATTTTGTGATATAATCGCAACCCTACCGTAGACAGCTGGTGCCCGATCAGGGCTTAATTCCCCGCCGAGGTAAAGACTGAATGTAAAACTACCCCCAACCGGGTTGAAAAGTCTTTGTCTGGCGGAACCAGACAAAGACTTTTTATATTTCGCGAAAGGAGGCGAAAGAACATTGGCTTTTTCAAGGAAGCATAAAGACAAACTTGTTGTTGATTACACCGAGTGGATCAAGAACAGCCAGGCGATCTACCTGGCATCCTATTCGGGTGTGACCATGAAAGCCATCGACGCCCTGCGTGCCAAAGCGCGTGATAGCGGATCCGAAATTCACGTGGTAAAGAATACACTTTTCACGATTGCGATGAAGAACGCAGGCATTTCCCCTGCGCCGGAGTTGCTGGAAGGCTCGACCCTGCTCGGATTTACACCACAGGACCCGCCCGGTCTGGCAAAAGTGTTTGCCGATTTCACCAAGGGATTGGAAACAGTGCAGATCAAAGGCGGTTTCCTTGGCACCCAACCCCTGACAGCCAACGAGGTGAAAGCGCTGGCAAACCTGCCCCCGCTGCCCGTTTTGCAGGCTAAATTGCTTGGGACGATCATGGCACCGGCTTCCAAACTGGTGCGCACCCTGGCCGAACCGGCCCGCTCGCTGGCCGCGGTTGTCATGGCTTATTCTGAGAAAAGCGCTGCCCCGGCAGCCAATTAATCAAAACATACTTCCGCAAGGAAATAATCAAGGAGAATTAAAATGGCAGATATCGATAAAATCGTTGACGAACTCGGCAAACTTTCTGTTCTGGAAGCCGCTGAACTGGTCAAGAAATTGGAAGAAAAATGGGGCGTTTCCGCCGCTGCTCCCGTAGCCGCGGTTGCCGCAGCTCCCGCTATCGCCGCCGAAGCCGTTGAAGAGAAGACAGAATTCGACGTCGTCCTCAAGGACGCCGGCCCGAAACGCATCGAGGTCATCAAGGTCATCCGCCAGTTCACCAGTCTCGGTCTGGTGGAGGCGAAGGCCATGACCGAAACCCCCGGCACCAAGGTTCTGAGCGCAGTCTCGAAACAAGCTGCCGCTGACGCCAAGAGCAAGCTTGAAACCGCCGGCGCTGTGGTCGAGATCGTCTAAGCGTTAGTATTAACGAAAAAGATCCAGAACGTTCTGGATCTTTTTTATTTAAGCCAAAATTGTTTAATTTACATCAAGCTGCCGGATGACCAGCACAACTTTGCCCTGGACTTCCACCGTGGCAGGATCCTCGATAAAGATCGGTTTCATGGTCGGATTTGCAGGTTGCAAGCGCACCCGGCCGCCCTCCAGGAAGAAATATTTAAGGGTGGTTTCATCACGGTCGCGCAGCCAAACCGCCACCATGTCTCCGTTATTGGCGCTGTTGATCTTTTTCATGATCACCAGGTCGCCGTCGTTCACCATCGCATCCACCATCGAGTCGCCGTGTACTTCAAGAGCAAAGAGCTCATCGGTTTTTTCACGCGCCGGAAGCATGGAGCGGGCGATGTTGATACCGGTATCAGGGTCGAAGTGACTGAAGTCAGAGGAGGGTACCGGGATGGGTGAACCTGCCACGATCCTGCCCACCACGGGGATGCGCAGCATCTCACCAACTGCTGAGGCAGCATCTTTGGCGCTGGTTGCGACCGAATCGCCGAAGGTTTTCAGGATGCGAATACCACGCGAGATATTGCTTTCTCGCGCGATATATTCGGCTTCCTCCAACTGGTCGAGATAATAGTTGACCACCGAAGTGGAACTCACTCCGGTGTGTTCACCAATCTCGCGGATGGAGGGTGGATAACCAGATTTTTTCTGGTAGCTATCCAGAAAAGCCAGGATCCTTTTATGCCGGTCGGTCAACCCCATTTTTTTTCGCGCCATACAGGTCACTCCTTGGATTCTCAGCCATTCTTCGCTCATATGAGCTAAGATAATCATACACGAACATTCGTTCTATGTCAAGTGGTCGCCGGATGGACTTTGGCTACCCTAAAATCGCCTTCCCTCCCCGATTGATTGCGTTTATGGGATAATCTATGGCACTAAAGTGACAAGGAGATAGCGTGAAATTCAACAAGGTATGTGTGCTTGGACTGGGGTACATCGGTTTGCCCATCGCCAGCACGCTTGCAACCCACGGTGTGAAAGTCACCGGCATGGATATCAATCCCGCAATCGTCGAAACGTTGGAGAAAGGCGAGCTTCATATTTATGAACCCGGTTTGAAAGCGCTGGTCGAACAGGCAGTCCGGTCTGGCGATCTGAAACTGTCGCATGAAGTTGAACCGGCAGATGCTTTCATTATTGCCGTCCCCACCCCGATCACCAAGGATAAACGGGCCGACCTGGAGGCTGTAAAATCTGCCGCCACATCCATCGTGCCCCACCTGAAAAAGGGCAATCTGGTAATGCTCGAATCAACCTCGCCACCGCGGACGACGATAGATATCGTTGCGCCGATTCTGGAACTGTCCGGCTTGAAAGCCGGGAAAGACTTTCTGCTGGCATATACCCCCGAGCGGGTGTTACCCGGTCAGATCATAAAAGAACTGTCGTCGAACCCACGCGTCATTGGCGGTGTGGATGCTGCCTCCACCAAAGCCGGCAAAGCGTTGTATAAAACTTTTGTGACCGGTGAGATCATCCTGACAGATGCCACCACGGCCGAGATGGTCAAATTGATGGAAAACACCACGCGTGACATCAACATTGCCATTGCCAATGAATTCGCCCGCCTGGCAGACAGGCTGGGTGTGGATGTGTGGGAAGCCATTTCCATCGCCAACCGGCATCCACGCATTAATATCCTGAGACCGGGACCCGGCGTCGGTGGTCACTGCATCAGCGTCGATCCCTGGTTCCTGGTTGAGGCTGCTCCCGAGATCACCCCGCTCATCCGCACTGCACGCGAGGTCAACGATGCCCAACCGGAATTCACCTTTAAATTGATCGAACGCGCCCTGGGTACGATGATCGGCAAGCGCATAGCCGTGCTCGGTCTGGCCTTCAAGCCCAATGTGGACGACCTGCGCGAGAGTCCGGCCATCGAGATTGCGTACATGATCCAGGAGGGCGGTGCCACGCTGATCGCGTTCGAACCGTTCAAGCCCGACCTGGATTTGGAGGATGTCCCTCATGCCGATTCCCTTGAGGATACATTGGAAAATGCCGATGCGGTGGTATTACTGGTCGCGCATACCCAATTTTGTAAGCTGGATCCCCGGCAGGTCGGCAGTATGATGCCCGGGCGCATAGCCATTGATACGGTCGGCTGTTGGGATCCTGCGCGTTGGTCTGAAGCCGGATTCCAACTCACTCGTCTTGGAGTCGGGAAAAAGAATTGAAAAAATTGAAAGTTTTGACGGTTTTTGGAACACGTCCCGAGGCGGTAAAACTGGCACCTGTCATCCGCGAACTAAAAAAGCACCCCGCGATCGACTCGGAGGTGTGTGTAACCGCTCAACACCGCGAGATGCTCGATCAGGTATTGAACCTGTTTCAGATCGTACCGGATTACGATCTCAACTTGATGCAACCCAATCAAAGTTTGGCAGAGATCTCGGCCGCAATCCTGACCAACCTTGACCCGCTGCTTGTTCGAACCCGCCCGGATTGGGTAATAGTACAGGGAGACACCACAACGGTAGTGGCGACCGCCTTGCTGGCTTTTTATCGGCAGATCAAAGTTGCTCATGTCGAAGCAGGTTTACGCACCGGCAACAAGCTGCAGCCATTCCCGGAAGAAATAAACCGCAGGGTGGCCGGTGTGATCGTCGATCTGCATTTTGCCCCGACCGAACAGAATCGTCAAAATTTAATTAATGAAGGCATATCTCCCGATATAATCGCTGTCACCGGTAACCCGGTTATCGACGCTCTTAAAACCATCAGCGCGGAACCGGAGCCTTCTGAGGTTAAACAGCTCCTGAGCGAGTTGGGAGTGACCGGCGGCGATAAAAGGTTGGTGATCATCACCGCCCACCGGCGTGAGAACTTTGGCAAGCCACTGGAAGCGATTTGTGAGGCGATTGCTCAACTGGCTGAGACCTATCGTGATCAGGTTGCTTTTGTTTACCCCGTGCACCTCAATCCCAACGTCCAGAAACCGGTATATGACCTTCTTTCGGGTATTACCAACGTGAAATTGATTCCACCGCTTGACTACCTGCCTCTGGTGCATCTGATGAAACATGCCATACTCGTGATGACCGATTCGGGCGGCATCCAGGAAGAAGCGCCCGGATTGGGCATCCCAACCCTGGTGTTGCGCGAGGTCACCGAACGCCCTGAAGGCATCGAAGCCGGAACGCTCAGGCTGGTCGGTACCGATCCTTCCCGCATTGTTGCGGAATGCAGGCGGCTGCTGGATGACCCGGTCGTCCATCAGGCGATGGCAAAGGCGGTTAACCCGTTCGGTGACGGGCATGCCGCCGGACGCATCGTTGCCCGTCTGCTGGAACAATCCCGAATCCAATGACCGGCAAGACCCATCATAAGATCTGTCTGGTTCCAAAACTGAAGGGGTTGGGGGGTACTGCCAGTTTTCAGGCAAAATTAACCGGCAGCCTGTCAACCCGGGGGATCGAATACACCTACGATCTTCGCGACCCTGGCGTGGATGTTATCCTGGTGGTCGGCGGAACACGCCGTTTCAGAGACCTGGGCCTTGCGCGGCAACGTGGAGCTTTGATCGTCCAACGCCTCGATGGAATCAACTGGCTCCACCGCCGGCGTTACACGGGGGTTCGTCATTTTCTGAGGGCTGAAATAAATAACTGGATCATCGCCCATATCCGTCGCAACCTTGCCGATCGCATTGTCTATCAAAGCCGGTTTGTCAGGCGGTGGTGGGAAGAACGCTATGGCGATCCGGGTAAACCGGCTGTCATCATCCATAACGGTGTCGATCTGGAGTTCTATACCCCCAAGGGTCCCGGAGAGTTACCGGTTGACCATTTCCGTCTGCTGCTGGTCGAGGGACGGCTGGGTGGTGGCTATCATATGGGGCTTGAAAATGCCGATATGCTCACCGGGCAATTACAGCACAGGCATCATTTGCCTGTCATTCTGCGAGTGGTCGGAGAAGTTCCCGACCGTTTGAAGAATCAAATAACCGAAAAGAACGCTTGCGAGATAGAATGGATGGGCGTGGTCAGCCGCAGGGAGATCCCTGAATTGGACCGCTCTGCGCATGCCTTCTTTTCCGCCGATCTGAACGCTGCCTGTCCGAATGCGGTTATCGAGGCGCTGGCCTGCGGCTTGCCGGTGGTTGCCTTTGATACGGGTGCCCTGCGGGAGCTGGTGACGGGCGGTTCGGGCAGGATCGTTCCATATGGGGGAAATGTCTGGCGGCTCGAACCGCCGGATGTCTCAGCGCTGGCGGATGCCTGCGTGGATGTATTAAAAAATAATGGAAAGTATCGTCAGGCTGCACGGACACTTGCCGAAAAGCGTTTCAGTCTGGACGAAATGGTCGATAGGTATTGCAAGACCTGGGACAGCATTTGATAGTACCAGGATAGTCTTTGAGAGATTGGATGACCTACAGTATGTTCGATGGCCGCCTGGCACTCCTGCAACGAGTTTTACCCAGTTATCGCAAGACATTCTTTGAGGCGCTGGCAACCCGGTGCATTAAAGGTCTGTTCCTGCTCGCCGGACAGCCGCGCCCATCAGAATCGATCCAACCGGCTGGGAGCCTGAACGGTATCGAATTGACCATGACCAGAAACCTGCATATCTCTCAAGGGAAAAGTTTCTTCTGGTGGCAGGACGGTGTGAAACGCTGGTTGTCTGAAAGCGACCCGGATGCTTTGATCGCTGAGGCCAACCCACGTTACCTTTCCACTCCACAAGCAGTGCGCTGGATGCATGCCCGGCAACGCCCGGTGATCGGATGGGGTCTGGGAGCGCCCGGAGGCGGGGTGCAATCCGGATTGCGTGCCAGGTTCATCCATCAGTTCGATGCCCTCATCACCTACAGCCAGTCAGGCGCAGACCAGTATGGAAGGCTGGGTTTTCCGCGTGAGAGGATATTAGTGGCGCAGAATGCTGTTGCGCTGCGTCCCTCTTGGCAACCCCCCAACCGGTCGCTCCATCCGGATGGGAAACCCATCATCCTGTTCGTCGGGCGACTTCAACCGCGCAAGAAAGTTGACAGTCTCATCCTGGCATGTGCACAATTGCCGGAACGGCTGCAGCCGCGGCTGGTGATCATTGGCGATGGACCTGCACGGGCGGAGCTGGAAGAGCTTGCTCGAGTGAATTATCCCGGGACGGAATTCCCGGGCGGCATCCACGATGAAGCTCTGGCGCCCTGGTTCCAGGCAGCGGATTTGTTCGTCCTGCCCGGCACGGGAGGTCTGGCGCTGCAGCAGGCGATGACGTATGCTTTGCCGGTGATCGCCGGTGTTGCGGATGGGACGCAAGCGGACCTGGTTCGTCGATCGAACGGCTGGCTGCTGGAAAATGACACAGTTGCCGACCTGACGAATGTGCTCGTTGTAGCCCTGTCTGACATCAGCCGCTTGCGTAAAATGGGTGAAGAGTCCTTCCGGATCGTGCGCGACGAGATCAATGTCGAACACATGGTGGATGTGTTTCTCGCGGCCATCGAGCAGGCATCCTCAACAATCAAAGGAATAAAATGAACATCAAACATCGCTCAAGTCTTATTCTGGTTTCGATTGCAATTGCATGGATTTTCGATCAACTGTTTTATAAGAAAACTCCAGGCGTATCATTCCCGATCTTTGCGATTGTCTTCCTCATCGGTCTGGTCTGGTTGGCATGGCGTGAGAAGGTCAAACCTGTTCTTCCCACCCTGATTTTGTTGGCTGTCACTCTGTTCTTTGCCGTAATGACATCCATTCGAGAACAGCCTTTCGTTACATTTATCAATTTAATATTGACCGTTACCGGCATGGCACTGCTATTATTGACCTTCGAGAATGGGCTTTGGCACCAATACAGTCTGAGTGATTATTTTATGGGTGCGCTTAGATTGGCGGGTGCAGCTTTTGCCAATCCGATCAGGTTTTTATCTGCCAAACCCGCAGACAACAAGGATAAAAATTCCCAACCCGGTAAAAAGATAACGTTCTGGTCTGTGATGGCCGGCATCCTGATCGCTATTCCTGTGGTGGCAGCCTTGATCGCCCTGCTGGCAGCGGCTGATCCGATCTTCTCCGTGAAGGTCAATGACTTCTTCGCCTTATTCAGAATCGAAAAATGGGGTGAATACCTCTTTCGTGCCTGCTATATCATCATTCTGGCTTATCTGCTGATCGGTGTCATCCTGCACGCTATTACAGCCAGCCGGGAACGCAAGTTGATCGGGGTCGGGAAGCCCTGGTTGCCACCCTTCCTGGATTGGATCCAGAGTGTCATCGTCCTTGCAGCGGTCAACCTCGTGTTCCTGGCATTCGTGATCGTCCAGTTCCAGTATTTTTTTGGCGGGCAATCCAATATCGTCATTGACGGCTATACGTTTGCCGAGTATGCCCGCAAAGGCTTCAACGAACTGGTCGGTGTAACATTCATCAGTCTGGCACTGCTGTTTGCTCTGACCAGTGTTACGAAACGCGAGACCACAAACCAGCGCCGGGCCTTTTCCGCATTGGGTACTCTATTGGTTTTACTGGTCGTTGTGATCCTGTTTTCCGCCTTCCAACGCCTGATGTTGTATGAGAATGCATATGGCTTCACCCGCATCCGATTGCAAACACATGTGTTGATGATCTGGTTGGGTGTTTTGCTGGTGACGACCCTGGTGCTCGAACTGATCAACAAGCCGCGTGTGTTTGGGATGTCAGCATTGCTGGTGTTCCTCGGATTTGGTTTCACACTAAACGTCATCAACCCGGATGCAATGATCGTCAAACTCAATTTGCAGCCGGATTACACCACTCAGGAGCTGGATGCACAATATCTGACGACATTGTCGAGCGATGCAGTCCCCAATCTGGTAAAGGCGTTTCAAGACGTGAGTTTCCCTGTTATGACGCACGATCAACTGGGGGCAGTGCTGGCTTGCCGGCGTGAGGCGATTAAGCAAGACCGCCAGGATACATCCTGGCAGTCCTTCCATTTTTCCCGCTATTTGGCAGGAAAATATCTGAAGCTGGTCGATACCGGCCTAAATTCCTATCAATTGGTCGATGATATTGACCGGGGTGGGTCAGCTGTAAAAATTGGTTCTGACACCATAAACTGCTGGCCGTCGATGGATTGAGTTGTTAACTCCGACGCCGGCTCATGCCGAGTACCATCGAAACGAAATATAACAATTGCATGGCTGCTGTGGCAAGCGCTGCGATATAGGTCAGCGCTGCCGCATTTAAAACACTGTTGACGCCGCGCGCTTCCTCTCCACTGGTGATGATCCCTGAGTCAGACAGCATCTTTTTGGCACGTGCAGAAGCGTTCATCTCGACCGGAACGGTAGCCAGGGCGAACAGGAAACCCAATGCAAAGACAGCGACACCGAGCCAGGCCAACCCACTGTAGTTGATTGCCATGCCAACGACTAGCAGGATCCATCCCAGATAGGAGCCGATGCCGACTGCCGGTGCCATTAATGCGCGCAGCTTAAGCGGTAAATAACCTTGCTGATCCTGAAGAGCATGTCCGAGCTCGTGGGCTGCGACTGCTACCGAGGCAATCGATGGGCTGGTTGCTACTGCCTGTGATAAGTGGAGCACCTTACTGCGCGGGTCATAGTTGTCGGTCAACGTTCCACCCACTCCCTCTACACTGACACCCACCAGGTTATTTTGGGCAATCAGCTTTTGGGCGGTAGCCACACCGGTGAAACCACTGCTGGCAGCCACCCGGCTCCATTTACGGTAAGCCGAACTGACTGAAATTTGGGCAATGGCCATTAGAATGAATGCTGGTATCATGCACAGCATATAATCCAGGTTGTAAAAAAGAGGGGAGGTTGTCATCTCTGTTCCTTCCATTATTTCTAAAGTTTATTTTAGTTTACCAGAAATTATCTCGTTAAGCACTTCAATGGCTTTCAATAGCTGGACGTCCTTTTTATCGGTGATATCCTGCTCCGAGAACTTTATCACGTAATCCGGCTGGATGCCGACTTTATTGATCTGCCTGCCGTTGGGGGTCAGCCAGCGGGCGATGGTCACCCGTATGGCGCCCTGGTCGTTGATCAGTGCTATCCAGTTCTGGACTGAACCCTTGCCATAGGTGGTGGTGCCAACGATTTTACCGCGCCCGTAATCCTGGATGGCTCCGGCCGTGATCTCGGATGCTGAAGCCGTACCCTCATCCACCAACACAACCAGCGGGATCTCTGTCGCCATACCGCCGGATTGAACTTTGTATTCGTGGCGGGTTCCGTCACCGTATTCCTCGTAGACCACCACACCCTTGTCGACAAATTCGGAAACGACCTGGATGGCGGTGTCCAGATATCCGCCGCCGTTGCCACGCAGATCGAGCACCAGTCCTCGCGGGTTGGCTTTGAGTAGATCGCCCAACTGCGAACGTAGTTCCTTGGTGGTATCATCTCCAAAAATATTGATCCGGATGTAAGCCAGGTTATCCTCGAGAGTCTTGCTCTCGACACTGGGCACCGAGATCTTGGCACGCGTGATTGTCACATCGAAGGGTTTATCCACCCCGCCGCGCCGGATGGTCAGGGTCACCTGCGATCCGGAAGGACCGATAACTTTCGAGTGAACGATATCCCCGGATATACCAGTCATATCCTCACCGTCAATCCCGATGATCAGATCGCCTGCTTTCAGCCCGGCTTTATCGGCCGGTGACCCGGTGATGGGCGAAATGATCTCCACATACTCACCGGTTGTGTCTATATAGGCGCCGATGCCTTCATATTCACCTGACAGTACCCCTTCCTCGAGTTTATATTGTTCAGGGTTCATGTAGGAGGTGTGCGGATCGCCGAGCGAGTCCATCATGCCACGGATGGCGCCTTGCATGAGAGTGGTGTCGTTGACGGGTTGATCAACATAATCATCGTGGATCACCTGCCAGGTTTGCCAGAACGGCTTGAACAGGGTTTGCAGGTTGGTTTCCGTGCCGCTATTAAACGGGGTAGCGGAAGTGGTTGCGGATGGATTCAACAAACCACTGATACCTCTCCCCGAACCAATCGGGAAAGCCCAACCTACCAGTAATCCGCTCGAAAACATGCCCAAAAGCAGGATCACGCTGACACAACCGATTAAAGTGTATTTAATTTTCGGATTCATTCAATACTCCATCTAAAACGAAAAGCTGGGACAAGATTATCACAAAATGATTAACAATGAATTAGATTTAGGAGTGAATCAGAGGGTGGGGTATTGTAATATTCCGTTGATCGAGAATACCCCCGGTAATTCTTTCAAATTGCGGATCGTTGGATAGAGAAGGGAGGGTTGTTTCTTTTCATTGACATGTACAACTGACATGCCCAACCCGGCAGCTGTTTCGATGTTTTTCAGAGAATCATCGATAAACAAGCACTCATCCGGATGAATCCCCCCTAAGAGGTCCAAGGCAATTTTGAACGCTTCCGGCTGCGGCTTGCAATGAGGGGCGATATCCTGGACGTCAACTGTGCCATCAATTAAATCGGCGATACCGATATGGGTCAAGACCCGCTGGGTGTGTTTTTTATCCGAGTTGGTGAAGATCACTTTACGCTGGGGGTAGCCGGTCAGGATGGCATGCAAATTCGGATCAGGGGAAAGGATCTTTTCAACCGGTACATCGTGGACGTAATCCAGGTAATCGCGTGCATCGATGTCATGGTTGATCTCAAGTCCGCGCAAGGTGGTACCGTAGGTATTAAAGTAACTATATTGCAATGCACGGATCTCTTCTGGATCGAGCCCAAGACGTTCCTTTATGAAGACAAAGATACGATCACCGATCAGGTCCCACAATCCGGTCGATGAAGGATAGATGGTTTCGTCAAGGTCAAGGATCATGGTGGTGATTGACATAACGCGAGGATTGTAACATACCGATAAATAGATTGTTTTGATCAAGGAGACGATAGTTCTATCAATTCTTCGATTGGCTATTGTGCAAATGATTATTAATCGCTAAAATATGTTTTTGTGATCTTTTCATACAAGTTATAAATATTTCCTCCAGGATAGGTTTACTTTTTTGTCTCGTGGGAAAGGCATCAGATGAGTGATAAAGCGATTATTGCGGAACGATATGAGATGGGCCCGGTCATTGGATCCGGTACTACCGGAACCGTCTACCGCGGTCATGACCTTCAGTCGAATGAACCGGTCGCGATTAAAGTCCTGCATGCGGATATTTTATTAAATGCACCGGAATTGCTGGAGCGGTTTCGGCGGGAAGGGGAAGCCCTGAGGCGTCTTGAACATCCGAACATTGTAAAGGTCTTTACCACGGTCGAGGAAAATGGGCAGCATTGTCTGATCATGGAATACGTTGCCGGTGGTTCACTGGCAACCAGGTTACAGCAACAAACCACGCTGCCGGTGGAGCAATCGATCGCCATCAGTCTGGAACTGGCAGATGCATTAACCCGCGCTCATCATCTGAACATTCTACATCGTGATATCAAGCCTGCCAATATCCTCCTATCGCAGGATGGAACACCCCGTTTGACCGATTTTGGTCTTGCGCGTATCAGCAACTCCCCATCGATCACAACCACCGGAGCAATGATCGGCACTCCATATTACCTCAGCCCTGAGGCCTGTTATCAGCAGGATGTAGATGAACGGACGGACATATGGGCTTTTGGAGTGGTGATCTTCGAAATGGTAACCGGGCAGCGACCCTTTACCGGAGATACATTGTTCGATGTTGTTTATGCGATTAAAAACCAGCCCATCCCCGAATGGCCTTTGCAAAGGGAAGACATACCCGCATCCCTGGCTGATCTCATCTCGGGAATGTTACGTAAGGATCGACCTGCCAGGATAGGCTCTGCCCGCCAGGTGGGGGTTGAATTGGAAAAAATTCAAAAATGGCTCCAAATACCTGAAAATCTGCGGACCCCTCTGACTAAAAATGAGAATAGGACGCATCCGGATAAAATCCGTGTTTTGATCGTGGACGATCATGCGGTCGTACGACAGGGTCTACGGACCTTTATTGACTTGCAGGAAGACATGTCGGTGGTTGCCGAGGGAGGGGACGGTATTGAAGGGGTTGATCTGGCAACCCGACTTCAACCGGATGTTGTGTTGCTTGACCTGGTAATGCCGAATATGGATGGTATCGAAGCCACCCACCAAATTCATGAGCACAGCCCCAATTCCAAAATTCTGATTCTGACAAGTTTTGGTGAGGATAACAAGGTGTTTCCCGCAATCCGGAATGGAGCCAGCGGATATTTATTAAAGGATATTCATCCCAATGATCTGGTCAAGGCAGTGCGGTCTGCCAGCCAGGGGCAGGTACAACTGCACCCGGATATCGCAAAAAAGCTTATGGATTCTGTGAGTTCACCTGAAACGATGCCTTCTGTCACATCCACCACTCAGAAGAATTTGGCGGATAATATTGACCTGACGGAGCGAGAGAAAGAAGTCTTACGCTGTATTGCCCGCGGATTGAATAATCGGGAAATCGCGAAGGAGATGGTCATCAGCGAGAAGACCGTAAAGACCCATGTCAGTAATCTCTTGGGTAAACTTGCAGTTGAGGATCGCACCCAGGCAGCCATTTGGGCGATCAAAAACGGTTTGGGATCCTGACCTATGACTTATTTTGCAAGTGTAGTCATTTATCTTGCTGTTTTCATAAGGGTATTGGCTTTCTCCACTGAACAGCCCCCACAGGGTCCTTTAATTTTACTGCTTGGTGTATTCGGTGTTATTCTGGGAACAGAAATACAGATTTCGAAGAAGGTGCGTTGGTATCCGGTTTTTTATCTGATTATTCAATCAGGTTTGGCGGTTTTTTTATTTCTCATCCCTCCTCGTTTTGATTTTTTACCCACTTTGTTCATCCCACTGGCAATGCGTGCCGTCTCGGTATATGGATATCCGAGTGGATATTATTGGATTTCCTTTTTCGGATTGAGCCTGGTTTATCCTATGGTGGTTACATGGGAGGGTGCGACCGAGGGATATGTCATGATCGCCCTTTTCTGTGGTTTATACCTGCTTACAGGGAATATCGCCAACCAGATCCGCAAGGTGGAACAGTCCCGCCAGGAAAATGAACGGTTGTTATTTGAGCTTCAGAAGACTCACAGGCAACTTCAGGAGTATGCAGGTCAGATAGAAGATAATGCTGCTGACAAGACGCGCAGTAATCTGGCGCAGGAACTGCATGATTCAGTAACACAGACAATTTTCACAGTGAATCTTGCTGCACAGACCGCAGGGTTATTAATAAAACAGGATCCTGTTCAGGCGACTCGACAAATCGATCGAATGGTTGAGCTGGCGGGTAATGCATCCGAAGAGATCACCGCTCTGGTAAGTAAATTTCGTCCGCGGTCCATTGTAAGTGAAGGTTTGCCAGTTGCCATTACCCGCCTGGTTGGCGATCGACAAACTCGCGATGGGTTACAGATAAGCCTGGATATCCAGGGTAAAAAAGAATTGCCTGAGACAACGGCATTAAGTTTATATCGCATCACCCAGGAAGCTTTGAATAACATCAGCAAGCACTCGGGCAGCAATACCGTGGTGGTCCGATTAAACATAAAAACGTATCCTTTCTTTCTGGAGGTAATAGATCACGGGAAAGGTTTTGATTTATCCAGGGGTCCATATCATTCAGACCACCTTGGCTTGGCAGGTATATCAAGCCGGGCAGAGGAAATTGGTTGGAAAGTACTCATTGACACACATCCTGGTGCAGGTACTCGGATCCGCATCGAGGAAATACAGCGATGACAAAGACATCTTTATTCGATGGACCCATCCGGCGATACGACTGGCAACTCAGTCTGATCGTCTTTATTTTAGTATTCATTAGAAGATGGTTTAACCATCTGGGAAGTCATTATTTTCTTCACAGTGTGGTAATTTTGATCTTGCTTTTCATATCCTGCCTGGCGTTTTCATGGGTGGTGAACAAATGGAAGCGATGGATCTGGATCTATATCGTATTCCAGGTTATCCTGATAGAAACCCTTGGGCTTCTCCCACCCCCGGAAGATACCTGGGGCCTATTATTATTTCCACTCTGGTCAGAGTTGAAGTTATTATGCTCCACCCGTAATGCATATCTCATTGGTATCTCTCTTGGGATGCTGATGATCGCGACATTAATGACCACCTTTGACTGGTTGATCGGAATGGGTTACGGTGTCTTTATGGTTGCGACCGGATTCCTGCTGTTATCCCCGGGTATTGTATATGAACAATCTGAGACTGCCCGCCTTGAGAGTCAACGCCTGTTGCTGGAGCTTAAAAAGGCTCATCGGCAATTGGCGAAAGCTTCCCGCCAGGCTGAGGAATTGATTGAGATTCGCGAACGTGCCAGAATGGCCAACGAACTGCATGACTCGGTCAGTCAATTGATGTTCAGCATTAAACTGCTGGCACAATCCACCCGCTTGATGATCGAAAAAGACCCGGCAGCCGTACCTCACCAGCTCGAACAGTTGCAGGAACTCACCAACAGAGCTTTGTTACAGATGCGCAGTCTCATCACCCAATGGCGGGGTGAAACTTGAGCTTCATCCCAATCCTTTGATATAAAGATATTTTATTAACTACATCTCCTGAATGAGGGGGTATCCATCTGGAGATGTAGTTAATATCAGTACTAAAACCAATCCCCAGCCCGATGTATTCAATATCGAACTGATGTATTCTATCCTCAGGTGAACATCATGAAACCGATACGCCTGATGATTGTTGATGATTTATCGGAAGTCCGGGAACAACTAACAACTGCGATCCAGCTATCTGCAAAATCTGAAAATATTGCACTTGAGATAGTTGCAGCAGCCGGGAACGGTTACGAAGCCATTCATCTTGTTGATCTCTGCATGCCGGATGTCATCCTGATGGATCTGGAAATGCCTGAACTGGGAGGTCTCAGTGCGGCTTCCCGGATTAAAGCTTTCCATCCCAATATGTGCATCCTGGCGCTGACCATTCATGATAGCCCCGCCACCCGTCTGGCAGTCTTGCAGGCAGGCATGGATTGCCTGATCAGCAAAGGCGCAGATATCAGTCAGATCGTAAAGGAGGTCTATGCTCAGAGCTTAAAACATGACTTATCCGGAACATTTATTTAAAATAATAAAAAACAATTCGAAAGGAAAAATAACAATGACTACTCAAATTTCTCAAGTAACAAGACGATATGACCTGGATTGGCTGCGCGTCATCACCATCATCACGGTATTTTTCTTCCATACCGCGCGTTTCTTCGATACTGGTGGCTGGCATTTAAAAAATCTTGTGAGGTATCAGGGTTTCCAGGACTTTACTGATCTGCTGATAGTCTGGATCATGCCCATGATGTTCGTAATCTCAGGAGCTGCGATCTACTATGGATTCCAGAAGGGAAAAGCAGGGAAGTTTCTGAAGGATAAGGTCCTCAGGTTGTTGGTTCCAGTGGTGGTGGGCATGTTCACTCACTCGATACTTCAGATTTACTTTGATGCCCTGACCAATAACCGGTTCGAAGGTTCCTTTATCGCCTTCATACCGCATTATTTTGAAGGCATCTTTCCATTCGGAGGAAATTTCTCCGTCACTTCCGTCCATCTATGGTACCTGGAAGTACTTTTCATCTTTTGCCTGTTGTTCCTGCCCATTTTCATCTGGTGGAAGGGTTCAGGTCAGAAGTTCTGTCAGGCAGTCGGAAACTTCCTGGCTAAACCGGGTGCACTTTATTTGCTGGCACTGCCCACAATGATCCTGGCCACCATTCTGGATCCGAGTAACATTGGCATGAAGGAAACGGGTGGATGGAGTGTGATTGTCTATATCTTCTTCTTCTTGCCCGGATACATTTTCATCCCCAATGAAGCAGTCCAGACACGCTTGATGAAGCAACGATGGATCTCCATTGTACTGGCGCTGTTCTTTTCCTTTGCCTGGCTCAGTCAAGATGATCATGCTTTTGGATCGACCGGTTATATGATTGACTCAATTCTAATCAGCCTGGCCGCTTGGAGCTGCATTTTCGCCCTGCTGGGAATTGTCCGCCGATACCTTACCTTCACGAATCCATTCCTGAGCTATGCCAATGAAGCTGTCCTGCCGTTCTATATCTTGCACCAACCAGTAATACTCAGTGTTGGATTCTTTGTTGCCGGGTGGGCGATCCCAGCGATCGGGAAGTATTTAATCATGTTGATCTGTGCCTTTATCGTGATCATGGTGATTTATGAATTCCTGGTTCGCAGGTTCAATGTCATGCGCTTCCTGTTCGGGATGAAACCCAAATCAAAGAGCACGGTGCAATAACCTTTAATAAGGTAAACTATAACCAGCCTCCCCTTGTCGCTTATTCAGGGGAGGCTGGTTATTTAACTTGGATCTATTGACTAAGTCTGCCCATTTCTGTATAATCCTACTTAATTGAATATCAGATGCCAGGAGGAGTAATCGGGCGGTAGCTTCCAGAAACGGAGCGCCCAAGGCTGAAAGCCTCCCAAGCAAGCCCCTGATGAAAGTCGCCTGGCGTGAATGCCGAAGAAATCCTGTTGGAGTGTAGACCGGCACGGGTGAGCCCGATACAGCTTTCACCGGATGACAGTCCGGTTCGAGAGCGCCAGGTCGCTGGCGAATTGAGGTGGTACCGCGAAATGAAACCCTTTCGTCCTCAGGTTGGAAGGGTTTGATTATTTAAAGAGGTGAGCCATGAGCGAACATGAACTGCCCAAAGCCTACGATTTTAAAAATACCGAGAAGCGCCTGTATGACTGGTGGTTTCAGAAGGGATATTTCAAGCCGTCCAACGACCCCAACCGGCCGGGTTTTGATGCATCCAAAAAGCCGTTTGTTATTTCCATACCACCGGCCAATGTTACCGGTGAACTGCATCTCGGTCATGCCATGTTCGTATCGATGGAAGACCTGATGATCCGTTATCAACGCATGAAGGGCGTGCCGGCCTTATGGGTGCCGGGCACCGACCATGCCGGCATTGCCACCCAATTGCAGGTGGAAAAAGACTTGCTGCAGACCGAAGAAGTGACACGCGAGGAACTTGGGCGCGAAAAGTTCGTTGAACGGGTGTGGACCTGGAAGGAGAAATATCACGATATCATCACCAGCCAGATCCGCCGGCTGGGTGCTTCTTGTGATTGGGAGCGTGAACGTTTCACCCTTGATGAAGGTCTTTCGATAGCAGTGCGTGAAGCGTTCGTTCGGCTGTTCGAGAAGGGGCTTATCTACCGTGGACCGCGTCTGATCAACTGGTCGCCGGGACTTAAAACCGCCGTTTCGGATCTCGAAGTGGAGTATTCCGAAGAACCGGGCACCTTGTATTATTTCAAATACATGCTGGCTGACGACTCCGGCGATTACATCCCGGTGGCAACCACCCGGCCGGAGACGATTCTGGGTGACACGGCTGTGGCGGTCCATCCGGAGGATGAACGATACCAGAAATTCATAGGTAAAATGGTACGCGTACCGGTGCTGGGGCGCGAGATACCCGTTATCGCTGATGATTACGTGGATAAGGCTTTTGGAACGGGGGCACTGAAGATCACCCCCGGGCATGACCCCAATGATTACCAGATCGGACAGCGCCACAACCTGGCACTCATCTCGATAATGGATAAAAACGCAGCTATCAATGAAGAAGGTGGACCTTATGCCGGGATGGACCGCTTCGAATGCCGCAAGAAGATCTGGGAAGATATGACAGTTGCCGGGTTGGTAATCAAGACAGAAAAGTACACCCTGAACGTTCCGCGCAGCCAGCGCGGAGGCGAGATCGTCGAACCGATGATATCGACCCAGTGGTTCGTACGCATGCAGGGTCTGGCAGATGCCGCGCTCAAAGTCATACAAGATGGAAGGATCCGCATCATCCCGGAGCGCTTCACAAAAGTCTATTTCAACTGGCTTGAAAATATCCAGGATTGGTGCATCAGCCGCCAATTGTGGTGGGGGCATCGCATCCCGGTCTGGTATTGCGACGACTGCGATGAGATGACCTGTGCCCGCGAGGACCCGATAAAATGTGGGTCGTGTGACAGTAAAAATATCCACCAGGATCCGGATGTATTGGACACCTGGTTTTCCTCAGGTCTATGGCCGTTTTCGAGCCTTGGCTGGCCGGAGGAGACACCCGATTACCTCTATTTCTACCCCACCTCGGTGCTCGAAACCGGTTACGACATCCTGTTCTTCTGGGTGGCGCGCATGATCATGGATGGATTGGTGTTAACGGGTAAACCGCCATTCCATACCGTCTACCTGCATGGCATCATACGCGATGAGCTCGGCGATAAAATGTCCAAGTCCAAGAACAATGTCATCGATCCATTGCCGCTCATGGATGAACTCGGCACCGATGCGCTACGTTTTACCCTGCTGGTGGGTTCGACCCCCGGCAATGACATCAGCCTGGATGTTAAACGGGTGGAAGCCAACCGCAACTTCGCCAACAAGATCTGGAATGCCGGCCGGTTCGTGATCGGGGCGATAAACAATACCCCGCAGGCTGCAATAAAAGACCCCGAATGGACCCTGGCAGATTCCTGGATCTGGGCACGTTATAAGGTGCTGCTGGTTGAAGCCAATCGTTTGTTTGAATCTTATCAGTTCGGAGAAGCAGGCAGGCAAATCTATGAATTCTTCTGGGGCGAGTTCGCCGACTGGTACATCGAGATCGCCAAAACACAGCTGGCCGAGAGCGGCGACCGGGCATTCTACACCACCCAGGCACTTTCCCGCCTGTTGGACGGCTGCCTGAGGTTGCTGCACCCCTTTACCCCCTTCGTGACCGAGGAATTGTGGGGTCACCTGAAAACGGCTGCCGCGAGCAACTCGGAAGGATTCACCCCGAAGGACGGCTGGCCAGATGCATTGATCATCGCAGCCTGGCCCGAACCCCTGCCGCTGGAAGGGTGGGAAGAGGAATTGGCGGGAAAGTTTAATGTAATTATGGAAGTGGTGAAAGCCATCCGCAATCTGCGCGCCGAGAAAAAAATACAACCCAGAAAGCTCATCCCGGCGACAATCGTAGCTGGTGAGCGGACAGATGAAATCAGGCAGCAAGCCAGTACCATCCAGGTCTTGGCGCATCTTGACCCCGCCTCATTCAAGATAGTGGACCACATCGATCAAAAACCGGATAACCTGATCAGTATGGTGGTATCGGGCATGGATATTTACCTCCCACTTGAGGGATTGGTTGACCACGAAAGTGACCACGATCGTCTCAGGAAAGAGTTGGCATCGATAAACTCTCAGATCGAACGTCTGAGCAGGCTCCTGGAAAGTGATTTCGCCATAAAAGCCCCGCCTCATGTGGTTGAAAAGGAACGCCAAAAGCTGATCGAGTATCAAGAGACTGCCCAAAAACTGCGCAAGCAACTATCGCATAAATAATTCAGGATGGTCTTGTTCTCTAATTCGGAGTATGCTAATATCAGATGCGCTTTGAGATGATCAAGGAACAGGCACATTGGGAGAGCACATGCCGGCAAAAAGTAGAAAAAAAGAGCGATGGGTTGTCTTGATTCCCTGCCTTAATGAGATCGGGGCAATCAAAAAAGTCATCACCGACTTTAAAAAGGAAATCCCCGAAGCCGAGATCATCGTTTTTGATAACGGCTCAACCGATGGAACACCCCAGGCAGCGGAGAAGTTGGGGGCGCGGGTATTGTATGAAAAGCGACGGGGAAAGGGGTATGTCGTTCAAGCCATGTTCCAGCGCGTCGATGCTGACATCTACATCATGGTCGACGGGGATGATACCTACCCGGCGGAGCGCGTCCGTTCGCTGATCGAACCGGTTATCAACGACGAAGCCGATATGGCGATCGGTTCGCGCATGACCAGTTCCAGTCGCAGCCAATTTCAATTATTAAACAGATTGGGGAATATTTTCTTTCTGAGATTGATCAATATCCTATTTCATGCCCATCTGACGGATATCTTAAGCGGTTACCGTGCCATGAACAGACGGATCGTCAAGGGATTGCCCCTTTTCGAAAAAGGTTTTGCCATTGAAGCTGAGCTGACCATGAAAAGTCTTGAGCGCGGATACCGGCTGGTCGATGTGCCGGTCGATCTGCGCCAGAGAAGTCAGGACAGCCAGTCGAAAATAAAACTGTTCTCGGATGGCATGCGGATTCTTGCCACCGTTTTGGCCCTCTTCAGAGATTACAAACCTTTGACATTCTTTGGGCTGATCGGTCTTTTCTTCATGTTGCTCGGACTGGTTCCCGGTTTCAGGTCGATTATCGGATTTTGGCAGACAGGCATGGTTCAATATTTTCCATCCGCCATTCTGGCAGTCGGATTGGAATTGACCGGATTGCTGTCGATAGCAGCCGGCTTGATCCTCCACACCATTGACCGGCGCTTCAATGAACTCGAACACTTCATTCAAGTTGTTGGCGACCGATCGCATAGCGGTGAGTAATCCAGACATATGAATTCCTTGTTGATCCTCCTGCCGATAACTGCATATTTTTGTGTTGTAATATTTTTATCGAATCGCTTCCAGACGGCAGGAATTCGTACAAATCTCATCCGCTCGGCGATCCTGACAGCCGTTTATAGTATTCTGTCGCTTGAAATCCTGAGCCCCTTCCATCTTGTGACCCGCATAACCCTGGTCGTGGTCTGGCTGATTCCACTAACCGGTTTTATGATCTGGTATTTAAATCAACGCCACAGCGGTTCCCGTGTTTTCCTGCCGAAAATCTCTTTCCCTCACGATTGGTCCGGTTGGCTTGCATTTTCTGCCATTGCATTGGTCATCATCCTGACGACGATCGTTGCCTGGATCTCTCCCCCCATGACCTGGGATTCGATGACCTATCATATGAGCCGTATCGCACATTGGGCAGAAAACCGATCCGTATGGCACTACATTACCGGCATCGAGCGCCAAAACAGCATGAGCCCGGGGGCAGAGATGCTTACCCTGCATGGATATGTTCTGACTGGTGATGACCGGTTTGCACCCTTCACCGAATGGCTGGCCATGCTCGGCAGTGTTATAGGTGTCAGCCTCATCACCAAACGGTTGGGCGGGCGCGGATACGCGCAGTGGTTGTCGGTTTTGTTTGCCGCCACACTACCGATGGGGATCGTCCAGGCATCCAGCACGATCACCGATTATGTTGTGGCTTTCTGGTTGGTATGCCTGGTGTGCGAGTTATTGAGCTACCAACAAACGAAAAGCAATTCCGCTCTTATCTTTGCAGTTCTTACCACAGGGATGGCGGTCCTCACCAAACCAACCTGCATGCCCTACCTGGTACCTTTCGTTCTGTGGTTGGTTGTCGTGGTCGTAAAAAATAACCCCCCCCTGGCTATGCTTAAATGGGTTTTGCTGGCGATCGGGTTGACGGCACTGGTCACCGGAGGGTACATAAGCCGAAATGTAATCACCTTCGGCGGATTATCGAACCGGGATGATTTCAAGAATCATGTTAATCAATTGCTAACCCCGGCCGGGTTTATCTCCAACGTCATTAAAAATGCAGCGCTGCAGGCCGGCACCCCAAGCGATTATCTGAATAACGAACTTGATCTCCTGATCCGCAAGTTCCACATAAAAATCGGCGTGGATATCATGGACCCGCGGACAACCGGGGACGGATATTTTATGATTCGCAAACCGATGTATTCCGAGGATATGGTTTCGAACCCGTATCATGCGCTCCTGGCGATAATATCATTTATCATGCTGCTCGTGATGACCAGAAAACTGGGATTGAAGACCTTATTATATGCGCTGTTTGTCATCACCGGTTTTGTGTTTTATTGTGGGTTGTATAAATGGCATCTTTTTAACGTCCGCTATCATCTGTCATTTTTCATCCTAATTACTCCGATTTTCGGATTGACATGGGGTTTGTTTGAGCGAATAAAATGGGGATTGGCAATCACATTAATTCTCTGGATCACATCGATACCCGTTTTGTTCAGTATTGTATCGCGCCCCCTCATACCGAACCATGCCATCACCGATCGCCCGAGTATCCTGGAACAGTCGCGTGCGGAGTTACGATTTGCTAACTGTTTGGATTGTTACCCCATTGATAAAGCCCTGGTGGAGCAGATCGAAATCAACCGTTGCTCCACGCTTGGGATCATGTTGAATGGCGATGCCGGAGAATACCTGTTCTGGAAGCTTTTCGATGTTCCCCAGGAGCAGTTGCGCATCGAGTGGATCGTCGCCGGGACGCCGTCAGAGAAATATGAACCTCGTGATTTTGCCCCCTGTGCAGTGATTTGCGAGGGTTGTGGCGTTGATCAACCGTCAATCCGGGGAATGGACCTGTTCTCTTTGGAAAACGGATATGCGTTATACATGAATCCGGTTGAGGAATAATATGACTCGCGGAATTTTGTTTATCGTTGCCACCCCGATCGGGCATCCGCATGACATCACCCTGCGTGCATTGGACACCTTGCGTACGGTGGACGCGGTCGTGTGTGAAGAAGCCCGCCCGGGCAGCACCCTGTTGAAAAAATATGATATTCAAAAGCCGCTGGTCTTGCTCAACGAGCATAATGAAAAGCTGGCAATACCGGATATCGTTGCGCGTCTGAATGGCGGTGAAAACCTGGCACTAATATCAGATTGCGGGACACCGGTCTTTGCTGACCCGGGGTTCGGCTTGTTGAACGCTCTGGAAGAATGTGGAATCAAGGTCATCCCGATTCCGGGACCGGCCTCGCTCATGGCGGCCATTTCGGTGTGCAGCTATGATCTGAGCCAATTCGTTTATGGTGGTTTCCTGCCGCGTGAGTCTCATGAGCGGCGCAGGGCACTCGTGACATTGCAAGCCACCCGGCTTCCCATCATCCTGATGGATGCCCCCTATCGGCTGAAACAATTGCTGGAAGACGCTGTTTCTGTCTTTGGAAACGCTCAGCCGGTCATGCTTGGGTGCGACCTGACCCTGCCCGGTGAAAAGATCATCCATGGCACATTGCGTTCGGTGATCGATCAAACAATTGGGAAGAAATGCGAGTTTGTACTGATCGTAGCCGGGCATGATCCTGCCGGTCAAAGGCAACGCCTATGTACTCCCCGGTCAGGCAAGCGCCGCCAGTAAAACGCTTAACCAATATAGAAAGAACAACGGTACCATCAGGATCGCCATATTAACCGGGTCGGTGGTGGGGGTTGCCACCGCTGCAATGGCGGCAATTACTATGATGGCGATACGCCACTGTTTGAGCAGGGCTTTGGCGGTAACCAGCTTTAATTTCGCAAGAATGAAGATGATCATCGGCATTTCAAAACTTAGACCAATATAGAACAGCACATTGGTTACAAAATCGATGTAATCCGAGAGGATGATATCTGACTGGGTCTTTAAAAATGAAACGAGGAAGGGGATTGCCACCGGCAACATGATCCAATAGGCAAATAATACGCCCCCCAGAAAAAGCAGGCTGGCAGCCGGAACCGCGAAATAGATCCATTTCCTCTCGTTTTTATGCAGTCCGGGCAGAACAAAAATCAGTAACTCATAGACGATGACCGGCATGGCAAGAATAACCCCACCCAACAGGGAGATCTTCATGGTGACCGAGATGTTTTCGGTCACACGGATGACATGCAGGTTTTCCATTCCCCCGACCGGAACTGCCAGGATATCGATCAGGCGGGGTGCGAAGAAAAAAGATACGCCAGTAGCAGTCAGGAGTGCGAGTACGGCGACCAGCAACCGTTTGCGCAGCTCTTCCAGGTGATCCCAGATCGTCATCTCTTTGGCAGGTTCAGCCATTAATGTATCTGCTTGCCCTTTGGTTTTTGAGTTGTTGAATGGTGGACTGGCTTATGATCGGGTGGAGTGGATGTGGTGGCAACCGTCTGGACGTCATGCAATTGGTCTTCGAGGTCGACATCACGCATGATTTTCCTGGGCAGCTCGTTTATATCTCGCGAAGTGCTGACCACATCATTCCAGATTGAGGAACGGGTGATCTTTCGCACTACCCGGCCGGCTTTACGTCCGAACTCGGTCATTCCTCTTGGACCGAGAACGATCAAGGCAATGACAGCTATGATTAATAGTTCAAGGGGGCCAACCCCCAGGATATTCATGACGGGATCAGTTATTTCTCTTCGGTTTTATCCTTTTTTTCTTCGCCAGGTTTATCCTCGCCTTTTAATCCATCTTTAAATGAGCGGATACCCTTGCCGAGTTCACCGGCCACTTTGCTGATCCGGCCGATCCCGAATAAGAGGATGACGATCACCAGAATGATGATCAGTTCAGTTGGTCCGATTGTTGGCATATGCTTACTCCTTGCATTTATTTCTGGATATTGATCAGATTGAGGTAATTCTACTCCAACTTGGTTGCCTGTCCGGCGGGATCATTCTTGAATAACCCTTCCTCTCATAATTCACTTGACTTTATTAATCATCCTATCATATAATCTCTGGCTTGTTCCAGAAAGTGTGAATCAGAACTAGAATGATCAACCAAGAAGAACATAACGGCAGCGCCGTACAACATCGGGAAACGAACTTAAAACCCCATAGGACGATCCAAACCTGGTTTATTGGCAGGCCACTTGCGACCGCTGACGCCCCGCAACAGACGATCAATAAACTGGTTGGGCTGGCGGTATTTTCATCCGATGCTCTTTCATCTGTAGCATATGGACCCCAGGAAATGCTGGTCATCCTGATCGCATTGGGAGGATTGGCCTATCAGTACATCACCCCGCTTGCCATAGCCATTGTCATCCTATTAGCCATATTAACCTTAAGTTATGAGCAAACCATCCATGCTTATCCGGGTGGTGGTGGCGCATACATTGTTTCACGGGATAATCTTGGAGAAATCCCGGCTCAGATTGCGGCGGCATCATTATTAACCGATTACATTCTAACGGTGGCGGTCTCGATCTCCTCCGGCGTTGCCCAGATCGTCTCTGCATATCCGGTCTTATATACCTATCGCGTACTTATATCGGTCGCGTTGGTGGTTTTTGTCATGGTGGTTAACTTGAGGGGCGTCAAGGAATCGGGAGCGACATTTGCCATACCGACTTATTTCTTCATTGTGATGATGGCAGTAACTTGCATTATTGGTATCATCAGATACTTTACCGGAACGCTTGGTACGCTGATGAATCCACCCGGATATGAATCAGTCCTCGGGATCCAGGCTGTGTCGATATTATTGATCCTGCGCGCCTTTTCAAACGGCACTGCTGCTTTAACAGGTGTGGAGGCTATTTCCAATGGCATCCCAGCTTTTAAGGTACCTAAGAGCAAAAACGCAGGTCAGACATTGATCATGATGGCGGTTGTGCTGGGAAGTTTAATGCTGGGCGTATCCTTCCTGGCAGCTCACATTCAGGCCGTACCGGCAGAAACAGAAACAGTTATTTCCCAAATCGCGCGGACAGTTTATGATAGTAGGGGTATTCTTTACCTGGCGACGATTATTTCAACAACGGTTATTTTGGTACTTGCAGCCAATACATCCTTTGCAGATTTCCCCCGTCTCAGTGCCATTGCTGCCGCGGATGGTTTTTTACCGCGCCAGCTGACCTTCCGTGGCAGCCGGTTGGTGTATTCGCGCGGCATTATGGCCTTGGCATTCTTCGCATCGCTTCTCTTGGTGATTTTCCGGGCGAGTGTTACAAACCTTATTCCCCTATATGCCATAGGAGTTTTCTTATCCTTTACCATGTCTCAAAGTGGCATGGCACACCGTTGGTGGAAGATCGGCCATTTAAAACCTGGCGTTGAGGTAAAAGAGAGAGGTTCCACGCTTATATACGGTCCAGGTTGGCAGGTAAAAATGATCATCAACGGTTTCGGGGCTGCTCTCACGTCCCTGGTGGTGGTGATCTTTGCCGTATTCAAATTTAAAGACGGCGCCTGGGTTGTTGTGATCCTGATACCTTTGCTGGTTATTATTTTTACATCCATTCACCGTCATTATCAGGGTGTGGCAAAGTTGCTTTCCCTGGAAAACTTCGGTTCAGTCCCCCATATTCAACGTCACCGCGTATTGCTGCCAATCGGCGGCGTCCACCGCGGAACATTGACAGCCTTGCGATATGCGACTTCTCTCTCGGATGATGTCACCGCGGTTCATATTTCAATCGATCCGGACGAAACCGAAAAGATAAGGGAGAAGTGGGAGATATGGGGTGAGGGTGTACGGCTTGTGATCATCGAATCGCCCTATCGCCTGTTTCTGGAACCGCTGCTGGATTACATAGAAGAAATTGACCAACAGCGGCAACCCAACGAACTGATCACGATCGTTGTGCCTCAATTTGTATCACGCCGCAAACTGGGGAACCTGCTTCATACCCGGACGGCTGACACGCTCAGGAAGGTATTGATTTTCCAGAAGGACATCGTCATCACCGACGTGACCTATCAGGTGGATTGATTCACTGGTAAGATTGCCATAGAGGAATCGTTATGAATATTATTGTCATGGGGTGTGGCCGGGTTGGCTCAGATCTGGCATCTGAATTGTGCAAGGAAGGCCACCAGGTCTCGGTCGTCGACAGCACCGAAACCGCATTTAATAACCTGCCAAGTGATTTTACCGGCAAGATGGTCGAAGGCGAAATGATGTCACGCGACGTGCTTTATCGCGCCGGCATCGAAAAGGCGGATGCACTGGCAGCCGTCACCAATGATGATGGCCTGAATGCGGTCGTCGCGCATGTTGCCCAAACCATCTTCGATGTCAAGCATGTGATCGTACGCAACTACGATCCTGATTTCAGGCCCCTGCTTGAATCGTTCAACCTGCAGGTGGTCAGCCCCAACAGTTGGGGCTCCCAGCGCATACAGGAATTGATCCTGCATTCCGACATCCAGACTATTTTCTCGCCGGGCAACGGCGAGGTGGAAATCTATGAGGTCAGCATTCCTGACACGTGGGCCGGGCAACCACTGGCGAAACTTTTGCCTGCGAAGGAATGCATCGCCGTATCCATTGCTCGTGCCGGGCAGGCGATGCTGCCAACACCAGACTCTAAACTTGAGGAATGTGATGTCCTGTATGTCAGCGCGACGAACGAAGGTATTGAATCTATGCGCGATCGATTGAGCAAACCGGTGGAGAAGTAACATGTTGATACTGATTGTTGGTGGGGGCCGGACGGGCACTCAACTTGCTACTATGTTGATGGAACAAGGTCATACTGTGCGGTTGATTGAATGGCGGCGCGAAATCCTGAGCCGGCTCCATCATGAACTTCCGACCGAGGTGATCTTCCATGGAAAACCGATCGATCCGATTGCGCTTGAGCGGGCAGGTATCAAGGAGGCTGATGTCCTGGCAGCTGTGACCACCTCTGATCAGGAAAACCTGGTATTGTGTTATTTCGCCAAGCAGGTATACAAGGTCAGGCGCACCATCGCCCGTGTGAATAATCCGCGGGATGCCTGGCTTTTCGACGAAAAATTTCACGTGGATGTGGCGGTCAACCAGGCTGAGATCATCTCGCGCTTGATCGAGGAAGAGATGGCGATGGGCAGCATGATGACCCTGCTCAAATTACGTAAGGGCGATTATTCGCTCATCGAGGAACACATTGTCGATGGCGCACGTGCCATCGATATCCCCATCAAGGATCTGGGTTTGCCCGATCACGTAGTGATTGCCGCCATCATCCGTAAAGGTGAGATCATTGTCCCGCGTGGTATATCCAGTTTTGAGGCTGGCGACGACGTTTTGGTCTTCACGGATTCGGATGGGGCGCAGAAAATCAAACAACTATTTGAAATACCGTTATAAGCTGTGCTCTTATCCGGTTTGACCTTCCGGGGTGCTTAAGATATAATAACCCCCTTGTTAAAGGTATTATCTGATTAACAGATACTGCCAGATAACCCAGGCGCTTAACAGGGTTTTGGCTGCCGGGCATTTCAGCCAAAACTCTCTTCTTGTTCAGCAATCATCTATTCTGGAAGGTTAGAATGTCGACAAAAAGAACTTACCAACCCAAGATCCGCCATCGCTTACGTGTTCACGGTTTTCGCAGCCGGATGGCCACTGCTGACGGACGTCAGGTATTGAAACGACGTCGATTAAAGGGTCGCTACAAGTTGACCCCCAGTATGAACAATCACACCAAAAGAATCCGCTGGTAAACTGAGGCGGCACCAGACCGCCAGATGCCATGAACCGTCGTTTTCGTTTGACGCGTTCGGAAGATTTCAACCAGGTAAAGCGTGACGGGAAAACCTTTTCAAACAAGCTCTTCAAGGTCGTCCTGCTTCCCAACCAGACTTCCAACCTGCGTTTCGGCTTCATCACTGGGAAATCGATTGGCAATGCGGTCACCCGCAACCGGTGTAAACGTTTAATGCGAGCAAGCATCCAGCAGATCAGCGGTTCCATCCAAACAGGTTGGGATGTGGTCATCATCGTCCGGCAGTATGCCGCGCAGGCTGATTTCCAAACTGCCCAATCTGCATTATCGGAAATATTCAAACGCGCCGGTTTACTCGGCACTACACATGATAAACCATCAAAGTGATGAATATCCTAATGAGCCGCGTTTACGCGACCTCCCGGTAACGCCATGGAATTTACCGAGCTTTCCCCTGCTGGGGCTCATCCGGTTGTATCAAATGCTCGTATCACCGGCGTTGGCACCCAATACCTGCCGCTTTTATCCAAGTTGCTCTCATTATGGCTATCAGGCGATCTACAAATATGGTATTTTCAAGGGCAGCTTCATGGCAGTCTGGCGTTTACTTCGTTGTAACCCATTCAACCCCGGTGGTTATGATCCGGTGGCTTGATGTTTAAGGAAAATGATATGAAAAAAAATTGGCGAATACCCATCCTGTCCATACTGATCCTGGCCGGATTGCTTGCAGGTTGCACCGGCGTACCGACAGGGACGAACTGGCCTGGTCTGGCAGCTTCTTCTGATGCAGTCTACCTGTCCAATTCATCCAACGTATATGCCGTCCAGCTGAACAATGGGACGATGCTGTGGAAGTATCCTGATGTAACAGCGCGCGTCATGTTCTATGCACCGGCTGCCCTGGATGGCAATCAACAAGTCATCGTAGGAGATTATCAGAAGACGCTCTATAGCATCAACCCCAGGAACGGCAGCACCAACTGGAAATTCGCCCAGGCGGGCGATCGATTTGTCGGGGCGGCACTGGTCACTTCTGATTCAATCTATGCACCGAATGCGGACTTTTCGCTTTACGCGCTCGACCTGACAGGCGGTTTGAAGTGGAAATACACCACCGGTCAGGCAGTCTGGGCTCAACCGGTTACAGATGGCGCAGTGGTGTACTTCAACTCGCTCGACCATTTCACCTATGCCCTGAAGGCAGTGGATGGTTCCCTGATCTGGAAGACTGACCTGCAAGGTCCCACCGTCAACGCCCCGGTTGTGGGGGATGGCAGGGTTTATGTAGGCATGCTCGATAACGGGCTGGTTGCCATGGAAGCTGCCACCGGAAAGGTGATCTGGGAAACCCCCACCGAGGACGGTGTTTACGGCACCCCGATTATGAAAGACGGGAAAATCATACTCGGTGATCTATCCGGTAACATCTATTCTATGGATGCCGGTAGCGGTACGGTTGACTGGAAGATAAAACCCGGCGGGTTGATCGCCAGTAATCCGGCTGCCTTCGAAAGCGGTGTGGTTTTCACCACGGAAATCGGCGAGGTGATTGCGGTCGATCCCGCTGGCGCCATCCTGTGGAACAGGCAAATCACCGGGCAGTTGGACGCTTCACCGGTGGTATCGAGTGGGCTCATCCTGGTGGCATCTTTCCAGGGTGACAACCTTCTGACAGCGTTTGACTTTGACGGCGCTCAAAAATGGACTTTTAACCCTCCCAAGAAATAAAGGCAGGTACACAATATGAATATTTGGGATACATTTATTATCACGCCAATGATCAATGTCCTGCTGACGATATATAACTATATCGGCAGCTTTGGCATTGCCATCATCCTGTTCACCATCCTGATCCGGTTGGTCACCCACCCATTGATGGTCAAACAGATCAAGAGCGCCCAGGCAATGCAGAGTCTGACCCAGGATAAGCGCTACAAAGATATGCAGGTAAAATACAAGGGCCAGAAGGAGAAGCTTGCTCAAGCCCAGATGGAGCTTTACAAGGAAATGGGTGTCAGCCCGTTTGCTTCCTGCCTGCCGACTATCATCCAGCTGCCGATCATCATTGGCCTGTATCAGAGCCTGACGCGCGCCATGGCATCCACCCCCGCGGAAATGCTGTACCTGAAACAGCATATCTATCCGGGCTTTCTCAACATCTCAACCCTGATCCCGCTCAATAATCACTTTTTATGGATGGATCTGGCTCAACCGGAACGTCTGTTCCTGCCGTTCATTGCATTTGGCATCCCGGTAATGGCGGTCATTGTGGTGATCACCAGTTATATGCAGACCAAGCTGACCATGCCGCCAGCCGACCCCGGCAACCAAAGCGCCATGATGACCAACATGATGAATATCTATATGCCGCTTCTGATGGGTTACCTGGCGTATACTCTCTCCTCGGGCCTGGCGCTGTATTTCGTCGTCAGCAACGTGATCGGGATCCTGCAGTATGCCATGTTGGGCAGGGTCAATTGGAAGAACCTGTTGCCCGGTCAGAAACCGGCTGCGCCCGGGAATAAGGGACGTTAATTCCTCCCGGATGCAGTCGCAAATAGGAATATCTTTTTATAATTTGTCGATAGAATATCTAATTAGAGATCAAACTCCGAGGGCAATATGACAAGCAAACGCACAACATTGGAGATAATCGCCCCATCCGTGGAAGAGGCTGTTCAAAAAGGTCTCGGCGAACTCGGCCTCCCCGAAGATGCCGTGGAGATCGAGGTATTGGATGAAGGGGCGCGCGGCTTCCTCAAGCTTGGCAGCCGTGATGCGCGCATCCGTCTGACCGTAAAGGAAATGGAAACCGTGGCTGTAGTGCGCCCCAGACGACAGGCTGCGCCCGCCCCCAAAAGCGAACCTGCCCCCAAAAGCGAGCCGGCACCTGCCGGACCGCAGGAGTTGGACGAGCAGCTCATCATGGCAAAAACTACGGTCGAAGATTTGCTCGAACGCATGAAGATCCTTGCCACCGTCTCCACCCGTTACGGGGAGCCGGAGAATCCCGGCGGTGAAAGACCGGTCGTGGTGGATATCCGCGGTAATGACCTCTCGATCCTGATCGGCCGGAAATCCGAGACTCTCAATGCCTTGCAGTACATCACCAATTTGATCATTGGCCGGCATCTGGAAAAGTGGGTGCCGCTGCAGATCGACGTCGAGGGTTACCGTGCCAGACGCGAACTGGCCCTCAAGAACCTGGCAGAGCGCATGGCAGAACAGGCACGCTCCAGTGGTCGTCGCCAGGTGCTTGAACCGATGTCTGCCAATGAACGCCGTCTGATCCATATTGCACTGCGCGATGATGATACCGTTGTCACCGAAAGCATCGGCGAGGAACCCAACCGCAAGGTGACCATCTGCCCACGCAAGGTGGATGACATGGCAAGTATGGAACATGAGGAAGTTGGTTTCGGTAAGTAGATTTTATTAATTTGTTGTTTATACGGCTGGAACCCCCCCGTCCAGCCGTATTTTGTTTTTCGTGGATCTGGTGGTATAAGTAAAATCCTGTTGTAATCATTTACCCGGAGGCCGCATGCGCGCAGTCGATATCATTATTAAAAAAAGGGATGGACTTGAGCTATCTGCCCAGGAGATCGAATTCTTTGTAGACGGCTATACTCATGGTGAAATCCCCGATTATCAGGCAGCAGCCTGGGCAATGGCGGTCTTGTTGAAGGGAATGAACGCTCGCGAGACAACCGATCTGACCCTGGCCATGGCGAATTCGGGTGAGATCCTGGATCTGTCGCAGGTCGTCCCGATCGCGGTTGACAAGCACTCGACCGGCGGGGTGGGAGATAAGACCACCCTGGTGGTCGAACCGGCTGTGGCTGCCTGCGGGCTGCCGGTCGGCAAGATGTCGGGCCGCGGGTTGGGTTTCAGCGGTGGTACGCTGGATAAAATCGAATCGATCCCGGGATACCGGGTTGATCTGACCAAGGAGGAATTCCTCGAGCAGCTTGGGCGGGTCGGTATCGTCCTGACCGGACAAAGCGGTGACCTGGCGCCCGCCGATGGCAAGTTTTATGCACTGCGCGATGTGACCGGCACGGTTCAATCCATTCCGCTCATCGCCTCGTCGGTCATGAGCAAGAAAATCGCCGCCGGGGCGCAGGCCATCGTCCTGGATGTCAAGGTGGGATTGGGCGCCTTCATGACCAACCTGGAGGATGCCCGCCGGTTGGCAGAGTTAATGGTCGCGATCGGCAGATCCTCGGGACGACGGGTGGTCGCACTGCTGTCGGATATGAATCAACCCCTGGGGTCGGCTGTCGGCAATGCACTCGAGCTTAGGGAAGCCATCGACACGCTGCATGGCGGAGGACCGGCTGATTTCCGCGCGCACTGCATCGAAGCCGGCGGACATTTGCTGGTTTTGGGTGATAAAGCGAAAGATCTGACAACCGGCAAAGGCATGATCGAAAAGGCTCTGGATGACGGGTCAGCCTGGGAAAGCTTCAGGCGCCTGGTGATCGCCCAAAAAGGGGATGTCTCTTATGTGGATGACCCGACAAAACTGGCACACGCTGCGATCCTCGAGGAGATCACCGCTCCCGCTGATGGATATATCATGGAGATCCATGCCCGCAAGGTGGGTGAGGCAGCCATCATGCTGGGCGCCGGACGCGCCAAAAAGGGCGATGCCATCGACCCGGCTGTCGGCATCCTGGTGCATGCCAAGGTGGGCGATCATTTGAAAAAAGGACAACCGCTTTTTACCATCCATGCCAATAACCGCGCTCTGGTAGAGGCGGTGCGCATAGCCTTGTTGCAAGCGGTTGCCTGGAGCATGGTGCCGGTGCAACCCCTGCCGCTTTTCTATGGTTTGGTCGAATAAAGATTTTTAGGATCCTATTTCATCATGAACCGGCTGCGCACCATCGTTTTGCATCCATTCTTGTTTGCGGTTTACCCGATCCTGGCGCTGCTGGCGCATAACATCCAGGAGGTCTACCCCAGCGCGGCATTGCGCTCGCTGCTGGTGGCATTGGCTGCGGCTGTTATTTTACTGGCTGCCGGGCGCCTGATCTTTGGATCCTGGGCGAAAGCTGCCGTCTGGGTCTCGGTTTTATTAATTATTTTCTTCGCCTACGGACATCTGTACCTGCTCTTAAAAGCGAACTCCGTACTTTATCCGATCATCGGGCGTCATCGTGTCCTGGTAACGGTTGCGCTGATTATCCTGGTCGGGCTGGCATGGTTGCTCGTTAAGCGCGTCAAACAGACCGGTCTGGCGACCCAGGCATTCAACCTGATCGCCATCCTGCTCTTGATCCTGCCTGTCTTTCAGTTGGGGAGTTATGCGGTCCGATCGCTCAGTGCTGAATCGCGCGCGAACATCCAGCCGGCAACCGGCAACTTGCTCCAACCCGACCCCGCCAAACCGCTGCCGGATATCTATTACATCATCCTGGATCGCTATGCACGTGACGATATCCTTCAAAACACCTTCAACTACGACAACAGCTCTTTCCTGAAGGAGCTGGAAGCGCGCGGCTTTTACGTGGCACGCTGCAGCATGAGTAACTATGCCCATACTGCGCTGGCGCTGGGTTCGACGCTCAATATGGATTACCTCGATAAGCTGGCAAAATCCTTTCAGCCGGGCAACACCGACCGGACGTTGTTGACGCTCTTTATGCGTGATTCGCGCGTGCGTCAGGAACTGGAAAAGATCGGTTACGTCACTGTCAGCCTGTCGGGTTTCGAGCCTTTCCAGATGCCGGATGCCGCCTTCTTTTTCAACCCCAATATCGTCCAGCTGACAGACAAGGCCGGCAACCCGCTGGTCAATCCTTTTGAGTCCATGCTGATCAAGAGTACCGCCGGTATTATTCTGCTGGATTTGAAATCCGTCCAGAACAACCGCCTGGCTCAGGATGTCAACTACCCCTATGCCGCACACATCCAGTCGCAAAAATACATACTCAACAAATTGGAATATATTCCCCAGATACGCGGTCCCAAGATGATATTTGTCCATATCAAGATTCCCCATCCGCCGTATGTATTCGGCCCAACCGGCGAATTGATTGAGAACCCGCCGCCCTTTCCCGAGACCGGCTATACTATCGACCCGGAACTGATCAAGAAGCTCTATGTTGACCAGGTAATATACATCAACAGCCAGATCTTGCCGCTCATCGACCGGATCGTTGCCCAATCAGAGGTAAAACCGATCATCCTGCTGCAGGGTGACCATGGCTTTGATCCGCCCAACCGCATGGAGATCCTGAGCGCCTACCTCGTCCCGGATGAGGTGAAGAGCGCGCTTTATCCCGCAATCAGCCCTGTCAATTCCTTCCGCCTTCTGTTTGACAACTATTTCGGCGGGAACTATCCGTTGCTGCCGGATGTGAGCTATTATTCCAACTATGCCACGCCGTATGAATACACCGTCATCCAGGATGCCCGCCCGGGATGTGAAACGCCTGGAAAGTAGTAGGACGGGATTTATAAATACACCCGTACTTTGGGTGCTATCCCACCGATTGTTTGATTAGATGATAAATATTGCAGGGCAGGCTTTTCCCCGAAGGGGATTGTGCAACCTGCCTGTTTATTTACACTCTCCCCCCCGTATTTTTCACGTAGGAGGGATTTATTAATACACCCGTCTTTAGAGTGCTATCCTGCTTTCCATCGCTATTAAGTAAGAAATATTTTTATTAACATTTTATGATTACATAATATTAATGCGTGCATTTTGGCGGCTTGGGAAAGCCGCCCTACGTTCTCAGGCCGACTAGGCGTCTGCCAGATGTTCGCTTATTAACTAAAAATCTATTTCAAGTTTCCGCGACCGATGCCGGAATACTTGAAGCCCAGTGATTTCATCTGCTCTGCATCCCACAAATTGCGACCATCCACGATGATCGGTTGACGCATGGATTCCTTGATGCGCTTGAAATCGAGTTGTTTGAATTCATTCCATTCGGTCGCCAGCACCAGCGCATCCACCCCTTCCGCCACTTCGTAGGGATCCTTGCACAGCGTGACTTTCTTCAAAATCCTGCGACAGGCTTCCATCGCCTGGGGGTCATAGGCTTTGACCTTCGCTCCCTCGACCTCCAGCAGGTGGATGATCTCGAGCGCAGCAGCTTCGCGGATGTCGTCGGTATTGGGCTTGAATGACAACCCCAGAACACCGATCAGTTTGTCGTTCAGGCTGCCAAGCTGGTTGCGCAGCGTCATTACCACCCGCCGGCGCTGGTTGCGGTTGATATCCATCACCGCCTGTAGCAGCTTGGTTTCGGAACCGTGCATGGTTGCCATGTGGTCGAGCGCCTTGACGTCCTTGGGGAAACAACTTCCACCCCACCCCAGCCCGGCATCCAAAAAAGCCGGTCCAATGCGCTTGTCGAGCCCCATGCCTCTGGCAACCACCAGGATATCCGCTCCCAGTTCCTCGCAGATGTTGGCGATCTCATTGATGTAGGAGATACGTGTTGCCAGGAAGGCGTTCGAGGCATATTTGATCATCTCGGCCGTCCTCAGGTCGGTCTCGAGGATCGGGCATCGCAGCGGGTGGTAAAGCGTTGCCACGCGGCCGGTGGCATGCGGTTCCAGCGAACCCAGGATGACCCGGTCAGGGGTCATAAAATCGTTGACCGCCGAGCCTTCGCGCAGGAACTCGGGATTTGACACCACCTGGAAATCAAGCGCTTTTCCGGCACGGCGCCTGGTGACCACTTCGGCCACCCAATCGCCCGTACCGACCGGCACGGTGGATTTGTTGACAATGATGATCGGATGGTCGACATGATCGGCTATATCTTCGGCTACGTTGCGTACGTATTGCAGATCAGCCTCACCCTCGTCACCCGAAGGTGTGCCAACAGCAACGAAGGCGAACTCGGCGTTTTTGAGAGCTTCTTTAATATCGGTTGTGAATGATAACCGTTTGGCATGCACGTTCTGCTCGACCACCTGTTCCAGCCCCGGTTCGTAGATCGGCATGATGTTTTGTTTCAGCTTGGAAATACGTTCCTGATCCACATCCATGCAGACCACCTGGTTGCCCAGGTCAGCAAAACAGGCACCGGTTACCAGCCCAACATAGCCCGTCCCGATTACGCAAAGATGACTCATAAATGGCTCTCCTTCGGGCTGTATTATAACGGAAAAAGCAGCGTGTAATATTCATTGGGAAAGGGTCGCTGGTATAATATTGGTGCAGGGCTATTTCACCCACAGAAAGATATAAATTAAGATGACATCAATGAGTGGCAAAACCTTCATCACACATGTTCGCGAAACGTGAGCCCGATGACCATCGTATTGCCGCTGGCGAATGAATTACATTAAGTGAAAGTAATCTGGTATCCGCTATAACATGGATCTTGTACCTGCACTGAAATTTGAAATAGAGGAAAGGATCGTTTTATGAGCCTGAAGAACATTCGCAATCCTGGTTTATTATTTACGATTGGATTGCTTATGTCCATTGCCATAATGGGAGCCTGGCTGGTCAAGACCAACACACCTTTCCGCATGGGCATGTTCCCGGATTCAGTGACCTATATCATGGGATCGCGCAACATCCTGGCTGGAAATGGATATTCACAGTTTTCCGGTACTGAGGGTCTTGAACTCATCACGGTTTGGCCCCCATTGTATTCATATGTTTTGGCATCGATTGGCTTGACCGGCTTGGATCCCATCCGGGGAGCACGGCTGTTGAATATCGTTCTGATGGGGCTTGATCTGTTGCTGTTCTCGGGATTGGTGATTTATGAGACCCGAAATAAACTGTTATCCATTCTTGCAGGTCTTTTGTTCCTGTTCTCAGTACCTTTGTTTGAACGTTATACCTGGGCGCTCACCGAGCCGCTGTTTTTTACATTGTTGCTTGGGTCTATCATTAATTATTACCTCTTTTTACGGACCCATAAAGTTGGTTGGGTAATAGCCTTGGGATTTGGCACTGCTCTCCTGTACCTTACCCGATATGCCGGTATTTTTATGGCAGTGGTCTGGTTCCTGACGATCCTGATTGTGTCCGGTCCAAAACTCAGACAGAAAAATGTTATCCTTTATCTGACGGGACTGCTCCCGTTGATCATTTTTCAGTCATTGTGGAATTATCTGCATGTTGAAACACTCGTTAATCATAGTATTAACCTGCAGGGCATGCCGTTTGCGAAGGAGAATTTTTTGGCTGGGTTGAGTGATTTGGAGGGTTGGTTCACCGCAACGGGTGAAGGACTGGCATCTCACACCGTCAGCCTTATCATTTTATGTCTATTGGCGTTGGTATTACTGGTGGCTTTAGTCCTCTGTGGCTTTAAGATATATCAACAGGTGAGTAATGCCGGTGAACAACCAGGCAGGCAGGCTATCCTGTTTCCACTCATCCTGGCCTTGCCCCTCTACATGGCCATAGTATTATTAACAGCCTTCTTTTTCGAAACTGAGATAAAAATCGATAGTCGCATCCTATCCCCTTTATGGTTCATGGGACTTTATCTGCTTGTCCTGATTGCAGATTTGGTTATTAAAAGAGGACGCATCCTTAGTGTCGCAACTTATGTTTGCCTGTCAGTTCTCCTGGTCTTCTCCATTATTAAATTTCAGAATGTCTCAATGATCTTGCGCTCGGATGGACAAGGGTACTTCAGTAAAGGATGGCGGGAATTAATAAGCATGGAATATATTCGACAGACCCAACATAACCTGATCTACAGCGATGAACCGCTGGCGGTGTACATCCTGACCGGCAAAGTGACCTATCAGGTACCGTTTGTGAAAATTGATGAAAAAAAGTCCTATCTGGAGTACTATCAACAATATGATTTCATGCGTGAACGAATACTCGAATCGGACGGAGTAATGGTTTTATTCGCTAAAAAATGTTCTGATCGTACTGATAAGTGGATCCAGGTTTTGACACGCGATTTACATCTGATCGAGAAGATAGCCAGCACTTGTATATACGTTCCATAACCCAAGATGAGGTCATCGACCTGAACTGTGAACGCTATGTACTGAAATATATTTATACCATAGCGAGGTAATTGTGCTGCTCTGCAACGAATGATATCTTAGCTTGTGTTTTGGCTGAGGGTATAATGAGGATTGAAAATTCATCCTGCTCGGGGAAAGGAGTATTTTATGACAGCCCGGATCATTGATGGCGCCGCTATTGCCCAGGCTTTACGCGCGGACGTGGCGCGTGAAACCGCGGAACTCATTCAGAAAGGCAAACCCCAGCCGGGGCTTGCCACCGTTTTGGTGGGGGAGAACACTGCCTCTCAGGTTTATGTGCGTTCGAAACAGAAAGCCTGCGCCGAGGTGGGCATCGCCAGTTTCGGGTACGAGCTGCCCGCCACCGCCAGCCAGGCTGAGGTCGAGAAACTGGTGAAGGAGTTGAACGCTGACCCGCGGGTGAACGGTATCCTGGTGCAGTTGCCTTTGCCAAAGGGACTGGATGAAGAGGGCGTTCTGACTTCCATCAGCCTTGAAAAGGATGTCGATGGTTTCCATCCGGTCAATATTGGGCGCCTGGCGCAAAAAGGACGCGATCCGCTGTTTGTGCCGTGCACTCCGGCGGGCGTTATTTATTTATTAAAGACCGTCGTACCCGGTTTGGAGGGAGCAAGCGCTGTGGTGTTGGGGCGCTCCAACATCGTCGGCATGCCGGTGGCTCTGCTGCTGGTGCGGGAGAACGCCACAGTCACCATTTGCCACTCGCGCACGAAGGACCTGCCGGCGGTGGTGCGCACGGCAGACGTTTTGGTGGCGGCGGTCGGCAAGGCTGAGATGGTGAAAGGGGATTGGATCAAACCCGGGGCAGTTGTGATCGATGTCGGCATCAACCGGGTCGAAGATGCCACCCGCCCGAAGGGTTACCGGTTGGTGGGTGATGTGGCTTTTGACGAAGTTAAGGAGGTTGCCGGCGCCATTACGCCTGTGCCGGGTGGGGTGGGACCGATGACGATCGCCATGTTGCTTACGAATACGTTGCGCGCAGCGAAAGGTCCAGGCTAACTTGAAATTTACGGTACGCCAAATCCTGCACAAGTCGGGTCTGATGATGTTCATTGGGTTGTTGCTGGTTATCGCTGTATTGGGTGCCTGGCTGGTCAGAATTAATACGCCATTCGGTATAGGCATGAACCAGGATTCGGCGTACTATATCATGGGAGCGCGAAACATTCTGGCTGGAAATGGTTTTTCAAAGTTTTCCGGCACGGACACGTTCAGACTTATCACGATTGAACCCCCATTGTATTCATATGTTTTGGCATTCATCGGTTTGACCGGTATGGATGCCATCCGGGCAGCACGACTGTTAAACATTGTTTTGTTCGGGTTTGATCTGCTGCTGTTTGCAGGGTTGATTTATTATGAGACCCGTAACAAACTATTAACCATTCTCGCCGACCTGCTGTTCCTGTTTTCGACAACATTGTTCTTGCGCTATACCTGGGCGCTGACCGAACCACTGTTCATTACCCTATTGCTGGGGAGTTTAATACTTTATTACAGGTTCTTGCGAACCCATGGCACCGTCTGGGTGGTGGCATTGGGCTTTGGGACCGCCATCCTGTATCTTACCCGTTATGCCGGAATTTATTTAGCGGCAGTATGGTTGCCGACTATCATGCTTGTTTCCTCTCCAAAGACCAGGCTAAAACATGCTCTTCTCTATCTGGCAGGTTTACTGCCCTTGATTGTTTTTCATTCTGCTTGGAATTACCTGTTGGCTGGATCATTCAACAATCGCGACATCTACTTGCCTGGTATGTCGAATGCCTCGGCGAAATTAATCCCCGCTTTGAGCGTTCTGGAGGGATGGTTCTCCACAACCGGTGAGGGGTTGGCGTCTCATACGGCCAGTCTGTTTATTTTATGCCTGCTGGTGTTCATACTGCTGGCAGGATCGGTCTTTAGCGGGTTGATGTTGTATAAACGGGCAGGTATTGTGAGTGGACAATCCGCCAGACAGGCAATCCTATTCCCACTCAGCCTGGCCATACCTCTTTATTTTGCCTTGGTCCTATTAATCGCCTTCTTTTATGATAGCAAGCTGACACTCGATGATCGTGTATTGTCACCTTTGTGGTTCTTTGGGTTTTATCTCTTTATTCTGATCGCAGATCTGGTCGTTCAGAGAGGACACATCTATCGTATCGCGGTTTTTGCATGTCTCATGGCTTTCCTGATTTTCTCTGTTGTGAAATTTCAAAAAGTTTCTGCCGTTCTACGTTTGGATGGTCAGTATTACTCCAGTGAAAAATGGCGGGTATTACCGAGTATTGATTATATAAAGCATACCAACAAAAATTTGATTTACAGTGACCAACCTCTGGCGATCTACATCCTGACCGGCAAAGTTGCCTACCAGGTTCCGTTTACCGTGATTGATGAAAATAAGTCTTATAAAGATAACTACCAGTATTATGATTTCATGCGGGCAAGGCTGATTGAGTCCGATGGAATTCTGGTGTTGTTTAATCAGCAATGCCATGATCAGTCCGACATGTGGATCCGGACATTGGTTCGGGATTTGCACATGGTGGAGGAGTTCGATGCATGTATTTTTAGTCCATAAACGATGATGAGCACCCCGGACCTCTATGGATGTTATAAAGAGCGGTAAGTAAAATATGTGGGGATACATGTTTTACGATGCTCCTATAATTAAATAATTGATCTATAACTCGCTCGCAAGCCAGCGTATCGATATGATGCGTATTCGTTCCACCTCAAGGGTCATATAGTCTGGGGGAATTAAAAATGGAATCGACGCCATCACGCCTGTATTTATGATGCGATAAAGATCGCCATGTTGCTTACGAATAGCCTGCGTGCCGCGAAAGTGGCAGATGGATTAATGTAGATATTTACGTCGTAGCGCGGCACAGCTCCGAAGGACACAGAGTGCGTGCCCCGCTACGGTAGGGGTGCAGCTCCGCAGGACACACGCTCTGAGTTCAGAGGAACGTGGCGCTGCGCCTTTACCATCCGTTTTCCAAATCGCAATAGATATCCCCACACAGGAAAAGCGTTTTATCGGCGATGATGGTGCGCAACAGCTGCCTGTTGGAAATCGGGCTTTTTGAAACCAGCCTGTAATGCTGCCAGCGTGAGTAGTTGTAGCGGTAATGTCCCAATGTTGAAAGTTGCGCAATACATGCCCGGTACTCCGGCTTGAGTTCGCGTGTAAACTCGAATGACAGGTGGGGGATGGCATGCGTCAATCCCTTCAATACGTTGAGCTCGAAGCCCTCGGTGTCGATTTTGATGAAAGCCGGGATGCCGTGGCTTTCGATCAGTTCGTCCAAAGTGGTAACTGGTACCTCGATGACCGTATCCCACACGCGTTTGGAATAACGGCTGTGCCGGATGAAATGGGTTGAAAAGGTGGAGATGACGTCCGTTTTGGAAGATATGTAGAATGGCAGGGTGCCTGCTTTCTCGGCCACACCGCCAGGGATGATGGTGACTTGTGGCTGGGTTCCAAAGCGGCGATTAAGCACTGTCACGCAAGCCGGCTGTGGTTCCACCGCAACCACCCGCGCACCGAGCGCCAGGAATACGGCGGTCAGTTTGCCGACGTTGGCACCGATGTCAAACACCAGGTCGCCGGGACGGATGAATTGCGAAAAAAGTCTGTACATGCGCGTGGTCAGGCTGGCATACAACAAGCGTTCATATGCCGCCCTTAATTCCACCGGAAGGTTGCTGACCAGACGGTCCAGAAAGAAATAGGTCGTGTTTGATAACATGGAAACAGTTCCTTCCGTAGGGGTTAATCGCTTCGGGTTTTCGGGTGGACCGTTCTCTGTATTGAGAAATGGTGGATGCGATGCAATGGATGTGAAGCGTGATCATTTATACACCGCCGCGGATGATGTGACAATGGGGTTGGGAAGATTCTAAATTCTTTTTAATGTTGGGAGCACAGCGATTGTTGGTCAGTAGGGGCAGGACACGGGTGGAATGCGGTATAATCACTAACTTATGAAAAGGGATAGTATTTATCTGATTAATGCCCCTATTGGCAAGGAACTGCAAATCGTCTCTTTTGAGAACGGCGAGGGATTTATCCATAAATTGAATCGCATCGGGCTCTTTCCGGGTGACATCGTCAAGATCCTGCGCATTGCTCCACTGCGCGGCCCGCTACTGCTGGAATCTGCCGGGCGCGAGATTGCGCTCGGACGTGGGATCGCTGCCAGGATCATGGTCGAGCAGATCGCATGAGGATCGCGCTGATCGGGCAACCCAATTGCGGCAAGAGTACGCTTTTCAACCAGGTGGCGGGTTACAAAGCCGAGACCGGAAACTTCTCCGGTACGACCGTCAGTTTCACCGAAAGCAAGGTGCGAGTTTCAGGCGAGGTCATCCAATTGGTGGACTTGCCCGGCACCCACAGTCTGGATCAAGCCAATCCGGCCGAGGGCGAGGCGCTTCGTTACCTGGGCTCGCATGAGATCGATGCGATCGTCAATGTGGTCGATGCCACCCACCTGCCTCAGGGGTTGGAGCTGACGCTGGAACTTCTGGCGCTTGACAAGCCGGTCATCCTGGCGCTCAACATGATGGATGAGGTTGCGCGCATGGGCATGACCATTGACGGACCGGGTCTGGAGAGGAAACTGAAGATCCCGGTGTTGCCGCTGGTTGCCAGCAAGGGACGCGGGGTCAAGGCATTGTTCCTGGCTGCCCTGCGGGCTGCGCGTGAAAAACCCGCCCCGCGTGACCCGGGTTTGATCGCCTTTGATCCCGCAGCCGCGCATAAACTCAGCGCCGTGCTGGCCGGAAAATTTGTCAAACAGGGCGAGCGGCGCCTGCTCTGGCGCGACCGGTTGGATGACATCCTGCTGCACCCTGTATGGGGATACTTCGCACTTCTATTGATCCTTTTTGGTTTTTTCGAAGCGGTCTATGGCATCGGTAAGGCTCTCGAGCTTCCGATCATGGCTTTATTCAATCGGCTAAGCATCGGGCTTTCGGGTGTGGCGGATCCCAATTCTTTGGTTGGCGAACTATTGTATGGAGTGATCCAGGGTTTTTCGGGTGGGGTGGCGATCGTACTTCCATATCTGGTGCCCTTCCTGATGGGGCTGGGATTGCTAGAGGATATCGGTTACCTGCCGCGCATCGCCTTCCTGATGGACAGCCTGATGCATCGCATGGGGTTGCATGGCAAGGCCATCGTACCCTTCATCCTGGGCTACGGTTGCAACGTGCCGGCGGTCATGTCGACCCGCATCCTGGAGGAACGCAAGGATCGTTTGATCGCGGCAACACTGGCGGTGATGGTGCCCTGCGCGGCGCGCTTATCGGTCATTTTCGGATTGGTGGCTTTTTACCTGGGACCGCTGTGGGCGCTGGTGATCTACCTTTTCAACATGTTTGTGATCGCGCTGGTCGGCAGGTTGCTGACGCGCCTGCTGCCGGAGGATTCGCCCGGGCTGATCCTCGAGATGCCGGCATACCGTGTACCGACCGCGCGGGCGGTGGTCAACAAAGCCTGGTTCCGGGTGCGGGAATTCATCGTCGAGGCCTGGCCGTTGCTGATTGCCGGCAGTGCTGTTCTTGCGTTGATGGGTTACTTCAAGATGAGCCCGGCGATCGATACGGTTGTACGACCGTTCACCTGGCTGCTTGGGCTGCCGGCCAAGACGGGCGTGCCGCTCATCTTCGGCATCCTGCGCAAGGAACTTTCGATGATCATGCTGGCGCAGGCTTTCGGGGTGAGCAATTTCTCCGCCATCCTGAGCCCGCAGCAGATGATGACTTACACGGTGTTTGTGGTGTTTTACATCCCCTGCCTGCCGACGCTGTCTGCGCTGCGACGCGAACTGGGTTGGCGCGTGATGGGTGGTGTGGCGGGGTTGACGGTGGTGGTGGCGCTGGTGGTGGGGGTGTTCACACGCTTGGTGGGATTAATATTTACGTAGGGGTGCACACCTATTTTAGACGTTTTATTTGACCCTTAGGGTTTTTGGAAACCCTAAGGGTCTGGTTTTGTAATTATTATATAATCATTGTAATGACCGGTCCTGAATCGTTATTCCTGGATACCTGGTATCACATTCACAGTCGTGGTGTTAATCGTGGTGACATCATTTTCGAGGACCGCAATTATGATTACTTTATGGCTCTACTCGAGCATCATATCTGTCCGGTGGCGGATGTGTTTGCTTACTGTCTGCTGCGCAACCATTTTCACTTGTTGATACGTGTAAAAGAAGGGAATGATATCAAGAAAGAGGGGGAAGCGACATCTGGTGAGGTATCGTCAAGCGATGTGGAAACGTTGCCATCCCGAGCTTTTTCGAACTTATTGAATGCATATAGCAAGGCCATTAATCGGGGATATCACCGCTCGGGCAGCCTGTTCCAGCACCCCTTTGGGCGAAGGATGCTTACCAGCGAATCGCAAATATGGGCTGTCATGGCGTATATTCATCAAAATCCCCAGCGCCATCATCTGGTCGCTGATTTCCGAGATTGGGAACGCTCCTCCTATCAGATATTGGCTGGGGATCTTCCCACTTTTCTTGAAAGGGATGAGGTCATGGATTGGTTTGGGGGTCGGAAGCAGTACCTGGCGATGCATGAACGGTGGGTTGGGGGTCGGAAGCAGTACCTGGCGATGCATGAACGGTGGGTTGGGGAGGCGAGGGAGCTTATAGCGTTGGATGATGCTTGAAGAATGTATTAATTACTGCCAATTCCCGGATACATAAAATCAATCCTAAGGTTTCACGAACTAAACCCTTAGGGTTATATATATTAAAGAATTGTGATCTTGATCATCACCCGCTGGCGGGCAGCGGCGCCCAGATCTGCCAGGTTGGGGCTGCCATCGGCGGCGAGCTTGACCTTGTAGTACTTCGCGACCCGCGGCGCAAGCTTGAAATACTCCGTCATGGCATGCACGACCTCTTTTTCGTGCAGGATGACCTCGCCACGCGCATGTCGTTCCTTGCGGGCAAGCGTGACGGTCAACGCTGCACCGCCGGTCAAGTTGCGCCACCAGGTGCGGTCGCGCGCGCTTACCACCCACAGTATTTTTCCGGCGCGAAGGTAGTTGACCGGGGTGGTGATGGGGTGTTTGGACTTGCGCCCGGTGACGGTCACCAGAAGCGTCGAGCCGCTCATTATTTTATGAAAGGGGGAGCGTAGAAGCCAGGTCATGATCGGGTTAAACCACATGGGTGCCTCCAGGGGAGATTATCTCACAAATCGGAAATAAAAAGACCCTTAGGGTTTGGTACTGATGATGATTAGACCCTAAAGGTTTCAAAAACCTTTAGGGTCTGGGTAATATTTGGGGAGCGCAGAAGCCGGGTCATGATCGGATTGAACCACATGGGTGCCTCCGGAAGGAAAACTTCATTGGGTGAGGATCAGATTTGTTATTTTTTATTTTCAAGTATTTTTACAAATAGTGGTATTGTTGCGACGGTGCACCATACATTTTCCGCACCCACTTTCAAATCGACGATGAATTTATAACAACCGGAAGTGATCACCGGAATATTGGGAAAATGGATCCGTGTGCGGTGTAAGGGCGTTTTTGTTATCTCGAACGCAATTTCCTGTTGCAGGATGCTTTCACCCTCAGGTGAAGTATAGGTAATTTTCATGGTTGCATGAACAGGCTCACTGATATCCTTGCGTAACCAGGAGGAAACAATATCGAACTGCAACGGCGCAAGAATTCGTTGACCTTCTTCACCATTAATTGTGATGTTTTCTATAACATTGAATAAACTGAGCCTGTTGGTTTCATCATCAATCGATGAACTTTGACATACGATAGACCATAGATGGTCCAACATGGTAACCTCCATTAAACCGAGCCATGCAGGGACAATACGAGATTTTTCTCTTCATAGTCAGGCATCAATGTCTTGTCAACCACATAATCAATATTGGCCGTATAGCGATATTCCGGTTGATTAAAAATAACCGGGATTCCCAATACGGCAGATAGCCGATTGATTAAATCAAGCGTCGGATTCGCAATAGCGGCTTCGATGCGAGAGATATTGGCCTGTTTGGTGCCAACCTGGCGAGCCAGTTCGGTTTGAGACCAGCCCTTTTTTATACGGGCGCGCAGGACGGCATTTCCGAACTCAAAAAATAGCCGGAGTTCTTTCGCTGCTTGTTGATAGTCTCGATCTTCCGACAGTTTATTTTGATAGGTATTGAAGTCCATTTTGCCCTCACTGATTTCTTTCTTTATAGTCCTTCATGTAATGGTAAGCTCGCGATATTGCACTTTGTTGCTTCTTATCTTTACTTCTTTTTTCGATCCCATTAAGCAAAATAATAATTTTTCCTGCTTGAAAAAAGTAAAATATCCTGTATTGTTTATTCCTAATTTTTATTCTTAGCTCATATAAACTATACCCCAATGGACTTGTGTGAGGGTACAACAACTCAATTCCATGTTCCTCCAACTGAAGAATCGCGTTTTCTACATATGGGTACTCTAAACGTCTATCGAGAGAATCTAAAAATTCCTCCGTCGGGCATTTTCCATTGGCAAGCTTATAGAACTCAATATGCCACAAGTGGGATGCCAATCATGTTATAGCTTATATGCTATATAGTATTACTAAGCTACTTATTTGTCAAGCCATTTGACTTTAGTAACGAGCGCGGTCGAACCACTTATAATTTTATGGAAGGGGGAACCCAAGAGCCAGGCCATGATCGGATTGAACCACATGTGTGCCTGCAACAAAGATTATCTCATAATTCGGAAATATATGTACCCTTAACGTAGGCTATAGGTTTTATGGTTTATAAGAAGGACTAAAAAGCTAGATAATGATTGGTTTGTGTCAACTATTAAGAAAAGTGTGGTTATTAGGGTATCTTTTGAGGCACTAAATAATTTTATCGTTTCACATGCTATTTAGATTTGTTATATTATAACTTGCACATAAAACTATTTTGGTATAGAATAACATTATAATCTTGTCGGAGGAGGGCATTTGAATATTAATATGGAAACAAAAATACCATTGGATATAGTAGCAATTTTAATTTCATGCTGTTCTCTCTCATTTACAACAATTTTTAGTACTATAGCAATATGGCGTTGGTCTATAAATTGGCAACGTAACAGAAAAAGATTAAGATTGGAATTTTTTAGAGATATTTCTAATGGTTTTTCCAATCATAATTGGAAATTCATAGAATATTGGAACTTTCCTGGGGTATATCCTCAATTAGATGAATTAAAAGATGTGATACCAACAAAAACTGAAGATTTTCAAGAAGCAATGGGTCAACGTGTGGTGACACTTAGTCATCTTAATGTTTTACTAAAAGTATTTTCTCATAAAAATCTCTTATACGATGAGGACATTATTGGTTATAAGAATTGGGCACAAAACTGGTATGAGAAAAGTGTTGAACCTCTTAGAACAATTCTCACAACAGGTGATGTATATCCCCTTGATTTTATTATCTGGTTAAGAGATAAAATTTTTAAAGATAAAGACTTTGCCAAATTATTAGGCTCAACATTATGCGCGCGTTTAGTTGTCTATGAAGATCGAAAAATATTTAAAAGTGCATTTAACAGAATTCGAAGCTTTTTTTCTCAATATGATATCTAGGAGTAAAATTTAATGGTTAGAGCAATAGAACGAATCCATAATTTACCCGTAATTCCTAAAAAACGACAAGATAAAGTAAGGCATTTTCTCCAAAAACTAGAACAAACATTAAATTTCGCTCCCGATCGTCATCAAGGACATCTCTTTTGCCTGAATTCTGCTGATAACACATTCATAGGGGAAACGGCAAAGCTGGAGGCTTCGCTTGAACATGATTTTTTTGAAAAGTTATATATTGAAAGATCTGTTTATTCAGATATTGAAGGGTATCTACCATCACAACGTCTAATTCTATTCCATGGTTTAATGGGTACAGGAAAAACAGCAGTATTAATGAAATTAGCTAGAGATATTAATCAAAAAGGATTACTAAAATTTGAATATTTCGATTTCAAAGCACTTGTTGAAGATTTTAGTATATCCAATGTTGATAATTTTGAAACAACAATACATGCAATTCTTTATAATGAAATTAAGAAGAAATATATTGACATAAAAGAAAATATTATCAAAGAATGGCTTATATATAAGATTCAAAATGACATCGGGTATTTAAAAATAAAAGAGCTGATTCTCGATAATGTTCAACACCCACTTAATAATATTGAATGGTTAAAAATAGTGAAGCAACCAGCTATAAAGAAAATGCTTACACTATCCGATTCAAAGCCAAATTTAGTTACCTTATTAAGGTTTGTTCAAAAGGATACTCCAGTTATTCTATGTTTAGATAATGTCGATCGATTTGCGCTAAAGGAACAAAGATTGGTACTAGAAGCGTGCATTCATATTTCTAATGAAGCAGAACTACCAATAATTCTATCCATTAGAACACCTCATTTGAGAAGAATTACAGGAACTGGAGCAAAAGGCGATTTTGTATATTTTAAGGAACTTGATAGATTGAATCCCTTATTCATTAATATAAGTAAAATGGATACTCCAGATGATCGAATTAGATTTGATATTCCGGTAATGGGGGAGTCTATACACAACCTGCTTGAAAAGCGAGTTGAATTTATAAATCAACATGGGGTTTTTAATGATCTTGGCGAATATTTTACTTCCACAATTGAACAAAATAATATAAGCCTTGATATAAAGGAATGTAGCAAACAATTTATTGATATTTTTAAAACCATTTCCTCAACTTTTATTGACGAAGATGTATATAATTTTTGTAACCATAGTATACGCTCAATATTAATATTTTATTTTAACTTTATTAGTAAGTTAACATTAAACTCAGAACCTGAATACTCTATCGGTTCATTATTGTCATATAAAAAAGAAGTGAGGAAAACAAAATTAAGGAACTTCCTATATAAATGGTTAATCTGTGGCGATGAAGTTATTCCTGATTGTGTAAACGCGAAGGTGCCCAACTTTTATGAAAAAGTTGATGGTGTACCTATGATTGGACATAAAGTACTAAGTTATTTATATAATCACAAGGGAATGACTGAAGGTGTGAGCATCCCAGACATGGTGCAAGATTTTTGGAGATTAGGTATCGAGAGAGCTACTCTTAGAAAAATACTTCTAGATTTTACAGCAGATCAAGAGAATAATGAAAATGGGTTAATTTGGCTAGATGCCATCGATGACACAATACTCGATGATGCCCGGGTATTTCTTATGCCTGCAGGTGAATACTTTCTTAAAAATTTATCATTATCTAGGGAATATGCATTTTGGATGGCATTGATTTCGGATTTACCAATCGCAGATGTGTCTAAACTAATAGGTAAGGATATAGTTTACTTTAATGAAACTTATAGCGATAAGTTTAAACTGGAGGTCATATTTAACCTAATTACAATGATATTGTTGCCTGGGCTTAATAAAGAGATAATTCAATATCAAACACGACTTTATCTGCCTAGTTGGTGGACGGAAACGAATATCATGTATTATCTAAGAACTTTCACAATCGATGGCCATTTTTATCTTAACCGTTTATTAAACTCAATTCTAAATTCAATTCAATTTTCTTATATAAACGATACTGATAAAGAAATGTATAAACAAAAATACTTATCTATATTAAGGAATGTTGAAAAAATAGAGGATGAAGTAACTCGTTGACATAAGTTTTTTTTATACTAATTGTCATTTTACTGAAGAAATATATGGGTAATTAAAGATAATTGGTAGAATAGAAATAGACCGATAAAAGCAATGGATTTATCAATATGAAACAAAATCTACTTTATTTGGAAATTGTACCTTCACTTAAAAATTGTTTTCGATTTAGGGAAAATATTTTCTGATGATACAAGGGGGAGCGTAGAAGCCAGGTCATGAGCGGGTTGAACCACATGGGTGCCTCTAGAAAGGATTATCTCACTAAAATGATAATAAAAGGAGAAAAGTATCAATTGAAGAACCTAAAGGCGTGAAATTGCCATAGAGGATAAAGCGTCTGTATTTGTCAATCTATTATATTTAGTGGATTCTTATAGCCAACCGAGGAATCGATTCTTATGTATTAATAAAAATTATTTAAAGATTATTTTTTCTTAAAGAAAATCATAAATATTACATTAAATTAATTCTAGAATTATATATTGATTATTAATGATTGATGATTGATGGTATATAATCATCATGGGAGGTATTTATGAGCAAGAATAAGAAATTAGTAACCACATTCAATGAAGAGGGGATATCCAATGCATTTGAAAACAAACACGTCGTTTGTGAAATAATTAACGCGCATGAGAAAAATATCTATACTGGATTAGCTAAAAGATGGAGTGTAAAGGAAAGGCTACTACAGCATATATAAAAAGGAATAATCAAATAAACAGTGGTAAAAAATAAAAATCATTCAAAAGAATTCATTTGATGATGCAATGAAAGCTGAAGAATAAATATTAACCAGAGTAAAGCAGAAACTCAATAAAATAGGGAAGTGATCGACCAGGAGGAAGAATGGCTACCGTAGAACGTAAAATATTTTTTTACAGGATAAATATCGGTCATGAGAAATCGGGTCAATTTAAATTATTCGACCCCTCTCTTTTCTTAAATCGCATTGATGATATGCCATGGACAAACGAGGATAGATATTTTGCGACTGATGACGGGAAAATCACATGTTGCTGGATTGATCAAAAATTCGAACCTTATCGAGCAAGACTAGGAAATGTCAGAAGAAGTGATTTGCCCCAAATAGAAGAGAAAGGAAAGCTTGAACCTCTGCTTATATCGACTAATGCAGGGCTTGTAGAACAGACTTTTTGTATTTTTTTTCCAAATAATATTGTTGGTGTTGTTTTTAATTTTTATGGACCAAGAGTAAGTAGATTTACAGCTTATCTCGATAGTAAATTAATACAATTTCCATATCCATCAATGGTATTTGAACAACTTCTTCGACAAGATGTGAGCGAACAGTTGAGCAGAATGAAAGAAATAAAATTAATTCAACTAAGAGTAATGACATCATTTATTAATACAATTACAAGAGCTAACAAAAGCTTAGGTGATTCATTTAAAGCTTTAGCAGAAGTTGGAGAAGCTGAAGAGGTCGAAATTATTCTTAAGCAACGGCCACGTTCAAGATCATTATTAAATAAAAGATTATTAGATTTCTCTAAAGCCTTATTAAAGGAACACGACTTACGATATGAAACATCTAGATTTCATGTTGAAGGGTATGATGAGGACTTTAAGGAGAAAATTTGTTTGGACTTGTTAAATGACAAATTAATTTCCACTAAGAAAATTGTTAAACTTGATAACAGATATAAAGCTTTAAATGCTGATTCTGCATATTCGGAAATTCAACGGGCGTATAAAGATTTATATGATCAAATAAATATTGCATCAGGTATATCATGACTAACATCAGAAATTATTGGGGAAAGCATTTCCTTGGATTAGAGTTTGTAGTAGCAATCTTGTTCACTATATTGTTTGTTTTATGGGCAGAATTTCTATCCGGGAAAAATACGGTAAATGTTATCTTAACAAATAACCGTAGTGAAATTTATGGAACAATCGCCGCAATATTTGGAGCATTACTAGGTTTTATAATTACATCAATTTCTATCGTTATCGGATATATATCAGATGAGAGGTTCAAATTACTAAGGGAAGGCAAATATTATTATCAGCTATGGGGTGTTTTCAAATCTACAATTGAAGCACTGGCTTTAGCAACAATTATTTCATTAGTGGGATTAATTCTTGATCGTGATGTGAATCCGAATTGGATAATTCTATATTTTAATTTATTTTCATTGATATTAGTATTTTTTAGATTGTACAGAAGTATCTGGGTACTTGAAAATATAGTAAATATTATGTCTAAGAGACCTTGAATTCAAGTACCAAGCGCAACTGGTGAATTAGTCATGTAATCTTATAGAAATAAAGGAATCTATGGGTTAATAATAACTATTTGTTACGATCCTGAATATTCATTAATGGTAATTTATGTCACAAGCAATTTTTGCGATGAATTATGGAATTATTGTTATTATGAAGTATGTGGAAATAAGTTCTCAATAAAGTCGTTTGATATTATTTCTAAGTTGGTTTAGGTATTTTAATTTGAAAAAGATCATCTAATTCAGATAACATCCTTTTATTTAGCGTTTCAATATTATATTCATCGATAATTCCATCAATAATCTGGAAACCAGTATGAGCGCAATTTTGTATATTGTCGTATATAAAACTTTTATCGATCACATTTTCAAGGTTGTTTGCTGCAGGGATTACACTCGCATATATCAAAGCTTCTTCAAGTGGACCTAATTCCTTTTCAAGAAAAAGGCCTTCTTTTGAGCCTGTTATCGGCGAAGGAGAGGTTAATCCAAGAGAGGCAGCATATAGTAATATTTCTTTATTTGTTGCATTATCTGCATCTAAAAAATTCGTTTCTTTCATTTTGGCAATTATTTTACGGACTTTACTATGTATATATAATCTATCTGGCATTTAAACCACCTTGTTTATTATAGTTTTTCCAACTTCTACACTAGATAATTCTACTTTTGAATTATATATATTATTAAAAATACTTGATATCTCTTCTGAGTATTCTGATGGGGTGAATAATAAAATTAATTGCTTTCCAAAACTAACCTCACTTAAAATTTCGGCGAAATTAGTTCGATTTTTATCTGAAATTCTAGCTACAGGAGTATCGATTACTAATGGTGCTTCAAAACCTGAAACTTTATGAAGAGCTAGTGTAAATGATAGTGCTAAGAGCGCTCTCTCCGCAGCACCACAAGCTCCTAGACATTCATATCCATCAGCATGTAATAATTTTATTGAATAGTTCTCATTAAGCGTAACCTTTTTGAATTTATCCCTAGACCACACTAATCTTAAAAATAACTCCTCCATTTCTTCTTGTGTTTCGATTCTCATATCATCCATTAAGGTTGTTTTTACTTTTATAGCTAAGGCATTAGCTTTTTCTGCAAAATCTTTCCTTTTAATAAGATCTTTATGACCTTTACTCTTTTCTAATGCTTTATTATATTCATCTTCTTGTTCTTCTATTTTCTTACTCATTGACTTTAGTTGTTCACTGTATACCCCTTCCTTGAAAATATTATCTGTTCGTAACTTTTCATTTTCAACCCGATCAATGATAGCTTTCCTAATAGTATCTTTATCCCCATAATTTGCTAGCCTAGAATTGTTTTCAATTATTGATTTTTCAAGATCTTTTTCTTTTTTTTCTAATATCAGTAATTCCTCATAATGCTTATTACGAATCATCCAATAATTTTCTGTTTTTTCTTTAATAATTTCAAGAGGACCTTTTATCTTTGTTAATATTATCGATAATTCTGATGATAAGTCTAATTGAGATAACAATTCCTCTAAAGCATGAAATCCTTCAGCATCTAAGGTTTTTTTACATATCAAACAGGTTTTTTTATCAAGCATTTTTTTTATGTAATTTTTATCTACATTGGGTGGCAATTTTCCTGAATTTTCTTTATCATTAATTAGGATCAGTGTTTTATTTATTTTGTCGTAAAAATTTATGTATATTGTATATTCTCTAATAAAATCAGCTAATTCCTTATTTTTTTGTTTGTTTAACTCTTTTACATCTTTTAACTGCTGATCTAATTGCGACTTGTCTTTTTCTAAGACAATAAGGTCCTCTTGACCTCTAATTAATTCTGATGCACGAGCAATGATTTCTTCTGAAATTGATATTTGTTCACTACAAATAGATATATCTTTTTCCAAGCCATCTCTTGCTGCTTTTGATTTTTGCAATTCTTGGAATAATGGATTTAAATCTGGATTAGCTTTGTCGATATTTTTTCTAATATCATTTATGATTGAATTAAGACGCTCAGAAATAGTATTAAGTAAACCTACTTGAGAAATTTCATAAATTGTTTTTTCAATTCTTGGCCTTTTGTCTGAAATAAAATAATTATCTAATTGTTCGCCATCAAAGAAAAAGAATTCCATGATGCCATAAGGGAAGAGTCGATTAATCCAACTTTTTGCTTCATCACCCTCATGATAAACTGTTTCACCATCAATAATTGTAAATACCTCAAATATATCTTTACCTTTAGATACTATTTCTTCGATGGTATCGTTTTTTTTGTATTCAACCACTCTCTTAAAACCAATCGTATTATTATTGTATGTAGCCTCGATGGCAACATCTACTGAACAATTTTCTCCATTTACCAGACTATTTAATACTTTAGTATTAATAATTGGCAAAGCGCTAGATTTATTTCCTAAATGGGGCTCACAGTCATATAAACACCATGTAATTGCATTTAATAAATTTGTTTTTCCTAACCCATTCTGTCCAATTACGATATGAATATCCGTCTGTCTTTTTTGGGGAAAAACAAACTCAACATTTTCATATTGTCTGTAGTTATGTATTACAATTTTTTCAATCCTCATCTTCTTTACCCTCCATAATACCTTTATCAATTGCTTTTAAATATTTTTCTTTAAAAAAACCAACACCTTCGGTTTCCATATGTAGTAATTCTAATAATAGTTTGTAAGTTTTATCATCATCAGAGGCTAATTCTTCTAGCTTTAATAATATTCGAGAATTAATAGCCATAATGTCCTCCTTATTCAGGATTGTTCAGCTTATATGTGGCTTCAGCATTATTTATAGCGTATTTAGCAATTTCACTAGCGCGTAACAACTCTTTTTGGTAAATTTGTTTTTCGAATTCTCTAAGGCTTGGTTCTAAAGTGTCATAATAGGGTTTAATTAGTAAATCGTATATGAAAGCGTTGTTTTTGTTTTCGTCCTGACGTAAAACTCGGCCTAAACGTTGAATGTATTCTCTTGGATTAGTGCTATTAGCCATCAATATCGCTGAACTTGCGGAAGGAATATCAATTCCTTCATCCAAGCATTTAATTGCTACTAATACCTGTAGTTTTCCTTCTTTGAATTTATCGATTAGAAATTGTCTTTCTGATCTTCCTTGATATTTTTTATTACTTTTTGTACCTTCAGCTTGTGTGAAACGATGAGTTTTGATACCTCTTTCCCCAAGACTTGTTATTATATTTTCTATTTGTTCATAAGAGACAAACACGATTAAATCTTTGATATTATCTAAATTTTCAATAATTGTATCAAAAATCTCGTATTTATTATATGCGTTTTTGTGTATATTAGATCTAATAAACAATAAGTGTTCATATAATTTAATATATTCTTCATTATCATGCTTTATATGACTTAGTTTTGAAATTGTATTTGATAATTCCGCGTAAGCATCTAATTCTTCACTAGTTAATGAAGTAAAATACGGATAATAATAATAATTCACTAAGTACGGTTTATTTGTTATTGGATTTATTGTATTTAATGCATCTCCGATATTAAATTCAAATATCTTATCACCGAAATAGTTAAAAATAACTTCTGTACCTAATTCATCAAACCATCTTGAAGGTGTGGCGCTTAATCCCAACCTATAGTCATAAATATCAAGAAGACCCTTTTTTACTTTTAATGCCCCCATACCATGAGCTTCATCACCGATAAAAAAAAATTTACTTACTGGTTTTTTACTAATAATATTAATAAAATCTTTTGAACTTGATGTAGTGTGTGTTGTAAAAATCAATAATTTATTATTTGAGCCTAGTGATATTTCAATTAGATTCTCCTCTAATTCAATCCTCCAGTTCGTGTTTGTTCCATCTGCAATTATTGCAGAATCATATTTAATACCTAATCTGTCAATTTCGGTTTTCCATTGTCTCAATATTGTGTTTTGAGGACAAGCAATAATTGTTATAAGGCTCTTCTCTGTCTTGTTTAACAACTCTACTATGCAACCTATAGCAGCACGCGTTTTACCAGTTCCTGTCGCCATTTCAAATATCAATTTCTTATCATTATTCAACCACATATCTATAGCTCGTCGTTGGTAATCAAAAAGATTTAAACCATTGATATCCATTTTAGTTACTTTTTTTCGAGCGAAAAAATATTTTTCTGGATTAATTATTGATTGCACATCAGAAGGTGCTCTTCGAATAATTTCATTTTTAATCGCTTCGGGCAAAGTATATACATGAACATTTGACCTTAGATTGCTCCAGTATGATTCAAACTTATCCAGATCGCTTTTATAAAATATATATTGTCCTGGTTCCCAACTTCGAAATACTTTGAATTCCTCAATATTATCTAACCAGCCTTTTGCGGTCTTATTAACTGACCCACTGAATGATATATTATTTCCCTCACGGTCATATAAAATACCAACCTTTTGGTGAAACATAGCATCAAAGTTATTTAGATTTAATATATCCTTTGGCAAAGCAAGTTTTATTTCTAATAATTTATGTAATAATAGCCATCCAAGGGCCTTTACGTGATCATTTAAAAATGCATCTTCAAAATCATTAATGCTATTTAATAATATGTCAATAATAATATCATCAGTTTTTCCTTGTGTTTTCTTAATAATATCAATATCTTCGGATGATAATCTTGGGGAAGCAATTATCCGCATTTTTCCCCCATTATTAATTAAGCCTGCAATTCCTCTTGATGCAATTGCTAAGCTCGTTGAAGAAAAATACCCCGCTATTCTGTCATATTTAATAGATTCTCTTAAGGTGGGTATATAGAAATCTTCCAAGATATCGTTAATATCAGACTCATAACATGTATATATATCTAATGATTTAAAACTCATTATAAATCTAGATACTCTTTCTTTGTTGAATTGCCCTTAAATATATTAACATTATCATATTTTATATCAAAATACAATTTCGATATGTCGGGATAACTACTTTCAAATTCCCTCATCCTTATATATGAAATCGATTGGGTGTTAGGTGTTTTGTGGTATTTTTGATTTGCTACACAAAACTCTCGAAATGACATTTTCTTATAAAACTTGGGCTGATTACACCAACGAGCTAATTCAATATATATACCCTTAAAAATACTTGTTTTATATGATTCATATCTCATTATGTATGGTATGCATCCATATTTCATTAATGTATGGATTCTAGCAAAAGTATTTTTTATATCATTTAAATCTTGCGATTCATAAGCGCATAGAACAAACAATTTAGTAGTTTTATTTGTAAATGACCTCCATAATTCCAATTTATTTTCAATAATGGGTGTATCATCTATATGATCAAATGCAAATATAAAATCACCATAATATTTTAATGCCAATAGTTTTTTAGCCTTCTTTGCTGTAAGTAGTCTTATATCCAAACCTTGGCGAAATTGGAAAGGTTTGTTAGTTCTTTCCAAATCGTTTAAAATATCTTCCCACCCTGAATAACCCAAGAAATTATCATCCCATAAATAGATACCAAATCGACCTGGATCGTAAAATTCTGATACTGGTGAATGTCTGATTACTTTATCAAATATTTTATTTACACAGAAATCACACTTTCTAAAACAACCTCTAGTAGTGAATCCTATTGAAAAATTTTGATAATCAAAAAAATCTTTTCTTTTCCACCCATTTTGTTTTTTTAAATTTATATATTCATCATATAGATGATAGTCAGGCATATGATGTTCGATGGCCAATTCAAGCAATGGTCCATTTCCATCCGGGAAAAAGCCTGTACCACCATGAATTACATTTTTTATTCTTGAAATATCCACTGGTATTTTGGTATAAGAGAATACTTTTGATATAAAGACTTTTTCGTATGTTGAAATATCATTATAGTTTTCGAGAAGGGTAACTTTTTCACCAAAATCTTTATAATATCCGCTAATTTTCATCAACGCTAAATTTGGATGACGCGTCCCATTGTCCAATAAATCAGCATCAATAATCCCTATCCCTTTATTCATCATCATTCAATTATATATTGTTATTCACTAAATATTTATAAGTTGTCCGACAATTGACAAAAGTACGGACTTTCGATACACTAGGGTTGTATGACAACCCTGCTCGTCAAAAATGCAACCATACTGGTAACCATGGACTCCGCCCGGCGCGAGATCGCCAATGGGGGTCTGTTCATCCGCGACGGCTTTCTCTCAAAAGTCGGTCCGATGGCTGAGCTGCCCGATACTGCCGATGAAGTCCTCGACCTCAAGGGCTGCATCGTCCTGCCGGGGCTGGTCAACACCCACCACCACTTCTATCAGACATTAACCCGAGCAGTACAAGCTGCGCAAAACGCAAATCTTTTCAACTGGCTTCATACACTTTACCCGATCTGGGCGCGCATGGACCCCGAAGCCATCCGCATCTCGACCAAGACCGCCCTGGCCGAACTGGCACTGTCGGGCTGCACCACCGCCTCGGACCACCTCTATTTGTTCCCCAACGGCTCGCGCCTGGATGACGAGATCGAAGCCGGGCGTGAGATGGGTCTGCGCCTGCATGCCTCGCGCGGCTCGATGAGCCTGGGCGAGAGCGCCGGCGGGCTGCCGCCCGATTCGGTCGTTGATACCCCCGCAGCCATCCTGAAGGACAGCCAGCGGCTGATCGAGTGCTACCACGATCCCGAACCGGGCGCGATGACGCGCATCGTGCTGGCTCCCTGTTCGCCCTTCAGCGTGACCGGCGACCTGATGCGCGAGAGTGCCATCCTGGCGCGCGCCTACGGCGTCTCGCTCCACACCCACCTGGCGGAGACCCAGGATGAGGAAGCCTTTACCCTTGAAAAGTTCGGTCACCGCCCGGTGGAGTACATGCAATCGCTGGATTGGGTCGGCGGTGACGTGTGGTTCGCCCACTCCGTCCATGTGAGCAAAGATGAGATCGAGGTCTATAAACAGACCGGCTGCGGCGTGGCGCACTGCCCGTCCTCGAACATGCGCCTGGCATCCGGTATTGCGCCCGTATATGAATACATGCAGGCCGGCATCCGCCTGGGTCTGGGTGTCGACGGCTCCGCCTCGAACGACAGCTCGCACCTGCTGGCAGAAGCGCGCCAGGCGATGCTGCTAGCCCGATTAAGAGCCGGCCTTTCCGGTGCATCGCTGTCGCAGGGTGAATCCCTGCCGCTGTTGACCGCCCGCCAGGCATTGGAGCTGGCCACACTGGGCGGTGCCTCCGTGCTTAACCGGGATGACATTGGCTCGCTCGAACCCGGCAAATGCGCCGATTTCATTGCCATCCAGCTCGACAAACTTGATTATGCCGGCGCGCTGCATGACCCCGTGGCAGCCCTGGTGTTCTGCGCCCCACTCAAGGTCGACCACAACTACGTGGGCGGCAAAGCGATCGTCGAGGACGGTCAACTTGTGACACTCGACCTGGGACGACATGTGGAAACCCATAACCGGATCGCTAAAACTTTACTGAATGGTTAGGAATCAATACCACCGATGACCCGAAAACCCAACAGCCTGCCTCCCTATCAAAAATTGCAGCTCGACCTGGCACAGGTCATCTCCAATGCCAAACCGGGCGAGCGGCTGCCGTCAGAACCCAAACTGGCGCATGACCTGGGTGTTTCGCGTTCCACCCTGCGCGAGGTGATGCGCATCTTTGAAGGTCAGGGCGTCATCCGCCGCCGCCAGGGCGTCGGCACCTTTGTGGTTTCGAACGAGCAGGGTTTCGAGACCGGACTGGAGGTGCTGGAAAGCATCGAGAGCATGGCGCACCGCATGAACCTGGCGGTTTCGATGGGCGTGATGCAAGTCAACCGGCATGCTGCCAATCCGGATCAGGCAAAAGCGCTGGATGTGGATGAGAACACGCCCGTGGTCGAGGTAACGCGCACCATCCTGGTGGAAGGCAGACCGGTGGCTTACCTGATCGACATGCTGCCCCAGAACCTGCTGACTCCCGACGAGCTGCATTCCGGTTTCACCGGTTCCGTGCTCGACCTGCTGCTGAAACGTGGCAACCCCCCATTAGGTAATTCCAGAACAGAGATCCGGGCTGTCTCAGCCCCCAGCGAGGTGGCGCGGGCGCTGGAGATCCAGCGCGGTGACGTCCTGTTATGCTTTGCGGCAACCCTGTATACCGTGGACGGGCGGGCGATCGATACTTCCCACAGTTATTTCCTGCCCGGCTATTTCCGTTTCCATGTGGTGCGACACATCGGAACCCCAACCTAATTTACAAACCAAATCTTTGGAGGAACAAAATGCGTAGTTTTTCAGGTCGTGACATCCTTTCTTTGAAGGACTTTGAAAGGGAGGAATTTTTCCACGTTTTCGATGTGGCGGATGAGCTGGAGCCGATCGCGCGCGAGCGCCGCAACACCGATCTGCTGGCTGAGAAAACCCTGGTGACCGCCTTTTACCAGCCCAGCACCCGCACCCGTCTGGCTCACGAAGCTGCCATGCACCGCCTGGGCGGGCACGTGACCGGTTTCTCGGACGCCAAGATGACCCGTGCCGGCGACTGGTACCAGGAATCGATCAAGGATACCGTCAAGATGCTCGAGTATTACGGCGACGTGATCGTCATGCGACACTTCCAGCAGGGTGCACCGGCTGAAGCCGCCAAGTGGGCTTCCGTGCCGATCATCAACGCCGGCGATGGCTGGGGTGAACACCCCACCCAGGTGTTGACCGACCTTTACACCGTCCTGACCGAGAAAGGCACCATCGACGGGCTGACCTTCCTGTGCATTGGAGACATGCGCATGCGCACCATGCACTCGATTTCGTACGCCCTGACCCAGTTCGATGCCCAGGTCATTTACGTCGCCCCGCCCGAGATGTCGCTGACGGCTGACTTCAAGAAAGAATTGAAGCAGTACAACCTGCGCTTCAAGGAAGCCGAGCATGTCGCCGAGGTCATCCACGAAGCCGACGTGATCTACATGGAACCGGTCGTCCAACCCGATTACACCAAGTCGCGGCAAGAAGCCGGCGAGCACGGTCAAACCCCCGCCAACTACCAGGTGACGCGGGAGTTGCTGGCGAAGAAAGCCAAGAGCGACTCGATCATCCTGCACTCGCTGCCGCGCATGGACGAACTACCGCCCGATGTGGATATCACCCGCCACTCGCGTTACTGGCAGGAAGCCTTCAACGGTGTCGTGATGCGCATGGCGCTGCTGGCGCTGGTGCTCGGCAAGATGGAATAAACGCTTGACGTTTTTGGAGTGAATCGAAGCAGAGGCAGCGATGCGCTGAGCAAGCCGCAGGGCTGTCTCCTTATTTTTGACAGGCTTTCCATCGTTTCACAGGGTGACATCCAACAGTTGTCATCCTCGCAAGCCTGGGTATAATAAGCAGTTGTCTGACAACCTGGAATTATCAACCATCATCTGGAAAGTGTGATCGGAGGAACCTATGCAAACCTTCCTGCATGGTCGCGATTTGATCGGCGACCTGGATTTTTCGAGAGAAGAAGTCGAAACCGTCCTGGATGTGGCTTTCGACCTGAAGCGCAAACGTGCCCTGAATGAGCTGACCCCCATCCTGCGCGACCGGGTGCTGGCGATGTTATTCTTCTTCAGCAGCACGCGAACACGCGGCTCGTTCGAGGCGGGCATGGCTCACCTGGGCGGGCATGCCGCCTTCATCGAATCCCGTACCACGCAAATCTCGCACGGGGACACCCCCAAGGAGATCGGCGAGATCTTCGGGCGTTACTTTGACGGGATCGCCATCCGCCACGTTGACTGGGGCATCGGTAATAAATATCTTAATGAGGTCGCCAAAGCATCGCGCGTGCCGGTGCTGAACATGCAATGCGACATCTGGCATCCCTTCCAGTGCCTGGCTGACCTGATGACCATCTTCGAAAAGAAGGGGCGTGACCTGCGCCGCAAGAAGATGGTGGTTTCATGGGCATATGCCGCCTCGTATCAGAAACCGATCTCGGTACCCCAGTCGTTGGTGGTGCAGATGCCGCGTTTCGACATGGATGTCGTCCTGGCACATCCGCCGGAGTTCAAACTGATGCCGGATGTGATGGATGCCGCCCGCGAACAGGCGCGCAAGTATGGTACATCCTTCACCGTAACCGATTCGATGGAAGAAGCCTTCAAGGATGCTGACATCGTTTACGCCAAGTCGTGGGGCGCCCTGTTGACCACCAGCGACCAGGAGGAAGGCGCCAGGATCATCAAGAAGTATGAGAGCTGGATCACCGACGAGAAGAAAATGAAGCTGGCCAAACCGGATGCGATTTACATGCACCCGCTGCCGGCTGATCGCAACATCGAAGTGACCGACGCCGTCATCGACGGACCCAACTCAGTCGTTTACGATGAAGCTGAGAACCGCATGCACGCTCAGGAAGCCGTCATGGCTTTGACCATGGGGTAAATCCAACACTCGACCGTTTTAGGAGAACACATGAATACGAAAAAGATCGCAGTCATCGCCATCGGTGGCAATTCATTAATAACAGATAACGACCATCAGGCCATCGAGGATCAGTACCAGGCCGCCAAGGATACCACCAGGCATATTGCCGATATGATCGAAGCCGGTTGGAACGTCGCCATCGGTCATGGCAACGGTCCCCAGGTTGGTTTGATCCTGCGACAATCGGAAGTAGCTGCCAAGGCTGAAGGCATGCACGAAACCCCATTGGATGTGTGCGGCGCCGAAAGCCAGGGCTTGATCGGTTACCTCCTGCAGCAAAACCTGCAAAACGAATTGTTTAATCGCAAGATCAAACAAAATGTCGCCACCGTCATCACCCAGGTGCTGGTGGATATCAAGGACAAAGCCTTCCAGAACCCGACCAAACCGATCGGCGGCTTTATGACCCAGGAAGAAGCCCACCGTAAAAAGCAAGAGTTGAACTGGTCGATCGTGGAAGACGCCGGTCGCGGCTGGCGGCGGGTGGTCGCATCGCCCCTGCCCGTTGAAGTGGTCGAGCTGGAAACGGTCAAAGCACTCATTGCCGCCGGTGTCATTGTGATCACCGTCGGTGGTGGTGGCATCCCCGTCATCGATGCCGGGGATGGCAGTTACATTGGAACCGCCGCGGTCATCGACAAGGATTTTGCCTCCAGTCTGCTCGCCCAGGAGATTAACGCTGATCTGTTTGTAATCTCGACCGCGGTCGAGAAGGTCGCAATCAACTACAACAAACCCGACCAGAAATGGCTGGATAGAATAACCGTGGCCGAAGCCAAAAAGTACATGGAGGAAGGTCATTTCGCCAAGGGCTCGATGCTCCCCAAGATGACGGCAGTCATCAGCTTCCTTGAAAAGGGTGGCAAACAGGCACTCATCACCAACCCCGAGAACATCGGCCTTGCCCTCGATGGGAAAACCGGCACCTGGATCGTCCCCTAATTAAATACACAGGGCTCTTGCAGATATCTGCAGGAGCCCTCTTTTTTAAGTGTACAATCATATGATAGGAAATAATCATGGGTTCATTTGCAGGATATCGTTGCTCGATCTGTAAAAAAGAATATGCGCCGGAAGAGGTGACCTATACCTGCCCGCTGGATGGCGGTAATCTGGATATCATGCTCGACTATCCGGGCATCCGGGCGAAGTACCAGCCTGACCGGTTCACCATGGGCGGTGAACCGTCGTTATGGCGCTACCTGCCGCTTTTGCCGGTGGAGGATCCCGGTGGGCGTGCCACCCCGCTGCATGCCGCCGGCTGGACGCCTCTCTACCAACCCGACCGGATTGCAAAACAGCTCGGTTTGAAACAGTTGTGGATCAAGGACGAAGGGAAAAATCCAACCGCTTCGTTCAAGGATCGCGCCAGTGCGGTAGTGGTGGCGCGCGCCCGCCAGATCCAGGTCGAGACAATCGTGACCGCCTCGACCGGCAACGCCGGCGCAGCCCTGGCAGGTATGTCGGCCGCCATCGGTCAGAAGGCGGTCATCTTCGCCCCTAAAACCGCTCCACAAGCCAAGGTGGCGCAATTATTGATCTACAACGCCGAAGTCATCCTGGTGGACGGCAATTATGACCAGGCTTTTGACCTGACCATCGAAGCCGCGCGCGAATTCGGCTGGTATTGCCGCAACACCGGCTACAACCCCTTCACCACTGAGGGCAAGAAGACTGCCGCACTGGAGATCTGGGAAACGATCCTGCACCAGGAAAAACTCTCCAAACCGTTAAATATCTTCATCCCGGTTGGCGACGGCAACATCATATCGGGTACGCACAAGGGTTTCAAGGATCTGCAGGAGCTTGGCTGGTTGGGACAGATGCCGCGCCTTATCGGTGTCCAGTCTGAGGGCTCAGCCGCCATCGCCAATGCTTTCAAAAGCGGCAGTGAGACCATCACCCCGGTGGCAGCCGACACGATCGCCGACAGCATCTCGGTCGACCTGCCCCGTGACGGCGTGCGCGCTGTACGCGCTGCGCGCGAGACCGGAGGAACCTATCTGACTGTGCCTGACAGCGACATTCTAAAAGCCATAGCTGAGTTGGGCATTCATGGCATCTTTGCAGAACCTGCCGGGGCAACTGCCTGGGCGGGTCTGAAACAGGCTCTTATGAGCGGATTCATTACCGGAGATGAACCGGTGCTGGTGTTATTAACCGGCTCGGGTTTGAAGGATGTGCGCGCAGCCATGCAAGCTGTCAAGGAAGCACCCATCATCGAACCGAGCATGAGCGCGTTAAAGAAGTACCTCGCGAAATGAGTACCCTACACCAAAAAGGGTGGGGCACTTGCACCCCCCACATCCATCAGGGTGGGGGTTGGGAAGGTGTGTATGAAAAAGTCAGCCCCTGAAATTTCCATCGTCGCCCCGGTCTATAACGAGATCGAAAGCCTCGAAGCTTTTTACGAAGAGGTCAGCCGGGTCATGAGCGGGTCCCCCGAAAAGAGGGGGCAGGCTCGGTTATCCTGGGAACTGGTGCTGGTGGATGACGGTTCAAGCGACGGTTCGACCGAACTGATCCGCAAGCTTGCCAAAAAGGATGAGCACATCCGCCCGGTGATCTTCGCCCGCAATTTCGGACACCAGATTGCCGTGACGGCCGGGCTGGACTATGCGCGTGGCAAGGCGGTGGTGGTGATCGATGCCGATTTGCAGGACCCACCTGCGGTGATCCTCGAATTGATCAAAAAGTGGCGCGAAGGCTTCCAGGTGGTATATGCCGTCCGCAGTGAACGTGAGGGTGAGAGCTGGTTCAAGCGCGTCACTGCTTCACTTTTTTATCGTATCGTCTATCGCATCACCGAGATCAAGATCCCGTTGGATTCAGGTGATTTCAGGCTGCTCGACCGTACCGTGGTGAATGTAATGTGCGACATGCCCGAACGGCACCGCTTTTTACGGGGCATGGCGACCTGGGTCGGTTTCAAACAGGTCGGGGTGCCTTATAAACGTGCGGCACGCTTTGCCGGCGAGACCAAATACCCGCTGCGCAAGATGCTCAAGCTGGCACTGAATGCCATCACCAGTTTTTCCTACTTTCCCCTGCAACTCGCAACCTATATCGGTTTCATTGCCGCCGGGGTGAGCATCCTGGCCATACCGGCGGTCATCATCCTGCGTCTGACCGGTTCATTACAACTGATAGGGCAGGCTACCACGCTGGTGGCGGTCCTGTTCTTGGGTGGAGTGCAGCTCATCTCGCTCGGCATCCTGGGCGAGTACATCGGCCGCATTTACGATGAGGTCAAGGGGCGCCCGCTGTACATCGTCAGCGAAGAACCGAAGGAATAATTATTTATACCAGGATACATTGAAGGAGTATTGCATGGCAAAAATTGATTTGAAAATCCACAAGGATCGCCTGGAACGGGTGGTCCAACGGGCGCGGGAGCGCAAGATCATCATCCCGACCTTCGCGCAATTGAAGAATCCCGAACTGGCACCGGCCAGCATTAAAGAGCAGCTGGCACAGACCGGCTTGTGGGATGTCGCCCCCCAGAATCTGTTCCGCATCACCTGGCATAATGAAGCTAAAGCGCAAGGTGGTAAGTTCGGCGGGGTTAACGTATTGGAGTTCCCCTCCAGCCTGACCGGCACCAAGGCACGCATCATCGCCCTGATCGGCAAGTGGTTCCCGACCGGCTCTCACAAAGTCGGTGCTGCCTTCGGCTGCCTCGTGCCGCGTTTGGTAACCGGGCAGTTCGACCCAACCAGTCAAAAGGCGGTCTGGCCGTCGACCGGCAATTTTTGCCGTGGCGGTGCCTATGACTCGGCGCTGCTGGCCTGCACCTCGATTGCCATCCTGCCCGAAGGCATGAGCAAGGAGCGCTTCGAGTGGCTGGCGACCGTGGCAGGTGAAGTCATCAAGACCCCCGGCAGCGAATCGAACGTCAAGGAGATCTTCGACAAGTGCTGGGAACTGCGCAAATCCGGGCAGGACCTGATGATCTTCAATCAGTTCGAGGAGCTGGGCAATTACCTGTGGCACTACGAAGTCACCGGGCATGCCATGGAAGAAGTGTTAAAGAAGGTGATGCGCAAGGGCGACCGCTACGCCGGCATGACCTCCGCCACCGGCTCGGCCGGCACCATTGCCAGCGGCGATTACATGAAGCAGATCTTCCCGGCCTCGAAGATCGTCGCCAGTGAGGCGTTGCAATGTCCGACCCTTTTACTCAACGGTTTCGGCTCCCACCGTATCGAGGGTATCGGCGACAAACACGTACCGTGGATCCACAATGCACGCAATACCGATATGGTGGTGGCGATTGACGACGAGGCGGTGGTCAACATCGCCCGCCTGTTCAATGAGCCGGCCGGCCTGGCTTATCTGACCAGGATGGGTGTGCCCGAAGCGACCGCCAGCCAGCTTAACCTGCTGGGCTTCTCGGGCATCTCCAATGTACTGTCAGCCATTAAATTTGCCAAATATAACGAGTTGGGCGATAATGATATCGTGTTGACCGTCCTGACCGACTCAATGGAACTGTACCAGTCGCGCCTCAAGGAAATGCACGCCGAGAGCGGCGCGTATGAAACCACCGATGCGGCTGCGCACTATGCGCGCTACCTGCAGGGCGAGTCGACCGACAACCTGCTCGAACTGAGTTTCGTGGATAAGAAACGCATCCACAACCTGAAGTACTTCACCTGGGTCGAACAACAGGGACGCACCGTGCAGGAATTGAATGCCCAGTGGTCGGACCCGAATTACTGGACCGACACCCAGAGCCAGATCCCCGAGATCGACGCCCTCATCACAGACTTCAACAAACAGGTGGGCTTGATCTAGTATAAGAAGATGAACAGCCCGATACCCGACAGCGCACTTGTCCTGGTCGCGATCATCAACACTGCGCGCGACCTCGAGATCGCCCGGGTATTGGGTTGGTACCGCATCCCGCTGCGGCACGCACCCAAGGTTATCGCGGTCGATTACCTGGCTTTTTACCAGACCGCTGCCTTCGCCAACGCGGAGCGTTGGCGGGTGAATTACGCCGCCGAGGTGAAAGGGCATGAGCTCACCACCCGGCGGCAGCTGCTTAAGGATGAACCCGATCATCCGCGCGCGGCGGAGGAGTATTACAAGGTGCAACTCGGCCCTTTGTTTGGGTTGCCCCACCCAATCGAAGCGCTCTCCTGGAAGCGTTTAACCTTCCTCTATACCACCGGCACACATGTTGCCCGGGCAGCGACGGTCAACGACCTGGTGGTAACCTCGGAAGAGCGCGTGACCCTGTGGCGCAGTCTGCGCGAGCGCGCATTGCATAGCGGGCAGTACAAGCCCGCCGACCTCCCCGAGCTGCCCATTGACCCGGAGATATTGTATCTGCTGGGATTAATTGGAAAGGATAATAGTGCGGGAAGGAATCCCACCGATTAATGTGCGCTTTTACCTATGAGGCGGCATAGAATGCCGCCCTACTTCCTTGGGGTCTTGGAAAAATCCGTTCTACTTCATGTTTTCATAATTTTCAGGGTTATAATTGTCTTGTATATTTGATATATATTTAGCAGGTATCAATGCGATTCTTCACATTAATCAGTAGAGATTTTCTCAATTCGCAAAGTTTGCTCAACGAATTAAAAAATACACATAATTTGGTAGCAGGCATTTCTGTTATCGCTTATGAAGTCATCGATCATGACTTATACCTGTGCATTGAGTCTCAAGGGGCTGATGAAGAAGTAGCGCCGAGGATTGGCGACCTGATTGGATCATTCAAGGATATACCAATTGATGATGTTTGGACCGGGTGGTCTTTTTGTGATCAGGCAACATTTATCTCTGATTATTATTATGCTGATAAATTGAGTAATAAACCTATTAATGGAAAGAATGAAGAGTATAAACAATACTTGGTAATTCCTACACTAATCGGATTGGGAGCTATCAGCTTCTTCCTTGCTTATTTCAAGGCATTTCAAGATGCTTTCAGACTTCCAATAGTAATTGTTTTTATTATTGCTGGATTGGCAATGTTAATCTTGAGTTTGACTCAGAGCATACAACGAATATCCGCTGAAGAAACCAGTTTGGAAGTAAAAATGGTATTTGGATCAATTGATTCGTTCAATTGGGAGGACATCGAAGCCGTGGATGTTCACCCCTATAAGGCGGGAATTACTTTAAAGTTGACAACAAAGACGGATATAGTTTCTTATAGAATCATAGATTTTATGTTGAAAGGCGCGAATTACCCAATATTTAAAACTATCGGCTGTCGGGCTGGACTAGTTGTATTGGAAATTCAGGAACGCGATCTCAGGATGGGAAAACCTTATAATTGGGAAATCGTCATAGAGAATTGATGCTTAATAAATACCGCATTGGTTACTTATTGCAAGAGAATGGAAAATATGCCTAAATCTAACTATCGCTTGATCGGAGTTTACAGAATAATTCCCAACGAAGAATCCATCGTGGAAGCTGCCAGGTTTCACGAGTGCAATTTTTTACTCGATGAGGACGGGAAATTTGTGGATGAGATCTCCTGGGAAAATCATGAAAATCTTGCTTTGCTTGAATTACAGGTATCCGGATCATTTACCCCGAATGATCTGATGAAAATAACACAAGAGGATCAGGCACCTTACATGGAATACTATCTTGATCCGACAGGTAGTAAGCTTGTTGATGAGAATCAGGCCATTCGCAGGGATGGTCGCAGGGTTTGTTTCTTTATGCACTTCCTTGACACGACCAAGCCAATCATCGTCGATAAACAAATAATTGATTTAACTGCCATGCAGGATCTACCGGAGAGGCTCATCCCGTTTACGCATTATTTGCCGGTGGATTAATGATAGGGTGCAGATAAAAGGGTGGCTATTTCTTGATGATCTCTCCTTAAGGTTCCAAAGGGCATGGGTGTTTTACTACCGTAATTGTAAGGGCGCAGCGTCGCTGCGCCCCTACAATTCTATCTGCCGCTGGCAACACCCTACTTTTCCACAATGCTTTATACTTAACCCCTGGGAGCAACTATGCCAACGCTCATAAAATCGGGCACACTCGTCACCGCCGAGTCGGTCTTTGCAGCTGACATCCTGATCGACGGCGGTAAGATCGTCCAGATTGCCGAGGATATTTCGACCGAGGATAAGAAAGTCATTGACGCTACAGGTCACTTGGTATTGCCGGGCGGCGTGGATGCCCACGTCCATCTCGACCTGCCCATGTTCGGTACAGTTTCTTCGGATGACCATTACACCGGCATGAAGGCGGCCGCCTTTGGAGGTACGACCACCGTAATCGACTTTGTTCCGCAAGATAAACCCTCACTGAAGCAAAATATCGATAAGTGGCACGCCAAAGCCGATGAAAAGGCGGCGGTGGATTTCGGCTTCCACATGAACATCACCAAATTCAACGACAAGGTGGCTGCCGAGTTGCCTGCGCTGGCTGCGGAAGGCATTACTTCCCTGAAGGTCTTCACCGCTTACAACAACCGCCTGCGCCTGGCGGATGGCGAGATCTTCAAAGTGATGCGCATCGCCCGCGACAACGGCTACCTGACCCTGCTGCATGCCGAGAACGGCGACGTGATCGACATCCTGGTGGGCGAAGCGCTGGCTGCCGGTCACCGCGAACCGGTCTGGCATGCCCGTACGCGCCCGGCCTGGGGCGAAGTAGAGGCCAGCCTGAGAGGCTCATCGCTGGCTGCCATGGCGGATGCGCCGCTGTACCTGGTCCACATGAACGTCGCGGAAGAAGTCGACATGCTCCAGTACGTTCGGGCGAAAGGGCTCAGGGTGATGGGCGAGACCTGCCCGCAATACCTCTTTTTCACCGAGGATCACCTCATGCGGCTGGATGGTGCCAAGTGGGTCTGCTCGCCGCCCATGCGCAACATAAAGGATAATCAGCGCCTGTGGCAGGGGCTGGCGGATGGCACCCTGCAAACCATCGCCACCGATCACTGCCCGTTCTTCTTCGATGGAACAAGATCAATTACATATGAAGGTAATAAGGTACGCATACCCGGTAAAGAACTCGGCCGGGACGATATTACCAAAATACCCAACGGTCTTCCGGGCGTTGGCGACCGCCTGCCGGTCCTCTTCACCTACGGAGTGGCCTCCGGCAGGATAACACCCAGCCAGCTCGTGGCGTTGACCGCCACCAACCCTGCCAAAATATTTGGGTTGTATCCAAAAAAAGGGACCATTGCGGTTGGATCGGATGCCGACCTGGCAATCTGGGATATCGACCACCGCTACACCTATGGCGTGGGCGTTGCCCGGCACCGCACCGATTACAACCTCTATGAAGGCTGGGAGTTGACTGTCCGCCCTGAAAAGGTTCTGCTGCGCGGAAAACTCATCGTGGATGGTGAGAATTGGCTGGCCAAACCCGGTCAGGGCCGGTTCTTGAAACGCCAATCCGGGATTGAGATCCTCTAATCCATGTTGATCATCCTGCCTGCCACAATCCTCAGCGTGACCATCATCATCATGGTTGTAATGCAGCGCCGCGAGGTTGGTCGTGGGCTGGTATGGAGTGCGGCTGCCATGGGGTCCACCGCTGCCATCATCGTATCCCTGTTTCTGGTAAGAGCATTGCCAATTGAGCTGGTTATCCGCAGCGGCGTTGTCAGTATTTATAACCGCCTTCCTTTCACCCTTGCTCTTGATCAAACTGCCTGGGCATTCCAGACTGCGCTGCTTGCCATATTGAGCGCTGTCCTTTTGACTGCTACACGTCGTCAGGCATCCAGCGGACCGGGCGCCTGGTTGGGAGCACTGGGGATCGCGATGGTGGGGCTTGTCGCTGTCCAGGCAGGCAGCCTGTCGACTCTGCTATCCGCCTGGTTTATCATCGATACCCTTGAGCTGGTCGTCCTGTTGGTCTCCCTGAAACCTTCCCATAACCTGGGGAAACTGGCGACCAGCTTCCTCCTACGTTATGCCGGGATCCTGTTGGCTTTTATCACGATCATCCAACCAGGTGACCAAACGATCAATAACGTCAATATTTACCTGTTCCTGGCAGTCATGCTCAGGTTGGGCGCGCTGCCATTCTGGCCGTATTGGGGCGATACAAAAACTTTGACCGGACTCGGAACGATGATGCTGGCTGTGCGGGTCACTTCGGTACTTGTACCTCTTGCCCATCTCACTCCAGGAAGCATTCCGCCTCAATGGAAAGCACTGCTCACGACCTACTGTCTTCTCCTGATCTTCTATTGTGCGATCCAATGGCTGCGACTGGCTGCCGCTCAGGACGGGCGCGTTTATTGGGTCATCGGCTACGGTCTGGTGGCCTGCATGTGCGTCATCCATGATCAGGCATCATCCGGTGTCATGTGGGGTGTGACCGCCTTGTTATGTGGCAGTTCTTTGTTTCTAATGACGGACCGTTCCAGGTTTTACATCGGTTTGCCGGTGGCCGGGTTGCTTGCCATGACGGGGCTGCCATATACCCCGATTTCGAGCGGATGGTCCGGGTTGTTGGGTGCTCCGGTCGATTGGAGGGCAACACCCTTTATCATCGCTCATGTTCTTTACCTGACAGGTTTCCTGCGCCTGGCATTCAAGGCAGGGGAGAGCGAAGGGAAGATGGAAGGGCTTTCACGCTTTGCTTACCCGGCCGGCTTGATCCTGTTGTTGATCATGCCCTGGGCAATCCTGCTGACTGCCGGTGTGGAAACTCCACTGTTGGACTGGTGGGCAGGTTTCATCACCTTCGCCTTATTCCTGATTACTATCATCATTTTTAGAGCCCAGCTATTCGAAGATACCGAATTGAAGATACCAACATCCAGTTTTTGGACAACGTCCAAAAGGATTCTCGATCGCATCCTCGCTGCGCTGCAACAGGACTGGCTGGTCAATTTCTTCAACCAATTTTTTGGCTGGGTTGGTCGCATCACCTCTGTTATTTCGAACATCCTGGAAGGTGATGGGGGTGTATTATGGGTGTTGTTGCTTCTGGCTTTATTTGCCACTTTGATCTCAGGTTCGGGGGGAATATGATCCTCGGCACCATCGGTCTTTTTATGCTGCTTGGCACCGGGACTCTGCTGCTGCTTATACGTGACTGGCGCATCAGTATCGGCCTTCTGGCTTTGCAATACCTTGCCATGTTCATTGTCATCCTGGGCATTTGGCCATTCTCGGTGGCATTGATCAAACTTATGGTCGGCTGGATGGTGGCTGCAGTGTTAAGCACAAGTGGAACTGTACAGGAAGCTTTCAGAGAAGAACCTCTCCTGCCTACAGGGCGTATTTTCCACATCACCCTGGCAGGTTTGATTCTTATTCTGGTATTGTCCATTGCACCTCAGCTAAACGCATTGATACCGGAAGTCAATATCTGGGTCATGCGCTGTGGCTTGTTATCGATAGGTTTGGGGTTGGCGCATATCGGCATCTCCTCACGCCCGTACCGTATCATCCTGGGCATCCTGACGATCCTGACAGGCTTTGAAATCATCTATGCAGCGGTCGAGGTATCCTTCCTGGTGATCGGGCTTCTGGCGGGCATTAATCTGGCATTGGCATTGGCTGGTGTTTACTTTGGATTATTCCTGAACAGCGAGGTAAAGACATGAGTGCCCCACTGTTATACATAGTCATTCCAGCAGGTTTGGGGATGATTCTGGCGATCTTCAACCGGAATGTCAATCGCAACCGTACGATCAGTATCATTGGTGTATCCCTGCTTGCGATGCTCGGTTTAACATTGCCGGCCGGGTCTGCCGTAGGTCTCGGATCAATCACGCTCAAGGTGGCAGAAAGCATGTCTGTGCTGGGGCGCCAATTCAGCATCACATCCGGTGATTCGTCTTTCATTGTTCTTTTATTTATCCTTGTCGCATTATGGTTTGTGGGTAGTTACGTCACTGAAGTGTCGCGCTGGTTTTTCCCCATCAGCCTGATCTTCATCGCCTTGCTTGTCGCAGCACTTTCATCCGAGATCTTTTTATTCGCTGCTCCGTTGATACTGGTTGCAGTCATCCTCAGCGTTCCGCTTCTTTCTCCGCCCGAGACCGCGCCCGGACAGGGGGTCTTCCGTTACCTTATATTTCAAACCCTGGCGCTGCCCTGCATTTTACTGGCCGGTTATATCCTGACCGGGTTTGAAACCGGTCCATCCGACAGCACGCAGGCTTTGCTGTCCGCAATCCTGTTGGGGGCAGGTTTCGCATTCCTGCTGGGTATATTCCCTTTCAACACCTGGTTACCTCAATTATTTGAAGAGTCACCCATATATGTGACTGCATTCATCCTCGTCGCACTGCCGATGTCGGTATTCTGGCTGATGATCCATTTCATCGATACCTATGTCTGGATCCGTTCCAATGAGCAAATCTTCATGATTCTGCGTCTGACAGGCACTCTGATGGTCCTGGTGGGTGGCATCTGGGCTTGTTTTCAGATCAACTTGCGACGTATTCTGGCTTTCGCGGTCATGGTGGACACAGGCTATTTGCTGCTGGCAATCGGTGCGGACAGCTGGGCAGGTTATCAAGTCTTAAGCGCTTTTTTCCTGACCCGCGCACTCAATATTGGATTGGCAGCCCTCGCTCTGGCAACCATTGAAAAAAATCAGCCCAGCCTTAATCTGAAGGAATTGAAGGGTATTTTCCACCAATACCCGTTTGCGACAGGCGGATATCTGGTGGCGTTACTCTCCATGGCAGGCATGCCTCTGCTGGCAAACTTTCCGATAAGGTTGGTATTGACCGGCGAGCTGGGGGCGCTGGACCCGACCGTTGCTGCTTTGTCGATCGCGGGTGGAGTTGGGTTGGTCATCGCCTGTGCAAGAATATTAGCAGCCATTTATTCCCCGACCACAGGAAAAGGGTTTTCTCTTAACGAGAATATGCTTGCGATTATTTTTATTGCTGCAGGAGTTGTATTTAACTTATTAATTGCACTCATACCTGGTATTTTATTAACCCCGCTTGGGAGCCTGTTAAATACCTTCACACACCTGCCACGCTAAGCCTGAATACCCCGAATGGTATAATCTTAAAAAAGATGAAATCAATCAGGATCAACCATGTCTGATCAAGAACCCAACACCCGTCAGATTGAACGTTTGGAAAGTGAACGACGTAAAGACCGGCTCGCCCTGCAGGGATTTGAAACCCGCCTGACCGGACTGGAAGAGCAGCTCAGCAGTGCGAATAAAAGTGTTAAAACCCTACAAAGCGAGATAAAGCGGCTGACCAGCCTGCTTTCAGGGACTGAACAATTCGATACTGAAATTGCCAAGTTGCGGGTCGAACTGGGCAAAATGATGGACCGGAAGGAAAAACAGCGTGAAAAGCAGGGCGAAGATCGGCAGAAACTGATCCTCACCGATCTCGAACAGCTTAATAATTCCATGACAGAGATGAAGCATGTCGCATCAACGGTTACACAATTAAAAAAAGAATTTAAAAATCGCAAGGATGAAGACGATAAACTGACCGTTTTGTTTGCGGATTCTCAGAAAATTGTTAATGAAATCAACACTCAATATCGTGAAAATCAGGAAACCATGTCCCTGATGGAAGATTCACGCAAACATGAAACCAAACAGCTTAACGAGATATCATCCGAAGTTGCTACTTTGAGAAAACACAGTGATGACCAGCGCGCCAAGCTGGATGTGGCTCAAGGTACGATAAAAAAAACTTCAGCCCGGATCGATGAATTCATTGCCCAGGATGAGCAACACATTTCTTCTTCCATGGCGTTGATTGATGAGATTAAATTGACTCAGCATGAGCGTGAAAAGACCTGGCGCGAATGGTTGACCCGCCTGGATCTGGTTAATAAAACAGCCGCGGAATTGGAAATCAAGATCAATGCTCTGGATGAGGCTCAACGGAAAGCCAAACTCTCACAAAAAGGACTGGATGATGCGACCATCCGCATCGAGCGGCGCATCAACGAAATTTCTGAAATGCAACGCCTGGCTGAAGAACGTGCGCGCCAGGATTGGGGCAGTTACCTGACCGATGAACAAAAGCGCTGGAAAAATTACACGGTTTCCAACGAAGAAGCTCTGAGCGAAAGCAAGCGCCAGATCGAGAAGCTCAATACCCGCCTGTTGGAACTGGAAGATTTATCGCGGCAGGTGAACGACACCGTCTTGATGCTGAGCGAGGAGACCCAGAAAAAATTGCAAGCCTTCCTCGAGCTCTACCACGAGTGGGCAGCCACCAATGCCGATATCATGAGCCGTTCGCGACCACGCTAGATCCGCCATGCGCGTTATCGGAACCGCCGGACATGTTGACCACGGCAAGTCAGCGCTGGTGGAAGCACTGACCGGCACACACCCCGATCGTCTCAAGGAAGAACAAATCCGTGAAATGACCATCGATCTCGGCTTCGCCTGGCTGAAACTGCCCGGCGGAGAAGAGGTGGGGATTGTGGACGTCCCCGGTCATCGCGATTTCATCGAGAACATGCTGGCGGGAGTCGGTGGGATTGATTGCGTACTTTTTGTGGTGGCAGCCGATGAAGGAGTAATGCCCCAGACGCGTGAACATCTGGCGATCATCGACCTGCTGAAAGTTCCCTCAGGGATCCTGGTTATCACTAAAACCGACAAGATCACCGACCCGGATTGGCTTAAGCTGGTGGAAAGTGAGCTTCGCCAGATAACAGCCGGAACTGTATTGGGCGATGCGCCTATAATCAAAGTATCCGCCAGAGAGCATACCGGCCTGGATGAACTGACCTCCAGACTTGACGAAATACTGAAGCAACAAGCGTTGCGTCCTGATCTCGGTCGCCCACGACTGCCGATCGACCGCATCTTCAGCATATCAGGTTTTGGCACAGTGGTGACCGGCACATTGATCGACGGCGTATTCCATGTAGGTGATGAAGTGGAGCTGCAGCCTGCCGGACTTAAGGCGCGCATCCGCGGACTGCAATCCCACAACCGGCAGGAGGACGCTGCGCATCCCGGTAGCCGGACGGCGGTCAACCTGACCAGCCTGTCGGTCGACCAGATCCAACGCGGGAATGTGCTTACCCTCCCGGGCACCTATCAACCCACTCGGCGTTTGGATGTCTCTTTCAGACTGCTGCCGGATGCCACCTCAGTGCTATTGCATAATCAAGAGGTCAAACTGTTTCTGTATGCATCAGAAACAACTGCGCGGGTCAGATTGCTGGGCGTTGAAAGTCTCAAACCGGGCGATAACGGCTGGCTGCAGCTTGAACTGGAACAAGCTGTTTGTGCGGATCGCGGCGACCGCTTCATTTTGCGTCGGCCGTCACCCGGTGAAACCCTGGGCGGCGGAGTGGTGATCGATCCCCATCCGGTGGGAAGGTACAAGCGCTTTTCGAAAGAAACACTGGAAAAATTCAACAATGCCAGCCAGGGTTCTCCTGAAGAGCTGGTCATGAGCGTCCTGCATGATGCCGGGATCGCATCCTTCACCGGTCTGGCGGAGAAGACACGCCTGGAACCGGCCCGGCTGGTTGAAATACTCAACACACTCATCCAGGCGCAACGCGTAATCCGTCTGGGAGATTTCGATAAAAACCGGGAAGAGGCATTGCTCGCCACCGGCGATAACTGGCGGCGTCTCAGCCAGAAAGCCACCGGTGAGGTTGCCCGATATCACGTTGCCAATCCGCTGCGGGATGGCATGCCGCGTGAGGAGCTCAAGAGCCGTCTGAAACTGGCAGCTCCTTTATTCACGGTCACCTTGAAGCACCTGTTGGATGAAGGTATCCTGCTGATGGATAAAAACATGATCAAAATACCCGGTCATACTGTCAGCCTGAGTGATGGGCAACGCACCTGGCTGAAACCGTTAATGGAGCGTTTTGAAGCAGCACCCTTTGCTCCGCCCCCGGTCAGTGAATGTGTCACCGCCGCCGGCGATGAGCTATACCGGGCACTGGTCGAGACCGGTGAACTGGTGCAGGTTTCTGACGATGTGGTCTTCCGCCAGGCAGACTACCAGACCATGCTGGCATTCGTCCGTGAACACCTAAAAACTCACGCCACACTGACCGTGGCTGAATTTCGCGATCACTTCCATTCATCCCGCAAGTACGCACTGGCTTTTCTCGAACACCTCGATGCCGGCGGGGTGACGATCCGCGAGGGGGATTTCAGGCGGTTGAGAGGTTAGCCCGGCCTGTTGAAGGTTTAATTTCTCCCATCTCTTGACATAGAACATTTGTTCTATTATAATAAGTATGAAATTGTGAGCCGCGCGCTCAAAGGAAGTGATCGCATGACGCTTTTGGAACGTGTCCTCAATACCTTTGGTCACCGCCACGCCCTGCGGCTGTCGCTGCCGGCAGAGGTGAAGCTGCTGCAGGCCGTCCAGCTGCTGGCGAGCCGCGAGCGGCGCCCGGCCGAACAGGTGGCAGCCGAGCTGCTGAGCGAAGCACTGTCGCGCCGCCAGCGGGCCGAGGTCAATCTGCGCCGCTGGCAGATGCTTTCACCGCGCGAGCAGCAGGTGGCAGCGCTCATCTGTCAGAACTACACCAACCGCCAGATAGCCGCCCGCCTGAGCATCTCGCCCGAGACGGTCAAGAGCCACATCCGTCACCTGCTGCCCAAGCTCGATGCCTCCAGCAAGGCCGGGCTGCGCCACTGCCTGGAAGACTGGGATTTCAGCACCTGGCTGAAGTAACCCGTGCCGGTCATGGGGGGGACAGACCTTGATCCGGATTGCCTATTTACCATCTGTAAGAAAAGTATAAGAGTTCCTCACTCCATCCTTATCAGGCAGGAAAGATACGCTATAATTAAATTTCAAAGGAAATTCGCCCCATTTTTTGGGGCATAATTTGTGGAAATTGAGGTAGCAGGCATGAAAAAAGGTCTCAAAAAAGGTCTGAAAACAGACCATAAAAAAGACTTCAAAAAAGAGTTCATGGTATTTCTCAAAAAAGTCTGGGCGGTCATCTGGAAGCGCAAATGGCTCTCCCTGGCGATTGCAGTGGTTCTTGTCATTATATTAGCCATTGTGTTAAGTGCCATTTCGTCTCGCGCCAAGGCGCTCAAGGCGCTCCAGACCGTCAGCGTATCTCGCGGCACCCTGACTGCCACCATCGGTGCAACCGGTACCGTGCGCGCCAAACAAAGCGCCACACTCTACTGGCAGACCTCCGGGACGGTCGGTGATGTGAACGTCAAGCTGGATGAGAAGGTCAAAAAATTGGATACACTCGTCAGTCTGAATAAGATCTCGCTGCCGCAAAATGTCATCCTGGCCGAAGCCGACCTGGTCACCGCCGAACGCAACCTGGAAACCGCGAAACTCTCCAACACCCCGACCGCCAAAGCCATGCTGGCTTTTTATCAGGCGCAGAAAGCCTATGAAGATGCCAATAAAGCCCGCTACCGCCTGGGTTACCTGAAGCATGCTTCCGATCAGGATATTACCGATGCGCGTTCAGTTCTGAAAGTGCGCCAGCAGGAAGTCGATCGCTACCAGGCACTGTATGACGATATTGAAGATACCCCTGATAATGCGATCCGCTTGAAAAATGCATATGACCAGTTACAGGAGATGATTGCCAATCGTGACTCCTCACAGGCTCGCCTGGATTACCTGTTAAGCGACTATCAAAAGGCGCACGAGGCGGATGCCCAGGTAGCCCTCTCCAAAGCACAGCTTGACGATGCGCAGCGCGAGTGGGAGCGCCTCAAGGATGGGCCGAACGCCAAAGATATCATGGCTGCCCAGGCGCGCGTGGATGCCGCCCAGGCAACTGTCAACATGCAAGTTGTCCAGGCGCCCTTCAACGGCATCATCACCGTCGTCAACAATGAACTTGGCGACCAGGTAAGAGCCGGCGATCCCGCCATACGGCTGGATGATACCTCACAACTCCTGGTGGACGTTCAGATCTCCGAGGTGGATATCAATTCGATCGATGTGGGTCAGCCTGCCAGCCTGACCTTTGATGCCGTTTTGAACAAATCCTATAATGGTGTCGTGGATGAGGTCAGCCGGGTCGGAACGACCAATGCGGGTGTGGTTAACTTTATAGTCCGTATTGCACTCACCGACGCTGATGCGGACGTCAAACCCGGAATGACCGCCGCAGTAACCATTATTACCAGGCAACTGGAGGATGTGTTGTTGGTACCAAACCGTGCCGTCCGTCTGGTGGATGGCAAGCGTGTCGTCTATATCCTGCAAAATCGCAAGACCGTACCCATTAACATCGAACTGGGTGCAACTTCTGACCTTAACAGCGAGGTTACCGGTGGTGACCTCAAGGTTGGCGATCTGCTCATCCTGAATCCACCCACCGTTTTTTCAAGCAGCGGGGGAGGGATGTTCATGTTCGGAGGGCAATAGCACGTGGCTGAAAAGTGTGTCATTTGCATTAACCACATCACCAAGGTCTACCTGATGGGTCAGATCGAGGTGCATGCCCTGGCCGGCGTATCGTTAAAAATCAAGCGCGGCGAGGTGGTTGCCATCATGGGACCTTCAGGCTCTGGCAAGTCCACCCTGATGAACATCCTGGGTTGCCTTGATCGCCCCACCAGTGGTCAATACACCCTGGATGGGGAATCGGTCCAGACGCTCAACGACGATCAGTTGGCTTCGATCCGCAACCGCAAGGTGGGTTTCATTTTTCAAAGCTTCAACCTGTTGTCGCGAACGACCGCACTCGCCAACGTGGAACTGCCGTTGCGCTATGCCGGGTTGAACGGTGACCGGCGCGAACGCGCCTATGAGGCATTAAAAGCAGTCGGGCTTGAGGATCGCGTTTATCACAAACCCTCGGAACTATCCGGCGGTCAACAACAACGTGTGGCTATTGCCCGTGCCCTGGTCAACGATCCTGCCATGATCCTGGCGGATGAACCGACCGGCAACCTCGATTCCAAATCGGGTCGTGAGATCATGGAGTTGCTGCTTAAGCTGAACCGCGACCGTAAAACCACCCTGATAATTGTCACACATGACCCGACCATTGCCACCCAGACCGAACGTGTCATCCGCCTGAAAGACGGGTTGATCGAGAAATAAGCATGGATATCAAACAGAATATTTTTGAAGCCCTCGAAAGCCTGAGCAGCAACAAGGTACGCTCGGGGCTTACCATTCTGGGTATTGTCATCGGTGTGGCGGCTGTGATTGCCATGCTGGGGGTCGGGCAGGGTGCTCAAAATACCATCACCGGTTCGATCAGCGGCATCGGCACCAACCTGCTGTTCGTCTTCCCGGGCAACTTTACCCAGGAGGTTCGTAATCCGAAACCGATCACCTTGGGTGATGCGCGTGCCATTGCCGATCCGTTTAACGCTCCAAATGTTTTGGCGGTCGCACCCGCCATCGAAACCAGTGGTACGGTCACCTATGGCAAAGAGCAGACATCACCAAGTATTATCGGCATCACCCCGGATTATACAACTTTGCGTAATTACACCTTGATGGAAGGCGAATTCATCAATGATAGTCACAACCTTGGCCGTGCCTCTGTAGTTTTGATCGGTGTGGATGTGGCAGACAAGCTATTCGGCAGGCGCGATGGCATTGCCGGGGAAATGGTCCGCATCAACGGTCAACCTTTCAGGGTTATCGGAGTACTGGGACCCAAAGGGGGTGGCTCTTTCGGGAGCCAGGATAATGTGATATTGGTGCCTTTTACCACCGCCCAGGCACGCCTGGTCCGCCGCAATGCCGACCGGGTGGACCTCCTGCTGGTCCAGTCATCGGATGCGGATACGGTTAAACTGGCATCAGACGAGGTTGCCCAGATCCTGCGCACCCGTCACCGCACAGCACTGGGAGCGGATGATTTCACCGTTTTTTCACAGGAAGATTTCGTCCAGACTGCGAAGACCATCACCGGAGTTTTAACCATCTTTTTGGGTGGTATTGCAGCCATCTCGCTCCTGGTGGGTGGGATCGGGATCATGAATATCATGCTGGTTTCGGTCACGGAACGTACGCGCGAGATCGGGCTGCGCAAGGCGCTCGGAGCGCGCAAACGCGACATTCTGGTGCAGTTCCTGACCGAATCGGCGCTGCTCAGCCTGCTGGGAGGCCTGATCGGGATCGCCTTCGGCTGGTTGATCGCCTTTGTGGTCGGGCGCATCGCCGCCGCCAGCAACACACCTTTTACACCGACCATTGGCATCAATGCCATCCTTTTGGCGACGATTTTTTCCACTGCCATCGGGTTATTCTTCGGCATCTACCCCGCCAACCGGGCGGCCAACCTGGAACCGGTTGAAGCACTGCGGTACGAATAAAACCATGCCGGTGAAAATAAAACGATATCGTTCCGAAGACCTGGAAGATTTCGTAAAACGATTCTTCATTAAATTGGGAGTTCCGCCGGAAGACGCGCAGGTTTCTGCCAGGATCCTGGTGGCAGCCGATCTGAGGGGCGTCAGTTCGCACGGTATCATCCGTTTGCATACTTATTACGGAGATCGCATCCGGAAAGGGCTGATCGATCCGCTGACTCCCGTCATCCCTGCCTATGAGACAGCCACCACGTTGACTCTGGATGCAGGCAACGGGCTGGGTATGGTGGCAGCCAACCGGGCGATGGAACGTTGCATCCGCATGGCAAAGACCTCTCATATCGCAGTGGTTACCGTGCGCAACTCCAATCACTTTGGCATCGCCGGGTACTATGCCATGCTGGCATTGAAGGAAGACATGCTGGGTATCAGTCTTACCAACGCCCAACCCCTGGTCGCGCCGACCTATGGCAGGACCGCGCTTTTAGGCACGAATCCGATCGCGGTTGCAGTACCTTGCGCCGGCAGGAAGCCGTTCGTGTTGGATATGGCGACCAGCATAGTCCCGATCGGTAAGATCACCGTATATGACAAGGCGGGTGATACTGTTCCGCTGGGCTGGGGTATGGATGCCAAAGGAGTACTGACTGAAAATCCGTCGGAGATCCTGAATGGTGGAGCACTTTCACCCCTGGGGGGATCTGATATTTTACGTGGGTACAAAGGCTACGACCTGGCGGTGGTGGTGGACATCCTCTCTGGTATCTTATCGGGTTCGGGTTTTGGAGCGGCTACCGGTGGCAAGGATCGCCCGGCACGCATCGGGCATTTCTTCATGGCGATCAATATCGGCTCTTTCCGCCCATTGGACGAGTTTAAGCGTGACATGGCAACATTGATGGACGAATTACGAAGCGCCCCGAAAGCCGAGGGACAGGACCGCATATACGTGGCAGGCGAGAAGGAGTTCGAGCTTGAGGCGGAATACCGCGCAAAGGGTATTCCTTTAATGGATGAGGTTGTCTCAGGACTCGAACAGGCAGGAATTGAGGTGGGAGTTCCGTTCGATTTGAAAGTGGTTTAAACGCGAAGGGCCTGTCAGGCCATTCTGTAGCATGGTTCGTGACTCCTTTCAATAAAAAAGTATCATTATACGTATGCGCTAATCTACTCAAACGAAACATCCTCAGGAGTACAGCATGTTAAAGGTTGGATACATCGGACTGGGATTGATGGGCAAGGCCATCGCCCGTAATATTCTGAAAGCCGGGTTCCCCCTGGTCGTTCATAATCGCAGCCAGGCGGCTGTCGACGAGCTGGTGGACGAAGGCGCCCGGCGGGCTTCATCCCCGGCGGAAGTCGCCGGCCAGGTGGATGTGGTCTTCACCAACCTGCCGGACAGCCCGGATGTGGAAATGGTGGTGCTCGGCGGGGATGGGATCCTCTCGGGAGCAGCCAGCGGGTGCATCTTCGTGGATAACTCCACTATCAAACCAGCGGTGTCAAGACAGATCGCCCTAAGGCTGGATGAAAAGGGCATAATGGCGCTGGATGCCCCGGTCAGCGGCGGGCAGATCGGCGCTCAGAATGCCACCCTGACGATCATGGTGGGTGGTCCTGCCGCCGCCCTCGAGACCGTCATGCCGGTATTCCAGGCCATGGGAAAGACCATCACTCATATCGGTGCGGCCGGCAGCGGTCAGATTGCCAAAGCCGCCAACCAGATCATGGTCGCAGCCCAGATGGTCGCGATGGGAGAACTGCTCATTTTTGCGCAAAAGGCGGGTGCCGATCCGCGCAAGGTGGTCGAAGCCATTCAGGGCGGGGCAGCCCAGTGTTGGACGCTGGATGTCAAACCACCCCGTCTTTTCAGTGGGAACCGGGAACCCGGATTTAAAGCGCATATGCAGGCGAAGGACCTCAACATCATCATTGAAACGGCGCGTGAGTATGGCATTCCCCTGCCATCCGCGGCGGTTGACGCACAGCTTTTCAACGCGATGGTCGAACAGGATCTGGGCAACCAGGATAATTCGGCTGTTGTCGCGATCCTGGAACTGCTGGCCAATATCCATCTGGTCGAAAATTCAAATTGAGCCGACTTGATTTATGGAGGCTGTCTACATTAGCCGGTCGGGATGCCTTTTGATAGGATGGCTTTGATGTCATCCAAAGGTTGGTGGATCACGTGGACACGCTTTGACTCAATCGTGAAACGACTTTTAAGTCCGACATGATAAATCGCTTGACCTGAAGGTTTGAACGCGGTATACTTGGCGGGCTTAACGATGCGGGGTAGAGCAGTGGCAGCTCGTCGGGCTCATAACCCGGAGGTCCTTGGTTCGAATCCAAGCCCCGCTACCTTACTAAAGAGCACCTTCAAGGGTGCTTTTTTCCTGGCTCGAATCCACCCCCCAAGGGGGTGCTGACGCGAAGCCCCGCTACCTTACTAAAGAGCACCTTCAAGGGTGCTTTTTTCCTGGCTCGAATCCCCACAGGGGGGACGATGTCCACCCCCCAAGGGGGTGCTGGCGCGAAGCCCCGCTACCTTACTAAAGAGCACATTCAGGGTGCTTTTTTCTTGGTTCGAATCCCCACAGGGGGGTGCTGGCGCGGAGCCCCGCTACTTGATAAAGACGCCGCAAGGCGTTTTTTGATTCAAGTGGTTCGAATACCAGCGAAAGATGATATCCAATCCCCCCCCCCAAGGGGGTGCTGGCGCAAAGCCCCGCCATCTGGCTAAAGAGCACCTTCCTAGGTGCTTTTTTCCTGGTTCGACCACCTCCGAAGGACTTGTAAAATATAAAGGAGCTTGATGTTTAAGCTCACACCCTTACAGGGTGCTTCGCGAGACCAATGATTGAGTAAGATCTTGAATCCGCCTGGCCCTGGTTCTCCGTAATTTATCAATAATCATTCACCCAGCGGTTGCCTTCCTGGATATAATTCTCAGTATCCAAAGGAGGAACACTTATGCGGCCTGATTGGGATTCCTACTTTATGAAGATCGCTTATGCTGTCTCTGAGCGAAGCACCTGTGATCGCGCATTAGTGGGTTGTGTTCTGGTGCTTGACAAACGCATCCTGACAACCGGCTTTAACGGATCACCTGCCGGGCAACCTCACTGCGATAAAGTCGGCCACCTGATGGTGGATGGACATTGCATCCGCACCATCCATGCCGAGACCAATGCCATCATCCAGGCAGCGCTGCATGGTGTATCCACGCGCGGTTGCACCTGTTATGTAACCCACTTCCCATGTATCAACTGTACCAAGGCGTTGATCAATGCCGGTATGACCCGGCTGATCTACAATGTCGCGTACCGGCCGGATGAAAACGCGCTGGAATTCCTGCGCACAGCCGAAATTGAAATCAATGAACTGGTTTATAACCCCGAGACCAATTCATGAAATGATTTGCATGGTTAATATCTCTCTTTCGGAAAATGAAGGAAGGAATTCTTATCCATTAATCCGATTGCCGTATAATCAGGATCGTTCGAACGATATTTTGTTAAGGAGCTACTATGCCTAAAGAAACCCCTCCGCACTGGGATCTCACAAATGTATATCCTTCACTTGCATCCAAAGAATATGCTGTGGATCTTGCCAAATTAAAACAATTGATCACCGATCAGGAAAATTATTTCTCTGAGAAAGTCAACCAGACCGGGGTTTCTGCCAAACCGGCCGAACTTGCAGAGGTGGCCGGTGCGCTTGTCGATCGCTATAACGCCATTCTGTTGGTATCCGGCACCTTGCGGGCGTATATCGAATCATTCGTATCCACCAACTCATACGACCAGGAAGCGTTAAAAAAACAATCCGAGCTCGAGCAGGTACTGGTCAATGTGGATAAGCTCGCAGTGCAGACCCGCGCCTGGATTGGCAAAGTTGCCGGACGTTTGTCTGAATTTGTTGAGTTAAATCCTGTGACCAGGGCACATGCATTTTATCTTAATGAAGCTGCCGAGCAGAGCAAATATCTCATGTCAGAGCCTGAAGAAATGCTGACTGCTGAACTGACCCTTTCCGGAAGTAATGCCTGGAGCAAATTGCAGGGTACCATTACTTCACAGATCAGCTTTGATTTTGAAATGGATGGCAAAGTTCAAAAAATGCCCATCACAGCCATCATCAACCTGCGCTCCCACCCGGTGGAAGACGTCCGCCGCCGTGGTTATGAAGCTGAAAATAAAGTCTGGGGAACCGTTAAGGAACCCCTGGCTGCCGCCATGAACGGCATCAAGGGCGAAGTCAATACGCTTAACCGTCATCGAGGACGTAAGGACGCCGTGCACAGCGCCATTGATGCAGCCCGCATCGACCGCCTTACGCTCGAAGCGATGCTCGAGGCGATGAAAGACTCCTTCCCCATATTTCGTCGCTACTATAAAGCCAAGGCAAAACGCTTTGGTCAGATGCAATTGCCCTGGTGGAACCTATACGCTCCGGTGGGTGAAACTTCCACTGTTTATGCTTTTGCAGACGCGCAGAACTTCATCCTGGAAAATTTTGGAAAATTCTCTCCAGACCTGCAGACATTTGCCAGGCGCGCCTTCACACACCGGTGGATCGACGCCGAAATGCGCGATGGAAAACGCGGCGGAGCCTTCTGCATGGATGTTCCCGGCGTGGGCGAATCCCGGGTGTTGTGTAATTTTGACGGCTCGCTGGATACGGTTCTCACCCTTGCCCATGAGTTGGGACACGGCTTCCACAACGACTGTGCCATCCAGGCCGGCAAGACGGAAATCCAAAAATTCACTCCCATGACTCTGGCAGAAACGGCTTCCATCATGTGCGAAACGATCGTGTCAGAAGCTGCTCTTCAGCAGGTGAAGAATCCCCGGGAAGCGCTGGCCATCCTGGAGTCGCAATTGATCGGTGATTCCCAAGTCATCGTGGATATCTATTCCCGTTTCCTGTTCGAGAAGGAAGTCTTTGAACGCCGTGAGAAATCCGAGCTGAGCGCGGATGAGCTGTGCGAGATCATGCTCGAGGCTCAAAAAATAACCTTTGGTGATGGGCTGGATGAGAAATACCTGCAGAAGTGGATGTGGACCTGGAAACCGCATTATTACTCCGCCGGACTTTCTTTCTATAACTTCCCCTATGCCTTCGGTCTGCTCTTCGCCACAGGTTTGTATGCCATCTATCAGAAACGCGGCGCTTCCTTTGTCCCGGATTACAAGAACCTGCTGGACAGCACCGGCGAAGCACCCGCTGTCGACCTGGCTGCGCGTTTCGGTATTGATATCCGCACCAAGGCCTTTTGGCAGGATAGTTTAAAGATCATCGAAAAACGGGTGGACCGCTACTGCGGGCTCTAGTTGCTAAAACTCCCTGGATATGATTTAACCAAATAACGGGAATCTTAAAACGAATTCCCGTTATTTTTTATCTCTGGGATTAAAAAACAAAACACAGAGGTTTTATTTTCACTGCGAAACAGGTTAAACCTGACCCTGCCCAGAATCCGTCTTGTCAATCCATTTCACTCAATTGTAGAAATCTGGCCAGTTAAAGGTAACCCGGAAGAAAAGGTGCTACTTGATGTTTATGACCGCTCAAAGGCCAGAATGATTAATGAATTGAATGTCCTGAACCTTCTGAAACTCCTTTGACCTGATCGGTCACAGATATAATTGAAGGACAACTAATCCTCGATAAGATTTGAAAGGAAACACCCATGTTTTTTCAATCAAAAAATAGTAGATATTTATATCAATCGATAGGGCTGATTTCAATAATCTTAACCGTTGCATGCCAGGCAATCTCATTCTCTACGGATCAAGGCCCGACCCAGGATGTGGGAGAAGAACCTCCATCCCAGGTATCAAGTGTGGTACCTGAAACCCCGCCGTTTCCATCTAAACTGAGTGTGGAAGAACATGAACTTAAAGAGGCACCTCAGGTTGATCCTCTGGCATTTATCCCGATGCAAGGGTCACAAGAAGATATTTTGAAGAAGAACCAAGCGGAAAGGTACAACCGGTTCCCGGATCACAATTTCATTGACGAAGGAAGCAGTGCGATGTGGGCGGATTGGAAGGACGGGAGACTGGTAGCAAGGGAAATATGGGATCCAGTTAACGACCGAATGGGCGTAGATGTGGTATTTGGGGAAAAAGCGATTTATTCTATCGGATTGGGAATTCCCAGTCCGATTCAAAATTTACAAGGAATATGGACATACAACGATCATTGGATCCTGGAGGTCGCCGGTATGCCACAGCAAAACAATTCGGAGAGTGGGGCGAAGAGTCTTTGGGTCGGTCAAATCATAAGAGATGAAGTCTCTCTCAATGAAGAATTCGGTTATGAGGAATCATTCGGTTTCCAGTTGATGTTCGGTAAGCCGTTCTATTTCTTCCAAAAAGAGGGGCAGATAGGCTTTTCCTATGGCGGCCAGGAAGAACTATTGGGATACAAACAACTTCCCCATTATGCGTGCTGCAGTGGTGCAGAGCTTAACCCAATCAAGGCGGAAAACATGGTCGTTTTCTTTGCACAACGCGATGAGAAATGGTATTACGTCGAAATCGGCGAATTCAGCCAATAGGTGAGTCCCCATATCGAATATCTCCTGAGTGATTAACCGGCTGAATAATAATGAAATGTGGGCTGGATGTTCCACGCGGTAGTAATTCCAGCCCACATGCATTACCCGGCATAGCACTGATAATGATCAACATCATCTGTTTGCTGCCCGTACCAAATGCTAATGTCGTCTGGCGTCATGGACACACGTTGATTGCTGTGAAAGGGAACATCACGTATTACTTCAAGAACTGATTTAGATCTTCATTTGCCCAACCAGCATGATGTGGAAATCAGAGTTATCAGTTGAGAATCACCGGGCATCATCCGGCTATTTTTTAGTAAATGCCAGACCGCTTGTATTTTTGATATCGATATCTATTCACGTAAGGTAACTATAGATTCTTGCGCGCTCTTTCTACCGCAGTCACAAATGTTTTCACACGTGCAGCCTCAACCGGATTCCAGGTATAACCTTCGACCTTCAGACTGGAACCAACGATGACGCCATCTGCATAAGCCATATATTTCTCTATATTATCTGATTTTGCGCCCGTATTCAAAAGAACGGGAACAGTGCCACGAACCCCTTCTTTTGCCTCTTTCAGCCAGGTGATATCCGGTGCAGAGCCGGCCATAGGACCAGAAACTAATATTGCATCAGCTAAAGAGGAAACCACAGCACTGTAGGCACGTTGGCCGATGGTGCGTGATCCCAGGGAGGAAGCAAATTCAGGGGTGATGTTGTAAAAGACTTTGACTTTGTCGCCGTCAATGTAGTGACGATAACGCAGCATTGAAGCAGCATCAGTTGACCATAATCCCATATCACTCTCATAAACACCGGTGAATACTTCCCGCACAAAACTGGCACCGGTTGCCATAGCGATCGCCAGTGGTGCCTTGGGGTCCCAGAGGTAATCAACTCCAAATGGGCAATCAGTTGGAGCCAGCTCCGTGATAACCCGGGTCATGACCGCCACTGATTCAAAATCAGCCTTGAGCGGATACGGACGGTCACCTTCGTTGCAGAACATAATGCCATCCACGCCGTTATCCAATAATATCTTAATATCCTCACGCATCGCTTTAATCATGCCTTTTATCCCATTCTCCGGATTGTAAAGGGGGGTACCGGGCAAGGGTAAAAAGTGTGCCATTGCGATAATCGGTTTTTTCTTGCCAAACATTTTTTCCAATAAATCGTTCATTGATTTTCATTCTCCTGTTCTTTATCTAAAAGGTCACTTTCTATTGCATTCTATACCATTAAAATAAAACAATGATAATGTAAATTTCCGAGAATTATTTCTGGAATAGAACAAAAAGGTGATCGGTAGATCATTAATGGATCGATAATAGAATATCGTTACGTAAAAAGCATTGGATATTGACAACCGCTTCTGGTTTTGCTATGATATGGAAAACGTTTTCCATTAATCCTTAATCATTTTAGAAATCATAGTCTGAGGAGAGAACTCGATGGGGATCAAAATAGTGGTCATTGGCGCGGCCAGCAGTTACACGCCGGAGTTTTTCTTTAACCTGGCGGAGAATCGCAACAAAATAGATATCGAGAAAATAACGCTGGTCGACCTGAATGGTGAAAAATTAAAATTCATCGCTGATGTTTGCAAGCGATTGGTCCTTGACAGGCAGCTTGATCTGAAGCTGGCTGCGACAACGAAACTGGATGAAGCACTTGAGGGAGCAGATTTTATACTATCGCAAATCCGGGTTGGCGGATTGGATGCTCGCGTACGAGATGAAACCCTGCCGATGGAATTGGGCATGGTGGGAAACGAAACCACCGGTGCAGGTGGCTTTGTATGTGCGATGCGGACGGTACCGGTGATGCTGGACATCGCCCGCAAGGTTGAACAGATTGCACCGGATGCTTGGATTCTAAATATGAGCAACCCGGCTGGAATTGTCACGGAAGCAATTAGAAAGCACACAAAAGTTCGGGCACTCGGTTTCTGCAATATACCCATCAATACTTCCTATGCCTTTTCGGAATTATTAGATGTAGATCCTGAAATTGTGCAGTTGGATTCTTTCGGTCTGAACCATTTGAGCTGGACGCGCAGGGTGCTGATCAAAGGAGAGGACAGGCTGCCTTCTTTTTTGGACCAGGCATGCAGCCAGGATTCAATTCTTTACCAACGCGGATTGGTAGAGAAACACCTGGCTCCTGAATTTCTTCAAACCATCCGGATGATACCAAGTTGGTATGTTCGTTATTTTTACTATCCCGAGATAATTCTGGAAGAGGATCGGAAGGCAGGTCATACGAAAGGCGTGAACGATATGAAAGCAGAAGAAGAGCTGCGAGCCATCTATCGAGGGGAGGGTTACACCGAGCGCGTGCAAAAAATCCTGGCAGGAAAAGGCGGTTCGCAATACTACCTGCCCGTACTAAAGGCAGTTGAATCGATCGTTCATGATCGCGGAGATGTGGTGACGGTGGATACGTTGAACGGGACAACAATGCCAGATTTACCTGCCAACGTTTGTATAGAAGTACCTGCTCACATTTTTAGGGATAGGGTGGAACCGATTAAAGTTGGCCCAATGCCAGTCACCGTGCGCGGGTTGGTTCAGACAGTGAAAGCTTACGAAGAACTGGCCATAGAGGCTGCATTAACCGGCAGTCAGAAGGCAGCAATTGCGGCTTTAATGGCAAACCCACTGGTCAGCACATATCCGAAAGCGCGCGTATTTTTGGATCGCGTTCTGCAAAACGAGCATGCCTATCTTGGACCTTTTTATTAATGGGGCATGTTGTAGGTATTTATAAGTGCCGCAGGAGTAGTCCTTTCGGCATGATACTGGTCATAACGAATTGACGCATGCAAAGAAAAGACGACACGAAAGACATTTCAACAATATACGTGCGTAAAACACCCGCATTATTGAACGCGCAGATGCTCTATCTTTTCTACTACATGGCATTAGGATCGTTTATGCCTTTCATTAGCCTGTATTTCGCTCGTTTGGGTTTGACCGGTGTTCAGATAGGAACGCTGGCTGCTTTTCCGGTTTTAATAAATATATCAACTTCACTGTTCTGGAGCGGTGTTGCAGATGTATTGCACTGGCACCGGCGCATTCTACGAATTGCGCTGTTTCTCAGCCCGGTAGCGATCTTTTTTTTATCGCGAGTCAGTTCCATGGCTTTATTAATTCCAATTGTTATCGTGTATGCACTTTTCAGCAGCCCAATCGTTCCCCTCTTGGATAGTTATGCCCTGGAAACAGCAACCGAGAATCGTCGGACGTATGGAGATCTCCGTTTATGGGGTTCAGTAGGATGGGCAATTTCCACTGTATTAATTGGGTGGTTAATTGAGAGATCAGGTATTCGCTGGCTGTTCTATGGGTATATTTCCTTTATGGGGTTCACCCTGTTCGCTTCTTTATTTCAACCGAAGAGACGAAAGATGTTAAAAACTTCAATCTGGATCGGTTTGAAAGAGCTATTGGGGCATAAATCGTTTCTACTGTTTTTGTTCAGCATTTTCTTATTGACAATTACATCCAGCGGTGTCCTCACATTTTTCAGTATTTACATGGATTCCATCGGCACAAAGGAGGGTTTAATTGGGTTGGGATGGGCTTTATCAGCCATCAGTGAAATACCGGTGATGATTTTATCAGGCAAAGTGATTAACAAGATCGGTTCGAAAGGTTTGTTAGTCATTGCTTTTATCTTGTTCGCAGTTCGCTGGATGCTGTTTTCTTTTATTCATGCACCATTCCTGGCGCTAGTCGTTCAACTGCTGCATGGACCTTCATTTGCATCTTTTCTAGTGGGCAGTGTTACTTATATACACGAACGGACGCCAGAGGGATTAAATACCACCGCACTCTCGATTTTCAACATAGTAACATATGGTCTTGGTACGATGGTGGGTTCATTGCTCGGAGGTGCTTTGCTCGATCAGGTTGGAATGGATGTCTTGTTCCGTGTTTTCAGCTTGATTGCTGCTGTCAGCTTTTTCTTCTTTTTGGCCGGGCAACGGGTTTCCCTCAAGGCTGAAAACATTTGATTTCTTAACCCAAGAGGAGTGATTGTAGAGGAAACGATTCTGGCTTACCTGAGTGAATCATTATCAGAACGATTGAAAAGTTATATGAAACGAATAAAATCACATTGGAGGTAGATTGATGAAACCAGATGAGATGTACAAATTATGGATCGATGGCCGGGAGGTAGAAGCTGTAGAGGGGGAATATTTTGCAGTGATCGATCCCGGCAATGGCGAGGAGATTGGTTTCGCGGCACGTGGCAAATCCGCCGATATTGACCGGGCTGTGACGGCAGCCGAGAAGGCATTCCAATCACATGCCTGGCAGGGTTTGAAGCCACACGAACGCGGCAGGCTGATGTTAAAACTGGCTGATAGAATCGACGCCGAAAAAGATGCTCTGGCAAAATTACTCTCCATGGAAAATGGGAAACCTTTAAGGGAATCCTTCGACGAAGTGAAAACAACCGTGAGAAACTTTGAATATTATGGGGGTTGGGCAGATAAGGTCCACGGTCGGGTCGTACCTGTATCCAATGAGGTATTAGACTATATACGCCTGGAACCTTTAGGGGTGGTAGGACATATCATCCCCTGGAACTATCCACTGGATATCTTTGCGAGAGGTGTGGCTCCCTGTCTGGCAATTGGAAATACGGTTGTTGCAAAACCGGCTGAAGATACACCGCTTTCCACCCTTGCGATTGCGAAGATATCCGGGGAAGTTGGTTTTCCAGAAGGTGTGATAAATGTGGTCAGCGGGTTTGGCGGAGAAGCAGGCGCTGCTCTGGCAGAGCAGCGAAGGATTCAAGGTCTGGCATTCTGTGGTTCGATTGCATCGGGCAAGGAAGTACTCAGAGCCGCTGTCGAGAATATTACACCGGTGGTTTCACTCGAATTGGGTGGAAAGTCCCCATTATTAATTTTCAAAGGTGCAGATGTAGAAGAAGCGGCATCATCGGGTGCGCATAGCATTCTATTTAATACGGGGCAATCATGTGGCTGTCTTTCACGGGTGCTTGTACAGAAAGAGCTTGTCGAATCTGTTTCCCGTCAAATCAAAGAGATTCTGGAGAATGTTCGTGTCGGCAAATGGGAAGAAGACCCTGATATCGGCCCCCTGATTTCACAAGCCCAATTGGACCGGGTGTTGGGGTATGTGCAAGTGGGACAAAGTGAAGGAGCAGTATTGATCCACGGCGGACGACGGATGGAAGCTGAACCGTTTGCAAAAGGTTATTTTATGGAGCCGACTGTTTTTACAGGAGTACGCCCCGGAATGCGCATCGTGGACGAGGAAATCTTTGGTCCGGTTTTGGGAATTATGTCTTTTGATACAGAGGAGGAGGCTGTACAGCTTGCGAATGGGTCGAAATACGGACTTTCGGCAGAGATTTGGACACGCGACCTATCGCAAGCACATCGGGTGGCTGCTCAACTCGTCGTCAGCCATGTGACGATCAATGGCGGGGGCGGGTTTGGTATTGAAGCTCCATTTGGGGGTGTTAAGCAAAGTGGATTTGGACGTGAGGGAGGGTGGGAATCCATTCTTCAGTACTCACGAGTTAAGAATGTATGGGTCAATCTTTAAGCTCTTTGGAAGCATGCAGTCGCGGTTGTGGAATGAGGAGCGTGGTTTGGAATGTCAACGCTAATTGAGGTCGCTAAACTGGCCAATGTCTCTGTCACTACAGCATCCCGAGTTCTAAGCGGCAGCACCCATCCAGTAAGCGAAGAAAAGCGTTTGTGCGTCCTTCAAGCGGCCCGGGACTTGGACTACTCGCCCAGTCCGCTGGCTCAGGCCATGGTAACCGGATCAACACACATAGTGGGAGTCATTGTCGGTGATGCGACCGATCCCTACTTTGCTTGGATTGTGCGCGGCGTGGAGGATGTCGCTCGTGCCTGTGGTTATCTTGTTATTGTCTGCAACTCTGACCGGGTTCCAGAAGTTGAGCTTTCCTATTTAAAGACACTGAATGACTACAAGGTGGACGGGGTGATCTTTGCGGGTGGTGGCTTGACAGACGAGAATTACTTGTCAGGAATGCGTCAGATGATCCAAATTTTTCAAGATCGCAATGCTGTTTTCGTTTCTTTGGGAAAGCATTTGTTTCCTTCCTTCCCGGTTATCGTAGATAACCGGGGGATGGTTCAAACAGCGGTGGAATTTCTGATTCGCCTTGGTCATCGAAGGATCGCTTATATATCAGGTCCTGAACTTCTCACAACGACAGAGGAACGGCTTGCAGGTTACAAAGAAACCCTGATAAAAAATAAGATTGAACCAGATGAAAGCTTGATTTTGAGCGGAGACTATAAGTACCAATCTGGTATACAGGCAGCAACTGATATCCATTCAATGAATGTTAAACCGACGGCAGTTCTTGCCTCCAACGATGTCATGGCTATTGCCTGCATAACAGGTTTAAAGGATTTGAAATATAGTATTCCAGAGGATATCAGTGTCATGGGAATTGATAATATTCCCTTTGCGAGATTTGTTGATCCACCATTGACGACAGTTGCACTTCCAATGTATGAAATGGGAAAGGTAGGGATGGAAAGCCTTATTAAACTGTTGAATGGAGAGAAAATCGATCATAGCGGTGTTGCACTTTCACAAGAATTAGTCATTCGGAAATCTACGGCTCCGATTCATATTCCACAGGATTAAACCTGCGGAATAAAATTTTTATGGAGGTATGTTTGATGAAATTTGGCTTTATCCCGACCGAAGGTGGTCATTATTATCAGGATTTTCTGGAAGAAACCCTGCTTGGGGAAAAACTCGGTTTTGATTCAGTCTGGTTAGAAGAACATCACGGCGTAAAAAACCATTACTGGCCATCGCCTTTGATTGGACTGGCTGGACTGGCAACTCGAACAGAGCGAATCCTGCTTGGTACGGATATCCTGGTGCTGCCTTTTTATCATCCAGTCCGGGTGGCAGAAGATGCGGCTATGCTGGATGTTATTTCTAATGGACGATTTATTTTTGGCGCGGCCATCGGTTATAAGCCTGACGAATTTACACTATATCAAATACACCTGGAAAAACGAGGTGAGCGTTTTGAGGAATCGATCCAGCTAATTAAACAGTTATGGACGCAAGACGAAGTGAATTTTGAAGGAAAGTTCTTTCGACTGCAAGGTTTGAAAATTGAACCCCGACCGGTAGCAAAACCACACCCGCCAATCTGGCTTGGAGGATGGGGCAATCTTTCGCTAAGACGCGCAGCGCAATGGGGAGATGCCTGGATTCCGGGGCCGACAGCCAATTTAGAGAAGTTGTTGGATGCACAGCAGGTTTATCAGCAACACTTGAGAGCAGCGGAAATTGATTTGAAATCCCGGGCAACACCGCTTACCCGAGAGGTTGTCATTGCCACCAGTGACGAACGTGCCTATGAAATTGCGGAAAAACATCTGCTAATTAATTACCGGGATGAATATGGCAGTGGAAAGTGGCAACACCCGCTGATTGGAAATGAAGACCCAACATCAACAACCGAACTGGACATCATCGATCAGGACCGGTTTATCATCGGTAGTCCTGAGACGGTAATCCAGAAGATCCGGCATTTTAAAGACTGTTTCCATGTGGATCATCTTATTTGCCGGCTTTACTTTGCCGGGATTCCCCATCAGGTGATTATGGAAGAATTGAAGCTGCTCGCTCAGGAGGTAATTCCTGCATTTCGCTAAGGAGGTTTGAACGATGAGGATTAGTATCATCACCGATGAAATCAGCGCTGACCCGGAGACCGCAGTGGAATTGGGCGTTCAGTGGGGTGTAAAAGATTTTGAGCTGCGAGGATATTATTGTGACCGCGTTCCGCGTCTTACTGCCTATCAAAAGCAGCGGTTACAGGAAGTGCTGGACCGTTATGATGCCCGGGTGATTGCTCTCAGCCCAGGATTGTTCAAGTTTCCATTCCCGGCAAAGCAACCCGAAGAAATCCCGCTACCTTGGTTGGATCAGCTATATTACGAGAAGTGGGCGGCTGCCCATAAGCAGATTGAGGAACACCTAAATGAACTTTTGCCCGAGTCCTTAGACTATGCCTGCGAGCTGGGCGCTCAGAATGTGATTATTTTCGCCTTTTCGCGTGGTGGACAATCGCCAGGTGAGCCCCCGGACGAACTACTGAACTGCTTGCTCAAAGCTGCAGAACGGACGAAGGCTTCCGGTTTGCAGTTGGTAATTGAGAATGAAGCCGGTTTCTGGGCCGATACAGGTGAACGCACAGGGTATATTGTCCAGCAAATTAATCATCCTGCGCTGGGGGTCAATTGGGATCCTGGAAATGCCTTTTTTGAAGGAGATACTCCTTATCCAAATGGATATGATAGTATTCGGGGAAGGGTAAAACACGTTCATTTTAAAGATGCTATAAGAAACAAGCAGGGTGGATATGAATATTCTGTGGATGGAGGAATAAATTGGGCCGGTCAAATATGTGCTTTGAAAGCGGATGGATATCAAGGATATATTTCTGTGGAAACGCACCTTCGCCCAAAGGTGGCTGTAGCAAAAGCAGCACTCGAACGGTTAAGTAACCTGATCGATGTGGCAAGTGTATCGATCAAACGTTAATAACTGTTAGCGAAAGAGAAAGGATATTACATGAAACCTAATGACTTGGAAGGAATTATTCCAGCAGTGGTTGTACCAATGCGTTCGGACTATACCATTGATTTTAATGTCTTTGAAAAGTACCTGGAATGGGTCATAAATCAAGAGCCGGTTGGATTGGCAGTAAATGTGGATACCGGTGAAGGACCATATCTGACGCCCGATGAACGATTTGAGATAATTCGCACTGCGCGGCGGGTGGCGAACGGACGCTGTGCAATCATTGCAGGGATTGGCGGACCGGCAACCATGGCAGCAGTTGCGAATGCCAGGGCTGCAAGAGAATCGGGGGCGGATGCGTTGTTGGTGTTCCCAACACCAGTTTATCTTAACGACCCTTTGGATGTTCTAATACCGTATCACTATCATAAAGCAATTGCAGATGCTTCCGATCTGCCGATCATTGCCTTCCAGCTTGGACCTGTGTTTGGTGGTATTAACTATCCTCCGGATGCGCTGGAGAAGCTGCTTGAACTTCCTCAGATTATTGGACTGAAGGATGCTTCATTTGACGCTCAACGTTTCATTCAAACACGTGATGTTGTACGGCGGGCCGATCACCCAATCACCATGCTCACCGGTAATGATAATTTTCTTCTTGAAAGCTTTATCATGGGAGCGAAAGGTGGGTTGTTGGGTTTTGCTGCGGTCGGGGTTGGATTGCTGGTCGATATGCTAAAGGCGATTCAAAACAAAGCTGTTGATCAGGCAGTTGCGATGCAGGAACGGGTGCAGGGTTTTAGTGACTATATATACGGCAAGCCAATTGGTGACTATCGGGCTCGCTGTAAGGTTGCATTGGTGCCGATGGGATTGCTGACTCCCGATGTAAGCTACGTTCGTCCTCCGTACCTTTCATTATGGGAGACAGAAAAAGACCTGGCATATCAGGCGGTAGCTAAAGCTGGGCTTCTGACTTTATAACCATTGATTATGAGTATCCTCTTACCTTCGGAAGAGGGTATTGTCTACATTTATGGCATCTGAAATAGCTCTGACCGATCTGCCTAATAAATTGCGTATCGAGCATTTGTCAGTTTGATTGATTTGCAGAATACGATGCACAAATGGCACGGACTCAGGATTCTTAATGCTAACTCTGAGGTTTTTCGTTCGATTCCAAGCTTTGCTGCCTGATACATCTGTCAAAATGGGTGGATTTAAATTCTACCAGGCTTCGACCGGAGAGATGTTTGGCGAAGCCAGATCTATGTATAATGAATAGATCGCTTTCAAGTCAAGCTATTCATATGCAACAGAAAAAGTCTTCACGTATTAAATCACAGAAAATTATTTGCTAGGGTATAATTTATTTACATACAATGGTATTATATTTTAATCATAAATCTCAGAGGCGCGGAGAGACAACAATCGCTCGTAAATAACTCGAGCAGTCCCCGCGATTGAAGCAGATAAACAAAAAGGGCTTTACCTGGGTAATAGTGATTCTCTGTGAGACTGGTAGAATACCGACGAACATATCGATCTTGTACGAATTATTCTGGATACCAATCAGGAACTTATCGGTCTACCATGCTCAGATGAAAATAAGAAAAAATTGATTGATAAAATGGATGACCGAGACACATGGGAAAATTATGTTGTTAACCCGGAGGGATAGATAGCATGAAAGCTCTAATAACGGGTATATCAGGTCAGGATGGATCATACCTGGCCGAGTTATTATTAACCAAGGGATATGAGGTTCATGGAATTGTGATGCGGACTGAGTTGGAAGATCCGGATCGTTCGCTCTGGAAATTATCTGGGATCAAAGATCAAATCGCTTTACATCCGGGTTCCATCGAAGCATACCCTTCTATGTACCAGATCGTTCAAGAGGTGCAGCCGGATGAATGCTACCATTTGGCAGCATCCTCTTTTGTCTCTTATTCATTCGATGATGAATTTGCTGTTTTTAACTCGAATGTGAATGGGACACATTATATACTCGCAATCATTAAAGAAGCAGCACCTCACTGCAAATTTTATTTTGCCGGATCTTCTGAATTGTTTGGAAGGGTATTAAGTTATCCGCAAAATGAGGATACGCCTTTCCATCCCCGTTCTGCTTACGGAATTACGAAGGCAACCGGATTTTACCTGACATGCAACTATCGCGAAAATTATGGGTTGTTTGCGTGTAATGGAATTTTATATAATCATGAATCGGTGCGAAGAGGATCTGAATTTGTCACACGGAAAATCACACGTGGCGCGGTACAAATCAAACTTGGATTATCACACGAACTACTTTTGGGGAATTTGGAAGCGAAGCGTGATTGGGGATATGCGCCGGATTACGTAAAGGCCATGTGGTTGATGTTGCAGCAAAATAAACCGGATGATTATGTGATCGCAACCGGTGATCTGCATAGCGTACGAGAATTTTGTAATATTGCTTTTTCCTACCTGGGATTAAATTATCAGGATTTTGTTAAAGTTGACTCAAAATTTTACCGCCCTGCAGAAGATGTACCTCTGGTAGGAGATTCATCCAAAGCTCATAAGAAGCTTCATTGGAAATCTGAAAAACCATTCCAGAGCATGATTGAGGAAATGGTAGAATTTGACCTGGCAGACGCCAAAAAATCAATATAGAACCAGTTGATAATATCTATCAGGGGAATATAAAATAAGAAACACGTAAAACCAAATTCTGCGGGTATTTTTGCATTTATATAGCACTGCCATAGTTAAGGTTATATTGTTGAGTTGATAGATAATTGAAAGATCATTTATCATCAGCTGCTGCTTGCATAGCCGATTTACCAAAATCGAAGATCATTGATGAAGAAAACTCATAGTAAATACTATTAGGATAGACTGCGCATATAGATCACGTATTTTCGATCAGGTGTGACGAGAGAACCGATACAGTTTTAAACATTCCCAATCTTCCGGGGATTCGACCAGTCAGATGCAAGAATATAGATGATGTCCAGGTTTTGTTTTCATTTTGAAAGGAGTATTAAGGTTGGATGTGAAGATGGGGACGGTTTGCACGCGCCTCTCTTCAGTTGCCATATCGTCCGGTTGTTGAACAAAAGTTCTAAAATTTCTGACAATAATATTAAAGATGTTATAATAATTGAACTGAATAATCTTGGATGTAAAAAGATAATTTGGTAGTAAGTTGTAGTATTGAAAGAGGTAAGGTTGAGAACTTTCCTCTGGCCGATAAGAAGAGATAATATAAAAAAAACCGATAAACATGCGTTTATTGATTTACTCCGTTTTATAGCAAACGGAATTTCCCGAGATGAATTACTCAGACAATTAAATCATTCACGGACCACCATTACTGAAATCATCAATAACCAACAGACGATTGGTTTGATCTCTAAAATCCAAGGTCGATGCCCATCCGGCAGAAAGTCAATTGTGCCTTTTTGCAGGAATATTTCCGGAATGGGAGTAATGGATCAGACGCGTTCATTAAAACTTCAAAAAGGAGTGGAATCAGAAATGGAAGGAGGTGAGTTTCGGATAAATTTGCATATGTAATATTACCATGTGGAATGAAGATAATTTTCAAAAGGAGAGAGAAATGGCCAAGAAGTTGTTCCCACTAATCAGTATTATCTTGATTGCTGCGTTTGCACTTGCAGGATGCGCGCCCAAGGCAGCAACAGGAGGCGGAGAAGTCTATTACCTGAATTTCAAACCCGAAGTAGCCGAGCTTTACGCAACGATCGCTGCCGCATACAAAGCGGAAACTGGTGTTACTCTGAAAGTAGTAACAGCTGCAGCAGGCACTTACGAGCAGACGTTAAAGTCAGAGGTTGCCAAGTCAGATGCACCAGTTTTGTTCCAGATCAATGGTCCAGTAGGGTATGCAGCCTGGAAAGATTACTGTGCAGATTTGAAAGGCACCGAGCTGTACAAACATCTTTCCGATAAAACCCTGGCTGTTACATCCGGCGATGGTGTGTTTGGTATCCCTTATGTGGTTGAAGGCTACGGGATCATTTACAACAATGCCATCATGACCAAGTATTTTGCCACAGCTGGCGCCAAAGCTACTTCCATGGCTGAGATCAATAATTTTGCGACGTTGAAAGCAGTTGTCGAAGATATGACCGCCAAGAAAGCCGAATTAGGTATCGAAGGCGTGTTTTCTTCGACTTCTCTCAAGACTGGTGAAGACTGGCGCTGGCAAACCCATCTTGCCAATATCCCGGTCTTTTATGAGTTCCGGGACAACAACGTCGACTTAAGCAAAGGCTTGGATAACCCCTTTGTCAAGGAAATCACATTCAAGTATTCAGATAATTTCAAGAATATCTTTGATCTGTATCTGAACAACTCGGTTACCGCACCGACGTTACTCGGCAGCAAAAGTGTTGATGATTCCATGGCGGAGTTCGCATTGGGTAAATCTGCCATGGTGCAGAACGGCAACTGGGCCTGGGGTCAAATCTCAGGAGTTGCTGGCAATACGGTCAAAGCAGAAGATGTGGCATTCCTGCCGATTTATACCGGTGTAACGGGTGAAGAAAAGCAGTCCATCAGCATAGGCACTGAGAACTTCTTCGCCATTAATAGCAAGGTTTCAGCTGAAAAACAGAAACTTGCTGCTGACTTTATCTTCTGGTTGTATAGCAGCAAAACCGGTAAAGCTTTCGTTACCAACGATCTGAAATTCATTGCTCCATTCGACACATTCTCTGATGCCGAAAAACCAACCGATCCACTGGCAAAAAGCTTGCTCAGCTACATGGCCAATAAAGATCTATACAACGTGGCCTGGACTTTCGTAGCATTCCCAAGCCAAGATTTCAAGAACAGTTTTGGTGGTGCATTGCTCCAGTATGCGCAAGGTACCATGAAATGGGATGACGTGAAAACCTTGGTGGTGGACCAGTGGAAGAGTGAATGGATTAAAGCAACACAGTAGTTTTAGATTTGGTTGATAAGATCACCCCGCGCCATTATTGGCGCGGGGTGACGTATAATTGCGAAGTATTTATTATTCTTCAGAGCAGGAGAATCATCATGCAAAAAATGCCGAATAAGTATTATGCGTTTTTTACCCTGCCAACAATTATCGCATTTCTTATTTCATTCTTGATACCGTTTCTGCTTGGCATCTATCTTTCATTTACCAAATTCACAACCGTGACCGATTCCCATTGGGTGGGTGTGAGTAATTATATTCGTGCTTTTACGGATGATAAAGATTTTTTGAATGCAACAATATTTACGGTGAAGTTTGCGGTGGTTTCAGTGGTGATGATCAATCTTTTTGCGTTTTCGTTTGCACTTATTCTCACTCGCAAAATTAAAGGCACAAATATTTTTCGTACCGTGTTCTTTATGCCAAATCTCATCGGCGGAATTGTCCTTGGTTATATCTGGCAACTGATTATCAATGGTATTCTTATAAATTTTGGTGTTGATATTACCTACAGCGCTGATTATGGTTTTTGGGGGTTGGTCGTTCTGATGAACTGGCAGATGGTAGGGTACATGATGATCATTTACATTGCCGGCATTCAGGCTATTTCTCCCGAGCTGATAGAAGCGGCCGAAATTGACGGGGCTAACCCCTGGCAAATATTAAAATTCGTAACCATCCCGATGGTTATGCCGGCGGTCACAATTTGTACATTTCTTACAGTAACCAATTCATTTAAACTATTTGACCAGAACCTGGCTTTAACGGCAGGCGCCCCGGCCAGAACATCCTCCATGCTCGCACTGGATATATTCAATACTTTTTATGGGCGCAATAATTATGAGGGTGTAGGGCAGGCAAAGGCTGTGATGTTCTTCATTTTTGTAGCCCTGATCGTGCTTTTACAGTTACGTCTTACCAGAAAGAGTGAGATAGAGAGCTGATGAATACCAAAAGACATCTTCAGGATGTTGTCACCTTCATTTTTTTGTTTATTCTGGCCGTCCTCTATATGACACCGATCTTGATTATTCTGATGAATTCCTTCAAGGGCAGGTTTTTTATTTCCGACACGCCTTTTGCCCTGCCCAATGCTCAGACGTTTGTAGGAATAAATAACTATTTTTCAGGTATTGCAAAGATCGGTTTTATTCAGGCTTTCGGGTATTCACTTTTTATTACTGTTTTCTCTGTGGCTACTATCGTGCTTTTTACTGCCATGGCAGCATGGTGTATCACGCGGGTAAAATCAAAATTTAGTTCATTCCTTTATTATCTTTTGGTTTTTTCCATGATTGTTCCTTTTCAAATGGTGATGTTTACCATGTCGAAGATGGCAAATATCATGCATTTGGATAATCCGGTTGGTATTATTGTGCTTTACCTTGGATTTGGTGCCGGATTATCTGTATTTATCTATAGTGGTTTTGTAAAAGGCATCCCGCATGAAATAGAAGAAGCTGCAGCGATTGATGGTTGCAGCCCGATACAGACATTCTTCTTGATTGTATTTCCGATTCTCAAACCAATTGCTATTACAGTAGCAATATTAAATACCATGTGGATTTGGAACGACTATCTTCTACCCTATCTGGTGATTGGCAGTAACTATAAGACGATCCCGATTGCCGTCCAGTATCTGCAGGGTGGTTATGGCAGCAAGGATATGGGAGCCATGATGGCCATGCTCGTTCTTGCCATTATGCCCATCGTTATTTTCTATTTGAGTTTACAGAAATATATTATTAAGGGTGTGGTTGCCGGAGCTGTCAAGGGCTAATTCAAAAAACCAGATAGGATATACATCGAGGAGTTACAGTCCAAATAACATGGGTAACTCCTCGATTATTTTTTAATCTCACCGCTCTAACGATAATGAACTATTCAGAATGCAATCATATCTTTATCAAGACAGGTTCGGATGAGTCACACTTCCTGCTATAAGCTATCGATAAAGTCCTTCAGATAGGATGGAACGGCAATAAGGTATTCTGGTTTTTGCATGGTTGGCATGTTTGAGATGACGTGTCGCCAGGTTATTGCACGGTTGACCAATCCGATTTGTTCTGCCAATACAGCTGCTCTTTGCAAATCACTCAATGGCATGTAATCCTGCCATTCTGCGAGATACCATTTACGGACACTTGCCACTTCCAGCGCTTCGGGAGTCAGGTCGAGAGAGTTTTCCACACCCCTCAGCATTACTACCAGCGTGAAAAAAGGATGGGCGATGGCACTTTCACCCCAGTCAGTAAAAATCACATGATTTCCTTGAAGAAAAACGTTTCCGTCGTGGAAGTCGTCATGATGCAGCGTCGCGGGTATGCCATATGCCGACAACTCAGCACACATTTGCCTGAAATTTTCACGCATACTCTTTAAACGTTGATATTCGTCGGAAGTGAGACCACCGTGTTGGTCGAGCAACATGCCGGATTGATCTGACACGAGAAGTTCGAATTTTTCCGGGAGAGACTCCAGACGCCTATCGAAGACGCCCAGGTGGAGGATTTTATCCACATGCGAAACCATTTCCTTTTGCAGCCTGACATATAGCGTAACAATATCATGCCAGCGATCGACGTTTTTATCAGCCTTGATAAAGGTCCGCAATGGTATGCCGCTATCTCCCATTAAAATCCAGCCCCGGGAGAGATCGATCTTCAGCAGATCAGGCGAATTATCCGGATACAGGCGGGTGAGTAGATCCAATAATGCCGGTTCGTAATCAAGGAACGGAGCCGCCGCTTTAAAAAAGAATTGGCCTTTGTTTGTTTGCGTACGGAGTATCGTTGACCACGGACGGATATGGATCTGTTCTACCGCGCCTTTTATATGAAGACCGTGTTCTTCAAGCGTGGTGATAATCCACGCTCGGGCTTCTTCCAGCCAGGCGGAGGTATCCCAGGGAGCAGTAGTGTCGAGCATCAAAGATAATTATAACCAGTGCCGTATCCGATAAGATTACTGGCCGGTTACGGCCGAAGCTCCTCAATGAAGGATGTGTCACGCCATGCAAAAGAGGATGAACTGCTCATATAGATCAAATAGTTTCGATCCGGTGTGACAATGGGGTTGATGCAATAAGGGATATTCTCAACCCGTTGGGGTTCGGTCCAACCGGAGTCTTGTGCATAACTGATAAAAAGGTGAGCGGGACTTTGTCCGTCGGTCAGTCGTGAGAACAACAAGTAACTTTCATCCGGTGCGATATTGGGGGTGATCTCCATGGCAGCAGAATTGATCGGTGCATCGAGCAGGATGGGATCGGTATAAACACCGTCTATATATCGGGAAAAGTAGATATCGGGATAGCCGTTGGTTTTCGCAGAAAAATAAAGGTTGTAATTCGAAGCGACCGAAACTGTCCAGTGGAGGGAGAGTCCGTTGATCGAAGCGGGCAGCGGTTGTGGGGTTCCCCACGCCTCCCCCTCTTTCTCCATCATCCAGATGTTTTCTTTGCCTGGATTAAGCGCCCCCGGGATCACCTGTTCGGAGATGAAATAGAGCCTCTTGCCATCGGGTGAAACGAAGGGATCACGATAGGAAGTCATCTCGCTCGAAAAATCGATGATGGCTGGATCCGTCCACGAATCGTTTTCGTATCGGCTGGTATAGATCTTGGCCAGGCCGTAGTCACCTGCCCAGTAGGCCACCTCACCGTCGGGCGTGAAGGTGGGTGAAGAGTGGTAATCTCCCAAGAAGGGGCCAACCCTAAAATTAACAGGTTCGAAGCCAGGCAAAGTTTGACCCAGCCATGGGTTTAGGAGCGTGATAACCGGCGCTGGCGTTTGTGGGGTAACCAAGGCAGACGAACAGGAAGTAAGTACTATCAGGGCGAAAAGAATGAAAGCCGTCTTCATAAAAGCCTCCTTAAATTACCGATATTATTTAATAAGATTGTACAGGTATTAACTGAATAATTAACTGATGTGTCAAAGTGGTAACAATACGACGTTTGTAGAACGTATCATTAACTTCGACAACCTGTGATAAACTATCGAGCGCTGGTGCCCATCCCGGAATTGATACATGATAACGATCATTTATTTTTGAATTCAAAGGCGATTTATGTGTGGAATATTTGGCATTGTTACAAGTAAGGAACAAGCTCTGGGACCGATCCTGATCGAGGCAGCCAGGCGTCTCACCTACCGCGGATATGACTCGGTCGGGGCGGCAACCATCAGTGGTGCTCACATAGACCTGCGTAAGGATACAGGCAGGGTGGATGATGTTGCCGGGAAATACAATATTGCAGAAATGACCGGCCAGCGCGGCATCACCCAATTGCGCTGGGCAACCTTTGGCGAACCGTCGATGGTCAACTCGCAGCCGCACCTCGATTCGGACGGTGACATAGTCGGCGCGCATAACGGCAATGTGGTCAACAACGTTGAGCTGCGTGAACAGTTCATGGCAGAAGGTATGACCGTCCGCTCGCAAAACGATGGCGAGTCGTGTGTGCATGCCGTGGAACGATATATCGATAAGGGAAAAGATTTCATCGAAGCCATCCGGCTGGCTTACGGTGACTTGCAGGGCGATTATGCTTTTGTCATTGGTCGGATCAACGATGATAAATTATATGCCATCAAGAAGGGCTCTGGCTTGGTGGTGGGTATCGGCGAGGATTTCACCTGCGTTTCATCCGACCTGCCTTCCATCCTTCCATTGACACGCGAGGTCATCCGACTGGAAGACGGTGAGATTGTCACATTATGGGCCGATAAGATCGAGTTGCATTCTGTCAAAGACGGCAGTCTTATTAAGCGAGCTTCCGAAACTGTTACCGAGGAGATGAGTGCAGTTCAGAAGAACGGTTTTGCGCATTTTATGCTAAAAGAAATCCACGAACAACCTCAGGTTGCCCGCGAGCTGCTGCATCGGCTGGAAAGCACAGCGGATATTCAAACCATCCTGGATGGGATCAAATCCGCACGCCATGTCTTCTTCATCGGATGCGGAACCAGCTATCATGCCTGTCTGGCAGGAGCGGTGTATTTTGCCCAACTGGCCGGAAAAGCTGTCATCCCTGTACTGGCGCCCCAGTTCATCCCGCAATACCTGCCAACCATCAGCAGCGATGATGTTGGTGTCTTTGTCAGCCAGTCGGGTGAAACCAAAGATGTGCTCAATGCACTGCAGTTGGCCAGGGCAGCCGGCATGACCTGTTTCGGGTTGGCAAATGTCATCGGTTCGACGCTCACCCGCACCACTTCGGCATGGCTCCCGTTGTGTTGTGGTTACGAGATCAGCGTCCCGGCCACCAAAACCTTCACCAACCAGGTCATCACATTCCTTTATCTGGCAACCCGCCTGGGTGGACGCGACATCAAACAAATTGACCGGTTGCCCGAATTGATGGAACACACCATCGAAATGGCCGCCCATCAGGTGGAGGCAATCGTGCCATTTATAAATTCATGGAATGATCTTTATTGTCTTGGCTACGGTGCAACCTACCCGATCGCACTGGAAGGCGCGCTCAAACTCAAGGAAATAACCTATGCTCACTGTGAGGGGATGCTATCGACAGAGTTCAAACACGGACCGCTCTCTGCGGTCACGAAGGATTTTCCAATACTCTTCGCAGCCGGACCGGAGGATGTGCATTTGATCGTAAGCGGGATCAATGAGGTTACCTGCCGTGGTGGCAGGGCAATTGTCGTTGCGGAGGCGGATGACCGCCTGAAAGCAAACGCCACTGATGTCATCACCATTCCTCAATCAAATTCAGCCTTTGCCTCCTTACTGGCTGTGATCCCCCTGCAATTGCTCTCGTATCATATGGCGGTCGCCAGGGGTTACGATCCCGACTTCCCGCGCAATCTGAGCAAAACACTGACAGTCGATTAAACGAATGGATAATGCCATTTACTGTGTAAAAGGATAAACCATGAAATCATCAAATCCCCCCTATGAACAAAAATGCTGGAGTCTCGACGATCTCTTCCCGGCTGTTAACAGCCCGGCGATTAAAACCGCCTTTGATCAGGCGAATAAGATGGTTAAGCAATTTGAGACCAGACGTAAAGAATTAAACGACACGATCTCAGCTGACGGGTTTCTATCGATCATCCATGATCTCGAGGCGATCACCGAACTGCGAAATAAAATCAGCGGCTATGCCCAGATGAAGTTCACTGAAAACACCCAGGATCAGGAAGTGACCGCACTACTGGCCAGGGCAGACCAGTTCTCCGCCGAGCTTGAAAATCGCACACTGTTTTTCTCATTGTGGTGGAAAAACCTGGGGGAAGATGTGGCAAAGTCTTTGCTGGCTGCCAGCGGTGATTTTCGCTACTGGCTGGAAGCCATGCGCCAGTTCAAACCACACACGCTGACAGAAGCGGAAGAGAAGATCGTGAATATCAAGAATGTCACCGGCGCGAATTCCGTGGTGACGCTGTACAATGCCATTACCAATCGCTATGTGTTCAAAGTGGAAGTGGATGGTGAAGAAAAGGAATTAACCCGCGGCGGGGTCATGGCGCAGGTGCGTAAACCGGATCCTGATCTGCGAGCGCGAGCTTACCAGGAACTGTATCGCACTTATGGTAACGATGGACCCATACTCGGGCAGATGTATCAGACCCTGGTGCGTGACTGGCGCAACGAACAGGTCGATCTGCGTAAATACACCAGACCGATCTCCGCCCGCAACCTGGCAAACGACCTGCCGGATGAGGTGGTGGATACTTTGCTGGATGTGACCGAGGAGAATAATTCCGTTTTCCAACGTTTCTTCAGGATAAAAGCCAAACGCCTGGGGATGGATAAACTGCGAAGGTATGATATTTACGCTCCGGTTACAGGGTCTGATAAAAAATATTCGTATACCAAAGCCGCTGATAAGGTATTGGATTCATTCAGCCAGTTTGAACCTCGCTTTGGCAAGCTGGCACGACAGATCTTTGCCGAAGATCATCTGGATGGGGAAGTGCGCAAGGGTAAGCAGGATGGAGCCTATTGCGAAACGCTCTCCCCGCGTCTCACCCCATGGGTCAAATTGAATTATCAGGGCGGTGCAGAGGATGTCACCACCATGGCGCATGAGCTGGGTCATGCCATACACTCCCTGCTTGCCAACCAACACAGCCTGTTCACCCAGCATTCCTGTTTACCGCTGGCCGAGACAGCTTCGACCTTTGGCGAGATGATGCTGGTGGATCGCCTGTTGGGAGAAGAAACAGACAAGGATGTGCAACGCGATCTGCTCTTTCGCCAGGTTGACGGGGCATATGCCACGATTCTGAGACAGTCGTACTTTTCCCTTTTTGAGAAACAAGCTCACGACCTGGTTATCGGGGGCGCCTCGGTGGACGACCTTTCCAAAGCTTATTTCGAGACCCTGCGGCAACAGTTTGGAGATGCCGTGAATGTTAGCGATGAGTTTAGGTGGGAGTGGGTTTCGATCCCGCATATCTATGCCTGGCCGTTCTATGTGTACGCTTACGCGTTTGGTCAGCTGCTTGTGTTATCCCTTTACAGACAATATAAGCTTGAAGGGGATAGTTTCAAACCGCGTTACATCAGTCTCTTGTCTGCCGGTGGATCTGAAGCACCAATGAAGATCCTGAACGCTGCGGGCGTGGATGTACGCAAGCCCGCTTTCTGGCAGGGTGGGTTCGATGTCATTGGAGAGCTGGTGGACCGGCTGGAATTGCTCTGAGAGAACTGATAAGTGGTTTTGAAGTCGGTCTGGAATAATCACTTGATCTGAAGGATTGAACTTGATATTCTTGGCGGGCTTAATGATGCAGGGTGGAGAGTAGTACCGGCTCGTTGGATTCATACTACGGAGGTCCTTGGTAAGTACCCCGAAGGGGCATCGAATCACAAACCTACAGAAAGCCGTGGTTATTGTGCCCCCGAGTGTATTTTACGAGGGGGTTAAGCGAGCCCTGTTACTGATTACGAGACACCCAGATCTGGACGTTTTTGGTTTAAACGTGAGCTGATTATTTTTATTAAGTTGCGGTCAGAGCTTTAAACCTGCTTTGTCAGCTTACATTTTTCTGAACACATGCTTCAGTCGAAGATAGAGCAAGAGTCTCAATCCGCGGGTTATCCACGATCTATCAGGACGGATTTGTATTTTTAACAAATAAAAATCCGGATAGGTATTGCATTTATGTGTGTGATAAATATTAATCAGCAGGTAATAATGTCTCTAAATATTCCTTTAATAAAATATGAGACCTTTCAGCATAGCAGGATCAGATCAAAAAGGAAATCGCAGATCCACAGGAGTAGTGGGAACCTTTCCAAACGCATCTTTATGTCATGGATTGATTCCCGTTTATTGAATAGAACCTGGTAAGATATGGTAGATCGGGAGACATTCTCTTATCGTTAGTCATTTAATCATTGGTGAAAGATGGTTGTTTCACCTTAAATTACCAAAAAAGTTGCTCAATCCTTTTTTATTTGAAGTCTTGCATTTTCTTAAATAGTACTGTAAGATTTTATTGTAAGTTAAGTATCATTATTGCTTATTTTGTTAGTTGGGTATAATAATAGCCATATCGTTCTTTTCAACCTGAACGTGCCCTCCAGATTTTGTCCTCAACAAAAAGACATACATGGAGAAAAGATGGATAAGCTATTATATTAAAACATGTGACAATCTCGCATGTATTACACGCGAACCGCTGGGGTTTCTTCACCAATCGGTTTTGATAACAATTTATTAAGGGAAAAAATGATTAAAGCTATTTTTTTTGATGCTGCAGGTATATTGTATACTCGGGGAGGACATACGGAGACGTATGCGTTAGATCTTCTTGATAAAATGGGATTCTCTAACGACTTATCCCCTGATCAACTCAATAAACAATTAGCGTTGCGATCGCAAGCCAATAAGGGGGTCATCAGTCATGAGACATATTGGGACAATTTTTTATTGATGCGAAACGTCCTGGATCCCCAGCAAAGAAAGAATTTTACCCTTCAGATAACCAATTACTCAAATGATGTTCAGCCTGTTCCGGGTGCCCGGGAGGCGCTGGCGAAAATGAAGGAACTGGGTCTTCTCTTGGGAATTATCACCGATACGATGTACCCGGTCGAGTGGAAGATGCGCCGATTGGAAAAAGCCGGTGTTGCTGAATTTATCGACGTAGTAGCCTGCTCGACAGAACTAGGAGTACACAAACCAGATCCTGCAGTATATTCGTATGCACTTCAACAGGCACATCTGATATCTGGAGAATCAGCCTTTGTTGGGCATCTTGGCATAGAAGTTCAAGGTGCCAAGACGGCAGGAATGGTCACCATCGCTATTAATCATGATGAAGATTCCCAGGCAGATTATTACTGCAATTCCCTAATGGATATACTAAAACTACCTATTATCAATAATACTAACTTAGAATCTAAGACTTAGACAATAAAATATGTGATTCATTTGCCCGGGAATGCAATTGTAGAATTTATAAGATTTCATACTTGACGTTGATTTATTATCCGGGACCATTTGAAAGATCAAAGCACTAAATCGTACTTTTGCACATCTGCAGTCTGATCTAATTTTTGATCCAGCGTCTAACCAGAATCCATTCGAATGGGAGCAATCACTCAAACCGAATAAAATTGAAAGGGTTATTCGCGCTTTCAATTTGGTTTGTGTGACTTTATTCTTCATTTACCAAAGTAATAATTTGCTGATAACTTCTTATTTATTTCTAAATTAATCACATCTGTCAACAAATTCTTAAATAGCAATCTTTCTAATTGTACTAAAATCCTTGATCATTCTGATGAATTGGTGCGTGTATGTGCCAATAAAATCATGAAATTGACTACCCGTTAAAAACAAAGTGGCTTGTTATTTTTACCAAAATAGCTGGCCCCTATAAATCACCCGTAATCAACCATAACCCTCATAATATATACATAAGGCGAATGTAAATACCCTTTATGCACGTTAAAAACATCTCCTTATATCAACAAGATTCTTATAAAGGTTGTTTGATTTCTTGCATTTTTAATAATTATGTCGTATGATAGCTAATGTTTGTTAACTTACAAAAAATATAATATTGTAATGTTCAATAACCGAGGTGATAATGAGCGATGAAATAGTTGAGCAGGTTGAATTCATTAAATTAGTCGCCGAGCATTACAACCAACTCACTAACAGTGAAAAGCGTATCGCTGACTTCATAAGCCAGAACCAGGACGAAGTGGCATTCATGTCTGCGGCAGAGGTTGCCGACAAATTAAAACTTAGCGAACCCACCATGCTGCGATTCGCCCGAAAACTTGGTTTTGATAATTACCCGGCCATGCGCTTTATATTACAAGCCAAAGTCCGCAACCTGGTCAATCATTCCACCCGCATACGGAACCGATTGGGCGATTTGCGAATGGCGGGGGATATTTATGAGCGTATGGTTACCGCAGAGATTGATTTCCTGACGGAATCTCTTCATACTCTTGACAGGGATGCAATAAATGCGGCTGTCGAGTTACTGCGTGTTCATCAGCGTGTTTTTGTTTTCGGAGTGGGACCGGCAATCTCACTCGTAGACCAGCTGGAGATACGCCTGACGCGTTCATTACGTCAGGTAATCCCCCTCCGTACGTATGGGCGAGAACTGCTCGAACCCCTGCTATTGATGAACAAAGGTGATTTACTCATCGCATTTGTTTTCCATAGTGTAAACCCGTACATACAATTGGTTCTTGAGCGAGCCAACGAGTTTAAGGTACCGGTCATTCTGATTACAGATACTCTGGGAGATCTTGTGGGTAAAAAAGCGTCTGTAATACTTGCAGCCCGCCGCGGGCCGGTTTCTTCTTTCCACTCCATGACCATCCCGATGACAATTATTAATACACTGCTGCTTGCCCTGAGTTACGTTGACCAGGAAACAATAATGAATAACCTGGATAAACTAGACCAGTTGCGTGACAGAGTACTGCGTATTAGCACTCAAAATCTTACCGGAAAAAAGTTCTAGGAGAATAAGCATGGCTGGCCTCATCATACCCGAAAATATTGTCAATTTACAATTAAGACCTCGTTTACGGCGATTCTTCCAATGGCTCACAAGCCCAAAGGTCTTTCTGGCTCTGATCATGCTGGCGATGATGATTTACCTCATCATCATCCCTCTTTTTCGAATGCTGGAGACTACTTTAACGTATCAGGAAAAAGATGTCATATCCAATCCTGATGCCATCGTCGGTCATTTTACAGTGTATCACTGGATTAAAATGCTGACAGGCCAGATCAGCACGATCATGCTATATACACCGCTGCAGCATTCGCTGGTTGTATCAGCGGGAGCTACTTTTCTCGCCCTGGTTCTTGGGTGTTTCATGGCCTGGTTCGTGATCCGGACGGACATGCCCGGCAGAAACCTGATTAATGTGCTGGCTATAATCCCGTATATGATGCCATCCTGGACCATTGCCATGGCCTGGACAGTACTGTTTAAAAATCGAACCACCGGTGGTGCACCCGGTCTGATAGAAGCGCTTCTGGGTCAGGGTCCACCGGATTGGTTTGCCTATGGACCACTGCCCATTATTATCAGCAGTGGGTTGCATTATTTCCCTTTCTTTTTCCTGTTTGTGTCAGCAGCTTTGATATCGATTGATTCAAATCTTGAGGAAGCTGCTGAGATGATGGGCGCCAGCCGGGGAAAAATTTTACGGATTATTACCTTCCCGCTCGTTCTACCTGCCATCTTGTCGGGTTTTATTATGACTTTTTCCAGGGTCATGGGTACTTTTGGCGGTCCCAATGTTTTAGGTGTACCTGTACGTTATTACACACTATCGACCATGATCCGAGCTCATATGAGGCTTGGCAACAATGCTGATGCATTCGTATTGGCTCTCATGCTGATCTTCCTGGCGATGATCACCGTGTATATCAATCAAAAAACGATCGGTACAAAAAAAAGCTATGAGACGATTGGCGGTAGAGGGCTTGTTATCAAACAGGTCAAGCTGAGAAACTGGAAGCCTTTGTTGACGATAATCGTGATTGTGATTGAATTAATGATTGCAGTTTTTCCAGTCGGTCTTCTGCTATGGAATACATTTATGAAGAATACGGGGGATTACAGTCTGACCAATTTCACCCTGCAGCATTGGATTGGTAGAAGCGACCCGGCCATTAACGACGGATTACCCGGAGTATTACGAAACCCTGCCATCTATCATGCCGCCTGGAACTCGATCAAACTTGCCCTGACCGCCTCCTTTTATACCGCCTTGCTGGGAGTAGTTCTCGGGTATTCCATCGTCAAAGGGCGGGGGACCAGGTTAGCCAAACTCGTAGAGCAGCTTGCATTTATCCCATATGTAATCCCAGGAATCGCCTTTGGCGCTGTTTACATTTCGATGTTCGCAAAACCGGTGGGACCAATTCCTGCCTTGTATGGAACGTTCGCATTATTGGTCATCGTATCCGTTGCCAAGAATCTCCCGTTTTCCAGCCGGACAGGGGTTACTGCCATGATGCAGGTGGGAAAGGAACTGGAAGAGGCTGCCGAGATCGCTGGGGCGAATTCCTGGATCCGTTTCAAACTGATTTTATTCCCGCTAACAAGACATGGATTTGTTTCCGGATTCCTATTGACATTTATCACCACGATGCGCGAGCTATCCCTGATCATCCTGCTGGTGACACCTGCTACTCAGGTCCTGGCCAGCATGACCATGCGATATACAGAGAATGGAAGTGACCAGCAGGCAGATGCGGTCATCATAATATTGATCGCGATCATTATGATTGGCAATTGGGTTGTAAGCCGCTTCCGTGGCGGCAGTCTGGAAAAAGGTTTGGGTTTATGAGCACCAACTCCGATGAGGATCAGGATGACGATCAAAATAAATTCCAGTAAATATTGGAACGATAAGATCGCAAAGATCAAACCGGGTATGTCAGAATTCTCATCAAGCCAAGAATAGATCTCTGGAATGAATGAAATGTCTACCGCGATACGCAAAAGGAGGTTTTTATCGAACAGAAGATAATCCGAATCCGAAATACCAATTGAGTTCGTATACTATTGATTATTGGAGGTCGAAAAATGAAAGCGTTCGTTAAGATCATTACCATCGTTTTACTGATCAGTGTCCTGGCTGCCTGTAAACCGGCCGCCACTCCCACTGCTCCTTCAGAGCCTACTGCAGCGCCAACCCTGACCGCGCAGCAGGAATGGTTGAAAGCGGCCGGTTTGGGTGACTACGCTACCGAACCACAGGATTGGGCTGCGATCGAAGCTGCAGCTAAAGTCGAGGGTTCTGTCGTCGTCTACTCCAATTCCTCTCGCATTCAGGATGCGGCTGAAGTATGGAAAACACTATATCCCGATATCGAGATTTTACCAAACGACATGGGCGGCCCTGAGGTGATCACCAAAGTGCGCGAAGAGCAAAAAGCGGGTGCGTTCACCGGGGATGTCTGGCTCAGTGCCGGAGGACCCGATATTGAAGGGGAATTTATTCCCAAACAGTACATCTGGAAATTCATCCCCTCGGACTTGCTATCAGCCATCCCGGAAGCCAATCAAAATCCGGTTGTAACGGCAAGCACGGAAGTATTTGGCTGGATCTATAACACCGAATTAAATGAAACCTGCCCGATTTCCAACTGGTGGGAACTGACCAACCCGGAGTGGAAGGGTAAAGTCTTCATCAAGGATCCGATCAATAGTGCTGAAGATTTGGGCATGTTGATGAGTGCTGTCAAGCATGCAGACGAATTCGCTGCTGCTTATAAGGCGCTCTATGGCACAGACGTTGTGCTGGATGCAGACACCCCGGATGCCGGCTGGTTGTGGCTAAAGAGATTCGCAGAAAACCAACCCGTTGGGGAACCCGGTAGTGACGACGTATGGAAAGCAATGGCAACCCCGGGAATGAAGGATAACCTGCTCGGATGGGCGCCTCTTTCCAAATATCGAAATGTCTTATCCGGTAAAGCTGTGTTTGCACCGTGTGTTGGTATGAGCCCTATCGACGGAATCCAAAAACATAACTATTTGGCGATTATCAATCAAGCTCCTCACCCCAACGCTGCCAAATTGTTTATCAAATTTGCCCTGAGCGCAGAAGGATTTAAACCCTGGAACCAGGTTGGCCAATATTCCGCCAGGACTGATATCCAACCCGCCGAATCGGCCCTTCCTTACGCCAAATTGCCTGTTTGGAATTTTGAGAATCTGTTTGTGTATCAAAATATCTCGAAATATCTCGAATTCTATTCAATCAATTTGCTGAAATAAGATCCAATGTTGCGCATCAGGATGCGCTCATTTTTGATGCATTGAAGAATTAAATCGATTGAGCAAGGCTCAACACTTGATATTAGATGGCTGAACGTATGACTTTTGTCAAAAAGCCTTGCTCAATTTCATTCCCAACATCAACCTCCCGGTTGAAGGTAGTTATGATCAGTTTGATCCTGCATCGTTCGTTGAGTCATTGATCGATTTCAAAGTTATTCCCGCCGGTAAAGAAAACCCTGAAGGCTATGACTGCTGAAGTATATTGCTATTGGCAGTTCATGCGAGTTTGTAAGAGAAATTCAAGATAGCCTTGCAGCTGGTAAAATTTGGATATTGTGTTAATATTTCTCATCATATAGAGTGGTTACGACGTTTCCGAAAGAATGGTTATTGGTTTCCTGAATTGGAGAGCATTTCATGGAGTTGGCTGATCCAACCAGAGGTTTTTCGTACATACAAAATTCCGATCAAATGAGATTGATAGTGTGCTTTACCTAATTGATTGTTGACTTTGGATTCTTATTGAAGCCCACGACGAGTGGGCGGTGAGGTGAGTGTACCATTTTATTCCAAACCAATAGGATATCAAACTTGACCTGAAGGATTGAACACTTTATACTTTCTCATCGATCGTATAATCAAGTTAAAAACTGTCAAACAACTCAATTAATCGCGATTATCACTACTTTCACACGATATATTAAATTGCTAACAGGATGCGATCTTCCATATCTTTGCTAGCCATTCCAACAAAAAGGGTAATAGTGAAACGAGTACTTCAAATAGCACTTGGCCTTGTCTATCTGGTTGCGGTTTTTATCAGTTTGATCGTTTTAATTAAACCCGGAGCCTCAATATTTTATAAGAAATATCGAATCGAGCCCCAGAGTCTCAGTCAAGACGGAAATGCCTACGACTATCAATACGAGATTAATTATCATTTCTTTAATCCCAACTCAATATTGATTCTGGAAGATCAGAATATATTAGGCTTTGCCTCCCCTGATTACACAAAAACTTCAGGCAGTGGAACTTTTGCGCTGAAAAATTTTGGTGGTAATCATATTACTGTTCTGTTTGCACCCACCGATTTCTCGGACCCTGTCACAAATGGGCACACCTATAGTATTTATATCCGCCCTTATATTATCTCGAGTCAGATGGGGAGAATTGCATTTCTACTCTTGATGCTGGGATTGATAGCATTCTTCGGATCTATCCTGATTGACACTCAAAAACGCAGATTGTTATTCGGGTCGCTTTTTGGAGTAGTGAGGCTGTGGTGCAATCAATGCGATGCAGTTGCAGGCAATCTTAAATTTGTTCTTAAATCTAGCACTGTGTTAATTAAGTACTCCATAGTCAATACCATTCTAATCGCTTACTTCTATGTTTTTATGGAATGGATCTTCTTTGTTACAAAACCCTCGTTCATGGAACTTCTTAGTCTGGGTGAAAAAGTAAAAATATTTTTTATCACTGGTTTTGCATCCACATTGCTTTCACTGCTCATGTTGCCAGTGATATTCCTGCTGGATATCATTCTGACACAAAAATTTCCTTCATTCCGAAAATATGCCTACCAATTTCCGGCAACTTTCCTGGCGACCAGTCTTTGCCTGATATTAATTGATAATTTTACCTATATCACTTTTAATTACGGTATTGTAAATACAACGACTATTGTGCGCGTCCTTTATGCATTACTGTTCGTAGGCATTTTTATTTACATTTTACGGAAAATGGTTGCGGCAATAAAACCATCGTTTGTACAGAGATCTTTCCGTACACAAACCTATGCGGCAACCATTCTATTTACTGTATCCCTGATACTTATCGTGTTCAGTTTCAATCCAGACAATAGAACCTTCGCTCATGTGGAACAAAATGCGAGTGGGAATATTAAACCAAATATCATCATAATAGGATCAGACGGATTAAATGCAAATAACATGTCCGTTTACGGTTACGACCGAGATACAACACCTTTTATCAAAGAGTTGGCGAAAATATCACTTTTCAGTGAAAATAATTTTACAAATGCTGCAAACTCTACAGGCTCTGACACTGCCCTGCTCACTGGCAAGTTGCCCTTTACCACTCATGTGCTTTTTCCTCCCGATACTTTGAAAGGGGAGGATATGTATCAGCACTTGCCCGGATTATTAAAAATACGCGGGTACCTTACAGTATCTCTGGGCGTGCCATACTATGTAGATGCTAATACCATCAATTTTCAGAATGCGTTTGATGCTGTCAATTGCCAAGAGAACACAAATGATGCTTCATCAAGTTACCTCTCCGGATATGGTTACGCTGACGAAATTTACCTATTAACCACGATTGAGGAAAGAATCGGAGATCGTCTTAAGCATATATTTTTTATTAAGGAGATGCAGAATCCTTATGCCATCATAACCCAGGTTGATTCTGATGGTATGACAGACCAGCGGCGAATGGAATGCCTCCGTACTTATCTGGATGAAGCCAGACAGAATGGTCAACCTTTGTTTGCCCATATCCATCTGATAGGAACACACGGTGCCAGGTTTGCTCCTGATATCCGGATTTTTTCAAAGGACAAAATCCAGAATAATGGTTGGATGACCGATTTCTACGATGATGCCATACTGAATTTCGATAACGAGGTTCAACTGCTCGTTCAGTACTTGAAAGAGCATGAGCAGTACGATAATACCATTTTGATCCTATATACCGACCATGGACAAAAATATATTACCACCACTAAGGTTCCGTTAATCATTCATTTTCCCGTTGATCAATATACTGGAACTGTCACCGAAAGCACTCAGATTATCGATATCGCTCCAACGATTCTGGATTATATGAGCATTCAAAAACCAGTATGGATGGAAGGCAGTTCCCTGCTCAGACAATTGGATTCCAATAGGCTGATCATTGCCGGAATATCTTCTCAAAAGGAACAAATTAACTCTGGAGTTTTCGCCATTTCAAAAGATGCCCTCAAGCCACCTTTCTACCAATTTAGCCAACTCTCGGTAATCCAATGCCAGAAATGGTATATGTTCAATTTGACCGATTCAACTGTGAGCGAGGGTATGGTTGAGAACTATGTGAACCCGTGTTCAACAGCCAAATTGGATTCACCAGAAGAAATTCGCGAAAAAGTAGGTATGATGTTGATTCATCTTGGATACACCTTGCCAGATGACTGGTAACCCACTAGATCTCGAAAAGATCTAAATTTCGGATCGATCTCAAGGATTGAAAGTGGTATACATGATTACCTTACAAATATAGGAATAGTAAAAGCAGCTCGTCAGGTTCACCAGAAAGTAAAAATTGCCTTTATCCGGCATGCCCATCGGTACACTCCAAGAATAAGGCTGAAATATCTTACCCTCTAATTTATCCAGAGATGTACATGAGGTTTACAGGGTAGTAAGGTAAGATTGTCTCGACCTGATGGTGGATGCCAGCCTTTTGGAGTAAAGTTGCGGCTATGTTTTTGAAAAAAGTGGGGATTTATTAATTTCATCGATTCAACGCTCACCCGCACCACATCGACATGGAAGCTGGTGAGAATTACATTCCTTTTAGCTTTCCAGGCGGATGTACAGATGGCTCTTTGGTCATTTCCCTTAACCCAACCAATGGTTATGCGATAAATCAGGTGGGTGTCCCATTGAATGATACTGCCAGATATGAGATAATTCTTTCAGAGTTGACCGATTTCCAATCAAATGGATAAATTGCATATTCTTATTACACGTTCCAACCCTGTATCTCCTGACCCGCGAGTTGAAAAAATTGGCAGGGCGTTAATCGCGGCAGGATATCATGTGAAAGCTTTGGGTTGGGACCGCACAGGAGGCCTGCCCGAACAGGAAATTCGCGAAGGTCTACCGATTTACCGCCTGAAACTTCGGGCTGGGTACGGAAAAGGGATGGGAAACCTGCCACAGCTACTGCGCTGGCAGTGGAGATTATGGTGCTGGCTATTACAGCATAGAGCCGAATATGATGTCATTCATGCCTGTGACTTCGATACCATCCTGCCTGCCTTGTGGTTGAAGAAATTCTTTAAAAAACACGTAATATACGATATCTTTGACTTTTATGCAGATCACCTGCGCGCCACACCGGTTTGGATCAAAAATATAATCCGACGAGTGGATTTGTGGGCAATTGGCAGGGCAGATGCGCTTATTCTTGTGGATGATGCCCGTATTACACAGGTAGCCGGATCGAAACTGCGCTTGATCGCCATCGTATATAACAGCCCTGAGGATTTGTGTCGGAAATTCGACCGGGAGAAAAACCTGACTGCCGGCAGCCTGCGACTGGTTTACATCGGTCTGCTCCAGGTCGAGCGCGGTTTGTTGGAAGTGCTATCAGTCTTGAGAAAGCATCCTGAATGGCATCTTGATCTGGCCGGGTTTGGAGGTGATGAGGATAAAATTTTAACTGAAGCCTCCAAGATGCCCAATATCCATTGGCATGGTCGTGTCAGTTATCAAAAAGCACTCCAACTAAGCGGTTCAGCGGATGTCCTTTTCGCCACCTATGATCCGGCAATCCCAAACCATAAATACTCCAGTCCTAATAAAATATTTGAAGCGATGATGCTTGGCAAGCCGGTTATTGTGGCTGCCGGTACGAATATGGACCGAATGATTGAAGAAGCCGAATGTGGTTATGTCGTTCCTTATGGAAACATTCCGGCACTAGAAAAGGCATTACAATCTCTGGCTGTCGATCCTGATATGATGCAACGGTTGGGTGGGAATGCCCGTAAGGCATATGAAACAACCTACGCCTGGTCTATCATGAGTCAGCGATTAATTCAGTTGTATGATAAGGTGTTGGCACAATGAATCTTGGGTCAGGCCAAAAGTTATGCCTGGTGGCAAATACCGATTGGTATTTATATAATTTCCGGCTTCCACTGGCTAAGAAAATGCGCGGCCTGGGTTGGGAGGTGGTTCTCATTTCACCTCCGGGTACATATGCAGCCAGAATGATTGAGGAAGGTTTTCGCTGGATCGAATGGTCGGTTAACCGGCGAGGTTTGAACTTGGGACAGGAATTGAACTCGCTGTTGCGCCTGGCGAAGATTTACAAGCAGGAACGCCCGCTTTTGGTACATCACTTTACCGTGAAATCAGTGTTGTACGGATCCCTGGCGGGACGTATGAAAAAGATACCCGCAGTTGTCAATTCAATAACGGGATTGGGTTATATATTCCTTCGATCAGGCTGGTCCGGTGTTATGCTGAGAGCCCTGGTCATTCCCCTCTATCGCCTGGCATTAAGACATAAAAATGTACGCGTGATTTTTGAGAATGAAGATGATCAGAACATCTTTTTGAAATACTACCTTGTTGAGTTATCGCAAATCTCGATTATCGAGGGCGTTGGGGTGGATGTTGAGAAATTTAAACCCCGACCGGAAGTCACAGACAAACCGACAGTCGTCATGCCCAGTCGTTTATTGTGGGATAAGGGAGTTGGTGTGTTTGTAGAGGCTGCCAGGCGATTGCGTGAGAGCAACCTGATGCGGTTTGCGTTGGTGGGCATGCCCGACCCGGGAAATCCGGCTAGTATCAGTACAACCCAATTACAAAAATGGATCTCGGAAGGCCTGATTGAGCATTGGGGCTTCCGGGAGGATATGGAGGAGGTCTACCGCCAGGCACATATCGTGTGCCTGCCATCGATGGGAGAAGGGCTGCCCACTGTGTTAATTGAAGCGGCGGCTTCCGGGCGCCCGATTGTTGCATCAGATGTGCCTGGTTGCCGAGAGGTGGTCAGTCACGGTGAAAATGGATTGCTGGTACCGGCGAATAATCCTGTCGCATTGTCTGAAGCGTTGACTATGTTGGCTGTCAATTCTGGTTTAAGGCAAAAAATGGGTAAGCTGGGCCGTCTGAAAGCCGTCGAAAAGTTTGCCAGTGATAAGATCATCGCTGAAACAATGCAGGTATATTCCGCTCTACTTGAAATTTCTTGATTGTGATACAAAACCTGCCGGACTGTGATTCTATAAAAGGTTAATGGGTGATTGTTCAGGGTATATGGAAAATATTCGTAGTTTTCAATTTAAGTGTTACTCTGATATCAGTATTAAACTCGGTGGACAAGTTCTACGGCCTTTTTGGGTTATGGATCTTTTACGATTTTATCGGACAGCGTTGCTCTTAGCTGAAGTCCATCAATTCGACATTATTGAGAAGTGATTTGATTTGCATCTAGAGTTGTTTGTTATAATCAACTATTATGCAAATGATGGAAAAGCAATCGGTTCTGGAAAATAAAACTGTCTATGACAGTGCGAAGCACAATCTGCTGCCCCTACTGGAGATCAAGGAAGCCTGGCGTTACCGCGATCTGATCATGTTCCTGGTGCGCAGGGATATTACTGCGCGATATAAACGTTCGGTTCTGGGTATCGCCTGGACGATGCTCAATCCTTTGGGGATGATGATCGTCCTTTCCATCGTTTTTTCACAGGTGTTTCGAATGACCATGGCAGGCTACCCGGCTTATGTGTTAAGCGGTTTGATCGTCTGGACTTTTTTTTCTCAGACCAGTTCCAGCGCGATCAATGTGCTCGTATGGGGTGGCGACCTGCTGCAGCGGATTTACATCCCCCGCTCCACTTTTGCCATCTCAGCGATCTGCACCGGATTGGTCAATCTGATCCTTTCCCTGGTACCCCTGATCGCGGTCATGCTGGTCATTCGCGTTCCCCTTCAGCTAACGATTCTACTCTCACCCCTGGCAATGATTCTGATCGGGATGTTTAGCTTGGGATTCGGTTTGTTGATCTCCACGATCGGTATCTACTTCGCGGATGTGGTCGAGATGTATGCGATCTTTTTGACAGCCTGGATGTATCTGACCCCCATCATTTATCCTCTCGATATCCTTCCCGAATATATTCAGAGATGGCTGCAACTCAATCCGATGGTACATTTGGTGGGGTTATTCCGCAGTCTGGTTTTTGAAGGAAAAATTCCCTCGTGGGATTACTGGTTGATCTCAATTGCAATTGCATTTGGGACCCTTTTAATCGGCTGGCTGGTTTTCACGGAGAAATCGAATGAATTTGCCTACCGCACCTGATCTTACAGAGATGATCGGTACATCGGGGATACCGGTGGTTGATGAGGCGGTGGTGGTCTTGAAGGATGTCACCGTTCGTTATCGCGTACCGCGTGAGCGATACCGCACCTTGAAAGAATTTGCCATCCGCCGCGTGCAGGGGCGGGTGAAATTTGAGGAATTCCTGGCGCTGGATAAAGTCAGCTTGCGCGTAAATCAGGGGGAGGTGTTTGGCTTAATTGGCGCGAATGGCGCGGGCAAAACCACGCTGCTGCGCCTGGTGGCGCGGGTGATGCGCCCGACCAGCGGGCGGGTGATTGTTCGCGGACGGGTGGCACCGCTGCTGGCGATGGGAGCCGGTTTTCATCCCGAATTGACCGGGCACGAAAATATCTATTTAAATGGAGCCCTGTTGGGCTATACGCGCCGGCAAATCGATGAGCACTTTGACGAGATCGTTGATTTTGCTGAACTGCGCGATTTCATCGGCGCACCCCTGCGGACGTATTCCTCCGGCATGCTGGCACGCCTGGGATTTGCGGTTGCCACGGCAGTGATGCCCGATATCCTGATCCTGGATGAGGTACTGTCGGTGGGTGATATCGCCTTCCAGGAAAAGAGCGCGGCACGGATACGATATTTTCAGGAGCAAGGCGCCTCGGTTTTATTGGTTTCACACAGCATGGATGCCATTAAAAAAATGTGCAGCCGTGCTGCCTGGTTGAGTCATGGAAAAGTCATTCAGATTGGTTCATCGGAAGATGTAGTTCAGCATTTTGAATCGTTCATGAATGTTGAGCATGTTTAAACTCTTGTTAATGGTTTTTTTAGTCATTTATTGGCAGGAATTTATTCGGTTTATGGTCCCATAAATATACCTGAGGACAACAGGAAGGATTTAGATGAATCTTATAGACTTACTTGAAGCAGTTTATTTCCGTCCGTACCGGGTCGAATCCTCAGATGCGTGGGTAGGACATATTCCTTTTGCTTCCTGGTTGGTACATACTTTAAAACCCTCCGTTATTGTTGAACTTGGAACCTATTCTGGTAATTCCTACTTGGCATTCTGCCAGTCTGTCAAGGAAAACAAACTTTCCACGCTGTGTTACGCTGTGGATACCTGGAGAGGGGATGAACATGGGGGCTTTTACGGTGAGGAAATATATCAAGCATTAAACGAATATCATGAAAAACGCTACAGTAACTTCTCACGGATGTTGCGGATGACATTTGATGAGGCCAGTTCATATTTTGCGGAAAAATCAATAGATTTGCTGCACATTGATGGATTGCATACCTATTCTGCGGTAAAACACGATTTTGAAACCTGGCTACCAAAACTATCCCCCCATGCCGTTGTTATTTTCCATGATATTAACGTTCGTGAACGTGGTTTCGGTGTCTGGCGCTTCTGGAATGAGCTAATCAAACAGTATCCCCTAAACTTTGATTTTATTCATTCAAATGGTCTGGGTGTATTGCAGTTATCTTCCGGTAAAGGGTCTTTTAATGTGGAATGGCTGCGACAGGATAATAAAAATCGCCAAATAATACGAGAATTATTTGCTAATCTTGGCCAAGGAGCAATAGATAATTATCGCCTACAAGAAATGGGACGTTCCCTCAAGATAGTCTCAAGTACGGCTGATAAATATATAGCTGAGATTAACACCGCCCGATTGGTTATTGCTGAGCGGGATCAGAAGATAAAAGATCAAGATCAAGAGATAAGAGACCAAGATCAGAGGATCAGTGACCGAGATCAGGAGATAAGAGACCAAGATCAGAGGATCAGTGACCGAGATCAGAAGATTGTTTCTTTACAAGAATACATGGTCGGTCGAGAACAAATTCTGCAGGATCTCAATTCCAAATTGCTGGAAATTTACAGCAGTACTGCCTGGAAGCTTATTCAACAGATATGGAAGATCCGCGTATTCCTTGCACCTAGAAATAGCTTGAGAGAAAGATTAGGAAAGAGGTTAATCAACGTTTTTAAGAAAACAGCGACGATTAACAGTCATCCCAGTAGATCGCTTGAATTTAATACTGAGCTTTATCGCAAGAAACCACTAAATAAACAGCATTGGGTGGTAATGGCAACCGAACATACTCTGTTTGTTGCCTATTTAGTGACCGAACGATTACGAACGCATGGGTGTAAGGTACAAATTACTACTACCTCACCAGCTGATTATTCAAGCGATTATTATGTAGTGGTATGTCCCCAGATGTTTCAATCTCTTCCTCCTGCTGAGAAGCGCATTTCGTTCCAGATGGAGCAGTCTGTAAGCTCACGTTGGTTTACCGCCGATTATTTAAAAACCCTACATGACTCACTGGCCATACTCGATTACAGCCTGAACAATATTGAGTTTTTAGACAGAAAAGGCATCGGTTATCCTCAGGTTTATTATCTGCCTATAGGTGCATCAACCAATTATGGGACGCAAGCTCCAGAATCCAGAAAGAAGTACGACATTTTATTTTATGGTGATGGAAAAAGTTCGCCCAGACGGTTGAAAATGCTTCATGCTTTGCAGAAGGAATTTAATGTCAAAGTGGTTAGTGAAGTATTCGGACCGGAGCTGTTGAAAATGATCAAGCAGGCAAAATTTGTAATCAATATCCACTATTATGAAAATGCCTTGCTAGAAATACCCAGAATTCAAGAATGTCTCTCGTTGGGTGTGCCAGTGATTTCAGAAGCCACACAAAACCATGATGATTATCCAGAATTAGCCGGAGCTGTGAGGTTTTTCGAACAAGGTTCGATCTCAAATATGCTCCGCACGGTTAAAACCGCGCTCGACAAGGGTATTTCGCGTAAACAGGTATTATCAGCCGCCCAAAAATCTGACCAAAGATTCGCGTTTATGTTTGATCGATTTCTTATGGGGATGGGATTTTTACCGTCATCCTATATTCAAAACTTACCTGTTCCTGATATATCTTCACAGATGGTGTTGTCTTTACCTGAGACGATAACCCGTCGCTGTAATTTTCAAGAGATTTGTCCGGAAGGATTTTCTTTTTTTGAGGGACTTCGATGGAATCCGGGATGGATTGGTTGCGGCTTAAGCTATACAGCGTTAGCTAAGAAAGCCTTAGAAATGGGTATGAAACGTTTGTCGGTTATGGAAGACGATACTCTGCCGCCGGAAGATTTCCAGTTACAAAATAAATCAATACATGAATTCCTAGATTTATATGAGGGACAATGGGATATCTTTGCTGGTTTCATTGCTGATCTTCATCCGAATGTAAAGATCTTGGATATAAGGATGTATAAAGGTATGCGGTTTGTTACGATAAATAAAATGACCAGCACGGTATTCAATATCTACAACACCAGGGCCCTTCAATTATTAGCACACTGGGATCCTGATAATTTGGATGTCCAAAGTAATACAATTGATAGGTACCTCGAAAATCAAAATAACCTTCGGGTAGTCCTCGTTTTACCGTATCTTGTCGGACATAATGAACAAGAATCCTCGACCATTTGGGGTTTTCAAAATACGGAGTACAGGGAAATGGTTATGTCGAGCAAGCAGAAATTACAGAAGTTGATCCGTGATTATGAATTGAATAATCATTAGAGTAATATACTCTTGATTTTTTTGAGATTCAATTCATCAAGATCGAATTACACAGGTTATTTTCTGAGGCATCATCGTAAATATTTTTCCAATAGCTTCAAATACTGCTGTATCTTAATTTTCTGTGAACCCCCGATAGGTTTTCTTGTACAACTTTCCGGTATCCATTAAGCCAATTGCCTCATCATTTTCATAGCAGTATATATAAAGTTTGTAAATACCGTTTTCCATCTTTAGAGGGGAAAATTTTGTTATAAAACCGTGTTTATAGCCATAAATTGTATTTTCAGTGAAAACTATCTTTAAATCAAATCTTTCTTGAAGTTCTGTATCAACCTCATAGTGGTTATCTTTTGAGGTAAAAATCAATTTGATATTATTGTTGCCATTATCTTGTTCAGTCTGAATGAAAGCCCATCCTTTAAATTCAACATTAACCATGATGTCTTGATCTTCACTGAATGAATCAATATAAGCATTAACGTCCCCAGAGAGATTATCATATTTGTTTATATCTATTTTCCTTAAACGACAACAATCGTTTAAAGGAATTGATAAAATGATATCAGTAGCGTTGAAAAAAACGACCAAAAACAATAAATATGCAATCATTAGGAAGATAAGTGGTTTTTTATTCATAAATTAGAGTACCTGTTTGAAAATAATTTTGTCAATTGTTAATTTCAAAGTCTGTTTGCAATAATTTGTTTAGAACGACTTTTAAAGTATTCAATCCTGATAAACCTTCAATATTTATATTTTCACCTTTAAAATATACAGCATTTAAAATATTTTGCTCGAATTGAGCTTCTACTGCCAGGTCATATTCATTAATACCATACCAATAATGTAGGTGCGATGGTAGCCTGTACCCATGATCCGACTGAAGAATAATTATCGAGTTCGGATCATTTTCTACGATTTCGTTAACCAATTCCAATATTTTTTTGCTGGCATATTTAAATTGTCCTAAATATGGAACTGGATCTCGTAAATTAGTCCGATCTGAGTTGTCAGTTTTGTTGCCATACTCATCAACAATATAAGGGAGATGAGGAAAATCGAAATATCCAATTGTGAATAAATTGGATTTTCCTATCGTAAAAGATTCTTCCCCATAAGCAAACATTTTATTAATTACGTTGATTTCTTTGTCATGGTCTTTATTACCGTAAAATGGATAGAAAGCTGTTTTTTGAATAATGTACCAATTAAAAGTTCCATAAGTAGACTCAAATTTTTCAGTAAATCGATAGTCCGTGTATGAATCGTCGATAAAATAAGAGTTGGCTGTAGCGAGTTTATTAATTAAATAACCATTTTGTTTCATAAGTTTTAATAAGAACGGATCTTGAAAACTTTTCTTCTTATCATTGGATGACATCTGAATTGTATTAATTTCCCGTAGTTGTAATAAGTTAGGGATTTCGGTAAAAGTATCTATACTTCCGTTTATCGAATGTTTTGATGTAACAAAGCTTAATTTTTCAAGAGAATAATAAAAATCTATGTTATCGTAATTACAGTAACGCATTATGCCATCATATCCGGCATATTCGTCAAAAAGAAAATAATACACATTTGGTAATTCTTTACCTTCTGTATTAATTTGAATATCATTTTGAACGGAAGCACTTTGCTTATCGCTTGGAAATTCTTGCGCCGCTGTTTTTAATGTACGCGGAATTGTTATGATGCCGTTGTACAATATTAATCCTGCAAAAACAGCCAAGATTATTTGATTGATTTTTCCTGCTGTTTTTGAGGACATTTTCTTGTGTATAAAATACAAAATATGCAATATAAGAAACAAGCATATGAGACCAACATGCCAATAATAAAGCATTGGGAAAAATTTTATTATTAGTTTTTCAATTAATGCAAAGTAAAGGAGAACACACATGAATATATTTGTAATTAATGCAGCTTTCCCGATATCCCTTAATAACAGAATATTTACTATAAATAATACAATACCAATCATTACAATAATGCCTGAGATTCCAACAACATCTTTTAAGACAATTTTTCCTGTATTATTGAAATACATAAAAATGCATGGATATAGTGCAACAGACAATATTGATAAAAAGGATATTATTACCTTTTTGAATTTCACAAGAAAAGCCTCCTTGAAAAAGAAATTATACTTGATTGATAAAAGCTGAATTCAAGTGTCAAGTGAGACTGGTGAATTGGTCAGGACATCTAATGGTGTCCTGAATCCAAGACACTTTATCGGTGTATTATTCAATCATATCATGACAAAATCGATTTTGCTCACAATAATTGTAGCAGAGTCATGTTTTTCGTAAAGTACCGATGGATCAAACTATTGGTGTTCTCGTTGTTGCCCCTCTGCCAGGATTAAAATATCTGGGTACAAACGGAATCAGCTCTTAAAACACTCGAATAACAAGTTATGCTTCGCAAACTCACAGCCATTGCCAGTAGTAATTTTTACCACCAGCTAGCTACTTGGCATCACCAACATCTTCTCGGCGATATTCTCAGGGAGTTTTTGTTCAACATTTTGCAAAAAATAAATCTCGGCTTTTCTATCCACCAGGTGATGATTCCTATTGGATGGTTCTCCCCAATGATCGTGTCGGCCTTTGAGGCCATTCACATATGTATTCGCCTAATCCGTTGAATAATTTCCCAGGCTGTGCACCTGTAGATTTCCAAAAGCTTTGAATTTAGATCATTAAGGATACTTTTGGGCATTTTTGTGTACGGTCAATCCCTGCCGCAAACAGCTCAGACTCTTAAGTTCTGTTGGCTGGCGCCTGCTCATACTCTTGTGATAATGATTTTTCGCAATCCTGTATTAATGTTTGTAATACCTGTGTGCCCTGCTATGATTTCCATCTTGAACCGAGCACCAGATCGTTCTTAATGGTTCAAGTTTATAATATGTGTGATATGAATATCGAGGTATCGGAGAAGAAAGCATGAATCTTGCCGCAATTTACATGATCAGGAACGAACAGGATATTCTAAATGTATTTATAAATCACGTAGATGCATTATTTGACACTGTTTACCTCATCGACCATCGCTCCATCGACAGCTCGGAGGAGATACTGCGGTCTGCTGTGCGGCAAAGGGAAGGTTGGACGTATATTAAATTGGAAACCAATGGGCATTATCAGAAAGAAACCACCACCTTTGCGATGCGTCAATTATTTAAACAGGGTGCTGATTGTGTCTTTTTCCTGGATTGTGATGAATTCATCCAGATAAAAAACCGCGAAAAACTCGAAAAAATCGTGGTGGTGTTGAATAATTCCAGAACCGTGGGCAGCTTTCGCTGGATCAATTGTGTGCCGGATTTCTTGGACCGGCTGCAATTCAACTATAATTCGGTTTTCTGGAAAAGCCGCGAGCTTTCCCAGCATTCAAAGGTTTTGATCCCGAAATCCGTGTATGACCAGTACATGGGAGAACTGTTTCTATCCCAGGGCAATCATCTGGTCATTGACTCAGGTGGGAAGGTATTGGATACGCTTGAAATTGGACACCTGATCCACCTTCCGGTTCGCTCGCGAAGACAATTAATCCGGAAAGCCATCTTGTCCGAACTTGCAAACATCTCAAGGTCTACCAGAAAACCGGGCGAAGGTTTTCAATTTAAAGAAATGTTGAGAACCTTCGCGAATGGTGAACCGAGAGATGATATGGTCAGGGGATGTGTCAACCTGTATCAAAGTACATCAAAAATCATACCCATAACAAAAATGGACTTAACGAATGGGATGTATCAAAAAACGAGTTTGAAAAAGCTGGGGATAGCATCGACTCATAAATTTTCGTTTGAGATTAATCCGGTCGACACAAACTTCATCGAACGAGCTGTTGCCGATCAGATTCTGTCATGGGAAGATGAGGATAGTGGAAACCTGGTCTATGATGAAAAGGGGGGACGAATATTCATTAAAAAGTGAATGGCAGGTGTCAATCCTCTTATTAAAATGGCTATTAAGGATCGGAATGCTGGCTGAATCTACCTGACATGTGGTGTAAAATCAATATTAATCCCTACCCCTTTGGAAAATCCGATCTGGTTTTGGATATCAAAGGGCGAGATATTCATCGCGTGAGGACTTCGGATGACTGACACACCTCTCATCTCAGTGGTCATGCCTGCTTACAATCATGAGAAGTACATAAATATCGCCCTGCAAACAATTATTACGCAGGACTATCCCCGGCTGGAGATCATCGTGGTGGATGATGGCTCGACTGATGGTACCGGAAGGATGGCGAAAAATATTCTTGGGGCAAGCGCGATACCCTATCACCTGATCCGCCAGGAGAACCAGGGGGCTCACGCGGCATTAAATCATGGCATCCAGATCTCTAACGGGGAATATATTGCGATCCTGAACTCTGACGACCGTTATTTGCCGGAGCGCTTAAGTGTCATGCTGGATGCGCTGAAGGCATCAAAACAGCGTTTTGCCTATTCAAAGGTGTCTCATATTGATTCAAATGGTTCCACTCATCCATATCAGGAACATTATCTGCGGCAGATTGCCGAGGCGTCCCAATTTCCGGCCCTCTCGTTCGAGTTATTGCGCAATAACATTGCTGCCTCAACCAGTAATTTTCTCTTCCGTCGGGATTTGGTTGATGAAGTGGGTGGTTTTAACGCCCTGGTCACCTGCCATGACTGGGATTTCCTGCTGCGGGTGTTGTTGATCGAAGAACCCCTCTTTATCGATGAAGTCCTGCTGGAATACCGGATTCACACCCGGGGCACGCTGCAGCTTAATCTGGAAAAGGTGAACGCGGAAGTCGAGCTCATTATGGTTGAGTATCTTGACTGCGTGAGTGACGCAAAAAATCCACTGGCACCCGGACCTCTGCAATGGGGGGAGTATTGGAACTTTTACAGTGCCAATTATCTTGAACGGATTCGAGCCCTGCCATCGGTAGCTCAACGTTTGGATTCTCTGAAAAAAGGGAACATAAACTTCACAGACGCGGAGAAATATCGAAAAGTGGTTGAAGCATTGGAATACCAGGCAGGCCAATTACGAAAGCTTGAAGAGCAGCTCGCTGATACAGATTTTATTAAACCTGGGGCGGTCTCATCCTCCTACCAGGCGATTTCGGTCAGGAACGGTTTACGCCGGCTTGGAAAAAGGTTGCACCCTCCCAAGTGATGATAAAATTTATTTTAATGAAGAAAAATGGGTATGCATTGGTTTTATTTTGTTATATCGTTCTTCTATCGCTCTTAAATCTCTTTATTGGTTTAAAATATCTTCATGACCCCAGCCCTCTCCCTTCCTCCTATTGGGATCTGCGCTGGGTTGTTGTATTTGCTGGTGCATTTTTATCGGTGGGCGTTCTTTTCTTTTTCTCAAGCAACAGGCTGTTGATTACGCTTGGATTGATTGGTCTCGCAGCATCGGTCATTTTACCCATCGTGACAATCGGTGCCGGTGCAGCCTGTCTGATGTTGCTTCTGATTTTGCTCATTTCTCTCGGGGCTGGCGAATTCATTCTCAAGGCATTGCTTGGGGTTAAACTACGGGATGGTTTGGAACGGTCGACGCTTGCCATTCTGTTGGGTTTGGGTCTGATCATGATCCTGGTCAGTCTCCAGGGTGGGTTGCAGGCTTTCAATCCGGTGGTCACTTGGTCAGGGCTGGGTGTTCTCAGCGCTATCTTCGTCATTCCCCGATTGAAACACTGGTTTTTCTTCATCCGGGATAGTATTGCGAGACTTCGCCAGTTCTTCAAGCAAGGTGATCTTTCGGGCTGGGCGGTTGGGATCGCGATCCTGGTAATACTCTGGATTCCTTCCTGGTTGATCGCCCTGGCTCCCGCCATCCGCTATGATGAGTTGACGTACCACCTGGCAGGTCCCATGTTTTACATCCGGGAAGGCGGCATTGCACCTTTCCCGGAAGGGGGCATGAACACATGGCTGCATTACGCCGAAATGCTCTACACGTTCGCATTACAAACCGCCGGACAACCCCTGCCGCGCATCATACACCTGTTGATGGGTACTCTCAGTGCGATCCTGGTATTTCTGCTTGGCTGTCGCCTGGCGAACAAACGCGTCGGAATGGTGGCTGCCATCCTTTTTCTAGCGGTCCCGGCCATAAGTTACGAAATGGCAACAGCCTATATCGATCTTTTCGTAACGACCTTTAGTTTAAGCTTCGGGTTTGCACTGGTTGCCTGGTGGTTGGAACGCAATCCACGCTGGTTGTTGGTGGCGGGTGCTCTGGGTGGGATTGGCCTGGGCATCAAGCTGACCGCCGGACCTGTATTGTGCGGATTGCTGGTTATGCTTTTATTGGGTGCACTGGCAAGACAACCCCGTCATAAAAATCTGCTATGGGTGGGTGCATTAATCGGTTTGATCGTGATGGTTGCATTGCCCTGGCTGGTGCGAGATACCCTCTGGACAGGAGACCCTATATACCCGTACGGTACAAAATTCATACAAAAAGTTTCAACCCCGGTAACAGATGCATCAACTGGCGGGAGTTTGAATATCATTCAGGTTGCAGCTAAAAGCATCCGATATCCTTTTGATCTTGTCCTGAATTCGCGCAATTATTACCACGAGGGTACAGGTGGGATGGCTTCGGCGCTTCCGTTATTAGCTGTCCCCATCTATCTTTTCACCTCCCGAATCAACCGTCAATCCAAAATTCTGGTAGTAACCTTGCTGATCGCCAGCGAAGTCGCAGTCGGAATGATGTTTGCCACCAACACAGCGCTAATCCGCTATGCATTACCCATTTTTCCATACCTGGCAGTCAGTGCGGCAATGAATCTGGAAACCATTTACGGCTGGTTAACCGAAAGAAAAAGTAATCTGGGTTTGGCAGTTCTCTTTGTTACCCTCCTGGTATATTTATTTTCGACCCGTATGCCCCTGATCCTTCGTAACTATGACATTCTTCCGCAGCGCTTCCCAATCAACTATATTTTAGGTCGTGAAAGCCGCGAGGAGTTTCTTTCCAAAAACCTGGCTGTATATGATGCATTTCGCTATATCGATTCTCAGCCGGGAGCACCGCATCGGGTATTGTCAATCGGCAATGAGTATCGCCTGTATACGAAATCGCGCATTGACGGTGTTAATGATGTGCCGGAAGCCTACCATCTGTTGTCATCGGCCAGATTGCCTGCGGAACTGGCGTACTCATTGGAGCAGGCGGGTTATGATTATCTGCTGATCAATCAGCCCGGAATGGAGATCTGGCCGTCGATATATGCCGATCCATTCCCCATTCTTGAAAATTCTGATTTCATCAATTTGTACTGTGAACTGGTTTTCCTGAATAAAGGAGTTTATGTCTATCGTTTTAACGTGGAGGGAGTGCACTTGCCCGGTATCAATAATTTGCTGGGCAACAGTGGATTTGAGGAAGTCGTTGGAATAAATGAGTTTCCAGATTGGGAGGAGCAGGGCAGGATTGAAGTCTCAAATACCTCTCAATTAGGTGGAATTTCCCTTCTCCTTCATGGCCCTTCATCGATAGCAGGATCTGGATATGTCGCACAAAAGGTGGCTGTCGAGGGGGGAGAATACTATACTTTGGCATATTATGTAAAATCCGATTTGAAAGCTATTTTTTTGATGCAGATCAGATGGTTTGATCAGGAAGGGAATCTCATCAGGCGAGATGAAGATTGGAGGAACACCACTTCGGATTGGCAGTGGTATTCGATCACCCTCCAGTCGCCGGATGACGCACGTTATGCGGAGGTTTATATCTCTCTGGGGGGGGCAGAGAGTGCTCTGATCGATGAGGTTTGCCTGTCTGCGGGGCAACGTTGTACCAGCCCCTGATTTCTACTACACCCATGCAATTAACCCATTTCATCATTCTATGCTTTTGAACAGATCATCGCGCTCCCTGGATGTAAGACAGTAGAAGACGAATACCAACTTGACCAATCGGATGTTCCGGTCTCTCAGACCGGCAAGGATAATCATGAGCAAACAACCCGTACCAGATTTCGAGTTCACACCGGCACACCCTTTAAGAAAAAGTTTTGGCTATCAATTGAAACGTGGAAAAGATTCCCCGCTGGTGAGTATTGTGACGCCATTTCATGATATGGGGCGGGTGTTCCTCGAAACAGCTCAAAGCATCCTTGGGCAGTCCCTGCAGCAATGGGAATGGTTGATCGTCAACGACGGCTCGAATGAAAGCCAGGCATCGCAAATCCTGGCGGAATATCGCAATTTGGATGATCGCATTCGGGTGATTGATCAACCTGAGAGCCGTGGTTCAAGTGCTGCCTGGAACACAGGGATTACCCACGCACGTTGTGATTACATCTTATTAATGGATAGTATTGACCTGTTGGAACCTGCTGCTGCCGAGAAGTGGTTGTGGTTTCTGGAAACCCATCCCCAATATGGTTTTGTTTCATCTTATTCCATCACTTTTGGAGGTTTGAATTATCTCTGGAAAGGCGGATTCCATGAGGGCACAATGAATCGTGAGCGCAACCGTGTGCCGATGATGGGTATGCTGCGCAAGTCGGTTAATCAAGCGATTGGCGGATTTGATGAGTCCCTCCGCAATGGGTTTGAAGGCTGGGAATTCTGGTTGCGCTGTGCTGCCAAAGGCTATTGGGGAGCGACTATACCTGAATACCTGGCCTGGAAGCGGGTGGATGGAGATCAAATTGATCGGGACGATAATCCACCGGTAGAAGAAGTAACCACCTTCCTGAAAATGGTTCAGGACAGATTCCCGAGCTTGTATCGGGGAGAATTCCCCAATCCCGTGGATGCGGTCGATCTGGATCTCACCCGGTTGAATCTGATGACGCCTGCATTCAACCAACTGCAAAAATCCACGCCACATTTGTTAATCATCCTTCCATGGTTGGTCATGGGAGGAGCAGAGCGTTTTACATTGAACTTGATCGATCAACTGATACTTAAGGGATGGAAAATATCGATCGTGACAACCGCATTATCAGAAAACGAATGGTTGCCTGAATTTGAAAAACGCACCTCCGATATATTCCTCCTGCCTGATATTGTGCCTGTCAAGGATTTTCCACGATTTTTAAGCTACCTCATCCAATCGCGAAGTGTAGATGCAGTACTGGTCCAAGGGTGTATTGAAGGCTACCGGCTGCTGCCGGTGCTGCGTGCAATGTTCCCCCGCATAAAGATCTTTGATTATCTTCACTTTGTAACCCCCGATTGGATGGACGGGGGATTCCCCAACCTTTCATTGCTCTACCGCGACTGTTTGAACTTCAGCGTTGCATCCTGTAACCAGGTGCGCAGTTGGATGATCGAACATGGAGCGGATGGTGGGAAGATCAGTGTCTGCCCCATCGGGGTTGATCCCCAAACCTGGAAACCGGATGCTTCGTTGCGTCATAAAGTTCGAAACGAAATAGGAATTGCACCAGATGAAGTGGTCCTCTTGTATGCGGCCCGGCTCGAAGAACAGAAGCAGCCAGAGATATTCGCACAAACCATATGCAATCTTGCGCTCGCAGGGACATCGTTTAGTGCGTTGGTGGCAGGCGAAGGTTCGTTGAGAGCGGTGTTGGAAGAAAACCTGCTTGCCTGTGGGCTGAAGGATCGGGTACACATGCTGGGGGGTGTGCCTGTTGAACGCATGCCGGAAATTATGGCGTCAGCCGATCTTTTCTTTTTACCGTCAAAAAACGAAGGAGTTTCTCAGGCGATCTATGAGGCCATGGCCTGCGGATTGGTGGTGGTCGGTTCAGAGGTTGGGGGACAGGCGGAACTGGTGGCGAAATCGTGTGGCGTTTTGCTGCCAGTATTACCGGCGGAGCAACAGCCGGAATCTTATGCGCGTGTTTTAAGCGAATTGATCCAGGATGAAGCGAAACGAAAGCACATGGGTGATCTCAGCCGCAAACGTATCATTGAGCGTTATACACTCAGTCATATGGGTAGTTGCATGGATGAAATCCTTCCAAAGGTCAAGCTCCCGGGGCGTGAAGACAGGCCTGTGCCGGTTGATCTTTCCAAGCGACAGCAAATCACCCGCGAGACCCAGGCGGTCGTAGAGTATTTGCAGGCACGCCAGGAATGGCAAAAAATAAATAAAAACATTAATAACCTGTTACTTAAATACGAAGAGCAGTCACGTAAATATTATGAGTTATTACAACCCAAACCCCCATCTCACTGGTTTTATTTGTGGATCCGGCAATTGATTTATCCGGTTTATCATCTGGCAAGAAGGACAAAATTTAACAATAGACTTCTACTGTTAAAAAGGAGCATCCGCAAAGCGTTGAATCGAGAAATTTAAGTAGTGAACGAACGTTAGGATAATTTTTCAATAGCGAGTAATATTTCCTCGGCTCGCTTTTCCCAGGTATTTTCCAGTGCAGTTTGACGTAATTGGTCCCGGTAGGCAGGATCTTTTCGCAATTTAAGCGCTGCATCCAGTTGTTCGGCGAACTGGCGGGCATTCCCTCCGACCAGAACACCGGGATAACGCATGCTTTCTCGCATGGGTGTAATTACGATCGGTTTTTCGCCCGCCATATACTCAAACAGTTTGAGCGGAGAGGTGGCGTGAGTAATTTCGTTCACGATAAATGGAATGGTTGCTATATCAAAGTACTGAAGATAATGAGGAAGTTCCTGATAGGGTTTAACACCCAGCCAATGAATATTTGATAGATGGGTTATCTTAGCCGGATTCAGGGTGGCATCGTAATCGGGGCCGATCAATACGAAGTTGTATCCCGGCCTCAGGGCGGCAATGGCTTTGAGCAAATCGTAATCGAACCAACGCGCCAGAGCGCCATAATATCCGATGACCGGTTTGGAATCTGAGAGTATGGATGTCATATCCTCTGGCGGCGTAGTATGTTCCTCCCGCGCTGCCCGTGCGAAATGTTCATAGGCCACCCCGTTGGGAGAATAGATCACATCAGGTCGATGCAGCCTGGCTTCCTCGACAAGTTTGTACGCGGTAGCAAGCACCAGCGAGGCATTCCGGAGCAGGTATTGGTGTCCTTTAACGATCTTCTGGTGATCACCATAAAAGACATTTACGTCATCCACAAAATCATACAGGATACGTGGATCCTTGAAAACCAAGGCGTAATCGCTGTTCCAGGTTAGCAAATAAATCAGCGGGTTGGGGAGGGAATGAAAGGTATCCACGTGAACATTACATAGATACAATCGTTTGCTGATGGATTTAAAGGGGAGTTGTTTTCGATCAGGTTTTGGCTGGATGTAAAAAACCAGCGCACCTTGCTTGGCCAGCGCCAAAGCCAGTTGCTGGGGTCGCTGAAATAATTGCACATCCCAATCCAGGCTGGGGGGAAAAATAACGACGGCACGAATGGATTTTTCAAGTCGGGCTTTCTGGAGAATTTGGGTCAGGATAATTCGGTTTCGGGCGATAATCCGCCTTTCGCCCAAACGCAATATTTTTCTAACTCCTTTCTTGATCGGTTCGGGCAGTATGCGTTTTAAAAGCCCGACCAACCGGGCTTTGCCGAAGCGCCAGGCACGTTGAATAAGAGGTTTAATTTTTTGTTGCATACCCACCAGGAACAGCTATTTTCCGATCCACGCCTTAATTTTAGCTTGTTTTAATGGAATCATGGAACAATACTTTGCAAATCCGCTGCATCGAGATATTGGTAGGGCGGGGATGCCACACCTTCCGTATAGCCCGTAAAGGTATTGCCGGGTAGAATCCTCCAGTTGCACTTATAATCTGGATATCCAGTTTGATTGTAATCGAAGTACAGGATGCCCAGGAATTGCGGCTGCTGAGAGAGATACTCGTAATTGACCTTCAGCCAGATGTTTTTTTGTGGGACGTTGTTTTCGCCAGCAGATTGGTATTCCGCTGTCGTACCGGTCTGGGCGATGATGATGGGTTTCCCGGGTGCCATGACGTGCATTCTGTCAAGAAAGGGTTCGTACAGCGTGTCGTAATTCTGCCAGCGTTCCCAGGGGTGTGCAACATGACAGAATCCATAATTATAGGAACTGAATGCCACGATGTCTACCACATTATCCCCCGGGTAATACTTTTCAAATTCATTTCCGGTAATGCTGCCCCCGTTGGGCGCAAACACCCACCAGACCTTGTCGCGCGTGGCACCTTGCTGGGTGAATATCGTTTGAATATGTTTGTACGCCAGCTTGAAGTTGGTCGGAGTACACCCATAAGATGTCCAGCACCCGTTCATTTCAGGCAGGGGTGCAAGAAAGGCAATCCGCCCGCCTCCCTGATTGACCCAGTCAAAATAGGCATTCGCTGTGTTCTGGAGATACGTATCATATTTACCGGAGGCGATGTCATAGGCGGTCCATGGGGAAGGGAAATTGACAAAAGTGAGATAGCCACTCAGCCATAAAGATTCGAGCTGGTAGCCCAGGTTATAATCTTGATTTGCGTCCATGAAGCTGGCAAAAGTTCCGATAACCGAGTGTTTTTTGCCTGCCAGGGCATCAGCAGGTGGTAAATAAAGCTTCACATTATCTTCAGTCCAAAATGCGCGTATGTAAATACCGACGAATTTGCTATTTGTGGAAAAACCGGAAAAACTATCTTTCATCACGACTGGCAGGTATGTCGGGTACTCGTCTAATCCCGTTTGAGCAACGGCCGGATGATTCGTGCTTGAAAATGGGAAAAGAATGAAACCGGCAATGATCACCAATCTTGCCAGGAGGGAAAATCGTTTATTCTTTGAAATTCTCATCATTGACATCTCCATTACAAACAGGTTGGCTGCATTCAAGCGATTATAACAATAAAACCACGGGCTTATACCTTACAGATTTGATAGATTGCTATTCAGGAAAAGCAGAGTGAAAGCGTTAATACCCCATGGTCAGGAAGCGCTGTACGCTGAGATATCGAAAAATCGGGTTTGTCAGCCCATCATGGTAGCCACTTAAAATTTCTCCTCCCGGATCGAGCTCAAGATCGCATTGATGGCCATCAAAAGATGATAAGCTGAAATAAATAACGCCAAGTACCGCCTTATTGGAAGCCAGGGAATAGTAGTTCTCGATTAACCACTGATTTTTTAGATTGATGTCACTCATGCCCTCAGAGTAATAAGAAGAAGTTCCTATTTCTGCGATGATCACAGGTTTTGATGGTGCCATAGCTTGCATGCGGGTTATGTAAGGCTCAAATAGCTCAGTGTAACTTTCCCACTTGTTTGTAATGTCCTCTCCCATTTCACAAAATCCATAATTGTATGAGCTGAACCCCACAAAATCCACGACATCATCACCCGGATAATACAATTCAAAAGCCCTTTGTGGTTGGGCTGGATCGTGCCAACCATTAGGGGCAAAAACCCACCAGACCTGGTCGTAGCTGACCCCTTTTTGGCTGAAGAGTTCAAGGATATGTCGATATGCCAGTTTAAATTCCTGTGGGGTCAGGTCTTTGCCGTAACTGGTCCAATCCCCGTTCATCTCCTGTAATGGCGCCAGCATGGCCCGGCGATATTCACCCCGATCTATCCAGGCTTTATAGAATTCAGCCATGTAACCGATTTCTTGATCGCGGTATCCATTAACGATTTCACTTGCGGTTGCATTCGAACCGATATTTACAAAGGAAAGATAACCGGCCTTCCATAACGCTTCCAACTGGATCATAAAGTTGTTACCGGATAAATCGTAAACCGGTTGTGTAAAAGCATTGTCCTCTAAATCAATGAACCATCCGACGGCAGTGTGCTTTTTCCCGGTTGCCAGATCGAAGGGTGGAAGGTAAGTGTTGACATTCTCATCCGTCCAGTATTGTTTTAAGTAAATTCCAAAGAATTTAACATCAGGTTTATAGCTGATAAGGGGAAGGAAAGAGTGCATGGTTGAGGATTCAACCGGCGCAATTTTGATTGCCTGTAAAAGTCCAGGCACAGCTATAGTGCATCCGCTTGTAACGGCAAGAATTAATAAAAGAAAAAGGATTGATTTGAATACTTTTATGATCATGGACATCGTCATTCTGGCTTTGAGTCGGCAATGCTCCAGCGGCGGATCCCTTGACCTGATAATTCTCGAATATTAATACCACAATATCCAATGTTGAGTATAACATGGGCCAAAGAATGGAAAATCGACAAACATCTTGATAAAAGTAACGAATCGCTGATATGGAGACCCTGGTATATTTCAATCTCGTTGACCATGAAACTACCATGTGGTCGCTGGTTCTCTGGCCTGGCTATCAGGTCTTTTGTTCACATCCGGTTAATGCTATACTGACAACCTGGTCATATGCAAGGAGAATAAATGGTAAATGATCCTATTTCTTCTCTTCCCCTCCACCCATCACAACTCATCGCAGATTATAAACTGGCTGTCCGCTCCCGCCAGGCTGCGGTTATCGGACGACGCGAGGTCCTGACCGGCAAAGCCAATTTCGGGATATTTGGTGATGGCAAGGAATTAATTCAACTCGCCATCGCTCACGCATTTCAACTGGGTGACTGGCGATCAGGTTATTACCGCGATCAGACCTTGATGTTCGCGCTCGGCCTATTGACTTTTGAACAGTTCTTTGCCCAGTTATATGCGCATGAAGATGTGAACGTCGAACCGCAATCCGGTGGTCGAAATATGACCGGCCATTTTGCCTCGCGTTTGCTCGATCCGGATGGTTCCTGGCGCGACCAGATGAAGCAATACAATTCTGCGGCCGATCTGGCTCCCACCGGTGCGCAGATGCCACGCACGGTTGGATTGGCTTATGCTTCGGTCTTATACCGGAAACTGGACCAACTCAAGCAATACAAACAGTTTTCCAATAATGGTAACGAAGTCACCTGGGCATCCATCGGGAATGCTTCAACGGCAGAGGGTGTATTCTGGGAAGTGGTGAATGCCATTGGGGTCTTGCACGCTCCGGCCATCATCTCGATCTATGATGATGGTTACGGTATTTCGGTCCCGAATGAGTTTCAGATGGTCAAGGGTGATATTTATGCCATCCTGAAAGGGTTCGAGCGTATCCCCTGCCCGGCTGAAGAATGCGATCGTGGGTTTGATCTCTACACCGTCCATGCGTGGGATTACTCTGCCCTGGTAAAAACCTATCAGGACGCCGGTGCAATCGCTCGGAAGTACCACATCCCTGCCCTCGTGCATGTCACCGAAGCCACTCAACCACTCGGTCACTCCACTTCGGGCTCTCAGGAACGCTATAAATCTCCAGAGCAATTAGCCTGGGAAGCCAAAGTGGATTGCAACCGGATGTATCGCGCCTGGCTGGTGGAAAACAAGATTGCCACTGAAGCCGAACTCGATGGCTGGGATGCTGAAGAGACCCATCTGGTGGAAGAGATCCGAAAAAAGACATACAAAGCATATCAGGAACCAATCCTTCAGTTACGCACCAGTGCCATTGCAGCACTCAAAGGAGTTGCAGAAAGTTCAACTCACAAAGCTGAATTACTTAAGATGGCTGATATCCTGGCTGTAAAACCAGACCCGGTGTTTAAACGGGATATCGCCGAGGCATTGCAATCCGCCATGATCAGTACCCGCGGCGAGCATTCTGATGTCCGGGACGCAGTGGTGCAACTGGCAAACCGGCTTGAAGAAGACAGTCAGAAGAAAATAGGTTCCAACTTGTATTCCGACTCGGTTGAATCCCCCTTCCTGATCAAACCCGTGCCTGCGGTGTATTCGGATTCCTCACCAACCGTAATGGGTTTTGAGATCATCAATGATGCCTTCGATGCGGCTCTGGCCCGCGAACCTCGTCTGGTGGCATTCGGTGAAGACCTGGGCAAGTTGGGTGATGTGAACCAGGGATTCCGCGGCATGCAGATAAAATACGGTGCCCTGCGGGTGACCGATACCGGCATCCGGGAAGCCACGATCCTCGGGCAGGCGATCGGCATGGCATTGCGCGGCTTGCGCCCGATCTGCGAGATCCAATACCTCGATTACCTGCTCTATGCGCTGCAAATCATGGCGGATGATCTGGCGAACCTGCACTGGCGCACAGCGGGCGGTCAAAAAGCACCGGTCATCATTCGTACCCGCGGCCACCGGCTGGAGGGGGTATTCCATTCCGGTTCACCCATGGCCGGGATCATCAATCTGGTGCGTGGCATGCTGGTGCTCGTCCCGCGTAATTTCACACAGGCGGCGGGATTTTATAATATGCTGCTCAAGTCTGATAATCCGGCGCTGGTTGTGGAAGTGCTCAATGCCTATCGCCATAAGGAGCGCCTGCCGGATAATCTGGGTGAGATTATCGTCCCCCCTGGCATTCCGGAAGTACTGCGAACCGGCGAATCGCTCACCATCGTTACCTATGGCGCCTGCTGCCCGATCGTCCTCGGGGCTGCCGGTAGACTGGCAGAAGTTGGGATCTCTGCCGAAGTGATCGATGTACAATCCCTGCTGCCTTTTGACACTTCGAACAGGATCCTCGAATCTGTTAAAAAAACCAACCGGGTCCTGTTTGTGGATGAAGATGTACCCGGAGGCACCACTGCCTACATGCTTCAGCAGGTTTTGGAAGGCCAGGATGCGTACCGGTGGCTGGATTCCGAGCCACGCACTCTCCCAGGCGCTGCCCACCGGCCCGCCTATGGAACGGATGGTGACTATTGGTCCAAACCTAATCGCGAATCAGTATTCAGGATGGCGTACGAGATCATGCGTGAAGGTAACCCGGCGGCTTACCCGTCTCTGGATGGAAAGTAGGAGGATTTCATGACTATCAAGGTGCTTACTCCCCAAATGGGAGCAGGAGTCGATGAGGTTACAGTGGTCAGGTGGTTGAAAAAAGAAGGAGATAGCATAAAAGAGCTCGAACCGCTGGTGGAGGTGGAGACCGATAAGGTCATCACCGAGATTCCCAGCCCGGCGGACGGGATCTTATTGAAAATCATGGTTTTGGAGAATGCCACATCCCAGGTAGGAGAGACGCTGGCGGAAATCGGCACGCCTGAAGAAAGCAAAGCGCCACAAGGTCCGGTACAATCCGCTGCTTCCGTAAAGACAGAGACTGTTTCACCGGTGAAGGAAATAGCCGATGAACCCAAACCTGGGGCGTCTGTAGAAAAATTATCGATCTCACCGCTGGTGGCCAGACTGGCAACAGAGAACAACCTGGACCTTTCCCTTGTGAAAGGGAGTGGGCAGGATGGACGGGTGACCAAACAGGATGTACTGGATTACATTGCGAATCATCCCGGTCAATCTGTTGCCAGGGGAACAGCCGAAGCATCTCAGCCGGATCTACTGCCAATCTCTTCAGTCCGGCGCCAGATTGCCGAGCGCATGGTGCATTCGATGCAAACCTCTGCCCACGTACTGACCGTGATGGAGGCCGACCTCAGCTGCATTCTGGCAGATCAGACAAAAAAGAAAGAAAGCTTTGCATCCGAAAACCTGCATCTGACCCTGACGGTGTATTTTATTTCAGCTATTTCCAGAGCTCTGCGTACCAATCCCCTGGTTAATTCTTCGTGGACCGAACAAGGCATCCGGATTCACAAACAAATTAATGTTGGTATGGCAGTGTCTTTGGGGGATGAGGGATTGATCGTACCCGTTATCAAAAATGCGGATGCTCTTTCCTTCAAGGAACTTGCTCACGTCATCAAAGATCTGGCCGAACGTGCCCGTTCCAAGGCACTCCAACCTGAAGAGGTGCGAGAGGGCACCTTTACGTTGACAAACCACGGTACCGGTGGTTCCCTCTTTGCATCACCAATCATCAACCAACCCCAAACCGGGATTCTCGGTACCGGCGCACTGCAAAAACGTCCAATCGTTGTTCGTGATGGTTCCGGTAATGACACCATCGCCATAAGGCCCATGATCTACCTGTCCTTCGTATTTGACCACCGTATATTGGATGGTGCATCCGCTGATCAGTTTCTCATGACCATCAAGAAGATCCTGGAAACTCAGTTTTGCTGATTTAAGGACGTTTTATTTTTTTATACTAGACACATAAAAAGACCGCCGATCGGCGGTCTTTTTATGTGTCTAGTCGGTGGTTACACTTTATGCTTGATCACCGGCAACCCGGTCTTGGTTTCGACCGCTTCGTAGCCGGCCGGTACTGCTTCCAGGACACCGGCTTTGATCTCTTTCGAGAAGAAGAACAGCTTCTGCTGTTTACCGCTTTTGAGCGTGCGAATGTTCGCGTGCAGATAATACGTGATACCCTTCGAGTTCTTGAAACTAAATGCCATGATCGACCTCCTCTAGTATCTTGCAGACTGCTGAATTTGGATTGTAGAAACTTTAGCGATGGAATAATCATACTCGAGATATCGATTTGACGCAACTGAAATCCATGCGATAATATTCAGTGCTTATCAGCTCACGTTTCGGTCCTCAAGCTAACCATCCGTGAAATTATCAATGGTCATCCTTTTCATATTTACATCCAGCTGCGAAAATGGCTGACCCCATCAGTTTCGAAATATGTGAATTCCAGTTGATGAGATCAAAGGTGACAAAATGAATATCCGTAAAAAAATGGAAGGTTTTGAAAAGAAATTCGGCAAGACTATCGTTGTCGGTCAAAAAAGCTGGCGCTACTACCGCTTGGGTACGGGCACGCCGGTCCTGTGGCTGACCGGCGGATTACGGCGGACGGCGCTCGGCTTCTCATTTCTGGAAGAACTGGCCGGGAACCACACCGTCATTGCACCGGATTACCCCACCACGCGAACGATCGATGAATTCATGCAGGCTTTTGACGATATACTCCGAACTGAGAAGATAGACCGTTTCATCCTGGCCGGCCAATCCTATGGGAGTCTGCTCGCGCAGGCGTATCTGTCTGAAAGACCTGAGCGTGTCGAGGCGCTGGTGATCTCGAGTGGCGGCCCGGCGGATTACGGACGTGTCTGGCTGGCAGCCGATTATCTGGCTATGGGGTTGGTGCGCCTGCTGCCAGTGAAGAGCGCGAAGAAATTGATATTCGGTGGATTGCTAAAGGCTCTTCCGCTACCTGGAGGTGAAAGTGCTGAGTGGTTGGAAGCCATACAACACATCCTGAATGATGAATTGACACGGGCGGATGTATATTCCCATTTTGGCGTGGCGGCAGATCTGATTAAAACCCGTATTATCCGCCCGGAGGTATTCCAAAAATGGCAGGGCAGGGTCATCGTTATGAGTGCCGCCAACGACCCCACCCAGAGTGCCGGGGATATTCCCCGCTTTGAGCGTCTGTTCGGTCGACCGGTCGAGCAGGTTGGGCTGGGCGACATGGGCCATGCCGCGCTGTTATTCGACCCTGTAAAGTATTGTTCGATTTTGGAAAAAGCTTTGGAGGGTTAACCGGAAGCGGGTATAGAGTGTACCTTGGATGGGCGCGATCAATCAAATCTGTATCCGGAATATTTCATGCCATGAAATAATTTGTCAGGACAAAAGAAATACTAATGATTCCTTAACCAGATTAAGGGAAACCAGACAGGATTGGGGGGTTTAATGTTTTACGGTTAATAATCGTTCAACCCCTATGTCTATTGGTCAGTAAACAAAGGTTATTAGTAATGATTAGTATCTTTTTCTCAGCTTTAATCGGTTATCTCTTGGGGAACATCTCTTCCGCCTATATGTACGTCCGGCATGTGATGCATGCGGATATTCGTGAACTGGGGAGCGGGAATGCCGGGGCAACCAACGTCAATCGAATTTTGGGTCTTAAGGTGGCACTGCAGGTCTTCTTTCTGGATGTCTTCAAGGGAGTGATCGCGGTCCTGGTTGGAGGTTGGTTGGCCGGATCCAACGGAGCGATGATCGCCGGTCTGTCTGTCGTGGCAGGTCATGATTACCCGGCGGTGTTGAACTTCCGCGGAGGCAAGGGCATGGCGACCACGCTGGGGGTCATGCTCATGCTGCTCCCGCAGGCTGCATTGATGGCGGCGATCCTTTTCGTGGTGGTCGTTGCCGCAACCCGCTATGTTTCGCTCGGTTCGGTGATGATCTGCCTTGCGATTGGGCCTGCCGCTGCCGTATTGGGTGGATCCCTGTCGCTGGTGTTACTCTTTGGTGCGCTGGGGCTGATTGGCATTTTCCAGCATCGTGGCAACATTGCACGGCTGCTCAAAGGCACCGAGTCGCGCCTTGTGCTGACCCGTTCAACGAATTGATCGTTCATCCATTGTCCGAAAGCAGAAAATAAATCTTGCCGAGGTCAGGACCAGGTCGTTGAAATAATGCAATCGAAATATCTTCCCTGGGGTGTGTTATGACGTATGCGATCGATGTATTGATTCAATCACTTCTGGTCTGCTTTTGGCAACACCTATAATGGCACTTTCACAATGATATGGATCTTGAACATGCCAATACCCTCAAAATCATTTTTTTACCCCGACCGGTATCATTGGATGCGGGATAATTCTTGAATTTTGTTCAGTGTCAGTAAAAGCGCCTGGGCAGCAGCTTCGGGGCCTGTTCTCTCTTCGCCTGTCAGACCAAGCCGTGTCCGGATCTGCCCGATATACTTTGATTGTTTGAAGAAAGCGTTAAAGTATTCCTTCGCCAAAGGCTCATGTAAGTCTTGATACTGCGCAGGTCCAAATACATTGGCGAAATAACTATGCACCAAGCCACGGGAAGTTGTCGTACCCTTGCTCATAACGGTTCCTGAGCGAAAGACGTGCAAGGCTTCCTCCGCGGTTTGAAAGCGTTCTATGATGGGATGTTTGCTGTCCACTGGCTCGTAATTATTAGCGTAAAGGACAAGATCGGGGGAAAATCCTTTCATGATGTTCCCATAGGTGGTTACAGGGATTACCACCCGCGCGTTCATCTGGGCAGGGCTCATGATGATCGCGCGATCGATCTGCCCAAACGCGAATCCTGGTTGCAGGTCATCCAGCCGCACAAAGGCGCCAGTTTCAGTACCATATCCCATTATTTCACCCTGTGAGGTTATTTCCAGAGAGCCCATATCATCTGCGATGATAGTGAGATCATCAATCTTATCGCCGGCGATGGACCGCAGGGCTTCGATGGTTTCAGATTTTCCCGCTCCGGTATCACCCATGATTAACACCGTATAATTCCGTTTATTGCGGAGTGACAGATTGACCATTGCCCCGTGATATGGCAGGCGGTGCATTTTCATCATCTTAATATTATGCAAGGTGAGGATCATTTTTTTCAAATAACCAAAATAACCAAATTCGGGATTATCCGGTAAAGCGCCAACCAGAATTCCATTCGACGTGTTGTCATCATAGAAGATGGTTCGGCATTCGCCCAGGCTGGGAAACTGGGTATCCGGAACCCCGAACAGATAAACTGCATCTGGTGGACGCATTAAATCTGAATCATCTGCCATATCAAATAGATTACATAGTGCAAAACCTAACTCAAAATAGTCAAGTGTGAAGTAAACCATGATGACCAAAGCACCAACACGTGCCGGGTAACACAACCATTCCTCTTTCTTGGGAATGATAAACTCAAGCGGATTACGATCGACCCGCTCGAATACGCCGGAACGTTTGTTTGTCGGTGGATTAAAGATCAAGGGTGGGTAAATCAATACCTGGCGAATGATCGAAATGTCATTGAGCATTCGATAGGCACCATCCGGGTAGGGAATTTCCTTGGTAAGCGCAATCGCCGCAATTTCTGCACCGGCACGCACCTGGCGGTAGATGCGGGGATGGTTGCCGGTGATGTTTTCCTGTATGTCGCGATATGTCGAGCGAACTATGTGGGTCAGAGTTTCGATGGTGTTGTTGAAGGTCCGGTATGGTCGCTGGTCAGACTGTTCTCCCTCGGATTCACAAATGATCAAGCGTTGTAACTCCCGCCAATAATTATAGACATGCTCTACAAAGTCATTAAACAGATTGGAATCGCGGAAGAATTGATCTGAGCTGGTCAGTACGCGTGGTACCAGAGCGGCTGGAAGTTTGGTAAGGAATTTTAGCGTTTCGATCAACAAATGGATATCTTCAGTTTTGATATCTTTATGGTCGAAAATCTCCATCAGACGTGAGTTTCGATGGGTAAGTGAAGTGATCGCGTTCGTTAAGACATGCTGGAAGATCTTGCTTGAGAGCAGTTCGATTGATGTATCACATAAATGATCCTTAAGCCGGATCACAATCTTGTCTTTATGGATGCGATAGGTTATTTGTTTCATTTCTCAACCTCGAGACGAACCTGGTAAAGATAAACTCCTATTGTACGTGTATTCACTGATTTGTGTTAGCATGCCAGATATTGATTATTGACCCCGGGACGAATATGCATGGTTATCTACGGAAAAAGCCGGATTGGAGATATTCTTTTTTACTATTCATCCCCACGAGAATAACGGTACAAGATGCTGACTCCATAGCAATATTGAGGGTCAGACAGACTATTCCAACAGTTTATTACCGTCTATAGATGAAAAAACTATACTTAACTGAACCTTTTTAATATTTTGAACAAAACCTCATTGCAACGGACTCGAGTATGCTTATTTACTCGCACCCGGTTGATATAATCGAACGCTCATCGAAGCTTTAAAGTAGGAAGAGACTGATTACTACTTTTTTACGCAGAAATCTCCCTGAAGGGGAAAAGGTGAAGATCATAGATTCAACCACTTTTGAGCCATCTTGGGCAGGTCATACAAAGACCCCTCACGGCGTGTGCAGCTCGGCAAGGATGCCAGGAACGACTTGCCGTACCGCTTGGTCAACACGCGCTTATCTAAAATGACCACCACCCCGCGATCCGACTGGGTGCGGATCAGGCGACCAAAGCCCTGCCGGAAACGTAATATCGCCTCGGGTACGTTGTACTCGTTGAACGGGTCGTCGAAAGTCTCGGCGCGCGCCGCCACGATCGGGTCAGACGGCACGTCGAATGGCAGTTTGACGAGAACGAGCACCGATAGCGCAGCCCCAGGGATATCCACCCCCTCCCAAAAGGCGCGCGTCCCCAGCAGCACGGCATTATCGGCTCCCTTGAACGACTCGAGCAGTGCGTTGGGCGAGGCGCCCTCACCCTGTTCGTAGACCTGGATGCCGGCTTCGGCCAGCAGCGGGCTGATCACCTGCGAGGTCTTGCGCAGCTGGGTATAGGAGGTGAACAGCGCCATCAGGCGCCCACCGGTGGCTTTGGCCAGTTTGACCAGTGCCGACTCGGTCATGCGCTGGTGGCCGTTGACATCATTCGGTTCGGGGATATCGTTAACCGTATACAGCAACGCAGAATTCTCGTAATCGAAGGGTGAGCCGACGGTCATCTCCTCGGCTTCGTCAGCGTTCAAGCGCCGCTTGAGGTAGCCAAACTCCCCACTGGTGGTTAATGTGGCAGAGGTCAGGATGACGCTGGCTTTCTCATGCCACAGGAACTGCTCCATCAGGCTGCCGATATGCAGCGGCGCGGATTGCAGCGCCATACGGCCGTTCTTGGGCTGAGTCTCGACCCAGTAGACGAACTCGGCGGCCGGCTCGCTCACCAGCTGGTTCAGGTTGGTCTCGATCTCGCCGATGCGGCGGTGCAGGCTGGCAAGGTCCGCCTGCAGGTCTTCCAACTCCACGTCGGTTTCCTTTTCGGCAGCTCCCACCGTCTGGTTGATCTGCTCGAGTGTCTTGAACAGCTCCACCAGTGACAGATGCAGATTATCCCAGGTAATCTCGACGTTCGACCAATCCGGCAGGGTGCGTGTGGCGGGCTGGATCCTCTCCTGCTGTGGGTAAAGCCCCAGGGATTGACCCTCGCGCCGGTTGGTGAGGAACTCGTCGATCGCCTGGAACAGCCGCGCGGAATAGGCCTCGGTCTGGAAGGCTTTGTCAGCCGCCTGCGACAGCAACTGGTTGAAACCTGCCATGTCGCCCGGCGGCAACGTGCCCTCCAGCGCTTTGGCGAGCTTGCCCAACACGCCGGCATTCGGTCCGCCCAGCTCCCGGAGCAACCTCAAAATGTCGCCCTGGGTGACGCGGAAGCTGAGCGCGCTGGTGGTGGCTTCTTCCAGGTGGTGACCCTCGTCGACCACCAGGTAATTGTATTCGGGCAAAACGCGGTTCTTGGTGGTGGCATCCGCCAGCAACAGGGCGTGGTTAACCACCAGGATGTGCGAGTTGAGCGCCGCCTGGCGCGCGCGGTAGAACGGGCAGGCTCCGCCCATGCGCTGCACGCACACTTCGGTCTTGCAGCCCTCATCCTCCGCCGACAGCCGTTCCCACACTTCGCGCTCGGCCGGACCGGTCAGGGTCAGCTCGCTGCGGTCGCCGCTTTGGTTGGTTCTAAGCCAGACCAGGATCTTGGCCAGGACGCGCAGCTCCTCGACTGTCTCGGGACGGTGCGACCTCAGGCTGGCGAAACGCCGCGGGCAGAGGTAATTGGAGCGCCCCTTGAGCACCGCTGCGCGCAATTCGATGCCGAGCGCCGCACACAGGTCAGGGATGTCTTTTTTGATTAGCTGATCCTGCAAATTGATGGTATTGGTCGAGACGACCACCCGCTGGCCGTTCAGGAGTGCCCAGGTTGCAGCCGGGACGAGGTAGGCGTAGGATTTGCCGATGCCGGTTCCGGCTTCCACCATCAGGTGGCGGCCATCCGAGATGGCGCGCGCGACCGCGCGCAGCATGGCGACCTGTTGCGGACGGTGTTCGTAGCCTTTGAAATGTTTGGCGAAGGGTCCACCGTGTTCGAGTGTGGCTGCCAGCTCATCCAGGTCGAGCGGGGTCGGTTTCTCAGCCGGGGTGAGAGGTGCCGTATTGGGTGCTTCCCCGCCGATGAAAAGTGGTCCGTCAATGGGTCCATGTGCCTGTTTGGCAGCAATCGGAGCTTTGGCAGCTTCTGCCAGCGCTTCGCGGAATGCCAGCTTGCCGCCCCAATCAACTTCCTCGCCGTAGCGCACGATCTCGGCGATCAGATCGACCGGCAGTTGCCTGACCAGCTTGATCAGCTCGGTATACACGCCATGGGTGGCGCGCGCGTCGTCCAATGCGCGGTGGGTGGCGGGCAGCATCAACCCGAGCTGTTGTTCGAGCGCATCCAGCGAGTAGCGACTGGCCTGTGGCAGCATGACCGATGCCAGGTCGAAGGTGTCCACTGCCTGGTTGAACTCTAGGATGCCCTGCTTCTGCACGAAGGACAGGTCGAACTGGACGTTGTGACCCAGCACCGGGTCACGCCCGACGAACTCCTCCAGTTGTGGCAGCACCTCCGCCAGGTTGGGGGCATGCATCACCATTTCGTTGGTGATACCGGTTAATTGGGTGATAAAGGCTGGGATCGGGCGGCGCGGGTTGACCAGCGTGGACCATTCGCCTTCCTTGCGCCGTCCGCTGAATCGCACGGCGCCGATCTCGATGATCGCATCGGTTTGCGGATCGAGGCCGGTGGTTTCGAGGTCAAGGGCAACCATGCTGGGCATGGGGTCGATTATACCGTCAACCTTTGCATGCCGGTTGTTATTGCTCTATGAGATTGAGGGATTCCTGTTGATATTTGTGGTAACGGGAATAAATCTCACCGTTCTTGAGCAGCTCGCGGTGAGTGCCGCGCTCGACGATACGCCCGGAACGCAGCACAAGGATCTCATCCATTGCCTCCAGCCCAATGAACAGGTGAGTGATATACACCAGGCTGCGCTGCGCATAGGCATCCAACAATCGTTTCAGCAGGGCATGCGCGGTTTTCAGGTCGAGCTGGCTGAAGGGTTCATCCAGTATCAGGATGGGCGCGGGTTTTAGCAGCGCGCGCGCCAGGGTGACACGTTGACGTTCGCCACCCGAGAGCTTGACCCCATGGGCGCCGACCGGCGTCTCGAGCCCCTTCGGCAGGTGGGAAACGAATTCATCCAGCCGGGCGGTCAGGAGGACGCGCACGAGTTCCATCTGGCTTATATCCTGCCGGCCCAGGGTCAGGTTCTCGCGCAGGCTGGTGTCAAACAGGTGGCTGGATTGAGCTGCCACACTGTAGGCTGACCGGGCAACCTCCGGTACCAGGCAGCGTAGATCGATCCCACCCAGGCGGACATCGCCGGACTGGTAGTCCCACTGGCGCAGCAGGGCGTTTGCCAGGCTGGTCTTGCCGGCGCCGTTTTCCCCGACCAGCGCCAGCTTTTTACCGGCCGGCAGTTCGAAACTGACCCCATCCAGAGCCGGCGGCAGCGCATCCGCATAGCGCAAGGTCAGGTTTTTTATAGTGAGTGAGAGTTTTTCCTTTGGCAGAGCTGCCTGTGATCCGGCATGGATTTCAGGGATGGCAGGCTCCCGGTCGGCCAGCTCGAACAACCGCCGCGCAGCCGCCAGACTGCCGTCGAGGTATTGCGCAGCAGCCGGCAGGGGCGCGACCGCTTCGAAACTAGCAGCCGCCGCCAGCGCCAGCACCACCAGCATCACCCCATCCAGCAACCCGGATGCGACCTGCGGGATAAGCCATAGCAACGCCAGCCAGGTCGCCAGGTTACCCAACAACTGGCTCAGACCGGATTGCACGCCCCCCAGCAGCGCCAGTTGACGGCCGGTAATGGAGTAGGCACGGTCGAGTTCCGATAGTGTAGACTTGCGTTCTACTGCACGATCGAACAGCAGCAGGTCCGCCATGCCCTCCAAGCTCTCGACCAGGAAGGCGTTCAACCCGGCGCGCTGCTCCACCTGGCACGCTGCCGGGTGGCGCGAAAGCAGACGGATCAAAAACGGCAGGCAGACTCCGCCGAGGAGCAGCATCCCGACCAGCAGCCATGCCAATCCAGGTGCATGGCTGCCCACAAACCAGCCCATGCAGAGCAAAACAAGCAGGGCGGTCAGAGCAGGAGCGGCAAACCGGATGTAGATCAATTCCAACGTGTCGATATCGTCGATGGCCCTGGTGAGCAGGTCACCCCCCCGCTCGTTGATCAGACCCGCCGGTGCCAGCGGCTCGAGCTTGCGATAGAACCACAGGCGCATGCTCCCCAGGATGCGGAAGTTGGCTTCATGGCTGACCAGCCGCTCGAAGTAACGCAGGACCCCGCGGCTGAGCCCGAAGAAGCGCACGCCTACAATAGCGATTTGCAGCGCGGCGATCGAGGGTTGGAGCGCAGCGGTCGAGATCAACCAGGCCGAGGTGCTGATCAGACCGACGCCGGCGGCGATGGTGGCTGTACCCAGCAGGGTCGAAAGCAGGACCCAGCGCCAGGCTGGCAGCAGGAAACCCAGCGCCCGACCGAGTACTTTGATCGATGAGGTGGCAGGGGTTGGCTTATTCATGCCGGCCTGCCTGGATAATCGGCGGAAGTGAAATCGCTCATCAGCCGCCCATCCGAGAAGGACAATACGCGATCGAAGGCATTAATTCCATCGGGATGATGAGTGATGGCCAGCACAGTCTTGTTGGGTGGAATATTTGCCAGCGTCTCGCTCAGTTCCAGCGCCGCTTCAGGGTCCAGACCTGCAACAGCTTCATCCAACAAATAGAGTTCCGCAGGCTTCAGAAAGGTACGTGCCAGTGCCAGCCGTTGTGCCTGACCGCCTGACAGGCGCAATCCGCCTTCGCCGATGGGGGTGTCGAGCCCATCCGGCAGCGTGGAGATGAACTCCGCCAGGCCTGCCTTGCGGCAGACTTGCTCCAGGTCTGAATGAGCGGCGGAAGGATTCCCAAGCATAAGGTTTTCACCCAGGCTGGCATTGAACAGATAAGGATTCTGCGGCACCCAGGCAATGCGGCTGCGCCAGGCTGCGACCGGTATGGTGGAAAGATCGATCCCGTCTGCCGTGATCTGACCGCTAGCCGTATGAATGAAACGCAATAAAACATTGAATAATGTGCTTTTCCCGACGCCGCTCTCCCCCACGATTGCAACACGCTCACCGGGCGCGATCTCGAAGCTGACATCCTGCAGCGCCGGGCGGTCACGTTCCGGGTAGTTGACGGATACCGATTTGAACGCGATGGGTGCCGTTTTGAATGTATGCACTGGCTTATCCGGTTCGTTTTCAACCGGGGGTTTGAGCGCGAGGATCTCCACGATCCGGGCGGCAGCGCTTAGACCGGAACGGCTGGCGTGGAAACGCTGCCCCAGCAACCGCAGCGGCAGGTAGAATTCGGGCGCCAGCAGCAGGATCATCAGCGCCGGCTGGTAATCCAGCCTGCCGTACAGCAGCCTGAGACCGATTTCGACCGCCACCACTGCCGTGCTGAGGGTCGCAATCAACTCGAGCGCCAGCGCCGACAGGAAGGTTACACGCAGCACGTTCATCGTGGCAGTGCGATAACGCTCGCCGGCATCCCCCAATTTTATTGACCAGCCGCGACTTTGTCCGAATAACTTGAGCGTCGTCAACCCCTGCAGCGTATCCAGGAAGAAATGGCTCAACCGTCCGAGCGCCGCCCAGCGGTGATTGGTAAGCCGCTCGGATGCCCTTCCGATCAGGATCATGAACAATGGCAGCAGCGGCGCGGTGATCAGCAGTACGGCGCCGCTCAGCAGGTCGAGCGGAAAAACGAACAGCAGGATCGCCAACGGGATAAGCGCTGCCAGGACCAACTGGGGCAGGAACTGGCTGTAATAAGCTTCGAGACTCTCGACACCCGCCAGGGCTGTGGTCGTTAACCCTGCCGTCTGCTCGTTTTGAGTGACGGATGGACCCAGCTTGAAAAGATGATCGAAAAGCTCCAACCTCAGGCTGGTTTTAATCCCCCGGGCAACCGCGTGGGTGGATACTTCATTGCAAAAGGTCATCAGCGCACGGACTATCATGACGGTCAGCAGCAGCATCAGACGCCCGTTTTCATCGGGCAGGGTGTGACCGTCCAGGAAGACCCCGGCGATGACCCGGCTGGCGATGTCAGCCTGGAGGATCACCGCCGCGGCTGCCAGCAGATTTGTTAAAATGGTTAAAAGTACCGCCAACCGGTTGCCTGTCAAACGAGCAGCCAGCCAGCGGTACAGGGATTTTTCTGCCTGCCTGTCGGAGGCAGGGCTGTTCACAGGATCAGGCGCGAATTCCACCGGGCTGATCACGTTCTGCACGCGCCGGGTTTAATACTCCAATACTTTCGATTTTACGCTCAGGCGCTTGCGGAAGATCCAGTAGGACCAGGCCTGGTATGCCAGCACGACCGGCAGGAAGACCGCTGCCACGATGCTCATCACCCGCAGTGTATAGGCACCCGAGGCGGCATTGGTGATGGTCAGGTTGTTGGCTGTATCCAGGCTGGAAACCATCAGGTTGGGGTACAGCGCCGAGAAGAATGCCAGGCCGGTGAGCGCGAAGGTGATGAGGGTGGCGATAAAAGCTGCACCAGTATGTTTGCGAGCTACCAGGCAACCGCAAACCGCCGCCAGGACCAGACCCAGTATGGCAGCCGTTCCGGTAATCCACGGAAAGTCAGCCAGCCCTTTGGTGAAGTAGAGCGTGAAACTGAGAGCGACCAATGCCAGCAGGGCGGGGAACCAGACCCGCGCAGAAGCCAGGCGCGCGCGTTCACCCAGCTCGCCCTCGATCTTGAGCGACAGGAACAGCCCACCCAGGAATATGAATCCAAGGAGGGTGACCAGACCGCCGACCAATGCCGGCAGGTTGAGCAGGTTCCAGAATCCGCCGGTGTAGTAAAGTTGCTGGTTGATCGGCACGCCCACCAGGAAGTTGACGAACGCCACGCCCCACAGCAGGGCGGGCAGCAGGCTGCCGGCGAAGATGATCCAGTCCCAGGCTGTGCGCCAGGCAGGGTTGGAGAATTTACTGCGGAACTCGAACGCCACCCCACGCAGGATCAATGCCGCCAGGATGAACAACAACGGCAGGTAGAACCCGCTGAACAGCGCCGTGTACCACAGCGGGAAGGCGGCGAAGGTGGCGCCACCAGCCACCACCAGCCACACCTCGTTACCATCCCAGTGCGGTCCAATGGTGTTGATGATCACGCGCCGTTCCTTGTCGTTGCGACCGATGACCGGCAGCAGGATGCCGACACCGAAATCGAAGCCTTCCAAAATGAAATAACCGGTATATAGAACCGCGATCAGGATGAACCATAAGCTGTTGAGCGTCATTTCGTCCTCCCCTGGTCTTCGATCTCGACCGGTTTAACCGCTGACTGCGGCCCGGCTTTGGCAACCTTTGCCAGCAGGGTTATATCCACGGCGATCAGTGCGCTATAGATCACAATAAAAGTGATCAGGGAGGTCAAAACTTCACCGGTGGATACGCTGGGTGAATACGCCTGGACGGTTTGCAGCAACCCGAACACCACCCACGGCTGGCGGCCCATCTCAGTCAGGATCCAGCCGGAGGAGTTCGCCAGGTAGGGGATGATTATCGCCAGCGGCAGCAATGCCAGGAATTTGACCTGCTTGGGATCTTTTTTCAAAAGAACCGCCATGAGGAAGAAATAAGCAGTCACGCCCAACATCAGGAAACCTGCGCCCACCATGACCCGGAAGGCGAAGTAGGCCACCGCCACCGGCGGGATGTAGTAGCCCGGACCGTATTTCTGCTCATAGGTGCTTTGCAGGTTGTTGATCCCCAGCACTTCGCCCGAAGGTTTCAGGTAGATCATGAAACTGGTCAACACCGGCACGCGGATGGCAAAGAAATCCTTACGGTTGGCTTGATCCGGAATGGATATGATTGAAAAGGAAGCCGGGTCCTCGGTCTCCCACAATGCCTCGGCTGCCGCCATTTTCATGGGTTGGTTCTGGAAAATATGCAAGGTCTGGAGATGCCCGGCAACGATTATCAGGAAAGTCACTGCCACCCCGATCCACAGGCTGAGTTTAAAGGATTTTTTGAACAGCTCGACCGACTTGTTGCGCACCAGGTGGTATGCACTGATGCCGAGGATAAAAAAGGAGGCCGTCACCAGCCCCGACAGGATGGTGTGGGGGAATTGGACGAAAAGCTGGGAGTTGGTGACTAGTGCTCCAAAGTCGGTCATCACTGCCCGACCATCTATGATCTGGTATCCTACCGGCTGCTGCATGAAGGCATTTGCCATCAGGATCCACATCGCCGACAACACCGAGCCGATGACTACCAGCCAGATGGTCGCCAGGTGCAGCTTTTTGTTGAGCCGCTCCCAACCGAAGATCCAGAGACCTAGGAAGGTGGATTCGAGGAAGAATGCCGTCAGGCCTTCGATCGCCAGCGGTGCGCCGAAGACATCGCCCACAAAGCGCGAGTACTCCGCCCAGTTCATCCCGAACTGGAATTCCATCACCAAACCGGTCACCACGCCAATGGCAAAATTGATCAGAAACAGGTTGCCCCAGAAACGCGTCAGCTTTTTGTACTCCTCGTTGCCGGTTTTGACGTAGATGGTTTGCAGGATGGCCACATAGAAAGCCAGCCCGATCGTCAGCGGCACGAAGAAAAAGTGGTAGACCGTGGTCAGGCCAAACTGCAGCCTGGAGAGGGTCAGTACATCCATTGCCTTCCTCCTTTGGATAAAAAACGCCGGAAGCTTTTTCCGGCATTAATTATATCGAATGTTGGTGGGAGGGAACAGGTTAAACCATGTTGAGATTTACGAAAATCACCGGGCGACGCTCAAGCTCGCGGTAGATGAAATTCTTGACCGTTTCTTCAACGTTCTGTTGCAGGTTACCCTCCGGTTTGCGGACGGCATCATCGATGCGTTTGCGCAGCGCAGGCATGTATTCCTGCATGGCTTCATTGGGCAGCAGCCCGCTGCTGAAGATTTCAGCCGGATTGCGCAGTCTGCGGTTGTGCTTGTCGACCGACAGAATGATCATCAGGACGCCATCGCGCCCAAGGTTTTCCCGCTCGTTGATGACCTTCTGGTTAACGTCGCCGACGCTTGAGCCGTCCACGAATACGTAACCACCCGGAAGACGCTCGCCCAGGCGCATGCGTGCGTGTTCCAGTTTGCCGTGATTCTCGAGCTCGATCACACGCCCGTTCTCGACCACAGCGATGTTCTCCGCCGGGATACCGAGTGATTCCGCCAGCTGGCCGTGCAGCTTGAGCATGCGCAGCTCGCCGTGCATGGGGATGAAGAATTTGGGCTGGGTCAGGGAGATCAACAGTTTCATCTCCTCCTGGCTGGCATGCCCCGAGACATGCACCGGGGCGGTACTCCCGTAGATCACATTGGCGCCCCGTTGAAATAGATGGTTGATGACGCGATAGACCGATTCCTCGTTGCCGGGGATGGGCGAGGCTGACAGCACGACCGTATCGCCCTCTTTAATATCAAAGGTGCGGTTGGTGCCGGCTGAAAGACGCCCCATGATGGAGGTCGGTTCACCCTGCGAACCGGTGACCATTAAAACCACTTCCTTATCCGGCATATGCAGCGCGTTATCGGCGGGAACCACCATGCTCTCATCCAGTTCGAGATAATCGAGCTGGCGCGCTATTTTGACGTTCTCGACCATCGAGGTGCCGATGAAGGCGATCTTGCGTTTGTGGCTGACAGCCGCGTTGGCTACCTGCTGGATGCGCGAGATATGCGAGGCGAAGGTGGCGACGATGATGCGCCCGGGCGCCTGGTCGAAAACCTGCGCCAGTGCACCGTCGATGACGCGCTCGGAGGGTGCCCAACCGGGTTTTTCGACATTGGTCGAATCCGCCAGCAGTGCCAAAACGCCGCGCTGAGAGAATTCCGCCAGCTTGGCATAGTCGCTCGGCCAGCTGTCCACCGGGGTGTGGTCGAACTTGTAGTCGCCCGAGTGGACGATCAGCCCGGCCGGCGTGTCGATCCCCAGCCCGACCGAGTCGGGAATGGAGTGGCTGACGTGGAAGAATTCCACCTTGAAGCAGCCGATCTGCGCGCTCTCGCCGGCATGCACCGTGCGCAGTTGGGCGTGTTTGATCAGGCCGCTCTTTGCCAGTTTGACCTCGATCAGTCCGCGTGTCAGCGGGGTGGCATAGATGGGCACATTGACCTGCTCCAGCAGGTGGGTGATGGCGCCGGTGTGGTCCTCGTGACCGTGCGTAATAACGATCCCGCGTACCTTCTTTTTATTGCGGACGAGGTAGTTGAAGTCGGGGATGATGTAGTCGATCCCCAGCATGTCGTTTTCGGGGAACATCAAGCCGGCATCCACAACGAGGATCTCCTCGCCGTATTCGTATGCCAGCATGTTCTTGCCGACTTCCCCAAAGCCCCCGAGGGGGATGATTTTTAGTATTTTTTTACTCATAGTTTTCCATTATAGTATAGCGGTGATTATTCAAGCCCCCGCTCCTGGGGGGTCCGCCTGTTTAATTCAGATAACAAAACACCCCGCGGGATTGCTCGTAACGGGGTGAAAAGGGTCGATTCTCAACAAACCTGGCAATCTGAAAGCCCGGAAGCGCCCGAATGGGCAAAGACTTTCCGAACAGGGATGATTATAACACAGGAAGGAATATCTTTCAAATTAGTCATAGAAATTATTTATCAAAAACCCTAAGGGTTTAATTTCTGCATGTACCTAGATTAAAGCCCTTACCACCCTTATGGTTCTACGAATTCCACTTTCAAATAACCAAGAGTGTTGAACAAGCGCTCCAGATAGACCTCGGCGTTCTGCCTTGCCAGATCAAGGATGCCATCCGTTTCGGCGGCTTTGAGGATCTCCTGCTCGGCAACCTGACGGGCGGCCGTCTCGAGCTGCGGGTCGCCTTTGGTAAGCAAGCCGGTGGTGCGGTCATAGATATAGGATTGCTTGTTATCCAACGTGGCCGAGAACACCTCAGCCTCAGGTAATCGAACGTTCAAAATGTCATCTTTCAACCATAAATCCTTGGTTTCGATCTTGTTCATGTCGATCCCGGCGATCACGCTGCCATGCGCCACCAACAGCAATTTGTCTCCAAACAGGGGACCGAACACACCCTGGTTGACTTCAGCGGTGATGACCTTTTCAACCGTGTACTGGATGGTCTCCAGCCTTGCCAAAGATTGTACCTGGCGGATGATCGTAACCGGGTCGGGGATGACGGTTGGGGTGGGGTGGAGCAGGCTGGCGATCTGTGTGCTGATCGCTTTATTGGTCTGTTGGATGGGGGAGAGAGTGGTGTTGATCTGGTTCTTGATATAAATGAACATAGATGTGACTGAAGCCAGGATGACCAGACTCACGACCACCCACAGGACGGTTCTGATCACACTTGATCTGTTCTTATCCATAATTACGCTTACCTTCCTCTGGTATACCAATCACATTGTTGATAAACGGTCATTTATCAGTTATAACACCGAATACGGATGTAACAATTGACAGGCGGTAGATCGAATAAACTGATATCTTATCAATGGCGAAATTTTATCCATTTCATGCTTTTGCGATGGGGCATATTATATGATAGGCTCATATCGAAATTGAAAATTTCCAAAACATAACCGCATAGATTGGATTCATCTGAAGCAGTGGCGTGTGGCGCTTAGCGTCGTGCCTTTCATCAACCCTTGCCAGGAGAATTTGATCAGCTCGTCTTGACTCAAGCTGACAATAGCGAGGGACTATTTGATGCTTATTCGCAGGAAGACGGCTGGTCAACCATAATAAAACTCGTATTATAGTTTTTAAACTCGGAGATTTTTATTCCTTCAATGTTGAATGCTTCAACCTTCCAGACATATGTGCAATTTGACAAGGGAACGGTGATTGGATATGAATTATCGATGACCTTCTCCCCGATGCCGGGAAGATAATCCTGACCGAAGTAAAATCCATAATAAGCAGCCCCGGGATATGAATCCCAACCAAGTGTGGGGTTTTTCTGGCTTACTTGTTCCCCTTCGCCTGGGAAAGTCTGCTTCAAATCAAACTTGTATATACTCAGATCATCGAGCATCAGAGTCTTGTCGGCTGTAAGATCATATTGTATTGGCTTGGGTGGGTAGTAAGGGTAAGTAGGGCGATCGCTGGATGGATAATATAAAGTAAACCAGTAATCAGAATCCTTATCGATGGCATGTACTTTCACGGAATATTTTCCGGCAGGCAGATTGGTGAATACATACCAACCTTGCACATCAGTTGTTGTAAGAAATGGCGGTTTTTCACACCATGAAGCCGGGCAGGATAATTTGACCTCAGTATCGATTACTGGCTGGTTATTCCAGATGACTCGCCCGATGAGGTTGGCGGTGCCTGGTTCAGGGGCGGCGATACCATTAACTGGCGCGGATGTGGTTTGTGCGAGAGGAGTTCCGGTTGGTACGCTATTAATCTCACTCCCGATGGAAGAAGCACATCGAAAACCGATATTAAACTTTTCCATATCGTAGTTATCCCCGATATCACTATCATCGGAATAAAGGAAAATGCTCGAGTGGGAGATACGATAGGTCACACTCAAGTTGGGTTGGGCATGATCATCATACGGAAATCTGGAAATTGGGTTGATCTGCCAATCTCCTCCCCGATAGACTCTGTATTCCCCTGTAAGTGGACCGAGTGGATTATGGGTGCCCGAGAATGTGAAATATCCATTCTGCCACCAGTCGGCGACCCATTCCCAAACGTTTCCAGCCATATCCAACGCGCCATAAGGACTGGCACCAAAGGGGTAGCTGCCCACCGCGGAGGTATCACCAACGCATCCATCTGGTCCTCCAAAATTAGCCAGACTGCAGTCGGGAGTTCCATCACCCCAGGGATAGTAACGGGTGTCGGTCGATCCACGCGCAGCTTTTTCCCACTCAGCTTCAGTTGGCAGACGTTTGCCTGCCCAGGCACAGTAATCGCTGGCCTGATCCCAGTCTACATAGATCACCGGGAAGTTAGCATACGCCGGGTTTCCGTAGTAAGAAGAACGTGTGGAGGAGGAGGATTTACCGGGTCCTGTACAACCTCCGGCCGTCACGCATTCTTCATAGCTGGCATTGGTGACTTCATATTTATCGATCTGGTATGCGTCAAGATCTACCTCGTGTAACTGCAGGCCATGACCATTGCAAAGAATCCCCCCGCCAAGATCGGGATCACAACCCATCTGGAAAGTACCGGCGGGAACAGGCACCATCTCGCCAACGGCTCCACTGCTGGTATCACTGGTGGGTTTAGCTTTTAGATTGCTGGTGGCTTCAGGGAAATAGACGGGTGCCCAATCAGGATTCCAATCTTGCGTTTGATTATCGGTAAGCTGTGTTTGATCGCTGCCGTCGGCGTTCATCACATAGATTTCATAATCACCATCCTGATTGGATTGGAACGTAATTTGACGCCCATCCGCTGACCAGGCAGGGGAACTGGAATCCGCCTCCATATTACTTGAAAGGCGGGTTTGGGCGCTGCCGTCAGCGTTCATCATGTAAATATCTGTAGGTCCCTCTCGTTCAGACACAAATACAACCCTCCGCCCGTCCGGGGACCAGTCTGGATTGATGTCCCCCCATTCATTCGTGAGGTCTGTTTGACCGCTGCCGTCGGTATTCATCACGTAGATTTTTGCGTTCCCGGAGCGCCTTGAACTATAAACAATCTTCTGTCCATCTGGAGACCATGAAACACCCACTTCGTCGGTATCCACCCTATTCATCCCCAGGCTTGGGGTAATGTTGCCCAACTCGCTGTTATTAAGGCAGGTTTGGGCGCTGCCGTCGGGGTTCATCACACAGATTTTGTATTCCCCCTCGTGGTCAGATACAAAAGCAATCTTTTGACCGTCCGGTGACCAGGCAGGATAATAGTCATTCGATTGATTGTTGGTGAGGTTGATTTGACCGCTGCCATCGGCATTCATTACATAGATTTCAGTTTGGTACCCATCGCGATCAGAGACGAAAGCAATTTTTTTTCCATCCGCCGACCAGACGGGAAAATTATCATTCATTTGTTCAAAATTATTTGTGAGTCGTGTCTGATTGCTACCGTCACCATCCATCACGTAGATTTCGGTGTTTCCATCGCGATTGGAGACAAACACAATCCTTCCTGCGGGAGCGGTGTCTGGAACGAGGGCAAACTTTGTCCCTTGCCGAAAAACGTAGATCAACACCACCGCCAATATGATCAAAAATCCAATTCCTCCAGCTATCAGAAGACAGGTTGCTATAGGAAAACGTCTTCCGGGCTTTGTTGAGCCTGGTGGAGTTGCCGAAACTTGAGAATACCCTGTTACCTGTGGCGCTGGTCGAATGGACTTCCCATCTGCCTGGATTAGTTTTCGACCACAATAGATACAATGCAGCCATTTTGGATCTACTGGTTTGCCACATTTTGGGCATACATCCGGCAGTATGATTTCCTTGCCTTTTAACGGGCAAAACCGTGTGCCTTTGGGATGTTCTTGATCACAGTGAGGACATTGCATAGCTTGTCACCTTTCTCCGCATTATGAGGAAACCATATAAGTCACCGCTGAGTGACCAGTTCGTCAGAGTATAAAAACGTTCTTAAAATACGTTCTGATCATCTTTAACATCACCTAAACCGGAGTGGTTTGAATAAATATCCTATCAAAACACTTCGGTAATCACACTATTATGTGAATACACAAGCTGGTTGAACTATCATTCGGATACCATTTGAGTAAAGTGCTTTCTAACATATTAAACAAGGCTACGCGTCGATAAGGACCATTGGATTTTAGATTGTCATGATCAGCGTGTTATTTCCATGATTAGCACACCTCTGCCCTGTGTTCCTAAATACAAAGATGTCGGATTTACCGGGTAAATCGCCATGGAAGAAATGGAGATATCATTCATCAATCTGACGCTGGCGGGGCTCCAATTTCCACCACCGTTCTTACTCTTATATACGCCGTCGGAGGTTCCCGCATAGAGTGTCGTTGGTACCGCAGGATCAAGTACAAGGGTATGAACAGATGTATATTCAGCCAAGCCAGTATTGACTGCGCTCCAGTTTCCTCCACCATTCGTACTCTTATACACGCCATCCGATGTTCCTGCATACAGTGTCGTTGGTGTCTTCGGGTCTATCGTAAGCGTATACACTAAAGGACTGGAAGCCAAACCGGTATTGATCGCGTTCCAATTTTCCCCGCTGTTCGTGCTTTTGAATACGCTATTGTAAGTTACTGCATAGAGAGTGGTCGATGTTACCGGGTCGACCAAAAGAATATTTATGGAGGTAAAGGTTTGACCGGGGAGAAAGTTGCTATTGACCGAGCTCCAGTTTCCACCACCGTTCGTGCTTTTGAACAAGCCGTCGTATGTTACCGTATACAGGGTGGTTGGCGCTATCGGGTCAATTGCCAGAGTGTTAACCAGAGGTGTGTCCATACCGAGGTTGACCGCGTTCCAGCTATTACCGCCATTCGTGCTTTTAAAGAGGCCATTATAGGTTACTACATATAACGTAGTCGACGTGGTTGGGTCCATCACCAGGGATCGAACGGAAGGGGTGAGATAGCCGTCGTTCAGACCGCTGTTGACCTCGCTCCAGTTCACGCCGCCGTCCGTACTTTTAAAAACGCCGATGGATGTTCCCGCGTAAAGGGTGGTTGGCGATGCCGGATCGATCACCAGGTGGGGAATAGAGGTCGCAGTCAGCCCGGTATTCACGGCGATCCAATTCTCACCGCCGTCAGTGCTTTTAAAAATGCCACCACCATCTTTTCCTGCATAGAGGGTATTTGGTGTCACCGGATCAATTGCCAAAGTGGAAATTGAGAAATGGTTTGCCATCTCGGTGTCGAGCGAGAGCCAGCTCCCACCGCCGTTCGTGCTTTTGATCATCCCGTTATTTGTTACTGCGTAGAGGGTGTTCGACGTCACCGGGTCAATTGCCAGGGTGTCAATAAAGGAAAAGGTCATTCCGTTATCCAGGCTGATGCTGACCGGGCTCCAGTTTTCACCGCCGTTCGTGGTTTTGAACAGGTCACCACTTGTCACCGCATAGAGGGTGGTTGGATTTGTTGCATCAACCGTGAGGATGGAAACTGTGCCATCGGGCAGGCCAGTGTTGATCGCGCTCCAACTCTCACCACCGTCCTCGCTTTTGAACAGACCACCTACGGATGTGACCACATAGAGGGTGGTTGACGTGACCGGGTCAATCACAAGAGATTTAACTTCTATATCATTCAGACCGGAATTCAAGCCGGCATTGACCTCGCTCCAGAGCTCACCGCTGTTCGTGGTTTTGAACACACCATCATAAGTTACCACGAAGAGGGTGGATGGTGACGTCGCTGCAATCGCCAGAGCGTAAACATAGGCATATGTAGTCATACCGTTGTTTACAGCGCTCCAGTCACTACCGCCGTTCGTACTTTTATATACACCACTACCAGTTGTTCCGGCATAGATTGTTGTCGGCGTCATTGGGTCAATTACCAGGTTGGAAACAGTGCTATCGGTTATCAAGCCGTTGTTGACCGCGCCCCAACTCCCTCCACCGTTAGTGCTTTTGAAAACACCTCCACCCTCTGTGCCTGCATACAGGATGGTTGGCGTTATTGGGTCAATCACCAATGTGCGAATGTTTCCGCCTTCAGGTCCATTGCTTATCCAAGTGCCAGACGATCCGCTTTGCGACCTCATCGGTCTAGCAAGGTCTCCTTGAGCAGTGCCTTTCCAAATAGCATAGAGTACGATCACAGCCACAATGATCAACAATCCAATTCCCCCAGCTATCATCAGTAGGGGGGCTAGCGGAGAACGTGCCCTGATTTCCTGTTCCACAGGCGTTTTTTTGGGTACCTGAGGGGACATTCTTGCCTGTGCCTTTTGCGTTATTGAATTACCCTCTGACCGAATTAGTTTTCGACCACAATAAGTGCAATGCCGCCAGTCTGGATCAACCGTTTTACCGCATTTTGGGCATACCTCCGGTAATATGATTTTCTTGCCGGTCACCGGACAAAACAGGGAGTCTTTGGGGTGTTTTTGATCACAATGAGGGCATTGCATGGCACGTCTCCTTGTTATCAGCTTTGTTTAATAATTCAACTTATTGGTCTGACCTTAGGGAAAAACAGCAAACCTCGCAATCAACTAAGACCAGCTCCACATACTTAGTCCACTGCCAATAAAATCCCCTAGAATTCCTGACCAGTGTCAGCATACTGGAAAAACTCCACTCGGATTACTGCTGTTACCGGGTGATATCAACGTGACCAGTCGGGAAACCAGTCATAAGCATTATTATACGTAAGGCGGATTTGATTGGTGCCGTCGGAATTCATCACGTAGATTTCATAATATCCATCGCGGCTTGCAGTAAACGCAATCTTATGCCCATCTGCTGACCAGGTGGGGGTAACGTCATCCGTCAGGTTGAGTGTGAGCCGGGTTTGATTGCTGCCATCGGAGTTCATCAGGTAGATTTCCCAGTTTCCATCACGATAGGATTGAAAGGCTATCTTCTGTCCGTCGGTTGATAAAGTGGGAAAATCATCATCCGCCTGGTTGTTGGTGAGGCGGGTTTGATTGGTGCCGTCGGCGTTCATCAGGTAGATTTCCAGGTTTCCATCGCGATTGGATTGAAACACAAGCATTTGCCCGTCCGCTGACCAGTCAGGATAAGCGTCATTTGCCTGGTTGTTGGTGAGACGGGTTGGATTGCTGCCATCGGCGTTCATCACGTAGATTTCGGAATTCCCATCGCGGTCGGATATAAAGGCAATTTTCTTTCCGTCCACTGACCAGGTGGGGAAACCGTCATAGCCTTTATTATTTGTGATCCGTGTTTGATTAGAGCCGTCTGTATTCATCACATAGATTTCATAGTTCCCATCACGGTCTGACATAAAGGCAATTTTCTTACCATCTCTTGACCAGGTGGAAGTAAAGTCATCCGCCTGATTATCCGTAAGGCGGTTTTGATTGCTGCCGTCGGCGTTCATCACATAGATTTCATTGTTTCCATCGCGATCGGAATTAAACGCAATCTTCTGCCCGTCGGCCGACCAGGCGGGGTTGCCGTCTTCCGCCGGATCATTGGTGAGGTTGGTTAGATTGCTGCCGTCGGCATTCATCACGTAGATTTCCAGGTTTCCATCGAGATTGGTATGGTACGCGATCTTCTTCCCGTCGACTGACCAGTCAGGGTAGGCGTCATCCGCCTGATCGTTGGTGAGATTGGTTTGATCGCTGCCATCGGCGTTCATCACAAAGATTTGCCAGATTCCAGCGGGAGTGGAGGTAAAAGCGATCTTCTTCCCATCGGCTGACCAGGTGGGAAAACCGTCATAGCCTTCATTATTTGTGAGGCGGGTTTGATTGCTGCCGTCAGCGTTCATTACGTAGATTTCATTGTTCCCATCGCGGTCGGACATAAACGCGAGCTTCTTCCCGTCAGCTGACCAGGCGGGAGTATTATCACACGCCCGGTTGGTGGTGAGCCGGATCTGATTGCTTCCATCTGCATTCATCACATAAATATCACAGTTTCCACTGCGACTGGAAACAAAAACGATCTTCTGCCCGTCGGGTGACCATATGGGAAAAAGGTCTTCCCCCTGGTTATTGGTGAGTCGGGTTTGATTGCTGCCGTCCGCGTCCATCACATAGACTTCAAGGTTCCCATCGCGATTGGAAGCATATGCAATCTTCTTCCCGTCGGCTGACCAGACTGGATAGACATCATCCGCCTTATTGTTGGTGAGACGTATTTGATTGCTGCCGTCGGCGTTCATCACGTATATTTCGTTCCCATCGCGATTGGACGCAAACGTAATCCTGCCTGGGCCATTCGTAGTAGGCACCGGCAGGATGGTTGTCGTGGGAGTGAATGTTGTTGTGGGGGCTACATTGCCAGGGTTTGCGCCTTTCCGGTAATTGTTGTATAGAACTGCTGCCAGGAAGATCAGTCCGCAGAGCCCTGCAATGATGATCAGGCTGCCAATGATGATCCACCAGCGTTTTTTTGAAGAACTTGCCCTGGATTTTTGGATTTCCGGCGACGTTACAGGCGTTAGAGGTGAGCCTGCTGCTTGATTGGAGTTCTTCTCTGCCCGTTTTAGTTTTCGACCACAATAAATACAATGCAGCCAGTTTGGATCGACCGGTTTACCGCATTTTGGACAAACATCCGGCAGTATGATTTTCTCGCCGGTTAGAGGGCAAAACTGGGTACCCTTGGGGTGTTTTTGATTACAGTGAGGGCATAACATCGTGTGTCTCCTTGTTATACGGCTTTGTTTAATAATTCAACTTAAGTATACTCATAGATTTGGTCAATAAAAACCGCCAAACCTCATTACTTGTTCAAACCAACTCCATGCACTGAATCCACAACCAACAAAAACATCTCTGATTCATAATCGGGGTCAGCGCTCCGGAATAATACTCGGGTTGCTTTTGTTGCTGGTCGATATCAATATTACCATTCGGCAAACCAGTCATAAGCTTTATTACATATACGTCGTGTTTGATTGCCGTCGTCGGTGTTCATCATGAAGGTTTCCAATCTTCCATCGTGAATAGTGGTAAATATAATTTCCTATCTGTCCACTGACCAGCAGGGGGTAGAGTCATTCGCCAGGTTGTTGGTGAGACGGGTTAGATCGCTACCGTCGGGGTATACCACAAAGATTGAATAATACCCATCGCGAGTAGAATGAAAGGTGAGCTTCTGCCCATTTGGTGACCAGTCGGGGTAAGCGCTTTCCGCCGGAAAGATGGAGATGACTCGGGTTTGATCGCTGCCGTCGGCATTCATCACGTAGATTGAAGGGTTTCCATCGCGAGCAGATGTAAACGCAATCTTTTTTCCGTCGGGTGACCAATCGGGATGATTGTTACCCATCGGATTGTTGGTAAGGCGGGTTTGTCCGCTACCGTCGGCGTTCATCACATAGATTTCGACGTTTCCACCGGGGTTGGATGAAAACGCAATCTTTTGCCCGTCGGCTGACCAGTCGGGAAAACTGTCATCCGCCGGATTATTCGTAAGGCGTGTTTGATCGCTGCCATCGGCATTCATCACGTAGATTTCGTAGTTCCCATCGCGATTGGAGGTGAACACAATCTTCTGGCCATCGGCTGACCAGTCGGGAAAACCATCATCCGATGAATTTTTTGTAAGGGGTATTTGATTGCTGCCGTCGGCATCCATCCCATAGATTTCAAAGTCCCCATCGCGATTGGAGGTGAATGCAATCTTCTGCCCATCGGCTGACCAGGTTGGAGTTAAGTCATCCGCCTGGTTACTGGTTAGGCGGGATTGGTTGCTGCCGTCGGCGTTCATCACATAGATTTCCAGGTTTCCATCGCGGGTGGAGTTAAACGCAATCCTGCCCGGGTCATTTGTAGAAGTCGTCGGCAGGATTGTTATCGTGGGAGTCAGGGTTACAGTTGGAGTTAGGGTTACAGTGGAAGTTTGGGTTGCTGTGAGGACCATATCAGCTGGGCTTGTGCTTTTACGATAAGTGTTGTATACAACCGCTGCCAGGATCATCAGCCCGCAGAGTCCTCCAACGATGATCAGACCTCCAATGATGATCGGCCAGCGTGTTTTTGGCGAACTTGCTCCGGTCTTTTTGATTTCCGGCGTCGGTACTGGCTCTCTAGGGAAGCTTGTTGCCGGTACCGCTTGCTGATTGGTGTTCCCCGCCGAATGCTGTAACGTTCGACCGCAATTACTGCAATGCAGCCAGTTAGGATCAACCGGTTTGTCACATTTTGGGCAAACATCCGGCAGTACGATTTTCTTGCCGGTTACCGGACAAAACTGGGCGCCTTTGGGATGTTTTTGGTTACAGTGAGGACATAGCATCGTGAGTTTCCTTTATGGATGGATAGCATCCCTGGATTTAGCATCGAACTTCATAAATATCTGAGGAGGAACCGTGCAAGAAATAATTTTATACTTTGGGATCGTCCTTTTATTTTCAATACCCTCAATAAAAGTTACTAATTTTGTGCTAATAATATCATAAATAAGCCAAAAGGCTTCCGAAACCAGTATAATAACTCGCTTATGATCCAAACCACTTCCACCAGATCTGCCTACCTCTCCATGGTCTTTGGCTTGTTGATGATTGCCACCGGGCCCATCTTTGTCAAAGCCATCCACGCCAATGGCTTCCTGGTGGCATTCTGGCGCCTGTTGTTTGCCGCCGTGATCCTGACTGCGGTCATCCTGGTACGCGGCAAAGGTCGTATCGAACTGACACGCCTGACACAGTGGCGTCTGGCACTGGTGGGTGCGGTGGTCTTCACCATCAACATGACCCTGTGGTGCGTGGCGCTCACCTACGTCCCGGTGGCGAATGTCACTCTGCTCGATAACACTGCCCCTGTGTGGGTCGGTCTGCTGAGCTGGCTGTTCCTGCGCCGCAGGATGGGCTGGGCGTTCTGGGCAGGCCTGGCACTGGCTTTGGTCGGGGCTGCGGTAATGATCGTGGTCGGCGACGGGCGTGGGGCGTTCCTCGCTTCCCCCGGCAACCTGATCGGCATTCTGTGCGGCTTCTCCTACGGCATCTACCTGCTGATCACGGCACGCGTGCGTGAACGAATGGACAGCCTGTATTACACCTGGCTGCTGGCATGCACCGGGGTTGTGATCCTGTTGCCGGTGGTGTTCTTCAGCGGACTGTTGGATCAGCCGCTACCACTGCAATCCTACGGGCTGATCTTCCTGATGGCGCTCAGCTCGCAGGTGATCGGCTGGTACCTGATCAACCATGCTCTGGGTCACCTGCCAACCGGTGCAGCGGCGGTCACGCTTATCGGTCAGCCGATCGTCGCCACGACGCTGGGCGCGCTGCTGATCGGTGAGATTCCTTCTCCGGTCAAGATTTTGGGTGGGGTGATCTGCCTGGCAGGTATCGTCGTGGTGCAGAAGTACACAGTGATCGTACCGGATACCACTACCTGAACCCGTCTAGCCGAAAAGTACTTTATTAACCAGTTCCAGTCGCTGCATGGGGATAGATTGCAAGTCCCAGGAAAGCGCCAGCCCTCCCGTGCGGATGAACGTCAGCGCACTGAGATCTTTCTCCAGCCGACCATCATCAATATGGGTGATCCCCTGCAGGTCGACCAATTCGACACCCGCCAGGGCTGTGCACTGCAACATTCCCTCGACTTTCCTCATTTCATCCACCAGTGCCTCGGTCGGCAGTCCATCCCTGACCAATTCCTCCCGGTTATCCGGTATCCGAAAGCCGGCTGTTTCCGAAAGGCGCCCGGCAGCCTCCGGCCAGGTCAGTCCGGTTCTTTTTGTCAGGGTATCGATCAGCCCCAGCAGTTCGAAGGGCAGCCCGGCCGGACCAAGGGTGTGGGCATAGGTCATCAGCTTGATCCACCTGGCGTGATAACTCAGCTCCACCAGATCCTGTCCGACCATACGGGCAAGCGACGGCGTAAAGCAGTCCAAACCGACCTCGAGTCCGCGATCGAGCGCCAGGTCGGTGGCTCTCTCGATGAGTTTCGTGATGCTGGTTTGGCGAAATGCCAGCAGGAGTGAAAGCGGTGACTGTCCGAACTCCTGCCAGCCAACCAGTTCGAGCGTCAGATCGATGGTACCCAAAGCATTGGAGGCCATGCGTTTGAGTGCCCGGCGGATCTCGATCAGATCCACGCCTTGCTGTGCGGCTGCCTTCTGGCAATGCTTGCAGAAGCATCCCAGTTGGTCGATCGCATCGGTGGCGGGTGAGGGGTAACGGATACGGTCGAGGAAGACTCCCTGATAGTCGAATTGTGAAAGCTGATACTTGAGATTATCGAGGATGATCTCGGTTGCTTCGGGGTGGTTGGGGCAGATGAAGGAGAATTCCTCTCCGCCCGCGGAAGCCGGCACCGGGTTCCCATCCAGACCGATCACCCGCCAGTCGGGTTTGACGGTAAAACCACCATCGCCGGTTAACAGCGGGTGCCAGCGGTACAGCCTGGCCATGTGGGCAGAGGTGATGTTATCGCAGGCTTGCAGGATGGGTGGGGGGACTTTCCAACCCATCAAAACATGGGTCAGCGGCAGGATATTAAATGCCCGGTCAAGCAGCTCCGCCCATTCTGCCGGAGTCTTCCGGTCGATAGTGGATGCATCTTCAAGATACTGGATGGTCAGCAGCATACCCGTCATCCTCCCACATGTTTATTATTCTCCGGTTTCATTGCCGTCCCAGCCTTGCACGCCCCTGAGCGGCACGAACACCACCGGGCAGATCGACTCGGAATCGAATTTCTTTCCGTCGCGCCACCACAGTTGCAGGTCCTGGCTGAAGCGGGAGCCGACCGGGATGACCAGCCGCCCGCCGTCAGAGAGTTGATCCAGCAGCGTTTGGGGGGTGAGCGGAGCGCCGGCGGTGACGATGATGCCATCGAAGGGCGCGTACTCCTCCAGACCCAGGCTGCCGTCACCGACGTGGAAGTGAAGGTTGTCAAGCTCGAGCTGTCGGGTGATCTTTTGGGCGCGCTCAGACAGCTCGGCATGCCGCTCGATGGTATGCACCTCGCCGGCCAGCATCGCCAGCAAAGCGGCCTGGTACCCGGAGCCGGTGCCGATCTCGAGCACTTTCTCGCCGCCCTGCAGGTGCAGAAGCTCGGTCATTAACGCCACGATGTAGGGCTGCGAGATGGTCTGACCGCAGCCGATTGGCAGCGGGCAGTCGGCATAGGACTCGGAGCGCAGTTCCTCCGGCACGAAAAGCTCGCGCGGCAGCCGCCGGATCGCATCCAAAACGCGTGTATCATGCACCCCGCGTGCTGCGATGGTGTTGGTCACCATCCATTCGCATTCACTTTGGTGAGTGTCAAAAGCACCCATATTAGTAATTGTAACCTCAGTATGATGCCTGGGGATAGCGATAGATTGCATGTAGAAAAATCGTGATTGACAAACTGCCTGATTTATATATAATTAGGTGAATGGAATCACCCATTTTATATATAAATAGGTGTATTGATATCCAGAAGGAAAGTTAATTATGGGATATATACCCAGAGCTATACAACCACGAATTGAAAAGGTCCTGTTCCAGGGGAAAGCAATCATCCTATATGGGGCGCGGCAGGTTGGAAAAACGACCTTGTTGAAGGTTATCCAGCATAAATATACAGACCGGTCAGAATACTTGAACTGTGATGAACCGGATATTCGCATTGCTTTACAAAACAAGACGTCCACTGAACTAAAACGTCTTATTGGGAGTTCCCGGTTGGTACTGATCGATGAAGCACAGCGCGTTGAGAATATTGGTTTGACACTCAAATTGCTTGTAGACAATTTTCCGGATACACAAATAATCGCCAGTGGTTCTTCTGCCATTGAGTTATCAGATCGAATTGTGGAACCCCTTACAGGGAGGAAGGTAGAGTTTTTCTTATTTCCCTTTTCTCTTTCAGAACTACTGTCAATCTATACAAGACTTGAGTTATCCCGCCTCCTTGATAGTTTTTTGATTTATGGTTTGTATCCGAATGCAGTTCTCCAGGGCAACCCATTGGATGTGGTCACGGAAATCGCCGGGAGTTATCTCTACCGGGACGTGTTGCAATATCAAACAGTAAAAAATTCTGAAGTGTTACATCGACTTATTCAAATGCTGGCACTTCAAGCGGGTGGTGAAGTATCATACAACGAATTAGGTTCAGCACTGGGAGTTGACAAAGCTACCATAGCTCGATATGTGGATTTAATGGAGAAAGCTTTTATTATTTTCCACATTAAACCCTATAGTCGTAATTTGCGTAACGAACTGGGTAAAAAAAGGAAAATTTACTTCGTTGATGTGGGTATTCGGAATGCCCTGATCAATAATTTTAATCCACTTGATCTGAGACAGGATAAAGGCGCATTATTTGAAAATCTGTTCATCAGCGAGCGCACGAAAATGAACCAAAATACCGGCAGGCGCGTGGAAGGGTATTTCTGGAGGAATTATCAGGGAGCGGAGATTGATTACCTTGAAACCACAGCAAAGGAGATCGAATATTATGAATGCAAGTGGGCGAAACAAAGCTGGAATGCTCCCATTCAGTTTAAAACCACCTATCCGCATTCCACAGGTCATCTGGTTAACCGGGATAACATACTTGACTATTTGTTGATCAAGGATTCCAGTAAATAGACTGTCTTTATGGCGGGCAAATTCATAAATATGGAAATCCGGGTAATTTTTGAAGGCCGGTTATCTGGTATAATCTCGCTCAATCGGGGTGTGGCTCAGACCGGCTAGAGCACGCGGTTCGGGACCGCGAGGTCGAGGGTTCAAATCCCTCCGCCCCGACTTTATAGCCCAGCTAATTGGGCTTTTCTTTTTAAAAACCAAGAGTGAGGTCTCGGGTTTCCTGGAAAAAACACACGCCGTTCAGGCGTCCAGAGGAGGACGTGCAAATCCCCGTAAGCACCCGTTCTAAGGGTGTCCGCCCCGACAAAATGACCTCAAAAAAGACCCTTTTTGTGACATTATATTTTCACAATTTGGTCTTTTTATATTTACATCTTAGAATGACATCTTTGATATCGTTATTGGATAACTTGCTGTAATACTTTAAAGTTGTTCCAGTGTCTTCATGCCCCATGTTTTGTGATTATGCCTGGAACTCTTCAAAATCTCTAGAATTCTTGACAACATAAATACCATGCCCAAGATGAAATTTTTTGTGTAGATTTGTACTTAATTCCAGCCTTGAGACATTATCTTTTATCCCTTTCCTCAGGCATTATTTCTGGAATCAATACTTCCGATATTCTCTACTTGTTGAAATCATAATTGATCAGTGCTAAGAACTGGATACCAATAACAATTATCGCCCAACTCTCTATAAACAATTTCACGCCATTCTTTCGCGATACATGACAGATATTCTATTGGCAACAATATTGTATCCATAGATTTATTACACTATCAGCATGATTTTGATAGATGGTCATATTATTCAAATCAATTGAATGTACTTTGAGGCTTGTCATTGCTTTAATACGAGCAGCCAATAAATACAATAATGTAATTGCTGCCCAAAGTCGATTAGAGTTGTATAATTTCCTTCATTGTATTAATAACCAGATAAAATGAAGCGTATCCACAAGTTGTACAACCAAAGTTATGCGATTAGTCAGACAGATGAAACAAGTCAATAGAGAGTCAATACTTATTGGCATTATACTCCTCATATCTCTTGCGTTGAGAGTGTGGGGGGTAAATTACGATTTGCCGTATATATACCACCCCGATGAACCCACCTACATAACAATCAGTCAAAACATATTCAAGACGGGTGATTTGAATCCCCACTTCTTTAATTACCCCTCACTGTTCTTCTACATCAATGCTCTTGCTTATATACCGTATTACCTTCTTGGAAAACTAATAGGCGTTTTTCAAATGCCCAACAACATACTACCTCCTTTTGTGTTGGCAATGGGAGTCACACAAGCCCAAATGCCAACCACCGTCTTACTCGGGCGTATTATCACAATTTGTTTTGGGGTGGGAACTGTATGGTTGGTTTACTTCGTCGGCAAGCAAATTGCAGGTAGAACTGCAGTGGGAGTGTTGTCCTCGCTGATGGTAGCTATTTCACCTTCCAACGTTTGGCATAGTCGCCTAATAACACCAGACACTTTTGTAACATTTTTTTTATTAGCCTCGTTCTTGGCATCAATCCTTGTATACCAGAAAGGTAAGACTTGGCATTATGTCATAGCCGGTATATGCGTGGGTCTTACAGTGTCGAGTAAATACAACGGGGGACTGATTGTACTGCCCTTAATTTTGGCGCATTTCCTTCACTATGGTAAAGCGGGGTTCAAACAACCCAAACTGTATCTTGCTTTATTGCTATGTGGAGTGGGATTTCTCGCGACCACTCCCTATGTTTTATTAGACTCAACCAAGTTTCTGATTGATTTTAGATTTGAAGCTCAACATTATTCTACGGGACACGCCGGTATGGAAGGAAACAGTTTGGAGTGGTACTTGAATTATATATGGAAGACTGGTGGCGGTCTTTATCTGCTCTCCGTTTTAGGAATTTTATACGGTTCCATTTTGCACCCCAAAGAGATTATCCTGCTATCAATTTTTCCCTTGGTGTACTTTCCGTTTATCAGTAGCTTTATTGTAAGAAATGACCGAACGTTTCTGCCTTTGACTCCTTTCTTGTTTTTGTTGGCAGCTTGGTTTTTGATAATCTTGTACGATAAACTCAGAACATTGCAAACAAAATCATCACAAAGGCTATTTCTTTCAGTTCTTGCCGGTCTCACAATTGCTTTTCTGACGCTTCCGATCTCAAAGACAATAACAGATACCCAACTCTTAACGACAGTGAATAGTCGCGAGACTGCAAGAATATGGATAGACAACAATTTGCCGCATGATGCCAAAGTTGCTATCGAGTCATATTCTCCATTTATTAATCCATCTCAGTTTATTGTGCAGGGTTTTGGAAGTATGATAGAACACGAGCCAGAGTGGTATGTTGAGCAAGGCTTCGATTACTTGGTTTGTAGTCAAGGTATGTATGGGCGATTTTATCAAGAGCCAGAACGATATAAAAATGAAACATCACAATATGATAACCTATTTGGACGGTTCAAGCTTACAAGAATATTTACCGATGGCAGCTATGAAATACGTGTTTATAAGGTCAAATAAAACGCCAAACATCGCTTTATGCCGACTCGTCTCCACTTCGCTTCTGCGAGCGGCTGAATGCGACCATGATTATACCGATTTCATAAAACTCACTACTAAAATTCTAATTTTCGGGTGATTTTTTGGATTGCCTTCCTAACATGCGTGGTCAAGGGTTCATGTACCCGTAAGCACCCCGCCTGTCCTGTGGTGCACGCCCATGGCGTTTGTACTTTGAGGGTTCTTTGGATGCCCTCCCCCTTGTTCTTTAGGGGTCCGCCCCGACTTTATAGACCATTATAGGGCTATTTTTTTTTCTAATATTTACACAACGATCATTTGACTATAATAAGACACGCAAGGTCAAGTGTTCATGTCCCCCTATAGGCACCCGTTCTGGGGGTGCGTAAGCCCCCGCTCGCCCCCAACTTGTCCCATGCTCTTTCGGGATGTGCTATCGAGGATCTTTGGCAAATGAGCGACTTTATGCGAAAACCCGGAAGATATGTCCGGTGGATGAAGAAGGGCATGCCGCAAATAAACTGGTTTATCAAAAATATGTGATAATGGGAAGGAGTAACTCAGATCCACGGGAAAGACGCAAACCTTTACCTGCTCGCTCGAAAGGAGTAGCTCCGTGATCAAATTCTATCTCTCCGTTGTGATTCTCCTGATTGCCATTACCGGTTGTTCTCGATCCAACCGTCAGAAAACCCCCAATGGTTGACCAATTGATCCACAAATATCAGAAAGAACCGGTCGGAAATCCACCCCAATCGATCTGCCGTTACGAATACCAGGATCAAATCGTATACTTTGTTCTCCAACAGTGCCGTGATATGTTCAGCATGTTATAGGATGTCAATGGGAATGCGCTCTGTGCACCGGATGGCGGTTTAACCGGAAAAGGGGATGGGAAGTGCCAGGATTTCATTAAAGCCGGTTCCGCTGAAAAACTTGCATGGAAGGACATTCGGACGCGATAGATCAGTTATCACAAACCGGAAGGCTAAGTCCACGGTAGAATGGCGGTCAGGGAATGAATTCGCCAATGAGTTGAGAAGGGAGCAGTGATGAGAATGCAAAAGCGCTGGGTAAGTTTTTTATCTTTTATCATAATCCTTGGAGCCGCATCCTGCGGTCCATCACAGACTACATTACCGCCGTTTATAACTGAACCGTCAGTCGTGAGCGAGACTCCACCCCCGGCCGGGGAACCGGCTGACACGATCTTCTTCAATGGCACCCTCATAACCATGGAGGAAAATCAACCTCTGGCACAAGCCATCGCATTGCGGGATGGGTTGATCCAGGCCGTCGGTACCGATCAGGAGATTCTCTCCCTCAAAGGTCCGGATACCCAGGTTGTTGACCTGCAAGGTCGTACAGTGATGCCGGGATTCGTGGATGGGCACACCCACATCCTGGCATTCCCGGCGAGGAAGGGGAAATCGCTTGATGAAGCTCAGGAGGTTGCCATCCGTTATGGATTTACCACCTTGAATGAAATGTGGGCGGATGCGGGGTTCCTCGACGCGTTGATGCGCGCCGAACAGGCTGGCAGCTTGCGTTTGAGGGTCAACCTCTTCCCCAGCTATAACGATGGTATCCTCAATGCGGATCGCACAAAAGTATTCCTGAAGACCTGGTACCCCGGGCACGACCCGATCCTCGACCCAAACCGATATTTACGTATTCCCGGCATCAAGATCTATATGGATGGCGATAGTTTTACCCCGATCCGTGGCTGCTGGGCGTTAAGCGACCCATTCCCGCCTGACTCACCGACCCTCAAAAGTGGTATCTGTGGCACCAAACGGGGTGATTTGTACTGGTCTCAGGAGGAACTGAATCAAGTGGTGGCAGCCGCCCAGACAGCAGGCTACCGGGTGGCTTTTCATGCAATGGGTGATCGTGCCATCGAAACTGCACTGAATGCCATTGAGTTTGCCCTTGCCGGACAACCCAATGAGAAATATCGTCATCAGATCGAGCATAACAGTCTGGCTCGTCCTGACCTGTTGCCTCGTTATGCAGATCTCGATATCGGCGCTTCCGTACGAGGCTATGGAGACTTTTGCGATCCTGAGGTCTTTTTGCCTGATTTTGGCGCGGATCGATATGCCTGGTATGTGAATCGTTACGCCTTGCCAGGCCTTGGGATCCATGCCTACATTGAAACCGATTTTGGCTGGACGGTGGACCCTGATGCCCGTTACTCTCAGAGAAGCCTGGATCCCATTATGCAGCTCTACGGCATGGTCACCCATCAGTATATTTCAGAGGATGGTTCGACCTGCAAACCGGTTCCATTGGTGGCAGCCTATCGCATCAGAGTTGAGCGAGCTCTCCAGATGTTGACCCTGGAACCGGCTTACGCGGTATCGATGGAAGATTATATCGGCAGCCTGAAAGTGGGCAAACATGCCGACCTCATCGTCCTTTCCGGTAATCCACTGTCCGTTGCCCCCGAAGCACTCAAAGACCTGCAGGTCTGGATGACAATGATTGCAGGCAAGCTCGAGTATTGTGCGGCAGGGCGGGAATCGGTTTGTCCACAAACGGCAGTGAGCGTGACGAAGACCCTGCCATCTGCCGGGAATCTGGCTTTGAATCAGGTAGTTACTGCATCGAAATATCTTCAGAGTAATCCACCCGGGATGGCAGTGGATGGCGATGAATTCAAATACTGGGGGTCGGGTGATTTTGCTCCGCAATGGATCGAGGTTGACCTGGGAGAGCCGGCGGAGATTACCGAGATCCGCCTGCTGACGGCGCAATCCCCGGACGGGGATACCCGGCATCGCATCCTGGTGCGTGGCCTGCAGAATGAATTTACAGAGGTGCACCAGTTCGACCAGTTCACGAGTGACATGCAATGGCTGACTTACAAACCGGAAAAGCCTATGGAGGACGTTCAATTTATTCGCATTGAAACCCTCGACAGTCCCTCCTGGGTGTCCTGGTTCGAGATTCAAGTAATCGGAACAAGATGACGAGTGCCTGTACCCGCTCTTAGGGTGCCCGATAGCCCCCGTACTAAGGGGGGTAGGCCCCCGCCTGCCCTGCGGTGCACACCCTTGGCGTCGGTTCTGTGAGGGTTCTGCGGGTGCCTGCCCCGACTTTCCTTTTTACATAGTGGAGCGTGGTCGTGGGTTCCCCCCCAAGTACAGGGGTGATAAAATCCCCGAGCCCGTTATGCAGGGGCATAAGCACCCGCCTGCCCTGGATACCCCAGGGTTCTTTGGGAGCCTGCCCCTGCCTGACCTACTTGTCACATGCTTTTGTGGGATGTTCCACTAGGGCACTTCGGGGGAACCGCCCCGACAGATTAGCCCAGAAATGGGCTTTTTTTATTGATGGACAGTGATTATGGCGTCTCTATTGCGGGGGAATAGATTTGGTCATCCTTTTCCGTCTGAGGCGGTTCATGCCACCTGCCCAGATCATCAGCGCCACCATTACAGCAACCGTATTAACCAAAACCAGGTTTCTATAGATGCCTGAATTGTAATCGTAAGGTACCAAGGTTACGTAGACAAAGTGGCCGATCGAAATGATGATCCCCAAAATGCACGTCAGGTACCTGGCTGCATTCACGAAGGGATTCTTGATCTTCCCGAAAAGGCAGATCATGCTGGCGATCAACCACAGTATAGATAGAACCTGATTGGTAATTCTCATTCTTGTTGCGATATCCATGGTTTCTCCGTTTTGGAATAGATTATCGTCATGATTCCAAAGATCAAAATTGGAAGTAATGTGCTACCAGCTTCCCGGTTTGATTTGTGAATAATATCTTTTACTATAACATATAAATTGTTTCATGCTATCGAGGGTTTTCGGAAACAGAGGATGAGCTGGTCTAATGATCTACTTCGTACCTTTAATGCAAATATGTTTCTCCGACTTTGGAACCTCACAAAAGCCGATATCTGATCCTGTCAATTCTTTTTTAGGAATTGGCGGATCCTTAGTCAACTTTGAATCAGTATTTCGATATTTCTGACTATCGCCATCTGTGAAATCGTGTACAATAAGGGCAGACCTCGAACAGGAGTGGAAATATGAAATTTGCCAAGGGCTGGAAATTGACCGCATCTCTCGTCTGCATTGGACTGCTGACAGCTTGCCTGCCCGCTTCACCCACCCGGGACCCGGCCGTTGCACTTGCCGAATACGATATGACAGTCAGCCGCTACAACCAGATCACGGAGGGCATGACCTACGACGATATCGTCCAGGTGATGGGCTACCCGGGGGAAGAACCTCAACTCACGCCCCCTGCAAGTACAGACGAACACCCGGCAGTTCCCCAGCTTCCACCGGGGACCGTTTGGGAGTTCGATCAGGGTGGTTGTGAGATCAGGGTGTCATTGCTTGGGTCCAACCGGACAATCTCAATAAAGTCTTTTTCGTGGGATGGGATCAACAGCATGCCCAAGCGGAACCATCGCACCACCGTCACGCAATTCGACCAGATCACGGTGGGCATGACTTATGATGAGGTGGTCTCGATCCTGGGCTCCCCGGGTATGCTTTTTTGGAGCACAGAATTCTTTCACCTTGCCGGGAAACGGGCAGATACCTTCGCCTGGTGGCCGGAAGATAAATCCGATGAGACGATCTCCCACTCGCTGCTGGTTACTTTTTATGATGGGGTGGTACAGAGCAAGAAATAATATGCAGGGGATTATAGTGTGGATCCTGAAATGCCCAAAACAGTAGCTTGATTTTCTTTTCAAGACATCACTAAGCCGGAGTCAAGTATGAATACAACGCAGCATTCTTCACTCAACTTCAAACCAGCCCGCCGACTTCTTTCAGCTGGCAGAACCCTCTGGATAGTTATCTATTTACCGTTCATCCTTCTTTTACCGTTTGGCATACACCCGAAATCAGCTTTGGCACAATCGGCGAACAGCGCCCTTCCGGCACCTCTTGCGGATTGCCCTGCATTGATCAACTTCGGGGAGACAATTCATTGCTCGATCACTGCCGCCGACGAGACAGATGCTTATACATTTACAGCCAATTCCGGCGACAGGGTGCTGGTCAGGATGAGTAAAACAGTATCAGGGAGTCTTTGGCCGGGAGTGACAGTTTATGTTCCCGGTGGAGCGATACTGTGTGAAAAACACAGTACAGACTCAACGACCGCTGAGATAGATGGTTGCTCTATATCAAGCACGGGAACCCATACCATCCTGGCTGGTGATGGATTATCGGGTGAAACCACCGGCGAGTACCACCTCTACCTGCAACGCTTGAACAACCCGGGCAGCCCGGTATCCATAACCTTTGGGCAGACTCTCCCTGCATCGATCGCTACACCCGCAGAAATGGATACCTATACTTTTTCAGCTATTGCGGGAGACAAGGTTCTGGTCAGGATTAGTAAAGTAGTATTGGCTAACTTTTGGCCGGGGGTAAGAGTATACGCTCCTGATGGGACGAAGCTCTGCAAACAACACAGCACTAACTCAACGAGCGCCGAGATAGCCAGTTGCTCTTTGCCAGGCGCCGGAACCTACACCATCCTGGTTTATGAGTCTTCCTATGGAATGTATGCTGATGATTATCATTTGTACTTGCAGCGTTTGAACAACCCGGGTGATCCGGTATCCATCAGTTTTGGGCAGACCCTGCCCGCTTCGATCCCTACTCCCGCAGAAATGGATACCTTCACTTTTACTGCCGGTGTGGGGGATAAGGTGCTGGTCAGAATGAGCCAATCATCGGGGAATCTTTGGCCGGGGGTCAGGGTTTATGGTCCGGATGGGACGATACTCTGTGAAAAACACAGTACAGACTCAACGACCGCCGAGATAACCAGTTGTGCATTGCCCGGTACCGGCACATACTCCATCCTGGGATATGACGATTTATATGGAATGTACACCGGCGATTACCATATCTACCTGCAACGATTGAACAACCCCGGTAATGCAGTGCCCATCACGTTTGGGCAGACATTAACCGGGTCGATCGTTACATCCGCAGAAATGGACACCTATACGTTTACCGCCAGCGAGGGTGACAGAGTGTTGGTTAGAATGAGCCAAACATCGGGGAGTCTTTGGCCCGGGGTAAGAATCTACGGCTCGGATGGGACGAAACTTTGCGAAAAGCACAGCCCGGATGCAGTGATAGTTGAGATTGCCGGTTGTTCTTTGCCGGGTGCTGGAACGTACACGATCCTGGCTTTTGACGATTTATTTGGAATGTACACCGGCAATTACCAGATCTACCTGGAACTGTCGAAATACCCGTGTGGGTTTTTGCCGTTGATCATGAAATAAACCCTGGGGATGCCTACCCCAAATTCATACCCGGTTTCCGGGATTTTTTGTTTCCTAAAACACTCAATCGTTCAACCCTCTGCAATACTGCGACAATCCTCTAGGATGGTAAAACATGTTATATCAACTTGATTCCCGTTGTATAATAGTATTATATTATTTAACAGACTTATTAAGAATATAACGAAGGAGGTGTCTTATGAGTACGGTCAGGTTATTTTCCATTTCGGTATTGTTGACGATTTTCATAACCGCTTGTCAAGCTCAACCAATATCGACACCAACCTCCATTCCAGAGCCAACGGAAACATCGGCGCCCCTTCCCACCAATACTCCCGAACCAACCCAGACACTGCAACCCACCAACACCCCTGAAGGTCTGATATTCAGGGATGATTTTACGGGAGGTATCCAGGCGGGCTGGACCTGGAGCGATGAAAACCCGATGCGCTGGGAGATTACAGACGATGGCTGGATGCAGATTCGGGGTGAAGATTCATCCCTGCTGCTGGATGGTTATCAAAGCAACCTCTTGTGCAGGGATGCGCCCTCCGGTGATTTTCAAGTCACCATGCATCTCGATGCCAATCCGACCAAAGACTTTCAACAAGCCACACTTTATCTTTATAAAGATGGCACTCACTTTATAGCCATAAACCGTGGATATTGCGGTCCCTGCCTGTCGGGTGGCAGCGGTGTGTTTATGGAATACAAGTTATCAGGTGGCAGTGGATTTTTCAAAAAGATATTTACAGAAACCGATCTATATCTCCGTCTGGTGATCGAAGAGAATTCCGCCACGGGTTACTATGCAATAAAAACCGATGACTGGCAGCGACTTGGTGGAGAAGGTAGTTTCTTCGAAGATCCCAGCATCTGCCTGGGTGTATCGAATGTTGATAAAGGAAAGTTTACTGCTGACCTCATTGGTCGGTTTGACTATATCGATATCTCTCTACCTTAAAGTCCACCAAGGCTAGCTCCAACGCCTTTCAGAGTACTGCATGACAAACCCCAATAGAAGTTGGGCTGGTTTCAACTTGCATTTACCTGGCAGGTCTGATTTACAGTAAAATCGAAGTAGATTTAATAGATAGGCGGATTCCCACCAAAACGAGGAAAGCAAATGTCACCACGAAGACAAGTTTTAGAAACCAAACCTGAAGAGTCTCACTGGAACTGGCTCTATAAAGTGGCCGGCATGGCTGCCCTGCTTACAGCCGTGTTGATCGTGGTCCAGATGATCGTCTTCATCCTCCGGCCACCGCCTGGTACTGCCATCGAAACCTTCACCCTGCTCCAGGACAATGTGCTTCAGGGATTCCTGGCGCTCGATCTCCTGTATGTCATCGACAATGCCCTCCTGATACCGATCCTGCTCGCCCTGTATGTTGCCCTGCGCAGGACCAACGAACCGTTCATGCTCATTGCTGTGGCTTTTGGCTTGGTCGGGATTGCCGCCCTTTTCGCATCCAACCCGGCCGTCAGTATGCTTACCCTTGGCGGGCAATACGCGGCTGCGGGCACGGATGCGCAGCGCGCTCTCTTCCTCGCGGCAGGGGAGGCGATGCTGGCTGTATACACCGGCACGGCTTACCATGTGTCTTTGATCCTCGGATCTGTTGCCCTGGTGATCCTCTCCATTGTCATGCTGCAGGATAAACGCTTCAACAAAGCTACCGCATTTATGGGGATACTGGCCAACGTACTCGCACTTGGTCTCTACGTGCCAAAGATAGGGATCTACATCCTGATCTTTTCCGTCCTGTTTTTGTTGAGTTGGTACATCCTGATCACCCTGAATCTCTTCCAATTGGGGCAGGGCACCTCGGATGAAAAGTCGAATAAGAATAAAAGGGATCGACGGTTTCAGTTTCTTACGTGGCGTAAAATCCGCCGCCATATGATCCGCTGGGTGTTCAGGCATATGAGCATTGCCGTTCCGGTAAAACGCCTGCGTGAAACAAGCACTTTGATGGCATTCCATCACCCGCAACCAGGTTATCCATTGCATATCTTATTAACGACCAAGCGGCCGTATACTTCCTTGATGGACCTACCCACTGATGATTCGACATTCATGCGCGAGCTGATCGATATGGTGCAGAGCCTGGTACGGGAGTTCAAATTAGAGGAAAGCGGCTATCGGTTCATAACCAACGGCGGGATCTATCAAGACGTACCGCAGCTTCATTTCCACTTGATATCTGATGAGGTGAAATAGATCAAGGCTCCGAGTGCCCAACGGCAGCTGCGCATGTGGTGGTTTTCCAGAACTGTGCCATAATTGAGAAGGCATCCCGCCTGTCCACTGCTGCCAACCCCTGCACTGCAGGGGTATAACACAAGCTGTTCGTCAGCTTTTCGAAAGAAGATAATCCGTGAACAGACTTTTTCTTATCATCGCGATTATCCTGATTGCCATGACTGGATGTTCTCAATCCACGATAGCGGAGAATCCGCAATGGATCGACCGGTTGATCCACAAATTCCAAAGTGAACCGGTCGGAAATCCACCTCAATCGATCTGGCGTTACGAATACCAGGGTCAAACCGTATACTTCGTTCCACAGCAGTGTTGTGATCAGTTCAGTGCGTTATATGATGTCAAAGGGGATGATATCTGTGCCCCAGACGGCGGGCTCACCGGAAGAGGTGACGGAAATTGTGCAGATTTCTTTACAGACAGATCGGACGAAATACTTGTGTGGAAGGACACGCGGACTCGCTAGTATTCTATTTACCATCCAGCGGTCTTTACAAAAGCAGGGACTATGCCCGGATCCATTTGAATGATCTTATACACAGTGAAATTACAATATGTTCTGAAATGTACCACTTGTGGAGCATGGGAACCGGAAATTTATATCAGATCGTCCATTAATTAGGCATTTAGCGGATTATCGTGAAAGTTTTTTTTATTTTCAAATGAAGGTGATAACTGAATGGTTGAGCGACCGGTATCAAATTTCGAACGATTCGCCTTGCATGTGGAAGAAATTCTCATGACCCGCCTGGTCCCCAAGGATCATCCCGGTCCGGTCTTCAAATGGCTTTTCAAGATGCCTGTGGTATTCTATAAGCTCGGCTTACCGCTCTTTGGCAGTTTCATTCTCCTTCTGACCACCACAGGATGTAAAAGTGGAAAATTGAGATATACACCGCTTGAATACCGCCGGGAGGAACAGACAGGTCACATGATTATCACTGCGGGCTGGGGCGGCAATACAGACTGGCGGAGGAATATCCAGGCTGATCCGCATGTCCGCGTTCAGGCCGGTTGGCATAAGTTCGCAGCGCTGGCCGAGCCCCTGACCGATGCCGAGGTTGCCGCCTTCATGATAAAAGCCATGCACATCAATCCGATCAGCACAAAAACCTGGTCGCGTTGGGCAGGTGAACCCATCACTGTAGACAATCCGGATCGTGTCCTTAAGGCTGCCAGGTATTTTCCATCGTTTCGGTTGAAACTCCTCAAGGAATTACAAAAAACAAAACAATCAATGGAATAAGTATTGTGCAATCGGTTGGAAGGTTAAATGGGTAAGATAAAGGATCTGTTAGCTGGAAATTGAGACCTTGTAGGCCCAATAAGGGAACGCTATAAGTCACAGGTTCCAACGGTCGCTGACTTCATAGATGAGATCCTGGACCATCTAGAAAAACAGGTTAACGATTTTCGGGGAACAGGTCTGGTAGCCTCGCACAACGATATCTGCAATGCCTGCTGGTTTATTTCAACTGATGGGCAACTTTTCCTGGTGGATCTGGAGTCTAAGTCGCTGGAAGACCCGGCCGTTGATATTGGTGCGACGCTTTGGTGGTATTACCCACCCGAGTTGCGACAACGATTCCTGATGATAGTAAAGCATGCAAATGACAAGGTGTTTGAAAGTCGCATGCAGGTACGAATGCCATGCACAGTCTCCATATAACACTCCCTCGAGAGAATAGTTTTGACGAGTTCGATCCAGTTTCATATCCCGAGGAGTTGGCCGATTTCAGAGCTATACTGGCTGGTGAAGAAAACCCTCAAGGGTATGGAGGTTGAACCTATGCAAATAAACTTGACCAACCCAAACCTGATTGCTCCCTGCGGGATCAATTGCCGGCTCTGCATGGCCTATGGAAGGGAAAAGAAAGCATGTCCTGGTTGCCGGGCTGATGATACTAATAAATCTAAATCCTGCATTTCTTGCCGGATAAAAAACTGTGACAAGCTGGCAAAAGGGGCCTTTGAGTACTGCTTTGGCTGTGGCGATTTTCCGTGTGCGCTCCTGGCCCACTTGGATAAGCGCTACCGGACCAAGTATGGCGCCAGCCCGATCGACAATCTGAACGCCATCCGGAAAAACGGCATCGATCAATTAGTCGAGAGTGAAAATATTAAATGGATCTGCCCTGAGTGTGGAGCGATGATCTGCATGCATAAACCGCAATGTTTATCCTGCGGATATGGGTGGCGTCAATAAATAATCAGCCACAATCGAACAGTTGATCCTGCTGCCCGCCGGGCTGCCCCGCCTGGGGTAGATTCGTCCGTGGGTTTATCTGCACCGGGTGAACTCCCGGCAGCGGCACGACCTGGCAGTTCTGCCGTACCCATTGGCTGAATTCCACCTTGCGGTCAACCATTCCCCCGCCCGACAATACATAACGCAATTCACCTGATTGGAAGCGAGCGGTTAATTCATCCAGGCTGAAAATGTTGTCGCTTCCGGTGAACCCACCCAACGTCAAAACCGGCCTGCCTGTAGCCAGAATATAAGGTGCGGTCTGGTTGGCATTCAACCCTACCAGCAGGTAGCTCCCCGGTGCGGTGTTCGCCAGCGTGATCTCCAACACGGCATTCTGAAAGACATTCAATGTATCCTTTTGAGTGTTAGCCGGACGGTTAATGTTTCTGACCGGACCGGAATGCGGAAGATTGCTGTCGGTAGTACTGTTCACGACGCTGGCAAATGACCAGGCAAACGGAGCGAGGGTCAGGCTGAGTACAAGAAAGTATACGGCCAGGTTGCGAACCCCAACGGGACGGCAAGCTGCCAGTATCAAGCCGGTCAGCGCGAGTAGAATGGCCAGCTCGATCAGCCAACCGGATGGGGAGAGGGTTTTGTTTATGATCGCCATTTCATACACCAGGCATGTTACGACCAGTATCAGGATCGCCAGCCAGCCTGCCAGGCGATTGCGCTGGAACAGGTGCGCCAGTGCCCATACACTCATCCCGCTCAGAGCGGCGATGCCTGGACCCAGCATAATCAGGTAATATGTGTGCCACAAGCCGGTAGTCAGGCTGAAATAGACCACCATAGGGATCAGCCACACCGTCCAGGTCATCCAGGAAGTGGCCTTCTCATCCAGTGGCCGGCGCCACGTGAGCATGAATGCCGTCAACGGGATGGACAGCAACGCCAGGATCAACAGCCAGCTGGCCTCATCATCCAGTGGCTGGGTGAACAGGCGCAGCAGGCCCGCAGAACCGACTTCATTCGGACCTATGCGGTTTTGTTGGTTGGGTAGTGTCGGCTGAAGAGTGTAGTGTGATTGAGGCGAATAGGTGCCACCCCGTCTCTGCCCATATTGGAAATATTGCGGGTATGGTGGTTGCGGCTCGCGAAAACCCGGATTGACCGGTCTTGTATAACCGGGTAATGCCGGATTGATAAATCTATTACCGGTAGGTGGCATTCCGGGCGCTTCCGGGTTGGTCCCACCTTGAAGGCGCGCCAAAGGTCGTATACGACCCAGACGTTCCAACCCGTTATGACCGATCACCAGTTCGAGCATGGAATTATCCGTGCTGCTTCCGGCAAACGGTCGCTTTGAAACCGGAGTCAGGTCGAATGCAACGATCCATGCCAGCGAAATAGCAACGAGCAGGATCGTGCCAGCTGCCAGATGGAGCAGGCGTTTCCACCAGCGATGCGGTGCGGCGATCAGGTAGACCAGGTACACTGCCGGCAGGATCATATACGCTTGCAGCATCTTGATATTAAAGCCAATACTGATCAGGAACATGCTCAACAGCAGGTAGCGAAATTTCCCGCTGCGGATCGATTTCAGCAGCGCCCAGATTGCCAGGAGTAATACCAGAACCAGCGTACCGTCGATGGTGTTGTTGCGTTCGGTGACCACAGTGATGGGTGTTATGGACAGGAACAGGGCGGCTACCAACCCGGCCCAGGGACCGAACGGGCGTTTAATCATACTGAACAACAGGGGGATCGAGAGGACGCCAGCCAGCGCCTGTGGCAGTGCCAGGGAAAATCCGTTGACACCCAGGAAGTAAGCCGATAATGCCTGCAGCCAGAATCCCAACGGGGGTTTGTCAACCGAAACCGATCCGCCCGGTTCGAAGGCGGCATAGAAGAAGTTATGCCAGGAGCTGAGCATGCTCTTGACCGTCGCAGCGTAATACATGTTGCCGTAACCGGATGAGCCGAGATGATAAAAACGCAGGAAAACCCCCACCAGGATGATCAAGATAAGCAGGATCGCGATCAGGATTTTATTCCGGGAGTGCATTGAGGTTTGGGTGTTCGAAGGCGATGTAGTGTCTTGATCCATTGTTCCTTGCTCCGCATGCGGGGTTTATCCGAGCATAACCTGTTACCGTCAACGGTGTAATAGGAGGTTGTAAAAAGCTTGTAAAATGGGATTATCGAAGAACCCTGCGCCGGTTACCGAGTGTGCCGAGCACAAAGATGGTAAATGCCACCAGACAACACAGAGCAAGGATCAGGAACAGGTTGGAGGGACCGGCAAAGTCATACAGCCACCCTGAGAAGGTGGTACTGATCAGGCTGGCAAGATTGAAGACTGCCAGCAGTAATCCCTGGCTGGTGGATTTGACCTCATCCGGCGCCAGATCATTGATATAGGCGATGCTGCCGATCCAGAAGAGACCAAAGCTTAAGCTGTTCAGCAGGCTGATATAAGGCGCCCAGGATGCGGAGGGCATGATTCCATACAAGACCATGCGCATCAGGTATGCCAGCATGGCAGCAGCGATCATCTTGCGTGGGGCAAAGCGCTTGAGCAGTCTGGAGCCATAAAACAAGATCGGGATCTCGCTCGCGCCGCTGATTGCCATCGTTAATCCGATCAAGCCCTCATCCGCCCCGAGATCTTTCATGTAAACTCCCAAAAAATTGTACATGCCCGAAGCCGCCACCCACAAGAACAATACACTGAAGGTAAAAACCACCCAGTGCGGTTGTCGCAGCATGAACCGCAGGGCGCCGATGAGACGCGTACTGCTGTCCGGTATCCGCGAGCCGGTCGGGTACCGGAAAATGGTTATCAGAAAGATGACCATAAAGAGTGTGAAAATAGGAAAGAGCCGGTTCAACCCCAGTAGATTCAATAATTCTCCACCGATCAGGGATGTCAATACATACCCCACAGATCCCCACAGGCGGATACTCCCATAACGTTCGCGTTGGTTACCCAGAAGCAGCAGGGTATTGCTGTCAATGATTGGGATCAATGTGCTGTAGAACAGGCTGAACAGCGCAGCGACTGGCAACAACAAACCGAAGGATTTCACCGAAGCGATGCCCCAGCTCGTGATGATCGAACCGAGGATGGCAGTTCCAAGCAGTATGCGTGTTTTCCCGAAGCGGTCATTTAAGAGACCCCATATCGACCCGCCCAGCATGCCAACCAATGGCGAGAGGCTGTTGATGAGTCCAATCTCCAACCCGCTCAATCCGATATCGCGGTAGTAGACATTAATGAATGGCATGAAGATGGCAAAGCCGGCGTAGTTGATAAAATAGATGGCTTTGGCTGCCGGCAGATGCTTTTCGTTGGGGAGGGGGTTGTGGTTCACGCCGTCTGAATTAACGTTTCTCCCAGCCATCCAGCAGGCTGGTGTAGATTACTTTTTGGATGTAGGGTTCCATCTCACCGCGGTTCAGCGGCGCGTCGGGGTTGCAGCCTTTGCCGAGTGAAACATGATAGGCGAACAACTGTAACGGGATCCAGGCGGCGATGGGAGCGAACATCTCCGTGTGGTCGTCCACACTGATATACGGAACCTTGAGCGCTTCCCAACCAGCCTTGAGCTTTTGCGGACCGACCACGTACAGTTGACCGCGCATGCCCTGGATGAATTTTGCTACCATGCGGTTACGCTCGTCGATCGGACCGTCGGCAGTGATCATGAAGATGGGATCACCCGGTTGGATCGACAGGGAGAATAAATGGGCATACTCCTCAAGATTGCAGGCTTCGCTGCGGCTCTGGCTGATCTCCTTCAGCTTGGCAGCGCCCAGTTGGGCGGTTGCCAAGTTCGGTCCCGAACCAATAAAAGTGAAGATGGGAGCGCCCTTCAGTTTGTCTGCCAGCGTTTTCATTTCTGACTCAAGTACGAGCGCATGTTCGACGAGGCGGGGGATATCCTCCCAGAGTTCCTTGCGCAAGGCACCGATCTGGTTTTCAGGCAGCGAACCCTTTCTCTGAGCCCAGTACAAAACCAGGTTATACAGGGCACCCAGAGCGATCGTGGTGGTGAGGGTTGGAAAGGAATTGGAGGGCGTGGAACGGGTTTGTAGAACCTCATGCACTTCCTCACTGATCGGGCTGCCAGACAGGTTGGTAATTGCCAGCGTGACCGCCCCGGCACGTTTTGCCAGACGGGCGGCATCCAGGGCCTTAACCGTTTTACCGGAGGAGGTGATCACGATGACCAGTGTTTGAGAGTCGAGGGCGGTGTGACGGTAGAGTGAGAATTCAGCCGCCTCGATGGCTTCGGCTTTAATCCCCAGCCAGTTCTCGATGGCATACACAGCTGCCTGCCCCAGCATGTAGGGATCGCCGCAACCGACCAGGATCACTTGCCGGATGTTCCGGGCATACTCCTTTGCCAACGCCTGAATCTGGTCATCTGTCTCCTTTAATGTACGGAGGAGCGCCTGGGGTTGTTCGATCATTTCTTTCCGAAAGAAGAATTCTTTTTCCATGATGACTCCGGTATGACAGGTTTCAAGCTTGATAACTTGGGCAGGATCAGGCAGCGGTTTGATGTGGGAGTGCCCGCACGATATCGACATACTCCCGCACCTTGTGTTCCACGATCGAACCGCCCCACTGATCTTCAAAACAGGTGCCGACAAAAGCACCATCGGCTTCGGCCAGCCGGCGGGCAGCGTTCTCGTGCCGGGTATGACCACCCAGGATGACCGGGAGACCAGGCACTGCCTGTTTGATCTCGCGGATGAGCTTCAGGTTGGTGGGCTCGTCTGGATGAGCGATTTCCACTGCATCCGCACCCAAATCCGCAGCTGCTTTCGCAATCTCGCCGACCGGTCGGTGTTCTCCGCGCCAGTGAAAATGCATCCCTTCAACCTCTGCGATCAGCTTGATGTTTTGTGCGCCAAGTTTTTCACGATAGGCGAAGAAATCCACCGGATTCGCTTTGACCACGCCCCATTCCGTGTCACCTTCGCCAACCAGTGCGGTGCAGCGCAGAAATGATCCCCCGCAGACTTTAGCGACTGCCAAAGAAGCCGATATGCCGTTTAATAAGATCTGGATCCCGATTTGAAAATTCGAACTGGTAACCTGGGAGACCGCCTGCGTGATGGCAGCCACCGCTGCAACGCGGGCAGGGTCAGCCTGGTCATCGGTAGGGAAGACCTTATCCAGGGTCTGGATCAGGCAGCCATCCGCTCCGCCTTTTTCAAGCGTTTGCGCGTCCTTTACTGCTTTTTCAAGCGATTTTTCGAAATCCCCTTCTTCAAAGAAAGGAGTACCCGGGCTTGGCAACAGGTGTACCAGTCCGATGATAACCTTCTGTTTTCCAAGCGTGTCAAAACATCGCATGTTGTCGCCCTTTATTTACAGGTTGGTATCTGATTTTACCTGAAGTTGCTCGAAGAACAGCATTTGCGACCGCAGGGATTTCCCTGCGGTCGCAAATGAGATGATTTGAGCGGTACCCGATCGGAGTTTTATTTTCCCTTACCGGGCGGCATCAGCCGGTAAATATTGGTGGCAAATTCAAATGTATCACCTCTAAAGGTGGCGTATGCCAGTTCGACCGGGATGTCACCTTCGATATAGGTGATCCCCTTGAAGAAGAAGTGTGGCGTGCCTGGTTTAACTCCCAGCAAATCTATGGCTTCCTGATTGGCAAGCACCGGCGTCAGGGAAGCTTCATTGCGGATGACCTTTCTGCCGGTAACCTCTTCAAATAGCTTGTAGAACGACAGATTGGATAGATCGCGCTTTTTGATCTTCTCCCCGAGGTCTTCCCGGATGTAAGAGGTCATGAGCACTGCCGGCAGGTCATCCACATACCTCAGCCTCTTGATGGTGACGAATTTCTGGGGTGGATCGAGCGGCAGGTTGAACAGGTTATGCAGGGTCACCGTCCCGGGGATCGTTTCGATCGCCAGGATTTTCGAGTGGGTCTCATGACCGGCCGCCTTGACGGTTTCTGTAAAACCTGCAATATGGGTCCAGTTTTCCTTGATGCGGCTGTGGGTGACGATCGACCCTTTGCCCTGAATGCGGGTGATAAAACCTTCCGCTTCCAGGTCGCCGAGCGCTTTGCGCACCGTGATGCGGCTGATCTTGTACATATCACAAAACGCCGCCTCGGTGGGCAGGAGCGTGCCGGGCAGGATCTCACCCAGCATGATCTTATCGCGCAACATTAATTTCAATTGCTCATACAGGGGTGTAGCGCTATCATGACTAACATTTGCTACCATATTCATGTTCCACCTTTCATCGATGTTTTCAGGATTTTGGTTCCATGTTATAGTTTAATAGTAATATACCACGAAAATTTGTTATATCATAATTATAATGACAAGTTGTAAAATGTCAATCATTTCATGGGTTTAATTCCCAAATTAGTCCATGTAGAAACTGGCTGGACAGGTAAGTAATTCACTTGAATATTGATGAAATAATGTAGAGGTTTTTTATGAAACGTGCTGTCAGTATATCCATTGGGTCTTCAAAACGGGATAAGAAAGTTGAGGTTAAGCTTCTGGGGGAGAAAGTCAGTTTGGAAAGAATCGGTACAGATGGGGATATGGATGCTGCCGCCAAACTTTATCGCGAGTTGGATGGGAAGGTGGATGCTTTCGGGGTGGGTGGGGCTGACCTTGGGCTCTTGATCGATGAACACTGGTACCCGCTTTATTCGGTCGCCTCACTGATTCGTTATGTTAAAGTTACTCCGGTTGTGGATGGGCATGGGTTAAAACTCACCCTGGAACGACATATTGGAGATTTTATCGAAAAGAAAATTAAACCATATCTTGACCAGCATGGACGAACCTTATTCATGACCGCCGGAGTGGACCGCTGGGGCATGGCTAAGTCGTTTGATGAATGGAATTATCAGACTGTATACGGTGACCTCTATCTGACTTTGGGCATCCCCGTTCCGCTGCACTCGTTGATGGCAGTGAAACGCCTGGCAGCCATGCTGGTACCGGTAGTATCCCGTCTTCCGTTTAAGTGGGTCTACCCCGTAGGAGAAGCCCAGGAGCGGCGCACACCCAAAGCCGTTAAGCATTTCCAGTCGGCAACCGTCATAGCCGGGGATTGTCATTACATCACCCACTATATGCCGGATGAATTACCCGGGAAGGTGGTGGTTACCAATACGACAACAGAAGCTGATGTGGAACTCCTGAAAAAAGCCGGTGTTAAATATTTAGTCACCTCAACGCCCGTTTTGGATGGGCGTTCGTTCGGAACGAATATGATGGAGGCAGCTTTGGTTGCTGCCAGCGGACGAAAAACGCCTGTGAACTATATGAATGCAGCAGAATATTTCAAGGAAATCGAAGGGCAATTGAAGACGCTCAAGTTTGAACCACAATTAAGGGAATTGAATTAGTTATGGATGTACTGATTACTGCCGGCGGGATCCCCCAACCAGGGGAACATTTATACGAACAAGCGTTGGGAAAGCCGAAAGCATTATTGGATATAAATGGCAAACCGATGATCCAATGGGTGCTGGATGCCATTAACGGTTCCGATAAGATCGATGACATTTTCATAGTGGGGCTGCAACCGGTTGAAGGATTGGTCAGCCGCAAACCCATCAATTATATTAACGACCAGGGTGGTGCTCTGGATAATGTTATTGGCGGCACACAAGCATTGGTTAACAAAAAACCGAATACCGAGCACTTCCTGATCGTTTCATCGGATATCCCCGCTCTTTCGACCAAAATGGTGGAATGCGTCGTTGCTCAGGCTTCTCAGCAAGACCTGGATGTATCGTATTTTACGATCCGTCGCAACGATATGGAATCCCGTTACCCTGGATCGCACCGCACGTTTACCAGGTTTAAAGATGTTCAGCTATGCGCCGCTGATATCTTTGTTGTAAGGGCGAGCAAGGTATTGAATCCTTCTGCACGCTGGCGGGACCTCCTTGCTGCACGGAAAAGTCCTTTAAAACAGGCATCCATCATCGGCCTGGACGTCCTGTTGCTTATGCTCCTCCGGCAGATAACATTGGAAAATGCAGTCAAAATAATTGTAAAAAGGTTGGACCTGACCGGTAGGGTATACTTCACCCCATATGCCGAGATGGGAATGGATGTGGATAAAGCCTTCCAATTGGAAATCATACGTCAGGACCTCTCGCGGGGACGAAAATAATGCTTCAGAAATTTCTTGAGTTTGACTATAGGGCTTCTTCTAGGCTTCGCCTGCCCGAATCCGGGGGTGGGGTGCGCATCGCAGCGGTGTTCCTAGCACATTCAGGCGATTCCTGGTTCTGGCTGGCCGGTCTGTTGCTCATCTGGTTATTGGGGAATGATGCGTGGCGCACCCGGGCTGCCCTCATGGCGGTTGGTCTTCTTTTTCTGGCAGTGCTGGTACTGGCCATAAAGTTCACGGTCCGCCGGCGCCGCCCGGAAGGCAAGTGGGGTGCCATCTATCGCAATACAGACCCGCATTCTTTCCCGTCCGGACATGCCGCACGCGCCATTTTCCTGGCCATTCTGGCGATTGGGCTGGGACCACTATGGCTTGCCCTGCTGCTGCTCTTTTGGGCACCTTTGGTCAGTCTGGCACGGGTGGCTTTGGGTGTCCATTACCTGTCGGATATCCTGGCTGGCATCCTTCTTGGTGTGGCAGCCGGGGTGGCTATGCTGGCAGCATCACCGTTAATGATCCAACACTTCCCTTATTTGTTTTAAAAATAAAACAGGTGCCCTCAACAGACACCTGTTTTTATGTGAATAATAAACTTGTCAGCGACGTACCACTACAGATTCGCGTACCCGGCGCGGTTTGAGCGCATCGATGCTGAACGGGCCAAACGTGGCAGGTTCCAGCAGCTTGAAACGTGAAGCGCCCAGATACAATATCTCGAGGATCAGGTCGCGATAGGTGATTCCTTCTGAGTTGGCAATCACGCACAGATCGCTGAATCCAGGTGTCAGACCGGGCAGTGTGTTTATTTCGATCAGTTTGGGTTGACCGAAGCTGTCCATGCGCATATCAACACGGGAAACATCCAACGCGCCGATGGCTTTATGAGCTGCAACGGCCAGGCGATGAAGTTTTTCACCCAGTTGACGTGTAACATTGGCGGGGCAGATGAAACCGGGAACGCCTTCATCGGCATTGGTCAAAGTCTTGGCAGTATGACCATAAATGCCGGGTGTGACCGATTTACCTGCATCCACTTCAAGCGTGTTAAAACGGTGGAAACCATCGCTTCGATACAGGTCAGGCCGCGGGCTGTAAAGAATGGCATCCTCGCGTCCCATAACCCCAATGGTGAACTCGCGGCCTGGCAGGAATTCCTCCACCAGAGCAGGTTGGTGATATTCCTTGATGATCCAGCCCACACGTTGGCGAAGCTCGCGCATATTGTTGATGACGGCTTTTTCATCGACGCCCATGCCGGTACCCTCGCGGGCAGGTTTGGCAAACAGCGGGAAGTGCAACATTGACGAAAGCGGCTCTGAGCCATGCACGAATTCCTGGAATTCGGCAATCGGCAGACCGCGCTCGCGCCAGATGCGTTTGGTCATCGTCTTATCCAGAGCGATGGCATTGGCAAGTACGCAGGAGGCCGTATACGGGATGCGCAGCATTTCAAGAAGCGCTGGCACTTGAGCCTCGCGGGCATCTCCCCCAAGACCTTCTGCTATGTTAAAACAGATGTCCGGGTTAAAATCCCGTAAAGAGTATGGAAGGTTGTTGTCGGCGGGTAGGAAAGATGATTTGTGTCCGTTGGAGTCGATCGCATTACAAATTGCTTCGATCGTTTCCTTTCGGTCAAATTCCGCACCGGCGTCAGCAGGTCCATCGAACGGCAGTGGCGTCTCCCCCTTCAGGTTCGCAATTACAGCCACTCGCCACGGACGAGCCGGTTGCGGCCTGGTACTGGGAGGCTTGTCGCTTTCTTGATCCATTTCTAAGTAGTTAGTTTTTTCCATTACGATAATTCCTCATGATTCATAGAATAATAATTCTATATTCGAGCTTACAAAACTTCATTATAACAAAGTTTTCAAATAATGCAAGGGTTTTACAAAAAATCATTATTTTGTTATATTTGCCCTTGCATCCTGCTCAACCATCGGGTATGCTTGGCATTGGGAGTGGATAGGTCCCGGTGGACTTCCTGGTCTTCAAAACCTGTGGCGGGTCGCTTTGCGAGCCGCGGTGGGTTCGACTCCCATCCATTCCCGCCTTAAACAGGCAGGAAACCGTGTGTCTCAGTTACAATTACATATAACGCAAAAATGGAAATATAGTTCCTCCTTTTTGAATGAATACCTCTACACCATCAACTCAAGAAGTTTACACTGCGCTTATCTCGCGCTACCTTGCCATTGAGGATGTCACTTACGGCGATCCAAAACTGCACTACATTGCGCGCTTTCGCGGAAAATTATATGACCCAGACAGCGAGGCTGCCTATGAGCGCTTGTCGGCCGAACTTAAAGACCATCACCTGACCCCGTTATTCCGCTGGGAGGGTGACCAGCATTCCATCCTCCTCATACCGGCATTACAGCGTCCAAGGGTATCCAACCCCTGGTGGAATGTGGCATTGTTTATCGCCACTTTGATCAGTGTCATGTTGACAGGCGCGACACTCTCGCCGGATGTGAGTGCCGCTGCATTCACGATCCGTTCAGTGCAGGATGTGTTGGATCTAATGGTAAAAGGTCTGCCCTTTGCTGTGAGCCTGTTGACCATCCTGGGCGCACACGAATTTGGTCATTATCTGGTGGGTCGTTACCATAAAGTACGTGTCACCCTGCCTTATTTCATTCCCTTTCCCTTCTCTTTGCTTGGCACATTGGGTGCTTTTATAAACATCCAGGAACCTCCCCGCAACCGGCGTGTCTTGTTCGATATCAGTATCGCCGGTCCATTGGCCGGCATGGTATTTGCCATACCCATCCTGCTTTTCGGTTTGACCCAATCCAGGCTGGATCAAATTCCCTTCGTTCTGGCAAAAGGGATGACCTTCACAATCGAGGGCAATTCTCTTTTATACCTATTGACCAAATATCTGGTCTTTCACCAGTGGTTGCCATCGCCGGCAAGTTTTGGAACGCTTTCACCATTGCTTTATTGGGTTAAATACTTCTTCACCGGTCAACCGTTACCGCTGGGCGGTATCGATGTCATGATCAGCCCCATCGTCTGGGCCGGTTGGGCGGGATTGCTGGTGACTTGCCTTAATCTGATCCCTGCGGGACAACTGGACGGCGGGCATATTCTGGGCAGCCTGGTCGGTAATCGCCGTTTGAGAAGAGTACTTCCGGTGATCCTGGTCGGCCTTGGTTTGTTGGGGTTTGTCTGGAGTGGGTGGTGGCTGTGGGTGTTCCTCTTGATCATGTTCAGCAGATCCCAGGTTGAAACACTGGATGAGATCACCACCCTGGATAAACGGCGGCGGTTGATGGGTTTGATGATCTTTATTGTTTTCCTGTTTGTATTCATCCCCGTTCCCCTGATCACATTTGGTGGTTGATATGACGCAGTTACACAGACATCATCCATCCATCATTATCCTTCCTATCCTGAGCCTGTTGAGTTTGGCTGCCTGCCAGCCTTCCCAGGTCGCGACGCCGTCATTGATGCCAATTGTCAACTTCCAAACTGCTTCACCCACGCCAACAGTTCTGCCGGAGGATCTACGTCTGACTCCGGATGAACTGTCGGGACAGGATGTATCCATTTGGTTGCCATGGCTGGACGATCGTGCTGACCAGCTTTCTTACCTGGTTGATGATTTTAACAGTACCAATGCCTATGGCATTCATGTCAAAATAACAACCTGGGGGGGAGAAATGGCTTTATCCGATGCGATGGCAGACGGTTTGACCGGCGTGCCTACCCTGCCGGATATTTTTGTTGCCCTGCCGGAGGATGCATTCAGTTTACAACGCGCGGGTATTGAGCTGGTGGCGCTGGATGATTATCTTGCCAGCCAGGATTGGGGTCTGAGCGAAGACGAACGTGCCGATAGGATCGCCCCAGTCTGGCAGTTGGGCGAAGAGGATGGTCTGCAGTATGGGGTGCCTGCCGAGACACTCGGGCACTTCCTTTTTTATAACCTTACCTGGGGACTGGAGTTGGGATTCAATGCCCCTCCAAAAACCCATGAGGACTTCCTGCTGCAGACCTGCAAGGCTGAAAGAGCCAATCTGGAAGACGGTGTGAAGGCGAATAACGGCACAGGCGGCTGGTTGATTGCGAGTGATTCCACCAGCATGCTGGCCTGGTTGACCGGCTTTGGTTTCCGGATTCCAACTCAGTCGCCCTATCTATTTAATCTCCCTGAGACCAAATCAACCTTTGACTATCTCAAAAGCCTGCTGGTCAAGGAATGTGCATGGCTCGGCAAACAAACGACGCCTTATGATTATTTTGCCGGTCGTTACACGCTGATTTATTCAGGCACCCTGGCAGATATCGCCGGTCAACGGGCAGCTTTTTCGCGTACAGGCAACACCGACCAGTGGGTCCTTATCCCATACCCGGTGAAATCCGGTATCTCAACCACGCTGGTTGATGGGATGGATTATTTCATTACCAAGTCTGACCCCGTCCATCAGTTGGCAGCCTGGTTGTTCCTGCGCTGGATGAATGAACAGGCGCAGCAGGCTCGCCTGTCACAGGCGAACGGCATGTGGCCCAGTCGCTCTTCCGTAACAAAAACGCTTGAAATTGAAAACTCCTCGGATTTGATCTACACCTATATTTATCGCGCAATGGAGACCATTCAACCGGTACCGCATGCTGCTGATTGGGCTATAGTCCGGCGTATCTTCGAGGACGCTGCCTGGCAACTTTTCCAGCCTGAATCGCGTGTCAACCAGATCCCGTCATTATTGGAGAACCTGGATGCAACGATCAAAGAAATCCTGGCAATGGATGAGGAATAATGGCTAAAGTGATTATCTACACCGATGGAGCCTGTTATGGCAATCCCGGTCCGGGGGGATGGGCGGCCTTGATCATTCACCCGGACGGCAACGAGCGCATGCTTTCAGGGGGTGAACATGCCACCACCAATAACCGCATGGAATTGACTGCGGCGATGAAAGCCCTCCAGGGCATACCGGAAGCCCGTTCCGTTTCGGTATATACCGACTCGGAATATTTGCGACTTGGGATCACTGAATGGCTTCCGGAGTGGAAAGCCAATGATTGGAAACGCAAGGGTGGGCGGTTGAAGAACAAGGACCTGTGGCAAAAGCTGGATGCGATCATCACCGGACGAAAAATTGAATGGCACTGGGTGAAAGGGCATGCCGGTCACCCGCATAATGACCAGGTCGATCGCATGGCACGTGTTGCGCTCCGAAAATACATGTAACCTCGACAACGATAAACAGAATTAAGTATAAGGAGAGAACATGAATAAAACTTGGATAAGGCAAAGAACGTTTGCAGTGGTGATCGTATTTCTGGCGCTTCTTATGTTGGGGTTGAGTGTCTATACCATCCCGGCAGGAAGTGTTGGCGTAGTCACGCGCTGGGGCGCGGTCAATCGTGTTGTCTACCCTGGAATTGGACTCAGGATCCCGGTCGCCGAATGGGTTGTTAAAATGGACGTGCGCACCCAGAAAGACCAGGTGGATGCCACTGCTGCAAGCCGGGACTTGCAGGCCATCACCTCCACCATAGCAGTTAATTATCACCTGGACGGCAAGTACGCCGTGGACGTTTATCAGAATGTCGGGACAAGATATAAAGACATCCTTCTGGCGCCTGCCATACAGAATATTTTCAAGGCGACCACTGCAAAATTTACCGCAGAGGAGTTGATCACCAATCGCGAAGCGGTTCGAATTCAGGCTGAGGATGCGCTAACGGCTCAACTTGCCGCCTATCATGTGATCGTTGAAAATTTCAACATCGTTAACTTTGATTTCTCCCCCGAGTTCAATGCTGCGATCGAAGCAAAACAGGTCGCCCAGCAGCAGGTTGAAACCGCCAAGCAAAAACTCGCCCAGGCGCAGGTGGATGCCCAAACCGCCATAGCACAGGCCCAGGGACAGGCTGATGCTCAAGCGGTGTTAAAGAACGCCGGAGCGTTGACCGTGGAGTATTTGCGATACCTCGCTCTCACGAAATGGGACGGCCGCTTGCCAAGTGTGGTTGGTGGTGCTGTACCTTTTATTGATCTCTCTCAATTCGCCACTACAACACCATAGTACCTGGTGGATCGACTTATAGTTATGAGCTCGCGGGAGTGATTGATGTCCCGTGAGCTCATGATGTGAGCGCAGGCTCGCACGCAGGTGAATGGTAATCAACCCTCATGCGCAAGGCTGTTTTTTTACCATTGCAGTTAAGAATCTTTATCCGATTTAACCAATCTTAAAAATTCATACTCGGAGCCGTTCGTTTTTATCTTGACAACCCCGGTAGGTTTATAACCGATCTTTGTATAAACGTTGATTGCCTTCTGATCGAACATAGTTACACTCAATCGGAATTCTCCAGGGTTATACTTTTGCCCTGCAAAATCCAGACCTGCCTGAACAAACGCTGCTCCCAGCCCTTTCCCTGTGAGGTCCGGCTTCAGACCCAGTCCGATTAATATGATCTCAACCTCTTACTTAAAACAGAAGAACCCTATCGACCCGCAATCATCAACTAACGCATAATATTTTTTCATCGGTCTGATTTTTGGTTGCATGAATGAAATTACCTCCTGAGATCCTTCGCCCACGATTGACTTGTCGATCGGGACATAAAGATGAAAGGGGGTCAGTTTGAGTGATTTGACCTCATTTACTCTTCACCGATCCGATAAACCCGATCTTTAACCAGTTTAAGCGGCAGGATCGTACACAGGATGGCGACTGCACCTCCGGCCAATAATCCGATTAACTGTCCGGCCCATTCGGGGATTTCGAGCATGGGCAATCCAATCGGAGGTCCAAAGAACAATATCAGAACGATAAGCTGGTACAAAATTCCAATAATCAGCCCCAGAGTGCCGGCCACCCCATCCTCCATATGACGCGGGTCCGTCCATTTGAGATTTGCGCCGCGGACGCCAAATGCCAGGTTGATGCCACCCATGCCGGCCAGGATTAAGGCAACAGAAAGGAGACCATAAATGATGGTGGCTGCAGGTATCTGTTGAATGAAGGCAACGGCAAGCAGGTAAAGCCAGCCCAGGATCAGCGACGGCAGATAGGCGATCAGGAACTTGGCGGCCAGTTGTTTGCCCGCACTCACCGGGGAAGTCTTGATGATCCAATAACTAGTGCCTTCCATGGAAAAAGCGACCAAGGCCAACCTGGCAATCAACATCCAACCCACAAGAAATGAAATCGCCATGCTTGCATAAGCTAGGGCGGAACGGAAAATATCCATAAAAATGGAGGGGGCTTCACCTTTTCCGGCGGGTGGTTCGCCGCCGGTGCGTATCACCATTACTCCAAATACAATACCGGCAATTATTGCAGCGATCACCTGGGAGACGTTACGTAAATCGCGTCGCCACACCATGAAATCTTTGATCATGATCGCCCGGACTGCGAGAGGAACCAGGCGCTGAATGAATCCGGTTTTCGTGCTGCGTGTTCGCCGGCGATAGCTCACCTGGCGGGTTTTTACCCGTTGGGTGCTGATCTGAAGCGAAGCCCAGCCGGTGTGATATAAACGCTCGGAAGTATTCAATGCCAACCAAAAAACACCCCCCGAGAGGACCAGGGTTAAGCTTATGTAGATGATCCCCGTTAACCAGCGACCTTCACCAATATCGACCAGACCGTGCCCCACCCATGCCAGCGGCGACCAGGTGTTATTGAATCTGGAAACAGTTTCAATACCTTTGGAGATCTGGTCAGGAGTTGTCGTTTCGAGCTTCCCACCGATCAGGTTGGTCCAATTTGATCCGATCACAAATAGAATTGTCATCACAAAAGCCAGAACTTCTGAGACCCGTTTTGCCGGAGCGATGCGCACCACCGCCATCACCACCAGGCTGGAGATCCCAGCTGCTGTAAGCGACAGAAAGGACAAAACGAGAATGACCAGAGGATAATATAGGAAATGGTATCCGCTTGTGAACCCCAGGCTGAAAAAGACCGGCAATCCGATCAACAACACCAGAGCGAGGTTCGGCAGGATGGCGTCCACCAGTTTGGTCAGGAAAACCGCCCGGATTGGAATGGGCGCCGCCAGCAGGAAATCCATGTCCCTGGCAAGATATAGCGCCTGGACCAGAACCCAGAAGCTGGTCAACAGGATGGCGAGGAATACTCCAGAAATAAGTAACGATGGTAGAGCGTCCATGAGTGCGCCCGGATTAACTCCGCTTTCAGACATGGCTGGTGAATTCAGCAACTTGAGAAAATTGGCGGTCAGGATGTAGGCACCCAAAGACGCCCCCAGGCCCAGCAGCCCAAGAAAAACGGTAAGGAATTTGCGGAGAGGTTTGGCGCGCTTGAAACCGTTGATAAAAATCAACCAACGCAAGCGAATCAGTTTAGCCACATGGAACCATAAGCTTTTGGGCTTGTGCTGTGTTGCTGCATTCTCGGACATCATTTCAACACCTCGGCAATTTCAGCCTCCTCGGCACCGCCTGTCAAGCTCAGGAAGATATCCTCCAGATTGGTCTGTCCGCGCCCCATGGCGCGCAGTTCATCCAGCGTCCCGACAGCAATGAGTTGGCCTTTATTGATGATCCCAATCCGGTCGCACATGCGTTCGGCGATTTCGAGGATATGCGTTGACACGAAGACCACCGACCCACGGTCGGCGAATTGTCGCAGGACATCTTTGATCAGGCGTGCAGATTTCGGATCGAGCCCCACGGTTGGCTCATCCAGCACCAGCACCTTTGGATCGTGCAGCAATGCTGTTGCCAGGGATGTCTTCTGCTGCATGCCATGGCTGTAGGAATCGATCGTGTTGTCGCCGGCTTCGACCAGGCTGAATAACTGAAGCAGCTCTTCGATCCGGTGGTCGATCTGTTGGGGAGTCATGGAATACAGGTCACCAACAAAGCGCAAAAGCTCTCGAGCAGATAGCTTTGCATACAAGTCGGGGGTATCGGGGACGTAACCGGTGGAGCTTTTGGCTTGCAGGGGTTGCTTTTGGATGTCGTACCCGGCGACTTTTACAGTACCCGAAGTCGGCTGTAGTAAACCAACGATCATCTTGATGGTCGTGGTTTTGCCTGCACCATTTGGTCCGAGAAATCCAAAGACTTCCCCGCCGAAAACGCTCAGAGTGACTTTGCCAACGGCAGTCTTTGTTCCGAAATTCTTACTCAAGTCCTGAAGTTCAATTAATGGAGTGGAGCCCATGATAAATTCCTTTCCTAAGAGTTATTTAGTCGGTCATTCCCGCTCTGGCTGGGGCAATGAATAATATGTTCCTATTGTAAAACATTCTAAAAAATGATCTTTTCATGTAGATCAATAAATGTTGATGGCTCTGAGTCGATGTATCCTTTTGGATTTTTCAAGCCCATCATACAATATATACGTTACGATTTCGTTAAAGATTCCACCCACACCGGGCGTATTGTGTAATCGGGCGTGGAATAACCTTTATCATTGGAACCAGAAAGGATGCTAATGCGAGGGCTCGGCTGCCATCTGGTGGATGTGAGCCTGTCCTTTTGGCGAATCCTCAACGAAGTGCAGGGGAACCCCGAACACACAGCGGTGCGCGTGTCTGGCGAGTGTAGGGGCACAAGGTGTTTCAAACAAATGACTGGCTCTTACGCCGGTCTTCAGGTGGGACGGGTGGGAATTCCAGTCACGAAGCATGCTTGATTTTAGCAGGTACGCCCACATTTTTAATAATAATCCTAAACCCTATTGACATGTGATAAAGACCATGCTATTATATGGAATATCATTCCACATAATAGAACATCTGACCATCATATGGGATGGACGATCATGCTTAAACTTCCCTCCCCGCTCGCCTGGTTTGGATAAAGGGTTCACACTCATGCCTGATAAGCGCAAAATGAGCCACAAGCTCCCTGGAATGGATCCCCTGCCAGAAAACCACCACCCTGTGTCTGGTGGGTCGATCACTTCATCAGCCTCCACCACCGTTGCAAAAGCTATTTACATCGTCGAAATCCTGGCTTCAAAGGCTGACGTGGGTATCAACCTGGCGGAACTATCCTCCCTGATCAACATGCCCAAGAGTTCCACTCACCGCTACCTGGTTACTCTTCAGGAGCTGGGACTGGCCGAGCGCAAGGATGGCGATCGTTTTTACCTGGGCACCAAGATGATTGAAATTGCCGGCGCTTTCCTTTCAAAAAGCGATCTAAGGAACGAGAGCCATTTGGTGATGAACGAGCTGGCCGAAAAGACCGGCGAGACAATCCACCTGGCCATCCCATCCGGGAGGGAGGTTGTCTACATTGCCAAGATCGAAAGTTCGCACGCCCTGGGTATGTCCTCTCATATCGGCTCGCGTTTACCCATGTATTGCACTTCCCTAGGAAAAGCCATCCTGGCCTTCAGCAACCCCGACCTGCTCGAATCCATCCTGTCGGATAAGCTGGAAGTCCGCACCACCCACACCAATACTTCACCCACCGCCCTGCGTGCCGAACTTGTAACCGTTCGTTCGCAGGGTTTTGCGTTGGATAATGAAGAGAACGAGCCCGGTATCCGTTGTGTGGGAGCGCCGGTGCTGGATTACTCAGGCAAGGCTATTGCCGCCATCAGCATCTCGGGACCGTGCGAGCGCATCACCATCGAGCGTGCCGTACAACTTGGACCATTGGTCTGGGAGGGCACCCGGCGCGTATCCAGACGCTGGGGTTACTCCGCTTAGCTGCCAGATTCCGGGATTACCTCCGGGATCCGGATGGTTTTTATCTTTATAGGATTTAAAAGCGAGGATACGATGAAAATGTTCATTGATGACCAATGGGTGGAGGCTTCGGACAAAGCCTGGATGGAAATTCGCAATCCGGGCACAGGCGAAGTGCTGGACAAGGTACCACGCGGAACTCTGGAAGATGCAACCCGTATGGTGGTTGCTGCCCAAAAGGGTAAAGTGGCCATGCGTAACCTGACGGCAAACCAGCGCTATGAGATCCTGAATCGCATTGCCCTGGCGATCGAAGCGCATGGCGAGGAACTGGGCAGATTATTGGCTGCTGAGAATGGTAAACCCATCTTACAGACTCGCGCCGAAGTCCTGGTGACCGCCAACATCTTTCGTGGCTTTGGTGAAGAAAGCAAACGTATTTTTGGGCGGGTGATGCCGGTGGATGCGGTGCGCGGCAATGAACGTCACTTCGCCTTCACCATCCGCCAGCCATTGGGTGTGGTGGCAGCCATCGTGCCTTTCAATTACCCGGTTGAACTGTGGGGGCACAAAGCTGCCGCAGCGCTGGCCGCTGGCAATGCAGTTGTTTCAAAACCACCCAGCGCTTGCCCGTTGACCCTGTTGAAGATCACGGAATTGATGCAGGAATGTGGCCTGCCGAAAGGTGCCCACCAGATGATCACCGGGCCTGGAGCAGTGATCGGCGATTTCCTGGCGCGTTCAGAAGGAATCCAGCTTGTCACCGTCACCGGCAGTACCGAGGTCGGCGTGCGCATTTCCGAGATCGCCGCCAGGAACCTGAAGAAGGTGCATATGGAACTGGGAGGCAATGATGCCCTGATCATTCTGGCGGATGCCGACCTGGAGAAGGCGGCTACGGCAGTGGTCCTGGGGCGCCTGGCGCGCGGTAATGGGCAGATCTGTTGTGCGGTCAAACGCGTACTCGTGGAAGCCCCCATCTTCGAAAAATTTGCCGACCTGCTGGCTGCCAAAGCCAGGGCGCTTAAAGTGGGTGACCAGCTTCTGGAGGATACTGACGTTGGTCCATTGATCAATGAGCAGGCCGCCGAGGAAGTTGAGGCGTTTGTCACCGGTGCAGTCAAAGCCGGGGCAAAGATTATCGCCGGAGGCAAGCGCAAAGGAACGTTCATGGAACCCACCGTACTGAGGGATGTGACGCCGGATATGCCACTCTTCAAGGAGGAGGTCTTTGGCCCGGTCGTACCGCTGGTGAGTTTCACATCGATCGATGAAGCCGTCAACCTGGCCAACTCATCCCCTTATGGGTTGCAGTCCGCGGTCTTCACTCAGGATATCAACAAGGCTTTGGATATCGCCTACCGCCTGGAGGCAGGCGGAGTGATCGTCAACTGGTCGTCTGCCCTGCGCGTTGAGACCCTGCCCTTTGGCGGGATAAAGATGAGCGGGCACGGCCGCGAGGGTATTCATGACACCCTTTATGAAATGACCGACCAGAAGACGGTGGTTGTTCATAACGCCTTCCCGCCGGTGAGCGCTGAATAAGGATTCTCAGATGGGAGATCTCGATTATTTGGTAATGAAGGGCATCAGTAAAAGCTTCGAAGGCACTCAGGCTTTACATGATGTGAATTTTTCGGCAGCGTTGGGCGAAGTACATGCCATCTCTGGCGAGAATGGAGCAGGAAAATCGACTCTGGTAAAAATCCTCTCCGGAGCCCTTCCATGCGATAAGGGCGAGATTTTCATGGATGGTGCGCCCATTGTGCTCGGATCTCCTCTGCGTGCCCGTCATCTGGGGATCTATGCGGTATACCAGGAATTCAGCCTGATCCCACATCTGACCATTGCTGAGAACATCCTGCTGGGGCAGATGCCTTCCATCCGCCTGCCCGGCGTGGTTGATTGGGACAAGGCTTACCACATGGCAGACGATATCCTCAACAAGATCGGCTTTGTGGGAATCGATGTACGCAAGTCGGTCCAACAGCTCAGTGTATCCCATCAGCAGATGGTGGAGATCGCAAAAGCGGTTGCAAACCAACGGAAGATCCTGATCCTGGATGAACCCTCGGCAGTCCTTTCCCAGGAGGAATTAAATCGTTTGTTTGCCTTGGTACGCCAACTCAAAAAACAGGGAACGATCATCCTGTATATCTCCCACCGCTTGGACGAGGTGTTCGAGATCGCGGACCGGATCACCGTGCTCAAGGACGGTCATCTGGTTGGTACTGTGAAACCTCAGGAAACCGATCAAAACCAGCTGATCCGGATGATGGTAGGCCGCAGCCTGGGAGAGATCTTCCCGGTGCGCAAACCACCAGAAGGGAAAGTGGCCCTGGAGGTGAGGAAGCTCACCCAAAAGGGAGCTTTCTCTGATATCTCCTTCTCGCTTCGGCGGGGTGAGATCCTCGGGATGTTCGGTCTGGTCGGAAGCGGTCGGACGCAGGTAGCCCGCAGCATCTTCGGGGCTGACCGGTTCACTTCGGGCGAGATCCTGCTCAATGGAAGATCGATCCGCCCAAGGTCTCCCCGTGAAGCAGTGTCTTCAGGGATTGCACTGCTCACCGAAGATCGGAAACGTGATGGCCTGGTGATGAATTGCACGATCCGTGACAATGCCAGCCTGGCTTCGTACCGGTTCCTGAGCAAATTGGGCGTGATCAATCGATTTAAGCAGGCAACCGAGGTGAAGAAACTGGTGCAGGATCTTGATGTGCGCCCCCCTTTGCTAAACCGGTTGGCCAGCCATTTGAGCGGCGGGAACCAGCAGAAACTGGTGCTGGCCAAGTGGCTGATGACCCATGCCAGGGTGTTGATCCTGGATGAACCAACCCGCGGTGTGGATGTGGCCACCAAGGTCGAGATCTACCATATCATCGATAACCTGGCACGCGATGGGAAGTGCATCCTGTTAATCTCATCGGAGCTGCCGGAAATACTTGGAATGAGCGATCGTGCCCTGGTCATGCGGGAAGGCCGCCTGGTGGGAGAGTTCACCCGTTCTGAAGCCAGTGAGGAGCGGATCCTCGCTTCAGCTGCAGGAGTAAGGCAATGAGGAAAGATACTGACAAAATTACCTCAAAAACAGGAAAACCTGTTTCTGGATTGCGAAAACTGTTCTCCGGAAACACTGGTAATAACCAACGACCGAATTGGGTCAATTATGCATTCCTGGCTGCCTTCGTCATCTTAATTGTTGTGACCGCCTCGATGTCGGATGTCTTCTTCACCCAGCGTAACCTGAGCAACCTGATGCGCCAGACGGTGACGAATGGCATCCTCAGCCTGGGCATGTTGATCGTCATCCTGACGGGAGGCATCGATCTATCCGTCGCTCCCATTGTTGCCCTCACCGGCATCATGGTGGCAGGTTTCTCCAACCAGGGCATGCCTCTTTCGCTTGCCATCCTGATCTCTTTGGGGATGGGGACAGCGGTTGGAGCAATCAATGGCTTCTTTATTGCCCGGTTTAAACTTCAACCATTCATCGTCACACTTGCCACCCTGGGAGCCATCCGCGGCCTGGTCTATGTCTATTCGGATATACCCATCACGCCCACCGATCCTTCGTTCCGGGCTAGTCTCGGAGCCGGGATGGTCGGTCCATTCCCCATATCAGCTTTGATCATGCTTGCAAGTTATCCTTTGGTCTGGTTTTTCCTGAACCGCACCAGCTCGGGGCGGGCGATCGTGGCCATTGGCGGCAATGAAGAAGCAGTCCGCCTGGCCGGGATCAACGTCACCTGGAACATTTTCCTCGCGTATATGCTCTCCGGACTATTTGCAGCCCTGGCGGGTGTGATCCTGGCTTCCCGCCTGGGCATCTCGCAACCGAGCGTGGGTGCGGGTTTCGAGCTGGACGCCATTGCTGCGTGTGTCATCGGTGGTGCCGTCCTGGGCGGTGGCGGGGGTAGCACTTTTGGTACCCTGGCGGGGGTGGCCGCACTTGGCATGATCGATAACCTGCTCAACCTGTTCAATGTGCAATCCTACTACCAGCAAATACTGAAAGGCGTCATCATCCTGATCGCTGTTCTGGCACGTCGCAAACAGCGCTAGAACTGGTCTCAAACCGCATGAACAATTGCATCCAGATTGGATGAAAGGAGGAAAACCAAAAATAAAACAGATTTTGTTCGAAAGGCGTTCGTTCTATCCACTAATCTATCAGGAGAAAAAAGACATGAAAAGAAATCTGGTCCTTACGTGTGTGTTAGCCCTGGCGATCATGCTTGCAAGTTGCGGACCGGCTAAAACCAGCACCACTACTGAAGCCGGCGCGAAGACCTTTAAGATCGGCATGGCAAATTTCTCACAATGCTGCCCATATTTCATCGGAATGAACAATTCCGTCATTGATGAAGCAGCTCTCTATAGCAACATCACCATTGTCTCCACTGACGCCAATGGTGACGCCGCCAAGTTCCAATCCGACATTGAAGACCTGATCGCCCAGGGAGTTGATGGCGTCATCGTCTCGGGTGCCTGGCTCGAGCAGGCTCCGGCTGCTCTGGATGCTCTCAAAGCAGCGAAGGTGCCCACCGTCCTGGTTGACCGGCTGTTCACCCAGGGCAGCGCCGGTGCCTACACTTCCTATATCGGCCCCGACAACTTCACCATCGGTGTCCAGGATGGACAGTACATTGCTGACCGGTTGAAAGGTTCAGGTGTGGTTGTGGAATTGCGCGGCGGACCGGCTGACAACTCGATCGGTCTTAATCGCAGCAAAGGCTGCAACAGCGTTCTCTCCACCTATACCGGCATCACCGTTGTCGTTGCCCCTGATTTCGGTAACTGGGGCGCGGATGGTGGCATTGCCCTCATGGAAGATATGCTGGCTGCCAACCCGAAGATCGACGCAGTTTTCTGCGAGAACGATTCCATGTGCCTGGGCGCCCAGACCGCGATCAAGGATGCAGGCCGCTCTGAGGAGATGTTCCTGGTCGGTGTGGACGGTGAAAACGCCGCCCTGGAAGCGATCATGGGTAATACCAACTATGCCGCGACTGGCTTGAACAACTCAGACACGATCGGCCGCGCCGCGTTCCATCGCCTGATGGACATCCTGGCCGGCGCCACACCGGCAGAGAAAGATACCTTCCTGCCCTCTCCGCTCATCACCAAGGACAATGTGAAAGAGTTCTACAATCCGGAAGGCGAATTCTAAGATCGGTTGAATCCGCTGTTACTTTCACCTGCTTAGGCAGGCAATCGGGCTTCCCCAGTGTACTCAGGCAAAAAGCCTGCTGGGGAAGCTCAAATGCAAGGGAAAACCAAATATGGAGATCGAGGCGCGCTTAAAACAACTGGGTTTGGATCTTCCGGAGCCACCCATGCCGGTTGGAGCCTATCTGCCTGCCCGGCGAACAGGAGATCTTCTATTTCTTTCAGGCACCACCTGTTACACTGCGGGTGGATTGCTTTACACTGGCCGGGTGGGTGGCGAATTAACCCTCGAACAGGGCTATGCCGCTTCCCGCCAGACCATGCTCAATCTGTTGAGCGTGGCCAAGGCCGAACTGGGTGACCTTGATCGTGTGGAATGTGTGGTGAAATTGAACGGCTATGTAAATAGTACGCCGGATTTCGATCGCCAGCCTGAAGTGATCAATGGGGCTTCTGACCTGCTTGTGCAGCTTTTTGGGGAGCGCGGCAGGCATGCCCGCACCTCCATCGGTGTGAACGTCCTTCCCAATAATATACCGGTGGAGATCGAAATGGTTCTTCAGGTACGCGGCTAATCCGTCTGAGATCGAGATTACAGCCCGGGAGAGGAGCAATTATTATGGATATATTGCGTACATTGGGTGGGTTGGGAATCATCCCTGTAGTGAAAATAGAAAATGTTGATCACTCAACGAGGCTGGCTGAGGCTTTAATAAGAGGGGGACTACCCTGTGCCGAGATCACGTTCCGTACGAAGTATGCGGGAGAATCTATCCAAAAAATGGTCGCCGCCCAGCCCGGGATGTTGGTGGGGGCTGGAACAGTACTCTCGGTGGACCAGGCGAAGCGTGCGGTATCAGCTGGGGCAAAATTCATCGTATCTCCAGGGTTTAATCCACTTTTGGTCGATTGGTGTCTCGTCCAGGGGGTGGTGGTGATCCCTGGCATTGCCACGCCCAGTGAAGCAATGCTGGCAATGAGCCGGGGTCTGATTGTGCTCAAATTCTTTCCTGCTGAACCACTGGGTGGCATCAGCTACCTCAAAGCCATCTCACCCGCGCTGCCGGAAGCCAGGTTTATTCCCACCGGTGGAATAAGCGCAGAGAACATGGTTGCCTGGTTGAAACTGCCTTTCATTCACGCGGTTGCGGGTAGCTGGCTGGTGACCTCGAAATTGTTGATGGAGGGTGGATTCGACGAGATAACCCGTCTCGCATCCCAGGCTGTGGAAAATGTCAAAACAGCGCGTCAGACAGCGGAGGTGAAATGAGCAACCGTATCGTCACATTCGGGGAGGTCATGCTCCGCTTGAAGTCCCCCGGTTATGAACGCCTGCTTCAATCCCCGATCCTGGAAGCCACTTTCGGCGGGGGGGAGGCCAATGTGGCGGTTTCGCTCGCCCAGTTCGGGCGCCAGGTGGCATTCATCAGCGCATTGCCGGCCAATCCCATTGCGGATGCCTGCATTGCTTTTCTGCGTGGCAAAGGAGTGGACGTGGGCAGCATCCTCCGCCATGGGGAGCGGATGGGGACGTATTACTATGAGGCAGGAGCCAATCAGCGTCCTTCCTGCGTGGTCTACGACCGCCAACATTCATCGATCATGGACGCTCCACCCGAGATGTACGATTGGCCTCAATTGTTAGTGGGGGCGGGATGGTTCCACATCACCGGCATTACACCTGCGCTGAGCGCCAATACTGCCCGGATCGCCCTGCAGGCATTGGAAACCGCAAAAAAAATGGGATTGACGGTTTCATGCGATTACAATTATCGGAAAAACCTTTGGAAATACGGTCAACCTGCTTACAAGGTGATGCGCGATCTGGTCCAATATGTGGATGTTGGAATTGCAAACGAAGAGGATTGCCAAAATGCCCTGGGGATCAGCCTGGAAGGCGGGCGATGGGAAAAGGGGGTGGAGACAGGCCGGTTGGATCCCGAACGGTATCGCGAATTGTGTGAGAGTGTGTTGGGATCGTTTCCCAATTTAAAAATGCAGGCAATCACATTACGCAGCAGTCACTCTGCAAACCACAATGGGTGGGCAGCCTGCTTGCACAACCGCAAGGAGTTTATTGTGAGCAGGCAGTACGAGGTGAGGGATATCGTCGACCGGGTGGGCGCGGGTGATTCTTTTGCTGCCGGTCTGATCTACGCCCTTTCAGGTGGCATGCCCGAAGTTGATGCGCTTGAATTCGCCACGGCAGCCTCGTGCCTCAAGCATTCCATCCCTGGGGATATGAACATCTGCACGGTCGAGGAAGTGAATGCGCTCGTCTCAGGCGCGGTCAGTGGCCGGATCCGCAGGTAACCTTAAACCGATAGCTTGATCCCATCCCCACCCTGGTCTTCGGCGCCATCCGGCATTTTTCCCGGATGACCGAGCGCGTCTGCAAAGCTTCCATCCAAACTATTTCGGACCGGGTGGGCTATCCCCTTACCCTGTCTCTTTTTATCGATTTGCCCGATTTCCAGGTGGAATTTGTGGAACGAGAATCTGGTTTTAAAATCAATATACCTCAACTCTCTTCATAACTTCTTACGATCAACAGTTTTGCTCGCTCCAAATCATCATCCGACCCGATCGTGATTTCCAGATCGCCAGTACCCCAATGCCCAATTTTCCTTACATCTCTTGTGAAATTGTTTTCCAGTTTTATTTCATCCGGATTTAAATTGATATATATAACTATTTTTCCGGTTTGAGGATGTACTTCTGCAGTGGCGAAATTCTTGATTCGTTTAAATGCGAAATACTGTTTAAGCGTTTTGAGCTGTACATCGTCACCAAGTGCTAGTAGGGTGGCTTTCAAAGTTTCAAACCGGTCTTTAACTTCCGTACTGGATTTATCTAATTTTTCACTGGCGGTGCTTTCTATGTATTTTGCTTTTCTACCAGATGCTTTGGGTTCCTCTGCATCACCAGCGGTGGTGTTGACCAGCTCTAGTAGTAGCAAACTATCCCCATAACTTCGATATCGAATAAGTTCAATATTACGACTCATTTGTTTGATGGCATGTTCATCATATTTGGTGAATTCGCCGGCAATACATAGCAGACGAGCTCCGGACCAGCTCACATCCTCTGATTCCTTTTGGTTAATTTTCTTTTGGACGAGCAAAGTAAATTCTGCTTTATGATCGAGCAGCCAATCGAGATAATACAACCCCTGGCTTATAACGTTTTCGTTGAGCGCGCGTTTGTATTCGAGTATTACCGGGCATCCATTTTCATCAATACCCAGGGTGTCGATTCGACCTCCATGCGTCTTTCCGGTTGTATATTCAGACGCCAAAAAGCGTACGCCTAGAAAAACTTCAAGATGTTTCTCGATCAATGTTTGCATGGATTTCTCGACCGCTACCGACTGACCATCGATCGGTTTGACAGCGTTCCCTGCGATTTGGAATAGTTTTATGTCACTCATCGTCTACTCTCCATCCTGGCTTGTATTATTTTCCAGGCTCTCTTCTATCCCCTTGAACTGCTCCAGCGCAGCTTCCAGATCCTCGATGATCTCCGCCGCTAATATGCTTGGTTCTGGTAAATTATCTGAATCCTCCATCGACTCATCTCTCAGCCAGAAGATATCCAGGTTGACCTTGTCCCTCGCCATCAGCTCTTCGTAGGTGAACTTCCGCCAGCGTCCTTCCGGATTTTCCTCTGACCAGCTCGCCTGGCGCTCAAACCGGTTTTCCGCGTGGTAGCATTGCACGAAATCATCCAGGTCTTCCCGTTTTAACGTGTTTGTTTTTAAGGTGAAGTTCTTATTCGTCCTGAAGTCATAGATCCAGATTTCATTGGTCGAGGCATTTTCGCTCGCCGGCTTGCGGTCGAAGAAGATCACATTGGCTTTTACACCCTGCGCATAGAATATTCCTGTCGGTAACCGCAATAGGGTATGCACATCGCATTCATGCAATAATTTCCGCCGCACGGTTTCGCCGGCACCGCCCTCGAACAGCACGTTATCCGGCACGACCATTGCCGCCCGCCCGTTGATCTTTAACAGCGTCTTGATATGCTGCACGAAGTTCAATTGCTTGTTGCTGGTGTTCGTCCAGAAATCTTCCCGCACCACCGTCGTGGATTCTCGTTTGATCTCACCTTTTTCGGTGACATAGGTCACACTGGATTTTTTTCCGAACGGCGGGTTGGTCAGGATCATATCGAATCGGTCGCCCGGATCGGCAGCCAGGCTGTCGTCCACGTGGATTGGGGAGGCACCCCCGTTTGCCCCGATCCCGTGCAGGTATAGGTTCATCACGCATAGCCTGGCAGCGTTGTCTACGATCTCCCAGCCGTGCAGGAGCTCGTGCCTGAGTTTGTGCCACTGGTCCTGGTTCAGCGGTGCCTGGTGTTTGGCGATGTAGTCGTAAGCCGCCAGCAGGAATCCCCCCGTCCCGCATGCTGGGTCACAGAGGAAGTGCTCGAGCGTCGGTCGCATCACATCCACCATCGCGCGGATCAGTGCGCGTGGCGTGAAGTATTGTCCCGCGCCGGATTTGGTATCTTGGGCGTTCTTTTCCAACAAGCCTTCGTAGATCTCGCCTTTGATGTCTATGTCCATCCCGGTCCAGGTTTCGCCGTTGATCAGCTCGATCAGCCGGCGCAGCAATGCAGGATTTTGTATCCGGTTTTGCGCCTTTCTGAAGATGGTTGGGATTAGCCCGGAGCCTTTTCCCAGTTCAGACAGGATGTGAATGTAATGCGTCTCAAGTTCTTCGCCATCCTTTTTCATTAGCGAAGACCAGTTGAGTTCTTGGCGAATGGCGCTGGGTTTTCCTAGGAATTCTGATCCTTCCTGGTCCATTTTCAGGAATAGCAGGAAGGTTAGCTGCTCGACATAATCTCCGTAAGAAATGCCATCGTCTCTAAGAACGTTGCAGTAGTTCCATACTCTTTGGATAATTGAAGCTGACGAGTTCATTTATTTATTATTCCCAAAAAATGAAAATATATCTTCATTCAGTGTTTTACCTTTATAATAATTATCAAAATCTAATATACCTTGCGCTTTATTAAGGTACATTTCATTCGTTGATTTATTTTGTATTTCATCTTCAAATTGAGCCCACCTATTTAGTATTTGGTTAGATAATTTTGTAATCTTAGTTTCCATTTCATTTAATTTTTTATAGTTTAGTTTTGCTTTTTCACTATTTTTTAATGATAAAGATATCGCATAAATTACTGCATACTTCCCATATTTGAAAGCATAACCATAATTGTTGTTTTTTACATCATTTTGTTCTAAATAAAATAAATGATTTCTAATTCGATAGGCGAAAGTAATTTCTGAACAGAATAAGTCTGAATTTTGATTCATTGGTTCAATAAATGTAGTTGAGAAGAAGTCATTTGAAAATAATCTAGTTCTACTTAAAGAGCGAGCAATATTCGGTTTCCCTTCCCTAAAAGCTATGATACATCTCAACATATCTACTTTATCAATTATTATGTCAGTATTAATATAGTTTCTTTTTAATCCTTCGTAAAACTCCCCACGTTTTGTTTCGAGAAAATATCCATATTTGTAAAATATTATTTCTTGAGCTTTTTTTAATTGTATGTTATTTGATTTTCTATCCGCTTCATCAATAGGTGTTTGATAATTGTTAGCATTTGACACTATTTCAATTAATTGAATTCTTTTATTTTCCCCATCATTTCCCTGGAATTCTCCCGGTATTGGTACTATAACCTTTAGAAATACGTCTTTTTTATCAAAAATAGATAAGTTATTCTTATTTTCTTGATAAATCTCACTTAATATATAGGCTGTTTGCCCACCATTAATTATTTGTGGATTGATTAATTGTAATTTACCTATGTTTTCACTACCAGTTTGATCACTGTACACTCTGTCATCAGCTATTACTGTAATACCATTATTAAGGAGAGCAAAATCATTAAATTTCTCTAGTTTTAAATTAATTATTGAAGATTTGATTTGATTATTAACAGGGTTATTTGCTAAACCTAAATAATTTCTTGGATTGTATTTTAGTATTGCATTTTTATATTCGAGTAGTATTCTACCTATTTCTTTCGTAGGTACAATATATGCTGATATATTTACTCTTCCAAAACTCGTGGAAATAGTTTGTCTTATTTGTGGGTCAGTAGTATCTGAAATATCTATTTCTATAAGTAGTTTTTTCGGATCGAAATATGTACCTGAGCATACTGGGCTTACTAATTCAGTATATGTTCGCTCATAATCATAAATTTCATAATCAATATTTTCTGTAAGTCTTCTTAATTGTTCATCATTGATATTATATAGGTTGCCTAAGATTATTACTTTAGAATTATAAATAGCTATTTTTGATGCTTCTTGGAATTTGCATTGTAGGTTATTTATTTTTTCATTAAAATTATTTCCGTTACTATCAGTATTTTTCCCCTGGGTTATTCTAACCAATTCCATTTTCAACAATTCGGTTGCGGACAATTTTGTTGTTTCAAAAGCAGAGGAATCAGTTTTAAATTTTCCTTGTATAAAATAGATAATTTTATTGATTTCATCGAGATAATATGCGTCAACCCCCCCATCATATTTGCCATCCGTAATTAATTGATCCCGTTTAAGAAAATCTTCCAAGCCGAATTTTGACAATAGAAATAAATGTAATAGGGCTTGGCTTCTTGAAAATATTATATCTTCAGTATGCTTAGAATGATAGATTTTAAATTCTTCTGTATTTGGTGCATTTGACCGAATATTATCTAGTATATTAATCAACGTTTTATAAGATAAGTCGCTCATAGCTTTCCCTCAAATGCAGTTTTGAGAATTGTCTGTCTTAATTTGTTAGTTCGTTTCATTTCTGCTTCAAAGGTTTCTTCTAATGTTTGTGTCAACGACAATCGTTGTTCTACATCAATAACAATTCGTTTTTGTTCATTTATAGGAGGTAAAGGAATATATGATGTTTTAATTCTTGCTAAAATAATACGTTTTATTGCTGTTCCAGTCATTGAACCTGTGATAATCTTGTATCCGATGTTGCTATTTAAATAGTGCTTCAAATAAAATGGGTCAAGTATTTCCTTTATCGGTCGTAGAAAAGCTACGCTTGATAATAAGGTAAATTCTTCTTTAATTTTATTTACTGTCGCTGTTCCTGTTGTTATACCATCCTTAATAAGTAATACATCATTAACCTTTGGATCACATCGTTTTGAGTTAAGGTGATGAGTTTTTGAATCTATATATGTTACATCATTTAAGATGATACCGTTTTCTTTTATGTTTTTCGCTGTAATGTACAAAAACCTATCAATACCCGGTTCATGATATTGTTCTTTGGGGGAAAAGTGAATTCCATCTTGTATTTTTTGGCAAATTGAATTTAACGTTGTCCAACACCATCCCACCGGTAAAGCCGGCAAATCCTTTCCCTCAAGTGGTTTTTTCCCAAGCCTTCTCAACAATTCCGCCGCCGGCTCATCATTCGGGTCCTGTGGCACCAGTTTCCCCTTGCAGGCTGCCTTCAACACGCTGGCTTTGTATTGCTTTAGCTTTTCCTTTGCTAGTATAAATGCTTCTACTCCAGCTTCTAATTGAGATAATAACTCTTCTATCTTTGCAACAACTTGGTTTTGTTTTTGTAAAGAGGGGATATTAATCTCTATTTCTGCTAGCTTACTTGATGAGATGTTTGATATGTTTGTTGTTGTTGAAGCAATTTTTCGAAGGCAATCTTTTAATTTTGAAGAAGATAATTGATAATAAATGAACTTCGGATTATTACAGTCTGCAACTCTAATTAGCGAAATAAAGGCTCCAAGAGTTGCATTATGTCTCAGTAATTTTACTAGGGCAACTTTTCCAACTAAATCCAGACTATTTGCTGTTGAAATTAGAATATCATATGTTCTAACAATTTGCTCTTCTCGTTTTACATATTTATTGGGTATAAACCATAGATCATCCCATTCTACTTCTTGTTGAATATTAGTGGTCCTTAAGCATGCAATGAAATCTTTTCTAGGTTCATAATATTTGGATTCTTTGGGAAATGATATACCCCTAATGATTGTACTTATTTCACCAATTTTATGATATTTCCATTCCTCATTGATTTGATCTTCTTGTTTTTCAATTATCATTTCTTTTTATCTCTTATCCAATTGTTTGGTTCATTTCATTAATTATTAATGATATATTTTTACCAAATAATCGTTTTGCTGCAACTTGACCACCTCTATTTGCTAACTCACCATTATTATTGAAGTCTAATTCTGTGAATGATAGATTTACTCCTATATGTTCAGCGATCTTATCCAGCCACCATCTTTGATCGGCCGTGAATTTCTTCCCGGCTGTATCCTGATCCTTGATCCACTGGCTGTATCGCTCCAACACCTGGTCAGGGTAGGGGGTCAACTCATCATCCATCTTGATCGCATGCCTGACCAGCGAGACGATGTCGGTCATCACCCGTTTCTCATTGACGCCCTTGACCCGATCGTGCTCCAGTGCCGCGTATGCCCGCCACAGCGTTTCTGTTGTCCAGGCATGTGGCGGTTGCTTGAGCGCTTCTGAGAGTTCCTTGATCTGCTCGAAAGTCAGTGCTCTTCTATGAGTTTGGGCTCTCGGGATTTCAAACAGGATCTGCAGCGCCGTGATCTCGTCCTTATTTTCTGATAGGAACTTCTCGAATGAGGTAACGATCGCCTTGGCTTTTTCTGTGTCTTTCGCGCTGAAGCCGGCTTCCAGCACCGTATCGATATTGACCGTGTCGAGTGTTTGTTCGTTTTTAGCCTGGATTTCCAGAATCGTGTTTCTAAGTTTCGGGTTGGTCGCCAGCGGTTTGATCGTCTCAGTGATATCTTCTTGGCTTAATGGCCGACCTTGTTCTGTGTCTGTGTCGATTCGGTCAACGAAGGTTTGCGCGATCTCCATCAGGTTCTTTCCGCCGCTGAGTGTTGTAATCCTTTCCTCATCATCAGCCGATAGTGTTTTCTCCATTCGTGCCAGCCTGCCGGCCAGCGAGATCAGCATATCTTCATCGACCGCTCCCAGTGCTGTTGCTTCCAGCAGTTGTTTCAGGCTCATCGAGCGTTTCCGCTCCATCGTCTGCGTGTCTACCTTTTCCTGGTCGACGATTCCGACTGCATCCACGATTACGAACCGCTCTTTCTGGATCGCATCCGGCGTGACCGCCTGCAGGTCGGTCGGCGTGATGATCCGTGTTCCCCGTCCCAGCATTTGCTCGAATAACACCCGGCTTTTCACCGCCCGCATGAACAGCAGGATCTCCAGCGGTCGGATGTCTGTCCCTGTCGCGATCATGTCCACCGTTACGGCGATCCTGGGATGGTACGAGTTGCGGAAGTTGGCGATCAGCGTTTCCGGCGCCAGTCCGGTTGTCCGGTAGGTGATCTTCTGGCAGAACTGGTCTCCCTTGCCGAATTCCTCCCGCATGAGTTTGACGATGTCTTCTGCGTGCGCATCATTTTTAGCAAAAACAAGTGTCTTGGGTATTTCAGTGCGCCCTGGGAAGATCTCAGCGAAAAGTTTATCCCGGAAGGTTTGGATGATTTTACGGATCTGTCCGACTGACACGACCTCCCGATCGAGTGTTTCTGGATCGTATTCCAGGTCTTCATCCAGCAGCTCCCAGCGTTCCTTCCGGGTTGTTTTTTCCCTTTTCCCGATCCAGTACCCACTGTCGACTTTGCTGCCTTGCTCGGTGATCTGTGTCCTGATCCGGTAGACTTCCCCATCCACGTTCACCCCGTCTGCCACTGCCCGCATACGTGGATACTCCATCACCAGGTTCTGATTGAAGAATCCGAAGGTTTGTTTGGAAGGGGTCGCTGTCAAACCGATCAGGTGTGCATCGAAGTATTCCAGCACCTGCCGCCACAGGTTATAGATCGACCGGTGACATTCATCTGTGATGATCACGTCAAAGAATTCGATCGGCAGTCGTGGGTTGTAGCCCACTTCCTTCGGAGGTTGTTTTTCCAGCACACCGCCCAACTCAAAAAATGATCCTTCTTCATCCTCTTCGATGAAATCCTCTTCACCGCTGAGGATCGAATAAAGGCGCTGGATGGTCGTGATCACCACCCGGTTGACCGGATCGATGGCGTTGCTCTGTAGGTGTTGCACGTTATACAGTTCGGTGAACTTCCTGCCATCATCCGGTGTTTCATAAGCCTGAAATTCCTTTAGCGTCTGCCTGGCCAGGTTTGAGCGATCAACCAGGAAGAGTATCCTTTTTGCTTTCCCAAATTTGATCAATCTATAAATGAAACTGACTGCCGTGAATGTCTTTCCTGAGCCCGTCGCCATCTGGATCAAGGCTCGCGGCTTATCTTCTGACAGCGATTTCTCCAGGTTCTGGATTGCTTCGATCTGCGCCTTCCATAGCTTGCCCGTATTCAGCGGCGGTAATTGTTGAAGTCTTCCCCTGAATGTTGTCTGATTTTCATTGAGCTCCGCTAGAAATTCCGGCCGGTGAAAGCAGAATATCTGCCGTGATCGTGGGGATGGATCCCGGTTATCCCGGAATATGGTTTCAACCCCCGTGCTTTCATATTGGAAGGGTAGAGGTAAATGCACATGTGGAATGTTGGCCGGCAGGCCGGCAGTATATTCGCCGGCTTGTTCAGCTACACCCCTGAGGGTTGTGCCTTCCGGCTTGGCTTCGATTACCCCAACCGCTTTTTGATCCACGAACAGCAGGTAATCCGCTTCACCAGTTGTGAGTGGAAATTCCCTGACCGCCACGCCCTGGCCGGCATGCAGATTGAGCTCATCCCTATTTTGCAGGATCCAACCGCAGGCTTCCAATTGCCTGTCTATTTGAATGCGAGCTTTTTCTTCTGGTGTGGGCATGTTTATTACGAATGATGACCTATCTCAATACCTGCCATTTTGACAAATTATTTGCTTTATTATATTATACTAACAGAAAAGAGGAGACTCTGATGGTCAATAATATAAATCGTGATCTTTATGTTAATTTTATTAGAGCGACACAAGCCTATATTGCTGCCGCCGATGCTTTGTCAATGATCTCATTTCCATTTCTAATTGATACGGAGGGTAATGAAATTCCCCAATCCATAACCTGGGTTGATGATTTAGTTGATGCCAGCGATCATCTTGATTCTGCCCGTGAAAAATGGCAGGGTTCCCTTCAAGCCTATAGGGAGAGTATTTATCATGAGTAAAAAATTGACTGATGAATTATTTAGTGTTAGCCCTGATGATTGGTCAAGATGGTCTAAAGAATATCAATCAAATAATGATCGTGGATTAGTGATTATTTCTACTTCTATTCTAGATCATCTGCTTGCTAGATTGCTTGAGGGCTTTCTAATTAATGATCGTTCTGCTATCCACGATCTGCTTGATGGTTCTTATGCTCCGTTAGGCTGTTTTGCTGCTAGAATTTCTGCGGCTTATTCTCTTGGTTTAATTATTAAAGATGAACGTGATGATCTCAATATCCTTAGGAAGATACGGAATGAATTTGCCCATAAAACTACAGAAGCGTCGTTATCTGATAAGATTATCGCTGTCTTAACAAAACAGTTAAAAACCCCAAAGTTAATGCCAGCGGAAATCAAAAGTTATTCAGATTTATCATCAAAGCAATTATTTGTTGATACTGCAGTAATGTTATCTACATTTCTTAATATGCGTACTCAAATGGGTGTTAATAACCGTAGGATTTCTCCCCACGTTTTTGTAATTCAATCTCCTAATGATTATTAACAAGATTATTTAGTACACTACGACATGCCTTAATTACCCATCGTTCTTAATGGGCATTTTACAGAACGTAGCGGGGGGAACCCCGCGATGAGCCCGCTTTTTGATCTATGGGCGAGTGCCGTGAGTGAAGCGAAATCTGGCTGTTATTACACACAGAAAAAGCCGCTAATTTTAGCGGCTTTGGATGATTCCTTACCAGGGATATAGGAGCCTTCGCACCGCAGTGGAAATCTCACACGGCATGAAGCCGATTTTCGTCCGCTGGTACTATTAGTATAGCATGCTTTAGAAATATTAATGTCTCTGCCAATTGTTGGGCGTTTAATTTATATTGTGCAACTCGTAATTCTGAATCCATCGTTTTCTCCTTCGATAATTGTACTGTCCATTCACGATGTTAGGAATGAGCCCTAAGAGTACACATAAATAAATATTTGATTAAGCGCACGCCGTCTTGCCTTATTTTTACCTCGTGTTCTTAATGTGCGTCCTCGCTGCTTTCGCTTCTCCCCTTATTAAAAACACTTTTTAATAGCATGTCTGTTGGACCAATATGCTATTTATGTTTATATATAACTTGACAATAAACTTATCATATGATAAATTTAGCATTATCCTATTTACGGAGGTGTTGTGGATATAATATATATATTCTATTAATATGAGGTATTTCATTGCCGCGGGCTACAAGAGAAAAAGTGGAATCTTTCCTAAATAATATCAATGAAACAATTGATAGAGCTTTTTATTTAGAATCACGAAAGGAAAACCGCGATTGGATTCTGGAGCTTGGCTTCACTCATGAGGATGTCAAACAAACAATAAAAGGTCTCAATGTATCTAATTATTCTCAAGGTCCAGATAAAGACTCAGATTTTCCCGGCGAGCATTATGTTTTTGGTATAAGAATTAATAACCGAGAAACATTTATTAAGCTTAAATATTTTATTCGCGAGGATTTATGTAACGTTGGAGGAATTGTGAATTGTATTTCTTTTCATCCCTCGGTATATCAAATGAAGTATCCCTATAAATGATCCTTAAAAAAAATAATGGAAACAACTTGCCCATTTTGTGGTGATCATACTCTACAAGAGTTGATAAAAAGATCTGAAGATTTCAATATTAAATGTGAGAAAATCACAGTTGATGTGGAATTATATCGATGCTCTGTATGTAAAACTGAATTTGAGGATTTCAATTCACCTTATGATCCATATGTTCAAGCATACAATGAATATCGTCGTCGAAACCATATGGTTCAACCAGATCAGATTAAAGATTTTAGAAAGAAGCATGACTTAACTCAAAAAGAATTAAGTGAATTGTTGGGTTTTGGAGCAGTTACTTTGAGCCGATATGAGAATGGGGCTTTACAAGATGAAGCTCATGATACGTTGTTAAAACTAATATTGGATTCTAACAATCTATTATCTCTGATAAAGGAAAAACCTTATGTTTTATCTAAAGAAAAACAAGAATTAATATTTAAATCATCTGAGCATAATTTCTTCATTAACATAGAAAGCGATTTTAATGACACTGATTTAACTGAATTTAATGGTTATCAAAGGTTTAATATTAATAAAGTTGCCCAAGTAATTAAGTTCTTCTGTTTTAATAGGGAAGTATTTAAGAGCAAACTTGTAAAACTATTCTATTATTCTGATTTCAAAAATTATAAAGAAAATAAACTTTCGATTACTGGTTTAAAATATGCCATGCTTCCAAAGGGGCCAGCCCCGAATGATTACCAGTTATTGATTGGCTTAATATTGAAATATGATTCTAATATAACCATAAAACCACGAAAAGCTGGAAAACATGATGGTGAGGTGCTAATTTCACATTCTCCCCCTGATCTAACAGTTTTTAATAATGATGAGCAGAAAATACTAAATGAGGTTAAAAATAAATTTGCTTTTTATACGTCCTCAGAAATACAAGAGAACACGCATTCAGAGCCAGTGTACAAAGATGTCCCGGTTGGTGAAATAATACCGTATACGTATGGTGAAACATTGAACTTGTAAGTTATTAATATTAGTAAAATATTCCTTTATTTGGGAGGAACATGGAAACGACAGGGACATACAAACCGATTAAGGTGAGTAGGGGTTGGTATTTTGTAGAATACTATCCTCCGAGAGCTAATTATAAATTCGCCACACTTAATTTGGTAATTATCGACGATAAAAAAGTACTTGATGTAATTAAAGTAATGGAGAAAGAATTGGCATACTGGTTAAAAGAATATCCAGTTCCATTGTTTGTCTCAGCTTTTAATAATATAGGTGAGCCCTATAATTTGAGCGAAATAAAACCATACAATAATTTGATTGGTTATATCGATCGCAATAATGAATTATGTTTATTTTGGGGACTTTTAAAAGATCATGAAATGCCCGATGTTGTCTCAGATCGTGAGTATATAAAAAGCTTATACTCTCATTTCGAGTTTATAAGTGATAATGAGCTTAAACGCCAAAGACGAACTAGGCGACAACAGATAAAAATTGGGTGGGTAATATTCTTTTTCTGGTTAGTTGTGATACCTGCAATTATTGCTATTCTTGACTTTTCAAGTTATTGGGTGTCTCTCATTGCTTTGGTTTATAGTCTTTATAAAGCAGTAAAAAAGGGTCTCGAGCTTATTGGGAAATGGCCAAAATCAAAAAACGAGCAGAAAAAAGATCTTGAGAATCAGATGAAAGATCATTATTATTATCACTGCGAAATGAACCCAGAAGGATTCCGTAAACTAAAACAAGAGAATTTCAAGATTCTAACAAAAGCTGAAATAATCAATGAGATGGATACACTAAATTCCGATTTAAGGTATGAAAAAACGAAGAATGATAGGGGTAAAAGCAATCAATAAATCTGAGCGTATTCTAGAAATCGGCTGATATGAAAAAAAGTGACATGCAAGTAGACACCTTCAAATCATGAGGTTGAGAGTTCGAGTCTCCCCAGGGGCACATATATAATATTAAACCTGGGTTTACCCCCACTTCTGATAGTAAATGTATATATTGGTCAGCATATGAGCGAAGCGAGCCCTCAAAGAACCCTCAAAAACCATAGGGCAGGTGAGGGCTTGATGGGAACCCCGCGACGAGCCCGCTTTTTGATCGATGGGCGAGTGCCGTGAGCGAAGCGAAATCTGGCTGTTATTACACACAGAAAAAGCCGCTAATTTTAGCGGCTTTGGATGATTCATTACCAGGGATATAGGAGCTTTCGCACCGCAGTGAAAATCTCACACGGCATGAAGCCGATTTTCGTCCGCTGGTACTATTAGTATAACATGCTTTAGAAATATTAATGTCTCTGCCAATTGTAGGACGCTTAATTTATGTTGTGCAACTCGTAATTCTGAATCCATCGTTTTCTCCTTCGATAATCGTATTGTCCATTCATGATGTTAGGGCTGTTTCACTAGGGTACATGTAATATATTCAGAAGATCCCCAATATGAACACAATTAGGTGAAAAACACTGCTAAACGCTTGCTTAAATGCTTGGTGGCGGGGGTGATACTAGCCCGCTTTTTGATCCACGAATAGCAGGTAATCCGCCTCGCCCGTATCGAGCGGGAATTCCCTGACCGCCACCCCGCGCCCGGCATGCAGATTGAGTTCATCCCGATTTTGAAGAACCCAGCCACAATCAGTCAATTGCTGATCGATCTGTATTCGTGCTTTTTCTTCTGGTGTGGGCATGTTTTTTACGAATGATGACCTATCTCAATACCTGCCATTTTGACAAATTATTTGCTTTATTATATTATACTAACTGAAGAGAGGAGGTTCCAATGGACCTTATTGCCTTTTTACGTTCATTGATAGGGGGAGATTTACATACGCTCAAGCAGGATAAGAAATTTACAGTCAAGATTGTCGCCACATCGCTAGTAATCATAAATGTTAATAGTACAGGAAATGAAAGGTTTATTCGATTACAGGAAATAAAAGAGGCACTTGAAGCATTATTGAGTCATGGTAATCTAACCCGGACAGAAATACATGAAAGATTTTCACCACGCAATCCAGCTTATGTGGCTGCTATATTATCAAAATGGCCTGGTGTTAGATCGACTACCGATCCAATAATTACATTATTTTATAAGTAAGAAATATAACATCATAAAGATTATTCTGTTTTAGCTTGATTCGCTACCTTCACCAATGAATCATTATTGAATATGGCGAATAAAGAAGTTGATTTCTTGGAGGAAAGATGGTTAGCAAATCCAATATTAAAACCCTCGTTTCGTTCATGATCATTCTTATCATAATTCTAACTTGTGGATCTGAATCAACCATTACTCCTGATATTTCAGATCAGATAATGTCTGACTCTTCTTCTCTTTCGCCAGCTCTTTTATTTACTCAGTCTGCTATTATCAACGACCTCCAATTAACTCCTGTAGAGTATCGATTAGGCAAGGAGTATTATTTTGATTCTGTTTTGGGCTCAACACAAGTCACACCAGAGCCTGGAGCCATTTGTTTATGGATTTTTATCCACATAGAAAATCCAGGTGATAACGCCCAAACGCCATCCTATATATTTGAGTTATATTACAAAGGTGAAATGACGTATGAGCATACGTTCGGTGTAGATCATCCTGTAAGTTATCCTGGTCTACCGCTTGATAAACTATATCCTGGCCAGGTTCGTGAAGGGTGGGTTTTGTTTGATGTTCCTGAGAAGATAGATTTGTCTTATGCTTATTTTACTGTTCGGCCATATATGCCTTTTCATTATTATGCTTGGTTGATATCAAGTAGGTAAAATTTAGTCTAGTTAAATATTCTTTTAGGTTATATTGAGAGTATATGGATTCGATTGTTTTACAAACTAGAAAAATCAGAGATTATATTAATAGTCCTTGGAAGCATTATTTCTTGGTAAAAGATAATGATAAGTTTTCTCAATTAGCAAGTTCTTTAGATGTGATTGAGGATACTCAATCTGCAATAGATGCTTTTCAAAAGGAGCAATTCACTGGATTAAAAGGAAAGCTATATCTGTGTGTTTATGGTTTGTTGCAGTCATTAATAGTTCAACAAGATGCTGTATCTCATCTATGTGAATCGATTGGAGTTTCTGAAACAACAAAAAAATATGCCTTATTACAAGATATCCGTTTGATTAGAAATAAGAGTGTAGGGCATCCTACAAAATATTATCGACAAAAATCTAAAGGCACTTCTTATAATTTCATTAATCAATCTTCCCTTTCTAAGGGTGGCTTCGAGTTATATGCTTTTGGTAGTGGTGGAGAGTTGACTAGGAAATTTATAGATATTAGTCTACAAATATCGACACAAAGAAAATTGATATCAAAGATATTAAAAAAAGTTATCGACAATCTGGAGTTTGAAGACATGGCTCATAAAGAAAAGTACCGTGGCGAAAAGTTAGAAATGCTGTTTCATCCTGGGTTGGGGTATGCTTTTGAGAAATTATATGAAGGGGTACGTGAAACAGCAAAGAAAGCACCACATTTAGGTTTAGCCGGGTTAGTTGAAATAAAGAAGGTTCTCTCTGATTTTAGGGAAGCAGTTGGTTTAAGAGATATGTCTATTTATGAAAATTTACAATATCAATATGATCTGATTGAGTATTCCATCGGTTCTTTGGAAAATTATCTATCTGATAAAGAAAAGAAGAAAATAAATCACTCAACAGCCTTAATATTTGTTCATTTTCTTTCTAGTCAAGTAGATGAATTAAAAGTTTTTGCAAAAGAGATAGACGAAGATTACTCGAAATAAATACCCCTAGTGCTTCTAGAAAGGTTAGTATATGGAAAATATACAAATTATTTGTACTGCAGTGATTGCAATTGCTACTTTTTTATATGCTTTATTGACTTTCTTTATCGTAAAAGAGACAATTCGCTTACGAGAGATTCAAACCGAACCGGATGTGGTTGTTTATTTACAGGTTACTGATAATGAACCCTATACATTGGATATTGTTGCGAAAAATATCGGTGCCGGTCCTGCATTAAATGTTGTGTGGTCGTTTGATAAACGGGCGCCATTAATAGTTGATAAAAAAACAGGGTTAGATAAAATTAAATTTCTTGATCGAGTTGAATTTTTCCCCCCTGGTATCGAGTATCGATCATTATTGGGTGGTCCAAATTTATTTCAAGAACCTGTTTCTCCACCCCTAGATGTTAGTGTGACATATACAAATAGGTTAAATAAAATTTATAGTCGTTCTTTTCGAATTGATCCTCAGGAGTTATTTGGACGATCCTGGATTGATAATAATAATATCCATGAAATATCTCGTAGTCTACAAAATATATCTAGGCAAGTAGATCATCTTACTTCGGGTTTTCATAGGCTCAAGGTTGATACATATTCAAATACTGATAGGGTTCGAGAGCATAAGAAAAAGTAATTATATATATCATACCCATAATATTCTATGAGAGTATTTTTAATGTATTTTCAAATTAATCAATTGGGGCTCTTACCCAGGCTTACTATCTTTTTTTTGTCATCCGACTTTTTTGTCCGCATCCTTAACCCGCTCTCAGTCAAATCCATTTTTCGTCTCGTATTTTGCCTTCAGTTATGGAAATAAAAATGCTATACAGATGATTGCTTATATTAATAATGATTTGTTAATAATAAACTACTATTATTTTTGAATTATAACGATTGTATGAAGAATTAAAGATTGTTAGTGTAATATTCTTTCTGTAAAAGTGTAGATCACGGTATCCTTTCAGTGGTCAAAAAGAAAGGAGACACCATGATCTACAAAGAGGATTGTACCTTACCAAAGGAATATTTAGAACAGCTGTCAGCGACAGGTCTGGAGACATTGCCAGAGATGATCAGGCTATTGATCAACGAAGCCATGCAGATCGAACGCACAGAGCATAACCAAGCCGAACCGTATCAACGTAAAGGAGACCGTCGTGGACACTCAAATGGGTTCAAGCCCAAGACAGTCAAGACCCGGATGGGTGAGATCACCTTTGATGTTCCACAAGTACGTGAAGGTGGTTTCTATCCCGGGGCATTGGAGAAAGGACTGCGTAGTGAACGAGCCTTAACGATGACCCTGGCGGAGATGTATGTTCAGGGAGTGTCCACCCGAAAAGTAGCAGCCATCACCGAGCGATTATGCGGCATAGAAGTATCCGCCAGTCAGGTCAGTCGGGCAACAGAACAATTGGATGAACTGCTGGAAGCCTGGCGCGACCGGCCATTGGGAGAAGTGACTTATTTATATCTGGATGCTCGTTACGAGAAGGTGAGACAGGCTGGAAGGGTGCAGGATGCCGCCATTCTGCTCGCCAGCGGTGTGAAAAATGACGGGAAACGGTCGATTTTAGGTATTTCCGTGTCTCTGAGTGAAGCAGAAGCCCATTGGCGCGAGTTTCTGGAAGGATTGGTGAAACGTGGGCTACACGGAATGTGCTTGATAGTGAGCGATGACCACGTGGGTCTGGAAGCAGCCCGCAAAGCTGTTTTCAGCGGTATACCCTGGCAACGCTGCCAGTTCCACCTGCAGCAGAATGCTCAGAGTTATGTTCCGAGAGTAGGGATGCGCTGGGAAGTGGCAGAAGATATACGTACCATCTTCGGTGCACCGGACCAGGAAACAGCTGAAAGCTATCTAAAAAAGACTGTGGTGAAATATTCAGTCCCGGCACCTAAATTAGCGGACTGGATGGAGATAAATATACCTGAAGGTTTTACCGTTTTCTCTTTCCCGAAAAACCACTGGCGTCGCATCCGTACCACGAACAGTCTGGAAAGACTCAGCCAGGAGATCAAGCGACGTACCCGCGTGGTGCGGGTGTTTCCGAATGAGAAATCTTGCTTGCGCCTAATTTCGGCGGTTGTGATGGAAATAGGCGAGGAATATGAATTTGGTAGAGTTTATTTAGAGATGGGATCGGGTTAGGCCGCTAACCAAAATGTTGGAAGGATCTGTGTTGCATTTTACAGAAAATAGGTTGCGTAATCTAAAGATTGTCTTTATTTCGATCATTTAAATAATATTGATATGGATAATTAACTAATTTTGGGCACCTATCGATTCTTATGGGCGTCCTTAGCAAACAAGGTGAGCAAGTCCCGCGATAAGCCTGTTTTTTGATCTATGGGCGAGTACCGTGAGCGAAACTATCAGGCACGAAGGGAAGAGTGGATCGCCGCCCCTGACTGAGCGTAGCGAGGTAACACCGCGAACGAAGTGAGCAGGTGCTGCATAAAACCGAAGGGAGGAGTGGACCACCGCCCCCCGAGCTTAACTCAGGCAGCAGTGATCATTCACGCTTCCAATGCAGGTTAGTGTTACTATATTTAATAATATTCATCTAAATTTAAAAGTATGAAAGAATCCGGGTTAGTCCATGACTGATGCTTCGAAGATCGAATTTAACAATTACTGGCTGTATGCCCTCTGGTTGGCGCTTTTTACAATTTTATATAACCTTGTTGAGGGTCTTGTCTCTATTTACTTTGGCGCACAGGATGAAACCCTTACGCTATTTGGTTTCGGCATTGACTCATTCATCGAGGTTGTGTCTGGCTTTGGTATTCTTGCCATGGTGCTTCGGATCCGTAATAATCCTGATGCGCCACGCTCACAATTCGAAAGAACGGCTCTTCGTATTACTGGCATGTCATTCTATGTTCTGGCTGCAGGTCTTGGGATTACAGCCATCTATAATCTTTTTACCGACCATAAACCTGCAACAACATTACCCGGTCTCGTCATATCCGTTATTTCCATTGGAATTATGTGGTTATTGGTGATCGGAAAACGGAAAGTTGGGCGGACGCTTGGCTCTACACCCATTCTTTCTGACGCCAATTGCACGCTGGTCTGTATCTATATGTCAGTTGTCTTGTTAGTCTCGAGCCTTGTTTATCATTTCACCGGTTTTGGCTTTATAGATAGCCTTGGGGCTCTCGGACTGATCTATTTTTCAATTACTGAAGGCAAAGAAGCATTTGAAAAGGCAGCAGCTATTAATGATGATTGCTGTGATAATTAATTTATGTATGGGGTAAACCATTTTCTAAATTAATTTAGCGCGAAGCGAGCAGGCACGGAACGAGCAGGGGTGAAGAAATCCATTCCACAGAATCAAAAAAGATCAGTGAATTCTGATCTTTCAGTGGGGCGGGTGGGATACAAGCTTGCGTAGCAAGCGCAGTACTCCGAGTGAAACGAGGAGCTCCGCATCTCGATCTTTGATCTATGAGATCGCCCCGCGAACGTAGTGAGCAGGGGTGAAGGGATCCTATTTCGTAGAATAAACAAAATTGGTCAGAATATGCTTACCATTTAGTGGGGCGGGTGGGAATTCCAAGCATGCGAAGCATGCGCAGGACCCCGCGAACGTTTCCGCCTGCTCGCAATGCTCGCGGCATCCCCCGGAGTGCCTCACAGATGTTCGGCCCAACCGGGGGAGTGAGCAGGGGTGTAACACACAAGGTGTTTAATCCAAAGACCAGCTAAAAAGCTGGCCAGTTTGGTGGGGCGGGTGGGAATTGAACCCACAAGGTGTTTCCACCGGAGGATTTTAAGTCCTCTGCGTCTGCCAATTCCGCCACCGCCCCACGTAGTAATTTTATCCGATACATCGTTGAAGTCAAGACTAAAGTATTTTCTGTACCTTTTTGTGAAAACAACTCGATATTTTGAGCCTGTTTTTGAGCCTGCAATTCGTTAGAATTAGAGTTGATTCCTGTCGGAGGATACTAAAGTGCGCATTAAGCGTACGAATGCGGTCTCCGTGCTATAATTTCTGAACAGCCCACACTTGGAACTCGGGAAAGACCCATCTGGCACTACCGAGACCGCCATGAGGACACATAGATGAATATCGTCGTGAAAACACCTCCAAGTGACACCACCCAATCGCACAAGGGCTTTGTCTCCGGAAATACATCCGGTGAAACCGCTCATAATGAGATAGTTTTCCGCTACCTTCTTCAACCTATCGGTCATTTCCAGTACATCAGTCCCAATATTGCCTACCTGACAGGCCATGCCCAGACTGATTATTATAAGCGCCCCAATTTATGGGTCCAATGCTTGCATCCGGATGACCAGGCTGATCAAACCCAGATATTGCTTGGCAAAATAAATGGAAAGAATAACCGGATCCGGATCCAGAAACCGGGATACGGTTATATCTGGCTAGAGCAGAAGGTGACCACCAACTGTGATGATGAGGGACAACCGCTGACGATCGATGCCACCTGCCAGATCCAGGATGAGGATCATATCAGGCGGATAAGTGGTGACCTGTCAAACCCGACCATCACCCATCTGCTCGACCTCAGTCCGCTTGCCATTTGTATCAGCAGTATTGACACTCAACGTATTTACTTTGCCGATCAGGAATTCATCCGGTTTTTAAAGTTTCCGTTGGCGGATTTATTGGATACGAAGATCACCGAATTGCCGATCTGGAGAACATCAGAAAACAGGGATTTTTATAAAACGATTGATAAAGCGCAAGGCAACCTGACGCCAACCCCAATGATTATCAGGGCGGCTGATGGAAGTGACAAACATTGTTTGGTTACAGCCCAGATCGTGCCATATCAGGACGAACCCTGTTTCATGACCATTTTCTCAGATGTCACCAAACAGGAAGAGCAAAAGGCCAGTCTTCAAAGTGAACACGGAGCATTATACAGGCTGATCGAGAACTCGCCCTTATCCATCAATGTCGCAGATTTATCCGGCAAAACGGTGTTATGGAATCGCAGATCCGAACAAATATTCGGTTGGAAAGCGGAAGAAGTTCTGGGAAAGACGATGCCCTGTATTGAGGATTACGGGGAAGAACGATATAAAAAATATCTTGCTGAGCTCCTGGTCAGCAAGAACTGGTCCGGAACGGACGTCCGTTTAAGGAAAAAAGATGGGTCGCAAGTGGTGATGTGCCTGTATACCTCACCCGTCTACGGCGAAAATGGTGAGCTATCCGGCGTGCTGGGGATACTGGCAGACACAACTGAGGTTAGCCGGGCGAGGATGATGCAAAGAGCTTTATATAGCATCGCCAGTGCAACCAGTGAAACCCAAAATCTGAATGCATTATACAAATCCATCCGTGAAGCACTGGGCAACCTGATACCGGTTAATAATTTCTTTATTGCCTTGCGGGATAGCGAGAATGACCTGATCAGTTATCCGTATTTTGTGGATGAATTCGATCCACCACCGGCTCCTGGCAAAGGGGAGCGAGGACTAACCGAACTGGTCATCCGCACAGGTGAGTCTGTGTTGGCGGATCCTCAGAAATTCCAGGAACTTGTACAAAATGGAGAAATTGAAGAGGTGGGCGCTCCATCGATTGACTGGCTGGGCGTGCCGCTCAAAAGCCAGAATCGAACGATTGGCGCAATTGCCGTGCAAAGCTATACTGAAGGAATTCGATTCACTGAAGACCACAAGAATTTGTTGGAGTTCGTATCCGATCATATCGCCATGGCAATTGAGCGTATTCGCAATGAAGAGACCATCCGCGTCAATGAAAGGCGTTATCGTGGCATCATCGAAGACCAGACCGATCTGATCTGCCGTTATGTTCAGGATGGGAGCATTACCTTTGTCAACCAGGCTTTCTGCGACTTTTTTGAAAAAGATCGGGATGCTTTGCTGAGAAGCTCTTTGTTTGAATTGTTGCCTGATAATCGAATCAAACGCTGGTCAAGGACAGTATCCAGGCAGAACCCCAAACATCTTTTCAAATCGTTTGAGAGCGCAACCACCCGCCGGGATGGTACGCCTCGCTGGGTGCAGTGGAAAAGCCGCGCAATCTTTTCCGAAGATGGGGGTCTGATCGAGATTCAATCCGTAGGGCGTGATATCACCGAACAGCAACTCCGCCAACGTGAGATGGACTTGATCAGCAAGATAACAAATGCCACTCGTTTTGCCCGGTCGACTTCGGAGTTGCTCGATGCGATCGTTGACCAGATCAATAATGCCATCTCGATGGATGGGTTGGCGTTCTCGCTATATGAGTCGCATCATGAGGGGATGAAACTCGAGCACGGTCGGGGGCGTTGGAAAAAATTCAAAAACTATACCATCCCGCTGAATCAGGCGGGAATTGAAGCAATATTTAAAACCCGCCAGAATTATATCAATAATAAAATTGCCCCTGACCCTGAACGAGGAGACTATGAGATCCTTGAAGGGCTGGTGGCTGTTGTGGGTATACCATTGATTACTGAAGACAAACCTATTGGTATTTTATGGCTTGGGAAAAAAGCACCCATAACCGATGAGGAAATTCGTTTGATTAGCGCTGTTGTCGATATCACAGCCAATGGCATCCATCGTGTCATGCTATTTGAAAAAACCCAGGAACGTCTGCGCCGTTTAACTACATTGAAAACCATTGATCTTGCGATTACTTCAACAGTTGATTTGAAGGTGATCCTTGATATCCTGATCGATCAAATCGTTCAACAATTGAGTGTGGATGCAGCAGTTATATGGTTATATGATCCAAACACGCAATTGCTCGAGTATCGAGCCGGCAGAGGTTTTCAAGCCGAGCATATCCTAAACTATCGTCTCCGCATGGGAGAAAGCCATGCCGGAAAGGTCGCCTTGGAACGCAAGCGAGAAATTATTGAAGACCTTGATAAAATCAAAGATTCAATGATGGAGTATTTAAAGAGATGTGGGGTACAGTTCTCATCTTATATTGCCATTCCATTGATCGCCAAGGGACAGGTAAAAGGCGTATTGGAAATATTTACCAAGAATAAACTGCATGCTGACGCCGAGTGGTTGGAGTTCCTCGACTCATTGGGTGGTGAGGCTGCTATTGCGTTGGATAACGCAACCATGTTCGACAGACTGCAACGATCCAATATCGAACTCGGTCTGGCGTATGATGCCACGATAGAAGGTTGGGCGCGTGCGCTTGAAATGCGGGATCAAGAAACGATCGGTCATACCCGCCGGGTGGCTGAATTGACCATCGGGCTGGTCATGACTCTTAAAAATGAAGACCTGGATATTGAACAAATCAGGCGGGGGGTGATGCTGCACGACATCGGCAAAATGGGTATTCCTGATCGTATCCTGCTCAAAAAGGGTCGTTTAAGCCCGGATGAATGGAAACTTATGCGCATGCATCCAACCTATGCGTACGATATGCTCCATTCGGTTCCCAACCTGCGCAAACTGGTGGATATCCCCTACTGCCATCATGAAAAATGGGATGGGAGCGGTTATCCACGCGGACTTAAGGAAATAGAAATTCCTTTGGCCACGAGGATATTTACTGTAGTGGATGTGTGGGATGCACTACGATCGGACCGCCCCTACCGGAGGGCCTGGTCGAAGCATCGGGCTCTCGATTTCATGAGTGCTGAGTGCGGCAAGCATTTTGAACCGCAACTGGTCAACCTCTTTATTGAGAACTTGCCGGCTCTGATCAAACCTGATACCGGGTACCCAAAAAATTAGATTATACGGGGTGAACCCTAAAGCTTTGGAAGTGCTATCGACTGTTGATTCTGATATTTCCCTTTTTTATCCGCGTAAGACACTTTACACTCTTCATCAGCTTCGAAGAATAACACCTGAGCGATGCCCTCGTTCGCGTAAATCCTGGCCGGCAGCGGGGTGGTGTTGGAGATTTCAAGCGTGACATAACCTTCCCACTCCGGTTCAAAGGGGGTAACGTTTACGATAATACCGCAGCGGGCATAGGTGCTTTTTCCAAGACAGACAGTCAGGACTCCCCGTGGGATGCGAAAGTACTCGACAGTGCGCGCCAGGACGAAGGAATTGGGGGGGATGAGGCAGATATCACCCTTGAAATCAACCATGGATCGCGAGTCGAAGTGCTTGGGATCAACGATGGCTGAAAAGACGTTCGTAAAGATCTTGAATTCATCCGCAACTCGGATATCATACCCATAGGATGATACCCCGTAGGATATTACACCATCGCGGACCTGACCGGGTGCATAGGGTTCGATCATGCGCTGCTCGGTTGCCATTTTGGTGATCCAGTGGTCGGGCTTCAGTCCCATAACATTTCTCCTCGGTTTATTAATTATTTCATTGGAATCGATAGAACAGCGATTTTTCCAGTTTCGATCTGGAACCATTTCGAGTAGTAATTTCCGCTGGCAATTAATACGATCCGATACCAGCCAGGGGTCAACGTACTGATTGCAAAATTCTCATCGAATATCGGATCAGAAGTCACACTGCCATCGTAATAGGTGGAGAGCGTGAGATAATTTTCCGCAGCTCCGCCTTCGGTAAAACTGTATTCCAGGCGTATATTGGGAACCCGCACAGGTTCGTTGTTGGTGTCCAAAATAATACCTGCCAGTGCTCCAAATGGGGGGAGATGCGGGTCGGAGGCTAACGTGAGCCACAATTCGGGGTTGACCGCTGCCTGATAACTATTTTCACCATAGCGCACTTCAAAATGAAGGTGAGAACCGATGGCTGAACCACTTTTGCCAACCCTCCCAATTGGCTGACCGGCAGTGACCCATTCACCGATTTGAACGGTAACCTCGGAAAGATGGGCATACAAAGTAAACACCGTCTGTGTGATCCCGGCCAGATGATGCTCGATGACCACGACCTTACCGTAAAAATTCTGGTTCATACCCAGGATGACCAGGGCATCATCCCCGGCGTGAACAACTTTACCATCTGCCGCAGCCAGCACCGCTGTCCCGGTTGGATTTGCAAACTCGACGCCGTGATGGATCTCGCGCAGTCCTTCCTGGGTTGTACCGAATCGATATGAGCCATCCACCGCCTGGTTGGCAGAACCCGGGATCGGATTCTGAAGCAGGAAGTGCCCGTTGAAGTAGCAAACCTGGTTGCTGCAGTCCATTGACTTTTGCCAGTCTGCCGGCAACAACAGGTTTGCCTCTGAAGTCTCGATTTCCGCCGTTTCTGTCAGGGAATCCATAGATAGTCCGGATGGAGTCGAAGCTGGTACAAGGGATGCGCACCCGGTCAGTGATCCGGATGCGAGCAGTATGAGCAACAACGAGATGTAGAGTTTCACTGTATTAAGTGATTCATTACAACGTCAGGCCGCCACGACTGATCAGGATTTGTTTAATATGGGCGATGAGTTCATCCGCCTGGGTTTCGATCGTAACCAATTCACCGATCAATTTTTTTGCTCTGGGGTCATCCGGCACACCTGTCAGATTGATGCGCACGTTATATCCGGCACCGGTCAAGCCGGCTCGAGCCAGGGCTGAAGCGCTGCCTGCATCCGAGATGGCATTCAAATTACCTGATTCCGCAGCTTCACGCGTCAGTTTAAGCACATCAAGTGCCTTGCGACTGACCTCCAGCGGGACTTCGGCCGCGGTGAAGGTGGCTGATTGGATTGCTTCTGCCCGCTTGTCTTTTTCTTCATCCGTGTCCTTGGGCATTTTGGTAGCCTGCATGAGCCGGTCAAAGGCTGCAGCATCGCGTTCGACATCCTCGTTCAGCTCTTTACGCAGCTTATCCGCCTTGTCGCGCAGCGTCTCCATACGGACTTCGACTTCGACGTACTTCTTCTTGCCGATCGTGAGACGTGCTACCATGGCTGTCAGGGCTGCAGCCAGGGCAATCGTGTACGCAGAGGCCGATCCGCCGCCCGGGGTGGGTGTCCCGGCAGCCAGCTCCTCCAGGAAGAACTCGCGCGCTGGAGTGGCTGGCATATTACCGGCATTCAGTTGCGATTCAAGGATCTGGTGGCTTTCGAAACCATCCAATTGCAGATACCAGACGGCTGCATTGACCAGCGCCTCCTGGGGGACCAGCCCGACCAGTTCGCAGTGATGGATGGCAACCCCGTACCGGGCGGCCTCGCGCCGCACCAGCTCGACTGCCTGGGAAATGGGCGTGCCGAGATAGTTGGTCAGGTTCATCGATACCTGGGCGCGCCCATCGACCAGAACGCCCATGCCCTTGACGTAACGCAATCCGCCGTTCGAGAAGCGTATGGTCTTGGCGATCTTTTTTGCGATGGAGACATCATCCGTGGTGAGATAGACGTTATAGGCGATCAAAGGGAAGCGCGCCCCGATCACAGTCGCTCCGACTGTGGGAAGCTTGCTCGGTCCGAAATCGGGTTTTCGCTCCGGGTCGGTGAGGATCTCGGCTTTCAAACCTTCGTATTGACCGCGCCGGATATTTTCAAGGTTCTGCCGCTCGGGACGAGTGGCTGCTTCTTCATATAAGTATACCGGTATACCCAATTCCTCTCCAACCCGTTTCCCCAGGCGGCGGGCGATCTCGACACATTCCTGCATGCTGACGCCCGAAATCGGTACGAACGGCACGACGTCGGTGGCGCCGATGCGTGGGTGTTCGCCGGTGTGGTGATCCAGATCGATCAGTTTTGCGGCAGTTGCAATGGCAGCGAAGGCTGCCTCTTCCACTGCAGCGGGTGCGCCCAGATAGGTCACCACCGTCCGGTTATGGTCCAGGTCGGAATGGCGGTCAAGCAGGGTGATACCGGCTACAGCGGTGATGGCTCGGATGATCTTTTCGACCACCTCGGGGCGGCGGGCTTCGGAAAAATTGGGGATGCACTCGATCAATGGGTTGGGCATGCGTTCTCCGGTGGAATAGGGTAGACCAATTATACCGATAAACACGGGGATTTCCTCCGCTTGGAACGTGCTACAATCCAGAAGGAGGAAACCATGTGCGGCCGATTCACGCTCACGCTCGATCCCGGTGATCTTCAGGAAGAGCTTAACCTGAATATCAGTTCGGTTGCTTTAACTCCCCGCTATAACATAGCGCCCTCCCAGCCCGTGGCTGTGGTGAGGGATGGTGTTTCGCGATCGGTGGAGATGTTCCAATGGGGGTTAGTCCCCTCCTGGGCCAAGGATGTCAGCATCGGTTACAAGATGATCAATGCCCGTTCTGAGACGATCGCCGAAAAGCCTTCTTTTCGGGCACCTTTTGCCCGCCAGCGTTGTTTGATCCTGGCGGATGGATTTTACGAGTGGGCTCAAACGGATACGGCAGCCGGTGGCAAGACGCCTTATTATTTTTATATGAAGGATCACAAGCCTTTCACGTTCGCGGGATTGTGGGAAGAGTGGAAACCACCCGAGGGCGATCCGCTCAGGACCTGCACGATCATCACCTGTGCCGCAAATGACACACTCAAGCCTTATCATGAACGCATGCCGGTCATCCTGCCGGAAGAACTCCGCTGGTTGTGGCTCGACCCTGCTGCCCGCATCCCGGAATTGCAGAGCTGGTTAATGCCCTACACGGCCGGGGAGATGACCTGTCACCCGGTGGCGACTCTGGTCAATAAACCGGATATGGATTCTGCGGAGTTGATCGCCCCTCTGGCAGGTTGATTCCATTGACCCTCGCTGACTTTATGGTAAAATCTCTCCCACTGCCCCCATGGTCTAGTGGTTAGGACACGGCCCTTTCAAGGCCATAACAGGAGTTCGAGTCTCCTTGGGGGCACCTTATTTACGAAGAATGCACTCGATAGAGGCTTTCCGGATTAATTCTGGAGAAGTCTCTTTTTTATTAATTGGGAAACACCTGCTAGCAGGTTACACTATATTAGGTTATGCTTGATCTATTAATCGTCATAGTCGAAATAGACTATGAACAAGTGCGTATTAAGCAACGGTAGTTATCCAAATATGGGTATCGTAGAGATAATTGGTAAACAAATAGTCCTTGAGAACGGAATCTATCGAGCGTTGTAGGTAATTTTGATCGCTCCTGTCAATTGGCAAGCTTATCCTTTGATAATTTTGTTTTCTGCAGCAGTCCATCCATATCAAAAGAATCACTTGCATGAGGCTTGTTTTTAATCTATACTACTCAAATTATAGCAATGGCAACTCTATTATTGCCAATTTTATTATCCTTAATTATTGGATGATCTCTTTCTCGCACATGTATAGTCAGATAATAAATTTGTCTTGCAAGTAGCTCTTGTTTAGGGTTATTTCTACATATGTCTGTCATTTGTTAATTCTTTATCATGATAATCATGGAAGGAAAGCAATAGCGGTGGTTATCGCTAACGTTTGAGGGAAAATGCACAAAGGTAATAAATGTTTTACTAAGGAAACTAATACCGATATATTGTATTTCATGCGGAAAGGAAGAATTATCCAATGACCATAAAAGCTCCATTGATCGAATTCATACCAATTGATGATCTTCAGTTCGATCCCCAAAATCCACGTTTACCAGGTCAATTTAAAGATGGAGATGAGAGCGAAATATTAAGATGGATGCTTAATGATGCTACTCTAATTGAATTAATGGGTTCCATAGGAATACAAGGATATTTTCCTGGTGAACCATTACTTGGATATAGAGATGCGACTGGCAAATGTGTTGTTATTGAAGGGAACCGAAGGCTTGCCGCATCTAAACTCTTATTACATCCTGAACTTGCTCCAATTAGAAAAAAGAACGTTCTGGCGATTAGCGAGGAATCGTCAAATAAACCGGATACCCTACCTGTCATAATTTATCCAACCAGGAATGACATAATTTCATATTTGGGCTATCGTCATGTTACAGGCATAAAACCATGGAAACCATTAGAAAAAGCTCGATATCTATACGAGCTCTTCTCTATGGAGGATGGCAAAGATAACATCGAAAAATACCGATTATTAGCCAAAAAGATCGGGAGTCGAGCAGATTATGTCGCCAAACTTCTTACAGCTTATGCAGTTTATAACATCATTGAGGCAAGAAATTTTTTTGAAATAAAAGACTTAGATGAGGATTCTGTTGATTTTTCTATCCTGCAAACAGCTTTATTTTATGCGAATATTACAGCATTTTTAGGTCTAAAATCAGCACAAGACCCAAACTTGGATGGTTTGGATGAGGATCGTCTTAAAGAAATAACAGATTGGTTGTTTGCGAAAAATGCTGAAAGCAGGTCGAGAATTGGTGAATCGCGTAACTTATCTTACCTCAGTAGTATCGTTGCAAACGAAAAGGCTCTTGCGGCTTGGCGCTCGGGAACATCACTAGAATATGCAAGTATGTTAACCGATGTACCTAAAGAAGTATTCAACAACTCGATTATTGCAGCCCAAGAAAACCTGATGACTGCAAGGGAGTATTCAGACCAAGTAGATAAACCTGAGAGAACCACACTGGAAATCTTGGTGCGAATTGAGCACATCGCCAGTGATCTTCATTCTACAATGACCAGCAGACAGGGATAAAATGCTGGATAGAGTTGCAAATCTAGAAAAAGCACCAGGATCTAAGAATATACACCATTGGGCTGATTATATTGAGATGTTAGCTTTACAAAATACTGATAAAGTAGTGAGTGAAGCCGATGTCATTGATCGTATTTGTGAACGTCAAGATTTAGGCGAGGCGAACGATATCCAAGCAGAAATAGCCTCAAGTGATGACTCAAAAGGTGATAAAAACGATCTTTTTATAGGGGATTGTTATCGCCAATTGGATTATAGAGTCAGTGCATTTGGAGACGCTTATCCTTTTTGCGTTTCTGAGAATCATAAAGTTTTACAATGCAAGGGAAAAACCAATCCACTAAATCGTATGTACGTGTTTCTTTTACTTGCCGCAAATCTGGGCAACATTAATAAGGTTTTCAAGAATGAAATCACTAAATTTTTCGAATTCATAAGCTTAGAGGCACTGAGAGCTTACTTGCCATCAAATACGAGGATAATCAACTTCGGAACACACAGTGAAGATGGGCGATATATTGGCAAATTATCCAAAAAAATATTTAATCTCGCAGAAGACTTACGTATTGGAATCCACCCAGGCGTAATAGAAGGATTAGATCCTCATAATGTTGGAGACGGTGGGCTTGACTTGGTTGGATACATTCCCTTTAATGACAATACTGATGGGATATTGCATATATTTTGCCAATGTGCATGTACAGAAGGATGGATCTCAAAACAACACGATTGCAGTGAACAATCTTGGACCAATAAATTTAAATTTACCGCTATCTTACCTCATATGGTTTTTATTCCTTTTTGCTATCGTAATGCAACTGGGAGCTGGTATGATTCATTACAAATCAAGAGAAGCATTTTAGTTGATCGCGTTCGCCTTATAGACCTCATAAACAACGACCAAAGCATAATGGTCAAATTTCCTGATTTACCAGCCGTGAATCAGTTTCTCTTGGAAAATGAAACCATTTTTTAATAATATTATGGCCATATTTGAAGGCTTATGCTATTATTGCTTATTAATGGAAAAGATATGAGATAGAGATAATGGTAACAAAGTTAACAGCTGTCTCACTATTCTCCGGAATGGGTGGTTTTGATTGGGGCGTTTATCAAGCTGGGGTAGATATTCTTTGGGCAAATGATATTGATCCCCATGCGGCTACCGCATACAGGGCTTTATTTCCTGATGTGAAATTCACTTTAGGTGACATACGAGATGTGAATATTTTCCCACAGGCAGATATCCTAATCGGATGTTACCCATGCACAGGTTTCAGCATTGCCTCCCGAAGGCGCTGGCATAATAAGGAATGTCGGAACCTAAAAACCAATGGTAACAATTTCTTGTACACAGAATTTTTACGTGCATTAAAGGATATCAAGCCGAAATATCTTTTCGTTGAAAATGTTCGTGGAATGTCTTCAGCAGAAGATGGTTGGTTCTTCAATCAACAGATAAACGGGTTCCATGATGCCGGATATTGCATATGGCATGAACCGCTATTTGCACCTGATTTCGGAGTTGCCCAATCGCGTACAAGAATTTTTATAGTTGGTATACGTAGTGGTGAGAATGTTCCCGAGTACAAGTTCCCCGAACCTACACATGGCCCAAAAGGGAAGAGAAAATATCGAACGTTGGAAGATGTGATTGGAGGATTCGATGAGTGGCCAGATGGCGAATATTACGACATCCCATTCCATGGTCATTATTTAACCCGAAATCGTAAACGCGGTTGGAAGGAGCAGAGCTATACAATTGTTGCCAATGCCCACCATGTTCCATTGCATCCAATGGGTGAACCTATGAAATATGTTGCAAAGGATAAGTGGACTTTGCAAGGGAATATAAATCGAAGATTATCATGGCGGGAATGCGCTGCCATCCAGGGTTTGCCTACTAATATTGAACCCGGGGGAAGTTTATTGGATAAGTATCGCGTGGTAGGGAACTCAGTGCCGCCAGATCTGGCTATAGCCCTATTAAAACCTGTAGTCGCCTATGAAAGAGGTGTGACACTTGATTCCCTCATTACATAAAAAGCAGAAGGTTTAATTGTGCGACCTAAACGTGATCCGGCCGTTACTAGTCGTTTAATGTCTAGGATTAAAAGCAAAGATACAAAAGCGGAGTTAATTTTAGGAAGAGCAATGTGGAAGATCGGCCTACGCTATCGGAAACACTATAATATAACAGGCTGCCCAGATTTCGTTTTTGTAACGGCAAAAGTAGCAATATTCTGCGATGGGGATTTCTGGCATGGGCGGGATTATACGAAAGCTGTTAAATCTGGCCGATTTCGGAATAATCCTGATTATTGGATACCAAAAATCAAGAGGACTATAGAACGCGATAAAGAAAACAACCTTTTACTTACCCAAAACGGATGGTCTGTTATTCGTCTCTGGGAATCTGAAATGGTAAAAAATGTGAATGAGTATGCCACTCAAATATATTTACTTGTTAGGAGCAGGGCTCACTAGTCATAATAGAAATCCCCAGAAGGGTAATCTCCTTTGGTGCACTTAAACGAAGATATAGATTCATCGGGGATAAGAAGGTAATTAAGGTTGAAATTGATTTTTGAATAGGATGGTATGCAATTAACACAGGCTACTCCGGACGGAGTGGCTTTATTATTTAATATAGGATTTAATACAGAATATATATTTACAAGTGAATATTAAGGTAGAATATAGAAGGATTAATACTAGTATTGAATAATTTGGCTATTGATATGCGATATCACCTGTGATATTATTATGAATAAGCGCAAAATAAGTAAATTACAGTCAGAGCTAGAGTCTTTACGGAGGCGTAAGCGTAATATTGCTTATAAGGAGCTTCTCAGTTACGCCAATAAGTGCGGTCGTAAATTAAGATCCAGTAAGGGTAAGGAGCCAACATATATTAATATCTACCTGCGCTATCACATGCCACTAAGTATTCCATATCACAAGAGAAACATGCCCGTCGGAACAGCAGGAAGTATCTTAGATGAATTAGAGAAAGATTTATTTGCACTTGAAGGAATTTCGGAGGACTAATCAGGAGTTTAGAATGAAAAAGGCATCGGAAGAATATTTAAAAGAGCCATATTCGAGAATATTAATTCCAAATGATGATGGTATATATTCAGCCGAAATATTGGAGTTTCCTGGTTGCTTTGCGGATGGTAACACGGCAGATGAGGCGATGATGAATTTGTCTGCATCAGCAATTTCGTGGATTGAGGTATGTATTGAACAAGGTCTTGAAATCCCTGAACCTTTTATGAATCAAGATTTCGGGGGGAAGATTGCGCTTCGTATACCGAGGAGCCTCCACCGTCAAGCAGTACGATTTGCTGAACGAGATGGTGTTAGTTTAAATCAATTTCTTGTCAGTGCTATTGCAGCAAGAGTAGGTGCAGAGGATTCATGTACAAGGTTGATTGATAGACTCGAAGAACGAGTTACATCAGCTGCATGGAATATTCTTGCACTTCAAATGCAAAGAAATCAGCCAGTAAGTAATAGTGCTGAATCATTACCAGTTAATATTAAGACTTTTTCTGTGTCTGCTAATACAAAGGTTTTGTAAAATGTCTGATCCAAGTATAGTACCATTTTCACACAAAGATGTCGTAACTGCATTGATTAAACAGAAAGATATCCATGAGGGTATATGGGGATTAATTATTGAATTCGGACTGGGAGCAACCAATATTAACAAAGGACCAGGTGATCCGGATGTTTTCCCAGCTGCAATTATTCCAGTTTTAAAAATTGGAATTCAGAGTGTTCCTACTCTTAATAGTCTCTCTGTTAATGCTGCTGAAGTAAATCCAATTCAAAAAGTGGGGAACACAAAAAAGTAAATGGAAATATAGGAAATTCTCGTAGACGGTTATATTGAAATGCTTCTTGGAATAGGGAGTAGATCAATATCTTAGGAAAAGATGAAATATTATTTATTTGAAAATGGGGTCGTGAAGGACTTATATCTTCGATATGAGTCTCCTAGCCCCCTATGGGGGTGCAAAAAACGCGAGGGGCACAAGAACCCACCGGATCAGGTGGGTCTTTGCTTTAAAAAGTCATAACAGGAGTCCTCGGAAGGGGGGCAGCCCACAGGGCGGTCGTCTCCTTGCCCCCAGCGGGGGTGCAGAGAACGCGAGGGGCAATATTTGGGTGTGATATGAAGGTTTCTTTTCCCCGGATTAGGAAGATTGTGCTCTCTTGCCTTATAATTGGCGCTTATTACATAAGCTTTAAAATATCATATGTCTGACTTCCTGGCTTTCCTGATCTATCTGCTCATTACGACCTTCACCCCCGGTCCGAATAATATTCTGTCGATGGCAAATGCCATGCGTTACGGCTATCGCAAAGTTCTGAGATTCCTGGCCGGGATATTCTGCGGTTTTACGATCGTCATGCTGATCTGCGCATTCCTGAACCTGTTGCTGGTGGATCTTGTACCAAAAGCGCAGTTATGGTTGAACATCCTGGGTGCCGTCTATATGCTCTACCTGGCGATCCATATCATGCTTTCCAAACCTATTCAAGCGGATGAGGGTCAGCGAGGGTTGAACACATTTATGAGTGGTTTCAGCCTGCAGTTCCTCAATGTCAAAGTCATTCTGTACGGCATTACCATCTATTCATTGTTCATCATCAAGGCATATCAACAGCCGCTCATACTGACCTTGTTCGCCCCGTTGTTGGCACTAATTGGATACCTTTCTACAACCCTCTGGGCACTGGCGGGTGGCCGGTTCCATAACCTGGATGCTCGTTACCACCATTGGATCAATATTGGCATGGGCATCCTGTTGATCTACAGTGCAGTGGTCAGTCTGGTATGAACTTTTCGCGGTGGGATGTTCATGAAGTAATGACCTTCATCGTTGATTTGGATGATGACCTACAGGTTTGGCTGTTTTTTCCGCATCTGTATAAGAGCTGCGGGGTTTGAAAACCACAGACGGATATTTTCCGCATATGTTCGTAATGAAAGGATGATAAATTGAACGGGACCTCTTCACTTGCAGCTTCCATAACAAAATCTGCCAGCAAGCAAACTTATTACACGGTCCGTTTCATGGTAGACCGGACGCTTGTGGATAACGCTTATCGAGCATATGCGTACTTTCGCTGGGTGGATGATTGTCTCGACACGCAATCTCTCCCAAAATCAGAAAGAAATGCTTTCCTCCTGCGCCAGAAGTCATTGCTGGAGGGATGTTATCGCGGTAAGGAGATCCAGGGTACCTGCCCGGAAGAGCAGATACTGGTTGAACTGGTGCAAAACGATCCGGAACGAAATAACGGGTTGCATTCCTATTTATACAATATGATGGCAGTGATGGCATTCGATGCCGATCGCCGTGGTCGGCTGATTTCACAAAAGGAATTGAAGAAGTATACGCAGTGGCTGGCAATTTCAGTAACGGAAGCCATGCATTATTTTATCGGGCATCATTCTCTTTCGCCGCGTGATGATACCCGTTACCTGGCAGTATCTGCCGCTCATATCGCGCACATGTTACGGGATACCGTTGCTGACGCCCATGATGGTTACTTCAATATTCCTGTAGAGTTTCTCGAAGCCAACCATATTACACCCTGGGATATTGAAAGTGATGCCTATCGTGCCTGGGTTCGAACCAGAGTCTTGCTTGCCAGGGGATACTTTGAAACAGGTAGAAAATACCTTAAAAGGGTGGAAAATCTACGCTGCCGGCTGACCGGTTATGCCTATACGGCTCGCTTTGATTGGCTGTTGGATACGATCGAGCGGGAGGAATTTTGCCTGCGCCCCGCATATGATGAACGGAAGAGTATTGCCAATGGATGGCGTATGGGCTGGGACATCCTTGCCACCATATTCGGGGTGAATAAAGGGTCTATTCCGACCCGGCATGTGACTGACAGAACCAGGCGAGACAGCCATGAGATCTAAATCTGTAGCTGTCATCGGCGCAGGGATCGGTGGGATCGTCGCCGCCACGCACCTGGCTCAACATGGCTTGAAGGTAACCGTTTTGGAAAAGAATTCCCGGCCTGGCGGTCGGTGTGATCGCCTGGAGCGTGACGGTCATCATTTTGATACCGGTCCAACGATGATCATCTTGAAGTTGTTGTATGACGCGGAGTTCCGTGCTCTTGGTGCATCACTCCATGATATGGTGGATTTACAGCGCGTAGACCCGGGTTATCGCCTGGTCTTCGATGATGGCAGTCAATTTTCACTCGCTTCCGATATGAAATCCATTGAGCGGCAGGTTGAAACTTTTGAGACGGGAAGTTTTCAGGGTTTGTTGCGTTACATCGATGAAGGTCGTCGTCACTACCAGATCGGTACGGAGAAACTCGTCACCCGCGATTTTCGCAAAGCATCTGATTTCTTCTCGTTGAAAAATATCCCGCTTGTTTACCAACTCAAGCCATTTGTCAATCATTATCGCAATATCGCTGCTTACTTCAATGATCCACGTCTTAAATCAGCTTTCACCTTCCAGGATGTATATATTGGCTTAAGCCCGTTCGAAGCATCTGCAATATTTTCGATGATACCGTATTCCGAGATGATCCATGGCGTCTGGTATCCGAAGGGTGGCATGTTCCAACTGGTGGGTGCGCTGGTGAAACTGGCTCATCAAGCCGGGGTGGAGTTTAACTTCAATACAGCGGTGGAACGAATTGAAACAGAAGGAAACACTACCCGCGGCGTGTTGCTTGAAGGTGGTGAGCACCTCCATGCGGATATTGTCCTGGCGAATGCTGATCTGCCCTATGTTTATAAGAACCTTCTTCCTGTGGATGGAATGAACGATAAATTGGCTCGGCAAAAATATTCCTGCTCGACGATCAGTTACTTCTGGGGTTTGGATAAAACGATCACCTCCCTCGGGCTACACACGATCTTCCTGCCGGACGATTATCGTCAAAATTTTGACTCTATCATTCGGGATCACGACCTCCCCTCGAATCCCGCCTTGTATTTACATGCACCAGCCCGGCTCGATCCTGCCATGGCACCTTTTGGGCAAGACACGCTGATCGCCATTGTCCCTGTTGGACACATGTGCGAGGAGAAACCGCAGGATTGGGAGGAGATCCGCGACCAGGCGCGGGAAAAAATATTTGACCGGCTGGCGAAATTTGGTATTAACGGAATTAAATCGCATATCAAGTTCGAAATATCCTATACCCCGGCATTATGGCAAAAACGCTATAACCTGGTAAGGGGAGCCACCCATGGCTTATCCCATAATCTGCTGCAAATGGCATATTTCCGGCCACACCACCGTCACGCACGTTACCATAACCTGTATTTTGTGGGAGCCAGCACTCATCCTGGAACCGGTTTGCCTTCAGCCATGATCTCAGGTCGCCTGGTTGCCAACCGGATCATCGATGAACTTAATGATGAATAAAAAACGAGGACTGTCAGTCTGTCAATTGGTGAAAATCACAATGCTGACCGTGTAGCAATGGGCGATGATCCTGGAGACACATTTATCGATGCAGTCTGGAGGAGTTTCGCAAATTTATCTTCCATAATCATAAATAAAAGGTAGACATGGCAAAAAAACCTGAAAAATCAACTGAACGCGTATCCATCAAACAACTGCCCCGCAATGTGTGGGCAGTAGGCTTTACCAGTCTGTTTATGGATGTTTCCAGTGAAATGGTTCTCAACATCCTGCCTTTATTTCTGGCGAATGTCCTGGGTGTAAAAACCAATATCATTGGCTTGATCGAAGGGGTTGCCGAAGCCACCGCCAGTATATTAAAACTGTTCTCGGGCTGGTTGTCCGATAAATTAGGCGGTCGCAAATGGCTGGCAGTCGCCGGTTATGGGCTGTCGGCGATCAGCAAACCCTTTTTTTATATTGCCAATAGCTGGGGAGTAATCGCCGGAGTTCGCTGGGCTGACCGGGCTGGCAAGGGGATTCGCACTGCACCGCGCGACGCATTGGTGGCAGACTCGGTGACCAGGGAAACACGAGGTCTGGCGTTTGGGTTCAACCGGGCAATGGATAAAGCCGGAGCTTTCATTGGGCTGCTGATTGCCGCCCTGGTGGTCTGGCTGGCACAGGCCAACACACTGGATTTGTCCAGATCGACCTTCCAGACGATCGTATTGATCAGCATGGTACCTGCATTCCTGGCTGTGCTATCGCTTGCGATTGGAGCGAAGGACGTGGCAGTAAAAGGACAACGGGAAGCACCGAAATTTTCACTACGCAGCATGGGAAAACCATTTTCTATTTTCCTGGTGATCGTCAGTGTCTTTACGCTGGGTAATTCTTCGGATAGTTTCCTGGTACTGCGTGCCCAAAACCTGGGCATCTCGGTCACCGGCATTCTGGTCATACTGGCCGTCTATAACCTGGTTGTCACACTGGTTGCAACTCCGGCCGGTTCGCTCTCCGACCGGATTGGCCGGCGACGGTTGATCATCGGTGGATGGTTGGTTTATGCGACCATTTATTTCGGCTTTGCCCTGGCGCAATCGGCATGGCAGGTCTGGCTGTTATATATGACTTATGGATTGTATTTTGGTATGGCATTCGGAACGGCCAATGCGATGGTTGCCGACCTGGTGCCGGAAAATTTGCGTGGGACCGCTTATGGTACCTACAATGCTGTGATCGGACTGCTGGCATTTCCCTCCTCCCTGATCGCAGGCATCCTCTGGCAAGGCGTAGGTAGTTGGAATGGGTTTGGTCCCTCTGCCCCCTTCTTCTTTGGTAGTGCTTTGGCTTTGATTGCTGCGATCTTGATGGCATTCTGGATGCCGAAAGCCCGGCTGGGGAAGTTAAACTAATTGGTAAATAGTAAATCATAATCCATTGTTATGATACGTATTTTCCTATATATGACGAAGGGAAGGGCCTTTACTCTTCAGAGGAAAGATTATTGTTACCGGATTTTATTGCCCACCGGACGCACTCCCAATCGATAGTGGAAGATCCCGGTTGATTTTCCCAGGAGGGGTATGCGACCCATCCAGTTATAACGAGCCATGCGTGGTTCATTGCCATCGAAGTAGAACCACTCCTCCAACATGCTGATCCCCTCCCCCCATTGTTCCACATCCCTGCCGTGTTTCAAACCCCAACGCAGGCGGGCATCAACCTTTGTCAATGCCAATTGCAGATTATCCATCCGGATGACAAATGGTGTGTGAGCATCACAGACCATTTCGGCGCCGGGGAAAAGATCGCGTAATTTTAGGAAGAGAGTTCTTAATTGTATTTCCTCAAAATATGGGAATACACCTTCCGCGATGAACAGGGTTGGTCGGTTTCCAACCTTCCTGACTATCTCCAGCCAGGTATCATCGAGAACCGAACCGGCAATCAGGTGATAACGTCCATGGTTCCCACCAATGAGTTTCTTGCGTAATTCGATCACTTCGGGCAAATCTAAATCAAACCATTGAACCTGCCCATTATCAACCCGTTCGAAACGCGTATCCAGCCCACAACCGATGTGGACCATGGTTGCTCTTGGGTTACGTGCCAGGAAATCACGTACCTTGTCATCGAAATGCCGCATGCGGAGGATAACTGCCACTTCATCGTGCCCGTGAAGTTGAAAGCGTGTGTAATCAAAGCCCAGTTTTTGAACGATCTCCACCGCTTTCTCATCCTTGATCATGCCGTTGGTACGCCTTGATTCAGCAGCACGTGTGTAGAGTGGAATCATTAGGGTTTCGGCCACCCCATCCATTAATCGTGAATTCTTCTTATTCATGGTTATCCCTTATAATTATTTTCGGCGCAGATGTGGAATTAAAGCAGGAACATTCCGGCAGTAGGATTGCCATTCTTCCCCAAACTCAACTTTTAACGCCATCTCCTCCCGGCGTGCACGCAATAAAACGAAAGGGGCAAAAAGGGCGTAGGCCAATGTCGTCCATGTGTGATACAGCATAAGGCTCCCCAGGGCAGCGATCACCAGGCCGACGTACATCGGATGGCGTATGAAAGCAAACGGTCCATCAGTAACCAGATTATGATCGGCATACAATTGGGCGCCAAAACTGGTTGAAACAAAATACATTTTCCCCAACACCAGCCTGGCCCAGAGCAGGAGTGCCAGACTTGGGAAATAAAGGATGATTCCAGATATCAGCAGGCTCAGATGGACATCAGCTGAAAGGTTCAACGGAACAGGCCTCCAGAAATATATTGAGATATACAGGAAACTGACACTTGCGATGAAATAAAAAATGGGCGAGCGCAGCCATCCGGATGCATTTCCGCTGGTACGGCCGGCCGGGCGGCGCGTCCCACGCCAGATTCCGTAGAATACGACTGCCAGGGTAACATACGCCAGTATCCCACCTGCCAAGCGAAAGGTTGGTTCGATTATCATCGTATTACTCCTTTCAGATAGGGTGGAACGAAAAGCTCAAGTCTTGGAGATGCTGAGATTCTTCCGTGCCTGCCGGATGGCTGCCCCCAGGAATATCTTGACTGCGAGCCAATCCAGAAGCCCCGGGGCGAGCAATTTCAACCAGGAAGCGAGCAAGCTGAGTCCCATCAACACCTCGCGCCGCCGTTTTGCAGCCGCCCGCAGGGTAATCTCAGCACAACGCTCGGATGTCATGGTCCTTTTGGTGTAATAAGCGTGACCACGTTCACCGCGTGGGATGCCGTTTTTATCCAATTGCGCCTCATGGAACTCAGATGCCACCCACGAAGGGCAAATCAGCGTGACGCTGACCCCATGCTGCATGAGCTCCACGCGCAGAGAGTCAAAAAAGCCATGCAGGGCATACTTGCTGGCATGATACGGCGTGTTGTACGGAAGAGCAGCTTTGCCACCCATGCTCGAGATGGCTACGATCCGTCCATGCGACTGTTTCAGGTGGGGTAGAGCATAGTAGGTGCAGTAGACTGCGCCGAAGAAGTTCACCCCCATGGTGTGATGAAACAGATTCAGGTCGGGGAAATCCTCCAACAAAGCGCTGGCTGCCAGACCGGCGTCGTTGATCAACATGTCCAGCCTGCCGAAAGCGGCGATGGTTTTTTCCACCAATGCCTTGCATTGCATCTCAACACTGACATCCGTTGGGACGACGAGCGCTTCACCTCCCAATTTCCGGCATTCCGTTGCCACTTGTTCCAGCCGCTCAACACGCCTGGCCGCCAGCGCCACCCTGGCTCCTTGAGCAGCCAACTGCAGGGCTAAAGCCCGCCCGATCCCCGCGGATGCACCGGTAACAATGACGACTTGATCTTGAAAGGGTTTGGTTTTCATTTCTATGTACCTTTTTACCAAATATTCATACAAATGCCAGGACGATCCCATATCCACTGGCGATGTTTCGACCGGCGTTTTTCCCTGTGAAGTAGATCTTTTTTAATTCCAATGCATTCATGTTTTGAATGCTGCAAAATCCACGTTCCTTTAAAAATGATTCCAGCTTGTCTTTATCAATTGCGTAGGTTAATTCCTCGCCACTCATGAAGCGGTATCGGCGCATATTGATCACTTCACCGTGGCGTTCAACCCCTTCCAGAACCTGACGTTCGAGATAGTCAAAAATGATCGCGCTGCCGGGAGCGGAATGACGTGTAACGAAGCGAAGAGTGGCATCTACTGCATCGGGTGTCAGGTACATGCTGACCCCCTGCCAGATGAAAAGGGTCTTCAACTCACTGGAAAAACCCGATTCAAGAAGACACTCTTCCATTGACTGGGTATTGAAGTCAACGGATACATAGGTCACATAGGGGGGAAGGTCCTCAAGTATTCCGGCCAGCTTTTTAAGTTTATCTGCCTGGGTGGCGGGGTGATCGACCTCGAATACTTTTACCTGTTCGATCAAACCTTTAAATCGATAAGCGCGTGAATCATAACCCGCTCCCAAAATGACGAGTTGTTCCAAGCCTTGGTTGAGTTGTTCCTGAAGTACGTCATCGATGTAACGCTCGCGGACGGCCAGATACCCCCATACTCCCGGCCCCCGCCGTTCAGCATAGCCACTCCTGATAAAGAAAGCGGTCAATATGTACAGCCACGTGGGTACGAAAAACCTGGCATATGGATCGTGGCATAAGCGCGCATCCTCGGGTTTTTCACTTTCGACAGCCCGGACGATGGCGATGCCTGAAGCGGAAAGGCTGGATTGTTTCCTGCGCATGGTCTTCTCCTCGGGTACCCTGTTTGGGGTTCGAATGGTTTTTTAATACAGGCAGTATATTCCAGGAAATCCTGTGTTATCGGATCCTTAGCCCGGTTCCGGTTTGAATCTGCTTATTATATAATAAACATCTGAGTATATATTCAGATGTTTATTATATAATTTAACCTTCAACCTGTCAATAATTGAGTTGAGAAAACCTTAGAAATTCAACAGAATAGTCTTGTTTTTCTAAGGCTTTATCATAGAAACAGAAATGCTAAAGGAATAATAGTTTTTCCTTCGAGCTTGCTAAAAACTCAATAACGAATTGTTAATCCTTGGCATGTATCTTATTACTGATCCACTTGCCGATCTCGACCACAGTCAACAACCCAAGGGCAACACCGGCCACTTCCATCCATTCGACGAAGCTTAGCGGGACCAGACCAAGCAGGTTTCGCAAGCCTGGAACAAGGAATGGCAGAACAGCCAATGCCAACCCGCTGATGACTGCCCATATCAGCGGTTTATTGGAGCTCAATTTGTTCATGCGGAATAATGGTTTGCGCATACTGCGATAAGCAAAGATATAGACCATCGAGTTAACAGCGAAGGAAGCAAAAACAATACTGCGGCCCTCGATAGCATTGCCGTGTGCCGAGTAGAGATGGTGGAATAGGAACAGGACAGCTGTGGCACTGGAGATACTTATCACACCGATCAATGACAGACCCAGGTGACTCAGGATAGGTTCCTTGAGCGATTTCGGTTTCTCTTCCATGATGCCGGGTTCCTTTGGTTCGAAGCCGAGCACGATATCCGATGGGCCATCACAGATCAGATGGATCCACAAGATCTGGGCTACGATCAGCGGGGCCGGCCAACCCAGGATCATGGCAACAAAGATGGTCAGCACCTCGGCAAATGAGTTGGACAGGGTATAGGCTACAACCTTGCGAATGTTTTGGAAGATGATGCGTCCTTCCTCAATGGCTGCCACAATGGTGCGAAAATTATTGTCAAGCAGGATCAGGTCGGCTGTTTCCTTGGCCACGTCGGTAGCGCTGCCCACCACCACGCCGATATTTGCTCGCTGCAAGGCCGGTGCATCGTTTACGCCGTCTCCGATCATGGAGGTGATCTCACCATTCGCCTGCAATGCCTTGATAATGCGGAACTTGTCTTGCGGGCGGATTCGGGCAAAGACAGAGGTTGTGCGAACGCGTTCCTGCAGTTGCTCATCGCTCAGTGCAGCAATTTCAGAGCCTTCCATGCTTGATTCGCCCTCTTTCAAGAGACCAATGCTGCGGGCGATGTGTTCAGCCGTCTTGAGATAATCACCGGTGATCATCTTGACCTGGATGCCTGCCTTCTGGGCCACCTGTATGGCTTCAACCACGCCCGTGCGCACCGGATCTTCCATCCCAACCACTCCCAGCCAGGTATAGCCGCTGTAATCATCCAGTTTGCCAAGCGGACGATAAGCCAGACCGATCATACGTAAGCCTTCGCCGGCCCACCCATCCACGAGTTCAAGGAAACGAGCTTTCTCATTCGGAGCGAGTTTGCACATCCCCAAGACGATCTCAGGGGCACCCTTCAGGAAGTTAAAACCCTCACCCTGGAACAGATTGCCGGTAATGGCAGTAATCATATACTTGGTTTCACTGGTGAACAATTCTTCCTCGAGCCGTTGCGAACCGTCGACCATTTGTTGAGGATCGCTGTTCATGGTCTGGCGCGCGTACTCCCACATGGCGATATCCACCGGTCCTTCCAGGTTATTACAAAGCACCATGGTTTGTAAGGCGCGTTCAGAGTCGATGATCTCGGTGTGCGATACCCGCATCAGGCCTTCGGTCAGGGTGCCGGTCTTGTCGGTGCAGATGACTGTCACCGAACCGAGTGTTTCGACCGCCAGCAGGCGCTTGACCAGACCATTACGTTTCAGAATCTTGCGCATGCCGATCACCAGAATGACGGTAACGGCGATCAGCAGGCCTTCGGGTACTGCCGCAATGGCCAGGATAATGGAAGTGCGCAACATGTCGAGGAACGTACCGCCCATGATCAGGCCGGTGGCAAGGATGGCTAGTGTAAAACCGACCACGATCCATGTCAGAGTCTTACTGAATGACTTTAATCGCTTCTGCAGGGGTGTATCCTCTTCAACATGTTCCTGCAGACTGGTGGCGATCTTGCCCAATTCTGTTGCGGGCCCGGTCTCTTGAACCTGCATCTCGCCACGCCCGGTCAGGACGGTGGTGCCCATGAAAGCCTTTTCATTAATTGCCTTATTAACCGGTTCGCTTTCCCCGGTCAGAATGGCCTCGTCTGCGGTCAGTTTGGTGCTTTCGAGTACCAGACCATCACCGGGTATCTTCTCTCCGGCATTAAGTAATACCAGATCGCCCGGAACCAGCTCCCAGACTTCGACCTCACAACGCTCACCGTTGCGTAGAACGGTGGTGGTAGGTTTCAGTAAGCCCTTCAGAGCGGTATAAGTCTTCTGAGCCTGGTATTCCTGGACGTAACCCAGGATCACGTCGATAACGACTACCGCCATGATGACGGCAAAATCACCAAGTTCTTTAGCGATCAACGATACCAGCGCAGCCACCAGAATGATATACACCAGCGGACTCTTGAACTGGCTGAGCAGGATAGTCCATGCGGATGTGGTCTTCTCAGGCGGCAGACGGTTCTCGCCGTATTGCTTACGCCTGACAAGGACTTCGGCAGTTGTCAGACCGGTTTGATGGTTCGTATTGTTTTCTGTCAAAATTTGCATTTGTTACTCCAAGAGCAAAATGATTTACCGCATCTGGTTAGGAAGATGCGTTAATTTATTACGGCTGATTGGTCCACAATGAGTCGGGAGTGGACAGCCGCACCGGATTTATAAATTTGGCGGGGGAAGTTGAGGAGAAATGGAGAGAGACTGCGAACGAGAAACCCTCGGTAGCAGTCTGGGCAGGAATAAAACTACAAGCGAAGATACGCCCAGGAATGAATAGATAAAATTGTCTTCTGAATGCTCATGCACCTGTTGTGGATGCCCCATTTGCCCAGTCATTTCGGATATCGGCTGTCCACTTTCGGGTACCATTCCTTCGGCAATAAAATGAACCGCCAGACTGCAGGTACAAATAGTAAGGAGAAGCAGAAGACGTATCGATACATGTAAAGGAGCGCTTCTATCCTTGCCGGACATGGCTCACCCCCTGCCCGAACAGGGCGATAATGTGGTCGTCTTCGATGCGATAGAAAACTTCCTTGCCATCCCTTCGGGCGACGACCAGACCCATCTGGCGCAGACCGCGCAGATGGTGTGAGATGGCCGATTCGCTTACCCCGACTGCCTTTGACAGGGCACCGACGTTCATTTCCTGCGTGCATAGCGCATAAAGAATACGCACGCGGCTGGTATCGCTGAAGGCGCGAAAAAGTTCCGCCACATGTGCGGCGGTATGTTCATCAAGATAAGGTATATTATTTTGTTTTGACATACACAACTTCTGAATATATACTCAGGTGTTTATTATACAGATTTCGATGATTGACGTCAAGTTGACGAAAGTCATAATTAATTCTCGATCAGGGCATCTCCATCCGGAACGCCGATGAATTACTGGTGATCCGGGATGGTGAGATAGTCGAGAAAGGCACGCATCAGCAACTGCTCGACCAACACGGTTTTTACCATAACCTGTATCTCAGCCAATTCAAGGGCGAGGAGATATGGACAAAAAACAAGGGTAAGACCCTCAATTATCGGCAGATGGGCTTAAGGATGGTTTAACTCATTTACAGCCCACAAAAAGCTGATGACGTCATCCCGGCATAGCATACCTACAATCCGGTCACCTTCCATGACAGGCAGTTGGTTAACCCCGTCCCGATCCATTTCACCAAGAGCATCGATCAACTCAGCCTCGGGTCTTATCCATTTCATTTTGTCTTTCGGTATCATCACCTGAATGGCAGTCGTGGCTGCCCAGTCAGAGGATGGAATGGCTTTGACATTATGCAAAGTCAGTAAACCGATGATCTTGTCATTTTGCATAACGACCAACCCGCGGCGACCACTGCCAAGGATATGCTCCGTGACCAGTTCCTGCAAGGTGGCGTCCGGGTTCACCGAGGCGTAGTCGGATCGCATTGCATCTGACACATGGTGACCTTCCAGCAGGTCATGAATCGTTTGCTGGTGGATCTGGGAGGTTGCGGTGGTTTCCAGGAACCAGCCGATAAAGGCAATCCACAAACCATTGCCGAAATTGCCGCTGAACATTTGCCATACTCCCAGGATGATAAAACCGTAGGCGATGAAACGACCCACGTTGGCTGCTATGAGGGTGGCGCGGCGCAAACTATGTGTAGTCCCCCAGATAATGGCCCTGAAGACTCGTCCGCCATCCAATGGAAACCCAGGGATCAAATTGAATAGACCCAGCGTGGCGTTAATATATGCCAGATATTTTACGAGGGCCAGCAATGGGGTGAGCGTACCGACAACCTGTTGCAGCAAGGTAAAGATACCCGCTAAAAGAAAACTGGTCACTGGTCCGGCAATGGCGATCCAGAGTTCAGAAATGGCATTGGGTGGTTCAACTCCAATCTGAGAAATGCCTCCAAATATATAAAGCGTGATGTTGCGTACGGGTATCTTGTAACGCAGGGCCACCATCGAATGCCCCAGTTCATGCAGCAATACACTGGCAAATAATAATATAACGGTTGCAGCACCCACGATCCAATATTGAGCTGCCGGCCAATTTTTGAATTCTACTGGATAGTAACTGGTGGCTAACGACCAGGTAAGTAATGCAAATATTAAAAACCACGAATAATCCAATCCGATTGGTATTCCAAGGATTCGTCCAAGGGAAATTGAGCTGCGTCTCATATTTGATAATCCTTTTTCTTCTTTAGATGCATTTCAAGTGCCGAAATTACAGCATTAATAACATGGAAATAATTAATTATATCTCGATGGATAAGATATATATTTTACTAATCAAAGAGTTTTTAGTTATAACTTGCCCGGTTCGTCTTGATTCTAAAACCCCACGTTTTCTTTCACAAGGATCATCGTAGCGCGACCCGCTATAAATTCCCGGTTGATGATCAGCAGTTTGTTGATGCTGCTGCCAACCCCGTACGCCTTGAGCGAGCGGGCATTCTCCAGCGGCAGAGTGTACTCCTCCAAACGTCTCATGCCAGTCTCGAGCGTTGGGACGATTTTCTGCGTGCCGACCACCCAGATGACATGGGCTGCTGCAGCGACATACCCCGCCAGCTGGCTGCCAGTCTTCGAGGCAATGAGGATTTGACCACTTTCGGTGACCGCGTGAACACTGCCGATCATATATTCTGGTGTAGCGCCCATCTTCTGCATCTCGCGATTCTGGGTTTTCGGGTCCATCTTGCTCAGTCTGGCGCGTAAAGAATTAAAACGCCCTGATTTGTCCAGTTCCTCGTTGATGCCCAGAGTTTGCAATGTGGCCGAAGTCGCGGTGAAAACATCTGCCGTGAGTGGGATGATCTCCAAAACCAACTTCTTTGCATCTGTACCGTTCTCTGCAACAAGCACTTGGATGTTGTTGGTTTCCAGGGCTTTTACGGTCCGTTTAATTTGAGCCTCAGAAGCGAGGTTCGTATATATGGGTTTCGAGGTCTTAGCCATTTATTCTCCTCTTGAATATTGACCATTCTACTACGATTGGTACCCTAAACATACCGATGCAACCGGTCATCTGATCTGATCAAAACTATCTAAGAATTACGACTCCGAAAACCTGATAGTGTAGATCCACTCTGCAATACATCATCCTGTTCTTATTGTTTTGCATGGAAATTAATTCTGACGGCGATCGGGAATTCCGGTCGCCGGTTAATTATGCATTACTTTTGTCGTCAGCATATCGCTGAGTCTATTTAACTCCCTTTACTGAATCCAGCAAGTGGAAGAACTCCTCTACCAGGGTCGGGTCGAATTGTTTCCCAGACATCTTTTGGATATATACCATGACTTTCTTTTCTGACCAGGCCTTTCGATAAGGTCTGTCTGATTTGAGTGCATCGTACACATCCGAAAGAGAGAATACCCATGCTTTCAATGGAATCTGCTCACCCTTAAGACCAAGGGGATAACCGTCCCCATTCCAGTATTCATGGTGGCAGTAGGGGATTTCAAGAGCTTTACGCAAGTAATTGACCGAAGATAGCATCTCATGGGCATATAATGGATGTAGATGCCTGATCTTCCACTCTTCCTCAGTCAATGCATTAGTTTTTAGCAGGATATAATCCGGGATTCCCATTTTGCCAATATCATGAAGAAGAGCTCGCGCCGGATATGGATCAATTCCTCCTCGCCAATCCCGATACGCCGGGCAAGCAGGATGGTCATTTCCGCAACCCACCGGGTGTGACCTTCCGTCTCCGGATCCCGCAAGTCCAGGGCATATGACCATCCTTCAGTGGTCGCGTCATAAGGCAGGCGAAGCTCCTGGTTTGAACGTTGCAAACTTTCGAAGAGTTCGATATTATCGATCGAAATTGCCGCCTGACTGGCAAGTGCTTCCAGAAATTCCAGCCAGTCCACGTCAGGATGGAATGTCTTGCGGTGGAAGACCTTAAAGACTCCTATGATCTGCCCTTTGGCGATCAGGGGAATTGCCTGATAAGCGTTAAATTGATCGCCGGGTGAGAGAGTCTGACTTCGTATCACCGATTGCCCTTGGGATAGATCAGGCACGCTGATCAGGCGCCGTTCCAGAATGGCTTTCCCGGATTACCCGTCCGAAAGATTCTCATGGTCCTATGAGTTGGGGGGGGGATGGAAACCCTGCCGTGCAACCACCTCGAGTTAATTGGTGTGGCGATCCAGTTTTAAAATGGCTGCTGCGTCCGCCTCAATTTGGGTGATGGACCGGTTTAGGATGATTTCAAGGGTGGAATGAAAATCGACGCTGGAACTGATCGCCAGGTTGATGGTCCGAAGTGCAGCCAATGTGTCTCTGTTTATCTAGCATAAGGCACATTCTCCCTTATAAGCTTCGATTGGATTGTAGCATAAACCACCTGCCTCGATAAATCCGATGATCCCCCTGATTCTCACGGATATGGCGAGCTTAAATAACTTCAAACTAGCTTGAGAAATTATTTGGTCTGCAGGTCAAGAAGTTTAACGATTTCCGGTGTGACCCATACAGCCGCCCCGCTGGTATGCACGAGTATATCGCAGACTTCCATTTGCGGGATGAAACAGGTCTCAGCCATTAATAACTGGTCCTTGAAATAGCGGTTGCGGAAATAATTCAGATCATATTTCATGCGATAGTCCATGTCGCGTTTCCATTTCCGTTTCATTCGGACATCATCATCGGTCAGATAGACCACCTTTATTCCGATCAGGTGGACGATCTCTTTCAATAGAAAGGGGAAGTTGCCTTCAATGAAAATAATATCTGCAGGTTCGACCTCGACCGGTTTGCCGTTCGTTTTCAGAATGCCATCCAGATTGTGGCTGGAACTCCCATCGATAAAGTTATAGCGCGGGGTACTGATCTTGTTTCCTTGAATGATCTGTGCAAGGTTTCGCTGGAACAGATCGAAATGGATGGCCGCCTTGCCGAGTGAATCGACTCCCCTGGCTTCACGTTCGTCCCGGTCGGTTAGAAAGTTATCCATCTCGATCGAGGTTGTCTTTTTACCTGCCTGCTTGAAAGCTGTGTGCAATCGTTCAACGATCTCGGTCTTGCCGGCAGCGGTCGGACCAGCGATTGCCAGGATACACGGGGTCCCGCGGGCATCGATCAATTTTAAGACGCTGTCTATGAAATATTGGTCGGTTTCCAGGTTGGCTACCTTGAATTGTTTATAACTGACCCCCTGGCAACGTTCGAAAGCTTTTTGTTTCGCTTCAAATTGGCGGAAAGGTTTCCCCCCCAGATGCCCAAGCACTTTCACGGTGAAATATTCTGTCCGGTGCAGGAAGTAAAATCCCCTGACATCGAAGTAGAAATGTTCCTTGACCCAGGTCTCAGGGTAAGCGCCGGTCACCAGACCGACAAACAGCATGTGTGTCAGATGAAGGATGGTGGCATCCAGAATGATTTCGCCATCCACCCGTGGTTTGATCTGAATGGTCTTATAGTAATCAATGCTGTTTACTTTTTTGATGATCTCATCTGTCGACTCCGGTTTTACAGATGACCACCCTCCATTTTCCGGATACACGCATGCCAAACCATATCGGAATTCATACAGTTCCATTTCGCTAATCCCGGGATTGATGCGTTTCATCCGGTCATAGAGGATTTCAGAAAACGTTTGTGGATTGAAGATATCCAATGTTGTCATATGATGTGCCTTTCTGCTTGAGAGAATCAAACCAGCTCCCGTACGTGTTTATACCGTAATGCTATGATTAATCCATAGATCAATGCCATGGCTGCCCCGACACTGATGGCGAACGGTGCACCGTATGAGTCAGCCACAAATCCAGCCTGTAATCCACCCAGATTGGTTGTACCCTGTGCAACCAGCGAATATTGTCCCATGACGCGCCCGCGCAACCGGTCAGGGGCGTTGATCTGCAGCAATGTATTTGCCATTGCGTTTTGAAGTACATGCCCAAGACCGGTTAACAGCATCAGCCCCAACGCCAGCAACATCGAACGTGTATTGGCGAAGAGTAGCAATGCCAGCGGCAGCCCCAAATTCCCAAGTGTCAACAGCCAGCCGCGCCGTGAGCGTTCCGATAACGAAGCAACGATCAATGCACCGGTAACCGAACCGATACCAACGCTGGTCAACAGCAACCCGAGCGGTAGTGCTTCGGGTGTCTGGCAATTCAATACTGGATTGGATCCACCACATAGGAACGACACGACCGGTTGGGCACTCGATTTAAGCACCACATTGGCGAAAACCGGCATCAATGTGATGTACGGCATGGAGAGAAAAGAATTGACAGCCACCAGGCTCATCAGCACCAGTAACACCTGATGCTTGAGCACAAAGCGAATGCCCTCACCGATGTGGGCTGCCATGTGGGTATCTGCCTGGTGAGGGGCTGCTTTGGGCAGGTTGCGCATGGAAAGCAAACTGATGATGACCGCCAGGAAACTCAAGCTGTTCAGGAAAAATGCGACCGCTTCACCCATTGTGGCAACTGCCAGCCCTGCCAGGGCGGGTCCCAGGGTTCGAGCGCCGTTGAAAATGGCAGAATTCAAACCGATGGCGCTGGTCAGGTCGTCTTTACCTTCGACCATTTCGATCGCAAACGAATGCCGGGCGGGGCTGTCCACAGCTTTTAATGCTCCCAGCATGAAGGACATCAGGTAGATATGCCAGACTTCAACCACCCCGGTCAACGTGATCACGCCCAAAATTACTGCCTGGATCAGCATCAGGCTTTGGGTGCAAAGGATTACCACCCGTTTTGGGAAGCGGTCTGAAATTGAACCGCCCCACAAGGCCAGAGGTACGAGGGGAATGATTGCCATGAAATTAACAATGCCGAGGGCGCTGGCCGAACCGGTCAGCCGATAAACCAAAACCTGCTGCGCGACAGTCTGCATCCAGGTCCCGATCAGGGAAAAACCCTGACCGAAGAACCACAGACGATAATTACGATGTTTCAACGCCCGAAGGGCGGTTGATATGTGTCCGTCTCTTTTTGGAGGCAGAACCTCATCTGATGGTTGATCGATGGTCATTTTCTCAGGGTTTGATTGGAGATTGCAGACGGAATCACTCTTCCAACAGACGGATTACTTCAGGAGTAGCCCACAACTCTGCGGCGGTGGTGTAGACGATCATATCGCAGGCTTCCATCTGGGCACGGTAACAATCATACGCTCTCAGGAACTGAGTGCGAAAGAAACGATTGCGGAAGTAATTCGGGTCATATTTTTTTCGATAATCGATATCACGCTTCCACTTTCGTTTCAGGCGGATCGGATCGTCCGTTAGATAGACGACCTTGATCCCGATCAGGTGGGCAACATCCTCTATCTGGAACGGGAAATTCCCTTCAATGAAAATGATGTCTGAAGGCTCAACTTCGAGCATTGTCTTGCCAGATTTTAGTTTACCGTGGGGATCATGGCTGGATACGCCGTAGGAGTAATGAGGAATGTCGACCTTTTGTCCCTGAAGCAGCTTAGTCACACTCTCCATAAAAATTTCAAAGTGGAATGCTTCGATGCCCATGGAATCGATGTGATTGGTCTCACGGTATTCTGTGTCGGTCAGGAAGTTGTCCATTTCGATCGTGCTGACCCGCATTCCTGCATCTTCGAAAGTACTGCGCAATCTGGAGACGATTTCAGTTTTGCCGGCAGCAGTCGGTCCTGCCAGCGTAAAGAGGATGGGGGTGCCCTTGCGGGCGATCAATTTCATAACCGAATCGATGAAGCATTGATCGATCTCCAGGTTGGCTGCCTTGAAATCTTTATAACCAACACCCTGGAACCGTACAAATCCTTTTTGTTTCTGTTCAAAGGTTTTATACGGCTTTCCGCCGAAATGTGACAGGATCGGAGCGGTAAAATATTCGATGCGTGGAAGAAAGTAAAAACCCCTGACATCGAAATAAAAGTGTTTATCAACCCAATCTTCCGGGTATGACCCGGTCAGCAAGCCAACGAATAGCATGCGGGTGAGTTTCACGATGGTTTCATCCAGGACGATTTTTTCATCTGCTTTGGGGTGGAGCTGAATCCCGATATAGAATTCACGTGAGTTGATCATTTGCTCAATCTCGTTTATCTTATCCGGCTTTACAGATGCCCAACCACCATCCTTCGGAATAAGGTTGTCCAGGCAGTAGCGGAACTCATATAATTCCAGCTCCTCTACACCGATATTGATACGTTTCATGATCTCGAACAATCGCTCGCTAAAAAGAGCGGGAGTGTAAACGTCATTGGGATCAGACATGGTTTTTCCTATTATAAAATCTTGATAAATTCATCCTAAAATCGCAGCGATCTGGGCCATCTGGCCCCCGGTCAAAGGACCAAAATGTTGCGCATGGATATTTTCCTCAACCTGGTCAATCGTTTTAAAGCCCGGGATCGGAATATTATTCTTGCTGCGTGCCCACAACCAGCCTAAAGCTCCCTGCGCCAGGGTTCTGCCATCTAGGGTGAGAATCTCGCGCACCCTGTCAAGTTTATCCAGATAAACAGACCGTTCTTCAGCGAAGGTTGGGCGGCGACTGCGGACATCGTCGGATGGTATGACCGTATCGCGCTTGAATTTGCCGGTTAACAACCCCATGATAAGCGGGCTGCGGTTGATGGCAGCCAGGTTGAATTTTTCACAGACTGCAAGGGTCTCTGCATTATCCTCCAGCAGGTTAAGCCGCAGCTGTATGGCAGTGCAGTGATTTCCGTTTGCAAAAAGTCGGGCGCGCTCAGGATCATCAGTGCTCCAGCCGTAATAGAGGATCTTGCCATCATCGACAAGCTGTTCCAGGGTATCCATAACGATCAGAGCCGGCTCCCGATCAAGAGTTTTGATATGAAGCTGGTAAAGATCGATATGATCCGTGCTCAACCGTTTCAGGCTGGCCTCACAGGCGTTGCGAATATGGGTTGGTTCGTAGTTGTAACCGATCACTTGGCGGGTCTGTTCATCGAACTCCTGTCCGAACTTGGTGGCCAGGGTCACCTGATCGCGTCGTCCGGCGAGTGCCTTGCCTAGCACTTGCTCGCTATGCCCGCAACCATAGACATCCGCTGTATCAAAAAAGGTGATTCCCAAATCAAGTGCGTGTTGTATGGCGCGAATAGAATCCGGGTCGTTTACCTGACCCCAACCAACCGGCTGATCTTTCTTCCAGAACGGACCGCCTATCGCCCAGCAGCCCAATCCCATTGGGCTGACTTCGATTCCTGATTTACCGAGTGTCCGCTTAAGCATTATCCTCTCCTGCAATAAGATTTTTCAAAATACTGTTTCCTTTCCTTGGTCCCGGGAAATGCAAGGTTAATTATCCTGAAGGCTTTATGCACTCCACTTGGTGATGCGTCCGGCATTGGCCAGCGCGATTGGCATGATGTCCTTGGCAGGTAAAATACCCAGGCTGCCCTTCAGACAGGCGCGCTCCCCAAATTCGGTGATGCCATCCGGGCGGACGAGTTTGGAATACAACAGGGTTGGCACCGGGTGCCAACTGTGGGTTTTCAGGATGGCAGGTGACGAATGGTCGCCTCCGACAATCACTACATCCGGATTGAGCGCCATCAGGCGCGGGATCAACGCGTCGACCTGCTCGATAATCTGGACTTTCAGGTCGAATCCACCATCTTCGCCGGCGCTGTCGGTTTGTTTAACATGCAAGTAAAAGAAATCAAAATCGTTCCAGTATTTTTCGAGCGCAGAAAATTCGGCATCCAGGGTGATACCTTCCACCGGAAGGACCTGCATGCCTGCCAGATGGGCGACGCCTTTGTACATGCCATTAATCGCGATAGCAGCTGCATTCAGTCCGAATATTTCGGAATAGGTCGGGAGGAGCGGACATTTAGCAAAACCGCGCAGCATGATAGCATTGGCAGGAAGCTTATCCGCCAACAGACTGCGCGCTTTTTCTGCGTACTCATTCACCAACGCTGCAGTCCTTTCAGCCTCTTTACGCAGGGGTTTGGCCGGGTTGGGGGCAACGCCTGTCTTTTGAGGATCCATCTCGGTCAGGCGATCATCCAGATTGGCTCCATTCATCACGAAGGCGAAACGGTGTTCCTTGATCGTACGGGTGGTGACTTCGACCCCCTCAATTTTTATGGTATTCAGGTTTTTGATCAACTCACGGGTGATCTCAGTCTTGATGCGTCCGGCACGGCGGTCGGCGATAAGACCGTCAGCATCCAGCGTGCAGAAATTCCCGCGGGCAGCCAAGTCGTCAGGTCCCAACTCAAAATTCACCCCCAACGCTTCCAGCGCTCCGCGTCCGATCTCGTATAGGAGCGGATCGTAGCCGAAGATGGCCAGATGACCGGGACCGCTGCCAGGGGTGATACCGGGTGCGACCGGAATGGTCAAACCGAGTGAGGATTGTGCTGCCAGTGCATCCAGGTTTGGGGTATGGGCGGCTTCCAACTCGGTTTTACCGCCTGGCTCGCGGGGCAGCCCGCCCAAACCGTCCATGATCAGCAGGACGATCCGGGTGTTAGCCGGTATAATCAATTTTTTTAGAAATTCGAAATCCATACTGCCACCGCCTGCATAGTTTATTCAAGTAACTGACGTTTCCCGATTCCGTCTACCAGGGCGTTATAAGTGCGTTTGGTTTTGTCATAATTCCCATCGCGGTCGAGGGCAATACCACGGCCTACCCCGGTCACGATTTGGCCGATACCAATTTCACTCATCATTCCGTCCAGCTTTTCAAGCAGAGCAGGGGCGCTGCCCGGTTCCGTGCTGCGGCCGTCAAAGATGACATGCAGGTTGACTTCCTTCACGCCCTGCTTTTTTGCCATACGCAACAAGGCGAGCGGATAATCGATGGACCCGTGTGAGCTTTTTTCGGTCAGCAGCCCGATCAGATGCAGGCGCGTTCCGCGTTTTTTTACTGTATCGATGGTCTGACAGAGGATCTCATTGGTAAAGAATGACCCATCCTGCATGGCAAGGTCGAGCCGGACGTCGTCCTGCAGGATCACCCGTCCGGCACCGATGTTGATGTGACCGGCTTCCGAGTTGCCTGCCTTGCCCAATTTCAGTCCAACCGCTACGCCGGCTGCTTCCAACCGGGTGGAAGGGTAGGTCGATAATAGATTGTCAAAGACGGGTGTCTCCGCCAGGTGGATCGGGTTGGTGTCATCCGCTTTACCGATGCCCCAGCCATCCAATATGACCAGCAGTACACGCCGCCTGCCGCCATATGGGTGCGCAGGTGCCAGGTCGTGGCCATCCATCGATGGCGGTTGTGGGAGGTCGAGGGCGTGCAGGATGGTTGGCGCTACATCTGCCAGTTTTCCAGGTGAAAGCACTATTTTCTCTGGTGATTGGGGATCGATGAAGATGAACGGTACCGGATTGGCAGTATGTGAGACTTGCGGCGTCCCATCCGGGTTGGTCATCTCTTCCAGGTTGCCGTGATCCGCAGTCACCAGGGTAACATAATTCGCCGACAAGGCTGCCTGGATTACCCTCCCAAGATGCAAGTCCACAAAGTTGGCACATTTTATTTTGGCAATATTGTTTGATGTGTGTCCGATCACATCGCCATTGGCAAAGTTGGTCACGATCAGATCAACCCCACTGTGGATACCTTCGATCACTTTCGCGGCGACTGTCAGCAGGGATAACTCGGGTACCTGTTCGTATGGGATGCCCTTTGGAGAAGGGATTCGTACATCCACCTCTCCAGCCAGTTGCCGGTTATTGCCACCGTTGAAGAAAAAAGTGACATGGGCAAACTTTTCAGACTCGGAAACGCGCTGCTGATGAAAACCTGCACGACTGACAATTTCACCAAGTGTGTCCTTGATGCTGGTAGGGGCGAACGCCACTGGCAGGTTCTTGAATTTTTCATGATAGAGCGTCAGTATCACGAAGATCAGGTGTTTCAGATCCCGCCGGTCAAAGCCGCCGGTCTCCGGTTCGGTAAACGCCTCTGTCAACTGGATCTCACGTTCGCCACGCCGGCAGCAGAAGACAACTGCGTCGTCGGGTTGGATCCTGCCAAGCGGTTTTCCTTGATTGTCTTCCAGAACGATCGGCTCGAGTGAATAGTCGGTCTGCCCTGCGGTGTAGAGCTCTTTTACCGCCTCTGCCAGCGCATGACCACCTTGAGAGTAATTCTTGCTCTCCACTTTACCTCCCTTTCAGATAGTACTATTGATTACGGGGTGGAAAGATCTCGAGTAATTCACTACAACTGTGAATGATAAGATCGGGGATGCCTTCGCCGGTGGGGGGTTCCTTGCCATGTTTTTCAGGATCCATCAGGACGATGATCATTCCAAAGCCGGCCTTGCGGGTACCGGGCACGTCCCGTGAAGGGTTATCACCAACATACATGCACTTTGCCGGTTCAACGCCGATTCGGCGGGCGGCTTCATGGTAGATCTCTGTACCGGGTTTACGGTGTTTGAATTTGGATGACAGTACCATTGCATCAATATATTCGGTCAGACCGTCTGCTTCCAACCAATCGGGGATCTCGGTCTCGGTGATGGTGTTGGCGATGATGCCCAATTTGTAGCCGCGTTTATCTAGCTCCAGAATGGTAGACTTGACATCCGGGCGTGGGACGCGCCGCCCATCGCGGTCGCGCCACAGGCGGGTCAGTCGTCCGTGAAGAGGGGCGATCTTTTCTGCCGGATAGTCAGGCAGCATCCACTTGGTCCACAATTCTGTTTCAGAAGCCTCGAGCAGATTGGCGAACGACCATTCGCGATATTTATCCCAGCGTCCTTCGAGCATCTCAAAAAAGGCGTCGACTTCTCCGGTGGCGCCGATCAGATGCATAAACTCATCCTTCGCTGCAGCTTGAAATTCAGGGTCTTTGATCACAATGCGCAGTGTGTTGCCTACATCCAAAAAGATGGCTTCGATATCCGGATTCATAATTCGTCCCTTTCGCGTGTTGGTATGGTTTGGTGTAAAAGACTAAACAAAAATTTCAATGAGAGAAATAATGAAGCTTTACTTACATTTGCACATTATACGACAAATTAATATATTTTGCAAGTAAGCTTGCATAATTTGGAGTTCTCTTTCTCCGTCAACATGAATATGATTACTTTGGGCTGCATTTGTATGGTCTATAAGAATTTTTGTGAATAGGGTGGACTACAAATCAAGTAAAATTGTATCCGATCAACTTAATAAAAAACACTACCATAACCAAAGGAGATTTAAAATGATCTACTCTCTCGATTCAAAACTTGGTGACCTGCTGCTAGATCAGCGGGTGATCGATATTTTGGAGAAGTACGTACCGGGTGCCAGCAAGAATCCGCAAATCGCCCTGGCCAAAGGTATGGCGCTGAAAGTTATCCTGACCTTTCCCCAGGCAAGACAGGCGGGTTTGACCAAGGAACTGGTCGAAAAGATCATTGCTGAAGCGAATGCACTCCCGCCACTCTAGAACTGCACATTAAGGTTGATTTATTTGAGCCGGGCTGCATGGAAAAATGCGGACCGGCTCTGTGTAATAAATGGGGAATTGCCAGATATATTTACTTAAAAAATGATCCTGATCGATCTTTGATTGAGATGTTAATCTGGTCCGGTTCGATCAGGCTGTTATTTCCCGATTCACCCTTCAGATCGTTTTCCTGTCTGCCTGGGGCAGGCGAATTCTCAGTGCTGTAAAGAAGTTTATCACGGCTATGATCACACCCATCAGGAATACGTATTGAAAACCAAAAGCATTCCAGATCAATCCGCCAAGCAATGCCGCACCGATCGAAAATATATGGTCTAGCGTTACCCCGGCTGTCAGGGTTGCTTGAATGTCCGCCGGCTGACGGGCAATCTTTTTCATGTAGGTTGAGCGTGCCATGCTGACGGAAAATAGCATCTGATCAAGTAAAAAGCAAACGCAAACGACGTAAAAGGCTGTCCCTTGTGGAAGCAATGAGGGTGCCAGACTATAACCCAAACAGACAAATACAAGAAGGATCGCTTCTCCCGACAGAATAAGCCGTTCTCCTAAATGGTCAATGGCTCTCCCCAATAATGGTTGGAATAGGATTCCGATCACACCCCCAATTGTATACAGGGTTGCCATGATCTGGGTGGGTTGGTTGAAAATCCTGACGAGCACCCAGGGTGCGAACGTAATAAATATTTGTCTGCGCGCGCCAGAAATAATTGCCAGAGCATAATATAGACGGTATTCCTTGCGCAGTTTTAGAAATACTCTGGGAGTATGCTTTTGCTCTGGTTTCATCTGGAACATAATAATTGCTGCTAGAACTAGCGCAATCACGGCGATCACATATGCATGTTGGAAAGTGAAACCCAGATAGCCGAAACCGACCATGACAATGAAGCTGCCTATGATAGTCGCCATGTTGCGTATGGAGTTCAACTGCCCAAGACGGCGGCCGGTCTGACCTTCGTGGGCAAGCTCCATACCTATCGTGGAGGCAAGCGGCATATAGAGATGCTGCCCCATACTGTATACAAACAGCCAAATTACCATGACGGTGTAATCGGATGAGGCAAAACCGATCAGTCCAGCCCCCAGTGCGCCAAGCAGCATGCTGACCGCGGAAAGTCGCCGGCTGCAAAGGAACCACAACATTGCAGATACGAATAAAACCAGAAAGCCTGGTAATTCCCGTGGAAGCTCAAGAAAGGAACGCTGGAAACCGCTTAAAGAAAACTTTGAGTTGATAAAATTATTGAAGATCGAATCGGATATGCTGTAGCCCACTCCGACAGTCAGTGAGACGGTTGCGAAAAGGATCAATTCGCGGGGAGCTTTACGAAGACGTTCGATCAATGGCATGTATGATGTGTACGATGATTATTATTCATTTGCTACTAGCGCCTGGAGTGCAGAGGAGCAATTGTTCGAGGGGTGATTATACTGCGGTTCAGAGATACGGGATTGGCTTAAATCTACACAGGCATCCGGGGACTTAATCGGATGCCTGTGTTTTCAAGTTTTGGGTGACGATAGGAGGAGAGTTATCGTGATTTTGATTCGCCCAAAGTGACCTGAACTTCTATTTTTTTGTTGTTACGGAGCACCTCAAGTGTGACCTGGTCTCCCGGTTTATACGTGTAAAGGATATTGAGGTAGGAATGAGTTTCGTCCAGGTTTGTGTCATTGACACGGGTGATGATATCCCCAACTTGCAGATTCGCTTCACTGGCGGGGCTTCCGGGTGCAATTTTTGAAATGTACACACCCCATTGGACCGGAAGATTGTATGCCGAGGCGATATCGGGTGTGATCGATTGATAATTGATGCCGATGTATGGGCGGGCAAAGAAACCCTTCTGCATGATCTGGGATGCAACAGCCTGGGCGGTGTTGATCGGGATGGCAAATCCCAAACCCTCCGCCACTGCGCCGCTACCACTGTTACGCACGATCAGTGTGTTGATCCCGATCACCTGGCCGGCCAGATTGACCAGCGGACCACCGGAGTTGCCCTGATTGATGGCGGCATCGGTCTGGATCAGATTCTCGATCTGATAACCACTTCCGGTGTCAATTGAGCGACCGGTCGCACTGACCACCCCAACGGTTACCGTGTTTTTAAAGTCTCCCAATGGAGAACCGATGGCAATGACGGTTTCTCCAGGTGTCAGGATATCTGAATTGCCGAGCGTTGCCACCGCCGGGACCTTTCCATCGGTCTTAAGCACAGCCACATCTGAATATTGATCTGTACCCACGATCGCAGCCTTCTCCTGCTGCCCATCAGAAAGGATGACCTGGATATCCTGAGTTCCTTCCACGACATGGTTATTGGTGAGAATATAACCCTGGTCGGAAATGAAAAGCCCGCTGCCACTGACCGTTGCATCACTGCTCTGACCAAAAAATGTCATTTGGCCAGGGATGGTACCTGTGACTGTAACAACCGCCGGACCGACATGTTGAACTGCATCGACGATCGATGTTTCGATATCTGTGGAATTAAGGGTTAATGAAACTGGTTGACCGATTTTTGTATCACTGGAAGGAGTTAATGCGATCGTGTTTGACGTCTGTTGATGAAAGGCGTTATACACGGCAAAACCCCCACCAACAGCACCCGTCAAACCCGCAAAGAATGTTGAGAGAATGAGAACGGAGATATAAAGTAATCTTTTCCAATTCATTTTTAATGATCCTTTCCGGATGATTCAAGATAATATAATAATACGGTTTGTAAATTAAACATGAAAATAAGGCTAGATGAACTTAATAGTTTGCTTAAAACGGATCTCGTTTCTGACCATTTGACGAGATTAACAGCTATTGGATATTTACCTGTTCCTGGATTGCCCTTACAAGTATATCCAACCACCAAGATTTGAATTGGTTAAAACAAAAATCCCCGCGCTAGCGCAGGGATTTATTGACTCATAATGAAACGTTTATTTCTTTTTTCCGTGATTATCTTTGGGTGCCGGCTTGCCATGCTCCTTTGGAGTATCGGTTGCACGCCCGGACATGATTGCGCCCAGATTTGTCGCGGATCTTTTATCGGTCAATACCGCTTTACGAAGTTCTCCCCAGCTATTCACAACTATACCATCCGGAAGTACGAGCGTCGAGAAAGTGCCATTCTTTTTTGCTTCAAGAATGGCTTTCATGGTGACTTCATCACCTTTGAGAGCTAAAGCCATGAAACCTGCCTGGGCAATTACACCGAACCCCATACCATCTTCGTGGTAGCCCATGATCACGGATGCATCCGTGTCGAACATTGTCGCGAGGAAATCGGCAATGGCATTGGCGACCTTGTTATCTACTACGGGGAGGATGAGCGTAGGGTCAATGGAGATTTCCGTACCGACCAACGTTTCGTCAACGACCACTGTTCCATCCGGGTTGGTGATGACCAGACCCAGCGAGGTCGCGGCATCGAGAGTCAGCTTAACGGTTTGTACAATCCCGTCAGCATCCGTTAGAGTGACGACAACAATGGCAGTGCCAGACGCGGGATCCCCCTGAATTACGATCTGATCGATCGTTCCGACAATGGGTTCTGTTGCTACGGGAGGCGGAGGGGTGGGTACCTGCTGCGAGGGTGCAGCCAGGACTGACGATAGTGGCAGCATTGTGAGTACGATGATAAGGACGAATAATGTGATAAATTTCTTGCTAATCATTTGGGGTCCCTTTCTTTATATACTGATAGCTGCTATTATTATAACAAGAGATGTCGATTAAATACCTTACAGTTGTGTAAGAATATTGATTGCAACATTAGTATCCAATAAGTAATTACGTATAGACTATCCCTTATAATCTAATATTGTATGAAAAACAATGGACCAGCTGTTTATCCTTTTATCTTCCTTTCATATGTTATTATCCATCCCTTTACCCGGAATTACATGCAACTTGATGCGCGCCAACCACTATTGGCAGCAGGAATAATTGGAACTGGTATTATTATTTCCATCCTGATATGTTATCGAATTACTAAATCTTGGCAGCGAAGCAGTTATATTACATTCCTACTTCTCGTTTACATTTTTGCTGAAGGTCATTTCGTTAGAGTCTTGGAATCGTATTTATGGCATACCTTGAGCGGCATTGATTTATTAGTTTTCCTGTTTTTTTGGACTCTCGCTTTTGTATTCCTTACCACGAATTGGGTTTGGAAAAAGATAATGGGTATTCCACAATTCAATCTTTTCATGACGTTTGTGATGACATGTACCCTTGTGGCGCCGACCTTATATGTTGGTAAAAAAGTGATAAACGAAATTCAAAATACAAAACCTAACTCTATATCACCCTACTCGATAGACAAGACACTGGTTTTATCAGGTGATCAAAAGAAAGATATCTATATCATTATTCTGGATTCTTATGGGGGGCGGGATGTTCTCAGACAACTTTACGATATGGATAATTCCAGTTTTTTAACTGCACTTGAACAACGTGGTTTTTTTATCGCAGATGATAGTCGCTCGAATTATGTACAAACAACGTTGTCGATCGGCTCATTAATGAATTTTGATTATGTGTCTACTTGGGATCCTCCCACCTCGGTGCATGAATATCATGATTTCCTTCAAAAAATCATTACCGAAAATAATCTTACAACTCGATTAAAAAAATTGGGTTATCAGATTGTGAGTTTTGATTCGGGATATTTCCTGACCGGTATGCCTGAAAGTGACCTTATTTATTCAAAATTTTTGTACCTGAATCCATTTGAATCAATACTTCTATCATCAACCCCATTATTAATAGCCAATCATTTTCAAGCGTTACCATTACCATTGCAAGATTATGTTACGCATAGCGATCGGGTCCTTTATACGTTTGATAAACTTGGTTCTCTACCGACATCTGATAGACCAAGATTGATATCTGTACACATTTTATCCCCCCATCCGCCTTTTGTCTTTCAAGAGGATGGGACTCGTATAGATCCCCCCAGACCGTTCGAAACCTTGGACGCAGATCAATACTTGGGTACGACGGAAGAATATATAAATGGGTATCGAAATCAGGTAGCATATATTAATGGCTTGGTCCTTAAATCCATTGATGGGATAATCAACAACTCAAAAGCCCCCCCCATTATCGTTATCATTGGTGATCATGGACCCGGATCTCAGTTTCATTGGGATCCTGCACAAATGAGCTGCTTATGGGAGCGTACATCTATCCTGACAGCTATCCTCCTACCAAATGAAAGTAGCGGGTTATATCCATCCATCAGTCCGGTGAATATTTTCCGGGTTATCCTGAACCAATATTTTGGAACGGGGTTGCCGATCCTGAAAGATCGCTCCTACTATTCAACAGATCAAAACCTGGGAATTATTTTGGATGTTACGACGGAGCGTGACGACCGTACGGGTTGTAGCTTCAATCCATTTAATTAATGATGAAGTTTATTTATTTAAATGTTTAATTCTCCAGGCGATTGTTACACTTGGTCTAGAGTATTCAAAGAGCCTGCTTCCCAAGTTGGTAGATAGATATAAAAGATTGTCTTGTCTATTTGAGTTTAGGACCGAGATACCCTTTTGAGCGTGCCCATGCGTCAATCTGTTTCGCCCAATCCTCCAGACCGACAGGTTCCAATGGCTTGATACCGGCCATCACGTATAGTGCATCCAGGTCGCCATTGAACCAGTTCAGGTCTGTGGCACCGTTGATGCCCGGGATCTTACCCGCTTCGGTGTACTGCCAGAATACCCAGTTGGTCCAGGCTTTAGGCAGGGCGGGTGCCGGTTTGGTGGTGTAGTTGGCAACCCATAACGGATATCCGCCCAGTTGTGCGGCCGGTAAAAGATGGCCATTCACAAAGCTCTGGGTGGTGTAAATGATCGGTTTACGCCCACAGGCTTTCTCGAGTTCCTGAAGGCAATATAAGGTCTTGTCGGTGATGACTTTACGATCTACTTCGCGGTCAAGCTCCAGATCGAGCACCGGTGGGAGTTCGCCCCAATCCGTGCGCACCAGGTCAATAAACCGGCTGATCTGGCTCTGGGGACGATCAGGTGTCAATACATGATATGCCATACGCAGGATGCCGGCGGATTTCATACCCTGCCAGTAATTAATGAAAGTCGGGTCGGTGTAGTAATCACCGACTGTGGCGCGCGTCGACCCAAAGACATATCCGGCGGCTTTTACCGCTTCCCAGTCGTTCACCACTTCATAACGCGAGACGTCAAATCCGATCAGCATGACTCCTCCAATACTTGATATACCTCCCGATGCAAGGAATATGCCGCGTGGACTTGATAAACAAGAACAATTGTTCTATAATAAACGTATGGATGGAATAGAAAAACTCACTATTTTGAGTGATCTGCCCTGTGATGAAATCGATGAACAAGATCGCCCGGTTTTCGTTGAGTCTCCCTGCCGGGTCGACAAACCTCAACCATGCATATCGGGTGGTGAGATAGAGCAATTTCCCCTGAAGGATCCTGCCAGGCAGAATATCCACAGAGCCATCCTGCCGGGGGGTGGGAGTATCCCCCTGCTAAAGACCATGCAAACATCTATTTGCGAGCACAATTGCTACTACTGTGGATTTCGCGCCGGACGTGATTTCAGACGGGTGACGTTCAACCCCGATGAAATGGCAAACACTTTCCTCGCGCTGCAACGGGCCGGGGTTGTGGCGGGGCTCTTCCTTAGTTCGGGTGTGATCAATGGTGGCGCGCACAGTCAGGATCGGATCATCGCAACAGCAGAGGTGCTGCGCAAGCGTTACCACTACCAGGGGTATCTGCATCTCAAGCTGATGCCTGGATTGCAGAGAGCGCAATTTGAGCAGGCAATGCTGCTTGCAGACAGGGTATCGATTAACCTGGAATCCCCCAATCCAACCCGACTGGCGTTGTTGGCACCCGAAAAAGATTTTTATGAAGAACTGTGCAAACCTTTCCAATGGATGAATGAAATTCGGAAATCGACAGATCCCTGCAGAGCCTGGCATAGGCGCTGGCCTTCAATGACCACCCAGTTTGTGGTCGGCGGGGTGGGTGAGAGCGATTTGGAATTGCTGCAAACGACAACACACCTGATAAATCAATACAAGTTATCCAGAGCGTATTTTTCAGGCTTCAAACCGGTACACGGGACCCCGCTGGAGGGCGTCCCACGTCTCGATCCCTGGCGGGAGTACCGCTTGTATCAGGCATCCTATTTGCTGAGGGATTATGGTTATGAGCTGAAGGAGTTGGTTCTTGGATCTGACCAGAACCTGCCACTCGACCTCGACCCCAAAGTTAAGTGGGCTGAGAATCACCTTATCAATAATCCGGTCGAGGTTAACCTGGCCGGGCGGCATGAGTTACTACGCATTCCGGGTATCGGTCCGCGCAGCGTGGAATCCATACTGCGCGAACGCAGCAGGGGCAACCGTTTGTTCGAAGCGGGGCAACTGCGCAGGTTCGGTATCATCCCGGAGAGAGCTGTGCCATATATCCTGTTCAATGGAAGGCGCCCCGCAAGGCAACCGGCGCTTTTCAATTAGTCCCCGTTATAATCAGGGGGATTGCAGGGATCATCAACTATGCCACTCTCACCTCTCACTTTTATTGGTGAAAAAATCAGCGTCAGGTTTATCCAGCCACCATCATTTGGTAAACGACCGCCCTGTCCGGATGGGTTCTGCTGGCGGGAAAGGGAGTATCGGATTGTCGCCTCGCTGGAGGAGTGGGTGGATTTCACAAGGCGTGGACGTCAAGCGCGCAATATGCAGCCACAGCATGCTGTTGTGGCAGAAGGGCGGGGATCCTGGGGGGTTGGGCGCTACCATTTCCATGTCAAAGTACCGGAAGGGCGGCTATTTCATATTTACTACGATCGGGCGCCCAAGGATGTCGACAATCGGATGGGGGAGTGGTTCCTGGTCGCCGAGCTGGTTGAGGGTATCCGGAATTCAAACGATGGTGTCGGGCAATAATTAACAAATAACTAACAATACTTGAATTAATACTTGACATAATTCATTGAAGTACTATAATGCATTAATATAATTGAAGTAGATATTAATTCAATTGAAAGAATATAGCATGAGACAGATATTAACCAACTGCCCGGTATGTGAAGCGCCACTTGAAGTGACCAGATTGTATTGCGTGGCTTGCGATACGACGATTGAAGGTCATTTCGGTGGTGATGCAAGTCCTTTTACCCGTCTTTCTCAAGAACAGGTTCAATTTGCCCTGACTTTTATTCGCTGTGAAGGGCGCATCAACCGCATGGAAGAGGAGTTGAACCTGTCCTATCCTACCATCCGGAATCGCCTGATTGAGGTCATTCGGGCATTGGGTTTTGAGCCTGCCAAGGACGACCAGGTCATCAAACTTTCCCCGGATGAGCGCACCCGAATTCTTGATGATCTGTCAAAAGGCAAATTAACTCCCGAGCAGGCAAATAAACTATTGCTAGGTGAAGAGCCAGCCGGTGAGGAGCAATCGAAGTAATCGATGTATTACCTGGTCAATAATGATCGGGTTCAGGAGGTAACAGTGGCAACAGAAGCTGAACGGTTGAAAATATTAAAAATGCTGGAAGACGGCAAGATCTCTGCAGAGGAAGCCAACAAATTGTTTAAAACATTGGATGATGTTGACAAGCCATCCAAATTCCCGTTTGATGGCACAAATCCTCCGCCTATGTCATCCACCGGGCGCTGGTTCCGGGTGAGGGTGACGGATACCGTAACAGGGAAGCCGCGTGTTAATATCCGCATGCCTGTCAGTGTGGTTAAGTCTGGTTTGAAAATGGGTGCCCATTTTTCACCCAATATCGAAGGGATGGATATCCACAAATTGGCAGAGATCATCGAATCCGGTGAAGTCGGCCAGGTGGTGGATGTCTTCGACGATGAAGATGGTGAGCACGTCGAAGTCTTCATCGAATGACCCCAAAATAATAAATATAACGTGAAAGGAATTTTACGTATTGGTTACAAACGGGCATACTCCCTTGCCTGCTGATTGGAAACGCCGGTTTTTCACCATCTGGACCGGGCAGGCATTTTCACTCTTCGGCAGCAATCTGGTGCAGTTTGCGCTGATCTGGTGGATAACGCAAAAGACGGGGTCTGCTACCATTCTGGCGACCGCCACCATGGTGGCGTTGTTGCCGCAGATTTTCCTGGGTCCTATCGCCGGAGCACTAATCGACCGCTGGAATCGGCGACTGGTATTGATCGTGGCAGATGGTTCGATAGCTTTTTTCACACTCGGACTGGGGGTTCTTTTCCTGCTTGGGCGTGAACAGATCTGGCAGATTTACGTGATCATGTTCATCCGATCCATCGGAGGCTCTTTCCACTGGCCGACCATGCAGGCCTCAACTACTTTGATGGCGCCCGATGATCAATTATCCCGAATAGCCGGATTGAATCAGACTCTGCAGGGAGCGATGAATATTGTCGCACCACCGGTGGGCGCCATTTTATTGGCCACCATCCCGATGTTCGGCATCATCCTGATCGATGTGGTGACCGCATTGATTGCCATTATCCCTCTGTTCATCTTTTCCATCCCACAGCCAGAGGCCGCAATTCATCCTCAGGAGACATCAGGTGCAAGCGCCGTCATTAAGGACATGCTAGCTGGTTTCCGGTATGTGGCAAGCTGGCCGGGAATGATGATCATTTTGATCGTGGCAACTGTTCTGAACTTTTTATTGAACCCGGCTTTTTCGTTGATGCCGCTTCTGGTGACCAAGGTTTTTAACGGTACCGCCTACCACCTTGGATTGCTCGAATCGGTCTTTGGGATTGGCGTGGTGATTGGCGGATTGATCCTCAGCACCTGGGGAGGATTTAAAAGACGGGTGATTACAGCCATGCTGGGTCTGATCGGAATGGGTGCGGGGATCTTGATGATCGGGTTGAGTGGAGCGAATACATTTTGGATTGCCGTCGCCGGCATGGCGCTTGGCGGCTTGATGAATCCACTGACCAACGGTCCCTTGTTTGCCATCGTACAATCCACTGTGGAGCCATCCATGCAGGGTCGTGTATTTACATTACTTGGCAGTTTATCAGCGGCCATGTCGCCGTTAAGTCTGGCTGTGGCTGGTCCGCTGGCGGATACTCTGGGCATCCCAATTTGGTATATCATTGCCGGTGTCGCCTGCATCCTGATGGGTGTGGTTTCCTTCGCGATCAAACCAGTCATGCAACTTGAAGCCAGCAAGACATACCGGCAACCGGTAGATCCCCCGGTTATGGAAAGTTCGAGTTGAAAATTTATTTTAGCTTGCGGGCAGCCACCAGGCTGCCCGCTTTTTATTATTGATTGTACTCGTGACCCACGATGTAGTTCTCCAGGCTGCGGATCAAAATTTCCTTGTTTTCGATGACATCCTTGACGATATCACCGATGGAGATGACTCCGACCACCTTGTTTTTATCAACAACCGGCAGGTGACGGAATTTCTTCTGGGTCATTAACGCCATGCATTCATCGATGCTGGATTCTGGTGAAACGGCATAAACTTCCCGGGTCATGAAGCGTTCCACCGGCAAATCCAGCGCGCAGTTTTCGTTCATCACCTTGCGGGCAAAATCGCGTTCAGAAAAAATACCCGCGATCGTCTCGCTATCCAGAATGATCACCGCACCACAACCCTTTTCTGACATCAATGCCAGGGCTTGATAGACGGTGCTACTGATGGGGACGGAATAAACATTTGAACCTTTCTTCTGAAGCAATTGTTTGACTGTCGCCATACCATACTCCCTTTTTTTCCAGATTAGATGCTGAGTTCACGCTGTGGGTATTGCCATTCTCATTATAGATAGAAAAGCCAGTTCGTCAATAGCAACGGATGATAAACCCCTTGGCAGTTATGTAAAATCTTAGGCAATATATATGCATATAAGCGAATATACAGATATATTATATCAGATTTCGACAAGGAGAGTCAGGGTACGGCACTCAATATAAGATGAAACTAACCAAGGAAAATTTGGTCAATGGAGCTGGAATTGCACCTGCGATGGAATTTGTAGATATGGCTGAAGGTGACCAGATCATCTTTGTATAATTACACGAGATATTTGTAATATTTTGCTTATGGTGTACCTGACCAGCCTGCCAGGCGCGCCATCATCCACCAGAAAGCTTGAGCTTTCATTTTGCAGAATAGCCCCCCATAAACAGCAGATTGGTGGGCACAGTTTGATGGTAGATTTGAACAATAACTTGAGTGACTGGCGCACCATGTGTTACACCAGGGGCAGTTCCCGTCGGTGTAATCCCAGGTGGCAGGGTTGTAGAAAACACCATCCGGATCGTAAGTTTCGATATCGGCGAAATCGAACAGGATCAGGTTGTTGGCGATGGCGTAATTGCGAATCATCTGGTTATGCACCAGCAGACTGGTGCCGGGATCTGTCACATTATGACCGGTCATCAGAATGAAGCGCATGTCCGGGTATGCGGCGTCAAATGCATTTATTTGAGATAGATACTCATTGATGCTATCGTTAGAATAATATTCAGCCTGGCCGCACCACGACCACGTGGAATAATCGAACAGCCCGGTATTGGCGGTGGAGAGGGTGTGGTTGATACCATCGATACCTTCCCAGTACAAATCCGGGGTGATATAAGTGTTACTGGGGTAATTATTCCCATCATAAATTTTTAAAATATTAGCACCCGCAGGCAATGTCGGTGGGGTCCCACCCGTCTGGACGGCAAAAGCATATTTCGTAGAATCTTTAAATGTCTCCAGATATTGCATGCCTTCCAGGATCTGTCCCCCATGCGAGGTGTGGGCATAGTGGATGGTGAGATCCCTGGCTTTTGTCAGCCATTCATCCGGGATCCGGGTAATATCGATATGGCGATGGTCGATGATCAATCCGCCCTGGAAGACCCCATAGGGTTTTACAACCAGCGGTAAGTAAGCCTTGAAGGGACAATCCGGAGGACAGGCGAGGTTTTCAGCCTGCGCCGGATCCGCCTGCGCCCAGGGTGCTATCAGGAGGGATAACATGAAAATTGCAATTAAGGTGGTTCGGAGTATATTCATGGCGGGCACCTTTCATTAACGTGTAAGTTTTCCGGTGAAGTACCCAGTGATTTGCTGTATCTTTCACTATCTTACCATGATTTATCCTATGAGGATATTGAGCGATAGTGCCGTTCGGGCTTATGTTATACTCGACCCGATTATGACCATTTATTCCGCCTGATTGGTAGACCAAATGCCTTCACATTCAAGCCTGACCATCGAAAAGAGATTTATCCTGTCTTTCATTGTCACTGCCCTTATCCTGGCGGGTGAGGTAGCGGGCGGTATTTTCACCGGCAGCCTGGCGCTGCTATCGGATGCCGCGCACGTCCTGATGGACATCCTGGCGCTGGTGTTGAGCTACACCGCCATGCGCCTGGCAAGCCTGCCTGCGGATGACCGTCACACCTTTGGGTTTCACAGGTTGGAGGTGCTGGCGGCACTGATCAACGGCATCAGTCTTGGCGCTATAGCGGTTGGGATCTTCATTGAGGCATATCGTCGCTGGCAGACCCCAACCAACGTCAAGAGCGTTGAAATGCTGGTTATCGCAGCCATTGGTTTGGTGCTGAATTTGGTCGTGGTATTCATCCTGAAGGGGGGTGTGCATACACACGATCATCAGCATGACAAGCAGCGACCTGACGACCTGAATATCAGGAGTGCCTTCCTGCATGTACTGGGAGATGCGGTGGCATCGGTGGGTGTCATCCTGGCAGCCATCATCATCATGAAAACCGGCTGGCAATGGGTTGATCCGGTTACGAGTGTCTTGATCGGTCTATTGATCCTCGTCAGCGCATACAGGGTCTTGCGCAGCTCCGTCCACATCCTGGTGGAGGGTGTGCCGGAAGGCATCGAACTTACCCATGTTTCACAAGCGATGGAAACTACACCTGGCGTTGTCAGTATACATGACCTGCATGTCTGGAATATCTGCTCCTTGCATGTTGCTCTGGCAGCCCATGTAGTCTTGGATCGCATGAAATCTACCACCCGCGATGGATTGATGGCTGAGCTTAGATCGCGCCTGGCAGAACTGGGGATCGAGCACACCACCATCCAGTTTGAAACCTCACGCTGCGACCAGCTGGAGTGTGGACTCGGTCATATGGGATAGACCGGTTTCGAATCGCGTTCTCAATAATTATTAAATTTATGAAAAATGTAAGAGTTGCTCTGCTGGTATTCAGCGCACTTGTGATGGTCTGGGCAGTGCTGCTCATCTTGTGGGCTAACTGGCCACCATCCATAACGACCCGCACCACCACGTTGCATTTAATCGCTCCTGGCGATTGGGGCAAGTCGGCTGTCGGTCAGATTGGCACCCGGACTTTTACGCTCACTTTGACCTACCCTGAAAGGATCAAAACCGGTCAAGTTGCTCACTATCAGATGGATATCGAACAACTACCCGCAACTGTCATGGTGGGAGGTGCGAAATACCAGCTCAGGGTTCGTTGTGAGTTGATACTGCCGGGATTAATCAATCAACAGGAAGGTATGTTTACGCAATCCGTCCAGAATCAAAAGCCGGTAAAATTTACATGGAATGTGCGCTCGCTTGAACCGCAAAGTGCTGTGGGTGCATTGCGAATATTTGTTGATTATGTTTCGTCTGACAACACTGTAGACTCCCAACTCATTTCGGTTACAGACTTGTGGTTGGTCAGCAACAGTCTGTCAGGTCTGTCGACCACCGGTGCCACCAGCCTGGCGGTGGCCTTCGTATTGCTGGCAGGTCTGGCAGGCGGGCTGGGTTTGACGCGACCAAGGGCTGGTTGACGTATCGATCTCATCGCCTGTTCGATTTTCGTAGGTATCTGTTATAATCCGGCAACGTGAGCCTGTCTGATAAATCAACACCCAAATCGCGGAATGAGCTTTTTAAAACCGCACTGATCAGTGTTACCGGTTCGGTGGGTTGTTTAACCGTATTGATTATTCTTGGGGCTGTCTTGGGTGGGATGTGGTTGGACGATCATTTTGGTACCAAACCGACCTGGACGATCACCCTGGCTCTGATTTCCATACCGCTTTCGGTTCTCGTCATGGTTATTACAGTTCGCGCAATCATCAAACGCATCCAGCCGGATATGGAAAAGAACGAGAACATTAAACCTTCTGAGGAGAATCGGCAGAGTGGAAGCTAAGAATAAATGGCATTGGGGCATCAACCGCTGGTGGGTACTTCTTTTCATCATCCTGAATATCATTACGGTCATTGCTTTCAAGCCGATACGCCCACACATCCAGGTCGCTCCTGAAAAACTCAGTACCACACCTCTTTTCACAGCGCCATATATCGGTGATTTTTACATGACCAACACGATGGTAGCATCTTTCATTACCATGATCGTATTGGTTGTCCTGGCTTTGGCGGTCAAACGCATCCTATCGAAATCGACCCTGGAACCCCGCGGAATCGCCGGTGCTCTTGAGATGCTGGTCGAGGCTCTCTACAATATGACCGAGAGTTCGGCCGGCAAGTGGGCGAAGGTCATTTTCCCTTATTTCGGTACGATCGTACTGGTCGTTCTGGTTTCCAACTGGATGGGGTTGATACCCGGGGTTGACAGCATCGGTTTTCTGGAACATTCCGAGGAAGGTTATCCAATCATCAGTATCATCCCCAATTTTCTCTCTGCCATTGTGCAGGGGCGGGTGGGTGAAGGTCAGACGGGATACATCGTGACCCCGTTTGTACGGCCTGTTTCAACCGATCTAAATTTTACTGTAGCTCTGGCGATCATATCGGTCACCATGACCCAGGTGATCGGTTTCAGGGCGCAGGGCATACGCTACCTGACCAAGTTCTTCAATGTGTTGAACATCTTCAAGAAACCCTTCTTTGGTTTTATGGATTTCCTGGTCGGGTTTCTGGAGTTGATCTCGGAATTTTCAAAGATCCTGTCGTTCTCATTCAGGTTGTTCGGTAATATCTTCGCCGGGGCTGTGATGTTGTTTGTCATCGGCTCCCTGGTTCCTTATTTTGTCCCTTCCATATTGATGATGTTCGAGGTCTTTGTCGGCTTGATCCAGGCGGTTGTCTTTGGACTATTGACTATGGTTTTTATGTCGATGGCCACCCACGGACACGGCGAGCATGAGTCTTAATTTAATTAGTTTTGGAGGTATACAGGTATGACGGGTGATATCGTTGAGGCAGCGAAATTTATCGGCGCAGGTCTGGCCATGATCGGTGCGGTCGGCGCCGGTACCGGCATTGGCCTGGTCGTACTGGGCGCGTTGCAGGGTATGTCACGTAATCCGGATTATTATGGCACGATTTTGGTCAATATGATCCTCGGCATCGCTTTCGCGGAAGCAATCGCCATTTATTGTCTGGTGATCGCCTTCCTTATGCTGTTCGTTCTGTAAGCAAAAGGAGACTGCCTTGGAAAAACTTGGATTAAATCTCGGATATCTGCTACTGCAGATCACGATGTTCGCGATCATTTTCGTGACGCTCAGGGCTTGGGTTTTCAAACCACTGCTTGGGATGCTCGAAAAACGCAAGAAAACCATCAACCAGGGTCTGGAGGACGCCCGCCTGGCAGCCGAGGCGCGTGCCAACGCTGAAAAGGATGCCCAGAAGATCATCACAGAAGCACAAACCAAAGCCAACCAGATCGTTCGGGAAGCTTCTGAACGGGCGGAATCTGCCGGTGTGGATATCAAGCACGGTGCTGAGGGCGAGGCATCCAGATTGCTCGAGCAGGGCAAGCTGGATGTAGAGGCTGAGCGTAACCGCGTTCTTGGAGAGCTGCGTAGTGAAGTGGCAGCTTTGGCAATTTCTGCCGCCCAGAAGATCATTACAGTCAACCTCGACGAACAACGCCAGCGGACGCTTTTGGATGAATTTTTCTCGGGTGTGCGTTCTGGCAAGGTGAAGGTCCTTGAAGATGTTGCCCTGGCTGGCGACACTGCCGAGGTGATCAGCGCGCTGCCGCTTACTGACGCTGAACAGTCGGCTGTCAAAAAGGATATCCTGTCGAAGGCGGGCGGGAAGGCTTCGATCAATTTCCGCGTCGACCCATCTATTCTGGGTGGCCTGGTTGTTAAAGTTGGAGATATGGTCATTGACGGTTCCGTGGTCGGGCAACTTCAAAATCTTAAACAGAACCTTAAATAACCAGGAACGGTTCCAGAATATTCTAAACGGATAAACGTCTATGGGGCGTTTATCCGTTTTGCTAAAAGATGAAACCTGAAGCATGAAACGACTCTCAGAACTCTTTCTGGATATCCCTGATGAAGTCGAAGGTGCATGTGCGGATGTTCCCATCACCGGTATCGCGTTCGATTCGCGGCAGATCAAACCAGGCGACCTGTTTATTGCGCTGCCGGGCGGAAATGTGGATGGTCATCAGTTCATCGGAGATGCCATCCAGCACGGTGCTTCCGCCATCGTGGGAACTCTACCGATCCCGGATTTAGCAGTACCTTACTTGAAAGTAAAGAATGCGCGTCGCAGTCTGGCATGGATATCTGCAGCATTCCACGATCACCCGGCACGTCAGTTAACGGTCATCGGTGTGACCGGAACGGATGGCAAGACCACCACCTGCAACCTGATCCACCGCATCCTCCTGACGGCCGGTCTGAGAGCCGGGATGATCTCGACTGTCAACGCGGTCATCGGCGATGAAGCACTGGATACAGGCTTCCACGTCACGACCCCTGAAGCACCGGATATCCAGGGTTACCTGGCGCGCATGGTCGCAGCCGGGCTTACTCACGTCGTCCTGGAAGCTACTTCGCATGGACTGGCTCAGGAGCGGGTGACCGGTTGTGAACCGGATATTGCCGTGGTCACCAATATCACCCACGAACACCTTGATTTTCATGGTTCATATAGTGGTTACCTGGCTGCCAAGGGGCGTCTGTTTGAGATGCTCATGCAAACACATAAAAAAGAATTCGGAAATCAGCGCGTGGCAGTATTAAACCACGACGACCGCTCATACTCTTATCTCCTCAAAATACCGGCAATCCGCAGGATTACCTATGGTACGAAACCGGTCGTGGACCTGCTGGGTGATCACATCCGGAACACGCCGACCGGTATCGATTTCACCATAAATACCGAAAATCTGCGACTCGACCTGCATTGCCGGTTGGCTGGCATCTACAACGTTGCCAATTGTCTGGCTGCAGCCGGCGCCACATACCTTGCAATGGGTGTCCCAGCCGACGCCGTGGTCCAGGGGATCGCCAGCCTGGAGGGCATCCCCGGACGCATGGAGCGCATTGACCTCGGGCAGGAGTTTACTGCCATCGTTGATTTTGCACATACACCCAACGCCTTGAAGGTCGCGCTGGAATCCCTCAGACCGTTGACCGGCGGGCGGCTGATCGTTGTGTTCGGATCGGCCGGGTTGCGGGATCGCCAAAAACGCCGCATGATGGCAGAGACATCTGCCAGGTTGGCGGATGTGTCATTTCTGACGGCGGAGGACCCGCGCACGGAATCGTTGGATGATATTCTGGCTGAGATGGGGGAGGGTGCCCTCGCGCAGGGAGGGGTGGAGGGTAAAACCTTCTTCAGGGTACCCGATCGTGGAGAGGCTATCCGCCAGGGAGTCCGCATGGCGCAAAAGGGTGATGTCGTGGTGGCATGTGGCAAGGGGCACGAGCAGTCGATGTGTTTTGGAGAGACTGAATATGCCTGGGATGACCGGACGGCAATGAGAGCGGCGCTGGCTGAGTTAATGGGGAAAGAAGGGCAGAAAATGCCTTACCTGCCTACGCAGGAAAAGAAATAACGGTTGCCCTGAAGCCAAGATTATTTTTTCAAGTAATTTAGTGGTAACGCTGCGACTGTTGACCAGCTTATTCAACTGAACATATTGGATAATAATGTTCCTGGCAATTAATTCCTATCAAGGGTCATCCTCTTCCGGTTCCGGCATGCCGCCGACAGGGGTATAGGAAATTGCGTGGTCGGTATATTTCCTCTGGCGCAGGACAAGGAACTTCCATTTTCCAGTCTGGTGAGGACAACAACGACATCCGGAGTAATTATCCAGGACCAATCCGGGATCACTTTCCATCTGGAAACTTGATGCAATGTTTCCTGGCTTTTAGAAATTTACCACGATCAAGGCCGCCCTTCCTGGATAGGGTCTTACATGCGTGAGATTTTAATGAATCATCACGCACTATGGCAACTCACTGGCTTTGAAACTGGAAGCGATCTTCCCCGGTGATATGCAAGATCTCCCCATAATAAAACCGGTGATAGGGATTATTTTCGTAGTTCAGACCAATATCATCAACCAGAAAATGCTGCGGATCGAGATCACCCCAATAAACCTTGCGGCATTCAATGATCAATTCTGCTTCTGAATATCCCGGTGCTTTCACCAGGACCGACGGGATGGGGGTCAATCCGGATTCCATGATCTTTTCGCTGTCTCTGCCCGATTTGGTCCCAATCAGGTTAAGAGCGTCATGATAGCTTTCGGGAAATGCGCATAGTGTAAATGTATCGTAGCTTTCCATGAATTGGTAGGTGTAACGGCTGGGGCGCACTACCACGTGCACGATCGGTCTTCGCCAGATGTAGCCGATACTGCCCCAGCTGATGGTCATGGAGTTGAATTTTCCAGCGGAAAAATCACCTGAAGTCAACACAAACCAGCCTTTATCGAATTGCTGAAAAGGTTTTATTATAAAATTATCAATGGATATTTCGTTGCGATTCATATAGTATCCCTTCTTGGATTTCGGAAATTTTCAAAGGCCTTGAAACAAATCAGACTCGATGCGTTCTCCAGCGATTGGTGTGGGAAAGTCTCGCATGAAGGTGTCCTTGCGGCGGAACAGACGACTCAACCATGCCTGAAGTCCGCTCGTCATCTCACGCCCTCCCTGGCTGGCATGGCAGGCCGAAGCTTCATCCTGAAAGTGTGTGAAATGGTGCGTATCGATGGTTGCATGGGTGGGGAAGCGATTGGCGGCAATGGCCGTCAGGTCGATATCCCGGTTCGATCCGAATTTATGTGGATCCTTTCCAAATAATGGAAGGATTTTAACTGCCATACGGATATAGCCGTTCGGCATTGTGTGGAAATAGAGCTTGGCGGGTTGCCAGACAGGTAATGCCGGTTTTCCAGAACCTCTGCGTGCATTCCCTGCCGCATGGAAAGCATTGACTGTTGCCCGGTGGATGGCGATGTGGTCCGGATGATGGTAACCGCCGATTGGATCGAATGTGACCACCACCTGCGGCTTCAATAGCCGGATGTAGTGGATGATCTCGTCTGCAACTTTTTCAACCGGTTGAGCGGCCAGCGCGCGAGGATGGTGGTTGTCAGGTGTATTGGCCATGCCCGAGTCGCGGTAATTCAGCAAATGCACACCTGCCAGCCCGAGGGCTTTGGCAGCGCATTGTAATTCTGCCATGCGCATCTCAGCCACGGATTTGTAGTCTTTCAGGTATTCCGCCCGCGCTTCGCCCAGCTCGCCCCGTGTGGCACAGATCAGATGCACCTCGACGCCCCGGCTGGCGTACAGCGCAAGCGTACTGCCCATCCCGAAAGTTTCGTCGTCCGGGTGGGCGGTGACTGCCAATAAAACCCTCTTGCGATTTGGAGGATGTGATTCTTTGAGATTAGTCACAGCCCGATTTTACTTCATATAGACCCATTCATTGAAGAGATATTCCAGGTCACAACTGCAGGTTGTTTCCGCCAATGATTGAAAATCCTGACTGGTGGCAACCTTCCAGGCATAGATGGTGAAGTATTCTTTTAAGAATTGATCGAATTTTTCCTGCCCCATAATCTGTGAGAGTTGGTCGAAGAACAGCGGACCGCGCCCATAAACGATGGGGCCGTATTCGTTGCTATCATAGGCTTCCACGGGAAGGCCGATTGGTTTGGGTTCCAGATCGACCCGACCCCAGCGTTCCCACCAGGAATCCTTATTGCTGTTGGCCACATCGGCACCGTAGCGGTCATAAAAGTACAGGTAAGTCATATATTGTGCCATGGCTTCATCCAGCCACGGTTCACGTCCCTGGTCGTTGCCGACCATGTTATAAAACCACTCGTGTGCAACTTCGTGGACGATGATCTGCTCCAGCAGGTCGCGAGCGCTCCTGCCGTTCATTGTGGCATTGGTATCAAACAACAACTGATTGAGAGCTACGATACCCGGGTACTCGACACCGCCTGCGCTGGTGGGGGTCGCCACACACTCCAACTCAAGGTAGGGGTACTCTCCGAAGCGCCGGGTGAAGACATCCACCGCTGCAGACATGTAATTGAGTGATTCTCTGGCTGTGACAGCCACCTGTTCGATGCTGTATATCGAAAAATCTACTCCGTTCTTATCCATTGACTGGGTGATGTAAGCGGCATTGCCTGCCAGATAGAATTCACGGGAGAGCGCAGCCACCTGGGTTATCACCTGGCGCCCATCCTTGACTTCACGGCTGATCTGAATACCTGTAGCTGCCATTTTTAGATTTTCGGGAGCTGAAATCCTTACCAGATAGTTGGCAACTTCGGTAACGGTCACATCGCCATCTGGCGGATAGAGTTCGATTCGCCAACCGCTCTCATCACGCAGCGGGATGAGCGGGTAAAACTGCGCCAGAGCCAGTATGCCTTTTTGATAGCCAAAGGTGCCATAATTGCCGGAATCGTCCTGCGGGATGATGACCTCGAAATCCAGGTCGATGTCTGTGTGTCCACCGCTGGTGACCGTCTTTTTGAGCGGGATATAAAGCGCCGTATCGTCATTCTCAAGCCTTGGGGTGATTGCGATTCCATTGACCGAGACTGTGCTGACCTGCATCAGGAGCCCCCACAGATTGGGCAGCAGCCGGAAATAAACCTCTCCGAGATCGGCATCCAACCGGTTGAAATAACGGACCTTCATGTGCCCGTTCAGACCCGTAAGATCATCACCAAGATATACTTCGATGAGATAGATGTCGGTCAAGGGGTACCGGGAAACAATCCCCGCCTGGTCTGAGCGGAGATCATTGCTGAAGATGGCTGTATCATCCAGGGAATACTCCAAAACACTTGGGATGGACGTTGCTTGCGGTGCGGATGGCACCTGGGTCACTTTTGGTATGGAACATCCGGAGAACACCATCAGCAGAGCAATAATGACAGGAGTCCACTTTTTAACCATCGATTTGCTCCTTAATACTGTGGAATAGTAGTGTCGACATCGGCCGCCCAGGCATTGATACCACCAACCAGGTATCGCACCCGGCTGAACCCGGCGCCGAGCAAGATATGAACCGCCCGGAGTGACCGGCTGTCGGTGCGGCAGAACACTACGAGTTCATCCGTTTTATTCAGATGGTTGATATTTGCTGCCAGGCTTCCAAACGGGATGAGCCGGGATCCGTGAATTTGTGAGATTTCCTGCTCGTGTGGTTCACGGACGTCGATCAAAGTGATCGCTTTGTCGGTCTTTATTGCCTGGTCCAATCCGGCGGGAGTAATTTTCAGACTTTCGGCATCCTGTAATAACTTTCCGGATAGCATCGGGGACCCGCAGAATTCCTCGTAATCCATCAGATTGGTTATTGTAGGTTTTTTGCCACATAGTGGACAGTCTGGATTTTTATGCAGTTGGATGGACTGAAAAGAGAGCTGCAATGCATCATAAATAAGTAAGGTCCCCATCAACGAGCTGCCCAACCCCAGGATCAACTTGAGTGTTTCGGTTGCCTGGATCAGACCGATCAGTCCGGGCAAAACACCCAGAACCCCGGCATCCGAGCAGGAGGGAATTAACTCAGGTGGGGGTGGGTTTGGAAAGACGCAGCGGTAACACGCGCCTTGATGCCCGTCAAAAACGCTTGCCTGACCTTCGAAACGGTACACACTCCCGTGAATGAGTGGTTTTTGGGTTAGGTAACAGGCGTCGTTGAGCAGGTAATGGGAGGGGAAGTTATCGGTGGCATCCACGACGATCTGGTAGGGTGCGAGCATCTGAAAGGCATTGCCGGAGGTCAACGCAGCATCGATTCCATCCACCTGGATATCGGGATTTAAATCGAGCAACCGGGCATGTGCGGATTCAATCTTGAGTTGCCCGATGGCAGCACTGCCATGGATCACCTGACGTTGCAGGTTAGAAAGATTCACCACATCATGGTCTGCGAGGCCGAGTCTGCCGACGCCGGCAGCTGCAAGATATAGCGCAACAGGTGACCCAAGCCCACCAAGACCGGCGATCAGGACGGATGAAGATTTCAACTTTTTCTGACCTTCCAGACCCACATGGGGCAGCAATAAATTTCTGGAGTAGCGCCAGTATTCTTCCTGTGTAAGACTCACATCCATGGGATCCTCATCTCTATTTTAATCGTACCACCTTGTTCCAGAAGTTAGACACTATTACAAAAATGTTACCGTTTGAGAATAGACCGGGGAGTCTGCTGCATTCATGGGAGTGAGATACAATATTGCCATGCGTGTGATTCTCACCCACGAACAGGCGGATTTTGATGCCATAGCTGCCCTCCTGGGAGCCCGGCTCCTGGATGAGGATGCTCTGGCTGTCCTGCCACGCCGCATGAATCGTAACACACGCGCTTACCTGGCGCTTTACAGTGCCGAACTACCTTTCAACGATCCACGTGATCTGCCACTTGAAGCAATCGATAGTGTAACGCTGGTTGATACCCAATCGTTGGTGACCATTAAAGGTTTGTTGAAGAACACGACTGTGGTGGTGATCGACCATCATCCCCGGCGGGATGATTTGCCTGCCAAATGGCAGCTCACCATCGATGTGACCGGTGCAACCACCACGCTGATGGTTGAAATGCTTGCCCGGCAGAATAACAACACCCTTTCCTCCGCAGAAGCCACGCTGTTGTTGCTGGGGATCTATGAGGATACCGGATCACTGACCTACGCCGGTACCACCCCCAGGGATGTCAAGGCAGCCGCATATTTGATCGAACATGGTGCCAGTCTAAAAATCCTCAGCCAGTTCCTCGATCCTCCGCTTTCAGCCGAGCAGCGCACGGTTTATCACCAATTAATGGAGTCCTGTCGGATCCAGATGATCCAGGGTCAACGGGTGGCGTTCGCTCAGGTTGAAGCGGAATCCCTTACCGATGAAATATCCTCCATCGCGCACAAAATGCGCGAGGTGCTTGACCCGGATAGTCTGTTCATTCTTGTGTCAACCGGTGAGGGTATTCGTATTGTAGCGCGCTCGGTCAGCGATAAGGTCAATGTTGCCCGCATCCTGGCCAAATTTGGCGGTGGAGGTCATGACCGGGCGGCATCCTGCCTGTTCCAGTCGGGGGACCTCCCCAAAGAAGGGAAGAAATCACCCCTGGATTACGTGTTGGGTGAACTTCAAAAAACCGTCCTGGCGGAAATCCCTCCCATGGTCACAGTCGGTCAGATCATGTCCAAAAAACCGCGTTTGATCAGCCCCACGATCCTGGCGGATGAGGCGTTGGCTCTGATGCAACGCTATGGGTATGAGGGTTTTCCGGTAGCGGAACAGGGTCAGGTGGTTGGGCTATTAACCCGCCGTGCGGTCGACCGGGCCATCTCGCATAAAATGAACCTGCCGGCCGCCAGCCTGATGGAAGCCGGGCAGATTGTAATCCACCCCGATGACCCCATCGACCAACTCAGAGACCTGATCGTTTCCAGCGGGTGGGGACAGATACCGGTCATTGATCCTCAAAGCGGGCAGGTGGTTGGGATTGCCACCCGCACCGACTTGATAAAAATCATGACACCAACCCAGACTGCCCAGCGTCATCCCAACCTGGCCGATAAACTGGAAGCTGCCCTCCCACCGCTTCGCCTGGCTCTGTTAAAGGCGGTTGTCGCCATGGCTGAGGAGAAACACATGGCAGTCTATATCGTGGGGGGGTATGTGCGCGACCTGCTGCTCGAACGCCCGGGAATCGATTTCGATCTGGTGGTCGAAGGAGACGCCTTGATACTCGGGCGCAGTCTGGCGAAAAAATATGGCGGTCGGGCGGTAACCCATGCCAGATTTGGCACTGCCAAGTGGTTCATTCAAAAGGTAAAAGATGACCTGGCTCAGGCACTTGGAGGTCGGGATTTCGAGGCTGGGGTGGAACTACCCGATAGTCTTGACCTGATCAGTGCACGCACGGAATTTTACGATTATCCCACCGCGCTGCCGACGGTCGAGAGCAGCGGCATTAAACTTGATCTTCACCGGCGCGATTTCACCATCAACACCCTGGCTCTTCGCCTGGATGGGCATCACTACGGCGAACTGCATGATTACTGGGGTGGTTTGAAGGACTTGCGAAAAGGTGTTATCCGGGTGTTACACTCGCTCTCATTCATTGACGATCCCACCCGCCTGCTGCGCGCCGCTCGCTTTGAGCAGCGTTTCGACTTCCGGATCGAGATACGTACTTTGGAATTGATGGAAAACGCTTTCGAGGTGATGCGGCAGGTGTCCGGTGATCGTTTGCGGCATGAGTTCAACCTGATCCTGCAGGAACCAAAAGCCGGCTCTATCCTGCAACGACTCACCAAACTTGGTATTTTATCAACCATCCATCCTGCGCTCGGCACCCTGGATCCGGGTAAAACGCAACTGCCTGTAGTGCTTGAACCTGAAGTAGTAAAGAAATGGGGACTGCCGGTAGAAATTGCCGGTATGGACACCCAGCTGGCAGTTAACTGGCTGGTCTGGCTTGGGAAGTTGCCTCCTGACACGGTCGAGAAGGTATCTGCCCGCTTGCGACTGCCGGCAGCATTGAAAGCGGCATTGGTTGCCACCACTGATCTGTTGGGAAAGCGTGAAAAAATCAAACGGGACTTGCCGAGCCAGCTCGTCGCTTCACTCGAGCGTCAACCACTCCTGGCAGTTCTGGCAGCCAGTTTGATCAGCGATGATCCTGCCTTCGTCAAACAGTTGGAAACCTTTGCATACAAATTGAGACACATCCATCCCAGTCTGGATGGTGGAGACCTGACCCGCATGGGGTTGAAGCCGTCTCCCCGATACAGGACCATCCTGGCCGAACTGCGGGCTGCCTGGCTGGATGGCAGGATCAACAACAGCACCGAGGAAAGGAAAGTTCTTGAAGAACTGATTGCCGGTACTGACAGTCATGACGAAAGCCACAGCCGTCCACGAAACTGAACTTCCTCCTGACTGGATCCAAAAGGTGATCCTCCGCCATCTGCACAAGGAGGATTTACCGGCGTTGGAATGGGATGGGGAATATACGCGTTTTCGCAAACTGTATCAAAACGCATTCGAGCGCAGCCGGATGGGGCAATCGGTATTATGGGTGGCAGAGCATCCAGAATATGGCATTATCGGACAGTTGTTCATCCAACTGGATTCCGACAGTGACGATCTGGCGGATGGCAAAACGAGAGCTTACTTATATGCCTTTCGCATCCGTCCTAGGTACCGCTGCGAGGGGTTGGGAACGTTCATGATGCACGTGGCCGAAGCCGATCTGATCCACCGGTCATTCAAGTTGATCACGCTCAATGTCACCCGGGATAACCTGGAAGCCATCCGCTTATACGAGAGGCGCGGTTATAAGATTACCGGTCCGGATGCCGGGTGCTGGACCTACCCCGACCATGAAGGAGTCTGGCAGACCGTTGAAGAAGCTTCCTGGCGTATGGAAAAACAGCTCGCGCCGTAAATTAATCAGGGTTGACAAAAGTCATCCATACGGTTTTACGTTTCCAACGGTCGGTGGAGTAGGCGATATCTTTCACCCTAAAAATTTTAGAAAACGCGTTGATGTCTTCCTGAGCGACACCGGTCGCTTTGGGCTGGTCTGACGACAGGCAGTGGGCGTAGATCAGAAAAGTCCCGCCGGGAGCCAACCGTTTGATGATGTTACTTAGGTAGCCAGTCCGGTCGGGAGGTGAGAGGTCGTGGTAACAGCCAATATCCAGGATTAGATCGAATTTTCCTTCCACGGCAAGTTCTTGTGATACATCCCCCTGAAAGACATTCATATTCTTACCGGACAACTTTAGACGTCGGTGTGCCAAACGGACTGCCCGGCGGGAAAAATCAACCCCGCTCACCTGCCAACCGTGCTCCACCAGCGTTTCCAGATTCGTCCCTGTCCCGCAGCCCAGATCCAACGCACGACCGGGTGGGTGTGTTTCGATGAAAGCCAATAACTCCGGTGGCGAGATGCCGGTATCCCAGGGTGGGGAGCCAAGATACGACAGTGCATAAAAAAGACGTCTGAAGAATGAACTCATGAGACACCAATTGGCTTCATCTCGCCGTCACTTTCAAGGCAACCTGATATAATTGGCAGGTCAACCGCAGGCAGGATGGATCTCGATTTTGAGGTGGAATACTTTCCTGCTTTTGTGGTTGGTTTAATCTATATCATCCTTATCTGGAAGGTTTGTTATATGAAGGAATATACCACTGAATTCATCCGTAACATCGCGCTCGCCTCACACTCCAGTTCCGGCAAGACCATGTTAACCGAGGCTTTTCTGCACTTCACGGGGGTGACCACCCGCCTCGGCAAGATCGAAGACAAGACCACCCTGTCTGATTTCGACGACGAGGAGCAACGCCGGAGCATCTCGCTCTACACTTCCGTAATCCCGATCGAATATAAGAATTATAAGATCAACTTCCTGGATACTCCCGGCTACACCGATTTTGTGGGTGAGGTTGTGTCAGCCTTGCGGGTGGTCGAAGGTGTTCTGGTCCTGGTGGATTCGGTAGCTGGTCTCGAAGTCGGTACCGAAATCGCCTGGCAGTATTGCGATCAATTCAAGCTGCCGCGATTCCTGATCATCAACAAGATGGATCGCGAAAATGCCAACTTCCAAAAAGCACTGGCATCCGTCCAGGAATTTTCTGAAACCCGCCTGATCCCCGTTCAACTCCCCTGGGGCGAGAAACAAGCCTTCCAGGGTGTGATCGATCTGATCGAATTGAAAGCTTATAAAGGCGACGGCAAAACCACTGAAGCCATCCCTGCCGATCTCCAGAAGGCCGCGGAGGAAGCCCACCGCAACCTGGTTGAAGCAGCGGCGGAAGGCGATGATGCCCTGATGGAAAAGTACTTTGACAAGGGCGAACTGACCCATGACGAGATCCTCAAGGGGTTGAGCGCCGGCATTCAAAAATGCACCTTTATACCGGTGTTGGTTTCAGCAGGCGGCAACGAGATCGGGATCGGTCCATTGTTGGACACGATCATCGGTCTGATGCCTTCACCGCTAACCGCGCCGGTGGTTATTGCCAAGGGGAAAGCCGGTGATGAAGAACTTAAACCGGTCGACAGCGGTCCACTGGCTGCTTATGTCTGGAAAACCACTGCAGATCCATTTGTTGGAAGGCAAACCTATTTCCGCATTTATTCCGGAATGATCAACTCAGATTCGCGAATTTGGAACCAGAGCAAAGGTGTGGAAGAACGTCTGGGTGGGCTTGCCATTCCACGTGGCAAGGAAAACCTTCCGGTCAAGATCGTCCATACGGGTGACCTCGGCACGGTTGCCAAACTTGCAGATACGGCCACCGGTAACACCCTGTGTGACAAGACTCATCCACTCGAATTGCCGAAACCGGAATACCCACATGCGCTTTTCCAGGTTGCGATTTTCCCCAAGACACAAGCTGATTCGGCCAAGATAAGTTCCACCCTGAACCGCCTGTGTGAAGAGGATTTGACACTCACCTGGCGCATGGAACCCTCCACCAACCAGACCGTATTGCAGGGCATGGGCGACCAGCATATCGACGTCGCCATCCGCCGGGCAGAGCATAAATTCCAGGTCGGTCTGATCATTCACGAACCCAAAGTGCCCTATCGCGAAGCAATCACCAGGAAAGGCGATGCCACCTATCGCCATAAGAAACAAACCGGCGGTTCCGGCCAATTCGGTGAGGTTTCTCTGCGGGTTGAGCCAACCACGGAGAAGGATTTTGATTTCGTTTGGGATGTATTTGGCGGCGCCGTATCCCAAAGCTATAGCAGCGCAATCCAGAAAGGCATTGTTTCAACAATGAAAGAAGGCATCATCGCCGGTTATCCGATCAGCGGTGTGAGAGTCGCGGTTTACGACGGTAAGGAACACCCGGTCGATTCCAAGCCGGTCGCCTTCGAAATTGCCGGGCGCGAGGCTTTTAAACAGGCTTTCAAAGATGCCAGTCCGGTCTTATTCGAGCCGATCATGGATGTAAAGATCACTGTGCCGGAAGCCAACATGGGCGACGTCCTGGGCGACCTGAACACCCGTCGTGCGAAAGTGCAGGGCATGAATACCGAAAAAGGTCGTTCGGTCGTATCGGCGCTCGTCCCTCTGGCAGAGATGCTGCGCTACACCACTCAACTGCGCTCCATTACTGGTGGGCGCGGCGTCTTCACCATGGAACTGGTCAATTACGACCTGGTGCCATCTCACATTACTTCAGAGATCGTCGCTGCGCGCCAGAAGGAATTGGAAAGTCGCAAGGAAGAATAATCACGGATCAAACGGATGCTGCGGGGCTTTGGACAAATGGGAATTCCAATGCTCCGCAGTTCGTATTAATATGACATTGAATAACCCTTTTTCACTCGAAAACCTATGGGATGAAATTCTGTCACGCGAAGCAACGAGGATCGTAGCTGCTTTTAATAAGCTTGATCAGGATGAGCAGGACAGTATCGTGAAACACCTTGAGCGTATGACAAATGAGGAAGGCTGGCATGTCGATCAGGTCAGATCGGCTCAAGTTGCGCTGGAGGCTATTCGCCGGATGGCTTCTGATGATTGAAAGCAAACCGGGGCGGTCTGGTCTGGAGTTATAATTCAAACCATTATGGATATCCCGCAATTAACCGAAAAGATGGACGCTTTCGTCGAGTCAAAGGGTTGGTACAGCCCTGACAGTCCGCGCCCTCAGACAGCCCGCAACCTGGCTATTTCGCTAGCCCTTGAGGCCGGCGAAGTGCTGGAGCACTTTCAATGGTGCAGCGAAGTTGAGGATAAAACCGCGTTTGAAAGCGAGCTGGCAGATGTATTGCTCTACCTCTTACAGTTGTCTCGTGTTTCCGGCGTTGACCTCGAACAGGCGGTACTGAATAAACTGACCATTAATTCCGAACGGGAATGGGATGTCCATTCATGTGGGGATCAGCCATGCGGGTAACCGTCTTTGGCGGCTCCGCACCCAAACCCGGCGAGACTGCCTACCTGGACGCACAGCGCCTGGGCGAACTGTTGGTTAAAGCCGGCCATGTGGTCGTGACAGGCGGATATATGGGCGTTATGGAGGCTGCCTCCCGCGGAGCTGCGGAATCCGGTGGTCATGTGATCGGGGTAACCTGCAAGGATATCGAGGACTGGCGCCCTATCGACCCGAATGAGTGGGTGGGGGAGCTTGTTCAGGAAAAAACATTGTTTGAGCGCCTGAACGTGCTGATCCATGGCAGTGATGCCTACCTGGCATTGCCGGGAGGGCCCGGCACCCTGACCGAAGTCAGCCTGGTGTGGAACCTGTTGATCATACATGCACTTCCGCATAAACCCATGATCCTGATCGGTCAAAGTTGGAAGCGGGTAATTGATACTTTTGTAGCAGAACACTCCCATTACCTGCCCGCGGGTGATGACGATCTGTTACATTTCGCCGACAATGTTGACCACGCCGTCGCACTTCTCGAAGAACTTTCGAAATCTACTTAAACGAGTAAAAAATGGACGAGAAATTACCACTTCGCAGTGAAAACTTTTCTGAATGGTACAACCAGGTCATTATGCGTGCCGAGCTGGCAGATTATGCGCCGGTGCGCGGCTGCATGGTAGTCCGACCGTATGGCTGGGCATTATGGGAGAACATCCAGCAGGCACTTGATAGCCGTTTCAAGGCCACCGGGCACGTCAATGCCGCCTTCCCGCTCCTTATCCCCATGTCGTTTCTGGAGAAGGAAAAAGAGCATGTGGAAGGCTTTTCGCCCGAACTGGCAGTGGTCACCATTGGTGGCGGCGAGACACTTGAGGAACCATTGGTCGTGCGACCCACGTCCGAAACCATCATCGGTCACATGTATGCCAAATGGATCAAATCCTACCGCGACCTGCCCATCCTGATCAACCAGTGGGGTAATGTTGTGCGCTGGGAGATGCGCACACGCCTGTTCCTGCGCACGTTGGAGTTCTACTGGCAGGAAGGCCACACTGCCCATGCCACCCAAAAGGAGGCTGAAGAAGAAACCCGGCGCATGCTGGATGTGTACACCGATTTTGCCATAAATGAGGCTGCCATCCCGGTCATACCGGGACGGAAGAGTGAGAGTGAGAAATTTGCGGGTGCCGCGCAGTCGTTTACCATCGAAGCCATGATGGGTGATACACGGGCGCTCCAATCCGGCACCTCACACAACCTCGGTCAGAATTTCGCCAAAGCCTTCGAGATACAGTACCTGGATGAAAGCAACAACCAGCAGTATTGCTGGACGACATCCTGGGGGCTCTCGACCCGTTTTATTGGCGCCATCATCATGGCGCATGGCGACGACCAGGGGTTGATCCTGCCACCGCGTCTGGCACCCATCCAGGTGGTGATCGTGCCGATTTATAAAAATGAAGGTGAGCGCACGCTGGTCATGCCGGTGGTTGAAAAGGTCTGCCAGGAGCTTGCCGGGCTGAGGGTCAAGGTGGATGACCGCAGCGAGGTCACGCCCGGTTTCAAATTCAACGATTGGGAACTGCGTGGCGTTCCGATCCGCATTGAAGTCGGACCCAGGGATGTCGAGAAAGGTAGTGTGGCGCTAGCCCGCCGCGATATTCCAGGACGGGAGGGAAAATCCTTCATTCCGCAGGCTGGTTTACGGGCTGTGGTCGATGATACCCTAGTGACCATCCATAACGCCATGCTCGAGAGAGCCCGCACATTTCGCGACGCGCATATCTTTGATCCGGGCTCGTATGACGAGTTCAAACAGGTTGTCCAGAACGGATGGGCTTACAGTTACTGGTGCGGCAAGGGTGAATGCGAGGATAAGATCAAAGAGGATACCAAAGCCACCACCCGCTGTATTCCGCTGGATCAAAAAACCGGAGAAGGTAAATGTATTTATTGCGGCGAAGCCGCACGGGAGAAGGCTTATTTCGCCCGCGCATATTGATCCCCAACGGGAGTGTTTGAGTGGGGGGTGGGCATGCCAGCCATCCAGATGACCCGCCTGCGAATCCAGGTTGCTCGGCTGCTCGAACATTTCAACCAGCCGGAAAATTTCACCCGTGCTCTCGGGGAATTGCTCGATTTCTATTCCGATCGTGCCCACCGGCCGGGCAGGATGACGGTGTTGCAACCGATCCAGAAGCAGTATCGAGTGCATCCGGCAGTATTGAAACAGATCACGGATGATCTGGCTCCTGTGTGCCGGGTAGAGCCGGATGATGCGGCAGCACTGGCTGACCGGCTATGGCGGGATGATCATTTTGAACCCCGCCTGCTGGCTGCCGGCATCCTGGCGCTTCTCCCTGAATATGAAATGGATGTGATCTCACAGCGGCTGCTCGCTTGGGCGAAAGCCGGGGAGGATCGCATCCTGATCGATGCCTTGCTAAAGAAGGCATCCGCTCCATTGATGCAATCCAATCCAAAAGTGTTCCGAAAGATCATCTCCACCTGGTTGAAGGATTCCGGCGTTCAACAGCAATCCATCGGATTGCGGGCGCTCACGCTGTATATCCAACTGATTTCACCGGATCTGTTCCCGGATGTATTTCACTTGATCACTCCATTGCCGGTGAAACCCACCAGCTATCTGTTCAACGATCTGGAGGCTCTTTTCGTTGCGCTGTATGAACGCAGTCCGGGAGAGACACTCTTCTATATTGAACAACTGGCAGCCAAACGCCAAACTCCGGACCTTCAGCGCCTGCTGCGCGGTTGTGTAAACATCGTCAGTGACACCGACCGCGATGCCGTACGGGCGCTAATCATGTAGATACCGTCTTGGAAGTCAAGGGCGGGATTTCTTAAGACCCCCGTTCTTGGGGGGTAATTACACCCGTTCTAAGGGTGCTTGCCCGCAAGTTAATAAATAACCATTTTGATTTAAACCCACTCACCCCCCTTTACCTCATGATTATTTATTAATATCCCATATTTTCGGTTATAATAGCACTCTATGACTGGTCCTGTTCGCGGTGAAAGCTGCGGGCATGGAGACCTGCACGGTCGAAGTGTGGACCGGTAATTATATTAGAAGGAGAAGCAGACGTCATGCCGCTCGACAAAGAAATCAAAAGCAAGATCATCACCGATTACCATCGCCACGAAACGGACACCGGTTCACCGGACGTCCAGATCGCGATCCTCACCCGGCGCATCACCATGTTGACCGATCATCTGCGTGCCAACAAGCACGATGAGAGTTCGCGTCGTGGATTACTCAAGATGGTGGGGTTGCGCCGCAGGTTGCTGACCTACTTGCGCAGATCGGACTACCCGCGCTATCTGGCAGTTTCGGAACGACTCAATCTAAGGAAGAAATAGAGTACAAGAATAATGGGCGGATGGCAGTCGACTGCCATCCGCCTGATGATTTTATGTTATCGTGATTAACCCTCGATGATGAAATCGAGGTGTTTGGCTTTATTAACCACCGGGTCGGGAATAGAACTATGATGAAGACCTTTACAGTCTCCATCGAATTTCTGTCCCTGACCAGGTGGGCAACCTGATAGAGGAACCTATGCAACCTGAATCGAAAAAGTATACTGCCACGGTCGGCGGCAAGCCGATCACGTTCGAAACTGGCAAACTGGCAGGCCAGGCAGGCGGAGCGGTCACCATCCAACTGGGTGATTCGGTCGTCTTCGCCGCAGCCACCATGGGCAAGGAGCCCCGCGAGGGGCAGGATTTCTTCCCACTCACGGTGGATTATGAAGAGCGCATGTATGCAGGCGGGCGTATCCCGGGATCATTCTTCCGCAAGGAAGGGCGCCCATCGGATATCGCCATCCTGACTGCGCGTCTCACCGACCGTCCCATCCGACCTCTGTTCAACAAGGACATGCGCAACGAGGTCCAGGTGGTGCTGTTCTCCGTGTCGGCCGACCAGGATAACCCGCTGGACATCCTGGCGATCAATGCCGCCTCGGCTGCCCTGATGATCTCGGATATACCCTGGGCTGGTCCGGTGGCTGCGCTGCGTGTCGGTCGCGTCGATGGAGAGTTCGTCATCAACCCGACCTATGAAGAGCTGGAGCGCTCCGACCTTGATCTGAGACTGGCCGGAACCAGTCAGGCTCTCCTGATGGTCGAATGCGGTGCCAGCGAGATCACGGAAGATGTGATGGTCGCGGCGCTGGATTTTGGCCATAAAGCCATACAACCACTCATCGACCTGCAGTTGCAGATGGCACGCGAGATCGGCAAACCCAAAACGGATGTTCCGCTGTTCTCGCTGGATGAAGCATTAAAAGCACGCGTGAAGGAATTCGTTGCGGCTGACATCACCCGTGCTCTGGATGATCCGCATGATAAGGCACAATTCAACCAGACCATCAAAGAGCTGGAAGGAAAAGCGGTGATCCAGATCGCCGGAGAAAGCGAGGAACTCGCGTCACCGGTCAAGGCTGCTTTTGATGAAGCACTGAAGGATATCGTCCGCGCACGTATCATCAAGGAAGGCTTGCGTCCGGATGGTCGTGGTCTGGATGAGATCCGCCCGATCTGGTGTGAAGTGGGTATCAGTCCGCGCGCGCATGGCTCGGGTCTTTTCACCCGAGGTGAAACCCAGGTGCTCACCCTGGCAACGCTTGGCACCCCCAAGGAAGCCCAGGAGTTGGATAACCTGACCCCGATCGATGAAAAACGCTACATGCACCATTACAATTTCCCGCCTTACTGCACCGGTGAGGTCAAACCACTTCGTGGTTCCTCACGACGCGAAATCGGCCACGGCGCTCTGGCAGAGCGCGCACTCGCCCCGGTCATTCCCCCGGCCGATGAATTCCCTTATACCCTTCGCCTGGTATCCGAGGTATTATCTTCCAACGGTTCTTCATCCATGGCATCTGTATGTGGTTCGACGCTGGCATTGATGGACACCGGCGTGCCGATCACGGCACCGGTTACCGGCGTTGCCATGGGTTTGGTTAAAGAGGGTGATGAGTATGTCGTTCTAACCGATATCCAGGGCGCCGAGGATCATCTGGGTGACATGGATTTCAAAGTTGCCGGTACTCCCAAGGGCATAACGGCACTCCAGATGGATATCAAGATCCAGGGTATCACCGCCCAGATCATGTCGGAAGCGCTCGAGAAAGCCCGCCTGGCGCGTGCTTTCATCCTGGATAAGATTATCGAGGTCATCCCTGTTCCACGACCTGAGTTGAAGCCACATGCCCCGCGCATCACCGTCATCAAGATCCCGATTGACAAGATCGGGGCAGTGATCGGACCCGGAGGTAAGAACATCCGCGCGCTGCAGGAAGAAACCGGCACCAAGATCGATATTGGCGATGATGGTTCAGTATTTATCGCTGCTGTCAATGGTCCCGGGTTTGAGCTTGCCCGCGAGCGCATCGAAGCGATGACCGAAAGCCCGCAGCTCGGTCGTATCTACACCGGCAAGGTGGTTCGCATTACGGACTTCGGTGCATTCATCGAAATCATCCCGGGTATGGATGGCATGGTGCATATCTCCCAATTGGACAGTGAGCGCGTCGAGAAGGTAGAAGACGTAGTCCGCATGGGTGATGAGGTGACGGTCATGGTGACCGGCATCGATGATAGTGGCAAGATCCGACTGTCACGTCAGGCTGTCCTTGAAGGCTGGTCGGTGGAAGAAGCCCAGGAACGCGACCATGGTGGCAAGAGCCGCAGCGGGGGTGGCAGCAGGTCAGGAGGGCGCGGTGGTCAGGGCTCACGTGACCGCCAGGGCGGGGACCGCCGCGGCAGTGGAGGATTCAACCGCCATTAGTAAATTAAAAGGTTTTAACCCTCCCGGTGAATTGGGAGGGTCTTTTTAAGGCTCTCAATAGAGACTTTGGGTTGCCGGTTGACATACAGCGTAAATATCAGTAAACTTATTCATAATAGTATTTATAGTTAGAGGAGGAACTATGGCAGGGTTTCAATTGGTAATGCGGTCCGGTCCCACCCCCGGGAAGGTATACCCGCTTAAGAACGACGAAATGTTTATTGGCCGCGATGTTGGTAACGACATCGTCATTAATGATACTGAGGTTTCTCGGCGGCATTCGCGCCTGTCCATGCAAGCGGGTGGTTATATCATTGAAGACCTCGGCTCGACCAATGGCACTGCGGTCAACGGCGATCGATTGACCAGCCGGCACGTTCTAAGAGTTGGCGAAGTGGTTTCATTCGGCGAACATGTCGCCCTGGTTTTTGAGGCCGTGGCGGATGACAAGGAAGCCACCGTGGCCGGTCCGCGAACGGCGCGTAAAATCAGCTCCGAGTCAGGCCAGGCTGAGCCGGCGCCGGTCCGTGCTTCGACGCCCCCACAAACTGCGCCTGCCACGTCTTCGAAAAAATCCTCCAACTGGGTGATCATATTACTGATTGTCCTGGCGATCCTGTGTTTCTGCGTTGCGATTCCGGTCATTATCGATTACCTCAACCTCTGGTGTTCGATTCCGGGAATTAACAGCTTGCTGGGTTGTTCGTAAGGTCCTCTGAGGAGCTCGTCTTACTATCAAACATACTGGTCAGGGCACAACCTGACCAGTTTTATTTTCAATGACGGATTTATCGATTAAAATTATGTAGTTGAGAGACTGATCCATGGTAAAAACCAATACTGAATTGAAATCACCCAAGTGGAATTGGACCACCCGTTTGGTGGTAGGTATCACCCTGGTCGCGGTTGTCGCGTTCCTGGCAGTCCGCTTCCAGAACCTGATCGGACCACTCCTCCTGGCATTCATCCTGGCGTACCTGTTTTATCCACTGGCGCGCTTCCTGACGGGCAAAACCCGCATCCCCTGGCGTCTGTCGGTGGCACTGATCTACTTGTTGTTCATCCTGATGTTTCTGGGATTGTTAACCTGGGGCGGCTTTGTTCTGGTTGACCAGCTCCAGAGTCTATATGCCTTTATGCAACGTACTTTTGTCGAGCTACCTCAAATTCTCAGTGATTTCGCTCGGACCGGTATAAATATCGGCTTCATCCATATCGACTTATCAAACCTGGATTATTCCTCACTCAGCCAGCAGATCCTGTCTGTTGTCGAACCCTATATGGGCAAAGTGGGGAATTTTGTAGGTGCCATTGCCGGTGGGGCGGCAAGTTTCATAGGATGGTTGTTTTTTATTTTCCTGGTCTCATACTTCATGCTGGAAGAAACCGGGGGAATCCAGGGGCGCCTTCTCCATTTTGAAATACCCAATTACGAGCAGGACTTGCGCCGTATTGGACGTGAACTCAGCCGCATCTGGAATGCCTTCCTGCGCGGGCAGTCGATTGTCGTGATCGTAACGGTGGTGATGTACATGATCATCCTGGCAGCGCTTGGGCTGCGATTCCCGATCTGGCTGGCGCTCCTGGCTGGTTTTGCCAAGTTCCTGCCGTGGGTGGGTCCTTTTATAGCCTGGACGACTTATGGGCTGGTGGCTTACTTCCAGGTGCCGACACCTTACGGATTGGACCCGTTCACCTATGCGATTATCGTCGTGGCCATTGCACTGGTGGTGGATAATGTATTCGACAATCTGGTATCGCCACGCATCTTTGCACAAACCTTGAAGGTGCACCCGGCTGGGGTATTGATCACAGCTTTTGTGGCTGTCAATCTGTTAGGTATGGTGGGTGTCATCCTGGCTGCTCCGGTACTGGCAACCCTGAAACTGTTATTTGAGTACGTGCTGAACAAGATGTTCGATCGCGATCCCTGGGAGAATTTCGATAAAAAACTTCCAGCACCCAGAAGGTCAAATATCTCTGCCTGGGTCACGAAAACCTGGCAGAAGGTCAGATCAGGTCTGCTCCGTCGTCCGTTCAAGCGATCTGATTAAGGTTACAAACGATGGATAATAAAACACTTCAGGAAAAAATGGATGTTGTAGTCTGCCGCCCGGCATTACCACTGGATATGGAGGATGTCCTGCGATTCACAAGCAGGATCTGGGACGGCGGGGACTACGTCCCCACTGCCTGGCATAAATGGCTTTCCGATCCTGAAGGCGCTTGTTACGTGGCAGAATACCGCGGGCACGCCATCGGATTGGTGAAATTATCGTTGCTCGCACCGGGGCAGTGGTGGATCATGGGACTAAGGGTCGACCCGGATTACCAGAATCTGGGTGTCGCCAGCCGGCTGCACAACACCATCCTGAATTATTGGGAGAGCAACTGCAGCGGGGTCGTCCGTTTCTCGACCCTCTCGACCAATATACACGTCCATCATCTGGCCGAACGGACGGGATTCCTGAAGATCCTTGAAACGACCAGTTACATCTCACCCGCGATCACAGGTCAGGAAAGTCCTTTCAGGCTTGCGCGGGAGCGCGAGTTACATGAGGTGTGCGAATTTGTTTTCAATGCGCCGACCAATATGCTCACGGTAGGATTGGTCGACCTTGACTGGGAATGGGTTGCCGTCGATAAGACTATCCTGCAAAAAGCCATTGTCGAAAGTCGTTTAAGGTGGTGGCACCAAAAAGCCGGATTGATTATGACCGTTGAGAATACGGAAGAGGAGATCCACAGCCCCTTGATCCAATACCTGGGCTGCCCGCTCGAAAAGATCCATGAATTGTTAACCGATTACCGTGCGTTGGCGGGGAAACTGGGATATTCACACGGGCGCTGGATTGCCCCGCTTATCCCCCGGGCGCTTGAACCGCTCGAACGAGCGGGTTATACGTGCAACTGGGAAGATAGCCTGTTCATCTATGAAAAATATGCACCCAAAAAATGATTGGAGAAACCATGGCAGATCCTGACGATGTAAAAATCGTAACGCTTGTTGAAACCGACCTTTGTGCCGCCTGGAAGGCCGAAGAACCGGATGGCGAGACCACCTATAATCTTCAAATTAATAACGTAACCATTAATTTTTTCGAAGAGGAATGGAAGGAATTCATCAGTTTCGCCAGAGAGCTAGTTAAGCACTAACTCCACCCGGTTTATTCTACAGAGATTGATCCAGGGGGAAGGTTTTTTCCATCCAGATCAGGGTATTCTGCTTTTGATAACCAGCAGTCAGGAAGGCTGATTCTCCGCGCCCCGCGGGGTAATTCAGCGACAAGGGTCGAGCTGCAATTCTGGAATTGGCAATTCGGGGCAGCAGGCTGAGAATGGCTTTAGCCTCCCATTCAGGGTTAACTGCCAACCACAGGTTGTCTTCCGCCAGGTGGGAGGGTGTCCAGCTTGCCACACCGACCAGTTGGTTTTCTTCACGCGCAGCCCAATGGTGGACAAAGATATCATTGAAAAAGCGCCACAATGCTTGCTTTAACCCAGGTTTCAGGACATCACGCCGCAGGGCAAGGTTCCAGTTCACAACGGGAGGGTAAAGTGCATCCAGCCATTCGGACTGCAGATGCCAATCCGACGATCTGCGCTGACCGATTTTCAATAATGGTTCGTTATTAATCGGGGGTGTGTATCTGGATGGATCGACGATCCAGGTGGAGCGGCGGACGCGCTCGATAAATCCCAATCCGGCATAGATCCGGACTGCGCCTTCATTATCATCCCGCACCTGCAACCAGACGGACCGGCACGACTGTTGGGCACAGTACAGAACAGCTTTCTCGGTCAGGGCTTTACCGATACCCAAACGGCGGTAATCCGGATGTACTGCCACATTGGCGATCATATAGGCCCGCGCCCCATCCCTGGTGACAGGCATCAGGCTGACATTACCGAGCACCTTACCGGAATTCTCCCACACATAACCGCTGACCGGCATCTGAAGCTTGGCGCTCATCGCCCAGGTGAAATAACGAGAGTTCCGGGCTGCCTTGCGCATCTGATCGAGATAAATCCTGCCATCCGCATCCAAATGGTCTGAGAAGCACAATTCGATCAGGTCTGCAATCTCAGCCAGATCCTTGCGGATGTCTATAGGTCTGAGGTGAGGTGATGATGCTGTAGGCGTAACCATTGGGAACTATTTTACCCTGAATGGCAGAGCATGACCTGGATGAGGCGGGTTACCCTGAGGTTGGTGTAACTCTTGCATCCATTGCGGTATATTCATATACAATTCATATATGATCTATCCAATTTGTTAATAAGCCGGGTGATATAATCCCCAAACAAGCTGGTGCTTGTTTAAGGACGGTACTACTATGATGAGATTCGACCGATTTACTGAAAGAGCCCAGGAAGCAGCCCAGCGGGCCGCTGAGATTATCCAGCGTTATGGTCACAACCAGATCGATACGGAACATATCCTTCTGGCATTGATCGAACAGCCCCAGGGCGCCATACCACAGCTGCTCGAATATTTGAAAGTGGAAGCCAGCGGCCTGACCGAAAGGCTCGATTTTATTTTAAGAACCAGCCCCAAAGCCAACATCTTTGGCAGCGGTGCCGGTCAGATATTCATTACACCGCGTGTGAAACGCATCATCGATCTGGCGAACGAAGAAGCCAATAAATTAAAGGATGAGTATATATCCACCGAGCATATATTCCTGGCGATTCTGAGCGAACGCAACACGCCGGCTGCGCGACTGCTGGAAGGTGCAGGTCTTACCCGCGATCGTGTTTTCGAAGCCGTACAACAAATACGCGGTGGGCAGCGTGTGACTGACCCTCAGGCAGAGACACGCTTCAGGACGCTGGAAAAATATTCCCGCGACCTCACCCAACTGGCACGCGAGGGCAAACTCGACCCGGTCATCGGCCGCGACAACGAGATCCTGCGCGTGATGCAGATCCTCTCACGTCGCACCAAGAACAACCCTGTTTTAATTGGTGAGGCCGGCGTGGGCAAAACAGCCATCGTCGAGGGTCTGGCCCAAAAGATTGCCGATAATGACGTCCCTGAGATCCTGATGGGCAAGCGGGTTGTCTCGCTCGACCTGGGCGGTATGATTGCAGGTTCGCGCTTCAGGGGAGAATTCGAGGAGCGTTTGAAAGCAGCCATCGAGGAAGTCCAACGCGCCGAAGGTGAGATCATTCTGTTCATTGACGAGCTGCATACTGTGGTCGGCGCCGGAGCGGCGCAGGGAGCCATGGATGCGTCCAATATGTTGAAACCTGCGCTGGCGCGCGGCGAACTGCAATGTGTGGGTGCAACAACGCTCGATGAATATCACAAACACATTGAAAAAGATGCTGCCCTGGAACGGCGCTTTGCGCCCGTTTTTGTGGATGAACCGTCAATCGATGAGACCATTCAAATGCTGAACGGGATTCGCGACCGCTATGAAGCCCACCATAAAGTGACATTCTCAAATGAAGCGCTGGTGGCGGCTGCCCGACTTTCTTCCCGTTATGTAACCGACCGGCATCTGCCGGATAAGGCCATCGACCTGATGGACGAGGCTGCCGCCAAGTTGCGTGTGGCGCTTTATTCCATGCCGGATGACCTGAAAGCACTTAAGTCAGAACTCGATCGCATGACCGCCGAGGAGGAACAAGCCGGCATCGAGCGTGATTACGAACGCGCTGCGAAGAAAAAGGCCGAACGCCTAAGGCTTGAAGCTGAATTCAAGGAAAAACGCGATAAATGGGAATCGGAACACAAACTGGATGAAGTGGTGGATGTTAACGATATTGCCGATGTGGTGGCACAGTGGACAGGCATCCCGGTGACTCAGATGATGGTAACCGAGTCGGAAAAACTGCTCCATATGGAAGACCGTCTTCATGAAAAGATCATCGGGCAGGAAGAAGCCATCCATGCCATCTCGGATGCCATCCGCCGGGCACGCTCAGGTCTAAAGGATCCGCGCCGCCCGATCGGTTCGTTCATATTTATTGGTCCCTCCGGGGTAGGCAAGACTTATCTGGCTCAAGCGCTGGCGGAATTCATGTTTGACGATATCGAAGCCCTTGTGCGCATAGACATGAGCGAGTATCACGAGCAGCATACTGTGTCACGTTTATTTGGCGCGCCGCCAGGATATGTTGGTTATGAAGAGGGCGGTCAGCTGACCGAATCGGTTCGACGCCGCCCGTATCGCGTCATCCTGTTTGACGAGATCGAGAAAGCGCATCCGGATGTCTGGAATGCATTATTACAAATTCTGGATGACGGCCGCCTGACAGACGGCCAAGGCAGAACGGTTGATTTTCGCAATACCGTCCTGATCATGACCTCCAACCTGGGAACTGAATTCGTTCGCAAGGGTGGCAGTCTGGGCTTCCTCCAGAAGACCGACTCAGATGAAGAAAAACAAGCGCAGGCAAAAATCGAAAAGGCACTGAAAGATGCATTTCGTCCGGAATTCCTGAACCGGATCGATGAAGTCATCATGTTCTCACCCCTCACGATGGATGACATGCGCAAGATTGTCGTGTTGCAGATGAAAGAGGTTGAAGGACGTTTGGCTGAACACGGTTTGAAGGTCCAGTTGACCGCTAAATCCAAGGAATGGCTGGCGCATGCCGGTTACGATACCAATTTCGGTGCCCGCCCGCTGCGCCGGGTGCTACAGAAACATGTTGAAAGTCCACTGAGCGTAAAACTGTTGTCGGGTGAGTACACCGATGGTGATACTGTGATCGTGGATGTGGATGACAATGATAAGATCGTGTTTCAAAAACAGGAATCAATTAAAAAGGAAAAAGCATCCCACGCCGATGTGAAAGCGGAATCATGAGCGTAAAGATCTAGGCAGAGTAAAGGGTTTTGGTTTCACCTTTGTGATCCAAAACCCTTTTGTATAGATTTATCCATCAAGGACGTCGCCAATTGAGCATCCAATTTGAGCAGGTATACGAATTCATCGCTGCATCTCCATTTTTCAATCGACTGGATGAGAGTGAACGCCGTCGGTTGGTCAGAGAATTTGATGTGGTCAGTCTGCCGCAGGGTCAGATACTGTTTCAACAAAATGCAGATGCAGAGGCTTTCTATTTTGTTCTCGAAGGCAAACTGGTGCTGTCGCGCCAGAGAAACAGGCGGATTATCAGCGAAGTCGTATTGAAAAATGGTGATCCTGTGGGTGAGGAGGCTTTTATCCGCGGTGAGGCATACCGGTCGTCTGCCTCGGCGGCCGGTGACACAATCCTGCTGCGGATCAGGGGTGATCGTCTGTCAGGCTTGATCGACCAATATCCGCGTCTCGCCGGCAGTCGCAACCTTCTATCGGGAACGCACCTGCTCAGTAAAGGGGTCAACCTCGATTGGCTCAATCATGATGAGCGTGTCGTTCTGATAAATCGCAAGAATCCATTCTTTTTAACCACCCGGGTTCTTATACCATGCCTGGTAGCACTGATCGGGCTGATCGTCTTGATCCTGAATCTACAAGGCGTCACCCACATGCCGCAGCCGGCCATTGTCGGCCTTGCAGTCCTCATTGCAGCAGCGCTGTTGTGGATCTTCTGGATTTCATTGGACTGGGCAAACGATTACTACATTCTGACCACCAAACGTCTTGTGCGGGTGGATCGGGCTATCGCAGTTTTTGACCGGCGGGAGGAGATCCCGCTCGGCAATATCATGTCGGTCGAGATCAATACGACACCGCTCGGAAAAATGTTTGCCTTCGCCGATATCACCTCGCGGACTTACAATGTCCCGGTGGTCTGGCATGGCATATCCAATCCCGACCTGGTGGCAGCTCTCATACAGTTATGGGTCGAACGGGCAAAGTCCACCCATGAAGAGCTCGAAATGGGCGCCATGCAGGCCGCACTCGACCGCCAGCTTGGTGGTCCAGATGACCAGGTAGTCTCCAAACAGCCCGGTGAACAAATCGGTACGTCTGTGACCGCGGGAGCGCGTCCGATCACATTCCGAAAACACTGGGTGATTCTGTTACGAAAAACCTGGTTCCCATTCACCTTTGGTGTGGCGGGGATTTTTACTTTGCTGGGTGGATTTTCGAAACAGTTGACATCCCCGCTTGGTGACCTGGCTGTCAGGCTGATCGGTGCGGGGGTGTTGTTATTATTCATCTGGTATCTGTACCAGTTTCTCGACTGGCGCAACGATACTTATCAGATCTCTGCCGACCAGATCATGGATGTCAAACGCACTCCCCTGGGCAGGGAGGATCGCAAGACCGCCCCACTTGAGAACATCCTGAGCATTAACTATCGCAAACGTGGGTTGATGGGTTTGTTGCTGAATTACGGTACGGTGAACATTCAGGTAGGTACCGAAAGTCTGATCTTCGATTACGTGCGTGACCCGTCGGGCGTGCAACGTGAGATCTTCCGACGGATTGCGGATCGTCAGACAGCCATGCGCCAGGCGGGCCTCGAGTCAGAACGAGATCGGATGTCGCAGTGGATTGCCGCCTACCACAGGCGTGTCAATGAATAGTGGAGACCACCAGAAGGTTGCTGTTTTCGGGTAGAATAGTGCCCATGTCTTTAAGAACCATCATCACCCTCCCGGATCCAATCCTGCGACGCAAGTCGCATAAGGTGACCAGCTTTGACAGATCATTTCAAGACCTGGTGGATGATATGATCGCGACCATGCGTCAGGCACCCGGTGTTGGGTTGGCGGCACCCCAGATCGGGGTGCCCAACCGGTTAATTGTGGTCGAGTATGGGGATGAGGTGGATGAGGAAAAACCCAAAAAACTGTATCTGATTGCCAACCCTGAGATCATCCAGTCATCAGAGGAAAAAGTGACCGGTATCGAAGCCTGCCTGTCGGTGCCGGGGTTGGTGGGGGAGGTTGTACGGTTCGAGCAGGTGGTCATTCGTGGATTGAACCGCTTTGGCAAACCGGCACGCATTACCGCCAAAGGCTGGCTGGCTCGCATCTTCCAACATGAAATCGATCATCTGGATGGTGTCCTGTATGTGGATCGTGCCAGTCGTGTCTGGCAACCGACCGAGGAAGAAGCTCAGGTGCTTGCAGACTGATGCGGTTGACCCATCTGGCACTCACCGATTTTCGCCTTTATGCCCGCCTGGATATAGACATTTCAAAACGGACTGTACTGCTCGTGGGAGACAATGCCCAGGGGAAGTCCTCCCTGTTGGAAGCCATTTATTATCTGACATCATTTACTTCCTATCAAGCTGAAACCGACCGCCAGTTGATCAACTTCAACGCTGCCAGGCAACGTCTGGCAGTTGCCAGGTTGGTGGCTGATTACGAACGCAGCAAACGTACCCATCATCTGGAGGTGCGCTTGATCCAGGAAAGCAACGGGGCTGCCGCTACCCCACGCTTCAGGCGTGAATTCCTGCTGGACGGCATCAAGAAAAATGCCGGTGAGTTGATGGGTCATTTTAATTCAGTCATCTTTTTACCCATTATGATGCGCATTATAGAGGGCGGTCCTGATGAACGGCGCCGCTATCTTAACCTGGCGATCAGCCAGACATCGGCCGGTTATGCCCAGGCACTGACTGATTACAACCAGGGATTAACCCAGCGTAATGCATTGCTCAAACAACTCTCGGAACGCGGAGGCGATCCCGGTCAGCTCGACCCCTGGGATGAGATCGTTGCCAGGCGCGGTGCTCAGATCATCCTGGCGCGTATTACCGCCTTGGACGAGTTGGAGCGAATAGTGCGCAAGGTTCACCATCGCCTGACCGATAGCGGCGAGGTTTTACGCCTCTCCTACCAGCCGGCTTTCGATCCCCTGCCCGGTAACGGCTCACAGATCGGGTTGCCGATCGATACCACTTTGGATCGTTCCGGTCTGAGCTTGCAGCAGATCCAGGCGGCGTGCTCAGCCCGATTGGTGGAGCTGCGCCAGGAGGAGATCGCGCGCGGCGTCACCACCATCGGACCGCATCGTGACGAGCTCAGGTTTCTTGCCAATGGAGTTGACCTGACCAGCTATGGTTCACGCGGCCAGGTAAGAACGGCCTTACTGGCGCTTAAATTGGCAGAGGTGGATTGGATAAGGGAACGGACCGGGGAGCTGCCGGTGCTGTTGCTGGATGAGATCCTGGCAGAGCTGGATAACAAACGCCGCTCAGACTTGCTGGAAGTCCTGGCAGATTGCGAGCAGGCGATCCTGGCGACGAACGACCTGGCGCTTTTCAAACCCGAGTTCATCCAGGCAGCCGATTGCCGGCATGTAGCGGATGGAACAGTCTCAGCCCTGGCAGAAGCCGCCATTTGACGATGATTTCCAGTTGATGTAAACTCTTAACAAATGGTTGTATTATGAAGAAAAGGAGCATGAATGCACTGTCCGTATTGTGGTAAAGAACACCCTGATAGCACAAAATTCTGTCCTGAGACCGGTAAGGCGATGAAGCAGAAGGAAGAGCCTAAGACGATCTCGGTGAATTTATCCTCGCCGGTGACCTTGATCGCCATGGGGGTGGTGATTATCCTGGTGATCCTGATGGCGTTGTTTGCCCTACAGCGCAAACAGCAACCCATCCTGCCGGTAGCCACCCAGGACGTTCAGGGAACTCTGGCAGCCATCGTCAATTTGACTGCTGCGGCTCAGATCACCCTGCCCCCACTGGCAACCGTCACAAGCACTGCCACGATCATCCCACCGACACTCACCGTGGCGGTTATCCCAAACACTGCCATCCCGTTACCCACCCGCACCCCTCCAACGGGTGCATATACTGCCTGTCCGAATGCCTATCCTTCCGTATTGCATAAGGGTGACGTGGCAATGGTATCGTTGGATCCCCCGGTCGAGAACAACCTGCGCGACAAGCCCGGATTGGACTCGGCCATCAAAGGAGCGCTGGAACCCGGAGAAGGAGTAAACCTCGTAGGCGGACCGGAATGCATGGGCGTGTACGTATGGTGGAGCGTCGTTTCACGCAGTTCCGGACGTGCCGGATGGACGGCAGAAGGCGACTGGAATAATTACTGGCTCGTAAAGGTACCGTAATTGTCGACAGACAAAACCGGTGGATCAAGCGGATCCACCGGTTTTGTAATTTAAACGAAGTTCTTTTCCAACGAATCCTTTAGATGAATTTCAAGCGCCGGGCGGCATATAGCATCATCCTGAACAACAGGGCTCCATGCCGGTAGCGGCTGATGTTGGTGGTGCCATAAACACGCTCTTGATAGCGGATGGGGATATCAACGATTTTTAGTCCCAGCTTGGCAGCTCCGAACAACAGGTCGAAATCGCCAAAAGGATCAAAATCACCGAAGTAGGACCGGTTGGTGGCGATGCGTTCGTAATCACGGCGGAACAATACTTTCGTACCACACAAGGTATCCTTGACCGGTTGCCCGAGCAGCCAGGTGAATGCCAGGCTGAAAAACTTGTTGCCAAGAAAGTTGAGGGATTGCATCGACTCACGTGGCAGCGGGTAAACCAACCGAACTCCGTTGATGAATTCACCCTCTTTCCCTGAGAGAGCCTGGTAAAAACGTGGCAGGTATTCCGGTGGGACTGTCAGGTCGGCATCCAGGATCATCAGGACCTCACCTTGCGAATGATCGAATCCCACCCGCACGGCATCCGCCTTGCCGGTCCCGGATTGCCGGAATACCTGGCTTTTGACCCTGGGGTGTTTCTTTATCTCATTGACGATCCTTGCATGGGTCCTGTCGGTCGAGTGACCTTCCACAAAGATCAACTCGATGGATTTGCCAAAGGGTTTGATACGATTGAAGATCTCGGGGATGTTACCGGCTTCATTGCGGGCGGGGATGACCACACTGACCGTGTGTTGTTTGTAGGGTGAAAGATCGGGATTCGGTCGTGCCAGATAGAAATTCGTCAAACCAAGTTGAGTGAAGGGCCAGAATTTTGCCAGGAATTTATTAAAGAATGCTCCCAATAGCGGGATGTTGACCGGCAGGATGATCTCCAGCCAGTGGCGTATGATTTCCATATCTGACAGGTTGAGCAGGTTGCGGATGTCCTCAGGAGTCAACCAGTTCTGTGGCAGGTTGGATTTGGCTGCCCCCAGCTTACCTGCCAACCAGAGTGGTATCTGCCAGACACGGCTGTAACTGTTGGTCAGGATGCGGGTTGCAGGGGTGGAAAGTCGCCGTACCTCGCCCAGCAGGGTTTGCACGTCAAAAACATCGTTCAAGAGGTCGGATAGGATGATATAGTCGAAGGTGCCTGAAAGCGGTAGGGAATGCCCATCGGCTGCCACAAAGTGGCATTCCGGGTGGATTTTTTTGCTATGGATGATCGTCTGGTGTGAAAAATCGATCCCCACCCCGAAGGCAGGCGACAAACCGGCCAGAAGGTCACCCGTGCCGCTGCCAATCTCGAGAATGCGGCTGCCGGGCGGAATGTAGAAGCGGAAGACTTCCTTCAAGCGGCGGTGATAATACCCACCAAGACCTCTGTGTTTCAGCGAGTGTAGAGTGACCGCATCCCAATGCTGGATGCGGGTCTTGCGATATTCGTTGGCTAAGAGTTCGAAGTTTGTTGGCAAAGTCCCTGTCACGATTTTTAGCTCTGGATTCAAATAAAATGATTGTGATGATTATACCCTTGCCCCATGACTTCAACATCGGATCCTGAATAATATAGAAATAATCCCATCAGCATTGTAGGGATTATTGTCTTGATCATCAAAGGCCGGTCTTCACCCAAAGGGTGCTCTTCAAGTTAGCCGATTTATAGGGGATTTTCCCGAAATATAGCTGCTGGCCGATGATTTTTCATCAAAGGCCGGTCTACACCCAAAGGGTGCTCTTCGAGTTAGCCACTTGCCACCCCCTTCTGGGGGTTCTGGCCGATGATTTTTCACAAGGCTGGTCTATAAGCCGCTTTCTGTCCAACGGAATTGCACCGTCTGGATGAGCATCTCTCTAGGCCTGGCGTCGCCGTCAGGCTCCTGCGGTCTACCCGGGATGAGTGAGACGGCGGGCAGCCGCCTGCGCCCGAAAGCGCACATCCCTGCTTGACCTTGCTCCAGGTGGGGGTTATCTGGCCGTCGACATTACTGCCGACGCGGTGGTCTCTTACACCACCTTTTCACCCTTGCCGGATTGCTCCGGTGGTTTGTCTCTGTGACCCTGTCCAGCGGATTAACGCTCCGGGTGTTACCCGGCACCTTGCCCTGCGGAGAGCGGACTTTCCTCGGGCTCCGAAGAACCCGCGCTCACCCGACCAGCCTCGATGAAATAATGATACCAGATTGGGGAGTAATGTCAATTGCTGTTACCCCCTCACCTGAACCTCTCCCCCAACATCTGCAAGCGGTAATGGATTTTCAGAGTGTTGGGGGAGAGGAAGAATAAAGTGTAGAACGGACTTTCCTCGGGCTCCGAAGAACCCGCGCTCACCCGACCAGCCTCGATAAAATAATGATACCAGACAGGTCAAGAAAGTCAATAAGCTTCATTACTTACTCGTCTGGAGAAGAAAGTAGTAGGGCGGTATTCAAAGCCGCCGCTGATATTGCCGGGATAGCCCCCCAAGACGGAGGTCTGGAGAAATCCCGTCCACAGCTAGATTTCGAAAAGGTGAAATTTAATCTGGACAACAGGCATTGGTATGGTAAAATTAGCCCTCGTTCGATCAATTTTGGAGGTTTAGTTTGGCTAATATCAAGTCTGCAATAAAACGCAATAAACAAAACAATGTCAAGCGCGTGAAAAACCGCGTCTACCGTGGCAAAGCCCGTACCGCCGTTCAGAAGGCGCGCGAAGAGATCGCCGAAAGCAAGAAGCCGGGCGAGAATACCAGGCTCGCAACCCGGGAAGCCATCAGCACTCTGGATAAAGCTGCCCAGAAAGGCATCATTCACAAGAACAACGCCGCCCGACGCAAGAGCCGCCTGATGAAGAAGCTCGCGACGCTCGAAAAATAAGCTTAAAAGCGCTCGCGCTTTTCTGACCGCATCAATCACGACCACCAGCGGGAGCCTTGGGCTCCCGCCTTTTTTTGGTAAATGACAGGTCATCATGTTCGAAACCGAAAAGCAGGAGATCGATCGCCGCATCACCGCCATCTGTGAGGAGCTGGGATATCCCCGGCCGAAAGTCCAGTGGACCTGGATCCCATTCGCCGGCCACTGGGGCATTGCCACCTCCTTTTTCCAGTTGGCATCCGAGGACGTCAAGTCCGGCGATGGTAACACCCCCATTCCACAGCGCGCGGATGAAATTGCGCGCCGGGTGGCTGAAAAACTCGGCATCCCGCCCGGTTTCGAAAAGGTCGAGCCGGTCAAGGGTTATCTTAACCTGTACTTCCAACCACAGGAATACACCCACCGCGTGGTGGATGAAGTCCTGAACAAAGCCAAAGATTTCGGGCGTGGCGAGACGAATGGCAAGCGCGTGATGGTCGAGTTCTCGCAACCCAACACCCATAAAGCCTTCCACGTCGGTCATCTGCGCACGCTCCTGCTGGGTGCAGCCGTTGCTAATATCATGGAATTCTCCGGATGGGAAGTCATTCGCGCCAACTACATCGGCGACATCGGCCTGCACGTGATGAAGTGGATGTGGAACTACCTGACCAACCATGCCGGCGAGCAGCCTGGTAAGGACCGCGTCCTCTGGTTGGGGGAGATCTACACCGAAGCTGATAATCTCTTCCACTCGGATCCGGCTGTCGAACAGGCTGTCAGGGCGATGTTCATCCGCTGGGATGCGCATGACCCCGAGCTTGTCAAGTTGTGGGAAAAGACCCGCCGCTGGTCTCTGGAGGGTTTCGACGACATCTATCGCATGATGGGTGTGAAGTTCGATCATGTTTTTTATGAAAGTGAAGAAGAGGAAAGCGGCAAGGACATTGTGGAGGACCTGATCACCCGTGGTATCGCGCGCGACGAGCGCCCGAACGGTGGGTCGGTCTTCATCCCGCTGGACGAGCTGGCAGGCACGAAGGACAAGTATCGTGTGTTGGTCATCCTTCGCTCCGACGGCAGCTCTCTGTATGCCACCAAGGACCTCTCTCTAACGATCAAGAAAATCGAACAATTCAAGCTCGATCGTGCAGTCTGGGTTGTGGACGTGCGTCAAGCGCTTTACCTGTCACAGATCTTTAAGACCATTGAACTGATGGGCTACCCGTGGGCGAAGAACCTGTATCACCTGGCTTACGAGATCGTCAATTTGCCGGGTAATGTCACCATCTCTTCGCGTGAGGGTACTGTTGTCCGACTCGAAGATCTGGTACGGGAAGCCATTCGTCGTGCGCGCCGGATAGTGGATGAGAAGAATCCCGAATTGCCGGATGCCAGCAAGGATGAGATCGCCAATACCGTGGCTCTCGGCTCAATCAAGTACCCGATGGTCTCCCGCGAGAGCGGCAAGGTTGTCACCTTCGATTGGGAAACCGCGTTGGATATCAATGGCCAGGCGGCTCCCTACATTCAATACGCTTGCGTACGCGCCGGCAGTATATTAAGAAAAGCTGGCGGTATGCCGACCGGCGAAATCCAACCTCACGCGGAACTGCAGCCGGCCGAGATCACGCTGGTCGACCTGATGGCGCGGGTGCCGGATGAGGTCCAGAAAGCTGCCGCGGAGTACAAGCCGATGTTGATCGCCAACCTGGCGTACGACCTGGCGAAAGCTTTCAACGATTTTTACAGAGAATGCCCGGTGCTCCAATCCGATGAGCTCACCCGCAATTTCCGACTGAAGCTGGTGGCTGCCGCACGCCAGGCCATCCAAAATTGTCTATTCCTTCTGGGGATCACCACCCCTGAAGTGATGTAAGGTTAAACTTAATAATACAAGGAGAATGATTAAGAATGGCACCGATCCGAACACTGATCATGGGCGCTGCAGGGCGTGACTTCCATAACTTCAACACCTTTTTCAGGGATAACTCCGATTACGAAGTTGTTGCCTTTACAGCCACCCAGATCCCCAATATCGAGGGACGCAAGTACCCGGCCGCACTGGCGGGCAATCACTATCCCAAAGGCATCCCGATCTACCCGGAAAGCGATCTGGTCAAGCTGATCAAGGACCTGAAGGTCGAGCAGGTGGTGTTTGCCTACAGCGACGTACCACATGAGTATGTCATGCATAAAGCTTCACTGGTAAATGCTTCCGGGCCGGATTTCCGTCTGATGGGTATCAAAACCACCCAGATCAAATCCGTTAAGCCGGTCATCTCGGTCTGCGCAGTGCGCACCGGTTCGGGTAAGAGCCAGACCACCCGCCGCGTTTCGCTGATCCTGCGCGACATGGGTTACAAGGTGGCCGTCATCCGACACCCCATGCCCTACGGCGACCTGGTCAAGCAAAAGGTGCAGCGCTTCGCCACCTATAAAGATCTCGACAAACATGAGTGCACCATCGAGGAACGCGAGGAATACGAACCCCATCTGGATAATGGCATGATCGTATATGCCGGCGTCGATTACGGAGCGATCCTCAAACAGGCTGAAAGCGAAGTTGACATCATCCTGTGGGATGGCGGCAACAATGATTTCCCGTTCTACGTTTCTGACCTCAACATTGTCGTGGCGGATCCCCACCGCGCCGGGCATGAAACCCGCTATTATCCGGGAGAGACCAATGTGCTCCTGGCGGATGTATTTGTGATCAACAAGGTTGATACGGCTGACCCGAATGCGGTCATTGCCGTGCGCGACAACCTGCACGCCTTGAATCCCAGGGCTGTCGTGATCGAAGCCGCCTCCCCGCTGTTCGTGGATAAACCCGAAATGATCCGCGGCAAGCGCGTTCTGGTGGTGGAAGACGGTCCCACCCTGACCCATGGTGAAATGGTATACGGAGCCGGATATGTGGCTGCCCGCCGCTTTGGCGCAGCCGAGATCATCGACCCTCGCCCGTTTGCGGTCAGATCAATTGCAGCAACCTACAAAAAATACCCCAACACCGGCAAAATCCTGCCTGCCATGGGGTATGGTGCGGATATGACAAAAGACCTCGAGACGACCATCAACAAATCAGGCGCCGATCTGGTCATCATCGCCACACCGATCGACCTCAACCGCATCATCAAGATCAAGCTGCCCTCGCAGCGTGTGCGTTATGAACTCCAGGAGATCGGAAAACCGACCCTGGATGATATTTTGATAGCCAAGTTCAAGAAATAGATCGGTTGGTTTAATGTTCGTTGATCAGGCACGTATTCTGATTCGTTCCGGCCGCGGTGGAGATGGCGCTGTCCATTTCCACCGCGAAAAGTTCGTCCCGCGCGGCGGACCGGATGGCGGCGATGGTGGCAGGGGTGGGGATATCATTTTCGAAGTGACCACTCACCTGAACACCCTGTCCACCTTCCGGCATGTGACGCGTTTCGCTGCCCGGGACGGCGGGCGCGGCGGTAAGAACAACATGTCGGGCAAATCTGCGCCGGATGTGGTCATCAAGGTGCCACCCGGCACGCTGATCTATGATGCTGTCTCGAGTGAACTGGTCGGCGACCTGATCGAAGATGGTCAGCGCCTGACCGTTGCAAAAGGCGGACGGGGCGGGCGCGGCAACCAGCACTTTGCCACCTCGCGTCACCAGGCACCGCAAATCGCCGAAAAAGGCGTGCCAAGCCAGGAGCGCGAACTACGCCTGGAGCTGAAACTGATCGCGGATGTGGGCATTGTCGGCGTCCCGAATGCCGGTAAGTCAAGTTTGTTGGCAGCGGTCAGCAATGCCAAACCCAAGATCGCCGATTATCCTTTTACGACCATCGAACCCAACCTGGGTGTGGCGGAATTGGATCTCGACACCTCGCTGGTGTTGGCGGATATCCCAGGACTGATCGAGGGTGCGCATGCCGGTTCGGGCCTGGGTTTTGATTTCCTGCGCCATATCCAGCGCACGCGTGCCATCATCCACCTGTTGGATGGGCTGTCTGAAGACCCACTGGCGGATTTCACGCAGATCAATGGTGAGATGGCGCTTTTTGATCCTCAGCTTAAAACAAAACCCCAGGTGGTTGCATTCAACAAGATCGACTTACCGGACGTGAAGAAGCGCTGGCCGAAAGTGAAAGCCAGCCTTGAGAAAAAAGGCTACAAACCCCTGGCAATCTCGGCGGTGACCGGGGAAAATGTCAAAGAGCTGTTGTGGCAGGTTGCTAAACGGCTGGCGGAAGCGCCGGTGGTCGTGCAGTCAAGTGAACTGCCGGTCTACAAACCGGTTGAGGATCCCCGCGAATTCAAGATCGAACGGGTCGGGGATGGCTTTCAATTATCCGGCGCGGCGATCGAACGGGCGGCAGAAATGACCTATTGGGAGTATGATGATTCGGTCAGACGCTTCCAGAAGTTAATGGAACGACTGGGTGTGGATGATGCCTTGCGAGAAGCCGGCATCCAGGAAGGGCAGATCGTCCATATCAAAGACTATGAATTGATTTGGGAAGATTGATGCGTATAGGTATATTTGGCGGAACATTCGACCCGGTGCACGTAGGTCACCTGATCCTGGCAACAGAATCTGCCAGTCAGCTCGATCTGGATAAAGTCCTATGGATGGTTACCGCCGACCCACCGCACAAGGGTGAGGAAGTCCGACCGGTGGAACATCGTCTGGCGATGGTGGCGGCGGCCATCGATGAAGATCCGCTATTTGAGATCTCTCGTATCGAAATCGACCGCCCCGGTCCCCACCTTGCAGTGGATACGATGCTCCAGTTGCATGAACAGTATCCGCAGGATACCCTGGTTTATTTGATGGGTGGAGATTCCCTCGAGGATTTGCCAGATTGGTATAAACCAGGGGAATTCATTGCCACCTGTGATGAGATCGGCGTTCTGCGGCGCCCAGGCCATGTTATAGATATGCCAAAGCTCGAACGCATACTGCCGGGCATTACAGCTAAAGTCCGATTCATCGACTCTGCTCTGATCGACATTTCCTCAACCCAATTGCGCCAGGCAATTGCAGATGGTAAGCCATTTCGTTATTCCCTGCCACCGGATGTGTACCGTTACATCATCCAGACTGGATTGTACCGGTGCAAATGACCCGTCTGACCGCGGCAGCCTCTCATCAGAGATAACCCCATGTCATTATTGAAGGATAAGATCTTTTCCTCGCTGGCCTGGAGCCACTTTATTGTGGATGTGATGAATGCCCAGCGTGGCATCTTGCTGGCTTATTTCAGCGGTCCGTTCAACCTGAGCAACACCACCCTGGGCGGGATCAACACCCTTTACGCATTTTCAGGGTCTTTGGCGCAACCGATATTTGGCTACCTGGCGGATCGTTTCGGTCCGCGCTGGGTCATCACCGGTGGCGTGCTTTGGATGGCGGGTTTTTTCGCTCTGGCAGTCACCATCCCGGGACCGGTCGCACTGGTTTTTCTGGTGCTGGCGAGCTTCGGATCCGGTGCCTTCCATCCGGCCGGGTCTCTATCGGCCAGTATGAGAGGGCAGGAGCACATGGCCGGTCAACAGACCACAGCGGCCGCCTGGTTCTTCTTCTTCGGCCAGATAGCATTCTTCCTGGGTCCGATCCTGGGAGGGCGTGTGATCGATCAGGTCGGACCAGAGGGGCTGGTTGTTGTGGCGGTTGTAGCAGCCTTCCTCGGGATCATTTCGTTAAAATATATCAAGCGTGGTGCTTTTATCCAGAATATGCCCGGTGGTCAGGGCGGGCGGCAGACCCGGCTGAGCCTCAGCTCTCCGATCCCGGCGGTCATCGCGCTGGCTTATGTGGCAGCCACTCAGGCCTGGACGCAGCAGGTAATGATGGCGTTCCTGCCTAAATATCTTCGCGATCTTGGCTACAATGCCACCAGTTACGGTTTTTTTGCTGCCCTGTTCATGGGAGCATCAGCTGTCGGTAATGTGATTGGCGGAAAACTTGCCGATCGCTTTGGAAAAAAGACCGTCATCGTCATTTCGATGTTATTTTCAAGCTTGCCCATCTTTTTTATCGGATTGGTTGGGATTGACGTCAGCCTGATAGTTCTCATCGTGATCGCCGGTATGCTATCAGGTTCCACGTATAGCGTGATCGTGGTCAAAGCCCAGAACACCGTGCCGGGTGGGATGGGGCTGGCGACCGGTCTGACATTGGGTTTCATGTTCTCGATCGGATCACTGGGTGCCTGGTTCAGCGGCTTTCTGGCTGACCGCTTTAACATGGCGGTCGTTTTCCAGGTGACAAGCCTGTTGTGTGTTGTTGCCGGGCTGACAGCCTTTGGGATCGACCGTGATAAACCTCAAGAGGTTAAAAACATAGAAAAGCCCGATCTGCTTTAGACCGGGCTTAAGGTACTTTGGTATATGGGGGATTTACTTCAAATGCTCATCCAACCAATTCAGGTTGTATTGGATCACTTGTGCTTTTTCCGGTTCATTGTGGGTCTCATGATATAGACCTTCCCATACCTTCAAGGTCAGGACCTTGCTGTCCATTCCTTTGGCCGCATCCAGGACACGCTGGTAATCAACGATCTTTTCGCGCGAACCAACCACCATCAGGATGGGACCTCTTAGTTCTTTCATGTGATTAAAGACCCATTCACCATTTTTTAGTAATTCCCATCCCATGCGGCAGGTGATCTTGTCATGGACCAGGGGATCGTTGCTGTAATCGCGGACGACCCTTCCATCCCGGCTCAACCATGGACGTTGCAATCCATTGGTGAGCGTGACTTTTGGCGAAATATCACTTAAAACTCGTCCCATCAGCATTTTGAGTGGGGGAACGGGTGCCCCGGGTTTAAATAGCGGACTGGTTGAAATGATCCCATCCACATTATGTTTGCTTGTCAGTTGATAGAAAAGAACCAGCGAACCACCCAGGCTGTGCCCGTACAGGAATTGCTTCTTCCCGGGATAAGCAGTCCGAGCTGATTTGACCAGGAATTCGATGTCAGTAATGATCGTATCGAAACCGGGGGTGTATCCCCGTAATCCTTCCGATTTTCCATGACCGCGCAGGTCCATGGTATTGAAGACATAACCAGCCTTGGCGAATGCTTCGGCTACGTATTGGTATCGACCGGAATGCTCACCAAGCCCATGGACCAGGTTGACAACCGCTTTGGGTTCCTTGTCTGGGGTCCAGCGTTGTGCATACAGGTTTAAACCGTCAAATGCTTTTAATGTAAATTCAGTGTAGGCCATCCTTTTACTCCCTATGGATATTTTCGTCGTTCCTCATCGGTTTCAGTTTATAATGGGAACGGTTCTTATTATACCAAAAATCGATTAAACCAATGCCTACCTGGGATGAGCTTTTCAAAGATGAAGACAACCGCTGGAAAGAGCCGCATGAAAGTTTGGTGGATGTTATCAAGAGTTTGAAATCAAGGACCAGGGTAAAACGAGTATTGGATTTGGGTTGTGGAGCCGGACGACATGTGGTGTATCTTTCAGATGAGGGGTATGAAGCGTACGGAATGGATCTTTCCTTTAGTGGTTTGCAGTTCTCCAGGGAATGGCTGGCAAGGCAGGGGCATCCCACCCGCCTGGCGATGGCGGATATGACCAGTTTACCTTTTGCGAATACTTCTTTCGACATGGTCGTCAGCATGTTTGTCATACACCATAACCTGCTTGCCGGTTTACGAAAATCTATTCATGAGATTTATCGTATGTTGGTTCCCGGTGGATATACATTGTTGACCCTTAACAGCATATGGGGCTACCGGCATGATACGGGCCAGCAGTTGGAACCTGGTACGGTCATCCCGGATATTGGCAAGGATCGCGGTATTCCGCATCATTTCAGCGATCTGCAGGAAATTGCCCGGGAATTTATCCGTTTTATTGTTCGGGAAATTCACCTGGAAGAGGTTACCAGTGAGGAAGGATATCTTTCCAGTCATTGGGTTATACTGGCTGAAAAACCAAAGGAGGATCAGGAATGATGTCTTCTGACAGGGATCTGATATTGGATGTTCATCCTTTGACACCTGAACGTTGGGCAGACCTGGAATCCCTCTTTGGTACCAAAGGGGCTTGCGGTGGATGCTGGTGCATGTATTGGCGCGAAACCCGCAGTCAGTTCGATGCCGGGTTGGGTGAGGCCAATCATCAAGCGTTTAAGAAAATCGTACTATCGGGCAGGCCTGTCGGTTTGCTTGCATATGCCGCGGGTAAACCTGTAGGCTGGATGGCGATCGCTCCACGGGAGGAGTACCCAACCCTTGACCGGTCGCGTGTGCTTAAACGAGTGGATGATCGTAAAGTATGGTCCATATCGTGCTTCTACACAGCATCCGGTTTTCGTGGCAAAGGGGTGACAGTTGCCTTGCTGGGGGCTTCCAAGGATTTCGTCCGCCAGCAGCATGGAACGATCATCGAAGGCTACCCGATCATTCCACGCAGCAACAAAGTGTCACCGGTCGCTGCTTACACTGGATTGCTTTCATCATTTCTTCAGGTGGGATTTCTGGAGGTCGCCCGCTACAGCGCAACCCGCCCGATAATGCGCTTTGAGTTGAAATAATCGATATACAAGGAGAAGAACATGAATGATCCACGGGTTGAGAAACTGGCTGATATGCTGGTAAATTATTCAATCGGAATTAAACCCGGTGATAAGGCCTTCATCGAGGGGAATCACCTCGCCAACCCTTTGATAGCAGAAATTTATAAGAAGGTATTTCAATCAGGCGGCTACCCTTACATGGATATAAGTATGGCGGGATGGGAAGAGATTTTTTACAAATATGCTTCTGACGATCAGATCAAATATATACATGAACCGATAAAAATCCTGTATGAGACTTATGATGCTAATTTTTATATCCAGTCTGATGCCAACACCAGTTACTTATCCAATGTTGACCCATCCCGCATCGTTTTGCATAAACAAGCAAGACATGAAATAAGATCGCGCTTTTATGAGCGCGCTGCCCGGGGTGAGTTGCGCTGGGTTTATACACTTTACCCGACCGAAGGTCATGCTCAGAATGCTGGAATGAGTATCGATGAGTATTCGGATTTTGTGTTCAAGGCGTGCATGCCCGACCTGGATGATCCGGTTGGCTATTGGAAGAAGGTCTCCGCCTACCAGCAGAAGGTAATCAGCTGGCTAAAAGGAAAAAAGAATGTGCATGTGACAGGCCCTGATACCGATCTGTCTCTCAGTATAGAAGGCAGACTATTTATCAACTGCGACTGCCACCTCAATGTACCTGATGGAGAGATTTTCTGTGGTCCTGTGGAAAACAAGATAAATGGTCACGTCTATTTTTCGTACCCTGCCATCTACCTGGGTCATGAAGTAACAGGGGTGAGATTGTGGTTCGAGGAGGGGAAGGTTGTCAAGGCGACAGCAGACAAGAACCAGGATTATCTCGAAGCGATGTTGGATACGGATGAAGGTTCACGCCATGTGGGCGAGTTTGCCATCGGGTCCAATGAGGGGATTACCAAATTCACGGGTGAGATCCTTTATGATGAAAAGATCGGTGGAAGTTTCCATATGGCTCTTGGTGACAGTTATCCTGAATCAGGCGGCTTAAATAAATCCGCCATCCACTGGGACTTGATCTGTGACTTGCGTAATGGAGGTGAGATCACAGTTGACGGAGCGACCCTGCATAAGAATGGTAAGTTCGTGGTAGATTTATAAAACGGCTCTTCGATCATCAAGAACAGGACTCAGTTTTGGTTGATTGATCACTTTCAAGGAGATATCAAATGAAGGATCCTCGTGTTGAAAAATTGGCTGAAATGCTGGTTTCTTATTCCGTCCCGATAAAGCCGGGCGATAAAGCCATGATCCAGGGCAGTAGTGTTGCAGCCCCACTCATACGTGAAATTTATCGACAGGTGCTAAAAGCTGGTGGTCATCCATTCATTCTGGCCACCATACCGGGTGTGGAGGAGATCTTTTTCAAGACCGCCAATGATGAGCAATTGGAATTCATTCATGAACCCTATCGTTACCTATTTGACACCTATGATGCCAGATTTGCAATCATCTGTGATGTGAATACGAAGGAATTGACCAATATCGATCCCACCCGGATGGCTATTGCCCGCAAATCCCGGAGAGATATTTTTAACCGGTTCATTGAGCGGATCGCTAAAAAGGAAATGCTTTGGACCGGGACTCTTTTCCCGACCCAGGCACATGCCCAACAGGCGGAAATGAGTCTGTCTGATTATGAAGATTTTGTATATAACGCGTGCATGCCGGATATGAAGGACCCGGTGGGCTACTGGAAGAAAGTATCAGCCGAGCAACAGAAGATTTGCGACTGGCTGAAGGGGAAAAAACATGTACATGTTACCGGCCCGGAGACTGACCTGACTCTCAATATTGAAGGGCGCGAGTTTATCAACTGCGATTGCCATGAGAATGTTCCGGATGGCGAAGTCTTCACCAGTCCGGTCGAAGATAGCGCAAATGGGCATGTATACTTTTCATATCCAGCCATTAATGACGGCCACGAGGTGACTGGTGTCCGCTTGTGGTTTGAAAATGGCAAGGTCGTGAAAGCCACGGCTGAGAAGAACGAAAATTACCTGATCTCCGCGTTGGACACCGATGACCGTTCGCGTTATCTGGGAGAGTTTGCCATCGGAACCAATGAGGGCATCACCAAATTCACCGGCGAAATCCTTTTTGATGAGAAGATCGGTGGGAGCTTCCACATGGCTGTGGGTGCCGGCATACCGGAAGCTGGTGGTACAAACCAAAGCTCCATTCATTGGGATATGGTCTGTGATTTGCGCCAGGGTGGGGAGATCAGGATAGATGACCAGTTGATCTATAAAAACGGGAAGTTCTTATTGGATAGATGATGCTCACAAACCAAAACACAGGCAGTATTAACATGCCAACAAAAACTTCTGATTTGAGACGCAGCAACATCGTGATGATCGTTGCAGTCAGTTTTTTCGTAGCTGTATTGACCGCAGGTTTTCTTATTACGACGTCTCTGGTATGGGAATTCGAATTCGAAGGGTATTTCAGCAGCCCCTGGTTAAGGGCTGCCATTCAAGCTGGCTATTCCATTGGGTTATTGTTATTCCTGGGTCCGCTCGCACTGTGGTGGAAAAGCCAGCCGCTTCGACGCAGCTTTCGCAGCCTGGCTTTCGCGGCAGTTTATGCCGCGATCCTTTCACTTTCACGACTCGGGGGCATAACCGATGCCCAATTGGCAGCACTGCTTCAGATAGGATTGTCTCTGGTTTTCCTGGCGTTGCTGATCATTATCAGCCATCACCGGCAGGTAAATCTGAAACAATGGTTGCTGCCCTCGTCACGCGCCCAGTGGATGCTCCCGCTAATATTTACCGGTGTATACACTCTTACCTGGGTGGGAATCGGCGCATTTGGTTCATGGATTGACACTTTATTGAATCTGTTGGCCGGTCTTTGCTTTGGTTTGACTGCCGGCGTACTCTTGCGGCTTGGTGTATTCACAGGTGACGCACTCAATCCGGAAGATCAGGGTCAGTTTAAAATCCAAGGTTTTACTGCTTCGGCTGTGCTCGCTGTCATGCTGGCCGGCATGGCTCCCAACGGATTGCAGTACATGCTGGTATTTGTAATTCCAGCAATTGGATGGCTGCTACCATTATTAACGACTGGTGCAACATTCACAACGCATGTTCGATCGGGCTTTTCATCCGCTCTGACCTTAGCCCTGGCTGTAGCTATTCCATTCATTCTGGTCGATCCGGATGAACTGGCGCTCGTGATCACTGCGAGTAAAGGTGAGCTGCTTGGATGGGTTGCCCTGGCGTCATTGGTATCATTATTCGTCGTCGTAATCGCTTTCTGTATTTTGTTCGTTTTCCGTTCGAGGTTGCCCGATTGGGATGCTTCAAAGAGGAGTAATGCATTTACTCTGCTGCTTTGGGTTGGGGTTATCATGTTGTCGCTTTTCCATGCAGGCCCGAATTTCTATGGTGAACGGTTATTCGTGATCCTGAAAGACCAGGCTGACGTAAGCCAGGCTGAACAGATCGAGGATTATGATGCGCGCCGAAGCTTTGTATATCAGACGTTGACCTCTCACGCTCTGGATACCCAGGCAGATCTGCGCCAGACGCTTACCGATTACAACATTCGCTATCGCTCCTACTACCTGGTAAACTCACTTGAGGTTACCGGTGGACCTTTCATCCGATTGTGGCTTGAAAGTCGACCGGAAGTAGACCGGGTTTTAGATAATCCCATCCTGCGCCCGCTTCCGGTGGCGCTGCCGATAGCGAAAGGGGAAATCGATACCCCCCCGGGGGAACCGGAATGGAACCTGGTGATGATCAAAGCATCGCGAGTCTGGCAGGAATTTGGCGTGACCGGTTCCGGGATCGTCATTGGTCAATCCGATAGCGGTGCCGACGGCACCCATCCCGAGTTTTCAGACCGGTATCGCGGGGTGAGAGAAGTGGATGATTACAACTGGTTCGATCCCTGGAATGGAACCACATTTCCGACCGACATTGGTGGACATGGTACTCATACTCTCGCGACTGCCCTGGGTAGTCACGTGGGTGTGGCTCCAGGCGCAAGCTGGATCGGGTGTGTCAATCTGGCCCGTAACCTGGGCAACCCGGCTCATTACCTGGATTGCATGCAGTTCATGCTGGCGCCCTTTCCGCAGGATGGCGACCCCTTCACCCAGGGTGAGCCGACCCGCTCTGCGCATGTGATGACGAACTCCTGGGGCTGCCCAGCAGTGGAAGGTTGCGATGTGGGAGTCTTTTTACCTGCCTTCAAGGCGCTCAAGGCAGCCGGGATCTTTGTGGTGGTCGGTGCCGGCAATAATGGGGATGTCGGTTGCGGCAGCGTTACAGATCCGCCTGCCATCTACTCGCAGAATCTAACGGTCGGCGCAGTCGATGAGAATTCCGCACTTGCGAGTTTCAGCGCAAAAGGTCCTGTAACCTTCGATGGTCAGGTTATCATCAAACCGGATCTGTTGGCGCCTGGCGCTGAGGTTATTTCCGCATTTCCCGGTGGTACTTATCAAATAGAGAGTGGTACGTCAATGGCAACACCACATATGGCTGGTGCTGTTGCACTTTTGTGGTCCGCCAACCCACATCTGATCGGGGACATCGATCGGACCATGCAGATCCTTGAGGAAACTGCAGATCATCTCCAATACACGTCTCTAACGGGAAACTGTGGTGATACTTCAGCAGTGCCTAATAACTTGGGTGGATACGGTTTATTGGATGTATACTCAGCAGTACGAAGAGCCATCAATGAGAAATAACAACCAAGGGTGTCCGTGCTGAAAGACGTGCAACCAAAATCCAATCCGGTGTTTGATTAAATGAGAGATGTTGAGGAGATCGCTCGACTCTCGTCGTTAACGGATGATGAAGCCCTCGTTAAGGCAATCGCCGGTGACAAGGATGCTTTTGGTATCCTGTACGAACGTTATGTTGGTCGTATCTATACCTACATCTATTATCGTACCGGCAACACACACGACGCTGAGGATTTGACCGCGAGGGTTTTTTATCGAGCCATCGAACACATCGGCCGTTACCGTCAGCGAGGTGTACCATTTTCTGCCTGGCTTTACCGCATCGCCCACAATCTGGTGGCAAACTGGCATCGTGATCGCCAGCGTCGTCAGGAAGTACCAATCGATGATGTGGTCAACCTTCAAGCAAAAATGGATCCGCCTGAAATGGCGATGATGAACACTTTGGATATGGAACGCCTGATGAAGGTCATCCAATCTTTGTCTTCCGAAAGACAGGAACTGTTGATCTTAAAATTTGTTCAGGAACTCTCCAACGCAGAAATCGGCAAAATCATGAGACGTAGTGAAGGAGCCATTAAGAGCCTCTATCATCGCACACTTCTTTCGCTACGTGACGACTTGGACTTTCTGGCGAAAGAAAGGGAAAAATCGGAATGAATACATTAAAAATCGTTACCGATAGTGCGGCGGATATGCCGGATGGCTGGGTCAACAAATATAAAATCGATGTACTGCCTATCAATATTCAATTTGGGGAGCGTACTTACCGGCAGGGAATCGATCTTTCCAATGATCTGTTTTATGAGTTGGTCGAACAGACTCATAAAATACCCACGACTTCGCTGCCGACACCCGGTCAGATCATTGAGTTTTACGAGAAGATAGCCAAGGCTGGTGACTCCATCTTATCCATCCATGTTTCCGGTAAACTATCCGGTACGATGGAAATGGTCCAACAGGCAGCTAGGGAAATTGCAGACCGGTTCAAGGTATTCCCATTTGATTCGGGTGGTGGTTCTGCCATGCTGGCTTATCTATGCCGAGAGGCACGCGTCCTCGATAAAGCCGGTGCAACCATCCAGGAAATCCTTGCCCGTCTGGAATTCATCCGCCGAAAAATCACCATCATCTTTACGGTGGATAATCTTGATTTTGCCAGGTTGAGCGGCCGGGTGAACAGACTGCAGTCTTCGATCAGTTCTTTATTAAAAATTAAACCAATTATCACGCTTAAAGAAAATGGCAGTCTCGATATGGCTGAAAACGTTCGCACGCGCAGTCGCTCACTCGATCGTATTCTGGAATTGCTAAAGCAACGTGTTGGCGATAGCAAGGTGAATGTGGCAATCGTGCATGCACGCGATCTTCCGACGGCTGTTCTCATCCGGAATCGGGTTAAGAAACTTTTTAATGTAAAAGACTTGATCACAACAGAACTGTCCATTTCGGTGGCAGCTCACCTTGGACCCCGCACTGTTGGTGTGGTCGCATATCCGGTGGAAGAAGGTTAACGAGAAATGACAACCCGGTCTGGATCGATCTCAAAACGTTCTTCCCTGATCAACGGCCTTGAAGAAAGATTGTCGTCGACCTTTAAGCCGGTTAAGCCGGATGGGGATTTTGTAAAACGTCTGAAAGTTAGATTGGCTTCAACACCTTCGTTGCGCATTGAGGAAGACCGGACTTCAGGGATCTTGCTATGTTTTCTGGGCATACTGGCAGTACTAGCGGGTTTATTGCTGGGCAAACGCCTCTGGAAATATATATTTCCATCCGAAGAATCTGATTGATCCTTGAAGCATCAAAGGGTGGAAAGGAACATTTTATTCTTCAAGTTCCAGTTTCTTTGATAGTTCACTTTGGGATGGTTCGGTCAGTGTTGTTCCATCCGGGAAGAGCAGGGTTGGTACTGACCGATAACCATTATTGGTCTTCAATACGAATGCTTCACCAGCTTTATCTTTATCAATATCGATAAATTCATAATCGACCTGATGTTGGTCAAGAAAAGACCGGGTGTTTCGAGATTGGTAACACCAGGTTGTTGCATAGAGCAATATTTTATGAGTAGTATCTTCCACGGCATTTACCTTTGATTAATTAATTGTTCAATTTGCTTCGCCAGGTATTGGATTAATAGTTCCGTCTCTGTTATGAGATTGACCCGGTCTGGCAAAGAATACTTTTCATCAACTCTCTGGCACAAATGTCTCGCTATCGTACGAATGTCATCCGGCAGCCCCGGATATTCTGAAAACTGTAACAGCAGGTGATAATAATTATTCGTGTGATCCCCGACACCAGCTTGTCTGAAAAATTCTTTGATGGCACACCCTGCTGCTCTTCGGGTGGATACACGCGATCGACCTTCAAGGTTGGCTTTTAGCGCTTCGTGTGCTGATGATAATTCCAGTTCTGCGATTTCCTGCCATGTCGCTGACATGACCTACATTGTACCTGATTGTCAGACGAGATGAGGTAAAATTCCATATCAATAGCATTGTTAAAAGGATCGCACATTCTTGAACTTACAAAGTATCATCAATAGCCGGGTTGGAGTGGGAAGTGCGCTTTTGTTTGGGCAACTGATGCCCCGTTTTATTGGGTACCCACTGGCGAGAACCGTTGCAAATTTGTTGTCCTTTCGAAAAAATGGCGTATTGGTCAGTGCCATGCGCGTGAATCAATGGGTGGTTCATGATGGAGCGCTTTCTACTGATCAATTAAACAAGATTGTTTCAGATGTTTTTATCAATTCAAGCAAGGCCATTTATGATCTATATCATAATCTGCATAATCCAAAGGCGATTAACAAACTGGCTGAGTATTCCGAGAGTTTTTCGCGCATGTACGAGAGCTATCAGGAAGGAAAACGGGGATACATCATCACCGCTCCCCACCTGGGAAGCTTTGATATTGGTGGGCTCGCTTTGGGATTACGTAATGTCTCTTTTCAAACACTCTCTTATCCCAACCCGGGGAATGGGTACCAGCTTCAAAATTATTTTCGTGAGAAATATGGTTTATATATCACCCCCATGTCGGTATCCAGCATGCGTGAGGCAGAGCAACGTTTGAGAGATGGGGGTATGGTATTGACCGGGTTGGACAGACCGCTTGCGGGTTCAAGATATCGACCGAAATTCTTTGGCAGACCTGCTGCATTGCCTGTATCCTACATCCCGATGGCCATCAAGACCGGCGTTCCGGTTGTGGTGGTTAGCTGTTATTACGATGGGGAAAAGTATATTCTGGATGCCTCTGAGCCGGTCGAAATGAAATCATATCCAGATCGGCAGGAAGAAATCGAGCGTAACGCTGAACGCGTCCTCCTCGAGGCAGAGAGAATGATCCGCGCCCACCCCGACCAATGGTTCATGTATTATCCGGTCTGGCCCGAATTGCTTGGCACAATCGAGTGATCATATAAAATATATTCCCCGCATATTGGTGGGAATATGGCTATGCAATCGTTACCATCGTTTTTGGTATATCTCCTTATGCTGAGAACGAAACAGAGGATCCCGTGGTGGGTAAAACAATATGTATGGATGGTAGCTGACGGTGAGGACGTTGATCACGATAAAGTATAATATCCATCGCATGGCAACACCATAAATTTTCACCGGGAGAGGATTTATGCAAAAGATAGATAATCACAAACGCATCAACGATATCCTGTTTGGACCGCTGGAGAGACCTGCGTTGGCCTGGCTGGCTGCGCACATGCCCGAATGGGTTACGCCAGACCTGCTGACGATGATCGGACTGTTGTCTTCATTGCTTATCTTTGTCAGTTACTGGTTGACACAAAAAAGCAGCGCTTTTCTGTGGCTGGCAAGCTTTGGTTTCGTGCTCAACTGGTTCGGTGACAGCCTGGACGGAACTCTGGCGCGCTACCGCAAGATAGAGCGTCCCAAGTATGGCTTTTTTGTGGACCATGTCATTGATGCGATCGATGAGGTTATGGTCTTCTTTGGGCTGGGCTTGTCTCCTTATGTAACCTTCACAATTGCCAACCTGGCATTGGTAGCATACCTGCTGGTCTCTGTCCAGGTGTATATCTCGACCGCAGTCCACAGTGTCTTTAAAATTTCTTATGGAAAACTGGGCCCAACGGAGATCAGGGTGATCGCTATTCTTGCCAACACTGTCATTTTTTTTCTCGGGAATCCATTGGTTGCGGTACCTTATTTCGGACAGGTGGCTTTGTACGATGTGATCGTCAGTACTGTCACGTTAATCCTGGTCTATATCTTTATATCAAGTTCGATCATTCAGATGCGTATACTGGCAAAGCTGGATGCGGAACCCAATAGAAAGAATAAATAAGTAAATTGAATGAAACGAAAAGAGAGCGGAATTTATTTCCGCTCTCTTTTTTTATCTTCTGACGAACTAAGCGATCATCCCTGAAACGATTGCAAGCAGCAGACCTCCGGCAATAACACTGCCTAACTGTCCGGCGGTGTTGGAGCCCATGGCGTGCATGAGGATGTAATTATCAAAATCCTCTTCCTGCGCCATTCTTGCAGACAGGCGTGCCGCCATCGGGAAGGCGCTGATGCCGCAGGCACCGATGAGAGGATTCACCTTGCCGCGGGTAACGACTGCCATAAATTTTCCAAAGAGAAGCCCGGCAACCGTATCCAGAACGAACGCAAGTAATCCCAACCCCAGGATCATCAGTGTATCCAATTTAATGAAGCTGCTGGCGACCATGGTTGACCCGATGGCCAGACCAAGGAACAGGGTTGCGATATTGATGATCTCATTCTGGGCCGCCTTATTCAATCGATCCACCACACCGCTGACGCGCAACAGGTTGCCAAGCATCAGGGTGGCGATCAATGGAGCTGCATCCGGGGCGATCAGACTGATCACGACTGTCACGATCAAGGGGAAGAGCACCAATGCCGTCCGGGAAACCGGTTTGGCTTTGTATTCCATCCTAATCTGGCGTTCTTTTTTTGTAGTCATCAATCGCATGATTGGCGGTTGAATGATCGGTATCAGGCTCATATAGGAATATGCCGCGACAGCGATGGGGCCCAGCAACTCAGGTGCCAGTTTGGTTGATACGAAGATGGCAGTCGGGCCGTCAATGGCACCGATCACGCCGATTGAGGCAGCCTGATTCAGGGGGAATCCCAGCAAGGTTGCCAGGATGAGAGTCCCGTAGATACCGAATTGACCGGCAGCACCGAGAAGCACCATTGAAGGCATTGCCAGCAGGGGGGTGAAATCTATCATTGCCCCGACACCCACGAATATCAGAAGTGGGAACAATTCGGTTTTGATACCGGCATCATAAAGGACCTTCATCATGCCGACGTCGCTGGACATACCGATGTTGGCCAAAATACAGCCGAAACCAATCGGGAGCAGTAAAACCGGTTCATATTCTTTGATGACGGCCAGTCCGATCAGTATCAGACCAACGGCAATCATCACCGCATTACCCCAGGTGAAACTGGTTAAACCTTTCGAGATATCAGCTATTAATTGGGTGAAATCCATGTCTGTTCATCCTCCTAATCGGCAAACTCAAAAAGGATTTGACCGTGTTGGACATGGTCGCCGGTGTTGATTTTTACAGCACTGATCATTCCGGCACGAGTGGTTTTGATGGAGTTCTTCATCTTCATGGCTTCCAACACACAGACTTCCTGGCCGAAGGAGACGTTGTCACCGTTCTTTGCGCTGATCGAAATGATCACACCCGGAATGGGGGCGATAATGGCTTTCCTGACATCCCCGTTGGGTTGGGCAACCGGTGCGCTTCGAACTGCCGGCGCAGGGCGGGCTTCAACCGGTTTGGCAACTACAGGTGCAACGGTTTCCACCGCAGTCTCTTCAGGCCAGACCTCATAGGTTTCACCCTGGAGGGTTGCCACGATCGGGCGCGTATTAACGTCACCGATCTCGACATCGTAGGATGATTCATTAATTTTAATAGTAAGTTTCATCGAATTAACCTCTCGGTTTCCTGTTAAATATACTGCTGATCGAAGCCAATGTGTTGGCACGGGTTACTGCCTGCCAGTTCGAAACTCTGCCTGAATGACTGGGAGTGATATGCAAGACTTTCTGGGCTGATGCCAGGGCAGCAGCGACGGCAATTGCAACGATGCCGGCTTTGTTTAAGGCCGGTCCCGCTGTCATTTCAGTTTTCTCTTGGCTGCCTGCTGTTTGACCTGAATCAGCCTGCGCCATGAAATCCCAGCCATTGGTGATTACTACCAGGGCAGCCATAAAACCCCAGAGAAGGATGATCAGGATAAATACCAGACCCATTCCAATGGCTGTTATCAAGAGGGATTGAGTTATCTGACTCATGATTTTCTCCAGACCTATAAGGGCATGTTGCCATGTTTACGTTGCAGTGCAGGTGTGGCTTTATCTTTGAGCGCATTCAAGGCGGCGATGACTTTAATGCGTGTCTCGCTGGGCTCAATGATGTCATCCAGATACCCATGACTAGCCGCGGCATAGGGATTCAAGAACTGGTCACGGTATTCCTGAACGCGTTTGCCCCGTTCCTTGGCCTGGTCATCGGCACCTTCGATCTGTTTGCGATAAAGGATGTTAACCGCACCCTCAGGCCCCATCACGGCGATCTCGGCGCTTGGCCAACCAAAATTGACGTCGCCTCCCAGGAATTTGCTGCCCATAACGATGTATGCCCCACCATAGGCTTTGCGGGTCACAATGCTAATCTTGGGCACACTGGCTTCCGCAAAGGCAAAAAGGATCTTGGCGCCGTGGCGGATGACACCACCGTGTTCCTGATTGATACCCGGCAGGAATCCGGGAGTATCGACGAAGGATATGAGAGGCAGATTGAAACTGTCGGCAAATCGAACGAAGCGCGCAATTTTATCTGAAGCGTTGATATCAATACAACCCGCCATCACACTGGGTTCCGATGCAACAATACCCACGCTGAAACCGCCAATACGAGCCAGACCAATAATGGCATTACGGGCGAAGTTTGGCTGTAATTCGATGAAGGATCCGGAATCGACGGTCAGGTCGATGACTTCTTTCATGCTATATGGGGCGGAAGTGTCGAGTGGCACGATATGATTCAATGCTTCGATCTTTTTAATGGAATGGGCGGCAGGAGCCACAAATGGTGGGTTGTCGATGTTATTGGCAGGCAGATAGCCCAGGATGCGGCGGCAGATACTAATCACTTCTTGATCCGATTTCCCGGTCAGATGAGCAACACCGCTGGTACCGGTATGAATATCTGCACCGCCCAGCCCCTCGAAGTCTATGACCTCACCGGTTACCGATTTAATGACCTCGGGTCCGGTGATGAACATGTAGGATTGTTTTTCGACCATAATGATCATGTCGGTCAGTGCGGGTGAGTAGGTTGCACCACCTGCGCAGGGTCCGAACATCAGGCTGATCTGCGGAACGATGCCGGAGGTCAATGCATTACGTTTGAAAACCTCGGCATATCCACCCAGGCTTCGAACGCCTTCTTGAATGCGAGCGCCACCGGAGTCAAGCATACCGATAACCGGTGCGCCACTTTTAACTGCCAGATCCATCACGCGGCAGATCTTGCGCGCATGCATTTCTCCCAAAGAACCACCCTGTACGGTGAAATCCTGAGCGAAAACATACGCGGTGCGACCATCGATTTGCCCAAATCCGGTAACAACGCCATCTCCGGGTGCCTTTTCTGCATTGATTCCCATTTCATCGCCCTGATGGGTGATATACGGTTCTAGTTCTGTGTATGTGCCTGGATCCAGAAGCAGGTCGATTCTTTCGCGAGCGGTCAGTTTGCCTTTAGCTTTATGCTTGGCGATCCGTTCCTCACCGCCTGCCTTAAGGGCCTTCTCCCTCATCTTATGTAGCTCAACTATTCTGGGGTCTTCTTTTGGCATTTTATACCTCGATTGATATTTTTATAATTTATTAAGGAAAAACAGTAAGTCTATTTCGGTTAGATTGTAATACAACCTTAGTTTTAGTACAGGTAGTAAAAGGCATATATTTTCCCTGACTATCCTCGTATAAACAAATCAAGGTTTTTAGTGACAATTGACTACCGATATGTCTGACATTTGACTACTTGCATTTTATTGTTCGAATGAGGATAATCAAACCATAACAGTCTCCAGCGGGAGGTAGATAGGCTGTTACAGGATTGATTCGATAGCATGATCGATAAGTAGCTTTTGCGTATCGAAAGGAGAACATGAAGTTCATTTATTGTATTAGCTCGAATGAACAGTGATCATAACCATTAATCTCTATGTTAAAATTAGTTTTGTTACAAACCACCCACTCCATTGCATCTGAGGATGCAAAATCCATCATTAGAAGGATGTGAATCATGAATAATGCGCATCCAGGACTTCCCGAATTCGATTACATCAAGCCCGCTTCTTTGGCTGATGCCAGCCATTTCCTGGCTCAGCATGCAGGCGAAGCCCGTCCATTCATGGGCGGAACTGATACCATTGTGCGCATGCGCGACGGTTTCTGGAAGGATAAATACCTGGTGGAGGTCAAACATTTCGATGGTATGACCTCAATCAAATTCGATCCTGCCAAAGGATTAACCATCGGTGCAGCAACACCCATGAACAAGGTGGTTGCCCACCCGGATGTGAACAAGAATTACCCCCTGTTGGCAGAAGCAGCTCGCAGTGTGGCCAGCTACCAACTGCGTAACCGGGCTACCATGGTCGGTAATATCTGCAATGCTTCCCCGGCAGGTGATACGACCGGCGCTTCGATAGTGCTGGAAGGCACACTGATAGTCCACGGGGTTAATGGCGTCCGCTCCGAGCCATTAAAAACATTCTTCCTCGGACCCGGCAAAACCGTCCTGAAACCAGGTGATATTGTTACTACAATCACCTATCCGCTCCCACCCAAAGGTTGGGCGGGCAAATACATAAAACTCGGGCGCAATGTATTGAGCGATCTCTCCATAGTAGGCGTGACGGTTATGGGATACCCTGACAGCACCGCCAAATCCGGCTTCCGTTTCCATATTGCACTGGCATCGGTAGCCCCGGTGCCATTTGTAGCGGCAACGGCAGAAGCGCTTTTGGCAGAAAAACCAATCAGCGATGCTGTGCTCGAAGAGGCCGCTACAATTACGATGGATTCGTGCACTCCGATTGATGATGTGCGCGGCAGCGCCCGTTATCGGAAGCTGATGGTCCGCAACCTGACCCGCAAGGCGTTGGCTGAAGTCTGGGCGAAAATTAAATAGTGCAGCCGGAAAACGGAGATAACAATTATGTCAACTCATAAAATTACCGTCAAAATCAATGGCGGGTTTGAACAGGTTGATGTTCCTTCAAATATGACGCTTTTGTCCATGTTACGGGAAAAACTAGCCATGACAGGGACAAAGAATGGTTGCGCAGCAGGAGAATGCGGTGCATGCACGATTCTCATGAACGGTGAACCGGTCAATAGCTGCATGGTTCTGGCTGTTGAAGCTGACGGCGCTGAGCTCATCACTGTGGAAGGTCTTGCCAAGGAAGGCGAGCTCGATGTGATCCAAAAAACCATCATTGACAAGGGAGGTGTGCAATGCGGTTTCTGCACGCCGGGCATCCTGATTTCCGCAAAGGCATTGTTGTCACGCAACCCGGATCCCAGTGAAGCTGAGATTAGAGAAGCCCTGGTGGGCAATTTATGCCGTTGTACAGGGTACATCCGCATCATTGAAGCGGTTCACGCAGCCGCTGAACTGCAGAAGGAGGCAGCATAGCACAAAGCCTGTCTGGGAGTGGTTAATTCCCAGGCATGTGCCCTGCTGATTTGGAGGAAAAATGGACAAATCACAAAAATCCAATGACAAGATCCCTGCCCCGGTTGGTGAAAGTATCCCGCGCGTCGATGCCCGTGAGAAGGTCACCGGTTCCGCCATTTTTACCGATGATATTCAATTCGGACCGGGTCTGCTGTTCGCCCGCATCAAACGAAGTCCGTATCCACATGCCAGGATATTAAAAATCGATGCCAGCAAAGCGCTGGCACTGACCGGAGTTAAATGTGTGGTAACAGGCAAGGATTTCCCGGGTTTTACCGGGTTGTACTTGCAGGACCGGCAGATTTTCGCGACCGAGAAAACCCGCTTTGTTGGCGAACCGGTTGCCGGTATCGCTGCGGTCAGTGAAGAATTGGCTGAGAAAGCGCTCGACCTGATCGAGGTCGAGTATGAACCCATGCCTGCTGTATTTGACCCCGAGTATGGAACGACCAAGGAAGCACCGCTAATTCATCCCAAACTGGGTGATTATACCGTTGCGAACTTCATCTTCCCTCAGGCCGGAACGAATATTTCGAATCATTTCAAGATTCGAAAAGGCGATGTTGAAGGCGCCTGGAAGAATTGTGCAGCCGTCGTGGAGCACCGCTACCAGATCCCGCACGTTCAGCACGTCCCGATCGAAACTCATATTGTGATCGCCCGCGCAGAGGATACCGGAAAGATAATGCTGTGGTCGACTTCGCAGTCACCATTTGCGCAGCGAAATTTAATAGCCACAGCATTGGGTATATCTCATAAAGATATCGAAGTTATTGCTCCTTACGTAGGCGGTGGTTTCGGCTGCAAGGCCGGCGCCAGCATGGAATCGCTGGTGGTCGCCATTGCCATGAAAGTGCGTGGCCGCCCGGTGAAACTGCGCCTGACCCGAGAAGAAGAATTTTACACAGCTTTCGTTCGCCAGGGTCTGGTGGCGTACTTCAAGATGGGCTGTGACAAGGATGGTAAGCTGCTCGCGATGGAAAACAAGTTCTATTGGGACAGCGGAGCCTACACCGAATACGCAGTCAATATGACCCGTGCCTCTGGGTACAGCTCCAGCGGACCCTATGATGTTTCGAATGTAAAAACGGACAGCTATTGTGTCTATACCAACCACCCGGTCACCGGTCCCATGCGCGGATTCGGTATGCCGGAAATGCACTCGGGTCTCGAGCAGTGCATTGATGAACTGGCTTACTCGATCAAAATGGATCCGGTCAAGTTCCGTCTATTGAATTGCGTCCAAGGGGGAGATATTATAGTTACCGGCATGGTCATGCATCCCACCGGTTTATCGCAGTGTATCGAAAAAGCTGCCAAGGCGATCGATTGGGGTAAAAAGGAGAAGCCTTCTGCCCCTGATAAACTGCGCGGTAAAGGCATTGCTTGCATGTGGAAAGCTCCAGCCATGTCCCCCAATGCAGGCTCCAGCGCCTGGGTCGAGTTGAATGAAGATGCCACCCTGACAGTCGGTATCGGTGGGCAGGAAATAGGTCAGGGCACACATACGGTCATGTCGCAACTGGCAGCTGGCGCACTGGGCGTACCGGTCGATCATGTCAGGATCGCCAAACCGATCGACACTGACGTCAGCCCTTACGAATGGCAGACGGTCGCCAGTCGATTGACCTGGTCGATGGGTAATGCGGTTGTGAATGCTGCCCGCGATGCCCGCCAGCAAATCGTTGAAATGGTTGCCAAAGCCTGGAAGGAAGACCCCGATGACCTGGATATCGTCAACGGCAATGTGATTTCCTACAAGAGTGAGGAATCCGTCTCGTTGAAAGATATCGTCATCTACGGCATGCCGAAAGAGAATTTCAATGGCTGGATTGGCGGACCAATAGTCGGACGTGGCAGCTTCATGCCCACCTACGTCACCGGGCTCGATCCTGAGACCGGGCAGGGGGATCGGGCGGTGGTTCATTACACCACCGGTTGTCAGGCGGTTGAGGTCGAAGTGGATACCCTCACCGGCAAGGTGGAGATCCTAAGGGCGGTAGGGGCATTCGATGTCGGTAAAGCCATCAACCCGGAGCTCGTCAGAGCCCAGATGGAAGGCGGTTTCGTCATGGGTTTGAGCACTGCTATCTTTGAAGGGCTTAAATTGAAAGAGGGTGTTCTCCAGAACCCGAGTTTTGTGGATTACCGGATCGCCACCACGACTGATGCTCCGTCGAAAATCGATTCCATCATCGTTGAGGTACCACAGGATGACGGTCCGTTTGGCGCGCGTGGAATTGGCGAACACTCCATGGTGCCAACCATCCCCGCCATTGCCAATGCGATCTTTGATGCCACCGGTGTGAGGGTGGGGTCACCACCTTATCTGCCAGAAAAAGTCTACCTCGCCCTGGTTGATGCGGGTGTTGTTAAGTAGGATTGAAACCAGAACCTGGGTACCCAATATGATCAGAAGTACGCTTTAGACGCTGCCAAAGGGTACCCAGGTTTGTTTTAATATGGTTCTGATGATTATTTTTATTTATGGAGGAACGCATGCCTGATCAATTTGACCTGATCATTCGTAATGCATCGCTGCGAGGGAAATCAGAAAAATTATTCGATATTGGAATCAATGGTGGCAAAATTACTGACATCCAACCAAAACTAGCTGGTCATGGTCCTGTTGAGATCGATGCGGTTGGTAATATGGTCACCGAGGCTTTTGTCAATCCTCACCTGCATCTCTGCAAGGTTTACACATTGGAGATGATGGATGAAGCCGCGCTCAAGGATTATCATGGTGCGGATATGGGGAAAGCCATGACGGCCATCGAACTGGCTGCGCGTGTTAAGGATAACTATAACGAATCATGGATTATCAAAAATGTTCGCCGGGCGGTAAAAGAAGCTGCCAGATTTGGCACACTTCATATCCGCGCCTTTGCCGATGTGGATACCAAGGCCAGGCTTGAAGGTGTTAAATCTTTAATCAGGGCTCGTGAAGAATTTAAAGGAATTGTGGATATCCAGGTTGTGGCTTTTGCGCAGGATGGCATTGTCCGCGAACCGGGTGCTGCTGAATTAATGAAACAGGCGATGGACCTCGGCGCTGACGTGGTAGGTGGTATTCCCTGGATCGAGTTTACCGATGAGGATATTAAAAAGCATGTTGAGGTTTGTTTTGATCTGGCCGTTAAATATAAGAAGCCGGTATCCATGTTGGTGGATGATGCGGGTGATCCCGGGTTGCGCTCCCTCGAGGTGATGGCCATCGAAACAATCAAACGCGGCTGGCAAGGTCGCTCCCTGGCGCATCATGCACGGGCGATGGCGCTATACCCGACCCCCTATTTTCAAAAAGTGGTTGCCTTGCTGAAGAAGGCCGGTATGGGGGTCGTCAGCGATCCACATACCGGCCCCCTGCATGCGCGCGTGAGGGAAATGCTGGATGAACAGGTATTGGTTTGTCTTGGGCAGGACGATATTTCGGATGCCTATTATCCTTTCGGTCGCAACAACATGATGGAAGTCGCATTCCTTTGCGCACACCTGTTATGGTTCACCACCTATGCTGACCTGGAGACACTCTATGACATGGTCACCACCCGGGCAGCGCAGTGCATTGGGCTTGACAATTATGAACTGAAACCTGGTGGCGTTGCTGATCTGGTAGTCCTGCGCGAGAAAAATGTGGTCGAAACGCTCAGGAACCACGAAGCACCTCTGTATGTCATCGCTGATGGGAAATTAATCGACCAGACCAAAGTTTCTGCGATCAATTGAACGGAACATATTTATTAATAGACTATAAGGAAGCATTTAAATGACAGAGGATATGATCCCAGTCGAGATGAAAGTCAATGGTAAACCGGTCTCTGCACAGGTGCCGGCCAAGCAATCCCTGTTGAGATACCTGCGCGATGATCTTGGATTGGCAGGCACCAAAGATGGCTGTTCCAATGGTCATTGCGGAGCCTGCTCTGTAATTATCGATGGAAAATTGACCCGCTCCTGCCTTATTAAAGTAAACCGTCTGGATGGTGCGGAAATATTGACCATCGAAGGATTGGCTGCCAACGGCGAATTGGATCCAATCCAGCAGGCTTTTATTGATGCCGGAGCGATACAATGTGGTTTTTGCACCGCAGGTATGATCATGTGCACAAAAGCATTGCTGGATGCCAACCCAAATCCGAGTGTGCCAGAAATAAAAAAGGCTCTAACTCAAAATCATAATCTATGTCGCTGTACCGGTTACGTCAATGTTATCAAGGCGATTCAACTGGCAGCTGAGCGGCGAGCAGGTACATCCCATCACGAGGATATTCCACCAACAGCTGAGCCCCAACACCCCATACTGGATGACATAGCAACCCAGGTGGTCACTGGCAAGATGCAATATGCCGATGATCTAACGATGGATGGCATGCTGTACGGCAAGATTCTCTGGTCTGCCCATCCCCATGCGGAGATCATCAGCGTTGATACCGCAGAGGCAGAGTCTTTACCGGGGGTAAAGGCAGTCATCACCGCGAAGGATATTCCTGGAAAGAATCAATGTGGCATGGTCATCCGCGACCAACCCGCCATAGCAAGTACAAAGGTACGATATATTGGTGATTCAATCGCATCTGTTTTTGCCGATACTCCTGAGATTGCAGCGGAAGCTGTTGGCAGGATCAAGGTGGAGTATAAGGTGTTACCAGGCGTTTTTTCACCACAGGAAGCTGCCCGGTCTGACGCGCCCAAAGTTCATGAAAAAGGAAATTTATTGCATCAGGTATCCATCGTGCGGGGAGACGTAGATGAAGTTTTTAAAAAATGTGCTGTGGTAATTGAAGGAGATTACACTACCCCGTTTATCGAACATGGTTTCTTGGAACCTGAGTCCGGGCTTGGATATCTTTCAGAGGACGGTGGCGTCGTCATCAAGTATCCAACCCAATCCGCTTTCGATGACCGTAAGCAGCTATCCGAAATCCTGGATATGCCCCCCGAAAAGATTCGTGTGATCGCCTTGATCTCCGGTGGTGCTTTTGGCGGCAAAGAGGACATCATTTTTCACCAACACCTCGCGCTGGGTACCCTTAAAACTGGGAAACCGGTCAAAATCACATTGACTCGGGAAGAGTCGCTGCGGGTGCACGTGAAGAGGCATCCGGCCTGGATGCATTTTAAAACCGGCGCAGATGCAGATGGCCATTTCCTCGCTATCGATGCTAAATTTACATTGGACACCGGCGCATATTGTTCACTTGGGCTCGATGTCCTGGAAAATACGGCTGTATTTGCTGCCGGACCGTATCATGTACCTGCGGTTAAAATTATTGCTGAATCATGGTATACCAACAATGTGCTTGCAGGAGCCATGCGCGGTTTTGGTGTGAACCAGATCGCTATCGGTCTTGAACAGCAGATGGACGACATGGCGCGCGCATTAAAAATGGATCCGCTGGATTTTCGCATGATCAATGCGCTTGCGGATGGCCTTGTAACTGTTGCAGACCATGTTTTGGAACCGGGTGTTGCGGGAATAAAGCAAACGATCCAAGCTGTCAAGGATGAACTTAAGAAAACGCCGATTCCGGTTTCCAATGGCAAGAAAATTGGTGTCGGGGTTGCCAGTGCTGTAAAAAATATTGGTTTTGGCCACCACCTGCCGGAAGAAGCCGGAGCAATCCTCGATCTTGATGTTGACGGACGTCTAACGATTCGCCATAGCCAGCATGAATACGGTCAAGGGTCTCAAACCGGATTGATTACGATGGCGACCCGAGAACTCGGCATAGCGCCAGATCTTATATCGGTTTACGGTCCTGACACAGCGGTGACTCCCGTGACCGGATCAACAACAGCATCAAGACAAACATTCTTATCTGGGAATGCATTGGTCATGGCTTGTGAGGCGCTTAAAGAGGAGTTATTCAACCGGGCTGCTGATCACATCGGAAGCACCCCTTCCACTTTAAAAATTGATGGCAGCCGGATTATCGATCAAGAAAGCGGAAAAAGTGTCGAGCTCAAGGAGCTTGGGAATCATTTCCGGATGGAAAAGAGATATGTGGCTCCTCCTTCCACCCAGATATTTGAGAAAAAATATATATCCAAATGGGGAACGTCTGATTTTCGCTCCCAGCCTACGCACTTTTGTTACGCATACACGACTCAGGCTGCAATTGTAGAGGTCGATCCGGAGACTGGTGAGGTTAAAGTATTGAAAGTTTTGGCGTCGGTTGATGTCGGCAAGATAATCAGCAGACCTGCCATCGAAGGGCAAATCCACGGCGGGGTCATGATGGGTATTGGGATGGCATTATCCGAACAATTCCTGATTGAAAATGGGATCAATACGACCGATTCTCTTCATAAAATCAGGATGCCATTGGCTGAAATGACACCGGAAGTTGTTTCATTGATCGTTGAAGTGCCCCATCCTCTAGGTCCACGAGGTGCCAAAGGTTTTGCAGAAGCTCCCCAGTTGGCTACTGCCCCTGCCATTCTGAACGCCATATTTGATGCAATCGGTGTCAGAATTTATGATACGCCTGCTGACAAAAAAAGGGTGAAGGAGGCACTTGAAAAGGCACGTTGATAACCAGTTGTAAAGTCGATTACCACCAGATGGCCGTATTTGAACTAGTGGATGTGTTAGAATAATCACGATTACTAATTTGTAATAACAAAAATAATATTCGATATAATAATTGCTTGAGAAATAGGACAACCATACAATAAAGCTTTATCACTGCCAAGGAGAATCCTATGCCTGAACACGTGGAACTGGTAATTCGGGGAGCAAAACTTCGAAACCGAACGGACCTTGTTGAAATTGGTATTTCCGGTGGTAAGATCGCTGAAATCACACAAAAAGTGAACACACCTGCTGAGGTGGAAATTGACGCAGGTGGAAATCTGGTTACAGAAGCTTTTGCTAATGCACATTTGCATCTGTGCAAGGTATACACACTCCAAATGATGGATGAGGAGGCACTAACCACCTACCTGAGTGTGGATAGCAATATGGGTAAGACCATGAAAGGCATAGAGCTGGCTGCCAGAGTTAAGGAAAAATACGATGAAAAATGGATCATCAAGAATGTCCGTAGGGCATTGGTGGAAGCAGCCAAATACGGATGCATAAATATTCGAGCCCTGGCAGACGTTGACAATAAAGCTCGCCTTGAGGGTGTGAAGGCATTGATCCGGGCGCGCGAAGAGTTCAAGGATGTATTAAATATTCAAGTGGTTGCATTCGCCCAGGATGGTCTGGCAAGAGAACCTGGCGCTGATAAATTGATGCGCCAGGCCATGGAGTTGGGAGCTGATGTGGTTGGCGGTATTCCCTGGATCGAGTACACCGACGAGGACATGCGCGCTCATGTAAAGTTTTGCTATGACTTGGCTGAGGAATTTGACAAACCCGTATCCATGCTTGTTGACGACGCAGGTGATGCAGGATTAAGAACACTGGAATTAATGGCGCTTGAAACTATTAAACGCGGGTGGCATGGTCGATCTCTCGGGCACCATGCCCGTGCGATGGCACTTTACCCCATGCCATACTTCCAAAAACTGGCAGCTTTGTTGAGAAGAGCGGAGATGGCAGTCGTCAGTGATCCTCATACCGGCCCATTGCATGCACGGGTTCGTGAACTATTAGAAGAGAATGTATTGGTCTGCCTCGGGCAAGATGATATTTCGGATGCATACTATCCATATGGGAGGAACAACCTGTTGGAGGTCGCATTCATTAATTCCCATTTACTCTGGATGACCACCAACCAGGATATGGAAACCTTGTACGACATGGTCACTACCAAGGCCGCTAAAGCGATCGGTTTGAAGGACCGTAAACTGGAGGTTGGTGGAGTTGCAGACCTGGTCGTGTTGAAAGAGAAAAAAATGGTGGAAGCCTTCCGATACCACGATGCGCCGCAGTATGTCATCAGTGGTGGAAGATTGGTGGATCAGGAAAAAGTTGCACTTCTGGATAAATAATTGATACAGGAATTTTAATATTTATTAAACGATTAATGGCAAACAAAAGATTTCCAACCATTTTTCGATAGGATACAAATGTTGAATAAAAGGAGGTGGTTCCTGATAAATGTAATTGATTCACATCGAAATTGCTGTTGTTCGTCATTAACACATGGAGGATAAGATCATGAAAAAGGTTTTTGCATCTGTTTTATTGAGTATTATGCTGTTAACCTTGTTGGTATCCTGTGCACCCAAAGCGACCGAACCGGTTGCCACGACAGCACCGGTGGCCGGAGAAGAAAAACTGGCAGCCTATGGTATTTTTGCGGCAGTCACAGTGGAAGCCTGGGATAGTGTTATTCATACAGCTATGAATAAAGCACAGGACGAAGGCAAGCTCACTTATGAGTTCACCGAAGACCTTGGCTATTCAGGTGACCTCGAACGAGTACTGCGCGAAGTGGCAGACTCTGGCAAGTATGACCTGATCATAGGTGATGCATTTGGCAACGAAGAGGCAGTGCGGCGCGTGGCAGTTGATTATCCGGAAATCGCGTTTGTATTTGGATCCGGCTTGGGACCGGCAGAACCCAATTTCTCAGTGTTTGACAACTGGATCCATGAACCGGCCTATTTGTTGGGTATGCTGGCTGGAGGTCTGACTAAAACCGGCACAGTTGGTGTCGTGGGCGGTTACCCAGTCCCTGAAGTCAATCGTTTGGTCAATGCTTTTATTGCCGGTGCCCGCGAAACCAAACCCGATGTGAAGGTACTGGTTACTTTCATAAACAGTTGGTTCGACCCGGCTGCCGCCAAGGAAGCTGCGCTTGCCCTTGTTGATAGCGGCGCGGATGTCCTCTATGCCGAACGCCAGGGTGTTATCGAAGCCGCAGTGGAAAAAGATCTGTGGGTGTTTGGAAATATGGTGGACCAGAATGAACTGGCGCCTGATAAAGTCGTATCCAGTGCAGTCTGGAACTTAACTCCAACGGTTGACTATCTGATTTCACAGATTAAATCAGGTGCCTATACGTCACAGGATCTCAAAGATTTCTGCATGTTTGCCAAGGGTGGAGCTTCATTAGCTCCTTACCATAGCACCGAGAGTTCCCTTCCTGCTGATCTTGTAGCAGCTGTCAAAGCAAAAGAAGAGGCAATCCGCGCTGGTCTATTCCGCGTAGATATCTCTGAAGCGCAACCGGCTGCAGTCAACTAGATTTGTTTTCAGGTGACGAGGTAACCACCTCGTCACCTGATATTTATAGGGTAGGATCATGGCAATACTGGATATGAAAGGCATCACGAAGCAATTTGGACACGTGATTGCCAATAACAATATTAATTTTTCAATTCAGGAAGGTGAGATCAGGGCGTTGCTGGGAGAGAATGGCGCTGGAAAAACCACCTTGATGCGCATTCTCTATGGATTATACCGGGCGGATAGCGGCAAGATCTATCTAAGGGAGAAGGAAACTCAAATTCAATCACCCAAAGATGCTATTAATAATGGTATTGGCATGGTAACACAGCATTTTACCCTTGTACCCACCTTAACCGTAGCTGAAAACATTGTTATGGGATACAAGCGTGGATTCAAGATCGAACCGAAAAAGATCATCAAGGAAGTTGGTGACGCTTCAGAACGACTCGGTGTGGAAGTAAACCCCTCTGCAATTATTCGCCACCTTTCTGTTGGAGAACGACAGCGGGTGGAAATTCTTAAATCATTATATCGAAATGCGCGAATATTAATCCTGGATGAGCCTACTGCAGTACTGGTTCCTCAGGAGGTGGACTTGTTATTTAAAACACTGGAACGTTTGAGACAGGATGGCATGACGATAATATTTATCAGTCACAAACTGAATGAAGTCATGTCAATCTGCGCTACTGTTTCAGTATTGCGTGATGGCGCGATGATCGGGACTGTACCAATTTGTGATACCTCCCCAAAGAAATTGGCGATGATGATGGTCGGGCGGGAGTCATTTGGGATTAAAAAACAGAGCGAAAAACCAAAGGGTGATGTTTTAATTAAAATCGAAAATTTGGAAGTCAAGGATAAAAAGGGATTACCGGCAATTAAAGGGGTAAGCTTGAATGTAAGAAGCGGGGAAGTACTGGGTTTGGCAGGCGTATCGGGTAATGGACAATCCGAACTTTCGCAGGTATTGGCAGGGACCACCAAGGTGCATGGTGGGCGCATCGTTATGAATGGTCAGGATTTAACGCATGCTGATCCGGCAAAAATCGCTTCATCTGGTGTTGGGCGAATACCTGAAGATCGACATAGTGGCCTGGTGGGTGAGCTTTCGGTGGCTGAAAACCTGGCTTTGGAAAACCTTGACCGTTTTGTAAAATCTGGACGTTTAAATAAGAAGGAAATAAACGAGCACGCTGAAAGATTAATAAAAGAATATCAGATAAAAGCAGAGCCTTCAGATCATGCCCGAAAATTATCCGGTGGAAATATGCAAAAAGTGCTTCTGGCTCGCGCACTTTCCCTGGAGCCAAAGGTGGTTATCGCCTCACAGCCGACCCGCGGTTTGGATGTAGGCGCAACAGAATATGTACGAAGTAAATTATTGGAACAACGCAACCGGGGATCGGCTGTTCTATTGATTTCGGAAGATCTGGATGAAATCCTGGCTCTCTCTGATACGATATCTGTAATATACGAAGGTCGTATCGTAAACACCTTGCCGGCAGCCAGGGCGAATCTAAACGATCTTGGTTTGATGATGTCTGGAGCATGGAGATAGATCGATGAGGAAATTCATTATCGTTAAAGAGCCGGCGCCTATTTGGTTTGGTCCACTGATCCCGATTATTGCCATTGTGGTGACCTTTATCATCACAGCGGTATTCGTTATTATTGCCGGTGCAAATCCATTCGAAGCATATTATCAATTCCTGATTGCTCCACTTTCCAACAAAGTCAGCGCCATTGAAGTTTTGGTGAAAAGTACGCCCATCATCATGACGGGTATTGCAGTTACCGTTGCTTTCAGCGCCGGATACTGGAATATCGGTGCAGAGGGGCAATTACTTGCAGGAGCAATCGCTGCAGGGGGAATTGGCATGGCTGTAGGGAAACTGCCACCTTACATAGCCATCCCGTGCATGATCCTGGGTGGTTTTATTGCAGGTGTCGGTTGGGCTTTGCTTCCGGCCTATTTGAAGGTAAAGCATGCGGTGGATGAGGTGGTTACCACGCTGTTGATGAATACGATTATTTTATTTTTTATCAGCTTCCTGCTAAATGGTGTATGGCGTGATCCCGTATCGGGTTGGCCGCAATCCCCTACCATTGCGGATAGCGCAGTTTTCCCGACAATCCTTCCACGTTCACGGCTTCATATCGGTTTCATTCTGGCTGTCATTGTCGTGTTTCTTGTCTGGTATCTATTGACACAGACTGCATTCGGTTTACGAATGCGGGCGATCGGATTAGGGAAAGATGCTGCGCAATTTGCCGGTGTAAAAGTAAATCAGACTATGTTCATCGCTGCGTTATTGAGCGGTGGAATAGCCGGTCTGGCCGGAGTCGGAGAGGTAGCCGGGATCCATTTTCACCTGATTGAAGCGATATCGTCCGGGCTCGGCTATACCGGCATCATCGTGGCCACACTGGGAGGGATCAATCCGATCGGATCCGGGATTGCCGCGCTGTTCATCGGTTTGATCGATACGGGCGCACAAACGGTCAGCCGGGCATTGGGTGTTCCTATTTATCTGGGTGATGTTGTTCAATCCACGCTATTGCTGGTTACATTGAGCATGCTGTTATTGAGAAACTATCATATCAAGAGGGTCTGATGGAAGTATTCATTATTGGTACTATTACCGCCACATTGAGAATTGCCACCCCGTTGATTTTTGGCACGTTGGGGGAATTATTTAGCGAACGTGCAGGTATCCTGAACCTGGGAATTGAAGGGACCATGTTCCTGGGCTGTTTTGTTGGTTTCGTAGTAGGCGATAAATCCGGAAATTTATGGTTGGGAGTTTTGATGGCTCTAATTTCCGGAATCTTTGCTGGTTTATTGATGGCTTTGCTTTCTGTGAGATTAGGTTTGAATCAGCATGTATCGGGTCTTGGCATTACCTTGTTGGCAACAGGTTTAGCCTTGTTTGTTTTTGTGTTGGTTTATGGAGATGCACCTTTACAGCCGACGATTACACCTTTCCAGAAGGTATCGCCTTTTGGAGATATCCGCTTTCTCGGTCCCATCTTTGATCAATACATGTTGACCTATATCTCATTTGCTTTGATACCTGTCGTATGGTGGGTGGTTTTCAGGACGAATTTTGGCCTTCATATGCGTGCGGTGGGTGAGAATCCTGAAGCAGCGGATGCGGCCGGTATCAATGTATACAGAACACGCACCATTGCGTTGGTGATCGGTGGCGCGTTGATGGCTGTGGCAGGATCTTTTATTTCCCTGGCTCAATCTGGAACATTCATCTATGGCATCATTGCCGGTCGTGGCTGGGTTTGCATTGCCCTGATCATCTTTGGGAACTGGCATCCGGTTAAGGTGATGTGGGGTGCATTGCTCTTTGGGGTTGTTTATGCGCTTCAGTTGCGACTGCAAGCCACCGGTATGGATCTGCCCTATGAAGTATTCCTGGCACTGCCTTACATTGTCACCATCATCGCTTTGGTGCTTGCAGGACGTAATGTCACCGGTCCGGCCGCCATCTTAAAACCATACAGACGTGAGTAAATCAACAAAATAAACAAGCCGATTGTCATGACAATCGGCTTAATTTTTCGCAGAAAAACTCAATAGTAATTCCAGCCGGTTTTGGTAAGATAGAAGCGGTATTATCGGGCATTATTCCCGAATAATTAAATATCCATCTTTTGAAAGGAGTACTGCTATGAAGTTCATTGACTTAACCATCCCGCTTGGTATCGCTACACCGCCGTGGCCAACCTACGAGCCGCTTCAGGTGAAATATTTTAAACGCCTCGCTCCCAACGGCGCCAATGGCATGCTGCTTACCCATTCGAACCATTTGGGTACCCATCTGGATGGCGAGATCCATTTTTATACCCCCGGTAAGGACATTGCCTCGCTAAAATTGGATTATCTCGTCCATGAAGGCGTTATTGTCGACTTGAGCGATGCCTGTGGAGATTATGACATCTATACCTCAAAAATGATTGAAGACCGGGTCGAGGTCAAGAAGGACGACATCCTGATCATTCACACCGGTTATCACCACTACGGCTGGGATCAACCGACTGCGGATGAGGTGCGTTACATGATCAAACACCCGGGTCCGGATCGCGAGTTTGCAGAGTGGGCTGTAAAAAAGGGCATATCCTGGTATGGCGTGGACTGTGGTTCAGGCGATCACCCGATGAACACCATTTGCCGCACCTGGATGCCGCGCGAAGCCAAAGTAGCTGACAAGGTATTCCGCAAAAAATACGGAGGATCACTTGAGGAAGTCTTCGATGACAGCAAGTATCAGCAGATGCATATCGACCTGTTCCCCAAGGGCATTATCCATGCCGAATGCATCGGCGGTGACATCGATCTGCTGCTTAACCGCCGCATCACGATTGGTTTCTTCCCCTGGCGCTTCGTTGATGGTGAATCCTGCATCGGTCGTTGCGTGGCGATGGTCGAGGACGATGAATACCAGGACCTGATGAAAAAGAAAGCCGAAGCCAAGACCCATACCAAATTTGGCGATTACTATAATCCACAACATACTGAAAACATTAAAAAGAATACGGCCGCCAATCTTGTCGGTCTATAGTCAATCTATCGAGAGGTAACCATGTATCTAGAACCCCCAGAGAAAGTATCACAGGAAAAGATCGAGATCGACGTACGCGAGATCGAGCCTTTGCTCCAGGCTCCTCCGATGGACCTGAAGCCTTGGCCGGGTGCGATGATCACTCTCAAAGACGGTCGTGTCATGTATATCCGTGAGGCCAAGCTGGAAGAAGCCCCCCAGATGATGGCGTATATGAAGAAGGTCATGGAAGCTGAACATGACTTCTATGATATCGTTGGTGCCCGCGTTTATGCAGAGATCCTCGGCTGGTATCGCAAACGCCTCAAGGACCCTTATGTCTTGGTCGGTTTGATCGATGGTCTGCTGGCCGGTTTTGCCAACGGACGTCTGATGAGCCAGGATATCAATATCAGCCTGCATACCATGGCACTCGTGCGCGGCGGCCGCATAGGCGCAGTCATGTATTATGCCAAAGCTTACTATGGTTTCGAGATCCTTGGGAACAAGGAATGGTGGGCAACCTATGAAAGCTACAATGGATGGCATCGTTGGGGTTTGGGCATGGCCCAACCGTCTTACCCGTGGCCTGAATACCAGCACGAACTCGGCGGTGCGCGTGTGTATTACATAACAAAACGCTATTGGGATTCTGCCATCAAGAATTATTGCCGCCAGATGATCGATACCGACCTGGTCTTCAAGGTCCCGGATGAAGTGATCAAGAAAAATGAGGTCATGCGCATCCCCGAAGAGGTGATGGTGTAAGCCTCCTGATTGATATATTATTAATACGCAGTGCAAAGGGTTTTCCTTTGCACTGCTTTTTTCTTAATAGGTCAGTTTTATTCAGGGTAAAATATCAATATGATTCATACAAATGATCCTGATTCACGTCGTTTCAAACTATTCACCCTCATAATATGGGTTATTATTTTATTAGTGCTAATTGCCGGGAATAGCAATTTTGGATCAAACGTACGATTTATCAATGATATACGCGACCGGGACGCTTATGTATACCGGGGGTCATGGCTCATTAATTGGCAGGTTCCGTATCGGGATGCTCCAAATGAATATCCACAGGTACCGGTAGTATTATTCGGTTTGGTGACCTGGTTAGCAGAAAGCATAAGTACCCCGGAATTATCCCGCGAAATTATATTTTACAATCTATGGGCATTATTAATGATGGTAGTATTCCTTCTCGCTGTCTGGCAGATCTACAAGCTACTACCAAACGGTAAAAAAACTTTTGCATGGTTTATGTTTTTGCCATCAGTCGTCTATTTTAGTATCAATCGTTTCGATATATTACCGGTATATTTTAGTTTAAACTTACTTATATTTGTCCGCGAAAAAAGATTTGGCTGGGCAGCTTTCTTTCTCGCGCTTGGAGTGATGACAAAGTGGTATCTTGGGTTGACCCTGCCCTTTATTTTATTGTATGAAATTAACCAAACCCACCGATTACCCTGGAAGTCATTTCTTGTATTCATTGGAATTTCAACCCTGATTGTTTTACCGACTTTCATCCTCGGTGGTATTCATTCAGTCTGGCAACCCTATGGCATGCATCTTTCCCGGGGAACTGAATCAGGTACATTGTTATGGGCTGTAAACAAAATCATCCCGCATCTGACCGGCAGAATAGACCTCGTGGTTCCCACCCCGGTTTTTACGATATTGCAATTGGCAGGTGCCCTGTTAATACTATTTACCCGTATGGATTCATTTAAGAAAGTCGTGCTTGCATCGACCGTTAGTATTCTGCTATTTATCATTTTCTCAAGGATTTACTCTCCCCAATGGTGGATATGGGTAGCCCCGTTCTTATTACTTTCAATTGACAATATATCCGACATCCTGCTGATCAGTGTTTATGACATCGTTAATTATATGGGATTTCCGATTGCATATGATTTAATGGGACGTGAATCGTTGTTCTTCTTGTCGACCAATGCCATTGGGTTGATTACCCTTGCGATCCTAACAGTTCGAGCTATTTATAAGTTAAGAAACCTTATTCCTTTACAACCACAGGCAGATGAGCACATCCCAGCAGCCATTTAAGGATCGGAAAGGTTAGAAAAAGTGTTATCCTACCCGCGGCCTGAATACCAGCATGAACTCGGTGGCGCCAGAGTTTACTACATAACAAAACGCTACAGGGATCAGGCCATCAAGAATTATGTCCGTCAGATGATCGATACAGACCTGGTATTTAAATTCCCGGATGAAGTTATGGTGTAGTCTTCTTAATTAATATTTCTATTAAGCAAAGCATGGATTCTATCATGCACTGCTTTTTAATTAATAGTTACGTCAAGTGGACTTTTCAAGATAAAATTATCCCATGTTCAATGCAGAAAATCCCAAGAAATTTAGAATAATGACCATTTTCTCGGTGGCATTGGTCGCCACGTTGTTGCTGGTTGGATATAGCAATTTTGGATCAAATGCTCGACTTATTAATGATTACTTCGACCGCGCAGACTATGCAGAGCGAGGGGTCTGGATCCTGACCGGACAAGTTCCCTATCGCGATATCCCCACAGAATATCCTCAAATACCGGCTGGTTTGTTTGGTTTGGTAACATGGGTGGCGAAGACGATTCTTCCTCCGGAATGGCCTGTCTCCGTTGGTTTTTCCATCCTTTGGTCAGTATTCATGATGATCGTGTTTTTGCTGACAGTCTGGCAAATGCATCGCATGTTACCTGTTGGCAGCAAAAATCTTGCCTGGCTGTTATTCCTGCCATCTGTTATTTATTTCAGCATGAACCGATTTGACATTTTGTCGGTATACCTTGGCCTGTTTGTATTCATGTTCGTCCGTGATAAACGCTTCGCCTGGGCGATGCTGTTTCTGGCAATTGGAGTCTTTACCAAATGGTATCTTGGTTTGACCTTGCCTTTTATTCTCGCGTTTGAGTTTGCTCAAACCCGGAAGCTACCCTGGAGGTCGGTATTGATATTTTTGGGCGTATCGAGTCTGATCGTATTGCCAACCTTTATCATGGGAGGTTTTCAAGCAGTTTGGCAGCCTTATGGTTGGCATCTGGGGCGGGTAGTGGAACCTGGCACCCTGTTATGGTTCATTAACGACATTGTTGTTAATCTGACCGGTGGTAAGGCAGAGCTGTTAAGAGCAGCCCCGGTTTTTACAATCATTCAATTCATGGGTATTTTATCGATTTTTATCACCCGCATGGATACCTTTAAAAAAGTTGTGCTTGGGTCTGTCGTAAGCTTTCTGGTATTCATCATCTTCTCCAGGATCTACTCTCCCCAGTGGTGGTTGTGGGCGTTACCGTTTCTGATACTCTCAATCGATAATATCACTGACGTTTGGTTTATCGTTGGGTATGATATCCTGAATTACATCACATTTCCGGTTATCTATGATCTGACGGGACGTGAATCATTGATCTGCCTGACATTAAATATCTTGGGGCTGCTCATTCTGTTCATCCTGACAATCTGGGCATTGGTCAAGCTTAATAGCATGAAAAGATCAATCGTTGTTTGATACGAGATGGGTTTATTATTTCAATAAAGTGGAAAAGTAAAAAAGTGTCATCATCTCCAACTCGTGAACGGATCAATTCATCAGACATCAACCTTAAACCATTACGAAGACCGGAATGGTTGAAAGTAAAAGCGCGGACCGGTGGGGAATATGCTGCCATGCTTCAATTAATGCGGGAGAAAGACTTGAATACGGTCTGTGAAGAGGCAGCCTGCCCCAATCTGGGGGAATGCTGGGGGCAAGGAACGGCAACCTTTCTCATTTTGGGGGATGTATGCACACGTTCGTGTGGATTCTGTGATATCAAACATGGCATACCGTCACCGCTTGACTGGCAGGAACCTGCGCGTGTCGCCCAGGCGGCCAGAGCGATGAGACTGAAACATGCCGTTATTACCAGCGTAAACCGCGACGAACGTCAGGATGGCGGCGCGCCCCTCTTTGCCATGGTTATTCGAGATATCCATGAATTTTTACCGGGTTGTTCTGTCGAAGTCCTCATCCCTGATTTCAAGGGCAGCCGGCAGGCACTTAAAATTGTAATGGATGCCAACCCCGAGATATTGAACCATAACATTGAGACGGTCGCGGGTCTATATGCAACTGTGCAGAAGCAGGACCATCTGGAATGGTCGCACGATACATTGGTGAATGCGAAACGGTTGAATCCTGAGGTGCTGACAAAATCGGGTCTCATGGTTGGGCTGGGTGAAACGCTGGAAGAGGTCCAGCAGACCATGACCGAACTGCGTCGCTGGGAGGTTGATATCCTGACCATTGGGCAATACCTGCAACCATCAAGGCGACACCTTCCGATCCGGCGTTATTACACCCCGGATGAATTTGAATTATTGAAACGGTATGGTATGGAATTGGGATTTCGTTGGGTCGAGAGCGCTCCGCTGGTACGCTCTTCGTATCATGCACTGGAGCAGGTGGATGTACTTGCATCCGATCCGATTTAATCCATAGAAGACATTTGATTCAACCAGTAAGATAGAATGAAGGAGGAATCATGGATATCATCCAGGTGAAAGTGGAAAAACCAGACGAGGTCGGTTTCATTCTCGGTCAGGCACATTTCATTAAGACGGTTGAGGATTTGCATGAAGCACTCGTGACCAGCGTTCCGGGGATTAAATTTGGGCTGGCTTTTTGTGAAGCATCGGGTATGTGCCTGGTGCGTTACAGTGGGACGGATGTTTCAATGATGGAAATGGCGAAAAAGACAGCGATGGAAATCGGAGCGGGGCACAGCTTCGTTATTTTTCTGGCGGAGGGATTCTGGCCAGTCAATGTGTTAAATGCCATCAAGAACGTTCCCGAGGTTGCCTCTATATTTTGCGCGACCCATAATCCGTTGGAAGTCGTGGTAGCGGATAATAATGAAGGACGGGGTGTGTTGGGTGTGATTGAGGGATCAAAACCCAAAGGCATCGAAGGTGATGCTGACATCATCTGGCGGAAAGAGTTGTTAAGGAAAATTGGATATAAACAATAATACAAATTAGGCAGGAAAACTCATTCTTGACAGTGATAATAAGGCGTGATAATCTTGTGCCTTGGATATCCCCTTAGGCTAAGGAGATATCGAAATCACTTTGTAGGAGAAAGTTAAAATGTCAGATCGTTTTGTTGGGACCGTCAAGTGGTTTAATGCCACCAAGGGGTACGGCTTTATCGGCCGTGAAGATGGTGAGGATGTCTTCGTGCATTTCTCAGCTATTGAGATGGACGGCTACAAACGCCTCAAGGAAGGCCAAAAGGTGGAATTCTCGATCGAAGAGGGTCCCAAGGGTCTCCAGGCTGCCAAAGTCGTGGAAGTCCAGTAAAACCACACAAGTAAAAAAACAAACAAGAAAGCCGCTTCAAGCGGCTTTCTTCATTTATTATATCTAAACCACTCTTATCTGATCCCAAGTAAAAAACCGACAGTTTTAACATATTCTGACAGGGTAGTGTTCCATCCATCACGGCTTAAAAACCATGTAGAGGAATCGTACCAATGGCCGCTCGTAGGGTGAACCATGACCTTAATGCCAGATCCCCGGAAAATGGTCTGAAAGATGAGGCGGGTACGGAAGGTGTGGTACGGATCGGTGACAACGATCAGTCTGGAAAAATCGCTTGCTTCCGCAGTATTTCTGACAGTTTGAGCTTCGTCGGCAGTACTGTCGACGACAGTTTCAGGCGCAAGGATAACATCTTCTGGAACACCCTGGTCCATTGCCAACTCCCGGCTATATTGGGTGGCAACCTTTGGATTCCCCGGATAATTGATGCCCGTCTCGGTCAGGATCAGGTACTCTCCAAAGCTGTCACGATACAGCGCTGCAGCGTATTTAATTCGGTCAGTGCTGCCGCCGCTCAGAACAACGATGGCATCAGAGGGTTGTAATCTGTCGGCGATAACCAACAATCCACCCATACCCCATAAGCCGATGTAAATCGCCAGCAGGAGCATTGGAATTCCGACGGCGAGTCCTCCACACCCGGTGAATAACCTGAGGGGCAGGCAACCGGACCCCTTCCTGGTAGATTTGGTTTCCATGCGAATATTATGACACATCCTGACGTGATCCATGCTCTTTCTCATAAATCATTAATTCGTGGATTTTGTGACTCACATAAACGTATTCTCCCGGCAGACAAGCTGGTATACTCACAGCGATGAAAGAGCAATCCAACCAGCAAAAAACACCCCAGATCATATTACTTAAATCACCAGGTTGGCACGATTACTCGTTACTGGATAGCGGCAACGGGAGAAAGCTTGAGCGTTTCGGAGAATGCACCGTCATACGTCCCGAGGTTCAAGCCATGTGGCAACCTTCGGCACCCCAGTCCGAGTGGCAACGGGCAGATGCTGAATTCAAACCGGGTCCGGGCGAAAATGGCGGCAATTGGGTTGCCAGAAAAGAGTTACCCGAGCGGTGGCAGATGAGTTACAACAACCTGCGCTTCTGGGCGATGCTTTCGGGTTCCCGCCATTTGGGCGTATTCCCGGAACAAGCCACTCATTGGGATTGGATCTCGGAGCGCATCCAGCAGGCAAGCCGGCCGCTAAAAGTGCTTAATCTTTTTGGCTATACCGCCCTGGCAAGCCTCATTGCTGCCCGGGCTGGCGCTCAGGTCACACATGTGGATGCATCAAAAAAGGTGATTACCTGGGGTCGCGAAAATCAAACTCTATCTGGTCTTGAAGAGCGTCCCATCCGCTGGCTGGTGGATGATGCATTCAAATTCGTGGCACGCGAAGGTCGGCGGGCTTCACAGTATGATGGCTTGATCCTCGACCCGCCCAAGTTCGGGCGTGGGCCAAAAGGGGAGATCTGGGAATTTTTCAAGTTGATGCCTGATTTATTGAGCGCCTGTCGGAATCTGCTGAGCCCTAAACCGGTGTTTGTCGTATTAACAGCTTATGCCGTAGCGACCTCGTCATTGACCCTCTACTACAGCCTGAAGGACTTATTGACCGGTATGAAAGGCAAATTTGAAGTGGGTGAGCTGATCACTGAAGAACGATCCGCCGGACACTGTATCTCCAACGCTCTTTTTGTGCGTTGGTCGATATAAGGAGTGAAGAAAACCTTTGAGCATCATGGTATTCCCAGTTCGAAGTTCTCATGATCTAAATGCATTCATAAAATTCCCCTGGGTTGTCAATAAGCATGACCAAAAGTGGGTTCCCCCGTTGATCAGCGAACGGCGTGCGAAATTGGATGTGGAGCGGAATAAGTTTTGGAATAATGCCGAACGGGAGTTATTCCTGGCCACACGGGAGGGCATGCCGGTTGGGACGATTGCGGCCATTATTGACCATCATCATAATCAGGTATTAAATTCAAAGGAAGGGATATTCGGTTTTTTTGATTGTATCAATGACCAGGAAACTGCCAATGTATTATTCGGCAGCGCAGAAGCTTGGCTGAGGGAACACAAAATTAGGACTGTGCGGGGTCCCTATAGCCCCAGCCCGACGGATGAGTGTGGCGTACTTGTAGAGGGTTTCGCCAGCCGGCCTGCCATATTGGAAGCCCATAACCCTCCTTACTATGCCAATCTTGTGGAGCGGGCGGGTTATGAACCTTTTAACGAAATGGTCGCCAGGATGGCGTTCGCTCCGCCTGATGCCCTGCAAATCGAGGATTTTATTTCAGACAAGTTGTTAAGAGTGGTCGAAAGACTGCGCCAGAGAAATGATATTGCCATCCGGCAGGTCAATCTCAAACAGTGGGAAAATGACATAAACCTGGCTTGTGACATCTACAATCAAGCTTTAAGCCCGTTACCTGGTTATATTCCGATTCCACGGGATGAGTTTAAAGCATTTGCGGATTCTTTCAAGCCGTTCATCGATCCCGAACTGGCATTGCTGGCGGAGGTGGGAGGCATCCCCGTTGCTTTTGCGCTGGCACTGCCTGATTTGACAGGAGCGCTGCAAAAAGCCAATGGACATATGGGACCGGCAGGAGCATTGCGATTATGGATGGCTACCCGTAAACCGACATGTGGCACATTTAAGATTCTTATGGTGTTACCCGAATATCAAAACCGTGGAATTGAGACGTTGTTAGTCCTCGAGGTGGCGCGGGCTGCATTTTCAAAGGGGTACAGGGAGATGGATATGTCTTTGACGGGCGCCGAGAACGAAAAAAGCAACCGTTTTCAGGAAAACCTTGGATACAAAGTGTACCGGCGCTATAAACTATATCAGAAGCAACTCTGAGGAATATTTATTATTAATAATGGATTCAACACCTATTTCTTCCCTTAAAAGTGAACGGCTACCTTTTCGCACAAAGCTGATCTACGGCCTGGCGGATTGGAGTAATTCATCTACCACCACCATTTTTGGATTTTTCTTCGCATTCTTTATGACAGATGTGGCGAAACTCCCACCCTTGTATGCGGCTCCTGTTTTATTAATTGGGGGTATTTGGGATGCGATTAATGACCCATTGTTCGGTGTTCTGGCCGACCGGGTGCGTTCGCGATGGGGAAGGCGCCGTCCATTTTTCTTATTTGTGACTGTCCCCTTTGCCATCGCATTTATTCTGTTGTGGTGGATCCCGCCCATTTCCAATCAAATCGGCCTGGCAGCTTATTATTTGGTGGCATATTTGCTCTTCGATTCAGGCTACACACTTTTGGCTGTGCCGTACAATGCATTAACCCCTGAATTGACCGAAGATTACGATGAACGGACGCGCCTGAATGGATATCGAATGACTTTCAGCATGCTGGGTGGATTGATCGGAGCACTGTCCATTCCCCTGGTTACCGGGCTCTTCAGTGAATTAAAAACCGGCTATATGGTCGTAGCAGTGGCTTTTGGTATATTGGCAATTTTTCCATACCTGCTTCTATTTTTCAATATCAAAGAGAATTACAGCGACACGCCCCTGGTAGGAGAAAACTTATTCAGAGGGTTTATCTCGACCTTTCGCAACAGAGCTTTCAGATTTGCGGCCGGTATCTATATGACTGCCTGGGTGACGATTTCTCTGGCAAGCGCGTTGTTCCAGTATTACGTTACATATGTCGTCCTGATGCCGGAACAACTCGATATCATTCTGGGATTGCTTCAACTAGGTGCGCTGGTGTGCATCCCGGTCATGGTCTGGATGGCAAACCGTCTGGGCAAGCAGAAAGCCTATATCATCGGGCTATCCTGGTGGACGGTGGTGATGTTGATCCTGGCAGTGATCCAGCCGGGTCATCAAGCGCTGGTGTTCGTACTGGCTGTCTCGGTGGGGCTCGGTGTGGCAGCCGCTCATGTCGTACCCTGGTCGATGGTGCCGGATGTCATCGAGGTGGATGAGCTTGAAACGGGAAAACGTCGGGAAGGTACGTATTATGGATTTCTGGTATTCATTCAAAAAACCGGCGTCGCCTTCACACTGGCTTTTATGCAATGGATCCTGAATATTACCCACTACGTACCCGGAGTGGCGCAGTCGAAGGATACATTGACTGCCATGCGGATGCTTATGGGACCATTCCCGGCTGCATTGCTTGTCGTGTCAATGATCCTTGCCTGGAAGTATCCATTAACCAAAAAAAGACATCTTGAAGTGCGCAAGGAACTGGCTATAAAACGCGCAACTCGGGAAAGTAAGGATTAACCTTAATCCGTCCGGGTCGGGTTCATTGCACGCATGCTGGGCGGCCGGCAGGCTGCGATCCTGCCCATTACCTCATCTATCACAGCTGCATCCAGATCTTGATGTGACCTGGAAGGATTGAATTTCAATCGATAGGGGGAGCCTATCTTGACAATGAAATTGCCTGCCTCCTCATAGGTACCAACCGGAAGAAAAACCAGTTTTTCATTGGCCAGACTCGCCAAAAAGCGTCCGGTACCGGGAAAGGGGCGCATCAAGTTGCCATCATTCCAGTCCGTGCCTTCCGGTGCGAACCCAATAACCGGGAATTCAGAGTCCCGGATGGCGCCAAGGATGGACCGGATGGCCATGGCGCGTTTCATGGAATCTCCAGGTCTTGGTGGCATGGCTGGCATCTGGAAGAAACCATAGGCACGCCCCAGACGCTTAAGGAACCAGCGCGTCAGGGGTGTATAAAGAACCTTATGGAAAGGTTCATCTGATTCAAGCGCAGCGGTGGTGATCCACCGGATTTCAACCGGGAAATGGGCAGAAAGCACAAAGATGTTCCACCAGACATCGAAACCGGGGCGGGTATAGTGATTGATGGTGACCAGCCATCCGTGATCGCTGGTTTTCAATTCCGGCAGTTCCCCCAGCACTTTATAAGAATGCCAGGAGGCGAGAGCCGGCCTGGCATCCCTGGCAAACGAACGCGGGTGGCCTGCAATTGCGCTGGTGAGGAAGGTAATCCCAGAATGTATTGGCAGTTTGGGGTCCATATCTATTGCAGGCCATATTGTAACTCCGAACTATTCCTGCCGGAGCATGTCTGAAATTACAAGGCTTGGCATACAATGTATTTATCAATTTGTACCATGTGATATTATCAACCTCGATTCATTTGACTTTGCCAGGAAGATACTCTAAACTAATAACATGCTTGCCCGCGTTTTTTCCTGCACCTGTATCGGTCTGGCCGGGACGATCGTCGAGGTCGAGGTGGATACCAGTTCGGGCCTCCCCAAGGTGGTGATCGTCGGTCTGCCGGATGCGGCGGTGGAGGAAAGCGGTGAACGGGTAAGGTCTGCGGTTAAAAATGCCGGTTTCTTTTACCCGCGCGGCAGGGTGACCGTCAACCTGGCTCCCGCCACGGTCCGGAAGGAAGGGCCATCGTTCGACCTGCCGATTGCGCTGGGTGTTCTGGTCGCAACCGAGCAGGTCCCTCAGGATACTTTGACAGGTTGCATGGTGCTGGGTGAGCTTTCACTGGATGGGATCGTCCGGCATGTGCGCGGTGTTTTACCCATGGCAGCGGATGCCCGCGTGGCCGGCTTCAAACGCATTTACGTCCCGCAGGTTGATGCAACCGAAGCTGCGTTGATCCCGGATCTTGAGGTGATCCCGGTCACCGATCTGAACCAATTAGTAGGTCATCTGACCGGCCGGATCACCATCCAGCCGGCGCCAGCCTTGCATGTAACCGACGAAGAGATTATGGTATTGACTGACCTGTGCGAGATCAAGGGGCAGGAATACGTAAAACGCAGTCTCGAGGTGGCGGCGGCCGGCGGTCACAACGTTCTCATGATCGGCCCTCCCGGAGCAGGCAAGACCCTCCTGGCACGCGCGCTGCCTGCCATCATGCCGCGCATGACCCTCGAGGAAGCCCTGGATGTCACCCGCATCTACTCGGTCGCCGATCAGTTGCCTGCGGATGTGCCGTTGATCCGCAACCGCCCATTTCGATCACCGCATCACACCACCAGCCATGCCGGCCTGGTGGGTGGCGGCAATTGGCCACACCCGGGTGAAATCTCATTGGCTCACCGCGGGGTCTTATTCCTTGATGAATTGCCGGAGTTCGGTCCGCGCGTACTGGAAGTACTGCGCCAGCCGATGGAAGATAAAGTGGTCACCATCAGCCGCGCGCACGGTTCATTTACATTCCCGGCGAATTTCCAATTGGTTGGCGCGATGAACCCCTGCCCGTGTGGATATTACGGCGATCCCCAGAAAGCCTGTACCTGCGCCATGGGATTGATCTCAAAATATCAAAAACGGATCTCCGGACCACTACTGGACCGGATCGATATTCACGTGCAGGTAAACCGGGTGGAATATGACAAACTGTCGGATGACCGGCTGGGTGAGCCATCCGGCGCAGTGCGCGAGCGGGTGGAAGCAGCCCGGCAACGGCAACGCGAACGCTTTGGAGTGAAAGGAGGGATCGACCTTACGATCACCTGCAACGCTGACATGCGCCCGGCTGATGTACGGCTCTATTGTGCTTTGGATGATACCGGGCGAAATCTGATGCGCTCTGCCATGCTGCAGATGCAGCTTTCAGCCCGCGCTTATCACCGCATCCTTAAACTTGCACGTACGATTGCCGACCTGGCTGCCGTGGACGCGATCACTCCCACCCATCTGGCGGAGGCACTTCAGTACCGGCCGCGTCTTCTGCTGGATTGATTTAACAATCCAGAATTTTCCCATCGAGTTGATTATTTAATGCATCTTCAATTCATCTGTGATAAAATCCCTTTACATAAAAATCCAATGTTAGAGGAGGTGAACGTTCAATAGGGATTACTAATCGGTTTTCTGGGAAATTACGGAATCAGGTAAGATCACATTTAATATTTCTGGAGGAGGAAACAATGTTTAGAAAGTCAGTCAGTATATCCATTTTTGTCTTGTTACTGATGGCCATCTTGGTGACCGCATGCGCCCCGAAAGCACCCTCCGGTGAGGGGTATACCTTTGGCATCCTGATGGTCGGTCCTTATAATGACCACGGCTGGAGCCAGGCTCACTATGAAGCTGGACTGTATGTCGAACAAAAACTTGGGGCGAAGATGATCTACATTGACAAGGTGAATTCTGCCGATCGCCCCGGAACTACCCCGGACCAACTGGCCGGCGAACTGGTTGCCCAGGGCGCGAAACTGGTCATCTTCAACTCGGATGATATGAAGGATGCCGCAACGACATTTGCCAAGGCCAATCCCGATGTCAAAGTCATCATGGCGTCCGGTGACCAGGTCTGGAAAGACGGTGAAGCCTATGATCCCATGGCGAACATGGTAAACATCATGGGACGCATGGAATATGGCAAGGAGATGGCCGGTTGTGCGGCAGCCCTCACCACCAAGACCGGCAAAATCGGTTATCTCGGCCCATTGATCAATGATGAGACCCGTCGCCTGGCTTCCTCGGCTTATCTGGGAGCCAAATACTGCTGGACCGAGGTACTTGGCAAGAATGCCGCCGATCTGGCGTTCAAAGTAACCTGGATCGGTTTCTGGTTCAATATCCCCGGCGTTACTTCTGATCCCACCCAGGTGGCAAATGATTTCATCGCCACCGGATATGATGTGATCATCTCAGGTATTGACACTACGGAAGGATTGGCGGAAGCCAAGAAAGCTGCGGCCGGTGGCAAGGAAGTCTGGGCAATCCCCTATGACTTCATCGGCTCTTGTGAAGAAGGCAAGGAAGTCTGCCTGGGCGTTCCCTACTTCAACTGGGGCCCTGCATATGTAGAGACCATTGGCAAAGCCATCGATGGCACCTGGGAATCCAATTTCCAGTGGAACAGCCCCTATTGGAAGGATATCAACGATGCTGATAAGACAGCGGTTGGTTTCGTCAAGGGCGATGCTCTGAGCACTGATGCCAGTGGCAAGCTGGATGACTTCATCAAGAAATTGGCTGGTGGTTTGAATTTGTGGACCGGCCCGATCAACCTGCAGGATGGCACAGTCTACCTGGCAGACGGAGTCGTTGGCACCGACCAGGAAGTCTGGTATCTGCCGCAACTCCTGGAAGGCATGGAAGGACAGAGCGTTTCACAGTAACCGCAGTTTATGAGGCGGGGGAAGGTTTATCCTTCCCCCGTTTTTTTAATAGAGGATTCTTTATAATAAGTAAAAAATGGACGTATATCTCCAAAATATCAACAAACACTTCGCAAAAGTATACGCCAATGATGACATCAGTCTTCATATTCCGAATGGTGTAATTCAGGGCATCCTGGGAGAAAATGGCGCCGGGAAGAGCACGCTGATGAAGATTTTTTCCGGTTACATCCAGGCTGACAGTGGGAAGATCCTTCTGGACGGGCAACCGGTGGTCATTCATTCGCCGGCAGATGCCATTCATCATGGGGTGGGAATGTTGCACCAGGACCCGTTGGATTTTCCACCCATGCGGGTGATCGATAATTTTATTTTGGGTCAGCATGGGGGGTTGTTTCCAAATTGGAAAAACCAGATCGATGATTTCAAGCAGCTTGAGGAACAATTCGGGTTTACCCTCCAGCACGATACTTATGTTGATTTACTGACAGTCGGAGAAAGACAGCAGCTTGAAATTCTTCGGTTGTTATGGTTGGGTGCTCAGGTCATCATCCTGGACGAACCTACCACCGGTATCAGTGCGCAACAGAAGCATAAATTATTTGAAACCTTAAAAAAGCTATCGAGTCAGGGGAAAACCGTCATCTTCGTTTCACATAAATTGGAGGATGTCGAAGTACTTTGCAATCAGGTGGCTGTGCTCCGTCAGGGCAAGCTGATCGGTGAACAAAAAGTTCCATTCGATACCGGGAGGTTGGTAAAAATGATGTTCGGCAAGGAGATCTCCCTGGGTAAACGCAGGACGCATGCCACCGATGGCACTGCTCTTGACCTGCAAAACATTGCTCTGGAAGAAGAACGCATACAAATCAAGAATATAAATCTAAAAATCCATGCGGGCGAGGTTATTGGCCTGGCAGGCATGGAAGGCAGCGGACAACAACCGTTCATGCAGGCTTGCGCCGGCTTTCTCCGGCCTGTGGAAGGACATATCCTCGTCAAGGGTAAGGATTTGACCGGACGCACATACCACGAATTCAAAAATCAGGGAGTGGGTTACCTGCCTGCCTCCCGTTTGGAGGAAGGTCTCATTCCTGGTTTGACATTAAGCGAACATTTTATTCTGGCCGGTCGCGCGGATGGGATGTTCATCGACCGCGAGCGTTGGCAACAGCTGACCCGCGATCATATCCTTGAATTTAATATCCGCGGCATCCCTGAATCCCCGGTGGAATCTTTATCGGGTGGAAATCAACAGCGCGCCATGCTGGCTCTGCTGCATATGCCGCTGACCGTCGTTCTGCTCGAGCATCCCACGCGCGGGTTGGATATCGAATCGGTGATCTACACCTGGAGTAAATTAAAGGAGCGCTGCTCCAGCGGGGCAGCAATCATCTTCACATCCTCTGATCTGGAGGAGATACTTTTGTACAGTGACCGCATTCTTGTTTTCTACAGTGGGAAGGTTTCTCCCCTACTGGATGCCAGGAAGACTTCCATCGAACAGCTCGGTAACCTGATTGGTGGAATAGGTTGGTCCACACTCTCTTCGAACAGGGGACTGGCTGCATGAAAAAAAGACGCTGGGTTGATGCGCTTTTTCAATTATCGGCGCTCGTTTTAGCATTGGGATTTACTACGTTAATTCTCCTGGCAGCAGACGCCCCGCCGCTGCAAGCGTATAAAAACATCTTCCTTGGAGCGGTTGGCTCATTCAGGAAATTTTCTGATGTATTGGTATCCTGGGTGCCTTTGCTGCTGGTCACCAGCGGTTTGCTGTTGACATTTTCTGCCGGATTATGGAATATCGGGGTTGAAGGTCAGATCACGCTGGGCGCCATTGCCACCACCTGGGTGTTACGCCTGCTGCAAGACAGCAGTTTGCCACCGGGTTTGATCATTACTGCGGCCATGCTGGCCGGTATGCTGGGTGGTGCCATCTGGGCTGGTTTGGCGGGCGCATTAAAAACGTATGGTGGCGTAAATGAGATCTTCGGTGGACTTGGGCTTAATTTTGTTGCCACCGCGCTGACTCTTTGGTTGATCTTCGGTCCCTGGAAACGACCCGGTATCGGTTCAATGAGCGGTACGGAGCCATTTCCGGATAGCTTGTCATTGCCCATGCTGACCGGTTTCCGCCTAAGCCCCTGGGCGGTGGGATTGGGAATCTTTTTTATCATTGTGGTTTATTTCCTTCTCAGGGGAACCTACTTCGGTTTGCGAATCAAGGCGGTCGGAAAAAATATCAAAGCAGCTTACCTGCTTGGGATCCCGACTGCCCGTTACCTCATGCTGGCCTTTGTTCTGGGCGGCAGCCTGGCCGGCTTGACCGGTGCCATGCAGGTGACGGCCGTGTATCACCGTTTGATACCCTCCATCTCCAGTGGGTATGGTTTTCTGGGTCTTCTGGTAGCAATGCTGGTCAATTACCAGGCTATCTGGGTTGCACCCATCGCCCTCTTTTTTGCCGCATTGAATATCGGCAGTATTCAACTGCCCATAATATTAAAATTGGATTCGACATTGTCGGGTGTTCTGCAGGGCGTACTGGTCCTTTTTGTGCTGCTGGCAGAAGGCGTGAGGCAGCAAATCACCAGACGTAAAGGTGGCACAGTATGAACACTGATTCGCTCCTCCTGGGTCTGGCAGGCGTTCTGTCAACCGCTGCACCGCTGATCTTTGCCGTCATCGGTGAAACCATCAGCGAACGCGGTGGTGTGATCAACCTGTCGATGAATGGAACGGTCCTGCTGACGGCCATGGGCGGTTTCGCAGTCACCGTCGAGACCGGAAGTCTGGCATGGGGCTTCCTGGCCGGAATGGCGATCGGTGCCATTGTTGCGCTGATCGTGGCTTTTGGAAGTATCACGCTCAAGCAATCGCAGGTGGCTATCGGGTTTGTATTGGCTTTGGTTTGTCGCGACCTTGCCTACTTCATCGGCAACCCTTACATGGGGATGGCGGGCACCCGTTTACCTGCCTGGGTCCTGCCAGGCCTTGGCGATATCCCGGTAATTGGCACGCTTTTCTTCCATCATGATGTAATGACCTATCTGAGCTATCTGCTCATCCCGCTGGCCTGGGTATGGATCTTTCGCACCCGTCCCGGACTGATGCTGCAAGGCATTGGTGAGAAACCTGCGGCAGCTTTTGTGCGCGGTGCGAATGTCAACCGCTTGCGTTATCTGTACACTGTCCTGGGTGGCGCGGTTATGGGTCTGGCAGGACCGATCTACTCTCTTTCGGTCAAAGCCGGTTGGAAGGGCACCATCTCGGGCCTGGATGGTCTGGGTTGGATCGCATTGGCTATCACCATTTTCGGCGGCTGGAATCCGGTCCGGGCGGCATTGGGTGTTTATCTGTTTGCATTCTTGCAGTGGTTGGGGCTGGTTCTGCAACCCAGTCTGCCGGGCATCCCGTCGCAAGTCCTGCAGGTTGCTCCATTCCCCCTGATGATCATGACTTTGCTGCTGGTGAACATCGGTAACACCGAATGGGTCACACGCTCCCTGGCTGCTCTGCCCGCACCGCTACGCCGGCTCTTTGCCAGGACGTTGAGAGCGATGCGCGCTTCACCGCCTGGCGCACTTGGCACGCCGTTTGACTCGGAATAAGCGAGCAGTGGGCGCGGATGTTATTGGGTTCGGGGGTTCCTGTCTGGATTTCCAACAGGGTTAGAAGGAAGAAGCATGAAATTCATTTTCGTCCGTCACGGCGAGAGTACGGCCAATACGAAGAAGGTCATTTCCAACCGGGATGATATCCATGGTTTGACCGAGTTGGGTATCCAACAGGCGGATACCCTGGCAGACCGGTTGGCGGGTGAGCAGGTCATCGGAATATATTCCAGTCCGCTGCTGCGTGCCCACCAAACCGGCCGGATCATCGCAGATAAATTCAATATTCCATTGATCATTGCAGAGGAACTCCGGGAATTCGATTGTGGGTCACTGGAGGGCAGAAGTGATCCTGACGCCTGGAAGGCATTCCTTGACATTTTTCAGGACTGGCTGCAAGGGAAAAAATGGCGTGTATTCATGGCTGGCGGGGAAAGTTTTTCGGATATCGCCAGACGATTTTTCCCGTTCATTGAGGGATTGAGGAAAAAATTCAATGGTCAGGAGGGCAGCCTTGTTCTGATCAGCCATGGCGGCCTGCTCTATACCATGCTGCCGTTGATCCTTGAGAACGTCAGTTATGAATATGCTGGTGGAACAATCATAGGCAATACCGGGGTGGTTGTGGCTGAGGAATTGCATGGGTCGCTCATCTGCCGGGAATGGTGTGGCAAGCATATAGAGAATTGTTGATGGCAGGGGATAAACCGGTCCAGAGGGTCATGCGTGTACTTCGTACAAAAGAGGAGGCGCGCAGGAGTTACGACAGGCTCAGCCGCTGGTATGACCTCTTCAGCGGGACAGGTGAGTTTAAATTGGCCCTCGAGACACTCGATCTGATGGATCTGCCGGCAGGCGGCACCATCCTGGAGGTGGGCTTTGGCACCGGCAGGATCCTTTTGGAGCTCACCCGGCGGGTTGGGGAGCATGGGCAGGTCTATGGAGTAGATCTCTCGCAGGGTATGTGCCGCATTACCCGGCGACGCCTGGAAAAGGCTGGTGAGTTGGCGCGGGTCTTATTGACCGCCGGGGATGGATATCGATTACCAATCGCGCCTGGCAGTGTGGATGGCATTTTCATGGGCTTTACGCTCGAGCTGTTTGATACGCCTGAATTGCTGCCGGTTGTACAGGAATGCCTGCGCATCCTGAAACCAGGAGGTCAGCTGGGGATCGTGACCCTGTCGGTGTCAAACCGATCTGGAGTCACTGAGCGGCTTTACAAGCTGGCACATGCGCGCTGGCCGCGACTTGTGGATTGCCGCCCGATCGACCCGGTTTCCCTTTTGGCTGATGCTGGGATTTCCTCCGAGACGTTGATTTTCAAAAAATTGTGGGGGCTATCTGTAGTACAACTGGTACTGGTCAAGGACGGGTAAAACACAGCCTGATAAGCGAGGGGAGAATCCCCTGTAATTCTTAATGGATTGTAAGGTTGTAGATATTGACCTCGGCGGGGGAGTACGATATTATAAAACCGACCAGTCGGTATGTTTTAAAGGAAACCATGATGCAGCAACGCAGCGAAGAAACGCACAAAATCCTCATCGGCGCAGCCGAAGAGCTGTTCACACAGCAGGGTTATGTAGAAACCGGTGTTGCCGGTATCTGTGAAAAAGCGGGGGTTTCGAAAGGCGCTTTTTATCACCATTTCCCATCCAAACAAGCTTTATTCATGGAGTTGCTCGACAGCCGCCTGGCAGGTCTGGACGTGGTCATTGGAGATATTGTCACCGGCGTAAAAGAGGTACCGGATGCGCTTATGAACCTGGCATCGATCGGCAATCTTGCTTTCCAGGCAGACAGCAAGCAAATCCCCATCCTGCTGGAATTTTGGGAGCAGGCGCGTCACGATCCGGAAACCTGGAAGGCAGCCGGAGCGCCCTATCAACGCTATCAGGATTTTTTTACCAAAATCATTCAAAAAGGGATCGATGAAGGTTCTTTGCAACCGGTCAACCCCGGGGATGCTTCCAGGTTGATCATTGCGGTCGCAACCGGTCTATTGTTGCAGGGAGCCCTCGGCCAGGGTGAGGAAGCCTGGGGTCAGACGATCGAAAAATACATGGAAATACTAATTGATGGATTACGCAGGAGGTCTTGATGATACTTGTCACCGGAGCCACAGGCCATATCGGTAACGTTCTCATTCGCAAGTTATTGAAACGCAAGGAAAAGGTGCGCGCCATGGTCATGCCGCAGGAAGACCGTACGGCTTTAAAAGGTCTGGATGTGGAGATCGTCGAAGCCGATGTGCTGGATGTGAAATCCCTGCGCCTGGCAATGCGGGGTGTCGATCGTGTATTTCATCTGGCGGGCATGATCTCCATCCTGCCGGGTGTGGATCCTCTCGTGCGCATGGTTAATTTGACGGGCACACGCAATGTGGTCGAAATCGCCCGCGAAATGCAAGTCGGCCGGCTGATCTATACCAGCTCGATCCACGCCATCAAGCGGGTGGCAGAAGGCACGACCATTGATGAGACCGTTCCTTTTGACCCTTTGAATACCCTCAGCTCCTATGACAGTTCGAAAGCGGCAGCATCGCTGGCAGTGTTGGATGCTGTCCGCGATGGTTTGGATGCGGTCATCGTCTGCCCGACCGGAGTGATCGGACCCCATGACTACCGTGGATCAGAAATGGGGCATCTGTTCCTGGATTGGATGAAAAGCCGGGTTAATTTCCTGGTCAAGGGTGCCTATGATTTTGTTGACGTGCGCGACGTGGCGGATGGGCAGATCCTTGCCAGCGAACGAGGGCGGAAAGGCGAGAGTTATATCCTTTCCGGTCAGAAGATCACCCTGCCGGAGATCCTGAACCAGATCCAGAAAGCGCTGGGTGTTCCAAAGTACGGGGTGGCTTTACCCAGGCGGTTGGCTATGTTTGCAGCCCGGCTCGGCCCGTTCTACAGCCGGCTATTCGGCAAGAAGCTGCGTTTCACGGAATATTCGCTCGAGACGGTCATGGGCAATTCGACCATCAGCAATGCCAAGGCACGCCGGGAACTGGGTTTTAAACCCCGCCCGTTGTCGCAATCCATCCATGATACCGTCCTATGGCTGTTGCAGTACCAAAAAGTATTGAAGGCTGCCAGGCAGGTTTGAGACAGGTTCTGAAAATGAATAGGCAAATTAACAAGAAAAATATTCTGAAATGGCAGGGGAAAACCGCATTAATTACCGGTGCTTCAGGAGGGATTGGAGCCGAGATCGCCAAAAAACTGGCAACGGAGGGATTGCACGTCATCCTGGTTGCCCGGCGCGAAGAGCTATTGATCGACCTGGCGCGGGAGATCACCAGCCGGGGTGGCAATGCCACCGTTCTTCCTGCGGACCTTTCCGATGAGAAGGAACGCCGGCGGGTTTTCAATCGGGTCATGGATCAATTTGGTCATCTGGATGTTCTGGTGAACAATGCCGGGTTTGGCTGGTACGGCTATACCCAGGAGATGCCCTGGTCTTTGGCACTGGAAATGCTCAAGGTGAATATTTCAGCCATTGTCCAATTGACTCTTATGTTTTTACCAAAAATGCGAGCTCGCAATACCGGGCACATCATTAACATCGGCTCGGTCGCCGGCAGCATCCCCAGCCAGGGTGTGGCACTTTACTCAGCCACAAAATCATTTGTCAACTCCTTCACCACGTCCCTATATCGGGAGCTGGCAAGAACGAAGGTCAGGACGAGTGTCGTCCGGGCCGGACCGGTAGCAACTGATTTCTTCCAAAAGATGATCACCAAGCAGAGTCGGTTGATGACAATTGTGGAACGGATGGGTGTATCACCCCAACGGGTCGCCGGCAGTGTCTGGGCGTTGATCCTCCACCCGAAGCGCAAGATCTATGTACCGGGCTGGATGGGTGTGGTTCCATTCATAGAATTTGCATTTGGCTGGATCATGGATAAGATTGGTCCGCTGGATCTGAAAAAACAGACAGTCTGATCACCGGCTGTCTTTCGGTTGGAAAAGCTGTCAGGCATGGGGCGCCTGACAGTTTTGTTGAATTAACGATTTTTATTACCGGGGAAAGGGAAACTCTTTTACCATTAAATAGTTTTCAATCGAATAAATTGTGATAACTTGAGTTAAGATATTATATTAAATTCATGGGTCATGCTATACTTAATAAAGTGATCATTAAACACCATTCAACAGGAGGTGAAATAATATGAATAAAAAACGGTTATCGATTCTTCTGGCTGTTCTACTTCTTGCTGCAGTCATTGTTTCACTTACTTTGTACTTCGCTTCAAAAACGGAGGCAATAAGAACATATACGGAATACACCGTCAAGGCAGGGGATACCTGTAGCAAAATCGCATCTGATCACAACGTTTCAGCTGAGAGTTTTATTGAAATGAATAACCTTGCTCCGGATTGCAGCAACCTTACCATTGGCCAAAAATTGGTGATCCCTGAATCTGCTCCCTGATAACCTTCCTATTATTGGAACTCTGCTGCAAATAAAAGATTTTATTAAGACGAGAAAACACCTAAAACATGACACTAGACACCAATAAAAAATCAGGTTGCATAAGCATTTTGTTGACATTTTTGGGACGATCAAAGAAAAAATCTGTTTCTGAAACACTCCCCTATCGTTTGCGTGATGATTTTCTTTCTCCTGCAGAATTCTCGTTTTACAAAATCCTCTCATCTCTTGTTGGCGCACGATTAACAATTCAGTCAAAGGTAAGGTTTGCTGATATTTTCTTTGTGGCTCGTCCAAATGAGAATGTAGCCTACTTCAACAGAATCGCTCAAAGACATTTAGATTTTCTCGTTTGTGATACCATCACAATGAAACCATTATTTGGTATCGAGTTGGATGATTCCAGTCACAAGCGAAATGATCGGCAAGAGCGTGATGAGTTTGTTGAAAGCGTTTTTCAAGTTGCGGGATTACCATTATTGCGTGTGCCAGTTCAGTGGGAGTACAATTCGAGAAAAATTGCGGCTCAAATTGCACCGTTTTTGAAAGAAAAGGTTGGCGTATCCGTTATAACGCCACAGCCGGAAAGTAATAAACAAGTTGGTTCATTTCCACTTTGCCCCAAATGCGGTATACCAATGGTTTTAAGAACAGTGGCACAAGGTGGACATAAAGGAAAACAATTTTACGGTTGCCAGAATTATCCTCGTTGCCATGAGATGATACCCTTTACGTTATAAAAACATGCCAACATAGCGTGCCGGGGACCCCAAAAATACTGGGGCAGGCAGTGGGGATTCGCCCCGCTAAATTGGGTTAATGCCACACCTGGTCAATACTACGTTTCAACAGGGAGGTCATATCTAATAGCGGGCGGATAAGCCAACCCGTTGAGATTACTTTTTAGAACAAAAATCCTTTTGTGCCTTGTTCACATTTGTGATAACATTGGAATATGAGGACGGTAAATTTCTATCGCCTTCTTAACGGAAACAACCCAGTCGAGGAGTTTCTTGATTCTTTGGCAGGCAAGCAAGCGCAAAAAGTTTTATGGGTGTTGCAGTTGATTGAAGAATTGGAGGTAATTCCCCGCCAGTATTTCAAAAAACTGGTTGATAGCGAAGGTATTTGGGAGGTCCGCATACAATTTGGAAATGACATTTTCAGGTTGTTGGGGTTTTTCGATGGCGGCGCTTTGTTAATCCTGACAAATGGCTTTGCCAAGAAAACGCAAAAGACTCCTCCACAGGAAATTTCTATCGCTGTTCGCCGTAAGGAAGAATATCTGGCAAGGAGAAAAATGTCATGAGCGATGTAAAACGGTATATTCAAAAACGTGCTGAGGGTGATACAGAATTCGCACAAAACTATGAAGCAGGTTACGCCGATTTCAAGATTGGCGTTATTCTACGTCAGGCAAGAGAATCCGCGGGGTTAACTCAGGAAGAAGTGGCTCGAAGGTTACAGACGAAGAAGTCTGCTATTTCTCGCATTGAAAACCATGCCGATGACGTGCGTCTTTCGACTTTGCGCCGCTATGCTGATGCAGTTGGCGCTAATCTTCAAATCCGGTTGTCTCATTCATAGGTAAAATGTACCCAGCAAAGCGTTCACCGGGTAAAAGTGGGGATTCTCCTCGCCAAAATTTGTTGATACTTGGCTTTTAGATTTTCTGGTTCGGCGGAAAATCAAGACCTGCTCCACTTGTGGGTAACGCTTGCCGCTGGTCAGCTTATTTTTCGCTCATTTACTAATAATCGGATAGACTTGCATCTCGAATAAGGATCACGTAATAAAATTCAGAGCTTAAAACATGCTATATTTTCATTGCACTCAAAAACTGTTTAGAGCGTTAGACCTGTCAATTCAAGCGCCACCAAAAGGATCTGTCAGCTCACCTTTGGGGGTATGGTATGCAAATATCATTTATTTTTATAATATGGTATTTCTTATCTTTGTGAACGAGCCCACCTTGTATACTGTAGTGCTCCCTATTTCAGGCATTGTAAATTCGGCTCAAGTTTTCATAATTTTCAGGGAAAACCTTGCTATGTCACTCGCTTCAGATGGCATAGACCAAAAAAGAATCCAACGCCTTCTCGATGAGCACGATCAAGGTGTCTTTGTTAAAACGACAAATCGCAGCATGCTAGGTTCCATGAATGATCTCACGAATATTTTTCTTATCCATATGGATAGCGATATCGCTGACTACAATCAAATCGACCTGCACAAGATTCAAACCACGTTAAACAGAATACCACAGCGAAAAATTGGTTGGATGTTTTCAGTTGAAGCAATGAACAAAAGTCTTTGTTATCAAAAAGAGACCTAACAACGGGTTAAGTGGATAGATGGGTTTCACCCCTCCGGATGAGTATTTCTCTGCTTTGACGATCACTCTAGTGAAGCCCTATTCACCATCCAGGTGTTAATTCATTTAATGTGTTGCCAGAGGCGGTGGTGTCTGATAGCTTCGTTTTAATTTCTAATTTTGCTATCGGAAAATATAAACATCGGGTACGATAGGAGGAAATCCACAATGAGGATCCCCAGATGAAACGATTGGCCTGGTACGATTACATCACCATCAACCTGTTCTGGCTGGCATTGAACATCCGCAACAATGCCTTTGGCAGCCTGTTCATGCCCTACCTGGTGGATGATTTCGTGCGCAGCGATGTCAGAAATACCGCGCTCGGTGCGATGCGGACGGCAGGGCTGGTCATCGCCATGCTGGTCCAGCCGGCGGCGGGGTTGCTCAGCGATCGCAACACCTCCCATTTTGGCAGGCGCCGGCCATATATTTTCGTGGGTGTCATGCTGGACCTGCTGTTCCTGGCTGCCGTTGCCCTGTCGTGGAATTATGTTTCGCTGTTGATCGCCCTCCTGTTGATCCAGATATCTTCCAACATTTCGCATGGCCCGCTCCAGGCATTGATCCCGGACCTGGTGCCCGAGGATCAGCGCGGCAGGGCATCTGCCGTCAAAGCAATCATGGAACTGCTGCCATTGATCCTGCTGGCATTCACGGTCGCCCGGTTGATGGGTGCAGGCATGCTCGATTGGGCGATCTTTGTAACCGGGGCAGCCGAGCTCGTTATTATGATCCTGACCATGATCTTCGTTAAAGAGGAACCACTTCTTATCAAGCCGGATGTCCCCATCAAACCGACCATGCTGCGCGTTCTGGGCATGCTGGCAGGCATTCTGGTTGGCGGGGTCGCCGGTTTGCTCGGAGGTGGGATACTGGGTGGAATGGCAGGTTTGATTGCTGCTTCATTTGGCAGCACGCTGCTGGGTTGGGAGGTCGGGCTGGGCGTGGGAGGCCTGGCAGCCATGGTCATCGGGGTTGTAGCCGGAGTGTGGGCCGGCAGCCTGGCGACATTGGGGCAGGTTGCAAAAAAGGAATCCGATTTTACCTGGTGGGTGGCGAATCGTTTGATGTTTTTATCGGCCATCACGTCGATCCAGAGTTTTGCCCCCTTCTTCCTGATGTATGCATTCAACATTGACCGTAACGAAGCTGCTCAAACAACCGGGAATCTGATGATGGTGGTGGGTATCTTTACGCTGGTAACCGCTCTGCCCAGCGGCTGGCTGGCAGATCGTTTTGGCCACAAACGTCTGGTGGCAGCCAGCGGGATCATTGCAGCCATTGGTACCGCCGTCCTGTTGACGACCATCTGGGTGCCTGATATGAACGTGATCGTTGTGGCGGGCATCATCCTGGGGCTGGCAACCGGATTGTTTACCACCGTCAACTGGGCGATGGGCACGGCGCTTGTCCCACCGGAAGAAGCCGGGCGCTATCTGGGCATCTCGAACCTGGCGGGGGCGGGAGCGGGTATGATCGGTACCGGGATTGGTGGTCCGCTGGCGGACCAGATGAATCAATACCTGCCGGGTCTGGGATATTTTGCCATCTTTGCATGTTATGGCTTCCTGTTCCTGGGGAGTGTGTTTACCCTGCGGGGGGTTAAAAAACAGGCTTAGCTTGGGTATAATGGAAGCACGCAATCGAACAACAGCAAGTCTCTTCTGGAGGAATCTATGACAACACCCAAAAAGTATGTGAAGCAAATTGAAGATATCCTGAAAGCTGCAGCCAAAGAAGGGGAGAAACGCCCGGAATTCCAGTGGAAATCAACCACCGCTGCCAGGAAAAACCTGAAAACCATCAAGGGCTTGCAGGACGAATTGCGAGCGGTAAAACAAGAAATTCACAATGAGATCGACAAGGCTCGAACCGACTTTGCCCAGAAGAAGACTGCCGCTTCAAGGGGTACGAATCTGGCCGGTCGCGATGGCTTTTTAATGAAAAAAGGCACCATGTCGAATATGCGGCTTGAGGATATCCGCCGCCAGGAATTGGCCAGCCTTTTCCCCTTCGAGAGCGTTGCCCGCAGGGTGGATGAAGAGATCACTGTTCTGGATAAGGTGAAAATCGAGATTGACAAATGGCTCGAGAGTAACCCCGAGACTCAAAGCACTACGGACGGTGCCGGTGTAAAAGGAGATAACAAACATGGATAGAAGATGGGCATTAGGCATTGGCATCCTGGTGATCGTTTATGGGGCGTTTTTATTAGCCGGTGAACTGTTTCATTTCAATGGCTGGGCATTCTTCTTCCCTTTGCTGTTGATCGGTCTGGGTGTGTGGTTGATAATGCGTCCGCGTATGCTGGGATCCCACGGGCAGGTCCAATCCAGGATTTTAGGGGATATCAACCGGGTTGGTGTTTGGCAGGTCGTCCCCGAAGAGATCTGGCTGGGTATTGGTGACGTCGTGTTGGACTTCACCGACGCCCAAATACCGGTTGGTGAAACGACCATTACGATATACGGTTTTGTGGGCGATGTTAAAACCTATGTGCCGGAAGGTGTGGGTATCAAGATATATTGCTCGGCTTTTATCAGCGATGTAAAGATGTTCGAAGACAAGGAATCTTCCATATTCATGCCGCTTGACCGCAGCTCGGATGGTTACGATGCCTGCACTCGCAAGGTGATCATCAAGACGAACCATTTTGTCGTCGGGGTGAAGGTCAGAAAACCCCGGAAATAATTAACCACAATAGAACCGTTTCAAAGTCTGGTTTTATGACCGATAGTACTGTTGTCCTTGACCGGCAATCCCGAAATAATTTTTCCGGCCGGTTGCAGGCCAGGACGGTCAGGGATTATCTCAATACTCCCGTCGCCTTCAGGAATATAGCTAAAAACTACGCCACACCACTGTTGATCGGACCGCCCCTGTGTGATGAACTTGTGGCGCTCGTACAGCATATGTACAGTGAGGAAGAGGCTGCCCTAACCCAGCATATTAAATCGCCGCTGGGAATTACAGCGCGTGAGATCGCCAGGAAGGAACATCTGCCGGTGGCCAGGGTGATTGCTGTTCTCGACCGCTTGATTGCCGAAAAGGGGATCCTGCTAAGTATCGGAAGTGGGTTCAATAAACGATACTGCCTCATTCCGTTGATTCCGGGTGCCTTTGAAATGTCGTTGGTCCATACCAGCATTATTGCTGTAAATGGCTGGCACAAGCGATTTGCTGAATTATTCGAGGCACTGTTCGAAACCGGCTTCATCTCTTCCTATACTTCGCGACCGTTATCGGCAGTGCGCTACCTGCCGGTCGGTCAAAGCATTATGGCCAACCAGATGGCACTTCCATCTGACTGTCTGGATGAAGTGTTTAGCCGTTATAAAACCTTCGGAGCAGGCTTGTGTCAGTGTCGTTCAGCGCGTTCCATGGTAAGCGGTTCCTGCGGAAAACTGATGGAAACCTGCATTTCGTTTGGGAGTTTGGCTGAGATGTTGGTTGCGAAAGGAAGATTGCGCCGCATTGACAGGCAGGAAGCCATTGCCATCAAACGCGAGGCGGAAGAAAACGGATTGCCAACTTTCCTTCTGGAAGTGGACCTTGGGTTTACGAATAGCGGTACGTCCTGTTCATGCTGCGGTGATTGCTGTTATGCATTGAGGACTATGAATGAATTTAACAGACCAGGCATTATTGCTCCCCCACATTTCCTGCCGGTTCTGCAATCCGATCGATGTACCGGTTGCAGGCAGTGCATCCAGGTTTGTCCGATGGGTGCCATAACTTTTTCTATCGAGACTCTGACTCCGGTTTACAATGCCGAACGATGTATCGGTTGTGGTCTGTGTGCGGTTAAATGTGGGTCAACCCAAGCAATCAATATGAAAGCCTTGCCCAATTACCACAGACCACCCCGTTTATTCACCACGATGCTGCTGCGTAACAGCCCGAACTACATCCTGAATGCGATTAATAACTGGAGAAGGTATATACAGGACACTCCCCGTGCCATTGACCAGGGCTAAGGCTTAATATCGATCGGATCTCTTGAATTACCCGGTTCGACTTTCATCTGTGGGTACGCATTAAAAGAAAAAGTCTTCCTTTCGATTGGAAGACTCTTTTTATCAATTACTTTTTGGCTTTGGCAGGGGGCTTGGGCTTTTCTGATGCTTCGCTTCGGTTTATCCCGAAATAGAAGATCCCACCCGCAAAACCCAGGGCGAATAATCCCAACGCGCCCGGGGTCATCCGACCAAACAGGAACAGACCTGCTCCGAAGAATACTACAAAGAGCAGCAGGTAATACGGCCAGTGCTGTCCCTCGCGTTTCAAGGCTGTCAATAACAGCCAGGAAACCGCCACACCCAGCGCCAGCATACCGAGCAGGGCTATGAGAGATCCGATCAGACCGACAATTTCATAGAATAGTGAGGGTAACGCAGGTGACATAACGACCTCCTTAAAAAAAGATTGTCTGGTATTGCTAAGGTAAAGCTTAAGCGCGAGTATAATGACATCTCGCGGACAAGCAGGAGTATATCATTATTAGGAGATTGATATGGGTCAAACCTTCATAACTAATACATGGAACGATTTTATTTTGGTTGACTCAACCTTTTATTCGGTCAACCTTATATTCAATCAATTTGGATTGAAAACACTGGATATGCAACTGAGGACTGATCAAGAAAATCCCAAAGGTCCGCCCCCGGTCGGGTTTATGCATGTGCATCAGTGGTTGCTCGACTATTTTAATGGCACCTGTCAAGCGGTGGATTTCCCCATTGATTGGTCTCAATTCACCCCATTTCAGAGGAGAGCGCTTGAAGCCGTTGCTGCAATTCCTTACGGAGAAGTATTATCCTACAAAGATGTCGCCATTAAAATAAATCAACCGGCTGCCGTGAGGGCTGTTGCACATGCCAATGCCACAAACCCAATACCAATCGTAATTCCCTGTCACCGGGTTATCGGTAGCGATCGCCGCCTGCATGGTTATAGCGGTCCGGGAGGTTTGTCATTCAAGGAATATTTATTAAGATTGGAAGGATTATCGATTGACCATCAAAGAGTGGTTTAAATTCATCCTGCTCAGCCTTGTATGGGGCTCGTCATTTTTATGGATCAAGATCGCAGTTCAGGAGGTGGCACCACTGGTTACGGTCGGTCTGCGCCTGGTTATTGGATTGGCTGGTTTGTTGGTTTTCGTTTTCCTTCTCACGCGCTCGCGCAGTTTAATGAAAATATCGCGGAAATACCTGACCGTATTCGCTGTTTTAGGCATGACCAATATTGCCCTGCCTTTCATCCTGATCGCCTGGAGCGAACAGTACATTACCTCAGCCCTGGCATCCATCATCAATAGTACCTCGCCCCTGTTCACGATGCTCGCCGCTCCGTTGTTCATATCGACTGAACGCATCACTCCCATAAGACTGGTTGGGTTGGCAGGTGGATTTATTGGAGTGTTGATATTGCTTTCTCCGGAGCTGAATGCCGGTGAGGATTCCAGCATCCTGGGGGAGATTGCCATGTTTGGAGGTGCGATTTTGTATGCCGGGAGCACTATTTTCGCGCGACGTACAACCGAAGGCTTATCTCCCGGTGACCAGGCATTGCTCCAAATGTCGTTCGGGGCTTTTTATATCTGGTCCATCATACTCGTTACAAGTCGACCGGTTGTATTGCCGCACCTCCCGCTCACCTGGGTGGCGGTAGCCTGGTTGGGCATTTTGGGGTCTGCGGCAGGGACGGTCTTGTTTTTTGACCTGCTCCACAGCATTGGCCCCATACGAACAGCAATTGTGTCCTATATATTCCCCCTGGTGGGTGTTCTGCTGGGTGTGGTTGTCCTGCATGAAACGATTGTCTGGCAGGAAATCGTGGGCGGTTTATTGATATTGAGCGGGGTGGTTTTTATCAACTCGATAAAAACCGTACGGGTACGATCGCAACCGGGGGAGGTTAATGTCGGTGATTAGTACTGCGATGCATTCCGGGTATGTCGCTCTGGTAGGTCGGCCTAATGTTGGCAAATCAAGCCTGTTGAATACGATGCTGGGGCAGCAGATTGCCCCGGTCACACCGCGTCCCCAGACCACCCGCCGCAACCAGCTTGGAATTCTGAGCGTGGAAGGCGCCCAGATCGTCTTTCTGGATACACCCGGTATTCACAAGCCGGTAAATAAATTGGGAACATTTATGAATGAGGAGGCTGAAAACGCCATACGGGATGCGGATATCCTGGCGTTACTTGTGGATATCAGCCAGGTGCCGAAGACTGAAGATATCATCGTGGCAGAGCGGTTGAAAGCTATCAAAAGCGATAAACCATGCATTTTAATTGGAAATAAAGCCGATCTGGTTCCATCCGATCGCCTGGGACAGGCTCTGGAACCTCTTGCCAGGCTGTTTGAATGTTCCTCGCGGATCCTGGTTTCAGCCGTCTCGGGCTGGCATGTGGACGAATTGCTGAGTTTACTTATTAAAATACTTCCGGAGGGGGAGTCCTTTTATGATCACGAGCAGCTCACAGATCTTTATGAAAGGGATATCGCCGCTGATTTGATCCGCGCTGCCTGCTTGCGGCGGTTGAGAGAGGAGGTACCGTACAGCATTGCAGTCAGGATGGATACCTATAAAGAGCGCGCTAACGGGGTGATTTACATTGAGGCAACGATTTTTGTCGAAAAGGAATCCCAGAAAGGCATCGTGATCGGCAGCGGTGGGATGATGCTCAAAGAGATCGGCAAGGATGCGCGCCTCACCATTGAAGAGATGACCGCTTGTCAGGTATATCTGGACTTAAGAGTGAAAGTCGAAAAGAATTGGCGCAACGACATCAATGCTTTGAAAAGATTCGGCTACAGGAGTGATCGATAACTCTGTGGTGGCGACAGGACTTTTTTGCCTTGCAGTGATATTTGCAGTTGCTGACTGGTATGCGGTTGCAAGGAACATTTCGTGGTTACGCTACTCAGCAAAGCCATTGGTGATCAGTGCGTTGGGCATCTGGTTATTGCTGCAGCCTATCGCTTTTTCAGAGTCGTTTTGGTTTTTTCTCGCACTGGTTCTTTCGCTGATCGGCGATGTCTGGCTGCTGGCACCTCCGCGATTCTTTATGGCAGGATTGGCGTCCTTCCTCCTTACGCATATCTGTTATGTGATTGGAATTAACCGAGAACTTCCACCGGCCACCTGGCAGGTCTTCAGCCTGGCAGCAGCTTTCATCATTTTGGGCGTATTCATCTATCCGATCCTGTTCAGGGGAGTAAAAAGGCAATCCGGTGCACGCAAATTGCAGGGCGCAACGTTGATCTATTTTATTGTTTTATCCTTGATGGCTTTCTCTGCCACGACAACATTGGCCCGTCCGGATTGGCAACGGCTGGCTGCGGTGAGCGTTGCCATCGGAGGATTGAGTTTCTTTTTTTCGGATTTCCTGCTCGCATATGACCGGTTCATCCACCCGGTGGGAAATGGCAGACTGGCAGTACATATTGCCTATCACCTTGGGCAGTTTGGATTGATTGCAGGCGTTGCCTGGCAGCTCTTAAAATGATTTCTCACCGGATTCGTTCTTTATTCCCCCTGTTTTGTTAAACACACCATGATGTTTTTTAGATCGCCTTCCGGGAGCGTAGAAAAACTTGTGATTACGGGCTGCGCCAGTACCACAGCGCTTGCAGGTAATATCTGCAGGGATTTTACATTCGCTTGAGGATTGATATCCAGCGAGTAACCGATGGCAGCCGGATCATTGCTGACTGCTTCCACCATGGCTTGATCGTCTGGGGCAATAAAGCTACGCGATGTGATCTGTCTATCTTCCAGTAACAATGATTCCACCATTTGCCTGACATCATCTCCTGCCGGGTAACTCCATACTTTTACCGCCGTGGGTGTGGAAAAACCTGAGGGGGCAATCATCTGCCAGTCATCCACCATGCCTAGAAGGATTGCTGCCAGTTGCGAGGAATTCATCTGCGTAAGTGGATTCTGTGGGTTGATGATAAAAACCAGCCTTACCTCTCCAACCTGGAGGGGCAGGAGTCGATCAGGAGTTGGTTGACCAACCTGGAGCACGGCATCGTACTCCCCTGACAATAACGTCTCCAGGGGAAGAGTATCGGTCCTTACGCGCTGTTTAATCTCGAGCGAGCAATTGTAGATCGCGTTCCGATATGATGACAGGTTTGTGGTGACACCGATGGTAATAACAGTATTACCGGTTTGCGCATGACTTGCGCAAGCCACCAGAAGGAACAGGGATGAAATTAATAGTGCACGCAGTTTAAACATAAAGCACGATTAATACAATTGCAGCAGCGATCAGGCAATAAATGCTGAAGATATATAAAGAGTGTTTGGCGAGATACCCCAGCAACCAGCGGATCACCAGAAAGCCAACAATGCCTGCTGCGATCACCCCGGCAATTAGTGCGGGAAGATAGGTTGACAGATCGGACATGCCGATCAAATCCTTCGTCTCGAGCACGCCGGTGGCGAGCATAATGGGAATAGACATCAGGAATGAAAAACGGGCTGCTTCTGGTCTTTTCACATCACGAACCAATCCGGCACTAATGGTTGCGCCGGAACGGGATATACCGGGGAATATTGCCAACGCTTGCGCCAGACCGATCCAAAGCGCATCCACCCAGGTGAGCGCGGTAAGATCGCGCTGCTGTTTGCCAATGCGTTCGGCAACGAAGAGGATCACCGCGGTCAGTACCAGCATCAAGGCGGTTGCGGTCGGATTGGAGAAGGCAGACTCAACCAGCCGTTTGATGAGCAGACCGATCATACCGGCCGGGATGGTCGCGAGGATCACCAGCCATCCCAGTCGCGCCATGGGTTCTTTAAATAGGGATTTTGATCTGATGCCCTGAACAACAGCACCCAGAATCTGGATCAGGTCGCGCCAGAAATAGATGATTACCGCTGCCAGGGTTCCCAATTGAACGAGCACGTCAAAAATGAAATTGAAATCTGCCGGGATTTTCCATCCCAGTAAAGCTGGTACGAACACCAGATGTGCAGAACTGGAAATGGGTAGAAATTCGGTTACTCCCTGGACAATACCGAGCAGGATGGCTTGAAGGATGGTCATGAATACCTCGTGGTGGTTGTGGAATATTGCGGAGTGCCATCTTTAAGAATGGCCTCTCGCAATGAATTGATCGTATGGATCAACATATGGATATTATGGATGGATAACAAACTGGCGGCCAGCATTTCACGGGCTGAGATCAGATGACGCAGATATGCCCGGCTGAAATTCTGACAGGTATAGCAACTACAAGAAGCATCGATCGGCTGCTCATCCCGTGTAAAAGTCGCGTTCATCAGATTGAGACGACCGGTGCTGGTCATCGCAGCGTGGTGACGAGCCAGGCGGGTTGGCAGGACGCAATCAAAAATATCGATCCCGCGCTCCACGCCTGTGATGATATCTGCGGGAGTTCCTACCCCCATCAGGTAGCGGGGTTTACCCTCCGGAAGAATATCGGTTACCTGGTCGATGATTTCCCGCATTTCGGTTTTGGTCTCGCCAACCGACAATCCCCCAATGGCATGCCCCGTAAAATCGAGAGAAGAGATGAAGCTGGCCGATTGCTCGCGCAGTTCAGGAAAGACGCCACCCTGCACGATGCCGAACAGCGCCTGGTCTGATCGATTTTTTGCCGATAGACAGCGTTCCGCCCAAACATGCGTACGTCGCATGGCAAGTTCACTATACTTGCGATCATAGGGTTCCGCGCATTCATCAAATGCCATGATGATATCCGCACCCAGGTTTTGTTGGATGGCGATCGATTTTTCTGGGGTCAGCCGTTGAGTGGAGCCATCAATATGGCTCTTGAATGTGACACCGTTATCATCAATCTTGCGCATCTTTGCCAGTGAGAAGACCTGATAGCCGCCAGAATCGGTCAGTATGGGTTGCTGCCAGGCCATAAACTGATGCAAACCGCCCAGGCTGGCTATTAATTCGTCCCCTGGTCTGAGAAAGAGGTGGTAGGTGTTCGACAGGATCAGAGATGCGCCGGCTTCCTGCAATTGCGCCGGGGTCAGCGATTTTACAGTTGCCTGGGTCCCAACAGGTGCAAAAACGGGTGTTGGGATTGGTCCATGGGGGGTGTGGAATATTCCCGCACGGGCTTTACCCTTTTTTGCAAGTACTTCAAAAATAAAATCGGATTTCTTCATGGTCTGCGCTGCCGGAGGTGAATTATACCTTGAGGGACATTTCCCTGAGAATTACCTGGAAATACGACTTGCCCAGTATCTCAAGGCGGTTTATACTACGTGCCATGTCTGACGGATATTCGACCTGGCTTGAAATAGATCTGGAAGCGATCCGCAACAACGTAAGCCAGTTGTGCCGGATCACACAGACGCCGGTCATGGCGGTGGTGAAAGCCAACGGCTATGGCCATGGTGCGATCGAGACTGCCCGGGCTGCCATAGAAGCCGGTGCCGAGTGGTGCGGGGTTGCCCGTTTCGAAGAGGCTATGGCATTGCGTCAGGCCGGTCTGAACTGCCGCCTGTTGGTGATGGGATATACACCACCGGCTTGTTTGCCGGATGCAATTGCCGGGAAGATCAGCCTGACCATCTACGATCCTGAAATAGGTAAGTCCTATGTACATTTACTGACCGGGCAGGGTGATCCGCTCAATGTGCATGTCAAAGTGGATACCGGCATGGGGCGCCTGGGGGTAAAACCAGTCGAAGCGGTTGATCTGGTTGAATGGTTGTCAAAACAACCCGGGGTCGTGGTTGAGGGTTTTTGTACACATTTCGCCAAAGCCGATGAGACCCTGCGCATATCCACCCTGGCACAGCTATCCAAATTCACACCTCTGGTTAAAGAGTTGGAGACGCGCAAACTTCGTCCCGCCTTCATCCATGCTGCAAATTCTGCTGCTGCGTTGCAATATCCCGAATGCCGGTTTGATCTCATACGACCGGGCATAGCCATGTTTGGTCTGCATCCTTCAAAAGAGATCCTTCTGCCAGACGGTTTTATTCCTGCTTTGACCTGGAAAGCTCGCCTTACCTCGAAAAAATATCTGCCAGAAGGGCATCAGGTCAGCTACGGTGGAATCTACACAACCGGCAGGGAAGAGCAGATCGGTGTCGTCCCGGTTGGTTATGCCGATGGGTTCAGGCGCGTGGCGGGCCAACAGGTCCTGTTGCATGGCCGCAGGGTGGAGGTAGTTGGAAATATCTGCATGGATCAATGCATGATCCAGCTCAATGATTTATCGGATGTGGAAATTGGCGATGAGGTCATACTGCTTGGAAGACAGATGGATGAAAAAATCAGTGCCGAGGAGATTGCTGAACGCTGGGGGACGATTAACTACGAGGTGGTGTGCGGTTTATCGAACCGGCTGCCGAGACTCTACCTGGGCTGATGAACAGGTAACTCCATCCCATGGCACACAACATCGAAAAAAAGTGGCAGGTGCTGCCAACCATTTCGGAAGAGATTGCAGGTCAATTAAAAGATTTTAGCCCACTGACGCGACAGGTACTCTTCAACCGCAAGATATTTAATAGCAGTGAAGCCGTCACTTACCTTTCGGCTGCCCGTCCCGCAGATACCGATCCATTCCGATTGCTGGGCATGGATGCAGCCGTGGCGCGTATCCGTCATGCAATAGAAAATAACCAGATTGTGGTGGTTTATGGTGATTATGATGTTGACGGAGTCACGGCGACAGTCCTGCTGGTAGAATGCATTCGCAAGGCGGGTGGTTCTGCCAGGGAATACATTCCCAACCGGTTCGAGGAAGGTTATGGTGTGAACCGCGAAGCATTGGGGGAGTTAAAACGACAGGGTGTTGACCTGGTCATCACGGTGGATTGTGGTGCTCGCTCACCTGGCGAAGCTGATTTTGCCAGCTCGATCGGACTTGACCTGATCATTACCGACCACCATCAGCCAGGAGAGATCTTGCCGCAGGTGGTCGCATTGATCAACCCCAGGCAACCAGGGGATACCTATCCTGATAAAGACCTCGCTGGAGTGGGATTGGCTTACAAACTGGCTGAAGCCCTGAGTAGTTGTTTTCCGGGTCTTCAATTGGAAGAGTGGCTGGACCTTGTGGCGCTTGGCACTGTGGCAGATATGGCTGTATTAACCGGTGAAAACAGATATCTCGTCAGGCGTGGTTTGGATCGCATTCGCGGTCGCTATCGCCAGGGTATCGCATCATTGGCGGGTGCAGCCGGCTTGGATCTGTCGAGAGTGACGGCTACGAATATAGGTTTTATATTGGGCCCTCGTTTAAATGCGGCCGGCCGGCTTGAAACCGCATTGGATGCTTATCAATTATTAATCTCACAAGATGTGAACGAGACCGGGCGTCTGTCACAATTGTTGGATGACCGCAACAAGGAGCGGCGAAGTATCATGAACCGGATGCAGGAAGACGCTGCAATACTTGCCTATGAGCGCACTCCCAACCCATGGGTGTTGTTTGCGTATTCTTCGGATTTCAACGAGGGTGTCGTTGGTCTGGCAGCCAGCCGGTTGGCAGATCGCTTCTACCGGCCGGCGGTGGTTGGTAGTTTGAAAGGGGAGATTGCGCGGTTTTCCTGCCGCAGCATACCCGAATTACATATCACTCATGCCCTGGATGAAATGGCTGATCTGTTCGTCAGACACGGGGGTCATGCTGCAGCAGCTGGACTAACGATCCACACCGAACGCATTCCGGAATTCATCCAAAGGTTGGAGGCGGTTGTCGAACGTGAACTTGGCAGGCTGGAACTCTGCCCAATCCTATCAGCAGACATGCAAGTCAATCTTTCTGAACTAAGACCAAGGGATTACTTTGAACTGGCTGAGCGTTTGGAACCAACCGGCTATGGTAACCCTGAAGTGGTATTGATGTCGCGCCACGTGAAATGTTGCCGGGCAGCTCAAATTGGTAAGGATAAGGCAACCTTAAAATTGACGGTTATGCAAGGCGGTGTTACATATGACGCCATCGCTTTCCAGCAAGGCCAGCGTTTATCTGAATTGGGGGATTTTGTCGACCTGGTTTACTCTGTGGGCCAGGATACCTATCTGGGAAATGACCATCCGCGCGTACAACTATTGGTCAAGGATATCAGATCAGGTCAGAAACTATCAACTACTCCACAAACCGATATTTAATTAAAGCCCACACTGCATAAAACGCGTCGCTCATGTGGATCTTTTTACCTTCCGAGTAATCACGGGGGTTAAAAGTGATCGGCACTTCGAAGATGCGGGTGTGGCGCTTGAGGATCTTGGCGGTGAATTCCGGTTCAAAATCGAATCGGTTAGAGCGAAGTTTGATATCCTTGAATATTTCCCGTTTGAAGACCTTATAACCCGTTTCCATATCGCTCAAGATGTTGTTGTAAAGGATATTCGTCATCAAAGTCAATATTTTATTGGCTACCATATTCCAAAATAGGATTGGACGCCGGCTGCCGCCCAGAAAACGGGAACCATAAACGACATCGGCGATACCTTCCTTGATGGGTTTTAACAAAGCGGGATAATCTTTTGGGTTGTATTCCAAATCGGCATCCTGAATGATCACAATATCCTGCGTAGCATTTTGGATACCAGTGCGTACTGCTGCACCTTTGCCTCGATTGGTTTCATGTAAAATGACACGAATAATTTTCTTCATTTCCATACGGGAAAGTTTTTCGCGGGTACCATCAGTGGAACCGTCATCCACAACCAGAATTTCAACGGGTAGTTTTGTGGCAGCCACCCGCCTTATAATTTCTTCAATCGTATCTACCTCATTGAAAACGGGAATGACAACAGTAATTTTCATGCGAGGGATTATACGGGAGATAACTGGAATGGGCAAGTATTAGGACAAATGGAAGGCTCGGTGCTATAATCTTACTTCTGGAGAGGCACATGGAAGAAGTTACTACAACCAACGCGATACCAACAGGCACTTTAATGTTCCAACCGAAACCAGTTACATCGATTGACCAAACGGGCTTGGGAATCTTATGGCTGCAAGACCTGACCTTAAAGACACTTTATTATTCTGGAGTCATGACAGGATTTGCGATTGCCGAAGCATTATGTCTGCCATTCTCTAACGTGACGGACCAGATACTTTTAGAACTGAAAAAAGAAAAATTTGTAGAAGTGCGATCTTCCCAGCAGATGGGTGTCGGTGAGGGTGCATTTATTTATGCGATTACCGAGGCGGGTGCTCTTCGTGCCAAGGAGACGATTGATCGTTGTCAATATGTTGGGCCAACCCCGGTCACGCTTAAAGAGTATATCGATGCCTGCACCAGGCAAACCCGCGGCCATTTTTCGGTTACCAACCGTGTGATGCGTCAGATCCTGTCACATCTGGTCATCTCAGATAAAACATTCCAAAAGATAGGACCGGCGGTCAATTCAGGTCTGCCAATTTTCTTATATGGCCCTTCAGGTAATGGTAAAACCAGTATTGCTCGCTCAATCGGAAAACTCGTCACTGAACAGGAAATCTTCATCCCTTATGCCATTTATATAGAGGGGCAGGTTATCCTGGTTTATGACTCAGTAAATCATCAACGGGTGAACTCAACAGAACTGCCAGCATCAAATGGACCTTCTTTGGCTTCGATGCGGCGTGATACGCGTTGGGTGCGGATCAAGCGGCCGTTTGTCGTGGTTGGTGGGGAATTGACCCTCGATGGGCTTGACCTCGTATTCGATGATACCAATAAATACTATGAAGCCCCCTTTCAGATCAAAGCTAATGGCGGCATCTTGCTTATCGATGATTTTGGCCGTCAACTGGTTCATCCGCGCGACTTGCTAAATCGTTGGATTGTGCCTCTTGAAAATCACATTGATTACCTGACGTTGCATACCGGCAAGAAGATCGAGGTCCCTTTCGATGTTATGGTCATGTTTTCTACAAATCTGCCTCCCAGCGAACTCGTGGATGAAGCTTTTCTACGCCGTTTACGTCACAAAATTGAGATAGTTAATCCAAGCTTTGATGAATTCCGTGAAATATTTAAACGTGCAGCTATTTCTCTGGGTGTGGGTTACAGCGATGACGGACTGGCATACCTGTTGAAGGAATGGTATTTAAAGCAGAAACGCAACCTGCGAGGATCACATCCTTCAGAACTTTGCAGCCAAATCATCGATATTTCCCATTATCTCGGGATTCAACCTGCCATGACGGTCGATTTGCTTGACCGCGCAGCACAATCCTTTTTTGTAAACTTATCCTGATATGTTTACGAGTTTAAACACCCCTGTCATTATTGGACATCGGGGGGCTTCTTTGTATGCGCCGGAGAATACGATGGCAGCATTCAGGCTCGCCATCCGGCAGCGAGCAGATGCAATTGAATTTGATGTGAAACTCAGCGCAGACCACCAGGTGGTGGTCATACACGACCTTTCAGTCGAGCGCACAACTAATGGTCAGGGGTTGGTATCCCGGCTATCACTTAAAGAATTGAAACGGTTGGACGCCGGTAGGTGGATTTCATCCGAATTTCAAGGCGAGCAAATACCAACCCTTGAGGAAGTGTTCGATCAAGTAGGAAAACGTATCCCGATGAATATTGAGTTGACAAATTACACCACCCCGGGTGATGCGTTGGTTGACAGGGTGGTTGAGCTTGTAAAAAAGAAGGGACTGGAACACCAGATTTACTTTTCGTCCTATCTGTCGGGAAACCTCAAAAAGGTGCAGCAGTTACTCCCGGGATGCGGGATGGGATACCTGACCTATTCGGGTTTTGCCGGTTTCACCCAACGGATTTTACAGAAATCACCTACCGGGGTTAGCTCCATCAATCCCGCATGGCAATCAGTCTCACAACGATTGGTTGATCGACAGCACCAACAGATGAGACGGGTCTTGGTCTACACGGTCAATGATCCAAATGAGATGAGAAGACTTTTTGACCTGGGTGTTGACGGAATCTTCACGGATGATCCTGTAACTGGCAGAAAGGTTGCTTCAGAGTTCCGAAGATGATAACAGGGGTATATGAATGTTGAGAATCTTTAAAATCCTTTTCATCTTTGCCCTTTTGGGAAACACTATTTTTATGGGTGGGAAGGTGCTGGCTATGCCAGTAGCCGGTATTAATGATGACGCAGTTACGCAAGCTGGTCAACTCCTCAGCCGAATGACTCCTGAGGAACGTGTCGGACAACTATTCCTGGTTACTTTCCAGGGGTCAGATACCAATTCGACATCACAGATCTATGATCTCGTGGTGAATCGCCATATTGGCGGGGTTATCCTCCGTTCAGAGAATAACAATATTCCCTCCCAGGAGGATTTAAACCAATTCCTCTATTCGTTTATTTCCTCACTGCAATCGATCCGGTATGAAGCTACTCATATGGGTGTGGTTAATCCTCAGACCGGGAAATCTTTCCAACCTCAATACGTCCCACTTTTTGTCGGGCTTGCCCAGGAGGGTGATGGTTACCCTACAGATCAGATCCTGAGTGGATTAACTCAAATGCCAAGCCAGATGTCGATTGGAGCGACCTGGCAAACAGATCTGGCATTGGAGGCTGGCACCGTTTCCGGTACCGAATTACAGGCCATTGGGATTAACCTGTTGATGGGTCCTTCCTTGGATGTATTGGAATCCCCGCGAACTGAAAGCGGCGTGGACCTCGGGATCCGTACTTTTGGAGGCGATCCGTTCTGGGTGGGTGAGATGGGAAAAGCTTACATCCGTGGCGTCCATCAGGGCAGTCGAAACCGGATTGTTGTGGTCGCCAAGCATTTCCCAGGTTATGGAGGATCAGACCGTTTGCCCGGTGATGAGGTGGCGACCGTCCGAAAATCACTCGAGCAATTAAAGCAGATCGAATTGGCTCCATTTTTTGCGGTATGCAGCAATCTAACAGAGAAGGACCATGTGGCTGACGCATTAATGGTCTCGCATATCCGGTATCAAGGTTTTCAAGGGAATATCCGCGCAACCACACGTCCTGTAAGCTTTGACGCAACAGCACTATCACAGTTGACCAGTCTGACGGTGATCAACGATTGGCGCAACCAGGGAGGTTTGTTGATCTCAGATGATCTCGGTAGCCGGGCAGTTCGACGTTTTTATGATCCTGCGGAAAAAGTCTTCGACGCACGACTGGTTGCCCGTAACGCATTCCTGGCCGGGAATGATATGTTGTATATGGGAAATATGCGCTCGAGCACTGATCCGGATAGCTACACCTCAATTATCCATACCCTGGATAGTTTTACTCAAAAATATCGTGAAGATCCGTCTTTTGCTGCCCGTGTGGATGCTTCCGTGCTCACCATCCTGACCATGAAATATAAACTTTATCCATCATTCGAATTGCAAAGCATCATCCCTAACACTTTGCTGCTCGATCAGGTGGGTGGATCTGCTCAAACTACATTTAATATACTTCATGAAGCTGCCACATTAATCAGCCCGGATGAGCAGAACCTATCCATCAATCTGCCAAATCCCCCATCAGTCAATGAGGATCTGGTCTTTTTTACATCAACTCTCATTGGAAAGCAGTGTCCTTCATGTGTTGAGCAAGCTGTGTTTCTGGTCGATGGTCTGGAACAAGCTGTCTTAAAAAGCTACGGTCCTCCAACTGCCAGCCAGGTTCGAAGCGAGATGCTGAGTTCTTATTCTTTCAAAGATTTGACAATGTACCTTGCGAATGCCGTTGCACCGGAAAACCTCGAACATGATATCTCGCAGGCTGACTGGATTATTTTTTCCCTCCTGGATGTTACTCCCCAATCCGCTGAAACAGAAGCCCTTCGGGCACTGCTTGCAAACCGTTATGATCTGGTGCGTAATAAAAAAGTGATCGTTTTTGCATTCTCAGCACCATATTTTCTGGATGCGACAGAGATTTCGAAAATAACTGCCTATTATGGCATTTACAGCAAAGTCCCCGCCGCATTGGATGTGGCAGCCCGTATCCTCTTTCATGAACTTACGCCGGTTGGTGCCTCACCGGTATCAATAGCCGGAACCGGCTATGATCTGATACAGATTACCGCACCGGATCCGGACCAAATTATTCCTTTGGCGCTTGATTTTCCTGATCAAGGTGCAGCCCTTACAACAGAGACACCCCAGCCGACGGAAATCCCATTATTTCATGTGGGTGATAAGTTGCCGTTAAAAGCCGGGGTCATCATTGATAAAAATGGAAATCCAGTTCCAGATGGTACCACTGTTCGATTTATTATCACGCGGACTGGCGATATGACGACAACACAACAAGTCGATGCAGTATCCAGCCAAGGGTTCGCTTTTGGTCAGTTTACAATCGATAGTACAGGTTTGTACGAAATTAAAGTGATCAGTGAACCGGCGATGGTCTCCCAGATTCTCCAACTTAATGTCACCTCTGATGCGGGTGCGATTGTGACGGCTATTGCCCCAACGGCAGAAGTGCAATCAACATCGATCGGTGAAGGCTCGGGGGAAACCCCCGTCACACAGGGTTTTGTTGATATTGAAAGCATCAATGTATTTTCTTTTGGGTTATGGATTTCCGCTCTTTTGATATTGCTTTTAGAGGCGATTTCAGGTTACCTGATTTTTACACGTGTCTGGAATATTGCCCGTTGGGGCATTCGAGCATCCATGCTGGTTTTAATAACCGGCTGGCTGGCTTATCTATATCTGGCATTGGGTTTACCGGGTAGTGATGGGTTATCAGTATTCTCTGTTTTGTTGATAACGTTTATCGCAGGGGGGATTGGAATTCTTGTGATTGTATTCTGGCGATGGGGATTGAAAATAAAAGAGCGCTTATTATCCTGATTAACGAAACAATGTAATTAAAAACCCCAATAAGGTCAGGGCAATTGCACCCCAAAAAATATATCGATCCGGTGTAGATTTACCCGCCGATATTAAATCCTTGGTTAATTGCTCGTTAAAAGGTATTACCTGGGAAGGTAGATTGCCTTGCAAGGCGTTCCAAAATGTCTGGACGTTCATGGGGCGTGAATCAGGATGGAGATTTAAACCCCACAGGATGGCATCTTCGGTATGTTGGTGAATACTGGGATTGATGGTCTTGGGTTTTATGAGGCTATCGGGTCGTAGGAAGCGGTCACGCGCGTCCGGTGGAGGTTGATTGGTTACCAAATGATATAAGGTGGCTGCAAGAGCGTATATATCGCTGCGAATATCAGTATGTCCGCTATCACCACCGTATTGTTCAAGAGGAGTATAGAGGGCAGTTCCCTGACCTTGAAGGATGGTAATAGTTATTTCCCCGGGAGCAAGAACCTTTACTAAACCAAAGTCAACTAGCTTGATCAACCCGCTGGGAGTAACTTTTACATTGCTGGGTTTGATATCTCGATGCAAGATGGGTGGTTGTTGTGTATGAAGGTATGTCAAAGCGTCTGAAATTTGTCCAATCCAAATGAGAACATCCTTTTCGGGAAGGAAAGTACCCGCTTGCTTGGCGGACAACATCAGGGTTCGTAAATCTTTCCCTGGGACATAATCCATGACCAGGTAATCGCGGTCATTAATGGTGAAATAGTCCGAGACTTTGGGCAGGTTGGGATGATCAAGTCGTGCCAAAACTGTGGCTTCACGCTGGAATTGTTCTTTTGCCTGGCGTGCCATATCCTGGGGCAGAGTGCGATCGTGCTCCACTTCCTTAAGGGCGCATAGACGACCCTCCAGGCGCGTATCGTCCGCCAGGTATATGCTCCCCATACCTCCCTGGCCGATGATTTTACTTATCCGGTAACGACCCCGGAGAATATCACCGGGTTTTAATGGAATCGGCATCTCAATTTATTCTATAATTATCGGCGTAAAGAATATTAAGAAATCCAAGCAAAAGTCTTGTCACAAGCGACGTTTGTCTGCTATATTATATCGTTAATGCTTCTATACGGAGGTATCCCGTGACACGTACCAAGGAAGATTTTCCTGTTCTGGTTGCTCAGACCGGTATATTGAATGGCCAGCGCTGGATGCTCAATCGTGCAGTGATAATTGGAAGAGATGCATCGTGTGAAGTAATCATTACCGATCGCCAGATATCACGATTCCATGCTCGTGTTATGCCATCATCAAGCGGGATTATTCTCGAAGACCTTGGCAGTAAAAATGGTACTTTTTGTAATGGAAAGAAGGTGGATAATTCCCTTGTACTGCAGGATGGGGATACCATCCAGGTTGCTCTTGTACAACACTTCACCTTCCTGTCATCTGATTCAACACTTCCATTATCCGAATCCGCTTTTGCTGATGATCCAACCATTCTTCGCTTGCATTTGGATAAACGTTCTCATCGTGTCTGGGTTCGCCAGCAGGAATTAATTCCACCTTTGTCAGTTCCACAATTTAAATTGTTACAAATCCTTTATGATAATCGTGATGAGGTCGTAGATCGGGAAGATCTCGTAAATGCAATCTGGGGTTCCGACCAGTCTGCCGGGGTTTCCGAAGAAGCTTTGGATGCTCTGGTCAGGCGTCTCCGGGACCGGTTGAAGGAAATTGACCCAACTCATCCATATATATTAACCGTCCGGGGGTTTGGTCTAAGATTGGATAATCCTGTTGCCCGGATCACCCCGATATCCTGAATAAAAAAAGACCGGCTTGTCTCAAGACGGTCTTTTTTGTCAATTAAGCAGGGTAAGTTAGGTTATTGATCCAGGTTCTTTCGCATGGTCATACCCAAGGCAGTCCGATAGATGATTGATAGACGATCTTTGGATTCCTTATCTGCATCTTCAGAGGACTGAGCCTGAACAAGGATACTATTAAGCATTTCGATAAATTCAGGTGTAAGTTTTTCTATGTTTTTTTCCAACAGGTCGTGGACTGACTGGTCATCTTTTGCATCCACCAACTCCTGGATGAATTGCAGTTCTGGTGGAGGGGTGGTTGCTTGCTGGATCACTCCTGCAACTTTTTGAAGTTTCTCCAATTTATCCAACTCACCCTTCTGACGTGCTTCTTCTATCCGACTTCCAAGAACCTCGATAAAAATGGACGTTATTGATCTCAAGTTTTGAGAGGTGGCGTGTTCAATATCGCTTGAACTTAAAATTGTATCCAGCAGTTGTCCGGCACTTGCCACCCGTTTGTTGATCGCTTCATCCATCTCGTGGGTCATATCCAACAGCTTCTCTCGAAGTTCAACCAGCTTTTGTTTCTCGCTTTGATCCGCCGTATCAATTTTCTGGCTGATCAATTGGAAGAATTGATAATCCATCCCATTACGCGCGAGACTTACAAACGTGGAAAGTTGTGCATCCGATCCGGACTGAGTAATCAGGTCCAGTAATTTTTCGCGCGTCAAACCTTCCTTACTCGCATCCTGTAGCAATTTGACAACCTGTTCGGTTTCCCTGGCTTGGGATTGAATACGCTTACCGGTTTCAGATATTTGGAACAGGTTTTGTTGCAACTCAGTCAATTGCTTTGCTGAAGTTTCATCTCCATTCGCGAGCGATGAGTCGATGAGCCGATTAAGGATCAGGAAGAATTGTTCATTAATCAGTGATTCTTCAGCTTTTACAATTTCGAGGCGTTTTTCTTCAGATGTTGCCATTAATTGCTGTAATAGCTTTATTTGACGCTGCTGTTCCTGGATCATTTCCCGGGTAATGCCATCTGCCTCGAGAACGGTTTCAATCAACCCTTGCATGGTAAACATCATCTTTGGTGTTAATAGGTAAGCTTTTCGTCTCTCGGCGGGTAGGCGATCGGTTACTTGTTTGATAAGCGGGCCGATTAATTTTTCCTGTTCGTTGGCAGGGAGGCCTAATTCCGGAGGGAAAAAGGTGAGCAATAATTCCTTCTCAGGGTCATGATACACAATTGGTGAACTCAACGAACCGTTATAGCCACAGTTTGGGCATTGGATCAGATTGAACGCTCCCGAAAGCAGTTTTTGTTTAACGGTCGAGTCTTGATTCATGTCAAAAAGCTGAGTTACATCGGCTATGACAGGCTGTCGGCAACGAGGGCAAGAGGTCTGTGTTTGAGGCATGCAATATCCTTCAATCAGATAAATTAATGACGTGAAATTATACCACCCGCAAATAGTTCAAATGATATCCCATGGAAGACTGAGATCACGCAGTACTGTTGCGGGGAATGGAAAAACAGATACGCGTGCCTTTTTCGGACCGGGGCTCTACCCAGATCTGACCGCTATGGGCTTCAATGATTGAACGTGCCAGGTATAAGCCCAGCCCGGCGCCTTTAGTATGTTTTGCCATTTCGGGGGCTCGATAGAAACGGTCGAAAATGTGTGGCAGGTCGCCCTGTGCTATACCGGGACCTTCATCGCTTACGCACAGGATCACTTTATCCGGCCGTATACTTCCAGAGATTATTACTTTTCCTTCTGGGGAGTATTTAATGGAATTTGAAATAAGATTGGAGATCACCTGGCGAAGGCGTTCCTCGTCTGCCAGAATAACCGGCATTTCCTTTGGCAGGTCGATTACGAATTCATGCCTGCCACTCTGGACGCGGTATCGCTCGACCAATCTCTCCACCATGGACCTCAGATTGACGTCAGAGCGTTTCAGGCTGATCCCACCACTTTGGAGACGTGAAGCATCGAGGAGGTTTTCGATCAATGAAGTAAGATGATCTGTCTCGTCCTCGATGACTGCCAGACTGTCCTTTACCACGCTCCTCTCCCAGCGGGCATCGTCGCGACGCAAGGTTGCGACATAGCCTTTGATCAACGCCACCGGAGTTTTGAGCTCATGACTGATGATTGATATAAAAGTGCTTTTTAATTCATCTGCTTGGCGAAAACGTGTATTGTCACGCACAGTCATGATGATATTCAACAAATGACCTTCGGGCGATAATAACGGTGCATACGTGATACCTATTGGCACGGCAGCCTGACCTGGGCGTTCCAGATCGCCCTCGAGGTATAGTTGGGCATTCGGGGTTAGCGGCCAACCACCAGCTTCTGCTTCTTCAAGTGGATTTCCCTGAGGCGGGCTGCTCCACCGGATCACTTCGTTGTGTTGTTTTCCAATAATGGAGGCGATGGTCAATCCCGCCAATCTGGAAAACGTTGCATTTACGCGTTCAATCCCATGTTTGGGGTCTAGGATCAGGATTCCGTCGGCTGCAGAATCCAGAAGAACATCCAATCTTTTCTTTTCATTGCTGATTTGGGTGTAAAGCTGGGCATTCACAACTGCTATGGCTGCCTGGTCAGCGAAACTTCGGAGCAGTAACCGATCATTGGTCGAGAATACTCCAGGATAATTCCTGAAAATAAAAATCACTCCGATGACCTTTTTATGAGCCACCAGAGGTAAACCGACACCGCTCAGAAATCCCGCGCTGGCGGTTAATGTGAGATGTTGGATGGCGTCGGTGATCTCCTGGATTTCTGCCATGGCAGAATCTTCACCCTCAGAGATACGCGTAATCAGTTTTTCAAGATAGCGTCGAAACGCCGCCGACAGGTTTTTTGATGTGGCGATATGCCAGCCGTCCGGATCGTCATGCAGGGCAATTAAACCTGCTCTGCCGGCCAGCATTTCAATGGATATTCCCAGAATGCGGTCGAGCAGGGCGGAAAGGTCTAGTTCTTCGGTCAATGCTCTTGCGATTTCCAAAAGGTAATCGCGCTGACGCACACGAAAATCTGGAAGCATTTTTTTAGTTCAGGTGTTCCTGTTCGGCAAATGTGATGGCTTCTTCGAAAATCTGGAGTCCTTCATCCATTTCAGTTTTTGTGATGGACAGAGGGGGAGAAATGCGAATTGTGCTCCGTCCGCAGCCCAAAGTCAATAATCCAAGCTCAAAAGCTTTATCCACTATGGCATCCCGCAATTTCTTGGCGGGCTCTTTTGTTGTAGGGTCTTTCACGAATTCCAAACCAATCATCAGACCGATGCCGCGCACCTGGCCGATACTACGATGCCTGGCTGCGATCTCACTCAGTGCATCCAGTGTGTAGGTTCCGACATCTGATGCATTAGCCATATATTGTTTTTCAATCAGATCGAGTGTTGCCAGAGCTGCCGCGCAGGAAATTGGATTGCCACCATAGGTATTACCATGACTGCCTTTTGGCCACACCATGAGATTACGGCGTGCCATCATGACCCCCAATGGCATTCCTGAAGCGATCCCTTTTGCGCTGGTTACAATATCCGGCTCAACGCCAAAGTTTTCAATTGACCACCATTTCCCGGTCCGACCGACACCAGCCTGTACTTCATCTGCGATAAGCAGAATACCGTACTTGTCGCAAAGTTTGCGTAATGCCGGGAAAAATCCAGGTGGAGGTACAATGTAACCGCCTTCCCCCTGGATTGGCTCGAGAAGTATGCCGGCAATATCCTCGTCCGGAATCAATCGATCGATGATCTCATCTTCAATGTATCGGACGACAGTCTCACCATAATCTTCACCGGGAAGACTGGCAAGCAACGGTCGATACGGATCGGGAAAAGGTGCATGCACCACACCATTCAGAAGCGGGAAGAAACCTTTATGATAGGTCGATTTACTGGCAGAGAACGTGACTGCGCCCATCGTACGTCCGTGGAAGCCACCCAGAAAACCGATAAATTGTGTTCTACCGGTGGCATAGCGAGCAAGTTTAATGGCTGCTTCCACACTTTCGGTACCTGAGTTGGTCATAAAACAAACTGCTTTCTCTTCAAAGGGTGCAATCTCGTCCATTTTTTCTCCCAGTTCCACCCACTTGGAGTGGTAGTAATCTGAGGAGATATGAATAAATTTTTCTGCCTGCTGCTGAATGGCTCGAACAACTTCCGGGTGGCTGTGCCCGGTGGAAACTACCGCAATACCGGCGGCAAAATCCAAAAAACGATTGCCATCCACATCCCACACTTCTGTACCCTTCCCGTGATCCATGACAAATGGGTAACTTCGGGGATACGATGGCGATATCACTTCACCATCGCGCTCGAGGATGGCTCTGGCTTTTGGCCCTGGTAATTTCAAAGGATGCATGAGATACCTCCATTGGGATTGATATGGGTCAAAATAGACGCACAGAGGCGTTTTCATTAAAATTATATCACCGACCCTTATTTCAAAGATCAGGAAGGATCAGTGTTATTATGTCTCTTTGATAATAATTGTTGGATGCCAATAGCAATCAAGCCTATCATGCCAATGCTGACGAACACAATACCAACAGCTTTGCGATTAATGGAAATTCCCCGTGGTATGAGTGAAATGGGTGTGGCTGTCGGACTTGGCAGTGGGGTGGGAGTCATGATAGGCGTTGTATTGCGCGGAGTGCGGGTTGGTGGTTGCGTGGTGGATGTAAGGGTGGGCGTTTCCGTGGGTGGTAACGCGACCCGGATGATCAATCTCTGACCTTCAAAAATGTCGCTGATTCCTTCCGGCATTCCATTTAACCTCTGGATTTCCGAGATGGGAATGCCATATCCTTCAGCGATCATCACCAAGGTTTGTCCGTATCGGACGGTATGAATGATCGACCCATCAGGGTTGGGGGTGGATACGATCACAGGGCTGATGGGTGTAACGCCGGTTTGGGGCAACACATCCCCAAAACCAAGAACAGTATGGATCGGGAAGATATTGATGGCAACCAAAATGACCATATAGAACAATGAAATCAGAAATCGCCGGCGCATACTTTAAGAAGCCGATCAGCTTTCTATCATTGCTTCTGCGGCAACCAGGAAATCGGTGGCTGAAATCATCCCGATCAGGTTGCCATTATCATCTGTAACCGGCATGTGATGGATTTGATGCTTGCGCATTTTTATCGCACAATCCTTCAAGGAAAGAGATGCATTTATTGTGATCAAAGGGCTATGCATGATTTCATGAATCTTTATCTTGCCCGGATTTTGTTCCAGTGCGATTATATGATCGCTGATATCTGTGGATGTGACGATGCCATATTCTGCATTGGACGGTGTCTTTTTTACAATGACGCTATGCATGTATCGCCGACGCATGGTTTTCAATGCTTCGGCGACAGAGGCTGCCGGGTCCACAAAAACAATTGTATCCACCATCCAATCACGCACGGTAAATTCCATCTTAGCCTCCGCAAATCAATAGACTTTACTATTTAGGTCGGGAACACGGTCCATGTCTGCATCTACCATTTTTTGAATCAGGGTGGTGAAATTTTCTTCAGGCAGCCACCCCAATTTAGTATGCGCCTTGGTGGGATCGGATACAAGCAGATCAACTTCCGCAGGTCGATAGAATTTAGGGTCTTGAATGACATATTTGGAATAATCCAATCCGGCATGACTGAATGCCAGTTCGCAGAGTTCCCGGACGGAATGAGTTTCTCCCATACCGATCACATAATCTTCAGGGGCGGGTAATTGTAGCATTTGCCACATTGCGCGTACGTAATCCCCCGCAAAACCCCAATCACGCCTGGATTCGAGGTTTCCCAGTCGTATTTCTTTTGCCAGACCCTTCTTGATTCGAGCCACGCCATGGGTAATTTTCCTTGTGACGAACTCCAATCCTCGCCGCGGGCTTTCATGATTGAAAAGGATACCTGACGCGGCGAACAAGTCATAACTCTCGCGGTAGTTTATCGTTATCCAGTGCCCGTATAATTTCGCGACACCGTATGGACTGCGGGGATAGAAGGGTGTGGATTCCTTCTGGGGGACTTCTACCACTTTCCCGAACATCTCACTGGTCGAAGCCTGATAAAAACGTATCTTGGGATTTACATGCCGTATAGCTTCCAGCAGGCGGGTTACACCCAGACCGGTCACCTCTCCGGTCAGGACCGGCTGGTTCCAGGATGTGGGTACAAAAGATTGGGCTGCCAGGTTGTAGATTTCAGTTGGTTCGTTCTCTTCAAGTATCTCAACCAGTGAGCTCTGGTCATGCAGGTCGCCCTGGACGATGCTGACCTGATCCTGGATATGACGAATGCGCTCAAATGTAACTGTGCTCGATCGGCGCACCATACCAACAACCGTATAGCCTTTCGATAAGAGTAATTCGGCAAGGTACGAACCATCCTGGCCGGTAATTCCCGTAATTAAAGCAGTGGGCATGATACTCTCCTTAGGTCATTTTAACGGTGATGTCACCGATCACATTTGCGGCTTCGTCTCCGCGATCGGCTGCGTTTGAAAGGTGACGATAAACCTCGCGAAGTTTTAGTAATTTCATGATATGTTTGTTGCTGGCTGGACCCTTAAACAAGTCTGCAATTGCCTCGCGATAGACCGATTCAACCTGGTTTTCAAGCGCCTTGGCGCTTTTGGCATGATCGTTTGCAACACTTGGATGGTTTTTTAATTGTTGGACAGCCAGAAGAATTTCGCTGCCAGCTTCTCGCAATAAGGATGCCATCTTTTGCAAGTACTGGTTCGGTTCAACTTTTAGAATATCCATCTCATCTACGGTAGTGTAGGCATAATCCATCACATCGTCAATGGCACGCGATAGTGCAAAGATATCTTCCCGGTCGATTGGAGTGATGAACGTGCGGTTGAGTTCATCGATCAATACGCGCCGGACTTCATCAGCCGCCTTTTCGGCTTTACCGACTGCCTTTGCATTTTTATTGCTGTCGGAACGCATAAACTCCTCCAACAATTCCAGACCAGCAAGTGTACTTTGAGCCTGTTCCTGCAGCAGAGCCAGAAATTTATCCTGGCGCGGGCGGATTAGCTTATCAAAAATACCCATATTATCCTCCGAGTGAAAGAATTACTAATTAAGTTGGACGTCTTTTATTTAATATATTCGACAATGGGATTATATCAGAGGTATGTCTTGCGGAGCATATTAATCATGAGAGGAGGTAGCGATTACCGGGTAAATCGCGTGAAATGAAGGATGCCGGTGAAATGACAATATGGCATCGTGCCATTCATAAAAGGTAGAGATCATTTACAGCTCGCCCTTCCGGCTCTCCCTCGGATCTGATTATTAATGAATATATTCCGGATTGTTAAGAAAAGGGACGACGAGGGAATTACGAAGTACCCCTCGGGGGTGCGAAGTGCCCTAAAGGGGTAAACCCATGATCTTTTGCAGTCGGGATTTGCGATGGGGATTAATGGAAAAGAGGCGACGAGGGGATTTGAACCCCTGATCAGGGTTTTGCAGACCCTTGCCTTACCACTTGGCCACGTCGCCGTAAAAAACCGGCTGCTTGCATTGGCGTCGATATCCGATGCTTGCAGCCATCCTTTTACTGAGCGGGCGATGGGACTCGAACCCACAACCTCCTCCTTGGCAAGGAGGCGTTCTACCAATTGAACTACACCCGCACACTGTCTTTACAGGGCGCATTTATAACATAGGTTAAAGGCACCGTCAACCCTCATGACTGGTTTATGCACGAAAAGTTAGATAAATCGATTGTTATCTTCATTTTTATACAACATGATTGGTGATTATTGGGAGTGACCAGTGGGATTGTGCCTTTGGTGCATAACCTCGTCTGGGATCATCCGGAAGGTGAGTGTTCAACAATGATTCAGACTGGTGATATAATCATCAAACTATGTGCATAGCTTGTTTGGCGGGGAAAATAAAAATGATTATTGACATCAAATAATATTATGTGATATACTTAACATTTGCTTATTCCTCATCCACTGAGAAGAGGGATGGATATACTTATTTAACCCGGGATGGCCCGGTTCAACCTCTTAGGAGAGATGCATGGCTTCTGTCTTACCACTAAAATCATACGCTCGAATTCCCGTTCATCTGCCATTGCCAAATCTTATCGAAGTTCAAACTGACTCTTTTGAACGATTAAAAAAAGAAGGTCTGTCAGATCTTTTCAACGAAGTATCCCCCATTGAATCCTATAACAAGGGTATGAAATTGTATTTCCCGGGGGATAAACCCGAAGCCAAGGGATTGTCCTACTGGTTCGGTGATCCAAAACATACAATTGAAGATTGTGTCGAACGCGATCTCACTTACGCCCAACCATTATACGTGTCTGTCCTGCTGGCAGGCACGGAGGTTTCCTCTCCCATTCAATCGGATATCTTCCTGGGGGATTTTCCAGAGATGACCGACAAGGGCACCTTCATTATTAACGGTACCGAGCGCGTGGTGGTTTCGCAACTAATTCGTTCACCGGGCGTCTATTTTGAAGGGACTGTCGATCGCACAACCGGACGTATGCTGGCGATGGCAAAATTGATCCCGGATCGCGGCGCCTGGATGGAGTTTGAAACCCGCAAGAACGACTACATCATATTAAAATTTAACCGAAAACGCACCGTTCCCATTACGATCTTCCTGCGAGCTCTGGCTTGCGTGGATGATGGCATCAAGGATTCCCCTCTAAAGGAAGGCTCTGATCAGGAAATCCTTTCCTTATTTTCTGACATCGATAACGATCCCGATCGCATGTTCATTGCTTCTTCCTTAAAGCAGGAGCCGGAATATGATATGACTCATGTTGATTCGGTCGCTGAGGCAGCCTTACTTGAGTTCTTCCGCCGCATGCGTCCGGGTGACCCGGCGACTTTGGAAAATGCCAAGCAATTCCTGGAAGAACAACTTTTTGACAAGCGCCATTATGATCTTGAACGCGTCGGTCGCTATAAACTGAATCAAAAACTTGATCTGGCCGAACTGGTTCCGATCAAGCACCGCACCGTCACTAAATATGATGTGATCCGTCTTGTTAGGCGGATGATTCAGATCAATAATGGTGTGGAAATGCCGGATGATATCGACCATCTTGGTAATCGACGCGTCAAGACGGTTGGCGAGCTGATTCAGAACAAGTTGCGCATCGGTCTGCGCCGTATGGAACGCGTGATCAAGGAACGCATGTCCATCCGTGACCAGGATCAATTATCACCCGTCGGTTTGATTAATATCCGGCCGGTCGTTGCAGCTCTGCGTGAATTTTTCGGATCAAGCCAGTTGTCTCAGTTCATGGAACAGACCAACCCATTGGCTGAATTACGTCATAAACGCACTCTGTCAGCTCTCGGTCCAGGTGGTTTGCGTCGGGAACGGGCTGGTTTTGACGTTCGCGATGTGCATCACTCTCACTATGGACGTATTTGTCCTATTGAGACACCTGAAGGTCCTAATATCGGATTGATCGGACGTCTGGCATCCTTTGCACGAGTAAATGAGTATGGTTTTATCGAAACACCCTATCGCCGTGTAATCAAGACCCTGCCTATTAAAGATGGCCGATTGATCGGGCGTAAGCTTTCTGAAAACGCAGTCAACGCTAAGGACGGCAGTATCATTGCCGCCAAAGGTGAACGTCTTACTGAGAAACAATTCAAGGATTTAAAAAAGATCGATCATACGACTCTGGCGGTTGTCCCGTTCATTTCGGATGACTACGAATACCTGTCAGCTGACGCGGAGGATAAATTTGTTATTGCGCAGGCGAATGCCATGCTGGATGAAAACCAGGAATTCGTGGATGATCGTATCTCCTGTCGTTATCATTCCGGTTTTACATTTTCCGATCCGCTGTCAATCGATTTCATGGATGTGGCTCCGCACCAGGTTGTAGGCATCAGTGCTGCATTGATCCCCTTTCTGGAACATGACGATGCCAACCGTGCCTTGATGGGTTCGAATATGCAGGCGCAGGCGGTGCCGTTACTGGTGCCTGAAATCCCGCTTGTTTCCACAGGGATGGAGAGGCATGCTGCTCTGGATTCCGGTCAGGTGGTCATCGCCGAGGAATCGGGTGAGGTGGCATCGGTCAGCGGCAAACAGATCATTATCAAGGAAAAAACCGGTACGCTGAGGACTTATATTTTACGAAAGTACCAGCGTTCCAATCAAAACACCTGCATCGATCAGCGCCCGGCAGTCATCAAAGGACAACGGGTCGAGAAAGGTTCCATCATCGCGGATTCCTCCTCGACCGAGGGCGGATATCTTGCGCTTGGGCAGAATGTAGTTATTGCCTTTGTCTCCTGGGAAGGCGGCAACTTCGAAGATGCCATTCTTATTTCTGAGCGTCTGGTTCAAGATGACCGTTTCACATCCGTCCATATTGAAAAATATGAGGTTGAGACACGCGACACCCGGCTCGGCCCGGAAGAGATCACCCGCGACATCCCCAATGTTGGCGATGAAGCTATTAAAGATTTGGATGAAAGTGGGATCATTCGCATTGGTGCGGAAGTGAGTCCCAATGACATTCTGGTTGGTAAGATCACTCCCAAAGGTGAAAAAGAACTGACGCCAGAAGAGCGCCTATTACGAGCCATTTTTGGTGAAAAATCACGCGATGTGAAGGATACATCTTTGCGTATGCCTCATGGTGAACGTGGCAAGGTCGTAGATGTCAGAGTATTTACACGCGAAGACAATACTGACCTTGCAGCCGGAGTGGAAACCATGGTGCGGGTATCCGTTGCGCAACGACGCAAGATAACCGCCGGCGATAAAATGGCCGGACGGCATGGAAACAAGGGTGTGGTATCGCAAGTTGTCCCGGTTGAAGATATGCCTTATCTTGAAGACGGCACACCGGTCGACATCATCCTCAATCCACTGGGTGTTCCGGGTCGTATGAATATCGGACAGGTATTGGAAACACACCTCGGTTGGGCTGCCAGTCGATTGGGTTTCCGATCAATGACACCGGTATTCGATGGCGCTACCGAGTTCGAAATCGAAGCGGAACTGGCACGAGCGTGGTTGGTTGATAAAGCCTGGAAGGAAATAACGGAGAGAGCCTGGGATTGGATTAAGACCCAGGAATACTCGCCTGAATCGATCACAGATGACGACGAACTGCGCTTGCTATACCTTGAGCAATGGCTGGGTGACCTCAAGTATGATGTCTTGAGACTTCGCTCAGATCAGAACTATGCCCGCCGCACCACTGTGCGTGAATGGTTGCGGGAAAATGAGTACGATCCGGATAAGGTTCTGTCATTTGAAGATATGGATATTCCCTACAAGGAATCTGCCAGCCAGGATGAGCGCGCCATCGATGCCTGCCTTAGGATTTGGCTCAAGGAAAATGGTCACGAAGCTGGCAACCTTGGTCACGAAAAATTGCTTGAAAAAGCTCAAAACATCATGCTCGAGACAGGGCATCCTCTGCCTACACTTGGAAAACAGCTCATCCGTGATGGTAAGAACGGCATCCAATTCGACCAGGCAGTTACAGTAGGTGTGATGACGATGCTGAAATTGCATCACCTGGTGGAAGATAAAGTCCATGCCCGTTCAACAGGACCCTACAGTCTGGTCACACAACAACCCCTGGGTGGTAAAGCTCAATTCGGCGGACAGCGTTTTGGTGAGATGGAAGTATGGGCGCTGGAAGCTTATGGGGCAGCTTACACCCTGCAGGAAATGCTCACGGTTAAATCGGATGATGTTCAAGGGCGTGTCAGTACTTATGAAGCCATCGTAAAAAATGAACCGATCGAAGAACCGAGCATCCCCGCCTCCTTCCGCGTTTTGGTGAAGGAACTTCAAAGCCTTGGATTAGCGGTTGAAGCTGTAATGGATAACGGCGAAGTGATCCGTTTTGGCAAGGATGAAGAGCGGATCAAACCTCCCCGAGTCTCCACCGGCTTGTTGGGACTTGGCGAGGATCTGCTTTAAGCGATGATTATTCTTGACGGTTTAATAAGCTCATAGTAAAATCATCGTTCGTATTTCGGAAGCTGATATGAATGCAGCCTCCGTCCCGTTGGATATCTGGTGAGGCCATCAGTTCCGCGATGGCCTCCCTTAATGAAAATATATCACGAAATGTAGAAGGAAATCTGGAGGAAGTGTGCCAACGATCAATCAATTGATCCGAAAAGGTCGCCAAACAAAGAAAGAAAAGAGCAAGTCTCCGGCGCTGCTCTACACCTACAACGTCAAGAAACAGCGGCGTATCCGCCAGGCTGCCGGCGCTCCCCAAAAGCGTGGCGTTTGTACGGTCGTTCGTACCATGACACCCAAGAAACCGAATTCGGCTTTGCGCAAGATCGCCAGAGTTCGCTTGAGCAATCTGCTCGAGGTGACTGCATATATCCCGGGCGAGGGACATCAGCTTCAGGAGCACTCGGTTGTGCTCGTGCGCGGTGGCAAGGTGCGTGATCTGCCTGGTGTGCGTTACCACATTGTGCGTGGAACACTCGACACCACCGGCGTTGCTGAACGTGCCCAGAGCCGCTCCAAGTATGGAGCCAAACGGCCTAAAAAATCATAAATCGAATTTATTATTTATCGGAGATTTTGCATGTCAAGACGAGCAAAACCAGAATCACGTGAAACACCCCCGGATGTACGCTATAACAGCGTCAACATCCAATACTTCATTCATCGTATGATGCGACGTGGCAAGAAAAGCACCGCGACTCATGTGATGTATGACTCCCTCGATAGGGTCAAAGAGACCAGCGGACGAGATCCGGTTGAAATCCTGGACGGGGCATTGAAGAATGTCGGACCAGTCATGGAAGTCAGACCACGCCGTGTTGGTGGCGCTACCTACCAGGTTCCCATGGAAGTGCCGGTTGAACGTCGGATGACGCTGGCAATGCGCTGGATCATTGATTCGGCTCGTGCTCGCGCTGGGAAGTCTTTCGCAGAGAAACTGGCAGCCGAACTGTTGGATGCCTCAAATAATCTTGGGGCAGCTGTCAAGAAACGCGAAGAGACCCATAAAATGGCCGAGGCAAACCGGGCTTTCTCGCACTACCGCATGTAGCACGACGAATGAAACTGGATTAGATCGGACCCGCACCTTACCATTAAAATACTGCGCTAGAAAATGTCTCGAACTTTACCTCTCGACACTTACCGTAATATTGGCATTATTGCCCATATTGACGCCGGAAAAACGACAACCACCGAGCGTATCTTGTTCTATACCGGTAAAACCTACCGGTTGGGCAATGTTGATGATGGCACAACAGTTACAGATTGGATGGCGCAGGAGCGTGAACGCGGCATTACCATTGTTTCAGCCGCCGTCTCCGCCGAATGGAAGGGTTATCAGATCAATATCATCGATACCCCCGGCCATATAGACTTTACCGCCGAAGTACAGCGCTCATTACGCGTGCTGGATGGCGGTATCGTTGTTTTTGACGCCGTTCAGGGAGTTGAACCACAGAGTGAAACCGTCTGGCGTCAGGCAGATCGCTATCATGTTCCCAGAATTTGTTTCATAAACAAAATGGACAGGGTGGGCGCTTCGTTCTCCCGCTCGATCAAATCAATCCGACAGCGTCTCGGCGCGAATCCGATTGCAGTCCAGCTGCCAATTGGAGCCGAGGCTAATTTCACCGGTATGATTGATTTGATCGCGTTGAAAGCCATTTATTTTGATGATGAACTGGGTAAGGAAGCTCGTTACGACGAAATCCCCGCCGACCTGCTTGAATCAGCAAAAAAGATGCGCGCAGAAATGGTAGAAAAAGCGGCCGAACAGGATGATCACCTGATCGCCAAATATCTTGACGGAGAAGAATTGACTCCTGAAGATATTAAATCCGGATTACGCAAGGGTGTTCTACATGGAAAATTGACACCGGTTCTTTGCGGTAGCTCCCTAAGAAATAAAGGCGTCCAGCCACTGCTTGATGCGGTTATTGATTACCTCCCCTCGCCGGTAGATGTTCCCCCGGTGACTGGTATCCACCCGCACACCAAGCAGGAGGTAACGCGTACATGCGAGGACGCTCAGCCATTAAGTGCCCTGGTATTCAAGATCGTCTCAGACCCATATGTTGGTAGACTGGCTTATTTCAGAGTCTATTCGGGCAAAATCACTCAAGGGACAACCGTCCAGAATTCGACCAAGGAACGCAAGGAGCGAATTGGCCGGTTGATTCGCATGTATGCAGACCGGCGCGAAGATATCACGGATGTCTATGCCGGAGATATTGGTGCCGTTTTGGGACTCAAGGAAAGCTTTACCGGTGATACCCTGTGCGATCCATCAAATCCGATCCTTTTGGAAAACATCTCCTTCCCGGAACCTGTCATCTCAGTCGCGATCGAACCCAAGACGACTGCCGACCAGGATAAAATGGCTGAAGCGTTAAAAAAATTATCGGAAGAAGACCCAACCTTCCGTGTCCGTTCGGATGAAAATACGGGCCAGACCATCATATCCGGTATGGGCGAATTGCATCTCGATGTGCTGGTTGATCGCATGCTGCGCGAGTTCCGTGTCCAGGCTAATGTGGGCAGACCGCGTGTGGCATATCGCGAGACCATTACACGGCCGGTATCCAAGGTGCCCTACCGTTACATTAAACAAAGTGGCGGGCGGGGTATGTACGGTCATGTTGTTTTCAATGTCGAACCGCTTGAACGTGGGAAGGGTGTCGTGTTTGAGAATAAAGTATTTGGCGGTGCCATCCCCAAGGAGTATATCCCGGCAGTTGAAAAGGGTGTCTTTGAAGCTGCAGAAACCGGTGTATTGGCAGGTTATGGTATGACCGATTTGAAGGTTACCCTCGTGGATGGATCGTATCACGAAGTGGATTCCAATGAAATGGCGTTTAAAATGGCTGCCATTTTTGCCTTCAAGGAAGCTGTCGGCAAAGGTGCCCCGGTCTTGCTCGAGCCGATCATGAAGGTGGAAGTGCTCGTGCCTGAGGAATACATTGGCGATACCATCGGTCAGATCAACGCGCGACGCGGGAATATCCTGGGAATGGAAATGCGACCCGGGAAAACCCAGGCTGTGGACGCCACCGCGCCAATGGCAGAGATGTTTGGTTATGCCACTGAACTGCGTTCTGGAACACAGGGCAGGGGAGTCTTCACGATGGAATTTGATCACTATGCGCCGGTACCCGAATCAGTGGCGCAGAAGATTTCTGGTTAAATCATTTGAGGTTTCTTTTCAGAGGAGAAGCAAATGGCGAAGCAAAAATTTGATCGATCCAAGCCACATATGAACGTCGGGACGATGGGACACATCGACCACGGCAAGACGACCCTGACCGCCGCGATCACGAAGTATAGCGGGTTCTTGGGGAAAGCGGAGTTTCGAGCGTATGATTCGATCGACAACGCGCCGGAAGAGAAAGCGCGCGGCATAACGATCAACATTGCGCATGTGGAATACGAGACGGATAAGCGTCACTATGCCCACGTGGACATGCCCGGGCACCGCGACTACATCAAGAACATGATCACGGGTGCGGCGCAGGTGGACGGTGCGATCTTGGTGGTGGCAGCGCCCGACGGTCCGATGCCGCAGACCAAGGAACACGTGCTGCTGGCGCGCCAGGTGGAAGTGCCGAGCATCGTGGTGTACCTGAACAAGATCGACCAGATGAGCGACCCGGAGTTGCTGGAGCTGGTGGAGCTGGAACTGCGTGAAATGCTGACCGGCTATGGCTACCCGGGTGACACGATCCCGATCGTACGCGGGAGCGCGCTGCAGGCGTTGGAGAGCAAGTCGACCGACCCGAACGCGCCGGAATACGCCAGCATCAAGGAATTGCTGCGGGTGGTGGATGAATACATCCCCGAACCGGTGCGCGCGCTGGACAAACCGTTCATGATGCCGATCGAAGACGTGTTCTCGATCAAGGGTCGAGGCACGGTGGTAACCGGTCGTGTCGACCGCGGCAAGATCAAGGTTGGCGAACCGGTTGAGATCGTGGGTCTGCAGGAAAAGACGAAGAACTCGGTGGTTACGGGCGTCGAGATGTTCCACAAGCTGCTGGATGAAGGCATGGCAGGCGACAATCTGGGCCTGTTGCTGCGTGGCATCGAGCGCACCGATGTGGAGCGCGGACAGGTGGTTGCCAAACCCGGCAGCATCACGCCGCACACCAAGTTCAACAGCCAGGTGTACGTGTTGAAGCGCGAGGAAGGTGGGCGCCACAAGGCGTTCTTCACCGGATATCGCCCGCAGTTCTACATCCGCACGATGGATGTGACCGGCAACATCAAGCTGCCGGAAGGTGTCGAGATGGTCATGCCGGGTGACGATGTCAACCTCGAGGTTGAGTTGATCATCCCCGTGGCGCTCGAGCAGGGCTCCAAATTCGCCATCCGCGAAGGCGGTCTGACCGTCGGCGCTGGCGTTATCACCAAGATCATTGCATAGGCAAACAGGAAATATTATGGCGAAACAAAAGATCCGAATCAGATTAAAAGCATACGATCATCGCATTCTCGATCAATCTGCGAAACGCATCGTTGAGACGGCCGAACGCTCTGGAGCGCATGTTGTTGGCCCCGTACCATTGCCCACCAAACTCGAGCGTTTCACCGTGCGACGATCAGCGTTTATTGATAAAGACTCTCATGAACACTTCGAGATGCGCACGCATAACCGTTTGATTGATGTGCTGGATCCCGATTCCAAAACGATCGACATGTTGATGCGTCTCAACCTGCCGGCCGGTGTGGATATCGAGATCAAGATATAAACAACAACATCGGAATAAATGAAGCACCTTAACTTGGGTAAAAATATTAGTTGACCAGAATATATCCTTGTCAATAATAGAGAATTACTATATAATAGAAAGGTTACGGTCAATTCGATCGTAATCAGGCAACACAAGAACGGTCCATTGCGTAGACACCAAAACATCAAAAGTCGCGCAAGTGCCGGGTGACTGTGTTGCGACGGAGATGATGCAACCGAGCCCAGGTTGACAGTCTCGTCAATATCTTGAAGAAGGAGAAACAACTGATGCTAAAAGGGCTGATTGGAAAGAAAATCGGCATGACCCAGATTTTCACTGAGGACGGAGCAGCTGTTCCGATGACCCTCATTGAAGCTGGGCCATGTTACGTTACCCAGATCATCACGTCAGAAAATGATGGTTACTCCGCCGTTCAGCTTGGTTTCAGTGAATCCAAACCCAAACGCCTGACGGGTGGTGAACTGGGCCATCTTAAACGCAACAGCCTCCCCCCATTAAAATATTTGCGCGAATTCCGCGCCAAGGATCATGGATTGAAGGAAGGCGACCAGATTACCGTCTCGGAATTTGAGATGGGCGAGCTGGTGGATGTGATCGGGACCAGCAAAGGCAAGGGATTTCAGGGCGCCGTAAAACGCTACCATTTCAAAGGCGGACCCAAGACGCACGGTCAGTCTGACCGCCTGCGTGCTCCTGGCTCGCGTGGCTCAACGACCACTCCCGGACGAGTTTACAAGGGTTCGCGCGGACCTGGACATATGGGTAATGATCGTATTACCGCGCAACATCTTAAAGTCGTATTGCTTGATAAAGAACGCAACCTGATCGGTGTGCGTGGAGCCATTCCAGGTCCACGAGGTGGGTTGGTCTTGGTCAAGGGCGCTAGAAAGGTGTAATCAGGTTATCCTGATTATTGGAGCGATTAGAAGATGAAAGTAAATGTTGTAAATATGCAGGGGCAAAAAGTCCAGACGGTTGATCTGCCGGCGGAGATCTTCGAAGCCAAGGTCAATATGGATTTGATGCACCAGGCTTATACCCGCCAGATGGCAAATGCCCGGCTGGGTACCTCCGACACCAAGACGCGCAGTGAAGTCTCAGGCGGCGGACATAAACCGTGGCGACAAAAAGGTACCGGTCGTGCCCGTCAGGGTTCCACCCGCGCACCGCAATGGAAGGGCGGCGGTAAGGTCCACACACCCCATCCGCGCAGTTATGTAATGGCGATGCCCAAAAAGATGCGCCGCGCCGCGTTGCGCTCAGCCCTCTCTGTCAAAGCGGCTGAATCAGGGCTTGTGATTCTCGATCAACTCGTTTTGGATGAAGCCAAGAGCAAAACCATGGTGAACTACCTGACTGCCCTGGTTGGTGATGCCAGTGTCTTGATCCTGATCCCCGAGAAGAATCCCGCCAGTGAGATTGTCGTTCGCTCGACCCGCAATATCCCGGACGCAAAAACGCTGAATGCCCGTTACCTGAACATCCGTGACCTGCTCACTTTTGACAAGGTCATCATGCCACTTGGTGCGCTGGATGTCATCAAAGGGTATCTGGGATAGGCAGGAGGAAAGATGACTACACCATATGAAATTCTCCGCCATCCGGTTGTGACTGAAAAGTCGAACTTCCAGGTTGGTAAACTTCACCAGTATGCATTCATTGTCGATGGAAAATCGACAAAAACCATGGTCAAGGACGCTGTTGAAACGGTTTTTAAAGTAAAAGTGCTGAAGGTCAATATCATCAATGCCCCGGCGAAACGCGCGCGTAAATCGCGCAGCCGCAGGCTGCTGGTTCGTAACAGCGCATACAAGAAAGCCATTGTAACCCTGTCGCCCGAAGACCGCATCCAATTCTTTGAGGGTGTCGAATAATGGCCGTTAAAGTATATAAACCAATTACCCCCGGCCTGCGTGGTATGACCGGTTATACATTCGAAGAGATCACCAAGTCGGAACCCGAACGCTCGTTGATCAGGCCTCCCTATAAAAATGCCGGCCGCAACTCTTCGGGTCGCATCACCGTGCGCCATCGTGGCGGTGGTAATCGTCGTTTGATCCGGGTTGTGGATTTCAAACGAAATAAGCTGGATATCAATGCGCGTGTGGCAGCGATCGAATATGATCCAAACCGCACCTCCCGCCTGGCATTACTGTACTACATCGACGGTGAAAAGCGCTACATGCTGGCACCAGTCGGCTTGAAAGTTGGAGATACGGTTGTTTCAGGTCCCAAGGCTGAAATCCGAATCGGCAATGCCCTGCCACTCTCCAGCATCCCGGTTGGTACAACCATTCATAACATCGAGTTGCAACCCGGCAAGGGTGGCCAACTCGTTCGCAGCGCGGGCGGTTCAGCCCAGTTGCTGGCGAAAGAGGGTGAATACGCCCAGGTGCGTATGCCTTCTGGTGAGGTCCGGCTGATCCTACAGGTGTGCTATGCCACCATTGGGCAGATCGGCAACACTGAACATTCCAATATCAAATTGGGAAAAGCTGGCCGGAAACGACACATGGGCATCCGCCCGACTGTGCGTGGTACCGCGATGTCTCCACGCGATCACCCGCATGGTGGTGGCGAGGGACGCCAGCCGACCGGCATGCCGAGCCCAAAAAGCCCGTGGGGCAAACCAACCCGCGGCTATCGCACCCGCCGGAATAAGAAATCAGACCAATACATCGTTCGTCGGCGCAGCAAGAGTGGGCGCTAACCAACGGCTCTCGCAATCGTATTTGTGAGCAAAAAGTAGATAAAGGACAGCAAACAAATGTCACGATCACTTAAAAAAGGTCCATTCTGTGACCCCAAACTGTTGGCCAAGATCGAAGCCATGAACGCCCAGAGTGACAAGAAGGTCATTCGCACCTGGAGCCGTGACAGCACGATCTTCCCCCAGATGGTCGGTCATACCATCGCAGTACATGACGGGCACCGGCACGTTCCGATCTACATTACCGAGAACATGGTTGGTCACCGTCTGGGCGAGTTTGCACCAACCCGCCACTTCCGCGGTCACATGTCTGAGAAGGCGACAACGGTGTAAGGAGCCGAAGTTATGGCAACAGATATTCATGCAACAATGCGTTATGTCAGTGCCTCGGCGCAAAAAGTGCGTCTGGTATGTGACATGGTTCGAAATCGCCCGGCAAATGAGGCATTGAACGTGCTGCGTTTTACACCCAAAAGTTCGGCGCGCATCGTTCACAAGCTGTTAAAATCAGCGGTCTCCAACGCGGAAGAGAACTTTGGTGTCAGTCGGGATAATTTATTCGTGTATAAAATATTTGCGGATGAAGCTCCCACACGCAAGTGGCGACGCTTTGGTGCACGCGGGCGTTTCAAACCACTCCTGCGACGCAACTCGCATATCACAGTAATCCTTCGGGAACGGGAGTAAAGTCATGGGTCGCAAAGTACATCCAATTGGTTTCCGTCTCGGTATCAATAAACCCTGGCTGGGTCGTTGGTACGCTGAGGGCAAGGAATATCGCGAAGATCTGAAACAAGACATGGAAATTCGCAAGCTGGTCCACGGAGAAGCCCAGAACGCAGGTATCTCGAAAGTGGAAGTCGAACGTTTTCCAGGCAAGGTGAAAGTGGTGGTCCACACTGCCAAACCCGGCATCCTGATCGGACGCAAGGGTGATAGTGTTAAAAAAATGCGTCAGAGCCTCGAAGCATTAACCGCCAAGAAGATCGACCTCGAGATCAAGGAGATCAAATCGCCCGATATTGATGCATATCTTGTGGCTACCAATATTGCCGGTCAGATCGAACGCCGTGTTGCATACCGACGTGCGATAAAACGTGCATTGCAGCAGGCCATGCGCCAGGGCGCCCAGGGCATAAAGATCCAAGTAGCCGGCAGGTTGAGCGGCGCCGAAATGGCGCGCACCGTCTGGTTGCGTGATGGACGTGTGCCACTGCAAACCTTACGAGCTGATATCGACTTTGCCCGCGCGGAAGCCTTGACCACCTATGGCCGCATCGGTGTCAAGGTGTGGGTCTATAAAGGGGAATCAATGCCCCATTTGGAAGAACCTGTAGAAGCCACTGAAGGCGTCTACGTTAGCGAATAAATTCACGTCGCAATCTAAGCGGCGTATATAAGAGGTAATGACAATGTTGAAGCCGAACCGAGTCAAATGGCGAAAACAGATGCGCGGCAGGATGCGAGGAAAAGCGCTGCGCGGTGCGGAATTGATCAATGGCGAATGGGGCCTGCAGGCATTGGAGCCCGGTTGGGTCACGGCCCGTCAGATCGAAGCTGCACGGCGAACGATTGTCCACGAAATGAAGCGGCGCGGTAAAGTCTGGATCCGAATATTCCCAGACAAACCCTACACCCAGAAACCACCCGAAACCCGCATGGGCAAGGGTAAGGGAAATGTGGAGTATTACGTTGCGGTTGTAAAACCTGGCAGGATTATGTTTGAAGTTGGTGGTTTGCCTGAGGATATTGCGCTAGAAGCGTTGCGACAAGCAACTCATAAATTCTCAATCCGCACCCGCGTCATCGCGCGTCAGGAAGTTACAGGAGAGCGGGCATGAAGAAAGAAGACTTACGCCTCCTTTCAGTTGAAGAACTGCATAATAAATTAACGGACGCAAGGAATGAGCTGATGAATCTGCGCTTCCAGATGGTTGCCGGTCAACTGACTGATCATACCCGGTTAAAATTCACCCGCCGTCAGATCGCCCGGTATGAGACCATCTTGAGAGAAAAACTTGTGGCAGCACCGGAAGGTAAATCATGAACAAACGACGTCGAATGGTTGGTGTCGTCACCAGCAATAAAATGACGAAATCAGTCGCAGTGAAGATAGCACACTCATACCGGCATCCTTTATACAAAAAAGTTATCCACACCAGCCGAGTAATCCTCGCGCATGATGAAATTGGATGCGAGGTGGGAGACCAGGTACAGTTGGTCGAGAGTCGCCCGATATCAAAGCGTATCAGCTGGGTGATCGAAAAGATCCTGAAAAAGGAAGAGAAAACCGTTACGGTGGATGCGAGCGTAGACATTGTGCCTGCCAGGGCTGAAACCCCACAAGAGGAGCAACCCATCACCGCTGTGGTTGATGTAGATGAACAATCCACGACTGCTGGGGAAAAGGCAGGAGAGCCGGCATGATCCAACATGAAACGCGTTTAAAGGTTGCCGACAATACCGGTGCACGCGAACTACTGGTAATTCATGTAACCGGTGGTTCAACCCGGCATTTTGGGCGGGTGGGCGATATTGTGGTAGCCACAGTCAAATCTGCCGCTCCCCAAGGGTCGGTCAAAAAGAGTGAGATTGTGAAAGCGGTCATCGTACGTACTGCCAAGGAATGGCGACGTGAAGATGGTTCTTCCATCCGTTTTGATGATAATGCTGCTGTGATATTGGATGCCGACGGACAAAACCCCAAGGGGACGCGTATTTTTGGACCCGTGGCGCGGGAACTGCGCGAGAAGGGTTTCATGAAAATCGTGTCTTTGGCTCCAGAAGTCATCTGATAGCGGTGGATGAGGAGATTATCGATGGATTTGAAAATTAAAAAAGGCGACACAGTTGAGATCATCAGCGGCAAGCTGGAAGAAAAAGGCAAGCGCGGCGAAGTGATCAAGGTTATGCCGTCAGATCAGGGTGTCGTGGTTTCTGGCCTAAATATGCATACCAAGCATCAGCGGCAGGTTCAGACCCAGGGGCGGACCGTGGCACCGGGCAAAGTGAAGTTTGAAGCACCCATTCATGTTTCCAATGTGATGTTGGTTTGTCCGAAGTGCTCCAAAGCAGCCCGTGTTGGTATTGAACGCATCGACAATAAAGCCGTGCGAATTTGTAAAAAATGCAAGGCTCAGATCGACGATTAGTCGATTGGGAGTAAAAGTAATGAATCGAATGAAAGAACGTTACCAAAAGGATATCGTCCCGGTGATGATGAAGGAATTCTCACTGAACAATATCATGCAGGTTCCTCGCATCGCCAAGGTGACCGTTAATATAGGCATGGGCGAAGCGCGAGAAAACCCCAAAGCACTGGATGCTGCTGTCGGCGATATCACCCAGATCACCGGGCAAAAGCCGATCGTTACCAAGGCCAAAAAAGCCATCGCCAACTTTAAACTGCGTGAAGGCATGTTGAATGGTATCAAGGTAACCCTGCGTGGTGAAAAGATGTGGTCGTTCATTGATCGCCTGATGAATATTGTCCTCCCGCGTGTGCGTGACTTTCGCGGAGTTTCGCCCAACTCGTTTGACGGGCGTGGCAATTATTCTCTGGGTTTGAGGGAACAACTCATCTTCCCCGAGATCGAGTACGACAAAATTGACAAAATTCGTGGGCTCGAACTTACTATTGTGACAACCGCCCCCAATGATGAACAGGCGCGCCGGTTATTGCAACTGTTCGGTATGCCGTTTAGGAAGGACTGATATGGCAAAGACTTGTATGCACTATCGTGAAATCCGACGTAAGTACCCCACCCGGGTACGTAATCGTTGTGAACGCTGCGGCCGTCCGCGCGGCTTTATGCGCCGCTTTGGTCTTTGCCGGATCTGTTTCCGTGAACTGGCTTTGGAAGGCAAAATTCCAGGCATTGTGAAATCATCCTGGTAACCACACGGAGGACTTGAAATGAGTGTTACTGATCCAATTGCAGATATGTTGACCCGCATTCGAAATGCGGCCATGATGGGCCATCCTGTGGTAGCCATGCCAAGCTCGAAACTCAAGGTTGAAATTGCCCGCATCCTAAAAGAGGAGGGCTATATTGAGGGTTTCGACGCAGCGGAAAGTGAAAAACCTGGCCAGAGTGTTTTGCGCTTGAAAATCAAGTACCTGGGTGAACGCCGCGAGAAAAAACCAGTTATCACAGGGCTTGAGCGAATCAGCCGGCCTGGGCGCCGGGTGTATACCCGCAAACAGGATATCCCGTGGGTTCTTTCGGGTATTGGTATCGCTATCCTTTCTACCCCAAAGGGCGTCATGACCGGTCAGCGCGCACGCCAGTTGAATGTTGGCGGCGAACTGATTTGCAAGGTCTGGTAGGAGGATAAGAGCGTGTCACGTATAGGCAGATTACCGATTACAGTCCCGCAGGGTGTCCAGGTGGACATCCAGGGCGCACACGTCCAGGTGAAAGGACCCAAGGGTAGCCTTGAAAACACATTCTCACCTGAGATTACCATTGGTATGGAAAACGGGCAGATCATTGTCACACGCCCAAATGATGAGGCCCGCATCCGGGCTCTCCACGGGACCACCCGCGCTGTTTTGAATAATATGGTATCCGGTGTCTCCACCGGTTTCAAACGTGTTCTGGAGATTGATGGTGTTGGTTACCGCCCCGACTTGGATGGCAATAAACTGGTTTTATATGTAGGTTACTCCCATCCGGTGGTCATCGAACCTCCCGACGGCATCACCTTCGAGGTGGATGCCAAAGCTCGTCAGATAACCATCCTGGGTTACAACAAGGAAGCAATTGGCCAGCTTGCAGCGAATATCAGGAAAGTACGACCACCTGAGCCTTACAAGGGCAAAGGGATCCACTACCTCGGAGAAAGGATTCGCCGAAAAGCCGGTAAAGCTGGTAAAGCGAAATAATCAGGTGAGTAGTTATGGCTAATAAGAGTCGAAATGATGCGCGTCTCCACCGACACCAGCGTGTCCGGAAGAGTATTTATGGAACACCCGCGCGACCACGTCTGAATGTTTTCAAAAGCAGTGCCGAAATATATGCACAGGTAATTGATGATGAAGCTGGAAAGACGATCATCTCAGCGTCGACCATCGATGTTGAGTTAAGAAAATCGCTCAAGGGTTTGAAGAAATCAGAGCAGGCTCGCAAAGTCGGGACATTGCTGGCAGACCGCGCCAAACAAAAAGGCATCAAAGAAGTTGTGTTTGACCGTGGTGGCTTCCGCTATATGGGGCGCGTCAAAGCCCTGGCGGATGGCGCACGTGAAGGCGGGCTCGTCTTCTAATAGATCGTGATGCATGAATTGAGGACTAAACCATGGAAATGAGTGAATTAAAAAGCATCGAACAGCAGTATGACGATCGCGTCATTGAAATTGCGCGCGTTGCCAAGGTTGTAAAAGGCGGCCGGCGATTCCAATTCCGCGTCTCGATCGTCTCAGGCGATAACCACGGGAAGGTCGGTCTGGGTGTCGGAAAAGCCAATGCTGTACCGGATGCGATGCGCAAAGCGACCGAACGCGCCCATAAGGATATGCATCAGGTTGTCCTGACCGGTACGACCATCCCACATGAAGTGCTGGGCAAAACCGGTGGCGCGCGTGTGATCTTGAGACCTGCTTCTCCCGGTACGGGTGTCATTGCGGGTGGCGGTGTGCGTGCTGTGCTCGAAGCGGCTGGGGTTCATGATATCCTGACCAAATCACTTGGCAGTGCCAATGTACTGAATGTTGTCCAGGCTACCTTTGAAGCACTTTCGCAATTAAAGTCGCCGGAACAGGAAGCTGCACGGCGTGGCAAGAATGTCAAGGACTTGCTCCCGTTCTGGGAACGGAGGAAGAATGCCTGAGAAGAAATCGGTAACAGAGCAAACAAAAAAAACAGTGGTTGAAAAACCGATTGTTAAAAAGACAGTCGCCAAGTCGACCACTGTAGCTGCCAAACAAACCACGACCGTTACAGCGAAGGCCAAACCAACACCTGTTAAAAAACCGGAAGTAAAAGCTAAGGCAGTAAAACCAACCACGCAAATTGTAGCGAAGGCTAAAGCCGCACCGGCACCAAAAGCAGAAGTAAAAGTGGCGAAAGTTAAACCCCCAGTCGTTTTGGAAGAAAAAAAACCGATGGTGGCAGCTGCTAAAATTCCTGAAAAGGTTGAGATTAAAAAGCCGGCAAAAGGCAAACTGCTCAATATCACTTTATTGAAAAGTGGCATCGGGTATTCCAAACGACATAAGGCTACATTAAAAGCGCTCGGATTTCGCCATTTGCACCAAACCATTCAGCAGATTGATTCACCTTCGCTGCGTGGAATGCTGGCAAAGGTGGACCATCTGGTGCGTATTGAAGAACAGGTAACAAAATGAAGTTAAACGACCTCGTCCCAAATGAAGGCTCAAAAAAGCCGAGAAAACGCGTCGGGCGTGGCATATCCGCTGGTCAGGGTAAGACAGCCGGACGCGGTACCAAAGGTCAGGGTTCACGCGCTGGTAAGCCGGTACGCCTATATCTGCAGGGAGGTAATCTGCCTTTATTCCGCCGTCTGCCATTCATGCGCGGTAAGGGTTTCACTCCGCTGGGCAGGGTGGACTACGCAGAAATCAATCTGGCACAGCTATCAGAGCTGCCTGCCGGATCCGAGGTTTCTCCTGAAACCCTGGCAAAAGCCGGGGTCATCCACAAGGCAACTCTACCGGTTGTGGTCCTGGGTAGTGGGGATGTGACCGTACCGCTCAAGGTGCGCGTCCAGCGTGTCAGTAAAAGCGCCAAAGCCAAGATTGAAAAGGCTGGCGGTAGTGTGGAAATCATCTAACAGAGGAGATCACCAATGAAGCGTTCTGCGTGGCGCTATCTGTGGAAATCGATCGACATCCGTCGGCAGCTTCTCTTTACCCTGCTGTTTCTGGTCATCTATCGCCTGGCAGCCAACATCCCTGTTCCGGGAATCAACCATGCTGCTCTTACATCACTGGGAGCCTCAACCGGCGCTGCAGGACAGCTTTTTGGTTTGCTGGATCTACTCTCAGGCGGTACTGTATCCAATTTCTCCATCCTGGCAATGGGTGTGTATCCCTACATTACTGCCCAGATCATCATTCAGTTGCTGGTGCCTATCATCCCGGCACTCGAGCGTCGTCTCAAGGAAGATCCGCGTTATGGACGCATCTGGATGGAAAAATGGACCATCATCCTGACCATCCCGATGGCAGCTTTGTCGGCGATCGGTCAGATCAATATCTTTAACTCTATGGGTTCAACACCCATATTGAACAACTTTGGATGGAGTGGAACCAACCTGTTGCCGACCGTGGCAACCATCGTTACCATGATGGGCGGTACGATGTTCGGTGTCTGGCTGGGTCAGCTTATCTCGGAGTATGGTATCCGCAATCAGGGTTTGTCCTTGATCATCTTCGCCGGTATCGTTGCCCGCATCCCGTCCAATTTTGGCAGTCTGCTGGTAGATGAACAAAATCGCTGGCTGGTTCTCGTTATCCTTGCCATATTGGCATTGATCATCTTTGCTATTGTTTTTGTGCAACAGGGGCGTCGCAATATTCCGGTGATATTCCCCGGACGGCGCGTCGGAAATCGCATGTCCATGCCGGTGAAAAGCAGTCTGCCTTTGATGGTTAACATGGCGGGCATGATCCCATTGATCTTTGCCCAATCCCTATTGACCTTTCCGGCTCTGGTTGCCAACTTCTTCATTAATAATAAAACCGATTGGATTGCCAATCTTGCCAAAAGCGTCCAGGATATTTTCGGCGCCCAATCGCCGTGGTATGGTTTGTTATATTTCCTGTTCGTTGTTGGTTTCACCTTCTTCTATACAGACGTATTATTCGCCCAGCAGAACTATGGCGATAACTTGAAGAAATCCGGCGCTCAGATACCCGGTGTCATACGTGGAGCACCGACTCAAAAGTATCTAACCAAAGTCCAGCGCCGTATAACATTCCCGGGCGCTTTATTCCTGGGTGCCGTAGCCGTTTTGCCTTACATTTTTGGTTCCATTCTTCCACTCAGCGCGCGCTCGGCCGGTTTGTTCCTGGTCTCATCTGCCGGCTTGCTGATCGTGGTTGGTGTTGTACGTGACACCTTTACCATTGTCGAAACTGAGCTCAAGATGCATGGCTACGATGAAAAACTGGTGAAAAGTTAGTCATGCGTATTTACATTGTGCTGCTTGGACCACCCGGAGCGGGCAAAGGCACTCAAGCCCAGGTCCTGGCTGAAAAGCTGAAGCTTGTGCATGTCTCATCAGGGGATTTATTCCGGGAGAACCTTAAAAATAAAACCGAACTTGGGCGGCAGGCACAGGTTTATGTCGACCGTGGTGAACTTGTGCCGGATGACATCACCATCAGTATGGTGCGCGACAGGTTATTAAAAGACGATTGCTCCAATGGTGCCATCCTGGATGGCTTTCCACGCACACCTGCCCAGGCTGAAGCTCTGACGATGTTGCTGGCCGAACTGGGTGGTAAGGTAGTTTCCGTGCCATTCATATCTGTGCCGGATGATGTATTAATCGATCGACTGACGGGTCGCTGGACCTGTCGGGCACAAGGTCATATCTATCATCAAAAGAACAACCCACCCAAGGTCGCGGGCATCTGCGATTTGGATGGTTCTGAACTTTACCAACGCGAAGATGATAAACGCGAAACTGTCATGCGCCGCATCCAGGTGTATCAGGATCAGACCGCTCCCCTGATCGAATACTATCGCCAGCAAGGATTGCTGAATGAAGTCGATGGAACGATCGGGATCGAGAATGTGACTGACCGTCTGATTAAAGCCATTAAAGGGGCGCACTAACATGTCGTGGGATCGGGTCATCAATTTAAAATCTCCGGCTGAGATCGAGATCATGCGCGAGGCTGGACGGATCAATTATGCAGCCCTTGAAGCTGCCCGAACCATTATCCGTCCGGGTGTAACGACTGCCGATCTGAATGCGGCTGCCGAAGAAGTATTGATAAAACACGATGCTTATTCACCGTTCAAGAATTACCCCGGTCCCTACCCGTATCCTGCCAGTATCTGCACAAGCATCAATGAGGAGCTTGTGCACGGCATACCCGGGAAGCGCAAACTTGAGGAAGGCGATATCATCACCATGGATTGCGGGACGGTCTTCGAAGGCTTTGTGGCCGATTCGGCGATTACCGTAGGTGTCGGAGAGATCTCGATTGCCGCACGGAAATTGATCGATATAACCGAAGGGGCTCTCGCGACAGGCATCACGAAGATGGTGGCAGGCCTGCATGTCGGTGATATCTCATCTGCCATACAGGAATATGCTGAGAGCCGCGGATACTATGTCACAAGAGTGTATACCGGGCATGGTGTCGGACGACAGATGCATGAAGGTCCTCAGGTGCCTAATTATGGCGAAGCAGGCAAGGGATTGGAACTTAAGATAGGGATGACGATCGCGCTGGAACCCATGGTGTTGATCGGCACACCAGAAACGCGTGTTTTGCGTGATGAATGGACGGTCATCTCGACCGATCGGTCATTAACTGCTCATTTTGAACACTCTGTAGCGGTGACAGCCGAAGGGCCAATGGTACTCACTCTTCCGTAGAATAAATCTGGACGGAAAAGGTGATTGTTGTTATAATTATTGGTTTGCCATACAGTTTGGATTTCGTTTGGTAACACTAGGAGAGAAGTTGAATGAAAGTATCACCATCAATTAAGAAGCGCTGCGCGAAGTGCAAGATCGTTAAACGTGGCGGCAGATTGTATGTCATCTGTGAGAATCCAAAACACAAGCAGCGACAAGGATAAAGGTTTATGGCTAGAATTGAAGGCGTTGATCTCCCTCGCAATAAGCGTATCGAAGTTGGTTTAACCTACATCTTCGGTATCGGCCCGACCCGCGCAAAAAGAATCCTGACCGATACCAAGGTCAATCCAGACATTCGGGTAAAGGATCTATCTGAAGCAGACCAGGCAGCATTGCGAGAGTACATCACAAAAAATTACAAGGTTGAAGGTGACCTGCGCCGCTCGGTGCAGATGAACATCAAACGCTTGATCGAAATTGGCTGTTATCGTGGCATGCGCCATCGCCGCAATCTGCCCGTCCATGGTCAGCGTACAAAAACCAACTCTCGCACCCGCAAGGGACCCAAGAAGACGGTCGCCGGTCGCGGTCGCCGTCGTGGCGTTGCGAAGAAATAGACCTGCCAATCGGGTTCGGATATACCTGACCCGCCGGCAGAGAATAACAGATATCAGGTTTGTGAGGTTTTATGGCTCAAAGTGTACGATCGACACGTCGAGGAGCATCCGCACGAAAGGTCAAGCGGAGCTTGTCAGCTGCTCAGGTGCATGTTTATGCTTCCTTCAATAATACGATTATCACCATCACCGATCAGGAAGGCAATGCCGTATGTTGGGGCAGTTCCGGGTCGGCAGGCTTCAAGGGCTCACGCAAGAGCACGCCCTTTGCTGCCCGGTTGGCCGCAGAGCAGGCTATTAAGGCTGCCCAGGCGATGGGTGTTCAGGAAGTTGACCTGATTGTAAAAGGTCCTGGTCCTGGTCGTGAATCTGCCATTCGCGCAGTTCAGGCGTTGGGAATGAAGGTACGCTCAATTTCAGACATCACACCGGTGCCCCATAACGGCTGCCGCCCGCCCAAAAAGCGGCGTGTCTAGGTAAAGAAAAGGATAGTTTTATGGCGAAGTATACAGGTCCAGCATGTAGATTATGCCGCCGCGAAGGCGAAAAGCTTTTTCTGAAAGGCGAACGTTGTTTTACAGCCAAGTGCGGGTTTGACCGCCGCGGATTTCCCCCCGGTCAGCACGGCCGTGCGCGTGTTGGACGCAGCGACCGCGTTTCAGATTATGGCCGGCAGTTGCGCGCCAAACAGAAAGCCCGCCGCGTTTATGGCATCTTTGAGCGTCAGTTCCGGCGCTATTATGGAAATGCGCTCCGTCATCGCGGTCTGACAGGTTTGAACCTGCTGCAAACGCTGGAGATGCGTCTTGACAACGTTGTTTTCCGAATGGGTTATGCTGTCAATCGTGCAGAAGCACGCCTGATAGTCACCCACGGACATTTCAAGGTGAATGACCGTCGCACAGACATCCCTTCCCTGGTTCTCAAGCCGGGTGATAAATTGTCAGTGCGCGAGGGTTCACGCGACTCGGTGTTTTTCAAGCAATTGCCCGATTTCGCAGAGAAGAGAACCATCCCGGTTTGGATGGAACGCGATATCAAGACCCTTTCGGGTCGTGTATTGCGGTCACCTGAGCGTGCCGAGATCGATGGCAATCTCAATGAACAGCTTATCGTTGAGTATTACTCTCGGTAGCTCCATCAGGTCAGTACGCGGTATTAAAAGGTGTGCTGGCAAGGAGTTAAAACGTGACGGTATTAGGTAACATGGTTACGCCAAAGGTTGAACGGGTTGCAGAAGCCCGCAACTACGGCAAGTTCATCATCGGCCCACTCGAGCGCGGTTATGGAGTTACTTTGGGTAATTCCCTTCGCCGTGTTCTGCTTTCCTCTCTCGAGGGGGCTTCGGTTACATCCATTCGTATTTCGGATGTGACCCATGAGTTTTCTGAGATCCCGGGCGTACGGGAAGATGTCATCCAACTTATGCTTCAGATCAAGCAATTGCGCATGATGCTGCATTCAGTTGACTCTGCCCATCTCCACCTCGATGTACGCGGTGAAGGTATTGTCACCGCTGCGGATATCATCACCCCACCCGAGGTGGAAATTGTCAACCCTGATCTGGAACTTTTCACCGTTGACGCGCGCAAGATAAAACTTGAAATTGATCTGACGGTCGAGAGGGGGCGAGGTTATTCGCCTGCTTCTGAACGCAGCGGCAACCTGCCAATCGGTGAACTGCCGGTGGATGCGGTCTTCAGCCCGATCAAGCGTGTGAATTGGACGGTCGGTTCCGCCCGTGTGGGGCAGAGCACAAATTACGACCGATTGGAACTTGAAATTTGGACCGATGGCACGATCAGTCCTGAAAAAAGTCTGGGACTGGCGTCGATGACTCTCATCGACCATTTGCGTTTCGTCGCCGGAATCAGCGAAGAAGCCCTGCCTATCGGTATTGAAAAAGAAGCTGCCAGCAGTCATTTGACGAGTGAAGCCGCCGAAACTCCGATTGAAAACCTGGACCTGTCGGTCAGGGTATTCAACTCGCTCAAACGGACTGGGATCACCACAGTAGGTGATGTGTTGGAGCTACTCGATAAAGGTAATGAAGCAGTCATGTCGATTCGCAATTTCGGCGAGAAAAGCCTGGATGAGCTAGTCCAAAAAATGCGCGAAAAAGGCTACCTGCATGAAGAAAAAGATGTGGAGTGAACCGGAATGCGTCATCAAGTAGCTGGTTTTAAATTAGGAAGACCAAAAGATCAACGTGAGGCTTTGCGCCGCACCCTGATCAAGCAATTATTCGAGCATGAGAAGATCCAGACGACCCGCGCCAAGGCGCTAGCCATACGCGGTGAGGCTGAAAAATTGATTACCCTGGCACGTAACAGCGCCAAGGCGACTGACATTGAGAAGGTGAATGCCCGTCGTCATGCTGCCGCCATTTTAGGGGGTGGCAATGCTGAAACCGTCAAAAAGCTTTTTGACGATATTGCCCCCCGTTATGAAAGCCGCAACGGCGGTTACACACGCATCCTCAAACTGGGACACCGCCTGGGTGATGCAGCAGAGATGGTTCAGATCGAACTGATCGAGGAATAGTCCATCCGGTTTAGGACCGGATTGGAATGGCACATTACAAAATTATCTTAAGCTATGATGGAACCCATTTCGTCGGGTTCCAGCGACAGGCACAGGCACGCACGGTGCAGTTGGAGTTCGAAAAGGCGCTCGCTCCGCTTGGATGGCAGGGAAAAACAATCCTGGCAGCCGGGCGCACCGACACCGGTGTGCATGCCTCCGGACAGGTGATCGCTTTTGACATGGACTGGCCCCATCCCACTCAGACCATGTTGAAAGCCCTGAATGCCAGGCTTCCGGAGGATATCGCGGTGGTAAGTGTCAACACTGCGCCGGCGGATTTTCACCCCCGTTATTCAGCGGTGAGTCGGCGTTATCGCTACCGGCTTTTTTGTTCGCCTGAGCGCGATCCGTTGCGGGAGCGATATGCCTGGCGCATCTGGCCCGAACCGCAGTTTCTAAAACTTGTAGAAGCTGCCAACAAATTAACAGGCACGCGGAATTTCTCCGCATTTGGAGCTCCAACTCGACCTGGCGGGCATACCATCCGCAAGGTTTTAAACGCAAATTGGCATAGCAGCGCAGAAGGATTGATCTTTGAAATAACCGCAAACGCCTTCCTGTACCATATGGTCAGACGTGTCTCGTTCATTCATGTCAGGATCGGTCAGGGGCTGACATCCATGGAGGATTACCAGCAGGCGCTTGATAGCGAAAAGAAATTATCGCCAGGTCTGGCAGCCCCCCAGGGGTTGACGCTGGTCGAAGTGATCTACCCGCCAGGCAGCGATACTCTGGCAATTAATTGAAAAATATGGAGAAAGTAACTGTGGACAAGACTTACGTCCCTAAAGGTAATATTGAAAAGAAATGGGTTCTGATTGATGCGTCAGACATCACGGTCGGGCGCCTGGCAACCCAGATCTCAGCCATTCTACTTGGCAAGAACAAACCCATTTATACGCCGGGTGTCGAAACGGGTGATTATGTGGTGGTGATCAATGCACGCCATATCAAAGCCACCGAAAAAAGACTCGAGTCTGAAATATATTATCATCATTCGAATTACCCGGGTGGACTGAAATCCATCAATCTCAGGCACCTGCTGGAGAAAAACCCTGAAAAAGTGATCAAATCTGCGGTCTGGGGCATGCTCCCGCATAATAAATGGGGACGTAAATTGCTGGGCAATTTGAAAGTATACGGCGAAGCGGAGCATCCACACCGGATGCAAAAACCGCAACCGGTGAAGTAAAGGAGAGTTGGGTAACATGTCAGGACAATACATTGAAGGAATCGGCCGCCGCAAGGAAAGCATCGCGCGTGTACGGGTGAGCAGTGGTACCGGTATATTTTTGATCAATAACAAGGAATTGGAAGCGTATTTTGGTCGTACGGGTGACATGGAAGCCATCCTTTCGCCCCTTAAAGTCATCGGTCAGGAACGCGCAGGATACGATGTGACCGTACTTGTCAAAGGTGGCGGATTAACCGGCCAGACTGATTCGGTCAAGCTGGGTCTGGCGCGTGCCCTTTCCAAAATGAACGAGGACTTCAATATCGCATTGCGCAAGCAGAACCTTTTGACCCGTGATCCACGTATCAAGGAACGCAAGAAGCCAGGTTTAAAGCGCGCCCGAAAGGCACCCACCTACACAAAACGCTAGATTTTTTATTGGCGATTTAACGATCCTGCCCTTTTCATCGCGCATCGATTGCATGTTGAAAGGGCAGGCTTGATTTAAGAGAAATGAAGGTAGTTAATGACTGGCATAACCTTGCTTGGACTGGGACCCGGAAATCCCAAATACCTGACCCGCGAAGCCTGGCAATGGCTGGATGGCATATCAGAGATTTACCTTCGCACCAGTCAACATCCAATGATCGTAGGAATTCCATCCACAGTTAAATGTATCACCTTTGATACTTTGTTTGAGAGTGGGGATGACGTTACCATAATCCAGCAAAAGATCACTACCACGATATTGAAACTCGGCAAACGACCTGAGGGAGTTACTTATGCCGTCCCCGGTCATCCTTGCATGGATACCGGTATTTGTGAAGAAATAATTAAAAGAGCAACCGATCAGGGAATTCCAGTTCGCGTGATTGAAGGACTAAGCAGTATTGAACCAATTGCCAAAGCTGTGGGAGTAAATTTCCACCCACGCCTGGTTTTGATCGATGCCCATATCCTGACCAGACGCTATGTCCCGGATTTCCCGCCCAACCTTCCGGTGCTCATCTCGCCGATCGACTCAAAACAAGCAGCAGCCGAGATCAAGATGACCCTCGCCGGCGTGTATCCCGATGATCATCCCGTCATCCTCGTTCATGCTGTTACCACTGATGAGGAGCTTGTCGAACATCTAAAGCTGTTTGAAATTGACCATAGCCTACATTTGAGTGCACTTTCTTCATTATATGTACCACCTATGGATGGAAATTTTGCATTTGAATCGTTCCAGGAGGTTGTTGCAAGATTGCGAGCCCCGGATGGTTGTCCGTGGGACCGCGAGCAAACACATCAAAGCTTAAGGCAACACCTGCTGGAAGAATGCTATGAGACATTGGAAGCCATTGATTCCGGGAATATGGATGAACTGCGTGAGGAGCTGGGCGATCTGTTGCTTCAAATCGTATTGAACGCCCAGATAGCCAGCGAAGATGGAAAATTCAATATGGCTGATGTGACCCATGGTATCAGCACCAAGATTATCAGCCGCCACCCGCATGTATTTGGGGATGTAAAGATTGAAGGCGTTGGGGGGGTGTTAAAGAACTGGGAAAAACTCAAGGAGCAGGAGCGTCAGGAGAATGGCGGAACAAAAAAAGGGTTAATGGATGGAGCCCCTGCCAGCCTGCCGGCACTGGCATACGCACATGAGATCCAGGACCGCGCTGCCCGGGTGGGTTTCGACTGGCCTGAGATTAACGGTGTGATCGCCAAGGTGCATGAAGAACTTGAGGAAGTCTTATCAGCTAAGGATCCACTTGAACAGGAAAAAGAGATCGGTGACCTGGCTTTTGCAGTGGTTAACCTGGCACGCTGGTTGAAAGTTGATCCAGAAAGCGCATTGCGAGAAAGCAATCGTCGCTTCAAACACCGTTTCGCTCATATAGAAAATACCGCCCGCCAGCGTAAGGTCGATCTCAGCAGCCTGGGTTTTGAAGAAATGGACCGATTGTGGGAAGAAGCCAAGGATAATGAGTAAATAAATAGCCGGGCATATGCCCGGCTTCGATTTATATGAAGCAGAGGCATTATTCCCGTAATTTCGGAGAATCAAACCACAAGCCGGTAATGAGATGATCCCCACCGGGTTGAAACACCAATCGAATGGTCACACCCTCTTCTTTTTCGAATTTGGCACTATACACGACGATAACAGCCTCTGTACCCATGGCTGCAACAGATACTACTTCGCGTGACAGGTATTTTCCCAGTTTGCTTTGGATCAATTCCTGAAGGGAGGTAAAGCTCTCTTGCGTGGTTACTTCACGCATTTTAGCGTCATAATCTTTGATGAAAGCCTGATAAGCATTAGAGTTTAACGCTTCAAGTTCATGATCTGCCATCGGCTCGGAATATGCAAGAACTGCATCGCGCTCCGCGCCCTCAATGGACGTTGGGGTAGCAGTACAGCCACCCAGTATGATTGAAAGGATCAGTAGGCTTATTACTTCGAATTTAATGCGCATCTCAATTCTCCTGAAGAAAATGTTCTTCAAACGCCTGCCAGTTCAATTTGGATAGATTATAAACCACCAGATCTGCCTGTTTGAGCGCATCGTTGGGGTTTGAGGTGGTGACTGCCAGACAGTGCATGCATGCGTTTCGGGCAGCACTGACCCCATTGGGAGTATCTTCGATCACCAGACATTCTGAAGGGGCGGATCCCAGTTTGCGGGCAGCTTCTTGAAAAACCCACGGATCCGGTTTGGTTGGTCCATCGGCGCAGGATACCAGAGCAGAAAAATATCCGTGGATGTTGGTGGAGGTTACGATAAGATCGATGTTTTCAAGGGGACCGGAGGATGCCACAGCTTGAAGATAACCACGCTCTCTGAACTTTGCCAGCCAATCGGTAACACCAGGTAATAGATGAATTTGATCCTTGATATGATCGCGGAACCAATCTTCTTTGTATTCACCGATGGCTTGGGTCAATTCCGATGAAATCGAGGTGGATAAAAAGCCGCGCACAGTACTGGTGTCGTTCATGCCGTAGTAACGCAGGAAATATTCCCGATTGAAATCGTAACCGAAATGCTTGAATGCCACCACCCAGGATTGGTAGTGGGCTTCGCTGGTCTCGACCAGCACACCGTCCATATCCCAAAGAATTGATGAAATCATGGCTTTAATTAAAAAAGTGACGAGAATTCGGATGAGGGGGGCACCCGAATCCCCGTCAAGAGTATATTAGCATACTCCGAGAATTATTGCAAGGGATTTTTGGGATTATTAGATATTTATAATATTAATGACTCCATCACCTGATAGCGGACATCCTGACAAACCACACCGGCCCTACCGCCTCTCTTGGTTACTGATCAGTGCCTCATCATGCGTCCGATCGAGGCGATCAGGATGATAAAGCGATTTGCGAAACCGGTGCTATGAATAACGAGTGTCGTTATTATTAAGTTACGAAGATCGGTTCACTTCCGTTTGATGATGATTGTATGTTCCTTGCCTACCCTCATCGGGTGATGGATCAGCTGCTGCTTTTCGCGCAGGTATTCGTAGCTGCCATCGGAGAGTTCCACCTCGATCCCATCTGGATATCGAAGTGTCGGAATGAAGAGCTCAGTGTCACCGCTTTCCTCCCGACCGAGATATTCAAAACGCATCCGGCCGCTACGATAATCATAACTGAGAAATGTAGGTGTACCGGCAGTAAAACGCGGAAAGGGACGCAGAAATGCTTCTAGCGCACGCCCACCGGAGTGAAGTGATGCCGGATCATTTCGCTGGTCAGGGCTGAAGATCGAGAAATCCTCGTCATTCCACTGGTCGCCACGCAAATTGGTATTATCGGCGGTGTAATTCCATAGTGTTGAATCCATCAGGTTGGCTTCGACTCCCCGGTAGGAACGGTCCAGCGCTTTGATCTGATGTGAATAATCACCGGTTCGATAGGCCTTTTTTGCATGCATATCAAAGGGAATCCCGAATTCACCCAGCAGGGTGGGAATACCACCGATTGACTTCGATGTGTCTTTAACTGCTTTGAGTTGCCGGGTGAAAATGCGTTCGATGTTCTTATTCCCGATCACCATCCTGTGGGTGTCCTTGTCGAGGGTAAACCAGTCAAAATAATGCTTTGAAAGAAGAGTCATGACGTCATACCAGTGTGCTGCGCTGACCAGCGGTTTCAGCCGGTCAAGATTTCTTACCCGCGGTTTGATGTCAGGTTCATCCTCGATAAAGATCACACAATCCGGGTCGACTTTGCGCACCGCAGTTGCGAACCGATCCATGAAGGGGGACATGTAATCCTTCGCAAAATCAACCACCACCTCATTGCAGATCGAGAAATGATCAGATTTCAAAACGACCGGATTTCCCGTCTTATCCACATCCCAGACGCCTTCCTGGCGCCAGATGCATTTTTTTCCGGAGCGCCAGGCGCGATAACCGGCCTGGTTGACCATATGCTTACCGCGACGTACCATACCGATCGGCCATAGCTCCCAATAATCCACGTTCTGGGGAATGCCTTCACCGAGTGCCATGGATTGGAGTACAGTTGGAGCATCAAACAAAGTCAAGTTGCCGGCATACCGGGTCAAGTCGTTACAACCGATCCAGCCGTGGGAGGGTTCGTTCAAAGTATCGTAGCCGATCACATGCGGCATGCCCCTCAACCGCATGACAACCTGTTGGATGGCATTAATGTAATGCTCCTGCAAGTAATCCTGAATGGATTTTCCTTCGACCTTCAGGCTTGGAGCAAAATCTCTGCCACCGAAGAACAGTGTGAACATGCTGGCAGCAGCCAGCTTGGAATTATTGGTCGGCCACAGCATACGCGGGTAGGGGTCACCATGCATGCAATGAACGAAGGCAGCTCCGCAGGCATGCAGGTTGTGCAGGTCAAAACCGGCCAGCTCAAGCGTCCAGCCGGGTGCGCCATCACCCCCCGTAAAGCGGCTCCAGACATCCTCGTGCGGATCAATGAAAAGGTTGAAGCCGTACTCCCCGGCTTTCTTTACCACCCGGGTCAGATAATCCAGATACTGTTCATCGTATTCACCCGGTCCGGCATGTTCGATGGCTTCCCAGGTGACCAGAAAGCGCAGGAAGTTGAATCCCCAGGATTTCAAACGCTTGAAATGCTCGTCAGCCTCCTGTAATGGAAATGGCCGGCCGACAAAGGAAACGACTTGATGGTCGAAAAAACCATCCCGGTTGAATGTCGCACCGTCGGGTTGAGCCGGAACCTTGGTGCTGCCCCCCAGGTTAACACCGCGTAACATGACGGTTCTGCCGCTTTGATCGACGAACCGGTCTCCGGATATGGTCAGATTATTCATTTATTTTCCCTCGATGGATTGGGCTTTTTGATGGAACGCCGATCCTGCGTGGGTAGCGGTCTGGGGTGGCGGCGATCTTATCCACCACGATCAGGTAACGCTCATCGGCAACACCGGGCAGACTCACCGGGATGAGCTGCCTCATTTGCCCACCCAGCAGATGGATGGCATGCTCAGCGATATGCACTTCGGACAGAGCATCCTCGCCCTTCTGTGCCAGCGCCCTGCCGCCAATGCGAACGAGCGGCAGCAGGTATTCCATCAGGACCGGCATGCGGGCGACCGCCCGGGCAACTGCCCAGTCGTACTGTTGGCGATGACGACTTTCATGTCCCAATTCCTCGGCTCTTCCACAGATTACTTCAACTCCATCGAGCCGAAGAAGCCTGAGGATATGCCGGCAGAAATCAGCTTTCTTGGCCACCGATTCCACCAGAGTCAGGCTGCATTGGGGCAGAAGGATCTTGAGTGGAATTCCAGGGAAACCGGCACCCGTACCGACATCGATCAGCCATGTGGGCGGAGCTTCTCGAATTGCCAGCAGACAGGTGAACGAGTCAAGGAAATGCTTGATGCGGATCGAATCACGCTCCCGGACTGCGGTTAAATTGAACCGTTTATTCCACTCCAACAGCTCAGATTCATATAGTTGCAGAGCTGCAATTTGACTATTGGATAGTTGAATGCCAAGCAATCCCCTGGCAGCTCGAACAAGCTTTTCCACAGAGATATTATACCTGAGCCATTTTAAAGATCTGTAACTTCCACCTTTGGGTTTTGTGCTATTATCGAATGAATTATTACGAGGAAATTAAAAAGGAGGTCACCGGAATGTCGATTCAAGACATCGCAAAAAAACTTCGTACCAATATACAGAAAGTGATTGTGGGGAAAGATGAAGTCATCGACCTTACCTTGGCGGCAGTCCTGTGTGAAGGGCACATCCTGTTGGAAGACGTGCCGGGCATTGGCAAGACCACCCTGGCGCGCGCATTGGCAGCCTCGTTAGGCTGCACCTTCCGGCGTTTGCAGTTTACACCTGACCTGCTACCATCGGATGTAACCGGCTTAAGCTGGTTCAATCAAAAAAAGCAGGAGTTCGAGTTCCGTCCTGGTCCGGTAATGAGTCAGGTCCTTCTGGCTGACGAAATAAACCGTGCCACGCCGCGTACCCAATCAGCCCTGCTGGAAGCTATGCAGGAGCGTCAAATCACGGTTGATGGAGTAACCCGCCCACTACCGCGTCCCTTTCTTGTATTGGCGACTGAAAACCCGGTTGAGCTGGAAGGCACTTTCCCATTACCGGAAGCCCAGCTTGATCGTTTCTTGTTGCGGATTGTGATCGGTTACCCCACCCAATCGGAAGAAAATACGATCCTGGAACGGTTTAAACTCCAGGATCCGCTACCGGACTTGAAAGCGGTCACCACCCCCAGGGAACTCCTCAGCGCACAAGGGAAGCGGCGCCAGGTGCGCGTGGAGGCGTCGTTGCGTGATTACATCGTTTGCATTGCGCGGGCAACACGCGAGACCGGCGAGTTGGAGCTGGGCGCCAGCCCGCGAGCGACTATGGCACTTTACCAGGCCTGTCAGGCATGGGCGGGCATTCAGGGACGCGACTATGTCCTGCCGGATGATGTCAAACGCCTGGCGCTGCCGGTTCTGTGTCACCGGATGATCGTATCACCCCAGGCACAACTGCATGGCCGCAACGCCAGAGAAATGATTGAAGATATCGTGGCTTCGGTTCCTGTCCCGGTTGAAGTTTAATGCGCGTTAAGGTCTATTTAAGTCTGCTGGTAATTCTTTTTTTAGGGGGCGCATGGGCGCGTTCGCTGCCCATGGTGATGGTATCCACGTTTCTGCTCCTCATTTTGGGAGTGGCAGCCTGGTGGAGCGGTCATTCACTGCAGGGTATCCGGTATCACCGACGCTTTCACTACCTGCGCGCGTTTCCCGGAGAAACTTCGCATGTTGAGCTGACTATCGAGAATAACAAAATATTGCCTGTACCCTGGATACGCATAGCTGATGGATGGCCGGATGCCATCCCTTTGGATGAGAGTGCCTACCAGGAACGGTCATCCAATCCCGGATATCGTGATCTGATCCATCTGGTCAGCCTGCTCTGGTTTGGCAGGTTTCGCCGCGGCTATCAGATGGTTTTTCAAAACCGGGGCATCTATCCCGTAGGTCCGCTGCAGTTGGAATCCGGCGATCCCTTTGGGCTTTTCGAATGTTATTCCGGACAAAAGCAAATTGAATACCTCACGGTTTATCCGCATATTCTGCCCCTGGCAGAATTGAAACTCAAACCTGAGGATCCGTTTGGTGATATCGCCTCGCGGCGGCGCATCTATGACGATCCGAGTCGCCCGATTGGAGTGCGTCAGTATCACCCGGAGGACGGTTTTCGAAGGGTGCACTGGCCTGCAACAGCAAGAACAGGTGAATTGCAAACGCGCATCCTCCAACCCATATCTTCCCAGGTGATGATGGTTTGCTTAAATGTCGCCACCTTCCCGGACCGCTGGCAGGGTGTTTACCCGGAACTGCTTGAGCGGTTGGTGGATATTGCTGCAACAGTCATTCATACAGGCATCCGTGACGGCTACTCGGTCGGCTTGCTTTCGAATGGCGGCATGGCGCGTTCAGATCAACCCTACTCGCTTGCCCCCGGGCGGGCACCCCAACAGTTAAGTTGGTTGCTCCAGGCACTGGCAGGTGTCATGCCGATCAGCACCGTGGATTTTGAGAAATATTTATTAAAAGCCATGCCCACACTACCCTATGGTGCCACACTGGTGGTAATCACTGCCTTGCATTCACCCCTGTTGGATGAAACCCTCCTGCGCTTGAAACGCTACCGCGGCAGCATCACGCTCCTTTCCCTGGATGAGAAAACCCCTCAAGAGATCCCCGGGATCAAAGTGATTCGCCTGCCTTTCAATGTCGTGGGTAACCGATGATCGCAGGCAGTTTTGCGGCGAGGTTTAAATCGGTCCAATCCTGGAGAGAATTGGCAGGATTGCTTTTTATTCCGGCTGACGTTATCTGGTTGGCTGGTTGGTTTTGTTTATTGACCGGTGTTATCGGCGGCCGTGACATGGCACGCATTTTGGGCGTGTTCGTGCTATCCAGCCTCCTGGCATATCTGGTCCTGCGAGTGCTGAATTCCTTATCGGTGCCAGGAGGATTGCGGCTGTTGCTGGGAGGGGCAGGGATTTTGATTGGAATCTGGTTGGGTGAGAATTTATTGATCTATCAGCACCTTGTGTTTGACCCTCAGAAGGTAATGGTGGACATCTGGTCTGGTTTTTCTGGTCTGCGCAGCCTGTCTGGCGAATTCTGGGCATTGATTGGTATGAGTGTCATATGGTTGCGTGGCATCCTCTATACACGCAAACCTGTCACTCAGGACACGGTTCTTGGCAGACTGCAGTTTGATCTTGCCATGATTCTGATAGTACTCGTGTTCCCAAACCGACCGGGATTGGTTTCCATCCTGATCGCACTGTCACTATTCCTGGTTTTATCACTCAGTTCTCTGAGCCTGGCTCGCATTGCTGATATCAATTTATATCGGGGTGGGAAGCGGCTACCCTTCAAGCTCGACTGGCTGGTGGCACTGGTCGGTATCTCAGCCTGTCTGGTCGCCATTGCAGGATCCTTTGCGTTTCTATCCAGTCGCTGGCTAAGCCTGGTGGTGATCGCCCTGACCAATGGCATTCTTGAAATAATACGATTTATTATCGAAAAACTGTTAATGCCATTGGTGATGATCGTGCTGGCTATTATACAAAAGCTTCTGGATCTTTTCTATAAACCGGGCGATGACATCAAGATTCCAAAGATGAACCTTGAGCCTCCGAAAGTGATCACCGACTTGAAATCGTTGGATATCGAACAATCAACTGCTGATGTGCTGAAGGCAGCCCAACCATACATTCTTGCCATACTGTTGGGGCTGGTCGTTGTGGGTGTGATCCTGGTGATCCTCAAGAAACCCTGGAGGGAACAGTTAAAGGAAGTCGACGACTCTTCTCAAGAACAGGATAAAAGCAATATCTGGAAGTGGCTGCGTAACTCGCTCGGTATTCGGATTCAAGCGGTGCTTGGTTCAGTCACGGATAAAGGCAGATTCAGCCGCGCTGCCGGTCTGTTAAGAGCTGCACGTATACGCTGGATTTATCACCAGCTCGAATTGCATTCCGCCCGAAAGGGTGTCCCGCGGCCACCAGCAGTCACCCCACTTGAATACCAGTCGATGCTTTCCGCTGTATTTCCTGGCGGCGAAGATGATTTAACTGTAGTGACCAGGTCATATTTATCTGTCCGCTATGGAGAACTACCAGAGACCACCCGGGAGGTAGCAAGAGTGGCGGATGCCTGGGATAGACTCAGAGTATTAAAACCGGTCAGAGGTGAATGAACGGTTAATCGCCGCCAAAAGCCTTGATGATCCTGGCAATATGCTTTGCACCTTTGAGGTATAAATCCAGGCGCATATTCTCATTCGGAGCATGAGCCTGTGCTCCGGGATGCCCGACACCGGCGGATACGATCGGTATTTTTAATACATCCATGAAAATGGCATTGGGACCTGAGCCGCCACTCAACGGAACGATCTGCATGGATTGGCCATACACGTCACCGGCACTCTCGACCACCAGCTGTACGAATGGATCATCCGGGTCGGTCATCGCAGGTGCTTCAGATCCCAGATCGATGATCTCGATATCTTCAAAGCCATGTTCATCGAGATGGGCGCGCAGGAGAGGGACGATGCTTTCCGGACGCTGGTCAGGTACAAGCCTGAAATCTATTTTCGCACGCGCTTCGGACGGTAATACGGTTTTACTGCCTTCACCTTGATACCCTGAGGTCAATCCGCAGATCGTGCAGGTCGGGGTGAATACCTCTTCGATCTGCAGCTCGGTACCGCCTGTCAGACCTTTGATAAAACCATTCAGACCATACCGTTTTTTATATTCACCGGCAGTGTCCGGTAAATCAGCCATTAATTTGCGGCTCCGCTCTGAGACGGGTTTCACGTTGTCATAAAAACCATCGATCCTGATGCGTTCATCAATCCCCTTCAGACTTTGTAATGCCCAAACCATCCGCCATGCGGCGTTGGGAAATATTGAACCGCCCAGGCCGGAATGGACATCCTGGTTTGCGGTTCTGACATGCAATTCAACGTAGCTGATCCCCCGTAATCCGAGATGCTGGACCGGGCGATCATTGAAATCCACGCCACCGGATTCCCAGATGCAGGCGTCTGCTTTTAGCAACTCGTGTTGTGTTTTTACGAAGTGTTCGAGGTTGGCACTGCTGACTTCCTCCTCACCTTCCACCACGAATTTAATAGTACATGGCAGTTCGGCTTCAATGGCAAGGATGGCATCGATTGCGAAAAGTCGACTGGTGAGATGCCCTTTGTCATCAGTAACACCTCGCGCAAATAACATCCCGTCGCGCAGGGTCGGTTCAAACGGGGGGCTCAACCACAACTCCAGCGGTTCGGGTGGTTGTACGTCGTAGTGATTGTAGAATAACAGGGTCTTGTCCACCCGGCCTTTGCGTTCTGCGAATACGATCGGTGACCCCGTAGTTTGAAAAACCTGGACGGAGAAACCGCGCTTTTCCAGCATGGAGCGGGTCATCGCTGCGCATTCGTATACACCGAGCTTTTGAGCAGCGATGCTTGGTTGTGCGCAGTAGGCGGATAATTCCTGTATGCTTTCATCGAACCGGGATTCAAGATATCGATCGATTAATGGATTGAATGACATCAGGCTCCTTAGAGTTTATTGATAATTTGCATGATTGATGCTCCCAGATAAGCAAAAATGAGCATTTTCCCTACTTTACCAAACCATAAGAATATCAGGAAGCGATACAGTGGCATTTTTAAAGCGCCGGCGATCATTCCGGCAATATCCACAAAGGGGTTTGGAATTAATGCGAGGATAAAAATCGTCAGCCCGCCGTAGCGTTTTACAAAATATTCCATCCGTTCATAGGTTTTACTGCGCTCGATCAGCGTCTGGCCACTAAAACCTGCCAGGTAGCCAGACATTTCGCCGATGGTTGCCCCACTGCCGGCAGCTAATGCCACCCAAAAGGGATTAAAGACTGCACCCATGGCGGAGGTGAAAAGTACTCCCGGCATGGGGATGATGATGGTAGCGTTCGCCAGGATAGAAAACAGGAAAATACCGGGGTAGCCGTAGCCTTGCAGTTGCTTGACCTGGTCTCGGTAGATGACCAACAGGGTGGTTAATGTGATAACGAAAACGAGCGCCAGTATGCGCAGGATTGTGAGATGGGTTTTGGACGGCTCGTTACTGGTCGGCATTGTGGCGCAGCAGGGAGTCGATGCGCGCGATCACCATATCCAGCGCCACGGTATTCCAGCCGCCTTCCGGGATGATCACATCGGCATAGCGCTTCGAAGGTTCTACGAATTCCAGGTGCATCGGGCGGACCGTCCCCAGATACTGTTTGATGACGTTCTCGGTCTGCCGGCCGCGCTCGGTGATATCCCGCTGCAACCGGCGTATAAAGCGGATGTCAGCATCCGTATCCACGAAAATCTTGACATCGAAAAGCTCACGCAACCTGGCATCCGCGAAGATCAGGATGCCTTCGACTATGATCACACGATGTGGTTTGATCGGAATTGTTTTGGCAGTTCGAGAATGGGTGGTGAAATCGTAAGTTGGAAGATCGATCGGTTGGCGCTGGCGGAGTGTCAGGATTTGTTGGATTAACAATTCGGTATCCAACGATTCGGGATGATCGAAGTTGACCTGCTTGCGCTGGATTGGTGGCAGGTTGGTCAGGTCTTTATAATAAGCATCATGGGGAAGGTAAGCGATCCGTTCTTTGCCGACTGCTTTGAGGATGGCATTGGCGACAGTGGTTTTTCCGGAACCTGAACCTCCGGCAATACCAATGATCAATGTTGTAGATTGGTGGGGCATGGAGGAATTATATCGCTTAAATATTATGAAGCCACCGAAGGGATTCGAACCCTTGACCTGGCGTTTACGAAACGTCTGCTCTACCAGCTGAGCTACGGTGGCGTGGGGGGGATTATACCAAAAATTGCGGGAGCAGGATTGAAATTAATGGCGTGGCTTCATTTGTTCGGCGCGCTGAATGATTTTGTCACCATAGCGCTTGCGCAATTCGTCGATTGCTTCCAAAAGCTTGTGTTCCTTTTCCAGACCGGTATCCCATAAACTGAGCTGACGTTGTGCGGGTACCAGGCCAGCAACCCCCACACCAATAAGACGCACAGCATAACGTTCCTCATGCCACACTTTAACGAACAGGTCTTGTGCAGTTGCCAGGATCACGCCATCCTGGTCGGTCGGGGTGGGCAGAGTAGTCTGACGGGTCAATGTGGTGAAATCAGCCCAGCGCAATTTAACATGGACGACCGTGCCTGCCATGCCAGCCTTGCGCAGTCTCCCACCGACCTTCTCACTCAGATAGCGCAGGGTTTTCTGGATCACAGCTTCATCGCGAGTATCCTTGTCATAGGTGCGCTCGTTACTGACCGATTTAAGCATCCCTGAATTGGCGACCGGGGAGTCATCAATACCCAGCGCGCGTTGTTTAAGCTCATATCCATTCTTCCCAAAGTGGTCGCGCAGAACACTCTCGGGCAAGGCAGCCAGGTCACCCACCGTGTGAATGCCCAACTCCGCCAGTCTGGTAGCCGATTTTGGTCCTATGCCCCATAATGCCTGGGCAGGCAGCGGCGCCAAGAATCGCGCTTCTTCACCGGGAGGGACTACCGTGATGGCATTGGGTGGTTCGATACCACGATGGCCTGCCTTGCCGACATCTGTGGCAACCTTGGCGACCAGTTTGTTGGCAGCCATGCCGATCGAGCAAGGCAAACCGAGGTCCTGGTGGATAGAAGCTTGAAGCCGTTTTGCCAGGAAGAGACCATCTTCAGGCATGTCACTTACATCCAGAAAAGCCTCGTCGATGGAAACCTGTTCGACCAAAGGGGTAAGCTGGTTGAGGTGTTCCATGACCCGGTCAGAATACTCCCCATAGCGGGCATGCCTGGATGAAACCACGATCAATTGGGGACACAAGCGTAGGGCTTTGCCCATCGGCATGGCTGAGCGGATCCCGAATGATCGGGCAGCATAGGAACAGGAACTCACCACGCCGCGCGATTCGGGACGTCCGCCGACTGCAAATGGTTTACCTTTTAGCGAGGGATCCTGGAGTTCTTCAACCGCGCAGAAAAAAGCATCGAGGTCTAGATGCATGATCTTGCGCGCCATTTCTACTTAATACCTCTTGTAAATGGTGATGATATCTGATTTGGCAAGCAGTGATCAGGGGTAAATCACGCTCAAGATCGGTGCATAAAAACAGCGGCAACCGTATCCATGCGAACACCCCTGGTGGGGAAGGGGAGGAACCTTGTCTTTCGTGTAAGTGCCTTCGATGCTGGAGCACGCCGGGCAGGAATCATCACCACCCATAAGGTGAATCAACCTGACGCGTGGGTTGTCACGCAACTGTTGCAGCGCAACCGATACCGTTGATGATACCCGCAGATCCGCCTGACAGCCAGGGCATATTTGAGCGTTGTCAGGTGCAAAGGCATGACAAAACGAACAGGTTTGCACGTAACTCTCCGTAGATTATGATATTTTAATGCAGGTTGAGAAAAGCCGCAAATATCGTTTAGATATTCGCTCCGGCAGTAAGGAACTCGGGGGTTTGATATTTGCTGCGTCGCAGCAAGCTGTTCATGTGTGCAAAGAGTACTTTGGAAGGGACGGGTTTGGATAAATAATCGTCAGCTCCTGAATCCAGTGCCTTGGCGACCATTGCCGGTGTATAAAGAGCAGACAGCATCAGGATGGGCGTTTTTGTAAACTTTCGTAAAGCCTTGCAGGTATCCAGACCATCCATATCCAACATCATCATGTCCAGGAGGATCATGTCAGGTTTTTCATCTCGCGCTACCTGCAGACCAATTTCCCCACTGTTGGCGGAAAGAACTGTGCAGGGGTAGGCTTGAACCAATATCTCAAGCATATCGGTGGTCGCGGGATCGTCATCGATTACTAAAACTTTCATAATATTCCGATTTATCTTAGTCACATTATCCCAGAAAATTACTATAATGAACCTTTCAATCGCTTTACAAATGATTTGATTTATGTTTTAAAGAATTTGTACGAACAACTCCTCTATCGATGAAGTATGATAAAATAATTATTTTGGTAACTGAGAGTGAACTTTCCCACACACCGGAAGATCCACAATCGTTATTAGTTTTGATATTTGTTGGAGGATGTCATGTCAGAGAATAAATGGGTTTATCTATTTAATGAGCTTGACCAGGCTGAAAAACACGTCGGCAAAATCTGGGATAAAGTGCTTGGTTTGTTGGGAGGCAAGGGCGCCAACCTGGCGGAAATGACCCGCATCGGCGTTCCAGTACCTCCCGGTTTTACTATATCCACCGAAGGCTGTAATGCCTATGTGGCTGATGGGAAGTTCCCTGATGGTTTATGGGATCAGATTCTATCTGCCATGAAGACGGTTGAAACAAAGACTGGCAAGAAATTTGGTGATGCGCACAACCCATTACTGGTTTCCTGTCGTTCGGGTGCCAAATTCTCGATGCCCGGTATGATGGACACCGTCCTGAACATTGGATTGAACGATCAATCCGCTCTCGGTATGGTGAAGCTGACAGATAACGAACGTTTTGTTTATGACTCTTACAGGCGTCTGATTCAAATGTTTGGTTCAGTGGTGTTGGGTATCCCGGATGAAGCTTTTGAGGACGTATTGGAAGACTACAAACACGACAAGGGTTTCAAAGCTGATACGGACCTGACCACGCTTGATTTAAAAAGTCTGACCGAAAAGTTCAAGGTAATTGTCAAGAAAGTCTATGGTTCCGAATTTCCCCAGGAACCTTACGAACAACTCAAACTGGCAACCGAAGCTGTATTCAAATCCTGGAACGGAAAGCGAGCCATTGATTATCGCCGTGCAACGAATATTCCTGACGACCTGGGGACGGCAGTTAATATTGTATCGATGGTGTTCGGGAATATGGGCTGGGATTCCGGTACCGGGGTCGCTTTCACCCGCGATCCACAGACCGGCGAGAAGAAAATGTTTGGAGACTATCTGCTGAACGCTCAGGGAGAGGACGTGGTGGCCGGGATCCGAAATACCGAGAAGATTGAAAAACTTGCCGAGGGAATGCCGGATGTATCAAAGCAGTTCATGAATATTTGCGCCAAGCTCGAAAAGCATTACCACGATATGCAGGATGTAGAGTTTACGATCGAACGCGGTAAATTGTGGATGCTCCAGACTCGCAATGGCAAGCGGACTGCCCGTTCGGCTGTCAAGATCGCGGTTGATATGGCAGATGAGGGGCTGATCACCCGCGAACAGGCAGTCATGCGTGTGACCCCCGAGCAGGTTGATTCCCTGCTTCATCCCCAGTTCGATCCGGCGACCAAGGCCACCGCTAAAAAGAAGGGTTTTTATCTGACGAGTGGCGTGAATGCCTCACCGGGCGCCGCTGTGGGTCAGATCTACTTCGATGCTGATACGACTGAGAAGAAGACCAAGGAAGACAAACTGGATACCATCATGGTACGCCCGTTTACCAAACCGGATGACGTTCACGGCATGCTGGCTGCGAAAGGTATTCTGACCAGCGAAGGTGGCGCCACCTCACATGCTGCTGTGGTAGCGCGTCAGTTCGGCGTGCCCTGTGTGGTTGGGGCTTCCACGGTCAAGATCGATCTTGACCACCGTCAGATGACAATTGGTGATACCCTCCTCAAAGAGGGGGAGTGGATTTCTGTGGATGGCACAACCGGCGAAGTCTTCACCGGGAAATTACCTCTGACAGCCCCTTCGCTTGAGGAACAAACTGATCTTCTGACTTTACTTGGTTGGGCGGACGGGATCTGCGCCAAACCGGGTATTCGTAAGCTTCCAGATGGCAAAAAATCCCGTGGTCTGCAAGTTTGGGCAAATGCCGATTACCCGAAGGATGCCCGCCGGGCACGCGCCTATGGCGCGGTTGGCATTGGTCTGTGCCGCACGGAGCACATGTTCTTTGAACCTGAGCGGCTGCCGGTTGTCCAACGCATGATCCTGGCTACGACATCTGCCGATCGCAAGGCAGCCTTGGATGAGTTGTTGCCCAGCCAGCGCTCGGATTTCGAAGGGCTGTTCGAAGCGATGGACGGTTACCCGGTCATCATTCGTTTGATCGATCCGCCTTTGCATGAGTTCCTGCCATCTCCTGAGATATTACTGGAAGAGGTGGTGACAATGCGGGTGAAGGGTGAGACCAAGGGACTTACAAAAAAGGAAAATCTGCTTAAATCAGTCCAGGCGATGCATGAGAGCAATCCGATGATGGGATTGAGGGGTGTACGTTTGAGCATCTACATGCCCGAGATCGTCGAGATGCAGATACGAGCCATTTTTGAGGCGGCTGCCAATATGACTCAAAAGGGTGTGCATGTCAAACCTGAGATCATGATCCCGTTAACCGGAACCGTCAAGGAACTTGAATGGATCCAACCTCGCCTGGTAGCCATTGCAAAAAAGGTCATGACTGAAAAAGGACTCGACTTTCCGTACAAGTTTGGCACGATGATCGAGATCCCACGCGCAGCAGTCACTGCAGGAGAAATCGCGGGACTGGCGGAGTTCTTCTCCTTTGGAACGAACGACCTGACTCAGATGACCTTCGGTTACAGCCGCGATGATGCTGAACGGAATTTCCTGGTGAAATATATCGAGGAAGGCATCCTGGCGAAAAACCCGTTCCAGACGCTTGACCAGGTTGGCGTTGGACGATTGATGAAGATGTCGGTCGAAGAGGGACGAAAGGCAAGACCTGACCTGGAGGTCGGGATTTGCGGTGAACACGGCGGCGACCCGGCATCCATCGAGTTTTGCCATACCATCGGACAAAACTACGTGAGCTGTTCGCCGTTCCGCATTCCGATCGCGAGACTTGCGGCTGCGCAAGCTGCCATCAAACATAGCGCCTGATTGGTGGCAAGGTGATATCAAAAGGTTCTGAGTGGAATTACTCAGAACCTTTTTTATTTGGAAATACCTGTCAGCCTGATGAACGTAAGCCTGGTAAATGAAGCGTAATTATGAATCTCTTCCATAAAAACGCTTATACAAACCGTAATTTTCGAAAATATATTGAATGTATTGGCGGGTTTCTGTGTAGCGAATGATCTCCAGCAGCAGGTCGGGGTCATCCTGGGCCATCGAGACCCAGATCGAGGTGTTACCTGCCCCCGCGTTATAAGCAGCCAGCGCAGCATACAGGTTGCCATTGAAATATTGGGCCTGACGTTCAAAATAGGATGCGCCAAGACGCAGGTTGACGAAGGGCCGGTCGAGGTCCTTATCGGTGTAACCGGGCGGCCAGGCTTTAGAAGCAGCAGCTTCTGCGCCGGTTGCGGGCATCATCTGCAACAAGCCACGAGCACCGACCGAGGAACGTGCGAAGCCATCAAACAGACTTTCCTGGCGAATCATTGCATACAACAGAAGCGGATCCATTCCGGTTTCCTGAGCAATCGGCAATACGATATCCTTAAAATACAGACCGAAACGAATATGGTTGAAATATATCGGTGCATTCAACGAATCGAGGTCGTTAAAATTAGCGAGTGTCAGGATCTGGCGGCTGGCAAGAATTGCCGGGCTGTAATACCCCAGGTTATACAGGACCTGTATATAGCGAAACGTTCGGGCCGGATCAGTCTGAAGCTCTTCGCGCAGGTTGGTAAACTCAAGCCTGGCAAGATCATATAAACCAAGGCTGTGGAAGGCTTTACCACGGATGTAGCGCTGGTCTAGTACCAGATCGCCGGGCTGGTCGAGTGATACATCCGTAGAGATTGCAAAAGTCGTTCTCATCCAGTCTTCCGCTTCAAGTTTTTCAACCGATAGGTCAAAGGCCATATCCGTTATCGTGGGCGGGGTAAAGATTGAACGTCCCAGCGAAAGATCGCGAGCGCGCTCGCTGTAATATCCGGTTGGGTCACGGGTGGCAGCCTGAAGCCATGACTGACTGGCAGCGTCCGTATCTCCGCGGACGTTCTGGCATTTTCCGATCCAAAGATAGGCGGCTGCTTGATCTGATGGACTGATGGCGAGCAACAATGAGCGCTGGAAGGTGACCTCAGCGCCCTCATAATCCGCCAGCCGGTAATGTGAAATGCCAGACAGGATCAATGCCCTGAAGGTATCCTGGTAAGCAGGGTACATATCAGCCATGCGCTCCCAGGCTGAGGCAGCATCAACCAACTGGTCTGCCCGCTCCAGGTAGCGTCCGGCAGCAAACAGGAATTCCGGCGCACGGGGGTCTGCTGGTGCCCTGGCGACAAAATCGAGCATGGTTGCAGCAGCGGTGGTTGGTTTTTCCTGATATGCCCATTGCGTGTAGGCGATTTCGTCCCAGGCATCTGCCCAATGTGCATCCTCGGGGTGTTCATCGATTAATGCCTGCCAGATAGCAATGGCCTGGTTATCCTGAGGAATGCCCTCGGTTGAATTAATTGCTTCGCTTCGCGAAGTGGAATACAAAGGATAAGTCTCCTGCCCGAAGGCACGCAGTGCCAATCCCTTGAAGTATTGGGCAGTGCCGTCATGATCCGGATTGGCAGCCAGGTAACGGTCGAAGGCTTCAACTGCCAGGCTGTACTTGCCGGCATAATAATCCACGATGCCACGCTGCAACTCATCGACGGTCTGGTTATCATTGACGAGGGTTACCAACCCCGAGTAGGTATCATAGGATGTTGGGTAATTCTCCACGGCATGCTGAAACCGTTCATATGCAGAGATGCGGTTTCCATGTTCGTAGTAGATCTGCCCGATCAGGAAATCCATTTGGGCTTTGGTATATTCATTCGTGGTGGTATCGAATACCTGTTGAAAGGTTTGAATGGCTATCTCGGGGTTGCCCGAGTCCAGATAGGCTTCAGCCAGTTTCGCGGTCATATGGTCGTTATCGCCCAGATGCGGCAACTGGAGCGCAGCCAGATAAGCATTAATGGCACCGATATAGTCTCCCCCGGCTGACAGGGCATCGCCTTTTAGATCCTGGATGGCGCTGTCAATCTCACCCGGTCTCACACGTAAAAAATCATCATAAGCGGTCGCAGCTTCGGCGTAACGCCCAAGGGTATAGTAGATCTGCCCCAGGAAGTAATAGGCGTTGGCGCGTTTCAAATTGTTCGGATAGGCTTCAACCAGGGCGCGGAGCAAAGTCAGAGCGGTGGCATGATCTCCTTTTTCGAAATAGATTCTTGCAATCCCCAGGTCGGCCCGCAAACGGGTGTCCTCCTCGCTGGTTTGTGAGCGGGCTATCTGGTATTCGCTCAACGCCTGATCGTAATCTCCATTGATCACCAGCAAACGTTCTGCCTGATCGACTCGAACAGCAGGGAGGGGTGTTGGGGTGGGAGTCGGTGATGGCAGTGGTGTGATCGTTGCTGTACTCTGTACAAGGCTCCCTAAAAGGGGGAGATTCCCAAGGTCGAATCCCCCTCCGGTAAGAGAACAACCTGTTAAAGATATCAATAACATGATCAGTGTTATTTTTATGTAACTTTTTTTCATTTTATATTTGTTTTTATTCCAAATCATGATAACTCTTGAGGTTTTTCTTTGACAAAGGGTTCATTGCATGTTAAACTTGTATGACTGATTGACAGGCGCTCTCCTGTGAGGGCGTTTTTTGGTGTCGATGATGCGCACAATCGAATGGGACGCTAACACTCATCAGTTGACGGTTATTAACCAGCGTTTGATCCCGGGGCGGTTCGAACGGATGGTGCTTACCACATATCAGGATGTTGCCGGGGCAATCACAGATATGACCATCCGGGGTGCTCCCGTGATCGGTGTGGCGGCGGCTTTCGGGGTTGCAATGGCTGCCATCCAGTCTCCCGCCGATAATGTTACCATGCTTCGGAAGGACCTGGAAAAGTCTATCCAGTTATTAATGTCGTCCCGCCCTACCGCCATCAATTTACACTGGGCACTGGAGCGTATGCGCAAGGTCAGCGCTAATCTAAATCAACCGGATGTGATCCGACAGGTGCTTGAGAAAGAAGCCCTGCTGATGGCTGATGAAGATGTATCAATTAACCAGGCAATTGCCAGGCATGGGGTGACTTTGTTGGAGGACGGCGACACGATCATCCATCACTGCAATACTGGTGCCCTGGCAACCGTTGATTGGGGGACTGGATTGGGCATCATCCGGCTGGCGCATGAACAGGGCAAGCGCATCCATGTTCTCGTGGATGAAACCCGACCGCGACTGCAGGGCGCACGCCTGACCGCCTGGGAGCTGCAGCAATACGGTATTCCTTTTGACATCATCACGGATAACATGGCGGGGTATTTTCTCAGCCGAGGGTTGGTGCAAAAAGTCATTTTTGGCGCCGACCGCGTGGCTGCTAATGGCGATGTCGCCAACAAGATCGGCTCATACATGCTGGCGCTGGCTGCCTACGATAATGTTATCCCGGTTTATTCGGTTTTCCCGCTCTCGACCGTCGATCTGAGGATCGCGCAGGGCTGTAATATCCCGATCGAAGAGCGCGATCCTCAGGAAGTTTTGGGTCTGCAGCTTGAAGGCGAGAAAGTAATGCCTGATGGAGCAACTGCCCGCAATCCGGCATTTGACGTCACGCCCAACCGATTGATCTCGGCTTTTGTTACCGAGCGGGGGATCATCCGACCACCTTACTTCAAAAACTTGCTAAAAGCCATGGGGTAAAAATGAATATCATCGTTACTGGTTCGATTGCCTATGATTACCTGATGTCGTTCCCCGGCTACTTTCGGGATCATATATTGACTGATAAACTCGATTCGATCAGTCTGTCTTTCCTGGTGGACAACATGATCCTTCAACGGGGGGGAACGGGACCAAACATTGCCTACACACTGGCATTGCTCGGTTCACACCCCAGCCTGGTTGCAACTGCCGGTAAAGATTTTGATGAGTATCGTGCCTGGTTGGAAGCAAATGGTGTGGATACGCAGGGTGTAAAGGTCATCCCCGACAAATACACCGCCTCATTTTTTGCCAACACCGATAAAGCCAACGCCCAGATCGCCAGTTTCTATACCGGAGCAATGGCACACGCCAGTGAGATCTCGGTCATGACAGCCACCAGGAACAAACCTGACCTGGTCATCATCTCGCCCAATGACCCGGGTGCCATGGCACAGTATGTTGCGGAGTGTAAAAAGCACGCCATTCCCTATGTATATGATCCAAGCCAGCAGGTTGTACGTATTGAAAGCGATCAACTGGCAACCGGTGTCGACGGTGCTCTGGCGCTGTTTGTAAACGAATATGAGTTTGAGCTATTGCAGAAACGGACCGGCTTAACAGCCGATCAGATCATCGGCGAAGTTGGTTTTACCGTTATCACCTGCGGAGAACGTGGCTCCCTGATATACGAGGATGGCTACAAATACGTAATCCCGATCGTTTCCGCAAATCAAATTGCTGATCCAACCGGCGTTGGTGATGCTTACCGGGGTGGTTTTTTCACAGGTTATGACCATAAACTTCCGATTGAGTTATGTGGTAAGATGGGTGCTCTGGCTGCGACATATTGCCTCGAGCAGCGCGGTACCCAAAACCATCGATTTACCATCTCAGAATTTATTCAACGCTTCCGTGAGCATTTTGACGATCAAGGGGAGCTTGACAAGTTGTTATAAGATATTGGAGGTATCATGAAAGAATATAATGTAAAAGACTTAAGCCTTGCGGAAGGTGGACGGAGACGGATTGAATGGGCGGAACGTGAAATGCCTGTTATGAGGATGATCACCGAACGCTTTACCAGGGAACGCCCCTTAAAAGGACTGAGGTTATCCGGTTGCCTGCATGTCACGACCGAGACCGCCAATCTGATGCGCGCTTTGCATGCCGGTGGGGCTGATATCGTCCTGACAGCATCGAATCCGCTATCGACCCAGGATGACGTGGCTGCTTCCCTCGTTTCTCACGATGAGATCCCGGTTTTTGCAATAAAGGGTGAGGATAATGCAACCTATTATAAGAATCTTAATGCTGCCTTGGATCATAAACCGCAGATGACGATGGATGACGGTGCCGATCTGGTTTCTACCCTTCATAAGGATCGCCGGGAATTATTACCGGATGTCATCGGCGGTACGGAAGAGACTACTACCGGTGTCATACGGTTGCGTGCCATGGCGGCGGATAATGCCCTGGCTTTCCCGGTCATCGCTGTGAATGATGCCATGACAAAACATTTATTTGATAATCGTTACGGTACAGGTCAATCAACACTGGATGGTATCATTCGCGCGACCAACATCCTTCTGGCAGGCAAGACTTTTGTCGTTGCCGGCTATGGCTGGTGTGGACGTGGCCTGGCATTGCGCGCCAAAGGGATGGGTGCCAATGTGATCGTGACCGAAGTCGATCCATTGCCCGCTCTGGAAGCGGTCATGGACGGTTACCGAGTCATGCCGATGGATGACGCCGCCAGGATAGGTGACATCTTTGTAACGGTCACCGGCGATATTAATGTGATCGATAAGCATCATTTCGAAATGATGAAAGATGGCGCAATCGTGGCCAATTCGGGTCACTTCAATGTCGAGATCAACATCCCCGCTCTTGAGAAGATGGCTGCCTCGAAACAACTGGTGCGCCCATTTGTGGATCAATATAAACTAAAAGATGGTCGCTTCATTCATATTCTGGGTGAAGGTCGTTTGGTGAACCTTGCAGCTGCGGAGGGTCATCCGGCCAGCGTGATGGACATGTCTTTTGCCAATCAGGCTTTGGCGGCCGAGTACCTGCTGAAGAATCATGACAAGCTTCAAAACCAGGTCTATTCGGTTCCAGACGAGATTGACAAGGATATTGCACGCATCAAGTTGGAAGCAATGGGTGTGAAGATTGATGTACTGACTGCTGATCAACTCAAATATCTGAGTTCCTGGGAAGAGGGGACTTAACTTAATCTATGCTGGCAAGAATAAAAAAAGGCGCCATGTTTGTTGGCGTCTTTTTTTTATTTCATTCAATTATTATTCGCCAGAGAGTCTGGCTAGCTCATCCAGCAAAACAATAGAATTTACGCGCTGTCCATTCACAAGGAATGTTGGAGTAGAAGTAATGCCAGCTGCAGATGCTGCTTGCGCCTTTTCTATGACTTTCTGTATATATTTGCCGGAATCAAAACAAGTCTTGAACGTTTCCTTGTCAAAATCGATTTGTTCAGCGAATCTGAATAAATTATTATCGCTAAACGCGCCTTGGTTCTCACCAGCCCAATTCTCAAACAATAAATCGTGGTATTCCCAGAATTTATTCTGGTCGGCGGCACAGTAAGCTGCCTGAGCTGCACGGTAGGATTCAGGACCCAGGAAACTGAACGGCTCGTAGGTAAAAAATACTTTTCCGGTGTTGATGTATTTCCTCACAAGATCCGGTTCCACAATAACGAAGGTATTCTGACAGGCGACACATTGAAAATCGGCGTATTCCACGACCTCTATCGGTGCATTTGGATCACCGGCTGTCAAGCCATCAATAATGGTACGAGTTGGTAGTGCACGCTGGCCATTTAAAATGAAGAAAGTTGTTATTAAACCTACGACAACGAGGATCGCCAGGATTGTCAGAAAACGATTTACACGTGCACGTTTTTTTCTTTTCTCTTTAATAATTTGCCGTTTACTCATTGACAAGTCTCCTTGTAATTTTACAATATTTGGTAAACCCCGAAGATCTCGCCTGTCCTTCGAAAGCCCATTTTATCATACAGTGCCAGTGAAGCCTGGTTATTGGATTGTGTATTTAACGTGATTTGGGTCATGCCCTTTTTTTTCATATCGATAATAAGCTTATGGATGAGGCGTGTGGCGATATGCTGCCTTTTGTTTTCTGGTAACACTGCAATTCGTGCCAGATGCCCGGTTTTACCTGATTTCGTACCGAGCAGATAGCCCGCAGGTTTGCCGTGGATTTCAGCAATGTAGGCAAAATCAGATTGTTGAAATGCTAAACCGAGTGTTTGAGCTGAATAAACCCATAGATCTTCGAAACTTAAACCGTCGATGGTTTCCACAATGGACAGGTCGTCCGATACCATCTGATGAATGATTATACTATTTGGTAATAATTGAAACGCTATTGTATCCAATTCGCGTTGCAGGATAATGATCTCCTGATATTTTCTAAAGTTGTTTTGTAGCAACAGGGCATCGAACCAATCCTCGAGTGCCAGAACGAAACACCGGACAGGTTTACTTCCCGCGGTCAGGTGTTTCAAAGTTTCTGTGAACAAAACCTTCCAGGCAAGATCTAGAGAAATATCCCAACTGCAGGCAAATAAACGCACCCAGGCGATCTCGGGAGGATCGGTTGGGCATGCCATAGCCGCCTGAAGTCTCCCATGTTCTTCCAAGAGGAGAAAAGGTTGCGTTCCAAGCCATTGAACAGGGTTACGCCAATCGAGATATCGGTGAGCTAATGCATGCGCGTTCAACAGGCGCTGAATGCGGATAGCATCCTGCCAGTCTGCTTGCCTGAGGTTGTACCGTTCAGCAAGCGTTTTATTTGTCTCCATTAGAGTGGTGTTGGAGCGACAAAATTAAAAAGTGATATCGAGCAAGCCCTCGGCAATTGTGCGTAGTTTGTCAACCGGCAGGTTGCTCAACTTATGAGCCAGGTCAACATATGGCCGGTTGATGGGCTGGGCGATGAAATCCTGAAGATCCGGCGGGAGCAGTTTATAACCCGTTATTCGTTCGGCTTGTGTAAGTCTCTCACCAACGGATCCATGGGTTCCATAAAGTGTCTGTACAGCAATGGATGCAATTCTGCATAATACATCCAACATGGCCAGGGGTATGGGTTTTTTGCCTGACAAGTAATTAGAGAGCTCTTTCGGCTTGATATGCAGAGCGGCGGCGATATCCGCGCGCGGAATTTCGGCGTCTTCCAGTGCTTTTTTCAGACGCGTGGCGATGATGCGTTGACGTAGTTGCATAAATTTCATAGTTTGTATAGCATCCGTCGCTGTTACTTCTGCTGCTTGTTCATCATGAGATAGTAAAGTTGTAATGGGTATGTTTAAATTGATAGCCAGGACTTCCAATTCAGGCAAGGAAGGTACTTGACTGCCTTTTTCGTAGGTCTTATAGCGGCTTGGAGAAATGTTCAGCAATGCTGCAACCTCACTTACTCTCAACCGCTTGGTTTCACGATAACTGCTGAGGCGGCGTCCGATTTGCCGGGCTCTCGATGAAAAACTGGGATCCTCGCTCATACTCTACCTTCCAATTAATAACTATTTATATTGTATCACCTGGTTGATGTTGACGATGCATCCTGGTCTGGCATGATATAACCCAATCCTGATTTAGTCAGGATGTGCACGGGATTGTGCGGATCGTCTTCCAGTTTCTGACGGATGCGTGCGATACTCACCCACAGGATTTCCTTATCGTCTTTATACGACGGACCCCAGACAGCAGAGAGCAGATCTTCAGTGGATAAAACTACGCCGATATTCTGAGCGATATGGATTAACAGGCGATACTCCGTGGCAGAAAGGTAGATAGGTTTATCGCCTTTCCACACTTCAGCCCGGGCAAAATTGATCTTGAGGTCGCCATGGATAAACTCACTCTTCTTGAAAGTATCATTTTGAGTGTTTACCCGCCTGAGTACTGCTCTGACACGTGCAAGCAGTTCAGTTGCTGAAAATGGTTTAACCACATAGTCGTCTGCGCCAACATTCAATCCCTTGACCCTATCCTGTTCTTCGCCTTTCGCGGTTAACATAACAATTGGCACGGAGGAGAATTGCCGGATACGCTCGCAGGTTGCCAACCCATCTAATTTGGGCATCATGACATCAAGTATGATTAGATCCGGTTTATGGCTGGTGATGAGCTCCAATGCTTGTTCACCATCGGAAGCGGTCATAACTTTATAGCCCTCGGTCTCGAGGTTTATCTGAAGAAGGCGTTGATAGAGTGGTTCATCGTCCACAACGAGTATAAGTATCATGAGCCCTCCTTAATCCCGGGTTGTTTGAAGGGTAAGTGGATGATAAACTTGGTACCTTTCCCGGGGACAGAATCGGCTGTGATCCTTCCGTGATGGGATCTAATGATTTGTTTGCAGATGAATAATCCCAGACCACTGCCATGTTCTGAGTGTGATTTCGTACCGCGGTAGAACCGCTCGAATATATGGGGCAGTTCCTTCGCAGAAATACCAGGTCCTGTATCTTTTATGATGACAGTGACACCTTCAGATCTCTGACGTGTTTGAATGATTATGGTGGCATCCGGTGCATATTTAATGGCGTTGGTGATCAGGTTACCGAACACCTGTGCCAGACGTCTGGGATCCCCCTCAATAGGGGGAGTATCGCTCATTAACTGACATTCAATGTGCCTGTCAGGATGCTGAGTTTCAATGCGGTTTTTTACATCCCGAATGGTCGGTTCGATCCGCATTTTTTGGAATGAGATTGGCATGGTTCTGCTTTGCAATCGGGCGGTATCCAGAATATTATCGATCAACTCCTGTAGCTTGTCGGTCTCCTGATCAATGATCGTCAGGAACTCGTTACGATTTTTTGTGTCCCACTCAGTATCTGATCGTAACAAAGTTGTCGTATATCCCTTTATGAAACCGAGTGGAGTACGCAGTTCGTGTGTGATGGTCGAGACGAAATCTTCTTGAAATTGAGCTTGTTTTCGTTCTTCCTCAACTGTTTCAAGCCGTTTGAGCATATCTTTTCGATTTAGTAATGATATGATCTCTTCCGCCACCCATTCAGCGATCTGAATTTGTGGATTGTCGAAAAAAGGACTTCCAAAACGAATGAAGATCAAAACGCCGAGCGATGATGTTCCAGAATCGAATGGTATACCCAGCATGATTGGTTTTTCGAGCCGGTCTGTGCCAGACAAGTCTGTTTTGGATTGTTCGATAAGGGTTGATCTGGTTATTAAAACCCGCCGGGCGAAAGGTTCCCCCCAGGTGATCTCGGCTCCTTGCGAACGTCCTCGACCTGTAGCGCGTGCATAGGTCAATGTCAAGTTTTTACCGGAGGAATCAGAATGATAGATAACCATGTTATCAAAAATGACCAGCCTGCGGATTAGCGGTATGGCTTGATTGAGACTGCTCTTCCAGTCTTGCGAATGGTTAAAGAATCGACATATCTGAGTTGCTTCTTCCAGCCATTCTTCTGAGGGAGCCTGGGTTACCGGTACAATCATCTCTTCTGATCCAACTAATCTGGTTTATTCACACCGAGGTAGGTGGAACTCAAAAATAGTGCCTTGATTGACCTTTGATTTTACATCGTATTTGGCATCATGCGCTTCCAGAATGCGTTTAACAATTGCCAGACCGAGGCCGGTTCCACCATAGCGGCGTGCAGTAGTGTCATCCAGTTGATGGAAAGGCTCAAATACTTCTTCAACCCTTTCTTCTGGAATACCTATACCTGTATCAGCCACTGTAATGATTACATCGTTTTCCGAGCATTCCGCTTTGATCAGGATCGTTCCACCAGGTGGGGTGAACTTCAGAGCATTGTCGAGCAATTGGTTCATTACTGCGGTTAGCTTTTCCTGATCCCCCAACACTTTCGGGGTATCTTCCGGTAATAAGATATTCAATTTAATCTTTCGCTCGCCCGACAATTGTAAGGCATTTTTAACGGGGGCACTCATAAAGTCCATTATGGAAGTGGGGACCAATTTCATGGACAGATGACCTTGAGACGCTTCTGAAAATTGTAACAGATCGCTGATCAATTGCTCGAGTTTGTTGTAGGATTTCTGGATCACTTTAACTGCATCGGATTGCTCCTTGGTGAGAGTACCGAGCGAATCGGAATTCAGTAATTCCAGATAACCTTTCATGTGGTTAAGGGGAGTTAATAATTCATGTGATAGATTGGATATGATCCTGGTTTTGGTCTGATTAAGTTCTTCCAGTTGTTTAAGCGCGATTTCGAGTTCAGCCGTACGCTCACGAACGCGTTCTTCCAGTTTTTGATTGGCATTTACCAATGCATTACGCAACTCCAGGATCTGTTCGGTGATCACCGCGTTAAGGGTGTCGTCGTCGGTTAACCCTTCTTCCACCAGGATCTGTCCCAGGAGTTTTGTATCGCCTTTGGCTTTAAGGCCGGCCTGCTTTTTCAGGCAGAATTCCAATGCCCCATGAGTTATTAATCCCTTATCGATCAACAAATCTCCCAGGCGCGGAATAAGCATTTCTGGTTTTAAAAATGTCTTTTTGATCATAAGTCAATACCTCGATCTACCCACACCCATTGTCCATCAAACATGGTGGCGACCGGTTTAATAAGATGCAATTCCTGTGCCTTTGCCATAAAGGGATCGTCCGTAAGTAGGATCAGGTCGGCGTTGGCACCTGGTTCCAACCTACCTGTGGTTGATTGCTTCCCGCATAATTCCGAAGGACCCGTGGTATAAGCATCCAGCGCTTCATTGAGTGTAATTCGTTCGTCGGGAATCCAACCTTCTGCTGCGGGTGAGTTCTCACGAAGCTGACGGGTTACGGCGGCATGCATGCCCCAGAAAGGATTGGGGGAATCCACCGGGGCATCAGACCCGAACACCAGGCGGGTGCCATGCTTCAGTAGCGACTTCCAGGCATATGCGTAGCGAGTACGTAATCCCCAGTATTTATCTGCCATTTTCATATCAGAGGTGGCATGAAGCGGTTGCATTGAAGCATATATTCCTAGTTCGTGGAGGTCTGCCAGGTTTTCCTCGCGCACTAATTGAACATGCTCGATCCGCATCCTGGCTGGTTTATAGTCTGACTCTTTTTCAATTTGTCTCAAAACCCGGAATGCAGTGATAGCTTCCTGGTTTGCACGGTCGCCGATGGCATGGATAGATATATCTGAGCTGTTTTTTAAAATGGCTCTGCTCCGGAAAATAACCTCTTCGGCCGTACTGTTAAGGATACCGCGATTCTTCGGGTCATCGTTATAGGGTTCGATCATCGCTGCTGTGTGGGGACCCAACGCGCCGTCCATGAAGAATTTGAAAGGTCCGATATATACCAGCTTTTTACCCATGCCGGAACGACAGCCTGCTTCGAAGGCTTCTTGGTGATCATCCGGTGGGATGGCTTTGAGGATCCGCAGGCGTAACCGGCCATCTCGCTCAAGCTGATTATAGTATGCCAACCGGTTGAACGAATCAAAATCTTGTACAGATGTAATCCCCATCTTTATAAGAGACTCCGCACCTTCCAGAATAGAGTGGGTTATCTCTTGTGGCGACTGCTTTGGGATAACCGAACTGATCAACTCGGTTGCCTGCTCAAACAGGATGCCATTCGGTTTACCGGTCTCATCCCGTGAGATTAAACCCCCAGATAGAGCTGGTGTCTCAGTGGATATGCCTGCGGAATTTAATGCCAGGCTGTTTGCCCAACCGGCATGCAGAGATTTTGCCGTCAGATAGACAGGGTGCCCATGGCTGACTGCGTCCAGTTGTGCCGCCGTTCCATAGCCTTCCTGCCAGTTATTCTGGTTCCAGCCGTGTCCAAGCACCCAGGCATCCCGATGAGCTGCTCTGGCTGCGGCTTCAACGCGCATCAAGCATTCCTGAAGAGTGCCGGTCTCACAATTAACTCGTACCAGATTTAATCCATAACTGGTGAGGTGTATGTGGGCATCTGTCAGACCTGGCCAGACTACCTTGCCTTTCAGGTCGTATCGCTCGTTTATCTTGGTATTTTGTTTCAGTTCATCGCTGGTTCTACCAATGGCCGCGATCCGCCCATTGTCAACCAGCATGGCTGTGATGTTGGGTCGGCCTGGCAGGTGGAAACACCCGTTTTCAAGCAGGATCATCTCACCCCTTCAGTAATTGGTCGATCAACCGGTTAAGTTCCTCATCTGAATAATAATATATCGTGATACTGCCTCCCTTTTGTCCCGCTCGAAGGCTGACTTTTGTACCCAGCATGGCGCGTATGCGGTCTTCAATTTCCAGCAACTCAGGCGCTATGGTTTTTTCGTTCTTGGGAACCGGCTGGCGAATACCTGCGTATTTCCGCACGAGTTCTTCTGTTTGTCTAACATTCAGCCCGTTGCGAACGATCATTTCCAGTAAAGCCATTTGAGATTGCGTCGACGACAATGCCAGCAATGCGCGGGCATGCCCTTCACTGATGGATCCCTCCAGCAAGGCGGTTTTCACTTTTTCGGGTAACTTTAACAGACGAAGAGTATTACTGACGCTGACACGACTTTTCCCCACCCGCTGTGAGATCTCTTCATGCGAAAGATTGAAATCCTCGTTGAGCTGGCGGTATGCCTCCGCCGTTTCAAGTGGCAATAGATCAGCACGTTGAACGTTTTCGATCAAAGCGAGTTCCAACCGGTCCTGGTCGTTTGCCTGGCGGAGTATGACCGGTATGGATTGCAAGTTGATCAGTCGTGCTGCTTCCAACCTGCGTTCTCCGGCGATTAGAACATAGTGATTGTCTTCAGGAGCACGGCTGACAATCAGCGGCTGGATGATCCCATGTTCCCGGATCGATTCTGCAAGTTCTTGTAACTCTTCAGGGTTGATCCTGGTACGGGGCTGGCGTGGATTAGGAACCACTGATTCGACCGGAATATATGTTATTCCACCCTCACCCGGCTGGTTTTCACCACCGGGTATGAGGGCGTCAAGACCTTTTCCAAGACCGCTTTGTCTGGGCATATCTTTTTCTTCCGTTTAAGACGTTGAAATATTGATGCCATCTGACGCGAGGATTTCACCTGTCAGATCATTATAGGCTTTGGCACCGTTACATTCGGGTGCATACATCGAGATGGGTACTCCATAGGAAGGTGCCTCTGCAATGCGGATACTGCGTGGAATGAGAGTGTGGAGGACTTCCTGCGGAAAATGTTTTTTTACTTCATTGACCACGTCAGAAGCGAGTTTGGTGCGCCCGTCAAACATGGTCATTACCACTGCGCGAACTTTTAGTTCTGGAAATAACTTGACCCGAACCTTGTTAAGGGTTTGTGTTAATTGCCCCAAACCTTCGAGTGCCAGATACTCGCATTGTACAGGGATGATGACGCCATCGCGGGCTGCCACAAGGCCATTAACAGTCAGCAGGTTCAGCGAGGGTGGACAGTCGATAAGGATGTAATCATAACGATCGGCGACAGTGGATAAAACCTCACGGAGTTTGTATTCCCGATTGGGTTGGTCGATCAATTCAACTTCTGCTCCCGAAAGCGCAGGAGAGGAAGGAAGAAGCGATATTTTTAAGCGCGGGTTATGCATTATATGGGCAGCGATGGGAGCGCTGCCTAATAAGACCTCATATGTTCCGTTCTTGACTGTCGCTTTGTCGATGCCCAGACAAGAGGTGGCGTTCGCTTGAGGGTCCAGGTCGATCAACAGGACACGCTGACCATAGTAACCCAGGTACGCCCCCAGGTTAATGGCTGTGGTTGTTTTACCAACACCGCCCTTCTGATTTACCAAAGTATAGATCCGTCCCATAAAATACCCTAATTATTATTGTAAATAGTAATTCGACTGGCAGCCACTTCATCCTTTGTTGGGATGCTTTCCAATCCGATGTGCATAATCGAGTGGGAAGCGATCTGGGTTGCAAATCTGGCAGACTCCCACGGGTCTTTGCATTCATGCATACGTGTGAAAAAGGCTGTTGCGAAGATATCTCCGGCACCGGTGGCATCTTTTTCCTTGTAGTGGGGGGGAGAAAAATGACGATAATCTCCGTTCCAATACAAACGGGCACCCAGATCGGCTTCTGTAACAACCAGGATGGGAACCCGTTCTATTAAATTGGCGATGACATTCTCATCACCCTGCACATCCTCGATGCTTAATACCACTGCCGCGGCTTTGGCGAGCAACTCGGTCGCATTTGCCCAGGGGGTTGCTGTGACCCTGCCGTCGCCGTCCCATTTACGCATCCAGCCCTGGGGGGTTAATCCAATGAAACTATTTGGGAAACATTGGATGACATCCGTTGCCACCTCCTGAGCTACAGGTCCGAGGTGTACGATCGGGGTGGTTTTCCATTTATCCGGGATCATACTGGCCGTCAGGGTAAGCGCAGTGTGGTAAAGGTATTGGACCCTGCCGGATGGTGTGGGGATGTTCTCGAATGTGGTGGATCGCTCGCTGGGGATATTGTGTACATACACTCCATCCAGTGGCTTCAGGGCAATATCCGGAGATGCAGAAGTAACGATACCTACTTTCAGGCCAAGAGCCCGGGCAGTCAGCGCAGAGTAAGCGGCAGTCCCACCCAGTCTTAGCCCGGAGGGAGTGATATCCTGGGTCAAATGACCAATCAATAAATAATCAATGGGTTTTGTGACAGTGATGGTATTCGTCATTTCATTAATAAAAACTATGGATTATCTACTGCAGGATGGTCGCGTTTCTGAGGTGCCAATTCGAGGCTGCAAAATGGGCAAATATCCCAGGCCAGTTCAATCAGACTTCCGCAGTCTGGGCACTTCTTTTTGAGTACAATATGGCACGAGGGACAAACCATCCATTCGGGGTTTATTTTTCGTTCGCAACCAGGGCACAGTTCAGATTCTTCAAGGGTTGTCAGAAGAGCTTCTTCCTCGAGGGCGGCCTGATATTTCTCTTCTGAGGTCAGTGGTGGTCGCAAAATAAGATAGATCAGGACGCCCGGCAGGAATAGCAGAATCGATACAGTTACAGCGAGGATCCGCAGAGGCAGGTCGTCGCTGCGGTTGCGGATGTCACGATACACCCAAATGATCAGGCTGATCCATAACGTAACGACAAATGCAATACCCAAACCGATTAACAATGTTGATAGACTATTGATTATCCCTGTGTTTAAACCCATAAGATTGTCCAGATTCAAATTATAGCATGGATGGATTAATGATCCCGTGGAAGGGAGAATTATCTAGTCAGGATTAGAGATTGTAGCAATATTCTCGTAATTGGCTTATCTATTATGATCTGTTTACGTCTGACATAAATCGGTCTATAATACTGATAACCAACCTGATTTCGACACCCATACCAATCTCGCTGGAGGTTCGATCACCGGGGAATATCCGATAGGCTGGTACAGGGATAATTATCATGGAAAATAACATGTTGGGCGAAAGTTTTTCTCAGGCACGTGAGGATTTCCGGAGAGCACGCAGGACTGCCAGCCTTCAATATATTGTTTCTCAAATCACCGGCAAATCCATAGATCTTCTTCCTTATAATGAGATTACCCGGCGACTGAGGGCTACCAGCAGTTCAGAACGCGGTTTGCAGGATGTCCCGCTGGATGCCATCATCGGTTCTGTGAATCGTTACAGTGATTACTCCCGCAGTTTTCTTCCGTTGTTGGAAAGCGATCGTGACCGTTGGGTTGGGGTCATGGTGGAGATCACCACTCCAGGTCGGCCGGGTTTGCCACCGGTTGAATTGTACAAGATCGGTGATACATATTTTGTAAAGGATGGACATCACCGAATCTCTGTTGCGAAACGGCTACGTGCGAAATATATCCAGGCCTATGTAACTGAAATTTCCTCTCCCATACCACTCTCCAAAGATGTCACCCCCGAGGAATTGATTCTGAAGGAGGAGTACGCCTTATTCCTTGCCCACACTCAATTACATCAATACTATCCGGATGCCAATCTCCAACTCTCGTTCCCGGGATTATTTGCCACTCTGGAGGAACATATTAAAGTCCACCGCTACTATATGGGCATCGATGTGCTTAAGGAAATCACTTATGAAGAGGCGGTCAAACATTGGTACGCAACGGTCTACCAACCAATTGGGGATCTCATCCGTGAACTGGCAATACTCCATGAGTTTCCCGGGCGGACCGAAGCAGATCTGTATGTGTGGATTTCAGACCATCGCACTTATCTTCAAAAAGAATTGGGTTGGTCGATACGACCGGAAAAGGCTGCTCTCAGTCTTATACGCGAGATCAGTCCACGAGTGAATCATGTCCTCTATCGGGCTGGTTCAGGGATAATCGATTGGGTCTTCCCAATTGATATTTCCACTCCACGGGTTGCCGGTTCATGGCGTAAATACAAAAGTGAGGGAGACCACCTCATCGGCGATATCCTGGTACCCATTGATGGGAGTAAGGATGGATGGTTTGGTCTGGAACAGGCACTTGTGATCGCCGGACGAGAAGACTCTCAATTACTTGGATTACATGTCGTCGGGAAAATGGGCAGCGTGGATACCACCCGAACACGCGTCATTGAGAAAAAATTCAAGAAACGCTGCCAGGAGCAAGCGGTTAAAGGACACCTGACAATCCTGAAGGGGGATGTGGCAAAAATAGTTAATAGGAAGGCACTGCTTTCAGATCTGATTATTTTAAACCTGGGTCATCCGCCTGCGGATTCAATTGCAGCCCGTTTTTCGTCAGGTTTGCTGGATATTATCCGCCGTTCCGGTCGATGCGTTTTGGCAACACCACATACCGTGACACCCTTGAACCGCATTATGCTGGCTTATGTTAATAGCCCGACGAGCCGTGAAGCGATGTTCTTAAGCACCTATTTCGCCATCCGTTGGGGTGCCACGCTGGGGGTCGTGTCTGTAAGCGTTTCTCCAGAGATCGCACAGAAGCTTCAGACACCCGTCAGAGCTTACTTAAAAAAAATGGAATTGTCAGCCAGTTATTTCCAACCGACCGGATATGTGTCTGAAGGCATACTTAAAACAGCTATGGAATTTGAAGCTGATTTACTGGTGATCGGTGGGTTTAACCGACCTCCCATGGTCGAGGTTGTTTTGGATATGACCCTGGATCAACTACTTCGAGCCACCACTATTCCGATCCTGATCTGTCAATAATTAAATCTCGCTACCCAGAGCACCAGGCAGGGTTTCCATATCCTTGTGGGTGTTATACCCCTGATCAGAAGCCTGGATTAATTTCATCCCATTCCATTCAAACAATGGGATTTCGATACGATGCTGTTCATAAAGACGTGATTTAAGGTTAACAATATCCACGCCATCTGGTAACCGCATGGCAGTCATCTGACTAAATCAGGAATCCTTCCCATCATGTATACAAGGCAATCCAGTCAGGTTAATGATCCTCGAGCTGGTTTCACGGGCGAGTTGGTGACAGTCTGATCGAACCTGATCCCAGTTATGGCTGGACTGGAAGTCAATGGCTGCGGGCACAGCCAGGCAGGGTGAGATATCGCGTGTACCCGTCCATTGCAGCAGGTCAATAAAGGGCGATAAGCCAGGATTGGGATTGCGGTACCCCCAGCTGACAACATGTGGTTCGATCAGCCGTTGTGTCTCCGGGCGTGCGTACAGAAAAGAGGAACCCTTGGGTGCACATAACCATTTATGCAGGTTACCTATGTCAAAATCGGCACCTGACTCATCCAGATTGAGCGGGATCTGCCCGGGTGCATACGCACCATCAACGAGGGTCGGGATTCCTGCCTGACGCGCTCTCGCACAGACATCGGCAACCGGCAGGATGACACCAGCAGAGCTGGTGATATGACTCAGGAAGATTATTTTTGTGTTTTAGGTTAATCCATAAAGCATCCGCCACATGTTTAGGGCTCGTCAGGGGGAAAGGCAGTTTATAATTGATGTACTTGAAGCTATGCTTTTCCGCCAGAAACCACCAGGTGCGATCCTATGCACCATATTCATGGTCGGTCGACAAAACTTCATCGCCGGACCCGAGGTTCAGACTACGGGCGACGATGTTACCACCGGTTGTGGTATTGCTGATGAAAACGAGATTGTCCCGATATGTACCAGGATGATCAGCCAGCCGCGAGCGTGCTTCCTCCAGCAGGGAAGGTGCACGCCGATCCGGGAATTCCACCGGTTGGTTTTCAAGTTCTCGTTGCCAACGCTGGCACGCTTCAAATACCGGTCCTGGCGTGGCACCGAATGATCCATGGTTTAAGAAGGTAATGCCTGGATCCAATAAAAAGTAATCTTTCAGTTGCGATACGATAGCGTATCGAGTGTACCAATATGACATTTCTCGCTTCAATACGTCGCCAATTCCTTAACCCGGCTCCGCCCCCGCCGGAGTTAAAAAGCGTGTTCCTCCACTTCGCACTGGATATTGGTTGGTATGGGGTCCTCAACGGAAGTATCCTGGCTTTTATCTCCATATATATCACCCGGCTGGGCGGTTCAGCTATCGAGGTGGGAATGATCAATGCAATTCCTGGTGTGGTCACTTTGTTGCTGGCTTTACCCGCCGGGCAATGGTTAACTTCCCGTCAAGTCAGCTGGGATGTATTCACCAGTTCTGTGCTGGCTCGTATCTTTTATCTGGTTTTGGTTGCCATCCCCGCACTCATAAGTCCTGGGGAGCAGATCATGGTGATCATTCTGGTAATTTCGCTGATGAGTATTCCTGGAACGGTTACTAATGTTGGATTCACAGCGCTGCTTGGGGAAGGCACCCCTCCCGTCTGGCGCGGTTATCTGTCAGGCATCCGTAATGGTTTATTCGCCATCACCAACGTCTTGACTTTACTCCTGTGTGGTTGGATTCTCGATAAAGTAACCTTTCCAACCGGTTATCAAATCGTGTTTGCGATTGGGTCGGTTGGTGCAGCGATGAGCAGTCTGCATCTCTTTTTCCTTCATAGAACCCTCCACGATACGTCTGATACCAAAAAACCCGCACAGTTTATTTCCGGCAATCTGTTTATCTTAAAAAATATGGCGCCTGAAGCAAAGCGAATTGGAAAAAGTCTGTTGTCATTGTGGAACCTTCGCCTTGACATCCTGAAAGGTCCTTTCCTGGCTACTTTTTTGCTGATGTTATCATTTCATTTTGTCCAATTCATTGGAATACCCATCTTCCCGGTATATTCGGTAAATGTTTTATATTTGTCAGACCAGGTGATCAGCTTGGGATTGGCCATGTTCTATGCCACTGTATTTATCGGATCTACACAAGTTGCCCGTCTGACCAATAAACTGGGGCACAAGACACTGTTTGGCATTGCAGTTTGTTTTTTTGGGTTATACCCCGCCATGCTGATATTCAGCACAAATATAACGATGTACCTTATCACCAATGCAATTAGTGGCTTGGTATGGGCAATGGCGGGGGGCGCTATTTTTAATTACGTGTTGGATAAATCTCCTTCAGATGACAGACCTTCTCATATTGCCTGGTATACGATTGCTCTAAACTTAGGTATGTTGCTTGGCTCACTTGGAGGCCCCTGGCTGGCTGACGCTTTCAGCTTGTTGGCGGTTTTGGTGATATGTGGGATTGTGCGTTTCCTGGCTGGCCTGGCAATCCTTCGCTGGGGGTAGTTATGTTACAATCGTTGCGTGGAAATTAAGACTGTTGCGACCAACCGGAAGGCGAATTTTGAATATTTCCTCCTCGAGAAGTATGAAGCCGGTTTGTCACTGAAGGGGACAGAGATCAAATCGATCCGGGCGGGTCAGATAAGTCTGGCGGAATCCTATGTCCTGGTCGAGAAAGGGCAGGCATGGTTGATCGATGCTCATATTGCCCCTTACAATCCGGGCAGTCGTAATAACCACGATCCCCGACGACCGCGCCGGCTTCTGTTGCATAAAAAGGAATTGCGTAAGATGACAGGAGAGGTCACCCAACGGGGGGTCACGGTTGTGCCAATCCGTGTATATATTAAAGATGGGCGGGCGAAGATCGAGATCGCGCTGGCCAAAGGAAAAAAGTTGTACGACAAGCGTGATGCCATTGCCCGCCGCGATGCAGAACGCGAGCAAGCACGCGGTCTACGGGATAGATAAAGCACCACTGTGAGATGGCATTGTTTACCAATAACTGGCTGGCACTACTAATCACTTTCATTATCGCTTTGGTATGGTTGCGTTTAGTCGATTTTATCGCCGCGCGCGGCTGGATTAATAGCAGCCTTTCACGCAAGATCATTCACATCGGTACAGGTCCCATCTTTGTGCTGTGCTGGTTGTTATTTAACGATCACAGTAATGCCCGCTGGTTGGCAGCTCTTGTGCCATTATTGATCACAATCCAGTTCCTTTTGGTCGGCACGGGGCTCCTGAAGGATCAGGAGGCGGTTCAAGCCATGTCGCGCAGCGGCAACCGCCGTGAGATCCTGCGCGGTCCGCTCATGTATGGTATCGTTTTTATCCTGCTGACATTGATCTTCTGGCGCACCTCCCCACTTGGCATCACTGCATTGATGATCCTTTGCGTGGGTGATGGTCTGGCTGACGTGGTCGGAACCCGTGCTGCAAATACACCCCACCTGCCCTGGTCACCCCGTAAGTCCTGGCTGGGATCTTTGGCCATGTTTATCGGCGGTTGGCTGGCTTCCACTCTCGTGATGTGGATATTTATTCTTTCTGGGTTTATAAAGTTGGGCAGCATTCAACTTGTTATTGGCAGCGGCGTGGTGGCATTGGTTTGCACACTGGTTGAATCGCTACCTTTTTCAGATATTGACAACCTTGCAGTCCCACTGGCAGCGTTATGTGTGGGCTATCTCATCTTCTAACAGGCTTCTCATGATAAATATTGACGGGCATCATTTGAATCTCGATGAAATTATCCGGGTCGCGCGATTAAATAAACCTGTAAGTCTCAAACCGGCTGCGGAAAAAGCGATCAACCGTGCACAACGTTGGCTGGCAGGCATCGCTGCTGAGGATAAAGCTTTTTACGGGATAAATACCGGTCTGGGAAGTTTCTCGACAAAACGCATCCCGGATGGGGAATCTGCCAGATTAAGCCGCAACCTCATTCTCAGCCATGCGGTTGGTTGTGGACCAGCCTTACCGATTGAGGTGGTGCGGGCAGCCATGCTTATCCGAGCTAATGCCCTCGCCAAAGGCTATTCGGGTATTCGGCTGGAGGTTATTAAAACACTGTTGGTGATGCTCAATAAGGGTATCATACCTGTCGTACCGTCCCAAGGATCTTTGGGTTCTTCCGGTGATCTCATTCCGCTCGCTCATCTTTGTCTGGTATTAACCACAGATAAGAGGGACCGGGATGATGAATCAGGCCAGGTGGAATTCGATGGAAGGATCATGAGTGGCAGAGCCGCCATGAAAAAAGCGGGAATTCCACGTGTCATCCTTGGACCGAAAGAAGGTCTTGCGCTCATCAACGGGGCAACTTTTTCTGCCGCCATTGCTGCATTGGCGGTCTTCGACACCGCACGACTCCTGGATCAGGCAGATATCTGTCTTGCCTTGAGCCTTGAGGCATTACAGGGATGCCCGGCGGCTTTCGATCCCCGTTTGCATGAAGTACGCGGGCATGATGGACAACAAGCCGTCGCCAAGCGAATTCGCGACTTGACTCGCGGCAGTACTCTGTTTACCGGTGAACGCCGCGTGCAGGATGCCTACTCCTTGCGCTGTGCGCCGCAGGTACATGGCGCTGCACGCGATTACTTTCAGAGGGTTCGCCGGACGGTTGAAGACGAAGTGAATGCAGCCACCGACAATCCCCTGGTTTTTGGACCGGGCGAAGTTCTTTCGGGTGGCAACTTTCATGGAGAACCACTGGCCTTTGCGATGGATACCCTTAAAATACTCATGGCAGAGCTCGGCGCCATCTCTGAACGCCGGACATTCCGACTTCTGGATTCCAATTTAAATGACGGCTTGCCACCCATGCTGGTGGACAATCTGGAATCAGGTGGTCTGAACTCGGGTTTGATGATGCCCCAGTATGCCGCGGCTTCACTGGTTCTGGAAAACCAGACGCTTGCGCAACCCGATTCCGTCCACTCCCTGCCTGTATCAGCCAACCAGGAGGATCACAACGCCAACGCTATGACCTCCGCCCGACATGCACAACAGATCGTTACTAATGTCACTCGAATTCTATCGATCGAGGCTTACACTGCTGCCCGTGCTTTGGATCTGAGGATCCGTCAGGTAAAAAATGGCCGACTGGGAGCGGGAACGGAAGTTGCCTATCATATTATCAGGAAAACAATCCCCTATCAGGCTGGCGATATCTGGTGGGGACCCGAGCTCGACAGCATGACTGCATTATTAAGAAATGGTAAGTTTGGCGAATATAAATAGCAAATGAAGTAAAATATCTCCCTTGTACAATGAGAGCTCACCAACCTATGAATCGCCGTGATTTTATTAAACTGGCAGCTGTTGGAGCCGGAGCCATGGCTCTGCGGCCGTTCAACATTTATCCACGACAGATCTTGGATTTCGATCCGGATCAGAAATTAGCGCGAGTATGTGCAGGCGGTGAGGGCGCCTGGTTTGACCTTAAAGCGAAACCGTACTGGGATGCACAAAATATCGGCACGGTTTATCGCGATGATGTTGTTGAGTGGATCAGGGAAGTGATAACAAGCCATACTGATTACAATCGTATTAATCAGCGCTGGGTGGAGACTCCAAAGGGTTATATCTATTCACCCTATATCCAACCGGTCTATAACCGATCAAATCAACCTTTGCTTGAATTTCCATCGGAAACAAAGGAACAAGGGATGTGGATCGAGACTACAGTCCCCGTCGTGGATATCAAGCTCGAACAAGCTCCCAGTTCGCCGTGGTTGAAAGAGCTGCTAAAGCCGCGGATTTATTACAGTCAGGTTTTCTGGGTTGACCAGATTAAAAAAGACGAGCAGGATCAGGTCTGGTATAGATTGAGAGAGAAATATTGGGATCCGGCTGGAAATTATGTGATCTACGGTGATATCTTATGGGGAATGGCAGAGGCTTTCAGGCCGATCCTTCCGGATGAGCTTGCACCGATACACCCCGATGCTTCCGATAAAAAGATCGTCGTGAGCTTGCTCTACCAGACATTGTCATGCATGGAAGGTAACGAAGAAGTCTATTTTTGCCGAGTTTCGACGGGATACAAGGATTCCACCCCGGTGGGTGAATTCCCAACCTGGCAAAAGAATATTTCCACCCATATGAGCGGTGGTGTCACCGGCGCAGGATTTGACACGGCAGGGATTGCCTGGACGAATTTGTTCTCAAGCGATGGAGCTGCCGTTCACTCGACTTTCTGGCATAATGATTTTGGTTTAGCGCGCACACATGGCTGCGTCAACTGCCGTCCGGAGGACGCAAAGTGGGTATTCCGCTGGACGACACCGTCGGTTGATTACTCTCCCGGCGGGCTCATCACCCAGGGGATGAATTCATCGACGCATGTCATCATCACGGGCGCTTAGAACGCATGAGTAATCTCTCTATTGGCCTGGCTCTTTTGGCAGGTTTGGCGTCATTCCTGTCGCCGTGCGTCTTTTCGCTTGTACCGGTTTATATTTCGTACCTCGGTGGACGAAGTGCCGGACAGATTGCCTTGGGGGATGGAAAAACCACCCGTTTTAAAACACTGATTCATGGTCTTGCTTTCGTTTTGGGATTCATGGTCGTGTTTGTGACCCTTGGTGTGTCTGCAGGTGCGTTGGGGGCAGTACTGGCTCCCATACGTTATTGGTTGACGCGGGTGGGTGGGATAGTAGTAATAATCTTTGGAATACACATGACCGGACTGATCCGCATCCCTTTTCTTGACTATGATCTGAGGCGTCATTCCCCTTTGAAAAAATCCACCGGGTTGCTGCCGTCCTTCCTGATGGGCGTATTCTTCTCGGCAGGATGGACTCCATGCGTGGGACCTGTATTGGGCGCCATCCTGACCCTGGCAATGAACGGAGGGTCACTGGCGAAAGGGGCGTTGTTATTGACGATCTATTCATTGGGTTTGGGGATTCCTTTCCTTGTGGCAGCTCTGGCCATTGAATGGATCTCCCGACTGCTTAAGAGATATTCCAAGTTCCTTCATCATGTAGAAATCATTATGGGCATTGTTCTGATTATCATCGGGATAATGCTTTTTCTGGGGACATTTAATCAGCTGGCTCGGTTTGGGATTTTCGTAGACTTTGGCATTTAATGCAGGTGCCCTATTGAAAAACAAAGTCAAATTATTCGTCATCATTGGGATCCTGGTGGGGGTGATCGCAGCGATCCTCACCTACGGCAGATACACGACCACTTCCGGTTTGGAGGAAAAACCCCCGATTTTTGTAGAACGCGGATCAGTAAGTGACAATTCACCCGCGCCGAATTTTTCGTTACCTGACACTTCAGGTAATCTGGTTAACCTGGATGATTACCGCGGCAAGGTGGTGATCATTAATTTTTGGGCAACCTGGTGTGTCCCTTGCAAAGAGGAGATGCCGATTCTGAATAATTTCAGTCTGGAGAACTCGGAAAACATTGCTGTGCTCGGCATCAATGTTGGCGACAGCCTGGAGGAAGTCAAGAATTTTATCAATGAAGTCAAAGTGACTTACCCCATTTTGATTGATCTGAAGGGTGTGGTAGGGATTACCTATCATGTTATCGGATACCCGACCACCTATTTTGTGGACGCTGCAGGTATAATTCGTGGGAAATATATCGGGTCAATAACCCCCCGATTGATACAACAGTACCTGGCTCCTCTGAAAAAAAATCAATGATTACCGTTACACTATTCATTACACCATCGCTTGCAGCTGAAGAACGCATTATCCGTGGGTATTTGCAGAAGTATAAAAAAAGAGCTCAATACCAACTGGTGGCGATCGATATTACGTCAGACCTATCATTAAAAAAAGAGTACGAGGGGCAAGTTCCGTATCTGCAGGTTGGTCCATATCATCTTTCATGGCCATTTACCCAGCAGGAACTTCAGGTTGCGTTACAAGCTGCCAGCGACCGGCAGGCAGGTCTGGAAGAGATAAAGGATCCCAGGTATACAACTCGTATGGAACGCGGTCGCATTTTTAGCAGGTCAGATCGGTTTACCGTCTGGTTTTCCAGTCATTACATGTTGATATTTAATATCCTGGTTGGACTTTATGTAGGTATGGCATTCCTTGCTCCAACTCTTATGAAAATTGGTGCCCGTGGACCTGCACGTTTACTCTATACCATGTACAGTCCGCTCTGTCACCAGCTGGCATTCCGATCCTGGTTTCTTTTTGGAGAACAATCGTTTTATCCGCGCGAGTTGGCGGGTATTAAGGGGGTAATGACATACGGCCAGGTGACCGGGTATGATGAACGTGACGTTCTGACCGCCAAACGATTTGTTGGAAATGAACTGATCGGTTACAAGGTGGCTTTATGTGAGCGGGATATAGCTATTTACCTCGGCATCTTATTGTTTGGGATTGTGTTTTCCATCAGCCGTCACAAGATCAAATCGCTGCCCTGGTTTATCTGGGTAGCAATTGGCATTGTGCCACTCGGTGTGGATGGTGCATCACAGCTCCCCTCGTTGCTATCATTCCTCCCTACCTGGCTGCCAATGCGCGAGAGCACACCACTTTTGAGGACGATCACTGGCGCCTTATTTGGTATTACCACAGCCTGGTATGGTTACCCGTTAGTTGAAGAATCTGTTCTGGATACACGCCGCATTCTTCTACAAAAACGTGCGATTATCCATCAGGTGTCAAAAGCCGAAAATGAAAACAGGTAATTTCGGATCGATACGATATTATTCCTTCGAAAACATGGCAGAAGCCGGGGTTACCCAGGCAATTTTCACGCGTAGCGGTGGGGTAAGCCGGCCACCGTATGCCACATTGAACACAGGTGGTACAGTAGGTGATGATCCTCGCGCAGTGACAGAAAACCGCCAGCGTTGTTTCACCAGCCTGGCTCTTGACCTGAGAAGCATGTATGATGTCTGGCAGGTGCATAGTTCCGCAGTTGCCGTTGCAAATGCTCCCAGACCTGCCGATCAACTACATCTGCAGGCAGATATCATCCTGACGAATAAGCCGGGAGTGACGCTCTTCATGCGATTTGCGGATTGTGTACCGATTATCCTGGTTGATCCGACTCGGCATGCCATAGGAATGGCGCATGCAGGATGGATCGGTACGGTGAATAAAGTTGCCGCCAAATCAGTTCAAGCCATGCACGAGCAATTTGGCAGCCGACCTGATGATCTCCTGGCTGGAATTGGACCATCGATCTGTGTTGAACATTACCCGATCGGGGAGGATGTCATCAGCAAGGTTAAGGAAGCATTCCCGGATAGGGCAGATGAACTATTGACCAAAAATTTTGGTCAAACACATCTCAACTTATGGAAGGCTAATCGTTTCATACTTGAGGAACAGGGAGTGGAAAATATTGAAACGTCCGGCATCTGCACCGCCTGCCACGTCGAAGACTGGTTTTCCCATCGTGGTGAACAGGGAAAAACCGGTCGATTTGGAGCTTTATTAGCTTTGGCAAGATAAATGCCTATGAGTATCTACCAGGACATTTCGCGAAATTATCTCTTTGTTAAATCTCAGATTGAACAGGCTGCACTAAAGGCTGAACGTAACCCGGAGAATGTGAAACTGGTGGTTGTTACCAAAGCCCAGCCGCTGGATAAAATAAAAGCGGTTGTAGATCTGGGCGCACATCATTTAGGCGAAAACCACGTTGAAGAAGCTTTACCCAAGATGTCTGCACTGTCAGAATACCATGATATTCACTGGCATATGATTGGACATGTGCAATCCCGAAAAGCGAAATATGTCATGGAAGGTTTTCACCTCATCCATTCATTGGATAGCCAGAAATTGGCAGATATCTATGACAGGTTGGCTGGAGATCAGGGGTCTGCACTCCCGGTCTTATTGGAGATGAATTCTGGTGGGGAAGAAACCAAATATGGCTGGGATATATCCAGGGCGGTTTTGATCGGGGATGTCATCCAGAAGGTAGATGAGATCATGAAACTACCCAATCTGGCAGTCAGAGGTTTAATGACCATGGCGCCTCTTGTCACCTCAAACGATGAGACCAGGCGGAACTATCGGCGGATGAAAAGGGTGCTGGTAGACTTACGGGCAAAATATCCCACAAGGGATATAATCGAGTTATCAATGGGTACCAGCGCGGATTATGCGATTGCTGTAGAAGAGGGCGCTACTTATATTCGCGTTGGTCAGGCTATTATGGGCCAACGAAGTTGACATTACCGAACCTGAAAGGAACTAGACCATGATTGCCTTAATAAAATATTTTATTAATATCGTTATTGGCATCCTCTCGATATTAATTGTCCTGGATACCTTATTTTCATATTTATTAAGAGAAGGTAATCCTGCCCGTAGAGTGATCTTAAAAATCTTGGATCCCATCTATATGCCTGTTCGAAAATTTATACCTCCACTCGCGGGAATAGATTTCACACCTTTGATTGCTATTATTATCTTGCAGATATTGGATGCTGCCCTGATAGCCCTTTTGTCATTAATAGGGTAATGATATGGTAAAAAATCCTCGATTTCATGATGGCAAATCAGGTGCTGCGTTGGCTGTGCGGGTTATGACACGTGCCCCACATAACGAGCTTATCAATATTCAAAAGGATGGCACCCTGAAATTACGTCTGACTGCTCCGCCAATAGAAGGCAAAGCCAACCAGGCGTTGATCAGCTTCCTGGCTGAAGTGCTCAATATATCGCCAGGCAAAATTGATCTCGTAGCTGGTCTGACCAGCCGGAACAAATTAGTAACCATTACGGGGTTAACAAGTACCGAAGTTCACAACCGTATCGTTGAAAAATTACCCAAGTAAATGATTAATTCCGAAGATTACGGACTAAGAGCACCTGCCATCGAATAAAACCACATGGTGTACGCGGCGTTATCCTGAAGCGGGCGGGACTCATTCTTAATGATTTCTTTCACGGTTTCAATAATCTTCCCATCCGGGTTGGGTACAAAGCACAGGTAATCGAGTACGGCTTGTTTTTCCTCTGCTGTACCTTTTTCAATAGCTTTTATCAAAAAGTCCTTTGACAGCTCGCCAGGCATGACTGTGACGTTGAGACGGGATGCAAGGACTGTTGCCCAATCGGCCGATTCGATGGGAGTCAACGGTCTGGGGATATAAGGGCTTCCTTTTTGACGATATTCAAAAAGGTTTAATGCTGTGTTACGTACCATCCATTGAGGATCTTCAGTGCTGAGTTTATTGAGCAATGGGTTCGCCCATTTTTCATTGATCTTACCCAATGCACATACTACTGCGTAGCGGGTGATGACATTATTTGAATTCAGGGAATTCTTTAGGAACTCTGAACATAATTCGGGTCTGGCTGCAAAAGCTTCTGCCGCCAGGCGGGCCAGTTTCTCATCTCCGGCGCTGATCACGTGTGTGATGACTTCGAGGGTTTCGCGGTTGCCAATTGCAACCAACGCCATGCAAGCACTCATGTTCTGTTCCATGCTGGAGGCGCTGAGCATTTCGACCAATTTTTCACCTGCTTTTTCGTCTCCGATCAAACCACTACCCAGAGCAATCAAAGGCAAAACTTCCGGTTGGTTGGAAGTAATCAGTTTTGCAAAGAGCTGACCAAGACCTGCCTGGTTGGTATAGATGCAGGCTGCCAATGCCCTTGCCCGTTGGACATAGGGTATCGAGTTTGATTTTAATAGTTCAACCAATTCCCGCATTACCTTGGTTTTCCATTTATCATCGCCGGGATTGTTCCTGAGCCAGCGGGCAAGAATGAATAGGTTGGTTGCCAGAGGATCATTATCCACATTTGTTAGTATGCCTGAAACAGCATGGGAAATGTCTTGTTGTGTGGCGAGGAATCGCCCGTATGTAAGAACTGAAAAGTTTTGTGGAGCTATCGAGATATCGATCTGGTCCATCGAGAAACGTGCCGCTTGGCTGGCCAGATACCCGAGAAAAATTGGGTGGGCGAATGAAACCTGATTATTGTCTATTCGCTCGAACATCAAGCCGCTTTGAAGGGCTGAATTAATCAAACTGGATGCTGCAGGTGCCTTGGCAAAGGGTCCCATCGGTTCGGTGGCACCACCTGGTGAAGCTGGGAGACTTTCGAGAGCTTCCTGCTGATTGAGGTCTATATGATGGAAAGCGGATAACAACCCGCCGATCTGGTCATGCTGTGGCGCCGCCTTGTTCTTAGCGATCATCTCATAAGCCAGACGCTCCAAAGCAGAGCGTATGCGGATATGGCTGATGGCATTATCAAAAAAAGACTCTAAAATGTCTGTTCGACTAGTCCCTCGCAGGCAGCCCAGGTAAGCTGACCAGAGTTTAAGGGTCAACTCCAGCGGTGTGTCATCCTGGCGCTCTGTTTTCAGCCAGGCGTTTAGATATTCAGGTTGAACGGGTTTTATCGCATTTTCATCGGTGGTGATCACAAGTTTTGGACGGATAACTTCATTCCAGAGATTTCCCCAGCGGTCGATTAATTGGGAAGATTGGGTATTTGACCACTTGGCGATTGGCAGAGGCATGATCCCCATTTGGATAAATCCATCCAGGAAATAAGGTGATCCAGCCACCAGCAATCGGGTTTTAGGATATTTGGTGCGCAGTTCGGTGACGTATTTATGAATTTCCTTAATTTCAGATTGTGAGATCTCATCCAGGCCGTCAATTTCCAGTAATACTCTGCCATCGACAAACATGCTGTTGATGAAAGCGATTTTTCCACTTGGGACTTTGTCAGTTGAAATACCAGTAATCCGTGAAAAGAATGGTGTTAAAAGATCCTGTCCGGGTGGCAAAGGTAGTGTGATTTCTGTCGCATGGATGTATATCGGCATTAATTGATTTAACCGATCCGTTTCTGTTGACTGGCGACAGATGGACGAAGCCAAATATGCCAGAGCGAAGGTTTTGCCACATCCAGGTTCCCCTACCAGGGCAATGTCTGCTCCACCTCCCAGCGCTTCAGGCAGCGTCAAAGTTGGAGTATTGTAAATAGATCCCAATTCTGGATAATCATAGAGGAGTGGAATGATATTGCTGGATAAATCTTCGACTCCAACCTGTTCGCCAGGAACAGAATGAGGTTGGGCAGCCAGTAGGTGTGGTGCGATAGCAATTTCATCCAGGGCAAAAAGCGGTGCAGCCACATGAAGCGATTGAACGTGAAAACGGATGTGTTCACGCCATGAGGCTTCATAGGTTACATCGTGACTGCGTTGACGGGCGGATGTCGATGCCTGGACACCCTCCCGTAATCTGGGAAACAGACGACGAAATTCACTGATAACCCAGCCGAGCAGGAGCCCTGCGATAAATCCAATCCAAAATGTTGTCATATTAAGCCTAAAAAGAGTTTATTTTTTATCCCGCATACAAAATACGCCCACAGGATGGGCAATAATTGATGGTCGATGGCGAACGTGCTGCCTGACAATCCGCCGGTGTAAGCGATGAACCACAAGCTGAGCAGCTTTCGTCGGAAATCGTCGCAACCGCTAGCCCTTTTTTCTGTTGCCGTAATTTTTCATAAGACGTAGCGAGGTCGGCTGGAATGGAGGAAAAAATCGCCTGACGTTCCGCATTCGCTTTATCAAGATCTTTCTTTTGGGATACCTGTTCTCCACGCAGAAGTGCTTTTTCGCTTTCTGCTCTTTGTTCCGCTTGTTGCAGATTATTTTCGGCTGCCTTCATAGCTATTTCTACCTGCTCGAGCATTACCATAGCGCTTATTTGTTCATCTTCAAGTTCTGAACGTCTTCGTTCCAGCGCACCCTGTTCGCTTTGCAGCTCCTGAAGTTCTTTAGGTGTGTGAATCTTACCACTGAATTGGGTTGATTGGTTATTTTCAATTTTGATTTGAATCCCGCTCACTGCTGCCTCGGCGGTTTTCACCCGTTCATGTGCCCCATGTTGGTCTGTAAGCGCCTGGTCGTGCAACAAACGGGCTTCTTTAAGAACCGAATCCACCTTCATGAGAAGATCAATTTCATTCAAGCGCGTGTTAATTTTATCGCGCTGGGTGTCTATAATTTGTAAACGGTAGAGTGTGATGACCTGGCTCATGAGATGTGTTTATTTTTATACAATGATTATAGAGGGGAGATGTTTATCGCGCAAGTGTTAAAATGGTAGTTCATTCTTCTGGCAGATGTCGCAGAAAAATGGTAAACTGATTTAATAAAGCCCATTATGCGACCAATATACAAATCCGCGATAATTTTCGCTATCCTGGTAATCAGCCTCAACCTGGCTCTTCTGGCTTTTGCATATCTCTCTACGGGAAAAGAGTATGTTTTTGGCGGCATTCTTTTCAATCCTCTGGATGGGAATACATATTTAGCCAAGATCCAGGAGGGGTTCAACGGATCCTGGCGATTTACACTGCCCTACGAGTGTAAATCGGGGCAAGGTGCTTATGTTTTATTATATTATCTGTTTCTAGGGCATCTGACTCGCTGGTTGGGTGTTTCTGGTATATTCATATTCCATTTTACTCGCATCGTAAATAGCATCATCCTGATTTTCACACTGGCAGCATTTATCCAGAAAATCATTCCCGATCAGGTATGGGCTGTGCGTGCTTTGTGGTTGGCTGGTCTGGGATCAGGAATGGGTTGGATCCTTTTACCTTTTGGGGTGATAACAGCCGATATGTGGCTGGCTGAGGCCTATCCTTTCTTGTCCATGCAAGCTAATCCACATTTCCCTCTCGGTCTGGCTATATTTCTCGCTATATTATTGATTACACTTAAAAAGGAAACCTGGCGCAATGCCTTACTGGCAGGTGTTTTAAGTCTGTTGTTGGCAGTGATTCAACCGTTCATGATCGTGACTGTCCTTCTGGTTGTTTTTTTGTTTGCATTATATCGATTCATCCTGGTAAAAGAGTTTCGAATAAGGAACTTGTTATTAATCATGGGTTGTGGCTTTCCTTATCTGATTTACCAGTATTGGGTTTTGAATACCGATCCCATCCTGGCACAATGGATGGCTCAGAACCAGACGCCTGCTCCTGCTCTGTGGGATCTTGTTTTATCCCTTTCGCCGGTCATTCTATTCGCGATTGTAGGGCTGATACGAATCAAAAAAATAGAATCTGAGAATCGACTATTTATTGCCTTCTGGTTGTTAGCAACCTTGATTATGGCTTATGTACCGATAGCTTTGCAGCGACGTTTTTTGGCAGGGGTCTATATCGCTGGAGCACTTCTGGCAGTGCTCGGGATATTGACATTTGCCAATCAGTCGCGGGTGGCATTGCGACTTTATCGCATCGTCCTGCTTCTCTCTCTACCGGGAACAGCTCTCATCCTGTTGATATCGATGTTTGGTGTGATTACACATTCACCGGTTTTGTATCTGTCTCATTCCGAAGCACAGGCACTCTCCTGGTTAAAAAGTAATACCCCGCAAGGCAGTCTGGTCATTACATCGCCTGAAATTGGAGTATTTGTACCGGCAAGAAGTGGAAATTGCGTCATTTATGGGCATCCTTATGAAACCATTAATGCCGAACAAGAAAAAACATCACTGATTGCATACCTCTCCGGGGAGGATGTACCGTCCATAACAGATCAGATTCATAGTCACCTGGATCCTGTCTACCTTTTTTATGGGCCGCGCGAAGCTGTATTTGGCAATGAAATCCTGTTAAATAATATGGTTGATGTCTATTCAGACGATGGTGTCACGATATATCAGTTTGATCAAAAATAAGATCCTATTTAAATAAAGATGAACGGCAGTTATTTGTAAAATATCAATCAAGGATATTTATTCTATGCGATCATCAGCGAGGATGGATACTTACAAGAAATCTGTAATTCTTCTAATCATCCTGATTGTTTGTATAAACTTGCTTGTTTTATTGTATGGATATATATCGGCGGGGACGGATTATGTTTTTGGAGGGCTGCTTTATAACACGGTCGATGGGCAATCATATTTTGTTAAAATGAAAGAGGGTTTCAATGGCGCCTGGCGATTCACCCTGGCATATTCTTGCGAAAAAAGCGATGGAGCGTATGTCTTTCTTTATTATATCTTCTTAGGCCATCTGACCCGATGGATCGGTGTGACGATCCCGTTCATGTACCATTTTGCACGGTTGGTCAATGCTGTCATCCTTATTTCTTTACTTGCGATATTAATCCGCAAACTGATTCCCGATGAAAAATGGGCGAGTCGGACCCTCTGGTTGGCATGCCTTGGATCTGGAATGGGGTATATGACAATGTTTTTCCATGTCCTTTCGGATAATGAGCGCGTCGCAGAAGGATACCCATTTTTATCTATATTTGGTAATCCGCATTTTACGCTTGGGATGGCCATCTTTGTCGGAATTATATTGATTCTGTTCGAAGCGGATGGATGGGCTGATGCCATCAAGGCGGGGATACTCACATTACTCCTGGCGGTGGTTCAGCCATTCATGGTCATCAGTATTGTTGCAGTAGCAGGTCTTCAGGCTGTCTGGAAATTTTTCAGGGATCGACACCTGGATTATAGGATTCCCTTACTCATCCTTGTCGGCGGACTTTCTTACCTGGGATATCAGTTTTGGGCATTGAATACCGATCCTGTTCTGGCTCAATGGACTGCACAAAATCGAACACCGTCACCGGCTTGGTGGGATTTTATCCTGTGTATTTCCCCGGGGATACTATTTTGTATTTTGGCTGTAATTCGCTGGAAAAAAATTATCTTCCCACCTCATTCGATCATCATCATCTGGCTGGTTTCATTAATAATATTGACTTACTTTCCCTATGCTTTACAAAGACGATTTATGGCGGGGATCTACATCCCGCTTGTAATCCTGGCTTTTATTGGAATAACTTCGTTTGTCGATCGACCACGGCTGATGAATTGGCTTTACCGCATTGTCTGGGTATTTTCCCTGCCGGGAACATTAATGTTTGTGATCCTGTCAATTTACGGGATCGTTAATCATGATAATGCCTACTATTTATCCAAAGGCGAAGCTCAAGCATTATCCTGGCTGGGCACAGAAGGCAAACCCGCCAGCCTTGTGCTCGCCAGTCCATCGATTGGATTATTCATTCCAACCTGGAGTAATGATTGTGTCATTTACGGGCACCCATTTGAGACATTAAACCTGGAGGCAAGCAAACAACTGGTTACATCGATCTTAGATGGCAGCATGGGTAATGAAGAAATAGATGCAGTTCTGCAAAACAGGGGGGTTGATTATGTCTTTTATGGCCCTCGAGAAAAATCAATGGGCAATCCGGAATTTATGGACACCCTGCCAATTGTTTTTTCGAGTGGTGATGTGGTTATTTATCAAGTACCCCATAACTGATTGGTCATTATGTGGTATTTGCTCTGTATAATCCCCCTGCTCATTCTTATCCCGGGTATGAACGATTTCATATTCCTGCCGGGGAATAACTATTCGGATATCACCATCTCGCATTATCCGAATTTGCTTTTTCTCCAACAAAGTCTGAGTTCCGGTCATGGTATCCCCTTATGGTCACCCAATATATTGAGCGGTTACCCGTTTATTGCGAATCCTCTATCAGGCATCCATTACCCGCCAGGATGGATGGCATTACTTTTCCCGTTACCCCTGGGGATCAATTTCGTGGCAGCACTCCACCTGGTTTGGGGTGCATATGGAATGTTTCGATGGTTAAAGGCAGAGGAGGTGCAACCATCGGTGGCCGGTCTGTCTGCTTTGGCTTTTGGATTGCTGCCCAAGTTGATCGGGCATTTCGCTGCCGGACACCTGACGCTGATATATGCTATCAGTTGGACGCCCTGGTTGCTGCTGGTTGAAAAACGCTTCCACGGTTCTGCAAATAGCTGGTCGAACTTGTGGCGGTCGCCCGGCGTGGTACTCGGGTTGATCACCCTGGCTGATCCTCGCTGGACATTCTACGGCGGGTTGATCTGGTTTGTTTACCTGATTAAGCTGCGACTCTCAAGTTTGAAAAGCATTCGAGACATCATGTTCGTAAGCCTGCATGTTATCAGTCAGGTGATCCTTGCCATAGCAGTTGCCGCTGCTCTCCTGCTACCGTTCGCTCAATATGTCAGCTTATCCACGCGAACTCTGATGACCCCTCAGGATGTCCTTGAGCATTCGCTGGCGTTCACGGGTTTCGTGAATTTGCTCTTCCCAACCACCGGTGGCGATCTGGAATGGATTGCTTATCCTGGCGCGATAAGTTTGGTTTTATTCGTGGTCGGGCTTGCCAACCGGCCGCTGCGCAAGCGATCGTTTATCTGGATGATCCTGGCAGCCGCTACCCTGGTGCTATCTTTTGGTTCAAATCTGCCTGGGATGGAGTTGCTGGCCGGCTTACCCGGTTTCAACTTGATGCGGGTGCCGACGCGATTTTTATTCCTGACAGGCATTTGCCTGGTGATTGCCGGAGGTTTCATCCTGGATGCTTTGATTTCTCTGGATCCAAAAACACACCGCATACAATTGCTACCATTAGTCGGGTTCACCATGGCAGTTTTGATCTTTGGTGTGGGTGCTTGCCTGTTGACCGGTCAGGTGGTGACCGAGTTCTTCCTCGGTTCAGTAGGCATATTGCTGGCTTTCGCCCTTATCCAGGTTTATGCCACCGGTCGCATGTCTGCGCGCACTTTATTTTGGTCGTTGCTGGCTGTCTCCTTGATCAATCTCGTCGGGATCGATTTGCGCTTTATGCAGAGAAAGTCAACCCAGGAAGTACTGAATCTGGGAGGCGGGGCAGCGGCATATTTATCGAAACATCCCGGTTTGTTCAGGGTTTACACTCCCTCCTACAGCCTGCAGCAGCAAACAGCCATTAAATACGGGCTCCAGCTGGCGAATGGGGTCGACCCATTACAGCTGCGTGGCTATGAAGAATATATGGTAAGAGCTACCGGTATACCTTCTACCGGTTACAGCGTAATCCTGCCTGACTATATCAACCTTGATCCGGAAAGGGACTACACCACATATATTCCGGATGCTGAAGCGCTCGGCTTTTTAAATATCCGTTATGTGGTTGCAGATTTTGACCTGGCAGCGAAAGGGCTTAACCGGATCAAAGAGATTGGCGAATATCGTATTTATGAGAACCGATATAGCTTGCCACGTGCCTGGGTCCGGTTGGCTGATGGCTCCAAAGATGAAGCCCAAATCCTGGAGTATTTGCCCAACAAGATCACCCTCCAGGCAGAAGGACAGGGGCGATTATACCTGTCTGAGATCGCTTATCCTGGCTGGCAGGTGCAAGTCGATGAGGTTGCCCCATCTGCCGTCGATTTAGGTGAGTTAATACGCAGTATCGATTTGGATGCGGGCAGCCACGTGGTTAAGTTTTATTTTCGTCCAATGATCGCGTATGCTGGTGCTGGTATTTCCATGTTAACCATCCTCATCTTAATCGGCCAGATCATTCTGACCAAAAACAAGAATTTATGAAGAAACTCATCCAGCTTCTTAAACCGATTGCAAGTTTGCCATGGCTTCCGATCTGGCTGGTTCCACTGGTTTTATTCTCTCCCCTGCTGTTGACCGGTCGGCCGATGTTCTGGGGAGCGGTGTTCCTCCAGTTCACACCATGGCGTGTGATTGCTTTTGACCAGGTTTTATCAGGACATCTCCCGTTATGGAATTCCTTATCCGGTATGGGCGCACCGCTGGCTGCCAATTACCAGTCGGCACTTTTCTATCCACCTACCTGGCTGCTGCTGCCTTTTTATATACTGGGTGGAGCTGGCGGATTGGCCATAGGCGAGACCTGGTCGGTCGTAGTGCATTTGATCTGGTCTGGCATCGGCATGGTCTTTTTGATGCGGCAGCTCGGCTGCGGCAAGTTCTCCCAAGCCATCGCCGCGCTGGCTTTTTCGCTCTCAGGTTACCTGGTCACGCGGGCGGGTTTCCTGAGTATCAATGCGACCGTTGCCTGGTTACCGTGGGTGATCCTTGCCGCTGAGCGACTGACGGGTGACCATAAACCCGGCGTAAAAGCCATCCTGGGAAGCGGGCTCGTCATCGGAATGCTGCTCCTGGCCGGACATGCACAAACTGCTTTTTACACCCTGCTTTTGACTGGGTGCTGGGTTCTGTTCAGGCAGAGCCGCTTAGGATGGAAATCCACGACCAAGGTGGCTTTTATCTGGAGTTTCTCTGTCCTGTTGGGTTGCGGGCTGGCGGCCATCCAGCTGCTGCCAACTGCAGAATACCTGTACATATCACAACGATCTTCCGAGATAGGTTATGACTACGCGGTAAATTATTCCTTCCTGCCTTGGCGTTTCCTGACCTTGTTACTGCCCAACCTGTTTGGCACACCGGTGGATGGTACCTATCTGTTAAAGGCGGATGCCTACTGGGAGGATGCGATCTATATCGGTTTGTTGCCCCTATTCCTGGCGGTGGCTGTACTGACCTTGTCCATCCGTACGAAGCGCTCCGATAACTCACAACATATCAGGGGTTTGACGATCTTCCTGGCGATCATGACCGCTGTTGCCACTCTGATCGCATTGGGCAGTTACACACCCATTTTTCCTTTTCTGTATAAAAATATCCCAACCTTCGACCTGTTCCAGGCGCCTGCCCGCTGGATGATCTGGCTGGTGTTTGCGCTGAGCCTGATGGCCGGCTTCGGAGCGGAGGCATGGAATAAGCAGGGGAAAAGAGGGCGTTTCTGGTTGAATCTTTGTCTGGCACTGGGGATTACCGTGACCGTCATTGCTGTACTCGCGGGATACCTGGTACCTTCTCTGCCCGGCGTGTTCATCAAAGCATTCATAGTTTTTGGGATATCCATTACGCTGGTCTGCGTCCTGGCAAAAACCAACCCGCAGCCTTCAACGGAAAATGGAAAACGGGTGGTGATCTGGCAATGGGCGGTTATCCTGTTTGTATCGTTTGACCTGCTGCTGGCGAACTGGGGATTTCACCAGGGAGCCGATCCCTCCCTGTATACGAAAGCGGTTGCCGCGGCCAAGGCCGTGAAAGCCCAGGCGGATGGGGGTCGGATTTATATTTCTTCCGCGGATCTGAACCAACTTCAATATGATGAATTCTTCAACTTTCGTGATTTTCGGATGGATGGCAAATGGGACACACTGGTCAATGCGATCCTGCCGGACACCAACCTTTATGGCGGATTAGCCAGCCTCAATAATTTCGACCCGCTCCTATGGAAACGGTATAGCAAATTAATGGCAGCGTTGGAGGAAGTCGATGAAGGCACACGCCTGAATTTACTTCGCCACCTGGGTGTCACTATGATTGAAGTGCCAGAGGGTGATGAGGGAGGTGTAAGGTTCGAGCCTCTTTCCGGTTCGATCCGCTTCCGCTGGGCTGATTGCTTGTTTCGGGCAGAATACAGCGATGATGCCTTGGCCGAATTGATCCAGCAAGCTTCAGACGGATTCAAGTCTTCTCCGATTATCGTAGAGGTCACCTTCAGTAGAGTGTTTGATCAGGAATGTACCCAGGCACAACCTGAGATAACGATTCTTGATGACCGGCCTGAGAGTCATATTTTCCAGGTAAATGCACCTTCGAGTGGTTGGCTGGTGATTTCTGATCTGGCGGATCCTAATTGGCAGGTATGGCTGGACGATCAACCAGTAGAACCTGAGGACGCAGATTACATTTTCCGCTTAGTAGGAATGGGTGCCGGGGAACATACAATTCGTATGGTCTACCTTTACCAGTTTAACCCATTTTCCTCTAGTTTTCCCTTAGGACGCGCGATAACCGTTGTCTGTGTGACCGTAGTTCTGGGGTTATGGATTTCCGAACGTCGGGGGAAAGGGAAGGTTAGCCCGTCTTCAAACGCCTGAGTAGGATCCCTTTGCGTGGGGAAAACAGATAGGCGATCAGGAAGAAGAATGTGGCAGTCAATACAATGGCAGGCCCGGAGACAATATTGGCGTAATAACTGATATACAGACCCAGGATCGCGGAGAGGGCACCGATCAATGCAGAAAGCGCCATCATGGCCGGCAGACGTCGTGTGAGTAAATACGCAGTCGCGGGTGGCGTGACCAGCATGGCAGCCACCAGGCCAACGCCCACCGTTTGCATGGAAACCACGATGGTCAACGCCAGCAGAATCAGCAATGCATTGCGGATCCATTCCGCCGGCCAACGCAGCGTGGCAGCCAATACCGGATCGAACGAGATCACCAGGAACTGCTTGTAAAAAAGCAGGACGGCTGTAAGGATAATAACCCCTGTGGTTGCGGTGAGTATCAGGTCTCCGCCCCCGATACCCAGGATGTCACCGAAAAGGATATGGCTGAGATCCACGGCATAGGTCCGTATCGAACTGATCAGAGCCACCCCCAGTGCCAGCGCGGCGGTGAAGAGAATGCCGATCGCAGAATCCTCCCGAATGGTACCTTGTTTACTAATTTGCCCGATCCCGAGCGCCACCAGGATCGCAGCCACCAATGCACCCAGTGTCAGGTTGCCGTTCAAGAGATAAGCAATCGCAATACCAGGCAGGATGGCATGTGCCAGCGCGTCACCCAGAAAAGCCATAGAGCGCAGGATCACGTAACACCCGATCACTGAACACAGAATACCGACCAGAATGCCCGCGACAAGTGCCCGTTGCATGAACTGATAGGTGAGGGGGGTGATCAACCACTCAAGCATGATCGCCTCGCAGATGGCGATCTTCATCCGGTGGGCAGCAATCATCCACCAGGTATGCACCGTCCAGGTTCACCAATTGCTGGCCAAATGCTGCTTTCAGTGTTTCCTGGGTGAGCGATTTCTCGGGAGGGCCAAAAGAGATCAGTCTTTTGTTAAGAAGGATCACCAGCTCAAAATGCTGGGCTGCCAGGTTCAGGTCGTGGGTTGATACCAACACGGTAACCTTATTTTGCCGCAGATTTTTTATTATTGCCAGGGTTGTTTCTAAAGTAGCCGCATCCACTCCTGTGAATGGCTCATCCATCAGCAGAATATGCGGCTCCTGAGCCAGGGCGCGCGCCAGGAATACGCGCTGCTGTTGACCGCCCGATAAGTCGCCAACCGAGGCATCTGCCAGATCCAGCAGGTTCATCTGTTTCAGACACTCATCCACCACATCACTATCCTGAGAGCCTGGTTGAGCAAACCAGCCAAGCTGGGCATAGCGCCCCATGGTGACTACATCGCGTACCGTTACCGGGAACTTCCAGTCGACTTCTTCCCGTTGGGGAATGTAAGCGATGCAGTCGCGATGCTGGCCGATCGGCTTGCAATGAATTTGAATATTGCCTTTCCGGAGCGGCAGCAGGCCGACCAGGACTTTGAAAAGAGTTGATTTCCCGGCGCCATTGGGCCCAACGATTGCAACCTGGCTTCCGTGTGGAATTTGCAGCGTCAAATCGCTGAGCGCATCACTGCCGTTATAACCGGCGGTGACATGTTCGATATCCAGACGGGCGGGTTCGGGAAATTCGAGACCGGTGTGCCTAGTCATTTCAGTGAGTTCACAATCCGTTGTGTGTCATAATGCATCATTGTAATATAGGTTGGCGCAGGACCATCGGGTGAGGTTAATGTATGGGTGAGCAGGTCAGTGATAATGACCACCCCGGTTTCGGTTGCGATCGTTTCTGCCAGCTGAGGATTTGTGCCGGCTTCCAGGAAGATCGCTTTTGCACCACTGCTTTTGATTTTCTGGATCAATCCGGAAAGTTGTAATGCCGTCGGTATGGCTTCGGTGCTGACCGAAGGAATGATCGTCCCGACGATTTGGAATCCGTAACGGTCGGCGAAGTAGCCAAATGATTCGTGATTGGTGATCAACAGCCTGCCTTCTGGTGGAATCAGGGTTACCTGGTTTTTGATCCAACTATCCAGCTGTTCGAGTTCGCTAATATAGCCTTCTGCGTTCTGCCGATATATGCCGCAACCGTCAGGATCGACCTGGCATAATCCTTCACGGATATTTTCGCCATACTTGATAACTGAAAGAGGATCCAACCAGAAATGCGGGTCAGTGGGTTCATCCACGAGTTCTCCGGCGGCAGGTTTGCGCGGGGTTAACCCGGATGATGCTTCAATGACCAGGATGGGTCTGCCTGAATTGGCGAGCGTGCGCGAAAGCCAGCTTTCCAAACCGGCTCCATTGACGATCAATACCTGGCTGTTGGCGATTTTAACGACATCCCGCGGGGTGGGCTCGAAAGTATGTGGATCCATGCCATTCGGGATCAGACTTTCCACGGTAAGGCGGTTGCCAGCCACGTTGCGGGAGATATCCGCCAGGAAAGATTCCACCACCAATACCCGGGGGGGTTGAACGATGGTGGATGCAGGTGGTGTAGTTTGGCAGGCTGTCAATCCGACCAACTGGATAAGGATGGCCAAAATGACCAACCCGGAATGATGATGGCAGATGGGAGTAGAACCACGGGAAAAACGAACGGTCAACACTGTTCAATCCTGATAACGCATTTTACCATGCACTTTTACGATCCCTGATGATCAGCATCAAGCCCCATCCGACCTTAAATTTCTGAGAGTCGACAGATTTAATAGTCTCTCTCTGAGACGTTGATTTTTACTGCCTCATATGGCATAATAATCAATAATCAAGCGAAGATGGAAACGAGTACGCCGATTTATACTCTTCAGCGATCCCGGAAATAGTGTGAGCCGGGCAGAGTGATCGACGGAAAATCCTTCCGGAGCTGCAAACTGAAAGCGATCTGAGAGTAAGTACGCCGGGTTCATCTCCCGTTATCCTGGATGTGGATATTACCCTGATGGGGTGTATCCAACCGAGGTGCCCGTTTTGAAGGGGAACCAGGGTGGTACCGCGAGTTTTCCGCTCGTCCCTGAAATTGGGACGAGCTTTTATTTATCGGCAACAGGAGTATTTATGTTTAAACCGGTTTCTCCAAAACTCGATATCACTTCGTTGGAAGATGAAATTTTGCATTTTTGGAAGAAAAATGACATTTTCCATAAATCGTCTGATCTGCGCCGGGGTGGCACGGAATATGTTTTTTTCGAGGGACCCCCGACTGCCAATGGCAGGCCGGGTGTTCATCACGTCCTGGCACGAGTGTTCAAGGATATCTTTCCACGTTACAAAACCATGCGTGGATATCACGTCAGCCGCCGGGGCGGATGGGATACGCACGGTTTGCCGGTCGAGATCGAGGTCGAAAAGAAACTGGGTATCAAAAACAAGCAGCAGATTGAAGCCTATGGCATTGACAAGTTCAATGAGCTTTGCCGCCAGTCTGTTTTCGAATACATCCGGGAATGGGAACGTCTGACCGACCGTATCGGATACTGGGTGGACCTGAAGGATGCCTACATTACCTATACCAACGATTATATCGAGTCAGTCTGGTGGATCCTGAAATCCATGTGGGACAAGGAACTGCTCTATCAGGCTTATAAAGTGGTTCCGTATTGCCCGCGCTGCGGCACACCCCTCTCAGATCATGAAGTGGCGCAGGGGTATGACGAGGCAACCGATCCGTCGGTTTTTGTCCGCCTGCCACTCGTGGATCATCCTGATACCTCCCTCCTGGTGTGGACTACTACCCCCTGGACTTTACCTGCCAACGTGGCAGTCGCCGTCCATCCTGATATCAATTATGTCAAGGTTGAACATGCGCTGGCAGACGGTGGACATGAATACCTTATCCTGGCGGAAGCGCTTGTATCCAAGGTATTCGGTGAAGAGCAGGTTAAAGTAGTGGATAAGTTTAAAGGCAAACATCTGAAAGCCAAGCGCTACAAACCTCTCTACACATTCATCCCGACTGACAAGCCGGTCTATCATGTCGTGCTGGCCGATTTTGTGACCACCGAGGATGGCACCGGTCTGGTGCACATTGCTCCGGCATTTGGTGCCGACGACATGCAGATGGCGCAGGAAAACGACCTGCCTGTTGTAATGACTGTAGCGCCCGACGGCACTTTCATCCCGGAAGTGCGCCAGTGGAGCGGAGTATTTGTGAAAGATGCAGACCCCGCCATCATCGAGGACTTGAAAACACGAGGATTGCTCTACAAAGCCGGAACGTACACTCACACCTATCCATTCTGCTGGCGCTGCGATACGCCGTTGCTGTATTATGCCCGCAAGACCTGGTATATTCGCACCAGCCAGTATAAAGATCGCCTGGTGGCGAAAAACGAAGAGATCAACTGGTACCCGGCACATATCAAAAATGGACGTTTCGGTAACTGGTTGGAAAACAATGTAGATTGGGCACTCGGGCGTGAGCGCTTCTGGGGCACGCCGTTACCGGTCTGGGAATGTCTGGATTGCCATAACCAGGTGGCGGTCGGCTCAGTGGCGGAATTAACTCAACTGGTCGGGCGTGATCTTTCCAGCCTTGATCTGCACCGCCCGTACGTGGATGCCATCCGCTACCCTTGCCCGAAATGTGGGGGTACCATGCAGCGTGTAGCCGAGTTGATCGATGCCTGGTTTGATTCGGGATCAATGCCGGTCGCCCAGTGGCATTACCCATTCGAAAACCAGAAAACATTCGAGAACCAGTTCCCGGCGGATTTCATTTGTGAAGCGGTTGACCAGACCCGCGGCTGGTTCTATTCCCTGCATGCCATCAGTACCATTCTGTTCGACTCGGTTGCCTATAAAAATGTCATCTGCCTGGGTTTGATCCTCGACGCGGAAGGGCAGAAGATGTCCAAGACGCGTGGCAATATCATCAACCCCTGGGAGTTGTTGGATGCGCATGGCGCGGATGCCTTCCGCTGGTATCTCTACACAGCCACACCACCCGGTCAGGAACGGCGCTTCTCGTCAGATTTGGTGGGTGAGGTGGTGCGAAACTTCATGCTCATGTTGTGGAACACCTACTCTTTCTTTGTGACCTATGCCAGATTGGATGAGTGGACGCCCGATCCTTCCGTTCAGCCGGAATATTCCGATCTGGATAAGTGGCTGCTTTCATCGATGCATGCGCTCGTCCGCGATGTCACGCAGGCGATGGAAAGCTACGATGTGACCGGATGTACCCGCCCGATCGAACGGTTTGTCAATGACCTGTCTAACTGGTACCTGCGTCGCTCACGCCGGCGTTTCTGGAAGAGTGGATCGGACGCAGATAAAATTGCCGCCTATGCAACGCTCTACCAGGCACTACTGACTATTACCAAGCTTCTGGCGCCTACGATGCCATTCCTGGCAGAGGAGCTTTATCAAAACCTGGTACGATCGATCGACGAAAATGCACCACTTTCGATCCATCTGACAGACTGGCCAGACTTTGATCCTGAGCGTATCGATGAACAGCTTAACCGCGACATGGCGCTGATCACACAGTTGGCGTCGCTCGGGCATGCCGCCCGTAACAAAGCCAACCGCAAGGTCCGCCAGCCACTCGCCCAGGTTAATTTCGCGGTCGGGAGTATCGAGGAGCAATCTGTTATCGAACAATATGCCGAACTGCTTAAGGATGAATTGAATGTAAAAGCAATTGGTACATTAATGAAGGCTGGAGAAGCCGTCGATTACAGTTTGAATCCCTTGCCCAAACAGCTCGGTCAAAAGTATGGTGCACGTTTCCCTGCCATCCGTCAGGCTATACTTCTGTTGGATGCCAGCCAGGCAGCTCCGCAACTGCTGGAAGGCAAGCCGGTGGAGGTGGTGGTAAAGGGTGATAAATTGGCGATCCTGTCGGAAGAGGTCGAAGTGCGTGTACAGGCTCATTCCGGTTACGCAGTGGCCGCGGAAGGAGCCTATCTGGCTGCATTGGTGACCGATCTTACACCGGATCTGGTACAGGAGGGGCTGGCACGTGAATTCGTACGGCGGGTCCAGGACCTGCGTAAACAATCTGAATTAGAGATCAGTGATCGTATTGCCGTTTACTATCAGGCGTCACTTAAGCTGGCGTCAGCCATCGAAACCTTTAAGGATTATATTAGCGAAGAGACACTGGCGGTCGAGATGGTCAATGCCCTTCCTCGAGATGGTGCCGCAATTGTAGAAGATGAGTTTGATGGCGAGCGGGTGACAATCGGATTGGAAAAACGATTGTTATAGACAAACTATTTATCATAGTAAAAACCCGGGGATTACCCAACGACTGTCTCCGGGTTTTATTTTTACAGGAATTTTGTGTGCGAACAAACCGGTCTGGTGATTACCTGGTATGTTTTCCAGCCGAATCTCTTTCGTAATCTGCATCCATAAAGAAAAACATCATTAAACCAGCCACGGCAGACAGGATATGCCAGATGGCATGACCTTGGAAGATGGAGGTGGGATAACATAGGTAATGGGTTTTATCGAGGATCCAGATGAGGTAGGCGGCTGCAAATAGCTCAATGGAAGTCATGAATTGTTGTTTAGGATCTGAGATCAAACCACGACGTATGGAAGTCTGCGTGATGACGAGAGATACGACGATCAGGATGCCGAATAACATTCCGCGGATCACCGGAAAGAAGAATATCAATCCTTCAAAAATGAGGTTCAATACCATAAAGAGCATTATGAATTTTACGGCGGTAAGCTTGCGTTGATGGGCTATCGCATAAAAGAGCATGAATGATCCGATCAGGTACATTGAATCGTCATCCAGCTGCTCACCCAGGAAAATAAAGGATGCGTGATAAATGAAGGAGCCGATACCGACGGCAATGCTGGCTAGACCAAATAGGATCAAGAGCCGGCGGGGTAATTCTGTTATTGGGGAAATTGTTTTACGTTTGTTTTTGGTACGTGAAAGGATGATAATAATGATTAAACCCGCTAGTATATAGGCAATGTTTGTGTAGGCATTGATTGGTTGGCGGATCAGCCCTGTGCCTATCGCCTCACAGAAACAGTGATTCGGCAGGCAATCCGCGGGGCGGTAGTTGAGCCAGTTGATCCTGAGAATTTCAAGTAATAGTCTTACCATAATCCGACCACCATATGCATTTCAATCAGCGTGTATTATGCTGGGTTTATGTAATTAACTTACACCTCCATCCTTGGGATGGAGGTGTCGAAGCTCAGTGGATTTTTAAAGATATGATCATTGCATCCAGGAATGACAGGTTGGGGGTGAAGCTATCCGGTGGCTGGGCAGCCAGGGTTGGGAGAATGCCTGCCAGATAGGCATCATAGTTTGCATCGATTTGGGCTTGAAGCGTGGCATCCACCTGATAATTGGCCGGCAGACTGGGGTGGGTGATGGGTAGGATGGCAGAAACGTAATAATTTCCATCATTGGTAATACCCTGGAAGGTGTAAAACAGGTCGGTATTATTCACCGGCGCCATGTACTGGCCATACTCCGCCAGGAAACGGATGCCCTGCCCATTCTGGAAGGAAATAAAGGCCGGGGCAGCCGAGAAAAGTTGGCCAGCGTTCCAGATTGGGAGGAACGGGATCGATCCCGAGGGGATATTAGGTTTGTTGGCGATATATTGCTGCAGCTTGGTAATAATATCGGCGACTTGTGGATTAAGCGCTTTATACTCATTCACCGGGTAAACCATGATGCGCGGGTCGTGAAATTTATCTCCGGTCACATAACTGGTAAAGTCAATCTGTTCGGTCTGGGGTGCCATATCAAATGGGGCACCTTCGCCCGCCGGAACAGCCGGGATGACAGAGGTTGTCACCCCCTGCGCAATGGATGGATCATAGGAGAATGTGATCCCATTGAAATCAACGCTGGAGCCGGATGGAGAGATTGTGGCAGAGGCTGGGTTTGCATTACCTGCAGCGAGTGTCAATGCGACTTGCGTCGCCACGTTCAGACTGCCGGTAATGGTTGTTGTTCCACAGGCCAGGCTGGCAGCCAGAAGGAGAACGACAACAACAAGCAATGATGATAGGATTTGTCGGTTGCGTGAGTCCATTCTTAACTCCCATTATTGTCATACATGCCGGGTGGGGGTATTTCGGAACCGGCTTTGAGCTTTTTTGCCAGGTCCAGTGCCACCATGGAAAACACGATCAAACCTGCGATCGCCCACGCCGACCCGCTGAGTTGAATATTATCCTTGAATTTTACTGCAATACCTGCTATTGCCCAGATGATGGGGATGGGGAATACCAAATCTTTCCGTCGGGCATACACCGCAAAGACGATGCCGGCCGCTATAACCATCATGAGCGATGCCCAGGTCATCGGATCCATACCGAATCCATTCCAGTTATAGTAGTATAAAACGTCGGTAACATTCGCAATCGTGGCCACGGTGATCCAACCCAGATACAAACTGAAAGGATAATCGACTGCCCATTTTTCAATCGAAGTTGCTTCTTTTCTGCCGGGATAGAGGCGCAGAACTATCATGATGAGCAGCACCAGCAGACTTAGCATGGCAATCAGGGTCAAAGCGAACAGATTGTAGTGCCAGAAGAACAACCAGGCAATGTTGGCGATGCAGCTTCCGATGAATAGATCCGCAATATTTACCAATCGACTGTTGCCAGTCGATTGAGGCAACGCCTGATAGACGGCGAAGGCGATCAATCCAATATAAATGATACCCCAGATCGAGAACACATACCCGGCTGGTACAAAGAGAACCTTGAAACGATCGGATATTTCACCGGTGTTCTGTCCATTCAACGGCAGGGCGTTTGCCAGTATGTTCATAGCGATGGTTAATAAAGCGGATACAATTACCAGAATTTGACGGATTGATAACTTATTCATCGTTTTTTCCTGTTTTATCGGTTTTAGAATAATACTTGGCCAGAGCATTCAGGTAGAAATTTAACCAGCCTTGCCGGTAGCTTTCTCCCAGACCTTCCGGGATATTTGAATGCTTCAGGGTGATAAGTGTTTCATTACCTTTGCCTTCAAAGCTGAGTTCCAGTTGGGAATCGGGTGCATCCTGCGGGAACTCGGAGGCACGCCAGTGCATGCTGATCCGGATGGGCGGTTCAATTTCGATTATTGTGCCGGTGATATATCCATCCCAGGCGGTGAACTTGCCTCCTGCTACCGGGTCGATCTGGTAATTGCCGCCGGTGATGACATTATGAAGCCGGCTTTCCAGCCAGGTTTGAATAACTTGTTCGGGTCTCGCCCGAATCATTTTCTGTATGGTGAATTGTTCAGCCATTAATCCTCCTGAGGGATATTATCATAGAATGTCATATCCCTTACATCAAGATAGCAGTCTAATCAAAGCCGCCAGAATGTAAGGAGGATAATGTTACCCTATTTTTATCAGATTATGCTCAGCGAATGAATACCGGATACGGTTGGTCAGTTGTATAATCATTACAAGTATTTCTTTTGAATTCATCATCTGGAAAAACCGGAGGGTAAAGATGAAGCTTGTATCTGTTGAAGAGATGAAGGCGATCGAAGCAGCAGCCAATTCATCCGGATTGAGCTATGCCACCTTGATGAAGAACGCCGGAGAAGGGGTCGGCCGATGGGTTGACAGCCACCCAGATCCGGGTCGGGATCATTCCGTTTTAGGGTTGATCGGTTCAGGTAATAATGGCGGAGATACACTGGTTGCGCTCACTTTCCTATCCACCAAGGGGTGGAAGTCGACCGGCTGCCTCGTCCGCCCCCGGCCGGTGGATGACCCGCTTGTGACGGGATTCTTGCAGGCTGGTGGTGTACTCCTTCAACTGGATGACGATCCCGGTTATACGGAACTGTCTTCCCTGTTGAAAGGTGTCTCAGTCCTGCTGGATGGCATCCTGGGCACGGGCACCAGGTTGCCGCTGGATCCACTCATCGCGGGAGTTCTTGATTTCGTCGGTAAGGAACTGATCGCTAACCATTCCAAACCAATGGCAGTTGCCATTGATTGCCCCTCGGGAGTGGATTGTCACGATGGAGCAGCTGCCACAGAAACCATCCACGCAGATGTCACGCTCACCATGGCGGCTGCCAAATTGGGGATGTTCACTTTCCCGGCATATGAGTATGTTGGTACTGTCGTGCCGGTCGATATTGGTCTATCCGATTCTGAAGGACAGCTCGGCGCCATCAAGCGCCAGGTGATCGACGATGAGTTTGTTCGCCATGCCCTGCCTGAGCGCAGGTTGGATTCGCATAAAGGGGATTTTGGGACCGCTTTGCTCCTGGTTGGCTCCGAGCAATACACCGGTGCCGCACTACTGGCAGGTGAGGCAGCCTATCGCGTCGGCGCAGGTCTGGTCATTATGGGGGTCGTGAAACAGGTGCGGGCTGCAATCGCCGGTCTACTACCTGAAGTGACCTGGATCGTGCTGCCGGATGCGGGTGGTTACCTGGCAGCTGAAGCAGCCGGGATTGTCCTGGGTAATATCGAACGGGCAAATGTTGTTCTGGCAGGGTGCGGGTGGGGATTGCAGGATGAGACCCACGAATTCCTGCATGAGTTGCTCCCTGGTTGTGTTTCCCGCTTTCCACCCATGGTTGTGGATGCTGACGGTTTGAAGCTGCTGGCACGAATTGGTGCCTGGCAGTCGGCACTGCCTGTGGGCAGCGTCCTGACCCCCCATCCGGGTGAGATGGCAATCCTTTCCGGCATGACCTCTGAGGAAGTCCAGGAAGACCGTCTGGGGCTGGCCGAGCGCTCAGCAAAGGCCTGGAACCAGGTGGTGGTTTTGAAAGGCGCTCTTACCGTCGTGGCAGCGCCTGATGGCCAGACTGCAATCCTGCCTTTTGCGACACCTGCCCTGGCGCGTGCCGGGACAGGTGACGTGCTGGCAGGTATGATTGCTGGATTGATGGCTCAGGGAGTTGGTGGATTTACAGCCGCCTGCGCTGGCGCTTATCTACATGGCAGGACCGGCATTGCTGCCGCCGAGGATATGGGAAACACAGCTTCCGTCCTGGCGGGTGACCTTCTGATATACCTGCCGGGGGAGATTAGCCGAATTAAATAAAAAGGGTGGGATCACTCCCACCCATATATTTGCTTGTAAACGTAAATGGAAATCAAGCTTTTGAAGCGCGACTGGCGGCTTTGGCTGCGGCAGCGCCTTTTTTGGCACCTTCAACAGCCCCACTGACCATTGCTTTTTGTTCTTCGAGCAACACCTGACCTTTTCGCCCCAGTTCACCGGCGCGCAGGCGTGCAATAGCGGTAAGTTCATCCGCCCGCAATTTTGCTTCCTTCGCGGCACTTTCGGCGCGGGTATAGGCATCCTCTATGGATTCAGATGCTTTATCTTTCAACTCGATCGCCTTATCGCGAATCAGTGCGCGTGTTTCAGCGCCGGATTGGGGTGCAAAGAGCAAAGCCACTGCGGCTCCAGTCAAGCCACCGACCAGAAATCCGACGATGAATGCTCCAAAATCGTCTCGATCAGACATGGGTATACTCCTTTCGTGTTGATAAATAAATTATGTAATTATCTTCGCCAGGGAAGATGGAAAAAACCGACGATCTTCCGTAGGGCGGCTACATACTCGTTAAGTTTGATGACCGGTTCAACCAGATTGCTGCTTAAAAAATTTGCGGTGCCGCGAATCGTGCTGATGGTCTCATTGGTAGTATCCAATATTGGTTTGATCTCATTTTGAAGCAAATTGATCAATACCGCCAATTGGATGGCCAGGATGACCAGGGCTGATCCGATCAGGATGGATTCAAACGCCATGAAAATGATGAAGATATCGCGTATCTTTTCAGCAGTGGCAGCATCGGCTTTCAACAGGAAGATGGTGCCTGCCACCAGACCGGCAATGACCAGGATTGCGATTACGGCAATCATCACGATGACAGGTTTACTTATCAGGCCTGTGGTGGGTTTGCGACCTGATGATAATTCCCCATTGTTTTCACTCATTTTTGCTACCATAGTCAACAAATTATAACATAAGTATATATTCCAAGTGATTGGCTGGACTTCCCCATCGGTTGACTGTCAGGCAGGATAATTAAGGTTGTGTAATTAGAATTCCGAATCAATTTCTTCCTCTGCCGCGCTTGATTCCAGGGGTTGTACCAAAAAATTATCGAAGAGCTTATCCTGGGTAACGGTTACCATGTAGCGCTTGACCAGTTCCAGAACGGCCAAAAAGGTTACCAGGACCTCAACCCGCGTGGCATGCTGCCCGAGCATCTCACGGAAGGTTAAATGCCCCTTCCGGCGTAACGTGATCAGGATACGGTTGATTTTATCCCGGATGGTGACCCGCGGGATGGTGATGATGGTATTCAGGAGTGGCAAATCTCTGCCTTCAGTAAAAAAACTGCGAGCTGCAGTAACCAGATCCGCAAGGGTGAGTCCGCTCAAGTCCAGTTTGCCTTCCACCTTGGGCGGTGGGGCAGTGCGTAAAAATGTCTGCAGGTTCGATGCCTCCCGCCCCGAAAACCAGATGGCGAGTTGCTTGAATTGCTTGTAGATTTTTAGTTGTTCAACCAGAGCATCGCCTGGATCCTCCTCACCGGGCTCACGTTCCGGTGGTCTTGGCAGCAGAGCTTCTGACTTGATCTGAATCAGTTTGGCGGCGATAACCAGGAAGCCCGAGACTTCCTCTGGATTGAGATTGGGTGTCGCACGCAAGTAGCCCAGGTACTGGTCTGTTACCTGCGCCAGTGCCAGTTTGGTAATATCCAGTTCTGCCCGTTCGATTAAAGAGAGCAGCAGATCCAGCGGACCTTGATAAACATCCGTGGCGACCTGATATGCCTGATAGGTGGAATCCGTGGTCTTGAAAACCATGAGCGACATTATAGCAGAATATGATTACATGCGACCCGCAGGTTAGCGGTTATAATTCTTCATCGAACCATTAATGTGAGTGAAAGTACTTTTTTCAAATCCAAGCGTAATTACCGGCGGAAGTCTGGCTTAGATGGAACTGCCGGATGATTGTGCGGTCAGTGGGTTGAAAAAAGTCCTGCCTGGTATGGATCTTCACCACAGAGCAGGATTGAATATGGTAGCTTTATCTATCGACTATACGCTTATGAAAGACGATACCCTGATAAAACCGGGAATGGATATCTCCATTTTTCCACCCGTCGTGGGTGGATGAAGTATGGAAATACCGGTTGTCTGCGTGCAATGCGGGGCTGAGTATCCCCCAGACGCCAACCCCTATCTGTGTCCCCAATGTGGAGGCATCTATGATTGGGTGGGAGTCTTTCGGTATCATTCTCAACGTGCCGAACAAGCTGCAGATACCATGTGGCAGTACCAGAAATCCTTTAACCTGCCGGCAGGGATACACCCCATCACCCTTGGCGAGGGAAGAACCCCGCTCCTTGCTGACAAAGTAGCTGGTCAGAAAATATTTTATAAACTCGAATATTTGAACCCGACCGGCTCCTATAAGGATCGCGCCAGTTCGATACTGGTGAGTTTTCTTCACTCGCGCGGGGTGACGAGCGCGGTTGAGGATTCGTCCGGCAATGCCGGTGCGTCCTTCGCAGCGTATGCCGCCCGTGTGGGCATGCATGCCAGGGTGTTCATCCCCGAGTCTGCCTCAGGGCCCAAGCGGCGCCAGATCGAAACCTATGGAGCCGAGCTGGTCCCGGTCAGCGGTCCGCGTTCAGCTGCAGCGGATGCGGTTGCGCGTGAGGTTGGAGCCGGTGCCATTTACGCAAGTCATGCCTACCTGCCGTTCGGGATGGCGGGTATAGCCACTATCGCCTATGAGATATTCGAGCAGCTTGGCAGAGAGCCCGGGACGGTGATCGCCCCGGCCGGTCATGCCAGCCTGGTTCTGGGTATTCTACGCGGATTCAAGGCGTTGCAGGCAGCTGCCCTGATCGATAAAATCCCGGCGATGGTTGCTGTTCAATCAGCCGCCTGCGCGCCGATCTGGGCTGCATTTCATAATAAATCTCTTCCTGTATCCGAATCGTCCACACTGGCAGAAGGTGTCAAGGTGTTGCGGCCGGTCAGAGCGACTGCTTTGCTGAACGAGCTGAATCGGGAACGCGATCAGGTATTGGCTTTCGACGATGGCCAGCTCATGGCAGCCCGGTCAGACCTTGCCCGGCGCGGTATCGATATCGAACCCACCTCGGCGCTGGTCTGGTGTGCCCTGACGAAATCCGATAAAAAACTGCCTGAACCAATTGTGCTTGTTTTAACCGGTTCAGGGTTAAAATACGAAGGGAAGCTGTAACACAATCGATGGAACTGATGGAACGCCTGCCGCAGACTCTGCGTCTGACGTTCCCTGAGTTCTGCGGAGCATAGCATGGAGAAGAGTAACCACCATTTTGAGGAGGAAACCCCTCAGGAGCTCAGGGACCGTTTGAAGTTGCCGATCCAGGATCTGTCGTTGTTAAGTCGTGCGCTTACACACCGCTCATATCTCAACGAACATCCTGAAGCACTTGAAGATAATGAGCGCCTGGAATTTTTGGGCGATGCCATTTTGGATTTTGCTGTCGGTGCCTGGCTTTACCAGCACTTTCCTGAAATGGCTGAGGGAGACCTGACACGCATGCGCTCGGCACTGGTTTACACCGAACGGTTGGCAGATTTTGCGCGCCAGATCGACTTGGGACGAGCCATTCATCTGGGTCGGGGTGAAATCCAGGCCGGAGGTCAGGATAAGGATGCCCTTTTATGTGATACCTTTGAAGCCCTGGTTGGCGCGATCTACCTGTCCGCAGGCATTGAAGAAGCACAACACTTCATGGCACCCTTTTGCCGTCAAGCGGCGGATATTGCCATCGCCAATAATTCGCTGGATGACCCGAAAAGCCTGTTTCAGCAGTGGGCGCAGGCGCGCGGGCTTGCCACCCCGCAGTATGCAACCCGTAATGTGTCCGGACCCGATCATGCCAGGATCTTCGAAGTGGATGTCCTGATAGAGGGTCAGGCTTATGGCTCCGGAATCGGGCGCTCTAAACAGATGGCTACAAAACTGGCAGCCCAGGATGCCCTCGATCACTTGAATACATCGACAAACAATGGGAAGCAATTAAAATTGAACAATGAGTAATTTATGCTGATACGTCTTAAATCCTTGGAAATGCACGGTTACAAAACTTTCGCCGACCAGACTCGCTTTGAGTTCCCCGGTGCGATCACCGCTATCGTGGGACCCAACGGGTCCGGCAAATCCAATATCGCCGACGCCTTACGCTGGGTGTTGGGTGAACAGTCCTACAGCCTGTTACGCGGCAAGAAGACCGACGATATGATCTTCTACGGTTCAGAGCAGCGCGCGCGTGCCAGCATGGCATCAGCCACTATCACCTTTGACAATTCGGATGGCTGGCTGCCGATTGATTTCAGCGAGGTGGCAGTTACCCGCAGGGCTTACCGCGATGGTCAAAATGAATATCTGCTGAACGGACAGAAGGTGCGTCTGAAAGAGATCACGGAACTGCTGGCTCAATCAGGGCTGGCTGAACGCACTTATACCATCATCGGTCAGGGTTTGATCGATACCGCCCTGGCGTTGAAACCGGATGAACGTCGCAAGCTATTCGAGGAGGCTGCCGGTATTGGACTGTACCGTTCGCGCAAAGAGGAAGCCCTGCACCGGCTTGACACCACCCGCCGCAACCTTGAGCGCGTGCAGGACATCCTGGCGGAATTACAACCACGCTTGACAAGCCTTGAACGCCAGGCACGCAAAGCCCAGGAATACGAACAGATCCGCGCCGACCTGCGCCTGTTGTTGCGCGACTGGTACGGTTATCACTGGCATCGTGCTCAAAAAGAAGTACGGCATGCCCAATCCGGCGTAGTAGAGCATGAGAACCGCCTGGTTGAAGCCCGTCGTTCGATGGGTGAAATTGGTGGAAAGATCGCCACCCTGCGCACTCAGCTGCAGAAAAACCGCAGTGAATTGACTACCTGGTACACCCAGACATCCACATTAAATACAAAGCTGGAAGAGCTTAACCGCCAGATGGCAGTCCTGGATGAACGCGATGCTTCCCTGGGCATCCAGATAAAAAATCAGGAATCCACCCTCGCCCAACTGGAGGAGGAATTAAGAGGTTTTTCACAGGTTTTGGAAGCCGGCGAACAAGAAAAAAGCCGGTTGGAAAGCAATCTGAACGAAGCCCGCAAGGAACAAAGCCAGGCACAACAGGCATTCTCTGGTAAGCAAACCGAACGCGAAGCCGCTGAACAGGAACTGCACCGCCTGAGGCAGGAACTGGTTGGGATTGAGACCGAAAAAGTACGGGTATCAGCCCGACAGGATGAGCTTTCAGACCGCCTGGTTGCTTTGCAGACATCTTTGACCCATATCGAAGAGCAAATGTCTGCTTCAACGGACGTAATCCGACAGCTTGACGATAAAATAGGGGGCTCTGAAAAGCGACTGCGTGAAGCAGAAATTCGGGAGAAAAACCATCGCGCAGATATCGAAAAGAATCAAGAGAAAATATCTGACTTTGAGCGCCGCCAGTGCGAAGCTGAAATTTCCACTACAGAAGCTAAAAATCAACTGGCACGCGTTGAAATGCAGCTCGAGTTGATCAAGCAGGCAGAGCAGTCTCTTTCTGGATATGCCGAAGGTGCCCGGAAGGTGATCCAGGCTGCCCGGGATGGCAAACTGCATGGCGTACGACAGACGCTCGCCAGCATACTGGATGTAGATCCCGAATATGAAAGTGCCGTGGCAGGCGCGCTGGGGGAATTCGTCGATTTGATAATCCTGGAAAATGGCAAACAGGCAGCGAGAGCCATCTCACTGGTCGAGGAAGGAGGAGACCAGCGGGCAGTGTTGTTACCTCTGGACTGGGTAACAAGCAGCTCAACCTTCAAAACGGTTGGAAAATCCGGCATCCTGGGCATGGCAGCCGAGTATGTACGTTGTCCGCAGGAATATGAAGCGGTTGTCAAGGCATTACTCGGCAACATACCCGTGGTTAAAAATGGCGAGACCGCCAGGCTTATCCTGGCAGGGCAGCCTGCGGGTGCGCGGGTTGTTACATTGCGCGGTGAGCTTTACTGCGCCAACGGACCAGTCCTGGTCGGCAAAGGTGGACGCGGTGGCATTATCGGCCGCTCGCACCAGATCAAGGACCTGGCTATGCAGGTGAAAAAATTAACCACCGACTGCCAGACTGCCGTCCTGCAGGTGGAAAAGATAACCGCTGAGTTGAATAAAGTCAGGGGTGTCGGAATTGAACTGGCGGCGGCTCTGGCTGACGCCGAGAAAACTCTGAAAACCGACCAGGATGAACGGCGCGAATTGGAAAACGAGCTTACCCAACAGCGCCAGCGTCATGAATGGTTGACAACTCAAAAAACACAATTGAACGAACAGATCAGCACTGCCCGAGGCGAGATTGACCAAGCCGGGGTGAGCCTAGGCGGAATGGATGGTACGATCGCCAGCCTGACACACAAGATTGTGGGTTCGAACCAGGAACTGGCTGCGCTCGACTTGACCGAACTGGAAGGTCAGGTGGCGCATTGGGACAAACAGGCTGCGATAGCCATGCTTGCCTTCGAAGAGGTCGAGAAGCGTGTTGGGGAACGCCGTTCGGCCTTTGAGCGGGCGGCGGCAACGCGCCAGACAAGTGAAAACCATTTAAATGAATTAAGAGTCAGCCAGACCGAGGTTGGAACGAGCCGGGTCAGTGAACAAGCGGAACGTGAGAAATTGAAGTCGGAAATCACCGAAATTCAGACGCATATCGATTCGCTCGAAAGTCAGGTCGCCGGACTCGAAAAAACACTGGAAGCCCTGCAGCAGACCGACAGCACCGCCCAACAAACGCTGACCCAGGCGGAACGCTACAACACCCAGGCGCAACTTGATCTGACCCGCCAACGCGAAGCGCTGGACCTCTTGCAGCGCAGGATCGAGGATGATTTTGGCCTGGTGGCATTCGAGTTTGCGGAGAATGTCTCGGGTCAAACCCCGCTGCCTTTTGAAGGAATCGTGGAACAACTCGCGCAAATGGAAGAGTTACCGATCGATATCGAGGATAACATCAATCGCCAGAAGGGGTTAATGCGACGCATGGGCGCGGTCAACCTGGAAGCCCAGGAGGAATACAATGCTGTCCGCGAACGTTATGAATTCCTGACCGCCCAGGTGGAAGATTTGCATAAGGCGGATCTTGATTTGATCGCGGTCATCGCCGAACTGGACGACATGATGAAAAAAGCCTTCCAGATCACTTTCTCGAAGGTGGCGGATGAATTTCATCACATGTTTGCGCGCCTCTTCCCGGGCGGGCATGCCCGTCTGGCACTTACAGATGAGGAAGATGTGATCGAAGCGGGCATCGACATCGAGGCGCGCTTGCCGGGGCGGCGTGAACAGGGTCTCTCACTGCTATCGGGCGGTGAACGCAGCCTGACAGCCTCGGCGCTGGTTTTTGCCCTATTGAAAGTGTCGCCCACACCGTTTTGCGTGTTGGACGAAGTGGATGCCATGCTGGATGAAGCCAATGTCAACCGCTTTTCCGAGCTGCTGACCGAGCTGAGTGCCAACACTCAGTTCGTAGTGATCACACATAACCGCAACACAGTTCAGGTGGCGGGCGTGATCTACGGCATCACGATCGGGCGCGATTCGGCCAGCCGGGTCATCAGTCTGAAGATGGATGAAGTCACCGATGAGTACGTGAAGTAAGCTCACCAGGTTTGATGATTGAATAAATTATAAAAGAGGCTCTCAAATGAGAACCTCTTTTAATTTTGTTGAACAGGCTGTCGTTAGTTGGTCTGTCCGAAACTGGTAAACGTGGGCTCGGTTGGGACAACTGTCGACCAGATATCAAAACGTTGAATATCCGTTCGATCGGATTTTTGTTTTGTGAGCCATTCGGTCAGAAGCGTATCGATGTACTGAGACCATTCGTAATCATTCAGCGGTTTGATACGTTTCCCGAGCAATTGGATAATGTGAACCCCATAGGAGGTTTTGACAGGTTCGCTGATTTGACCCACGGTAAGGGCGAAGGCTGCTGTTTCAAACTCCGGGACCATCTGGCCTTTACCGAACCAGCCCAGGTCTCCACCATTATTCTTATTGCTTTCATCGGTGGAGAAAGTGGCTGCCAGGTTGTAGAAATCCTCGCCCGACTTTAATCTTTGCAGTACGATATTTGCCGTCGTTTCATCCGGCACCAGAATATGGCGCGCCCAAACTTCCACGGATTCGTGCTTGCCATCACCGGCCTGGGCTTCGCTCAGTTTCTGCTTAAGCAGCTCTGATTCAACCGACTTACGGTAATCCGCTTCGGTGTAACCGAAAGACTTGTACGGTTCGAGGTTTTTAGCCAGCAGCGCCGTATAACCCTCGAGTGTGAACGGGGTATTGGTCGGTTGGATTGTGGCAGTAGCTGTAGGGATGGAACTGGTTGCGGTGGGTGGGATCTCGGTCGCGGTCGGAGTAAGTTCCTGCGTCGCCGTCAACTCGACGGTCGGGTTGAGCGTGGCAGCCAGCTCGAGAGTTGCTGTGACGGTGGAATCGATCGTGCCTGTAATCGCAGGGGTGGCTGTCTGTGTTCCCGTGGGAGCCGGACGTGTGGCAGACCACCACAATTGAGTCGGGTTGTAAGTTGGGGTCGAATACGAAGTTGGTGTCTGGCTGGGGGTGGGTGTACCTTCAGGGTAAAAACCGTACATCTCACGCATCTTTTGTTCGACCTCGTCTGCCGTTACCGTGATACCGCGTTTGGCAGCTTCCTGGCGGATCAACAGATCATTTTCCAGATTGTCCATAACCTCACTACCGACCGTTTGGGGGTTGTCCAGTGCGTCTTTCAGCTGGGTCAGGGTCTGGCTGAATTGCTCTGCTCCAAAGGACTGCGAAAGCTGGTAATAGAAATTGTATTGCATGATCTTCTGGGCGCGGGCGAAGGACACCTGTTTTTGGAATTCCTTTACGGTGATGTTATCCTCACCCACTTTGATGACCGGTTTGTTCTTCTGTAGAACTGTCTGGTCCAATACACCATAACCGACCAACCCGACCACTGACAACAGTATAATGCTGGCAGAGATGACGATCCAGCGGTTCTGCCGGCGTTCACGTTCAACGCGTGCAAGGTGTTTCTTGGTCAATATTTTAGGTTGTTCACGCTTTGCCATGGCAATACCTCATCATCCATTACTGGTTCGGGTTGTTGTAGGTACGATGCGGGCGGGGGCCATCGTACCAGATATCCCCGGCATACGGCAGCAGGGCAATATGGCGGGCGTGTTTGATCGCCTTGGCCAGCTCGCGCTGGTGTCTGGCACAGGTGCCGGTCTGACGGCGTGGTCTGATCTTGCCGTCGTCGGTGACGAATTTGCGCAGGAAATCCGTTTGTTTATAATCGATCACAAGATTTTTGTCGGCGCAAAATGCGCAGAATTTTGGCCGCGCCATGTACCGGCGGGGTGCCATCTGCTCGGCGCCATTGGTTGTCTCGTCTGACATCTTTCTTTCTCCTGTCTCATTCCTGAGACGTTTCGTTATACTCGTCCTCACCGCCATTGGCGTGAGGGTAAACCTGGTCGCTGGCGGGTGACGTCTGGTGGTTCTCATGTTTTTCGCCCAGCGCCATCATTTCGGAGGCAACGATCTCCACCGTGGTGTGTTTGTTGCCTTCGGAGTCATCCCAGCGGCGGGTCTGGAGCCTGCCCTCGATGTAAACTTGCTGACCCTTGGTCAGGAATTGTTTGCAGATCTCTGCCAGGTTGCCCCAGGCGACCACATTGAACCATTCGGTTTCTGTATGGCGCTCGCCGGTCGGGCTGTTCCACGTGCGTCCGGTGGCGACCGTAAAGGTGGTGACCGGTCGTCCCGAAGGTGTGTAGCGCAGCTCGGGATCGCGACCCAGGTGGCCGATAATCATTACTTTGTTTAGACTTCGGCTCATTTTTACTCCTAATTTAATGGTTAAGGTAATTCGACCAGCTTGATCAGGAAGCGCATGACCGGCTCCAGCAGGCGCAGGTTGGCTTCCAGCTTGGCGGCGAACGGCGGCTCCATTTTCACGGACAACAAGGCATATTGGCCTTCGGTCTGCTTGCGGATGGGGTACGCCAGGCGGCGCTTGCCCCAGATGTCGACTTTTTCGATGGAACCCTGGGCTTCGCTGATCCAGCTTTTGACCTTGTCGATGGCGGCATTAAAGGACGCTTCGTCCAGGTCGGGCTGAAGGATCAGAACCAATTCGTAATTACGCATTGAATACTCCTTTCCTCGGGTTTGCCAGCGGACGAACATCGTGGATGGCGCCGCTGGTGGAAAGCAGGTCACGGAGAGTGATCTGACAAGGCGCTTAGTATATCATATTTATCCTCAATCTCGATTGGACTGGCAATGGGCAACCGTAGACCGTATCAGACGTAAAACCGTCTTACTTTATTTCGGGTAAAAAGGATTGCGCAATAAAGAACTTATACTTCAGCATGTGAGGGGAATCTTAGGGCGGACATCCCCCCAAAGGGGACGCAGTCCTGTCCGCCAATAGTAAAACATAATTCTGGCAGGCTGGTAATCCTACCCGACCGACAACCATTCGTCTGGAGTGAGGGATTACCCAATAAGAATATTAAGCCACGAGGTGGCGAGAAAGACATATTCTGTCCTCGCCCCATAAATAAACAGGGTATGCCCTCGCACGCTTTGCGTGCTCTTCCCTCTCGCGCCTTCGATGGAGGTAGGCAAAAGATGAGTGAGCTATCCGACACCTCAACTCCTGCATGGTAGAATTGAATAATTAAATCATCAAGGAGCCCGGCATCAATGGAACAAGACCTTCAAAACCTGGCGATCAACACACTGCGCTTCCTGTCCGTGGATGGCGTCCAGAAAGCCAACTCGGGACACCCCGGGCTGCCGATGGGCTGCGCCGCAATCGCCTACACCATCTGGACACGCCACCTGCACCACAATCCTGTCAACCCGAAATGGCATGACCGCGACCGTTTTATCCTCTCCGGTGGACATGGCTGCATGCTGCTTTATTCCCTGCTGCATCTCACAGGCTACGACCTGCCGCTGGATGAGTTGAAAAACTTCCGACAGTGGGGGAGCCGAACCCCAGGCCATCCCGAATATGGGTTGACGCCCGGGGTCGAACTGACCACCGGGCCGCTCGGGCAGGGCTTTGCCGGTGGAGTGGGCTTTGCCATCGCCGAGGCACACCTGGCAGCAGTCTACAACCGCCCGGGGCATGAAATCATTAATCACTACACCTATGCCATCGTCACCGATGGCGACCTGATGGAGGGTGTTGCTTCCGAGGCAGCCTCGCTGGCTGGTCACCTTAAACTTGGAAAACTCATCTATTTATACGATGATAATCATATCTCGATCGACGGATCGACCGATATCAGCTTCACCGAAGACCGCTGCGCGCGCTTTACAGCTTACAACTGGCAGGTACTGCAGGTTGCTGACGGCAATGACGTCTACGAGATCGATGGTGCCATTAAGGCAGCCAGGCAAGACCCGCGTCCTTCGCTGATCGTCTGCCACACCCATATTGGATTCGGGCTGCCTACCCGTCAGGATACCGCCAAAGCACACGGTGAAGCACCGGGTGTAGAGGAACTGGCAGGCGCCAAGCAGAACCTCGGCTGGCCGCTCGAACCTTCTTTCTATATCCCGGATCAGGTGCTGGAGTTCTACCGCAAGGCGCTGCCAGCCGGGGCAGACTATGAAGCAGACTGGTTAAAGCGCTTTGATAGCTATCGCAAAAACCACCCCGATCTGGCATTAGAACTCGATCGCCGCTTGAAGGGTGAGCTGCCGGCTAACTGGCAGAAGGACTTGCCATCATTCCCGGCGGATCCGAAAGGCATTGCAACCCGCGCCGCTTCCGGCAAGACCCTAAACGCCCTGGCAGTCAAACTGCCTGAGATCATGGGTGGCTCGGCTGACCTGACCCCCTCCAATAACACCTGGATTGAAACCTCCCATAATTTTCAACCAGACCATTACGATGGGCGTTACCTGCGTTTTGGCGTGCGTGAGCACGGCATGGGCGCAATAGTGAATGGACTGGCAGTACACGGTGGGTTCATCCCCTACGGTGCTACGTTCATGGTCTTTTCAGATTACATGCGTGGTGCTTTACGTCTATCGGCCATTTCACATTATCCATCCATCTGGATCTATACCCACGATAGTATCGGGCTGGGCGAGGATGGACCCACCCACCAACCGGTCGAGCACCTGGCTGCACTGCGCGCCATCCCCAATCTGACCGTCATCCGGCCGATGGATGCCAATGAGACGGTTTATGCATGGCAGTCGGCTATTGCACAGCGTAAAGCGCCGACCGCTTTGCTCTTGACCCGCCAGGTAGTCCCGGTGTTTGATCGCGTTGAGTTCGCGCGTGCGGAAGGCTTGCTGAAAGGAGCCTATGTGTTAAAGGACCTCGGGCAGGGCAAACCGCGTTTGATCCTGATGGCAAGTGGTTCCGAAGTTCAGCTCATCATCGCAGCCGGGCTTGAACTTGAAAAACAGGGCGTCGCCACCCGCCTGATCTCCTTCCCAAGCTGGGAGCTTTTCAGCGAGCAGACCGCAGATTATCGGGCGCAAGTCCTGCCGCAGGATATGCCGCTGCGCATCGCGGTGGAAGCCGGCATCTCCCAGGGTTGGGAACGGTGGGTGGGGGATCAGGGTCGTATTTTATCCATCGAGAAATTCGGAGCATCCGCCCCGTACAAAGTACTTTTTGAGCATTATGGCTTTACACCAGCAAAGGTGATTGAAATGGCAAAAGAACTGCTTGGAGGAAAATAATGCGTATAGCTGTTGCTGCGGATCATGCCGGTTATCCTTTGAAAGAAATGGTGCTCGAAACGGTGCGTGCCGCCGGGCATGAGGTGCTCGATCTGGGTGTATTTAATACCCAGCCGGTGGATTATCCTGACTACGTTGCCAAGGTTGCCAAAGCCATCCAAAACCGGGAAGCTGAGCGAGGTATTTTATTATGCGGGTCGGGAGTGGGCGCGTGCATAGCCGCCAATAAATTCAAGAGTGTCTACGCCTGCCTGTGTCACGATACCTATTCCGCCCATCAGGGTGTTGAGCATGACGATATGAATGTGATCTGTATGGGCGGGCGCATAATCGGCATCGAATTGGCACGTGAGATCGTGTGTGCCTTCCTGGGGGCTGAATTCTCGACCGAAGAACGTCATGTACGGCGGGTCAATAAAGTCAGAGCTTTCGAGCGTCTGGAATAGCCGAGCTTCCTGGGAAAGGATCATCCATGAAATCCATTGAACGTCTGTATGCCCTCGGGCAGTCTTTATGGTACGACAATATCGAACGACGCCTGTTGCAGGACGGCAGCCTGGCGAAATTGATAAACCAGGGCGAAATTCGAGGTGTAACGTCAAATCCCACCATCTTTAATAAAGCCATCTCGGCCTCCCACGATTACGATGCCGCCCTGCAAACAATGGCCTGGGCGGGTTGGCAACCGGAGCGTAGCTTTTTCCGGCTGGCGATCGAGGACATCCAGAACACGGCGGATCTGTTCCTGCCCGTATATCAAAAGACCGGCGGCAGCGATGGTTTTGTCAGCCTGGAAGTGAACCCGAAACTGGCGAATGATACGAAAAAGACGATCACTGAAACCAAATGGTTATGGCAGGCGGTCAACCGCCCCAACCTGATGGTCAAGATCCCCGCCACCCGAGAGGGCATCCCGGCCATCCGGCAGTGCATCGCCGCTGGAGTAAATATCAATATTACGCTTATTTTTTCCCTGGAACGATATCGCGAGGTGATGGAAGCATATCTATCCGGTCTGGAAGAGCGCGTCCGGCGCGGAGAACCGATCGAACGGATCGCATCGGTCGCTTCATTTTTTGTGTCGCGCGTGGACACAAAAGTGGACCCACAGCTGGTTGAGATTGCCCGGCAGTCTGATAAAAAAGCAGCGGCCGAAGCCCTGCTCGGCAAGGCTGCCATTGCCAATGCCAAACTGGCTTATGAATTATTCCAAGAGCAATTTCAATCCCCGCGGTTCCTGAAATTAAAAGCAAAGGGTGCCCGGGTGCAGCGTCCGTTGTGGGCGTCGACCAGCACCAAAAACCCAGCCTATCGTGATGTGTTGTATGTGGAGGAATTGATCGGACCCGATACGGTCGACACCATCCCGCCCAAGACCCTGGATGCTTTTCGTGAACACGGCAAGGCGGCTTTGACTCTGATAAAAGGACTGGCAGAAGCGCGAGCCGACCTCCAGGCTTTGGAGCAACTTGGTATACACATGGAACGGGTGACCGCCGAACTTGAAAGTGAAGGCGTGGCGACTTTCTCCAAAGCGTTTGACGAATTGCTTACGACAATCGACACGCGCAGCACAACTTTCCGCGCGGAACTGGGCATTCTGGCGCCGGCTCTGATCAGGCGCATGGACAGGCTGGAAAAACAGCAGACCGCTGGTCGCATCTGGAAAAAAGATCCATCAGTATGGGTGAAAGAAATACAGGCGGCAAAGATTATCCGCGAGCGCATGGGCTGGTTGACTGCACCCTCAGTTGATGCTTCGACCCTCGCCGGTCTGGACTTGTTCGCTAAAGCTTGCATCCGGGATGGCTTTAGTCATGCATTGCTGCTTGGCATGGGCGGTTCGTCGCTTGCGCCGGAAGTGTTGCGCGACATGCTTGGCAAAGACACACCCAAAAAGAAAGCACTCAAATTCAGCATCCTCGATTCGACCGATCCGGGGCAGGTGAAAGCTGCCACCCAATGGGCGCCGGCAGGTAAAACCGTCTATATTGTCGCCAGCAAGTCGGGCGGTACGGCCGAGGTGGATGCACTGTTCCGTTATTTCTGGGATCGGACGGTCAAGGCAAAGGGGAAAAATGCCGGGCGTTCCTTTATTGCCATCACTGACTCGGGAACCAACCTCGATGCATTGGCAAAGGATCGCCGTTTCAGGCAAGTCTTCCTGGCGGATAAAACCGTAGGCGGGCGTTATTCAGCGCTTACCCTTTTCGGACTGGTGCCGGCGGCTCTGATGGGTTTGGATCTGGCTCGTCTGCTCTCCAATGCAAAAAGGATGGCAGAAACCTGCCAGGCTGAATTGCCTGGTGGTGCCAACCCTGGGTTGGCGCTGGGTGCGCTGATCGGCGAGGCTGCCTTGCAGGGTCGGAACAAGTTAACGATCATAACCGATGAGGTCTTTACGCCCTTCGGACCGTGGCTTGAGCAGTTGATTGCCGAGAGCAGCGGCAAGCTTGGAAAAGGCATACTGCCGGTGGTACAAGAGCCTCCCCTGGAACCCGGGAAGTACGGAAAAGATCGGCTGTTTGTGTACTATAAGATCGACGGCCAGGCGGAAGCGCGTATCCAATTACTACGCAAGGCGGGCCATCCTGTCGTGACTTTGACTGTAACAGATGTTTATGATCTGGGCAGCGAGTTTTTCCGCTGGGAGTTCGCGATCGCAGTTGCCTGCGCCGTGATCGGAGTGAATGCCTTTGACCAACCGGACGTGCAGGATAGCAAGGATCGTACGCTGGCAAAGATCCGGGAATACGAACGCACACGCCAGCTTATGGATGGCAACCCCCTGTGGGAAGATCAGCAGGTTGCGCTTTACGGGCAACCGGTGAAAGGAATTGCGAGCTGTGAAACCCTGGCAGATACGTTGCGTTTATTCTTGACCCAAATCAAGCCGGGCGATTATGTCGCCCTGAATGCTTATCTGCCACGCAATGATGATAACGCACAACTATTGCAAGGAATGCGGGCGAGTATCCTGAAACGGGCGGGCAATGCCACCACGCTGGGTTTCGGTCCGCGCTTTCTGCATTCGACCGGGCAGTTGCACAAGGGTGGCGACAACCACGGCGTGTTTTTAATGATCACGGCCGATCCCGCCGCAAATTTGCCCATTCCGGGACAGGACTTCAGCTTTGCGACGTTGGAGCACGCACAGGCGCTGGGCGACCTCGAGGCATTGCTGGCTCGCAAACGGCGCGTATTGCGCATCCATTTAAAAATACCTCAGCTGGGGAACCTGTCAAGGGAATTTAAACGCGCTTTCGAATTATCGCCACAATCAAAAACTGCTCAAAAATAGATCGTTTGCGGTTTCTATCTACAATCGTACGTGGATTATGCCATTAGTACACCAATGTAATGATCCGATCAGCTTGTCAAAATACATTCCAGCATCAGGTTGAGCTTCTGGAATAATTCATGCCGGGACGAATAGGGAGGGCAGGTGGCTGAAACGGCTTATATCGAAGATCTTTACCGGCGTCGGTTGCTTTAACCCTGGCAGGCTCATCACGGTCAGGTCGGTTGCCATCCCATGCAGTAAGTCGGCGATCTGGTCCGCGGATTTGTAAGGGACCACACTGGATCCCACTTTCAGTCCCGACTGCTTGAATTTCCTCTCGCATGTGCTGGCAATCAAAGTGGCCTCATCTTCGATTTCACGATTCGTGCTGGAAACTGCCCAGATCAGAGAGGATCCAAGTCCTGTTCCCGGATAACCCATGGCACGGACTTCTGGGTAAAGCACGATCAGCGACACCTGCAATCCGCATTTCAGCGCCAAATCCTTCGTCACGTCCAGTATGTGATCGTTTTTCGTGAAAATATCCAAAACAAGTGCCAAATGAAGCGGCTGATAACTGATATCCACTTCATCAGGGATGATGCATTTCACAAGTAGAGGGATCTCAACCCGGGAGGCAACCTGCCTGGCAAGGCAATTTTTAGTGCTATCTATGAAACGACCATGACCATGTCTGCACAATGCAATCAGGTCGAAACCACCATTCGATCGGGCAACGGCGGCGATACGGTCAGCAACCCGGTCGCTTGGTTCATCGATGACCCGCATGGCAATCTTTCCGCCGGCATGTCTCATTAAAATTACCTGGTCTTTGAGGTAGTTCATGGCGTTTGTTGCGTCCACCAGATGATGCTGACCATGAATCCGAGTCGGTGGATGGTGTTCTACCACGTGCAGCAGGGTTACATCGCTGTGACATTTCCAGGCTATATAAGCGACGATCGATAAAGTCGCTTCGGCTTGTTGTGAACCATCCAGTGGGACGAGGATTCTCTTGAACATGATACCGTCTTTCATGCGCTTGATCAGAAATAATAATTCAGGTTGATGGGGGAATGGAGGAGTTGAAGTTCTACCGTCGTTCGCTTGTTTTCCCACGATGAGTCCGGACGGCTGCATGGATCAATTATATTATAGTGTTTAAAAGGCGAATTACAATAGATATATCATATGCCTGGTGGAATGTATTCTGGGGTATCGGTTGTCATCCCGTCAGGATATTAACCGGCACGAAGAGGATCGGTTTTTGGGAAAGCTTGCTAACCTTGGATGCCACGCTGGCTGACCAGAAGGCGTCGCTGCCACTCTTTTTATGAGTCCCCAGGATGATCAGATCCACGTTGGCAGTCTGAGCTGCTTCGGCGATCTGCCCGGCCGGGTCGCCGCGTACGATGACGGAAGTCGAGTTTACACCCACCTTGGCGAGAAGCCCCTTATGTTCTTCCATATACTTATCGGCTTCCTCTTCAGCTTGTTCGAGCGCGATATTCACTGCGCCGGGCAGGAAGATGCCGGTGGCGGCTTTTTCACCCTTTAACGAGGTCAGGGTGGGAATCACCATCAGGAGGATCACACCCGCCTTACAAGCTTCAGCCAGTTGTCGTCCAATTGAAAAAGCCTGTTCGTGCTGCGGATTCCCGTCGAGCGGCAGAAGGATCGTTTTGATCTCGAAGCAATCCCGACAACCGTCTTCCGGTACGTCAATCAGCAGCACCGGGATCTGACCGGCAGATAATACCTGCTGGGCGATGTTCCCCATGAAGATATCGCGCAACCCGCCATGCCCGTGCGCTGACAGTACGATCAAGTCAGGTGCGAACTCATCCTGGGAGTGCGATACGATGCTCTTGGCGACGTTTTGCACTTCTTCCACGTGTACGTGGGTCGCTACCTTTATTCCGGGCCGGAAATGGCTGTCTACCAGTCCCTTCAGATAGCTTAGCGCTTCTTCAGGATTGGTCAGGTGTCGTTCGCCGTGGATTTCCTTTGGCGCGTTTTCCTCGATCACGTGCAGCAGAGTGACCCTGGCATGCAGCTTTTCAGCCATATAGGCTGCTGCAGGCAATGCCGATTCGGCCAGGTTTGAACCATCGAGAGGTACCAGGATGTGTTTAAACATTTCCGCCTCCCAGGAAGGTTTGGTAGAGCAGGTAGAAGTTCAAAAAGATGATCAGGACGGCAAAAAATATAGCTATCAGGGTTGTAATTGGTTTGTTTACCAGTGAACCCATCAGGTCATTACGACGGGTGAACATCACCAGTGGAACGATGGCGAAGGGTAATCCGAAGCTCAGCAGCACCTGGCTGATCACCAGGGTGCGGGTTGGATCTAATCCAATGAAGATGACGATCAGGGAAGGAACCATAGTTGCCAGACGTCGTATCCATACCTTGATTTCCTTATGCAGGAAACCTTGCATGATCACCTGCCCGGCCATTGTACCAACCGAGGACGAACTAAGCCCTGAAATCAGCAAGGATAACCCGAAGAAGATGCCGGAAGCCGGTCCAAGCAGGGGGGTGAGCGTCAGATGAGCCTGTTCGAGCGTACCCACGGATGTGGCACCAGCTCGGTGGAAGGTCGATGCAGCCATGATCAACATGGCGGCGTTGATAAAACTGGCAAGACCCATGGCAACCACGACGTCGATGATCTCATATTTGAACAGGCGGCGTAGTTTTTTTGGATCCCTGGTCACGATCCGCCCCTGGGTCAGGGCGGAATGCAAGTAGATGGCATGCGGCATGACCGTGGCGCCCAGGATGCCGGTTGCCAGCAGGATGCTCTCGGGACCTGCAAACTGCGGGATGAATGCATGCCGAACGACAAGACCCCAATCGGGTTTATCCAGTACCGTCTCGATCAGGTAACATACCGAGATGACACCCACCAGTGAGGTGATGACCGCTTCGATCGGCCTGAAACCATATCGTTCCAGGCTCAGGATGATAAAGGTGGCTATGGCGGTGAGGATGCCAGCCAGCCATAACGGGATGCCGAATAACAGGTTGAAGCCCACCGCGGCACCCAGGAATTCAGCCAGGTCGGTCGCCATGGCAACGATCTCAGCCAGGACCCACATGGCAAGCACCACCGGACGTGGGAAATTCTCACGGCATTGTTCCGCCAGGTTTTTCCCGGTGGCGATCCCCAGCTTGGCGGAGAGCGTCTGGATCAGCATGGCCATCAGGTTGCTCGCCACGATCACCCATAACAGGGTGTAGCCGAATTTCGCCCCACCCTGGATGTTGGTGGCGAAGTTTCCCGGGTCCATATAGGCGACACTGGCAATAAAAGCCGGGCCGATGAATGGCATCAGGCGGGCGAATGCGCTTTTCTTGCTTTTCCCCTCCAGGACTTCCTTGGCAGTCCTCAGGGTGCTCGCATCACCGACTTTAACTGAACTGGATTTGATCGCTTTGCCGGGCATACTCTGTGGATTCTATTCGGATAAGTTCAGGAATATTTTACCTCAATACTAATGGAGGCATATCATTTATAATCAACCATATCCCTATCCGGGTAACCCTCATGAAAACCAAACTGCGTTTATACGGTATCTATCTGGTAAAAATCATCCTCCTGGCAATTATCTATCGCATTGCAGCCATATTGGGTCTTAGTATGGCATATGTCCAGGCAAATACCTCGCCGGTTTGGCCACCGACCGGTATCGCCCTGGCTGCGTTAATGCTTTTCGGTATTAAATTATGGCCGGGTGTTGCGTTGGGTGTATTGCTGGGCTCATTATTTACAGGCGCGCCAATCCCGCTCGCGATAGGTATGACGTTCGGTAACACCCTCGAGGCTGTTATCGGTGCTTATCTGCTCCATCGCTTTCTGGATTTCCACAATACGCTCGATCGAATCAAAGATGTAATTGGGCTGTCACTGGTATCGGCTATCGCTACAATGGTCAGCGCCACATTCGGCGCAATTACTCTTTCCTTAATAGACAGTGCCTTATGGCAATACTTTATTTCAATCTGGTCCACGTGGTGGATCGGAGATCTTTTGGGAGCACTGGTTGTCACTCCGTTATTGTTGACATGGCTTACCCGTCCCTGGAATAAAACTTCCATTACACGTTATGTTGAAGGGTTGCTTGTCTTTGCCTTGCTGGGTGTGCTCACCTGGTTCGTGTTCAGCAATAATCCCCCCACAGGCATCTTGCATCTTGCCCTGCTTTATGTCATTTTCCCGCTCATGATCTGGATCTCATTACGCTTTGGCACGCGAGGCGCTGCAATTGGCCTTTTCCTGGTTTCCGGGGTTGCCATCTGGGGCACGATTCGTGAGCTTGGACCGTTTTCTCACCAACCTCTCAATGATAGCCTGGTACTCCTGCAAACCTTTACCGGCGTGGTCTCCTTGACCTCATTGATCCTGGCAGCCGCGACAGCCGAGAGGTTGAAAGCCATATTTGCCTTGCATCAGAAAGTGAACGATCTGGCTGTTTTGAATGATGCCTCGGAGACATTCCTGGGGACATTTGATCAGGAAAGCATCTATAAAACAATCTGCCAGTTGGCGGTTAAACGGTTTGGGCTGGAGGTGGCTTGGATCGAGATTACAGATCTGATTGAGGAGCAAAACCGGGTGATCGCCATCCAGGGATTGAAAGTTGGTGATGTTCCGAAATTAAAAAAAGTCTGGCAGGGGAATCCTGCCGGTTTTGTGTCAGATAAGATAGAGGTCAGAACTGTTCGCTCCCTGGAAAATGAACCTGAAGAAAAAGACATGCAATATCAAGCATTCGGTTCATTTCCATTAACATTTGGTACCCAATCCATGGGAACATTGAAATTGCTAAGCAACCAGGAGGATTATTTTACAAATGATCGTACAGTGTTGATCCAATCATTCGCGAACCTGGCAGCCGTGACGATTCAAAATTCCTGGTTGCTGGAGCGGGTACGAAAAGGCAATGAACAATTGCACGCTCTTTCGCAACGATTGATGAAAGCACAGGAGGAGGAACGGCTCCATTTATCGCGCGAATTGCATGATGAGTCCGGCCAGCTCTTGGCTGCACTAATGGTCGAGCTTGGTTTGTTGGATCGCGAAAGCAGCCTGAAACCGGATGATCTCAAAAAACATATAACCAAATTGAAAAAAATAGTCGACGAGGTTCAGGATAACCTGCATAAAATGGCAGTAAACTTACGACCTGCCAGTTTGGACCATCTGGGACTTGTCAGTGCCATACAGCAATACGTGTCAGGGTTTAGCAAGCAATATGGCATCCCGGTAGAATTTGAATCTGTGGGCATGAGAGAGAGACGATTTGATCGTGATATAGAAACAGCTTTATTCCGTATTGTTCAAGAATCATTGACCAATGTGATTCTGCATGCCCAGGCGCAGCGCGTCGATATCCTGCTTAACCGGCAGAAAGAACGTCTGGTCGCGATCATCGAAGATGATGGTATCGGTTTTATTCCTTCCTCCCCTGGTTTGGAAGATCACCTGGGGCTATTCGGCATGCGTGAACGGGTTGAAATGCTCGGGGGAAAACTGACATTGGAATCTTCCCCGGGCAAAGGGACAACTGTCAAGGTGGAGATGCCCTGTCATGATTAAAGTATTGATCGCCGATGACCATGCCATTGTTCGTGCCGGCTTACGCGCGTTGATCAAAGATGAGCCCTCTCTTGCACTGGCAGGCGAAGCCGCAGGCGGGGTGGAAGCCGTTGAGTTGGCCGGGCAGCTGGATGTGGATATCATTTTATTGGATTTGAGCATGCCTGATCTGGATGGCATCACAGTGACCCGTAAGATCAAACAGATCAAACCTCTGGCGCGCATCCTGATCCTGACGGTCCATGAAGATGAGGGTCTGTTGCGCGAAGTGATGAAAGCCGGCGCATTGGGATATATCTTAAAACGGGCTGCCGAATCAGAATTAATCTCAGCCATTAATGTGGTTTTACGCGGTGACTTGTATATCGACCCGGCTATGATGAGATCACTTTTGACCGACGCTGATAAGAAACAGGCTCCAATTCCCTCAGGAAAGATCGAACCACTTACTTCCCGGGAGACAGATGTACTCAAGCTGATAGTGCAGGGTTATACCAATCGCCAGATCGCGGAAGCGTTAACAATCAGCATCCGTACCGTAGAAGGGCACCGGTCTAATCTGTCGGAAAAGTTGGGGTTTCATAACAGGGTTGAACTGGTGCGCTATGCCAGGGAGCATGGCTTGATTCAATAGATTTAACCCACTTAATTACCTCCCGACCCCGTAGTTTCCACGGGGTCGGTTTTATTCCTGTGGATTATTAATAAATACCAAGTAACTACGCTTTTGAGAAAATGCCAGAGTCGTTATCATAATTTGATAGATTATTTTGTTTCTAAATTATCGAAATGACTTTTGGATAAAAAAATGCCGGCTCAAGTTATCGCCCGAAACACTCCCACCCCTTTATTGTCGTTGATCGATATTACCAAATCCTTTCCCGGTGTCCAGGCAAATGATTCCATCAATCTGGATATATTTGCATCCGAAATCCATGCCCTGCTTGGAGAAAATGGAGCCGGCAAGAGCACATTGGTTAAAATCCTGTACGGATTTTACCGGGCTGATGCAGGATCTTTCTTAATGAATGGAAAACCCATCCAGATCCAGACCCCTGCTGATGCACGCCAGATGCAGATCGGTCTTGTATTCCAGGACTTCACTCTGATCCCCGCATTCACCGTCGCTGAAAATATCGCACTATTCCTGCCGCACTTGAAAGCCATCCTCAGTCTGAGGGAGGTGGAGAACCGGATAAGGGATATTTCCAACCGTTATGACCTCCAGGTCGAGCCGCATAAACTCGTCTCGCAATTGTCTCTGGGCGAACAGCAAAAGGTGGAGATATTAAAGCTGTTGCTCTCCAATTCCAGAATATTGATATTTGATGAACCCACGCGTGTTCTCGCTCCCCATGAGGTCGAGGCACTTTTCAAAGTCTTGAAAAACCTGCGGGAAGATGGATATGCGATCATCCTGATCACCCACAAATTACATGAAGTGATCGAATGTGCCGACCGGGTGACGATCCTGAGGCGGGGGAAGGTTGCCGGCTCGTTGTTGCGGAGAGGTCTCACCGAGAAGAAATTGATCCATTTGATGTTTGGCAAGTCACTGGAATCCTCCACTCGCAGGTATGCCTCGAAGGATTCTATTGGCAGGTCGCCCTGCGTGGAATTGAGAAATGTCGAAACTAACGGAGAAGGTTCAGCAACCAGTCTGAGAGACATTAATCTCGCCATCTACCCAGGCGAAATTGTTGGCGTGGCTGGTGTCTCCGGTAACGGACAGAAGGAAGTGGGGGATGTTTTACTGGGGATGGAACGATGTACGCGAGGCGAAAAGATTCTATTTGGGAATGCCGCCAACGATTGGTCGATCAGCAAGGTGCGAAGGAATGGTGTGGCGTACATACCTGAGAATCCTCTTCAGATGGCGGTCACAGGCTGGTTGCCGGTCATCTACAACATGGCAATAACGCGGACCTGGTTCTATGCCCGTTGGGGTGGGTTACGAATGGATTGGAGAAAAGCCATTGTCGACGCGCGGTCTTCTTTTATGCGCTTAGGTTTTGATGTTCCATCATTATTTGTGCCTGCCGTGTCATTATCTGGGGGGAATCTTCAGAGAATGGTCATCGCACGAGAAATGGCAGTTCATCCCAAACTGATCGTTGCCTCATATCTCACGCGTGGCCTGGATGTTCAAAGCACCCTGGCCGCCCATAAGGCTTTAATCGAGGCTCGCGAAAAGGGCTGTGGGATTTTACTTATATCTGAAGACCTGGAAGAACTATTCTCGCTGAGTGACCGGTTGATTGTACTTCTTGGCGGTCGTATCGTTGGTACGTTCCCACCTGATAAAACAGATTCTTATCAGGTGGGACATCTTATGACAGGTTCAAAGGTTAATCATGCTTCAACAAGCTGAAATTGCACCCAAAAAAGCTTTCACAGTGACTCCCGCTCTGAATGCATTTCTTCGCTATCTATACATGATTGGCCTGTCTTTCCTGTTATTTGGATTGATATTACTGATCACCGGCAAGGATCCGATCCTATCCTACAAGGATATTTTCACTTCAACGCTTGGAAGTGCCTACGGTTTTTCAGAAGTCGTCGTCGCCATGACTCCCATTCTGTTAACCGGTCTGGCAGTAGCACTGCCATCCAGGGTCATGCTGATCAATGTTGGTGCTGAAGGGCAGTTATATATCGGTGCAGCTTTTGCAACCTGGGGCGCTTTGACTTTCCAGACCCTGCCTGCCTGGCTGTTGATCCCCATGATGATGTTCCTGGGTATGTTGGGTGGAGCAGTTTGGGCGTTTATACCGGCTTATTTGAAATCGATCGGTTTGGTTAATGAGACGATAACATCCCTGTTGTTGAATTCGGTTGCCCCGAAAATAATCGGTTTCCTGGTTTTTGGATTCTGGCATTCCGCTGTAGATACCAACAAGACTGCCAGATTCGTGTCGGCTGCGCGGTTGCCGACTTTCTTCGATACGCGCATCAATCTGGGCCTGGTCATTGGGCTGGTGTTATTGGTCACGTTCTGGTTGATCATGAAATACAGCCGCTGGGGACTGGAGATGCGGGCGATTGGCGGTAATCCTCAGGCATCCCGCAGAAATGGTATCCCGTTGAAAGCCTATATCATCATCGTTTTTTGCCTGGGCGGTGCCCTGGCCGGCTTGGCGGGCATGGTCCAGGCTTCAGGTTATTATGGGCTTCTTTTAACGAACTTCTCAATAGGGTGGGGATTTATGGGTTTTCTCATCAGCTGGCTCGTCGGTGGCGATCCATTTGGTATCCTGATCATGTCGTTCATTATCTCGGTCATTCTCTCGGGCGGAAACCTTTTGCAGATAACCCGCGGTGTGCCGTATTCGATCATTAATATCTTGTTGGCGTTGACTTTGTTTGTTGTCCTGGCGCGCCCGGCATTTTCCAAAGGAAGGAAATCATGACGATTTTATCAATACTGGGTATCCTCTCCAGTGCTATTTATTCAGGTACATCTTTACTTTATACCTCTCTGGGGGAGGTCATTGATGAGCGAGCAGGTATCGTAAACCTTGGCCTGGAAGGCGTGTTGCTGGTCAGTGCCTCTTCCGGGTTCGCAGCCACTGTTCAATATGGCAGTCCATACCTGGGTGTGCTGGTGGCTGTGATTACCGGTGGATTAATGAATCTGCTCTTTGGTTATTTGGTCATCACGCGCAAAGCGAACCAGCTTGCCAGCGGCCTGGCGGTCATGTTCTTCGGTTTTGGTCTAAGCGCCTTGATTGGGAACCCATACGTTGGTAAAAGCATCCATGCCCTGCCGCGCTTCGAACTCCCTGGCTTATCTGAGTTGCCGACGGTTTACGCCAGTTTGTTTAAATTCGATATTCTCATCTACCTCGTAGTACCAATGGCTTTCCTTGTTTGGTGGGTCTTATTCCGAACCCGCTGGGGACTGGGTGTACGTGCAGTGGGTGAGAGCACCGACACCGCATTTGCATCCGGTCGTAATCCCAAAATAATCCGCTATCAGGCGCTCCTGGCTGGTGGCATGTTGGCCGGGTTGGGTGCGGCTCATATCGCAATTGCTTATGCCATGAACTGGACGGAATATATGACCGGTGGTCGTGGTTTTATTGCTGTGGCGCTGGTCATTTTCTCACGATGGCATCCAATTCGTGCCATCGCCGGTGCCTTGCTGTTCAGCGCGGCAGTTGCCCTGCAGCTTGTTTTGCAGAATATTGGCGTTAATATTTCGCCTTTCCTCCTGGATACTGTGCCCTATGTCCTCACAATCCTGGTGCTTATAGCCTGGGGCGGCAACCGGAAACAAAATGCACCTGCCAGCCTCGGACGTGTTTATCAAGGATCTGAATAATGTTGATTTATGGCTTATACGAGGAAAGGAGGTAGAACAGAAAGGGAATTGTATTTAATCAAGAGGATTACGAATTTGTGGATAATCAAAAGGAGAAGGATATGAATAAAAAACTCTATGGTGTGTTTGCGATAATGCTGATAGCTGTGTTTACCCTGACGGCCTGCACAAAAGGAACCCCCGTCGCAACCGAAACACCGGTTGTGGTTGAGTTGACCGCTGCACCCGTTGCGGAGGAACCTTGCCTGATCATTGGGGCGACCTATGGCGGTCCGGTAAACGATGCCGGCTACAACCAGGCGATGCACGAGAGTGTGATGAAGATCAAGGAAAACATCACCTGTGTTAAGATCATCGAAGCCGAAAATGTTTACGATGAAGCTGGAGCAACTGCCACAATTGAACAGATGATCCAACAGGGCGCCAAGATGATCATCGCCACCGCTTTCAGCCATCAACAACCCGCATTCGATCTTGCTACGAAGTACCCGGATGTGATCTTCGAACATGCGGGTGGCTGGATGATGGGCGCCAACTTTGCCAATTTTTACGGAAAACCACCGGATGTCTGGTATCTTCAGGGTGTTGCTGCCGGGATGATGACCAAGACCAACAAGCTTGGTTTTGTGGCAGCCTTCCCGCTGGGATGGACATTAACTTTCGCTAATGCCTTCCAACTTGGTGCGGTTTCCGTAAACCCGGATGCTGTCACGGAAGTGAAATTCACCTATGCCTGGGGCGACAGTACCAAGGAAGCGGAAGTCACCAATGCACTGATCAACAATGGTGCTGATGTGATCACCATGCATGTCGATTCTCCGGCTACCGTACTTTCCACGGCAGAATCGCGTGGGGTTTATTCCATCGGTTTCCAGTCCCTGGCTGCCCAGCAATTTGCTCCGAAGTACTGGATCGTAGGCAGTGGTTTCACCCTGGGCGATAAGTTAACCTGGCTTACCTCCACCGTTCTGGATAAAACCTGGAAGCCCATCTTCCTGCGCTGCAGCTTGAGCGAAGGGTGCATGGCTCTCTCAGATTTCGGTTCTGAAGTCCCCCAGGAAGTCAAGGATAAAGTCGCTCAGACCTTGAAGGATCTGGATGCCGGAACCATCGTGACATTCGCCGGCCCAATCAAAGACCAGGATGGCAATGTTGTTGTGAAAGAAGGCGAAGTCCTTACCGATGACCAGATGAGTAGTGTGACCTGGTTAGTCCAGGGAATGATTGGCTCGCCTAAATAACTGCAAGAAGTGACATCCCGGCAGGTATTAAAAATGCCTGCCGGGACTGAATCATTTTGGTTGATATGGAATTATTTTTTTTAATCACCAATTATTGAGATTTGAAACATAATTGCATTAATATAAAAAATAAGTAAAACACCTGGAGGAAGAAAGGATCGGACATGGATATTAAACAAAAAATTGATACGGCAAACGAGGAGGCTGTTAAGCGTTTGATGGAGGGTGATCCGGTGCTGGTGGATATTGCTCCAGCAGGTGATGTCATACCTGGTCTGAAAGGGAAGATGATCACCCATTCAGGTCCACCGATTGAATGGAAGAATATGTGCGGCGCGCAGCGCGGGGCGCTTATTGGCCAGACCATTTATGAAGGTTGGGCTTCATCCCCGGAAGAAGCCAGCGCCATGCTGGAGAAGGGTGAAATAAAACTCGAACCCAATCATCACCATCAAGCGGTCGGTCCGATGGCCGGCACCATATCCCCCTCTTCGCCGGTCTGGGTAGTGGAGAATCGAAGTTATGGCAATCGTGCTTTTTGCCGCCAGGTGGAAGGCTTCCAGCAATTTGGCGATTTTCATGAAGAAGGTTTGAAAGGTTTGCGTATGTGGCGCGATGTTTGGGCGCCAACCCTCAGCAAGGCTTTGAAATCGATCGGCTCATTGGATTTGAAACCGATTATCACCAAGGCGTTGCAGATGGGAGACGAGTTACATAATCGCCATAGTGCATCATCCAGCCTTTTTGGGAACGAAATGGCGATGGCAATCGCAAAAACTGACCTGCCAAAAGATGACATGCTTGCCACCCTCGGATATGTTACCCACCACGAGTTGATCTTTCTGGGTCTGTCCATGGCAGCCGGCAAGGCAATTGCTGATCCGGCTCGTGATATTGAGTACAGCACGCTGGTGACCGCCATGTGCCGCAATGGCACTGAATTTGGCATCCGGGTAAGTGGTCTTGGTGATGAATGGTTTACCGCTCCTTCGCCTTCCGTCGAAGGATTATATCTGACCGGCTATTCCTCAAAAGATGCTGGTCTGGATATGGGAGATTCTGCCATAACTGAGACTGTCGGTTGGGGTGGTTTCGTTCTCGGAGGCGCACCAGGCATCCTCAGCCTGGTGGGTGGTACACCCGAGGAAGCCCTGGCCTACACCCGTGAAATGAGGACCATCACGGCCGGTACCCATCCCACTTACCGTATGCCTGTTTTTGGTTTTGAAGGGGCGCCCATCGGTATCGATATTCGCAAAGTAGTCCAGACAGGTTCAGCGCCCATCATTGACACTGCCATAGCACATAAGGATCCTGGTTACCCCAAAATAGGTGCCGGTCTGGTGAGAGCCCCGATGGAATGCTTCAAAAAAGCGCTGATCGCATTTGGTAAAAAATATCAATAACCTGTATCGAAAGGTAATCGCCATGCCTCTGGGATTTCGTATCTTGAAAAATCAATATTTTGACTCAGTGTTCCTGATGGGTGTGAATAAGCATCTATCTGATGAAAATGGGGTCCAACAAACAGCCGTATTGATGGGAAGTGATGGAAATAAAAAGCTGTTGAAAGACCTTGGGTTGTACGACCCTGGCATGGATGCTGCCCAGGCCAATGACTTGATTGTTTCAATCAGTGCCGATTCAGAATCCATAACTTCGAAACTACTTGCGCGACTGCCGGAATACCTTAAAGGTGGAGTGGAAGCCATTGGTAAGACCCGATTGAGTACACTGGAAAACGGTTTAACGATGAAACCAGATGCCAATTTGGCAGTGATATCCATACCGGGTGAGTTTGCAGCCCGTGAAGCAAAAAAAGCGCTTGATCACGGATTAAACGTTTTTCTTTTCAGCGATAATGTGAACCTCGAAGATGAGCTGATGTTGAAATCCTATGCAGCCAAACAGGGATTGCTCGTCATGGGACCCGATTGCGGAACCAGCCTGATCGGTGGCAAGGGCATCGGTTTTGCCAATGCTGTCCGTAAAGGTTCAATCGGAGCGATCGGACCTTCGGGAACGGGGTTGCAGGAATTCACCAGCCAGGTACATAATGCCGGTTACGGCATCTCACATGCCATCGGGACGGGTAGTCATGATCTCTCAGATACGATCGGCGGATTGACAACCTTAAGTGCGTTGGATGCTTTGGAAAGTGACCCGGGCACTAAAGTCATTGCCATTATTTCAAAACCTCCGGGCGAAAAGACTTTAGTTAAATTAATGGATAGATTAAAGAATTGTCCTAAACCTATTGTTGGCTGTTTTCTGGGTGCCCAATCCATTTCCCCGACCGGATGCAGCATGTTTAGTCGGGCAACAACGATCGATGAGGCGGTCAGGTTATCGATCGATAATAGTGGTGGTAAGGTTGAAACGGAAAGCCTTGAGAATGAGATTTTCGCCAAGATGGTTAATCGGGAAAAACAGGGGTTTTCCACTAAACAGAAGTACCTGCGCGGTATCTTTGCCGGGGGTACATTCTGTTATCAATCGCAGCAAATATTGCTGGCGCACGGGTTTCCTGTGTATTCAAATGCTCCATTGGATAAGAAAATGCTTCTCGACCATCCCACCCATAGTCGTGAGCATAGCATGGTTGACATGGGGGATGATTATTTCACACAAGGCAAACCTCACCCGATGATTGATGGAACAGAGCGGAAAAGAAGAATTCTGGAGGAAGCCAGGGATCCCGAATTAAAGATCCTTTTATTGGATTTTATTCTCGGATATAACGCATCGATGGATCCTGCTGGTGAGTTGGCAGATGCCATTGCAGAAGCAAAAAAGATTGTCGCAGCCCGGCAAGGTTATCTGAGTATCGTTACCTCCATTTGTGGTACAGAGGAGGATCCTCAGGATCTGAAGTTGCAGGAAAAAATTCTCGAAGAGCTCGGGGTTATCGTTTTCAGGAGTAATGCAAAAGCTTCGCAATTCTGTGTGGAATTGCTTAAATGAGGTGACAGGATGCCGGAAAAAATTGACGAATTATTTAAAGAACCACTGGTGGTAATTAATATTGGACTGAAAGGTTTTTCCGATAGCCTGGCAGAACAGGGGGTGGATGTCGTCCAGGTGGACTGGGTACCACCTGCGGGCGGCGACAAGGAATTGATGGATATATTGGATAAATTGATGTAAACACCCGCCTGATAATTAGATCTTATCAGGTGAAAGTGATCTCCAGCTTCAGTCCCCATTTAGACCTGCAATCTGTATTTACAATCAGCTGACTGGTATTTGGATCATACGCCCAGGATTCCACCCTTTGGCGGTTCACCCGCACTTGTTTGACCGGTTTGCAGTCGTGAAAGACAAGCCGAAGTTTGCGTGTGGGTGGGACCAGCCGGGAAAGACCAGTTGGTTTTTCTATGGTGACTTCGATATTTTCCCCGGTTGATGAAACCACTACCTTAGTCTGAGCAGCCTCTCCCCGTAAATATGCGCGTGTCTCCGGGTCATCATCGTGGAGGGTTATCGATCCGTTAGAATGCGGGTAGAAATGCAGTTCAAGCTCATCAAAGCGATGGTGATCGGGGATGAATTGCATCAGCGGACCCATGGGGAGGATGCTCCCCGCCCGGACAAGCAATGGCAGATGGTCGATGGGGGCATCCAGCTCGATCGTTTGACTACCGGAATAATGATCGTCTGTCCAGTAGTCATACCAGTCTCCCCGGGGTAGGATGACCTGGCGGGTACGCGCACCGGATTGGGTGACCGGACAGAGCATCAGGGCATTGCCGAGCATGATCTGGTCATAAACCGGCAACAGGCGTTCATCCCCGGGGAACTCGAGTAATAACGGACGCATGTGGGGAATACCGGAGAGGAAGGCTTCCCAGCCCAACTGGTGGTAATAAGGCAGCAACCGGTAACGCAATTCCACATGCCGCTTGAAATTCTCTAAGACCTGCTGTGAGTGGGACCAGGGTTTGCGGGTTTTGTCGATCTTATCCGGTCGCAGGAAATAGCGTGCGATCGGGCAGAAGAGTGCCCACTGGGCGTAGCGCATGTGCGTTTCCGGGGTGGTTTTGCCGCTCAGACCAAAGACATCCGCCGTCCAGTAAGCAAAGCCCATCAGGCTCATATTCAGGCCGGCGCGCATGGTGCGCCGTATATTCTCGAAGTTTGGCACCTGGTCGCCGAGGAAGATGGCCGGGTAACGCTGTGAGCCTGCCCATACCGAGCGGGCATACACCAGCGGGCGGCGTTCATCCAGTTTTGCCATGCCGTCATAAAGAGCACGGCAGTAATAGAAACCGTAGAGATTGTGATACTCGTGGCCGTTCATGCCGTTGGAGCTCTTCGCCCGCAGCGGGAGGTATTCGCCGTCGTCATTCTTGAAAAAGCTCACCCCGCTCCGGTAGAGCGGTTTCAGTCTCTCGTTCCACCAATCAGATGCGCCCGGGTTGGTGAAATCGATCATCCCGCCTTTGCCAAACCACCAGGAAGTATCGTTATCCGCAAAATATCCTTGTGAGTGGGCTTCGTTGTAACCTGCCAGGTCGCGCTCGTCGTCCTGTTCGACGCCATCCGGGAGATTTTTATACAACAGATTAAGGCCGACTTTCAATAACATCAGGTTGGTATGGTTCACGAAGGGGGTGAAGATCAAGCCCAGGTGGACCCTGAGTGAGCGCAGTTTGTCGATTAATTCCTGTGAGTCCGGGAATAAACTTTTACGCCATTTGAAGTTATGAAAGCGTTCCTCCCAGTGATAATCCAGGATCACGCCATCCAGCGGGATGCGGCGGGTGCGGTGCTCGGCCACCAGCTCGAGCACTTTCGCCTGCGATTCCTGGGGATAGCCCGTCACCCACAGACCGTATGCCCACAACGACAGGAGCGGGGGGTGCCCGGTTAAGCGTGTGTATTCAGCCAAAATGGTTTTGGGATTTTCACCGGTGATGAGGATGTAATCAGCCGGCGGGCCATCGAATGCAAGCTTAATCTCGCATTGTTTCGGGTCCAGGCTCACTTCAGCGCGATGGCTGTTGAGGATGAATACGGCATAATTTCGATCGCTCAGGTAGACCGGCAGGGTCGAATAGGTCTGCCTGTGTTGCAGGATCGCCGGAGAATCATGGGTTGCCATGGACATTTTTCCTTCCGTACGCCGGAAGGCATTGAACCATTCTCCGAAACCGTATAAACCCTCGTTGGGTTTAAGCTCAAAACTGAGAGTCACACGCTGATCGGTTTCAAGGATTGGAGGATGGGTTTCTCTGAAAATATCCTGACCCCCCCGGGTATACATTTGAATACAATCATCTTTTAGTAAAACTTGCAGGGTTTTTTGCCGGTCAGGCAGACTTTTCCCGATCAGGACGTCGTTGAACCAGATGCGCTCCGGTGGGAATTCGGCCAGGTCTTTGGATTTATGGGTGATGCGTATTGCCCGGGGTGAGAGCCGAAGGATGCGCGTATCACAGACATTTCCTTTCAAGATCTTTGGTTGCGACTGGCGGGTCATGTTGAATTTTATTTTAACAGCTTGTCACTGCTTCTGGCGAAAAATAACGGGATGGCAGCCGCCATCCGGGAGATCGACCCTGGATCCGGAGTGATTTTATTGTATAAGAAGGTATTGAAAAACTGGTTCTCGACCGCCCATGCCAGAGAGCCGACGAAACCAAGCGATATCAGCGAAAACCAGACTTTACCGGGTAATTTAATCCCGGAGGGATTCGTTATCTTCGATGAGGCTGTCATGGATGCATCCGTTTCACCAGGATGATTTATAACTATTCAATTATAACGGGAAAGCGGGTTTGTCAAATTATCTCAACATGGCAGCATTTCTGGTTGAATTGTATAATCCTGACAGTTTATGAAAACTCAAATCATTCAATGCGATGGATTTGATGATCTCAGGTCACTGCTGGATCGCCTTAAATGGGTTAAAGCCCGGCGCGCCCTACTGGTCTTCCCGGTTAAGAATCCTCCATCGCTTTCAAAATTGGACTTGACGCTCCTCAGTCGCAAAGCCACCTCCCTGCAATTTGAGTTGGGATTTGTATCAAGCGATCCAATCGTGAAACATGCAGTCCAACTGGCAGGACTGCCTGTCTTTGCGAGTATTGAGGAATCCCGTCAAACGGCTTGGAACACCGGTCATCCTCGCACACCTGTAAAGCATCACCGCACTTTTATAAATCAGCGCCTTGCTGTCAAACGGCCGAGCGAACACATTCTCCCTGGCTGGGTTCGTTGGCTGGCATTCGGTCTGGCAGCCCTGGCGGTTATCACCTTGCTGGCAGCGCTCTTACCGGGCGCGAAAGTGGAATTGAACCTGCCGCGCGGGGAGCAGTCAGGCGTACTGGTCGTACCCGCCGGTACGAACCGCCCGGTCTCCGACCTGATCGCCGGAATCCCACTGTATCAACTATCATTGGAAGTAAGCGCCAACATCCAACAGGAGACCACCGGGAGGGTACCGGTTGGAGATATACCGGCGTCAGGTTTGGTGGAGATCACCAACCTGACAGACCTGGCGCTGATAATACCTTCCGATGCGGTAGTCCGTTCGCTTGAACCGGCTTACCGCTATAAGGTAAAACAGAGTGGCAACCTCCCGGCCAGGTCTGGCTCGACCATCAGCTTGCCGGTCGAGGAGATGGATGGCAACGGCTCGGATGGCAACCTGCCTGCCGGTGCCATCGTGGCCATGGACCCTCCGCTTGGTCTATCCGTTTCTGTAACCAACCCGGAGGCATTGAGCGGCGGAACGCTGAAGACCAGCCCTGCGCTGGCGCAGGCTGACCTGCTGGCAGCAGACAACGCAATCGAGAAGGCATTGGCACTGGCATTCATACAGAAGGTGCCAACCAGCATGCCAGAAAATGCAGGACTGATCCAGGATAGTATAGTGCAAGGGTTTCTACGAGAAACGAGTACACCGCCGTCATACGACAGGCCACTATTATCCTTTGATGTTAATAATGTTGCAGAAATGACCGGTACCTATTACCTGGAGAGTGACCTGGAGCAGTGGGCTGAGCTGGCATTGGATGCCTCGCTGATAGCCGGTCAGATCGAAGTGCCCGGCTCGCTGGAGGTTGAGATCCTGTCTACACAATATTTATCTGGAACCGAAGCATACATCACGATCCGCACCACCCGTCAAACGATCCCTGAGTTTGATCCGGCCAGTGTTGCCGTTGCCTTGCGCGGTTTGAAACCAGAATCTGCTTTGAAGATGATCAGGACACAACTTTTTCCCGGAAGCCAGCCACAGATCACCCATAACCCGGGTTGGTGGGGCTGGTTGCCGTTCATTCCGATGAGGATCACAATTGATGGTTGAATCACAGCGTTCATCTGCCGGAGATCCCAACCGGCGCATACTGGCCGTTGATCCGGGTGACAAGTGCATCGGGTTGGCGCTCAGTGATCGCGGTGCAAGGATCGGCCGGCCGCTGATTGTCTTGACACATGTCTCTCGTATTTTGGATGCTGCTTCAATAGCCGGTATCGCAAAAGAGAATAAAGTGACGCTCATTGTGGTCGGGCAGGCATTGGATGGCAATGGGCAGCCGGGTCCGGCTGCACGCAAGGCAGCCCGCCTCGCAGAAGCGATCCAGGCCCAGACTGACACTCAGGTTATTTTATGGGATGAGAGTGGGTCGACCGGGGCTGCCCGGGAAACCCTGATCGAACTGGGCGTTCCCCGATCCAGACGCCGCGGTCATCAGGATGCGCTGGCTGCCGTCATGATCCTGAAAGACTATCTGGAGGCACTGGACGACAGGAGCAATCATGAATCGTAAGAAAAAGTCAAACCTGCCTGCATTTCTAGCCTTCGTCCTGCTGTTCCTTTGCGTGGCGATGGTGTTCGTTCTTGCGAAAATACTGGCAGACGCTGCATACATTTATGGCCAGCCGGTTGATACACTGCTTTTTTTTGACAGGCTGTCGCTGTCGGTCAACCTGCTCTCTCACCAGAAGCAGTTACTCATCCCGGTTAACCCAGCCGGTAGCCAGATTGGTTTTACGATCGATCCGGCGGAAAGGGTTGACGATATCGCCAGGCAGATGCAAAACCTGGGCTTGATCACAGACGCGCAGGCCTGGGTGGATTACCTGGTCTACCACGGATATGACGTCAGCCTTAAGGCAGGCAGTTATCTTATGAGCCCGGCCAGTAGCCCGGTCCAGATCGCAGAGTTGATGCAGGATCCAAACTCACAGGAGGTCGTCTTTTCGATCCTGCCTGGTTGGCGGCTGGAGGAAATTGGTGCATCATTGCCCACATCCGGCCTGGCGATCAGTCCGGAGGAATTCCTGGCATTCACGACCGGTGGCGATTTTTCCGGTCTGGATGCACGTTTGCCTGGAAATCTGACCAGCCTCGAAGGGTTCCTGCTCCCGGGACAGTACGCGGTAACCCGCGGGACTTCCCTGGATGAGCTGCTGCCCATCATCCTCTCTCAATTCTTTCAAGTGGTATCTGGTGATCTCACACAAGGCTTCAATAACCAGCGTTTGAGTCTGGAACAAGCGGTTATCCTCGCCAGCATTGTGCAACGGGAAGCGCTCGTTCAGGACGAAATGCCCTTGATTGCTTCGGTATTTTTCAACCGGCTGGCGGCAGATATGCGCCTTGGAAGCGATCCGACTGTCCAGTACGCAATTGGTTTCGATGCGGCCAAAAACAGCTGGTGGAAGGTGCCGTTGGATACGAATGATCTCGGAGTTCATTCGCCATACAATACCTATCTGGTTGCCGGATTGCCACATGCTCCAATCTGCAGCCCGGGTGCTGAGGCATTACAGGCGGTTGCCAACCCGGCAAACACCGGGTATTTCTTCTTCAGGGCACTTTGTGATGGTTCGGGCAGACATGCTTTCGCCAAAACCTATGAAGAACACCTGAACAATGCCTGTGGGTGAACAGGATATAATTCGGTCAAAACATGGCAGATAAAATGGAAAAATCAGTGGAAATTCTTGGCATTGATATCGGTGGTTCGGGAATTAAAGCTGCGCCGGTAAACCTTCATACTGGCGAAATGACGGCTGAAAGATTTCGGATGGATACTCCAATTCCAGCCAAACCGAAAAGTGTGGCTGAAGTAGTCAAAGCCATCACATCCCATTTCGAGTGGAAGGGCCGGATGGGTTGCGGCTTTCCCGGCGTTGTCCGTAATGGTGTGATCCATTCCGCCGTTAACATTCACGATAAATGGATCGGGGTGAATGCTGTCGATCTGTTTTCACAGGCAACCGGTTGTGAAGTACGCGTGATCAATGATGCTGATGCCGCCGGTCTGGCAGAGATGACCTTTGGTGCCGGGCGCGAACACCACAGAGGCGTCGTTCTGATGTTGACACTTGGCACTGGCATCGGTTCCGCGATATTCATCGATGGATTACTGTTACACAATACGGAATTCGGGCATCTCGAGCTGGATGGCAAGGATCTCGAAAAACGTGCTTCGGCTGCCGTCCGTGATCGAAAACACCTGTCCTGGGAGGTGTGGGGCGGACGCCTGAACCATGCCATACAACATCTCGAAACGCTGCTGTCCCCGGACTTGATCATAATTGGTGGTGGGGTATCGAAGGATTACCAGAAATTCTTTTCTTATCTTAAACTTGAAGCGGAGGTAGTTCCAGCCCGGTTGCGTAACCAGGCAGGGATTGTTGGTGCGGCTTTGACCTGGAGGGCTTGAACTTCCGACTTTATCCGATAAAAAAGAGGAAGCAAAAGGCTTCCTCTTTTATAGTGTTCGAAGGGGAATTTACGCGGCTTTGTAGCCGGGACCATCCTTGAAGAATTTGGTGTTGAACGGAATGTCAGGGGTCAGATCGACCGTCTCACCGGCAGCCAGTGTCTTGGTGCCTCCCAGGTGGACGGCGTCGCCATTATGATTCTTGCCATCAAAGATCTCGCTAAAACCGGCCGTACCGACGGGTTGTGAGAGCTTCTCGCCACCTTTTGCCTTGTAGGCCGAAGGAACTTCATCTTCAGGGAAGATGGCAGCCCAGGGGCATTCCGGGACACAGGCGCCGCAATCGATGCAGGTGTCTGGATCAATATAATACCAGGGCCATTTGTCTTCGGGTTTTCCAGCCACGATGCACTCCACCGGGCAGACCGTCTGGCAGCCGCCATCGCGTAAACATAAACTTGTAATAATATGGGTCATAGTTGCCTCCAGAGCTTTCGAATTTTGGTAATTATAACTTAAACATGCGCCTCATAGCGACGCTCGACTTCCTTCCAATTGACCAGATTCCACCAGTTGGTGAGATATTCCGCGCGCCGGTTTTGATATTTCAGATAGTAAGCATGTTCCCACACATCGACCACCAGCAGCGGGGTAAGTCCATCGATCAGCGGATTATCCTGGTTGGGAGTCGAGTGGATGATGAGCGAATGGTCGGGTTTGATGCTTAGCCAGGCATATCCGCTTCCCAGCCGACCCAGCCCGGCCTTTTCAAATTCGCTTTTAAATGTGTTGAAATCCGTGAAGGCATCCGTAATGGCTTTGCTGACCGGTTCCGTCGGCTCGCCGCCGCATTTGGGTCCCATATTCATCCAGTACAGGTTGTGATTGTAGAATCCACCGCCGTTGTTGCGAACCGCCGTACGGATATCTTCCGGGAGTTTATCCAGGTCCTTAATCAGAGTCTCAATCGACCGGTTTCCCAGCTCCGGATATTTCTCCAGTGCGGTGTTGAGATTCTTCAAATACGTGGCGTGATGCTTGGTATAATGAATTTCCACCGTCTGGGCGTCTATGAAGGGTTCAAGTTTGTTAAATTCATATGGAAGGGGAGGTAGATCGAATGCCATCGCAATCTCCTTTCTGGATTAACGTGCCTGTTGGTGTGTGATTTTATTGTAGCGAGCGTATAACTCTTTGTCAAGCAAACCAGCTGCCAGAACCGATAAGAAATCCCAACCAAACGGTCGACCATCAGTATTCCCTCAGGTGGTGGTCATGCTGGGTGTGGGCGCAACCTCGACTGCCGCCATTCTTATCCGCCTCGCACAGCAGGGAGCACCCTCGCTTGTCATCGCGGCTTACCGCATGGTTCTCGCCACGTTGATCCTGTCACCGCTGGCAATCTTCCTACACCGGAAAGAACTGAAGTCCTTGAAGCAGGGTGATATCCGCTGGCTGGCATTATCGGGTTTCTTCCTGGCATTGCACTTTGCAACCTGGATTTCCTCCCTGCAATACACAAGCGTTGCCAGTGCGGTCGTGCTGGTCGCCACCAACCCACTGTGGGTCGGATTGTTTTCGTGGTTGTTCCTCAAGGAAAAAATAAACCGGTGGGTTGTGGTCGGTATGCTGGTAGCCCTGATGGGCGGGTTGTTGATCAGTTTAAGTGATGCCACTGGAAAAGGTGGGATCGCATTTTCAGGGGATGGTTCAGGGCGTTCCCTGTGGGGTGATTTTCTGGCACTGCTGGGCGCGCTTTTTGGCGCCGGATACATTATCATCGGACGGAAATTGCGCGCCTTTACTTCCCTGCCGGTATATACCTTCATGGTGTATGGTGTGGCGGGGGTTATGCTTTTAATCACGGTCATCGCCGTCAGGCTGCCGCTGACCGGATACGAACCACAGACGTACCTTTGGTTCCTGCTGCTGGCGCTGGTGCCGCAATTGATCGGTCATTCATCCATCAACTGGGGCTTGCGTTACCTGTCAGCTGCCTTCGTGGCGATCGTACTGCTCAGCGAACCGATCGGTTCATCCCTGCTTGCTGTGTTCCTGTTGCACGAGACGCCGACAGCAGTTAAAGTGGCAGGGGGAGTGTTGATCCTGCTCGGGATTGGGATTGCCTCATTATTGGAGCACGGGAAAACCTCAGGTGGGATCGCCAGCCCCGATTAAGCTCTTTTTAAACGGCCATACAATGTATTCATTTCCAGCAGACGCGCGATCAACGCGGGTTCGATCGACCCCGGGAGGAAGCGCCAGGACCAGTTGCCTGACGGGCGGCTGGGGTAATTCATACGCGCGGACGTGTCGAGGTTGAGCAGGTCCTGCATCGGCGCGATGGCAATATCCGCAACCGAACCCCATATCGCGCGGATGAGATCCCAGGCAATGTCATCCCCTGACCGTGCCAGGTAGCGGCGGCAGAAATCCTGTTCCCCGGCCGGAGCGGAGTGAAACCAGCCCAGCGACGTATCATTGTCGTGTGTCCCGGTGTAAGCGATGCAATGTTGCGGGTAGTGGTGCGGCAGGAATGTGTTATCTGGTCCGCTGAAGGCGAACTGCAATATTTTCATTCCAAACAAATGGAATTTATCGCGCAAGGCAGTAACATCGGGTGTGATCACACCCAGATCCTCTGCGATAACCGGCAACGAAGGGATGGCTTTTTTAAGTTCTTTGAAAAGCTTCGTGCCCGGACCTTTTACCCAGCGGCCAATTTCAGCAGTTTCTGAACCGGCTTTGATCTCCCAATAAGCGGCAAAACCCCTGAAGTGGTCCTGGCGCAGGATGTCGAATAAATTCAGCGCGGATCGTACGCGTGCGATCCACCAGGAATACCCCTGCCTGGCATGTATCGGCCAGTGATAGAGCGGATTTCCCCATAATTGCCCGGTCGGTGAGAAGTAATCCGGTGGGACGCCCGCCACAGTCGTCAGGTGCCCGCTCTTGTTAAGCGTGAACAGATCGGGATGTGACCAGCAGTCTGAACTGTCATAAGCAATATACAGTGGCATATCGCCTATGATTTGGATCCCTTTTTGATTCGTATAGTATTTTAAGTTCGACCATTGCTGGTGAAAAAGGAATTGAAGGAATGCGTGCCGGTTGATATCATCGGCATGTGCTTTGGAAAATTCCTTTAATGCCTGTGCTTCCCGTTTGCGCAACAACACAGGCCAGTCACCCCAGGCGATGCCACCCTGGACTTCCTTGATCGCCATGAACATGGCAAAATCCTCAAGCCAGTCCTTCTGGTCGAGACGGAACGCCATATAGGATTCTGCCAGCTTCTTGCGTGGTTTTTTATTGAAGTGGGCAAAGGTTTTATTCAACAATTTTGTTTTCCATTCGATCACTGCACCGTAGTCAACCTTATCCAATGGAAAAGCAGGGCGCCCGATCAGATCGGCGGCGGTCAACAATCCTTGATCCAGGAGTAGCGTCAGGCTGATCAGGAACGGGTTACCGGCAAAAGCCGAGAAACACTGGTAGGGGCTATCCCCATATCCGGTTGGACCAAGCGGCAAAACCTGCCAGATGGAACAACCGGTCTGATCAAGAAAATCCACCCAGCGATAGGCTTCGGGCCCAAGGTCACCGATGCCATCCGGTCCGGGAAGGCTGGTGGGGTGGAGGACGATGCCGGAAGAACGGGTCAATTCTGTCATGGGGTCATCCAAAAAAAAGGGATTGATAGAGCTTCAGATATTTCTGGGCAGGTTTGCTCCAACTGTAGTCCTGCCGCATGGCGCGTTTCTGGAGCACAGGCCAGGCGGCAACGTCTTTATACTCGTGTAATGCTCGCTGCACCGTAACTGTAAAGGCATCTGCTGTGACCTGCTCGGCAAGGAAACCGGTCTGACCGCTCCCATCCGGCCGGTCTACGATGGTATCCTGCAGACCACCGATGCGGGTTGCGACCGGGATGCAACCATAACGCATCGCGATCAACTGCGACAGACCGCAAGGCTCATAACGCGAGGGCATGAGCAGCACATCAGCACCGGCATACACCCGGTGTGCCATGCTATTATCATAGCGTAATGCCACCCGGACCTGATCCGGGAAATCCGCCTGCAGCTTGCGGGCGGCTTCTTCCAGTTTCAGATCTCCCGTGCCTATCAGAATAAATCGCCAATCCGGGCTATCTAATCCTCGGAGTGCTTCAAACGCCAGGTCCACCCCTTTCTGCGGATCAAGCCGGCTGACCATCCCCATTAATGGCATGTGCGGTTTGTCTACAAAACCAAGCGTATCCAGTAGGTCAGTCTTATCCTTCTGACGCAGAGACAAGCTTTTACTTGTAAAAGTTTGTGGGATCAGCGCATCCGTTTCCGGGTTCCAAATTTGATGATCCAGGCCATTCAGGATACCCTGTATATCCCGCTTGCGGTTGGTCAGGAAATCCTGCAGCCCGCAGCCGGAATTATCTGTCATGATCTCGCGTGCGTAAGTGGGCGACACAGCCACGATCCGGTCAGCAAGCAGCAACCCGAGCGGCAGCGGCAAACCGCACGCCCATTCCGGTATCCGGTCATCAGAAGCATATTCCAACCCAAAATCCGGGAAGCTTTGCCCATCACCCATATAAGGCAGGTTATGCAGGGTTAATATGGATCTCATCGAAACGAAGTGGGAATCATTTTTATATTTTGTTGCAAGCGCAACAATGGCGGGCGAGGCATGCCAGTCGTTGGCATGCAACAGGTGTGGCGACCAGCCGAGCTGGCGTGTCAGTTCCAGCGCTGCCAGGGAAAAGAAAGTGTATTTCAACCCATCCAGGCGGGCGTCACCATGATAGACAGCCGGGCTTGAACTGACCGGCTTCCCCCCGATCAGGTAGACGATTACCCCCTCATGTTCGAGTGAATGGATGGGAGCTGGAATATTCCCCTGGCGGGTCGTAACCACCACCTGCCCAACCTTTTTCGCTTTTTTGCCGTGCAGCACGATCCCGGGATGGTGGGGAATTGCCAGGCGGATATCGAGTGTATCGCCCCCGGCCTTTTTCAATGCGGGAGGCAGAGAGCCGCCAACGTCACCCAGGCCGCCTATCTTAATAAATGGGGCTGCCTCGGCAACCAGGAACAGGACGCGCAGCGGCGTTTGCATATCAGGCTTTGCTGGCTACCTCAAAATAGTCTTCTGCCATCGCGTTTTCGGCCTTGACACCCAGGAAGGTGATCAATTCGGTGGTAAGATCGGCTTTCTGATCCGCATCCGACAAGCTCCAGGTCTTGGACTTGATCTCGAGGAATTTGCCCAATTTAGGTTTGGTCACCTCATCCAGATTGACAAAAAACTCGGTATCCTTGTATTTGATCAGGAAGCGATAACGATCCTTCTCGATCTCGGAGATTCGAATGGGTTTGAAGTATTCGCGATAGAACCGCAGACTTTGCGTGGCATCCGCCAGGTAGCGGCTGCGCGAAAGGATGACCTCATGTGGAAAATGTCGCTCACTCGCCAGACCTATCAAAGTCAACCGGCTGCGAACATGCGAAATACTCCTATCTGGTTCAACGAAATGGTCCTCGCGATAGCGGATCCTGCCCTCGGAACTGTCTTCAAACTCGAAATACGTATCAAACTGATGATAATGGCGTTCCCGGATGATCTCGACCTCGGACTTTTTAAGGGCGGCGAGAATGGATGCGGTATCAGTGAGTGGAACCTTGGCCTGGACCTCAAAGCTCTCCTCTTCCGTCGTGCTGCTGATCGCCACCAGCTTTGAAAGCAACGAACGTTCGCGTACAAGCAGGAAGGCGTCGATCTTTTTGGCATAGACCTGGGCCTGACTGAGCAGGTCAACTTCATCAAGGGTTAGAAGCTGGCGGTCACGCATCAGCCACTGTCCGTTGACCATTACGTGCGATACATCGCTGGCGTGGGTGGCATATACCAGTTGGGCATAAGCACCGTTGGGATCGCGTTCGAAATTGGGGGAGTTATGCAGAGGGGTCAGGTCAACCAGGATCAGGTCGGCGGCTTTGCCGACTTCCAGCGAGCCGGTGATGTCACCGATATGCATGGCCTCAGCACCCAGGCGGGTCGCCATTTCCAGTGTCTGGCGGGCGGGAAGGGCAGTCGGGTCGCCCGAGGAGCCTTTGGCGAGGAAAGCCGCCAGGCGGAGCTCTTCAAACATATCCAGGTCGTTGTTGGAAGCCGGGCCGTCTGTGCCGATGCCGACCTTGGCGCCTTGATCGAGCATCTTTTTGACCGGCGCAATGCCGGATGCCAGCTTGAGGTTGGAGGAGGGGTTATGGGCGATGCCGGCATTGGCATGCACCAGAGTGCGTATTTCACCCTCGTCGATATGTACGCAGTGAGCTGCCAGCACCTTGGCTTCCAATAAGCCTTGTTTTTTGACGTAAGGTACGACCGGCATGCCGGTCTCGTCACGCATATTTTCCACTTCCAGAGCGGTCTCGGAGATGTGTGTATGCAGCGGAATGTCAAACTCGATCGCCATTTCGGCGGATCTTTGCAGAATGTCTGGGGTGGTGGTGTACACAGAGTGTGGGGCGATGGATGGGACGATCAACGGGTGCCCTTTCCAGGCTTTAATGAATTCGCGTGTTTTTGCCAGCGCCTCTTCATAATCCCGGGCGTCGGGGGTGGGGAATTTCAAAATGGATTGCGAACACACCGCGCGCATGCCGGCATCCGCCGTTGCCTGGGCGACTTCGGATTCATAAAAGTACATGTCGGCAAAGCAGGTCACGCCGCTCCGAATCATCTCGGCACAGGCGATCTTTGTCCCCAGCCGGACGAATTCCGGTGTGGCAAATTCTCTTTCGACCGGCCAGATATAGCCGTTCAACCACACATCCAGGCGCAGGTCATCTGCCAGTCCTCTCAATAAGGTCATCGGGACGTGTGTGTGAGCGTTGACCAACCCGGGCATGACCACCCGTCCTTTGCAGTCGATGCTCTCTTTGGGTGTGTGTTTCTTTTCCAGTACTTTTTGTTCACCGACAGCCACGATCCTGCCGTCCTTGATTGCAATGGCTCCGGGTCGATATTGATGGAATGCCGGATCCATGGTCAAAACATGTGCATTGATCAGCAGTGTATCAATTTGCATTCTATCCTCTTCATGATTTTATTTGGCGGCGGATGCTGTCCAGGCAGAGATATTCTGCCCACTGTGGCGCCATTTGGGGTGGACCCCCGTACGAACGCGACAGATGTTTTTCACCATCAGGGGAGTGATGAATGATTTCCAATAAATATTTATCTCCCTGGAGCAGGAGGGTTGCCAGCAGGGTGATCCCGGCCGGGAGGGTCTTGATTTCCTGCCAGCGGATTTCCAGCTGCTCTGGAGTTAATGGGTCAGGTTGAAGACTTACATGGATCCTGTTGCTATTCAACAAACGCTCACTCAATCCATCACCAAAACCGTGTAGGATAAAAATAGCGGATAACTGCTTCCCGGACAATGCTTCCAGGGTTGCGCTCTCGAGTGTTTCGTCGTCCCGACCGTAGATGGCTTTTCCCAGTTGTTTGCGGATGATTGCTTCAGTCGAGGCGATCATGCCGTCCACCTCATCGTCCGAGCTGCCCTTGGCAGTAATGCGGATATCCACACGCCCCGGGCTGGCTAGCAACCCGACCGTCGGGTTGCTCTGCTTCTCAAGCTCGCCGATGACTTCATCCACCTGCGATTCGCCCAGTGAGGCGACATGCAACACCCGGGCTTTGATGAACTTTGTCAGCCGGTAATGCTGTTTGAGGTACGGGTAGACTGATTGAAGGTAGATCTTCTCCATCTCGCGCGGTACACCCGGCAGGCAGATGACATCCTTGCCGCTCTGTCTGGCGATGAACGCCGGGGCTGTCCCAACCGGATTTTCGATCACCTCGGCTCCGGCGGGTATGTATGCCTGGCGCCGGTTATTGTCACTCGCTTCACGGCCATAGCGTTTGAAACGTTGCTCGATCATTTCCCATAAATCAGGCTGGTAGACGAGGTCAACACCCAGCGCATCCGCCACAGCCTGGCGGGTGGGGTCATCCACAGTCGGACCGAGACCGCCGGTGGTCAGGATGATGTCGCAGCGTTCCAATGACTCGCGGATGGCTTGTGATATGCGGGAAGCATTGTCGCCCACGATCGTGGTACGATACAGGTCCACACCGATATCGCGCAGGTTGCGCGCCAGAAAGCGGGTGTTGGTATCTTGAATATCTCCCAGAAGGAGTTCGGTGCCGATTGTGATGATCTCAGACACAGGCATTTTAGGTTAACCAGACGGTTTCCAATTTTATGAAGTTTAACATTAAAATGACAAAAGTCAAACGACCTTGACGCCCGGCATTGAATGGCATAGCATTAAGTACCCTATGAGTACCTCATGACCAGCCAAAACAGGACAAACACCCATAACCGGACTCTTGGCAGATGGGGCGAAAGCCTCGCTGCCGAAACCCTTACCGCCAAGGGCTATGAGATCCTGGCGCGCAATACCCGCACCGGGTCGGGGGAGATCGACCTGATCGCACGCAAGGCCGGATTGCTGGTATTCGTGGAGGTCAAAACACGCCGGGGGGATGAGTACGGTACCCCGGAGGAAGCCATCACACCCGCCAAGCAACAGCATATGGAAGATGCCGCGCAGGCATGGCTGGCAGAGCATCCCGAAGAGACCGGTGCCTGGCAGTTCGATGTGATCGCTATCTTTCACTCGCCCGGTATGAACCAACCCGAGATCACCCATCTGGAGGGTACGCTTGACTGAAGGAGAACGACGTCTGATCGTGATCGTCGGCCCCACCGCAGTTGGCAAGACCGAGTTGGCGATCCGTGTAGCAAAAAAGCTTAGGGGTGAGATCATCTCGGCTGATTCGCGCCTGTTCTACCGCGGTATGGATATCGGCACCGCCAAACCCGATCCGGTTGAACGAAAAAAAGTCCCGCATCACCTGATCGATGTGGTTGACCCGGATGAGACCTACAGCCTGGCGGTCTTTCAACGCGAGGTTGAACGACTGACTGGTGAGATCCGGGCGCGTGGGCATTTACCCATGCTGGTGGGTGGGACGGGGCAGTATGTCCTGGCGGTGGTCGAGGGCTGGCTGCTGCCAGCGGTTAAGCCCATGCCGGTGCTGCGCAAAGCATTGAATTCCTGGGCAGCCGAGGTCGGTGAGCAGGTGCTGCATGACCGTCTGGCGTTGATCGATCCGGAAGCAGCGGCTGCCATTGATGCGCGCAACCTGCGCCGGACGGTGCGAGCCCTGGAGGTCTACTTCACCACCGGCGTACGTTTCTCGGCTCAGCGCCGCAAAGAAGTCCTGCAAGCCGACCGGATCCTGGTCGGTCTAAACCGTCCGCGAGCGGAATTGTATGCACGCATTGATGAACGCATCGAACAAATGATCGCCGGCGGCTTGGTCGATGAAGTAAAACAGTTGATAGCCCGGGGGTATTCATCGGACCTGCCGTCGATGTCCGCCATCGGTTATCAGGAGATCGGAAAGTTTATCGAGGGAAAGATCAGTATGGAAGAAGCCATTGTGCTGATGAAGCGCCGTACGCGTAAGTTTGTCCGGCGCCAGGCAGCTTGGTTCAAACCGGCTGACCCGCGTATCCACTGGTTTAATGTGGGGGACAATACTGAAATAGAAGTGATGGATTTCATTCAGCAAGTGCTGATACATGGCTGACAGACCCTGGCTGAAACACTATCCGGCGGGTGTGCCATCCAGCCTGGAATACCCGGCTGTACCGGTCCAGCGCTTATTGAAGGATGCTGCGCGTGATTTTCCAACCCGCATTTGTCTCAGACTGAATGACAGCCGGATGACCTTTGGTGAAGTTGAAGCGTTAACAACAATTATTGCCGGACAACTGGTACATCTGGGTATTAAGCCAGGCGAGCGGGTGGGATTGTTTTTACCTAATATCCCCGAGTTTGTGTTGGCTTTCTTCGCCATTTTGAAAGCCGGGGCGGTGGCGGCAGCCTTTAATCCGCTTTACAAACCGGCTGAGTTCAGCATGCAGAGCCGGGATGCCGGGGTGGGGCTGGTCATTACCGATGCGAACGGATATGACATGCTGCGCACGATACGGGGAGAGGCAGGTATTAAGAACTTGATCGTGGTGGATGATCCGCCATTTGACCCGCTGGTGTTAGAGGGAGGTGACCTGACCTTCTCCACCCTGCGCATAGGCAACAACTTTATACTACCAGATGTTTCTCCCGATGATCCTGCCATTTACCAGTACAGCGGGGGCACGACCGGCACACCCAAGGGTGTGATCGCACTGCACCGCAACCTGGTCGCCAATGCACTGCAGTTTCGCGCCTGGTTGTGGAACTGCAAGAGGGGGGAGGAAGTCCTATTGGCAGCCATCCCACTGTATCACGTCTACGGCATGGTGCTGGCGATGTGCCTGGGGATGGCACTGGGAGCAACGATGGAACTGGTTCCCAACCCGCGTGACATGGCAGCCTTCCTGGCTGCCATCCAGAGGTCAAAACCGACCATCTTCCCGGCAGTGCCGGGCCTGCTGGGTCTGCTCGCGAATTTGCCGCCGGAGACACCCGCTCTGTCAGAATTGAAATCGCTCAAGGCGGTCATATCGGGCGCAGCCCCGTTGCCGTCGGGAGTCAGGCAGCGTTTCGAGCAATTGACAGGGGTGACCATCTCAGAAGGCTTCGGGCTGTCGGAAGCGCCCACTGCCACGCATTGCAACCCGGTTGGCGGGTTGAACAAACCCGGGTCGGTCGGATTACCGCTGCCGGATGTCGATGCGCGCATCGTCTCACTGGAGGATGAGCCAACCACGCTGAACCACGGAGAGGCGGGAGAACTGGTAATCCGTGCGCCGCAGGTGATGCAGGGCTATCTGAATTTATCGGAAGAGACCCGTCTGGCTCTGCGCGACGGCTGGCTGTATACCGGCGACATCGCAGTGATGGATGAGGACGGGTATTTCACCCTGGTCGACCGCAAGAAAGATCTGATCAAGAGCGGCGGACTGCAGGTCTGGCCGCGTGAGGTCGAGGACGTATTGCTGCAAAATCCGGCAGTGGCGGATGCCGGTGTGGCGGGCATGCCGGACGAACTGCACGGCGAGACGATCAAAGCCTGGCTGGTGTTGAAGCCCGGTTCGAAACTTACCGAAGCGGAGGTTCGCGCCTGGTGCAAGAAACTACTGGCGCCGTTCAAGATTCCAAAAAAGGTTGTCTTCGTGGATAAATTGCCCCGCAGTGGGGTTGGAAAGTTATTGAGACGGGATTTGAAGAAATTGTAAGAATATTAAGTAGGGTGGGACGAGTGAAACGAACCCCAACTGCAACATTCAATGGAAATGTTGGGATTCGCAATATAAATGATTGTTGTTAATCATATAGAAGAATAGAGGATCTATTAATAATGATAGAAGCATTCGAAATTGCTCATCCCAACAATAACATACCCTCCTGGTGCCATTCAAGGTACCAAAACAGATTGCATTCGTGAAGAAATTACCGCGTAGCGGGGTGGGGAAACTACTGTGAAGTGAATTGAAGAATCTTTAATGGGATCGAGTGAGAAAACCATTAAACCATCCAAAGATACAAGATCAAGAGGTGATTTTTTAAGGAATTCGCGTCTCGAAATCGTTTGATCTGAACCGTGGAATTAGTGATGTATGTAAATCGAACCCGGTTCATCTCACCGATGCCTGTATCCAGATCTCCCGGATCGGATGGTCGGGATCGTTGGTCTCGATCACTACGCCCCGGCGGACGGTCGTACCGCTCATGTTGTGAAGTCCGGTATCAAATTGGAGGGTCATCAGAATGACTTTACCCGGCGGGATTTCACCAGCAGAAAAATCTGCGACTGTACAACCGCAGGTGGTATAGGCATGGTAGATGATCAACGGGGAGTTACCGAAATTTGCGATAATAAAAGTGCGGGTTAACACCTGAGGTGTGTTTACCTCACCAAAATCATAGAAATTTTCAGATATGCGGATCTCCGGTTTCAGCAACGGATCTGTCGAAATGGGATTGGTAAGCTGGATTTCGACGCTTGATCCCATTTCATGCACCGCCTGAATTTTCTCCCCATAAACGATATCGCCCGGTGTGTATCGTATAGTAGAGCTGGATGCTCTCCATTGTTGAATCGCATAACTGAATAGTGCAATCATTAGAACACCGGCCATTACCAGGAGAGCGTAATCCCAACGCCTGTTTCCTTTCGGGTGCAGGTGTTTTAGGAATATGGTTTCTGCTCTCCTGGCAAGTGCCGTGGAAGTTTTATGATTATCAGGCTTCATGCTTTTGGTTGGTTGTCAGGAGTAATACTCACTGCTTCGATTGGTTTTTGTTGGTGTTCATGACCTTCATGATTTTCATGTCTCATCGTGCCCATCATCAATAAATGCGATAACGGGCAGAGAAGGAACAGCGAGAAAATGAATACATTATTAGCCGGAACCTTGAACAGAAAAACTGCTGCAACAGCGCCCATTGCGAGCAAGAAGCAGGCTAGCATTAATAAACCATGTTTTTTGGGCATTCTAAACTCCTGTTTACCTGGATAATTGTCTGATCACTAAAAAGCCGGTGATGATTGGGTGGATGATTCGATTCCGATCCGAATTCCGATTATTCATACCGGTTATTAAAAGTTACTTTTTATCGACTACATGCATCATAAAGGGTGTGATCAGTTTTGTAATGCGTGGTATCGCCCCATCACCTATGGGCAATAAAGCCTAATGACAGATGAGCGAAATACCACTTCATTTAAGAGAATACGCGAGATATATTGGGAACTGTATTTCAGTGTGGCAGATAAGTAGATAGAATTCAAATATCTGCTGCATTAGATAAACATAGGAGAAGTAAACATGAATAAGTCTTTAACGATCGCATTGGCGGTAATCGGTGGCTTGGTTATCATAGCCTTGATCTTTGGGACAGGCTTGTTTGTAGGTCGCATTGGCTGGGGGATGATGGGTTACGGTCCTTCCGGTATGATGGGTTTGGCATCCAGAAATAATAGATCCGGTTACTCGATGATGGGTAATGGCTATACCGGAATGGGTTATGGTGGGATGATGGGTGGTTCCCGATCTGGTATCACTGCCAGCGTCAAACCTCTTACTATCGAACAAGCCAGGCAGGCTGTTGAAGAGTATCTGAAAGGATTGAATAATCCTGATCTTGAGCTTAAGGAGATCATGATTTTCGATAACAATGCCTATGCCCGTGTCACTGAAAAAAGCACCGGTATTGGAGCTATGGAGTTGCTGGTTGATCCTGCGAGTTTAGCTGTCTTCCCTGAATATGGACCAAACATGATGTGGAATCTAAAGTATGGGCATATGGCTGGCTTTGGCGGAATGATGGGAGGATTTGGCCGAATGATGGGGGGTGGTGGCATGATGCGTGGATTGTATACCAAACCTGGAACGGTCTCTGCTACGATGCCGGTTACACCCGAACAAGCGGTCACCATTGCACAGCAATATTTGGATCAAGAATTTCCTGGATATAAAGCCGCGACGGATCCAGACCAATTCTATGGTTATTACACGATCGAAATTCTAAAGGATGGCCAGCCGACTGGCATGCTCAGTGTAAATGGGTCCAGCGGTCAGGTGTTTTTACATACCTGGCATGGAAAATTCATCGAACTGTCCGAATAATCAGGTTTATCGCCTATAGATTAAGAGGCCGGTTCCTTAACTGGCCTCTGTTTATTTAACTCTTTACGCTTCTGGTTTGTTTGGGTAATCGACCATATATGATAACAGAATTTATTTTTCCCCGACCAAAATCAATCTAATAAAATCTATGGGTGATGCAATATCTGTATGACGATCCCGTAAATGATTATTCCTGAAATCAATGAAACGATGAGGATGGTCCATAGCTTCTCCCGAAGATCCCGACTGACGATTGTTCTTTTTTGTACCGGGTTTATTAAGTGCGATGGTTTTGTCATAGTTGATATCTCTTTATTTCACATAATAATAATTAAACTTTTCGAAACAGTCATGCGCAATTCAGCTATCCTTTCAACAGGCATATTTGCCTATTGTGGTGATAATCCGTGTCTCTTACAATAACTCCATTATCTATTATTAAGGAGTCACAGATATGCCTGGGTATAAATCATTGAGATCAAAAAGAGGACAGCGTAAGGCAAAAGGTAAAAAATTGCCAGTATTCTTATTGATTGGTGGATCGGTGATCTTGCTCATTACCGTCATTTTCTCTCTTCAAAATAAATCGACACCATATACTCCCGACGTCACCGGAGGACCCAGATTGCAGGTCTATAAGGAAGTCCTGGATTTAGGAGATATGAAGTTCGAAAGCATGGCAAATGTTTCCTTCAAGCTAACGAATATTGGTGATGAACCCCTGCATTTCACAGAAGCACCCTATATTGAAGTCAAGGAGGGGTGTTGACCACCCAGACCGGTCATCGGTTCGATGACCCTTCAACCTGGTGAAACAACGACCCTTTCAATGCAGTTTATGATGCATGAAGGTATGGGTGGCAAACATGACTTCAAAGTCCATCTTCCCAACGACGATCGCGACAGGAAAGATCTGGTTCTTACTGTTCTTTCAAATTGGGTTCCTTAACAACTTTTGTTGATCCGGTATGGTTGGATCGGCGGGTTAAGCCAAAGGCAGGTTGCCTTTCCTGTCTTTGGTCTTTTTAATATTGTATAAGCAGCGTGTATAATTCTTTTTAAATGAAATCAAAACCAGAATCCGTGATCCATATCCTTCTGGCTGACGACCATAGCGTGGTGCGTGCCGGTATCCGTCAAATCCTGGAGCGATACCACGATCTCCGGGTTATCGCTGAAGCAGCCGATGGTCGCGAAGCCTGTCAGTTGCTTGAACAGAAAAAACCGGATGTTATCGTGTTGGATATCCAGATGCCATTGGTGAGTGGGATCGAAGTCACCCGCTGGATTCGTTCGAACCATTTATCCGTTGGTGTACTGGTCCTCACAACCTACGATGATGAGCCATACGTTCAGGCTGTGCTCCAGGCCGGTGCAAATGGGTATATCCTGAAAACGGCTGAACCGGATGAGATTGTTCAGGCAGTGCGCGATGTCTATCACGGAAAATCAGTATTGGATGCAGCCCTGGCACAAAAATTGATCGCCAGGCTCGCGAGTAATGATGATAAAACCATGATTGACCCTCTCACCGATCGTGAGTTACAGGTTCTGACTCTTACTGGGAAAGGTTTTACCAATAAAGCCATCGGTGTCCGGTTGGGGATCAGCGATCGCACGGTGCAGAATCATCTTGCGACGATCTTCCAAAAATTGAATGCCGAAAGCCGGACCGAAGCGGTCATGCGTGCGGTATCTCTGGGATTGATTTCTCCGAATATCGCTGATAATTCTTGATCTATCCTATGGGTTAGTAATGATGTTCAAACCAACAAGTTGAAAGGGTTGTTTTGACTGAGAGCAAACATCCGTCTGTAAAAAGATCCAATTGGAGGGGTTTTACACTCCAATTGTTTTTTATTACCGTTTTACCGTTAACGGTGCTGCTTTTGGCAGTCGCTTTTGGCAGCCAGGCTTTGCATCATCAGGCGATGCGCAGTCTGGTGGGTGACCGCGACTTGCAAACTGTGCGCGCTGCTTCTAATTCCCTGGAGCGTGAGCTATCTCACCTGACCAGCACGATCCAGATATTATCCCGTGATCTGGTTGATAAAAATGATTTTTCTTCATTGATCCTCAATCCGGAGGAAATTTCTTCTATTTTTGATGGTGGGATGGCGTTGTTTTCTACGGATGGTTATTTGATCCGTTCATCTGCAACCTTTTTGGATTGGAAGGTTTTGCCGTCACAGATTCCGGTTTTCTTACAGGCAGTAAAAGAAAATAATTCACAGCCTTTGTTTTCATCTCTTGTTGTATCACCAGGAGCTTCAGGCTCTAACATATTGATTGGTACTTATACGTCTCAACAGGAATTATTGGTTGGCGCATTTACTCCTTCTCACCTGATCGAAAAAGTGCTTGGTAATCTGATTGATTCCGGTCAGATTACTGTGTTGGTTGTCAGCCCTGCTAAAGAAAAAGGGAATTACGATATCCTTTTTCGTGGGGGGCCCATCAAAATGGATGAAAACCTCCCCGAACACCCTGGTATAAGGGAAGTATTAAATGGAGAAAGTGGGATCAATTACTATCAGAGTACCGCTGGTGAACATGTTGTTGCATTTAGTCCCATCCCGATGACAGGCTGGGGATTGATTATAGAAGAAGCCTGGGAAGATATCGCCAGCCCATATTTGATCACCACGCAATCAGCCCCATTGGTGATCGTTCCGGTTTTCCTGTTGGCTGTTCTTGCGATCTGGTTTGGAGCCCGCCGTATTGTGACACCATTGCAGAAGTTGGAAAAACAAGCTGCAAGATTGGCCGCGGGAGATTTTGAAGCGATCCGTCAATCGGTTGGTGGGATCGAGGAAATTCGCAACCTGCAGAGTGAACTTATTGAAATGACTGATAAATTGAAAGCCGCTCAACGTAGCCTCCGCAGTTACATCGGTGCAATCACCGCCAGCGTGGAAAATGAGCGGCGCAGCCTTGCACGTGAGCTGCATGACGATACAATTCAAACGTTGATAGCCTTGAATCAACGCATTCAGATGATTTTAAAAAATTCTCCAAAACTGCAGATAGTGCCGTTGAAAGAACTTCAAACTCTGGTCCAGCAGTCAATGACCAACCTGCGCCGTATGATTCGTGGCTTGCGTCCGATATACCTGGAGGATCTGGGTTTGGTCGCCTCGTTGGATATGCTGGTCCATGAAATAGGTGAGACTGTTACTACTCCGATAAAGTTTACTACTCTTGGCCAGGAGCTCCGCTTGGAGCCGCACAAAGAGATGATGCTCTATCGCATGGTGCAGGAATCACTCAACAATGTGATTCAACATGCCCATGCCAGACATGCCTGGGTAGACCTTGAATTCACTAAAAAGGAATTAACGATCCAGATCCGGGATGATGGGAAGGGTTTCAAAGTTCCTTCGAACCCGTCAGAATTTCCTGAGAAAGGTCATTTTGGCCTGTTGGGGTTGCAGGAGCGAGCCGAGCTGATCCATGCAATATTGGTTATAGGTTCAAGTTCGCGCAAAGGCACAACCATCTCGATACGATTGCCAGTTTCCTCAGCCTGATCAAGGGGAGGGGGAAATTTACGATTACGACCGATTGAATCTTGTTGTTTATATTCTCATTATTTTCTAAAAATTGAAATCCGATAGGCATAAATGCTTATCACGGTTCTGGCTACTTGGCGCTGTGCTTCCTTGATATGGAGCTATATACTGCCCTTGTAAATTAGTTATAGCCATTAGGATATCTAACAAGGAGAAAATGAAATGTTTAAAGACCCCGTCTGCGGTATGTCAGTTGATCCTGTGAAGGCCGCCGGTAAATCCGATTACAAGGGAAAGACTTATTACTTCTGCTCGATTGGTTGTAAAAAGGCTTTCGATAAAGAACCCCAAAAATTCGTGGAAAATGCATAGGGCAGTCACGCCGATCCTCAACTCTAACCTTTGAAACGATGCTTCCCAGTTTGTTAATCTGGTAAACGGGGAAGCTTTTGAAACAATCCTTTTATGTTTTAAAGGGTTTTGGAAGGACTTATGATAACCATTTCGATCGATCCGATTCTTTTATCGATAGGCCATTTCCATCTGCGATGGTACAGCCTGATAATCACAACTGCCATGTTTACTGGCATCTGGTTGGCAGTGCGCGAGGCTGGTCGTAAAGGCTTTAATACTGAGGAAATTGCCAACAGCTCTATTTGGATTGTCGCTGCCGGCTTGATCGGAGCCCGCCTGTTCCATGTTATTGACCATTGGTCAGATGTGTTCGCCGCTTATCCCATGCGTGCATTGTATATCTGGGAGGGTGGTTTGGCGATCTGGGGCGGTGTACTGGGTGGTTTTGTGGCTGCTGCCATTCTGGCGCGGGTTAAGGGTTGGAAATATCCTCGTTTTTTGGATGCCCTGGTCCCCGGCGTTGTTCTTGCCCAGGCGGTTGGGCGTATTGCCTGCATCATTACCGGCGATTCTATTGGTAAACCCACCAATGGTCCCTTTGGGTTTGCCTATACCAGTCCCAATGCGATGGTTCCCCAGCTTGGCGTTTACTATACTCCCACGCTGGTCTATGAAATCCTGATGAATTTAGCGATCTTTGCTTTGCTCTGGTCTATACGTAAGAAGAATCTTCCGGATGGTGTCTCCACCCTGATCTATCTGGTTTCTTATTCCTTTGTGCGCTTTTTTATCGCCTTCACCAGCTCCTATAAGATCATAGCGCTGGGTCTCAACCAGGCTCAGATCGTCGGGATTTTGGTATTCACAGTCGCTCTACCTCTTCTTGCCATTACGGTATTGAAAAATCGACCGCGATCCATGATTGGATAATTAAATATTTGGAGGTTGAAAAATGATAATCCCCCATAAGGATGTTCCTCACTCCACAAAATTACAAAAAGCAGCTTATTACCTGTTGGCTTTGATCTTATTTAACATAGGTGTATTTTTTATCATTCAAGGGATTTCCAATTTCTAACATGAAAAGGACATTTGACATGCATAAAAGCTCCCTCCATAATGGTTCTCGTAGACTAAAGTACCACCGAAAGCAAAAATTGAATCGGATCATCTTTAGCGCTATCACGATTGTGGTGATCGGTCTTGCAGGTCTATTTTTATTCAAAGCTTTTTATAGACCGCCCTTACCTGTCGCAGATAATGTCATTGATGTTTCAGCGGATATGGGTGGTTTCGATAAGGAAGAGATTCATGTTAACGTAGGCGAAACGGTCACCATCCGTCTGCGCAGCCTGGATAATTCCCATCATACCGATGGCGGTGGCCAGCACCAATGGGCTGTCGATGAATTCAAAGTTAATGTCGTAGCGCCGCCATTGGGAACCGCTATGGCCACCTTCACCCCAACCACACCTGGTACTTATGTTTTTTACTGTGATATCTGTTGTGGTGGTCGTATTAATCCGACCATGAACGGCAAACTGGTTGTTGAAGGCTGATGAGATGACTTCTGCCATTCTTCGTCGCAGCCTGATTTTATTGATCCTTGGCATTCTTGCTTTGGCAGCGATCGGCCTCGCTGGTTTTTGGCATCCCAATGCCCCGGACATGGCCATGCATGAGTATATTCCCATCATTACCCTCCCAACGGTGATCGTTGCCGGAGCAGTGGATGGGATTAACCCCTGTGCCTTCACGGTTCTGCTCTTGTTCATTACTGCACTGCTGAGCACCTTAAAATCCGGGGAATATTCCATCGCTTCAACGCGAGCGCGCCTGGTTGGTATGGGCAGTATCTATATTGGCGCGGTTTTCTTGACCTATCTCGCCCTGGGTGTTGGTTTGTTGAAAGCGGCCGACTTTTTTACCCGCCAGCATCTTCCGGCTCGCATAGGTGCATTAGTCGCTATCTTAATTGGGCTGTGGATGGTGAAGGATTATTTCCTGCCTGATTGGGGTTTGAAACTGCAGGCGCCAGGAAAGATAGGCGAGATCGCTCATAAGGCAGCCCAAAAAGCGACGGTCCCGGCCTTGATCGTTGGTGGTTTTCTGATCGGTCTTTGTACGGTGCCTTGCAGTGGTGCGGTCTATCTTGGTGTCCTCAGCTTGTTGGCTCTACAACCGACCGCAATGCTTGGCTATGGTTATTTGTTGCTTTACAATATTATATTCATCCTGCCGTTGGTGGCGATCCTGGTCCTGGCTGCCGCTCGACCGACACTGAGCCGGCTGGCTCATTGGAATCTGCATCACAAAGAATGGGTGAGGCTGGCCTTGGGGGCTGGGGTTGTGATCATGGGCTTGATAATTCTGGCTACGGTGTGACTTAATGGATCGAACAGAGAGATATCTCCCTGCGTTGAATCAGAGGTGGTTAACCCCACTGTATGACCCGCTCCTTAAATGGGGTATGCGCGAGAAAAACTTCAAACGTTATCTTGTTGAACATACCCACCTTGAAGCTGATCAAAAGGTGCTTGACCTTGGTTGTGGTACCGGTACGCTGACCATCCAGATGAAACTATATCACCCGCAAATTAAGTTGGTCGGTCTGGATGGTGATCCGGCCATCCTGGGTATCGCCATGCATAAAGCTGAATCTGCCGGTGTTGATATCACATGGGATGAAGGATTTGCTTATGACCTGCCGTATCCCACTGCCTCTTTCGATCGGGTTATATCCTGCCTGATGATCCACCATCTGACTGCCTTAAACAAACTCAAAGCTTTTCAGGAGGTTTTTCGAATCTTGAAACCTGATGGAGAGTTCCACATTCTGGATTTTGGAAAGCCTTCCAACAGGGTAATGCATCTGATTTCAATCCCGATAGCCCATATGGAGGAAGCGGGCGACAATATTCGCGGCATGTTACCTGACATGCTCATTCAGGCCGGGTTCAAAGAAATTATCGAAGGGCGACATTTTAAAATAATCTTCGGCGAGCTGATTCACATTCAGTCGACTGGTAAAAGAGTCCTATGACCAAAGGTAGTTCTATGGCGTTATTTGATGGGGAGACCGTGGCATCCCGTTTGTCCCAATGGTTTTGCGGGCATTGGTTAATATTGGTAAGCAGCATTTTGGGGTTATTCGTGCTGCTTCCATTCCTGGCTCCGGTATTCATGTCATTTGGTTTGTCGATCCCGGCCAGGCTGATCTATTGGGTATACTCCTTCCTCTGTCACCAATTGCCCGAGCGTTCCTATTTCCTCTTCGGTCCAAAGATTTCTTACAGCCTGCCAGAGATCCAATCAATCTGGCAAAACACGGCTAATATCGCTATCCTGCGCCAGTTTGTAGGCAATAGTCAGATGGGTTGGAAGGTTGCCTGGTCTGATCGAATGGTTTCCATGTATACCAGTCTCTGGCTGTTTGGAATCCTGTGGGGAATAACGAAGAAACGATCAGATCCGCTACCGTTGTGGGCTCTTCTTATCTTTCTTTTACCAATGGCAATTGATGGAACAACCCATTTGATCAGTGACTTGTCAGGAATCGGTCAAGGTTTTCGATATTCGAATGAATGGCTTGCATCAATTACCAACAATATCTTTCCGGCTGTTTTTTATTCAGGCGATGCCTGGGGTTCATTTAATTCCTGGATGCGCTTGCTCACCGGGATGTTTTTTGGCTTTGGTATTGTCTGGTTCGCTTTTCCGCTTTTCGAGGAAACGTTCATGAATACGTGGGAGGCTATGGAATATAAAACCCATTACCGATCATTGCTTCAGAATGAAAAGGAAAGACTTTCGCAATTGCGGTTGGCTGCTGATCCGGAACAGATGACTGATCCTGTAAGAAGTCTGAATGACCGGGGATCGGGGTAAGTAGACCTTTTTATTATTTCTTGCAAGTGTTATGATTATTTGAGCGACGCAACTATTTAATGCTTAATAGCATCTAACCATCGTACGGCAAGATATTTGAATATTTTGCGCAATCGCTGGAGCGATTAGGAGTTGCAAAGATGGCTGAGGAACATGAACATCATAATATGAAGAAACAGACGACCGGTAAGGATACTCCGTCGATGCAGCCGGGACACAGCATGCATCATGATGCGCAGAATGATTCGGATATGCATCACGATCATTCCGCGCATGGCATGCCGATGGAAGATCATGCTCAGATGGACCACAGCCAACATGGAGGTGACGAGATGCCCGCCATGCAACATGCCGGGCATGACATGCATGCGGCTCATCCTGCCGCTGATGATCACGCTGAGCATGGTGCAGCTCATGCCGATCATACCGGTCACGAGCAGATGTTCCGGCGGAAATTCTGGGTCTCACTGATCCTCTCCATCCCGGTATTGCTCTATAGTGTTGGTTTGCAGACGTTGCTGGGCTTTTCACTGCCGGCTTTTCCAGGCAGCCGCTGGGTGGCACCCATCTTCGCGTTGGTTGTCTTTATCTACGGCGGTTTGCCTTTCTTGAAGCTGGCGGTTCCTGAATTGAAAAACCGTCAGCCCGGCATGATGACGTTGATCTCGCTGGCGATCTCTGTCGCTTTCATTTACAGCGTCGCCACCTTGTTTTTACCGGGTCAGATGGATTTCTTTTGGGAGCTGGTCACGCTGATAGACATCATGCTTCTCGGTCATTGGATTGAGATGCGCAGCGTACGCCAGGCGTCTGGCGCGTTGAACGCGCTTGCCAAGCTCATGCCCGATACTGCTGAACGCATCCTTCCGGATGAAAACACTGAGGTTGTTCCCGTCAACCAGTTGCGTAACGGTGACCGTGTGTTGGTGCGACCGGGAACGAGCATTCCGGCTGATGGCGACGTTGTCGAGGGTGAATCTTCTGTTAATGAGGCGATGATCACCGGTGAATCCAAACCGGTGAGCAAAATCGTCGGTTCGCATGTCATTGGCGGCGCGATCAATGGCGACGGCAGCCTTCGCCTTCAGGTGACCGCCATAGGCGATCAGACTGCGCTGGCAGGTATCATGCGGTTAGTGGAACAGGCTCAACAGTCGAAAAGCCGCACCCAAATATTGGCAGATAAAGCTGCCGGCTGGTTGTTCTACATTGCATTGGGTGTGGCGGCAATCACTGCCGTAGCCTGGATCATCAGTACAGGTTTTAATATCGCTGTGATCGAGCGCGTGGCGACAGTACTGGTTATTGCCTGTCCCCATGCATTGGGCTTGGCTATTCCGCTGGTTGTTGCGATAACGACGGCAATTGGTGCTTCCAATGGCATCCTGGTGCGTGACCGTCTGGCTTTGGAGAGAATGCGCCTGGTGGATATGGTGCTTTTTGACAAGACCGGTACGCTTACCGAAGGACGCTTTGGTGTGGTCGGGTTGGCAACCACAGCCGGTTTGAGCGAGGACGAAGCCCTGGCGCTGGCCTCAGCCGTCGAAGGTGATTCAGAGCATACCATTGCTCGGGGTATTCGTTCCACTGCGGAAGAACGCCGTTTGACTCTACCCGCAGTAAGCGGTTTTGCAGCTGTTCAAGGTCGTGGAGCAAAGGCACGTACCACCAACCATCAATTGTATGTCGGTGGACCTCGCCTGCTGGAGATGCTCGATATCCGCTTACCTGAAACGCTGCAGCGTTTCGAAGTTTTGGCCAGCGAAAAGGGTCAGAGTGTGGTGCATCTGGTGCAGGCCGGGCTTGATGGCAGCCAGCCCGAAGTGGCAGCTTCGATTGCGTTGGCGGATGTGGTCCGTCCTGAGAGCCGTGAGGCAGTGCGTAAACTTCACGATCTGGGCGTTAAGGTTGCCATGCTTACGGGTGATAGTCAGGCGGTGGCTAAAGCCGTGGCAGATGAGTTGGGCATCGATACCTATTTCGCTGAAGTGCTTCCCGAGAATAAAGATGCGAAGATTACCGAATTGAAAAGCCAGGGCCGGCGGGTGGCGATGGTGGGCGATGGCGTGAACGATGCCCCCGCGCTTACCCGTGCTGATGTGGGCATTGCCATCGGTAGTGGCACCGATGTGGCGGTTGAATCGGCCGGCATCATCCTCGTGCGCAGCAACCCATTGGATGTGGTCAAGATCATCTCGCTCAGCCGTGCCAGCTATCGCAAGATGATTCAAAACCTGGTGTGGGCGGCAGGCTACAATGTGGTGGCGTTGCCGCTGGCAGCCGGTGTCCTGGCCCCTATTGGTATCTTACTCTCTCCTGCAATCGGCGCCGTGCTGATGTCTCTCAGCACGATCATCGTAGCGATCAACGCCCAATTGTTGCGCAGAACAGCTTTATAAATGGATCTCCATGGAAATCAGATTACTTTACTTTGATGGCTGTCAGTCCTGGAAGAATGCCCTTAATAATCTGCATATTGCTCTGGGTGAAGAATGTTTGGATTTCCCGGTTCAACTCATCGAGGTGAAATCGGACCAGGAAGCTGCCGGAGTGAAGTTCCTGGGGTCTCCTTCCTTCCAGGTTGACGGTAAGGATTTCTGGCCCGAAGATCGCCAAACTTATTCGATGAATTGTCGACTTTATAGAACACCTGTGGGATTAAAAGGATGGCCAACCGTTGAAATGCTTCGTCAGAAATTGCAGGTATTAAGAAAAGATGAGGATCAAGTGAAATGATTTCGCTCAAATAATGCACCATTCGTAATCATAGCTCTTGGTGATTTATTCTCAGTTTTTTCTGTTCGCCCCATCACCCCTGACCCCAAAACTCTCACCCCCGGGTCCCCCACAAGGTTTGATTCAACCCTCAGCCATCGGCGTATCCACAAGCTTGCATGTCTGTTGACATTCCTGTACAATGAGGTCGATAAATACCATTCAGACCGGTCTCTTTGGGCTTCTTCCCAAAAGGATAGTCTATCGAACTTGTATGTATTTTTCTATAGACTATCAAGGAGAACGAGTGTCAAATCCTGATAACAATGTGACCTCGGGGAAAAAGGAAAACGAAACATTGCCGCTGGAGCAAAGCAAGCAATTGCTTCAGACGAAACTCTACATCCCTTCGATTCGCCCGAACCAGATCGCACGTCCTCGTCTTTCCAACCTGCTCAATGGAAGTTTGGATCGGGCACTCATCCTGGTGTCCGCTCCCGCCGGCTATGGTAAAACCACTCTGGTCAGTAGTTGGTTGAAGGAGAAGAGGATCCCATCTGCCTGGCTCTCCCTGGATGGCAGCGATAATGATCCGGTCCGATTTTTGCAATACCTGCTTGCCGCTCTCGTGCCATTTGCACCAGGTATTGAGGACGAGCTGCAAGGCATGCTACAAGGCATCCCGTCAGCTCAATTTGAAAATGAAATCAACCTTCTGGCTAACGAACTGGCATCATTTTCAAATCCATTCGTTCTCATTCTGGATGACTTCCACGTCATTTATTCTGAAGCAGTACTAAGAATTCTCACTCATCTCCTGGATCATCTGCCATCCCAAATGCACCTGGTAATCCTTACCCGGACCGATCCATCGCTTCCGCTTTCCCGCTTTCGAGTCCGCAATCAACTTCTGGATATCCGCGCTGACCAGCTGCGTTTTACACGAGATGAGATTGCCGCTTTCCTGAACGAAGCGATGGGTTTGACTCTCTCTTCAAACGATCTCTCCGCAATGGAGATGCGGACTGAGGGGTGGATTGCCGGCTTGCAGCTGGCAGCCCTTTCGATGCAGGGCTCCAAAGACATACACGGTTTCGTTTCGGCGTTTACGGGCAGCCATCACTATGTCATGGACTATCTAGTCGAAGAAGTTCTCAAACTACAGCCCAAGAAGGTGGGCACCTTCTTGCTGCAGACCTCGATTTTGGACCGCTTGTGCGGCTCTCTGTGCGAGGCTGTCGTAGAAGCGGATACGACCGGTCCTATCGATGGGCATGCGATCCTGGAAGCCCTGGATAAAATGAATCTCTTTGTCATCCCGCTGGACGATGAGCGGCATTGGTATCGTTATCACCATCTATTTGCAGATGTCCTCCGGAAGCGTCTTGAACACCAGTATTCTCATTTGCTACCTGAGCTGCACCGTCGTGCATCCCTTTGGTACGAGCAAAACGGATTTATAGCCGAATCCATCCAGCAGGCCATCGCAGCCGGTGACCAGGACCGGGCTGCGCAGATGATCGAACAAAATGGTTGTTTTTTGCTCATGAGCGGCGAGGTGACGACCCTGCTAAATTGGGCTGACGCCATCGAGTTTCAATCGGAGTCTCATCCCTGGTTGGCTATTCAAAAAGCTTGGGCGCATGCCATCACCGGGCATCTGAACCAGGTCGAGCCAATATTGCAAGCTCCTGAAAAACTTCTCTCACCGCTCGAACCAACGGTTGAGGTCAGGACGATGCTGGGAACCATCGCGGCGGCCCGGGCCTATTGTGCAAACTCGCAAGGGGATACACACGCGGCTGCAGAATATGCCCGACACGCATTGGATTTACTGCCCGATTGCAGTTCAATCTCTCAAAGCATCCGAAGTGTTTCAACCTCGATACTTGGGGATGCCAGCTGGATCAATGGCAATTTGGAGGAGGCCATCCGCGCCTATACTGATGCCATCCGCATTGGTCGGCAGGCTGAGAACCTTCACATGGTTATCATTGCCAACTCCAATCTTGGAGACGTTTTGTTCGAACAAGGCCAGCTCCACAGGGCGGCTGACACATATAGCCGCTCCCTGCAAATGGCGGTTCGTCCGGATGGACAGAAGTCGCCGTTGGCAGGTAATCTCTACGCTGGTCTGGCTGGGTTGGCCTATGAACGTAACCAATTAAACGAGGCGGATCAATACATTCACCAGTGCATCGATCTTTGCCGGCGGTGGGGGGATATCGAACTTCAAGCCGTGGTCCATGTCAGGCTGGCGCGGCTGGAGCAAGCCCGGGGGAATACCGAAGCTGTACGAGAAGCTGTGCGGGGTGCAGAGCAATTGGCTGGTGAGCATCCTCTTTCGCCCTGGCGGTCTATCCAGATGCAGTCTGACCTGGCACGCGTATGGCTGGCCCAGGGAAATTTGGAGAGGTTATCTCAACTCATTCAAATGAGCGGTTTAAAAGTTGAAGACGATATCCCCTGTCAACGGGAGCCTGGATATGTCATCCTGCTGCGATTGCTCCTGGCTCGGAACGATTATGAGTCTTCCCTGTTGCTTTCAGAACGGCTGCTGAAACAAGCAGAACCAGCCGGGCGAATGGGATTGGTCATCAAAATCCTGATCCTCCAGGCACTCGCATTCCATGGGAAGAGGGAGACCGAGCAAGCCCTGGTTTCTCTGGATAGAGCTCTTGCCCTTGCCAAGCCGGAGGAGTACGTCCGATCCTTCCTGGATGAAGGCGAAGCGATGACCAGATTGCTCTGTCAGGCTCAGGCCCATAAAATCGCGAGTGGTTATGCGACCGAACTGTTGTCCAAGATAAGTAAAATCTCGGAAATGACTCAACCCTCCATGCAGCTATTGATCGAACCTCTGACCACGCGTGAGGTGGAGGTCCTGAAGCTCATCGAAGCCGGCTGTTCCAACCAGGATATCGCCGGGCAATTGTTTATTTCCATCCCCACCGTAAAGCGTCATATCAGTAATATATATACCAAGCTGGGGGTGAAAAGCAGGACACAGGCTGTCGCCATCGGGAAAGAGCTTAAACTGTTCGAGTGAGCGGTAGCAGAAAGGTGCTTTCAGAAGGCTGGCAATGGACATGGTCTGCTGCCGGCTTTTTCGTTATCTGATCTTGTGAAAAGCCGGGGGAGAAAGCTCTCTTTTTTCACCGAAATAAATACAACCCCATCTACAACCTTCAGACGATGATTCCGCGCCGGGAATCGGTTAAATTAGGATTGAGAATAAACATGATGAACAAGCAGAATCAACCCGGCAAGAAATATCAGAGCGTGCTTTCCACCGGAGCTTATGGAGGATTCTATGAGATCCACGTCAAGGGACATCTCGATGAGAGCTGGTCGGATTGGTTGGAAGGTCTGGATGTGACGCTGTTGGAGAATGGTGAAATGATCCTTTGCGGGCGCATTAAAGACCAGGCCGCCCTGATGGGCATCCTGAACAAAATCTATGGTTTGAACCTGACTTTGCTTTCAGTGAGCAAGCCGGGCAAAAAAAATGATATCAAAGTTGTAATCAGAAAGGAGATTTCAGTAATGGAAAACACAGGTCAGTTCAATCCCCATCTCGGGACCCTCTCAAGGAGTGCGCTCGTCATCGAGAAGGTCCACCTGTGCAAAGATTGCCCCATTCGCCGGCTGGCGATCAAACGGCCGCAATCGATCTTCGCCCGGCTTCACACCTGGCACAAGACCTGGTGGCCGGGCTGGCAAGCGCACCAGGCGAGGGCGTGCGCCCTCAACATTAATGCAAAGATTCAAATCTAAAAGAATTTTTCAAAATCAGACAAATCATTTTTAGAGGAAAAAAAATGGAAAACACACGCAATTCAAACTTCGATTTTGGTACGATCGCATGGGGCGCCATCTTTATCTTATGGGGGATCACACAAATGTTCGAATCCCTGCCGGAGGGCATAGGCGCGGTCGGCATAGGTGTCATCCTGATCGGTCTCAATCTGGCCCGGTCATCGAAAGGGCAGCCCACCAGCGGTTTCACCACCACCTTGGGTGTCCTGGCTCTTCTCCTGGGTACCTTGGAGCTGGCACGCCCGCTCCTGCACCTGTCGTTCGAGCTACCGATCTTCGCGATCCTGCTGATGGTGTTGGGTGCGATCCTGCTGGGCAGTGCATTGAAAGGAAGCAAAAATCATGGATAGAGCCATTCAAGGATTTTCGCTGGTAGAGGGGCACATCAAACGTGCCCCTCTCGCCATGGGAATGGGATGGGGATTGATTGGAGGATTGGCCGGTACGATGGTGATGGACATCCTCCTGATGGGAGCACTCTGGGCGGTCAGTCTGCCGGTTGTGTTTTGCTACTCGCTCGTCGGAGACACGCTGGCGCGCTTCCTGTCACTGCTGGGCGTGTCGATGGCAGGCGGAATCCCAACAGGCGTTGCTGCACACTACGTGATCGGCCCATTGGTGGGCTTGCTCTTTGGTATAGCCGTGGTAATGATTCCGTCACTACGGGTGGATACTTTGAAAAAGTGCATCATCATTTCAATTCTTTATGCTGAGATCCTGAGTCAACCCCTGCTGGCGATGACGCCCCTCCTGTTGAAGCTGGATACGATGACTGTGGTCCTGTGGTTTGGCGGGTCGTTTGTTATGCATATGATCCTGGCAGTTGTTCTTAGTTCAGTCGTAGGCTACGGTCTACGATTGACACCGTTTACCCAAAGAAGGGTTCAATGAAAGTCCTGACCGTATTCGCTAACGTCAGCCCCAAGTCCTTCTGCCATGTCATTCCTGGATAGATCACCAAGGGGCTTGAGGATGCCGGCCACACCAGTGAAGTGGTCGACCTGTATGCTATCCGTTTCGCCCCGATTTTTCTGGTGGCGGTTTTTAGCCGGTCATAATCGAAATAGATTGTTTGGAGTTCGAAAAATGCACTCGCAACAAGAATCATTAAAAGTTGTAATCGGAAAAACAATTAGTTCGGTTGTTTTCCGGTCTGGAATAGATACCAGCCCAGAAACTCAACTCTTCCTGGTATTTGAAGATGGAACATATTTTGAATTCTATGGTCAGGAAATAGGTTTTGTTCGATCTTTATCAGACGGCGATATTACAAAAGCAATAGACTATGCAAGAAAATTTAGTAGTGATGTGCTCGTTGTAAACAGAAATGTGACTTAGTTGCATGAGAAAGCTTCACTTTCGATCAAACTCGAAAATAGAAAGGATGCAATGTGTCTATCTCGCTCTCACTGGTTGTGAGGCACATATGGCGAATGGTATATGGTCGCTTAGATTGTTTTCATCTGGTCAGCCATTGCTTTCTACGATGATGCGAGCAGCAATTTCAGCAGCTTTACCGGTGATTTGCAGACATTGCTCAATGAGTCTCTTTTCTACGAACAAGGCTTGACCTTCCGGAGTGTCCAGGTCACAGCCCTCCAACAAATCATAGCAGTTGCGATCGCCAAACTCCTGCTCGAATTCCTTGATAAGTTTCCGGGCTGCTGTGTATGATGGTTCCACGGATTCATTCGGTGTAGAACGACCAAGAACGAGACTGATACCCATGATGGCTCCAGTGAGGGCTCCGCATGTGCTGCAAGATCGAGCCATGCCACTGCAAAATGCGGTGGCAACTTTAGGCAATAAGTCAGACTCTACACCCTCTGCCCTGGCGATGGAAAGAACCACACTCTCCGCACAATATAGGCCGGATGTAAAATATTCTTCCGCGTATTTCCGTACTTTTGCGATCGACGATGACTTCATTAGTATCTCCTATAGTAAGTGGAAATGGCAAACCAGGAAATATACTGAAAAATAATTGTAGATCATATTAATATGGATAATTATACGGAATAAATCTTTTAGTGATTCATTGATAATTGCCTGCTTTTCTTTTCAACTTCTGTGTAATTTCAGGAATTACGATCTAGCCATCTTTGATCGCTTACATCGCATTGCCTCGCCTTGATAGCTCATTTTATCTACCTATTGCTTGCAGTATGTCTGTTGCGTAAAGTACTGGAAGTAGATATCATATAAAGGACCAGAAAAACTGATATGATGAGATGCTTTCCATGTCATGGATGGACCGCATCGTATGATTGCAGGGTCGCTCTGCGCTTAGAGGAGTGCTAATCCAATCTAATAACAATAACGATTATAGCGGCATTGATCAGGATATAATTCAGAAAAGGGATGGGCTTGGTAATCTGCCATAAACGGTTTGGATATTAGTGGCCTAATGGGCGTCTACCAACGAGCTGGGCGGCTGCAGTAAAAAAACCCGTGAATCAAATAGGAACAGAACCATGCGAACGGAATTACCTTTTACACATCAAGGTCATCAGGGGCGCGTCATTGTCACTTTGGAAACAACGTTGGAACCGGCAGATTTAAGTGCTCGGGAGGGTGCGGTTGGCCTCGCCAATTGTAAAGCGACTATTGACTTTCCTGCCTGTGGGTATGGAGGGTTGCTGGGATGGGTTCAACTTGTGTGTTCTTCTGATAATTCATTTCATGGACGTCAGTTTGAAATGGACCCTTTTGATCCATTTGACCTTTACAAACATGCCCTGTCGCCTTACTGCTGGTATGGCATCAACCCAACGCTTTTCGATGCGCCATCGCGAAAAAAACAGGTTGACCTTGATTGGATCGCTCATAGTTTTCTTGCAGCATCGCCTTTACGTGGCGACCGTCGGATCGTGACGCCATTACTCGGATTTTCCTGGGGTTTTCACATCTTCAACAAGAAGAACATTGTGTTAAAACCCATTACATCTCTTTCAGCAACAGACTGGGAGGCACACTTGCCTTATCTCCGTAAGTGTTATAAAAAATGGCGATTCAAGAAAATGCCGATACCTACGAATTAGAGTCTCTGCAATAATAAAAGCCATTTGACAATCCTTCCACATGCCTTTATAATACTTACCTCTTCGCCCCGGCTGAAGTTCCCGGGGCAGTAATTTATATCCCCAACTTCCCCGACCACGGGCGGCAGGCCCGCGCGGCGGCCGGTGAAGTGAAGATTGGAGACTGAAAATGAAATATGCAATTGTTGAAAGTGGCGGCAAGCAATACAAAGCCGTCGAAGGCGGCAGGATCGAAGTTGATCTGCTGCCCGAGGAAGTCGGCAAGAAACTAGACCTGAAATCGGTCCTGTTGCTGGTGGATGGCGACACAGTCAAGGTGGGTACACCAAACGTTGCCGGCGCGAATGTCGGCGTAAAGGTCGTCGAACATATCAAGGGTGAAAAGTTGACGGTCTTCAAATACCAGCCGAAGAAGCGCATCCGCGTCAAGACCGGACACCGCCAGAAATACACCCTGCTGCAGATTGAAAAGATAACGGAGTAAAGACGATGGCACACAAAAAAGGCGGCGGGTCATCCCGCAACGGTCGCGACAGCAATGCACAACGCCTGGGCGTCAAGAAGTACGCCGGCGAGGTGGTCCTGTCGGGCAACATCCTCGTGCGCCAACGCGGCACGCGCATCAAACCCGGCGAAAATGTCGGCATCGGCAAGGATGACACCATCTTTGCCACCCTCAACGGCGTCGTGGTTTACGATACCCTGCCGAACGGCCAGAAAAAGGTCAGCGTTTTCCCCCCAGGATAACGTATCCCCCTCATTCAAGGCTTGTACTGAAAGGATCGTGTTTTTGCAATGAAAAAAGATATTCATCCCACCTACTACCCGGATGCCAAGGTGACTTGCGCTTGCGGCAATACCTGGACCACCGGCTCCACCAAAAAGGAGATCCGCACCGAAGTGTGCTCGAAATGTCACCCGTTCTTTACTGGTGAAATGGCGCGCATCATCGACATCGAGGGTCAGGTTGACCGCTTCTATAAGAAGTTGCAGGCTCGCCAGAGCCATGCCGATGCCAAAAAAGCCCGTGCCCAGGAACGTGTTTCGCCTGAACGCCCGGTAGCCGAGCTCGCGCTGGGTACACGTGCCACCGAAGCACTGGCGAAAGCCAAGATCACCAAGGTCGGCCAGGTGCTCGAAAAACTGGCTGAAGGCGAAGCCGCCCTGCTGGCCATCGACGGTTTTGGACGCAAATCCCTGATCGATCTAAAGAAAGCGCTTCGTCAGCTTGGTTATGAGTTACCTGCCGCGGCTGAGGAAATTGCCGTCTAGGGCTCTTGCCAGATTGGCAGTTAACGCTTTACACTTGACCGACAGATGCACGCCGCATCTGTCGGTTTGATTAATCCATTTTTTATTGAGGGAGCGATATGAAAAGTGATCATGGCTGGGTAGAGGTTGTTTGTGGGTGCATGTTCAGCGGCAAGACGGATGAGCTCATCCGCCGGCTGAGACGCGCCACCATTGCCAAACAGAAGGTGCAGGTTTTCAAGCCGTCCATTGATATCCGCTATGCAGTCGAGAAAGTCGCCTCGCACGCAGGCACAGATTATGATGCCATCCCGGTCGGTTCGTCCACCGAGATCTTTTCCAAACTCGATGCCGACACGACCGTGGCGGGTGTGGATGAAGCCCAGTTTTTCGATGAAGGTATTGTTGAGGTCGTCCAACAGATGGCGGATAAAGGCATCCGCGTGATCGTAGCCGGGCTGGATTGCGATTTCCGCGGTGAGCCATTCGGCACGATGCCGGTGATGATGGCAAAAGCCGAGAAGGTCGACAAATTCCAGGCAATCTGCATGGTATGTGGTGAACCCGCCACGCGCACGCAACGCCTGGTCAACAACAAGCCTGCCCGCTATGATGACCCAATAGTTATTGTTGGAGCTTCCGAGATGTACGAGGCGCGCTGCCGTCACCATCATCAAGTTCCACGGGATTAGGGAGGCACAGATGGATGATTACAAACGTTTTCTGAAAGAGGTGCTCATCCCGGCGGATGCGCTACAGAAGCGTGTCACCGAATTGGGTACAGAGATCAGTCGCGACTATCAGGGTGAAGAACTGTTATTAATCTGCATCCTGCGCGGTGGGGTGATGTTCCTGACCGATCTGATGCGCGCCATCACTGTGCCGGTGGCGATCGATTTCATGGCAATTTCATCCTATGGGGCGGGCAGGCGTGAGAGTTCGGGTCAGGTGCGCATCACTCTCGACCTGACAACCAACATCGATGGACGCAACATCCTGATCGTCGAAGATATCATCGACAGCGGAAGGACCATCCTGTCGGTGTTAAACCTGCTCTCCACCCGCAAACCCAAATCATTGGAAGTCTGCACGCTGCTCAACAAGGCCGAGCGACGCGAGGTCAAGGTGCCGATCCGTTATAGCGGGTTCACCATCCCGAATAAATTTGTATTCGGCTACGGACTGGACCTGGATGAGTACTTTCGCAACCTGCCTTTTATCGGTGTGATCGATTTGGCGAAATACCCCCCGGGCGCCTGAGATGCCATTTTCCCCGCAACACCTTCAGTTGATCGAGACGGTGAAGCATCACCTGCCACCCGGTTTACATGCCTGGCTGGTAGGTGGTGCGCTGCGCGATATGCTGCTTGGCAGACCATTGCGCGATTTGGATTTTGTCCTGCCACGCGACACGCGCCAGCTCGCTAAAGCGGTGGCAAAGGATTTGAGCGCAGTTTCATTCCTGATGGATGAGGCACGCAATACGATACGGGTGATCCATAAGCTCCCCGATGAGAGCGAGATTTATCTGGATTTTATTCAGCAAAATGGCGTGACCATCCGGGCTGATCTTGAGGCGCGTGATTTTACCATCAATGCGATGGCGCTCGAATTGGAGGACCTGAATACCTTGATCGACCCCACAGGCGGCTTGGGGGATCTGCACGCGAAAAAACTGAAAGCTTGTGGTGCGGATGCCATGCTGGCTGATCCGGTGCGTTGCCTGCGCGGGTTGCGCCTGTCTAACTCACTAGGTTTTCGGTTGGAAAAAAGTACTATCACCCAGATTAAGACGGCGCTTCCACAGCTGGATCGCTCTGCACCTGAGCGCATCCGCGATGAGGTCTTTCGGTTGTTCGGTGAAGATCATCCGGAGCGTGTCCTGCGTGTTCTGGACGTTCTGGGCGGGACGGGCGTACTCTTTCCGGAACTGCTGGCGCTCTTGAATACCGAACAGACTTCGCCGCACGTCCTGAATGCCTGGGAGCATACCCTGGCATCCCTTACCAGTCTGCAGGAAGTACTGTCAATTCTCACATGCAGACCGGATCAAAAGGGCAAGAGCAACTGGCTTATGGGGATGGTCTCGCTTCACCTGGGGCGTTACCGGGACGGGTTCAGCGATTACATGAACGAATGCCCAACAGTAGGGCGTACGAAACGGGCACTGTTATTCTTCGCTGCTCTCTACCATGATGCCGGCAAGCCGGTGGCGGCGACCATCGATGAGGATGAACAGCGCCATTTCTATCGGCACGAGCAACTGGGATCGCCGGCCATAGTCAGCCGTGGTCTGGCATTGGAGCTGAGCAATGACGAGATCGACTGGTTGGAGCGGGTTGTCAGAAATCATATGCGTATCCACCACCTGGCAGCCACCGGTGAAGGGGCGTCTCCACGCGCCATCTACCGCTTCTTCCAAAAGGCAGGTGATGCCGGGGTTGCGATCTGCCTGCTGAGCCTGGCGGATACGCTGGCGACATATGGTACTACCATCACGCGCGAGATCCTCGAAAAAGAGCTGGCGATCTGTCGTCAGTTGCTGGAAGCCTGGTGGGAATACCCAGAGCGTATGATAAAACCGCCAAAACTGCTGGATGGCACCGGGTTGATGCAGGAATTGTCTATCGAATCCGGTCCGCTGGTTGGTGAATTGCTCGAAGCAGTGCGCCTGGCTCAGGTCGAGGGGCGGGTGACCACCAGGCTAGATGCTCTGGATCTGGCGCGCCATTTGCTGAGGGAGGGAAAAACCAATCCCTCGCAGGAAGCTTAACAGATTTTAATCCCTGACATCTGCCATCTGGTACAATTCGGCGGATAGAGGTTCCCTTGAAACGTAAATCAAGATTCTCAATTCTACGTTGGATATCGTTATTTATGATCGTCCTGGCGGTGATCCTGCTTACCGTCAGTCTGGTGCGCTACAGCCGAATCCGCTCGAGTTTTCCTTCCGGCATGGCCATTGCGGGAGTCCCGGTGGGTGGGATCAATCCCCAGCAAGCCACAGACCGCTTGCTGAAGGTGTATGCATCGGCGATCGAACTACGTTCCGGGGAAACGATCATCCAGATCAAACCCTCATCGCTGGGCTTTGAACTGGATCTGGAAAACATGATGGCAGCAGCAGACCTGGAACGCGTGGCGCAGCCTTTCTGGCAGGGATTTTGGGATTTTATGTGGGGACGATCCAAAAATACTGTGAATATCCCATTGCGGTCTGTGATCAGCGAGGATGCCATGCGGCAATACCTGGAGAATGAAATAGCTGCCCGTTTCGATCTGCCTTCTTCACCGCCCGTGCCGGTACCCGGCCGGACGGACTTCCCTCCAGGTCAACCAGGTATGACATTGGATGTCGACCGTGCGGTCACAGATATTAGCAATGCGCTGGTCTCAGCCACCAGCCGGGTCGTATTCCTGGTTTATACGGAAGATTCCGCTCCCCGTCCGACTCTTCAAAACCTCGAGATCCTGTTGAAACAGAATATCCATTTATCTGATTTTAAGGGATTGATAGAGATATATATGAAGGACCTTCAAACCAATCAGACCATACATTTTGCCTATCAGGCAGATCAGGCAGCCACGATTGAACCGAATATTCCCTTCTCTGCGCTGTCAACATTAAAGATACCCGTCATGGTATCAGCCTACCGGCGATTAAATGAGCCGGTTTCGCCAACCGCCATGACCTTGATGGCTGAGATGATCGACAAATCGGATAATGACTCGACAGACCTGCTTGCGCAGACGGTGCTCGATAAGAACCTGGCACCCATACTGGTCACCGATGACATGAAAAGCCTGGGATTGGTCAATACCTTCTGGGCGGGTTTCTTCTACCAGGGTGCGGCGCTGCTCCGTATTTACGAGACACCTGCCAATATGCGCCCGGATGTAACCACCGATCCCGAGATCTATGACCAGACCACCCCGGCTGACATGGGCATGTTGCTCGAGGATATCTACCAATGTTCTAAAACGGGTGGGGGAGCGCTGATTGCCGTTTTCCCGGGAGAGATCACCCAGGAAGAATGCCAGCAGATGGTCAGCTTGCTGGCTGCCAATAAGATCGCCGTCTTGATACAGGCCGGAGTTCCGAGTGGTGCCCAGGTGGCGCATAAGCACGGCTGGGCGGTGGATGTTACCGATGGTGTCATCCACACCATGGCAGATGCTGCCCTGATCTATTCACCCGGTGGTGACTACGTTCTGACCATCTACCTCTATGACCCGGTTCAGGTTGTATTCGATCCGGTCAATCTGATGGTCGCCCAGCTTTCTCAGGCGATCTATAATTATTTTAATATCCCGGCACAATAAATCGCTGAAAAGATGCATCATTAAGGCGGCTCATGGGGCCGCCTTTTTTCTTATTCTGGAAAATTGGGGTCTTGACAAATGGAAAACTCTCGCTATAATAACTGGTATAGAGGTCAGACCAGATAACCAGTTATGGACACCTTATGACCATCCAACCCATCGAACACTATTCATTGGCTGAGGTCGTGGCAGGCAAGCTGGCAGCCATGATCCTGACAGGCAGTTTCCAACCGGACCAACAGCTACCTTCGGAGCGCGATTTGATCACCCAATTCGGTGTCAGCCGTGCCACGTTACGTGAGGCGCTCAACACCCTGGGCAAAAACCGCCTGATCGAGGCAAAGCCCGGCGTGGGTTGGTTTGTCTGCCAGGTTGATGAAACTAGCCTGCCCGGCATTCGCGAGCTTGCGAGTATTGGGCAATCACAACCGGAAACATCAACAGAGGGCACCGTTCAGGAAAAACCCGAGGGACCCAGACGGTTGCCGGTTACACCGGAAAAACCGATCCACATTCCCAATCTGCAAACCGACCGGCTCGGCACCTTTGAATTCATATCATGGTGGGAGCGTGATAAGGTTCAGGCAGCCCGAGTGATGGTGGTGGGGGCGGGCGCGCTGGGCAATGAAGTCATTAAGAACCTGTCGCTGATGGGGATCGGCCATTTATTTATTATTGATTTTGATACGATTGAAGCGGCCAACCTCAGTCGCTCGGTCCTGTTCCGCGAAGCGGATAACCAGCGCAGCAAGGCAGAAATTGCAGCCGCGCGTGCAAAGCAATTGAATCCCCAGGTTAAGGTTCAATACCTCGATGGGGATGTGACCTCCGCTTTGGGGTTGGGAGTTATCCGTCGTATGGATGTCGTCATCGGCTGCCTGGATAACCGCGAAGCACGGCTGGCAATCAACCGCTTTTGTTACTGGATGGGCAAACCCTGGGTGGACGGCGCTATTCAGGAATTGCTGGGGTTGATGCGTGTGTTTGTGCCTGGCGATGGCGCCTGTTACGAGTGCACCCTGACCGAAGATGCCATACGAGATTTATCCCTGCGCTACTCCTGCCCGTTGCTTGCGCGTCAGAATATCCTGCTGGGAAAAGTACCGACCACCCCGACGATTGCAGCCATCATCGGTGGCATGCAGTCTCAGGAGGCGCTCAAGATCATTAATGGATTGCCGGTTGAAGCGGGTAAAGTTGTCCATTACAACGGACTAACAAATGAAATGCATACTACAGCCTACCTGCCACGGGATGGTTGTGAAAGTCACTGGATTTATGGTGAAATAACCGAATTGCCATTGCGCGCCGAACGCGCCACCCTGATGGACTTGTTGAAAGTCATTCGCGCCGATCTGGGAGATGGGGTTGTGCTTGAGCTGGACCAGGAGCTGATCATCTCGCTGGAATGTCCGGTTTGCCACACGGTTACTCCAATTCTCAAACCGCTATCACAGGTCAGCTTCGAAGAAGGGCATTGCCCTGAATGCGGGACGCTGCGGGAAACAAGCCTGACCCATGAGATCACCGGCAGTGAAGCTTTTTTGCACCACACCCTGGCCAATCTGGGGATCCCGCCACTACAAATCCTGCGTGCCCATAACCAGAGTGAGTATCGTTTTTATGAACTGACCGGGGACCTGCCGGACGCCTTGCATTTTAAGCATTTTGAGCGGGTCGAGCCGCGCGACAGCCTGTCGTTCCGCCATCGCATCCGGATCAAGGCAGACCAACCCTCAGAGACGATCACAATCCGCAAAAAACACATCGTCATTCGTGATTGAACAACCAGATCATTATGCCCACCCGTTCACCACGCCAAAATGGTTCGCCCGAAAATAAGGGTCTATTGATCCGGTTTCTAATTATTCTACTGGTCAGCGCATTCTCTGCCCTTGGATTTTCCAGTATGACTGACCGCTCGGTGTTGTTCAAGGGCGTCGAGGTGATAATCAATCTGGCAGGTGCAGCTGGCATAGGGTTGACAGCCGGCTTCTTTACCCGCGTTCTGCTTGCAAACCGGCGCGCTTTCCTGCGCGGGATCGTATCCCTCACCGGTGTTATATGCGGGTTGTTGGTGCTGGGTGGTATGACGGACTGGGAATATGGGATTGGTCCGCTGTACTTTTTTCGAACAACCACCGACTGGCTTGGGTTGGGATTGATCATCCTAGGCAGCATTTCTGCCCTGATTGCCGGTCTGGCCTTCCACAAACCTGACCAAACGCAAAGCGCTGCAGGTCGATCTTCTTCAAGCAATACCCAACCTGCTGCCCGGGCGACATCTGCTTCGGTAGGAAGCACTGCCACCCACACGCGAGAGGTACCGGCAGTTTCTCGTACCACGTCGTGGCGGATTGGCGGACAAAATCGGAAAAATGCGGTAATAAAGCCTAAAAAACGATCTGCGAAGAAGAAAAAACCAGCCGGCTCGGTACAACAAAAGGCTCGATCGACACCCGCTGTCATAAAAAAACGGACTTCAAAAAAGATCGTTATAGCACCGGTTGAAGAACATCGCTGTCCATATTGTCTTGAACCGGTTAAACGCAACGATCCACGAGGTGTGGTGGAATGTTCGATCTGTCATACCCTCCATCACGCCGACTGCTGGGCAATTACCGGCACCTGCCAGGTGCCGCATTACAACCATTAACCTCAGGAGAGAGTATGTCTGAACTCACATTGACAATCATATTACCCAGCGGGGGAGCCCGTGTGGCTGAAATACCGGATGACGTGCCGGTCAGGGACTTGATGGCTGAATTAACCTCGATGTTAAAACTACCAACCGTCGGTCCGGATGGACGGCCGATGGGTTACCGGCTGGATAGCAAAGCCCTGGGGCGTGAAATGGGTGAAAGTGAAACCCTCGCGGAGGCAGGCGTCCCCCAGAACGACCGGTTGATGCTTACAGCCGATATTACTGCCGGGGCGATGGGTTTGGATCAGAACCCACGCATCCGACGGCTGAAAGCGGATTTTGAGTTGATGCAGGCACTGACTGCACGCAGCGACATGATCAACTTCACCACGCGCGTCGCCAAACCCGGCATGCCGCCAGAAACCTATATCGTTACCTTTACCTGCAAGGGCATCGTTGGTGTGGATGGGAGAGGCACACCGCGTATCGGGGAAAAGCACCAGGTGGAGATCTATCTTCATAACCAGTATCCCCAGCGCTGGCCGGGGATGAAATGGTTGACGCCCATCTGGCACCCCAACATTAATCATCTCAACGGCAGTGTATGCATTGATGCCGCCTGGTGGACTGCCAGTCGCTCGCTCGACCGGTTGGTGATCATGCTGGGAGAAATGGTCCAGTATAAGAATTATCATGATGATCCAACCAAGCCACCCTTTCCGTGGGATGTGGAAGCTGCCCGTTGGTGTCGTGAGTATCGCAAGAGTCACCCCAGAGCATTTCCGGTCGATCAGCGTGAGTTGCTGCGCCCGGAGCGAATCAAGATCAGGGCCCAACCTGTGGCTCACAAAAGGCCCAAGATCAAAATCAAATAGTCTGACCAAAGAATCGAAAGGAGAATGAAATGTCTGATTTATCTGTCAATGTTGTTTTACCTTCAGGGGGAACCCGTACGGCGGAGATACCGGATGATGTCCCCGTCAAGGAATTGCTACCGGAACTGACCACGTCGCTCAGCTTGCCGGTGACCGGCCCGGATGGACGGCCTATGTATTACCGTCTGGATAGCAAAGCGCTTGGACGTGAGTTAAAAGAAGACGAGACGCTTTCAGGTGCAGGTGTTCCGGAAGGCGACCGCCTGATGATGACTGCAGACGTCACAGCCGGGTGAAAAATCGGACTGTCGTGAAAGGTAAGGAAGCAATAGTGTCGCCGCTGCGCATTAAGCTGGCTCCTGAGCCCACAAGATCGCCCCGCATGGCATATTCCCCGGCATGGTGTTCAAAACGGTACGAGTCGATCTACGAACGTGATGAACACTGGCTTGATCGACCGCAGGTGGATGTTTTTATTACCCAGCCGGCTTATAGCCGCATTTGCCTGCACGCCATGTCAGATCTTGACAACGAGGTGGGAGGCGCGTTGACGGGCAGGTGGTGTCAGGATGCCATCACGGGTTCTCAATTCATCGTGGTGGATGCCGCCTTGCCGGCGCGCCATACCCGTTACGGGAGCGCCTTCCTTACCTTCACGACCGACAGCCTGCTGGCTTTCCGGCAGGAAATTGAAGCCAGCCACCCTGGTAAAATAATCGTTGGGTGGTACCACACCCATCCCGGCATGGGGGTTTTCCTGTCGGGATACGATACCTGGCTGCACGAACATTTCTTTCCTGAAACCTACCAGACCGCTCTGGTGATCGAACCTCGCAGCGGACAGGCTGGTTTCTTTATTCGCCAACCGGATGGCTTCCTGGATGCGCGGCGTTATTATGGTTTCTATGAGTTAAATGGGTTAAACGGCGCAAGCATCATCGGCTGGCATAACTTGATCTAACGGGAGGATCCCGATGAATAAAATAATACGAACATACTTTTTTATGATCGTGGGTGCGATCAGCGGTCTGATCGGCTGGCAGGCAAGCAACCTGATCGGTCTATCGATCACACCTAACGTGTATCTTGCTGAGATCCCGGTCGGAGCCGTCATCGGCCTGACATTCGGGGTCCTGCTGGGTGCCATCGAGGGCATGCTCTCACGCCATTGGGTGAAAACACTCAAGGGCTTGCTGATTGGAGCCATCATAGGGCTGGTGGCCGGTGCTATTGCGTTACCGCTCAGCGAGTGGTTGTTCCAGACCGTTGGCGCCGGTATCCTCGGCCGGGCTATAGGCTGGGGGTTCTTTGGACTGGTGATCGGTCTTGCAGCCGGGATAACCAGCGGTTCTCAACTTTGGAAGGGTATGCTGGGAGGGCTGATCGGTGGAGTGGTGGGAGGATCCCTCATGGAGATATTCGCCCAGAGTTTATCTAATCTGCTACTTGGCAAGGCGCTCGGGATGATACTGCTTGGTGCCAGCATAGGTATCTTCATATCCCTGATTGTTGTCCTGCTCGCACGTGCCTGGCTCGAAGTGAAATCCGGCAAGTTGAAGGGTACGGAATTCATTCTGGATAAATTCATGAAGGCACGCGGTCCGTCAATATTTATTGGCAGTGATGCTCTCAAATCTGAGATAGTGCTGCCGGATCCGGATATCTCGCCACAGCATGCCATGCTGACCGGCGATGGCAGTACCTTCGAGATCAAGGACATGAGCATGAGTGGAACATTTATAAACAATCGGCGGATTGAACGAACAGAGTTGAATGACCATCAGACGATCAAGCTGGGCAATACCGAGCTGGTCTATCATGAAAAGAGGTGATGCGATGAAAACACATCTTATCCATCGAGCTTTACTTGTCTTATTGGGAATTTGTGGTGTACTGGCATCACCCGCGTCTGTTATTTCGGCAAAAGCCGAGCAGGCGGAACCTGAAGCGAAAATCACCCAGGTGGATGTCTCGCAATTTCCACAGGTGACACTGTATATTTCGGTAACGGGTGCCGACGGCCAGCCGTGGGCAATCGATCCCAAAAAGATTCGGATATATGAAAACGATCAATTGATGAGTCCGCTCGAGATTTCAGGTGAAGGCGAGATTGGACCTCTGACCACCATGCTGGTGATGGATGTCTCAGGCAGCATGAACGAGGCTGGTAAGTTGCAGGCTGCCAAAGAGGCAGCTATAGCATATATCGATCTGTTGAATCCGGGAGACCAGGTTGGCGTTATGGCTTTTAACACCGAGGTGCAATATATCCAGCCGGTCACAACGGATCTGGAAAGGGTAAAAACAGCCATCCGAAACCTGATCGCCGGCAAGGATACTGCCTTGTTCGATTCGCTGATCAAGGCGGAGGAGATCCTGAACACTATTTCAGGGCGCAAAGCGATTGTGGCATTGACTGATGGGCTGGATAACCGCAGCCAGGCTGACCCTCAAAGTGTTATCACCGGTATCGGTGACAGTGGTTTGTCAATATCCACGGTCGGTCTGGGGGATCCCAATAAACAAGGCTTGAACTCTGGTCTAGATGAAAAAGGTCTTAAGGGACTCGCCGGACAGGCCGGTGGATTGTATGCGTATGCCAATGATGCGGTAACATTGAAGAGCATCTACGAACGATATGGTTATCTGCTCAAGAGTGAATATCGCATTACGTACCGGACGCCTTCTGAATTGCGGGATGGCATCCGCCGCAGTCTGAGAGTAGTAATCGGTGAATCGGACATCGCCGCGGGGACCGGTAAAACAGATTACAACCCCGGTGGTGTATTACCAGATGTGGATACCGGGGATGCCTGGCGTCTGTTTGTGATCCTCCTGACCGCCCTTGGCGCTCTGTTGATCCTGCCGATGCTGGTGCAGTTTATAATTCAGAGGACAAACAAGAACCCCCCGTCATCTAAAAAGGCTGCTAAAGGCAAGCATATAACCATCAAGCAACCGCCAAAAATTACGATTAAATAACAAAAAACCAGGTCTCCAATAGAGACCTGGTTTTTTTGAGAATAGTGGATTATTTAAAGCAGAAGGTAAATCCAATCACACCGACCACGGATGCAATCCACCAATAATCCTTGAATTCACTGAGGAGGGTTCCGTTTCGGACGAGCAGGGAAAGAAGCATGAGCGCCATGGTGATGACGACCAAAACCCAGCTCCGGATTTGATAGCTTGGCTGGTTAGAGTCAGGCAGTTTGGCCGCCAATTCTTTTTTCTTGGCACCATGAGCGCGGCTTATTGCCATAGCCGTTTCGCGCGCCAGACGGCGTTTTCGCCCTCGCAACCAGGCAAGGTATAGATAAAAGAAGATAAGCGCCAGACCGGTATACAAAATACCATTGTCAATATTGAACACAAGTAACCTCCAGGTTTATATTTTCAGGATCTTACGCACTTCGGATGTGAAAAGCTCAGCATCGGGTTCCGGGCCGATACCGATCGGGATGATACGGGCTTGAGGTGTTATATACGACATCCGGGTACAAGGTTGGCCAGCATCATCTTCAGATTTATATAATGATATCACACGGGTATAAGGCATCTTTACAAAGGGGATCCGCTTTTCCGGGAGTTTTACACAGGCCAGAAAATAAGCCTCACCCACCCGTTCTGGAGTGGGAAGCGTGATCAGAATGATTTTCCTCTTATCATCCAGCTCTTTGATCTGATAATTCAACCCATTTGGGGATTTACAGAGGGATTTGTCGAGTTGGTCCCCTACATGTTTCCACCAGAACTCCAGGAATCTGGTTCGATCACGTTCGAGATATTGCATGAAACCCGGGTACTGAGTATTGAACAGGATCGGGATAGCTTCATGCGCAAAATTCATATGCTGGCTTTTCTTTTTATCTACCATGATCACTCCGCTTCGTTTAGGTAAAATTATTTCTAATAAAATGGATCAAAGTTTTTGGTTTCCGGTTGATGATCGCACTCAGGGTGGTTCCATTACCATAAAACCCGTAAGTTTCATAGTATTCAAACATCTTGATCAGGGTGGTAATCGCAAAATCAGTCATCCCGGTTTTACGTATATCCTTTATCCATTGATTCCGTGGCAGTTCTTCAAATCTGATCTCTTTATGAACGACCTGGCTGATCAGCTGTGCCAGTTTAACCTGCGATGGGGCTTCATGTGTCGCAAGCTCATAGATACCACCGTAATTACAGGATTGGCAGATGACAGTGGCAGCCGCTTCAGCTACATCATCCAGATTTACCATACCGATCCGGGTTTCTCCATTGTATGGCACAGCATATACTTTTTGTTCAAGGATCGCTTTTTTATATTGCAGGATATTCTGCATGTATGCAGCTGGTTGCAGGATGGTGTAATTCAAGCCTGATTTGAATAATAATCCTTCCACCCGCATTTTATTCCAGTGATGCGGCATTTCCTTGATTTGCGGATGGAGCACGGAATGAAAAACAAAATGCTCAATCGCGGCACTTTTCGCCACCTGGATGACTCGTCTACCTATGCTCACCTCACCAGGATGCATATTCGGGCAGATGTGATATACGGCTGTGACGTCATCCATCGCATGGGCAAGGTCGTGAGTGGAGCTTAGATCCCCAATGAATAGCTGCACTCTGTTGTCAAAGAGATTTACCTGGCTGGAACGATGGACATAAGCTCTGACAGAATATCCTTTATCCAATAAAGACTGAATGACTGATATCCCGGTCTTACCGCTTGCGCCGGTTACGAGGATGGTGTTTGTTTTCAAAGTCGTTTGCTCAGGATAAACCTTGTCGGTGACAACCCGCGCATTATACCATAGCGGATTTTTCCAACCCAACCCAGGTGTAGTGCTTAAATAGGGGCGCCGGAATTAATCCGGCGCCCCATGTGTTACATATTCGGGAGACTCGAGCCCTGAGATCAGGGAGAAAGTTTACCCAACCTGGGCACGTTCAGTCGGCGGTTTGAAGAACAGGAAAATGAGGTTGATGAGGATGCCAAGAACAGCACCCGTAGCGATCGCAGGCCAGCCGAAGGGGAAGACACTTTGAAGCAGCGGAACCGGGAGCATACCATTGGGGAAACCAATGTTGCCGCCAATACCGACGATCAGGATGATAGCGCCCAGAGCCAGCTCTTTCGGACTGTAGAGATTGACTTTTTCGGCCATCATCAGTGCAATACCCTGCATGCCAATGACACCAAACAGGTAAATGGACAGGCCACCGGCAACAGCGGTCGGGATGCTGTAAATTATATCGCGCAGTGGACCGATGAAGCCCAGGACGATCGCAATGACGCCAGCCGTCAGCAAGACCGGGCCGGAGTAGTTGCGGGTGATGACCATCAGGGAGTTGTTCTCGCCGTAGTTCGTACCGGCGGTGGAACCGAACAGACCGTTGATGATGTCATCCAAACCATCGAGCATCAGGTTCAGGCCGATGTACTGAGCCAGGCCGTACTTCTCGCGACCTTGTTCCTCAGCCAAATGGTCGACATACAGGCTGATCTGGTACAGATGGGCGGTCGATTCGGGGATGGTGGCGATGCACATGATACCCACACCAATGATCACAGTCAATGATGCCGGATCATTAAAGACCGGGAAGGTGAATTCGGGAGCGGTGAGCCAGGCGGTCTTGCCGATCGATGCAAAATCGACCAATCCGAACGGGATGGCTGCAAGGTAGCCGACAATGGCGCCCAATAAAATTGGGAGCATACCAATGAAACCCTTGCCCTGCAGGTAAACCGAGAACAGCACGGCTGCCATCAGGGTGATCAGGGCTACGAGCCACCAGGACAAAAGACCAGTCGGATTAGCACCAAAATTCCAGCCGCTGGAGTTATTTAATGCAGTAAAGCCCAGACCGATACCGATCGTGCAGGCTACCGAGCCGGTAACCACGGGCGGGAGGACCAGATCGACGGCTTTCTTGCCGCCTGCCAGACGGATGATCAAGCCAACGATGACGTTGATGACACCGGTGGCGAGGAAGCCGGCCTGAACGACAGAGCGGACATGGGGGTCAGCGACTACGCCGTATCCAGTCTGGGTGATTGCCATGACTGCGGCGAGATAGCTGAAGCTCGACCCGTAGTACAACGGGATGTATTTGCCCATGCTGAACTTGGCGCCTAGCAGAGCTACGATGGTGCCCAGGCCGGTGACGGTAAGAACCGTGCTAACCGGGAAGCCCATCAAAAGCGCGCAGAGGACCGTCGCCGGGAACATGGTGATGACATGCTGGAAACCCAGCAGGAGCATCTTGCCAAAGGGCGGGGTATCATTAGGTAGATAACCCATTACTTTTAGTTTTGCAGTTGCCATTATCTTCCTTCCTTATTCTAAAAAGATTGGTCTTGCAGTTACACTCACAAAGATTGCTTTACGGACTCTTTCTGTACAAACCACCTCCTCTCATTTCTCTTAATCTACAAATATTCAACGTTCGATTTGCTTAACAGATTGATGATCTTGCTTAGTGGGTTAAAAAGTAAACGATAGTAGCCAGGATAAGCGCGATTGGGACAACATAGAGTACCATACGAACTTCTGCTATATTCATTAAACCCTTACCCGTGCCATTAGCTACGCTATTTGCAGCCTTATTCTCGTGCATCGTTCTAATCTCGTCTTTCTTGTCTGATTTATTTGGTGCCATGTTTTTTCTCCAATGCTTTATCTAACATACCGAAACCGGTTTTAATCATGATTTTACTAACACTATCGATCATTCGCTGACCGACGCTGGCCAACGTGCCGCCAACAGCCACATCACCATCGTACTTCATCTTTGTTGTGCCATCACCCAAATCAGTGAAGAGGACATTGCCACTGCCCTTCAGAAATCCGGGGGCGCCTTTGCCGTCCACGATGAGGGTACAGCTTTCGGGTGGCTTTTCATTGGTGATTTTCAAATTGCCGGCGAACGAGCCTGATACAGGACCGATGCGAAGAGTAATAGTCCCCTGGTATTCATTCTTGTTGACCTGATTCAGAGATGTTGTTCCGGGGAGTGCCGACGCAAGGATCTCGGGATCGTAAAACATTTCCCACACTTCTTCGCGTGGACCCTTGAAAACGTGTTCACCTTCTATTTTCATCAGTTAGAACTCCTTTAATTATAGTGTATCTATTGATTCTTAGCTAGTCTTAATCTTTCACCTCTTTTCGAAAATATGTGAATAATTTACTGGGCGAGATCGGCGTTTCCATGATCTCGATCCCGGCATCTTCAAAGGCATTCTCCACCGCCTGAATGAAGCAGGATGGGGTGGGAATGGCACCAGCCTCACCGACGCCTTTGATACCCAGAGGGTTCAATGGTGAGGGGGATGAATTATGCGCGATGACTGTTTCTTCGGGCATGTCTGTCGCCTGGGGGAGCAGGTAATCCATGAAAGAAGCATTCATGACCTGACCGTTTTCATCGTACATGATCTGCTCATAGAACGAGTTGCCAATCCCCATCGAGATGCCACCCATCACCTGGCCTTCGAGCAAGAGTGGGTTGATGACCGTACCACAGTCGTGGACGATGACGAATTTTTCTATCTTCACCTGCATGGTGGCAGTATCGACATCCACGATCATCGCCAATGCACCATTCCCGGTTGCACCGTATGGTGGACCGTAATAGCCAACGGCTTCCAACCCGGGTTCGACACCCGGCTCGATCACACCACGCATCGGATTTGCCATCGTCGCCAGCTGTCCGATCGGGATCGATTTTTCGGGTTTGTTTTTTACCCGGACTAAACCATCGGTTAGTTCCAGCTCATTCTCAGGGGCTTGCAGTGCTTTGGAGGCATGTTTGAGCACCTTTTCACGTACTTTGATTGCGGCGTTGTACACGGCAGTTCCGGCCACAGTCGCACCACGGCTGGCAAAAGTGCCTGCGCCCCAGTGAAAGTGACCGGTGTCGCCGGTGATGAGATTGACATCCCGGACGCTGACGCCCAGTTGCTCTGCCACGATTTGGGCGAAAACTGTGAAGTGGCCCTGACCCTGTGAGGATATTCCGGTCGCTACATTGACCTTGCCATTCGAGCCAACGGTTACGCGGGCACCTTCATACGGACCAACGGCAGTGCCTTCGGTAAAACAGACCACACCGATGCCGGTTTTCTTTCCGGCAGCGCGCAGTTTGGGTTGTTCTGTCTTCACAAAATCATCGTATTTAATCAATTCCAATGATTTTTCCAGATTGGCTCTGAAATCCCCACTATCCAGGACACCTTCGACAAAGTCCTGACCAATGATGCCGGATTTATAGGGATACTTGTTGGAAGGCAAAAGGTTCTTCCGGCGGATTTCCACCGGGCTTATTTTTAATTCGCGAGCAGCCGCATCCAACAGACGTTCCATTACGAACACACCTTCGGGACGCCCGGCACCACGCACAGGTGTAACCACCATCTTATTGGTGAAGACCATCTTGATGTGGGAGATGAAAGCCGGCACCTCGTAATTGCTGACCGTATGGGTCGAGGTGTTCAATGGAACGGTCATACCGTAGGGATCATAAGCGCCGGTGTCATGCAGGAAGACATCCTTGACTCCCAGTATTTTGCCATCCCTGGTCAGGGCGATCTCGGCAAAATGGATCTGATCGCGTTCAGAGGTGGTTGCCAGGAAGTTCTCGCGGCGGTCTTCGATCCATTTGATCGGGCGTTTGAGCCACATGGAAATGATGGGCAGCAGCACGTCGTCTGCCTGCGAAGTCATGATCTTGGGGCCAAAACCGCCACCGATGAAGGGCGTGATAACCCTGACCTGGTTCTCAAACAGACCCAACCGTCCGGCAATACTATTGCGCAACGGGATTGGAGCTTGAGTGGTTGCCCAGATGGTCATATTATGTGTGCGGTCATCCCAATCAACAATAAAACCACGGTTTTCCATGGCAGCGCCAGCACAACGGTCAACGAGAATCCTGCGTTTTACCACCAGGTCGGCCTTTTTGACAGCTTCTTCGTAATTGCCCCGTTCCTGAAAGACGTCGGCTGCCAGGTTGGAGGGCAGATCATCGTGAACCAGTGGAGCGCCTTTTTCCAACGCTTTTTCCATGTCGGTGACCACCGGCAGTGGTTCAAGGTCGACCACAATATCCTCACAGGCGTCTTCTGCAATGTAACGCGACTCGGCAATTACCAATGCCATTGGCTCGCCGGAGAACCTGACCCGGTCCTTGGCGATCGGGATCAGGGTACGGGCATTGAAGGTGGAGCCTTTGATGACGCTGGGGGGTGGAACCTGGAGTGGACCCGGTTTCCAGTATTCTCCGAAATCGGCGGCAGTATATACGGCTACCACACCGGGGTGTTTGAGGGCAGCCGAGACATCTATTTTTTTGATCCGGGCGGAAGCAAAATCACTGCGCAGGAAGGCAGCATGCAGCATACCGGGCAGGGTGATATCGTCGATGAATTTCGCCTTGCCGGTCAAAAGCCGTGGATCTTCGTTCCTGAGAACGGGTTGTTGAAAGTATTTACCAGCCACAGTTTCACCTCTCATGCTTAACCGGCCTTGCCAGCCATTTTTACTGAAGCCTTTTTGACGGCTTTAACGATATTTTCATAACCGGTGCAACGACAGAGATTGCCGTCGATCGCTTCACGGATCTGTTCATCCGTCGGTTTCGGATTTTCCCTTAGAAATGGGATAATTGACATCAGGATACCGGGTGTGCAGAAGCCGCATTGCAGCGCATGTTCTTCCATGAACGCCTGCTGCAGGGGATGCAGGGCTTCCTCTGTTCCCAGTCCATCGGCTGTTTCGATTACATGCCCGTCGGTCTGGACAGCAAATATCAGGCAGGATCGAACGGAAGCACCATCCATGAGGACTGTGCAGGCACCGCACATGCCATGCTCGCAACCAACATGTGTTGCTGTGAGCTCAAGGTTATGACGGAGAAAATCGCTCAACAGGAGCCTGGGTTCCACGGATTGCTCGTAGTCCTTCCCATTCACTTTTACTTTAATATTGACCAGACTGCTCATCCTAACCCTCTTTCCCTTTGGCGCGTGCTGTTGCGCTAGATAGTGATTGGATGATCAATTCGTATGTTACGTGTCTGCGGTAATCCGCCGTGGCATGCATGTCGGTGGATGGATCGATCTCGGTTTCCGAAGCATTCTTGGCGACCGCTTTAAAAATCTCTTCAGTAGGTTCCTTACCCACGAGGAGCTTTTCAGCCTCCGTGGAAACGAGCGGTGTTGCACCGACACTCATCATGACCACCCGCACCTCAGCCACCTTGCCTTTATCATCCAATGTGACCACCGATGCGATGGCGGATTGGGTTGCGCTGCCGCGCTGCCGTGAGACCTGTTTGTAGCTTGTGCCGGTTTTGGCGGGCAGGGGGGGTAAGACCACTTCCGAAAGCATTTCATCCGGCTCGATCACGGTCATGAAAGGACCCATGAAAAAGTCGTCTATGGCAACCCAACGGTCACTGCCTTTCTTGAGCAGGTGTAATTTAGCACGCAGGGCGAGGGAGATACCCGGTAATTGTCCGGCCGGATCGGCATGTGCGATGGCGCCCCCGAATGTTCCGCGGTTGCGGATCTGGGGGTGACCGATGTTGGGCATCGTTTCAATGACCAGTGAGGCTTTTTCCAGTACAACCTGGCTGTGTTCAACCACACTGTCGCGGGTCATCGTACCGATCACCAAACCGCCTTCCTTGGTCGTTTTTATGTAATCGAGTTCAGCAATGTTGTTCAGGTCGACCAGAGCTGCCGGTCGCGCCATGCGAAAATTCATGGCCGGGATCAGGCTCTGACCGCCAGCCAGGACCTTGCCGGAGTAGCCCAACTCAGCCAGGCGATCGAGCGCTTCTTCCACGCTGGTTGGAGCATAGTAATCAAAAGCTGCAGGCTTCATCAGCTAATCTCCTCCTTCTTATTCGTATCGAATATTTCGGGGTTATCTTCACCCGAAAAAAATTTGCTTGTTACCTTACAATATACTGACCTCCAGACGATTTGCCATTTGGAGGTCAGTAGGTTTATGTTTTATTTTTCCTTGAATGCAACGAAGCGGCCCCACATGGTTTCCGCTTCCACAGCTTTTTGCAGATAGCAGCCGATATAATAACGGCCGCCCTTGGCATTGTTGATCTGGTTGGCGAGGTTCTCAGCATGAACGATCTTCTTGGGGAACAGATTGAAGTGCATATCCTGATAGAACTTATCCAGCGGATACATCTGGTCCCAATCCTTGCCAAAGTCCTTTATCAACTTGGCATTTGCTTCTGCAAATGTCTTTGGATGCCAGAGGCGCATGATGGTGTTCATCGGGTGATCCGCGCTGACTGCGTCAACGCCAATCCACTTGATCTGCATATCCACACACCACTTGGAGAAATCGGGTGAGGGACCCGGGTGCTTGACCATATAGCGGAATTCATCTGAGTCAGGGCTGTTCCAGCCCAGTTTTCCCCAGCCGGTTTTTATGACCAGAATGTCACCTTTGTGGATGTCAACCGAATCCATGATCATCTTGGGGGTGTAGACACTTGAGTTGCTCACTTTGTCGGAAATGTCAGCGATGACACCCGGGCCGACCCATTCTTCCTGGGGAACTTGCCCGATGGCCCGCCCGTTCGGGTAGAAATGCTTCTCACCATCCATATGGGTGGCGAGGTGGATGCTGGCGTGGCAGATGGAGCCATTGCGACCCATTCCGAAGTATTGCCCACCGACACGCTTGGTATAGGTGACCGACAGCGGAACGTAGTTCAGCCATTGGGGAGTCTGGACGCTGAACGGCACGGTCATGTCGACCATTTCGGAATTTTCCATGGCTTTGAAGAATTCCTCATCCGACATGCCTTCGGGAGCTGTATGCGCGACCACGCGGGACCATGCGGTCTCGACTTCCATATAGGGGATCGGCATGATCATGATCCATGCGCGCTTGTTCTTCAGTTTGTCAATATCGCCAACAATGCACTCTGCCAGCAGGAGGTGGTTCTTCGGCATGGTGATGTGGGTCATCTGGTAGTACTCATCCTGCGGGAACATATCATCCCATTTCTTGCCGTGTTCCCTGACCAGTTTTTCTTCAGCAAGCTTGAAATGGTTTTCATGCATGCGACGGATGGGGGTGTTCATCGGATGCTCTGCGCATCCGCAATCCACACCGATGACCTTGAGTTTCATATCGAGCGCCCACTTGAAGAATTCAGGCGATGGACCGGGATGGCGGATCAAATAACCAAATTCCTTGGATTCAACGCCACCCTGTGCCTTGGGATTGACCACGTCCGGTTGATCCCAGGAATAACGATGATAGCCGGTATTAATGATCAGGATGTCGCCCTTTTTAACCTCTACCTTTTTCATGATCATCTCAGGCGTATACAGGCTGTAATCCGAGACCATGTCTGAGATGTCGGCGATAACACCCTCACCGCACAGATCTGTCAGAGGGATATCCGAGATGTTACGAGCACCCGAGTTAAAGGCGGTTTCGCCCACCAGGTGGGTGCCGACGGTATTCGACCAGTCAAGGATCTGCCCGTTGGCGCCCTGACCACCACCATAGGCGCCTGTGACCCTTTTGAAGAAGTGGATTTCCAGCGATTTTTCACCCGGCCACGGTGGTGTAAAGATACTGCAACCCTGGGTCAGGTCAAACATCTTGGACTTGGCCATCATGTCGATAAATTGATTGCGATCCATAGCAGCCTCCAGTTTAGTAGTAAGGGTTAGATATTATATTTCTCGGCAAATGCCACCAGGGCATCTTCGAAGACGCTCATCGGCGCCGATACGACACCAGCACCAACCTGCCCGACACCGGGATCTTTATGGGCAACACCGGTGTTTACGCGTGGGGTAATTTGCTTTTCAACAACTTTACGAATATCAACACCGGTTGGCGTGCCGCGGAAATCAAGGTAGGGGATGGTGAACATCTTGTTTTCTGCATAGGTGATCTCGTACATATCCATGGTGGTCTTGATCGCATCCTGGGGAGATCCACCGATGAAGGTGACCAACGCCGGTGCGGCTGCCATGGCAAAGCCGCCAATACCGGCGGTTTCGGTGATGACACTATCTCCTATATCCCGGCAGGCGTCGGATTCCTTGAAACCGGGAAAGTACAGTGCTTTGACATAAGGTGATTGAGCGGTGAACCATCTGTCTCCCAAACCGCTGACTTTGATGCCCCAATCTGTACCATTGCGGGACATGACGGTCACGATGGTGCTGCCTTCGACGTTTTCACCGGCGGCGGTCATGGATCTGCAACTGGCCATGATCGGGTTAAGAATGCTCAAGGCATTATCGCCCAGGAACTTGATCACATCGAAGGCTGTCTGGGTATCCTTGGCTGTTTTGGCAATATAGGGCGCCAGTTGCGTGGTCCAGAGGATGGAGGCTGCATCTTCGCGGTTGTGGCCATCATCACCCATGTGAAGTGATTTCGCGATGATCGCCCGAATATCAACACCACCGATAGCTTCGATGGCAGCTTTCAGGGTGGGACCGAGGACGGTTTCCATCCATTTTAGTTTATCGAGCACCTCCTGGCTGTAAGCGCCCATGCGCAGGACTTTACCGCGCCCTTCGTTCATGTTGCCGAAGCATTTAATCTTATGGGTCTGGTTCTCCACCACATAAACCAGCTGGGATGGAGAGATGATGCCGGCCATCGGTCCGCTGCAGCGATGATCGTTGCAGGGAGCAAATTCGATCTTTCCAGATGCTAGGATCTTTTCTGCCTCTTCGGGGGTTTTGGCTTTGCCTTCAAAGACCAAAGCACCCATCATCGCACCCTTTACAGGTCCGGATGCGGTTTCCCAGGTAATCGGGGGGCCGGCATGCAGGATCATATTCTCGTGCATTCCAGGAACAACTTCAACCGCCTTCGCCATCGTAGTGACGACCGGTCGTGCTTCCATGAATGCTTCAACTACTTTTGCATTGGCTTTCTCGATATCCATGTGGTTCCTCCTGAATAAATTCAGATGATGATACAGGGTTAAGCCTGCTTGGCTTTCATGCGCTCGAGGATACCCTTGAGCTTTTCGCTATCGCCGGCAGGTGGTGTCCACTCGACCTGAATGGCTGGGACATTCTGAGCTTTCAGGTTTTCGTAGAATGATTCCAATCCGATATTGATCCCGCTGACCGGTGTCTGCAGGGATGCCAGATCCACCGGTTTTGCTGATGAACTGGGTACAGCTTCCTCGTTCAATGCGCGCAGCAGACGGCCGGCATAGCGACACACTTCTTCATTACTGGTCGATACCCAGGTACCTGCATCTTTTAATTGTTTGATTTGATTCCTTAGTATCTGCGGATCGTCATTCGTTCCGGTCACGACTGCCACCACTTCCAGATGGCGCTTGGCTTTCTTGGCCTCATCTATTACCTTTTTAATGGCAGGTGCCAGCTCGCTGGCAGGATCCGGATGTGAACCATATCCGATCACAACATCCAGCATGATGATCGCCACCTCAGGATCTTTACCTTCTTCATACAACCTTCGAATGCGTAATTCATTATCCATCATGGGGTGCAGCCTACCGACGGTGAATTCATCCTCGCCCAGATCGATGATCGAATGCTCCGTACTGACCATTGAGTTCGCCATTTTCAATTCTTTATTGATCGGAGCATTGGCGTAAACGCGGGTGACATAATCAGCCAGGATATGCTGGGCTTCGTAGGCAAGCGTCCCGCCAGAGAAAAGACCGCGGAAGAAACGCTGCCCCTTCGCAAAGCGTTCAAGTTTTAGATCGGAATTATCCGGTACATGGGGGGTGTTTTTTGCCAGCTCGACCGCCAGACGGGCGGCATCGTCCATGCCGGTGGCGAAATACAGATTGTCACGATGAGTGGTTGATGGGCGGTAGGCTATGAAGTTGACCACCACCGGTTTGCCGGAGCGCAGGGCGATCTTGATCATTTCTTCGGCAATCTTGGGAGCCGGTGGTTTTGAAACCATCACGATCACTTTTGTCTCAGGATCGCGCGAAAGTACTTCCACTGCCATCTTGAAGGTAACCGCACCGACTTTTTCTGATAAATCACGCCCGCCGGTACCGATGCCATGGGTGATACCGCTGCCCAGTTGGGCGATGCGTGAGGTGACTTGTTGTAAACCTGTGCCGGCGGCAGCTACAACACCGATCGGTCCCGCCGGTATCTTATTGGCAAAACCAAGGCACGCGCCCTTGATGATGGCTGTTCCACAGTCAGGTCCCATAACCAGGAGGCCTTTTTCCGCAGCGATGGTTTTCAATTCGATCTCTTCTTCAACAGGGACGTTATCGCTGAAAAGGAAAACGTGCTTGCCGTTTCGCAATGCGTCCTTTGCAATAGCAGTTGCAAATCGACCGGCGACCGAGATCAGGACCCACTTTGCGGAGGGGAGTTGCTCGATTGCGGTTTCCAGGCTGCGTGGCCGATATTCCTGGTCGGAACCTGTCTTGCGCCAGCTCAGGATTTCATCCACGCTACCGATTGCCGCACTGGCTGATTTATCGTTGTCTGCCCGGACAACGATGATGAGATCATTTGTATTTGCTTTTTCCACTTCCGGTGTGATCAGGTTGATATGGGAAAGGATCTCCTTATTGGAGTCGGTTCCCATAACGACACCGGCATCTTCCACACCGGGCAGGTCTGCCAGGATGCGCTGGAGTTGCATCAATTTGGCGGAATCGTAATAGACGCCGCTGCGTATTTCTGTTTTTAGTACTGCCATCCAGTCCTCCGTAATAAAGTAAATAAGTCCGATTGGGGATGAGGGAAGAAATGACGAGTAAAATTACTCGCCATTTTATCTGAAGGAGAAATTAGGTTTATTGAAGTCACTAGCTCCATTTCTTGTTGCCCGCTAATCTGGAAATCAAGGTCATATAAGCATCTTTCTATCCATAAAAACAGGAAATTACCGGAATCCTTGTCATTTATGCAACTAAAAAAGTATAGTCTGCATGCAGGAGGGTGTCAATTTACATTTGACACCTATTTTGACAACGCATGTAATTTGTCATACAACCATCAGGATTTATTCCTGGTTCGTGATCCGGCAGAGTAAACGTTCATTTTCGGATAACGCCTTGCGTGCCTGGTCACGTAATTGATTGACACTGTTGAAAAATTCACGCATCATCACCACGATCAGGTATTGTTTTTGTGTATCCAAATAGATGTGACCTGCATTGTCAGAATGGATGGCTCCCCATAGTTTCATGAACAGAAGCTCTTTCCATAGTCCGATTTCGACCGGCAATTTAAAATCTTTTTGGAATTGGTCAATATCCAGATGCCCGTTGAAAAATTGCATCAGAAAGCGATATTTCATCTGATCGGTGCGGGAAAATTTACGATACCCGGTCAGTGCCAGTTTGCCATTTGATAGGGCGTTGTGATAAGCAGATAAAGAGAATGTATTTAAATACAAGCCTCCGTCCAGATAACTGAACGACCCGGAGCCCACACCGAGGTATTCCTCATAACTGGCAATATATTCATCGATGAGCTGGTGTTGTTGGCGTGTAAAAGTCCAGACAGACTCAGACTTGAAAGCCTGGCTGAGTTGTTCATTGATCAGTTGATACAAACCCAATTCTGCCTTTGGATCGTATTCCCCCATGATCCCAATGGAATGCCTGACACTCTGTGAAACCATCAGTGGATAAAATGTAACCTGATTGGCGGCTGAATGGATGATCTTCTCGACATCATTCCTGATCATCGCTTCGGTTTGCCCCGGGAAGTTAAAGATCATATCCACATTGAAGGTTGAAAAATAGGGAGCAGCATAGGCGATCCGTTCCAGAATGAGTTCTGGAGTGCCAAATTTCTGCAATCGACCGATAGCCCGAAGGATTTGCGGGTCGAAGCTTTGCACACCGACTGACAGGCGGTCTACCCGTCCTTTGAGTTTTTGAATGATTTCCGGGATGAGATGGTTGGGATTGGTCTCACAGGAAACTTCGCGGATGTTAAAGAGTTGTTTCGCCCGGTCGATGATGCCGGTCAGTTCATCGATCATGATCGTGGGCGTTCCACCACCGATGTACATGGTTTCAAACTGATATCCGAGTTTGGCGATCAGGTCCAACTCTGCATGCAGGTCAGCAAAATAAACGTCTGCAAGCTCTTCGCGGTAGATGAACCGGTTGAAAGAGCAGTATGGGCAAAGTGTCTCGCAGAAGGGGATATGAACGTAGAGGGAATACTTCCTGCCAGGTCGGGTGGGAGGGAAGTCCGGGTGTACATCCTGCCGGAGATTCATCAACGACTTCATCATCGGGCGTAAATACCAGGTCAGGATCTGTTCAGGGAGACGCAAACCTGATCCGGAATGCTTGGCATTGACCGGTTTTCCCGTAGGAGTTCCGGACAGATGTTTATTGATTATTTTCGGATCAAATTTCGGTTGAGTCACAGATGGTTATCCGGGAAAAAACAGCGGACTGTTTGATCAGTCCGCTGTTTGATTACGTTCTGGATGGGCTAAAGCTGCAGTTCGGCGGGCACAGTCAATTTCGCATTCTTCTTCTTAAGCTCAGCCGGGGGATCGAAGTGCAGGTCATCACCGATCATATCCCGCGCATAGGTTTTCACGCGGGCATCCCAGTCTTCCTTGGTGAGGTAATAGATGGTAGCGCCACCCAGTTCATGCTGCATTTGAGGGAATGGCTTGGTGGGTTGAGCCATCTCAAATCCGGCCATGCGCCAGCCGTTATAGGATTCAAATGTCGACCACCATTCCTTGGCACCGGCCATTTCCAGTGCATAGTAGGTCTTGGCATAGTACATGGCCCAACCGATGCGACCACGGCGTGAGAAAGCCATGGTGTGAAGACTGATGCCCAGATCCTTATCCCACATGCGGCCGTTGGCGAAGCCGACCAATTCCCCGTCGATGGTTCCCAAAAGTGTGAAGGGGTCCTTGACGCGTTTGCGCGGAACTGCCAGGATTTCACCATAAACACGTACGCCGACAATGTCATAAAAATCGTGCTCCACTTTCATCACTTTTTCCATGAATCCCAGAAGTGTGGGGACATCTTCGTCTTTCATCGCGCGGATGAATAACGTGCGCCCGTCTTTTAAATTAATATAGGCATCCGGCCAGGCAGGCAATTTCATCGCAGGGTGTTGCAGGATGGCTTCGATCTCATCGACGCTGATCTGAAAGCCTTCAACAGAAGTTTTAACCGGGGCAGGAACTTTCATGACGGGTCTCCTTGTATGTAAATGATAATTATTACTTGACTGATATTGCCTAGTTTGTCGGACAATTAAAAATGAGTATAGCATCCGCAATAAGGTGTGTCAACACGATACTCATAACTTGTTGGCATGATGAATATCCTGATTAATCAGTGGTGGATTTGATGTATAATGTGGATAAATTATATCCGAAAAGGTTTTTGAAATGAAGGTTTATGTGGAACTGAACGGTATGGCACGTGAGCTTGCCGGGTCTGACGTCCTTGAAGTGGAACTGGGAGCTGGTGAATCTTATCAGGGGGTGGTGGAAAAACTCGCAAAACTTAAACCCGAATTGATCGGTATCCTGATCGATCCGGATGGGAAGACCTTCTTGAGCTCCAACATGTTCGTTAAAAACGGCGATATGTCCCAACCCGCGATGCTGATGGATGAAATACCCAGCGACGGTGATCATCTGACGATTATTTCTCCCATCACGGGGGGGTAGGTTATTCGTACTCAGGAGCCAACTCCTCCAAATCCCCGATAAATTAATCCTTTTTAAAAAAGACTGGCCATCCATATTAGACACCAGCCATTTTTTGTATTTTATCAGGTTTTCACCCAATAATTACCGCCCCCGCCTTGCCTTTCCATCAGCTTATGCTCTACCAACGATCGTCTTAGCATTGCAGTGTCTTCATTTATATTTAGACAAGATCTCATTCATCTGTTTTTCAGTATATTTAACGCCAGGTTCAAACGCTTTGAATACATAGTTCAAGATCACCAGGAATTTCTTATCCTGCGCCGGGAACGACTTTATCTTTCCTTCTGCATCAATAAAAGCTGCCAGTACCTTCTGCTCGAATTTGTCACCATGGAGATCTTCAGACAAGCGGGGGAGGTTGTCATCTTGCAGGAGGCGTTGTGCAGACTGCTTCAAAGCGTCAAACTCAAGCGAATAATAGTAATGATGCCCATCGACTTTTATCTTTACCAGCCCGGCTTGTGAGAGGCGCGAAAAGTGATGCGATGTTGTTGAAGCTGAGAGTGATAAAGCATCTGCCAGATTTTCAACCGAATAGGGACGTTGTGCTAGAAGACCAACGATCTTTAACCTGTTTTCATCTGACAAGGCTTTGAAGAAAATCAGCAATTCGGATAAGATGTCTTGATCGTACATTTTTATACCCTTGATAAAGATTCGAATTATGTCGAAACGATTATATATATAATAATTTACTGTCAAGGGAAAGGGGGCAACTTTTTCCTAAAGCAGAATCTTATCTCCGATATGCGCAGGTATGATCTTGATATCAGATCGAAGAGCGAGGATCATTTTCTTTACCATCTGGTAATGACTTTCAGTCCAAAGGCTCTTTGCTGCCCGTCCGAACTCATCCAGATGAGTCACAATTACCTGCCTGGGTTTCAGATGGAGATAAAAACGGCAAAACTTGTTGAGCATTGAGGGATTATCCTTCAAGGCCTGGTTCCGCCCCAGCCATAGATGGGCAAAAACAACATCAATCGATCCAAGCAGTGGCAATAAAAGGGGATCATAAGTACGAATATCACCGGGGAAAAGCCATTTCTTTCCGGCTACCGTTATCCGATAACCGGTCTCTGGCAGACCCTTGGCTGCGTTACTGGCGGAACGACCGGTTGCCCAGGGTTCCCATTCCCAGTGCATGCTATCGAAAGGAAGGACTTCGATTCCCCGAACGATGAAGCTCTTCTCTGCACGGGGTATGATTACTTTCTCGATGGATAAGCCGGTATTTTCCAGCACATAAGGTAGTATGGCTTTGGGGATCACCCATTGAATGGGGAAATTAATTAATCGCCTGATCAAATCCAGATCCAGGTGGTCGGCATGTCTGTGGGTTAACAGTACAACATCCAAAATGTCGAGATCCTGTTCGATGGGCACGGCAGATGCCTGTGGTACTCGGGCTTGCAGGGTGAATGGATCTAACGCCCAGCGAATATTCCCTGTTCGAAACAGGTAATTGGCGGAATACATCAGCCAGGCGCAATTTTGCCCGCCTGGCTGTCTCCACTCATTGATCATACTTTCCCACAAGTGGGGGTAGGTTTTTATAGCCTTTTCGCGCATGGCAGCGATCTCTTGCTGCCTTTGCGCTGCCTTATCCATTTGAATACTTTTTGCTGATAAATGCTTCGACCTCATCTATGGTGCGGTCAAAGGGAACCGGTCTTTCCATTTTTAAGCTGGTGACGGCTGCCGCCCACCGGCCGGCTTCTTCGGGCGGTTTTTTCATTCGCATGGCAGTGTAACTGCCCAGGCAGGTATCTCCCCGTCCGCTGCGACCGATCATTGTGGCAGGATAGAATCCAAAATGGAAATCCTTTCCATCCGCATGGATCAAAACCCCATCCTGATGGGTCAGGACGATCTCACGCGGTCCCAATGCGGCAAAGAAACGGGCAGCTTTTTCAATATCGCTTTCTCCGGTCAGGTATTCCGCTTCGACCGCGTCGGATTTCAGGATATCCACATACGAGAGTACTGCCCCCATCTCGGGCCAGGGTGCATATTCGATCGATTGACCGTTCAGGATACGCACAAATCCCTGAACGTCAGCTGACACCTGTAAATTTCGCGCCCGCAGGTACTCAAACACATCGAGGTTCACTTCACCGCGCAGGGTGGATCCAATGACCACGGTTCGTGGGTCAAGCAGTTCCAGTTGTGCCGGAGTGATCGAGCCAGCCGTTGCGGTGACATACAGGTTGCGCTGATCGACATTATCCGTTTTATATTCCAGGGTGACACAGGTCGAACTGGGTGTGAATTCCGGGAAACAGGTTACACCTGCCAGTACAAGTTTATCGATCACACGGCGGTCTTCTTCGGCCAGGCGGGTGACAACCGCGGTCTTGAAGCCCAGGCAAGCGGTGGCATGAGCGGCATAATTTATGGCACCTCCATCCACGTAACGCGTGCCTTGGGGGGTAATGATGGTATCTTTGGTGTAGTTGCCTACCATGGCAATATCGAAGGTTTTTTGGGTAGATGTCATTGGATTATCCTTTATTTTTATTATTTGAAAAGTTTGATGATTTCCGGAACCCCCTGAGTGATCACCCAATACAGACTTCCGGCCAGAATGGCAGTTGAAGGGATCGTGACGAGCCAGGCGGTAATAATTTCACCGGCAACGCCCCAGCGCACTTTATTGAGACGTTCCGCAGCTCCCACACCCAGAATGGAAGAACTGACCACCTGAGTGGTTGAAACAGGACCGCCAATCAAGGAAGCCGTCAGGATCACTGCAGCAGAGGTGAATTGAGCGGCAAAACCATGAATGGGCCGGATTTTATAGAATTTACTGCCCAGGGTTTTGATCAGTCTCCAGCCGCCCACGGAAGTCCCAATGGCAATGGCGGCTGCACAGATCAGGATGACCCAGAAGGGAACTGCAAATTGCGACTGTACCCCGGTGATCACAAGTCCCAAAGTAATGATCCCCATTGTTTTTTGGGCATCATTGGTTCCGTGGCTGAGAGCCAATGACAGGGAGGTAAAAATTTGCATTTTTTTAAACAATCCATTAACACGCGGTGATGCTCGTTGACAAAGAACAAGTAATATTCTCATTATCATTGCACCCACTACCAGACCAATGATGGGCGAGGTGAAGAGTGTGATCAGGATCTTTTCGATACCTTTTAGATTAATGACTCCAAAGCCGGCATCAACGACCACCGCACCAACGATGCCACCGATCAGGGCATGCGAAGAACTGCTGGGGATACCTAAAATCCAGGTAATAATATTCCATGTTATTGCAGCAAGCAGGGCGGCAATGATGACTTCCATGTTGATGGCATTGGGAACAACGATCTCGTTGCCGATGGTCTCTGCAACCGCAACACCAAAAATGAACGGTCCGCTGAACTCAGCCACGGCAGTCATTGCCAGCGCAGTCTTAGGACGAAGCGCACGGGAGGAGATCATGGTTGCAACGATATTACTGGAATCGTGGACACCATTCAAAAAATCAAAAATTAAAGCGAGTACAATCAGAATAATTAATAAGGATGTCATAATAACCTAAAAAATATTACTCCTGTATTGATTTCATACGATTTTGATTAGTTCCTGGTGATAAATCCTTTGAGGATCAAAAATTCCAATACTTAATAGCCTCATCTTTACAGAGATCTTGATTAAATCGCATGGATTTAATACACTTGTTTGGGCTAAGGATTAACGACTGTTGAATATACCACTTCACCAGGATTGTGTGTCTGATACCAGCGGAGATCTGCAAAATCGAGCTGCTTCTGAGCAGGATGAGTGATATAAAAATAAATCCCAAAACATCTTGACAGGTACCGGGGAGTGTAATTGCCTGCCTTTCAATATCGAAGAATACTTTAGAGATATCGTATGTTTACCCATGAATTGGAATAATTATTTTATCAGGTTGATAATTCCCGGTGCGCCCCGGGTAATGATCCAATATAATCCAGCTGATACAAGGGCTGAAGCCGGGATTGTAACCAACCAGGCAGTTGCAATTTCACCAGCGACACCCCATCGGACTTTATTAACACGCTCTGCAGAACCGACTCCCATGATGGATGAACTTACCACCTGGGTCGTACTGACCGGTCCACCGACCAATGATGCAGCGATAATAATGGCGGCAGAAGAAAGTTGTGAAGCAAAACCATCAATTGGGCGAATCTTAAAAAATTTACCCCCGAGTGTCTTAATCAGTTTCCATCCTCCGATTGAGGTTCCCAATCCGATCATTCCAGCGCAAATGATGATAACCCAGGTCGGAACCGCGAATGCTTTTAAATGACCTTCAGTTACCAGCGCAAGAGTAATGATACCCATCGTCTTTTGGGCATCGTTCGTACCGTGGCTCAAAGCCAGTGTAACCGCCGTGATAATTTGACTTCGCTTGAATATCCCATTGACTACCGGGGATGCATGCATGCATATCTTCCTCAATCCACGCAGGACCAGATAGCCCATTATGAAGCCGATAATTGGGGAAGTAAAAAGTGCGATCAGAACTTTTTCCATCCCTTTCAGTTCAATAGCATGCCAGCCTGCACCAATGACAACTGCCCCGATAAATCCGCCAATCAAAGCGTGCGATGAACTGCTAGGGAATCCCAGATACCAGGTTAATACATTCCAGAAAATGGCTCCGCCCAGCGCGGCAATAAGAACGATCAGATTTATTGAATCCGCGGCCACAATTTCATGTCCTATCGTTTCGGCAACCGCTACACCAAAAATAAAAGGCCCCAGGAAATTTGCTATTGCCGTTACACCTAATGCAACCCTGGGTGAGAACGCGCGGGAAGACACCATTGTCGCCACGATATTACTCGAATCGTGCACTCCGTTTAAAAAATCAAAAGCTAGAGCTAGAAAAATGAGGAGAATGAGCTGGAATGTCAATATATCAAACCTCTGGTTAAAAATACGACCCGGTCGTTGGTGAGATCATACTCTGTAAAATATATTAATACTTGGATATACAGCCATATTCTGCCAGGCATTCCAATCCATGGCTGATCTGTGCAGGTGTCAGGCTTGGCATAACTTCAAGAACCTTGAACGCGCTGATGGGCAGGTGGCTGGCCACCAGCGTATAATCCACCTCTCCGGAACCGGGTGCCTGATGATCGGTAAGACCCACGACATCATGCAAATGGGTGCCGATCATACGTTTACCGTAGCGGGTCAGCCATTCCTTGTGCTTGAAAAAGCCCAGACGATCCAAAGTATGAGCGTGCCCGACATCATAGATGAAACCCCATCGATCATCATCAAAGAGATCAAGCAGTTCCTGCATCTCATCAATATTCGGGAGGTCATAGTAGTGATAGCGGTTTTCGAGACCCACCGCGATTCCGGCCTTGAATGCGTACTCACCTATTTCTTTAAGGCTCTTTATGCACGAATCAAGATGGGGTGCGACCAGGTGATTGCGTTCAAGAATATAGTCATTTTGGAGTGAAATGAATTCCACAGATTTGACTTGCCCGTTTTCATATAAAGCGCGTAATTGCTTTTCCTTGGAACGGTCTACGCGGGTTGTCCCCGGATGGATGACAATATAGCGACAACCCAGAGACACCGCCTGATCGATGGTTTGCTTTGCCTTTGCCACAGCGATGGCGCGTTTTGCCTCATCCGGGGAAGAGATCAACCAATCTCGTCGATCCATCTCTTGCAGAGATATCTCCACCGGGCATGGTTCATGCAGCGAGTTGATATGGAATCGGTTGAAATCGATTTCAGCCATTCGCTCCGGGCTGATCTGATGATTTAATTCAAAGCGCGCAAAACCCAGCTTGCGACACTCGACAAAGAATTCGTTGAAATGTTCATGCCGGTCGATGCCCCACATGGTCGAGATGGAACAGTCATAAAGCGGTGAAACCTTCCCTGGTTTGGATTTGCCGTTCGAAATATCCCGCTCTGGGAAGATATCCAGTAATTCTGATAATTTCCGGATCGTGTGATCCGGCTTTTGACGGATGATTTCCTTTTCCGGTTCTTTTCCATCAACCTGGATGATGATCACTTGTGCAATTCCGGCTTCGCGTGCCCCAACCACATCGCGAGAAGGCCGGTCACCTACGTAAACTGCTCGATCAGGTGTTATTCCCAGTTCCTTGGTGGCAGTTAAAAACACCGAAGGATGCGGTTTGCGCCTGCCGTGTTCGGTGGTCAGTACGACCGTTTCAATTTGATCCGCGATGCCCATCTCCTCCAGAAGGGCAGGGACTTCAGTCGAACTGGTGGTATTGCTGATCACTCCCAGGCGATAACCTCTTCGTAATAATTCTTTAAGCGTATCGGTGGCGTCCGCCATCAGTGTCTTTTTGGTTTTAGCGTCACGCCACAGCTGGTTTAAACGGATTGCGATCTTTTTAATGCGCTCGGGTGGAATTTCCGGCAGGAGCCACCTGGACCATAATTCTTCTTCTGTAAGCTCCAGCATTGTCAGGGTGCCCCAACGATAATAAACCCTTTCCCGCTGCCGTAGTTTTTCGATCATCTCAGGTACCGTCCAACTGAGACCGGATAACCGGAGAATCTCCTCAATGTTTGCAGAGATGGGTTCCGAATATCTTTCGGTGGTTCGCAGCGTTCCACCGACATCAAAGAAGATCGCTTCGATGGGGGATTTCATATTAGTTCGAATATTCCTTATGATTTTAATATCGGAAGGGATGGCAGATCCTTGAAGTCTTCGATGAAAAAATCCGCTTTTGCGTCCTTCTCATAATTGAATGCCACAGTGGTCAAGCCCATCTGGCCGGCACCGGTCAATTCGGTCTCCTTGTGCCCGACAAAAATGGCTTCACCGGCTGTTACCTGGGCTTGTTCCAGGGCGTGGCGATAGATCTTTGGATTTGGTTTACGGTATCCCAGCACCTTCGATGAAGTAATGGTAGACCAGACATCCCCAAAACCAGCCTGGTCAAACCATTTCAACTTGATATGGATCGGCAGCGCCGTATCCGTAATGATACCAAGCCGGTATCCCTTTTGCTTCAGTTTGTGCAAGGTTTCCGGTACATCCGGCATGATCTCGACCGTATTATCGTCTTTCGACATGGCAAGCATGCCTGCTTCGATATCAGGAGCAGAACAGACGCCATACAGTCGAAGTACCTTTTTATAATATTCGTGCCGTCCGAGTTTTCCCTGGTAGGCGGCATCCACCAATTTTGCCCGCCTGGCCTGGTCTATCTTTTCCGGGTTTATGCCACGTTGGGACAGGAAATCATTCAAATGATTGGCTTTATTGGGTCGATGGTACAGGATATCTCCGGCGTCAAAAAATATCGCCTTATATTTTTTATTTTCAGGAATGATCACCTTCCCTGTTCTTTCAGGGCGATTCATTTCTTTTTCCAGGATCGGGATCAGTTCGGCAATATTTTGCAGGTAATAATCCGGTTCCATTTCGTGACGACCATGCTCAGTGTCAAAGTCATGACGAACCTGGATGGCAAGCTTGAATCCGGCTTTTTTCGCGCCAAGGATGTCACGCGATATTTTATCGCCAATATAAACGCACACATCCGTTGGAAGCTTCGCCAGATTGGCGGCGTGATGAAAGATGGCAGGATCCGGTTTACGCCGCCCATATTCAGAGGATAGAACAATTGGATGAAAATAATGGATAATTCCGTATTTCTTTAGATTGAAGGGGACTCCTGTGCGGCTGGCGACATTACTGATGCAACCGATCTTCAATTTCATATCCCTCAATCTGGCAAGCACACCCGGTATTTCGGGACGCAGGCTGCGTTCATGGAAACAAGTTTCATATAAGAATGTCAGTTCCTCGGCAGCGGTCGCACTGAACTTTCCGGAATATGCGTCGTCCTTAAAGATAAAACGCGACCAGATCTGGTGGGGAGGCAGTTCGACCAGATTAACCACGGACCATTTCTTGTATTCAGCGAATCCCTTCGAAATAAAGACTGCCAGGTCAGCATCATCCATTTTTATCACGATGTTGTTTCTCGTTAACATGTCGCGCAACAACGGCGCGTTCCTGGTCCTTAGTCCCGGATCGTAGCGATAGGTTTCGATGGTGCCACCCATGTCAAAAAAAACAGCCTGGAGTGTCATAATGGTATGATGCTTATCCTGATGCTTTGAGGATGAGGATCTTTGGACACGGACAGATTCATCCGTGTCCAAAGATTGTGGAGCTCTTTACTGCTCTTGAAATGAATTACTACTTCAAGGCATTCAGGGTCCAGAAGTCGCGAACCTGGCTGCCGATCTGGTACATCAGCAGACCATCATCCGGCCAGAGACCTGCATCTGCAAAGGCAGGTGCACCTTCGGGTGCCGGTACGTCAGTACGACCGGGCCAGTCACCCAATACGCTCCAGGGCTCATTGCCTTCGGGGGTCAGCGTGAAGCGGATGTAGAGTTTGGCCGCATTGGGGTGTGACGAGTTATTGGCGATACCCAGGAGGGTCATTCCAGATGTGCCTATAACAGGTTTCATGCCTTCACAAGGCCATATAGCGATCTCACCCTTCAGGGTATCGCGCACCTTCGAATAGGAGTTATTTCCAATACCAGCCGTATCGGTCATTCCGAGAGATCCCATGGCTTCGTTGATCTCATCGCCGCCGGGCATGACTACCAAGTTGGAGCTCTTGGCGAACTTCTTGATCCACAGCCAGCCGGCATTGGGGGTTTTTTCGGCATCATAATCCGGGTCAGTGGTCCACTCTTTGCCGGTAGACTCCTTGTAAGCGGCAGCCATCTCATCGCCGTGCTTGATGACGGTTACGAACATGCTGATCTTGTCGGCCTCAGCCAGCGGATCCTCGTAGTAGACCTTGTTGGGATATCTCCCATCCACGACTTCCCACCAGTCTTTGACCGGGCAGGTTTTATTTTGCTCGTTGTTGTAAAACCAAACATCTCCGCCATAGCGTGCAACGGCAAATGGTTGATCAGGGGAGGTTGGGAGCACCGAAGCAAATTCGCTCGGGATGAACGGCAGGATCATGCCCTTGGGGGCGAGAATTCCCATCAACGACATGTTATCAGAGGTGAACCAGACGTCCCCGATGACATTATTGGCATTCTGCTCTTCTTCCATCTTGGTCGGAATGCCTTCCGTGTCATAGCCTTCCAGGACGATATCCGGATATTTCTCATTCCAGATCGCGATCTGGTCCTCGATGCGGGAGGAACTGGCATACACGACCACTTTGCCTTCCAGCTTCGCAGCCGCTTCGATTGCCGCCCAATCCTGCTCAAGGGTGAAGAATTCACCCAACTGGTTCGTTTCCAGCCAGGAGGCGGGTCCAGCTCCGGTTCCGGTGGTGGCGGTGGGTTCTGCAGCCTTCGTGCCGCAGGCAGTCGCCAGGAGTGCCACCAGCATACACATTACCATCAACTTGCCAAACGTTTTCATTTATTCCTCCTTAAAAGTTAGGAAAAGGTTGTTTGGAACCAACGCAATTTCAAATCTCTTCAATCTTCCTCCTTTCAACCCGTTGTTTCATCAGGCTTTGATTGGTTGAATTGCTAAATAGGTATGATCCAATTCTTTTTGTTTCACTTAGTGATCAGCTTTCCGGTCACTTTATCATACAGGTTAAGCGTGGAGGAATCGAATTTCAGCCAGATCTTGTCATCCATCTTGAGGCGGCTGATCCCCGAGACCCTCACTGTGATGGAAATGTTTTCACGTTGAGCGATGATCGTTGTATCGGCTCCGGCCGGAAGTACGGAATATGCAGTGAACTCAGTAGCGCCTTTCTCGGGTGAGGTGAAGATGGTTATGTCCTCGGGCCGAACAGCGACAACAACGCCACCGGTGGTTTTAAAGGTATCCATTGCCAGGTCGAATGATCCAATATTAACCAGGTCTTTCTTTTCCACTTTTCCTTCAAGCAGGTTCACCTTGGGGTTGCCGATGAAGTCAGCCACGAAAAGGTTGGCCGGGTAATGGTACACGCGATCCGGGGTATCCATTTGTTGTAGTACACCCTCTTTCATGACCGCAATATTGGTCGACATGGTCAATGCCTCCACCTGGTCATGGGTGACGTAGATGCTGGTTGCGCCGGCGACATGGTGCAACCGCTTGAGCTCTGAGCGCATGTCCATGCGCAGGCGGGCATCCAGATTGGAGAGCGGCTCATCCAGCAGGAATACGCTCGGGCGATACGCCAGCATGCGCGCCAGGGCAATGCGCTGCTGCTCCCCACCGCTCATCTCGCGCGGATAGCGGTCTTCGTAGCCTTCCATTTTGACTTCAGCCAGCGATTCCTTGACGCGCTTTTGCATTTCGGCTTTATCCATCTTCTGGATCTCGAGCGCAAAAGTGATATTCTTATCCACTTTCATGTGTGGCCACAAGGCATAGTTTTGAAAGACCAGTCCCAGGTCACGTTTTGCCGGCGGCAGCGACAACCCTCTATCGTATGAAAAAACAAGTTTATCGCCGATGTAGATCTCGCCCCCATCCGGATCTTCCAGACCGGCGACACAGCGCAGCAGGGTGGTTTTCCCACAACCCGAAGGACCGAGCAGGGTCAGGAATGTGCCAGGGTCGATTTTGAGGCTGACATTGTTGACTGCGAGAACTTTTCCGAAATGCTTGCTTAGATTTATGATTGTGATGGGTTTACTCATGATATCCTCTCTTTACATTCCAAGACCTTTTTTAAGACTGCCCCCCCGGAATTTCCCGATCAGGAAATTACCGATAGTGCACAGCATGATCAGGATGATGATCACCGCATTCGCCATCTGATCGTCCCCGTTCTCCTTGTAACGCATGGTCTGGGTGGCCAGGACCATGGTGCTGGGTGTGACCAGCAGGATGATCAGGGAGAGCTCGCGCATGGTGGTGATAAAGGTTAATAAGAATCCGGACACAAACCCACTGCTGGTGAGGGGAAAGATAATGGTCTTGAAGCGCTGCCAGACGTTGGCTCCGGATACTTCAGCCGCCTCCTCGAGTTCCCGCCCCACCTGGAGCTGGGCGCTCACCCCGGAACGTGAGGAATAAGGGATATGTTTGGCCACCGAAACAACCACAAGAAGGGCGAAGGTTCCATACAATGGCGGGATCGGTCCCATTTTCTGGGCAAACATGGCGATATAGACAGCGCCAAAGGCGATACCGGGGATCACATACGGGATGAATGCCAACTGCTCGACCAGTTTGGAAAGCCGGGTGCCGCGACCTTTCACGATGGCATACCCCAGGATCACACCCAACAGGGCGGTAAACAGGGCGGTGAAGATGGCTAATTTGATCGAATTCCAGGCATATGTATATATTTTGGGATTGAGTAGAACTCCAGGAGAACCATTGTTTATGGCTGGGTCACTCTTTCCAATCCAGTTATGGAGCGTAAGGTTATCCAGGCTGTAATTCCCGGGCACCAAAACGAAGGTGTCATATAACAGGAGCCCGAGGGGAAGGACAATGACACAAATCTGGAAAACGATCACCAGTGTCGTCAGGATGCCTTTCATATTGCTCAATTTGGTTTGATGCGCCACAAAACCCCGACCCCCGATCGTCTCGTAACTCTTGCGGGTGCCGACCAGTCTCTGGTTTATATAGATACTGACCATCGAGAACAGGATCAGGGTGATTGCCAGGACAAAGCCATCCGCCTTGTCACCGATATTGATCGCCGAACGGATCATGGTTGAAATGGTATAGTACTTGATCGGCACGCCTAATAGCGCGGGACCGCCATAGGTGCCCATGATTTTAGAAAAGGTCATAATGAAACCTGAGAGCAAGGCCGGCAACACCAGCGGGAAGGTGATCTTACGCAGGATGCGTGAACGACTGGCGCCCATAAGATCGCCCGCCTCCTCAAGATTGGAATCGATCGACATCAGCGCCGCTGATATGAACAGGAAGAAGAAAGTATAGTAATGGAGGGCTGAACTTATCGCGATTGGAATTGGCCCGTAGGTCAACCAGGTCGGGGGACTTTGCCCCACCAGGAATTCAAACACTCCCGGAAGTCCACCGGTGATGCGAGACTTGAAAAGGACCGTCCAGGCCTGGGCGATGGTCCAGCCCGGCATGATGTAAGGCAGCAAGGCCAGCTGGTTGATGAGGTTTCTGCCGGGCATGTCGGTGCGGATGCACATCCAGGCCAGAAGACCTCCAATGGCGAAAGCCATGGCCGTTGCACCAATGGAGATCTCCAGCGAATGCACCAGAGGATCGCGAAGGTAAGGTTTGCTGAATTCGCTGGTGAGCATACGAATATAGTGGAATAAAGTAAACCCACCGACTTCAGCATCTGGGATTCGCATGAGATCTTTATCCTGATAGGTGAGCGTGGTCTCAACCATGCGATAAAGTGGAACGATCACCAGATAAAACATGATGACCAGCATGATCAGAGACAGGAGAACCCTGGTACTGGTCAGCCAGCGAAAAAAACGTCTGGAACTGGCCAAAAACCGTATGGAAAATGGAATTTCTGTTAAGGGTAGATTGGTCATGAAGTTTCTCCTCAGCTTGTTGTTATGATCCACTGGACCGTTTCAGACGGTCGCGCAGTGTATCCAATTTATCCAGATAAGCCATCACCCTCGCTTTGTCTTCCTGTGCGATCGCCAGAAGCAGCGCGTTGATGATGGTCATTGGGACTACAAGTGAATGGAATTCTGATACCGGTCCGCGCCTTGCCACCAGGACAACCTGTGCCAGTTCGCTGATGAATGAGCCCTGGGTGTCGGTCAGGAGGATCACCTGGCAACCGGTCTCGCCGGTGTATTCCATCAAAAGATTCAGCGCGGGATTGGTATCGAAAAAACTGATTACAAAACAAACGTCTTCTGCGGTCATGGAGATAAGAGAATCGAGTATCTCCCGCCCTGCTGATTTGAGCGGGACCACATCGCGACCGAAGCGTTTGAGACGGATCTCCATCAGGTCCACCAGTGAATTCGAAGGTCCCAGACCAAAAACAAAAATCCGCCGGGCTGAACTTAAAAGTTTGGCGGATTTCATGAGAGCATCCCGGTCGACTGTTTCCAATGCCTGAGTGAGGTAATCGATCTCGGATACGGTGAGTTTTTCAAAAATATCACCCACTTCTCGCAACTCATTCAATCTCCCCTTGAGGCGGGTGGAGTGGGTCACCCGTGCGCGAAAGTTATCCTGCAGGACTGTGCGCATGCTAGGGTAACTGGCAAAACCGAGTTTACGGGCAAAACGCACTACAGTGGCCTCGCTGATATTCAGGCGGTCGGATATTTCACTGGCAGCCAGAAAGGCGGCTTCATCCTGGTTGCGTCGCAGGAAGGTGGCGATGCGCTTCTCGCTTTTGGTTAGTGAATTGAAATGATTGCTGATGGTTTGACCAAAATCGCTAAGATTCGATTCGTTTTCCTGAGTATTTTTTGCAATTTCGATCAATTCGCTTTCACCCATTACTCATAATCTCCTTGATCAAATCAGTTTAGTGTCAGGATTGATCAAGCAACTTGCTATTACAAAAATGTAATTATTGAAATTTTCCTTACAATTGCAAATATTACATCAAAATTGTAAAAAATGCAAGAGTAATTGCAAAATTCTAATCAACTTATCCCACCGAGTTTGCGAGAAAAAAACTTGTATATTGGATAGAATGGCAGGTAAATCTTATTCGGAATTCAAAACCTCCATCCGGTATCGGGGGTAGACTGCATTCGCGAAAGAAGGTTTCATAATTTTTATGGCACAATCAAATTTCCGCTCTCTTTATCGTACAAATTAAGCGTGTCTGGATTAAACTTCAACCAGATCCTTTCGTCCATTTTGATCTTGCTGATTCCCATTTCTCTAACGGTGATCGCCATATCCCCCAGACTTGCCACAATCGTTGAATCTGCTCCGGATGGCATGACGGAGTATGCCCTGAATTCAACGCTTCCTGACTCTGGTTTGGTCGATATGGCAATATCTTCCGGCCGGACTGCGATTACCACTTTACCAGTAGAAAAGTGAGTAGCGATGGTCATTTTGAATAATCCCATATTAACTGAGTTCTTGCCGTCTACAATGCCTTCCAGCAGGTTCACCTTGGGATTGCCGATGAAGTCAGCCACAAAAAGGTTGGTCGGGTAATGGTACACACGATCGGGGGTATCCATTTGTTGAAGTACACCCTCTTTCATGACCGCTATAGTGGTGGACAAAGTCATTGCCTCCACCTGATCGTGGGTGACATAGATCGTTGTAGTTCCTGATGTATGGTGCAGTCGCTTCAACTCCGAGCGCATGTCCGTACGCAGGCGGGCATCCAGGTTGGAAAGCGGCTCATCCATCAGAAAAAGCTTGGGACGGTAAGCCAGCATGCGTGCCAGTGCGACCCGTTGCTGTTGCCCGCCGCTCATCTCGCGTGGAAAACGGTCTTCATAACCTTCCATTTTCACTTCCGCGACAGTCTCTTTGACGCGATTATGCATCTTTTCTTTTATCATTTTCTGGATCTCAAGAGCAAAGGAGATATTTTTATCCACTTTCATATGTGGCCACAAGGCGTAGTTCTGGAAGACCAGACCCAGATCGCGTTTTCCGGGAGCCAATGATATGCCCTTGCTATAGGAAAAAACAAGTTTATCGCCGATGTAGATTTCACCCCCATCCGGGTTTTCCAGACCGGCTACACAACGCAGCAATGTCGTTTTCCCGCAACCCGAGGGACCCAGCAAGGTCAGGAAGGCACCAGCTTCGATTTCCAGGCTGACATTGTTGACGGCATGGATATTTCCGAAATTTTTGTTAAGATTTTTGATTGTGATCATCGTAGCCATGGGTCCCTCTTTAATAAACCGAAAACTTTTTAAGACTGCCACCCTTGCTGAGCTTTACGATTATGAAATTGCCGAATGCTATAATTACGATTAAGATCAAAGGGAATTATTAATTGATCTGATACTGCTTCAATGCAACAATATTCTTATCTGCTGCAGAAAGTGCATCAGGTATGGGCAGGAACTCACCGGAGACCCAGCCGGAATAGCCGGTAGCGGCAAGCGTTTCCAGGATCGACTTGAAATCCAGGTGCCCGGCACCAGGGTATAAACGGTTGGAGTCGGCAACATGGAAATGGAAAGTGTGTTCGCCGCAAATCCGAATACTATTATAAATATCCGGCTCTTCGATATTCATATGAAAGGTGTCCAATAGCAGCCCGAAATTACTCTCCCCGACGCGCTGGATCAGATCCAGCCCCTGGGCAGCTGTGTTGATCAGCGTCGTCTCATAACGATTGATGGGCTCGAGTGCCAGGCGGATGCCATGTGGAAGAGCAGCTCTGCTGCACTCTATCAATGCCTCGACCAACCAATCCATCGCCTGCACCGAGTCAACGCCGGATTTAACAACACCTCGTATCAGGCCAATAATGATGATTGCCTGAAAGCGAACCGCGCCCGGGATGTGATTTTTAATACGTTCAATCGCAGCTTTGCGGACTGTTGAGTCCGGGTCGGTGAAGGACAGGCCTTCCTCACCCCATGCCTGCCCGGTCCCGATGGCAGACACGGAGAGTCCCTGCTCTTGAATTAGCTGCTCCAGATTGCTCAGGTCAACCAACTTAGGGTCCCGGATGGCCAATTCGACACCGTCATAAGCGAGGGCGGCTATGCGGGCCAGGTTTGTTTGCAGGTCGCCTTTAAATGTGGCGGCTTGAAATTGGGCAGGTTGTGTGGAAAGGACGATGGAATATTTCATGATTTGAATTCTACCTTCCCCTTCTCCTCAGAGAAAAGAGGAGAAGGGGCATTAGGAGAGAAAGCGGGCATTTAGCTCGCCACGTATGTGATCTTGCATTCCTTCCGGTCAGTCTGCAGTTTGATGATGTTTTCCGGTAATTCTTCCAGACTGATTTTCTTGGTGCTCATCTTGGTCATGTCCATACCGGATGCCATGCAATCGATAACGCGCGGGAAATTACCATGCCCTGAATGTCCCTGGGCGCCAATGATGCGGGCGCGGCGGACCTGCAATACCTCGCCGGTCACCGGCATCTTGGCTTCTGCACGGGCTGTTACTACAACTGTGCTGTTAAGAGTCCGGCCTTCCCAGATGACGCGTTCGATACCGGGGTAGACTGCCGTCGGCAGGCCGCTGGCTTCCATGAAGAGATCGGCGCCCATGCCGTCCGTGATTTCCAAAACCCGGTCTGCAAAGTCTTCCTTAAGCGGGTTGATCGTATGGGTCGCGCCCATTTGCACCGCCAGCTTAACACGCTCTTCCTGCGGCTCTGACATGATCACCTTCGACGCCCCGGCCCGCTTGAGGATTGCACAGGCTGCCAGACCGATCGGACCGCCACCCAGAATGACAACCCGATCGCCTGGACGGATGCCACCACCGCGTTCGATGACTGCGTTGTATGCAACACAGGTTGGTTCCACCAGGCTACCGGCAACGAAAATATCATCACCCTTGTAGAGATCTGCCATCGGCTCCAGACTCCAAATGGTTCGACCTGGCAGGACCATGTATTTGGCATAGGCGCCGTTGACGTTAAAACCGACTTCATCCAAACGCTCACAATGGTTGGGTTGCCCATCCGCGCATGGTCTGCAACGAGCGCACCATAACATCTCTTCGGAGGTCACGCGTTCGCCGCCCTTGAAGGGTTTGTTGGTCCGTTTGTCAAAAGCATTCTTACCCGCTTCGACGACCACACCGGAGAATTCATGCCCCAGAATGCTGGGGAAACCGGTGAGCCCGGGATAAAAGATATAGCCATCCTTGTCGGCCTGAGCCATGTGAACGTCTGAACCGCAGATACCACAGGCTTTGATCTCCAGTAAAACCTCGTCTGGCCCGGGGGTAGGGATATCGTATTCCCGGATCTCGAGTCTGGGGTTTCGCCACACCTGGCTACCCAGGTATGTCTGGCGTCCTTCGATATCCTTCGAGCCGAGCTTGAAACCGGGCTTGGGGTCCCAGTCGGCTATCAGAGTCACGCCTTGCATTTTGCCTTTCATAAAATTTAACTCCTTTAATAAAGAATTATGCAAAAAGGACACGAAGGGGTGGGGGAATAGACGTATGAATATTCCCATTTTATTTTCACAGCCTTCGTGGCTTGGGATCACTATTTACACTTCTGTTCCCTGCCCGATGCGTGGGATACCGTAAACCGATTTCCAGCCCTTGCTGAGCGGTTCGCGCAGATAGGGTTCCATCTCTTCCGCCGTGCGCAGGGTCACCTCTTCCACGGGCGGCAGTTTGCCGGGCGGGAAGGCAGCCAGAACGTGATCGTTCCACAGGGTCAGGTATTTCAGAATGGCAGCCATGGGGCGTTTACCCTTCTGAGCCGTACCGGATTTGGCTTTTCCAACCACACCTTCGGGTGTTGCCGCGATCTCAATGGCGAAGTGTCCTTCACCTTCAGACCAGCGGCTTGGGCGCCCGAACGGATCCACAGACTTGTCGAAGTGACCTTCCGGCAGGTAGCTCTTGCCCTCGGTGTCCACTGCGTAGTTCATGTCGACCATTTCGGGATGAAGCAGCAGGCTCAGTGAGGTCTCAGACTCATCCGCGTGGACGAAGTTCGTTTCCATCTGACCGCCGCGCTCCACCGGACGGAAGAACTCACGAACACCACGGTGCCAGTCGATGACACGGAAAATACCGGGCAGCTGGTAGCGCTTCATGAACTCCTGGATCGCTGATTCCAGCATCCACAAATGGCCGTGGTTGTTGATGATCAGTTGCTTGCGGAATCCATCATTCCACAGGCCGAGCATTACATCGATGATCATCTCGCGCACGACGTGCTCGCGGACGATGACCGTGCCCGGCATGCCCAGGTGATGATAGGGGTGACCACCATACATCAGGGGAGGCAGCGCCAGGTTGACCGGTGCACCCCGCATGGCGGTGAAACGGCGTACGCCTTCACAAATTGCGCTGACGTACAATGTATCCGCCGCGCTGGGTAGATGCTGACCGTGTAATTCCGTGCAGCCGACCGGGATGAAGACCACATCGTTTTTCTTGCGGTTTTGTTCCACTTTCCAGCGGGTGGTAGTCTGGATGTAAGAGTCAGGCTTGGCCCACTCGACCGGTGAAGGGATGCCGTATTCTGCCAGCATCGCATCAATCTGTGCATCGCTGGCTTCCCAAACCTCCTTCTTCAACCGGCCGACCTCATTATCCTCAAAGAACAGGTCGGGTTGGTTGGAAGCAAGAAATCCTTTTGGTACGTTTTGGTTCGACATTATTTCTCCTTTGATTGTTTAGAACGATTTCATATGTATTAGCGAGGTAGAAATTCCTTCTCAATAATGTAATCAGTCTATCTCACGGGCTTTTACGTTAATCCGGAAATATCTTTCCGGGGTTGAGAATGTTTTCAGGGTCCAGTGCCTGTTTGATGCGTTTTTGAATCTCGATCGAAAGCGGACCCAATGCATTTGTGATATAGGGACGCTTCAATGTTCCGACGCCATGCTCGCCCGAGAGTGTTCCACCCAGCTCCAGAGCTGTGTCGAACTCTTCCTTGACCATTTTTTCGACTTTTGCCCATTGTTCGGGGTCGCGCTTGTCAAACAAAATGTTTGGGTGCAGGTTGCCGTCTCCGGCGTGACCGAAGATGACGATTGGCAGGCCGTATCTGGCACTGATGGCTTTCAAGCGGCGGATAGCCTCGGGGATGGCGCTGCGCGGCACGGTAATATCCTCTCCCAGCTTGTTGGGGGCATTACGAGCCAGCGCAGGTGATACGGACCTGCGCGCCTGCCATAATTTCGCGCGCTCTACCTCATCCTGGGCCACCTTCACTTCGCGAGCTCTATACTCCCGGCAGATCTGAGCCACAACCTTGATCTCACGTTCCACTCCGGTTTCGTCTCCTCCGTCGGTTTCGATCAACAGGATGGCCTCAACATCCAGCGGCAGACCAATGTGCAGGGCAGCTTCAACGCAGGCAATGGCGGTCTCGTCCATCAACTCCAGCGTGGCTGGGACGATACCTGCAGAAAGTATCGCGTTAACTGTACGGGAGGCATCTTCGAGAGCAGTGAACTCGACCAGTGCGGTACGTGCAAATTTTGGTTTGGCGACCAGACGTAAAAGAGCTTCGGTGACCACACCCAGGGTGCCTTCCGAACCGGTGAAAAGAGCGTTCAGATCGTAGCCAACAACATCCTTGATCAACTTGCCGCCGGTATGCAGGATACGCCCGTCCGCCAGGACAATCGTCAGACCGAGGACGTAGTCGCCGGTCACGCCGTATTTCAGGCAGCGTGGTCCTCCTGCGTTACAGGCAATATTGCCGCCAATGGTAGAGTGGCGAATGCTGGATGGGTCGGGTGGGTAGAATAGCCCAAGTTTTTCAACTTCTGTTTGCAGGTCGGCCGTTATGATGCCCGCCTCGATGTGGGCGGTGGCGTTAACCGTGTCAATCTCCAGGATGCGGTTCATGCGCGTTAGCGCCAGAACGATTCCACCCTGGAAAGGGACCGATGCAGCCGCCAGACCCGAACCCATACCACGCGTCACCAGCGGGATGTGCTCTGCGTTGGCTAGTTTCACAACCGCGCTGACCTGTTCCGTTGTACGCGGCAGGACGACCAGATCCGGGCGGTGATCTTCAAAGGTACTATCGTAGCCATAGACCGCCAGATCTTCCGGCGATGACAGTACCCCATCCTTGCTGACGATTTTTTCCAGTTTTTTCTTGATGTCGATATCCATCATTAATCCTTCTTGCTGTTGTAAGCCTTATCCAGCAGTGTCACCGGGTGAACTACTTTCACATCCAACCCGGCGCGGTGCACGCCGACATTCAACTGCATCTGGCAGCCTGGGCAGCCAGTGGCGATATATTCAGCACGGTTGCTGATGAGGTTGTCAGTCTTGCGCTTGAGTACCTTGATGGAGGTTTCATAATGCGTGATCAACTGGCTGCCGGCTGAACCGCAGCACCAATCCGCTTCTGGTAACTCCACGAATTCCAAACCGTCGATCATTTGCAGCAATGCCCGGGGTTGTTTCCAGACACCCTGACTGCGTCGTAAATGGCAGGGATCGTGATAGGTAACCCGTGCCTCGAGACGACCTGATGGCTTTTCGAGTAGTATACTCATCAGGAACTCGCTTATATCCCTGACCCGGGAACTGAATGCTGCTGCTCGTTCAGACCAAAGGGGATCACCTACCAGCAGGGTGCCATATTCCTTCAATGTTGATCCGCAGGTGGCACAATCGGTGACGATGACTTCCACATCAGCCTGCTCGAACAGTTCTATATTAAATCGGGCTTGTTCGAGGACCAGGTCGTCACGCCCGTAGCCTCTGGCCGGCATCCCGCAACAAACGGTTTCCTTGGGGGTGATAACAGTGCAGCCATTGCGCGCCATGATACGCACGCTGGCGGCGCTTTCTTCGGCGAACATCAGGCTTTGGGCGCATCCCAGGAAGAAACCAACGCGGTATTTACTTTTTCCTCGGGCATTGGTGACCTGGGGAAGAACCTGTCGCAGCGGGCGCTGGGGCAGGTGTGGCAGCATGGTTTCCATATCGCGCAATTTACGCGGTAACAAATTACGCAACCCCAGGGAATAGACCAGACGTCGCAAACCTATCCATTCGTATAGGCGAAGCGGAAACGTCACAGCTTCCATACGACCTGGTTTTGGGATCACCTTACCAAAGAGTGTCTGTTTCCACCTGGCAGGCTGGCGGCGCTCCTGCATGGCGCGCATATCCAGCGCCAGGTCAGCTGGATGAATACCAACCGGGCAAATATCATTGCAGGCCATGCATCCGAAACAGGCATACATTTGCTCGAAAAGGTTGGAGGAAAGGTCCAGTTCACCTTCCAATCCCTTGCGTGCCAGAGCCACGCGACCGCGCGGTGAGGCCGTCTCACTCAGGTATTCACGATAGGTCGGGCAGACGGCCAGGCATAACCCGCAGCGAATGCAGTTCAGATAGTCTTCTTCGGAAGGTTGGATCGGATTATCCAATCTCGCTCACCTTAACCGGACGATTCTCGTGCACCGATTTCCAGGCGGCATAACCGAGCACAATTGCCGCGCGGCCATCCGCCCCGCCAACCGGGACCGGTTTATCATCGCGAACACACTCAATAAACTGGCGCGCTTCCTCTACATAGCAGGGTGCATAGCGTTGCATGAAAAAGTGTGGCAGCTTGGCTGAGTGGAAACCATCCGGGGTACCTTTCACGGCGGTATTCTCCTCTTCGTTTTTTGCCAGAGCTGTGCCATTCGAACATAGCACTTCCAAACGCTGGTCGTAACCATAGACTGCCTGACGGCTGTTAAGGATGGCACCGCATGCACCGTTGGCAAACTTTAATGTCACAACATCGGTATCGACATCGCCAAATTCCTTCAACTCAGGATCGATTAACACGCTCCCAATAGCATAGACTTCCTCGATTTCACCGACCTGGAAACGTGCCATATCGAAATCATGAATGGTCATATCAAGGAACATCCCACCCGAGACGCGCAGGAATTCCATGGCGGGCAGGGCAGGGTCATGACTGATGATTTGCAAAAGGCACGGACGACCGAGCTCACCCGAGCTGACGATCTTGTGCACTTGTTGGAAGCTCTTATCAAAGCGGCGGTTGAACCCGACCTGCAGCTTGACCCCGGCTTTCTTGACTACGGCCAAAGCCTCATCGACCTTGTCCAGCTCGAGGGCCAGCGGTTTTTCGCTGAAGATATGCTTGCCTGCGTTGGCTACGTCCTGGATGATGGCAGCATGTGCGTTCGTGCTGGCGGCGATCAGGATGGCTTCGATCTCCGGGTCGGCCAGTAGTTCGTGATAATCCTTGACCACCCTCTGAATCCCCAATTCATCTGCGAGCGCCTGGGCGACTTCCAAACGGAGGTCGCATATCGCCACCAGTTCCGCTTCCGGGATATACTTTACAAGATTACGCACGTGCACGCTGCCCATACGACCGGTGCCGATAACGGCAATTTTTACTTTTCTTGTCATTTAATCCTCTTTAGTAACAATTTTCCCTCATTATTCCAATTGAAAATGCGGTGAAAGTATCTTGCGCGCTGCAGCGTAGGATTTAATCGCCAACTCCAGGGGATCCCAATTCCAATACTCAGGCCGGAATAATTCGACAGCGCAGGATCCGTTATAACCGATACCCTTCATCCGCGAACAAATATCGTCGAGAGGTATCACGCCCAATCCTGGCAGGAGCCGCGTTGCATCACTGATAGCTTCCTTTGGCGTATCTTCAAGATCGTCCAGGTGAAAGGCGTAGATGCTGTTGGAATCCAGTTGATCGAGTTCGTTAAGCAGACCGCCGCCAGCGTAAAAATGAGCCGTGTCGATGGTCATTCCGACATTGTCACGGTCCACTTTTTGAATGATCTCGAATGCAGCGCGGGGTGTGCGCACGCTGCACCACCCAAAACCCAGGAACTCAAATGACAATCTGGTATTGTACAGGCGTGCTATGTCGCTTAGATCGCGCAATACCTTGACATATTCGGCCAACACATCCGACCACGGCAATTTGCGGTCTGGCAAGGGGCTGGGAACGACGACAACAGTCTGACAGCCGATCGCTCGCGCGAACTTGCCCAATTCATGCAGACGGTCTTGAACCTGGGTGTACTCATTGCCGCGAAAAGCAATGAACTCAAGCGAGTTGAGAGCGAGTGGCATTACACCGTGATCCGCGAATACCTGATTGAGATTATCCAGCGTATGAGCAGCCAGGTAGGGGTTTATTTTTTCTGCCCACACCTCGAGCGCTTTGAATCCCGCGTGGGAGGTGACAGCAACATCGGTTTCGAGGTCGCTTGTCATCGTTGTTGCGCCATGGAAAGCTAGTTTCATTTGTTTTCTTTCTACCTGGCGTGTCGCTGAATCAACGTCACGCCGATAAAAAAGGTGATTATTGGATCATGAATGAATGAATGGTTGATATCACATTTTCATCACGATCTTCATGGCGCTCTTGGGTTTATGTTGCATGGTTTTCATATCCAATCCAAGCATATCAAAGGCGCCCAGACCTTCATCAAATGGGATGACCTTGGTGAAGAACGCTCCCATATTCAGGCGATTTTCCTGGAAGATACGGATGGATGGTACCATCGTATTCTGTCCGAGGTAAAGACCCAGGATCTTGGTCGCCCAGCGGGTGATTTCGTTGGGGACGATGGTTGTTTTGACGGATGAGTCCATACCGAAAGGCAGAACCTTTCCGCCGGGGGTGACGCATTGCAGCGCCTGCTCGAGCGCGTTGCCGGTCGCTTCGATGACGATATCAGCCTTGCGCCCATAGGTGAAATCGGTGATCTTTTCGACCACATCCACCTCTTTGGGGTTCCATACGGTCAGCCCGCACTCCTTCGCGACGCCAATACGGAATGGATCGATCTCGGTTACTGCCACCTTGGCAGCAATGTTCTTGGCGAATTGGGCAAACAGGTAACCGATGGGTCCGAAGCCGATGATCATGACGTAATCATAAGGCAGCATTAAAAGGGTGTTCATACCGTTGACCACTGTCGCCAGCGTTTCGACCTGTGTGCCGAAGATATCATCAATCTCATCCGGCAGGACGAAGCATTGTTTCTCCGGGACCAGGCAGTACTCGGCGTAACCACCGTCGCGCATCACGCCCAGAGCGCTGGTTTTGATATCCACACATTGACTGGTCAGCCCCATGCGGCAGAATGAGCAGAAACCGCAACGGATATTATTGTCGATCGCAACCCGGTCGCCCACCTTGATATGCTGGACGTGCGTGCCGATTTCGACCACTTCGCCGCAGAACTCATGTCCGAGCACTGTGTTTGGTTTGAAGTGGTGTTTGCCTTCGATGATCTTCAGGTCCGAGCCGCAAATCCCAACAGCTTTTACCTTGAGCACCACATCATCCGGGTCCTTGACGTGCGGGATGGGTTTTTCCTCGAAAACGAGGTTGCCGACATCCTTGAAAACATAAGCCTTCATCTTGTCCATGGTTAATCTCCTTCTAAAATGTATGATCTCATCTGGTTGATAGCACACGTGTGCACCAACTTTTAAAATTTATGGGGTGGGTTTGATTTATGGGTTCAAGCACCCGCTTCTTTCCAGACTCACCCCAATACAGTCTTTACCTCTGGATCCGTGCGGATCCTCCCATCGCAAACGCGCGTACCTGCTCGACTGTTGCCATGGTTGTGTCGCCGGGGTAGCTGGTCAATAGGGCACCGTGCGCCCATCCCAATTTGACTGCCTCTTCAGGTTCGGCACCGCTGAGCAGCCCAAAGAAGAAACCGGATGCAAAGCCATCTCCGCCGCCGACCCGATCGTAAACATCGAGTTCACAGATAGGTGAAACGAACGTCTTGCCATCGATCCAGGCCACCGAACCCCATGAATGCCGGTTGGTCGAGTGGACCTCGCGCAGGGTGGTTGCGACGACCTTGATCTGAGGGTATTTCTTCACAACGGTGTCAATCATCCGGATGAAGTTACCCGCATCCAGTTTTGATTGCGATGCCACTTCCGGCCCTGGAATGCCCAGACCCATTTGAAGGTCTTCTTCATTACCAACCAGCACATCCACATTCTCAACAATACGTTTAAGAACCGCCAAAGCCTTATCTTGGTCGCCCCAGATATTCCACAACTTGGCGCGGTAGTTCAGGTCGAATGAGATCACCGCTCCGGCGGCTTTGGCAGCTTTCATCCCTTCGATAATAAGCTCGCAGGTTGTTGGGGAGAGCGAGGCAAAAATACCACCGCTGTGGAACCAGCGCACCCCGCCCGTAAAGATGTCTTTCCAATTAAAATCCCCGGGTTTAAGCTGGGCGGCGGCTTCATTGCAGCGATTGTAGAACACCACCGGGGCTCTCAGGCCCTGACCGCGGTCGCTGTAGACGGTAGCCATATTCGGACCGTTTACGCCGTTATGTTTGAAGGTCTTGTAGAACGGTCGTACGCCCATGCCTCTTACCCGTTCGGCGATCAGATCTCCGATCGGGTAGTCCACCATTGCGCTGACGATTCCGGTGTTCAGGCGGAAACAGTCGGCGAGATTTGCGGCGCAGTTGAACTCTCCTCCGCTGACATGGATCTGGCACTCGCTTGCCTTGCGGAAAGGAATAACGCCCGTATCGAGACGGTTGACCAGGGCACCAAGTGAAACGAAGTCCAGTGCGCCATTGTTTGGGATGTTGAGCCCGTATTTATTCATAGGCTTATCCTTTCTTCCAGACAGTGGAGGTCACATCACCGCCATGACCCGTCCAATTCGTGTGGAAATAATCGCCACGCGGTTTATCCAGGCGCTGGTAGGTGTGCGCGCCAAAGTAGTCGCGCTGCGCCTGCAGCAGGTTGGCCGGCAGAAATTCGCGACGGTAGCCATCGAAGAATGCCAGTGCGCTTGACATGGCCGGTAATGGGATGCCGACCTGGGCAGCCATGGACACCACGCGCCGCCAGCCTGGCTGAGCGGGTACAACCTCTTTGGTGAAGAAGGGGTCGAGCAGCAAGTTGGTCAGACCAGGATTGTTATCGAATGCTTCCTTGATCTTGCCCAGAAAAACCGAACGGATGATGCACCCGCCACGCCACATCAACGCGATCCCACCATAGTTCAGGTTCCATTTATATTCCCTGGCCGCAGCCCGGAACAGCATGTAACCCTGGGTGTATGACATGAGTTTGGAAGCATATAAAGCCTGTTCCAGGTCATTGAGGAAGGCGCTCTGGTCGGCTGTAATTTTAGGATCAGGACCCGTCAGTACCTTGGACGCAGCCACACGTTCGTCTTTGAGGGCGGATAGTGCCCGTGCCAGCACGGCCTCGACCACCAGCGTCAGAGGAATGCCCATATCGAGGGCTGAGATGCCCGTCCACTTACCGGTCCCTTTTTGCTCGGCGGCATCCAGGATCTTATCCACCATGGGTTTTCCATCCACATCCTTATATGCCAGAATGTCGCGCGTGATCTCGATCAGGTACGAGTCGAGCTTGCCCGTATTCCATTTTGTGAAAACCGCGTGCATCTGTTTGGTGGTCATCCCCAATCCGTCGCGCATCAGGTGGTAAGCCTCGCAGGTTAATTGCATATCGCCGTACTCGATGCCGTTATGCACCATCTTGACGTAATGCCCGGCGCCGTTCTCACCCACCCAGTCGCAGCAGGGATCCTCGCCGCCATCCGGTCGCTTGACCTTGGCAGCAATAGCCTGAAAAATGGGCTTGACATACGGCCAGGCAGCCGGAGAACCACCCGGCATGATGGATGGGCCAAAACGCGCCCCCTCTTCACCGCCCGACACACCGGTACCGATATACAATAATCCTTTTGATTCAACATACGCCGTGCGGCGGATGGTGTCGTTATAATTCGAATTACCGCCGTCGATAATGATATCGCCCTGCTCCAGAAGAGGGAGAAGCATCTCGATGAAATCATCCACCGGTTGACCGGCTTGCACCATCAGCATGACCCGTCGCGGTTTCTTGAGCATGCTGACCAGTTCCTCGAGCGTATGGGTTCCGATTACTTTCGTGCCCTTGGCGCCAGCCTCGAGGAAAGCGTCCACCTTTGACACGGTGCGGTTGAAAACGGCTACAGTAAAATCATGGTCGTTCATATTCAGCACCAGGTTCTGTCCCATCACTGCCAGACCGATCAAGCCAATATCTGCTTTACTCATAGGTTAATTCCTTTTCTCCTTGTAATATGGTATTCAAGACCTTTCAAGGTCTGGAATTTACTCGATACAACATCTCTCCCGCACGTGGAACGTAGAGAATGCCTTCAGATTCTCGATTTTGCCAATCCTCCGGTCGGACAGTGGCCGGGTCGAGGTATCCCAGGTTGAGTCGGGCACAGTCCTTGGCTGGAATTTTGCTTGCCAGCGTGACTGTGACATTCGGTTTTTCGACACCGTCTTCCATGACACCCGATCCGCGCATGTGGGTGCTGTGGGCCAGCACACCCAGCGGGATGTGCTTGAAGCGCTCCCAGTCGTTCAGGAAGTAGGGCAGAATATGATAGCCAACCTCGTAGATGTATTTCCCGTGGTTTTGACTCACAACTTCCAGGTGAGGGGCGTAAATGATGACTTCCCCGCCTACGGCAACCGCCGGTTCGAGCTTGTACATCGCCTTGGCAGCCGTCCATAGTTCGTCATACATGGCCGGGGCGCAGGATAATACCCTCCGGCAGGGCTGGTCGAGCCAGACTACATTGCGTTGCGCCGACAGGTCGGCCGATGCGCTCCAGGCTGAAACCATATCGCCGAGGAACATCCCGGCCAGATCGTGCCCATCCATGACCAGCGCGATCAGCGTGACCGGGGTGTTCAACCGCTTTGCAGCGGCATGGATCATTGCCCGCACCGGAGTGTCTTTCAAGCCGATCGTCCCGACCACACAAGCCAGCGCCCCCAGCCAGTGGGTGGCATTGATCATTTCGGGACCGGAGATGCCCGGGATAAGGTATTTGGCTCCACCAGAATAACCGGCCACCTCATGCGGGAAAGTAGGGCCGAGGATGATGATGTGGTCGTATTCCAATGCTGCCTGGTTCAAGCGGATATCCACCCTGTCCGGCAGGGAGGGATGCCACGAATCACCGGCAATGCTACGGATCTCGTCCTGCTCCAGCGTGCCGATGGTCGTTAGCACGGATGCATCGTTCCATGCGTGGTTGAGCAGGCTAATCCGCTTGAAGTTGGTTTTGCGTTCTTCTGCTGTAATCCCAACCAACTTGTTCAGGTTCTCTTCGCTCATCGGCGGGTGCGTTCCCAAAGCGACCATGAAGTCAAGTCGTTGCGTGTCGTGCAGGAGACCCACCAGCTGGCGGAAAAGCATCGGCAAGGGCAGCGTCCGGGTGTGATCGGGGATGATCACCAGGACTTTTTGACGCGTAAATTGCCCGTCGAGACCTGAGTGAAGGGTTTCGCTGATTTCCTGCTCGTGGAGCAGTTTTCCTTGCGGAGCGATTGCCTGAGCTATGATCACTTTATCTTCCTGTCGGTGCGACTGGTCAGCCGCGTCAATGAATAATCAAACACCGCCGTAGGCAGAGAAACCGCCGTCCACCGGGATGACGACACCGGTGACGAATCCAGAGGCGGGGGACAGCAGCCAAAGGACTGCGCCCATCAGGTCTTCGGCTGTACCGAAGCGGCTCATGGGGGTGTGACTGATGACGGCCTTGCCGCGCGTAGTCAGTTCGCCGCTGTCCTTGTCGGTCAACAAGAAGCGGTTCTGTTCGGTCAGAAAGAAACCCGGAGCGATGGCGTTAACCCGGATCTCAGGTGAATATTCCTGCGCCATATGGACTGCCAGCCACTGGGTAAAGTTGCTGACGCCCGCCTTTGCCGCTGAATAAGCCACGATACGGGTAAGCGGGCGGATGGCATTCATCGAGGAAATGTTCAGAATGACACCGGATTTTTGCTCTGCCATTAACCGGCCGAAAACCTGAGAGGGCAGGATTGTCCCCATCAGGTTCAGGTCGAAAACCCAACGCAGGGCATCGGCGGGAAGGTCAAAGAAACGCTGATCGGCATTGGTGGAAGCCGCTGGTTTGTTGCCGCCCGCACCATTGATGAGGATATCCACCTGACCGAATTTTTCGATTACAGCTTGAGCTGCTGTCTCAATGCTGGCTCGTTCAAGCACATTACAAGCCACGCCGACGGCTTCTCCGCCGTTTGCGCGAATCCCGGTGGCGAGCGATTCGGCGGCTTCTGAATTCAGGTCAAGCACGGCGACCTTCGCACCGGCATCTGCCAGTGCCCGGCACATGGCTGCGCAGAGCACGCCTGCACCGCCGGTGACAACGGCGGTCTTGCCTGAGATGTCGTAAAGTTCTTGAAGATAATTGCGGTTCATGTTTCTATCCTTTCAACGGCAGGAAGGGTTTCAGATGCCGCATGAAGTGCTTTTCCAGGTTGGCGGCATAGGCCTCGGGGTTGGCGCGCAGCAGATCCATAAAGCGGTTGTAGAAACGAAATTGAGATAAATTGTTGCGCTCCGTTAAAACTGAGCCAAAGGTGACATGCAGGATTTCACGTGCGTCGAACAGATCGAGCAGACCGGGCCAATCAGCAACGTCATCAGGGAGGGGAGCGCGTGCTAATTCCGCAGAGACGTGGTAACTGGCTTTGTCAGTATCGTAATGTTCGCGCGCAAAGATGTAAATTTCGCGAAAGAGATCGATGTCGAGCGATGCAATCGTGCGTAGTGCTTCAAGGTAGCTGGTGCCGGCTGTTTTGAGATGGACCAGACCGCGAGTCTGACGCATGGCTGCCGGATAAATGCTGAATTTGTCTGAGCCGGAATGCAGGCTGAGTTTGTAAGGACCGAACTGGCGGGCGATGGCTGCATGACCTGCGAAGTCAGCTTCGAAAGTTGTAAAGTCGCCGATATAGTCCACACCTTTCTCGAAACGCCCGACGTAGCGGGGCGCCAGACTCACCCATTTCACACCCAGCCGTTTCAATTCATGGGCAATGTAGAGATGTTCTGCGTGCGAGGTGGGTTGTTCCGTCTCATCCACAGAAACTTCCAGCTCAAACGGTCGTCCGCTGGTGACTTTGGCCAGGTGGTGGTACATCATTGCCACATGAGCGACCGCTTTTCCATATTTGACGGCCGCTTTTAGAAGAGTGCCCTCATCGAATGTGAGTGACAGGTCTTCAATATCAAAAGATTTTCCAGGCAAGCCTGATGTTTTCACGCTCACCTCGTCAGGCAGCGCAGCGGCAAGCTCGCGCAGCTCACCCAGACCGGCTGACTCGGCGCGGTTCTGTACGTGGGCGCCTGGGTCGATGGTGAAGAAAGTGAAACCGGCTGCCAGACAGGCATTAATGTCGTCAGGTGTTTTAAGGTGATCTGCATCCGCGCCATGCTCATCCTGCCAACCTTCGGAGAAAATCCCCCATGTGGCATCATCCATCACCTGTTGCGGAGTGCGACCGGTACGCGCCATCTCGCGCATGGACTGTTGGGCAAAGATCGGAGCGATCTTCCCTCGTGTTTTGCGGAGGGCACGTACATGTCCGGGTGTGGCCAGACCGAGGCGGTCGCCCATTCCGGCGGAGGTCTTGAGACCGAGCGGTCGGGGTTGCAACCAGGGCAGGTGGGAGCGTAGCGCAGCTGCATTTTTAGGGATTTGTGGGCACAAGAGCAGGGTCTGGTTGCCGATTTCAGAGAGTTCCCCTTCGAAGTCTGTCAGAGGATGGTCGGATAATACTGCAAGGCGGGTTCCGTTATCGGTTTGTGCCAGTCCGAATTCCACGCCATCAAGAACGGTCACCGAGCGTGGTAAGAATCTGAGGTTGGTGGATTTAAGTTTGCTCATGGTATTTCTAAGTGACCGGCGCGGCGGTCGAAGCGCGCAGGAGCAGGCTGCCTTTCAACGTGAGGATTTTGGAATCGAGAGCCTTTTCAGCGCTGTTCAGATCAACCAGCCCCAGGATAAGTTGAGCCGCCTGTACTCCGATGGTCCGTTTGGGCTGGTCGAAGGTGGTGAGGGGGGGAGTGGTAAAAGCCGAAAAGATGATGTTGTCGAAGCCGACGATCGAGCAATCCTCGGGTACGCGCAAACCGGAAGCTTGCAACCCACGCAGCACGCCGATGGCAAGCATATCGTTGTAGCAGAAGATGGCGGTTGGTCGTTGGGTCAGCGACAGGAAGTGTTGGACGGATTCCTGACCACCCTGCGGATCGATGGTCTGCGACTCAAATTCATACCCAGCGTGGATGGTTAATCCGGCCTTTTTCATCTGTCCGCGGTAACCCGCCAACCGCTTGAGATTGGTACGGCCCGAACGGGCGTATCCGAGGTAGGCAATCTGTCTGTGACCCAAATCGATCAGGTGACGCATCACCTGCTGGCTGCCGTCCAGATCGTCGTGGTGGATCGAATAGCGATAATCTTTGGCGGATTGATTGTTGATGACGACAATCGGGATGTTATAAGAGCGCAGTTGCTCGCTTTGTTCGGCGCTGAAGGGTGTGGAGCAAATGATGACCCCATCCACACGGTGTTCGCGCATGGTGCGCACGATGGCGCGTTCGCGCATCAGGTCGCGCTGCGCGGCGGCGATGAACAGGCTGTAGCCGCCAGCTTGTGCGACGTCGTCGATGCCCTGCAGGATCTCACTGAAGAAGGGGTCATCGATCGCGCTGACGATCACCCCCAGAACCTGCGACCGGTTGGTTTTCAGGCTACGGGCGGCAGCGGAGGGTTGGTAGCCCATTTCAACTGCGAGCTTCCGGATGCGTTCGGTCGTCTCGGTTGAGATCAGCGGGCTGCCATGCAGGGCGCGCGAAACAGTGGTGTGGGCGACACCTGCTTTTCTGGCAACATCTTTGATTGTAATAACCAAATTTGCCTCTCCGGTTGCACACGTGTGCATAATCTGTTCCTAGTTTACAATATCTGGCGGCAAAAGTCAATACTCAATTGACCAGATCCTGGCAAACAATAGGAAACTTTTTTTGGAACCGGCGGGGGAGATTTGGTATGATCGTTGTTAACGCCCCCGTAGCTCAATTGGACAAAGTGCCTGACGTCAATAATTCCTCCTGGGTTCAGGTTTGTAAGTTAAGATATCCCAGACAATCTGATTCCCCTTAAAAAAGATTATAGGCTTAGTAAAATACTTCTAGAATTATTGAAAAATGTTAACAAATAAATGAAGGCTCACGCAAACGAATTAACTTGATATGAGGAATTTTATTTTGTAAGCGGGATGTTCCTTTATTTCATATGCTCTGAGGGCATTTGATGTTAGCATATTTTAATTCTTTGTGAGCGTTTAAGCAGCAATGTAACTAGGTCACTCAGGGTGTAATTGGCGGCGTCGTCAGGAAATCGAAGAGCATGAGGTAAATTTTGATTTGAGGAAAGGGTATATTTATCGTGTCCATAAGGCACGGTTCCCTGGATAGGCATTTTAAATCGTTTTTCTATCTCTATTTTGGAAAGTCCACCAAGCTTCCGGATACGATTTAGGACCAGGAAAATATTATTCTCGTGAATGCCGGACTCTTTAAGAAAATTTAGGGCAGCGTTTGTGAGTTCAACTGTGATGTGATCTGGGGTCATCACAATTACGATGCTTTCAGAGTCATGCATGAGAGGCATACTGATGCGCGAAAGAGCTTTTCCAAGGTCAACGAATACGTAATTGAATATATTACTTAGAGAATTAAATAGAGGTCTGATTTGTTCTTGGATTAATACTCCCGCATCATGAGGATTACGTGAGCTTTCTATAAAGGAAAAATTCCAACCTTCAATTGGCGAAAGGTTGTTCCTAAGATTTATTTCATTGTAAGACCTATCTTCGGTAGTCAGTCCAACAATAGATTTTTCCGGATGAGATCCTGTCATAATAGCAAGAGAGCCCAATGGTATAACCATATCGACTACCAATACCTTTTGGGGTGCGACTTGCCCTGCAAGCATATGAGCTAGATTTAGACACAGTGTAGAAGTGCCGGTCCCACCTTTGGCGCTATAAAAGCTGACCAGGCTGCCTTTTAAATTTAGCTTGGTGGAGCGTTTATTTTGGTTCAAGCTGAAGGTGCATTTAGCTAATAATTCTGATTCAATACCCGGTCTTTTAATTATACATTCAGTAGCACCTTTATTAAAAACGTTAGCGATTTCAAGTAGATTTTCCATACCCATAAAAACGATGACGGGTATATTCGTGGTTATTGGATTATGAATTATTGAATACAAAACATTTTCATTACTTAGGTCGGCATTATGCAAGTCAAGGATCACGAGTTCTGGGTGTTCTGTCGTGATTTTTTCCAACCCTTCATGCCCTGAGCCGGCCGTCCGTACATTGTAGCCGTTCATCGATAGAAATGTTGATAACCACTTTACGGTGGTTTCATCATTACCGACAACTTGAATCGATTCATTAGTCATACGATGGTTAGCGGTTGTTTGAGTATATAGAAAATTCTCAATTTACCACCTGGTACATAAAAAAGTCATAATCTCTCAACAGGTCATCAACTGCGATATTATCTGAGTGTAGACTTGTTTTAAAGAATGATCTTTTCAACGCACCGACCAATACTTTCAGAGCTTCTACATCGCAATCAAGATTATTTTCACCTTTGATCGGGGCTTGTATTCAATCATTTAAAACCCTTTAATATGCATCTGATTATAATACTATCCCAAATACCCCCCGCTCGTATCCATCGAATGGGGGATATGTATATCGCCCACATGGGGGAGCCCGCCGGGGGTCTTTTCGACCCCTCTTGCTACGGGGAATGCAATAGAGTTTTCGATACACATAACATAATGTCTATCGTATTTTACTAACCTGACATACAGACGTAGAAGCACCTACAAATAGCATATTCAGCTGATAACTATACAGTCTTAATAATGGTATTTCCGATAGGAATAGAGATGGTTGTGAAGTATGGAAAAACGTGAGCTATGGTCACAATAGACCAAAAATTTTTACGCCGGCGAATGAAACCTGTCTCCGCAGTAATTGATAAAAAGAATTGGAGCCGTAACCAGCGCGAGGAGACCATCGTAGCGATGATTTTGCTGGAATCATACACACCGCTCAGCAATTCGAAGATCAGGGCTAGGGCTATAGGGATGATGAGTATGAGTATCAGGTACTTTAACGTAATTTGGATGTGGAGGGGGTGCGCTGGGTTGGAATGTATTTGGTATAATTTAATCATTGCCCCCGTAGCTCAATTGGACAGAGTGCCTGACTTCGAATCAGTAGGTTCCGAGTTCAACTCTCGGCGGGGGCACTTTCTATTATATAAATCATTCTTCATTGTTAGAGTTAAGCGCCGCGCTTGATTCGCGCGGCGTCCCCCTGAGTGTCGCGCAAAAGTGCGCCCCACCAGGGGGAAGTTCCGTAGTCCTTGACTCGCAGTGCGAGTCAAGGAGAAGCCTCCCCGGGGGCGCTCATTGCCTTAAACCTAGGTTTAACACCTACTTATGGGGGAGGGGGTAGTGAAAAATATACGGGCTTGCAACTACGGCAGTATCTATATCTATGAATTGGTACTTCTTAGATAATATCGAGATACTAAGGACGCGGAACCTGATGCAATTCATCATTCGCTGTGCTTGAACTATGTTGTTATTTGAATATTTTGGATGTGCTGTATACTTGATCCATGGCCGCTCCAATTTTAGCGACGAAACTTTATATCCCCCCACCTCGGTCTAAAATTGTACTTCGCCCCCGCCTGATCGAGCGGTTGAACGAGGGCCTCTCTGCAAGCTGCAAACTGACCCTCATTTCTGCCCCCGCCGGATTTGGCAAGACCACTTTGGTGTGTGAATGGGTAGCAGGATGTGATCAAAAGGTCGCCTGGCTTTCACTGGACGAAGGGGATAACGACCTTGCTGGCTTTCTGACTTACCTCATCGCTGCTTTGCAGACGATTGCGGCGAATATTGGAAAAGGGGTGTTGGCTATTCTCCAGTCCCCTCAGCCACCGCCAATCGAATCGATTCTGACAACCCTGCTCAATGAAATCACCACCGTCCCGGACAATTTCGTCCTTGTCCTGGACGACTACCATATGATTGATTCCAAACCGGTTGACGAAGCCCTCACCTTTCTGCTCGAGCACTTGCCATCACATATGCATCTGGTCATAGCCACCCGTGAGGATCCACATTTGCCACTTGCTCGGTTTCGAGCCCAGGGGCAATGTACTGAGCTTCGTGCCGCTGACTTGCAATTTACGCCTTCCGAAGCAGCAGAGTTTCTCAATCGGGTGATGGGCTTGAACCTCTCAGAGGAAGACATCGCTGCATTGGAGACTCGAACCGAAGGCTGGATTGCTGGGTTGCAAATGGCAGCCATTTCCATGCAAGGCAAAATAGACTCATCCAGCTTTATCAAAGCTTTCACCGGCAGCCACCATTTCGTGCTGGACTATCTGGTTGAAGAAGTCCTGAAGCAGCAGTCCGAAAGCATCCAGAGTTTTCTGCTGCACACTTCGATCCTTGATCGCCTGAGCGGTCCGCTGTGTGACTCTGTTTTAGGTTCTCCTTCTGCTTCCGGGCAGGAAACCCTGGAATATCTCGAACGCGCCAACCTGTTCATCGTCCCCTTGGATAACGAGCGACATTGGTACCGCTATCACCATCTCTTTGGCGATTTACTGCGCCAGCGCTTGGGGAAACCTGCCGACCTTGCCGAATTCCACCTGCGCGCCAGTCAGTGGCATGAAGAGAGCGGCGACCTCGGCGCGGCGTTTCACCACGCCATTGCAGCCGGGGATTTTGTCCGGGCGGCGCGGTTGGCTGAAGCGGCCTGGCAGGGCATGAATGAAAGTTTCCAGTCTGCCGCCTGGCTGGGTTGGGTGAAGAAGCTGCCAGACAAGCTGATTCGCACCAGACCTGTGCTCTGTACCCAGATTGCCCAGGCATTTACGGATACCGGCGAGCTGGAGGCCAGCGAGTTGCGCCTGCAGGACGCTGAACGATGCCTGGATGGCTCGGAATTAGCGAACGAAGCGAAGCTTAAGCCCCTGCCAGCGATGATCGCTTTAACCCGCGCCTACAACGCCCAGGTGCAGGGCGATCCCGCTGCAACGGTGAAATACGCCGAACTGGCGCTCCAACTCATCCCCGAAGATGACTTTGACCGGCGCGCCCGGGCCATCAACATATTGGAGGTCATCCACTGGGCCAGCGGCAACCTGGACTCGGCCATCCGGGGGCTTAGTGATTGGATGAAGAGCATGACCCAGCTGGGCAATCACGTCTTCGTAGTTGCCAGCGCCTTTGCTGTAGCCGACATGCTGGTGGGCCTGGGGAGCCTGAGCGAGGCCGAGCGGACCTATCAGGATGCCATACAACTGGCCGCCCAACACGGCCCGGAGGCTGAACACATCACTGCCCACCATCATCTCGGCCTGTCCATGATCTACCGTCAGAGGGGAGATGACACCCTCGCCGCTCATCACTTGAAACGAGCCGTCGAATTGGGTCTGCAAACCACCCTGGTAGATTGGCTGTACCGCTGGCATGTGGCCCAAGCCCAACTGAAAGAGGCCGTAGGCGATCTGGAAACCGCCCTGGCCCTGCTCGACGAGGCCAAACGGGTCTATATCCAAACCCTCATACCTGACCTGCGCCCCATTGCGGCCCTGAAAGCACGCATCTATCTCAAACAGGGGCGGCCCGATAAAGCCCAGGCGTGGGCGGCAGAACGCGGGCTTTCGCTGGCAGATGAAGTCAGCTACTTGCATGAGTTCGAGCACCTCACCCTGGCCCGGCTGGAAATAACCAACTCGCTGGTCAACGCCCTGCTCACACGCCTGTTGCAAGCCGCCGAAGCGCAAAAGCGCCGGGGCAGCGAGCTCGACATCCTACTGGTGCAGGCGCTGGCAAACGAGGCGCAGGGCAATCACCCCCAGGCTCTCGCTGCGCTGGAACGCGCCCTGGCCCTGGCCGAGCCGGAAGGCTATGTTCGCATATTCGTGGATGAAGGTGAAGCGATGCGATTGTTGATTGAAGAACAATCGCGCAATCGAAATCATCCGCTGAGCGGTTATACGGACAAACTCCTGGCTGCCTTTACACAACCGGTGGCTGCACTAAAATCAGCCATCATCCATCAAAAATCAGACATGATAGAGCCTTTGAGCGAACGCGAGCTGGAAGTGCTCAAGCTGCTCCGAAGCGAATTAAGCGGCCCCGAAATTGCCGGTCAATTGATCGTCTCGCTCAACACCTTTCGTACCCACACCAAAAACATTTTCAACAAACTGGGGGTCAATAATCGTCGGGCGGCTGTCCAACGGGCCGAGGAACTCGATTTGTTCTAACTGACCCCAAAACCCCAACTTCGACCCCGACAGGTGTCCTCAAACCAACTGCCGGGTCTTTTTGTTTTTCACCAATAATCACAACATCAATCACATCATGTAGTGATGACGCCTCACCACATCGGGAGGTATCCTTTGGGCAGATAAACAACGAAAGGAAAAACGCGAGGCGCGTGATGAGTAACAAACAAACATTCGACGAAAAACATAACCAGGATCAGTGCTACGAAATCCGCCTCAAGGGACACTTGGATGACCGGTGGGCCGAATGGTTTGAGGGTTTGACTATCACGCTGGAAGAGGACGGCGATACGCTCTTAACCGGACCCGTGGTTGACCAAACCGCGTTGCATGGCTTGCTCAAAAAAGTGCGTGATTTAGGCATGCCATTGGTCTCAGTTCGTCCTCTCTAACCCGGTCCCTCGAATACGCTCCCCCTTCGGGGACTTCGCGGGACTGGCCAGGCGGATCGGTCAGTCGTCAAATAGTAAATGGATAGAGCTACTTGGAAAGGAGGTTTGCCTTTGATAACATTTCCAGCCCATTTCAACCCCCGGTAACCGGGTGGCGACCACAATTTTATTCATGTCCAAATTAATAAAACCCATCCGTATCGTTCAAAAAGGAGATAAAAATGAATACGACCAAAGGAAGTCCCCATGGGACAAACAAAGAGACCGCAAGAAATCTGCTAGATACGAGGATCATCCTTGCAGTGCTATGGGTAGCTGGAATGTTAAGTAGTTTAAATGGGGATACGTACCGTTTAAGTGCGAGTACCGGACCTCTCGGAGTAAAGCCCGAATGGTTGTCGGTATTCGCGGTGGTGATAGTGGGTCACGTTTTTATGAGTGTCTTGACCCTGACGTTGAAGTCTCCCATGAGTCGTTGGGCAAACCGCATTATGGGCATATTCTATGCTTTGATTACTTTTGCTTATTGGGTTTCAACTTTTGTATCGCGACTCCCTGGTTATGAGATCGTTTGGGCAACAGCACAACTTATGTTTGCCTTACTGGTTGTTTGGTACGCTTGGAAATGGACTAACCCCGAAGGTTAGCCCTGATTTATTGTGCCGGTTAAAAGAATTAGGAGAAAAACCATGAAAGCGATTGTTTACACAAAATATGGACCGCCAGATGTTCTTCGCCTCGAAGAGGTGAAAAAGCCTTCCCCAAATGAAGAAAAAGTGCTGGTAAAAGTCCATGCAGCATCCATCAATGCAGGGGACTGGCATTTGCTGACTGCCGACCCCTTCCTCTTGCGTCTGACGGGTGTTGGGCTGTTCAAACCTATAAACACAATCCTCGGTGCTGACATTGCAGGGTGCGTTGAAGCAGTTGGCGGAAACGTCAAACAGTTTCGTCCAGGGGATGCGGTCTTTGGAGATGTTTTTGGTCTTGGCAGTGGCAGTTTTGCCGAATATGTTTCTGTTCCTGAAAACGCTTTGGCGCTAAAGCCGTCCAATGTTTCATTTGAGGAAGCTGCGTCTGCACCCGTGGCAGCCGTTACTGCCCTGCAAGGCTTGCGCGATCATGGGCATATTCAGCCCGGGCAAAAGGTTCTGATCAACGGGGCATCTGGCGGGGTGGGGACATTTGCGGTACAGATTGCCAAGGCGTTTGGAGCAGAAGTGACTGCCGTATGCAGCACCCGGAATTTGGAGATGGCGCGTTTGATAGGCGCAGAACACGTTATTGACTACACCAAAGAGGATTTCACCCAAAATGGACGGCAGTACGATCTCATCCTTGCCGTGAATGGTTATCATCCCCTTTCCGCGTATAAGCGAGCTTTAACTCCCCAGGGCATTTATGTCTTCGTGGGTGGTTCGCCAGCGCAAACATTCCAGTCACTATTCCTGGGACCCTTGATGTCAAAAAGCGATGGCAGGAAGATGACAAGCGTAATGAAAAAAGCAAATCAAAAAGATTTGTTCTTCATAAGAGATCTTTTGGAAGAAGGAAAGATCAGACCGGTTATAGATGAATGCTACCCGATAAGTAAAACAGCTGAAGCTTTTCGGTATTTTGACAAAGGCCACGCCCGAGGCAAAGTGGTCATCACAATCTCGGTACAGGAGTAATAAAACAATGGATACAAAAATTATTCTTTCCGCAACCTGGGTGGTCGTCACGCTAATTTATCTTTATGGTGATGTCTTACGCATCTGCAGCGGCGACTTGGCAAAAAAACCAATGGCCGACAAGAATTTAAACCAGTTCGTTTGGCTGGGGATCGCGGTTCTAATGTTGACGCCCATCCTGATGGTTTTCCTGACCCTGGTATTGCCCCAGTCTGTGAGTCGCTGGGTGAATATCATCGTGGCCGCCTTCTATTTCCTGTTCAACCTGGTTGGCCTACCCACCTACGCATCCTTATATGACAAATTCCTGCTAGCGGTCAGCATGGGATTTAATGTGGTCACAATCTGGTATGCGTGGTGATGGCGGTATGGCTGATCGTGAAAGGATTCAATCCATGTGCAGTCTCTTCTCTGTCTGCGAAAACAACAACGAACGAGCTTTTGAGCACGGCATAGATTTGCACTATAGGGGAGAGGGAGGGCTGAAGACCCTCCCTAAAACCCTCCCTCTCAGCAGAAGCCCTATCATTTTTAGTTTTCACCAAAGGCACAAGATAAGGAAGTAAGTAAAAAAAGACTGATCAAAGAAAAACCGTATTGATTTTAGGCATGACCTCATTATTTATGTTCCGCCCATTGGCGATGAGTCTTTTTTGGCATCCAATCCCTCTTTTTCAAAATCTCGGCTTCGAGAGGGAATCAATAGCTCCTCCATTGGCGTGGATTCTCGCCACGATCACAGCAATCACCTATGTTTTATACACAATGAAAGCCATCCCTTCGGTTTTAGCTAAACAGAGCGAAATCTCATTGTTTAAACTCCTGGGGATTCTCTCTGCAGTGGTCGGCGGCATCGTCGAAGAAGTTTTCTTTCGACGTTGGATCATGGATATGTTCATGTCGGGTGGCATTAATCCCATCCTCCAGGTCGTTATTTCCGGCGTCGCATTTGGTTTGGCACATACCAGTTGGACATTACTCGCAAAGCGCGACTTCAAGGTTACGCTTCCGGCGATCCTATCGACGTCAATTCTAGGGATCTTTCTGGCTATCATCTATCTCTCGGGCGGACGTAATTTGGAGCCCTGTATATTTGCCCATGTACTGATTAATATTGTGATCGAACCGTGGTTAATGTTGTCTGCAGTGTCTGGTAAATGGCGTGTCTAGCTCCAATGCCAGCGGATAACGGGTCTATTGCTGACAGTATAGGCCTTATTGCTTTATTTCACATGAAATGAACAATGAATGGTGAAATTCTGAATGCCGACACCTTATTCAATGAAACAATTTCTTTGTTCTGTACGTCTATATATTTCATGATGAAAAAAGCCAAACATTTGTAGGACCTCATCACATTTCGCAAACGGGCGAAATATACAAAATCTAGCATAACGGAAAGAACGAAAAAATGAAAAGGATCCTTACATTCATCGTTATTTTGATGGTATTGACAGCCTGCACAGCGCCCCGGGTTCAGACACCTGAACCTGCTGCGACGGATACTTCCCAGGCGAACATGCCGAATCCCGCCTCGGTCAATTGTGTACAGAATGGGAATAAACTCGAAATTCATACAGCTGACGATGGCAGCCAATCCGGCGCGTGTGTTTTTCCGGATGGCAGCTCTTGTGATGAGTGGGCTTATTTCCGGGGAGAGTGCGGTCCCGGTGCACAAAACAGCCTGACACCCGCCATTGACGTCGAGGCCACCCTCGCCAATGCCAGTGGTGGTTTCATGCCACCCGATAAAACGGAAGAGATAGCCGATTGGCGGGGCGTCATCAAGAGTACCGAACCAGGCGCCCAATATGATGACTACTTTGAGCTGTGGACCGACGGTCAGATCATCTACTTTGGGATCGATTCTATGGACCCCGCTTTACAAGAACAGATCAAGGCCATACGCGACAGTGGCAAGATCGTTCATCTCTATGGCATACTACACAGTAATGTGCCAGACTATAATGGTTCGCAGATCCAGGTGATTCGAATCGAAATTGAAGAGTAATCGAGTACTGCAATGACTTTATTACGCCTTAGCCGATAGTGTGGTTTATCCTATCATTAGTTATTACGAAGATTTGATCTTATTAATTGCTAAATATGAGTCGCCAATCCTTTTTGCGTGCAACCCGCGTGCAACGCCAGTAGAAACTATGGACACAGTAGACAATATGGACGGTTTCAATGGTTTTTCGTGGACACTATGGATGCTATAACACGCTGTAGACACTATGGACGCAGTACTTGGAATCTTCGAATCAGTAGGTTCCGAGTTCAACTCTCGGCGGGGGCACTTTCTATTATATAAATCATTCTTCATTGTTAGAGTTAAGCGCCGCGCTTGATTCACGCGGCGTCCCCCTGAGTGTCGCGCAAAAGTGCGCCCCACCAGGGGGAAGTTCCGTAGTCCTTGACTCGCAGTGCGAGTCAAGGAGAAGCCTCCCCGGGGGCGCTTTACTTATTTAAATTCTTGTTATTAATTACGACCCGGAATAGTACATCCGGGTGCCCAAAGAACGGGCATCTCGGCGGGGGCACTCAGGTAGTAGTAAACCCAGGTTTATACCCATTGATGGGGGAGGGGGTAGTGTAGAACATACATGCCTACAACTTTAGAATATCCATGGATACTCTGGATATCCGTTCTCTGGACAATTTCAACGATTTAATGCGATAAAGACATTATAGAAGTGGTGCTTAACACATTCAAATCAATCTAAAGGGTTTATTAATAAGACGGATCAGACCTGTTATAAATCGTTTATCTTTTTCACTACCGTCAGTATGGTAGCCAAGCATTTTTGCAAAGGCTCGTAATCCGGTGGGGTGGCGACGGCTATATTCAAGCATGATTTCGTAGCCTGTGCAAGCGGTAACCGCCAAGCAAGAACGGATATGCGCCTTCGCCCCACCTGGATCTTCATATGCGGGTGAGCCACCACGTTTTGATACCAATCGGACTTCTCACCAAAGCCGGATGCCACAATGTATACTCCTGTTTCTTGATCATGGTGGATAACCTCCACAACTGCCTGGCGTGGTTGACCTGATATCCGACCTACGTGGTTTAGGAGTATGTATTGCTCCCCCATCAAACTACCCATCCCGATCTGATATAACCAGATTGGAGCACGCCAGATCAAACGTTCCAGACCATGGGGTTTCTGAACATTTTTGATTTTTTCCACCAATATTGGCTGCCCTTCCTGTGTTGCGTCCGGTTTCAATAATTACCAGTCTATCATTTTATGGAATAAATATATTCCTAAATTCTTCTTAGGCATTTTGTAAAAATGGATCATGACTGTTCCTGTAATTCTAGCTGCTTTCCAGGATGGTTTTCAGGCGGTTCAGCGAATCTCCAATATCTTTTTCTATTGAACTGGCGACAATGCCTTCAGCCAGTTTAAAGAACCCTTTGGGTTCTCCCTCAATGACGATTGTCAGCTTTGTACCTTCCGGTATTTCTGCATAAGTCATGCTCGTTTCGTAAGGCACTTGTCCGTCGACCACTTTCGCCGCCCATTTCTCGTTCTTTTTGAAGGCGGTGATTTCTCCTATGTTTTTCATCTCTTTGCCGAGAAATGTAAATACTTCCTTGTAACGTGAACTGACAACATTATAAGATCCTTCCAACATTTCCATGGACCTTTCACCCTGCTATTTAGTTAAGTTCTCCATATCTTGAGAATAAACGAATACTTTTTCAACTGGTTTATTGATGATCACAGATTTTTCTACTTTAATCATTGGAAGTCCTCCTTCTCAACTTTATTACTCATTCTCATTTCAAAGCAACCAGAACCCACAATTCCTTATAGATACCTCCCTTTTTGACTTTGAATTCCTTCAGTATTTTGTTCCACTCTGCTTCATCTACAAGTCCCCATGGGGGTTGTGCACCCAGGCTGATGTAAGCCAGTCCTTGTGGTTTCAGGATCCGTTTCATTTCTTTTACTGCGGACTCCCGGTCGTTTTCCATTGAACAAAGCAAACCGTTGGCAAAAACGAGATCAACCGACCTGTTTTTTATGAAACGCAAATCAGTTGCGGTTGAGGGGTGCGCTTCAATATTATGACAGTCTCTTTTGTCTGCCTTTCTCTGAATTGATGTTATACATTTTTCGCTCAAATCAACAGAGTAAACCTTTCCCTTGGGACCAACTTGATCCGCCAGGGCGAATGTGTAGTAACCCCAACCACTACCAATGTCGGCGATGACCAGCCCTTTTTTGATATAGGGTCCAATTCTTTTAAAGATTGATGGTGATTCGAACCAATTAAAGAACGTCGGCGTTCTCCTGGAAAACGCCCATCGTCTTGCATGCAATGCTTTTTGTTCATTTAATTGTCCGGCAGCTCCAACTTTTCCCTTACCTATGCTCATATCAACCTCCTCTAATAGTAGTTATAAATCAGTATAGAGAAAAATAGTTCTTCTACGTATCGACGGAAAATATTTTTCAGGCTTATAAAACAGCAAGTTGTAACACTATTTCTTTTTTATCAGAGACTCACGGATTTGTGTCACCTCAGAGCATATCACTAAGAGGATGCCACAAAATGCAATCACAAACCACATGATTGGGGTGAAACCGCTGAAGCTCAGGTTGAAAATTGTGGTAACAACACCGAGGACCAGCATGATACCGACCAGCCATTCAAGTATATTCCGATGCATTTTATATCTCATGGTAATACCTCCTAATATCGATTGATTAATCTATTACATAATAGCACGCTGAATAAGTGATTTCAATAAAGTTAATGAGTTGCCTTTTCTGTCTACGTGCAATGCCAGAAGAATCTATACCCAAAGAGTGGGTACTTCGTGGACAATTTGGACATTATGGATGTTTTTACAGCTATTTTGTGGACAATATACCCAAAGAACTGGTACTTCGTGGATGATTTAGCACGCTATGGACACTATAAGCTTAGAATCAGTACAGCTTATTGACTTAGCATCATCGTATTTGTATACTAATTCTAAGTGCGCTTTGCATAGACAATGCAGACAATTAAATTTTAAAGGTATGCTAAGCGAATACTGAATAAAATATTAAACGATTGGATTTGTATCCGGTTTGATCCTGAAAACTATACGTCCGATTTATACAACGGTCAGGTGGTTGGCTATAGAACCACCAGGCATGGAGGTCCGAATGATTTACAAAACGCTACTAAAGACCATCATTGGGTTAACAATGATCTTCCTGTTCGATGTTGGTTGCAGTGCTTCTGCAACCACGCCCAACGCAACATCTACAATTTCACCCGGTCTGCCGATACCGACACCCACTCTGACGGTTGAATCCATCGCAACAACTCAGAAGGTTCGCTTGATCTATGACGATGATGGCAGCCGGGATGGGATGCCAGCGCTGCTTTATCTGCTAAGTTATCCAGAAATATCCATCGAAGCTATCAGCATTTCCTATGGTGAAGCACACCCAAATGTGTATATACAACATATTGGACGTGTGTTGGATGGTTTTGGAATCCAGAACATCCCCCTCGGCGCAGGACAGGACGCACCTCTGGCAGAGGGTACCGCATTCCCGGATTGGTTGCGTCAATTAAGTGATAACTTCTGGGATTATCCTTTACCAAATATGGATAAGACTTATCCATTCCAGAATTCTCCCGAATTGATGGTTTCAATCATCAATCAGTCTTCGGAGCCTGTGACCATTTTTCTGAGTGGAACTTTTACCAATCTGGCTCAAGCCCTGCGTCTTGATCCGGCTATCAAAGAGAACATTGCAGCTGTCTACTTCATGGGTGGCGTCGTGTACTCTCCTGGCAACATCACTAACCTGATCCCTGATTCCAGCAATAAGGTTTCGGAATGGAATATCTATTCTGATCCACAAGCTGCAAAAGAAGTATTTGAGTCTGGTTTGGATATGTACATGGTTCCCCTCGATGCTACGAATAAAGTGATATTAAGACAAGAGGACATTCTCAAATGGCATCAGGGCGATGAAAAAGCCAATCTTGCGGCAGATCTCTACGACATTATGTTCAACAACTATGGTTTTAAGTCTGTTGAAATTTTTGATCTGACGGCGGCTGTCCTAATGGTCAAGCCCGAACTATGTATCTTTCAATCGCTTCATTTGGATGTCATTACGGACGATGGGAATACTTCAGGGCAGACTGTCGTTGTCCCCAATACCGAGCCGAATATCCACGTCTGTTTGGAGCCTAGTGTAAATCTGATCAGGCAGGAACTTAATGACCGCTTTTCTAATACCATGGAACCTATTGAATTTCCCTCGATTGACCCAATAATTGGTACGTGGTCCGGTTCAGTCTTTAATAATGGTTTTGAGATGAATATCTCGATAACAATAGAAGAAACATGTCAACTGGGGCAGAATTGTGGGCGATTCAATGTCTCGACTGTTTCATGCTCAGGTACACTGATCTGGGTCGGGATGGATGGAAAACTTTACCGGTTTCAAGCTGGAGATAAGACGGAGGCGTGTGGAGAAGGGGTTGATTATCTGGTTCCACAAGCGGATGGAAGCATTATGTATATCAGCCGAGGTGATTACGGCGAGACGAAAGGCATCCTGCATAGAGAGCCATAGCCACCCCAACAAGAACGACACAGCATGCGCCTGACTGGTGGGATGCGTACCCAAAATAATATAACAAGATTTATCACCTGAGCATATTGCTGTGTAATGAGCCTGATCCACACCTGTACACCAACAGGTAAGGCACACCGTAAACTTAACTCTTTTCCATGATATTGGAGGCTATTGACCACAACAGCCTGTCCAGTCTGAATGATTTTTTTGAGTCGCCTTACCCCCGGGTGGGTTACCTACGGAGCGCACCTCCGGGGGACACCGCGAGCATCGCGAGCAGGTGTATCCCTTGTCCTTTCTGGGACTACCATTGATTGCACCAGTATTATTCACTATCTTCTCCCTGGTTTGCATCAGGCTTTTCCATAGCTTTTGATCTTTTTTCACCTACCATGCACTGCTTGAATTGATCAACCAATAATTTAAAAATTTTATACCAGGTTATTTCCAGGCCAATCGATTTCAACTGATCGCCCCATAACACAGCGCCCTCCACATAGTGGGAGATAATGGATCTTTGTGCCTTTGACGTTTAAGTGTCTTTGCCTAGAATATCGTCCACTACATCTTGCACCCGATACAGTGCTTGCCCCTGGTGCGATAAACGTCGTATATCCTCCAGATGATTACCCAGGGTAACGATCGCGGATTCTTCCATTGGTTCTCCTGAATGTTTGTTCACCTGGCCTAGCCCTGCACATGACAGGAGACCGTTGCACAGACAGCGCCGGCTTAATGCATTGTGCGGAAGGCCGCGTTTATTGACAAAGTTTTCGACCGGTGCGGCCGGGCAACGGTGAAAAAGATGGCGTATTCCATCGGGATCAGGTTTGCTGAACCCGCGCTGCTGTAACAACCCAATATCGCAAGTCCGGAGCCGAGCAGCATAAACACCTTCGTTTGCAAGGGTATTATTCAACTGCACCACTTTGAATGGGAATCCCGTGGGAGAGAACAGTGTCGTATGTACCAGCGCATGGTCATCTATCCCTTTTTTGATTTCATCTAATATCGCAGTGCGGTATAGTGGTTTCATGCCAGATACCTCAGTGAGGGCAAAGACAGTGCCAACCTGTATACCCACTGCCCCGGCATCCAGAGCCTGATGCAATTTCTCGCGATTGCCATAGCCCCCAGCCAGCCAGAATGGAAGCCCAACCTGCCGGATTGATTGCAGGTCTGGTTCGTCCATTTCACTGTATTGAGGCTGACCTGTGCTGTCGGTCTGCAACGGTCCCTGCGGAAGGGCATTGTGACCGCCAGCAGTATGATGCTCGATAACAAAACCATCGGGCGCTTCACTTTGGCTTTCCGCCAGGAATTTAACCAAATTATCCAGTGACGCAATTGCCAGAAAAGCTGGCCGTAGCAAAGGTATTTGTACCAGTTTACCCTCAGCAACCTGCCGGGGTTCGAAAGGCACGTGGAAGACCTCGCCCGGCTCACGATACATCACCGACAGATCAATGTTAACGGCTTCATGTTTAACCAATCTGGAACAGAGAGCAGGCAAACCGTCCGGATTGCCCGCTCCTACAACCACCCCGTCCACTCCGGCGAGCATCGCCCCGTACATCGTATAGATCAGCGGTAATTCAACCTTTTTCATGAAATTAATTAATATGATCCCGTCATGTCCCTCCTTGGCCAGCCAGACTTCGGAAAATCCGGTGGCAATCAGAAGTTCGATAACATTTTCGTCCAGGGTAAGTGATACCGGCGTCGCCGGCTGAATAAGCAATGGAAAACGATTGTTACCCTCCGGTCCTTGCACAATTTGTTGGGGTGGATTTTTGAATGGTGTGTTTGATTCTTTGCCCCCTTCAATAAAGTAACGATCGCAGATTTTCCGGCCAATATTGATACCATACTTCACATCAAAAGCTGCCATAGCGCGCCGGATATGACCATCGGGATCACCCAGCTGTAATAGCCGTACATAAACCCAATCCAACCCAGTTCCGGAGACTGTCCCAGCGGTTATTCCTGGCCGCTCCATCGCTACGGCTTTGGCCATTCTCCAGTTGGATATATAAACGCCCATACCGCCTTGAATGAGTTTTACTTTTCGAAGGAAATTCATATTCACACCTCAGCTTAAATGCTTTTCCTCAACCAGCCACAACGGCAATCTACTTTGTTTGGAAACAACGCTAAATACACTGTGTAAAGATATGTGTATACTTTTTAGGTTGTCAATACTGAGTCAGGCAGACTGAATAAAACTGACTTAACTCTTAGCAATAAAAACCCCAATATCGGTTAAAGGGTATTGTGAAAACTTTCAGCACAAAGATATTACTTCGGGTGAAGAAATGAGATAAATTACAAATCGCGGTATCCCTCCTTGAAGACGCAAAATCGCCAAGGATAAAATGATGCCGACATTAATTCCTTTTGTCCCCCATTTCTTTTTTCAAAAAGCATCCCCTCCATAAAGCCAAGGGGATAAAGTGCATATGCAGTCAGCGTTAAGTATGATATAGAATTACATCGATTCAACCCCGGGGCTGTTGTTCCAATGTGCCCTTATCAGAGACATCGCCGTTCACAATTTTCCAGCGACCTTGAGCCAGGGGAAAGATATCGTATAGAGAACAAAGAACTTCGAAAGTAATTCATGCCTCAACAAGCATATCCCCATGACCGAAGTAAACCCAAGCTGATGGCGGCCATTCGGAAGGGTGACAACCCGCCTGGCAAAGAGATACATGTACATCTAGGTGTATTAACCATGAAGGAGATGAAGCATGGAAGCTAGTCCATCTGCATGTTTCATATACTGTACCAAACGAAAGTATTGGTACATGATTATTATAAGTCGCCTTTCCCCCGGGTGGGGAGCTCGACGGAGCGCACCTCCGGGGGACACCGCGAGCATCGCGAGCAGGTGTATCCGTTTTCCGGGAGCAGACCCCTTTGGCTCCCTCTGGGGGTTTGGGAGCACAGCGCTCGATGAGCGCTGTGTCCTCCTGAGCGTCGCTTTGATGAGCGACGCACCAGGAGGAAGCTGCTCCGGGCGCTACCACGCCAAAGGGGCGTAGGTGTAAGTTGCGTGCAACCCCCATACGGGGGCACGCCCGCGAGCAACCCCAGGAAGAACATGGGGCAGGCGCCAGTAGAAACTATACCCAAACGTAAGAGGGCGTCCAGAGGAGAACGGGTATTTCATGGACGAAATAACACGCTGTAGACACTTTGGACGCGTTACTTGAAAACTTCTAACACCCTTGCAGGGTGCTGGCGTCAGTTGGTTCCGAGTTCAACTCTCGGCGGGGGTACTCTCTTTATTAAATGGAAATTTTCGTGTTTTGAAGAGTTCCGTCAGTGCTGGCGTGACACCGTCAGGCCAGTAGAGCCTCCCCGAGGGTACAGATAGTACTTAAACCTAGGTTTACCCACCATGGATGGAGGAGGGGTAGTGTAAAACATTCTCACGTGCAATGACAGTGGGATCAATTGTAAATATGAAGGTTTTTAAGAGCAGTTAGGGATGACACCGGGTATAAACTCCGGCAGACTAAAATCCATTTTTGGGTTCTTTCAGCCATCTTGCAGCAAAAAAGCGTACCCAAAGTATCAGGATGAGCGCTGCAAGCCCATAGACAAATACTCCACCCAATGCGATTACTGCAACAGAAGCAGTCTGATAATAAGCGGTAAGAGGGGCTTGAAAAACATTGCTGAGCCAATGAATGATCATCGGCGGAAGAAGACTACCGGACTTGATGAAAAGATATCCGTAAAACAAGCCGAATAGAAATGCCCACACCACCTGTCCCAGCGTGTGAATCAAATCATGACCGGTGAAAACAGCGAGAAGGTGCAGCATCCCGAAAGCGAGGGCGGAGTAGATAATTGCCATGCGTTGCGAATTTTTTTCCAAAAGCATGGTCAAAAAAACCCCGCGAAGAGCGACCTCCTCGAACATGGAAAAGAATTGTGCAATCAAGAGCATTGATGCAGGTGGAAGAGCTAAAGAGAGGTTGAATACCTGGAAAATAAAATCCAGGGTTATAGGATTTCCCTCGCTCAATCGGTAGACAATGGAGAATGTTCCCTGGCTCAGAATAAGAATAAGAATGCAGGAAAGCGTCAGTAAAAGCAATCTAAAGAAAGGCTGCGTTCTTGTCAATCGGATGTCGTCAAGATATTCTCTAAAACTGTGCTTGCCCTTGGGGATATGCAGAAAAAAGGGTGCTAAAACGTACGCCAGAAAGTTTCCTACGGTGAACATAGTGATAGTGGAGAACGATTCCATGTTTGAAATGTTCATTGGCAGGCGAAGGATGCCATAGAGCACCAGTCCCACCAAGCCATAACACACAGGCAATATACCTAATATCACCAGGAGTGCCCGCCATGGATGATGTGCATAACGAGATTCGCCTTTTTTAGTGCTGGTAGACTTCTTCCCAGACTTATTATTATGACTATCCATTTCGCTCCTTGTTAGGTTGTTTGTAGTATTCCTAGATATATTGTATATCAATCTAATATTGTATATTACACGTTTTTAATCAAAATCATGACCAAGCGATAACGAGTCGCCAGGCTCCCTTATAGCTTCTATACCTTGATTTTGTCCTTATATTTGGTAGCTTGTTTGTTCGCTATCGTACCAGATCTTCCCACAAAGATCCTTGTATCAAAAAATATTGGATTGCATGTATAATGATTCAGGTCTGTACCCCATCCGTCAATGGAGGGGTGAATCATTAAGAAGGAGATGCCATGTATGCGTTATATTATATAATCGCCTTGGTCGTCAGCATTGTAGTTATTCTGCTCAGCTTATTTAATCTCATCATGACTCTTATCCGGTTCGGGAAAGGGAAAAATTCCAGCGATCTGCAAATCCAGAAGGCATCGACGAAACGCCTTATATCCGGGATTTTTTCCACTGTAGTACTTTTTGTGGTGGGGATCGCCTTGGTATTTGTTGTCCTGTATTATATGGCGTAACTAATCAAACTGTCGGTATCTTCGCATTCCATCCCTACCATTATTTAAGCGACGGGTACCTTTTATGATTTCAGAGACGGCCAACATGGGTTCAAAAGAACGTTTGCATATTTTTCTCTTCGGGGATGTCATGAGGCGTACCATCCTCGACGCTCTGACGTCTGACCAGGAACACCTGACTGTCGCGCAAGGGTGCCGGCCCCTCGCTCATAGAAGTTGATTCGGCTCTCTAGTGTCTCAGAGCAAGTGAGGCAGTTGGGGGCAAAAGCCAGAGTGCACTTTCTCGATCAGAACGACATATTAAAAATACCGTTTATTGATTTTATTTTACGCAGTAGACCTGAAAGAATTCGAACCTTCTTCCAAGCAAATGTGTGCAACCCCCATACGGGGGCACGCCTGTGTGCAACCCCAGAAAGAACATGGGGCAGGCGCCAGTAGAATAAATGAACCATATGGACACTATTGACATAGTCCTTGACGCCCCCGAATTTAATACTAACCTACTGATTGCAGGATAGTAGGGAGAGATTATTAAAAAAACAATTGTACCTGTTTCTAATCAATACGATGAACCGGTTTTTTCGTTCAGCGGATAACCGCCGTATTTTCTCGCCAGCTTAAACAACGCAACCACATTTTGGGCGGGTATATCAGGTTGCAAATGGTTGGATGGAGCGAGGACGTAGCCACCACCCAGCCCTAATAAACTGATCCGCTTTTTGACCTCTGCTTCTACTGTCGCTTCATCCTCCTGGAGTGCCTGTTTAATGTCAATTGCGCCCCAGAAACACAGCTTACTGCCATAGACCGCCTTGATTTTAGACATGTCAACTGTGGGGAGTGGTTCGAGGCAATGAAAAATATCCACCCCCAGATCGATCAGACGATCGAGGAAAGGTTCCATATTGCCATCAGAGTGAAATAGAATTTTCACCTGAGGGATGGTGGATTTGATCAAATTGATTATCCGCCGCCATGCCGGAGCAAAGAAATAATCGAACATCTTGGGAGAGATCAATGGGTGCAGAGCGGCGTAATCATCACCGGGGAGTTCGATGATATCGAGATATTGACCGGCGTCCGCAAGATAGATACCCAGCAGGCGGCAGTGAACGTCAGTGACTTTTTCAATCAGTTTCAGGGCAAAAGCTTGATGGATGACCAGATCGATCAGAAACTGGTCGACCTTACGCAACGAGCAGCAACGCTCGAAAAGGCCGTAGGAATCATAAGCACGTCCGACAACTGCATAATCTGTTTTTTCTCTGATATAACGAGCTCGATCTTGGAATTCCTCACGGCGCAAAAATTTATTCACATCCGGCCAGGGAAAAAAATCCAAATCCGAACTACTGGCTTGGTTAAGAGGGAAGCCAACCGGTGAGATATAGATCCCTGTTTGGGAATAGCTTACACCCCACGCGTCCTCCCCCCCTCCTTCAGCCGGTCCCCCCAGATCGGTAAAGCCACAATCTGCATGGCGCACATCTATATCAAGCACCTCCAACACACGGTCATCATAATAATTAACCGTATGACCTTTGCGTCCACGGAAGGGTGGCTGCGGTTTACCCAGCTTGAGCTCCCTGATGAGATCGAAATACAATGGGTCTGTGATGCCATATGCGCTGCCCCATAAAGCTGTGGGCACATAATCCGGCTCAACATGGTTGACCGCTGATAAAACTCGTTCGCGATGATTCATCATATCATTCGTCAAACGACTCGCGACACTTCTCTCAGGTTCTGAGAAGCCCAGCATGCTACACCGATTACACCTGCATTGAAACCAAGGCTTGCCGTAACCACCTCAACATGTTCGACCGGCATGACAGTCACTCGCTCGCGTAGGGTTTGGCGGATCGGTTCGAGCAACAAATCACCGGCTGCTGCCACACCGCCCGCGAGGACAACCTTGCTTGGACCAATACTGACAAGTATATTGGCTATGGCAACGCCAAGGTATATGCCGGCTTGTTCGAAAATTTCTTTTGCAACGGCATCTCCTTGTCGGGCAGCATCCGAGATCACTTCGGGAGTGATTTTATTCAGATCGTAATTTACCAATTTTCCGATATTTGTAGAACGTCCCTGTAGCACCGCTTTGATGCCAAGAGCGGTAATCGCAGGACCAGAAGCATATACTTCCAGACAACCGCGATTACCGCATCCACACCTGGGTCCGTTTAAATCCATCGTCTGGTGACCCAGTTCACCACCCGTACCACCGATACCGAGGTGTAATTTTCCGTTGATCACCAGACCGCCGCCGACGCCGGTACCGAGAGCAAAGCAAGCCATCGTATCTGTACCACGCCCGGCGCCATAGAGCCATTCACCGTAAGTAATCGCGCGTGCATCATTGAGCAAATATGTGGGCATAACAAGCTTGTCGACTATGGAATCACGTAGTGGTACGTTTGGCCATGTGCCGGGCAGGTTTGGCAGGAACAGTGTCAGTCCTTTCTCCAGATCCAAAACGCCCGGCGCGCTGACGCCAATTCCCTTAATCTGAGACTTGTCCTTGCCAAAGGCCGCGATGGTTGCAAGGATCTGATCAGCTATACGGGTAATGACAGCAGCATGACCTTCCCGAGCCAGAGTAGGCAGGATTTGATGATACATAACAACTCCTGTATCCACATCCACAATACCCGTTTTTATATTGGTTCCACCAAAGTCGACACCGACAAAAAGATTCATAGCATCAAATATCAATCCACTTTGCGAATATCGTATCTGGCATGGTCGCCTGGGATGGTTGGTGCCATAGACTATGCTCTATCCTACTTAATGTAAGGACGCAGGACATCACGCACAAGCAGGAAGCCGCGCTTAACCAGTTCTTCGGTCTTTTCAAAACAGCGGTCTTCATGTTCTATACTGATCACATAATCATAGCCGGCACCATAAAGCGCGCTAATGAAGCGATCCCATGCCACATCACCAAGACCCGGCAAACGCGGGATTTGCCAGCCCATGCCTTGCGAGAGCACCCCATTCTGGTATAGTCCTTCGCGATCGATGTGCAAATCCTTGGCATGTACGTGGAAAATCTTACTGCCGAATTCGCGAACAACGCGTTCATAATCGATCATCTGCAGGATGAGATGTGACGGGTCCAAATTCAAACCGAAGTTATCATCGGGGATGATCTCCCACATCTTTTTCCAAATGGCCGGGGTGGAGGCCAGGTTGTTCCCACCAGGCCATTCATCGTACGAAAAGATCATCGGACAGTTTTCAATTGCGATCTTGACGCCACGCTCACCCGCAAATTTGACGATTGACGGCCAGACTTTGGCATACTCCTCGAGATTCTGGGGAACAGTCTTGTCCTTGTTCTTGCCAATGAATGTGCCCACTACCGGAACTTCGAGAAGTGCGGCGGCTTCAATAACTTTCTTTAAATGGGCAATAACTGCTGTACGGTGATCCACATCCGGATGCAGGGGATTTGGGTAATACCCAAGCGAGGAGATGATCAACCCCTTTTTATCCAACATCGAGCGGATCATCTTTGCTTCGGCCTTGGTTATGGTCTCCACATCCAGCGTGGTCACACCCGCGTAGCGGCGGGCGGCTTTTTCGTGCGGCCAGCAGGCCAGTTCAATAGCTTCAAAGCCGTTATTGGCAGCCCAATCAGAGAACTGGTCTAATGTGTATTGTGGGAATGCGGCACTAAAAAGTCCGAGTTTCATGGGTACACTCCTTTAGATCGTTAATTTCTCTACCGTAACCCACTTTCGTTCTTTGGCACTTTGTTCGATCACATCGCAAAGCATCATTTCATAATGCCCATCGGCAAATGTTGGAAAGTCGGGTTTGGCAGTGTAATCACCGGCAATGAGGTATTTATAGATCTTGCCATGCAATTGCTTGAAGGTGTCTGGGAAGCCCTCATTATGACCACCGGGATAGGATGTAATCGCACGCGCTTCGGGTGCGAGCAGGGAGGGATCTTTCATCACAATCTGGTTGGGACTGTCCCGCCGGCCAACCCACATTTCGTTGGGACGTTCGGAATCCCAGGCAAGAGATGCTTTCGATCCATTGATTTCATAGAAAAGGCGGTTCTTCCGCCCGGCGCTGACCTGTGAAACTGTCATTACACCGCATGTACCATTTTCGTAGTGCAGCAAAATGGTTGCGTAATCTTCGGTGCTAATCGGTTGGTCAATATAGTCATCAGGGGTGAGCAGCTTACCGGCGAATGTCTCAATCGCCTTTTTAGGTTTCTTACGGATTGGATGGAATATTTTGAAATCTGCGTATACTTCCTGTACTTTCAACCCGGTAATAAATGTCAGTAGATCGAACCAATGTGAGCCGATGTCACCAACTGCGCGCAATTTACCGCCTGAACCGGATTCCAACCGCCAATTCCAGTCGGTCGGCAGCAACAACCAATCTTGTGTGTAAGAACCCTGTACAATAAATAAATCACCCAGTTCACCGCTTCTCACCATCGCTTGAGCCTGATGAGCCAATGGATAAAATCTAATATTGAAATTTATGGCATTAATCAATCCGGTTTCTGCAGCAATCTTGACCAACTCGGATGATTCGGTTGTATTCATCGCCAGCGGTTTTTCACATACTACATGCTTGCCAGCCAGCAAAGCTGCCTTGGCTTGTTGATAATGAAGCACATTGGGCGTAGCCAGATGGACCACGTCAATTTCAGGATCGGCCAGCATGGCTTCGTAGGAAACGTAAGACTTTGGGATACCCAGATCGATCGCTTTCTGGGCGGCCAGCTCTGGTGATCCTTCGGCCAGACCGATCACACGAATGTTATTCCGTCTCAGGGATTCCAGATGGACCGGACCGATGAAACCGGTTCCGGCAATACCCACGCCTATGCTTTGTTTTGTATATTTCTCTGACATGCTACCTCTCTGGGAGAAACAAAATCTTTAACTGTGAAGTAATTAAAAAATCTTATGATTTCCGTTTTAACAAAACAATAAGTTGCTCAATATCCTTTGTGAGTAAAATCGTTTTTATTATCCACTAACCGGTTTGCCATCCGATTCTGAATTCTCGTTTTCTTTTTGGCGTTTTTCGAAAGTATCCATTATTTCAGCCGTGGCAGTTGCACCACAGCGGGTGCAGCCAACATCGATCACAGCCAGAATCGCATCCAGCGTCCGAATCCCGCTTGCAGCCTTGATTTGCACTTTTTCACTAACATTGGCGCGCATCAGTTTTAAATCCTCGATAGTTGCGCCGCTGGTAGCAAAACCTGTGGAGGTCTTGATCCAATCTACGCCAGCTGCTTCGCTCAATTTGCAAGCCAGGATTTTTTGCGCATCGTTGAGATATGCGTTCTCAAAAATTACCTTAACCTTCGCGCCATGTGCATGAACCACATCGCAGACAGCTTTAATGTCGTCGCGCACATAATCCTCACAGCCGGAGCGTAGTTTACCAATGTTCAACACCATATCCAATTCCAAAGCGCCATCATCCAACGCCGCCTGGGCTTCAGCCATTTTAATGATTGTAAGATTGCTGCCGTGTGGGAAACCGACTACCGTGCTGACTTTTACATCGGACTCTTTAAGAACTTGCAAGGCGAGTTTGACGTGGCACGGTTTCACACAGACTGTTGCTGTGTGATATCTGGCTGCCAATTCGCAGCCGGCAATTACGTCGGCATCAGTCAGTTCAGGTTTAAGCAGGGAGTGATCGATAACCTTCGCAAGCTGTGCATAGGTAATGGTTTTGCTATTTAATGCCATTAATTCTCCATATTCGTATAGGTATCTTCACTGATTTAATGATCAATACTTGAGTCAAATACCGCTTTGCTTTTTCCAAAGGTCTATCGGCTTTTTTACGACCGGAGGGGTATAGGGGAATTCAATTTTACGACCCTGACCCGCCGACTGGTAGGCTGCATACATGATTTTCAATACTTCGCGCCCATCTTCGCCGGTTTCCATACAGGTTTGTTTTCCAAGCACACAATTAATAAAATGTTGCATTTCTTGTGGAAAACCATAGTTCCAAATTTCCTCGAACATGGTAAAAGTGTAACCTTTTGTCGTTCCAGCTTTTTCGACGGCATACCCGTAGCCTTCTTCACTGTAAGTGAGCAGGGAGCTGCCGCGTAACAGGTCGGCGTACGTGTGACCTTTTTTACCGTAAACTTCACAGTGGTCATCCACTCCTCCGCCTTTAGCCCAACTGTTTTCAACCATGGCGAGTTTATTGCCTTCGTATTCAATAATGGCATAGGAATGATCTTCGCCCAGGGTTCTCCCCTGATGGACATACGTGCCCATGAAAGCCGTGACGCTCTTCACCTTTGGTTTACCTAAAATCCAGCGTGTGTATTCAATGGAATGACAACCCATATCGAGCATCACCCCACCGCCAGACCGGTTCACATCCCAGAACCAGGGCATATGCGGCCCTGGATGCTCCTCCGACTGCTTGGCCAGGAAAGGTTCACCGATGGCATTCTCTTCAATAAGTGTTTTGACACGAACGTATTTTGGCGCAAAGAGTAATTCCTCGGCATACATTAGAAGTACACCGGTTTGCTTGCATGTCTCAATCATTTCGTCGGCTTGTTCGAGGGTGATGCACAGCGGCTTTTCGATGATTATATGCTTTCCGGCTTTGGCCGCGTCAACAACCACCTGGCAATGCAAGTCATTGGGAATGCAAATATCAATTACGTCGAGCTCTTTGTCCTTTATCATATCGCGATAGTCATCGAAAGATTCTCGAATCCCACGCTCCTTGGCAAACCCGGACGCATTGTGCGGGCTGGCAACAGCTACAACTTCCGCATCACGCACCCAGCCTTTGAAGGCTGAAAAATGTATATCACCGACAAATCCACTCCCAACGATACCAACTTTGACTGTCTTGGTCATACTAAACCTCCATCATTTGCCTTTTCTATGCTTGGAACTCGCCTGCCGACCAGGCAATATAACCGTAGATTGCTCTGCAGTATCCTTCGAAAGTGGACCATCCGTGTGGACATCATTGTCAGGTCATCGATCACTGTCGCAACGCCTTCTGCCGACCGTAAATAGAGATCAGAATCAGTAGAGTGCCGCCCAATACCATGCGACGGACCGAGTCGGGCATCTGCATTGTAGTCAGCAAGCTGGTTAACAATGTCAGCACAAGCGCCCCGGCCATCGTGCCGAAGTAACTGCCTTTGCCGCCAGAAAGTAGTGTCCCACCGACGGCCACTGCTGCAATGGATGGAAATAGAAACGGATTCCCGATATTAATGAACACCACCCCGGTGTTGCCAACTACCAGAAAGCCGCCTAAACCAGAGAGCGCCCCGGCGAGAGCGTATGTTGCCAGAACCATTCCGGTCACATTTACACCTGAGAGATGCGCTGTGATCCGGTTCGTACCGATAGCAAATAGATTTTTCCCAAAAGCTGTGCGTTCCATCAGCAGCCACATAAGACCTGCAAAAAGTATCCACAGGAGGATGGCTCCTGGAATTCCCAGAAGTAACGGTCGCGCAATGATTTTGGTCATCAAAGGTGAAACCGCGCCGTTGACATTTCCATGCTGAACTACCAGGATCAACCCGGTCACCACACCGGCCATGCCGAGGGTCATAACCAGTGGTGAAACTTTCAGAAAAGAAACACCGATGCCGTTGATCAGACCGATCAACGCACCAACCAGAAGTGCCACTGCAAACGCAAACAGAATGCGTCCATCCTGTCCATTGACGATAACGTAGGTTGTAATGGCCGAAAGTGTTACAACCGCACCCGCAGAAAGGTCAATACCTTCGCTGCCACTGATGATGACTAATGTTTGCCCGGCGGCGATAACACCCAGGAAAACCGATAATCGGATGATGTTGATTGCTTGTGCTTTGGCGATGCTCATATCGGAACCAAAACCATTTGGGAGTAAACCGCTTAATACAAACAGCACAATTGCCAGCAGTATTGCCGCAATAGGTGGAGAAATCGTGAGGCGTTTCATGTGTGCTTCCTCCGAAACAGCTTGATCACGCCTGGCGCAGCCAGTGCCACAACGATGCTTGCCGCGTTTACAAATGTCTGCCACCATGTGTCGATGTTGGCAAACGATATTATGTTTTTGAGAAAACCCAATATAATTGCGCCAATAACCGAGCCCGTTACTCCTCCCACACCACCACTCAGCGCCGTACCACCAATAACGACTGCCGTTACAGATGAAAGGGTGAGTTGGTCACCGGTTGCAGCATTGCCGGAGCCGACCAACAGAGTGGTGGCTATTCCAGCTAGTGCTGCCATCAGACCTGAGAAAACATAGGTACTGAATTGCACAAAGCTGACGGGTACGGCTGTCTCGTAAGCTGCCTCAGGTTTACCCCCCACTGCAAAGAGAAAGTGTCCATAACGGGTTTGTTGGATAAAGCTCCACACGAGCAACAAAATAGCGATAAAGAAAAAAGCCAAAGGGAGTCCGAGTGGGGTTGTCTCCCGGTAAAAAGCAGAAAAAGATTGAGGGATCCCGCCACCCGGATTGGGTAAAATGAAAAGCGCCAATCCCGCAAATAAGAAACTTGTTGCATAGGTTGTAATGATGGGCTGCAGACGCATGTAAGCAACGAAAAATCCATTGAGTGCACCCGCCGCCATGCCGACGAATAAACACAAGAGCAACATTACGTACATCTTTTGTGGATCGCCTTGAAGACCAACTTGTGTGGCGAGAATGACGTTAACGATGGAGACAATCGAACCGACTGATATATCGATGCCGCTGCATAGAATCACGACCGTCTGTCCAGCAGCTACAAGGACCAGCGGCAGGAAGACACGCATATTGCTATTAAGCGTTCCACGCTCCAAAAGGTTGGGTTGGAAATAAAAATTGACGATCATCACAATGATCAGCAGCAGCAACGAAAACAAATATGGATTACGGAGGGTAAAGGCCAGTAAGCGCTGTCTGTTCATTGCATGCTCTCATGCGATGCGCCAAGGCTGGCGGCAACGAGATTGGATTTGTTCAGTGACTCGCCAACCAATTCCGAACGAACGGCACCATCGTGCAGAACCAGCACCCGGTCGCATAGACCGAGCAATTCTTCATCGTCACTGCTGTAAAACAAAACCGACAAACCATCGGCACACAATTTTGCCAGCATGCGATAAAACTCGGCTTTGGTACCCACATCCACACCCTTGGTGGGGTCATCCAGCAGCAGCAAGTGCGGATTGCGCGACAGCCACTTGCCGATAACCACTTTTTGTGCATTGCCGCCGGAAAGCGCACTGACCGGTTCATCCAGTCCGGGCATTTTCAGGTTCAAGCTGGAGGCAACATTCCTGGCATCCTGACGGGCTTTACTCATCCGGGTTGGAAAACCATATTTCGCCCAGGACGGCAATTGCAGGTTTTCCAGAATCGAGCGAATGAATAGCAGCCCTTCCTTGGCACGTTCTCCCGGTACCAGCGCTACTCCTGCGTTCATGGCAATCCGCGGATTACTGAAGTGCATGGCCTTCCCCAGGAATTTGACTTCGCCCTGATAAGGTTGTGCGCCAAACAACGCCAGCAAGAGATCGCGCTGACCCTGACCTTTCAAGCCGCCAATGCCGAGCAGCTCACCTTCATTTAAGTTGAAGCTGAGACCCTTGAGTAAATCAGTCCGCAGGTCGTCGATCTCCAGGCAAATGGCTCGTTTTGACAGCTTTTTTGAAGTTCTGATTCGCCCCGCCACGTTTTCAATGGACTCTTTACCGACCATCATTGCGACAATGCCTTTTGGGGAAGTCTCTTTTATCACCCCTGCGCCGACGGTGACACCATTACGCAGTACCGAATAGCGGTCGGCAATGTGGAAAATTTCTTCCATGCGATGCGAAATAAAAATAATTGCTTTACCTTCTTGTTTCCACTTGCCTATCAACTCAAAGAGCCGTTCCACCTGACGACGATCCAGGCTGGCAGTTGCCTCGTCGAGGATGAGCAGGCGTGGGTTGAAACTGATCGCTTTCAGGATTTCGACTATTTGTTTTTCGTCGGGTGTCAAGGAGGTTACGGTGACGTCGGGCTGAAGACTGGCTTTGTAGGTTCCGGCAAACAGGGCCAGCAGTGCTTGTGTTTTTTCGCGGACCGCTTTCCGGTCGATGATCCCAAACTTGAGCGGTTCACGCGCCAGCCAAATGTTCTCGGCAACGGTCATCTGTGGTATGAGGCTCAATTCCTGGAATACAGTGGAAATGCCCTCATTCCTGGCTGCCTGTGGTGAAGAAAACAGCATTTGATGTCCATCAAGAAGTAGTTGTCCTCCATCGAGGACAACTACTCCATTGATGATCTTGTTGAGCGTACTTTTGCCGCTTCCGTTGGCGCCAATCAATGCAACCACTTCACCTGCATTTACATCCAGGTTTGCATCTGAGAGGGCAACCACGCCCCCATAACGTTTTACGACGTTACAGGCAGAAAGCGACAAGCGCATCGTTGTTTTACTTCACAAAGAACTGCTGAACTTCGGCTTCGGTCATGATGCCGTCCAGAAGGAAGGTAGCCGGCTTGTCTTTGCACTGAGTTTCGAAGACCTGCTGGAAGTTATCCTTGGTTACGGTGACAGGAACGGGGATGACGAATGATAAACCATTGACACCGCCCAATTTGGTGGTATCGACCTTCTTGCCCTGCAACATATTGACTGCGATGCGCAGACCGGTCGGGGAAACACCCGGGGGATTTGCTACGGCGATGGTCTCAAATGTCGGGTCCACCTTCAGCCGGTCAGCCCAAAGTTGCAGGAACTGGCAGCGGCCTTCACCTACGGCCACGGGGAATTTGGCGGGGTTGGCAGCCAATACAGCCTGGAACGCGCCGATGGCCATTCCATCCTGGGTCCAATAGCCATCCAGGGTTGGGTAGGCAGCCAGGAAGTTCGACATGACCTGCTGGCCGGTCGCTTCATCCCACTTGCCGGTATCCTTTGCGAGCATCTTGATATCAGGATACTTCGCAAGCACTTCATCCACTCCACTCATACGGGCTACGTTAGCAGGATGGCCAGGGAAGCCTTCGATTTCGACGATGTTGCCTTTGCCGCCTAGCTTTTGGGCCAACCATTCTGCCGAAGTCATCGCCCATTGCTTCTGATCGATGCCGACGTTGTAAACGCCGGGGACATTCAGTTCCTGGTCGACCGAGATGACGATGATGCCCTTGGCGACGGCTTCTTCGAGGGTCGCATTCAGGCCATTTACATCACCCGGGTTGACCAGGATGGCATCCACATTCTTGGCCATCAGGTTCTGAAGCTGCTGGATCTGACCGGCGACATCGGTATCAGCACTTTCGATCACCAGCTCGTTGGTTACACCCTGAGCCATATACTCAGCGTTGACATCCTTGAGTTCCTGGATCATCTGGGTGCGATATTCGCTGCTGATGAAGGGATTCGAAATACCGATGGTGAACTTCTTCTCCACGGGAGCTGAAGTGGCAACGACAGGTGCTTCAGTCGCAACCGGTTTGACAGCGGGTGTTGCGCATGCGGCTAACATGGACGTGATTGCGACCAGGATGGTAGCCACTAGTACGAATTTCTTTGTAGACATTTAATCTTCTCCTTATTGATTATAAAACTTGGATCTCGTAAAATCGTCTGGATTTATTATTTGCAGTAGCACCTCCTTGTCTTTCTGTTGGTTATTGAAGTTTAAACGATCGAGTTTGGATCGTCCTCAATCATAAAGAGATGTTCAAGCGCCAATGCAACTGCACCGATCACACCGGCATTGGAACTTGTACGCGAAAAATTGATGGAGAGGTGAGCTGTTGCCAGAGGCAGTGATCGGCGCAGAACCGCGCGTCGAATCGCCACGAGCAGGTGGTTCCCAAAATTCGTGATGCCGCCGCCAATAAAAATATGACTTGGATTGAAAAAATTAACCAGGCTTGCCAGCACGTCACCCACCATTTGTCCACTCGAGCGGATAATTTCCAGCGCTGCTTCATCGCCTTCGCGGCAAGCAGTGTTGACATCTTCAGGCCGAAGGATTCCACCATTCGCATCCATCATCTGAAGCATGAGTGGGCTGCTTCCGTTTCGAGCAGCTTGCATCGCCTTTTCAGCGATTGCCGGACCGGCTGCCATCGCCTCGAGACAACCTTGATTCCCGCAACGACAGATGGGTCCCTGCTTATCCACGCAAATATGCCCGATGTCGCCCGCACAACCATCGCTGCCGCGATGAATGCGACCGTTTGAAATGATTCCTGCACCAATACCCGTTCCAATTTTTATATAAATGAAGTGATCTACGCCTGCGCCATCTCCGGTGCACTGTTCCCCAAGGGCCATAATGTTCACGTCGTTATCGACGACGATGACTGCTGATGGAAATTGCTCTTTGAAATAATTGCGAATCGGGAAATTCTCCCAGGCCGGCATCAGCGGTGGCGCGACCAAAACACCACGTGCAAAATTGACTGGACCTGGCACGCCGATCCCAATGCCCAAAATTTGGTCTGGCATAATTTCCTGGGTTTCAAGCATATCGTTTACGAGATTGATGCAACGCTCGAAATACTCATTCACGTTATCACGCACGTCAGCCGTCTCGGTACGTTTCTGCAATACCTGGCCCAATACATCTGCCAAAACCATTTCCAGACTGGTGGCGCCGATGTCAACCCCCACGACGTATCCAAGCTGGCTGTTGATTTGTAGAAGCCGTGGCTTGCGACCACCCTGTGAGGCGCCTTCACCCACTTCAATCAACAGCCGCTTATCGATAAGGCTCTGTATTTCCAGTGAAGTTTTGGCTTTTGACCAGCCGGTAATGTTAGACACCTCTGTGCGGTATATCCGCCCCTGCTTTCTCAATGCACGTATTATTTGAGCTTCCACCGAATTGAGAAGAATGGGAGCGATCATACGAGTGTTTTTCTCTGCATTATCAGGATGGCCAGCATGCATTGAGGTCCGTGTCTAATCAGGAATACAATCGTTCAAATATGGGAGAATTTACTGTTTGTATTATAGCATCAATGCTTTGTAGAATCAATAGACAAACTTAATAAAAAATCGAGAACTTTGTTTATAATATAATCGAAGTTCTCGTTTTCCTGGAGAGATTGTGGTTATTTGATAATCTGTTTGATGCTTCCGGACTTCTTGTCTTTTAAAATTACCTTCACTTTGCTGTCCGGCATCTTCTCTTCTTTAATCAGGAAATGCTGTGCATCATAGCTTTTCAGGCCGGACTCCCCGGCGGCGGCTTTTCCAGCATGCCAGCCTTTGATCTCGATCGGCTCCCATTTTTTGGTTTCGGAGGACTTATAACACGCATCCATGATGGCATTGACTACATAACCATCATAGAATGTTTCCATTGGCTTTTCTCCATTATCAAGAGAATTGAGCATATCATTGAACATTGCGGTATACCCAAGTTCGGCCACTTCGTCGCCCACCGGAAATAACCACCCCGAATCACCTTCCGCTTTTTCGGCCACGTAGCCTCCCTGTCCCACGGCGGTGAACATCTCGTAACCGGTCCTTAACCAGTGATTCAGCCAGATGGTGCCTTCCGTGCCTGAAATCTCATCACGCAGATCCATGCCACCGCGGAAGTTCCAGCTGACTTCAAACTGAGCCAGTGCGCCATTTTCATAGCGTACCAGCCCAACGGCATTATCTTCGGCATCGATAGGATGCACCTGCGTGACTGCCCAGCATACCGCTTCCACCGGGCGTACGTCTTTCCCAATAAAATTACGGCTGATCTCAATACAATGGCAGCCCATATCCACGATTGCCCCACCACCGGAAAGTTCTTTCTTCCAAAACCAGTCGCTGTGTGGACCTCCGTGCGCCTCTCGCGATCGCGCCCACAGGATTCTACCCAGCGCACCATTGCGGACGGCTTGAAGCGATTTGAGTGTTTTAGGCGTGTATACAAGGTCTTCCAGATAACCGTGAAAGATACCTGCCTTCTCCACAGCTTCCAACATCTCCAGTGCTTCTGCAGTATTACGTCCCAGCGGTTTGGTGCAAAGAACAGCCTTGCCGGCTCGAGCTGCCAACAAGACTGCTTCTTTATGCAGATAATTAGGCAGGCCCACCACGACGAGATCTGTATCAGGATCGTCGACTGCCCTGGCTATGTCTACCGTCCAGCGCGGGATGCTGTATTTTTGAGCAAACGTTTGCGCTTCGGCTTCATTGACTGCACAAACAACTCCAATCTGATCGCGGCTGCGATGCCCCTGAAGGGTCATAGTGTAAAAATTTCCGATGAGCCCGGCGCCCAACATGGTGATTTTTCTCATACAACGCTCCCTTTGATTGTGGAAACTTATCTTTTAGAGGCACAAGCAGGAACATTCTAAAGTAACAGAAAAGTTTAGTCAAGCGAGAATCTTTCCAGGTTTCCATGTATGCGGATAAAACAAGGATTAGTGGGTGATTCGATTTTAGCCATACCGGTTTGGTTATATTTGATACATTCTTTACTTTTGCATTGGAATTACCAATATTTGCTTAAATTGAGCAAATTGGGATTTACACAGATGGCCATATTTCCTCGCCATCCATGCGTTCCCCTGGGTTTAAACTGGCTTAAGGATCTGATCATCTGTTGTGATGAAATCATTGATGACAATAAAAGAGGGGAGTTTCAAAGACCTTCGCAGGGGATGGGTATCAATGGTCGCCTTTCCCCCGGGTGCAGCGACCCCTTTGGCTCCCTCTGGGGGTTTGGGAGCACAGTGCTCAACGAGCGCTGTGTCCTCCTGAGCGTCGCTTTGATGAGCGACGCACCAGGAGGAAGCTGCTCCCGGGGATCCGCAGGATCCGAAGGACACCCGACCTCGAAGGGTGAGGGTGCTGCCTATTCCATTGGGTGAGGGCGCTACCACGCTAAAGGAGCGTAGGTGTAAATCGTGTGCAACCCCCATACGGGGGAACGCCCGCGTGCAACCCCAAGAAAACATAGGGCAGGCGCCAGTAGAATCTATACCCAAAGAACCCTAGAAAGGGCATAGGGCAGGCGGGCACTTTGTGGATAATATGCCAAAAGAGATAGCACTTGATGGACTCTATTGACAATATGGAAATTTTAGATGCTTTTTTGTGGACACTGTACCCAAACGCCTCAAAGGCGACCTCCGAAGGATGCAGCGCAAGAGGAGAACGGGTATTTCATGGACGATTAGCACGTTGCAGACACTATACCAAAAAAACTGGCACTGCGTGGACGTCGTAGTTAGATCCTTCGAACCCCCAAAGGGGCAGAAATCAGTTGGTTTCGAGATCCCCGATTAGAACATCGGAGCACCCATAAATCAAAAACGGGTGCAACTCTGGGTGAGGGTCCAAAGAGTCCTTACAGAACAATGGACAGGAAAGCCCCCTAAGAGCGGGGGTAATACCTCTCCAGAGGCGCCTTTTCACAAGCTATAGATACGGGCAGTATATAGTGTATAATTTCAGAAAAGGTTCAATAGGTGGGACGATATGAAATATACTAAAGAATATATTAAGCAAATTATCCATCCTGGGGCGCAACTGGAAGGCTTTGACCTGAGTGGGATTGACCTGTCGGGTGCTCAATTGCATAGAAGCCACGTGAAGGGAGCCAACCTTTCTGGCGCTAATTTGCTCGAGGCCAGCCTGTATGAAGCTAATATGAACAAGGTTAATCTGTCCGGAGCTAATCTCAGGAAGGCTTACCTGCCCTATGCAAACCTGTCAGAGGCAAATTTGTTTGAAGCTGATCTACGCGAGTCTGTTTTGGATGGAGTCGATCTGCGCGGAGCCAATTTGGATGGAGCCAACTTGAGTGGGGCAAAATATAATCATGAAACAAGATGGCCTCAGGGTTTTTCACCGGAGGCACGTGGGGCAGTATCAGGCAAATGAATTGATTACTTTTAATTGTGAGCGAGATTAAAATAGCCCCTTGCACTTATGAATTATTAGAATGAGTTTACCATCAATATTACTAACAAGGAAGAAAATGACCTTTATGAAATAGGTAAGAATTAAATTTAGTGCACCTGATTCACAAGATCCTATAAATAAGTAATTATCCCGTCTCAATTATTAAATAGATGCAATCTCAGATAAGTACATCCCCATAAAAAGATTCCGAAAGGACGTGGGACACGTGGGGCAGGCGGGTCACCCATAGTACCTGAACGGGCGCATGCCCTCTACATGTGAGGTCAATATCTCTCCGGGGGCTTCAGGACTTGGTAAAATACAACCTTCTACTGTCAACTCAAGTAATAACATAATAATTAATAATTCATTTCGTGGAGAATGGATAATAAAGAATGAATAACTTTGCTATTGAGGTTATGGGTTTACATAAAGAGTTCAAAACCCGCGTCGGTTTTTGGAGCGGAAAAACCAAAACGACCATAGCTATTGATGACGTTTCTTTCAATGTCCGGCGAGGAGAATTATTCGGTTTGCTGGGACCAAATGGTGCCGGGAAAACAACCACGGTAAAGATCCTTTCGACGATCTTATTACCAACTTCCGGGAACGCTTCGATCTTCGGCCTGGATGTGGTCAAACAAACGCAGACTGTACGTGAACGAATAGGATTTACATTTGGTGGAGCGCGGGGATTATACGGACGTTTGAGTGCATCGGATAATCTAAGGTATTTTGCCGAACTCTACGGACTTGAACCTGCTGTCACAAGTAAACGTATTTTAGAGTTACTGGACCTGGTGGGTTTGGCCGACCGCAGCGAAGACCGTGTGGAAACGTATTCGAGCGGTATGCAACAACGCCTGCATCTGGCTCGGGCATTACTTCATGATCCGGAACTTATCTTTCTGGATGAGCCAACTGTTGGGATTGATCCGGTTGGTGCACGTGAATTACGCAAGACCGTGAAAGAACTCGTTGCGCGGGGAAAAACGATCCTGTTAACCACTCACTACATGGCCGAAGCCGAAGAGCTTTGTGATCGTATCGCCGTAATCAATAAAGGTCGCATTGTTGCGCTTGACACTCCGGCAGCTCTAAAAAAACAGATTGTCGGAGACAGCCTGGTTGAGATCGAGGTCAAGGATTCTGACCTGGCAATGTTCCAGGGACAATTGAAAAAACTGAATGGTCGTTTGACGATCCAGGTATCAGATACGGATAAGAACAAGAAGCTCTCCGTACGGACCACGCACCCCGAGAAAGTTATGCAATTGATGGCGCCCTTCTTAAGTTCACAACAGATCGTTAACCTGGAAGTGCACAGCCAGACACTGGAAGATGTATATGTTTCGATCATTCAAGGATAATAAAAATGATCAAACGATCATTGCGATTGATCAGGCAACAAATGAAAGTCCAATTACAGGTTCGTCTCTTCGACCTGTTTTCTGTCGGTTTGTATTTCATCCAACCTGTAATTTTTAGCGGCGTTGCCATGATCCTCTCGCACGCTGCCGGTAATGAAAAACCAGATCTGGTTTACACTGTCATTGGTGGCGGGATGCTGGGGATGTGGAGTGGTCTGGTCTTTACATCCTTATATGACATCCGAAGTGACCGGCGGGATGGAACCCTCGAGTTAATCGTGGCCAGTCCGACATCGCTCGGGACTGTGGAAGCGATCCGTACCTTTATGAATGTGCTGGCAGGCCTGGTGAGTATGCTGGCTGCATTCATTGCCGCCATCTGGGTATTTGATTACCCACTTGGCGAAATAAATGTTCCAGGTGCGATCCTGTCTTTGATCATGATTTTGATTGGGATGTGGTCCATCGGTGTTTTTCTGGCGAACTTCACCGTCTGGTCGCGTCTCTCGGGATCTTATGTGGAATTTCTTGAAATCCCTATTGCAATACTGTGTGGCTTTATGTTTCCTATCCGAATTCTACCCGAGTGGATGCAGGTGATTTCCAATGTCATCCCCATACGGTGGGCGCTCGAAGCCCTGGATGCAGCTCTTGTTGGCCAGCAGGATTTGACCTTCCTGTTAAGCCACTGGGGAATGACCTTGCTTCTATCCCTGCTATTTTGGGGTTTGACACACTGGTTGGAAAGCAAAGTCCATGATCAGATCCGTGTGACCGGAGAAATGAGCTCCATATGAGACGCTTGATCATCCGCTATATACGTTTGTATTTTATTCAAGCCTGGTTTGCATACCGGTCATTGTTCGCCTGGAGCAGGCCGTTCAATTATTTTGTCAGTAAATTTGGTTTCAGTTTCTTTTCGATGATCATGTTTGTGTATATGGGGAGGTATGTCGGGCTGACCGATCCGATCTATATCGTGATCGGGAACATCCTGCTTATGCCTTCTGGTACATGCCTGTCAGGAATTTCCATGACGGTCGGTAACGAGCGTCAATTTGGTGCAATGTCATACCTGCTTGGAAGTCCGGCTCCTCGTGCACCGATATTTTTAGGCCGCGCGTTTTTCCATATTGTGGACAGCTTTATAACGGTTGCCATCGCTCTTCTTGTGGCAATCTGGATCTTTCATTTTGATCTGACCGGCATGAACTTTTTTCTGGTTTTACTGTGTGTCTTCATCACTTCCTTTACGACCAGTGGGATGGGATTTATCATGGGCAGCATTTCCCTGGTAAACCGGGATGGCTGGATGATTACGTCAACACTGAGCCTGTCACTCTATATCCTGGTGGGCGCCAATTTTCCGGTGTCTTCCCTGCCGGCGTTACTCCAGGTTGTCTCTTATGGTCTGCCGATGACGCGTGGGATCATGGCTGCCCGTGCAGCGCTTAATGGCGCGGGCTGGGTGTCCATATCACCTCTTTTGTTGGGTGAAATAGTAATCGGATTGATCTACATCGCAATTGGGTATGCCATGTTTCGTCGCCTGGAACGGAAAAGCATGGTCACCGGAGTTTTAGACAACCTGTAAAAAGCGGAGATAAATTGACCGCGTTCCTAGCTGAGCTAATACACCACCAGTTATCGCATCCACGCTTTATTTTCGTTGATAAAAAAGGCATACCAAAGCTACTCACTCGGATCGAAGAACAGCGGAGGATGACATGGAGAATTCAAGAAGACGTTGACCATGTCTGAAAAAATCTCAATCATTGAATCTGGCTTACTCACAACGTCTCAAAAAAGATATAATAGTTATTTATGCCTTCAATATTATTTGTATGTACCGCCAACCAGTTTCGCTCACCGATCGCAGCAGCTGAATTTTCTCGCCTGCTTGGCAAAAAAGAAGTTCAGGACGATTGGATGGTGAGCAGCGCAGGAACATGGGCACAAGAAGGATTACCATTGCACCCGAAGGCTGTAGAGGCAGCCGAAAAACTTGGATTGATTATTAAAGAGCACACAACTCGTGAAGTAAATAAGGAAATACTTAAAAAAGCAGATTTAATCGTGGTGATGGAAGTGGATCATCGCGAGGCGCTTGAAAGTGAGTTTCCGGAATGCAAGGAACGCATCTGTATCCTCTCTGAGGTGGCCGGCGGTTCTGGGACATCTATCGATGATCCGGCGCGTACGAACTTTGTTGAGGCAGATACGATCACAGAGCGTATTCTTGATGAAGTACAAAAAGCCTTTGTGTCACTAATAGATCTCGCCCGCCGGAACCAGACCGCGAAGATGATCAGTGATCCCCATATCTAATGAATAATCGCAAAAGATATTCGTAGATCGATACGCGTGATATTTTAGATAGCAACTCATACTCAAGGATAAGATAAATGGAAATCTATCAATCCCCCAACGAAAACGGTACAGAGAACGTGGATCTGCGAAAGTATCTTTCGCTATTCCTGCATTGGGCCTGGCTGATCATTCTGGCAGGACTGTTGGCCGGTGCATTTGCATATTTCTTCAGCCAGCGCATGACTCCTTATTACCAGTCCTCGACTACGGTACTTGTAAATGCCGCCCCCGGTACCAAAGCAACAGATTATACATCGGTGATGCTCTCGGAGCAGCTCACCAGTACGTACGCAAAGATGATCGTAACCGACCCGGTATTGAATCAAATGGCAGATGATCTTGGGTTGACCATGCCGTTGGATGAGATCAAGAAAAGCATCACGGTCACCCCTGTTAGTAACACCCAACTCTTGCAAATAACTGTAGAGACCACCGACCCCGAGCTTTCAGCCAGGATCGCGAACGCCGTCGTGATGGTGTTTGCCAACCAGATCCAACAGCTCCAGTCTCAGCGCTTCGCCCAGTCCGAAAGCAGTCTTGAGACGCAAATGGCAGATGTTGAGAAGAAAATCAATGATTTCGAAGATCAAGCGATTCTGGCAGTTACAGTGGAAGAGAAAGACCGGTTGGATGCCAAAGTGACCCAATACCGTACGATGTATTCAAACCTCCTGCAAACTTATGAACAGGTGCGTCTCACGGAAGCACAATCCGTTTCAAGTATTGATCAGGTGGAATATGCCATCCCCAATCCCAAGCCTGTGAAACCAAAAGTGTTGCAAAATACCTTGCTGGCAGCCCTGGTGGGATTGATGCTTGTAGCAGGAGCTGTTGTGGCACAGGAGGCTCTGGATGATTCCATCAAAACCCCGGAAGATATTACGCAAAATTTCAAGTTGCCTGTTTTTGGTGTGATCGATCACCATAAGATCGAAGTAAAAAACCCAATATCTTTATCTGACTCGCGATCTCCAACAGCGGAGGCTTATCGCACTTTACGCACGAACGTGAGTTACACAAGCGTAGACCACCCGCTCCACACGCTGATGATCACAAGTTCCGAAACGGGGGAGGGGAAGACCACGACGGTTGCAAACCTGGGGGTGGTTATGGCTCAGAATGGCAAGCGGGTGATTATTGTTGATTGTGATCTGCGCCATCCCCGCGTGCACACGTATTTTGGGTTGACAAACCGAAATGGGTTGACCGAGCTTCTTGCACAGAAGGACATCAAAATCGATGGGGCAAACAGGGCAACCAAAGTAAACGGACTTTCAATTGTGTCCTCGGGTTCGTTGCCGCCCAACCCGGCTGAGTTGTTGGGTTCCCAGAAGATGCAATCCATCCTGAAAACGATCAGCCAAAGCGCAGATATCATACTGATCGATACCCCGCCAACGCTGGCGGTGACAGATGCTGCTGTTTTGGCTTCCACGATGGACGGCGTATTGCTCATAGTCCGCCCGGGAAAGACCCGCATCCGGGCTCTAAGACAGACGCTGGATCAGATGAACCAGGTGAATGCGCGCGTATTGGGGGTGATCCTCAATAACGTGGAAACAAGGTTCAGCAGTTATGGATATCATTACCGCTACTACCGCGATTATTCGGCTTACCAGCAGTATTATGGGCATAAAGGAAAGAAAGCCAGGAAATCCTGAAGAGTCGTGGATTCATCTGCGTGCGATCACTCGCTTGATGGATAGACCGGAAGCAGAACACAACCAGTTGAAAACAAGGAAGATCGCAAAATCACGAAAAGATTCCGGATAGAAAAAGATGAATTGGAAAAACAAACATATTCTGGTAACCGGTAGCGGCGGTTTTATTGCCAGCCATCTGGTGGAAGCGCTTGTTCAACGCAGCGCAAAGGTGCAGGCATTCATTCATTACAACTCACGAGCGGACGTTGGCTTATTGAATCACTTAAACAAAGACGTATTGAGTGAGGTGGAGATTATCCCAGGAGATTTGCGGGACCTGGCGGGTATTCAGCAAGCGATGAAGGGTGTGGATCTTGTCTTTCACCTTGGGGCTATCATAGCGATCCCCTATTCCTATCTGCATCCGGTTGAAGTGGTGGAAACAAATATCCTGGGTACCTTGAACGTTCTGCTCGCCGCAAGAGGCAACGAAGTAACGCGACTGATCCATACCTCCACCAGCGAAGTCTACGGCACGGCGTTGCACGTCCCTATGGATGAGCAACACCCGCTTCAAGGTCAGTCTCCATACTCCGCCAGTAAAATTGGTGCAGACAAATTGGCGGAATCATTCTATTGCTCGTATTCTCTCCCGGTGGTAACCGTCCGGCCGTTTAACACCTATGGTCCATATCAATCTGCCCGGGCAGTGATCCCCACCGTTATCAGCCAGGCATTGACCGGAAGTGAAATGCATCTGGGCAATCTCGAAACCCGCCGCGATTTTACCTATATAACCGATACTGTGGCCGGTTTTATCAGTGCAGCTGAAAAAGAGGGTGTGGAAGGCCAGGTATTTAACCTGGGAACAGGGCGTGAAGTTAAGATCCGGGAGATCGTTGAGATGGTCTTTAAAATTACCGGTCGCAAATTACCGGTCCGACAGGATCCGACCCGCATGCGCCCGGAAAAATCCGAGGTCATGCGCTTGCTTTCGGATAATCACAAGGCGGGCGAGCTTTTGGGCTGGAGTTCCAAGGTCGATCTTGAACACGGGTTAAGAAAAACCATCGATTGGATTCGAGAAAACTTATCCCTGTACAATCCAAACCAATATCAGAAATAATTCAGAGGAAAAATGAAAGCAGTGATACTGGCAGGTGGAAAAGGAGCACGTCTGGCTCCCTATACCCATATCTTTCCAAAACCGATGATGCCGATCGGGGATAAGGCAATCCTGGAGATCTTATTGAGCCAGATGAAACACCATGGCGTGGATGAAGTCATTTTAACGGTTGGCCATCTCGCAGGTTTGATGCGAGCTTTTTTTCAGGATGGCACAGCATTTGGTTTGAAGATTGATTACAGCTACGAGGAGCAGCCGTTGGGGACTGCCGGACCTCTCGCTAAAATTGATGGGCTGACCGAGACTTTCCTGGTTGCCAATGGCGATATTTTGACGACACTGGATATCGCAGATCTGATTCGATTTCATCATGCACAAAAGGATGCGCTGATCACTATCGCAACTCATGAACGGAAAGTGAATATCGATCTGGGGGTGGTCGAGATGAATGGTGACCATACTGTGAAAGGGTATATCGAAAAACCCAATCTGGATTATCTCGTAAGCATGGGGTTATACGTATTTGAGCCGAGTGTAATTGAGTATATCCCTCAAGATGAGTATCTGGATTTTCCAGACCTGGTCATTAAATTGATTGCGGCCGGCAAAAAGGTATCAGCCTACCCATTTAATGGTTACTGGCAGGACCTTGGCCGGCAGGACGATTACGAACAGGCGAATATGGATTTTGAGATGATGCGCTCGCAATTTTTACCGGAAGGATAAAACATGGATTGGCTTGTCCCCTTGGCGGATCTGGATTATGGCAGCGAGGAAGAGGAAGCCGTTTTAAAAGTTTTGCGATCCCGCTGGCTGACGATGGGGGCGGTCACTCAGGAGTTTGAAACCAAATTCTCCGAGCTTACACCGAGTAAACATGCCTTCGCAGTCTCGAATGCCACAGAAGCGCTTCACCTGGCTTGTCTGGCATTAGGTATCGGACCGGGTGACGAGGTGATCGTGCCTTCGCTAACCTTCGTCGCCACCGCCAATGCCATGCTCTATACCGGGGCGGAGGTGCGCTTTGCCGATGTCATTGGACCGGAAGAATTAACAGTGGATCCAGAGTCGATCGAGCAGGCGATCACACCCAAAACACGCGCCATCATGGTCATGCATTATGGCGGTTACCCATGCCGGATGCGCGAGATCATGCAGGTGGCTGAACGCCACCATCTGCCGGTGATCGAAGATGCAGCGCATGCCCCGGGCGGTTCACTGGATGGCAAGGCACTGGGCACCTGGGGGGCAGCCGGCTGTTTCAGTTTCTTCTCGAATAAAAACCTGTCCACCGGGGAAGGCGGGATGATCTTGACCGAAAGTGACGAGCTGGCGGATAGCATCCGTTTGCAGCGTTCGCATGGCATGACCACGCTCACCTATGATCGTCATCAGGGACATGCATTTTCCTATGACGTGTTGAAGCTGGGTTACAACTATCGCATCGATGAGTTACGCTCGGCGCTCGGGCTCGCGCAACTCAAGAAGCTGGAACGCAATAATACCCGCCGTCGCGAGCTGACGCATGCTTATTGGCGCGCTCTGGAACCGCTGGGCATCGGCCTGCCGTTCAGCAAAACAGAACAGGGCAAACCGGCGTACCACCTTCTTCCCATCCTGTTGCCGCCAGGCGTAAACCGTCAAACCTTTATGGAAGACCTTAAAGAGAAAGGTATTCAATCATCCATCCATTACCCGCCGATCCACACGTTCAGTTATTACCAGGGTCGCTATGGTAAGCAACGCTTACCACGCACGGAAGACATCGCTGCCCGTGAGGTGACTTTGCCGCTCTATCCAACCATGAGCGAAGTTCAGTTGAGGTTGGTGGTGGAGGGGATTGAGAAGATTGGAATGTGGAAATTATCGAGTCGATCAATGGCAAAGAAGTAGATAATAAATTACCGAAAAGTTAAAACGTAAATGATCGAGCTTTATTTATTCATTCCCAATTCATAATGAGGAACCTGAGTTTAGGTGAGCTGTAAGGGCATCCCGATATGATTATGTTCTAATTGTTAGGTACCCTCTTCTATATATATGCACCCTTCGGCACGTTGTTGAACCATAAATGTTGTTATCTACCTAAAAATTGAACCATATGCTTTTCGATCATAATTCACAATCAACAAAAGAACCACAAATTATTCAAGAAGCTGTACATTCTATAAAATGGACTGCTTTAGCCCAATTATTGCCACGTCTAGTTACACCTCTGACAACGATGCTTCTAGCTGCTCTTCTTGTTCCAGATGATTTTGGAATTGTTGCTATAGCCAACTTGGTTATTTCTTTAACGAATATTGTTATTGGGATGGGATTTGGTACAACTGTTATTCAACGCCGTACTATGGTTGATGATACCGCTAATATGGCCTTTTGGATGAGCTTGTTACTTGCGATCTTATTATACGGAATTCTATGGTTTACTTCTCCCTATATTGCCCTTTTTTATAAGATTACATCTCTGACGAATGTACTCCGTGTTGTGGGATTATCATTAATTATCTCTGTTTTTACCACGATTCCAACAGCGCTTTTACAAAAAGACTTAAAGTTTAAGAAAATATTTTTTATTAGTGCTGGTCCTCAAATCATTAACGGGGTTATTTCTCTGGTTTTTGCCCTTCTGAAGTTTGGATATTGGTCTTTAGTCATTGGGTATCTTGCTGGCAACTTTTTTGGTTCGGTCATGGCGTGGTATTCTTGTCCATGGAAACCAAGGTTGATTTGGCGGGCAGATATAGCTAAATCAATCTTTAATTTTAGTGTCTGGATATTAATTGCAAATTTTGCTAGCTGGTTTTATTTATATGCTGATAATGCTTTGGCAGGTTATTTTTTTGGTTCTAATGGGGTTGGTCAATACTCTTTAGGATTTAATATTTCTATGTTGCTAGCAGGCATGATAGCTACTCCAATTGCTTCGATTGCCTATCCAGTTTTTTGTAAATTGAAATCAAATAAGGATGTTGGCAGCGAATTAATAAAATTCCAATCATTATCAGCATCTATATTATTCCCAGCCTGTGTGGGTTTATCGGCAATCGCAACACCGGTGATCTCGATCATATATGGCAATAAATGGCCTGAATTAGGTATGATTATCCAAGTGTTATCAATTTGTCCTGGTATGCTTAACATCTGGTCATTAAACGCCGATGCATTTAGATTTATTGGTCGCCCCGAATCGTACACCCGGGCATCAATTATTGGATTGATTATCCTTATCCCGTTATTATATGCAGCAACTAGCTACGGATTTCGCGAGTTTGTTTTCGCGAGGTCAATTGGATCCTTAGTGACTCCAGTTATATGTTTATTTTATTCAAAAAAGTTATTTTCCGTGTCGATTAAATCTCAAATAAAAAATGTCGCCGCACCATTCATCAGCTCAATTGTGATGCTTTTCTTAGTTATTTCAATCGTCAAAATATTTTCTCCTTTTCATGGTTTCATGGGATTTGTACAATTAGTAATTTGTTCGATAATTGGTGGAGTCCTTTACTTTGTAACTTTAAGATTCATTAATCGGAATTTATTTGACCTTATTATTAAGTTAGGTCGGCAAGCGATCTTTTCTTGATGATCACTTAGATTTTAAATATTATTATCTAAGATTTTTTGAAATATTTTTCTTTATAATTTTGAAATAAAGAGTGAATATTAAAATAAAAAAATATTGGAACTGACCAGCATAATATAAACAGAGCATGCCTTAAACGTATTAATATTAGTTTACAAAAAGATGGCGATAGTAGGAAAAATTGTTATTAGTTTATGTTGAACTGCTAATTATCGTAAAATCAATTTGAAAGGAATACGTAAATGTCACATTTTTCTATAGTTATTCCAGCCTACAACCGTGCTAATTTGATCACGGAGACTATCGAAAGTGTATTAATTCAATCTCACACTGATTTTGATATTACAATAGTAGATGATGCATCGACAGATGATACGATTCAAATTGTACAAAAATATTGTACGGACAAAAGAGTCAAAGTAATTCAGAATGAACATAATCTAGGATTAACCAAAAACTGGAACCGGTGTTTGGAATTAACTCGTGGTCCGCTGGTACAAATATTACAGTCAGATGATTTAATAGATAATGATTATTTGGAGAGAGTTAATCGAATATTTGAGGCTTATCCCGACGTGGGATTTATCTCAGCAACTTGTAGATATATCGATATAAAGGGAAAAGAAATAAGAACTACACTTGATAAACACGATGGCCTTTACAAGTCGGGGGATGAAGCTGTAAGCACGATTCTTACACAAGGTTTTCCACATGTTAGCAGTATAGTTATGAGAAAATCTGTCCTCGATCAGGTTGGCAAAATAAATGAGGAGATCTGGCATGGACCAGATGTCGAGTTTGATACCAGATTAGCATCCAAGGCTAATTATTATAAAATAGGAAAGGTTTGTACTTCTTTTCGACGACATGGCACCAATAGAGGAAATTTAGAATACTTTAGGAAAGACTATCTCCCCATTCACATACTTAAATTTACTTTAGCTTGGAGTTACTTATCTGAGGAAGGTAGAAAGAGACTCGGTATAAGCAATATATCTTCTTACATCAAAAAAGACACAGCTAAAATGGCTATTGGTGGATCAATACTGATGATTGCTTATGGAAAACCGGTATTGGGAAAATTCTACTTAAAAAAAGCAATTCAATTATATCCATTCAGTTTTATTGGTTTTAGGTATTGGAAAGCACTGGCATTGAATTTATTTCCATCTATTGGCCAACGATTAATGGCGGATCGTCTGAAAATTTCAGAACAAGATTTTTCTCTAATTAATAATTCAAAACTTCAATAGATCTATGGAGAGCACTTTGGATCCATATTTTTCAATAATCATTCCGTGTAAAAATGAGGCTGAAGATATAGCCGACACATTAGAAGCTTGTTTAGGAATCGATTACCCCAAGAAAGAAATTATTGTCGTAGATGATTCGATAGATGAGACACCAAAAATCGTTGCTTGTTATTCTGACCGTGGAGTACGCTTGATTCACCGGTCAAAGAATTCTAATGGATGTTGCGGGGCACGAAACTTGGGCATGAAAGAAGCAAAAGGTGATATTGTCGTACTTGTTAATGGAGATGCCCGCCCTCAATCTGATTTTCTACATCGCATATCACGACATTATCGGGAAGGAGCGGATTTTGTAATTGTACAATCATTTATTTTAAATACTGATAATATTTGGGGACGCTTTGCAAATTCTGAAGGATTAATGCTCTCTTCTTCTTCAAAAAAAAAGAATATTCGATGGTGTGAAGGATTTTCATGCCGAAAATCTTCTGCTGAAACAGTTGGTTTTCTTCCTGGTAATTTTCCGGTACCTTTCTGCCGTGACTGGATGTTGGGAGATGCTTTGGAAAAAGCTGGTTTTAAAAAAATAATTGACCTGAGTATAAGAATGGAACATCTCTGGCCTTCAACGTTTAAACCTTTTTTTCGCAACCAGGTTCATCGCGGAACTCACTCCTCTCCAAGTTCGCATTATTTCAGGAAAATGTCCGTAAGCTATCTTTTACTGCGAGAGACTTTGAAGGCGGGGCGTACGGCTCTTAAATATATATTAATAATACCCGCATTATGGAGATCGATAAAAATATCAAAATATTCACCATATCGATTGCATGATATACCAGCTATGTACTGGGCCGGCTTAGTGAATGATATGGCTACTATCTATGGAAATTATAAGGGATGGTTGAGGTTGGTTAAAGTAGAAGGATTTAAGTAAATAAATGCTTTCCGATAGATAATATGGAAATTATGATTAACAAACAAAAGAACAGAGCATCGTTATGGGTCATTTTGGTATTTTTCTTTGCTGCGTTAATATTGATGATATTCTTACTGGGAGAGAACGGAATTATTGATATAAAGCCACATGCTTTTGGCCTGCAATTCGATCTGTTGTGTGTTCTATTAACGATATCACTTGTCATTATACTTATTGTCTATTACCTGAAGAGAAAAAAAATTGACCTCTTTGAATTTCCAGTATGGTTTTCGTTAAATATATACATACAAGTAATATTGAATGTATGGCTTTTACAACGCGATTTTCAGTTCTACAGTCCTTGGACTGTATATAACCCCGAAAAAATTGCAGTACACACAGTTTTGTTGGTATGGGGAAGTCTTATAATTGTCTGGTTGGCATATTTTTTGGGAATTCGTCATATCGATCACAAAACTGAACCAAGGATCATCGATAACCCTGTACCGAGATTAAAACTCATGGGTGTGGTCTGGTTTCTTACCTGGTTGATAGATGTATATTTCACCGTTACTGGAGCGCAAGGGTATTTATCTAGTCAAAATAACTTTACTGGTGGAAATTATATATTTTTTGTAAACCTAATCAATGATCTTTTAACTTTCAACTTAATGATTAACTATTTTAAAACTCCGACTAATTTGGGAAAAATATGGATAATATTTGCGTGCTCTTCGGGATTATTGATAGGTTTAATTTTAGGTACTAAAAGCGCAATTTTCGTTTTTCTTTATCTGGTAATGAGCTATTTTTATGCACACAATCGTCTGCCAAAAAAATTCCTGATTGTAGGTTTTGTTGTATTGCTTTTCATAGTACCAATTGTGACTACCTTTAGGATTAATTTATTTAACAGTGGATATTCTCGAAGTTCTGGAGCTTCTATTGTTGAGCGCATCCCTGTCCTCCAAAAAACGATTACTGACATCTTTGACCATTCAATTGTTGATCTGGTGGGTCAGACCCAAACAAACTTTGAAACGCGCCAGAGTAGTATATTTGAGGTGACGGCTGCATTTCTAGTGGTTCACCCAAAAATTCAGCCATTCGTGTTTGTTGATCTACTTGAGTCGATTGCTACTACTATAATTCCCCGTTTCATTTGGCCTGATAAGCCTACAGCTCGTCCCAATATATATAATATTTCTACGAATTATCTGGGTGCAAAACAGGAATTATCATTTGCAGCGAGTGGTCAAATCGCGGATGCATATCGTATTGGAGGAATTTTATTTTTAATTATTTGGCTTGTTTTTATTGCTTGGTTCACATCAATATTATACAAAGCTGGTCCTGCGGAAGGAAATATATATGGTACAGGTTTTTATCTTTTAGTTATTACAACAATCATTACTTATGATGATGATGTGTTTTCAACATTAATGCGTTTATTGCAGTTTGGAATCATTCTATTCATTATGAATAAATATGTGTTTTTTAATCACAAGTCATCACTCAAAAATATTGCCAAATAATAAAATCCCTTTTTGATGATTTTTTTAATATTATATAAGAATAATGTTTCTTCATATGGCCAGTTGATAAATTGTTATTATAAAATAATTCGACATCATACATAACAAATAACGAATATTAAAGAAATTTATGCCAAAACATACAATAAAAATTATCCTAGCTAAAAATTCAAATATCGAAAAGGCATTTTTCTGGTATATGGGAAACCATATCCTTCCAAGCAATATTTTATTATATGGATTCTTGCCTAAAGCTTCATTTGTCCAATTATTTTTAAGGTCATTGCTTGCAAAAAAAAAGAACGATGAATTAATAAAAATTACACTTAATGGAAAACGAGTTGGATATCTTAATTATTCAATAAATAAACAAAAATTATTGATCGATTGGGTGTTTATCGATAAGTCGATGCAAAACAAAAAAATTGGCTTTAAAGCAGTGAAATATATAGAATCAAGCGCTAAAAAAAAAGGTTTACACTACATCGAAACTTGGATAGATACCGGTAATATTCAATCTTCAAATTTTTTTAAAAAATTAAATTATAGATCTCAAGGTACTAAGGTATTATATTATTATCATTCATGTTCAGACCGTTTATCTATGCGATTATTCTGGTCTTTCTTAAAGAGTGAGATATTATTAATCACATCTGGAAGTCTGAAAAAACCGAAAAAGAATATTATGCAATATACTCTCACCAAAGGTGTAATATTCCGAATGGGAGAAATTCCTGATAATTCAGATGATTTTCTTGATCAATTGTGTTTTGACTTAGGTGCAAAAGCTATTGTTTTTCAGACTAAAATGGCAGTTATATCAAATCGGTCGATATTGATAGGTAAGAAAGTTAAATGGATTAAAATATTATGATCCGTTTAGATTTTATAGATATTAATTCTAAATTAGCTATTAATCTTTTAACAAAAATGGATGAGAGTGAATATTCTACAGGCTATTGTACAAAGTTGTGGATGCAAGAATGTGCTTTGTTTTCTGACTCCAGATGTGGATTTCTAGTATTGATTGAGGGTGAGGATATTTTAGTGTACTCACCTATTGTTTTAGAAACAAAGAAAAAGATATTTAGGAAAGGTATTGTAGTTGCCGATTCTCTGCCTTTTGACGCACTAGGAGGTATATTTTTCGGTGATTTATCAAAAAAAGAAATTGGGAATGCTCTTGATATGTTTTTATCGATGAATCATAATATGGCTTTTAATAAACAAATTTGGTTAGCTACCAGGATAAAAACATTAATTGAATTAAAAAAATTTCAACAATATACTGGCCTCGTAACTTCTAAAGGGTTAAGTAGTTCAACATTTGCTGTTTTAGATTTACCAAATACTACTAATGAATTAGAAAAAAAATACCATTCACGCCACAGGAAAAATTTGGATCTAGCAATTAAATCAGGCATAAACGTGAGAAAGTACAATAAAGAAAAGGATCTTTTAGATTTCTATTCTCTTATAAAAATTACAATGAATAGAGTCGGTAAAAAAATACCTGTTATTTTGCCGTTTTTGCTATCTTGTGGGAAAAAAATTATCGAAAACAAGAATGGCAACTTGTATCTTGCAGAAGTTGAAGAAAGAATTGTGGCAGGAGTTTTTATTGTTTCAAATCATAAAAAGTCTTATTACTGGTTAGGGGGTATGGATCATAATGATAAAACCGTGGCAAATAAGCAACCAACATATTTCTTACTTGATACTGCATTTAAAGATGCAGTTAATAATGGGCACACAATATTTGAATTGGGTGGTACTCCAAATGAAGGTTTGGCAAGGTTTAAACAAGGGTGGGGGGCAAAACAGGAAAAGTATGTTTATTTAGATATTAGGAATCCATCATTGAATGGACTAAATAGTTTATATTATTTACTAAAACAAACGTCAAGAAAATATTATTAAAAGTGAAAATACTTTATCTTAGTCCGGGTGTGTTTGACAAAGGGGGAATTAGTCGTTATACGCGTTTTCAAATTCAAGCATTGCGAGAAATATTAGGGGCAGAAAATATAAAAGCAATATCGTTGTTGGGTCCTATTGGATCCAAAAATGATTTAGAAGATGATTTTCAAATTGATTGGCATGGTAAATCTCATGGTTGGCAATTCATTCAAATCCTTCGATTTTCTATCGCAGCAATATTATTCGCCAGAAAAATGAAACCCGATATTATTTGGAGTGGACACCTCAATTATTCTGCCTTGACTTATTCGGTAAGCGAACTAATAAAGGCAGTTTCAATCGTGCAGACTTACGGTCGGGAAGTATGGACTCCCAGACAATCAAGACCCGACATCCATTGGGGGTTTTCACGGTGTAATACCATCCTTTCGGATTGTCATTTTACTGCCGATTACATCACACAAAAATACGCTTCCCGGAAAGAAATACCTGTATTCTGGGATTGCGTCGACACAAATCTGTTTACACCAGGAAGACCATCTAAAGAAGTACTATTCCGGTATCAAATCCCAGATCCTGAAAAAGGATTTAATATATTAACTCTAGGTAGATTGAGTAAAGATTGTGAGTATAAAGGATATGAACGCCTATTGTCATTATTCCCTAGGTTAAGCAAAAAAGCAAATCTTATCTTTGGTGGAGGGGGCGACTTAGTAGATAGACTAAAGAAACAAGCATTCGAATTAGGTGTCTCAGAGAGAGTATATTTTCTTGGCTTCGTCGATGATAATGATCTTCCTGATGTATATCGGGCTGCTTCAGTTTTTTGCCTTGTTGGAGACCGGGGGTTAGGACGTGGTGAAGGTATTCCACTCACCCCCCTTGAAGCTGCAGCTTGTGGCATTCCGATACTTGTCGGCAATCAAGACGGATCCCGTGAAGCAATTGTTCAGGGAATCAACGGATATGCACTTGATCCTTTTAATCTTGATGAAATTGTTTACCATCTAAACCAATTCATGCAAGATGATACTTTGTGTCGGAAATTAGGATTGGCTGCAAGAAAACTGATAGAACAGGAACATTCTTATTCTGTATACAAAACACATATTTCTGAATTTATTAATAGTTATAAAAATACAATGAGGAAAATAAGATGAAGTTTATCCCTGTTGCAGAACCAGTTATTGGTGAAAAAGAACTTGAGTATGTAGTGGATGCAGTTAAATCTGGTTGGGTATCATCGATTGGTCCGTATATTGGTAAATTTGAAAATGCTTTTGCTAAATATATTGGCGTAAAGCATGCCATTAGTGTAGGTAACGGAACAGAGGGATTACACCTTGCTTTACATGCATTGGGGATTGGTCCTGGAGATGAAGTTATTGTTCCGGATTTCACTTTTGTCGCGACCGCACATGCTGTTTTACAAACCGGAGCAATTCCCGTATTTGTGGATATAAACCCAAGATCTCTTTGTATTGATCCGCAAATAATCGAAGATGCCATTACGCCAAATACCAAGGCAATTATTCCAGTTCATATATATGGTCAATCAACTGAAATGCAATCTATTCTCGAAATAGCACATAAGCACAATCTCTTTATTGTTGAGGATGCTGCAGAAGCACATGGGGCTGAGTATAATGGACAACGTGTAGGTAGTTTTGGGGATGTTGGGGTTTTTTCATTTTACGGAAATAAAGTGATAACAACCGGTGAAGGTGGTATGGCTGTTACTAATGACTCTCCACTTGCTAAACGAATGATCTTCTTGAAGGATCACGGCATGAGTTCTGAACGTCGATACTTCCATACAGAACTGGCATTTAATTACCGAATGACTAACCTGCAAGCTGCTCTTGGTCTAGCTCAATTAGAGCAAATAGAAACTTTTATACAAAAGAAACAATTGATCTATGAATGGTATAAGGATGGTTTAAAAGATGTTCACAACATCCACCTAAATTATGAGTTACCAGGAACAAAAAGCATAAAATGGTTTACATGTTTAATGCTCGACGATAATATAACAACTACTCGGGAAAAATTAATTGAAAATCTTATGAAGCAAGGCATTGATTGGCGTCCCTTTTTTGTACCAATGCATCAATTACCTCATTTGAGTAAATATAAGAGATTTGGAAAAAACATTAATGATTGCCCAGTTTCTACACAAATAAGCATGTGTGGGTTAAATCTTCCAAGCGGGTGCAATTTGAGCGAATCGACAGTCTCTTATATTTCAGAATGTATAAGAAATACACTAATGAAGGATAATTAATATAGACACACTTATTTATTCCAGTTATCAAATAAATTAAATGAAAATTCTAGGAATATTCTGGTACTATAAACCCGCTAATATGTATGGCGGACCCATTTCCTCTACAGCTGCGATATTGGAGGGCTTGGCTTTAGAAGGAGCAGATGTTACTGTATATACGACAAACGCCAATGGCCGGGAAAGATTAGATGTTCCTTTGAATACAATTGTGAATGTAGAAGGTGTCAACGTTATTTATTTGCCGGTATCATGGGATTTATTTACGATAAATTATTCTAGACAGTTAGCAAAGATGATTCTTTCTAGAATTAATAATTTTGATTTGATCGTTTCTGGAATATTATGGCATCCTTTGCTGGTGGATGTCATACAAACTGCCTGTTTAAAAGCAAAGGTTCCTTATGTGGTCTTTCTTTTTGGTCAGCTTATGCCATGGGCGATGAGACAAAAAAGGCTAAAAAAACGGTTGTTCCTTTCCTTCTTTGGGAGACGATATCTTAACCATGCCTCAGCGTTACAATGTACATCATCCGCAGAAAGAGAATCAGTAAAACAATTAGGTTTGTCCACTCCGACTATCTTTATTCCGTACATCATTAATAAAAGCAAATTATCAAATTTTCCTGTGCGTGGTTCATTACGCTTTGAATTAGGAATAAAGGAGAAAGACATTGTCTTACTTTTCCTGGCACGCTTACATCATGTAAAACGACCTGAATTACCACTTGAAGTATTGATCAAACTACGTCGCCCAGATATTCATCTTATCTATGCAGGACCAGATGAAGAAGGATATCAGGAACAGCTGCAAAAGCAATCTCAAAAAGCAGGCTTTTCAGACCATGTTCATTTTTTGGGGAAAATCGATGATGTCGGTGTGCAACAAGCTTTATCGGATGCTGATCTACTAATTATGCCATCAGAACAGGAGAATTTTGGGATGTCTGCTGCTGAAGCACTCATGTCGGGTTTACCAATATTGACGTCAAAATATGTACCAGTTGGAGTTCAAGCCGCAGAGATTGGAGCTGGAAGAATTTCAGAATTATCAGTAGAGTCGTTTACTTATGAGTTACAAGACTTGCTACAAAATCCAGAGCAACTTAAAGCGATGGGGAATATAGGAAAAGAGTTTGCGGTACAGTATTATGACACGTCAAAAATAGGACGATTTTATTCCCAATATAAAGATATCATTTTTCATTCAAAAATGTCTCAATAAAGATTTGTTGAGGTATTTCTTTTGAAAATCTTAGTTTCCATTTTATTATAATAACCAGAACTTGAAGGATTACGAGATCTTCGATGGCGTACGTATATACGCTACCGTAACTTATAAGCCAGACAATTTATAGTGATGTATTTTTCAACCGAGTAGATTATTGAGTATAAGATGTCGCTGAAACAGACTATAGATTAGAATTCAATGACAGGAAATATATAAGGATAAAATTGTAACGATACTGATTATTATGAAAACCTTCGGATTATTTGCGTTATGATTTGTTTGTTATACATGTAAATTATTTGTATTAGCATATTTGGAGAAAATATCGAGTCCTGCGAATCTAATTAATAAAGGGATCTTAATATGTCTAATGTTCTGATAACTGGAGGAAGAGGTTTTATAGGGACAAATCTCACCCGGGAACTGCGCTTACGTGGGAATGATGTCTGTACTTGTGATATCTTGCAGGGAGAAGATCCACAGCATCTAAAAGCAGACACCGGCGTTTATCAACAGATGGATGCGATTTTTCGTAAACACAAATTTGACTATGTTTACCATATGGCTGCTGAATACGGCCGGTGGAATGGCGAAGATCATTATGAAAATTTATGGCGGACAAATGTGGTTGGTACGAAAAATATGCTTCGCCTCCAGGAACAGCACCGTTATAAAATGATTTTCTTCTCCAGTGCTGAAGTATATGGAGATTACGATAAGCTCATGTCTGAAGATGTTATGGAACGTATCCCAATCAAGCAGATGAATGATTATGCCATATCCAAATGGGCTGGAGAGCTCCAATGTATTAATCATGCTTCCATGTTCGGGACTGAGACAGTCCGTGTTCGGCCGGTTGGGTGTTATGGACCACACGAATATTACAGCCGCTATCGCGGTGTCATTCCGGTATTTGTGTATCATGCACTGCATGGTAAACAATTCACCCTATATAAAGGGCATAAACGTATTTTCGATTATGTGGATGATACCTGCAGGACATTCGCAAACATCATGGATAATTTCATTCCTGGCGAAGTCTATAACATTGGTGGAAGAGAGGATTGGCTCATTTCAATCGAAGATTTAGCCGAAATAGTACTGGAGATCACCGGAGCCGACCACTCACTAGTGGAATATAAAGGCGAGGAAGGTTTTACTACCAGAGTCAAAATTGTGGACTTTTCAAAAGCAAGGAAGGATTTAAAACATGATCCACAGGTTGACATTCGGGAAGGAGTCCGACGATACGTAACCTGGGCACGAAAGGTTTACGAGGTCTAGTGCATGATAAAAGGTGAAAAAATGGAAGATTATCTTAATTATTATGAGGGTAAAACCATTCTGGTTACCGGTGGAGCAGGATCGATAGGGACAAATCTCGTCCGTACATTGTCCGAGTTGAAAGCAAAAACAGTTATTATCCTTGATGATATGTCTGCTGCATATGAATGGAATGTGCCTTCTTTACCCAATGTCTTATTTGCCAAGGGATCAGTCACCGATGAGATTTCATTGAAACGCGTATTTAATCACCGTCCTGACATTGTTTATCATCTCGCAGCGTTTTTTGCTAATCAGAATTCTGTCGATTACCCGCAAAAAGATTTAAATGTGAATGGTTTGGGAACATTACTGGTTTTTCAATACGCGCAAATGTGCTCGGTTAAACGACTGGTTTATGCTTCTTCAGGTTGTTCGATTTATGGTTCATCAGCGTCGATGCCGATTAAAGAAGATTTTATGTCTATGCATCTGACTTCTCCCTATCAAATTACCAAAATGCTTGGGGAGCTTTATGCTAATTTCTTTAATCACCATTATTGTTTCCCGGTTGTTAAAACCCGTTTTTTTAATTCGTATGGTCCCGGCGAAGTTCCGGGGCAATATCGTAATGTGATCCCTAACTTCATTTTTTGGGCACTTTCTGGCAAACCGCTTCCTTTCACTGGTACTGGGGAGGAGACCCGAGATTTCACATATGCTCTGGATATCGTTGATGCATTATTGCGGGCTGGCTTCTTTGAGCAAGCTATCGGCCAGGAGATGAACATTGGTTCCGGTACAGAAACAAATATTCTTGAAATGGCAGATAAAATCAATAAAATTACCGGCAACAAAGCTGGAGTAGTTCGTGCTCCTGCTCGAGTTTGGGATACGAAGAAACGATTGTTGGCTTCTATTGATCGCGCAAAGGATCTTTTAGGTTATCAACCGAAAATGGATTTTGATCAAGGCTTATTAAACACGATTGATTGGTTTAAAACCAATTGGACCAATATCCAAAAGGATGCGGATTTCCCGCCTGGGACTTCATCCGCGGTAAGTGGAATGGTGGTTAAATAATTTTGTGAAATTTCTGTTTTTTTCCGAATACTACAAACCCGATGGAGGCCCAGCGGCTCCCTTATTCGGGATGTTGGCGGAGGAATTGGTTAATAGAGGACATGAAGTTAGAGTAATAAGCACCGTTCCCCATTATCCTTCAGGCGTAGTGCCATCAAATTATCGCGGTTGGGCAATACGTAGGAACAATGAAAATGGTGTGCAAATTGTAAGAATACCGCTTCCTTCCAAAAACCGGAAAATATTATTCAATCGATTTGTACAAATTTTAGTTTATCAAATTGGCTCGACAATTGAAGGTTTTCGTGTAAACCCTGAAGTCGTAATTACACATACACCTGCATTTGAAGTGTGGTTACCATTTCTTATTCATGGCTTAGCTAAAAAACGTAAAACGATATACTCTATACATGATGTTTATCCTGATGTTGGCATACGAATGGAAATATTTAAGTCCAAAGCAGTAATCAACTTGGTTACAGCATTAGAAAAATGTTTTATTAAAGGGGCAGATAAAATTCGAGTAATATCAAAGTCATTTAAGCAGAGGGTTCATGAGTTAGGCGCGAACGAAGAGGATATTATCCTTATATATGATTGGGTTGATATTGAAAATATTAGACCCATGCAAAAAGATAATGCTTTTTCCAAAGAGTTTGGCATGATAAAAAGTATCAATGTTATGTATACCGGAAATATTGGTTCAGTTCAAGGATTAGAGACCGTGATTCAGACGGCCAAGCTTCTAGAAGACAATTCGAATATTCAGTTTGTTTTCGTGGGCGAAGGAAATGCCAAGCAAGATTTAGAAAGACAAGTCAGTGAGGCCAAGCTCAATAACGTTTTATTCATTCCATATCAGCCAAGAGAAAGGATGAGTGAGGTGCTTGCAAGTGCGGATATTGGTTTAGTCTGTTTAAAAAAAGGGACAGGGTTTGGGGCATTACCATCTAAGACATACTCGATTATGGCAAGCGGGAAACCAATTATTGCATCTGTCGATATCGGTAGCGATACGTGGGATTTAATAAATCGTGCCAGGGCAGGAATTACTGTTCAACCAGAAAGCCCAAGCGATTTGGTAAGAGCCATTTTGGAACTTGTCTCCTCTAGTGAACGCCAACAATTAATGGGGATGCAAGGAAGACGTTATGTTATTGAAAACCATTCGCCGGAACATGCAGCCGCAATTTTTGAAAAGATCTGTATTGAAATTAGTAAGTAATTAATTTTCTATTAAGTAATATAAAATAGGTTGAAAACTCTTCTGTTAATTCAAAAAGCATTTGAGATATCAATGAAAAGAATATTCAAGAAATCTTTAAATCAATTACAACGGCTAGATATATCAACAAGAGAAAACGCTCAGACAATGATTGTTTCTAGTACCTGCATACCTATAATGATTGAGATTATTGAAAATACTGGTGAACTTGATTTTAATAAAATTCAAATGGAGGGATTTATCTAATTATGGTTTCGGAAGAAATAAATATTCGATTAGCTGTGATTAATGACATTGAAGAATTAACTGATTTGCATTGCGAATCCTTTAAACCTGAGGATCATGTTCCGATGATGTTTGGAAGAAATTATGTCAAAGCTACATATCGGTGGCTTGTTACTAATAAATCATCTTATATATTGGTAGCTGAATCTGGAGGAAAAATCATTGGTTTAGTCGCAATGTGTGATGGATCTTTTACTGCGCCCATGTTTATTGCTTGTTTCCCCGAGTTAATCCAGAGTTTGTGGGCACATCCATCAATGGTGTTCAAAAGTAAGTTGTGGAATCGACTAATTCGCCGCCCTGATGTAAACAGTAAAATATCGAGGAGAATCGTCAATTACCCAAATGTTTCCCAAATGACAATTGGAGCAGTTGATTCTATTTACCGCGGAAGAAACATTTTTCCTTCTTTGATATCTGCGACTAAGAATGTTAGCAAAAAACGTGGCGCTCGCGCGATTCGGGCTGGAGTATATAAAACAAATACTCCTTGTAGAATAGCATTTATTAAAGATGGTTGGATAGAAACTCCTGAATTAGAAACCCATGATACTGTTTTTTTCATGGTTTTCCTAGATGATTCAATTGTTCATGAATTGGGTTTGGGGCATCTTATAAAGTAACTATTTATAAATATAGAAAAAAATGTTATACAACCGCTTCTCATGAAATCCATTATCTCGCGCTGGCTCCCCGTTATTCTCTGGGCAGCACTCATTTTCATCGGTTCCATGAACCACGATCCTTATCGGGTTTTGCCCACCGCTCTACGTCAACCATTACAGGTGGTCGGAATAACCCTCACCGAAGATGACCTTTTTGGAAAACCCGGGCATCTGATCGAATACGCCATCCTGGGCGCCCTGGTTACGCGCGCGTTGATCTGGAAGCGAAGCTCCACCCCCGGACTCTTTGCTCTTGCGTTGGTGTTTTGTGCTGCTTATGCCCTATCGGATGAGATCCATCAGACCTTTGTGGCGGGTCGCACTTTCCAGCTCCAGGATTTGGGGATTGATATTGCCGGTATCATCATCGGTCTGCCGATCTATTGGTTATTCAATCGCAAGCGAGTAAAACACCATGGGTCAAACGCAATCTGATCTTTCTTTACCTTACAACTGACTATCAAGGGTATAATAGCAATTGATTCGGGTGGGCGGATCGCTGTATAATGTACTAGTTTTACCTAACGGACTGGTAGTCCCTTTTTAGTATAAGTGTCTCCGATGGCTGGTATTTCAGACGTCCCGCTCAAGGCAGAGTTAAAAGAAGTCGACCGTCCCGTGCGTCGCTCGATCGGGTCAGGGTTGCGGGAAGTACTTAAACGCACTTTTGACATTTGCGCTTCCTTCATCGGGTTGGTCCTTCTATCTCCATTCTTGTTGTTCATTGCCTGGCGCATCAAGGCCGATTCACCCGGACCGGTCATTTTTCGCGGGCGGCGCACGGGGCGTAACGGCAAAGAGTTCAGGATGCTCAAATTCCGTAGTATGTATGAACGGCCGGGTAGTTATAACGGCCCGCAGGTGACCGTGAAAGGCGACTCACGCATCACCCCGCTGGGCAGGTGGCTGCGGGTTACCAAGATCAACGAGCTGCCGCAATTGTGGAACGTATTGACCGGTGAGATGAGCCTGGTCGGTCCGCGGCCTGAAGACCCGGCCATCGCCGCGACCTGGCCTGAAGACCTTCGCAGGAAAGTGCTGTCGGTGCGACCCGGCGTCACCAGCCCCGCATCCATCATCTACCGCAATGAAGAAAATCTGCTCAAATCCGAGCACGTCCTGGATGATTACCTGCGCTCCATCCTTCCGGATAAATTGAGGTTGGATGAGCTTTACGTGGAGAATCGGAATTTATTTTCGGATCTCGACGTTATTTTCATGACGCTGATCATGCTCCTTCCACGCATTCGGGATATTACGGTACCTGAAAAGGTATTCTTTTCGGGGCCATTATATAATTTCATCCGCCGTTACATTTCCTGGTTTATCGTCGACGTGATCACCTCGTTAATTGCGATTACCATCACCGGAGCTTTTTGGCGCATAAGCGGTCCTCTCAATATCGGGATCCTGCCTGCCCTGGGTTGGGCGGCGGTCATGTCTTTGTTGTTGAGCCTGGGCAACACCTTGCTGGGTTTGAAAAAGGTCGTCTGGAGATATGCCAGTTCCGTCCACGTGATCGACCTCGGTTTGTCGGTGATATTTTCCCTGGTGATCTTATGGTTATTAGACAGTCGTATCGTCTTCCTGCCGGTGCTCCCGACCCGCATGATCCTGGATTTTGGCATCCTGGTATTCTGCGGTTTTGTGGTCACACGCTATCAGACCCGATTGATCACAGGTGCGGGCAGCCGCTGGGTACGCATGCGCGGCAGGAGTCGTGCCGTCGGGGAGCGCGTTCTGGTGATCGGCGCCGGTGAATGCGGCGATATGGCCGTATGGTTGATGAATAAGAGTCGCTATGCCAATGCCTTTACGATCGTCGGATTTGCCGATGATGACTTCCGAAAGCAGAATTATATGAGAGGCGAATATCCAATTCTGGGCACAACCCGCGATATCCAGGAGTTGGTGACGCAGCACAATATCGGTTTGATCCTGTTTGCGATTTCAGATCTCAAGAAAAGAGACCGCGAACGGATATTATCCAGATGTAATGCAACACCGGCGCGGGTTGTGACGATCCCTGACTTCATTGACATATTCAAACGTTCATTGCTTGCTCAATAGTAAAACGGGGCTTGAAAAAACAACTTCACCACCTGGACTGTATCCGTTTGTTCCCGCTCTCGAGGTCTATCCGGTAAATGCAAGGATAACCTCGATTCCAAAGACAAGTCATTTTATCGGCCAGACAGGACTCACATTCAGTCTCACTTGATCCTCCTTCCCGTCACTTTGCAACTATAATTCGTTCTGTAGAGAAAAGAATTGGATGCTTACTAAAAACCGATCGATCATGGGGTTGGTGCTGGGGGGTATTCTTTTAACATTCCTATTTGGTAAAGGTATTGTTCAAAGCATCGAGAATAACCTGTGGTCCGTTCAATTTGCCCGCCATCTAATGGCTCATGCAGGCCCACTGGCAGCCGCTCCCATTCAACATCCCTGGGCAGTGATCTGGTTGGCGCGCGATGCGCTCGAGCGTCAGGATCCACAGCTGGCTGAGGAGTTGGTCGCCCCTCTGGCAGCAGCCGGTAATAAAGACGCTCTGGTTGTTCTTGCTGATGCTCTTTCATCTCAAGGTGAATTTTCTGAGGCTGTTGTTTATTGGGAGAAAGTCGGCGAATTCAAGTTGTTGATTAAGGCAGCTGATCTGGCTAGAAATGATGGGCGATTGGAAGATGCACTGCTGGCTTATCGGGCAGCCTATCAGATTGATCAGGAAGCAGGGACAATCCCACTGACATCATTCTTGTGGAGTTTCTGCAACAACCAGGATGAAGCAGAGAAAGTTTTGCGCGATGCGTTGGATAGCTATTCACATTCCGGCCAACGGTCGAGCTGGTTGCTCGTCCTGGGACGTTATCTAAGACAACAGAGTATATGGGATGAGTCGGAAAAATATTTGCTCGACCTGGTGCGTGAAGTTCCACATAACTGGCAGGCATTCATTGAATTGGGCTGGGTATATTATCAACGGGGTGATGACCTGGAAGTAGCCATGAGCGCTTTTAAAAGGGTCAATATTATCGACCCAACCCGCGGGGAGGGTTTCTTGGCAATGGGTCAGGTCTATGCCCGGGAGAAGCAATACCAAAAAGCCGATGAATATTTTGTACGCGCAATCGAGCTTAACCCTCAAGTCTGGAATTGGTGGATCACACGCGCAAATGCATTGCGTGAGAGTGGAAACCTGAGTTCAGCATTGGTCATCTATCAACAGGCACTGGAATTGTTTCCTGATCGGGCTCCGATCTACTATGAAATGGCCTGGGCTTATCGACTTATGGAATCAAAAAGCGAGGCGATACAGGCAATTGAACAGGCACTGGCTTTATCTGCTTCCCCCTTTGAATGGTACTATATACGCGCCGGGCAGATCTTTGAATGGGCCGGGGAGCCTGATAAAGCGATTGCTGCCTACCGCGCGGCAATTCAGATCAACCCGGGCAACGCAAACGCTCAAGCAGCATTGAAACGTTTGGCGCCATGATCCGTTAGAGAAGGCTGCATTTGTGTTACACCGTTTTGATGAGGTGATTTGAAATATAACATCGTAAAAATCCTGGATCGATTGCACTGGCTGTGGCTGTCCATGGCGACGCCGTTCCTGCTCTTTCCCACGCCGCAGCGCAGCCTGGTAATGCTGGTCATCCCCGGGTTATGGCTGTTGACCTGGCTGGAATACAGATGGAATCCGAACAAAGATTTGCGGTCAACGAAATCCGAAGATCCAGGCCGGCAACCGGTGCTCCCGTACACACCGCTCAATATTGTGCTGCTCCTGCTCGCGGTGATGGTACTGGTCAGCCTGTGGGCTACTTATGATATCGCCACCAGCCTGCCCAAGATCAGCGGGATGGTGTTGGGTTTCGGTGTCTACTTTGCCATGGTCAGGGAAGGGGGTCGTCCGCGCGGTTTGGGATTTTGCCTGCTGGTGTTTTCAGGTATCTCGCTTGGCATAACGATCCTGGCGCTGGCAGGGACGGATTGGATTACCAATAAGATCACATTCTTAAATCCGGTTATCTCACGCCTGCCTTTGCTGATCAAAGGTCTGCCAGGCGCCGAATCCGGATTCAGTCCAAACGAGATCGCCGGTAGTTTGTTATGGGTATTGCCCCTGTTTCTGGCGCTCTGCATCGGCTTCACGCGTCATTTTCGTACGTTGTTTCGATCTTCCGGTAAAGTTCTTACGATCTTTTTGCTGTTTGTTTTAGTGATGGCGTGTCTTTTTGTCAGCACTATTTTTGTATTAACCCAATCCCGCGCCGGCTATATCAGCCTGGTATTAACGCTCGTGGGGTTAAGTCTGATCGCTTTACCATCCAGGTTGCGTTGGCCCGTTTTAGCTGCCTTCGTGGTTATCCTGCTCGTATCAGGCTTCCTGATTGTCTCGCACTGGAAGGCGGCTCAGGTTTGGATCACCGGCAGCGATCTGGTTTCGGAAACGGGTTTATCTTTGTCCTCCCTGGATCTTCGCCTGTTAATCTGGCCGCGCGCGCTATCTGCCATTCAAGACTTTCCGATAACCGGCATGGGAATGAATACTTTCCGAAAACTACTGCCGGTTCTTTACCCCATATATAGTATGACTTCAGGTGTGGATGTGGGTCATGCCCACAATGAGATCCTGCAAGCTGCCCTGGATCTTGGAATTCCCGGTCTCATTGCCTATATTGCATTATATTTGGTGGCGTTTAAGATGCTATTTGATACATGGAGAAATTCCAAACCCACACCCGGCGATAAGTTACAGCCATTATTCTTATCAAATCCGGTGTTCATCCGCCCCGTCATCCTCGGCTTGGGTGGCGGTCTGCTCGCCCACCTGTTATTTGGGCTCACAGACGCGGTGGCACTCGGCGCAAAACCGGGGATCCTTTTCTGGATGTTATTGGCACTGATCACGAGTCTCTACAAACAACGCTACATAGGCAAGTCTTTGACTGTTCCTTCATTGAAAGGAAAGAGGCGATAGTGATGCCGTGGGGTTCCATTGCCGGGAATACTTTATGGATCTTTGGGTTGTCGCTGGCACTGTCTGTGGTGAGTTTAGCATACTGGCAGAGCCGCATGCTGGGCAAGCATTTCGGCAAGGTTTTATCGGAACCGGGTATGAAAATCGCCCTGAATCTTGCCGCGCTGGTTTTTTGTCTGGGTCTGGGTTTGCTGTCTGCTCCCGCTTGGGGCAAGGTATTATGGTTTATCCTTGTTGGTCTGTTAATTTATAATACTGCGGCATTAATTGCTTACAAGAAAAATTGATTGTTGTGATCGATCAAAGAAGAGCCAGTCCGACCGGTAAATCTGTTTTCTTGGACTTCTTTTTCCTCCGCAAGAGTGTGATAACGATAAATGCAACAATTAAACCAATTAAAACCAGACAACCGCCCCAACCATAGATGAAGCTTACAATACTTGAGGATGGCAAGGGTACAACCGTTACGGTCAGGACTGAAGGCAGGGTATTTTCCGGGGTACCTGTCAGGATGGTTTTTGGGGTCGCTGTAACCGTGGTCGTGAGGGATGTTTGCATAAGCGTGGTGGTCACCGACGGTTGAATGGTATCCACGATTGATATGATGGGCGGGTTTTCTTTAGTGGGTGGAGGGGCGGTGGGAATGGTTTGCGACAGACCAACTGCATTTACGATCTGGAAGGAGAGCACGAGTAAAAGAGTCATAACGAATCCCACCAGCAGGGCACGTTTAAGGGATCGTTTGTTCGAAATGGTTCGCATAAAATCCTTTTCCTTTCAAGATAGGTAAGTAGCCGTTACCAATTGCCCCGGTATAGCTGAATGAATAATGCCCAGATTTCAGCAGTTTGCGGTAAACTTTCAATAAATTTTTAATTCGAACTGATTATACCAAAAATAGATGATTAAAACACATACTAATATAGCGAGTAAGAGAATTCTTAAAATCTTCCTGCTGGTTTTACTGGCAGCCGGGTTGATCTGGGGCATCCATCTGGGATGGCACACCGTCCACCTGGTGCGCATAGCCATGAATGTTCGTTCGGATCGCACGATGATTCAACCGGAGACGGCCGGTCGGCTTATCCTGGATGCATCCAATGATATGGCTGCGATCCACCAGGACCTTACACCGCTCTTTCCGGTCTTCAGCGCGATGCAGGGACTTCCAGGCATTGGATCCTATCTGGGGCAGGTCAAACCACTGGTGACCTATGCGGATGGACTGGTGCAAGCGGGAAAAGAGGTCTATCTCGGTCTGGAACCACTTCTGACCGATCTTAAAAGCGCTGGACAACCGTCGTTTCTGCAGAGTGCCATCCCGGTGCTTCAAACCGGGCAGGAACATTTTAAACAAGCTTCGTTATATTTGGAGCAGGCAGGCGAGGTGCGTGGGCAGGTACGCCCTGAGCTGTTACCTCGATCCATCCAGCCATATTTTCTGAAGGTAGATGAACGGTTTACTCTATTGGTGGCTGGAATCGATTTCCTTCAGATCGCTCCTCGGATTCTGGGAGCTGAAAAACCGCAAAGCTACCTGGTATTGGCTCAAAACCGTGATGAGATACGAGCGACCGGTGGATTTATTTCAGGTATTGGTATCGTTAGCGTTCAGAATGGAAAAATAGTGCAATTCGACCTGGGAGATTCTTACCAGATCGATGATTTCACGAAACCCTACCCCAAACCACCTGAGCCCTTGAAACGATTCATGCTGGCGGATTATTGGGTGACCCGGGATTCGAACTGGTTCCCCGATTTCCCGTCTGCCGCACGGCAAGCTCAAGCACTTTATACATTATCAACCGGGTTCGAGACACAGGGCGTCATCGCCTTTAACCAACTGGCGGTGCGCTCAATTCTGCAGGTCATTGGACCCATCCAGGTCACCGGCACGGTTGAGCCGGTGACGGCAAACAATGTCGAAACCTATATGCAACAAGCCTGGGCACCGGCGCCTGAGCAGGGAATGAGTCAGGAGTGGTGGCAACATCGGAAAGACTTTATGAAATCGCTCGGTGAGGTGATCATCGATAGGATCCTGCAAACAAGAGATAAAACCAAGGTGCTCGAGCTGGCGAATAATCTCATGGAACTTCTTGATTCAGGTCAACTCCTCGTCTTTTTCAACGATCCTGCTGCTGAAAGAGCACTGGAGATCGGCGGTTGGGGTGGGGGGATTCAGCCAGGCGATGGTGATTTTTTCTCCCTGATCGACTCAAATGTGGGTTTCAATAAAGTGGATTCCGTCATTCAGCGTTCGGTCGAATATAAGGTGGACCTGAGCGACGTCCTCCATCCATCCGCGGATGTCATCCTGTCTTATCGCCATCTTGGGTCACAAAGTGCCGTGGACTGCAAACAGGAGATCAGTTACGGGGCAGGGACCTATCAGGATATGCAGCAACGCTGCTATTTGGACTATTGGCGGGTGTACCTGCCGGCAGGCACACTTCTGAAAACAGCGGATGCCCGGTCGGTCCCGGGAGAGCAATTGCTGAACCCGATTGGCTGGTCAGGCCAGGTTGAAGAACTATCCGGTGAGGCAGGCACCCGGGTCTTTGCGGGACTCCTGATGCTGCCGGCCGGTCAGTCCAACCAGATCCATTTAACGGTTGCTCTGCCGCAGGAAGTAGTCCATCAGGTGGATCTGACCCGCTTGGATTATGGATTGCGCATCCACGTTCAGCCAGGGTTGGAGTATCTGCCTTTCACTTTGGAAGTGAAGGTGCCTGATACTTACACTTTTGTAAGCCTGGGTGAAGGCTGGCAGCATACAGGCTATAATACAGTTGTGTGGCAGGCGAACCTCGAACAGGATACAGATTTGAGTTTATCCATGCAATTGACCACCGGCCCCGAGCATTGATCATAGAAATAGAAAATGACCGCGATACATAAAAACCCGTTTATGCCTCTACTTGCCCTGATCGTGCTTCTGAGCCTTGTCATCGGGCAACCTGCTTCGCAGCCCGCCCAGGCAACCGGCAGCGCTGCCTGTCGTTTTGGGATCACCTCTGTCTATGGAAGTAACGGCTACGACATCGACAGTATTGGAGTAGGGTCGTACATGGATTGGGCGTCAAATGCGAATCCGGATCTGCCGGCTGGTATGGAATACGTCAGGACATTAAGATTACGGGATGACCTGTATGCCGATACATTGTCTCATTTACCCGGTTGGATTGAAGCTTATCCAGGCAGCGTCTGGCTGGCCGGTAATGAACCGGATACAACGTACGGGGGTCAGGATGCCCTGACTGCCGAAATATATGCTGAAAGGTTCCATGAAGTAGCTGATATTATCCGCGCTAATGACCTAACAGCGAAGATCGGTTTCGGTACAATTGTCCAACCCACCCCGATCCGCATGCGTTATCTGGATCATGCCTGGACTCGTCTGATCCAAAGCGACCTTGCAGGAAGCGTGGCAGCAGCTTCAGCACTGATCGACATCTGGTCGATCCACTCCTTTATATTAAATGAATGGCCTGATCCTCCTAACAATTGGGGAACTGGCGTCCCACCAGGTTTTGAAAGTGACTATTCGGATGCGATCACAATAGGATATCCATATACGGATACTTATTCGATAACATTATTCCAACAGCGAATTGAAGCTTTCCGTACCTGGATGGCCGGCAAGGGTGAACAAAATAAACCCCTGTGGATCACCGAATACGGAAGTTTATTCCCATCTGACCCAAGTGCTGGATATGTTACCGTCCTCGCGGTGGATACAAAGAATTATATGCTGGCAACATTCGATTATTTATTGGCAGCAAATAACTCAACCACCGGTATGGCCAGCGATGGCAACCGCCTGGTGCAGCGCTGGTTCTGGTACAGTCTGAACGACCATCTCAATATCTTTGGTGGATCGTTGTTTGATCCGGATAAAGGGAAATCGTTAACACCTGTGGTGGGAACAGCTTTCAAGGCTTATCAAAATTTCACTGACGCACAGCCTGACCTGTTCCCGACGAGTGTCTTCATTTATCCGGTGAACTATGCCGCCGGTGGAACGCTGGTTAATTACCGCTTGAATATCACCATCGGAAATGACCTCTCCGCCGATACCGGCTCCACGGCAACGGTCAACATTTACGTTGGTGGAACTCAAATTGCCGATCCGATTTCAACCCCCAACGTCCAGCGTTGCGGGGGCAGAACGATGATCTCGGCTGAATGGCAGAATGTCACCCCGCTTCAGGACTACACAGTCCATGTCGAGGTGGCTTCGGTTGGGGTGGTTGATAAAAATCTCGCAAATAATGCAGCTGATTTTATCGTCTATACAGATCTGCCGAAACAATTGTTCCTGCCGCTGATCACACGTCGGTAGATCTTGATCTTCCCATCCGTCCGATCGGATTTCATTTTGATCACCACCCCTCTGCCTCACAATCGTCAAGGAGTTGCAGTCGTTACCTGAAGCCGGGTGGTTCCATACCGTCATGTATAATCATCTTACTATGGTCAGGTTATTGGATACATGAACCAGCGGTTGGGCTCTTTCCTGCGAAGGCTGCTAAATTTCCGGTTTGCTGCCGGATTGACAACCCTGGTCACAGGCTGTATCTACCTCCTGATCGCTCCGACACGGTTGAGCAGCGCCAATTTGGGGCAGGATGCCGGGGACTTCCTTTCGGCGGCGCTCGCCGGTGGCATTCCCCACCCAACCGGCTATCCGACTTATACCCTGTTGGGTATTTTATTTCAGTTGATCCCGATCAGCACCCCGGTTTTTCGGGGCGTGCTGGTTTCTCTGATCCCGGCTGCGATAGGAGCTGGGCTGATCGCATATTGGATCGCCTTTGTAATTGGTGAAAAATCAATTCCTACATTGGTCGCGGCATTTATTGCCGGCCTGGCCTGGGGAACTTCGCCCTTACTATTTTCCGAGGCAATAATTGTAGATGTCCATGGTCTTCAATCCTTGATCGTCGTACTGGCATTGTGGTGGATAACCCTTACCTTAAAAGGGAGTTCGAAGTCTTATGAAAAAGTGCTCTTACTGTTATCCTTCCTTTTCGGATTGGGATGCGGGAACCATGTGACCATTGTGCTCATGCTTCCGGCTGTTCTTATATCTATCGTAGTTTCTTTGAGGCGAGGAGTCGCATGGAAATTTCTCCTTGCGGAAGCTGTTTTCGGCATGATTGGTTTGCTCGTCTATTTATATTTACCTGTTCGGGCGCATGCGTACCCCCCGATCAATTGGGGAAATCCGCAAACACTCGATGGCTTCCTTTGGCTGGTGACCGGGAACCCTTATCGCGGCCTTTTATTCAGTGTCACCCGACCGATATTGTTGGAAAGGATAAGCTCCATTCCTCGATTATTCTTTGACCAGTTTGGGGCACTTGGATTGTTAGCCGGTATCGTCGGGTTGATACAGTTCCCGTGGCGTGATAAATGGTTACGCGGGATATTGGTCTGGATTTTTACAGTGTACCTGGTGTTTGCTACCGGATACAATACTCCAGATTCTGTTGCGTATCTTTTGCCGGCACTGCTGGTCTATGCTATTTGGATCGGTCTCGCGATTCCAGGTTTATGGGTAATTAAATGGAAGAATATTCCAATTGGCTTCTTACTAACCCTATCGATAGCATTGAATGTGTTTATCCGTATTCCCGGTACATTAACCCGTCTTGATGCAAGAGACCAGGATCAACAAGCCCGATATGCAGAACAGTTCTTAAGCGAAGCACCGGAAGATGCATTAATCTATACCTCAGCTTCCGAAGATACTTTCCCGCTTTGGTACTATCATTTTGGCCTGCATGTCAGACCTGACGTACGAGTTGTGGTTTTACCACTAACGCAATTCGCGTGGTATCAAGAGGTAATTGTTCATGTGTATCCAGACCTGACCCATGCACCCATAAATACAGAAAATGTGTCCAGTGCAGATTGGGGGCGCATGCTTCGGGGTTTAAACCCGGAACGACCGGTATGTTATAGTGAAGTTTCTGGACAATCCGAATTGGGTATTACTTACTCTTGTACCACCCCATAATATACAGGGTTTGAGAGGACAACATTAGTGAAATCTCTTTGCGGGTGGATATAAAAGGATGGTTTTATTGAAACCTCGATACAAAACGATTTTTTTGATAGCAAAAGTATTGGTAGGATTAATCTTCCTGTACTTTGCTGTCCGGTATGTGAATTGGAAAGAGCTCATTACTGACTTTCGATCTGTTTCCTTAACCTACCTGGTAGTAGCAACGATTTCGGTCATCTTTGGGTTATTCTTAAAGCTATGGAGATGGGTGATATTAACGAAGAATTATGGAATTAAATCCAACTTAATAACGTTATGTACTGCCTACTTTAGTGGGCAAGCCGTGAATATTATTTTGCCGGTGAGAGGAGGTGAAATCGTCCGAATGGGGGTGCTTGCTGCTGGAAATAAATACTTGCTTCCAGAAATAGGATCGACAATTTTGATTGAGAAGTATATGGATCTGCTTGGATTAACGATCTGTGCATTTTTGGTATCTGTGGAAATTTCAATAGAACCCCTACTCAATCTTCATGGATGGTTTATCCCTGTATCTCTGGCCGTTACAATTGGTCTGCTTGCCTTCATTATTATAGGACCTTTAGTCTGGCAAAAAATCCGGGGATGGAAAGTAATTCCGAGCTGGTTATATAAGCTGCTGGATCAATGGGTGATCGCAAGCCAATGGATGCGAAAACCGAAGCGAGTGATCTCAATCTTTGTGGTGACTGCTCTCATATGGGTTGTTATGTGGTTTACAAATTACCTATTATTTCGCGCTCAAGAGCTCGCATTAGGAGGTACCGCGGCAGGTTTGGTTTTGGTCATGGTATATATCGGTCTGCTGCCTGCACTAATGCCGGGAAACATTGGTCCTTTTTATTATTTTGCACAATTAGCTCTTCTTCCATTTGGAATAAATCACAATACGGCTCTGGCCTACGCAATTCTTCTGCATGCAATAGTTACTCTACCGCCATTGATAGGTGGAGCCGTGTTTATTTTCATACGATCCAAACAGCCAAAAAATAATTATTAATGATCGAACCATGTCAAGAGATTTTTACGAAAAAAACCAGGGATAAAGCAACGTGAAATACATCCATGGCATAAGCTCACTATTGAGCACTTGAGCTTGTTCAACCAATGAACTTCCCTATACTGATAAAATCCATGGTAAGGATATTAAAATGATCTCTGTCATTATCCCTTCGAAAGATGCCGCCGGGACATTGCCGGATTGCCTGATTGGCGTTCTTTCCCAAACGGATTTCAGGATTGATGTTGATTACGAAGTGATTGTGGTCGACGATGGTTCAATGGATGATACACCAGAGATCGCCAGGCGTTTTGGCGTAAGGATTCTTCGCCAAAATAAAGCCGGTCCGGCCTCCGCTCGCAATGCTGGTGTTCGTATCGCACTGGGGGATATCGTGGCATTTACGGATGCCGACTGTGTCCCTATTTCTGATTGGTTGAGCAAGCTTGGCGCACCGTTCCAGAATCCCGATATAGTTGGTGTAAAGGGTACTTATTGCACGAAACAGACTTCGATTGTGCCTCGTTTTGTTCAATTGGAATACGAATCGAAGTATCGCAGAATGGCAAAGCTTCCTAAAATAGATTTTATCGATACATATTCTGCTGCCTACCGTAAAAAAGTCTTTCTTGATAATGGCGGATTTGATGAGCAATTCCCGGTTCCTTCAGTCGAAGATCAGGAATTGTCTTTTCGTTTAGCAAACAAAGGGTACACATTGGTTTTTTCACCCGAGGCATCTGTATTCCATCAACACGATTTGACACTCAAAGAGTATTTTCAGAGGAAGTATTTTATTGGTTATTGGAAAGCTTATATGCTGCGTTGGTTACCCGATAAATTATTTAAGGATACCCATACGTCGCCATCACAGCGTTGGCAGATTGCTTTACTGGGGCTGGCTGTGATAGGTATTCCATTCTTGTACTTTTTTCCATGGTGGATTTGGGGGATACTGATCATAATCGGATTATTTTTTCTGACCGATGTCAATTTTCTGGCTTTCATCCTCCGAAACGATCGATCCATATTCTTGCCAAGCTTTTTATTGATTACCACCCGAGCCGCAGCTTTGGGTTTGGGGTTATTGGCCGGATTTCTTAAGGCTCCAAAAACACCTCCTTCGGATAAACACACTTTAAATTTGAGCCAGCGGATCTTAAAACGTTGTATTGATATTGTTTTATCGACCCTGGGCCTTATCGTTGCCGCTCCTTTTTTCCCAATTATTGCTCTGGCTATAAAACTCGATTCTCCCGGACTGGTTTTCTTTATGCAGGAACGCGCCGGAGAACATGGGCAGCCTTTTCGTTTGATAAAATTCCGCACGATGGTCAAAAATGCCGAACAATTATTGGGTACGATGATCGATACCGACACACTGGCGGAACCTGTTTTTAAAATACGACAGGATACGCGGGTGACCCGGGTGGGGCGCACTCTTCGTCGCTGGAGTCTGGATGAAATTCCTCAATTGTGGAATGTCTTGCACGGTGAAATGTCGATTGTTGGTCCAAGACCGGAAGAGCTTAAACTCGTAGCACGTTACAATGATACGCAAAGACAGCGCCTGGCATTCAAACCCGGATTGACAGGTCCGATGCAAGTATCCGGACGGGGAGAGTTGAATTTTAAAACCCGGCTGGAGTTGGAGTTGGACTACATCAACCACTACTCAATCGCAAAAGATTTTCAAATACTAATTAGAACAATCCCTGTGGTAATATCCGGGAGAGGTGCATTTTAATTACTCATCAAGTTAAATTCATTGTAAGATTGGTCGGCCTTGGGGTATTGGTTATCGCATTATGGTTGTGTGTTCATTTTGCATCAAACGCAACAACTCCTATATCGGAAATACCCAGCATGGGTGTCCCATGCAAACAAAACGCACAGGAACTATTACTGCCTGCTCCAACACCCACCACTTCAGAATTTATCCGTAAAGAAACGAGTGAAATAAGCAAAATGGAAATACTCGATCCAAACCTGCTTTCAAAACGTGCCGGATTTGGCATGGCGACGCAAGCCTCACCTGAATTATGGGCTAAAAGCTTGCACTCCGGTTGGTTCATAAGCTGGGCTGTTTTAAAACGATCACCTTCTTTATTACCAGAGCACTGGCAGATGGTTCGACTAAAACCAGGCTGTTTGTACCCCTCAAAAGAGTATATCGCCTGGGTGGCTGCTCAGTATCCGGGTAATGTGTGGATTATCGGCAATGAACCGGATGTTATTTGGCAGGATGGTGTCACTTCTGAAGAGTACGCAATTGTATATCATGAAATCTATTATTTGATTAAATCAGCTGATCCAACTGCTAAGATTGCTGTTGCCGGAATATCTCAAGCCACACCCTTGCGTATCGCTTATCTCGATCGTATTCTCACAGAATATCGGCGATTGTTTTCAATTGCAATGCCCGTAGATTGGTGGACTATTCATGGGTTTGTATTACGTGAAGAACGCGACAGTTGGGGTGTCGGGATTCCTCCCGGAATGACTCAAGATACAGGAGAGTTGCGTGAGGTAAGTGACACTGGGCGATTGGATCTGTTTATTGAACAAATTGTAGATTTTCGTCATTGGATGGGAGAAAACGGTTATCGTGATACACCATTGGCATTAACCGAGTTTGGTATATTAATGCCTGGAAATTATGGTTATCCCGAGGATGTGGTAAGTAAGTATATGCAAGACACTTTTTCGTGGTTGCAGGGCACGAAAGATGAGCAGATTGGATATTCAAAAGATGAGAACCGTCTGGTACAAAGATGGGCCTGGTTCAGTTTATCTGATCCACTTTATCCTTCCCCTGATCTTGCGGATTTTAATACCGGGGAATTAACCCCCCTGGGAATTACATTTAGAGAATTTATTATGGCACACAATCCGTGATTGAGCCGGAGGGTGTCACCTGTATCACCATTAACGTTGTGAGCATAAACCTGCCATTCACAAGTGGTGTTTATCGTTAGACCACTGATGGTGACCCTTTTAGCAGAGCCGGTCGAGGTGTAGACCATGCCATTGCATATACCGTTGATCACGTTATCATAACAATACCAGTAACTGATAGCTTGCAATGAAGTCCCCCAGGCAAGAGTTATGGAAAGGGGTCGGTTGATTTCAGCTTGGAGAGGAAAGGTCTTGGAAAAATTTCCTGGCAGCCCAAGCAGAACAATTGCCGACTACTATTGGCAATGACCGGCGCAGTGGTGGAAAATACGATCGTAAAGAAAATCAGGGAGAGAAGAGGTATCGACCCCGGGAGGGATGATTTCGCACGCCATCTTGAATACCCATCGGCATTTGAAAGATAACGACTTGTTATTTAAGTTAACGATAATGAATGGCTCATATTTTTATCCACCTGTCTACAAGCCTTCAATTGCGATGATTTTGATGATTGAAAAACGAACCTCACCCACTTTTTATCAATAGAAATATTCCCTTAATGCAAAATAGCCTGTTAACATCCAATATTGCTGGGTCAGGTTGCTATTGACATCGGTAATATTCTAACATATTATTATAATAATGTATTAAAATTAATCAGAAGGGTTGAGTTTATTCTTATTTGTCATATAATCAATGAAGAATTTAACTCGGTGATATTGTCTGTGTGAGGTGGATCTTCAGGCTGGGCATACTGATTGGCTAAACATTCAGGAATAAATGAGGGAAATCTTGGAATTCAACTTTGATGCCAAAAGCCATATGGGGCGCAAACCGCGCAACAATGAGGATTATGTTGCCTTCCATGTTCCGGCAAAGGAAAAAGACCGGATAGAGCAGGGCTGCCTTTTCATCGTCGCTGACGGAGTGGGAGGCGCCGAAGCGGGGGAGTACGTCAGCAAATATGCTTCTGAAAAAGTCATTTTCGAGTATTTCAAACAAACCTCCCTGCCTTTCGGCGAGCGGTTGATCGCAGCCATCCAAAAGGTAAATCGGGATATTTTCACGCATGCATTAGATTATGCTCCCGAAGGTGGGATGGCGACCACGCTTGTGGCAGCTCTGCTCCTGAACAACAAGCTGTATATTGCCAATGTGGGTGACAGTCGTGCCTACCTCCTGAACAAAAAGGGCATCAAGCAGATCTCCAGTGATCATAATCTGGTAGGCGAAATGGTTTCCCAGGGGGTGATGTCAGAGGAAGCCGCCCGTAATACGAATACCAAGAATCAGTTGACCCGCAGCATTGGGGGGGAGCTGGATGTGAAGGTAGACTTTTTTGGTCCACTTCCGATCAAAAAGAACGATCGCATTCTATTATGCACAGATGGCTTGACACGCTATGCCACCCAGGGGGATCTGATCGGGTTGGCGGGCAGCGGGAAACTGGCTGATGACGTCATCAAGATGATTTCATTCGCAATCGAATCCGGTGGTGAAGACAATGTATCGATGATCCTGATCGAGGCGGTTGAAAAATCCACAACCACCTTGAAATCTCCCATTAAACACGTTGGGCGCTCCCAGGTCTTTGAACCCCCGGAATCAAAGCTTGGGGGAGGAATAACCACCCGCAGGAAAGGTACTCCGTGGACTGTAATCCTGGTGGCAGGTTTGGCCGTGATGTCATTTACCGGATGGTTTATCTGGAATAGTACTAATAAAAACACGGAATCAGCAGTCAATATTCCTCTATCGACCCTGCCTGACCCGGACCAGACACCAGGCTTCCAACCAATCGTCGATGAGCCAATCCCAGTCACGGAAGTGGAATACCTTCCGGAGGATATTCGGGCTATAGACATATCACCAGATGGATTGCTGGCGGTGGTCGGTACTGATCAAAATGGCATCAGCCTGGTCAGGTTGAAAAATAAAATAGTCTTCCAGAATATCCCAACGGCCGGAGTAACCGGGGTTGCGTTCATCGATAACCAAACCTTTATTTTTACCTCAAAAGATGGAAGCATTCATGTAAGGGGCGGCAAAACATGGGCTGAATTAATTTCAACAAAAGGTTATTCGGCTGCGATCAATGCTGTCGTTTATTCACCTGCAGCTGAGCTGGTGGCCACTGCGTCAGAGGATAACAAAGTAACTCTCTGGAACCCGATCACGGATCCCGGCAGCCTGGAGATAATTGGTTATACCAAATTAACTGAATTGAAGCATTCTTCAGCTGTGAAAAGTATTGCCTTTTCATCGGATGGAAAGACACTCCTGACCGGTTCGGAGGATGGATCCGTCATGGAATGGGATCTTGACGGGTATGAAGGAATTGCCGCATTAAACAACCTCGCTTCACCAGTAATCAGTGTCGCATATTCTATTGACGGGAAGTGCATCGCCGCCGGATCGATGAAAGGCGAGATCTATTCTGTTTGTCGGAATCAGGGGGTAATTGGGGGAGAATATATCATTACGAAACATGAAAGTGCGATCACCGGATTGGCTTTTTCACCCATGGATGCAAATCTTTTAGCTTCCGGATCGACGGATAAGACGATCAAGATCTGGCGAAATTTTTATGAACTTGTTGCGGATATAAACCAGGGAAGTGCCATCGATCGGCTCATTTTTACCCCGGATGGAAAACATCTGATTGTTGCCTGGTCGAATAATGGGGTTAATACCCTGACCATTTGGACCATACCCTATCAACAACGTGAGACCCCGGTAGTCTATCCGGTTTTGACCGCAACACCCACCCCGGCTCCATGACCTACGGAGATGTATGAAGAACCCTCGGCACCTGCACTGATCAACCCATAGGTTCTTCAATAATTAACAATCCGGGATAGTTACGGACCTATCCCGGATTTTATTTTTCATTATGCCCGTCTGGCAGACGGGGTATTCATTATCAGGAATAAATAAGTTTTGAGTCCTGAAAATCCAACGAACCGATGCAATGCAGGGGTGAAAAAGCCTTTCTATTTTAAGACTGGCTTGCGCGCTTGGTATTTATGCAGTTAACCATTTTCTATGATCCAGAGATCCTCGGCAAAATTCTGGATGAAATAGCGGTCGTGTACTACAGCCAACACGGCGCCATTGAAGCTGCCCAGTGTCTGCTCGAAGCGTGCCCTTGAGGGGATGTCGAGGTGGTTGATGGGCTCATCCAGCACCAGGAAGGGAAAACCTGATCTATACATCAAATCACATTCCTACAGGATAAGTGTGATATTGCGGCAGGGGGACTTGAAAATCTATTTCAACATGTTGAAGCATTAACAACTGTACATGCTGATCATATTATTCCGGTTTTATGGACATTGAGACCTGATGTCCCAAAATAATGGCTTGCCTTGAATGAAAATTCCCTCTTGTAAAGAGTGCAAAAAACGCTATAATAATGATTGATAATGAAGGAAAGTGATCGATATTGACTGTTCATGAGACCCTATCCAACTTCGAACGCCAGCAACAATTAACCCGCCTGCTGGAGCGGGCTGGCCGTTTATCGATCAGCCAGATCTGCGAGCAATTCAGTATCAGTGAGGCGACAGCCCGGCGTGATCTGGATCTGCTTTCTGAGCAGGGAACGATCCAGCGCGTCCATGGAGGTGTCATTCTGCTACGCCAGGCAGCACCTGAGGATCCGATCCTGAAACGCAGTCACGAGTATGAAGTGGAGAAGGAACGGATAGGCCGTGCTGCAGCCGCCCTGGTCCAGGATGGCGAAACGGTTTTTCTCGGATCAGGCACTACCGTGCTGCAGGTGGCGCAAAATCTCGTAAAGCGTAAGATCTCTGTCATCACCAATTCACTCCCGGTGATCAACTTGATGTCAGAAAAGGAAAATATTACCTTGATCGCTCTGGGGGGCATTTTACGCGATAGCGAGTTGTCGTTCATCGGTCACATTACCGAGCAGGCATTAGCCGAAGTGCGCTCAGACAAGGTCATTATCGGAACACGTGCCATCAGCCTGGACCAAGGACTGACGAACGATTACCTGCCGGAGACACTGACCGACCGGGCTATTTTAAATGCCGGTCGTCAGGCCATCATCGTGGCCGATCATACCAAATGCGGTGTCATTGCAACGGCTTTTTTAGCACCGCTGTCCGCGATGAGCATTCTGGTCACGGATGATCAAACGGAACAGGGATTTATTAAATCTCTGCGAAACAAAGGCATTGAGGTTATCGTTGCGTAGGTGAAATCTAAATGTTATTATCCGATTTCTACCCCAAGAGTAAGCTGGTAACTCAGATCACCCCGATCTATAAACCCCACTTTTCGGTGGTGGATGCACACAACCACCTGGGTGAGGAGTTCGGCGGCGGCTGGATCAACCGGCCTGTTGACAAACTACTCGACCTGTTGGATGAATCAGGTATCATTCATTATGTCGATCTGGATGGCGGCTGGGGAGAGGAGATCCTGGCAAGTCATCTTGACCACTTCAAGGCTGTTGCGCCTGAGCGTTTCAGTATTTTCGGAGGGGTGGATTTTAACGCCTGGGCAGAACGAGATGATGGTTTTGGCGAGTGGGCTGCCAAGCGATTGCGGGCTCAGGCTGCACGGGGCGCCGATGGGTTAAAGATCTGGAAATCGTTCGGATTGAAGGTCAAGGACCAGGATGGGGTTCTGGTCAGGGTGGATGATACCCGGCTTGATCCATTGTGGCAGACGGCCGGTGAACTGGGTTTACCGGTGGTCATTCACGTGGCTGATCCGGTGGCATTCTTCGATCCGGTCGACGAGACGAATGAGCGCTGGGAGGAACTCAACCTCGTGCCAGACTGGCAATTCCCTTCTCCACCATTCCCGCCCTTTCTCTCAATTCTGGATGGTCTGGCACGGTTGATCGAGCGTTATCCGGAGACCACATTCATCGGCGCACATGTTGGCTGTTATGCTGAAAACCTGAGTTGGGTGGGTGCTCTGCTCGACCGCTGCCCGAATTATTTTGTTGATATCAGCGCGCGCATAGGGGAGCTTGGACGACAGCCTTATGCTGCCCGCCGTTTCTTCCTTAAGTATTGCGACCGGATACTTTTCGGATCTGATTTTGGGCCCGATCCCGACAGCTACCGCATTGCCTACCGATTCCTTGAGACTGAGGATGAATACTTCAATTACAGCGCTGCGCTTTATCCATTACAGGGTCGTTGGCATGTCTATGGTTTAAACCTACCGGAGGATGTATTACAGAAAGTTTATCTCGGCAACGCTGCCCGCATATTCAAACTCTCACACCTGAACGCCTGAAAAGGTGACCGATCAAAAAAGGTATCCTATGACTGAACCAGGTAAATATACTGAACAGGAAATCATGAGCCAGCCGCAAGCCTGGAGAGAAGCCATTAGCGTATTGCAAACACAACAAGTCGTAATTGAAAGCTTTCTGAAAAAGGCGAAATACAACCAGGTACTCTTTACCGGTTGCGGTTCAACTTACTATCTGTCTCTTGCGGCTGCCGGGCTTTATCAACAATTGACCGGGAGGATTGCACGCGGCGTCCCAGCTTCAGAGCTATGGCTGAATCCGGGGAACTATTATCCATCAGACACTGAAACATTGCTGGTGGCAGTCAGCCGCTCCGGTGAGACGAGTGAAACGCTTAATGCTTGCGAGGCTTTTAAAGCTGACAAGCGCGGCACAATTCTGACGCTTTCGTGTTACCCTGATTTTCCCCTCGCAAAACTGGGAGATCTAAACCTGGTTTTTCCATCCGGTCAGGAACGTTCGATCGCCCAGACACGGGCATTTACCACTCTCTATCTGGCAACCGTTAACATAGCCTGTATGCTGGGCAACCACAGTGACATTTGCCGCATGATGGAAAAACTGCCTGCGTTGTGTGAGAACACACTGCAGCTTGCACGCCCCTGGGCTATGCGCTTGGGTAGTGATATGAAGCTGGACCGCTTTTATTTTCTCGGGTCGGGGTTGCGCTATGGTCTGGCTTCTGAATTAAGTTTAAAGATGAAGGAGATGTCACTATCACACAGTGAATCTTTCCATTTCATGGAGTTTCGCCACGGTCCCAAATCCATGGTCACCGATTCCACACTATTAATTGGTTTGGTCTCCAAGACCAACGGAATATATGAAAAGAAAGTTTTGGAGGAGATGTCCGCTTTGGGTGCCGGGACATTCACCCTCGCTCCTGAAGGAGGTGATATTGCATTTACCTCGAATTTTCCTGACTCTCTGATGAACGTACTTTATCTGCCCCCGGGTCAACTCCTGGCTTATGAACGATCCATTGCCTGTGGTTTGAATCCGGATGTACCGCATCTTTTGGACGCGGTGGTCAGACTCTAAATCCAAGAAGGAGGAAGTACTATGAAAAAGAAATATCTTTATGTTTTGTTGATCGGGGCATTGCTCCTTTCAGCCTGTGGGTCGAAAGCACCCGCAGAAGGTGTGACGGAAATCACGGTGATGCAATGGGGTTCGCCGGAGGAATTGACCGTCTGGCAGACAATCACCGAGGAATTCCAGAAAGTCAATCCCACCATCAAAGTCAATGTGGAAGTTTCTGATTGGGATACTTATTGGACAAAGGTCGACACTCTCTTTGCCGCCCAGACTCCCCCGGATATCTTTGCCATTGATGCACCATTCTATATCGACTGGCAAACCCGCGGCGCCTTGTTGAACCTGCAACCCTATATCGATCAAACACCCGGTTTCCTGGACGGTTTCTATCCAAAATCTTTGGAGGTCTACCACCTGGATGATGGTTATTATGGGTTGCCGCGTGATTTCCAAACCATCGTGTTATTCTATAACAAGGACATGTTCGATACCGCCGGTTTGGCATATCCCAATGAAACCTGGACGTATGATGATTTGCGAACGGCTGCCAAAGCTTTGACTTTGGATAAAAATGGCGATGGAAAGACTGAACAGTACGGATTCAATTACGACACCTGGGATATGGAACCGGGTTGGGGTGAGGTGATCTGGAGCTATGGCGGAGAGATTGTCAGTGATGATTACACAAAAACACTGTTGGGCGAACCCAAAGCCATGGCAGGCTGGCAACTCCTGTATGACATGATGATGGTGGATAAATCCATCCCCGATCCGATAGCAGCAGGTGAGTTCGGTAGCGATCCATTCCTGGCCGGGATTGCCGCCATGACCCCCATGGGTCATTGGGCAGTTCCCGAGTACTCCACCGGTGGTTTCAATATGGATGTAGCGCCTCTGCCGAAAGGACCGGATGGTGAGCGCTTCACCAGCGTTAACAGCGCCGGCTTCGTGATCGCCAAAGACTCGAAAGCCCCGGATGCTGCCTGGAAATTCATCAAGTTCGCCACCAGTGAGGATGCACAGAAGAAACTGACCGAGCTGGGCTTTGCCATCCCGGTGTATCTGAAGGTTGCCGAGAGCGATGTGTTCCTGAAGCAGGCTGCGCCGATCAATCACCAGGTATTTCTGGATGCGATTGAATATGCGAAAATCAAACCATCCTTTAAGGGTTATACCGAATGGTCGGATGTGGTCGGCAATGCTCTGGCGTTGATCTGGAGTGGCGAGATAAGTTTGCCAGAAGGTATCGCAGCACTAGTGACTGAGGCTGATGCTGTCTTGAATAAATAACAACACGAGTTATCCATATGGGTGGGAAGCAATCAAAGTTTCATTGTTTCCCGCCCATATTCCAGGAGTGAGCAGTGGCAGACACCACCATACCCGGAATTAAACCACTTGGAAAAGAAAAGTTCTGGCTGGGAATACTTCTCACGCCAACCGTGATCGGTCTTGTATTTGGCGTATTGGGTTCGATCGTGGCCACTTTTGTACTCAGTTTCGTGCAATGGGACCTGATCCAGCCGCCGACCTGGGTTGGTTTTCAGAACTTTGTCGACCTGTTCACCAATACTAAATTCATTAAAGCGATGACCACCACCATTGCATTCGCCGGATTGTACGTTCCAGGTGTGGTCGTTATTTCCTTGTTGGTTGCGTTGTTGATGAATCGCAAGATCAGGGGCATCAGCATCTTCCGTACGATTTATTTCCTTCCGGGCGTCACGTCGGCTGTTGCAACTGCCATCGTGTGGAACATGATCTACGGCAGAGATACCGGTGTATTGAATTACATCATCGAACTTTTTGGTGGGCAGCCAGTGTGCTGGCTGTGTAATGAAAATGCCCTGATCGCGGTTGTAATCGTAAACATTTGGGGTGCCATTGGTGAGGGTATGATCATTTTCCTGGCCGGTCTCCAGTCTGTCCCACGTGACTATTATGAAGCCGCCACCGTCGATGGGGCAGGGAACGTTCAAAAGTTTTTACATATTACCATCCCGCTGATCACCCCGGCGATCTTCTTTCAGACCCTCATCACGACCATCAACGCTTTCCAGGCGTATGAGTACGTCTACATGCTCACCCGACGGGCAGGAGGGGAGAGTTCCGTTCCGGTTGTGGTTTATTCGATTTACCGCAATGCATTCAATTACTTTAATTATGGGGGTGCCAGCGCCCAGGCAATTGAGCTGGCTTTCATCGTGATCATCCTGATGGCATTATATTTCTGGTTCGAACGGCGCTTTGTGGTCTACGATTAGGAGGATGATGTGAAGATATCGACCCAAAAGACCCTTCTGGATATTCTTACTTATGTCATCCTGATCGTTGGCTCGGTGATCATGATAGCGCCATTTTTATGGATGGTGGCAACTGCATTTAAAATACCCGCCGACCAGTTCACCAAGACACTCTTCCCCAATCCCGCAACACTCGAAAACTTTAACGTGATCTGGGATAAGATGCCAGACAAAGCGTTCCCGCATATGATGTTCAACAGCTTCAAGATCGCAGCTCTTTCGACCGTCGGGCAACTGCTCACATGTGCCATGGGTGCCTTTGCTTTTTCTGCCGTTCGTTTCAAAGGACGTAATCTTCTGTTTACATTATTGCTCATCACCATGCTCATTCCGTCACAGGTGGCGCTCATCCCAAACTTTATTTTGTTCGGATGGATGCATTTGATCGGTTCTCAGTGGCCGTTGATCCTGCCGGCCTTCTGGGGTGGGGCGTTCGGCACGTTCCTGTTACGCCAGTATTTCCTGACCATCCCGCATGAGCTGGCCGAAGCCGCCCGTGTGGATGGCGCCTCGTTATTGCAGATCTTTTGGAATATTTACCTGCCGAATGCGCGTCCGGCACTGGCGGCATTGGCAATTTTTGTTTTTCTGGGAAATTGGAATGACCTGCTCCACCCTCTGATTTATTTACCCACCAATGCCAAATTGACCACCTTGACGGTTGGGTTGGCGCTCTTCCAGACCCAATTCTCACATCGCCATACTGTTTTGATGGCAGGTGCGCTGATCTCGATCATACCGATCATCGTGGTATTTTTCTTTGCTCAAAAACAATTCATCGAAGGGATTTCCCTGACAGGTTTAAAACGCTAGTCAGTGGGCTGTTCATCGCCAGTTCATTCAGCGCACAATCATAAAGATATACATTTTCCTGGTCTTCCCGGGTAACCAGTAAATGAAGTATTTATACATCATCTTATACCGAAAAATATACACAATAATACTTTTTACCGGGCTCTTCTTATTTTCCGGTTGTAGTCAAACAACATCTGAGCTGAACTCAACGGAGTCAACTATGCAAACTTCAATAAAATCCTCTATCGAAAACTCATTGGACTGGTGGCATCCCACACCAGGTTTGACCTGGCAGTGGCATCTTTCTGATCCCCCGGTAGATACCGGTGTGGATGCCCAGGTGTACGATATCGATTTATTTGATAACGAGTCCTCGGTCATCCAGGAGCTGCATGGTCAGGGGCGCAAGGTCATCTGTTACATCTCCGTAGGATCGTGGGAAGACTGGCGACCGGATGCTGACCAATTCACGGATGAGGTCCTTGGTAATGATTACGAAGGCTGGCCGGGTGAGAAATGGCTTGACATCCGCCGCATCGACTTGCTGGCACCGATCATGCGCGCCAGGCTTGACCTGTGCAAGACCAGGGGTTTCGACGGCGTCGAACCGGATAATATTGAAATCTACGATAATGACACCGGTTTCCCGCTCACTTACACTGACCAGTTGACCTATGCCCGCTGGTTGGCAGACGAAGCTCATTCGCGTGGTCTCGCCATCGGGATCAAGAACGCCCCCGACATGGTGGCTGATTCGGTTTCCTTCTTCGATTTTGCCATCACCGAGGATGCTTTCTATTACGACTGGATTGGCGATATGCTGCCCTTTATCAAGACAGGTAAACCGGTTTTTGCAGCTGAATATACTGATATGGATGTGGACTTTAATGCAGCGTGTGCGTGGGGTAAATTGAATAACGTCAACTTCATCCTAAAAAATCGCATTCTAACAGCTTATCGGTTCACCTGCCCATAAGCCACTATAATTGGGTAATGGGAAGGTGAGGTTGAAATCATCATGCGAGATCTTACCATCGGTAAGTTTTATGGATTGCAACACATTTCCACCCGGCGGGGTACGTTTACATGCCTGGCGCTCGACCATCGTCAAAATTTGAGGCACTCGCTCAACCCTGATAACCCGGCATCGGTTTCAGATGCGGATCTTTCGAATTTTAAACTGATGGTGACTGCCGCCCTGGCAGCTGAGTCCACGGCGGTGCTTCTGGATCCGGAATATTCGGCTGCGCAGGCTGTTGCCGGCGGTATCCTCCCCAATCCTGTTGGCCTGGTAGTGTCGCTCGAGGCAACAGGTTACAGTGGAGATTCAAAAGCTCGCCAAAGCCGTATCCTGCCAGGCTGGAGCGTGGAAAAAGCCAAACGCATGGGGGCAGATGCCGTCAAGCTCCTGGTTTATTACCATCCGGATGCGGTCAATGCCGCGGAAACGGAGGATTTCGTTGGGCAAGTGGCAGAAGACTGCAAGGCTCTGGACCTGCTCATCATGCTCGAGCCTTTAACATACGCGCTGGATGATAGCGGCACATTGACTTTAAAGGAGAAAAGGATTGCAGTAATCGGAACCGCCCGAAAGCTTTCTCCCTTGGGGATAGACATCCTCAAGGCAGAGTTTCCCATTGATATAAAGGAAGCCGATCAAAATCTCTGGTTGGAAGCATGTCAAGAGCTTTCAAGAGCATCGGTCGTTCCCTGGATCCTGTTATCGGCTGCCGTGGATTTTGAAACCTATCTTCAGCAGGTTTCGATTGCCTGTAAGGCGGGTGCCAGCGGATGCGCTGTCGGGCGCTCGGTCTGGAAGGAAGCGGTCTCACTGGATGTGTTAACCCGAAAAACATTCCTGGAGACAACTGCTAGAGAGCGATTAATACAACTGCAGAAGTTGTGTCAAACCCAGGCAAAACCTTACACCGATTTTTATACGGCGAGGGCTCCGCTTGATTGGTACAAGAGGTATTGAGATGTCGCCCGACAAACCTTTCGATATCCTGGTTGCCGGAGAGATCAATCCCGATCTGATCCTGACAGGAGACGTTGAACCGGTTTTTGGGCAAGTCGAAAAACTGGTGGAGGATGCCACACTGACCATCGGTTCGTCATCGGTCATCTTTGCCTGTGGGGCGGCGCGCCTGGGGTTAAAAGTAGCCTTCATTGGAATTTGCGGCAGGGATGTCTTTGGTCGTTTCATGTTGGATGAGATGCAGCGGGTGGGTGTGGATGTGAGCTCGGTCATCATCCGGGCGGACGGGCAGACCGGTCTAAGCGTGATCCTGAATCGCAAGGCTGATCGTGCCATCCTGACCCACGCCGGACTGATTGCCGCCCTGCGTGCCGAAGACGTGACGGACGAAATATTGTCCGATGCCCGCCACCTGCACGTCGCATCCTACTTTTTACAGACAGCCCTGCAACCCGGATTACATGATCTCTTCTCACGTGCGCGGTCGTTGGGCTTGACCACTTCGCTTGATACCAACTATGACCCAACAGGTTTATGGATCAGTGTTGATGAACTCCTGGCAGTAACGCATGTTTTATTACTGAATGAACGCGAAGCAATGTCCCTGGCTGGTGCCTCCGATATCCAGCAAACTGCATCAAAGCTGGGTGCCAGGGTGGATACCCTGGCAATCAAACTTGGAGAAAGCGGAGCGATGGGTGTGCGGGGAGATCAAAAAGCCAACACACCCTCTCTGCCTGTGACTGTGGTGGATACCGTGGGTGCGGGAGATTCATTCGATGCCGGCTTTATCTTTGGTTATTTGAACCAGTGGGATCTTCGCAGGTCACTGCGATTGGGGTGCGTTTGCGGAGCCTTGTCCACCCAAAAAGAGGGCGGCACCGCCGCACAACCGACACTGGCTGAAGCCTTGGCTTATGTATCTTGATCAGATCCTGGCTGCCCAGAAGGCTGACGAAGCCCGGGGGATCGTATCCATTTGCTCTGCTCATCCCTGGGTGTTGAAGGCCGCCATGTTGCGACATGCAGGACCGCTCCTGATCGAAGCCACATGCAATCAGGTAAATCAATTCGGTGGCTACACCGGCATGACCCCCAGGGATTTTTTCGCGTATGTAACCGGTATTGCCAAGCAAACCGGTTTTCCAGTGGAGCAGCTCCTTCTGGGTGGAGACCATCTTGGTCCGAGTGTTTGGAAAAATGAGCCTGCCGCATCTGCAATGGAAAAATCAAAAACATTGGTTAAGAACTATGTTCAGGCGGGGTTCACCAAGATCCACCTGGATACCAGCATGCGGCTGGGTGATGACCCCGAAGGCATACTGGACGTTGAATTAATTGCCCGACGGGCAGCAATGCTGGCAAAATATGCTGAAGAAACCACTGAGGATGCATCTCATTTGCGCTATGTCATCGGGACGGAAGTACCCACGCCCGGTGGAGCACAGGAAAATAAAGAAAACGTGCATATTACAACGCTGGAGAGCGCATGTCAAACGATCGACTCCACCCGCCAGGCATTCCTTCATGAACACCTGGATTCAGCCTGGGAGCGGGTAAGTGCTCTTGTAGTACACCCGGGGGTCGAGTTTGGGGATGATTTTGTCCTGCCGTATGTACCTCATACGGCAGCCGCATTATCAAAATTTATCGAGAGCCAACCCATGATCTACGAAGCGCATTCCACCGACTACCAAACATGGACTGCACTACGCGAAATGGTGCGGGATCATTTTGCCATCTTAAAAGTAGGTCCTGCGTTGACCTATGCATTCCGGGAAGCAATTTTCTGGCTGGCAAAGGTTGAAGAGGATTTGATTTCGACCGATTCCCGGTCGAATATCGTTGCCGTACTGGATACTGTGATGCTTGAACGTCCGAAACACTGGCTCGCATATTATCATGGTACAGAGGAACAAACAGCTCGAAAACGAATGTTCAGCCTGAGCGACCGTATCCGCTATTACTGGTCTGAACCAAATGTCCAAAAAGCGTTAAACCGTTTGCTTGCCAACCTATCAAAAGTTGATATCTCTTCTGCATTATTACGTAATAATAAAGCCCAAACTGTTACTGGGATTCAACCACAGGGTTCATTTATCACAACGGAACAGTTTATCTCCGCCAATATTCAGAACATTCTCAATTCTTATGAATGGGCGGTTGGAGGTCTGTCAGAATAATCACCGGTTATCAGCAGGAAAGAAACCCCGACTTTGCCATACCTATAGGGTAAAGTCTTGCACATTTATTATTTCTAATGCACAGGGGATATTAGTTAAGAAAATGCCGATCACGAATCCAGATTGAGAACTTTGAGTATCTTTTTTGATAGAAACGACACATCCAATCCGGGGAAAAGCTCCCAGGTTTCTGTCAGGTGAGCGATCCCTCCCGGGTCAAGTTTGACGAACGATCCCAAGCTTTCCAGTTCGACAAAATCATCGCTGCAATAAGATTCTGTGTTGCAGCCGCCATCGGGGTAGACGACACCCGGGGAGGATGAAAATGTTTTTCGGAAGAGGATCCCGTCAACCCAATATGCTAGCCAGGCATTGGGATTAAAATACCCCAACTTGAGAGGTGACAGCCCCGGAGATGCCCGGATCAGGATGAAATCGTCGCGCAGGACCAGGCGGGGATCATCGATGTGGGTGTACGGCCATAACGACAGGATGCGGTTGTTTTGCAGACCGGCGGGATCTGAATTACCTGCCGGTTGCGGTAAAACCACCGTGCCCCCCAAGCGGAACATGGTCAAACCCCAGGGAGCAAGTTCGATTGGTCCGGTCCCATCATTACGCAAGGCGTGATTTAGGGTGACGACAGCCTGATCTGGTGATAAACGGATCTCAATGCTTTTTGTGACTCTGGTTCTTGGATCGACAGGGCCGATCAGCCGCACGCCGTCTGCCAATGCTTCCACACAGACACCATCATTATCCGGGGTATACGTTTGCGGCATTAACTCGGGGGCATACCAGAGGCGGTGTCCCCCGCGAAAGAAAAATTCTCCATAAGGGGTACGGACCGAATTAGGAACATCTGCAAACAGGTTAGCTTTTCCGAACGCTGAAAGCCGGACGATTCGAGGTCCTGCATTGGCAAGATACTCCAGGCTGAGCTGGTTATTTTCAAGCCTGCGGGTGGGGAGGCCTTGAAAGTCGCTCATTTTTTGTTTCCTGTTGGTAAAGGTAAATCCACAGGCATGCCGTTCGCATCAGCGGATTTTCGGATGGCTAAAATGATCTCCTGGTCCAATCTTGCCTGATATGGACCGTAGCTGGGTGCTGTATGCTTGCAAACAGCGTTTACCAGGCTCATCAAACATCCGGCAACTCCGATTTCATCGTCATGCCACTGATTGCCATGCCCCATGATCACCGGTTTCAATGGGTTTTCCCAGCGTACAATAGGCATTTCCGGGTCACCGGTATGCGCGACCATCGCAACCAAAGCGCCTCCGTCGATCCTTTCAAATTGTCTTTCAACAGTGATGAAATAAGGAGCTTCTCGATCCGGTGAGAGCAATGTCAAACGCTCAGTGGTTTCCAATCCGACCCCGACGGTTATTCCCATCCCTTTTTCTGCCAAAAACCGGCTGCTGCGCCACCAGCGAAGTGCCGAATCATAACCCACGTCCGTCCAATGAAAAATACCCAATCGCCCATCCTCAAAGGTGATCATGCCGTGTTCCTGGGTTTCAACGCGGGGGTCAAAATTGCCCGCCAGCCTGGAAAGGTGAGGGATGAGTTTATTGTGCTGTACAGCTCCAACAACCCGGATGGGTTTGACGTCAAAGCCCAGATAACTGCGCAAGACGCTGACGCCGTGGTATCCATGCCCGGCAAAATCATTGAAGACCGTATATACCTGCCCAAATAATCCTGAAGCGATCAGTTTGAGCTTCAATTGTTCCATCGGGCGGCGGTGGAATTGTTCCGCAACTTCGATTAACACTCCACGTTGCTGAGCGGCCTTGATAATCGCATCCGCCTCATTCAAATCATGAGAGATCGGTGTCTCGAGCAGGACGTGCAGCCCATGCTCAACGGCCATCAAGCCGACTATACCGTTGGCATGGTAAGCTACAGAAACAATACCGATCTCCGGATTTGTTTCCTTCATCAACATATCCATATCTGTGTACCAGGGGACCTCCAAACTCTCTCCCAATTTTCGGGCAGAATCAGATGATCGCCCCCAAACAGAGACAAGAGACACATCATTCGGCAGGGATTTTAGGATTGGTCCATACATATATCCTGACCGCGGCGCCGTGCCGATGATTGCCACCCGAAGAGGTTGTTTTCCATTTTGATCCATCATATATCAGCTCCAATAACAACATTAACAGTACACAACATTACTCGTTTCTTTTCAAACAAACACGTTTCCTGGAAATCCCGGACTATCTCTTTGGGACAAGGTATACTGCGCGTAGCCGAATAAATTATCATCTGCATCTCCAGGTAGAGAAAAGTCTGTTATTTTACCGTGTTATTGATACGGGGTATTGTGGATGGTATTGATCATAGCCCAGAAATTTTCCAGGGGGGTATCCAATTGAATTGAGTGAGTTGGAGCAAGGATCAACCCGCCATCGTAACCAACCGTCTCCAATCGTGTGTGAATTTCTTTGACAACATCCATCGGTGTACCAAAAGGCAGAGTGTACTGTTCGTCGATGGTACCCCAGAAAGCAAGTTTTTTGCCGTATAACTGTTTAATTTTTGCGGGATCCATGCTGGCAGGTTGGATCGGATTGAGCACATCGATTCCGATTTCAATAAATTCCGGGATGAGCCGCTCCACATTCCCATCTGTATGGTAAGCGACCTTTAATGCCGGATTAATGGCTTTTATTTCTGAGATGAAATTCGCCATGCGGGTTTTAAAATATTGGCGCCACATCTGGGGCGAGATCAACAGTTGTTTTTGTGCTCCCATATCATCACCGAGATAGATCATATCCACGCCCATCGTTGCCAGCTTTTTGGCTGCGGTCAGATGGTAATTGTACGGGATATCAAATAGATGATTCGCCAGGTCAGGATTCGTTGCCATATCGATTAACATCTGTTCAAACCCACGCAATGCCCAGGCTGTCTCAAATATGGTGGTTACGGTGGAACCAACGATCCAGTAACCATCCTTGAACTTGCGGATCATTTGCCCGGCGGTCTGATACAACTCCGGTCTGGTGGGATCAGGCGCTTGATAATTCGAGATGGAATTCTCATCGGCGAGTGGGTGGTTGGAAATCTCGGTATAGTTGCCCGTTCCGAATGGAGTCTTGTAAGCATGGATGCCCCAACTAATTCCCCACTCATCAGTATAGGGTACGTTATCCTGATAATAAGAATTTGCCCAGCCAACTGATGTGAGCAGTATATCTTCACCGATCAGGCGCTCAATTTCATAGGTATTTCCCCCTCCGTGTGGATTATGGGTTTTCAATTCCTGAATTCCCCGATCCTGATTCAATCGTGAGGCAAATTCAGGTGTAAAACCTGCCTGCAGCGGACAACGATCGGGTTTTTCATGGTTGAGTGCTATTTCCACGCGTTCGCGGTGCTTAATTCGATCTCCTTATTTCCAGTTTGTTAAATCGGATCCATCAATCTCCGCACCAGTTAGCGATTACCAGGGAATGAATAATATACGTCATTCCAGCGCAGTTCTTTCTTGAAATCGTTGAGACAGGTACCTTTGTCAATCAGAAGCATTTCGATCCCGGCCATCTCAGAAAAATCCTGCAACTGTCCCGATGTGACATCGAAGCTGAAGCTGGTATGATGTGCACCACCCGCCAGAATCCAGGCTGCTGCCGCAGTTTTCAGGTCAGGTCTGGGTTGCCACAATGCCCGGGCAACCGGCAATTTCGGCAAGGGTGCTTCTGTCGGTACGACATCCACTTCATTAACAATTAAACGAAAGCGCTGTCCCATCTCCACCAAGGATGCGGCGACAGCCGGTCCGGTGTTCGAGTCGAAGATAAGTCTTACCGGATCGGCTTTTCCGCCGATCGATAGCGGCAGGATTTCCAACCTGGGTTTTGTGGATGCAATCGAGGAGCAAATTTCCAACATGTGTGCTCCCAGCACTTTGTCGCCGGATGGACTGAAATGATAGGTGTAGTCTTCCATAAAACTGGTGCCTTTTTTCATCCCCGCGCTCATTACTTTCATGGCTCTGACCATCGCAGCTGTTTTCCAGTCGCCTTCGGCACCAAACCCGAAGCCGTCAGCCATCAATCTTTGAACGGCCAGCCCGGGCAATTGCGATAATCCATACAGGTCCTCAAACGTGGTGGTGAAGGCACCGAAGTTACCGTTTACCAGAAAAGACTTCATCCCCACCTCGATGCGCGCTGCATCACGCAAGGATTGGTGTTTTTTACCTTCCGGTAGCAAGGCGGGAGCGACATCATAAAGCTCCAGATATTCCTTGACCAGGAGGTCGACTGCCGCATCTGCAACTTGATCGATGCTCTTAACCAGGTCCCCAACGCCATAACCGTAGACATCATAGCCCAACCGGATTTGAGCTTCCACCTTATCCCCCTCCGTTACAGCCACGTCGCGCATATTATCGCCAAAACGGGCAACCTTTCCGTTTTGTGAATCGTGCCAGGCACAGGCGGCGCGCGTCCAGTCTCCCAGATTGGTCTGTACATCTTCATCTGCCCAGAAGCCGACGATAACTTTCCGGTTGAGGCGCATGCGGCTGCCGATGAACCCGAACTCGCGATCACCATGTGCAGATTGAGTGAGGTTCATGAAATCCATATCGATTTCAGACCAGGGGATCTCCCGATTAAATTGGGTGTGTAAATGGACAAATGGTTTCTTTAATATATTCAAACCGGCAATCCACATCCTGGCTGGGGAGAAGGTGTGCATCCAGGTTATCAAGCCAATACAGTATTTTGACGAATTGACATCCAGGCACAATTCGCGAATGGATTCGGACGTTGTTAACACCGGTTTGAAGACCACCGTAACCGGAATATGTTTCGAGAGATTGAGTTCTTGAGCGATTTTCTTGGAGTGATCGGCGACCTTTTCCAGCGTCTCGGAACCATAAAGGTGTTGGCTTCCCGTCACAAACCAGACTTCGAATTGTTTGAGGTTCATCATATAAGTAAGCTCCTTGGAATATTCTAAAACGAAATACTTATTGACCGTAATCGTTCATGTAACGTGCATGTAACTTGTGTACCATTTCATCAGGTATGGTAATTACTCCACCCAATTGAAGGGCATAATAGACTGTCCGGGCCGCATCCTCGACCATGACTGCGGTTTTGACGGCAGCCCCGGCTGATTTTCCGATTGTAAAAACGCCGTGGTTTTGCATCAGAATAGCAGGGCTCTTTCCGATTGCCCGCACCACTTCCTTTCCAATTTCCTCGTCGCCAATTGGTTCAAATCTGCCGACGGGAATCTCGCCACCAAATTCATCGCAGATCGCAGTTAGTACCGGGGGAATGGGCTTGCCGACCGCTGCAAATGCTGTGGCGAATGTCGAGTGTGTATGGACGATGCCGTTCACATCCGGGCGATGGCGGTAGATATATAGATGAGTAGCAGTATCCGATGAAGGCTTCAATGAGCCTTGAAGAATAATTCCATTGAGATCAAGTACGACCATTTTGTCCGGGGTCAGGTCCTGGTAAAGTATTCCGCTGGGTTTGATGACCACCTTCCCGCTCTCGGGGTCGCGGCTGCTGATATTGCCACTCGTCCAGGCAACCAGATCATTGCGCGGCAATTCCTGATGTAGTTTGCATACTACCTCGCACAACTTCTCAAGTAACATATTTTTCCTCGACTTTTATCTGTTTCAATCGTTTCATCACGTCATTCTCACCGCGTCCAAAATAATCGTGAAGCAAAACATATTCTGCGAACAGCTTGTCATAAACCGCTTTATTTTCATCAATGGGTTGATAATTCTCAGCTCGCAGGCGGGACATATGCAAACTGGCGTCCGCAATGGAATCATATCCGTCGGCTTTCGAACCGGCAGCGACAGCGCCATGCATGGCGGAGCCAACGGCCGGAATCTGGGTGGCTTCGGGAATATAGATGGGCAAGCCGGTGACATCGGCATAGATTTGCATCAGCAATTTATTGCGGTCGGGCAAGCCCCCGGTACCAATTAACTCCCGGATGGGAACGTTGTTTTCGATGAAGGTCTGAATGATCAGGCGGGTTCCAAATGCTGTGGCTTCGATCAGGGCGCGATAGATTTCCTCGGGTTTGGTTTGCAACGTAAAACCTAACATCATCCCGGTCAGATCGACATCCACCAGTATCGAGCGGTTGCCGTTCCACCAATCGAGCGCCAAAAGACCGCTCTCGCCCGGTTTCAAAGCAGCAGCTTTCTCTTCCAGGAGTTGGTGGATGCTGATACCAAGCTTGAGAGCTTCCTTTTCATAAGCTTCGGGAACGCAGTTTTCGATGAACCATTGAAAATGATCTCCCACACAGGATTGACCGGCTTCAAATCCGGGTTTGTCTGGCAAAATGCCATCCATTACCACCCCGCACATACCGGGTACGATTTCTTCGCTTTCACCGACCACCATATGACAGATGGAAGTGCCCATGATCATCACCATCCGACCGCTGCCGGTGACCGTGGATGCAGGTACAGCCACGTGTGCATCCACATTTGCGACTGCCACAGCAGTGCCAGCTTTCAAACCAGTCCACTGTGCAGCCTGCTTGGTAATACCGCCTGCCCTTAAACCGATCGGCAGGATTTCTCGTTTCATTTTCTGATCCACGACATCCTCAAGTCGCGGATCGAGTGCCTTGAAGAATTCTCTGGGGGGGAATCCTTTCGTCTTGGACCACATGGCTTTATATCCGGCAGTGCATGAGTTACGTGTTTCAACTCCGGTCAACTGCCATACAACCCAGTCGGAGGCTTCGATCATCCGATCGGCCGCAGTGTACACTTCGGGATCTTCGTTCAGAATTTGCCATACTTTGGGGAAGAACCACTCGGAGCTGATTTTGCCGCCATAGCGATCCAGAAGGTAGCCGTAGCCTGATTTTCGAGCAATGGCATTCAGCTCATTAGCTTCAGGTTGGGCGGCATGGTGTTTCCAAAGTTTTACCCAGGCATGCGGATGATTACGCCATTCCGGCAGGAAGCAGAGCGGGGTGCCATCCGCTTTTGTTGGTAGCATGGTACAGGCGGTGAAATCAATGCCTACTCCGATGACGTCACGGGCAGCAATACCGCTTTTTTTCAGTACCGCAGGGATGGTTTGTTTGAATACATCGATATAATCGTTTGGATCCTGCAGCGCCCAATCTGTCTCAAGCTGGATATCTGTCCCGGGCAAGTGGTCATCGATCACTCTATTGGTGTAATCATGGACGGCAGTAGCAAGCTCTTTACCGTTGGATACATCCACGATCACAGCTCGCCCGGAAAGTGTCCCAAAATCCACACCAATTGCATAGGGCATGATTACCTCCTAAACCTCGATAATTACTTTGATACCTTCACGCTTTTGCGCGATCGCAAAAGCTTGTACGGTTTCTTCCAACGGGAAGGTGTGTGTGATCAGTGAGCGTACATCCACCAGTCCCCGGTTGACAAGATCGATCGCGCGGGGGTAGGTGGATTTCATGCGTCGCACCAGTTTTATGGTCAGTCCCTTGCGGCGCGCAATTGAGGCGGGGAAAAATGTGCGGTCATCGGCAGGAATTCCGACCAGAATGACCTTTCCACCCGGGATGGCAGTGGCTATAGCTGTATCGACAGCCTCCTGTTCCCCGGCAACTTCGAAAGCCACATCCACACCGCGCCCACCGGTTGCCGACATCACTTGTTGGCTGTCCGACTCATCTACAGCTAAAAAGACATACTGTGCACCGAGGTTTTTTGCGGCATCCACTCGATGAGGAAGCTTGTCGGTTGCCAAAATCGTAGTCGCACCGGAGAGCCTTGCCAGTTGGACGATCAGCAAGCCAATTGCTCCGCATCCGTACACACCGATAGTCATCCCGGTTTTAAGGTGCGCCAGGTCCACGGCATGTATGGCAACTCCCAGAGGTTCGAGCATGGCTCCATCGGCAAAAGATAGTGAATCCGGGAGGGGATATAGATTCTGAGTATTCCATGCCATGCGCTCACACAGGGCGCCATCCTGATCATCATTCCCTGCGAAAACGACCTGCCGGCACAGGTTGGGGTGCCCGTGCTGGCATTGCTCACATTCGCCGCATGGAATGGCAGGATCGATTGCCACGCGCCGTCCAGCTTCGTTGATTCCTGCAAATTCATGCCCTAATACCAGTGGATTTTTAAGCTTCGCATCACCAATGCCACCATCTTTGAACCAATGGATATCTGACCCGCAAATGCCGACGGTTTTCACATGGATAATTTGTTGCCCAATGCCAGCAATCGGTTCAAGCTCTTCATGCAGCCGGATATCTGCGGGGGCATGTAAACGCATCACTTTCAATAAATATGTTCTCCTATACCATGGTTTCAGTTAACAGCATGATGATTTTCCGAATAATATCGCGCTCATTTTTTGATATCCATGAGGATCATCACCTGCAGGGGGTCGATTTCGATGTTCCCGTGAAGGACCCTGCTGCTCATTAGATCCTGAAAGCTTTCATCCAGATGAATTTTTTGTTTCATATCGCTGTGATTAAGAATAAACAACAAACGTTGATCGTCTTGCCAGCGTTCATTTACTTCTATATCTGGAGATGTGTTTGTTAAAAGGGATTTTATTTTTGCCAGATCACAGATCCATTCGGTTATGGCGTCATAAAAAGCAGCATTCCCCATCGTCCCAATATAGATCACACGGCCAGCTTGGTATGGGTTCATGGTTACTGCTGGCTGATCTGCATAATAATCGTTGGCGTAACGTGCAACAACTTTCGCCGTGGTTGGCTTTAATACATCCGCCCAGACTGTGGCAGGAAATTCGGCTTCCAGATTGGGCAAGCCGAACCGGATTAGACCATCCTTGTCAAGCGGCATGGAAATACTTTCTTCGACTTCCACACCTGCCATCCGGGCAACCAGTCCGGGTAGTTTCATGTCGACGATTGTGTTGGATTCATCCTTAACCCCGGTACGTGGGGTAAAAACTACGATCCCTCCAGAGGTGGCAAATTTCTCCAGATTTGCAACCGTCTCTTTTGTCAGGATATACATGGCAGGAACTATTACAACCTTGTAACCTGTCAAGACATCTTTTTCCGAAATGATATCCACCGATATATGGTGGTTATAAAAACTGCGATAAATATCCTGGATGTGTTTTTCATATCCAAAGCGGGGATTGTTGGGTTGGACCTGAAATGCAAAACGGCTGTCGTATGATTGCATGATGGCAACCGCTGATCTGATCTGTGATCCGACGATGACTTCGCCGAGCTTCTGGAGCTCTTTTCCTGTTTGGGCAGTTTCAGCATACCGCCGGCCGGGAATCCCATGATGATCGAGGATACCATACCAGAATTGCTCGGTCCCCGTCCGGCAGGTGCGCCAGCGGAAATAGACAATCGCATCTGCCCCATGCGCGATGGATTGATAGGTCCATAACCGCAATTCCCCAGGTTTTGGTGGTACTGACACTTCTTCCCACCCGCCACCGCCGGATTGTTGTTCCATGACCCAGAAATTCTGCTTCTTTAAGCCACGCATGGCATCATGATTGAGGGCTGCTTTGGCAGGATCAACTTCAGCCTGCATGTCCCATTGCATGCGTAAATAGTCATCCCACGAGACAATATCAAGATCAGATGCCATGTCGAAATAATTGAGCTGGGTGTACTTAAACCCCATCAGGTTATGGGTAATGAATTGTCCTGAGCAATGACGGCGAATGATATCAATCTGCAACTTTTGATAATATCGATAGGTATCAGACATGAAGCGCCGGTAGTCCAGACCAAGCCCGGGATTCGCAGAGCGTGATGTTGATAGGGGAACTGGTATTTGAGACCAATCCGTATATACGTGACTCCAGAAAATAGTTCCCCATTTCACATTCAGATTTTCTAGGGATTGATAGCGGTTTTTCAACCAATCGTGGAACTTGCCCCGGCAAATTTCACAATAGCAACGGTCCCCAAATTCATTATCGATTTGCCATCCGATCACCGCCAGATTATCTTTATAGTGCTCGGCCATGCGGTTCACGATTAATTCTGTATGGCGATGATAGAGTGGGTTACTGGGACAATACTCCCTGCGCAATCCGTAAGTTTGGCGGGCTCCATTTTGGTCAACGAGGTAGAGGTCATTCTGTTTCCCCATTACCCATGGAGGAGCTGAAGCCGTTGGAGTACCCAGAACAACCTGGATGCTCTGGTCCGCCAAGCATGCAATTGCCCGGTCCAACCAGTCAAACTCGAAATGCCCTTCCGTTGGTTCCAGCTTTGCCCAGGCGAATTCCGCCAGACGGACAACATTGAAACCTGCTTCTGCCATCATTTTTGCGTCTATCGGCCAACGTTCAACCGGCCAATGTTCCGGATAATAATCTGCTCCGAAGTAGAATTTGGATTGTTTCATGAAGGTCTCTTTTCCGGTTTGGTAAGTACCAGAACCTGAAATGGTGCCAATGGCACTATCCCTTTCAGGACTTGATCCTTTAAATTGTCAAAATATGGTTCCGGTATTTCAACCGACCTGGGTTCATTCTGATGATTAATTACGATAAAGATCTCACCCTTATCCTGCAAAAACAGTTTCCGTGCCTCCACCCCCACGGGTGTTTCAAGAACCGGTCTTAATCCCATTTCCTCCAGAAGCTGGTTAATGAACACCTGTTGTGATTCTTCATCCAAATATGCACCAATATAATAAACCAGGCCTCTGCCGGATGGATGTACTGTAATTGCCGGTTGACCATCCAACCAGCCATTTGAAACGCCAAATGAAGCGAGCGTCTTTGTATTATCATCGACGAGCTTCAACCGTTCAGCCCATAGCCGGGAAGTACCCTGGAACTGATCTCCGATCACCGGCACCGGCTCTTGCAAGGCATAAAATTCTTCAACTTCAACGCCGGCAACACTTACTAATGGACCTGGTTGGCGCTGATGGAAAAAAGCGTTGAATCGATCCTTCATGCCGGTACGGATGGTGAGGATCAAATGCCCACCATTCGCGACGAATTTATTCATTTCATTTACCTGGTTATCCTGAAGGATGATCAGGGTTGGTGCGATTACCAGCTTGTATTTATCAAGGCGAGCATCGGCAGAAATGATATCCACTGGTACGTTTCTCTTCGAAAAAGGCTTGTAATAACTTAAAAGGTGTTTCGTATAGCTGAAATCTTGATGATGCGGTTGAAAATCGATTGACCAGTGACTATCATAATCATTTAAAATCGCTACTTCTGAATTTACTTCTAACCCTTCAATTAATTTTGATAGCCTCGCAATTTCATTTCCAAAAATTTCCGCCTCGGTGAAGAATGGACGTGGTTCGCCTGATTGATCGACCAGGGTGCCGTGATATTGTTCCTGACCTCCGTAAGCCGAACGCCATTGCCAATATAAGAGCGCCTCAGCCCCATGCGCGACAGCATGCCAGGCTGCCGCGCGAAGCTCGCCCTTATCGGGGACTGAATTCACTTCCGCCCAGTTCACACTCCCGGGTTGGGTTTCCATCAACCAGAAATTTTTTCGTTTAAAACCGTGTGTAAGATCGTGGGTTGCACCTGAGGTCATAAAATCGTGATGACCGGAAGGGATGTAATAATCCCAGGAGGCGATATCCAGTTCCTCATTCATTTCATAATGATTGAACTCAGAAAACCACCCCATGAAATTATGTGTTATTCTGACATCTGGCGGGATGAACGTTCGTAGGGCTTCCACTTGCAGCTTCTGAAATTTACGATAGCTGGCTGTAACGAAATGTTTAAACTCCAGACGCAAAGCGGGATTGTGAACTCCGATGGGGAGGGGGATCTGCTTCCAGGATGAGTATGTTTGACTCCAGTACCTGGTCGACCAGCGCTTGTTTAAAGTATCGAGAGAACCATACTTCTCTTCCAGAAAGTGTTGAAAAAGATTTCGGCATCGCTCGCAATAACAGATGCGGTTGTATTCATTATCCAATTGCCAGCCAATGACGTTGGGATTTGAACCAAAGTGCTCTCCCAGTGTCAAGACGATCTTTTCTGCGGCCTCTTGGAATTCGGGTGAATTGACACAATAATGACAACGCATGCCAAATTGAACTTGATGACCGGTATCATCCATTGCCATCAGGTCGGGGTGTTGATCGACGAGCCAGGCGGGTGGGGATGCCGTCGGTGTACCTAAAATGGTCGATATGCCTTCTTGGCCCAATAAATCGATGGCTTTTGCCAACCAATCGAGCTTCAGTTCATCCTGGGCAGGTTGGAGAGTGGACCAGGCGAATTCCCCCAACCGAAGAACATTCATCCCGGCTTTACGCATCAAGCGAATATCGTCTATCCAGGATTCCTCCGGCCATTGCTCGGGGTAATATGCTGCGCCAAAATAAAACATGCATCACACCTTGTTTATGTAACAAATAAAGGTTCAAATTCATTGGCACGAGAAATCAGGGTTCTCTGTTCATCCATTGTCAACGGTTTATATCGATCGCATGCTTCAATTACATCCGGCAAAAGTGTGACGTCACCGGCAGTACAAATTCCGGTTACCGGTTGAGAGAGTGCAAACCGGATCGCCGCCGTGATCCATTCTTTTTCTGAAAAGGGTTGGTACCAGGTGGTATTCGTTCGTTCCTTGTCTCCCCATGGACCTTTGGCGATGCTTTTGATGATCATGACCCCGACGTCCCGCCGCGCACATAAAGCTAACAACTGTTCTGCACGCTTTCTATAATCCGGGTTGTTATACAGGATGAAATTTATTGGAAACAAGACCGAATCAAAGTCAAAACGTTGCAGCGCTTCCAGAAAAACCCTCGGCACTTCCAAGCCATGACCGGTGATGCCGATAAATTTCAATAAGCCTTCTTCTCTAGCTTGTAACACTGCTTCCATTGCTCCCCCGGGTCCGGTTATTTTGTTCAATTCAGTCAGGTTGTTTACTTCATGGAATTGATACAGGTTAAATGAATCAGTCCTGAGAACATCCAAAGAGGTACGCAATTCATCATGGGCATCCTCTTTGGTGCGTTTCTTTGTTTTGCAACCCAGGAAAAACCGATCCCGTTCTCTTTTCATCCAGGGACCCAGCCGAATCTCTGCCTGGCCATAACCGGGGGCCACATCTATATGGTTAATACCTGATGAGATCACCAATTCCATGGATTGGTCAGCCTGCTTTTGGGAAATCTCGTAAAAAGCGGCCGATCCAAATATTGCCAGGGTACTCTCATGATTTGTTCGTCCGAATCGCCTTTTTTCCATATCCTATTCTCTATAAGCCGGTTGCCCACTCAAGGATTTCTCAGATGTATAAACCCACATCAAAAGATCGGACGACATCGGATTGCCATTTTGATTCATTTGACAATATGACGATCCTCCGATTAACCCTTAACCGCTCCCGCTGTGATCCCTTCCAGGAAGCGACGCTGAAAGACAAAGTATATTATTAACAAGGGAATAAAGCTGATCACCGAAGCTGCCATTTGCACATCATAAACGGTGCGACCCACGGGACCGATCATCGAACGGATGAGCAGCGGGAGGGTAAATTTTGCCTGTGTTTTCAAATAGATTAATGGCCCCATATAATCATTCCACGATGCCATGAAAAATATCAGTCCCAAACTGATCAGGCCGGGTGCAATAATCGGCAGGATGATTCGCCGGAAGATGGTGAATTCGCCCGCACCATCAATGCGAGCAGAATCCATTATTTCTTCCGGAACAGACGAAATATATTGTCGCATGAAAAAAATGCCGAAGGCGCTGGCTGCTCCAGGAATAATAAGCGGTAAGAATGTATCGATCCAATGGATATCGCGCATGATTAAGTAAACAGGTACCAGCGTGACGGCATTCGGAATGACCATAGTCGCGAGCAGAAAGGAAAACAATCCCGCCTGACCGGGGAATTTAAATTTCGCAAAACCATACCCCCCCAGAGCACAGAAGAACAACCGTAATAAAGTGGCGCTTATGGCAATGATGAACGTATTTCCTACAATGCCAAGAATGTTGTAATTTTGCTGTATGTAGGTATATGCATCAAGGGTCATATGCCTGGAAAAAATGATGGGTGGGATGGCAAAAATCTCATCTGCGGGTTTCAACGATGTGGTGAGCATCCATACGAAAGGCAAGAGCATGAAAAGGGACATGCCTATGAGGAGGGTATACATGGAAAAACCGCTAACAAGGTGGGATAACCGACGAGTTTTCATTGTCCTCTCCTTAATCCACCCGTTTTCCAAAATAGCGGACCTGGATCAGGGTCAAAAAGAAAATGATAATAAAGTATATATAAGCCATCGCCGAGGCATAACCAAGGCGGAAATTGTTGAAGGCCTGGTTGAATATGTCGATGATCGGTGTTATGGTCGCATTCATCGGTCCTCCTCTGGTCAGGATGGATACTTCATTGAACAGATAAAAACTACCCATCGTGGAAAGTACTACCGAGAACAGGATCACCGGGCGCATGAGCGGGATGGTGATATGGAAGAATGCCTGTGTTGGGCTGGCGCCATCGACCATGGCTGCTTCATTCAATTCATTGGGAATGGTTTGTAATCCGGCGAGCATGATGACCATGTTGTAGCCCAGCCAGGCCCAGATAACCAGCAAGCAGAGGGATACTCGCCCCCCCCACATACTTTCCAACCAGGGGACGGGTGGGATATTCAGATAAGTTAAAACCACGTTTACCAGACCATATTTTTGTTCTAGGAGCAACCTGAAAGAAAAACCCGCTGCCACGATATTCATGATATACGGGATGAATAGTATAGTGCGGAAGAATCGAAAACCACGAATGCGTTTTGAATTCAGGATCACAGCCAGGACCAGGGCAAGCAAGGTCATGATCGGTACATACATGAAGAATAAAATGACTCCGTTATAAATGGATTGTAGAAAGACTTGATCTTGAAACAAAAGGATGAAGTTATTCAATCCCACCGATTTAATCGGTCCGAGCCCTTTCCAATCGGTGAAGCTTAGGTAAAATGAAAAGACCACAGGATAGAGTCCAAAAATTAAGAACAGGATATAAAATGGAGAGATGAACAGGTATGGCCAGCGAGCCTTATAAATTTCTCGCAAGGTCGATGGCTTGCGCTCCCCGAATATCTTTTCGGAAGCACCTATAGTGTCAACCATTTCTTACCTCCTCCAGGAATTCTTATGGTCGTTCCGAAGGTGGGAGGAGACGAGCTCCCCCCACCTTGTATTCAAATTTGAGAAGTCCTAAATGATTTTAGGGCATCCCGGTCGCCGAACGGATCGCATCAGCCGCTTCTTTCAAGGCATCGGCTACAGACATCTGTCCAGTACCGACTTTTTGGATGGCAGTCGAAACAAATCCATTCATCTGGTTATAGTAAGGACCGTAGATATAACCTGTTGGGATGATCTTTACTACATCGATGTAGGTCTGGCGGACCTTTTGATCAGCAAAGAAAGGATCGGCTTCGCTAAAAAATGGATCCGTATAGGTCGTTTCCAGTGATGGGAAGATATCAGCAGCTTTGAACATAGCCATCTGGCTGTCATCTCGACCGAAAAGCCATTCAGCCAGTGCCCAGGCGGTATCTTTATTTTGACTCTGGTCGGGTATGACGGCATTCGAACCACCATCGTTGGCAGCCCGTACCTCGCCGGCTTTCATGGCTGGCATCAAGGCTACTCCCCACTTCCCGGATGTTCCAGGAGCAATCCAGCTCTTCAGGAAAACACCCATCCAGGCAGCTTCGACAAGTGTGGCAATCGGTTTATCTTCACTGGCAAGTTCAGCATACCAGCCGTCCGTCCACTCCAACTGGTCTGAGGTGACTCCTGCATCCCAGAATTTCACCATCTCTTCCAGTATGGCAATGTTTTCAGGGCTGTCTACGGTGACCTTGCCTTCAGCATTATAGTATCCGAGCCCTTGCTGCCAGAGCATCATTTCATAGAGTCTTCCAAAGCTGTTGGCTTTGTTGTTTGAGAAGCAATCGTCTCCCGTTTTTTCCTTGATGGTCTTGCAGACATTCAGGTAGTCTTCCCATGTGGCGACAAGTTTGCTTACACTATCCGGATCTGACGCAAGCCCGGCTTTTTCAAAGGCGTCTCTGCGGTAATACATCACCACGGGGCCGCTATCCCAGGGCATGGCATAGTACTTGCCATCCAGCATGGCATCCGCCCATTTGTACTGGTTCATCTTTGAGAGATATGGCTGAACCTGAGCGGTCAGGTCCATCAGGCCACCCAGGGATACAAACTGGGCAAGATGACTGCTTTCGACACAGGCAAAGTCCGGAGCTCCGGTGCCGGCCTGCAATGCCAGCGGCAGTTTCTGATATAGATCGGTGGGGGTTAATTCCACGTAATCTATTGTGACCGCGGGATACTTGGCGAGAAAAGCGTCCAGTGCGCCGCTTTTAACAATCGTGTCAGCCCAGGCAGCTTTCCAACACCAGACAGTCAGCTTGCCTTCGATTTTGGGTTCTGCCGTGGGTTGAGCCGGGGGAGCGGCTGTTTCAATGCTGGTTTGACCTCCGCCGCAAGCGGAAAGCAGCATTGCGACAACCACAAGCAAGTACAGGTATTTCATGGGGTTATTCTTGGTGTGCATATTACTCTCCTTCAGATTTGATTTTAGGAAATCGTGGACATATCTCATTTTTGGTTTATACTTTGGGCTTGCGAGCGAACAAATGTATGAATTGTTGTCCGTTCGCATTCCCTGGAAGTACTTCTCGTTGGCCACAAATATACCATGAAGTACTTCCTTTTTTATCGTATGCAAATAGTCACCTCCTTTTTATCAGGGTTTCTTTGAACTATTGCGAATGATCAGTTCCGGGGTTAAAGTCACATGCTTCGGACCGAGACCGTCGTGATCTAAAAGTTTTTCTTCCACTATTCTTACCAGTTCCTGGACGGCAATGCACCCCAATTCAATCTGATTCTGATACACGGTTGTTAAAGATGGACAAAAATATTCTGCTTCGGGAATACCATCGAACCCGACGATAGCCAGGTCATCGGGAATTTGCCGACCTTGTTCAAAAGCGGTTTGCATAACACTCAAAGCCATCTGATCGTTGCCTACAAACACGGCATTCATGTCTGGTAAGGTATGCAATAACTGCTCTATAGCCAGTTTCCCGCTTTTTGAAGACCAATTTCCCTCCGTCCACATATTATCAAATACTTGAATTCCTGCGTTGGATAAGGCGTCTTCCCATCCCTTTTTCCTTTGGCTAGCTTCCCACCAACTGAGTGGGCCTGAGATATGTCCTACTTTTTTCCTACCTAAACCTATTAAATGTTCGGTTGCCAGCCTTGCCCCCAGATAATTATCAATTGCGACAATGGATACGTCATCCCTTTTTTCCATCGTTAAAAATATGATGGGTATTTGCACTTCTTTAAGCAGATCTTTTAACCAAGAGCGATTGTCACCGATCTCCGGCGCAGCCCAAATAATGCCATCCACTTGATGTGCTTGGAACCACTGAATCAGTGGGTGTATATTGTTTGAGCTAAAACTTGCCAGCTCTTTCAGCAATAAACCGTAACCCAGCTCTTCGGCTTTGCTGGTGATCCCACTTAAAGTTCTGGAGGGACCGGTATAGATCAGCCCCGCCGTCACCACACCAAATATGTAACTTTTTTTCGCACTCAAGCTGCGGGCAACCGCGCTGGGGTGGTATTCCAGCCTTTGAATAATTGCCTGCACATGCTTTCTTGTTTCTGGAGAAACATCCGGTCGATTATTCAATACTCTCGAAATCGTTTGCCTCGAGACACCGGCTTCTTTTGCGACTTCGTAAATTGTGGTTTTTTTCTTTACTGTCATATTTATATATTTATAAGGAGCCTGTCGTTGTGAGCGCTACCGTGAGCGCTACCGTGAGCGCTCACATACATAATACACAAACATGATCTAAAAGTCAATATGTTTACACAAATCTGCTTATTTGGATACGTTTAGGGCGGATTAAACAAAATAATAGCAGAACTACAATTTTACGAAAACGATATCGCGTTTACGGGCTCCCTTGTGACCATATCACCCGGATTAATCCAGCGCGAAAGAATACTGGCGGGCGATCGATATGATCTGTTTGTGTATTTCCTCGTTCACACCACAGATCTCTGTGTTTTCTTCCCCCGTATCGCTATTTTCAACGATCAGTACCGCAGCATCCCGGCTGAGAAGGATCGTATGCCAGGTGTAGGCGCGGATGTTGTACACCACCCCGATCTCCATTTCCTGGTGGGTCAGACCATCTGCCTGGGAGCCGTTATTCCCCAGGATCAATACCCCCCGGCCCTGTACTAACACGAAAACCTCATCCGTTAATAAATGCCGCTCCAGGTTGTCGATCCGGGCAGGATGAATGCTATCCATGTACCTTAACATCCCCACCTGCCAGGAAGCCGAGGTGACAAGTGGTTGGAAACCTTCGCCTTGAAAATCCCGGATCTGCAGCAAGTTTTTGTTAGGGCTCATTTTGAGTTTCTTCCAAGCCAGACCTCAATATCGTGCTCCTGCCCGGAGAGATTGAGTGGGATCAGGCATCCCGGAAGATCCTTCCCATCCAACAGGAACCTGACAACACCCTGACAGACGTGTTCCGGGTTATTGATCGTGAGTTTGTATGTTTTCCCCCTGAACTTGCGCGTAGCTTTGTACCCGCTCCACTTCGATGGGATGCAGGGATCGATCATCAAACCATCAAGCGTGGGGCGGATCCCTAGGATATACTGGGTGGCGCTGAAATATGCCCAGGCAGCGGCGCCAGTCAACCAGGATGTACGTGTGTTACCCGGGCGGGGGGAGAATTTCGAGTAGGATGTCTGTGCCTGTACGTAGGGTTCGCATTGGCGCACCTCGGCGCGGGTATTATACGCAGCCGGCATTGATGCGCGGTAGTATTCCCAGGCGCGATCGCCATGACCTGCCAGGCACTCTGCCATCACACCCCAGCCCTGGGTATGGTTGAAAATTCCGGCATTTTCCTTGATGCCCGGATTGAACACGACTGCCCGCATCACATCGATCGAGGTCTTTATAAAGGGCGGTGCTAACAGCATCAATCCGTTGGGGGTCGCCAGCTGCTCGTGAACTGCTGCGAGACATTGATCTGACTGCTCTTTCGTTGCCAGTCCGCTGATCACTGACCATAACTGGGTATTCAGGTAAATCTGACCTTCCTTGCTCTCGTGGGTTCCATAGACCGTCCCATCTTCAGCTAATGCCCAGATGAACCAGCCACCATCCCAGACACTTTTCTGGATAGCTTTGTCCAATGTCTCGCGTTGCTCCAGCGCCCATTCAGATTCAGACCTCAGCTCCAATCGGGCTGCTATCTCGGAATAGACAGTTAATCCGAGATGGAGTTGGAAAGCAACGAAGACACTTTCACCGAAATAACCGAGCTTCAAGCAGTCATTCCAATCAGCTGCCAAACCACAAGGCAACCCATGTTTACCCATTCTTTCGAGATTGAATTCAAGCGCACGTCGCAGGTGTCCAAGCACCTTGGCTTCACCCTGGTCGGCGTATGGCAGTACCTTGCTATAGAATTCCAGGTCGCCGGTCTCAGCCACATAAGCCGGGATGGAATTGAAAAACCATAAACAATCATCCGACCGGTATTCCTCCGTAGCAGGTGGAGCCATCTGACCTGGGAGGTGATCAAAGGGTTTGACAATCGGCAACGCACCGCCGTTGGAAACCTGACCGGTCAGCATCAATTCCAGCCGCCGGCCGGCCTCCTCGGGAATGGCTGCAGTTACTCCCAAGACATCCTGCACCGAATCGCGAAAACCCAACCCATCACGTTCGCCATTATAGACCAAACTTGCAGAGCGCGACCAGGCGAATGAGATTAGACTGTTATACAGTCCCCACTGGTTGAGCGTATGATTGAACTCTTCATCCGGTGTTTCGACATTCATGCTATCGAGTTTGGAATGCCAGTGTTCTTTCAGTTTTTTCAATTCCAGAGTGGTGCTTTCAATCGAGCCGAATTCTAAAAAGGTCTTCTTGCCGATTGTCCGGGCATCACCGATGCCCAGGAGGATGATAAGCTGCTTTGATTCTCCGGGTGCGAGCATCAGGTCGGATTGCAGACTGCCGCAGGCATTATCCCCATAAGCATTGCTGCCGGTGCATTTACCCTGCTCGACTGTCAGCGGGTTGTGGTAACCGCGATAGGTGCCAAGGAAAGCTTCACGGCTGGTATCGTAGCCAGAGACAGGAGCACCTGCTAGACCCATCCAGCAATGGCGCGCGATATCATGAATATAGAAACCACCGCCCTCTGGGGTCAGATTATCCTGGCTGGCGATGCGTAACAACCGGTCGGGTGTCAGTTCGCCGCGGATGATGAACAGCGAATATTGCAGGTTGACCTGGTCCTGAAAGGTATCCCATTGATTGGTAAATTCACAGTAACTGAAGACCGAGATCTGACGCGGCCGATCCGTATCATTCCTGAGCTTCAAGCACCAGTACTCGAAAGCCTGATTGAGCGGGACGAAATATGTAGTCTCGCTATGCATACCACTGTAGTCCGATTCGATAGTGGTGTAGGCCGTCCCGTGACGACAGGTACTGCGGTAGCTCCCGAGTGGTTTTCCGACCGGCTGCCAGGAGCCGGACCAATAATCACCACTTTCGCGGTCACGAAAATAAAAATAACGCCCGGGTTGATCCATAGGCACACTGTTAAACCGCAACCGCAGGAACCTCCCGCGCGCGCCCGAGCGGTAAAAGCCGTATCCCCCGGCATTATTGGTGATGATCGCACCGTACTCTGTAGAACCGAGATAGTTGCTCCAGGACTGGGGTGTATCCGGACGGGTGATCACATATTCTCTTGCGTTCTGGTCAAAATAACCGTATTGCATGCAAAATCCTGTTCATCCTACCCAATAGTTAAAACTGAAAAGCAACGCAAGCAATCCCATCAGAAGGCAACTCAGCAGTGTCCAGATGCGGTCGAAGACGGGTTGCCGCCCCAACCTTGCCAGCATCCAGAAGAGAGAAGGCAGTACCACCATGTAACGGATCATGCCCTGTGCGGACCCGCTGGTCAGCGCAAAAAAGATCATTGCCAGACCATACAGGGAAATTTCCGGATGTTTATTAATTAGGTAAATACACGAAGCAAGAGCCAGGCCGACCGCAGTGATCTCGATCGCATAATAAAATTTCGTCTGTAGGTTATCTTGTGTGAAAGATTGCAGTGCAATGTCCCATACCCGCCTGCTCAAGTGGATGTCCAACAACCCCCGTCCATAGTATCTATCCTCGACGAGATGGAACTTTTCAGCCAGGGGGGTCAGCGACCAGATACCATAAGATAATAAGGGCGCTATCACGGCTGCTCCGCTTGTAAGCGTTACTTTCCACCCTTTTTTCCAAACCCGATCCAGAACCCACAACAGTGCCATGGGCAAAAACAATAACGCACCACCAGGACGGGTCCAGACCGCCAGTGCAGCCAGCAAACCTGCCAGGTACCACTTTCGGTCGAGCAGGCAGGCGAGCGCGCCAAAGGTCAGACCGACGAACAGCCCCTCGGTATATACCTGTGCCAGGAAAAAGCTGCCTGGAAAAATAACCAGGAAAAAGGCTGAGCGGATGCCGTCATCGTCTCCGAGGGATGAGCGTACCATGTGAAAGAGTGCCAGCATGGCTGTCAGTGTACCCAGCAGGCTGATCACCACACCTGCCAGCGTGAAACGGGCGATGGCTGTGAGCGGCAGGAAAGAAAAGAGCAGTGCTGTAATGCGCATCAAGAATGGATAAAACGGGAAGAATGCATAGGACAGCGAATAACAATCCGCATCCTGACCCGCAGTACAAAAAGCCTTGTTGGTCATCCAATTAAAATTACCGGGGATGGCCTGGATGAGCGGGTCGTCATAGCCGGACATGGCGATTGCCAGGTAGTATTCCGAATCCCAGGCAACATGTTCGTTCAGATAGGGATCATTGAGATAGAACTTGGATGCCAGGTGACTATCGGCAGTTTCCGCACCGGTCCACATCAGCACCTGATCAGGTTGTGTCAGGTCAATGCGGCGTGTCACCCAGGATTGGTACAGAAACAGGATCAGGATCCAGCCCAGCCAGATGAACAAGATCGTCCTGATTCCCATATGGTTTTTCATACTTTGCCCAACAGAACCGTAACTTGGATTTCTGCTTTGTCCTGCGGTGGGGCAGGGATGATGTTTTTCTGCAGATGTTTTCCATCGACGGTCAATTCGACCTCGTTCCCGATTCCTATACGCTCCACGTGGATAGTATATTTGTTCCCACGGAACCAGCGGATCGCATCAAACCCATGCCAGGCGTCAGGGATAACCGGGGCGATCAACAACCCATCATAGGTGGGCCGTATGCCCAGGATCCATTGGGTTATGGCAACATAATTCCAGGATGCCGTGCCGGTCAACCAGGAGTTCTTTGCCTCGCCATGTTTTGGAGCATCGCGCCCGGTGATCATTTGTGCATATACATAGGGTTCGCAGCGGTGAACCTCACTCAACTCTTCCCGCCGGGATGGGTTGATGCGGAGATAGTAGTCGAATGCCCGATCTCCGCGACCGAGCCGTGCTTCCGCGATCATCACCCAGGGATTGGTATGGCAGAAAATGCCGGCATTTTCCTTGTAGCCCGGGGGATAAGACGAGATCTCACCCAAATGAGAATAATAGCGGGTAAAAGCCGGTTGATGCAGCATGATGCCATGGGGTGTTGCCAATCGATCCGCTACTGCATCAAGTGCCTGTCTGGCCCGTCCATTCTCCAGACCCAGACCTGCCAGAACGCACATACCCTGGGGTTCGATGAAGATCTGACCCTCATCGTTTTTCTGTGAGCCGAGCACGCGACCGAAGCCATCATATGCACGCCGGAACCATTCACCATCCCATCCGGCAGCCCATACTGCGGTTTCCATTTCCAGTGCCAAGCGTTGATAACTCTTTATATCATCCGTTAGATGGAGATGTCTAGCAATTTCCTCCATTTCATGAATAACAAGAAGGAATAAGCCAGCGATGAAGATGCTCTCTGCGATTTTGCCATCTGTATTTGTCGTTGTTTGAAAGGACTGTCCGGGCGAGTCGGAAAAGCAATTCAGGTTCAGGCAATCATTCCAATCCGCGCGGCCGATCAATGGCAGATTATGTGGTCCCAATCGGTCCTGGGTATAAAGGAGCGATCGCTTGAGATGATCGAACAGGCTCTGTTCGGATCCGGTTTTGTTGTCGTAGGGAACGGATTCATTTAATATATCCCAATCACCAGTTTCCTTCAGATATGCTGAGACAGACAGAACCAGCCATAGCGGATCGTCATTGAATCCCGAGCCTATGTCGTTGTTTCCCTTTTTGGTCAACGGTTGGTACTGATGGTACGCCCCACCCGAGGGCAGTTGCGTGGCGGCTAGGTCCAGAATGCGCTGGCGCGCACGCTCCGGGACCAAATGCATGAATCCGAGCAGGTCCTGGTTGGAATCCCTGAAACCCATACCGCGCCCGATCCCTGATTCGAAATAGGAAGCAGATCGGGAAAAATTAAACGTCACCATGTCCTGATAGGCATTCCAGATGTTCACCATGCGATTGGTGTGCCCATCCGGTGTGACCACCTGGAACTTGTTCAACAGCTCATCCCAGTATTCCCTCAATGTCTCGAACGCCCTTTGTACTTCATCTTGCTTCAGGTAACGCCGGATGACAGGCAGGACCTTGTTTTTATTGATGACCTGGGATCCCGGAATGGCAAACTTTTCCTCTTTCGGATTCTCCTGGTATCCCAGCAGGAAGATAACCGTTTTTTGCTCTCCGGCTTTCAGTTGTAGTTTGACATGTTGCGCGCCGATCGGTTGCCAGCCATGTGCAATTGAATTCGAGAGTTTGCCTGTCGCCACGGCTTCAGGTTCATTCCAACCTTTATATGCGCCAAGAAACGCTTCCCGATCGGTATCAAAAGCGACGCTTGGCTCTGAACAGGTGAAAAATGCAAAATGATCACGCCGCTCGCGGTACTCGGTCTTATGATAGATCACATTATCAGCGACTTCCACCTCGCCCACGTTGTAGTTACGCTGAAAATTGGTAGCATCATCCAGTGCATCCCATAAACAGAATTCAATGGCAGAAAAAACCGAAAGCCGGGCTGAACGGCGACGGTGATTGGTAACAGTTAATTGCCATATTTCGATATCTTCACCCAGCGGAATGAAATATCGAATTTGTGTTTCGATCTCATAGAGTTTAGAGCGTATGCTTGTGTAACCCAGACCGTGGCGGCATTCATATTCGTCCAGCGGCCTGCGGGTGGGCTGCCAGGTTGGTGACCAGTACACAGGCTCAGTCATCCTTGCTGGGGGATTGTCATCCCGCAGGTAGAGATAACGACCACTGGTATCCAATGGTGCATTGTTATAGCGGTAACGGGTCAATCGTCTCAGACGGGCGTCCTTATAGAAAGAGTATCCCCCGGCAGTGTTGGAAATGAGCCCGAAATAATTCTCGCAACCGAGGTAATTGATCCAGGGTAGTGGAGTATCCGGGCGGTTGATTACATATTCCCGTTTTTGATCGTCAAAGTAACCATAACGCATGATAGGTTCTCGTCTTTCAGGGGTTTATTGATAGCGAGTACAGGCCACAAAATGGTCTTTCTCGACTTCGACAAACTCAGGCCTGGTTTTCGCACAGTCGTTACTCACCTCTGCACATCTGTCATAGTAAGCGCAACCTTTCATGATGTCAGGCTGCATTTCCTGCGGTTTTGTCTCCAGGTTCTTCCATTTTTTATCAAGTCGAGGTACTGAAGCCATTAACATTTTCGTATAAGGATGTTGAGGATTATTGAATATTTTTTCGGTCAATCCGATTTCCATCACACATCCCCGATACAGAATCACAGCTCTTTCGCTGATGTAGTTAGCTAGCGAAAGATCATGAGTAATGAAAAGGATGGATAGGTTGCTGGTTTTTTTGAGTTCTGCCAACAGGTTCAATACATCGATACGAGTCGAGGCATCCAGCATGCTGATGATCTCATCCGCTACCAGGAATTGGATATCGAGTAGCAATGCGCGTGCGATCAAAAACCGCTGCAATTGACCACCGCTGAGCTGGTGGGGATATTTATTGATAACCTGGTTTGGATCTAATCCGACTGATTTTAGAGCTTTATCTAGTTTAGCTTTCCATTCGTCCGCATGCACGTGGGGATAATACTCATCCCGAATGATGCTGAAAAGACGGTCAGCTTTGAAAATGGGATTATAGGAGCTGAAGGGATCCTGGAAAACACCTTGTACGTGGCTATAGTAATCCTTCATCTCATTGCCTTGTAATAAAGACAGATCCTTGCCGTCATAGGTGATGGTACCGCCATTGCTTCTGATCAACTTCAAGATCATCTTGCCAATGGTGCTTTTACCGCTCCCGCTCTCACCGATCAGTGAAACCACCTCGCCTTTCGCCACATCGAAACTGACGTGGTTGACGGCAAGCAGTTCCTTTGTGCCGAAGGTACCGACCTTATAAGTTTTTGAAACATCCTCCAATTGCAACAGCATCTATTGCTCCTTCCAGCAGGCTATATAGTGATCGGTACTTACTTCGATGAAGGGTGGAGCTTCCACGCATTTATTGAACGCGATCGGGCAACGCTCCCTGAATCGACATCCTTGCGGAGGTTTCAACAACATGGGGGGTGTGCCTGGTATTCCACGTAACCGCTTTTGTGAGTATTTAACGCCGATCTCAGGCAGTGATGAAATCAGCAGTTTTGTATATGGGTGCCTGGCCTTGCGAATAATGGTTCTGGTTGAAGCTTTCTCTGCCAGCTGGCCAGCGTACATGATCAAAATGGTGTCTGCCACCTGATACAGGATGGAGATATCATGCGTGATAACCATCGCGCTATTGCAGCAATGCTGGTCTCTAAACTCAACCAGCATCTCCGCTACGGCTTTCTGACTGGCAACATCGAGCGCGGAGGTGATTTCATCCGCGATCAACAATTCAGGATCCAGCAAGGTGGAGATCACCATGACCATTCTCTGTTTCATACCGCCAGATAACTCGATCGGATACATGTTCATAACATCATGCGAAAGCTTGACCATATCCAGCCGTCTTTTAAACTCGGGCAGCATCGATTTATAGTCCACATTTCTTGATTCCAGCAGTTCCTGGGTCATTCTGCCAATCTTGCGGATCGGATTCATGGCGTTCATGGCATATTGCGGAATGATCGAAATCTTCTTGTATCTGAATTCGTCCATCTTTACAGGATCCCAGATCGGGAGTTCCTCGCCCGAAAGGTTCACTTTTCCGTGGATATATTTCATCGGGGGGTGCAACGCGATCATACTGTGACCGAGGGTGGTTTTTCCGCAGCCGGACTCACCTGCCAGACCCATGATTTCACCGCTTGTGATTCCAAAGGTTGTATCTTCCAGAGCATGTACTTCACCACGCAGGGTTTGATAATAAACGGTTAGGTTCTCGACGGTTATGCTCATGGATTACAACTCTCTTAATTTCGGATTGAAAATTTCATCCAGACCAACATTCATGATATACAAGGCGCCGACAATAAGTGTGATCGCCAATCCCGGGGGAATAAACCACCACCAGCTGCCGAGCTGCAGCGCCCCCCATTGGACAGCGGTTTGCATGATCAATCCAAGGGAGGTGCCGTTTGTAGGTCCGAGACCGATGAAATCGAGGGTAGCAGCATTCAGGATGGCACCACCAAATTCCAGGATGAATGCCATCACCAGGTAGGACATCATATTGGGGGCGATTTCAGTGAAAATAACCTTGGAGGATCGCATGCCGCTTAATCTGGCGAGGTCAACAAAGTCGCGATTGCGAAGCGAGAAAGTTTGAGCCCTGACTGCGCGTGCCACCCATGGCCATGAGGTGAGTCCGATTAATATGCTTTCCATCAGGACGCTTCTCACTTCCAGATAGGCAGCGACTATCAACAGTACCGCAAAGGTGGGGATGACCAGCACAATGTTCGTTAAAGCATTGAGGATCTCATCAACGATGCCACCGCGATAGCCGGCCGTGAATCCGATCAACATACCGATCGTAGTGCCGATACCACCACCGATCAACCCTACAATAAAGGTTGCTCGCAGGCCAAGCACGAATTGCGCGAAAACGTCCTGACCGAAGAATGTTGTACCAAACCAGTATTCCGCAGATGGCGCTTTAGACCCCAGGATATTTACGAAGTCAAAGGGGGGATACTTTGCCAACAGAGGCCCGATTGCCGTTAATAACAGGAAAAAGAGGATTATAGAAATCCCGATCAGGAATTTCTTATTTTTCAAGGCAAAATACAAAAATTCGTTCTTCTTTTTTTGTTCCATCATGCTGATTCCCCGGTCATACCTCTGCGCGTTCTCGGATCGACGAGGACATAGATAATGTCAATGGTAAAGTTGGCGATCAAAACGCCGATAATAATGAAAAGGAAACAGCCCTGGATAAGGAAGTAATCCTGATTCTGGACTGCAGCCAGGATCAGATAACCAATTCCCGGGTAAGAAAACACAACTTCCGTGACTAAGGCACCGGCTACGATCACTCCCAACTGTAAAGCCAACCCGGTTAATTGTGGAAGGAGTGCGTTATTGAAAGCGTATTTACGGATCAGTTTCTTGGGCGCACCCAAAGCTTCAAAATAATGGCAGTAATCCGCTTCCAGTTCATAGATGACCAAATTGCGCATGCCGATTGCCCAACCGCCGAAGCCAACCAGGAACAGCGATAAGAACGGCAGGAACCAGTGTATTAATACATCCCCGATGAAACGGAACGATAGATGAGGACTTAAAGAGAAACTATACGCGCCGGCAATTGGAAATATGCCCAGGACGATACCGAAGAACCAGGCCAGCAGGATGCCGAGCCACATATAAGGGGTGGCTGTAAGGACGTATCCGATAGGGGATACGGTGTTATCAAGCCACTTGGAGCGGGCTGCAAATGCTCCGAATTTATTACCAGCGATCCAGCTTAATAGAATCGACGGGAGTAACAGGAAGAGATCATAGGGCACTGCACGCAGAATCACTTTGACCACCGGGGTGGGGAAGAGGTAGGTGCTGATGCCCAGGTTACCATGAAAGAGGGATACCCAAAAATTCAGGTATTGTTGCCAGACAGGCAGATCCAGCCCAAAAACATGGGAGTAATAAATATACATGATCTCGGCTGAGGCATTGTTCACTGAAAAATTCGAAAGGAAATTGATGATTGGATCACCCGGAATGAAACGGGGTATCAACCAGTCGATGGTTACTGCCAGGAAAAAAGTCAGACTATAGATAAGGATTTTTCTACCGAAATATCGTCGCACTGGGCCTCCAGATCTTCAGGTGACATGAATTGCCCCTCCTCCTGTAACAGAAGGAGGGGCATCTTCTTCTAACAACTTGCGATTACTTAGCTACAACCGGTTTGATGTTGATGAGCGTATTCAAACCACCCAACTGCCAGTAACCAGACCAGGTTGTCGGGAGGGTCTTGGGGGTACCTTCAGCTGCCGTTGGCCAGTTGGTCCAGGACGAGGTGCTGAACTGAGCCCATAAGCCATTGTACCAGAGTGGGATCATGGGCATATCGGTCAGCATGAGCTTCTGGATTTCGGAGCAGGCAGCTTGCATGCCGGCTGTATCGCTGAATTTCACTTTAGCGAGTCCATCCACCAGGTCGAACATTTCCTGGTTGTCATAGTGACCGAAGTTACCGGACTGCATCTGTTCCTTGATCGGGTGATTGAACAACAGGTTGTAAAGCGTCCACGGGGTGTTGCTCAAATTTGCCCAGTTGTTCAGGGTCATGTCGAATGTATTGGATTGCAGGGCGGTATTCCAGGCACCGTAATCAGGGGTGGCGGCCACGATGTTCATGCCGGATTCCTGAGCGCTGGTGGCGATGATGTCAATGGCTGCCATCCAGTCGGTCCAGCCGGCTGGGCAGGTGACCTGCAGGTCGATCTTGGAACCATCGGGATTCTCGACCAGTCCATCACCATCGGTATCCTTGTAACCGGCATCGGCCAAGATGGCTTTGGCTTTTTCGGGATCGTAACTGTAACCCAATTCCGCCATGACGTCCTGATCCACGAACTTGTCAAGCGCGGGCAGGAGGCCGGAGGGGCTGGCAGCCTTGACGAGTTGCGCGTAGGCTACATTTACGATATCGGGGACATTGATCGCGAAGGCCAAAGCTTTTCTGAATGCCGCGTCATCCAACGGCTTCTTGGTATTGTTCAGGAACAGGACGGCCGTGTTGGCTGAGAGCATGTAAGGGGCTTCGGGGTAGTAGGTGGAAACATAGCCCTTGGAGGCAAGTTCAGCAACACCTGGGAGGAAGTTGTTGCTCAGATCGATTTCTCCCTTGAGGACCATGCCGAGCGCGATGTTGTTGCTTGAGGTGCGGATGTCAACGATGTATTTTGGAGCGGGAGCACCAAACACATCGATACCCCACCATTTTTCATTGCGGATCCAGATGTTGCGATCCTCGGTATTGGACAGGTACAGGTAGGCACCGGATCCAATAGGTTTTTCATTGGCACCGACAGTGATCTCTTCTTCCATGCGACCTTCCCACAACGCCTTAGGAACGATTGGGATGTTATACAGGTCGTTCTCCCATTCCTGGTAAAGGGGATCAGTGAAGGAGAACTTCACATGTGTCGCGTCGACAGCTTCCACTGCGGTCAAGTACTTCCAAACCGGAGCGAACCACAGAGCGGCATAGGTCTTCCCAAGTTCGAAGGTGAATTTCACATCATCGGCGGTCAGGGCAGTGCCGTCACTCCAGGTAAGTTTATCGCGCAGGGTCACATTATAAGTGGTATCGTTAGCCCAGCTGCCTTCCTTCGCTAGCATTCCGGACATCACACCCGTCATGGGATCGAAGGCAAAGAGGGTTTCATACACGAAACCGAGGGTACCGGTGGTATTGGCAAGGCTGCCCGGTTGGAAAGGATTCCAGGTGGATGCCGGACCCCAGGCTGCGCCGCTGACGTAGATGGTCTCTGCGCGCGGAAACTCAGTTGGGGCAGCAGGCGCCGCTGTTTCGGGCGCTGTGGTGGCAGCTGGTTGCTCGGTTACTGCTGCAGGTGTGGTACAAGCTGCCAACAGCATGCTGAGAGTAACCAGGATCGATAAAATCGTTGCAAACCTTTTCATCTTCAGACTCCTTTTAGATTGTTTTAGATAACACTGTTTAATATTTCGTTACCACTGACTTTCTCTGAATAGCCACCTCCTTTGATTGAATAATATATTTTGTGATATTTGGGAGCGCTCTCATGGTGCATAAAAAAATACAGGGTTGAAGATTTATTTTCCACATATTAACCTTTCTTACCACAAGAGTCGCGAATAATTAATTCGGTATCCATGGTAATTCGCCGGGCAGGGTAGGAACCATTCTCAATGAGATCAATCAGCATCTCAACCGCTTTGATGCCGAATTGAACGACCGGCTGGCGTACAGTTGTCAATGTCACATCCGACATGGTTGCAACAGGGAGGTCATCAAATCCAACAAAAGCCACATCATCGGGTATTTTTAAACCTGCTTCTCGAACAGCGCGCATGGCGCCGATGGCCATCATATCTGAAGCGGCAAAGACCGCATCCGGTTTGGCAGGTAATAGAGTTTGCATAGCCTGGTAGCCACCTGCCTCGGTGAAATCGCCCTCCACAATGAGGGAGTCATCCGGGACACGCCCTTTATCGGTCAGGGCTTTCAAATAGCCCTCTTTGCGATCTGCTCCTACGGTGCTATTCGAAGGTCCCATGATGGTGGCGATGCGGCGATAATCATTGTCGATCAGGTAATTGACTGCCTTAAAGGAAGCATCGATATTATCGATGTCGATATAACTGACATTACGGGTATTAAAGGGACGGCCCGCTACGACAGCTGGCATTTTGTAATCCACCAGGTGACCAATGATCTCCTGATCGCCGTGATGCCCTGCCTGGACGATGACCCCATCGAGCTGACCTTTACGTGCTACACGCGGGAAGATTTTTTCCTCATCCTCTTTGCTGCCTACCAGGAAAAGTGCCAGGGTATAGTTATATTGATTGCATGCCTGGGCGATTCCTTTGATGAGGTGGGGGTAATATGGATCTGTAAAAAAGAAACTGACACTGTGGGGAAGCACCAGCCCGATCATCCAGGAACGCTTCGATGCGAGGGTCTGTGCTGCTGCGTTGGGACGGTAACCGGTCTTGCGAATGACTTTATGAACCCGTGTCCGAACGTCTTCACTGACATTGGGATGATCATTGATCACCCGAGACACAGTTGAACGGGAGACTCCGGCTTGTTTCGCGATATCTTCAAGGGTCAGATCAGTCACACAGTGTCCTTGATTTGGGAGCGCTCCCAGTATGATTGAAAAAAATTTCTCTGTTTGGAGGGTTGCATTTCGAAATTATCTTGTAGTATAATGGGAGCGCTCCCAAAACTATAATGATTATACAATGCTTTTTTCAGAAAGTCAACTATTTTTAAGATATTGATGCGGAAAGGAGTCGGGAAAATGAGCCAATCCAGTTTACCAAAAATACCGTGGGAAGACCGCCCAAAAAACTCTCTGGATGTGATCTGGCGTTTCAGCAAGAATCCGATCATCCCTCGTGATCTGTTGCCATCTTCGAATAGTATCTTTAACAGTGCCGTAGTCCCTTTCAAGCAGGGGTTTGCGGGTGTTTTTCGCTGTGACAATAAAAAACGGGAGATGAACATCCATCGCGGATTTAGTGAGGATGGAATTTCGTGGAAAATTGATAATGATCCGATCGAATGGAAATGTAATAACTCAGAGATCAGTAACTATGAATTTCGTTATGACCCGCGGGTTGTATGGCTTGAAGATCGATTTTATATCACCTGGTGCAACGGGTATCATGGTCCGACGATTGGTATCGGGTATACACACGACTTCGAAGAATTCAAGTTCATGGAAAATGCACTTCTGCCGTTCAATCGAAATGGGGTGCTATTTCCCAGGAAGATCAATGGCAAGTATTGTATGCTTAATCGGCCCAGTGATAACGGGCATACACCCTTTGGGGATATATTCATCAGCCAGAGTCCCGATTTGATCCACTGGGGACAGCACCGATTTGTAATGGGGGTAAAAGGTGGTTGGCAGAGTACAAAGATCGGTGCGGGCCCGATCCCAATTGAGACACCCGAAGGCTGGCTGCTGTTCTACCACGGCGTGTTGACTTCCTGTAATGGATTTGTATACAGCTTCGGGGCTGCCCTTCTGGATCTGGAGCAACCCTGGAAGGTGATCTACCGTGGCAGTTCCTATTTGCTATCACCGCAAAGGGACTACGAGTGCGTGGGGGATGTACCAAATGTTATCTTCCCATGTGCAGCACTGTATGATCACCCAACCGGCAGGATAGCCATCTACTATGGTGGTGCCGATACGATCACTGCTCTGGCATTCACAAAATTAGATAATGTCCTTAAATTCTTGAAGAAATCGTCCGAGGTATAACTGTGAAAGGCAATTTGCCTATAAGCTTGAAGCAACTGGTTCCTAGGAGACTACCCTTCGGAGGTGAAGAGTAACCTCGGAGGTATTACGCAGGTAATTCATTAATGGAACAAAAAGACCAGAATGTGTTCCTATTCTGGTCTTTTATTACACTCCACTAATTGATGTTATTGAGCTGAAATTGCGGTCCAGCCTTCTACGATTGCTTTGATGGCCGCAGAGAAGGATTCAAGACTGGTTGGGAAGTGGATGTTGCCATAGGCACTCTCGGGGAGCAGTTTGGCTTTGATCTCGTCGGGCAGGACGACATCGCTGCGAGCGGGATGCGCATAGCCTTTTGCCAACATGACCTGACCCTCATCCGAGAACAGGAAATCCTGGAACAGTTTGGCGGAATTCGGGTGCGGTGCAACGGCGTTAATATACTCGGCGAACAGCATGCCTACTGTGGCATCCGAGGGGATGACCACTTCCAGGGGCAGGCCGGTGGCATCACGCTTGGCGAAACCATCGAAGTCGTAGACAATCGAGATTGGGCATTCGCCTTTTTGGACGGAAGCAACGTTCAGTACCACGCCCTGGCGCCAGTTGCCGCTATCGCGCAGTTGCTTGAAGAAATCCAGGCCGGGTTGTACGTTATCTTCACCGCCACCCTTGGCATAGGCAACTGCAAGCACGGAACCGGTAGCATAGGTGGATTTGGCTGGGTCACGGCTGCAAACTTTATCGAGGTATTCGGGTTTCAGAAGATCATCCCAGGTCTGGGGAACGTTCTTTATCAGGTCGGTATTAACCAGGAAACTGATGGCACCCCAGTAGGCAACCGTCCAGCGCCCTTCCGCATCCTTAAAGTTATCGGGAACTTTGCTGTAGGATGCGTTCTTGTAGGGCATCGCCAGGTTGTTCTCGATTAACGGTCCGACAAAATCGAAACCGATATCGGCGATATCCATCACCGGGGCATCCTTTTCGGCCAGCAGTTTCTGGATCTGTTCGGCACTGGTCATATCGGTATCGGTATGGACGACGTTATATCGCTCACCAAATGTCTTGAAGATCTCACCCAGATTGACCCAGTCATCGGTCATCCCATAGCTCACCAACTCACCTTCAGCAGTGAGCTTTGGCTTGCATCCGGTGAGCAGCGGGATCGTCAGAAGAACGACGATTAAAACGAGCAAATACGCCTTTTTCATCTTTTTCTCCTTTTTTTAATATTCCACCATGTTGGTGGCTGCTAACGAATAACGGTTCATCATGATTATCGTCCAACAATATGTGTTGTCTCTTTACCTCCTTTACTGGTCACCCAGATAATCAACAGGGATGTGATCCAGGCCACTATAAAACTGACAACAGCCAGGGCGCTTGCCTGGCGTCCATCCTGGCGTGTGTATTCAACCAGATAAATTGGGAACGTTTTCATGCGCGTCCCCAATAACAGGTTGGTCAGCGTGAATTCTGAAAAGACTGTTGAAAATACCAATAAGCATCCATTAATAATCCCGGGCATGATATTAGGGACGATCACGCGGGTCAGGGTGGTTAGTCCGCCTGCACCCAGACTCTGGGATGCCTCGGCTAATACCTTGAAATCGATTGCATCCAAGGCATTGATGAGCGGGCGGTACATGAATGGTAGTGACAGCACCATGCAGGCACCCACCAGGATGGCCGGGTGGTTGATAACCGGTAAAAAGGGCAGCTTGGCATAAAACCGGATCAGGGATAACGCCAGGATAACACCCGGGACACCGAATGAGAAACTGGCAATCAGCTCGACAATCGGCTTTGCCTTGGGGACCTTTAATCGCATCCAGTACGCGGTTGGGGTGACAAGCAGCAGCAGGCAAACCATCGTGGCGATGGAGATCGAAAATGAGTTCTTCAGGGTATACAGAAAGAGAGGGCGGGATGTAACAGCCTTCCACCAATCCAGGGTGAAACCTTCCGGCCAGAGACTGCGATCCCAGCGGGTGGAGATGGAAAACATGAAGGTGGCGATCAATGGAATGATCATGAACAGCAGGAACAAGATGATGACGATCGGCCGCCAGAGAGAGGTTGTTTTCATGCACGTACCCTGCGGGATCTGCTCGAGAGCCAGAGATAACCGATGACACAACTGGTCATGACGACCAGCGAGTAGATTGCCAGAGCATCGGCCAGTTGAGGTTTAAGCTGTACTTCACCGCGTATAAGGGCGGCAATGCGGATGGTGATCAGGTCGACATCCGACCCGGTTAACGTCCAGGCAGTAGCGTATGCACCAAAGGAATTGGCGAAAAGCAATAAAAAACTGCTTAACAAAGAAGGGAAGAGGATCGGCAGAGCCACCCTGATCCAATATTGAGTTGATGTGGCTCCGAGGTTCATGGCAGCTTCAAACCATTCTTTTTTCAATCCAAGCAGGGCAGGAATGATCAACAAGATCATTAACGGCAGTTGGAAATAAAGATAGGCGATCCCCAGCCCCGATATGGAATAAATGCGGAACCCGGGATACAGGTTGATACCAACCTCCGCCAGAAGCAATGTTATGATCCCGGTCGATCCCAGGATGACGATAAAGGCAAAGGCCAGAGGTGCGCCTCCAAAATTGGTTGTGACATCGGATAGCGCGATCATGGCATTCTTAAGAAATTTGTTCTTGGTGGTAATGATGGCATATGCGACCAGCGTTCCAAAAACCACACCCAGAATGGCCGTTGTCGCAGAGAGATTGATGCTGTTACGAAACGCCCTGAGGAACATCGGGTCGAGTGCCTGTTTGAAGAATTCGAGCGTCAATGCACCGCCATCGGTTGCGCTGGACCTGATGATCGTCAACAGAGGGAGGAATTCAAATGCCAGACCGAAAAGAATAAAGGGTACGATCCCAAACCAGACACTCCATCCTTTAGCTGGATTATTTCTGTGTATGGGGGTCATTTTATTTTTATTCATGATATGAGTCTACTAGCTACATAGAAAGATGCAGGCCATCTCTGGCGAGCACCAGTTCACCCTTGAAGAATTTGCTGATCTGACCTGCCAGGTCAGCCGATAAGGCCGGAGGATAACGATGGGTGATCACCAGTTTTTGGACGCCGGCCAGATTCGCAATCCTGCCGGCAGTTTCAGCATTTAAATGATCGGTCGTCTCCCACCCTTCAGGAAACGAACATTCGCAAATGAGAACATCCGCACCTTCTGCCAGCTTGATCAGGTTGCCCTGATCGCTGGCATCGCCGGAATAAACCAGGCTGTTTCTGCCATCCTGGATGCGATAGGCAACACTTTCAACTGTATGCCCGCTGGGTGCAGTATTGATTTGTAGATTACCGACGGAGAAATCATCCCGGTATATTTCTTTGATAATAATCGGGTAAGTGTGGGGGGTGATGGCCGGGTAGAGCGTTAGCAAGCGTTCAATAAAACTATTAGTGCCTCTACAACCATAGATCGAAAATGGGTCAGTCCGTTGCGCATCGGGAGCTGAATCGAAGACTTGCAGGAGGATGGCAAGGTCCAAAGTGTGGTCGGGGTGAAGATGGGTAAGAAGCAGTGTGTCCAGCAGATCGTAGGTAAGATTGGCAAGATGGAGTCGCGAGAGTGTCCCGGGTCCGATATCCAGTAGTAAGGGGGATCCGTTATTAATGATGACAATACCTGCAGGGCTATGCCCTTCAGCGGGAATTGCAGTACCCGATCCAATGATATAGATATCCATTCTTTACTATCTCACTGCACCCGATGAGTATTTGCGATGTTTAAGCTCAATCAGAAAGATGAGCTGGTTTGACCGCAATGTGATAAGGATCGTCTGAAAGTGACGTGTTGGAAACCATAAAAATTATAACAAAACGCAATATCAATGTCAAGCTATTGAAGAAAAGTGAGGTATAAAAGAGAATATATAGTAATACGAAACGCAACATAACATAACATCATTATATTCGTTTGATCGATTTGCGCTGATTCTATTCATCGGTAGGTATTTAGCGTTGACTACAGACTGATCAATAGGTAACACGCAGTATCCCAAACAGGTCACAACCGAGCGATGATCCCTGGAAAATATAAGGGGTTTGTTTGCTCCACCTGGCGTACCTTTCGACCATTCGTTGGAAAGCCCTAGTGGTTTTGGGGTTATTCCAACCAAGGATCGCCACAGTGCCACCGGCACCACCACCAGTAACCTTTGCACCTAACAGTCCGTTGGGTTGTTCGCCTCGGACCAGCTCGACAATCTTATCGGTGGCGTTTGACCCCAATCCGCATTCGCTATAACCGACGTGGGATTGGTACATCAATTCACCTAACAGCTGACCGGTGATGGAATCAATCATTCCTTCCGGTTTGGAAAGCAGGCTGAAAAATGTATGCACCCTCCAGTTTTCCTCGACGGCGTAGCGCGTTGCCGCCCTTACGGCATAGGTTACCCGCGGGCGAACCGGAGTGAAAGGATCCAGGTGATTTAAGAAGCGTCGTGTGAAATCGCTACCACGTTCCTGCTCTGGCAGTCGCTCCTCATATTTACCATGGAAGAGCGAAGGGGTGATATTTGCCAGATACCCATTCCATTTCGATTCCACCCAGCGTGGCAGGGCACCGCTCTTATCCAATCTGGGTTTTAGTTTTTCAAACTCACACAGCCAGCGGTACCCCATAAAAGTGGCTGCGCGGGCAGCTTCGTACTCGATACCCGCTACAGAATGACGTATACCCGAGTCGATTCCCCATAATTGAAGCGTCTGAGGCAATTTTACCAATGGTCGCGGCAGGCAGGGCTGGCATAGCATGGGGACAAAATGATCTTCGTCACCCAGAACGACCGCCAGTTGGTCCATAATGCCGCAGGCGGATTGGGTGAGAGCAATCTCGACCCATTGAGTCCACTCTGCCAGCTTGACGCCCGCAACCGGTTCGCCATACAGATCGGCCATGGCTTTCATGGGGGCAACCTCAAGTGCTGCTGATGAACTCACCCCCTTGCCAAGCGGCACATCGGATTCAAGGTAAAGGTCAAAACCGTTTCTGACCTTGGTAGGAAATTCCTTCAACAGAAAATACAGATCTCCCAGGATATAGGCGCACCAGGAACGGCTGGTGTCCTGGTTGATCCAGGCACGCATCTCCTCCAGTGGTTTGACTTTCCGACCGGTTAACAAGTCATCCAAAGAGAATTCAACCCGATCGCTCCATCCCAGTGCCTTGACTGCCGGGTTATTAAATCGAACCAGACGGTCTTCGCGCGCCTGAAGGGCAACCAGCGTGGCTTCACGGATGGTGGTCTCGAAGACCAACCCCCCGGTGTAATCATCGTTCCCACCCATCAGATCCAACCTGCCAGGTGTCCGGTTGATCAGAATCTCTCTGCCAGTCCGAAAATATCCGTCTGCAACAAGCCGCCGGACGTTGCGGTCGAAGCGGGCCAGATCACGGAATTTTCCAATGAGTTCATCTGCTCTATTCAATTTCATGCAAATTGCCTCCGGTCGTTTCATTCAAGGTATCGCTTTATGAACATTACGTTATGAAAACTATTTTAACATTCATAAAACAAAACGTCAAACGGAATAAAACGCAACAAAAAGGGTTGACATTCATAACAACCTGGGTATAATAATGGAGAACAGGCAAATGACGACATGGCAAAGAATTCAAGAGTGAACATTCGCATTGGTCCATGGCTGGGTCTGGTACCTTTCCTTGTGTTTTGTCTGGCATTTGAATTCATTCCGATTATCTTCCTGGTAAGGGGTAGCTTTATCGACAAAACAACCCAGGGATTGACAATCGATCATTACGTCCAAATGGGGCGGGCGATATACACTAATTCTTTTATTAACAGTATTAAACTCTCCGGTTTAACAGCCATCATTGGTGTAATTCTGGGCACCATCATCGGGTATGCCATCTATCGCTGGCCGTCTGAAAAGTTACGCCAGGCATTGATCTCCCTCTCGGATGTTACCACCAACTTTGCCGGAGCGCCGCTCGCTTTCGCCTTCATCGTCATTCTGGGGATGAACGGGGTCATCACCCAATTTCTCATTCAATATTTTAATTTCAACCTTTACCCTAAATTTACGATTTATTCCTTTTCGGGGTTGATGCTGGCTTATGTCTATTTCCAGTTGCCATTGATGGTATTGCTCGTCATTCCGGCTTTCAGCGCGATCAAGAAAGAGTGGAAGGAATCAGCCGAAAGCCTGGGTGCGAATAACTTCCAGTTCTGGCGCCGGATCGGATTGCCGGTACTGATGCCGTCATTACTCGCTGGTTTTACGCTGCTTTTTGCCAATGCATTTGGCGCCTATGCGACGGCCTACACGCTGGTCGAGTCATCGTTATCTTTGGTCACCCTGCAGATCGGTTACATGATCGCGGGTGAAGTGCGGCATGATCCTGGCATTGGTATGGCTATGGCAGTGTTGTCGCTCATGATCATGGCTCTGAGTATCGGGCTCTATCAGCTCACCACCATCCGTGCGCGGAAATGGACGAAATCTTAAAAAGAACCATAAAAAAGAATGAGTGAAAAGTCGAGCCCTCAAAATGGTATTTCGATAAAAAAGCGGCTGGCCTTCTGGCAGATTACCGCAATCGCCTTTTTTATTTTTTATATGTTACTGCCGATCATTTCCACCTACATGTTCTCAATCGCTACCCGTTGGGACCGCACCATCCTGCCGGAGGGGTATACACTCCAATCCTATGTACGCGCTTTCCAGGCATCTTACTTTGTCGTCACATTGAGGAACTCCCTCATTTTGTCGATCGGCGCGGTTATCGTCAGTCTTTTGATCATCGTGCCTACTGTCTATTGGGTTTTTACGCGCCTTCCACACGCCAAGTCGTTGCTTGAGATCTTGATGATTTTGCCGTTCGGCATCCCGACGGTGGTCCTGGCGTTGGCATTGGTGCGCATATACAGCCTGACGCCATTATCGCGTTCGCCGGTCTTATTACTGGGTGCAGTGATCGTATATTCAATGCCGTTCATGTATCGACCGGTGGCGAATGCCCTGCAAGCCATTGACGCCCACACCCTGACCGAAGCCGGTCAGAGTCTGGGCGCGAACACCTTCAGGATCCTGATGAGTATCATTGTTCCGAATATCCTGCCAGGTATCCTGAGTGGGAGCTTGCTGGTTTTTGCCACTGTTTTTGCAGAGTTCACCCTGACCCGCCTGATCGTCGGTGCCAGTTTTAAAACATTTCCGTTATTGCTGGTCGAATATACCCGTATCAATGGAAATATCGCCGCGGCATTTTCGGTGATTTCTTTTACCATCGCCTGGCTCGCCTCCATCCTCATTCTCCGAGTAGGCAGCAAGGACCATGCTGCACAAACTGAAGCGATGCAAGCCCGTTAAAAAAGGATAATCTTATGGCATACCTTGAATTGAAAAACGTCTCAAAGTCCTTTTCCGGTGTGGTTGCAGTCCACGATTTCTCGCTGGATATTGAAAAAGGATCGCTCGTATCTTTCCTCGGTCCATCGGGATGCGGCAAGACGACCACATTGCGAATGATCGCCGGATTCGAACAACCGGATGGTGGAACGATCGAACTGGATGGTGAAGAAATAACGAACGTGCCACCCAATCGACGCGATATCGGCATGGTGTTCCAGGCGTATGCCTTGTTCCCCAACATGACCGTGCGGGAAAATGTCGCCTTTGGGCTGAAGATGAAAAAGTTTTCCAAGGACATGGTCGATCAGCGTGTGAATGAAGTCCTGGATATGGTCCGGTTGCAAAATACCGCCAAGCGTTTTCCACATCAACTCTCGGGTGGTCAGCAGCAGCGTATTGCCCTGGCGCGAGCGCTTGCGGTACAACCACGGGTCTTATTATTGGATGAACCCCTGTCGGCGCTCGATGCCGAAGTCCGGGTGGCATTACGCGCTGAAATCCGTCGCATTCAATCAGAATTGGCGATCACCACCGTGTATGTCACCCACGATCAGGAGGAAGCGCTTTCAATTTCCGATCGAGTCGTGGTCATGGATAAAGGCATCATCCAACAGGTTGGATCTGCCATTGAAATTTATCGTGCACCTCAAAACCGGTTCGTTGCCACGTTCATCGGGACCGCCAATCAATTCTTTGGCAAGGTCAGTGGTCAGTCAACCGTAGCCTGTGACAAACTTCAACTGGTGACAGGCTCGTTGACCGGGTTTAAAAACAATCAAGAGGTGGTCGTTCTCGTGCGCCCGGAGAATATCCAGGTACATCCCGCAAGACCCGATAAAAAAGGGTTGAACATCCTCGAAGGCGTGGTCGAAACGATCACCTTCCATGGAGCTGTTACCCGCCTGGGCGTGCATATCAATGATCAGCAGCGCGTCGTTGCAGATGTCACAGTTGGGAATAATGAAGCGGTGACATTGAATAAGACGGTCTGGTTGTCGTTCCAACCCACAGCATGCCAGGTGATGGCAAACAATACATGATCCAAATCAATGCGCATGAGATAATCCTCGATTCCCATGAGAAGCTGGAAGGCTGGTCGTCCTACGATCATATCATCCGGCTTGCGATGGATTTCATTGCGCATTGCCCGCTGGATTCGAGAAATGCTCTTCCCTGGTATTTGCAGTACTCGTGTTTCTGGATCGATCCTTTAAGACCCACGGTCTGGCCGGATAATCCGGCAGGCAAATTTGCCTGGGCGGTGACTACGCTGATTAGATATTACCCCTATTCCGGGGATCAGCACTTGATCGAGATCGTCCGGGTCATGCTCGACCGTCTGTGGGAATACCGGACGCCGGAGCATTTTGCATGGGGAGGTATCCCGTATGCATCTGCCCATCCCGGGACAGGCATATACTTTGGTGACCGTGCGGATGGCGAATATGCAACCGAACCGGATAAGCTGGCGCAAATAGGCAGGGCTTATTTGGATTTCTACGAATTGACCGGTGACAAGCAATACTTCCAGATGGGAACCCACTGTGCCGAGGTCCTGGCAGAAAAGCTTGAGCCGGGTGACGAGACCCATTCGCCCATCCCGTTCCGGGTGGCGGTACGGGAGGGCGGCGTTATCGAAACTTATACCTCCCACATCATCCCTTTAGTCAGATTATTTGATGAAATGGTCAGACTTGGCGAGAAAAAGTATCAAACCGGACGGGATCTGGCCTGGGAATGGATCGAAAAATACCCTCTTCAGAACAATACCTGGAAAGGTCATTTCGAAGATATTCGCATCGACCAGGAAAACAAGAACCGCGATCAATTGTCGCCACTCGAGACTGCCCGCTATATTCTGCAAGACAATGAACATTACCCACATTGGAAAGAGACAGTAAAAGGTATTCTGGATTGGGTGATCAAGACTCTGGGCAGTGTGGAATTCTTTTCCGCCATACCCATTCATGAGCAATTGTTCTGCTTCTTCCCGATGGGCAGTCATACAGCCAGGTTCGCAAGTGTTTGTGCCCGTTATGCCGAGCTGAGCGGTGATGAACATTATCGGGAGGTTGCCAGGCGATGCTTTAATTGGGCGACCTACATGGCGAATGAAGATGGTACCGTCACCGTGGGTATAGACCGTCCGGATTACTACAACCAGTGCTGGTTTACGGATGGCTACTTCGACTATGTGCCGCATTTCATCGACGGCATGGCAGCCATGCCCGAGTATTCAGCCTCAGATAGCGATCATATGCTGCGCTCGACCAACGTCATTCAAAAGATCACCTATCAACCGCTCGAGATCTCTTATCGTACTTATGATAGCAGTGGAGTTCAGAAATTACGGCTTACTTTTTGCCCGGTTCAGATAATGGCCGGTTCGACGCCTCTTATGCGTACGGAAAAGTTGAATGCCATTCCGGGCTGGTATTGGGATGACGAGCTGCGGGTTCTCGAAATAAATCCTGGTGCCAGAGAGGTATTGATCCAGGGCAGATAATATGAATTATGGATACCAGTTATCGTTAAATTATCAGGATGAAAGGAGGTGTTGAGTACTTCACAGAAGTATAGTGGTTATTAGGATTAAGCTGAGGAAAGTATCGGTAATGGTGTTTAAAAACATATTTAAGGAGAAGTCAAGATGTCAAAAAAGTTCAGTTTGATCGTTTGTCTCATTTTGGTAGGGATTCTGGCATTGACCGCCTGCCAACCAAAAGCAACCCCGATTGCAACCGAAGCGCCGGTCGTTGTAGAACCTGTAGTAAATCCCCTGGTAGAAATCGAAGCTGCCGCCAAGACCGAAGGAACTCTCGTCTCATACGGTCTCCCGGATAGCTGGGTGAACTACGCCGAGATGAAGCAGATCTACACCAGCAAATACGGCATTGCAGTTCAGGATACCGATATGGGCTCCGGTGAGATCATTGCCGCCCTCGAAGCAGAAGCCAAAGCACCGGTTGCGGATATTACCGATTTGGGCTTGAACTTCGCCAAAATCGTCGAAGACAACAAACTGTCCCAGCCGTACAAGCATGCCTATTGGGATGAAATTCCTGACTACGCCAAGGATCCCGAGGGTCGCTGGTCGGCTGCTTATTGGGGCGCCATTGCCTTCCTGGTCAATGCAGATGCCGTTACGACGGTTCCCCAGACCTGGACTGACCTGCTCAAGGATGAGTATGTTGGTAAAGTCTGCATGAAGGACCCGCGCTCATCGGCTACTGCAAATATGGTCGTTCTTGGCGCTGCTTACGGTTTGGGTGGCGATGAGAAAAACGTTCAACCGGGATTGGATTTCTTCAAGCAAATGATCGATAAGGGTATCCTTAACGGCGTAAAACCATCCACCGCTGCTATTCAAAAAGGTGAATGCCCGATTTCGTTGTTCTGGGATTTCGATGCCCTCGCGAACAAACAGGAAAATGCGACCATGAACTTGCAGGTGATCATTCCTTCTGAAGGTACTGTTGGTGGTATGTACGTCCAATTCATCACTGCCGGTGCCCCGCATGCGAATGCCGCCAAACTGATGATCGAACTTGAATTTTCAGATGAAGGTCAACTGGCATACGCGAATGGTTTTGTACATCCCATGCGCACCAGCGTCGCACTGCCCGCTGATCTGCTCGCCAAGTTCCCTGCTGCGTCGGCTTACGAAGTTGTAAAATTCCCGAAGGACTATGTAGCCCTCGATACTGCCGGTACCGCCATTTCCGATGGCTGGGAATTGATCGCCAAGTAATTTAAGCAATATTGTCAGATCAGGATGGAGCAGTAACCCTGCTCCATCCTGACACAGGATAATTACGGAATCATTTTGATTTAATCATATTTATCAGGAGTATCCCATGCCATCCACTGGAGAATCAATTCGATTAGCAAGACTTTTTTCAGAAGGCAAGAATGCAGTAGTCGTGGCGGTCGATCACGGTTTATACTTTGGTCCACTTGCCGGAATGATCGACCTGCCGGCGGTTATTAATAAAGTGGCTGGAGCAGATGCCATCCTGATGGCACCTGGCATGCCGGCTCACTGCCAGAGCGTCTTCTCGAAACGCGGTGCACCTGCTTGCATTATCCGTCTGAACTGGGGTTCCAACTATGCCGCCATGTGGCATTACAAACATTCCTACAGCGTCCCGATGATGTCGGTGGCAGATGCGGTCAACCAGGGAGCTGACCTGGTGATCGGCAGCCTGACCCTCAAGAATCCGGATGAAGCTGAGGATGCCCAGAATGTGGAAATATTTTCAGACTGTGTATCCCAGAAGCGTACACTTGGCATCCCGCTGATCGGTGAACTTTATCCGACCGGCGGTGATGATTACCAGCCGGAAGATCTGCAGGATGACATTTTTATCGGATGTCGCATCATCTCGGAGTTGGGAGCGGACCTGGTAAAAACCTTCTACACCGGCAAGCGCTTCAAGGAGATCACGTCTGCCACACCGGTGCCGGTGCTGGCGCTCGGTGCCAAAAAATTGCCGAAAGAACGCGATGCACTGATGCTTGCCGCAGCCGCGATTGACGCCGGTGCGCGCGGTATCGTCTTCGGACGCAATGTGATCCAATCAAAAGACCCCGACCGATTGCTGGATGCGCTCAAAGAAGTCGTCAAGGAGTCGATTGCGCCGGATAAAGTTGCAGCGAAATATAAATTGGATTGACATGCCTATCCTTCTGGGTATTGATGCTGGTACAACCTCGGTAAAAGCCGGATTATTCAATCCGGATGGGAGTTGTCTGGGGGTGGCACGACGCGAGTATCAAATCGCCACACCCGCAACAGACAGGGCGGAGCTCGATCCGCAGATCTACTGGCAGTCCTGTATCGATGTTGTCCGGGAGGTTCTCCACCAGACCGGCGCAGCCCCAGACCAGGTGAAAGCCCTGGCGGTTTCAAGTCAGGGTGAGACCCTGATCCCGACGGACGAGATCGGGCAGGCGATCTACCCGGCAATTGTCTGGTTGGACAACCGGGCAATCGAACAAGCTGAAATGCTTAAGACGAGATTCCAACAGGATGTTTACGCCCGCACCGGCATCCCGGAAGTCGTCGCCACCTGGCCGGCTTGCAAACTGCTCTGGTTGCAGCAGCATGAACCGGCTGTTTTCTCGCACGCAGGGAAATATCTTCTGGTGCAGGATTATCTCATTTATCACCTGACAGGCAGGTTTGTCACAGACGGCTCGATTTCCTGTACAACCATGTATTACGACATCCGTTCGAATACGTGGTGGGCTGAAATGCTGGCTGCCATTGGCATCAGGGCGGAGCAGTTACCTGAGATCGTTCCACCCGGATCGAAAATCGGGACCCTGTCAGAAGAAGCTGCCAAACTGCTCGGTCTGCAGGACGATACGAGCGTAGTTACCGGCGGTATGGATCAGGCAGTGGGCGCCATCGGTGCAGGTAATATTAAACCAGGGATCATCTCTGAAACAACCGGGGCTGCCCTGGCAATCCAGGCTTCCATTACCAACCCGGATCTCGACCCGCGCAAGGTCGTGCCGGTCTATTTGCACAGCGTCCCGGCCATGCACCTGTTCGTTCCGGTTTGCCCGACTGCCGGGATGGCGTTTAAATGGTTGCGGGATACCTTCGCGCAAACCGAGATGGCTCAAGCGCAGAAGGACGATTCGGACGCATATGAATTATTAACCGTACAGGCGGCACAGGTTCCTCCCGGTTCTGATGGGCTGATCATGCTGCCTCATTTGATGGGTGCTTTCAGCCCGGAGCCGAACCTGGCAGCACGTGGTTCCTTCACAGGGTTCACGCTCAGGCATACGCGCGCTCATTTTGTACGGGCTTTGTTGGAGGGGGTGGCTTTTCTTTTGAAACAAAACCTGGAAATGATCAAGCTGACAGGGATAAAGATCACTGAGATACGATCGACCGGTGGAGGAGCTCGCAGCAGCCTGTGGAATCAGATCAAAGCGGATGTTTGCAACCTGCCGGTGATCACAATGGCAAGCGAAGAGACAGGCTTGTTGGGGGATGCAATCCTGGCAGGTGTAGCCGGCGGTGTATTTTCATCGATCCAGGCTGGATGCGATTCAATGGTTAAATTGAAGGAAACCTTTCAACCCGGAGAGATGGTGCAGGCATATCTCAAGCCATATCAGGCGTTTTGTGAGCTTGACCGGGTGTTGGCAGAGTATTATCGCAAGGTTTATTCTGATCAGCCTTGATATTGAATAATGAAAATGATGGTGACGAAAGGATATCGATATGACGATTAAGCCGAAAGTTGGTGTCTTGGTGATGGCATTATTGGAGGACGATTACAATAAAACGGCTCACGTACGACCGGTGGCGCAGAAAGCAGCTGACAAGATCGGCGGCATCATCTCGAAATATGCCGATACGGTCTGCCCGCCGCTGGTGGAAGAGGAAAACCAGGCTGCCGAAGCTGCCAGCATGTTCAATGCAGCCGGCGTCGATCTGATCATAGCGGTGGAAGTAGCTTATACCAAGGGCGTCGTACCAACCCGCTGTTTCCTGGAAACCACTGCTCCGGTGGTGGTGTGGAACACTCAACAGATCGAATATTTGCCGGAGGATGCTGATTTCGACCTGATCATGGTTAATTCCGGCATGGCAGGTGTACCTGAAATGACCTCAGCCCTGTTGAGGATTGAACGACCTTTCTGGATGGTTACCTCGATGATGGATGACCCGGTAGGGCATAAAAAGCTAGCTGAATATATCGCCGCGGCGGGGATCATGCGGCGCATGAAAAGTGCGCGCATTGCGGTCGTCGGGCATTCATTTGAAGGCATGACCGACCTGATGATCGACCTGCTCAACCTGAGAAAAGTTGTCGGTCCGGTCTGCTGGCCGGTCGAGCCTGAAAAGGTTTCTGTAGCGATGGGCGAATTATCCGATGCTGAAGTGAAGGCGTTGGTCAAGAGTGAATCGGGAAAATACAAGGTCGACATGGAAACCGCGCAATTCGAGCGTTCCTGCCGGCTGGCGCTGGCATTGGAAAAGGTGACCCGGGATGGAAAATACGATGCAATGGCATGCTTTGACCAGGTCTGGCTCACCGACCCCCGCGTGGGGATCATCCCATCCTACGGCACAGGGCGCCTGTGTGAGATCGGGTTCCCCTGTTCGACCGAAGCCGATATCACCACCGTCTCTGCCATGCTGATGTTGCAGGAATTGACCGGTCAGGCGACATTCCTGGAAAATTATGTGATCGACTTTAAACAGAACGCCATGATCCTGTCGCATGATGGGCATGGTAATCCAGCCCTGGCTGCCAAACCGGGTGATGTCGGTGTAAAGCATAGTATCTATTACCAGGGCGTGAACGGTTTTGGCGCAGGTTTCGAGTTTGCTTATGCCCCGGGTCCGGTCACCAACCTGGCATTGGTCCAGGTCGGTGGCAGGTGGCGCCTGAATATTGCCGAAGGGGAATCGATCGCGATCAAGCCCCGCCCGGTGGCTGCGCCCCAGATGCTTTTCAAACCCAAATCCCTGAAGATCGCCGATTGGTGCGATGCCTGGTGCCAGGCCGGTTCGCCGCATCACATGGCGCTGGCTTACGGTCACCTGGGCAGCAAGATCAGGATCTATGCTGCCATGCAAGGTCTGGATGTCGTGGAGATCTGATCGACTTATTCCCGTCGTACGATGCAGACCCTGCGAGTCATTAACATGCTGTGCGGTTCTTGTTGTAAAATGAAATCTTTGATAGATACTGTATCGGTGGAGAGAGTCAAATGGATGAATTAAGTGCTGCCGAACGAAGATCCCAGATCGCCCAGATGGTGCTGGAGAGGCGCAAGGTTTTAGTGACCGACCTGGTTGGCCAATTTCAAATTACTGAAACTTCCATCCGTCGCGACCTCACGTTGTTGGAAGCCAGTGGGCGGTTGAAGCGCGTCCATGGTGGAGCGATCCCCATTCCCGGCAGTTCTCGTACGGACTCCTTTGCCGAGAAGATGGAGTTGCACATTAAAGCCAAGGAACGCATCGGCAAGGTGGCAGCGGAATTGATCAAACCGCGAGATATCCTGCTGCTGGATTCGGGTACGACGACTTTGCAGGTTATCCGCCATATTCCGGCGGCTTTACGCATGAGCAATGCCATCACCCTGGTCACCAACTCCTTACCCATCTCGCATGACGTCCTGACCTGGCCTTCACCCAATCTGACCATCCTGGGCGGTCTGTACCTGCCGGATTATCAGGCGACTGTGGGTCCCCAGACGATGACCCAGTTGCAGGAACTGACTGCGGACAAGGTGTTTTTGGGCACTGATGGTCTTACCCTGTCGAGTGGTGCAACCACTGCCAATATATTGATGGCAGAGATCGACCGCATGATGGTGGAACACTCACGCCAGGTGATCCTGGTTACCGACAGCAGCAAGATCGGTCGGGTGGGATTCGTTCCGGTCAAGCCTGTTTCTTCATTTAATTTATTGATCACCGATACCAATGCACCGCCGGATATCATCCAGTCGATCCGGGATATGGGTGTTGAAGTTCTTATGGTTTAAGGGACAAGCCAGCGGATAGGAACCGTATCATGTATTCCGGACTGTCGATACCCCCGCCTTTTTTCGAGATTGGGCCGAAGGCATATATCTATGGTGCGCGGTTGCTTGAACTTGCCAGACATGCGGATGACGCCAGCCGGAAATATGACGTGCGTATCATCTTTACTCCCCAGACGGTCGATATCCCGCTACTTGCCCGCGAAATGCGTAACGTCATGGTTTTTGCCCAACACATGGATGCCCTAAGCGTGGGTCGGGGTATGGGTGCAGTTCTCCCGGAAGCGATCCGGGAGGCGGGTGCGGTTGGTGTCATGTTGAATCACGTGGAGCATCGAATTCCTCACGACCTGCTCGAGCGCACGATCCGCAGGGCGGATCAGGTCGGTCTGGCAACAATAGCCTGCGCAGATACATTGGAAGAAGCTGCGCTGATCGCCCGTATGCAACCGAACGTCGTCCTGGTGGAATCACCCGGGATGATCGAAGCTGGCGGTCGCAATGAGCAGGCAAAGGCTGAGATAGCCAGGGTCAATCAAGCAGTCTGGGATGTCAACCCGGAGATCCGCGTCCTTCACGGGGCTGGCATCCAATCCGGACAGGATGTGTACGATGTCATCGCCGCCGGCGCGCAGGCTGCCGGGTCGACCAGCGGCATCCTACTGGCAAAAGACCCGGTTGCGATGCTGGATGAAATGATCCATGCGGTTCGATCCGCCTGGGATGATATGCATAAATAAGCAGGAGTAATGAAAATGTCAGTATTTCACCATTCTTTTAAAATTCAATCGGACAGGCGCCCGACCTTCCACGATGTGACCGATCCGGTGAACGAAGCTCTGAAAAAATCCGGGATCAAGGACGGTATTTGCCTGGTCTTTTCCCAGCATACCACCTGCAGCGTCATGATCCAGGAAGCCTCGGACGATGTGAACTACTGGGGCACCGAACTGCTCATGCAGGACCTGGCAGACGTGCTGGAGAAGATCATCCCCACCTGCCGCACCGAAGGTCAATATCTTCACCCCGGACCGCTGCATATCGAAGCTGCCAAAGGTAGAGATGAGCTGCCGTCATGGTCATTGAATACGGATGCGCACCTGCGCTCGATCCTGATGGGACGTTCCGAGTCGATCCCGGTGGTGGATGGGAAAATGGAGCTGGGGGAATTTGGGCGTATCTACTTCGCCGATTTCGACCAGGTCAGAGCGCGCGAAAGGACGGTGCGGGTTCAGATCGTGGGGGAGTAAGTGCTTAGTTGGGTTGAGCCGTTCCGTATATAATAAGTTCAACTTGGTGAAAGGTTATTTTCAGCACGGTAACTTTCTACCAGGTCTAATCGGCGTAACCCAACAAACCGATCTTCGGGAGGGATCGAAACTTGCGTTATCGCAGATCATTTTATCCGGGCGGTACCTTTTTCTTCACCGTCAAGGCTGAAGTGGATAAGAGTAGGTTGGGATGAGCGATTCTGTATATAATACTCTTAAATTGCTGGAAGGATATTTTCATTAGGGCAACTTTCTACCAGGTTTAATCAGCGTAACCCAACAATCCGATCTTTGGGAGGGATCGAAACTTGCGTTATCGCAGATCATTTTCTCCGGGCGGTACCTTTTTCTTCACCGTCGTCACCTATCAACGTAGAAAAATATTCGTCGATCTGGCGAACATCGAGCTGCTCGTTGATGTCACCGACGAAATACGACAACGCCATCCGTTCAAAATCATCGCACAGGTCATCCTGCCGGATCATCTTCATACGATCTGGGAACTTCCCCGTGAGGATACGGATTATCCCACCCGCTGGAGGTTGATCAAAAGCCTGTTCACTCGAAGAAAGGAAAAATACCCACAGGCTGTTCTGCCTCCTTCCCGTCTTCTCAAAGGTGAACAGGCTGTCTGGCAAAGGCGTTATTGGGAGCATCAAATCCGGGATGATGACGATTTGGAAAAGCACATCGAATATATTCATTTCAATCCCGTCCACCATGGATTGGTAAAACTGCTGGTCGAATGGCCGTATTCATCATTTCATCGGTATGTAAAGGATGGCATCCATGATGTTGACTGGGTATCGGTTAGACAATTCGGGGACCGCAAAGATGTCGGCGGAGAATGATTTGAAATGTTGGGTTTCGCTAAGTGCTCAACCCAACCTACGCGATTTCGACCAGGTCAGAGCTTAGTAGGTTGGGTTGAGCGGTTCCGTATATAACAAGCTCAACTCGGTGAAAGGTTATTTTCAGCACGGTAAATTGATACCAGGTTTAATCAGCGTAACCCAACAATCCGATCTCCGGGGGGGAATTGCTCATGCGGTACCGCAGAAATTTTTTCCAGGCTGTACTCTTTTCTACACCGATGATCTGAAATGTTGGGTTTCGCCAAGTGCTCAACCCAACCTACCCGATTTCGACCAGGTCAGGGTGCGCGAACGTACGGTGAGGGTTCAGATCGTGGGGGAGTGACCGAGACAATAAAATACACACAGGCAGTATAATCTTCCCGATATGGAAGGGAAGAACAAAATTTATCGCCTTTTCATCCTGTCGCTCCTGCTCGGGTTGGTCCTTTTAAGCTGCCGGATGCCGCTTGACCTGGGTCAATCCGTCGTGCAGGATCCGATCGTCCCGGTTCATCTTGTAACCATGGCGCCGAATGCATCACCCACCTACACGCCCTTTCAGCCGGTGCCTAACACCCCCACCATCACGCCTTCACCCACACCCACCCAAACACCGACGCCAACTCTGACACCGACGCCGACAATAACCATGACCCCCACGGTCACCGACACCCCCGAACCCCAACCCGATATTCTCGTCGGGGCGGGGGATATCAGCAAGTGTGACCAGGATGGCGACAACCATACTTCCGAATTACTGGCATCCATCCCCGGCGAAATCTACACCCTGGGTGATAACTCCAATGACAGTGGCTCCCCTGAACAATATTCGGATTGTTTCGACTACTCATGGGGACGGTACATGGCTCGCCTGCACCCCGTGCCGGGGAATCATGATTATTTCTATAATGGAGGTACCAGTTATTTCGACTATTTCGGAGCAACTGCCGGGGAATTTGGAAAAGGGTACTACAGCTATGATGTTGGAACCTGGCATGTCATCGCGATCAACAGTCTGATCGGTATCGACGCTGAGTCACCCCAGGCACAGTGGTTGCGAGATGACCTGGCTGCCCATCCGGCCTTATGCACGCTGGCCTACTGGCACTACCCGCGCTGGTCTTCGGGTACGGTGGGCAATTACATCGAGATGGACCCGATCATCCGCATCCTGTATGACCACAACGTCGATATCGTACTCAGCGGGCATGACCATATTTATGAAAGGTTCTCACCTCAGAATCCGGATGGAGCGCTTGATCCCCTGCGTGGTATCCGTGAGTTCATCGTCGGCACCGGCGGCGCCACGCATCATGGTTTCGGTGAGATCAAAGCCAACAGCGAAGTACGCAACAATGATACCTTTGGTGTGCTGGAATTCCTGCTGTATCCCGACGGCTACACATGGGAGTTTATCCCGGTGAAAGGAAGCAGCTTCACCGATTCGGGCTTTGAGTATTGTCATTGATCTTGTGTTTATTCGATCCTGCCAACCATGAGCAGCTATTTATGATAATATATTCCAGCTTAACAACAGACAATCGATACACTTTAACTTAAGAGAGAAATCATGACCAAAATCACCTTTATCGGAGCCGGCAGCCTGGGTTTCACGCGCGAACTGATACGTGATATCCTGACGTTCCCGCTGCTGGAAAATGCCACACTGTCACTGATGGATATCGATCCCGAACGGCTGGATTTTGCCAAACGTTCGATCGAGAAGATCATTGCCTTGGGAAAGTATCCGGCTAAAGTGGAAGCCACCCTCGACCGGGTGGAGGCACTCAAGGGTGCCGATATCGTCCTGACCACCATCCTGGCCGGTTCCACGGATGTCTGGCGGCATGATATCGAGATCCCCAAAAAATACGGTGTGGATATCAATGTGGGGGATACACGCGGTCCGAGTGGGATCTTCCGTTTTATGCGCACCCTGCCACTCATGATGGACATCGTGCGGGATATGGAGAAACACTGCCCCAATGCCGTGCTATTGAATTACACCAATCCAATGGCAATGCTTTGCGGCGCCATTCAACGCCAGACATTCATCCCAACCACCGGCCTGTGTCACTCCGTGCAGGGGACCGCCTACATGCTGGCGAGCTGGATCGATGCAAACTTTGATACTGTCACCTTCACCTGTGCCGGGATCAATCATATGGCATGGTATCTGGATTACAAGGTAAATGGGGTGGACGCTTACTCTCGCATCCATAAGGCGATAACCGAAGATAAAAGCATTTATGAACAGGAGATCGTGCGCAATGAAATGTACCTGGCGCTTGGGAAGTATGTGACCGAGTCGAGCGGGCATAACTCCGAATACAACTGGTGGTTCCGCAAGCGCCCCGACCTGATCGAAAAGTACTGCCTGCCCGGGAAGGGTTGGAATCCGGGCGAACACGCTTACATCCTTAAGGAATATCAAAACAATGAGGCGACCTGGAAGGACCAGGCGCGTGAGTGGTTTGCCTCCGAAACGCCGATTCTTCTGACTCGCGGGGAGGAGTATGCCGCGCATATCATCAATGCCCTGATGGGCGGTGAGATGTATAAATTCAACGGCAACGTCCCCAATACACAACTCATCACCAATCTGCCGCAGGATGCCTGTGTCGAGGTACCGGTGCTGGTGGATAAAGCCGGTTTCCACCCCATGCATGTCGGGGCGCTGCCGTCGCAGTGTGCATTAATGACCCAGCTCAGCTCGGGGATTGAAGAAATGGCGATCACCGCGACGCTGGCCGGCGACCCGACCATGATCTACCGCGCCATTGCGCATGACCCGTTGACTGCCGCGGTGTTATCCCTGGCTGAGATCAAAAAGATGGTCGGTGAGATGTTCAAGCAAAACCAGGCATATCTGCCGCAGTTTAAGAACATCAGTCTGTAATTTAAAACCCTTCAGGGTTTATTTAATGATAAAAAGAAGTGTGGGATTCTTTGATAACCCACGTTCTCAGGGTGCATCCCGCCGCGAGTCAGGAAGACTCATCTTTATTGAGTTGAGCATGGCATATTCCCCTTTGGGGAAAAGCCGCACTGCCATCTGCCAACCAGCCCTGATGAACGATCCCGGACGAGGAAACCGGTTTTGCCAGAAGCCGGATAAAGAGTTGCCGAAAAACACAACCTCCATCCGAAATGATGGATGCCATACTTTGGAGTTATCCAAACCGAATGCCAGAGGTACCCTTGATCTTGAAAATTCGCGAACCATTTAACGCCATATCTCATTTCGCCGGTGCAATTGCTGCTTTATTCGGTTCCTGCATGCTTCTTGTATGGGGTTGGAGCACGGCTGCCAGAGGAATTGCGTTTCTCATTTACGGTCTCAGTCTGGTGATTTTATTTGGCGCAAGTGGGGCCTATCACAGCGTGACCGCCAAACCCGAGACAATTGAAATATTGCGCAAGATCGACCATTCCGCCATCTACTTGCTGATCGCCGGAACCTATACCCCATTCTGCGTGATTGCCTTTGTTGGATTCTGGCGTTGGGGCTTCCTTGCCATCATCTGGTCTCTGGCTCTGGCAGGGATTATGGTGAAGGTATTCATCATAAAAACACCAAGATGGCTCAATGCCGGATTGTACGTCGTCATGGGCTGGTTATGTTTGTTTGCGACGCGCGAGTTACTGCTGCGCTTGCCGCCCGAATCGTTCGGTTGGCTTTTAGCCGGCGGCATCCTGTACACTCTGGGAGCGGTTATCTATACCACGAAAAGAGGTGACTTTTTCCCTGGTGTATTTGGTTTTCACGAATTATGGCATCTATTTGTACTATTGGGTGCAACGGCTCACTTTGTGGCAGTTACAACGCTTCTGTAAGGTTTTCTGTTTCCATTGATGATTGTCCAATATTCGCCGTACGGAGCAGATCTTGGAATACTCAAATTAACTGCTTCACTTTTCAAAACCCCGAGGATTGTCAATATTTTTTTACCAAATTCCCCCTCACCCACGAAAGTTTATACTATTTTCTTCGATACAAACAATATCAGCGGAGAGGGTAAAAACTCGTCGTAAGATGGGATTCTCTTAATTACCCCTATCCTTAGGAGGCATCCCGCCTCGATCTTGGCGAAAATAGGCGGCATGCGTAATCTCATCTGGAAATATTTTCTTCACGGCAGCATAATGCATACTATTAATACAACGGATAAGGGACAGACCTACAATTTCAACCGGTAACCTACTCCCGGTTCGGTATGAATATAGGTTGGTCTTGAAGGATCCGGTTCGATTTTATGACGCAAGTTGCTCACGTTGACACGCAAAATATGGAGGTCATCATAGCCTTCACCCCATACCTGGCGTAGAAGTTGATGGTTTGTAAGTACCTTGCCTGCATAGGTAACAAGTGCCCGCAAGATATCATATTCGGTTGGTGTAAGCTGGATTTCCTGCCCATCAACCTTGACCAGACGATTTCCAAGATCGACAACAAGCCCACCGATGGTAAATACCGGCTCAGATGCCCCGCTTGTCTGACGCCGCAGGACTGTACGAATCCTCGCCAGCAGTTCCCCGACTCCGAAGGGTTTGGTAAGGTAATCATCCGCTCCGGCATCCAATGCGGCTATCTTGTCCAATTCCTGGTCGCGGACAGATAGGATGATCACCGGCACCTGGGACCATTCTCGCAGACGGCGGGTGACTTCCACCCCATCCATATCAGGCAGACCCAGATCAAGGATCACCAGGTCAGGCCGTTCCATAGTGAGTGCTTGCAGTGCGTCCTGACCGGTACCCACCTCACTGACAACAAATCCTTGCCCATTTAATGCCACACGCAAAAATCGCTGAATTGATAGCTCATCATCAACAATTAACACCCGCAGCCCGGACTTTATCACTGGGTATTGTCCTTATGTAGTCTCACCTTAATAATTGTACCGCCACCGGGACGATTCATCGCCTGGATTGTTCCTCCATGTGCTTCGACAATCCCTTTACAGATTGCCAGACCAAGACCGGTCCCATTGACACTCTCCGGGCGTTGGACCCGGTAGAATTTATCGAAAACCCGCTCCAGATCTTCAGCGGGAATGCCGATCCCCCGGTCGCAGATATCGATATCTATATTATCCTTTGTCTCAGATACATTCACTTCAATGAGCGTATTGGCCGGGGAATATTTGACAGCATTATCCAGAAGATTTACCAAGGCATGACCGAATAGTGCAAAATCCATCGAGATGAGCGACAGGTCCTGTGGCAAATTTACTTTGACAGGTCTTTTTGCCAGGCGTTCTCCCAACTGCTCGAGTGCGGCACCTATGGCATCCTGAATATCGCAAGGTTCCAATCTTAGATGGATTGCGCCAGCCTCCAGGCGGGTCATGTTGAGAAGGTTGCCAACCAATCGGTTAAGCCGTTCGGCTTCTTCATAGGCAGTTTCGAGCAAGCTGGTACGATCTTCCTCACTTATTTTCAATGATTTCTCTCGAAGACTGCTTAAAGCCCCGGTGATGCTTACCAATGGTGTGCGTAGATCGTGGGAGATGGAGTTTAGCAAGGCGGTTTGGAGTTTCTCTGTAACTTGCAGCAACTCTGCCTGACGGGCTTGTTCAGCCAGGCGGGCACGTTCGATTGCCAGAGCGGCCTGGTTGGCAAATGCGTTGAATATCTGGCGTTGTTCAGGAGTGAACGAGGTTACCTGGATTTTGGGATGGATCCCGAGAACGCCAATCTGCCCGTGGTCTGTCTTGAGCGGTTGGCAGTACATAGATGATGCTGGCAAGGTATCGGTTCCCTTACCGGCAGGTTGATCATGCTGGAAAGCCCAGGTTGCCACAGCGATTTCATTTATATCAGGATGGAACTCCGGTGTACAGGCAAATGCCTGTAACTGTCCATTTTCTGGCAGGAAGACTGCAACTTCGCATTCAAACGCCTGACCAATATGGGTGATGATGATGTCGGCCACCTGATGGAGATCGGTGGCGGAGGTCAGGTCATGACCAAGGCTGTAAAGGGTGGCTGTCTGTGCTTCACGCTGGATGGCAGCATCAGCTTGTTCCCGGGTGCGTGCCGTCAATGTGCTGACCACAAGACTGACTACAAACAATCCAATAAAGGTCAACAAATATTGTGCATCGCTTACTGCAAGAGTATTGTATGGGGGTACTAGAAAAAAATCAAATGCGAGTACACCAAGAATGGAAGTCAACAATGCCGGTCCGCGACCGAGAAAGATGGCAGCAACAACCGTACAGGCTAAATACAACATCACCAGGTTGGTAGGCTCGAGGGTCCCTTGAACCGTCATCCCAAGCAGTGTGGCAATGGCCACCAACCCCGATCCCAGAAGGTACCGGTTGAATGGACTATGTGGTCGCCATTCTGATGGAAGGATCGACTGCTTTATTTCCGAACTGGCGTTGATAACATATACGTCGATATCACCGCTGGCATAGATCAATTTATCAACAATAGAACCGGCAATGAATTCCCTCCATCGCGGTCGGATGGGTTTACCGATGATAATTTTCGTAACATTGTGCTTTCTGGCATACTCCAGGATTGATTCCGGAACGGAACGTCCTGTTAACCTGCGCGTACGCGCTCCAAGTTCCTCTGCCAGTTGCATGGCCTCATCGATCCGTTCCCGATTGGCCGGATTAAGTTCGGGACTGGATGCACTCTCCACGTAGACGGCAAACCACTCGGCACCGATTTCATCGGACAGGCGACGGGTGGTGCGGATCAGTTTCTCAGACAAGGGGTTGGGGCTGATACAGACCAAAAGACGTTCGGTAGCCGGCCAAGGGCCAGCAATGGCACGTGTATGCATATACGCGCGCATCTGGTCATCCACCCGTTCAGCAGCCCGCCGTAACGACATCTCGCGCAGGGCAGAGAGGTTCCCTTTGCGGAAGAACTTCTGAATGGCGCGTGCAGCCTGGTCGGGTATATACACCTTGCCTTCCTTGAGCCGTGTGAGCAATTCATCTGGTGGTAGATCGATCACTTCTATCTCGGATGCTTCATCAATCACGCGATCAGGAACGGTCTCGTTCACCACTACCCCTGTTACCTGCGCTACGACATCATTCAAACTTTCGAGATGTTGCACATTAAGAGTGGTATAGACGTCAATCCCGGCATCCAGTATCTCTTCCACGTCGAGGTAACGTTTGGGATGTAGGGACCCTGGGGAATTGGTATGGGCAAGTTCATCAACCAACACCAGAGCTGGATTTCGTTTAAGGACAGAGTCCACGTCAAATTCGGTTAACTTTATATTGTGATATTCCACCTGACGCCGCGGCAGAATTTCGAGCCCTTTCAAAAAAGCTTCGGTTTCCACCCTGCCATGCGTTTCAACAAAGCCAATAACCACATCCACACCCTGTTTTTGGCGCTGGTGCGCGGCTTCGAGCATGGCATAGGTCTTGCCGACCCCTGCGGCATAACCCATGAAAATCTTTAGTTGTCCCCGGGTGGATTCATCCGCCCGGGCACGCTTCAGCAACTCATCGGGATCAGGACGCGTGCCCATAGCGTTTATTGTATACCATCCAGGGCAATATTCAACAACAATACGTTGACTCGCGGCTCTCCCAGAAATCCAAATTGGCGTCCTTCTGTGTATCTATTTACCAGGGTAAACACTTCCGGCTCGCTCAATCCGCGGGCACGCGCCACGCGTGGTACCTGAAAGTAAGCCGCCTCGATACTGATGTGTGGATCCAATCCTGATGCCGAAGAAGTTACCAGGTCAACCGGAATTTGGAGGTTGTTGCCCGGGTCGGCTGCCTGCAGACTTTCGACACGGCTTTGAACAGACTCGAATAGAGTTCGAGACAATGGTCCCAGGTTGGAACCGGAAGAACCGGTCAGAGCCACCGGATCAAAGGCATTGTAGGGTGAACCGGGTGTCGCAGATGGTCGTCCCCAAAAATATTGCGGTCTCGTGAAATCCTGCCCGATAAGCTGTGACCCTATGATCATTGTGTTATTTTCTATAAGACTGCCATTCGCCTGAAATGGGAATACTGCCTGGGCAATACCGGTTACAGCGAGTGGATAAAGGATACCTGTAAGAAGAGTAAGCAAGCCAAATAGTGTAAATGCGGAGCGCAGTTGATTAATCATGTGGTAAAAAATCCAGATATGATAAGAAAAAACCAGATGATGGATATCAAAAATAACCATGGAATCCAATCAGTGGGGATATTGAAAGTGCGGGGTGTGATATCACAAATGAACAGAAATATGCTTGATGAATAACCAAACCATTTCCAAATCCGACGTTTGATCATTTTTATATCTCCTATATAAGCCGGAATAAAACCAGCAACATATCGATTAATTTGATACCGATGAACGGTGCGATAAGACCACCAATGCCATAAATTAGCAGATTATCGCGCAGGAGTCGCTGGGCAGGCTTGGGATGATATGGGACGCCGTGCAATGCCAGCGGGATGAGTGCCATGATGATCAGTGCATTGAAAATCACTGCAGACAGGATGGCGCTGTTGGGAGTCGCCAGGTGCATGAAATTCAATGCTGCGAGAGCCGGATAAGTCGAAGCGAAAGCGGCCGGAATAATGGCGAAATACTTGCTGACGTCGTTGGCGATACTGAAGGTGGTCAACGCACCCCGGGTCATCAACAATTGTTTACCGATCTCCACTATATCAATTAGTTTGGTCGGGTTGCTATCCAGATCCACCATATTGGCAGCTTCGCGAGCAGGCTGGGTGCCGGTGTTCATGGCCACTGCCACATCCGCCTGGGCTAGTGCGGGAGCATCATTGGTACCGTCGCCTGTCATGGCAACCAACCGTCCACCCGTCTGGTGTTCACGGATGAGTTTCAGCTTAGCCTCAGGTGTGGCTTGCGCCAGGAAGTCATCCACCCCGGCTTCGGCGGCGATGGCAGCAGCGGTAAGCGGATTATCCCCGGTGATCATTACGGTTTTTATGCCCATCTTTCGAAGTTGGGCGAAACGCTCCTTGATACCACCTTTGACGATGTCTTTAAGATGAATGACGCCCAGTACCTGTCCATTCCGTGCCACCACCAATGGTGTCCCTCCGTTTCGGGCGATGACTTCCACCGCAGGGGCGAGGTCAGATGGAATTGATTTATCAATGGATTGGATCAACGCCATTATGGTATCTGGAGCGCCTTTTCGAATCGAGGTGCCATCGAAGTCCACGCCGGATATGCGTGTCTGGGCTGTAAAAGGTATAAAATGCATTCCTTGTGGCGCTTTTTGACTGGCACCCATCACCTGTCCGCGCAATCCATACTTTTCCTTGGCCAACACGACAATCGAGCGACCCTCGGGAGTTTCGTCAACCAATGAAGCCAGTTGTGCAGCCTCGGCCAGTTCGCGTTGACCGATTCCACCAACCGGGATGAACTCTACCGCCTGGCGGTTTCCAAGCGTGATAGTACCGGTTTTATCCAGCAGGAGTACATCCACATCGCCTGCTGCCTCCACAGCCCGCCCCGACATGGCAATGACGTTATGCTGAATGAGCCGGTCCATTCCGGCGATTCCGATGGCTGACAACAACCCACCAATGGTGGTCGGGATCAGACAAATCAGCAGTGCCACCAAAACGGTAATTGTGATGGGTGTCCCCTGTCCGGCAGCCCGAACACTGAATTGGGAGAAGGGGTATAGAGTAACGCAGACGACGAGGAACACGATAGTAAAACTGGAAAGCAGGACACCCAAAGCAATCTCATTGGGTGTCTTCTGTCGCCTGGCTCCCTCGACCATCAAGATCATCCGGTCCAGGAACCCCTGTCCGGGGTTGGCGCTGACGCGCACGATAAGCCAATCAGACAACAACTGAGTGCCGCCGGTAACTGCCGACCGGTCCCCTCCCGCTTCGCGTACGACGGGAGCCGACTCACCGGTCACAGCACTTTCATCCACTGAAGCGATTCCGTACAGTATCTCGCCATCAGCAGGCAGGATGTCACCGGTTTCGACCAGGTACAGGTCATTTTTTTGCAACCTGGTGGAAGATACAAGTTCGACTGCCTGACGCGCTGTTTCCAGAGTATCAGACTTCTTGTGCATGTATTTGGCAGGTGTATCCTGGCGTGCTTTGCGCAGCGACTCAGCCTGAGCTTTGCCACGCCCTTCAGCCAGAGCTTCAGAAAAATTGGCGAACAGGACGGTGAACCACAACCAGAGTGCTATCGTACCAACGAAACCTGCTGGAGCCTCACCTTTCCCGATTAAAGCCTGGACCCACAGCATGGTGGTCAACAGGCTGCCCACCTCGGCTACAAACATGACCGGATTACGTACCTGTTGGCGTGGATTAAGTTTAAGAAGTGCATCCAGCATGGCACGACGGTATATTTTTACACGACGGACTACAGATTGAGAATCCTTCGACTTCATCAGAACAACCTCCCCAGGCCGAGCATTAACTGCTGTACGATGGGTCCCAGTGCCAGTGCTGGCAGGAAACTCAGCGCCCCGACGATGACAATAACGCCGATCAACCAAGCAATGAAAAGTGGCGTATGGGTGGGTAATGTCCCAGCACTCACAGGTACCTTCTTCTTGGACGCCAGCGATCCGGCTATGGCCAATACCGGTATGATCAGGGCATAACGGGCAATCAACATAGCGATGCCAAGAGTTATATTGTAGAAGGGATTGTTCGCATTCAAGCCAGCAAAAGCCGAACCGTTGTTGTTACCTGCCGAAGAGAATGCGTATAGCATCTCGCTGAAACCTTGTGGTCCGCCGTTAAAAATTCCAGCCTGACCGGCCGGGGCAATCAGGGCGATGGATGTACCAAGCAATACCGTCAAGACTGGGATCAAAACGATCAGCGCTGCCATTTTCATCTCGAAGATCTCGATCTTTTTACCCAGATACTCAGGTGTGCGTCCGACCATTAATCCGGAAACGAATACGGCGATGAAAATAAATGCCAGGATTCCATACATGCCTGAGCCAACCCCACCGAAAATGACCTCGCCCAATTGCATCATCCACATTGGCACCAACCCGCCAAGCGGTGTAAATGAATCAAGCATGGAATTCACCGAGCCATTCGATGCAGCAGTGGTCACCGTCGCCCATAAAGCTGAATTAACAATGCCAAAACGCACCTCCTTGCCCTCCGTATTGCCCGAAGATGGGTCGATTCGCAGCGAAGCGAACATCGGATTGCCCTGGGATTCTGCCCAGAACGCGATGCCCGCCATTGCCACCAGCACCAGTATCATCGCTGTCAGGATCGCCCATCCCTGGCGTGTATTACCGACCATTTTGCCGTAGGTATATGTCAGTGCAGCCGGGAAGAGTAAAATGGCAAGCATTTCCAGAAAATTGGAGAATGGAGTGGGATTCTCGAACGGATGCGCCGAGTTAACGTTGAAATATCCACCGCCATTTGTCCCTAATTGTTTGATTGCAACTTGTGAAGCTACCGGACCAAGTGGCAATGTCTGCGTGGCAGTTCCTGTCGTTTGGTCCAGAACCCTGGCAACCGGATATGGTCGAAGTGTCTGCACCACCCCCTGCGAAACAAGGACCATTGCCAGGATACATGCCAGTGGCATCAGGATATAGAATGTGGAACGGGTCAAATCCACCCAGAAGTTTCCGAGTTTTTGTGTTGTATGGCGGGCAATCCCCCTGATGAGTGCGATTAAGACTGACATGCCCGTCGCAGCTGACAAAAAATTCTGTGTGGTCAGGCCGAACATCTGGGTGAGATAACTCAATGTCGTTTCACCGCCATAACTCTGCCAATTGGTGTTGGTGGTAAAGCTGACAGATATATTAAATGCAAGGTCGGATGTTATAGAACTGAGACCCAGTGGGTTGAGCGGGAGAACATGTTGAAGACGCAACAACAGATAGAGGACGAACAACCCGATCAGATTGAAGAATAACAACGCACCTGCATAGGTTTTCCATCCCATCTCCTCATCAGATTTGATCCCAGCGATGTGGTAGAAAAAACGTTCAACCGGGGCAAGGACAGTCGACAGGAATGTTCTCTCGCCCTGGTAAATGCGTGCCATGTAGAGACCGAGTGGTTTTACCAGTGTCAACAAGACAATAAAGTAAACAACAAATTGAAGCCAGCTGAACGGGTTCATCCGAACCACTCCGGTTTAATCAAAGAAATTAACAGGTAGATAAGTAAACCCAGCGCGATCACGCTGGTCAGGATGATGAAACCATTCATTTCAAATCTCCATAAGCCGGTCACATAGATAAAGCAATCCCAACAGGAATAGGGAAATACAAATCAACAGGAATAAAATATAAAAATCAGTCATAGTTTTTCTTGTAAACCCGCCTAACATTACACCACCCCAGATTAAAATAACAGCAAGAAACATATGGAATGTGTCAAGAACAAATCAAGGTATGGATAAAATCATGAAAAGGACCTTATAAAAATGAATATGCACCGGTTAGTGGCCGGTGCATGTGACTGTCGGGCAATTAATTATTCAACCTGGTATGGTACTTCCAAAATAACGATATTATTGAGATTCAACAGGCTGCGGCGGATCATTTCAGCGGTACGGGCATGAAGGAGGCGAGTCCACCAGTGGCGTGAATTAAATTGTGGTACGACAATGGTGATTCCTTCATTGGGACCAAGCTGCTCTGAAAGTTGATCGATGTACTCCAACAAAGGCTCCAAAAACTCACGGTATGGTGACTGCAGAACCACCAGGCGCACACCTTCACCCCAAATGGCCCATTTTTCCTCAATCTTTTCAGTCTCCTTCTGGTCAATGCTGATATGCAATGCCGTCAAATCCATGGAAAGAGTACTGGCATACTTCAATGCCATCAGCGTACCATTATGCACCCCGCCGATAGGCATGATCACCCGGTTGCGTGTCCAACGTCTCTGGTAAACATGATTTTCCAGCGATAACTGCTTTGCCAGCCTTTTATAATGGTGATGGATCGTAAAAAATACGAGGACCAATAGGGGGGTTAATACGACAATAACCCATGCCCCGTCTTTAAACTTGGTAACAGCGAAAATGATCATAACGATAGCAGTTAGAACAGCCCCAAATCCATTAATAAACATCCTCAGGAGCCACCCTTTTTCATGTATTAATGTTGACCCCGGTTCTACGATCTCCTCACCTGGTTTAAGATGTCCTGATTTCCACCAGCGGCGGGCCATCCCTGTTTGGGATAGGGTAAAAGAAAGAAAAACACCGATGGCATATAGCGGTATCAAAGCTGTGACGCTGGCCCTGAAGAGGATGACGAGGAGAGAAGATACTGCAGCCAGGGTCATGATGCCACGTGAGAACACCAACCGGCTGCCTTTGGCAGTCAGCTGCTTGGGCAGGAAACCATCCCCTGCATGCAAAGCTCCCAGTCGGGGAAAGTCCGCAAAAGCCGTGTTGGCAGCCATGATCAGGATGATTGTGATGGAAGAAATGGTAGCCAGGTATAAGGCACCTCGGTTGGCATACACCGTTCGGGCAAGCTGCGAGACTACAGTTTCACTTTCAGCAGGTACTGCCCCGATATGGATCGCCAGAAAGGAGGTGGCAATTAACATGCTGCCCAGGATGCCTGCCATCCAGATGAGGGTGGTGCCGGCGTTCTTGCTGCGTGGCTCTTTGAAGGCTGTAATACCATTCGAGATGGCTTCAACACCGGTCAGTGAGGAAGTGCCATTGGCAAAAGCCCTTAAGATAAGAAATACCGTTACAGGTTGGATGAGATCTATACCTGCTGCTGGAGGAGCAATGACCATGCCTAAATTACCTGAGGCATATTTCACCAGGCCCAGGATGAGCGTGAAAAACATCATCAGGAGGAAGAAGTAGGTAGGGATGGCGAATGTTGTGCCGGACTCCTTTACCCCGCGCAGGTTGATGACCATGATAAAGGCGATCAAGGCGACTGCAATCTCCACCCGATAAGCGTACAAAACCGGGTAGGCAGAGGTGAGTTGGGCCACACCGGAAGAGATGGAAACGGCCACCGTTAAAACATAATCAGTCAATAATGCAGCACCGGCAGTTTGCGCGGGCAGCTCACCCAGGTTGTCGCGGGCGACGATGTATGCACCCCCGCCACCCGGATATGCGTGGATGGTCTGTTCGTATGAAAAAGTCAGGATGGCCAGCAACGCGACAATGCCAAGCACCAGGGGCAGTGTCAGTTGCAGCGCAGCAGTACCTGCCACCAGCAGAATGGTCATCAGCTCCTGGGGCCCGTAAGCCACCGAGGAGAGCGCATCAGATGAAAATACTGCCAGGCCGATTAATTTTCCGATGGCCTGATGGGCGGCATCGGCCGTGGCTATAGGCTTGCCGATAAACAACCCTGCCCAGGTGGGATTCGGTTTGCGGTCGATAGTATCTTCATAGATATTATTGTATTGAGGATGAATTTTCATTTTACCTGATATCTAATTAACAACCTTCAATAAATAACTCACTTAATATTAAGATAAAGGCAAGAAATAACCCGGATATGTCAAGAAAATGTCAAGAGCGTCAGGATTAGGGCAGAAATGGCAGTATTTTGTATTGGTGTAGTTGATCATTGAGACTCTCATCGCATATCCCGCACCAAAGGAATGAAACTGCCATATTATCTTATTTGAATAATGACCCTTGACAACCCGGAAAAAATACCTATAATATGACCACTCAGTCATATGACTAGGCAGTCATATCGAAATGGAGAAAAGGATGCCAAACCCAACATTTTTCAATTTACCGGAAGATAAACGGGAAAAAATCCTCGAATGTGCAATCGATGAGTTTGCTGAACATGATTACGACAGTTCATCGATTTCAAAGATCGTAGCAAGATCTGGAATAGCTAAGGGTAGTTTGTACCAGTATTTTACCGATAAACGAGAGCTGTATCACTATTTACTTGAACTGGCAGCACGAAAAAAAGCAGAGATGCTTAAAACTGCCAAACCACCTGATTCTGAAATGAATCTATTCGAAACACTTCGCTACCTTTTTCAAGAAATGTCAAATTTTGAATTGCAGTATCCAAAGTTGGCAAAAATAGGATATCGCGCCATTCATGGTAAATCTCCATTACCGGATGATTTAGTGGAAAGAGGAGTACAGTCAAGCTACCAATACTTCAGAACTTTAATTGAGGAAGGCAAACAAAAAGGTCAAATTCGACCGGAAGTGGATTCGGAGGTTGCATCCTTCATCTTTACAACAGCCATAGCAGAATTAGGAAAATTAATAAAACCCCGAACTCTCAATTATCCTAACGGTGAGGATCAGGGGAATATTTTCCCTGTTCGAGCTGATGAAGTTGCGCAAGTATATAACCAAATAATTTCCATCTTACAAAATGGATTAGCAAAATAAATAATGCAAATAAAAAGGATAATCAAATGACTTACAACCTGGCTAATAAAACCATTATAGTCACCGGCGCAAATTCCGGAATCGGGAAAGCTGCAGTAATCCAACTGGCAAGTTTAGGCGCGAATGTGGTTATGGCTTGCCGTTCAACTGATCGCGGAGCCAAGGCGTTGGATGAAGTTCTAAAAGCTACCAAAAGCGACAAAATCGAGTTCTTACAGTTGGACCTCTCGTCGAATGTATCCATTCGAAAATTTGTGCAAGAATTCAAGAAACGGTACAAACATTTGCATGTACTTATCCATAATGCTGCAAATTTTGATCAAACCATGAAAACACCTGTCTTGACTGAAGATGGGATTGAGACTATTTTTGCCACCAATCATATCGGTATATTCCTAATGACCCACCTGTTGATGGATATGCTTAAAAATAGCGCTCCAAGCAGGATCATCACAGTTGCCTCAAAGGGATTGATTGTATACCCATCGCTTGATATTGAATTTAACAATCTGAATGGTGAGCGAAAATTCAGCCCTCAACATGCTTATTATCAATCAAAACAGGCACAGGTCATGTTCACCTACGATCTCGCGGAGAAATTGAAGGGGACCGGTGTCACCGTCAACTGTGTAAGGGTAACGAATGTAGCACTTCCTGATGAGCGTATCAGCGATTTACCAAAATGGATTCAAAGTGTTTATCGCCTCAAGCGGAGCATGTCGATAACCCCGGAACAACAAGCAAAAACCTATGTCTATCTTGCAGCAGATCCTGCCATTCAAGAGATTACTGGTGGCTATTTTGATGAGAATAATAAACAGGTACATTCAAACCCAAAATCATATAACCGCGAAACCTGGAAAAAACTATGGGAAGTAAGTGAAAAGTTAGTCGGCATGTAAAATCGGCAAAATATGTTCAATCAGGTTGAAAAGCGACCATCGAAAGGATTCACCCTAAACTGTTTCTAATCTTAACATCCAAGGAAAAAACGGCCGGAACAACCAAGATGAGGAAAGAACTCATACGGACTTAACCTTATACTCCAGTATACCAATTCGAGGGAGGACAACCATCCAAGGCGGTTCGATCTGGATGAATGCAGGAGTGTAGTCGAGGATTTCCTTATAGATCCTGAGCGCAGTCGGGGAGCTGAATGGGTAGCTGGCATTTTGCTGGAATGAAGTAAGACTGGGATCAATAAACAGGCACTAATAGGTATCATGAAAACATGAATATCATTATAGCCAGGAATGGATAGCATACAGAAATTTCTGTGGCATGACCAGTGATGAATCCTCACCATTTTTATACCGAGAAATTCCTGAATAAAAGATCGCAAGACAATACTCCCGCCGGTTCATACCGATTGTTTTTGCGCAAGCATCGAACCATATATCCGGGATCATTGGCTGCCCGTTAACTTCGATGACCTTCAACTTGCCTTTCGCATATAACATATCACACCGGGCATAATCACGCGCTTCAATCACATCAAAAACTTCTTCAGCCAACCGGCTGATCCTGCTTGTCAAACCGGACTCATATACTGGTATTGCCAGGGTCTTATGCTGTGTTTTGTCAGTTGTAGTAATGACCCGGAACGGGTGTTTTGAAAACAACTTGATTTCAGCCGGAAGAACAAACCGATGTTGAGCATTACCGATCATGGCAACAGTGAACTCACGCAAATCATCATACTTTCCGAGGTACTCTTCAATCAGAATTTCCGGGTATCTGTCAGAAATGCCACTCAATCGATCGAACAAGGATTGTTCATCCCATACAATTGAATCCTCACTGATCCCCCGGCTATTACCTTCCTTGCAGGGTTTTAAAATATATGGGAATTTCGAAGGAAGAGCAGCCCTCTCCCCGGCAGGATCAAAGAAAATACCAGATCGGAAGAGGTAATAACCCGGAGTGGCGATGCCTGCATCTAACAAACAACGTTTCAGCTTGACCTTTGATAAAGCCAGCTCAAGTGTTTCAGGCGAAGAACCGATATAAGGGACACCAAGTGTATCCAATAGTTGATGGATAACCGTGCTTTTTTGTCCTGTTCTCTCTTTGGCTTCATAAGCTGAACTGAAAACGATATCCGGTTTTTCATCAATCAACACATTCTTAATGAAAGAAGTAGTTGTCGCCTTGATTAACCTGGGTAAGATATCCACCTCAAAAAGGATATCGCGCAACCATTTAAAATAAGACTCCGGTACCCCCACACCAGTTCGCTCATCGTATGGGGTTGCAATAATCAAAATCTTCATTGGAAATCTTTTCTTTCAATTGGCTATATATGGAACCTGTTAGTAGCCAGCTTGATCAATAAGCTTGCAAGTTGCCCATAAGACAAACCGCTCGCCTCAGCTGCCAGTGCTGAGCTGGTGTCTGGACTGAGATCTGCATTAGGGTTGACATCCAGAACATAGAAAATGCCATTTCGAAGCCGAATATCCAAGCGGGCATAATCACGGCAATCAATGGCACTATAAGCTTTCAAGGCAGTTTTCCGCAAATCCAATTCTTCTTTCTTTGTTAACAAAGCCGGTAAACGAAGCTTGATCGATTGATATTGCTCCGATGAGGGGTCAAACTTTGAATCGTAGGTACACAAACGCTTTTTTATGTCTGTGATTGTTGAAAAATCCATCTCAGCGATCGGGAAAATCTCAGGATCACCATTACCAACGATGGTCACATGGAATTCTCTCCCATCAATAAACTCCTCCACCAGTACAGGTTGATCGAACGTTTCCATAATGTAATCGATGCGTTTGTTTAATTCTCCAGAATTCAGGGCAACAGCCTCGTTCGTCACCCCATAACTGCAATGCTCAAAAGCAGGCTTAACTATTGCAGGGAAGTGATTCCATCCATCTGGTGAGGTGGAGGTATATACGCGCCAGGGTGGTATTGAAACTCCCGCCGCATGAAGCCTCTGTTTGACAGACGGCTTATCCTCGCTTAGCGCCAGAGTATCAGACCCTGCACCGGTGAAAATGAAACCTAGCATCTCAAGAGTTTTCGCCACCTGGGCAGAGCTATGTAGGACGCCCGGAAGCTCTTCGCACCAGTTAAAAACTACGCAAGTGTCTGAACCGTATTCCTTCAATCGCGAGATCAGGTCAGGATCATCAATACATATTTCTGATACTGTGTAACCTTCACAGTTTAATGCATCACATATGAGCCTAGAAGCCTGTCGTGCCTCGTTAATATCGCCTAATGGCCATTCGGGATCGACGTTATATAATAAAAGAACGGGTAAGCATTGAAGGCTGGAATGTATATTCATTTTACTGAATCAGGTTAATCCCGTATACCTTCGTTCACATAATGGGTCAGTTCTCCTACCGATAATTGTGCGATTCCCAATTTATCAAGCGTTCGACCCCGTCGCCAATAATCTGTACGATGTACAATACACGCCAATCGAATTATCGAATCCATTGCACGCACCGAAACGCCATAAGCCTGGCCCAGGGATGCGATTGGTACCATACTCATCGGCACATCCTCGAAGATATAACGATGTGCAAGGGTGGCCGGAGCTTTAATACCATAATAACCTTGCTGATTTTGGATGGCCTCATACAGGTTTTCGCCTTCACTGTCATAGGCCAGTTTTAACCATTCCTGGGCCGTGCGAGCGCGTAACCCAAGGGAGGAGGCAACGGTCACCCGTTCTCGATCCAGGGCTTCAAGCACCCTTGCCACGGACGGGGTCACACCATCGATATAAAACTGATAATCCCCATGAGTCGCTTCGATCCAGCCGGCATTCAGGAGAGTCAACGCCGGATGGAAGATGGCGCCCATATTATTCAACCCGGTCTGCAACACATTTCCACCATCAATAAATTGAGGATAAGCCGGATGAATTTTATCCAATACTTGTTTGGTCTTAGTAGCAGGTAAAGCAGCCAGTGGAACAGCTTCTTTTATTCTGAATATCTTTGCCTGAGCCGGCCCATCAGAGCGGGAAGCATAAATGAAGGTTTCTGCCTCAGCAATCGTGACATCGCTTATACAACCCTCGTCTTTGAATATCTTGGCAAATTCAATCGCGCCACAAGTACGCCCTGGATTAAGGATGATGGTTTGCCCATCTTTCACGTGAACCGCACAGGCTCTAGCAACATCAGCGTGGGCTGAGGATGGAACCACGACCATGATCACATCAGCATCCTGTACAGAATCACCCAAATTAGACGTTGAAAAGTTCATTCTCCCAAAACCAACCGGTCCACCCGGATAGCTCTCCAGGTCAATTCCACCCAACTCCTTGATTGCTGAAATGTGTTCTGCTGTCCGGTTATATAGCACGGTAGGGAAACCCATTAATGCCAGGTGCGCTGCCATAGCCTTGCCCCCATGCCCTGCACCAATTACGGTGTACCTTGTTTTCTCTTCCATTGTCTTATCATCCTTTCTTTTCTTTCATTACCTGACGGATGCGTTCTTCCTCCTGAAGCACTATTCCATCTTCATCAACACAGATGCATTTTCCGTGATCGATACGGGATTTTATCTTTCCGCTTGCAATCGGATTATTCTTTAACTGTGGGGCATCCAGAATGCCCATCTCGACCGCTCTGGAAAGGGTAGCAGGGTATGTAAGCGGATCACAATCCTCTCCAAGATGAATCGAACGGATCGCATCAATCGTAAAGTGGGCTTCACGAACCAATTCATCCGCGCGATCCTGAACCCTGGCATTGTGCAACATATCCGGCTGACCTTTTATCGCGGATTCGATCACCCATTTTGCCATCGTGCAAGCCTCGATCACATCATCTGATGTCGCTGCATGATCTGCTTCACTCTGGCTGACCACATGGATGATGTGAGGGCTCAACGCCATTTGCAGGTAGATGCTGGCAGAAAGATGCGCTCTGGCGGCACGTACATCTTGAGGATAGCTCAACAAACCAGTACGCGTCTGATACCAGATGTGAAACTCGGGACCGCGCAAGGGTTCGATCATCTTTTGGATGGCGATCATCTTTGCCAAGTCCAACACATCCGACAAGCCAGGCGGGCAGTTAAACATCAGTTGGGCAATATACTCCCTAGCACCGTAGTGCCTGGCGTTGCAAGCAGACAGGTATGCTGACACTACCGAGATGACATCCGGGGCATCACGCATTCCCCAATGATGTGGCTCATTCAACTCAACGGGAATCCCCCGCTCACTATAAAAGGAAATCACCCCTTGATGCTCACGGATCGATCCTTCCAGGTCCCACGGTCCACGACCATCCATTTGGTTAAACCAAAATAGCGGAATGGCACACCAGGCATTGTGGATGATATCTATGTACATTTCAGCCAGACTTATGAAATCATCGGTGCCAGAATACGTGCGCATCAAGGGGAAATTGCCACAGCGCGAGGCGGTATATAACGACCGGTAATCATCTGCTGTACGTACCGGGACGCCCCCAGCTCCTTTGCGACGTGGATCTTGTCTCTCAGGGTGAAAGAAGTTTTCCTGGGCATCCTGATCAATCCCAAGCGAGATGACATCCAGCACTTTCGCCGACGCGATTTTTTCAACACCTTCCAGAGTGTCTTGCATGGTGGGAAGTCCAAAATGATGCCTAAGAAGTGGGTAGGGTGACTTCCATTGGATCCTCTCTATCACCGATTGCCGGTAATCCGTTTCCTCCGATGGAGGATTTGCCTGCCCTTTCAGGAAAGCAAGGACCTCCTCGATCGGCTGGCTGCCGTCGAAAATGCGTTCGAAAAATCCCAGAGCTATCGCTCTCTCGGCTACCGGGGGTGTGCCCCCGAATACAAATCTAACACCGGCTGCATGCAAGTCCGCAGCTTCCTCGGCGAATTGACCAAGCAGACGCTCGCCTGTTTCTGGGGTCAAACGATAGGAGACTCCAACCAATAATTGACTTGGTGTGGATGAATTGTTTTCAAATTCATGTTTCACGACGTTCAGAATTTTCTCAATTGAAACCGCAGGTCCGAGAAAAACAGTTCGCCAGCCAGCTGTCTCGGCGAGCTGCAGAAAATTCGATACGCCAGCCACATGGACACATTCACCCAAGGCGCCAGCAATGACTGTTTTTTTCATGATCAATCTCCTGCCCTGGTTATGTTCTCTCATTGATGAGCCTGTCAAAGAATTGCCAATCTTTAATCGTCAACGCAAGTAATATGGATAAATCAGGGCGTAAAGGACTGACGCTACCACGCAGGTGGCGAGCATTACCGGCAAACCGCGTTTATTCCAGAGTTTGGCGGTGATCGGTGAACGCGTTTTTTCAGAAAGATTGGCTACAACAATGTTCGCCGTTGAACCGATGATAGTTCCATTGCCACCGAATCCAGCACCGAAGGCAAGCGCCCACCAGAGTGGGCCAGTATTAATCCCGGCCGCCCCCAATCCTTCAATAATCGGGATCATCGCTATCGTTATTGGAACGTTATCGACTATAGCCGATAGACCAGCCACCACCCATATGATGATGACTCCAAATAGGACGGGTGGAATGGAACTGGCTCGCTCGAGCAAGACGACCAGCATATTAAGAACCCCAGCGGCTTCTAAACCACCAACCATTACAAATAGAGCGGCAAAGAAAATCAAGACACTCCATTCAATATGCTCGAACATTTTCTTCATATCAGGTCTCACCCATATCAGTGCCACTGCCGCAGCACTTAAGGCGACAAAAGACGGACTCAGGTGCATATAATGGGAAAGGAAAAAGAAAAGGATAGCTCCGCCCAAGACGATAAGTACCTTTCTGGTGTTCTTTCGATCAACCAAAGCCTCATCAGGATTGAGACGCATTAAAGCATTTTTCTTTCGTGGCTTGATTTCCAGCTCGCGTCGGAAAAGAAATCGCAAGAGGAGCAGGGCGACAAACCAAGCGACGATGACGACCGGCATGGCATAAACCAAGAAATCAACAAATGAAAGGCCGGCAGCCGATCCGATGAGAATGTTTGGAGGATCGCCAACCAGAGTCGCCACACCCCCGGTATCGGAAAGCAAGGCTTCAGCCAAAAGGAAAGGTGTGGAATTGATACCGAGTATTTCACATATCAATATGGTTACTGGTGCGATCAACACGATGGTTGTAACGTTGTCAAGAAACATTGAAACAACTGTGGTTACAGACCCCAACAACACTAGCAGATACAATGGCCGGCCTTTTGAGAGCTTTCCAGCCCATACTGCTAAATACTGAAAAAAACCTGTCGGCTCCAGTAATGAGACAAGAATCATCATACCCAACAGCAAGCCGAGCGTATTAAAATCGACGGCCTCAAGTGCCTGGCTTTCTGAATAAAACCCAAACAATTTCCCCAATGTGACCATCAATACAGCGCCCGCAAAACCAACAATGGTTCGATTCAGCTTCTCTGAAAAAATTAAACCGAGACAAAGGAGAAAAATCGAACTGGAGATAATCGCGACGAGCATTATGACTTATCTCCCATCGGCCACATGGAAAGCACAGCTGTACCGATATCAACTCGTGAGGCGATACCGACCAGTTTCCCGGCACCATTGGTGACCAGCAGGTCAGACAGGTCGTCATGGATCATGAGAGCATAGCTTCGAAGCAGACCGCTGCCTTCCTCGGTTGTTATCACCGGTTGCATGACCGAACTTACAGGTTGTTCAAGCTTATCTGGGCTGGGACGTGTCGTTTCCACGGCGCCAAAATCATGTACAAAGGCTAAATCTCCTATCAAATCGAGAAAATCTGGTAATTCCAGTGATAACAAATCGCTCATGTAAACGACACCGACAGGCTTATTACAATCATCCACGACAGGCAGAATGCCAATATGCTTGTTCACCATCACTCGCGCAGCTTCTTCGATGGATGAGTCAAGGGGTATTGAAACCACATTCCGTTTCATGCAAGATTCGATTTTCATATAGACCTCTTTCTCAGACTTTCCTTTAAATTCAGTAATTCGATAATCAATAAAAAGCCGGTTGGACACCAAGGCGGCTTTTCACCAAATGTGAGATGTCTTTTACACAAGCTGATGGGTCGATCCGCGAACTTGAAGTTCGGGGATGATCTTGATGCTATTCTCTTTCGAGGTATCACCCGCCAGGGATTTCAAAACCATGCGAACCAAATCGCGGGCTATATCGTAGAGCGGGATATCCAGGGTGGTTAACGGCGGTTCTGTATGCCTGGATTCCAGAGTGCCATCAAAACCTGCAATGGCAATCTGTGAGCCGATCGACAAACCCATCTCGTGCGCAGCATGCAGCACACCAAAAGCTGTTTCATCATCGATGCATAGGATAGCATCAGGAGGGGTGGCACTTTGAAGTAACTCTTTTGCTGCCTGGTATCCGCCCATGCTGGTCAAGTCTGAGCTCACCACCAACCCGGATTCGATCTCAAGATCAAGCTTTTTCGCCGCTTTCTTGATCCAGGCGAGCCGATTCTTATGATTGACCAGCTGGGTTGGACCTCCAATAAAGGCGATCTTTAGAAAGCGATTCTCAACCAGATGAGTCAACAGGTCAAAATAACATTGTTCACCGTCCACCTGAATGGATGGATAATGAGCTGGATCATTCGAACGTTCCAGAGCAGCAAAATGGATTTTACGCTCACTGAGGAATTGAACACGCCAATCCTTTGCATAGATCCGGTTAACGATCAAACCATCCACTTTATTGCTACCAACCCAGCGCTGATAGAGGTCCTTCTCATTCTCCTCGGTGGTTGCGTTAGCCACCAAAAGATCGTATCCCTGCAATGTGAGTTCATCCCCCATCCCGGCGATGAATTCCATGAAAAAGGGTTCGGAAATGCGTTGAGCTGACGCCGGAAGGATAAATCCAATAGTATCTGCCTTTTGCCGCCGCAGCTGGCGTGCAGCACGATTGGGGGTATAGCCCATTTTCCGGGCTGTGCGGATAACCTTTTGCTGTGTCTCCTGGGCAACATCGTCATAGCCATCCAGTGCACGGGAAACCGTCGTGATAGATAAATTCAGGCGCTTGGCTACTTCACGTATCGTAATTGGCATAAAATCTCCAAAACGTTTTGGATATTTTATCATATATTAATAACTAAACGGGAAACATAAAATATACGGGGAGGTGTGGGGTCTGGAAGAGATCACTGCCACTGCTTCCTAAGGTCGCGGGGTTCCTTCGCTTCACTTTGGACTCGTGGCGGGGACGCCATACCATCTGATGTATACTTGGGCCAGATGCTTGCCAGGATAAAAGAATTCCTCATCGGACCCCCACTGCCGACGGCACAACTCGGCGAAAAAAAACTGAATAAGATTCGGGCGCTGGCTGCTTTCTCGCCGGATGCCCTGTCTTCGATTGCCTATGCCAACCAGGAAATCTACTTGGGTCTGGTGGTGGCAGGCAGTGCAGGGCTGGCGCTCGCCTTTCCGATCGGCCTGGCGATCACCGGGCTGTTGGTGATCGTCGGCTTGTCGTATTATCAGACCATCCAGGGCTATCCTTCCGGAGGCGGTTCGTATGTGGTGGCGCGTGAGAACCTGGGGACCTCGCCTGGATTAATTACCGGAGCAGCACTCTTGATCGGCTACCTGTTGACGGCCGCCGTCAGCCTGACTGCCGGGGTCGAAGCGATTGCCTCCGCCATCCCTGTCCTGTGGCGTTACCGTGTGCTATTGGCGTTGGTTTTACTGGTGATCATGACCCTTTCCAATCTGCGCGGTTTGAAAGAGACCGGGACGGTGATGTCCATACCGGTGTACTTGTTTCTGTTTGTCTATCTTCCCATGCTTGGATACGGTGTCTATCAGTTACTGAGTGGGGGATCTTTACCGCTTGCGACTGTCGCTCCCCGCCCGGAGGTACCGTTGACTCTTCTCCTGGTGTTACATACCTTTTCCGCCGGTTGTACGGCTTTGACCGGTATCGAAGCCATCAGTAATGGAGTGCCGTCGTTCAAGACGCCTGAAGAGAAAAATGCCGGGAAGACCTTGATCATCATGACAATCCTGATGGCGGTTTTGTTCGTCGGTAGTATGGGCTTGACCCAGTATCTGGGAGTGATTGCTGCTTCAGATGAAACGATCCTTTCTGCGCTTGCCCGAAGATTGTTCGGGAGCGGTTTTCTGTATTACCTGGTCCAGATCAGCACCATGTTGATCCTGGCCGTGGCAGCCAATACCAGCTTTGCCGGTTTCCCACGGCTGGCTGCCATCCTGGCAAAAGACGGTTTTCTACCGCGACAGTTCACCGGGCTGGGTGACCGGCTGGTGTTTGCCAACGGCATCAGCCTGTTGGCGCTGGCCACGGGAGTGCTCATCATTCTCTTCAGCGGCAACAGCCACCTGTTGATCCCGTTATTTGCGGTTAGTGTGTTTATCGCCTATACGTTATCGCAGATCGGTATGGTCAGACATTGGTGGCGCAAACGTGGAACGGGTTGGTTATTAAAAGCTGGAATAAACGGATTTGGCGCTTTGGTGACCTGTCTGACTTTGCTGGTCATCGCTGCCACCAGGTTTATCCAGGGTGCTTGGATCTCGTTGTTCATGATCGTTATTCTGGTCTTGGTTTTTTACAGGATCCGCTCGCATTACCGGCGCATTGGTAAAGAATTATCCGTGCAAGGGATAGAAATACCCAAAATATCAAGGCGAAAACCGCGAGTGATCATCCCGATTTCCGGCGTGCATCGGGGAACGGTTGAGGCGGTTAAGTTTTCCCGCACGATCGCAACGGATATCACAGCGGTTTATGTGGATATGGAAATGGGGTCTTCTACTGCAGTGCAGGAAAAATGGGTTGAGCTGTTCCCGGGTATTCCACTGGTTATTTTAACGTCGCCCTACCGCTCGATCATTCAACCACTGCTTGATTACTTGGATAAAACCGACAGTCAGCATACAGATGGTCAACTGGCGACCATCGTCCTGCCGGAGTTCGTCCCTGCCCGGTGGTGGCATTCCCTTTTGCATAACCAGACTGCCTGGTTGCTGAAAGCGGCGTTGCTGTACCGGCGCCGCAAGCGTGGCTTTCAAAGCGTGATTATCGATATCCCCTATCACCTGCGTAAGTAAATAGTAACAGATTCAGACCTTCGATATGTTGGGTTTCGATGCTAGACCTTATCACCGGTCCTGGCATCGGGTCGTATATAGGCGATGGTCTGCCCCTTCTCGTCATCCATGACCACCTCGAGGTGATGCCCCGGGCGAAAGGACACCACATCGATCAGGCGCAAGCATTCCGTGGATGTTTTATCTGCCTTGACCCAATTGCTCAACGCGTTGGGTGTTTTCAGGAAGAAATCCTGATTGAATATCGTTCCCTGCCGGTCGAGACTGATCACGATCGGGTAGATCTGGGCTTCCATCAGGTCCTGGAAGAAATGGGTGCCCAGAGAAGCTTCCGATACCTGCCCGGATCCCTTCCCGGAGAGCTCCACCAGCGCGCCGGAATTGCATATATCGGCATAAGCCACATACACACCCAGGTCAAGATTGGTCGACCCCCATCTGCCGGGTCCGATGCAGATGAATGTCTTTTTACCCAACTTCGAATTAAGCTGGCTGACCAGCTTTCCGATCTCGTTGCGGGCTGCGGCATCACCCAACGCGAAGTATAGATCCGGGACTACATAAATCACGTGATGGATCTCTGGCAGGTAGCCTCTTGGAACGATAAAATCCGAGGTGAAAATGATATCCTCGGACGGCAGGTTCCTGGGCATGGAAATTGTGCGGGTCTGTTTCAAGCTGCTTTGCGGGCGGCATTGCAACAGCGTGACCATCACTTCCGGTTTGGGTTGCTCGGGATTTGGCAGGCTAACCGTATATTCGATATCCACCGGCGTATGGTAATGGTCCTCCAACAGGTGAAGTACGCTTGACAGTATGCTGGGGAAAGACGTGCGCCTCAGCAACTCATCATAAGTGATCGCCAGCTTTGGCAGGTCCGCTTCCAGGATCCGGCTGCGGGGGGTTGTGAAGTAGCCATCCTGTTCCAATTGGGTCATATAGCGCAAAGGCGGGTAGTTGGGATTGAGGACGTCGAGGATGGGTAGAGTCTTCAATGTGTTGTCTTCCAGATCGATGACGTCCACAAACCGCTGTGAGTAACGCCGGATGGCTTCGGATGAATCATCGGGTTGGATGGTAGGATGGCTGAGTGCCACCAAGCGCGGGTAGTCATTACCGACCCGCTCCACCGCACGCGTACCCAGCCCCCACACCACACGCGAGAAGCCATCCTCGCGGCGGATCTCAGGTGACCAGCGGTAGATGTTGTGGCTGAAGGCAACGCCGGCAGCGAACGGCAGGTAATATCTGCCCCAGCGCTCGCCATGCACCACCTGGATGAGCACCGCCATGCGCTCATCGTAATCCAGTAATCTCCGGTCGCGACGATAGAGCAGTGCTTCGGGCCTGAAGGTGCTGGCGTAAGTGCGCGTGATTGCCCTGGAAAGGGCTTCCAGATTCTCTTCCAGGGTTCCCTGGTTGGGGCAAAACACGCTGACATATTTACCTGCAAATGAAGTTCCGAAATTATCCTCGAGTTGGCTGGAGGAACGTACAATGACAGGTCGCATACCAACTTGATTGAGAATGGTACGCAGTTCTGCCAGGATCTCTGGTGGAAATTTGCTATCAAAGAATTCCTGTTCGAGCTGTTGATATTCCGACCGGATCCTGTCTTCTGATTTATATTTCTGGTTATGCCAATGGATCAGTCCGTTCATGGCCATGAAGGTATACATCTGTTCCGAACCCAGATAATAGCTTTCGGGTATCTGCAGGTGTGCCCGAATGGAATCGTCGGCGACCTCGCTCAGGATGCGATATGCCAGCAACATACCGGCTGCTTTCCCGCCGATACGGCCTGCGCCGATTTTATGGGAGTAGATCAATTCCAGGTCATCGAACGAGAACCATTCCCGTGCCAGGTTGATATAGGTCAGGTGGTCGCTGATGAGTTTGCGGATGAGCGTCACCTTCAAGTCTCTCAAATGATGAAGTCGATTCCCGCGCTCAGGTTCCGGCAGTTGTTCGATCTCTCTTGCCATTTGAAACAGACGCTCTTCGGGGATGATCTCGAGGTTTAACGGCAACAATTCGGATCCCTCGATTGAGGTGGATCCCGGTTCTTCTCTCGACCAGATGCGCATGCTGCGTAAATAATCGGTATTGACCACCACCCCGAAGCCGCGCCCTTCAAGGATGTCTTTATCGTCAACTGTTTGAAGGTTAAGCGTGAAACAGGCCGGCAGCGCGTGGGTGCAGCCGAGCTTTCGCCGGCTTTCAGTTAATACATTTTCAAGCGTTCCTCCAAGCGCATTCAACGCCGGGCTTTTACGGTCCACCCAGACGACCAGGTTCAAACCCGGAGGAGGATGTACCGGTTGGGCTTTATCCTGTCCCGGAGAACCTGCCAGGGTCTCGGGCGCGAATTGATAGACAGCTTTTACCGTCCGGTCGATTTCTCCGAGGTACTCTCCCACCTGGCTGATCAGGCTTGAAGATAGTTGACCGCAGACATCGCACCTCCCCTGTTTCAGGCTGAGATAGACCTGCTGGGTATCGCCGCTGAACAACCTGCCGGCGCACTCGTCGACTGCTTTTTCGATTATCTGGTCTGCCAGATGTTGATCGGCTTGCATGGTGGACATCTCAACCTCCTCTTTTCACCGGTGAAAAAGAGTAATCCGGACGACAGGTTATCGATGAATTTGCGAGGTCCGTTCCGCTGGTACTTTCTTGTGACCGTTTCCGCCTGGCTTTTTAACAGCCTCCTCCCACATGGGCAGCGGACGTTCATATCCGCAGAGTTTCAGGCCGGTCAAGGCGGCAGTATTGAGGTCCATTGCCCTGAGGTCTTCGGTCGAAAGTTCCTTGATGCTGCTGTGACCTGATAACATGGTCAGGATCTTTACTTCCTCCGTGCAGGCATGAATGAAATTCGCCAGGCGTTGCCCAACGATGAGCGGGTCAAGACGGGCACGCAGCTCAGGCCGTGGACTGGTAATGCCATAAGGGCAGTTGCCTTTTTGACAGGCATAGCATACCCGGCAGCCCATCGCGATCTCGGCAGCTGACCCAAACCCGGCAGCGTCAGCCCCGAGCGCCATCGCCTTATAGGCATCCAACCCGTTGCGCATGCCACCCAGCGCAATCAGTTTCACCTTGCGGTGGACGCCGTGATCTTTCAAAGCCTGGACGGCAGGTGGAATGCAGGCAATGGTCGGGATGCCAACTCCCTGCGTTACGATATCGGGCGAGCAACCGGTTCCGCCAGCCATGCCGTCAATGCTGATCGCATCCGCGCCGGCTTCGATGCAGGCGGATACGTCCGCATAAGGGCGTGAGGGTCCCAGCTTGAAAAAGATCGGGAACTGGTAATTGGTGACATCCCTCAGAAATGCCACCATGTGTTTCATATCATCCAGAGTCTGGACGTCATAATAACGACAGGGGCTGAGTGCATCCGATCCGACCGGAACACCACGCACGCGCGAGACGTCCTCGGTGACTTTCGCACCCAGGAGGTGACCACCCATACCCGGTTTCGCACCCTGACCAATCTTCACTTCAACTGCGTCGCCGCTGTTCAGGTACTCTGCAGAAACACCCCACCGACCGGTTGACCACTGGATGACCAGGTAGCCGCCCGGTTCCCACTTTTTATTGGTCATTTGACGGTCGTTGTAACCGCGCGTCAGCCACTGTTCTTCAGGCACCAATCCACCCTCACCGGTATTGGTGGCAGTACCGGTCATAGCAGCACCGATTGCGAGTGCCATCTTGGCTTCCTTGCTCAGCGCGCCGAAGGACATGGCTGCCCAGACGAATGGCGCTTTTAACACGACCGGTTTTTCGCAGGTATTCTCTCCGATAACCACTTCCAGGTCGCATTCCTCTCTATATTTATCACGCGGCGCCTCGCTGGCAATCTGGCTGGGCACGACGGTGATCATATCGAAATTGGGCGATTGCCCCTGTGTTCCAAACCCACGCAGCAGGTAATCACCGGTCTGTGCCTTGTAATGGATCTCCTCGACGGCAGCCAGCGTCCATGGGTACCGGGTAAAGGTTTCCGGTTCCGCCGGATTGATGCGGATGGCATCTGCCGGGCAAAATTCCGCGCAGATGCGACAACCCACGCAAGCATTGAAATTGATGACACTCATATCACCTGTCTGAGCGTCCAAGGCATAGACACTATGGGGGCAGACTTCCGCGCAGGTTGCGCATTTCCCCGGCATGCGGGCGTTAATGCAGAGTTCCTTGTTGACACTTACACAAAATGCACCTGTGATTGCCATCGTGACCTCCTAGTGGTAGAACGGCTTTTCCGACGCCGCCACGATTTTTTTGAAAGTGGTAGGATCAGATTTGATCTGGTAGGTTTTAAAATATCCACGCAACGCAGCCAGGTCGTGTTCGGTCAAGGGTTCTAGTTTTGTGTTGTGACCGTAGCTCTCACATTCACCCCCCAGATAAACATTACCGCGGATCAGGTAATTGGCGAAGTTCTTCCCGGCATTCCCCACCACGACCAGATCACCTTTCAACATGTAGGTACCGACTTCGTCGCCGACATTGCCGGCCACGATAATCGTGGCGCCTTTATTCATGGTGGCCGTGAAATCACCCGCCGAACCCCGCACGACGATCGTCCCGCCGTAGCAATACTGCCCGGCGCCATAATCGGCATTCCCTTCGACGATCACCGTCCCGCTGGTCATATTGTCTGCCAGGTACTTGGCGGTGTTTTTGGTCACGCGGATGGTTGCCCCGGCGTTCAAGACCCCCAGATAATCTCCGGCGTTGCCTTCCACGATCAACTCACCGTGCTTCAACCCGGCTCCCAGGCCATGCAGCTTTGTTACATTTTTGATCTTAAGCGGTGTGCCGTTGAGCTTATCTTTCAGGATTTTATTGATGGTCTTCAGATCTTTTAATTGAGCATCCAGAATATCCATGATTCACCTCATTAACAACCCGTGCATCCGCTGCGGATGGATACTTTATCCCCGGCACGCGCAGGCGTCCGGTACAACTTGATGAAAAGCTGGATGGCGTCGTTGCGTTTCAAAGGGTCTGCCAACCCGTCCAGCATCAGGATCTGAAGATCCTTGAATGACTGCGCGCGTGTGCGGCGGTCCTTCTCAGCCGCTGCGGCTGCCAGCAGCGCTTCATCCACCTGGTGGGTGGTTTCGAGCAGGTTCATCTGGGTGGCGTTGCGAATGAAGATCTCCCCGATGCGTGTCCGAACGATCAGGGTGGAGTAGTTCTCCGGCGCTCCCAGAGTTCCAACTGCAATATCGGCTGATTCTCCCAGGTAATCATCACAACTGCCGCAGCCCGGCTTGGTGAAGCTCTCCGCCTGGGTGCGGGGGATGGTGTGCTGGCTGCCGTCCCATAAAACAACCCGCAGCGATTCACGGTCCGGAGAGACTTCCAGACGTTTCACCTGTTCGGGTGCGATATTCAACCGTTTCACCAGCAATTCATCGATCATTTCAGGTTTGTACATGCCGGTGCAAAACATGCCGATCGTCAATCGGATGGCATCCTGATAAGGTTTCAAGCGTGGATTCTGCGACATCTTGATCTTGCGGACGGCTTGTGCAGCACAAGGTGTTCCTACAATGGCAACGTTTTCCATACCTTGTTCGAAGACAGCCTCATTCAATACATCGAAGACCGGTGCCCATAAATATTGCGGACCGACTGCCCTGACAATGTCTTCCACAGTGGATGCCACCCGCGCCATTGGCTTCAGGTCCCAGGGGTCGATATCCAACATGACCACCCCGTCGATCAACCCGGTACTGCGGGCGGTGGTCAGGATGGCGCGGATGATATCGCTGGGTGCCCCGGACTTCATAGGTCCGCGGGCGGCTGCCGCCAGGGTCAGCTTGGGCTCATACGGCAGCCAGTGATCCAGACGCGGGCAGGCTTCCTCGCAGAAATGTTGACAGAAGGTGCAGCTATCCAGGTGGGTCTTCGTATACCCCACGGTTTTTATCCGGTCGGTTAATAGCGGGTGATCGCCTCCATCCCAAACCAGAACCTGTTTGGAGCAGGCAGCTACACACAACCCACAGCCCGCACAGTTGTCGAGCGACCAGACTTCAGATTCCAAGCGCGTCGCCATATCTTCCTCCTAATTGATCATGAACTCGTCGTCATCTGCTTTTTGATGATTTCGGTTTTCAACTCTTTCACAAAATCGGTGATGCCTTCGGCAAATTTCTTGCCGTCATCGACTGTCAGATATTCGAGACGCAACCTGCGCGGATCGATGCCATGTGCTTTCAATTCCGTCCGCAGCCGGGAGACGCGCTCCCTGGCATATAGATTGCCTATGCCGTAGTGACACTCGCCCACCGGGCAAGCTCCTAAAAACACACCGTCTGCGCCGTTCAGAAATGCCCACAGAATGTGGTAGGGGTCGAACCGGGCAGAGCAGTTCATGCGCATGACCAGCACGTCGCTTGGATACGATAACCTGCGTGCCCCGGCCATGTCGGCGGCACCATAGGCGCTCCACTCACAGGTCAAGGCGATGATCTTCACGCCGCCATTTTGACGGGGTTTCAAGGCTGCGCTGATCTGAGCGGGGATCTCCACGTTGTCCCAGCCTGGCAGGTTAATGGCTTTCACCGGGCAGACCACCACGCAGTTGCCGCACCCGATGCATTTCAGCGCTTCCACCTCAGACAGAGATAGAATACCTTCGCGCTTTTCCAATTTAATGGCACTTGTGGGACAGACCTGCGGGCAGTTACCGCAGCCCGTGCAAAGGTTTGGATCGATGGATGCCACCGGTGTTTCGATGCTGATGCCCGGTTGGCTGAGAAAGCGGTGTACACGTGCAGAAACCAGGAACGCCTGGAAGAGCGCTTCCGATGAGTCGGCCGGCTGCTGGGCGCTGCCCAGAACGTAGATACCCGGTTGCATATAACGACCGGGTTTGAGCCTGACGCGCGGTTCTGCCAGGAATCCGGCTTCATCCAGGGGGAGACCGAGCAGTGCGGATAAAATCTTAGCGTTCTCCTGCGGCACCATCGGCATGGTCAGGACGACGCGGTCGTAAGCCAGTCTGACCGGTTCCCCGGTCAGTGTATCGACCAGCTCGATGCATTCACTGATAACGGGAGGGGTCTCCCGCCGGTAACGGAAGAATGTCACCCCCAGCCGGCGGGCGCGCATCAATTCCGATTCATAGTCCTCGCCGATCCCGCCCAGGTAGATCTCACGGAAAAGGATGGTGACATTCGCTTCCGGATTCAGTTCCTTGACCCGAATGGCCTGGCGGATGCCGGCATTGCAGCAAACGCGAGAACAATGCTCGATCTGATCCTCATCTGAGCAAAAGATCATGACCACATCCTTCAAGGCGAGCTTCTGGCCTGAAGCGGTGGCCTGTTTGAGTTCGGCTTCAAATTCAAACTGAGATTTCACCCTCAAACGGTCATACCAGCGGCCGGACCCGGGTGTTTTTAACTGTGTGCCGTTGTTGATGACAATGGCACCCACCGCATGCAGCGTGGTCTGGTCACCCTGCAATATTTGAACCCTGTATTCGCCTGGATGACCGGAGACTTCAGTCACCCTGGCGTTGAAGAGAATATCGATCTGGGGATGTTTCAAGACCATTTCGCTCTTCCGGGCGATGGCCTGGTTGATCTGATCGTCCAGGCTGTGGCTTTCACCCCCCACAATTCCTGTTGCTTCCACAAACAGGACCGGTATGTCTTGATCCGCCAATCCGAGTGCGACCGTCATTGAACTTAGCCCGCCTCCAATCACCAGCGCCTTTTTGTTTATCGTACTGCTCTGTAGTGGTGCTTTTGATGTGGAAGACAAACGGGCGACACCCATTTCGATCAGCGTGACAGCCTTTTTCAATGCAGTAGAGTGATCACCATGGACGTATGCTACCTGTTCGCGGATATCGACCATATGTAAATAATCCGGGTCAAGTCCGGCGGTTTTGACGTTTGTGCGGAACAATCTTTCCACCAGACGGGGAGTACAGCCTGCCACCAGGATGCGGTCCAATGAATGTTCGTTGATAGCTTTTTGCATGCGCGCCTGCCCATCCTTGCTGCAAGGATATGCTTCGTGGCAGGTATAGGCAACACCGTCGATCTGGCCGATGTGTTTTTGAAGCGCACTGGAGTCCAATGATCCGGAGATACGCCCGCCGCAATCACAAATGAAAACGCCAATACGAGCTAATGTATGAAGGTTTGTTTCACCCATGGGTTATTCACCCTCCTTTGGGTTTGCCAGCAAAGCGGTGATATCCTGCTCGTAAGTGGGATGAAGATCAAGCTCACCGCCCAGACGATAGTATCCGAGCCGGTAGGATGACTGAGAGGGAGAGACGTATTGGAACCCGGTAACACTCTCAAATTTAAATGCACCGGTCGGGCAGATCAAAACGCATGTCCCGCAACCGATGCAACGGGATGATTTAACCTGGAAGGGAGTCGATACTTTCTTGGCGATCCCTCGTTGGATGACGCTGATGGCGCTGACCCCGACGATCTCGCTGCAGGCGCGCACACACAGGCCACAAAGCACACAGGCGTTCTCCTCTGCCAGTTTAAAACGGATCTCTGTAACCCCCAGTTCCTTGCCGAGCGCCAGCACTTCCGGCGTATCATAGGAACCTGCCAGGATCAATTCAGCTGTGATGCGCCGGCTGCGTTGGACCATTTCACTGTTCGTCCTTACTACCGCCCCCTCTTCGCATGGGTAGACGCAGGATGCCACCAGGCGAGGTTTGCGTCCTGTTTGTGAAAGCTCCACGACACATAAGCGGCAGGCACCATAGGGCTCAAGCGCCGGGTGATAACACAGGGTGGGGATGACAATGCCGTTTTCACGGCAGGCTTCCAACAGACTCCTGCCTTCCGGTACTTCAATGGCTTGGTCGTCGATCGTCAGGTGTATCAAGTCACACCTCCACTAATTTACAGTGATCGCGTCGAATTTGCATAGGTTGATACACACTCCGCAACGCGAACACAGTTTCGGATCGATCGTGTGAGGTTTCTGTTTCTCACCGCTGATGGCATTGCTGGTGCAATTCCGCAGGCAGACCATACAACCCGTGCATTTTTCAGCATAGACCGAGTAGGTGATCAATCCTTTGCATACCCTGGCAGGACAGCGTTTTTCATTGATATGGGCTTCATATTCATCCCGGAAATACCTCAGCGTGGTCAACACCGGGTTGGGAGCGGTCTGACCGAGAGCACACAGCGAACTGCTCTTGATCGTCCCGGCCAGTTCGAGCAGGTAGTCGATATCACCAGGTTGCCCATCTCCTGCACAGATGCGCTCGAGCGTGGACAGCATCGCTTTCGTCCCAATGCGACATGGAACGCATTTGCCGCAGGATTCTTCCTGTGTGAAATGCATGAAATAGCGTGCGAAATCCACCATGCAGGTATCCTCGTCGGCAATGACCAAACCACCGGATCCCATGATGGCACCCAACTCGGTGAGAGAGGCATAATCAATGGGCACGTCCAGATGCTCGGCCGGCAGGCATCCACCCGAAGGTCCACCCAGTTGGGCAGCCTTGATCTTTTTCCCGTTAGGGATGCCGCCCCCGATGTCGTAGATCAACTTTCTCAGGGTGATTCCCATCGGCACTTCCACCAACCCGGTGTTGTTGATCTTTCCAACGATCGAAAAGATCATTGTGCCTTTGCTGTTCTCCGTGCCGATCCCGGCATACCAGGCAGCGCCTTTGTCGATAATGATCGGGACCGAAGCCCAGCTTTTTACGTTATTAATATTAGTCGGTTTACCCCACAGGCCGGATTCAGCCGGATAGGGTGGGCGAGGTCGTGGTTCACCCACCCGTCCTTCGATCGAGGCGATCAGCGCCGTTTCTTCCCCGCAGACGAATGCACCGCTGCCCAGTTTGACATTGATATCGAATTCGTAGCCCGAACCCAGGATGTCCTTGCCAAGCAGGTTGTATGCACGTGCCTGCTCGATGGCATACCTGAGATGTTTGACCGCCAGGGGATATTCATTGCGGATATAGACGTAGCCTTGATGGACGCCCATTGCATATGCGCCGATCGCCATGCCTTCGATGACTCGATGGGGATTGCCTTCCATGATCGAGCGGTCCATGTAAGCACCGGGGTCACCTTCATCTGCATTGCAGACGATATACCCTTTGCCGGTCTTTTTGACATTTTTCTGACATAGTTCCCATTTAATGCCGGTGGAAAAACCCGCTCCACCGCGCCCACGCAGGCCTGAGGATTTGATTTCCGCGATCACAGCATCCGGGCTCATCTGTGTCAGGACCTTCTCCAGCGAGCTGTATCCGCCGCGGGCGATATACTCATCGATTTGCAACGGGTCCAGGTCACCGTTCAGGTTAAGAATGAGCCGGTACTGGTTCTTGTAGAACGGCACATCCTCTTCATGCGCGATTTTTTCGCCGCTTTGAGGATCGGTGTACACCAGACGATCGATCAGCTTCCCACCGATAATGGTCTCACTGATAATCTCGGGTACGTCTTCAACCTTGACCCGGGCATAAAATACCCCCTGCGGTCTGATGACCACCAGGGGACCTTTTTCACAGAAACCGTGACAGCCGGTTACTTTTACATCCATCGAGAGCTTGGCATCCACTTTTTGAGCGGCAAGCTCCTTCCGGAAAGCTTCCCAAACTTTTTCACTGCCATATACCCGGCACCCGGTTCCGCCGCAGACGGTGACGCAGGGGCGGTCCGGTTTGTAGCTGTCCGCGAGCTTTACCCGCAGGTTATCAAGCAAGGCGGGGGAGGTCAGTGTGACCATGTCATTCCTCCGATTCCGTCTGCAGGATGGTTTTCAGCAAGCGATCGGTTTTCACGGTTGTCATCTGACCGGAGTACTCGCCATCCGTTACCACGATCGGACCCAGAGCACAGGCACCCAGGCAGTTGACAGTTTCCAATGTAAACAAATGATCGCGGGTCGTCTCGCCGGCTTTGATCCCCAGTTTTGACTCGAGGCGGTCCAGTACCTGCGGGCTGCCGCGTACGTGGCAGGCGGTGCCCATGCAGACATGCAGGCAATGTTTTCCTTTGGGTTTAAGACTGAAGGCGTTATAAAAGGTGGCAACACTGTAAGCTTGTGACAGCGGAACACCCAGGCGCTCGCTGGCGAGGATCAGTGCCTCAGCCGGAAGGTAGCTGTAGCGCTCCTGTATTTCTTCCAGGGCGGCTATCAGCGAGCCATCCCCCTGGGCTTCCTTGCTGATGATTTCATAGATTTCATTGATCGAGACTGGCATGTTGTGCTCTCCTGCGGATTATCGTCGTACCCTCCGATATGACACCTGCTGCACCGTCACCAGAAAACAGCCAATACCATCGACACTCTCTGTATAGACTGCCAATTGTAAGTTTAGACCGAAAAGGTGATGATTGGATAAAAAATGAAGCTGGTTACGTGAAAACTACGTGAAAACGATGTTACCCCGGGATAACAATATCATAGGTAAGGATTAAGAGATCGGAATGCGTTGATCTGCACCGGCTGGCAACCAGGCGGTAGTATCAGGACAGACAAACATATAACCAACACCGCGGCAACGAACGATCAGTCTGGGGTGGGTGGGGTCGGCCTCTAGCTTTGATCTTAAATGCCGGATGTAGGTACGCAGATATTCAAGATCTCCTCGGTACTCCGGTCCCCAAATGCTGGTCAGGAGTTGTTCATGCAACATGACCTGGTTGCGGTGGCTGGCAAGTTCGTGCAACAATTTATATTCAGTGGAGGTCAGTGCGATCTCCTTACCGTCGAGAGTAACCCGATGCCGGGCGAGGTCGATCCTGAGGGCGCCACACACAATTTCAGAACTGGTTGAGGAGTCCTTTTCCTCATTCGAACGCTTCAATACCGCGCGGATGCGCGCCAGCAACTCCCTGGAGCTGAAAGGTTTGGTGATATAGTCATCAGCACCGGCTTCAAATCCTTTCAACAGGTCTGACTCGCCGACTTTGGCGGTCAGCATGATGATGGGGACCTTCGAGAATTGGCGGATGCGGCGGGCGACTTCAAAACCATCGATGCTGCCGATCAACATGAGATCGAGTAAAACCAGCGCAGGCTTTTCCATTGCTGCCGTTTCAATTGCATGAATACCGCTGGAAGCAGCGCTGACTTCATATCCGGTGGCGCTTAGGATCTCATGCACCAGGGTCACCAGCCTTGGCTCGTCGTCGACAACCAAAATGCGTTCCTTAGCGATCATGTTAATTTCCTCTGTGAGGTTGTGGATTGTCTGTTCAAGGGTAAGGAAAACGATATGGTCGTGCCTTCGCCAATCCGACTATCGACCCAGATATGACCGCCGTGTGCTTCGACGATAGCGCGGGCGATCGGCAATCCCAAACCGGTGCCTGAAATATGAAGGGTGGCCGCGGTTCTCACCCGAAAATATTTCTCGAAAAGTGGGATTAAATGCTCCGGCGAGATGCCAACCCCCTGATCGGATACGCTGACCGCTACATCCTTCTCACGCGCTTCGCCGCGAATGACGATTAATCCTCCGATGGGAGAGTATTTAATGGCATTGTCGATCACATTACGAAAGACCTGCTTGATCCAGCGTAAATCGGCTTCAATGATCGGGAAGTCCACCGGGAAATCAACCACCGGGTGATGGATGGCGCTACGTTGCTCGATTTCACCGGCAATCTCGTTGGCGACATGCTGTAAGCGTATCGGCTGATATTCCATAATGAGCTGGTCAATATCGATCAACGAGGAATCCAGGATGCCTTTCAACATGCCATCCATGTCATCGCAGGCAATCTCGATCTGGCGCAGGAATTCCATCTTCTTTTCCTCGCTCCAGGTCACCTCTTCGAGCAGGAGCGCTGTGGCATACCCACGGATGGTCGCCAGCGGTAACCGCAGCTCGTGCGATAAGGTCCCCAGTACTTCGGAACGCAGCCGTTCGACTTGTTGGGCTTCGCGATTGGTTTCATTCATCGTTTCAAGCCTGGAACGCTCCACCACCAACGCGATCAGGTCTGCCAGGGTCTGAACGAACGGCATATCCTGATCTGTGAATGGATTATCGGTTTGGATGCTCTCCAGTATCAGGACTCCGAATCTCTGTCCTGCTGCTGAAATGGGGGCAGCGATGACACACTGGGGTATCTCGTCGGTACCTGCAGCACGAATCATCACCTGCCGGCTATGCGGGTCCATATCAGACATGGCACACGATACTTCCTCGATGGTCGAGAAGAGACATGCCTGCCCCTGGTTGAACACCTTGCCGGTGATCGATTCGCCGGCGTGCAATTCGATTTCATCGAGAACTCCCGGATTCAGACCATGCGATATGATTGGGCGAAAACAACTGCTCGCCTCATCCCATAGCATGATGGTACCAATATCTGCCTGAGTTAATGCCTCGGTGACGGTCTTCATGACCATCCCCAGCAGGTCAGGTAATTCTTTGGGCGAGGCCAGAGCCGCGGCAACTTTCGTCAGCGCCATCAGCTCATTTACGGCACGCGCATAAATGTGGTTTGTAGTTTTGATCATTCGGTGACTAAAAGAACCTAAAGATGCAGGCCTGTAGAAGATTATAACCTCATCTATCGAGTGAGATTACAATACTAATCGACTTTTACATCAATCATTTAAAAGGTATCCCATAAAGCCGATTGAATCGATATTCAATCAACTCGCAATTATGTATATAATTAACCAATATTCAGTACTATGAACCATGGTTAATCAAATGGAAAGACTGTCCACTCTACATCATTTATACCGGCTTAACATGAAATAATTCCATTATGAAAAAAAATAGACCTTCAGCCCGAATTATTCACCAGGCAGTCCTTGAACGCTGGGGGGTCAGGTTGGTCGCCATTCTGACTGCCTTCATGGGGGTCATTAACCTGGTATCAGCCATTATTCCTGCATTGAAGTATCGGTTGATTATTCTCGAACAATTCCTTCCATTGGAAGTGCGATTCGGCAGCCGACTGGCGACGACTTTGGCAGCTTTTGCTTTATTGATCCTGGCAGGCAGCTTGTGGCGTCGGAAGCGGACTGCCTGGTTATTGACAGTGGTCATCCTGAGTCTATCCATTGTCACCCATTTATTTAAAGGTATTGATTATGAAGAAGCAAGTCTGGGCTTGATGCTTTTGATCCTGATGTTGGTCCTTCGCCCAAGCTTCCATGCTGCTTCCGACCGGCCTTCGATCCGTCAAGGACTGTTCATCCTGGCAGGTGGATTGTTGTTTACACTTCTCTATGGGACGCTTGGTTTTTTCCTGCTGGAGGAACATTTCAATATAAGGTTTAATTTACTTACAGCTATCCAACAGTCCTGGCTCATGTTTGTATCCTTCAACAATCCCGGGCTGGTTCCACTAAAAACCTACAGTAAGTATTTTGTCGATTCGATCTATGCTGTCGGGTTGGCGACCATGGGTTCGGCATTATTCATGCTGATCCGCCCGGTACTTGTTCGGACACTTTCTTCACCTGAAGAATGGGAGAGAGCAAAAACCATCGTGGAAAAATATGGCAGGACCGCTCTGGCTCGACCGGCGCTTTTTAATGATAAGCAATATTTTTTTACACGGGGAGGATCGGTGATTGCTTACGCTGTTCGTGGTAGAGGAGCTTTGGTACTGGGGGATCCGATAGGTCCTCGCAGCGATGCATTTAGTGCGATTAAAACTTTCGATGAATATTGCCGGCAGAACGATTGGCTGGCAGGATATGCATCGATATCACCTGATTATTTAAAACACTATCATCGTGCTGGTTACGAAACCATGTGTATCGGTTATGAAGCCATTATCCTGCTTTCGACATTTACAGTAGAAGGGGGCGTTAATAAGGATATCCGCAGCCCATACACAAAACTGTTGCGCCTGGGGTATCAGGCTGCATATTATCCACCTCCGCTTGATGACTGGTTGATGCAGGAATTACGTTATATCAGTGACTCCTGGTTGACCATGCAGCATGGTGGTGAGATGCATTTTTCGGTGGGTTGGTTTGACGAGGATACCATCCGGAACGGCCCGGTAATGGTTGTCCAGGCTCCGGATGGACATATTACTGCTTTTGTTAATCTTGTACCCGAATATCAAAAGAAGGAATTGAATGTTGATTTAATGCGACATTACCATCCGGTAGAGAATGGGACGATGGAATTCCTGTTCGTCTCGATGTTGGAATGGGCGAAACAGAATGGCTACGATTCATTCAGTCTGGGTGTGAGTTCGATCATCGGGGTGGGGGAGAGATCCGATGATCCCCGGGTGGAAAAAGCGTTACACACCGTTGCTGAATATGTTCAACGTTTCTACAACTTCAGAGGATTGCATACCTTCAAGGAAAAATTTCATCCCCAATGGGAGCCACGCTATATTGCCTATCCGGGAGTTGCCAGCCTGCCTATGGTGTTGAATACACTATTGTGGGCCCATTCAGGGGATAATTACATCTGGCGTTTTATCAAACCATAACTTCGGGGACGATAGATCAGGAATATATTTCCTGATAATCTTGAATCGCAGCGTTGATCACCTTCAGGGCATACTCTTGATTGTATACCTCATGAATATATATTCTTTGCTTATGATCCGGGACGAGTTTGTAGGTGCTGAAGTAATGTTCGAGCCTTTCGATCAACACCGGTGGCAGCTCTGACAGGTTCTCGACGTGACCCCAGACAAAGTCGGTCTGAAGCACCGCTACTATCTTGTCATCCGCCTCATCATCATCGATCATCTGTATCCCACCCACAACTTTGGCTTGAAGGATGATCTCAGCCTTGGTGATCGGTCGTTCACTCAATACACAGATATCCAACGGGTCACCATCACCTCGTTTGGCATGGGGTGATAACTTCCTGAAGTTTTCACCGCACAGCGTCTTTGGGATGAAACCATAAAGAGCCGGTGGTTGTGAAGAGGTGCGCTGTGGGCGATCAGCACGCAGGTAACCTGTATTTTTATCAATTTCATATTTAACCAGGTCGAAGGGTGTGAGTTCAATAAAAGCATTGACGATCCGCGGTGGTTCCGGACCTACCTCGAGCCCGTGCCAGGGATGAGGGCGCCACATACTGTATGTCTTGCTCATTTTCCACTTCGGTTATTAATCATACATCTGCTTACTTCAGCCAATAGAAGAATCCGTCCATCATGATGGCATATACGCGGTATGGTTTAGGACCAACCATCGCTTTACCATTAATGAAGACAGTTGGCGTTCCCTGGAAATTGGTATACAGAATTTGTTGCAATTGTGCCATCACGTTGCTTTCGGTCGTCGGATCGTTCGTACAGGATTTTATCCGTTCTCCATCCAGACCCACGGACTCAGCGGAAGTGGTAAGGAATCGGTCACTATCGAGATCGACTTTTTCAGCTGCAAATAATGCATCGGCATAGTCCCAGTACTTCACAGGATCCTGCTGGTAGGCGCAATAGGCATAGCGTGTATCCAGATCAGTTTTCTCTTTGACCGGGTATTCCAGAAAGGTGAAACTGATCTTGCGTTTATCTGCTAATTTGCGCACCAGTGGATAAGCCTTGCGGGTGTAATCACAGGCGAAACATCCGATAAAAACGATCTTTTCCGGGCTGTAGGAATACAGGACCGGGAAACCGCCAAGATCCACGTCTTTCAGGGTCAATTCGGTGCCGCGCCCGGCCTGGTCCACCCGGCAACCCTCGTCGATCACAGAGGTTTCGTTATTCTTGCCGGTCGGATCGAAAACACACAGCGCAGTAGAGTTGAGCCCATTGCAACTGCCGGTGACATAGAAAAGATAGAATCCACGGATGGCAAAAATACTGCTTGCCAGCAGGAGCACAAAGAAAAACCATGCCATTACTTCAAAGTAACGACTTAAAAAGCTCGCGAGCTTCTCTGAGCGGTTGATCACGCTGCCCAGGATGCGAGCCTTCATCTTTTCGTCAAATCCAGTATTGCAGGGTCGCAACGTCACCCGTCGCAGGACACAGTCCAGGGCCTCCTTTGCCAAGGCGCGATTTGATGCGCTAAAAATACCGAGAATGGATAGGATAATCAGGGCAATCAGGCAAAACATATTGGCTTTTAGTGAACCTTTCTGATCTTCCGTAGACTGGTGACAAACAGCTCTGCTTCCTCGAGAGTATTATAGAAGTAAAGGGATGCTCGTACGGAGCTGGTAATCCCCCGGGCATGAAACCAGGAATGGACACAATGTTGACCCGACCGCACAATGATGTTAGCCATTTGATCAAGCATTAATGCTACCCGATGGGAATCAAGTTTGTCGATATAAAAGGTAAAGATACCGCCGCGTAACCGGGAGTCATCTGGACCGATTAAATGCATTCCATCGATATCCTGTGTCTCGCGGGTGAGATGCTCATTCAGCAGCAGTTCCTGCTTCTGGATCGCATCGAAGCCGATAGAATCAAGGTATTTTATGGCCGCGCCCATTCCGATGATGCCGGCATAATCCTGCAATCCAGCCTCGAATTTGGCGGGAGGCGGCAGGAATTCGCTGGTTGTATAGGTTGTGCTTGAGACGGTGTCTCCACCAACCAGGAACGGTTCCATCTTTTCCAGTAAAGCGTATTTCCCGTATAAAATGCCCATCCCTGACGGTCCAAGCATTTTATGTCCTGAAAGAGCCAGAAAATCGACGCCCAGTGCCTTCAGATCGATCTTGCGATGCGGTGCAGTCTGAGCCGCATCCAGCAATACAAGCGCACCTTGATGATGCGCTTTTTTAATGATCTCTTCCGCCGGTATCGTTACCCCATCCAGGTTGGATGTGAAGTAAAGCGATACGAGTTTAACCCGTTCATCCAGTAATTGAGCGAAAGTAGTCAGATCAAACGTGTTGTCAGGCAGGGAGGGGATAATTTTGATGATCACACCGGATTTTTGAGCCAACCTTTGCCAAGGGAGCAGGTTTGAGTTATGTTCCTTGTCTGAGATGAGAACGACATCACCCGCTTTGAAATCGAGCGAATTTGCCACCAGATTGATCCCCTCGGTGGTGTTGCGGGTGAATATGATCTCTTCCTTGCGTTTGGCATTAAGATGTTTCTTCACAATTCCGCGTGTAAGGTCGACATCTCTTGTAACGTCCGCAGCGAGATGGTGCATACTGCGCCCTCCGCAGGCAGATTCCTCCAGATAATAGCGATTGATGGAATCTATGACCTGTCGGGGTCGAAGACTTTGACAAGCAGTATCAAAATAGACCAACGGTTTATTGCCGGAGTGTCTTGCCAGTATTGGAAAATCTTCTCGTACGGATTGAATATCTTTCATGGGTTATTGTTTGCGTGTAGTGTTTCTCAAAAAAAGGATTATACCGTTAAGTGAAAAATGATATTTAATAATTTGCTAAGACGCTTCAATGATCTATTTATTCAAATACCTTTAGTGGCTTACCATGAATTAAGATCATCAATAGAATCACGATAATTTTATATCATCAAGAACAGGCTTACTGATGGAGTGCTATAATATTAAAATTACATTAAAAAATCAATCTGGCAACAAATCACCATAAGCTTTAATAATACAAAGCTTCCTTATGAATTGATTATGTCTGATTTACTTTATAAAACAGCGCGTCTCGTGGGAACACCATTTAAATACCGGGTTTACGGCTTGGAAAACATCGTTCCGGACCTCCCCAAGGTGTTTATCTCGAATCACGCCGGCAGCCTTGGTCCTCTTTCCATTTTTATCACGCTACCGGTGCGCTTGCACCCTTGGGTTATCGCTGAAATGGTCGATATTCCTCGCACCGCAGAATATCTTTATAAGGATTTCATCCTGCCTGCCTGGCACCTGGATGGGTATATCGGCAGACGCGTCTCCAATTTACTTGCCCCGATCGCGGTCGGCGTGATCAACAGTTGCCAACCGGTTCCGGTCGACCGGAATCGTGGTTGGACCCGGGAAGCCTTTCAAAAGAGTCTGGATTTGTTGTTGGCCAATGAAAATCTATTGATCTTTCCGGAGCAACCGGAACGGGATGCGGTATCCATACAAGAGATACGACCCTTCCTTGGCGGATTTTGCTGGTTGAGTCATATGTATTTGGAATCCACAGGCTTACCCTTGACCATCCAGCCCATGGCTGTATATCCTCCCAAACGACGGATGATCATTGATTCACCAATCAATCTGGATTTAAGGGGGGATCATCGTACTGCCATTGATAAATCAGTCAGGCAGCTTGAATCTATTGTTAACAGACTTTACAATACAATAAAATCAATAACTTAGAAAATAGATATGATCAAACCCTTCGATGTATATCGTATCGATCCATCCTACCCTTTAAAATATTGAACATCACGAATCTCTCCTTCAACCGCTACAGCTCCTAAATAACCGGTTATTGGCTTTATTTGATATACAAACCAGGGGGTTTTATCTCCGGGTAGTTCGATCTTGCAACCTTTTTTACCTGGATGATCGATCAGTCCCTCCAACTCGAACTGGTTCAGTGGAAGACTCATCCCGTCTCCCCGCGCTTTAATGAAAGCTTCCTTGCCTGCCCAGAGTTGGATAAATGCTTGATTAGAGTGTTCATTTTTTTTTCGTTTAAGGGTTGCGATCTCTCCAGGTGAAAAATATCTCCCGGCGATCTTCATGTGATCCTTGCGGGGTTTCACCCATTCAATATCCACTCCTATCCGCCTGCTATTTGCGATGCCGATGACAGCTATCTCAAGAGAATGTGAAAGGTTGAAATAAATGTCTGGTTGCCCCGGGTGTTTTACAAGAAAGGGCTTATCATATATATTGGTCTTGAAATCGACGCTTATGGGTTCAATGCCAATGTAAGCCGCAAGAATTTCACGCAAGCGTGCATGGGCGATGATGTATCGTCTCTGGAGTTCCGGAAAATTGAAACGTTCACCTTGTTCCCTCTCCTGAATTGACAGGATTGACCGGTACTCTTCCAAGGAGCAGGGAGTATCATCAAGTGCTATAACCCACAGGTGGATCGAGTCCGCGCCGATTTGCTTGAAGTCCCGGTAATCACCGTGATTATGCATTGAGAATCCTCTCAAAATACTGGAAAACTTGAATAGAATGATAAGCGAGTTCAAGCATTTGATTATTTCGGGCTGTAAAAATAGTATTCCTGCGAGAATCGACAGTAATTAATTTTATCATCCACACTGATCTATTGAATAAATGGGAAGCATTTCATCTCTTGATTATTACATAAATTATGTTATTATGACTTTAATCATCGTAAGGTGGATTAGCGAGTATTGATAATGAAAAGGATATCTTGTAACAGAAGAGACGAGGTATAAATGGCAACCAATCAGATCAACCTGTTTAAAGCTTTTCAATCCGTAGCCAAAGCCTTGCAACAAAATCAAACCCAACTTAACCAGGCGGATACCTTTAACCATGATCATGGTGATAACATGGTGGAAATATTTGATGTGATCACACAGGCTATAAATGAAAAGAAGAATCTGACGCCAGCTGACCAACTTGAGTATGCTGCAAAATTACTCAGGGAAAAGCAAAGTGGATCTGCCCAATACTACTCCCAGTCATTGGATCAAGCTGCCCAGGAGTTCCAGGGTAAGACAGTAACTGCTGATAATGCGATCACCCTGCTTCAGACATTGTTGGGGGGAGGTCAAGCTTCCAAACAATCGAGTTCCGATTTGGGTGGTATTCTTAGAACATTGTTGCCAAGCCTTGGAAGTTCAAGCACTTCCCAGGGTGTTCCAGTAACTGTTGATTGGGCTAAACTTGCCAGTGGGGGTCTTAGGTATCTTCAGTCCAAGCAGGCTGGTAAGGATACTATGACATCTTTAATGGATGCGTTAATGTCCAATGAGCAAACTCAGCAAGCCCCTTATCGGAAACAATCCGGTACGATTATCGCAAACACATTGATGCAGGCGTTGGGATCCATGCTGACAAAGACCGGTTGAAAATAGATGCAAAAGAGGGTGATAAACATTACCCTCTTTTGATTTCACTTATTGTTATAAATAGTATCAAATAGTGGGAAAAGGGCTATAATAATATTGTATAATAAAAAAACGTCTGCTTGAACTGTTTCACTACGCTTTTTTCTATCTATAAAAGCGGACCGATTGAAATAGTATTGGCATGAAATAATTCAGTGTGGGTGTCAAGGGGACTGAATATTGAAAATGAACAATATGAAATATAGAGCGGTGGATGGGATCAACAAGATTTTGGGGAGGACCAAAATCGATGCTATCTTATTGTCATTTTATCGTTCCGCCAAACCGGATTATTGTTATGTTGGGAGACTGGAAGGGGAGGGCGTCAGCAATATTCAAACACTCTCACTGTTTAAACAGGGTAAAAAAGTACCCAACATTATTTATCCTCTGGCAAACTCACCCTGTGGTTTAGTAATTAAAAAGAAAGTGCGGGTATATAAAAGATTCGCCCAGCAATACTACCCGCAGGATTACCTTCTTCAACAGTGGGGGATTCATGGTTATATTGGATACCCCATTTTGGATGACGAAAAAAATCCCATTGGATTATTTGCAGCTTTCTATCAGGATCCCATCCGGGAACCACAGGTTATTTTCGATCAGATGGGGTCGAGGAAAAAAGATATTGCTGAAGAACTTGAGCTCCAACAGCGTGAGAATTTTCTTGGTATCAAAGAAAAACGGTTCGAAGCGTTGATCCATAACACACGCGATATTATTATTATCATCAAAAAAAATGGCATCGTGATTTATCGGGCGCCATCAAAACATTTGATACTGGGCATACCTGGCGAAAAAGCAATTGGTATGAATATTCTTAGCCTTATCCATCCCGATGATCTGGCGATAGTCCAGAAGATGCTGAGGATCGTATCAAAAAAACCAGGTATGACTGCCAACATTCAAGCGCGAGTCAGGCACATCTCTGGTGATTACAGATGGATCGACGGCACATTAACAAATCAGCTCAGTGAGCCATCCATCCGTGGGATCATCATAAACTATCACGATATCTCCGATACGAAACAAATCAATGAAGAGATTGCAAGGAATGAACGTCGTTTCAGGGCTCTGATTGAAAGGTCACAAGATTGCATCAGTCTGATTGGGGCTGATAACAAGCGACTCTATTATTCACCATCGGTCACCCGCATCCTTGGTTATACACCTGAAGAATTGGTCGGCACGGATTCGCATAGCCTTACACACCCGGATGACCTTGAAGAAATGCGCCGGATTGGGGAGGAATTACGACAGATCCCCTATAAATCAATGGTATATCAATTTCGTGCCAAAGCGAAAGATGGCATTTGGAAATGGATTGAAGCCATCGCCACCAATATGCTGGAAGACCCGGTTATCGGCGCGGTGGTAATCAATTTCAGGGATATCTCAGATCGTAAAAAGACAGAGGATCAATTACGGGAATCTGAACGACGTTTCAGGGAGTTCCTCGAGACGGTTAATATGGCCGCCCTGGTTCTGGATAACGAAGGACGGGTGGAATTTATTAATGATTATTTATTGAATTTAACCGGCAGCTCGCGTGACGAAGTGGTTGGGGACTCATTTTTCGATCGCTTCCTCGAACAGGATGACATGTTCATTGATACCTACCTTGCGGGTATAAAAAACGGCCGGATTCCCCTCCACTTTGAATCCTCGATCCTGACCAGTTCAGGATTGAAACGGCTGATAACGTGGAACAATACCATCCTGCGCAATAGCGAGGGGATCGTAACCGGGATTGCCAGTATTGGGGAAGATATCACCGAGTTTCGTAAGAATGAAGACCGTGCCAAAATCCAGATACAAAGGGTCAGCGCGTTGCATGCCATCGATGTGGTGATCTCCTCGAGTTTTGATGCCCGCATTGTATTTTCTGTGATCGTAGATCAGATCATGAACCAGATGGGGGTGGATGCGGTCAGGATATTGACGTATGATCCCGGCGATCAAATACTTACCTATACAGCAGATCGCGGATTCAATAATTCAGATCAGATGATGGGGAATCTAAGTCTTGGAGAAAGTCATTCAGGACGTGCAATTCTTGAACGTCAGATGATTCGCTTCCCGGAATCCGATAGTGATGTCAAAACTTTGCCCCGGATATTTGAACAAGAAGGTTTCGTGGTGGGTTACTCGACACCAATGACCGTAAAAGGGCAGGTAAAAGGGGTGATTGAAGTTTACAATCGATCCCGGCTTGAGACGGATTCAAGCTGGATGGAATTTTTTGAAACTCTTGCCGGTCAGGCTGCAATTGCCCTTGAAAATAATGAGATGTTCGATCGATTGGAGCGCACTCTCGCGGATCTGACGGCAGCCTATGATAGCACTCTTGAAGGTTGGGTCAGAGCACTGGATCTGCGGGATAAGGAAACCATTGGGCATACTCAACGGGTGGCTATGATGGTTATTCGCTTTGCATTGGAATTGGGTGTTTCAGGGGACGACCTCGTGAATATTCGCCGCGGTGCATTACTGCATGATATTGGAAAGATGGGAATTCCCGATTATATCCTAAATAAAGCAGGACCCCTGACAGACGAGGAGCGACAGATCATCGAACGTCATCCGCAGTATGCCTATGAATTATTGCAACCAATTCATTATCTACGCCTATCATTGGATATCCCGTATGCTCATCATGAAAGATGGGATGGCACGGGATATCCGCGTGGATTAAAGGGGGAAGAAATTCCACTTGCAGCGCGTATATTCTCAGTGGTGGATGTATGGGATGCGCTCGGAAGCACACGTACCTATCGCGAAAAGTGGGATCAGAAGAAGATGGTGGATTACCTTGAGGAACAGAGTGGAAAAAAGTTTGATCCCAGCATCGTCAAGGTTTTTATTGACCTCTTCAAACGTAATTTGATCTAACCTCCCCGGAATAAAAAATCGATCTATCACTTAATACATGATATTATCCATGGTGTATTCGACTGAATTGCTTGTAATTAATACACTTTGCTATTAATCTGTATCTACGACAGGGAATGTCATCCATCCGGGAGTTGATCATGAAAATAAACACGTACATGAAAAAGAATGTCATTTCCATACGCAGCGATCAGTCTGTTGCGGATGCAATCTGCCTATTCGTCGCGAATCCGATTGGGATGTTACCTGTTATCGATCCAAATTCACACCTGGTGGGCATTTTGGCTCTCAATGATATTCTCCACCTGGTAATGCCTGATTCATTAGATCTGGTCAGCGATCTTGATTTTCTCCATGATCTGGGTGCTACAGAAAACATGTCTCCGACATTGGAAGAGATACACCAACCAGTTGCCAATCTGATGTCTGAGCCGATCTCAGCGGAAATCGATTTCACGTTATTTCATGCCGCGGCGATCATGACAAAGCATCAAATCCATGACCTGCCGGTTGTTGATCACAGGGGAAAATTGGTCGGTTTGTTATCCCATGTGGATGTTGGGCGGGGGTTGATCAGTCGATGGCATACCGTCTCGCATAAATCCCGGCAGATTTAGTCCAATGACAGCCATTATCATTTCCGCAATCATTGTTTTAGTCTGCCTGGGATTATTTATGTGGGAAAAAATCACCCCGACGGTCATAGCCACCCTGGGTGCATTGGTCATGGTAACCGTTGGGCGAATGATGGGATTTTATACTGAAAAACAAGCCCTGGCCAATATTGATCTTTTCACGATTTTATTACTGCTGGGTATGATGATCCTGGTGGAATTACTCGAGCCAACCGGCTTTTTCCAATATCTGGCGCTTATGGCTGGTCGTTTGTCGAGGGGTAAACCGATCCGTCTTCTATTTCTATTGGGGTTGATCAGCGCAGTGGTATCAATGTTTTTGCCAAACATAACAACCATCGTATTAATCGCTCCGGTCACGATCCTTATTTGCGAGATCCTTGGGGTGGAATCAAGACCTTTCCTGATAGCAGAAGCGGTATTTTCCAATACCGGTGGTGTAGCCACTTTGATTGGTGATCCCCCGAATATGCTGGTTGCATCCGCCTCAGGTTTTGTGTTCAATGATTTCCTGACGCATTCATTGCCGATCGTGATCATTGTTCTGGTGGCTGTTGTATTTCTATTACGGTATCTGTTTCGCAGGGAATTGGAGGTAAAGGTCGATAGCAATACTTTATTATCCTTAAAACCTTCCGAGGCAATCAAGGATAAACAAACGATCTATAAAGTCCTGATCGTATTAGCTGCGGCTATGCTATGTATGGCTTTTCAATCCCAACTTGGAGTATCACCGGCGTACATCGCTCTTGCTTCTTCTGGCATTGCATTCCTCTGGGTTGGTTCCAATCTTAAGCAAACACTGAAGAGAGTCGAATGGGACGTACTATTATTTTTTGGTTCTCTTTTTGTAATGATCGGTGGACTGGAAGCTTCAGGTGCTTTGCACACCCTGGCAACCGTATTTTATGGCATGAAAGATTTGCCACCTACTGTCATCGGTCTCATCCTCTTATGGATTGTGGCATTTTCTTCAGCAGTCATTGATAACGTTCCAATCACCATTGCCATGATACCGATCATTTTGGAACTTCAATCAATCGGAGTGGATATTCAACCTCTATGGTGGGCTTTGGTTTTTGGCGCAGGATTTGGAGGCAATGGCACAATCATTGGTGCCTCTACCAATATTCTTATCGCGTCATTATCCGAAAAAACCAGTACGCCAATCACACCTCGTTATTGGAACAAACGTGGATTGCCAGTGATGCTGGTCAGTTGCGCGTCTGCCAGCCTGTTCTACATCCTCGTTGGTCTGATCATTGGATGGTGAAAAGTGCCAGTTGCTCATGAGGATGATGGCATTTCAGTGAGCTCATTATTAAAATGAAAGTAAACATTTTAATGATCACAAATCCGTAACTTACCATTTCTTATTCTGATGGTAATGTTGTGTATAATTCGCTTCTTGCGTTAAAGCGAGTGGGAGATGCGGGGCGTTAACCCAATGATGGTGCAGGAGAATATTAAAGAGTGAGTGTCCAGGCCTCGGTAAGTAATTATGATCTGCGCAAAGTGATGTCAACCAACCGCCTGGTTGGCCTTTGGCGTATGTTAACAGGTTACCGTTTGAAATATAGCGCAGCTATGCTCAGCCTGGCCGTGTCTGCCTCTGCGCGCATGCTTACCTATCTTCTACTGCGTTATTTTGTTGACACAGTCTTTGTTGCCCACGATTCCACCATCCAATTACCTGTGATCGCAGCAGGATTCATTGGACTGGCAGTTATCGAAGGAGGATTCTCATTTCTAAGCGGGTGGCTGGCTGCTCAATCGGCTGAAAGCATCACCCGCCGTTTGCGCAACTACCTGTTTGACCACATCCAGCACCTTCCATTTGCTTATCACGATCAGACTGCAACCGGCGACCTGATCGAACGATGTACATCAGATGTGGATACCTTGCGAAGGTTCTTTGCGGACCAGGCAATCGGAGCCGGCAGGGTGATCATACTATTCATCATCAACTTTACTGCCATTTACAACCTCAACCCAAAACTTGCCGGTATATCGGTCATCGTCATTCCGGTGATTCTTGTGGTTTCAATATTTTTCTTTAAAAAGTTGATCAAAGCATACGAAGCCTACCAGGAGCAGGAAGCTACCCTCTCTACCACCCTCCAGGAAAACCTGTCAGGTGTGCGGGTTGTGAAAGCTTTTGCACGCCAGTCGTATGAAATAACCAAATTTGACAAAGATAACTGGGAAAAGTATTTACGGGGGAAAAAACTCTATGTACTTCACTCCCTGTTTTGGCCAATATCTGATTCCGTCTGCAGTTTTCAGGTCCTTCTTGGGATATTCTTTGGTGCCATGATGGCAATTAACCAGGAAATATCCATTGGCACCTATCTGGCATATGCCGGTATGGTGGTGATGGTAATTTTCCCGATCCGCAACCTGGGAAGATTGATCGTGGATATGTCCAGTGGGCTGGTGTCCTATGGGCGTGTCATGGAGATCATTAAGAATGTCCGCGAACCACTGGATGATGGTGATTACCTTCCAACAGGTGATGTTCGGGGTGAGATCTGCTTCGGAAAAGTTGGGTTTGAATACGATACAGGGCATCAAGTTCTTGCGGACATCAGTTTTGAATGCAAACCGGGACAAGTGATCGCCCTACTGGGATCCACCGGTTCAGGGAAGAGCACTCTGGTGAATCTATTGCCTCGTTTTTATGACTGCACGCATGGGCAGATCACACTGGATGGTGTTGTATTGACGCGCTATCCTCGCCGGTTCTTACGAACCCAGATCGGTATTGTGGAACAGGAGCCATTTCTTTTTTCCCGTTCCATTCGTGAAAATATCACTTACGGTGTCGGACGGGAAGTGTCTGACGCGGATGTTGAAAAGGCCGCACGGGCAGCATCCATTCACGACGTCATCCTGAAATTCCCCAAGGGGTACAGCACATTGATCGGCGAGCGGGGTGTGACCCTTTCAGGTGGACAAAAACAACGTGTCGCCATTGCTCGTACACTATTAAAAAACCCGAAGATTCTGATCCTGGATGACTCCACCTCTTCGGTCGATACCGAGACCGAGGCAGATATTCGAGCCGCATTGGAAAACCTGATGCTTAACCGTACGACCTTTGTCATTGCCCATCGCATCCAGAGCATCATGCAGGCAGACCTGATCCTCGTCATGGACGGCGGCAGGATCGTCCAGCGCGGACGTCATGAAGCACTTTTACGCGAGGAGGGCATTTATCGCCAGATCTTCAATATTCAGACCCGGATTGAAGATGAATTACAGAAGGAGATAGCCGGTGTCTGACCAGTTTTTTGAAGAAGAAGAGTTCCAGAGCCAGATTACCGGGAAAATCTTCACACGCATCTTTTCTTTGACCAAACCGCACTGGCGTTACCTGGCTGGTTTCATTCTTGCGGTCCTGTTCACATCCATCATCGATGCGGTTTTTACATTCATCAGCAAGCAGGTCATTGACCAGGGCATTGTCAAACAGGATCCCCAGGCTTTAACCAGTTATCTGACTCTATATGGTGCACTGATTCTCATTCAAGCCGGCCTGGTCTTTATTTTTATCTACCTGGTCGGTCTGCTGGGCGAGCGGGTGCGTTATGACCTGCGGCAAACCATGTTCAATCATCTTCAAGACCTGTCGCTTTCATATTACAGCAAGACCCCGGTGGGTTGGATTATGTCCCGTGTCACTTCGGATTCAGACCGGGTTGGTAACCTGGTTACCTGGGGGATTCTGGATACGACCTGGGCAGTGGTTAATATTCTCACCTCGCTCATCTTCATGTTCATCATTAAATGGCAACTGGCATTAATCATTTTTGTGATTGTTCCCGTGTTGGTTTATGTTGCTATTCAATTCCGCAAGCATATCCTCAAGGAATTCCGAGAAGTGCGCAAAACCAACTCCAAGATCGTTGGCAGCTACAACGAGAATATCACCGGGGTGCGTGTCGTTAAGGCGCTCGGTCGTGAAGGGGAAAACATGCGCGAGTTTGGAGAGTTGACTTCACGCATGTATCGTTCCAGCTTTCGAGCTGCCTGGTTGAGCGCATTATTTCTGCCGACCGTGCAAGTCATTTCAGCGTTCGCGCTGGGTAGTATCGTTTGGTACGGTGGAAGTCAGGCACAACTCGGTTTTATGACTGTTGGCAGCATCCAGGCCTTCGTTAGTTATCTGATGTTCATGATCTGGCCTATTCAGGATGTTGCACGTGTTTTTGCCGAGTTGCAGCATGCCATTGCCTCCGCCGAGCGTATCTTCTCTTTGATCGATGCAAAACCCGAGGTGGCTGACCGGCCGGATGCATTCGACCCGGGATCAATCCACGGGGATATCTTGTTTGATCATGTTTATTTTAGCTATGAATCCGATGACGCAGTTTTGGAAGATTTCAATTTGCAAGTGAAGCGTGGCGAAACTATTGCCCTGGTCGGACCGACAGGTGGAGGAAAATCAACTATTGTCAACCTGTTGTGCCGATTTTATGAACCCCGCCAGGGTGCCATTTATATCGTCGAGAAGGATTACACCCGCTTTACCCTGCATGCGATCCAATCACGCATCGGCATGGTCCTTCAAACCCCGCACCTGTTTTCCGGATCGATCCGGGATAATATACGTTATGGACGCCTGGATGCAAGTGATGCGGATGTCGAAAAGGCAGCCAGACTGGTTGGTGCCCATGATTTTATCCAAAGCTTTGAAAAGAAGTATGATGAAAATGTCGGTGAAGGTGGTAATATGCTCTCGGTCGGGCAAAAACAACTCATCAGTCTGGCGCGGGCTGTCCTGGCAGAACCGGAAATCTTCATCATGGATGAAGCCACCAGTTCGGTGGATACTCTGACTGAAGCGTTGATCCAGAAAGGCATGGAAACACTCATGAAGGATCGTACGAGCTTTATCATTGCCCACCGGCTTTCCACAATTAAACGTGCAGATCGCATCCTGGTAATCGAGGACGGTCGCATAGCAGAAATGGGCAGCCATACCGAATTGTTACGGGCAGGTGGAAAATATTACCAACTTTACACACGCCAGTTTCGAAAACAGATCGAAGACTCGCTTGATCTGTTCCAGGATAATCCTCCGAAAGCCAAATAATCCGGAAACCTGGTATCCGTTCTTAATCAAGGGGTGGAGAATAGTATTGATGCCAGGATGGCAAGCAGTGTTTGTTTGGTTGACAAAAGATAAGATGCAAAGGACGCATCCGGGTCGGAACTGGACCCGTATTGGATTGTATATCCATTATCCAGCAGAGCGGCGAAGGTTTCATTATGCCGGTCCAGGGTGAAACCATTACCGGTAAATTCTACGCCATTAAAGGTTTGATATGATTTACCGACTATCGTCGATTCGGTTTTATTGATGATCTCACCAAATAAAAGGCTTTGTCGTGAGCATTGGACGTATTTCTCGCCTCGGTTGGGAGGGGGGGAAATATAGATAAACCCGTAACGGTATTCAATTTCGATGCATAATGTATTTCCGTAACGTCGGTTGATCAGATCGAGGATCTCTTCATCACTCGCGCTCTGAGGCATTTTTTTAGGTGGCAGGTAGGTAGCCCCCCAATTGGTCACAGTGGCATCGGAGGGGTACTTAAACTCAAGACCGAGGAAGTCCTGTTTGTATGTCAACCAGGTACTATCAGGTATGATACTGGAGCGCAATACAGAGGGCGTTTCTGTAGGCAGTATCGGATTCTTATTTGATACAATGTTCAAATCGGTCACGTATATATGGCAATTGCCGGCATCTGGCACCCCGCAGATGACCTGACCCCAAATTCGTATTCCAGTATTGGTGTTTTCCAGGTTTTTGATGGCTTCTTCGATGAGCGAAATACTGCTGCCCAGTCCGAATTGAATTGGAAAATCCCCCGCAAGTATAAAAGCATTATCGTACTCTGTTCCGGGTACTTCACCAATCAGTGTTCCATACCAACCTTCCACCCGATCCAGTTCAAAAAATGGACCAGGTCCTTCGCGACGGAGGCGCTCTACCAGAAGCTGGCAACCGTTGAAATCATCAACACCACAAGTCACAACACCCCAGAAATTCGCTTTCAAGCCCGAATCCCGCAGTAATGTGATTTCTCGTACTGCTTCGGGACCTGCACCGGCTATACCGATAATACCCGCCCCCTGCGGTTCAAGGTTAATAACATCTTCATATTTATTACCGGTGCCAAGGCTGTAGACTTCCCCAAGCCAACCTGTTACCACAACACCTGCTGCATAATCCGGGCCGAGAGATTGGATCGCTCGAGTGGGCGTTTGAGTAGAGTAGACAATGGGAGTTTGGGGTGGTAATGGCTCAAGCCCCACCTTAAATGATACACAGCTGTTCAACAGAGTCATAAGGAGTATTACCACGACAAGCAGGCACTTAGTCATATACTTTATGGAAGATCTGTTGTGGTCTACTTGCGTCCGCTTTCCTTGATAGGTATCTTTACCGTAAATTTGGTTCCCTGGCGGTTGCGGGTTGAGATTGATACCTGACCATTATGACGTTTAATGATAGCAGCTACGAGGCTCAAACCCAGACCACTGCCTGGAATGCTGCGTGCTGCTTCACCGCGGTAGAGTTCCTCCCAGATGTGAGGTATTTCCTGGTCGGGGATGCCCAGACCGGAATCCGCCACTTCGATGTATACCATCTGGTTGTCTTCAAATGCGCGGAGTTCGATCATGTCACCCGGGCGCGTGAATTTAACTGCATTATCCAATAGGTTATGAAAAGCAAGGAACAACAGGTCACGATCCCCCCAGATTACCGGTATTGGCCAGGGTGCGCGGGGAATTGAATACGACCAGTTGCGGTTTTCTGCTCCGTTAAGCGTTTTAGCCACATTGTATGCTTCTTCTATAACTTCTGTCAGGTTGACTGAGCTGAATTCCATTTGCCGGATTTCCAGGTCGGCCAGTTTGCGCAGATCGCCAACCAGCGTTGAAAGGCGCTGAACTTGTTGTTCAACACTCTTCATGGTGTTTCGACGCTCCTTGCCTAAATGACGGCCATTAGCAGGTTGATGCTCAGATATCGACAGGTTTGCCAATCCAGCCAATATCGCGGTTAACGGATTCTTTAATTCGTGGTCCAGGCGGCGCAAAAATCTGCGACGATCCTCCCTGGCATCAAAGAGGATCTTCAGACTCATCCGGTCTGCCATCATGCGAAGCTTGAATACCCCCCAGACAATTAATGAAAAGAACACCCCCCCGATTAAAACAAAAGTTCCGACATCCGAGCGCAGGTAAATAATCCGGTTATCCAGTTGCGTTAAACCGATCAGCAAATTGGCTGCCAATCCTGCAAAAGAAGGTCCTGCTATGATGAGCCTTCGTCGCCACATCATGCTATGACTTTCACCTCACTGATAAAGCGATACCCCATACCGCTGACCGTTTCGATATAGGTTGGATTGCTGGCATCATCCTCCAGGCTGCGACGTAATTCTGCGATGCGGGTATCCACTGCCCGTGTACCGATCGGATAATCCCAGCCCCACACTACATCCAGCAATCTTTCACGGGTGACCAGTTCATCGGGGTGGGTCATCAGGTATTCGAGCAGCAACAATGCCTTGGGTGTCAGGTATATCTCCCTGGCATCGCGATAGACTCGCCGTGCCCTCCGGTCAAGTGTCAAAGACTCGCTCATCAAGCGCCAGGAGGCTGCCAGAGTCGGTCGCCCGGGTTGGCTGCGTCGGATGACTGCCCGGATTCGCGCCACAAGTTCATGCGGATCGAACGGTTTGTTCAGATAATCATCCGCTCCTTCTTCCAAAGCCATTACTCGCTCAGATGGTTCCCCTACCTGTGTCAGCATAATAATCGGGATCCAGTTCTCTTTCTGACGCAATCGTCTGAGAAGTTCGCGCCCATCCAAAACCGGCATCAGAATATCGGTCACGATCAGGTCGGGTGTCTTATCTTCTATTACTTTAAGAGCTTGCTCGCCATTGGCTGCAACCGTTACGGTGATGCCTGATCTTTCCAGAAAAGGCGCCAGATTATCGGTGATAGCAGATTCATCATCTACCAGCAGAATGTAAGGTTTTTCAATCATTGCCTGCTCGCTTAGGATAAAAAGTTGTATTAATGAATTTTAGCATGAATATCCTCATTCACCATATTCAAGCATATACCATTGGTTTACATACAGTACCTGACCTGGTGATACAGCTGTTTATGGATGTTGGTTAAGGTTCACTTGCCAGGGCTCATGGATTTGCATCTATCTGCGTTTCTTCTTAGGCATATTCTGCTGAGAAGATTTCACAAATAATGCAGTACCGAGCTTGGAGGATCGGATTTAATAATATCTTACTTCATAGATAAGGCATTTTTGTTACAGAGGGGCAACAGGGCTGTAACAACCCGTTACAGCCCTGCCACATGATTATTAAACTGATATGTTCGAGTTGAGTGGCTATTCCACCAGATTGACTCGTTCGTGCGTCAGTAAGGCTGCCTCGACGATTGCCTGTGTGCGGATGGGAATCCTGAAGCGTCCGTGGAGAGGGCTGATGCGCGCACCCATTCGTGATGCTGCCCGGAATAACCATGCCAGCAGTTTCATAATACTGCTTAAACCGGCCACGCGGTGGACCTCTTCGAGCGTGTCGTTGTCCCAACCCCCGAAGATCGCATATGGAAAGGCATAAATGGGATATGCCGGCAGATTGGCAGTGAAAAAGAGCAGGATGCTGGTAACCTGGTCACCTTCAGAATTCAATCGTAGAAAGTACGGACGGAAATGATGCCTGCCAGACTGGTTCGGTGGGTGCTTATCTGACTGGTTTTGAATACAATATTGGCAGTGATGGATCCTGCAAACTGACCGGATTAAACTATAACCCCAATACGGATCCAAAGACATGGCCACTTGGAAATTATGGTGAACCCGGCAGAACAGCACCGCCAAAGAGTGATAGGATCGCCAGCAACCATGCCAATCCAAGTTATTCCCCGTCCGACACTGATCAACGTTGATTCCTGTGGATGGATGGAGATGGCAATGGTTCTGTAATACCGGATAATGGAGCTGTGGAGCTCCTACCACCTCGTGCATTTTTACCCCTGATTAATATCCCTTAAGCGAAATACACCATCTATGTATTTCCAATAGATCAAAAAAGAAGGGCATATTCTCTTGTCCTGCTTTGATTCTTTTAGATAAATAAATTACTTTTCCGGTTTATGTTTCATACCGAAACCGCAGTACGCCGATGGTGAAGAAAACGACAGCGAAACCGAGCAGGATGCCCGCTTCCGGCAGAACTCCGGTGATTTTGGCTCCGCGCACTCCGACATCCAGCAAACCCTGCATGGCCCAGGTCGTGGGCAGGACCTTGACGATGTTTTGGACCGCCGCTGGGAAGAGCTCAAGCGGGTACCAGCAGCCGCCCAGCAGCGCCATCAACATGCCGATCATGATCGACAATCCATTGGCCTGGTTTTCATTTTTCACGAAGGCTCCCAGCATGGTGCCCAGGGCAGCCGCCGCGATGGCTGATGCGACCAATACCAGTGCCAGTGCGCTGATATCCCTGCCCCAATTGACATGCATCACCAGGATGCCGAAAGCCACCAGCAGAGCCATTTGACCCAGCGCGATCACAACCTGACCGGTGATCGTACCGACCATGAAGGTTGTTTTGGTGGTGGGGGTGGTCAACATCCGCTTCAGGGTACCCTTTTCCCGTTCATAACTGAGCATGCCAGATAGGCCGATCAATGGTATGAAGACCCAGGTGATCAATTGCCCGGCGGACGAGTTGGTCTTGGGGTCGTAGTTGATCTGATCCGGAGTATCTCCCTTTATAACTTCCAGCCGATCCGGCGCATCAGACATCAGCCGTTCTGCATCTTCCTGCGCGACCTGGAAATAAGTTTGCCTGGCAGCAGCCGAAGCGAAGGGGCGGATGCTTTCAGCCTGGGCAACACTGCCAGATGCGATCTGAAAAGCACTGCTGGTGCGCCCGACGATCGCTTCAATCTCACGCTGGGCGACCATGGCATTCAAATTATTAAGCTGCTCGCGTACTTCCAGTGTCACCGGGGCTTCAATGAGATTTTCCAGTATGAATGTTGATGGGATGACCAGGATCGAGCTCACACGGCGCTGGGAGAAAATTTCCTCCGCATCTGCCAGTTCCGTTACCTCCGGCCGCAAGGTCTCGGATGACTCAAGAGAGGTGATCAGACTCGCGGAAAGGGGCGATTGCGCCTGGTCCACCACCAGCAGTAGGATGCGTTGATCGGCAGGTGCGCCCGTACCACCCGCCAGAATAAAGGTAAAGAAAATGGGCAGGATCAGGAAGAACAGCCATTCGTAGAGGGATGCAAATCGCAAGATCGTATCTTTCCAGATGATTGCAAATATCTTTTTCATCGATTCCTCACTTGACCTGCATCAATCCCCGCCGTTTGAACAGCTGGGATGAAACCATAAAGAGGATCAATCCCATGATAGCCAGCGCCAGCAGCGGTTTCCAGATCTCAGCCAGGCCACCTCCCAAAGCCAGTGTCAGGAATCCTTCCTGCCCCCAGAAGTTGGGAGTGATCATGGCAATGGTTCGGATCCACCCAGGCAGCGCGCCAAGATCAAAGAAGGAACCGCCCAGGATTCCGAAGGTCAGCATCATGGCCGAGCCGATCGAGGTGGCCTGGCCGGGGGTTTTTATCAATGCCGATATCAACATGCCCCAGCCAACCGCGCCGAATACGGATGCCAGCACCAGGATAAGAATTGCCAGCGGGTCGCCCCACTTTAGCTGGAAAAGGAGTGTGCTGGCAGCGATCAGGATCAGCATCTGCAGGGCACCGGTCATATACGAACCGACCATCTTACCTGTTAGCACCTGTGAAGCAGTGGTGGGCGTGATGAGCAGGCGAGGCAGTGTACCTTCGCGTTTTTCGACCAGCAACATGCGCCCGGCGTTGGTGGCGGTGTACATCAGGAACAACAGCGCATACCCGGGTGCCATGTAGGCCAGCATATTGAACTCTACCGCAGTCCCGGCAGGTGTGAAGCCCTCGACCAGAATGGATTTCTGATCTGCTGAAAGCTGAGCCTGTTCCGCGCCGATTTGCGCGGCGATGGTTGGCACATTCTGTGGCTGGATCAAGCCGTTTTCCAGCAGCTGCGCAATCGTAACCTCGGCGCCGATGCGCCCAACCTCCACCTGGCTAAGAAAGGCGGAAACGATGGTCTGGATGAACCCTGCACTCGTTGGGCGTGTAGGATTCGCATAGACTTCAATCTTTAATGGGTCGGATGCCTGGGTCGAACCTTCGTTTGGGATGACGCTCCCGGTGAACCCAATCGGGATGATCACTGCCGCCGCGGCTTCATCTTCGTTTACCTGCGTGCGTGCATAAGCCGGATCATTCGAAAGCTGGATATTAACCAGTTCTGACAGGTCGTCAGATTGAAAAACCTCAACCAGTGTGGTACCAAGCGTACCCTGATCCAGGTTAACCAATACGACCGGGATGTTGCTGATCACGTTGGTATTTCTCGATCCCAGATTGCCGGTGATGAGACCCATCCCCAGGGTGAGGGCAAAAGGTGCCAACAACATGAAGATCAGCGCTGTGCGATCTCGAAACACCAGTCTGACATCTTTCCAGCCGATTAAAAATATTTTTTTCATGAGCATGTCCTCAGTCGCGCAGCGCGCGGCCGGTCAAATGGAGGAATACCGCTTCCAGGTTGGGTTCCTGGATCTCAACCGATGTGATGTGGTTGCCGGTTTCATTGGCTTTCGTGATTACCGGAGCGAGGACTTTCTCAACTTCCGGGACGATCAAAGAGATGGAATGATCGATTATATCAACCCGGGTCACGCCTCTGATCGTGCGCATCACCTTGGCGAGCGTTTCTGGATCGTCATTTTCGCTGATATGCAAGATAAGTGTATCGGTTCCACCGACCTGTTTGGTCAGCTCCGCCTGGGTACCCAGCGCGATGAGTTCACCGTGGTCGATGATGCCCACCCGGTCAGAGAGTTCCTGGGCTTCTTCCATATAATGGGTCGTATACAAAACGGTCATACCCTTTTTGTTGAGGTCCTTGACAGAATCCAGTATCGCGCGCCGTGATTGCGGGTCGATACCGACCGTGGGTTCATCCATAAATAATAGCCGGGGTTGATGTAGCAATCCGATGCCGATATTGACGCGCCGCTTCATGCCACCAGAGAACGTTCGCACGTGAGCTTTGGCTTTATCTTTTAATCCGATCAAATCCAATACTTCATTGATGCGCCTGGCCAGCTTCTTGCCATTCAAACCATACATTTGACCCCAGAATGATAGATTTTCAACGGCGGAGAGTTCTTCATATAATGCCAGGTCCTGAGGGACCACTCCGATGGATTTGCGCACTTCCATGGGCTGTTTTGTCACCGAAAAACCGCAAACTGCAGCTTCACCTGAGGTGGGTGTGAGCAGGGTTGACAGGACAGAAATGGTGGTCGTTTTCCCGGCACCATTCGGGCCTAACAAGCTGAAGATCTCCCCTTCCTTGATGCTGAAGGAGATTCCTTTTACTGCTGTATTTTCACCATATTTCTTAACCAGATTATTGACTTCAAGAATTGCGACCATGTAAAATACCTCCTGAGATGGTATTGGTTATATAATGGAGCAGCTAAATTGATTATTATATTGGCAGAAAACTATGAATTTATTATATTATATGTACGTGGATATCCGAAGATTGTTTCAGGAATAGAAGTATGAATCTGTTGATATATTTACTAACCAGCGGTGGGAAATGTTGATCTTTATCCCCCTTTTGGCAAGCCTGCTCTTATTTATTAACCTTTCTGCGTCACAAAGACTTCATCCTATAGAAGAGCGAAGTGCCAGGAAAGCATTTATAGAAACATTGATCATTCTTGGGTGTTTTATTGCGATCTCTTCTGAAATATTGGGGCTCTTTCACAGCATTAATACCTTGTGGGTAACGGTAAGCTGGGGGATATTACTGGCATTCAATATAATTTTGGCTTTGAAAAAACGCTTATTGATCGCCGGTATAAAGTGCCTATGGTCATCTATTCAATTGGAAGGGAAGATAGAGTATTTCTTTATTACATTAATCCTGATTGTACTGACACTCACATTGATAACGGGGATTTTATCACCCCCGAATACTTATGATTCTTTTCTTTACCATATGCCGAGGGTTGCCCATTGGATCCAAAACAGCAGTTTGAGCCATTATGGTACGGCTTACATAAACCAGCTTGCTTTTCCAATTTGGGCGGAAGAAGGCATAATGACAGTATGGTTATTCCGGGGTAGCGATGCATTGTCGAACATCGTCCAATGGCTGGCCTATGTGGGTAGTCTCCTGGTTATTTCATATGTAACTCAATTGTTGGGTGGATCGCGAAAAGCTCAATGGATGGCCGCTTTCTTTGCTATGAGCATCCCGACCGTCATCCTTCAATCATCCAGTACGCAGAATGACCTGGTGACGGGTCTATGGTTTTTATGCTTCCTGGCTTACATAATCCTTTCACAGATCAGGACATTAACCTGGATCGAATATGTATTTTGTGGAAGTACTCTGGGCCTTGGATTGCTCACCAAGGGAACTTTCTATTTATATGCGTTTGTATTTTTCTTGTTGTTGGTCCTAATGATTTTACGTAAAGAAAAGTTAAAGCGGGGTCTGCTGATTACACTTGTCGTTGTGATGACGGTTTTTATTTTAAATGCCGGGTATTGGGCCCGTAATGTAATCACATTTAAATCTCCGCTTGGAACCACAAGTCTGATCGTCCATCATGTTTATGGGGGCACCTTGCCGGAGGTTCTATTAAATCCGCTTAGAAATCTGGCCGTTAATCTTGTTACACCATCTGATGAAATCAATCATCAGCTTTTTGGATGGATGTTCAACCAGACTAACGATAAAGGAGGACCATTACCAGCCTATGAAGTGGTATTCTCGTGGAATGATGAGGATTACGCCGGGAATCCATTACAAGCCATCATCATATTGTTCGTATTCATTTTATTTTTCATAAAATACAAAAAAGCATCGAATCATTTGCTATTCTATGCAATCGGTTTATTGGAAACCATTGTCATTTTTTGCCTGGGGCTGCATTACAATCCTTTTATCAATCGGTTGGAAATCCCATTCTTTCTGGCGGCTGCCTGCGTGGTTGGGATCGTTTTCAATGAATTAATTAAAGCAAATTGGTTGAAAACAACCATCATGCTATTGTTCTTTTTAACTGCCCTGCCATGGGTCTTGGTAAACAAAACTCGTCCTCTCATTGGCTTGCGCGCCTATCCTGAACCTCTGGCATTGCGCACTAACCGGGTATTGGGGGAAACACATAGAAGTATATTAATCGAATCAAAAGTTATCGCCTTTTTTGCCCGAACGCCCGAGTTGATGTCCTCCAGGACTAAATTAATAATGACGGTTGAAAACTCAGGCTGCAAGGAAATTGGATTACGGATAATTTCTTCAGACCCGGAGTATCCATACTTCTGGTTATTGTCTGCCCCGCTTAGTGGGTATAGACTCGAATCTCTGGATGTGATGGCGGAAACAACCCGCTACCTGGATCCTGCTTTTCATCCCTGTGCCATCATATGTACGTTGTGCAATGCTGACCAGGGGGATATTAATCTGGATCTGGTGGGTAAATTTGGGGATGCCAAACTCTATCTGAATGAATAAATGATCCACTGTCAACTCGTTTTATTCCATAAAAATAACAAGAACTATTGATCTGCTGCATGGTTAATATATTTGTAGAGTAACAGGGTGGCCTGTGGGGTTTTACTACTATGCTGAGTTAAACAATTCAAAGCTCAACTTGAGCTTTGCTTCTGAATTTTAAGATTTAGAAACAGAATAACGAAGTAAAGGATTGATCAGAAAATAATGACAAAAACAACATTTCGACTCTATGGATACCGTTGGGTGGTCCTCGCAGCATTTATGCTCATAAATCTAGCGATGCAGATGCTCTGGATCGCATATGCACCAATTACCGGACCTGCGGCGAAGTTTTATGGTGTTACCGATTTGCAGATCGGCCTGCTGGCAATGGTCTTTATGATCGCATTTATACCTCTTTCGATCCCGGTATCGTGGGCACTTGATACCTACGGCTTTCGCTGGACTGTCAGCTTAGGTGCAATTCTGATGGGTATTTTTGGTATCCTGCGCGGATTGGCAGGTGCAAATTACACCCTGGTTTTGATCAGCACGATTGGTATTGCAGTCGCCCAGCCGTTCCTTTTGAATGCCTGGACGAAAGTTCCGGCCCAGTGGTTCAGAGTGGAAGAACGTGCAACAGCAGTGGGGATCATTACCTTTGCCAATCTGGTGGGAACCGGATTGGGCATGGTCCTGACCCCGGCTTTGATGAGTTCAATGACGATCCCCAATATACAGTTGCTCTATGGGGTAATTGCCGCCATTTCAGCTGTGTTGTTCTTATTCCTGGCACGCGAGAAACCAGTCACACCGCCCTGTCCGGCGGGACAGGAGGTAAGGGCATTGATGCTGGATGGTCTCAAGCATGCCCTGACCGTGAAATCATTCTGGTTATGGCTGGTTGCGATGTTCATCGGCATGGGTCTGTTCAATGGCATCACCACCTGGGTCGAAAACATCATCCGTCCGCGTGGGTTCATACCTACCGATGCGGGTACCATGGGTGCATTGATGCTGGTTGGGGGTCTTCTGGGCGCAGTAATCATCCCGCCCTTTTCTGACCGCCAGCACAAGCGCAAGCGCTACCTGCTGATGGGCTTTTTCCTGGCCATCCCGGGTTTGGTGGGGCTGACCTATGCCACTTCTACCTGGTTGCTGTTTGCATCAGCGTTTGCCTTTGGTTTCTTTTTGATCGGCGTCAGCCCAATTGGGATGCAATATGCCTCCGAGATCACGCAGCCGACGCCGGAAGGCACCTCCAACGGATTGAATCAGCTCATCGGCCAGATGTCGGTGGTGTTCGTCTACATCATGGAGGCACTGAAAGCCACGGATGGATCCTTTACCCCGGCCTTGCTACTCGGGGTCGGATTATTAGGGGTAGGCTTGATCGCCCTCTCGCAAATACGCGACCCGGTTTACCGGTAAGTACATATCAAATAATCTGCGAACGGAGTGAGCAGGGACTAAACGATCTCTATACTAAAGTACCACAGACCCTAATGTCCATATTAGTGGGGGTACGGATTATCTAAGTACCTCATAACAAATGAAAAATTCCCTATTGATTTATTTATAAGTTGTTGTATAATATTCATTGTAAGTACAGTGAATTTACAAAGTGGTTCCGGGAGGATGCTGGTTGCCCACTAAAAAAGCTACTCATCAACAAACGAAACAACATAACAGGGATCTGGTCCTTAAGACTATTTTCGATCATGAATCGATCAGTCGGGCAGAAATCGCTCGTGTCACCGAGCTAACCCGAACGACCGTTTCTGAGCTTGTATCAGGGCTACTTTCAGAAGGTTTGGTAAAGGAAGTTGGGTTTGGTTCTTCAATGGGTGGAAAATCGCCAATCCTACTCAGTTTGGTGGGGGATTCCCGTTACCTGATTGGACTAAATCTGGCACAAGATAAATTTTATGGTGCGGTTGTTAACTTGCGTGGCGAGATAAAGGAGATCGTTGAAGTACCGGTAATCGACGAGAATGGAAAGCACGCCCTTGAAATGGTTTACGAAATTCTTGATCGTCTGATCGGGAAAAATTGGCAACCCATGGTTGGAATCGGCATTGGTACACCTGGTCTGGTAAATACGCAGGAAGGTATCGTCGTCAACGCAGTAAACCTGGATTGGCAGGACTTGCAGCTGGGTCAGTTATTACGGGATCGGTATCACTTGCCCGTCTCTATTATGAATGACAGCCAGGCAGCAGCAATGGGGGAATATGTGTACGGCGAAGATCGCATGAAATCCAGCAATCTGATCGTGATCAACGTCCAACAAGGCATCGGTGCTGGTATTTTGGTAAACGGCCGGTTATTCCAAGGTGATGGGGGTGGAGCGGGAGAAATCGGCCATGTGGTTGTGCAGGAGAATGGATTACTATGCCGCTGTGGTAAACGCGGTTGTTTGGAGACGCTATCCAGCGCACGGGCAATCATTCAACTGGCAAAAGCACAAACACGTGATTTTATCGACTCAACACTGGCTGATAATCCTGGAGAAATTACCCTGGATGTAATCAGAAAAGCTTTTCTGGAAGGTGATATCCTGGCGAAAAAGATTGTTCTTCAAGCAGCTCATTACCTGGGAACTTCCATTGCCAACCTAATCGGCACATTGAACATACATAAGATCATTTTGACCGGAGAGGTGACAAATTTTGGTAAGGAGTGGTTGGATACCGTCCATGAATCCATGATCCGCGCCTCCCTAGTTCATATGGCTGAAAACACCCAACTCGAGGTTGGAAAATTGGATTTTAAAGGCTGCATCCTCGGTGCAACGGCGCTGATGTTCCAGGATGGGTATACGTTACTCTTCAACCCAACTGCAGGGGACGAGCGTTGATAAGTACGATGCCATGATCGATAAATACGCACTGATCAAGCCTCGCATTCAACCTCCTTTAGACAGAACTTTCCTGCCGGCTGTACTTGCTTACCATGCTTATCAAAAGGGTATCGAGCGAGAGGGTATTCCTCTCGTTATCGGTTTGGAGAGAAGCGAGGATGATCGATCGCGTTATATGATGAGGGTACTCCCCAGGGAACATCCCAACGCGCGCGACAGTCTGTTTTTTGTTGAAAGGGTTGTCAAATTCCTCCTCTGGCAACGTGGGGGTCATAAATTATTAATTGGCGGACCAGGATACATCGGTGATTATATCCACCGATGTTATTCGCCTGGAGGCAGACAGAAATTCGATTCAACTTTTATGGGCGAAAAGGTTTATAAGAAACCTTTTTCGGTTGTCAAGTGTGAATCTTCCGATGTGCCTGATGCAAATGACAAAGAAAGAATCCTTGGACGCCACCTCGACGGATATCGGATTGGATTTGATCTGGGTGCATCTGACTTGAAGGTAAGTGCGGTTGCCAATGGTAAAGTGGTTTACAGCCAAGAGATTGTCTGGGAACCCCGTAACAATGCCGACCCTGAATATCACTATAAATATATTATTGCAGCATTAAAAGAGGCTGCCTCTAAAATGCCGCGAGTGGATGCGATCGGCGGCAGTTCGGCTGGTATTTATATGGACAGCCGGCCAATGGTTGCATCAATTTTTAGAAATATTCCTGAGGCGCGATTTGGTGAGATCAGGAATCTCTTTCAAAGGATTCGGGAGGAAATGGGCGTCCCGCTTGAGGTCATTAACGATGGTGACGTAACCGCTCTGGCAGGTTCGATGGCGGTCGAAGATAACGGCATTCTGGGTATAGCGATGGGTTCCAGTCAGGCCGCTGGTTATGTGAATATGAATGGCAGAATCATGAGCTGGTTGAACGAGCTGTCCTTTGCGCCAATTGATTACAGCCCTTCTGCACCGCTCGAGGAGTGGTCAGGGGACCACGGTTGCGGGTCATCCTATTTTTCTCAGCAATGCGTGTTTCGGCTGGCTCCTCTGGTTGGCATTGACATCCCGGATGATTTACCTGATACCGAGAAACTAAAGAATGTACAGCTAGAACTTGAGTCTGGTCATGAAGGAACAGTCCGGATCTGGCAGAGCATGGGTGTTTATCTGGGTTATGGACTGGCTCACTATGCTGATTTCTACGATATCAAACATGTATTGATTCTCGGTCGTTGTACATCCGGGCATGGCGGAGAATTAATCCTTGATGGCGTCCAGAATGTCATGCGGGCGGAATTCCCTGACCTGGCCGATCGCATTCAATTACATCTTCCGGATGACAAAATGCGCCGTCTCGGTCAATCATTTACAGCCGCCAGCCTGCCAAACCTGGGTGAGCATTAATTAGGAGCATGTATGCGTTTTCACATGGATACTGCTGAGATTTTTGTACCTGATCAACGACCCGTGCGTGAAGCTTTGGCCCGAACTACTCACCTATCAGTCTCAGCACATCAGGATGATATCGAAATCATGGCTGCCCAACCCATTCTGGAATGTTTTCAGAAAAAGGATAAATGGTTCACTGGAGTTGTGGTCACGGATGGGCGCGGATCCCCGCGCGATGGTTTATATAAAAAATATAGCGATGAGGAAATGCGGGTTGTTCGATTCAAGGAGCAACGCAAGGCGGCGATCGTGGGTGAATATTCTGCCCAGGTTATTTTAGATTACTCCAGCAATATCATTAAGGATACCAAAAATCTTGATCCCGTGGAAGATCTTTCAAACATCATCAAGGCAGCGAGCCCGGAATTCATATTTACACACAACCTGGCAGATAAACATGATACCCATGTGAGTGTGGCGCTCAGGGTGATTGCGGCAATTCGCAATCTGCCAGCAGGGCGACGCCCCGCAAAGCTCTATGGGTGCGAGGTCTGGCGATCGTTAGATTGGATGGTGGATAAAGACAAAATGCCAATGGATCTATCGACGCATGAGAATCTGCAGACTGCGTTGCTGGGAGTTTATGACTCACAGATCGCCGGTGGTAAACGCTATGACCTGGCTTCACTTGGACGCCGACGCGCAAATGCCACCTATTATGAAACTCATGGGGTTGATGTAACCACCGGTCTATCCTATGCGATGGATATGACACCTTTGATCTACGATCAAAGGCTTGATATCGCCACATTCGTAAAGGAATACATACAACGGTTCTTACACGATGTGACAGACCGGATTAATAGAATGAGCCAGAGCGGTTAATATGCCACACAACAATCGTTCTGGATCGTTCAACTTGTTGAAGGAGGAGGTGAACGTTAACCAATTGCTTGAGAATGATATATTGCTCACTGAATTTCAATCGACATTTTGAAAAGGAGAAGGAACAATGCGTACCAAGATATTAGTTTTGCTGGTTCTCGCAAGTATTTTATTAAGTGCTTGCGGAGGCCCGGCGGTTGAAACCACTTCAACCACCGAGCCTGTCGCGCAAGTGCCTGCTGAACCCATCACCTTGAAAGTCTATGTCGTGGATTTCGTTGCAGGCACCACCGAACCCTGGCTCGAGAACGAGGTCGTTCCGGCCTTCCAGAAATTGTACCCCAATGTGAGCGTGGAATTTGTCTGGGGTACCTGGAGCACCTTTGGTGAGACGGTTGCCGGATATTTCGCTGCAGGAGAAGGTCCAGATATCATCAATCTGGGTTCTGAATTCAACGGATTGTATGGTGATGAACTGGCTCCGCTCAATCAATACCTCGGGAAAGCTGCCTGGCCTGAGATCGAGAACTTCATCCCCGGCACATTGGAAAACGTTACCTGGAAGGGTGAGCTTCGTGGTCTTCCGATTTTTGCGGCACCCCGTTTCGTGTTCTGCCGCACGGACCTGATGGAAGCAGCCGGTTACACCGAGCAACCTAAAGACTTTGCCGGCTGGGTGAAATTTGCCAAGGATACGACCAAAATCGATCCAGCAACCAATGCTCTCGTTCAACAGGGCTTTATCCCTGTGGATGCCGGCACGATGGCTGATTTCCAGTGGTACATCAACACACTCTGGTCCCTGGGAGGGACGCTCTACAAGGCAGATGGCGTTACACCCAATTTCGATTCCCCCGAAGCCAAAGCGGCGCTTCAGTTTAACTACGATCTGAAGCGTGCGGTGTATCCTGATGAGAACGTTGGCGCGTTGCCGGCAGGACAGGGTTCCGTAATCGATGAAGGTCGTGGCGGCGTGTGTCTGTGGCACTCCGGTTGGGCTGCACCTGCACTTGATAGCAAAATCTGGGATAAGATCGATATCCAGCCATTCACCGGCGATCCTGCCAATTTCCCAAACAGCAAACCGATCGCTGTCTCGTTCGTGGACTGGTGGGCGGTCCCGGCTTACAGCCAGAATGTTGAGATGGCTGCCAACTTCCTGAAGTTCGTGTTCTCGAAGGATAATGATTACAAGTATGCCGAAGCCTTCCCATTGATCCCTGCGCGTGCTGATGCTCACACCGGCTTTGTCACCGACAATGCGGTTATGAAGAAGGAAGCAGAACTGGCTGCAAGCTACAGCTACGGTTATGCAGGCATCATCGAACCGACCAAACTCCAGGAAATTTTACAGGAGGAATTGGGCTCGCTTCTGACCGACCAACAGGATGTTGAAACCACACTCACGAATATCCAAACCAGATATACCCAGGCATTGAAAGATGGCGGTTATATAAAGTAAAACCTCGTTGTAGATGATGGATGGAGGATCGTTCCTCCATCCATCCCTTCACAGGAAAAAAGCAAATGCCCGACGACCCCTATCTCAATACCCTCTTAATGTCTGCCCTGGCAGTGATCTTCATCATCATCACCAGCCTGGGGCTTGGAGCCCTTGCACGTTTTATTGCAAAATTGAGCGGGTCATCCAAGCTCAAACAGGCAGATGCATTCACGGGTTACTTGTTCGCTTCCCCCTGGATCGTAGGCTTTATCATTTTTGTCCTCATCCCTCTTTTTACCTCATTGTATTGGAGCTTTACCGACTACCGTATTCCAAACCATCCGGAATGGTTGGGTTTCGAGAATTACGCGAAACTTCTCCTTAGCGATTCCGGTTTCAGAGCCTCCCTGGTCAATACCTTGTTCCTGACAGTCATTGGTTTGCCGCTGCAGGTGGGGGTGGCGTTGCTCCTGGCTGTCCTTCTGAACCAGAAGATGCGCGGGGAACGCATCTTTCGCATGTCCTTTTATTTGCCGGTTGTGCTGGGTTTCAATGCTGCCGTCCTTTTGTGCTGGCGTTTGATGCTTGCCGCAGGCAATGGCATCATCAATCAGGTCATCCGCGCCCTGTCAGCCAAATCCATTTTATTCAGTTACCTTAATCGTGCCATTATTTATGTGGTTGAAGTGGTCAATGCATTCTTTCTCGGGATCACCAACCAGAATTTCACCCTGTTTAACAAGGTCCTTGATGCGGGGTTCCCTGCCGCCAATCGTGTCCCGATGTGGGTTCAAACCCCGTTATGGTCAAAGATGTCGGTCATCATTCTGATCGTGTGGGGCTGCGGTACGATGATGTTGATCTTCCTGGCGGGGTTGAACAACATTCCTAAGGAATTGCATGAAGCCGCCGAAGTGGATGGGGCCGGAGGCTGGGCGCGTTTCTGGAGGATCTCATTCCCATTGATCACACCCTACATCTTCTATAACCTGATTGTTGGAATGATCGCTGCGCTTCAGATCTTTGAACCGATCTATGTTCTTTACCGTGATAGCGCGACGCTCGCGCCATCTGCCTTCTCGATGGTTTACTACCTGTGGATGGCAACTTTCCGTTTCAACGAGATCGGGTATGGCTCGGCAATCTCATGGTTGATCCTGATCATCATCCTGATCGTGACCCTGTTCCAATTCCGTGCCCAAAATCGCTGGGTCAATTATGAGCTGTATTAGGAGCATACGATGAGACGTAACAACGTATTCACGATCATCAGACGGGCCATCCTGTATTTGTTATTGACCTTTGCCAGTCTTCTAATGGCTTTCCCCTTATTCTGGATGATTTCCACATCTTTCAAGACGCTCGAGGATGCCAATGCACCGTTCATCCAGTGGCTGCCACCCCAACCCCAATTGACTGCCTACCTGCAGGTGCTGTCTGACCCTGACTTTCTAAGGTCCTACTTCAACTCGACTTTCTACGCCGCCCTGGCATTGACCGGCACTTTGATCTCGATCGCAGCGGTGGCTTATGCCTTCAGCCGTGTGCAATGGCCGGGACGCAATATCGTATTTTTCCTGATGCTTTCGACCATGATGATCCCTGCCCAGGCACTGATCGTTCCGCAATATGTCTTTTTTAACAAACTGGGTTGGATCGGCACTTTCAATCCGATCATCATTCCCGGATTCTTTGCCGGCGGGGCTGCAATGATCTTTTTACTGCGGCAATCCATGGCCCAGATACCGAAGGAACTGGATGAATCAGCCTTCATGGATGGCGCCAACCATCTCCAGATCTGGTGGGAGATCGTCCTGCCGCTGGTGAAGGCGCCGCTTGCGACCGTCGCGACATTTCTTTTTGTCGGTTACTGGAATAACCTGCTGGGTCCGTTGATCTACATCCAGGATTCAAAGCTATATACCCTGCCGGTGTACGTTGCGCAATTGTACAATATCAACAATACCATCCAACCCTGGCCGACGATCATGGCATCCGCCGTTTTGACCACCGTGCCTTTGATGATCGTTTTTTTCTTCGCCCAGCGCTACATTTTGGAAAGCATCCTGGTTTCGGGCTTGAAGGGATAAACCACCCGTGCATGTTGATCTGACCCCCGAGCAGGCGATCGGTCAAAAGCTTTTGCTGGCATTTTCGGGGAAAGACCGGCCTGCTTCCGAGTTCATCCAGGCGCTCCTGCGTTATCGGGCAGGGGGGATCACGCTCTTCCGTCATCTCAATGTGGATCACCCGGCTCAGGTACGGCAACTCACGGATGCCTTACAATCTGTGGCTCGTGAGAATGATATGCCTCCCCTGTTGATCGCAGCCGATCAGGAGGGTGGGCAGCTGATGGCGATCGGGAGCGGGACCACTGCTCTGCCTGGGAATATGGCACTGGGCGCAACAGGCTCGACCGAGCTTGCGTTTCAAGCCGGCCTGGTCCTCGGCAATGAGCTGGCTGCGATGGGCATTAATGTGAACTACGCCCCCTGCTGCGATGTGAATGTCAACCCTCACAACCCGGTCATCGGCACACGTTCATTTGGCGAGGATCCGCTGAAGGTAGCCCAAATGGCAGCTGCAATGATCAAAGGCATCCAGTCAGCAGGTGTGGCTGCCACCGCCAAGCATTTTCCGGGTCATGGCGATACCTCATCTGATTCGCATCTCAAGCTTCCCCACGTCCTGCATTCACTGGAAGAACTTCGGGCGGTCGACTTGCCGCCTTTTAACGCAGCAGTCAGGGCAGGCGTGAAAATAGTCATGAGCGGGCACCTGGCTTTACCTGTGATCGATGGTCCCAGAGCGCCTCCCGCCACACTGTCTGCCCGGGTTTTGAACGGCATGCTACGCGGGGATCTGGGTTTCGAAGGCGTCATTGTCAGTGATGCCTTGGATATGAAAGCCATCCGCCAAGGCAAACGGTTGGGCGAAACCGCGGTCAGAGCAGCTGCGGCAGGTGTGGACCTGTTCCTGTTGACTGACGACCCCCTTGGCCACCAGCGGGTGTATGACAGCTTGATCCGCGCAGAAAAAGATGGCCGGCTTCCATTTGAAAATCTGGCTGCTTCTGCTGCCAGGATCCTGTCTATGAAAAGGTGGATCGCTAGCCACGCCCAGCCGTATGAACTGGATGTGATTGGTTCGACCGCCCACCGCGAGGTGGCAGACGAAATCGCACGCCGCTCCATCACAATAGTGAGGGACCGAGAAGGTCTGCTGCCCATACGGCTGGATGACAAAAAGCGTATCGTGATAGTCCTGCCCAGGCCCGTCGATCTCACCCCGGCAGATACCTCATCCTATGTGGTTCCGGCGCTGGGTAAGGCGGTCAGGCAATTTCATCCCAATACGGATGAGTTGATCATTCCCCATGATCCGGACGCGCAGGAGATCGCAAAGGTGCTGCACCGGTTACCAAAGTATGATTTGATCCTGCTTGCCACCATCAATGCCAATGACTCACCTGGCCAGGCGACTCTGATCCGCCAGGCACTGGAACTTAATCACCCACTCATTGTGGCAGCCCTGCGTTTGCCATACGATCTGACTGCCTTTCCGGATGCACCGGTCTTCGTCTCTACATATAGTATCCTCGAGCCTTCCCTGCGGGCGCTGGCAGAGGCTTTGTTCGGCCGAATCCCATTCCGGGGGCGGCTGCCGGTATCGATCCCTGACCTGTATCCGGTTGGTGCCGGCGTGGTCGGAAAATAAGGATGGCGAAATGATGATTCAAAAAACGCGCAGCTTGTTGCTGCTACTTTCCCTGCTGGTCAGCCTTTCAGCCTGCCAGCCCACACTACCGGAGGTAGCGCCGAGTCTCGAAACGACATCCACCGAGACCTTCGCCACCGATCTGACCAAAGTTCCGGTGGAAGAAAATCCGGTACGTCTGATCGGATATTTCACCTCATGGGGAGTGGGCATGCGCGGTTATCAGGTTTCCATGATCCCGGCTGACAGGCTCACCCATATTAATTATGCCTTTGCCGCCATCTCGCCCTCTGAACCGAAATGTGCCCTGGGTGACCCGGTGGCAGACATCCAGAAGTTTTACAGCGCGCGTGACAGTGTCGATCACCAGGCGGATGTAAAGGACAGCCTGCATGGCAACTTCAATCAACTTTTGAAATTCAAGCATCTTTACCCCCATATCCAGGTGCTCATCTCTATCGGTGGGTGGAACGGCTCGAGTCGCTTCTCCGACATGGCTTTAAGCGACGAATTGCGCCGGCAATTCGTCACCTCGTGCATCGAGCTCTTCATGGTCCGCTATCCGGGCGTTTTCAACGGCATTGACATCGATTGGGAGTACCCGGTCAGCGGCGGGCTGCGCGATGGTCGGCCCGAGGATAAACGTAACTTCACACTGTTATTACAGGAATTTCGGCGCCAGCTGGATGCTCAAAGCCGTCTGGATGGAAAACCCTACCTGTTGACCATTGCCGCTCCCGCCGGTCCGGCAGTATATCAGAACCTGGAGTTGGATCAGATCCATCGCTATCTGAACTGGATCAACCTGATGACCTATGATTTTCATGGCGCCTGGGATGCGACCACAAATTTCAATGCGCCCCTGCATGCTTCATCCGGCGACCCATCCCCCGACCCGGCCGTGCGTGAGCTTTTCAATGTCGAGGCGGCAGTCAAAGCCTACCTCGCGGCCGGCATTCCACCCCAAAAACTGGTGGTGGGGGTGCCTTTTTACGCGCGCGGGTGGCAGGGCGTTCCGGATGTCAACCACGGCCTTTACCAGCCGGCCAGCGGCGCCTCCCCGGGTGTTTTTGAACCAGGCGTGTATGACTACTCCGCGATCAAACGGGATTATCTCCCCAGTTTTCAGCGCTTCTGGCATGCTGAGGCGGGTGTCCCCTGGCTGTATGACCCGCACTCCGGCATCTTCATCACCTATGAGGACCCCCAATCGGTAACCTTGAAAGCCGAGTTCGTAAAAACCAACCGGCTGGGTGGCATCATGTTCTGGGAGCTCAGCAATGACGGGGGAGAGCTTGTGTCAGCGATCTATGACAGCCTGGTTGCGCCGTAATCAGCAGCGAATAGGGAGAACCGTGAAAGACGTTAAGAACGTGTGGAATAGTGGGGGAGGATGACGAATCACAGAGGGCTCGAAGGATGTGAAGAAAGGCCGGGGAAGTTGAGAGACATTCCGCGATGTGCTTCTCTCTTCGTTTGATAACCAGCAGGAAATACTGGAACAAACCCAGATAACCGGTACTGCCCAAATCATACCGGTTAATCGTGTAACTTTTGGTGCTGAGTCCCATCTGGTAATAGTGTAGGATACAGACTGGAGTTATTAATGGATCAACAATCGGAAGTGAAATCACAACCTGCCCGTCCCAAAGGCGATCAAATTCAGGACGTGATCATCATCGGTGGCGGGCCGGCAGGTTCCTCAGCCGCCATCTATACCTCACGTGCGGGTCTCAAAACGATGGTGATCGACAAAGGCCTGACCGCTGGAGCTCTGGGGATCACCGGCAGGATTGCGAATTATCCTGGTTTGAATGAAGCGATCAGCGGTGCAGAATTGGTGGAGCGTATCCGTAGCCAGGCTCGTTCCTTTGGAGCTGAATTCGTCACCGACAAGGTCATCGGGGTTGATCTCCACTCTGAAACGAAAACCGTGATCGGTAATGGCGGCAGTACCATGGCGCGCGCTGTGATCCTTGCCACCGGCTCGATGGGTCGCGGTACGCGCGTCAAAGGCGAAGACGCGCTGCTCGGCCGCGGGGTATCCTATTGCGCCACCTGCGATGCAGCCTTCTTCAAAAACCAGCAAGTCGCTGTGGCCGGCAACAGCGACGAAGCCATCGAAGAAGGGTTGTTTCTCACCAAGTTCGTCGAGCGTGTCCATTTTCTTTCACCCACGCCCGAACTCAAAGCACCCCGGCACCTGATCGATGAATTGACCGGTAATCCTAAAATAAGCCTTTATCCAGGCGCCAGCTTGAGGGAGGTTGTGGGAGAGGAACGGGTGGAAGCCGTGCGCTTCGCCCAGCGCGGCCGGCCCGAACAAAGCCTGCCGGTGAGCGGTGTGTTCGTTTACCTGCAGGGTGGCGTGCCGGTCACCGATTTCCTGCAGGGGCAGCTTGAAACCAACGAAAGCGGATGCCTGGTGGTGGATCAGGAGTATCGAACCGCCCTCCCCGGAGTTTTCGCCGTGGGGGATCTGTTATGCCATCACATCAAACAGGCCGTGGTGGCCGCAGCCGAGGGAGCAGTGGCGGGAATCGCCGTTGAAAAAACCCTGCGCGGCCGGGCGCAAATGGTCACGGACTGGGCGAAATAGCCTTTTTAGATTAATGTTTCGATATTAATATAATAACTTACAAAAGTGAACACCGATGAGAACAGTCAATGGGCGATGAAATACGGCGTCCAGGGAATCCCAAGGATGTTGTTCATCGCCAATGGCAAGGTCGTTCAACAACAGGTGGGTATCCTGCCTGAAGCGATGCTACGCCAGATACTGGAAGTATTCCTCAAAACGGTGGCTGTTGCGAGTTAAGGTTGCAGTGGTGGGTGAAATCCCTTAAGCTCGGTTCAAGCTTGACAATAAATTACCCTGGATTGATTAAATAGAGAGTTGCGAGGGTGAGCCCGGTCCTTGCCTGCCCTCCGATAGCCCCCGCCTGCCCTATGTTCTACCAGGGTTCTTAGGGGGAGGTGGACGCCGGAACGGCGTATGTTCTTTCAGGATTCTTTGGACGAGTACCGCGAAGGAAGCGTGCAGGTATGATATTCGTCCGTTTTTTATTCCATGTGTGAGCCCTTCCCGAGGGAGGCGAGGGGACCCTGTGAATGAAACTTGCAGAGGCAGTATATAAGCGTCTTGAGTTTAGAAAAGGGATTTCTCTCAGACAGGGGAGGTTTGGATTGTTAGATTAAATAACGAGTGTCATCGGTTAAAATGTATCCTGAATGTACCTATCCTGTAGAGAGAGAATATATTGTGAATGATCTGATTGCACTTTTACAGGGCTTTATCCAGGCTATCCGCAGTGGACAATTACCGCAACTCGGTGCCTGGACCTACATCCTGCTGGCCGTGCTGGTGGCTGTGGAAGGTCCGATTGCCACCCTGCTGGGGGCTGCGGCTGCTTCGGCGGGCATCATGAAACCGGGCTGGGTACTCGCCGCGGCAGCGACAGGAAACCTTACAGCCGATTCGCTCTGGTATACACTGGGTTATCTCGGCAAAGTAAACTGGTTGCTGCGGTTTGGGAAGAAGCTGGGAATACGGCCCGACATTCTGGCGCGGTTGGAAACTGCAATGCACGACCACGCCGCACGCATTCTTTTCGTGGCCAAGCTGACCCTCAGCATGACGATACCGGCGTTGATCGCCGCCGGTCTGGTGAAGGCTCCCTGGAGGCGCTGGTTCCCGGCTCTTTTCACGGGTGAAATGTTATGGACCGGATCGCTGGTGTTGATCGGTTTTTATGCCACCGAGGCGCTTAAAAGGGTGGAGCGGGGGATCGAGTATGCTGCTTTGGCAGGTGGTGTCGTCTTCGTTTTATTCCTGATACTGATTGTCAGGCGCGTTATCAAACACCGATACCAGGATGATATTATTCCTCCGCAAGAAAAATAATGACCATCGAAGAAATCTTATGCGTATCCTGATCGCAACTTCATCGAATTACATTGCTTTTCACGGACAGGCCATCTTCACGATCAACCTGGCGGAAGGCCTGGCGCGCAACGGTCACGAGGTGATGGTCGTTGCCGGTTCGGAAAGGGGCCATCCTTATCGCGAGCTGATTAATGGTGTAAAGTTGGAAGCCGTCAGAGCGATCAACCTGAAGCTGATCCATCCCGATTCCTATCTTTCCCTTTTTCCATCTTTCGCCGCGAGACGGATACTGGATACATTCCACCCGGATATTGTCCACATTCAGGATCATTACCCTTTATGCCGTGCAATGGTTTTTGCAGCCCGGCGGCGTGGCATCAGGATCGTGGGTACCAATCATTTCATGCCGGACAATCTGGCGCCTTACGTGCCGCTCGTCTCCAGGATCAAGCCGTTATTTAACCGGGTGCTTTGGCACTGGATGCGGGAAGTGTATGATCGCCTGGACGCGGTCGCGGCTCCTTCCCGGACGGCTGCTGAAATGTTAAAGAAAGTGGGGGTACGTCCACCGGTTTACCCCATATCCTGCGGTGTGAATATGAATCTTTTCCGCTTCGACCCGTCCGTGGACCGGCTGGCCTGGCGTGCCCGCTATGGGATCGACCTGAACCAAACGGCGTTCTTTTTCGTCGGTCGCGTGGATCGCGAGAAGTGCCTGGATGTGATCATACGCGCCGTAGGGTTACTGAAGCGGGATGATATTCAGTTCCTGATTGCCGGGAATGGCGCGGCAAAAGCCGGCCTGGAGGCGCTGGTGAAGAAATTGGGGTTGGGGCATAAAGTGCATTTCACCGGTTTCATCCCTAACAGTGACTTGCCTTCGGTTTTGAACAGCATCGATATATTTTGCATGCCGGGTGATGCGGAGTTGCTCAGTATTGCCTCCCTGCAGGCGATGGCCTGTGCCCGTCCCATGCTGGTAGCTGATGCTGTGGCGCTACCCGAACTGGTTACTGCTGACGAGAATGGCTTGCTCTTTCAACCCGGTGATGTGGAGGATGCGGCGCGTTGCATGGCTTTGCTGGCAGATCATCCGGAGCGCTGGCCAGCCATGGGAGCGGCCAGTCTGAAGCGAGTACAACCTCATAGCCTTGAAAATATTGTGCATCGCTATGAGGATCTTTATCGGAATGCACTTGCCCGCTAAAAATATGACAGTCCCCGATCGATCGAAGAAAACGACCAGGTGCAGTATTTTTACTCAGCGAGCAGGGGTGAACCCGGTGGAACAAGTGAATGATGGGTGATGTAAAATCTGAACTTGATGTCACCCATTCTGGTATGGTATCGTGCAACTGTTTGATATACTTTCATTGGATATGGATTTATCCAGCAATAATTTCCTTTATCCATCAAAAAAAGGAATGAGAATGTAAGCTTGCATTCAATAAGGATTGTAAACAGAATGAAAGCGATATTAATATCATGTTTATTTTTACTGATGGCGTTATCTGCTTGCAATAATGGGGGGAGAGAGATAACATCTGAGATGACTAAGCCGGCGATATCTGAAGGTACACCTCCACCGATATTTACCGGCACGCCTGAACCGTTACCAACAGCGCACGCCACCGGATCTACAACTATTGAAAGGTTCGAAAGTGACATACTGGAAACCCCAACAGTTCAAGTAGCTTATGAAAGATTATCCCCATCAAGGATTAGAATACCGGATATCGATTTAACAGTCGAATTGTCGGGAAGGCTGACCCAATCGGTATTGGACATAAACACAGATATTTCTGTTCCCGTTGGTTTCCTGACCGTTTTTCCGGTAAATACTGAGCCATCCATTATCCAGGAAGTTAAATTATCCAGGCTATCTTTTCCACTAAATTACGAGCTTTACGGGGGTGGCGGCGGCAGCGGGGTCGATAATGGAATTTTTATGACCGGCGGCACTCAATCCTATAGAATAAAAACACCCCTCACTCCGGGTCAAAAAGTACAAGTTACCGTATTGGTAACATTTAGCAAATATATAAACGTGAAAATAGCCATACCTCTCACCATCGAGTTGATTGTAGAACCAACCTCGATTGTTCCTCAAGGTTAATTTAACTTCAGGTAAAAGACTGACTACTATAGCACGGAAGCGGATGGGCAGGGCTTTACTTTTGCCCGAGGGCATTCATCTCCAAAAGGGGGTTTAGTTTATAATAAACAAACGGGAGAGATATTGTTGGTTAATGATAATTATGACGTATATATTAAAATGTTCTATTGTAACATTTAGCGAATTAATAAGATATGATTACGGCATAAAAGAAGATGACCGAGCCACAGAAGATGATACAGTAGACCGATGGATGGGGAGAGGATTGCCGATGAATTACGCCGCGCCTTAACTCTATATCCAGCGGAGTCGAATAATGGATGACCAAATATATTACGCGCATTCACACGAAACAGATAAAGCCTACTGGCAGACTGTCAAGGACCATTTAACCAATACAGCCACGATTGCGGCAGATCTGGCGGCTGATGCCGGCTTATCGGACTTTGCTTATCTTGCCGGCCTGTTACACGACATCGGCAAATATTCACTTGCCTTTCAGCGCCGGCTAGAAGGCGGGCCGAAGGTGGACCACGCGACTGCCGGGGCGCAAGAAATCACCCGACTGATGATAGACACTCCAAGACAAAAAATGCTCGGATCTCTGCTGTCTTACTGCATTGCCGGTCACCACGGTGGATTGCCGGATTACGGCAGCCCGGTTGACACCAATGAAGACGGGACTCTGCGAGCACGGAGAAAAAAGCGGTTGGAAGATTACCGTGCCTATGCGGCCGAAATCGATGTGACAGAATTAATCCAGCAACAACGGATGCCCGCGATCAGACCCAACCCCAAAATTCCCGCTTTTTCCGTATCATTCTTGACCCGTATGCTCTACTCGGCATTGGTGGATGCCGATTTTATCGAAACCGAAACCTTCATGAATGACGGCAAGAAACCCAGAGGAGGGTGCGATTCGATTTCGATTTTAACGGAACGTTTCAACCATTTCCTGGACCAATTTGCCAATCCACAAAAACCAATCCACATCAAAAGAACAGAAATCCTGAATGCCTGCCGGGTAAAATCCAGTGAAAAGCCCGGGTTGTTCAAGCTGACTGTTCCAACCGGAGGCGGAAAGACCTACGCTTCGATGGCCTTCGCCTTGAACCACGCGGTCGCTAACGGGCTGAAACGGGTGATCTACGTCATCCCGTATACCAGCATCATCGAGCAAAACGCGGCTCACTTTAAGAAAGCGCTGGGAGAGGACAATGTCCTCGAGCATCACTCCAATTTCGATTGGGATGCGTTCAAGCGCCAAGTAAATGAAGAGACTAGTGACGAAAATGTTTCTCTAAAGTTAATGCTGGCATCTGAAACCTGGGATATTCCCATCGTCGTGACAACCAATGTCCAATTCTTTGAATCGCTCTTTTCTAACCGTTCTTCGCGCTGCCGCAAGCTCCACAACCTGGCACGCAGTGTGATCATCTTCGACGAAGCGCAAATGCTGCCGAGAGAATACCTGCAGCCGTGTCTGTATGCTGTAGACGAGTTGGTGAGGAATTACGGCTCTACAGCAGTTTTATGCACCGCCACCCAGCCCGAACTGGAACGGTTTTTCCCCGATCCAAAGCAAATAACCGAACTAGCTCCCGACCCGCAAGGCCTGTACGAATTTTTTAAACGCGTTCAGATCCGCGATTTGGGAAAATTACCGGATGCGGATCTGCTTCAAAAGATTAACGAGAACCACCAGGTGCTGTGCATCGTCAACACACGCAGGCACGCCAAAGGTTTGTTTGGCGGCATTAAGGAGGGCGGACGTTTCCACCTCTCCACGCTGATGTACCCGGCCCATCGCCGCGAAACGATCGCGACGATCAAAGAAAGATTAGCGCAAAAGCTGCCTTGCCGGGTCGTCTCAACACAGATCATGGAAGCCGGCATCGACGTGGATTTCCCGGTCGGGTTTCGCTCGATCTCAGGTCTGGATTCCATTATACAGGCTGCCGGGCGGGTGAACCGGGAAGGCAACCAAGCGAGCAGTTATCTTTACGTGTTCGAGCCCGACTCGGAGTTCGTTAAAAAAACGCCAGTATATATTCGCCAGGGTGCTGAAGTCGCCAGGATGATCCTCCGGAAGCACTCCGCCGACCCTACAAGCCTTGAGGCAATTGCTGCCTATTACTCTCAACTGTACGGCTTGCAGGATCCCAAAGCTTTCGATGGCAAGAGGATTTTAAGCCGGTTTGACAAGGGCATGATGGATGGAGAAGCAGTTTTTGAATTTCAATCCGCCGCGCAGGATTTCAAGCTCATCGAGAATGATACTGTCGCGGTCATCATCCCCTTCAAACCGGAAGCAAAGATCTTGTTGGAAAAGGTGTGCGCGAGCGAGTTCCCCTTAAAGTTAGCCCGTATGCTTCAACCTTTCACGGTCAATATTTATGCCCAGGAGTTTGAAGCGCTGCAGGCCGGGGGTGCCATCGACCTGTACAACGACACATTCGACGTATTGAACCAGGAGGACTTATACGATCTACAGACCGGCCTAACCATCCCGGATAACAGCGGCGGCGACGCCATTTTCTTTGATTGAGAACTGAAAGGAGAGACTGAATGGGATATGGAATTGTGATCCGAGTCCAGGGGGATTACGCCCTGTTCACCCGTCCCGAGATGAAAGTCGAGCGGGTCAGCTACGACGTGATCACCCCTTCCGCTGCACGCGGAATTATCGAGGCGATCTATTGGAAACCAGCCATACGCTGGGCGATCGACAAGATCCACGTGCTCAACGAGATCGAGTTCACCAACATCCGCCGCAACGAGGTCAGTGAGAAAATCTTGGAAGGTAAAGTGCTGCAGGTGATGAATGGCGGGAAAGAGCCACTGTTTCTATCCAGCAACGATTCTCGCCAGCAGCGCGCCGCGCTTGTATTGAAGAACGTGGATTATGTCATCGAAGCGCATTTCGAGATTGTGGCCGAGAAAGCCGGCCCGGAAGATACGGTCGAGAAGCATTACAACATGGTCATGCGCCGCTTGCGTAAAGGGCAGTATTTCAGCTCGCCCTGCCTGGGGACGCGCGAGTTTGGTGCACAGGTGGAGTTGATCGAAGATGGGGTTATTCCACCCAGCCGCCTGACTGGAACCCTTGAGTTGGGTTGGATGCTCTACGATATGAACTTCTCCGACCCACAAGATATCCGGCCCCAGTTCTTCAAGGCCGAAATGCGCGACGGCGTGATTGACCTGACCCAGGTCAGATTGGCGGGGTGAACAATGGTATTACAAGCTTTGAAAACCTATTATGATGTACTCGCAGCCGACCCGCAAAGCGAAATCGCTTTACCCGGATACAGCATCGCGAATGTCAGTTTTGCGCTGAACCTATCCTCGGATGGGCAATTGCTGGAAATATTGCCGCTTTTTACCACCGAACAGCGCGGTAAAAAGGTCGTAGAACTTCCCCAACGCAGACTTGTTCCTGAACACGTTAAACGTTCCTCAGGGGTTTCTCCGAATTTCTTGTGCGATAACTGCGCCTATGTACTGGGAATATCTGGAAAAGAAGCCGCCGATCCGGAATATGCTGCCAAGCGGTTTGAGGCATTTAGGGAGTTAAACACAGACTTGCTCGCGGGAGCACACGGCCCGGCAGCCCTCGCCGTGATAACTTTTTTGAATACACACGACCCCTTGTCGGCAATAAAATCGCCTGTCATTGCGGCGCACTGGGACAATTTAATCAAAGGGGGTAATCTTGTTTTTCGGTTGGATGGCGGAGGTTTCATCCACGAAGACGAGGAAATCCGCCGCATTTGGGAATTGTACAAAGCCGAGGGAAGCAAGGAATATGTCGGTCAATGCCTGGTGACCGGTGAAGTTGGCCCTGTTGCTCGCTTGCATCCCAGCTTGAAAGGCATCATGGATGCAAACTCAACCGGTGCAACACTGGTTGGGTTTAACGCTCCCGCCTATGAGTCCTACAACCGGACTCAAGGGCAGGGACTCAACTCGCCGGTCGGAGAGAAGGCAGCTTTTGCGTACACGACGGTGCTGAACTATCTGCTTTCCAGAGACAATCCCAACCGCAAGTTTACCCTCGGGGATGCCACGGTGGTCTATTGGGCGCAGAGCAGCAACCCATCCTACGCCGATCTATTCTCCAGTTTCCTTGCGCCGGATGACTATGATTATAAAACTGAGGCCAAAAGCGCCGCCCCTGGGCAGGATAAACAGGCCGAACAGCGGTTGACCGAGATCGCGAATAAGATTAGACGTGGCGAGGCGTTGGACACGTCAGCGATGCTCGAGGGAATGAACCCGGACACGCGCTTCTATATCCTCGGTCTGGCACCCAATGCCGCGCGGGTTGCAGTGCGCTTTTTCCACCAGGATACTTTTTCAAAGGTTGTCCGCCAGATTATGGCGCATTACACCGACCTTGAAATAGAAAAGGAATTCGATAACCAGCCGACCTGGATTTCCGTACGCCAGATCCTGGACGAGACGGTTTCTAAAAAAGCATCGGAAAAGAAAGCTTCACCCCTCATGGCTGGGGCAGTCCTGCGCTCCATTCTGAATAACGCACCCTATCCGGCAGCACTGTATTACGCTGTGATCAATCGCATTCGCGCCGATGCAGATGATAAAGCCAAACGAATCAGCAAGATCAACTATGTTCGCGCCGCGATCATTAAAGCCTATTTACGAAGAAAATACCGCCGGCTTACCCATCATACTTTTCAGGAGGTACTTACTATGTCACTAAATGAGACATCCACCATCCCGTCATATGTTCTGGGACGGCTATTCGCCGTACTGGAAAAATTGCAGAAGGAGGCGGTTAACCCTGATGTCACCATCAAAGATCGTTATTTCACTTCAGCCTGTGCATCACCGGCAACTGTTTTCCCTGTATTGTTGAGACTTTCTCAGCACCATATATCCAAAGCGGAATATGGCCATGCCGGTGATAACCGCATCCAGGAACTTCTTAATCTACTGGATGTTGAAAAGAACCCGTTCCCTTCTCATTTGTCACTCGATGAGCAAGGTATATTCGTCCTGGGATACTACCACCAGCGCGCCGCTTTCTATATTCCCAGGCACAGTGAAAACTCTGAAAAACCTGTGTAATACATAAATCAGAACCCTCGAAAGGATAATTAACCATGACCACCCCTCTGAAAAATCGTTATGAGTTCGTTTTGCTGTATGACGTGGAAAACGGCAATCCCAATGGCGACCCGGATGCCGGCAACATGCCACGCATTGACCCGGAAACGGGTTATGGCATTGTGACCGATGTATGCCTAAAGCGGAAAATCCGTAACTACGTGGAAATGATCAAAAAAGATGCCACAGGATACCGTATTTACGTCAAGGAGGGAATCCCGCTCAATCAAAATCAAGCTGAAGCTTATAAAGCCGTTGACTTGCAGCCGGGCACAGATGCCAAGATTCCAGATCGAGAAAAAGCACGACGCTGGATGTGCACCAATTTTTATGATGTCCGCACCTTTGGCGCGGTGATGACCACCGGCGACAACTGCGGTCAGGTGCGCGGCCCGGTGCAGATCAATTTCTCGCGCAGCATGGACCCCATCGCTCAGCAGGAAGTGACCATCACCCGCCTTACTGTGACCCGTATAGAAGATGCTGAAAAGGAACGCACCATTGGACGCAAGCATATCGTTCCCTATGGGTTGTATCGCGTCGAAGGTTATGTTTCTGCCAAACTGGCAAACGATGAAACCAAAGGCACCAGGTTTTCCGAGGAGGACTTGGAACTGTTCTGGGAAGCGTTGATCAATATGTTCGAGCATGACCACTCGGCGGCGCGTGGCAAAATGGCGGTGCGCAAGTTAATCGTTTTCAAACACGAGAGCGAGTTGGGCAACGCTCCTTCTCACAAATTGTTCGAACTGGTCAAAGTGAGCAAGGTGGGCGAGGCCAACCCATCGCGTAGCTTCTCCGACTACGCTGTGCGCATTGATAAAGCCAATGTGCCTGCCGGGGTGACTATCATCGAAAAGTTATGAAGTCCGAATATACCTCTGACGAACTGCTTCCTCTCTCGGGCATTCAGCACTTCGTATTTTGTCGCCGGCAGTGGGCACTGATCCATGTTGAGCGTCAGTGGCAGGAAAACGTGCTTACAGTCGAAGGCAAGTTGTTGCACAAGCGGGCGGATGACCCTTATTTCGCCGAAACGCGGAATGGAGTTATCACCACGCGTTCTGTGCCGATTGCTTCCTATCGACTGGGGTTGGCGGGTGTGTGCGATGTGGTCGAGTTCACTAAATCACCCGATGGGGTGCAACTGCCGGGGCGAGACGGTCTTTTTCTACCTGCCCCGGTGGAGTATAAACGCGGCCACGAAAAGCGCGACCCCTGCGACGAAGCGCAGTTATGCGCCCAGGCTATTTGTCTCGAAGAAATGCTGGCTGTAACTATCCCGGAGGGGTATCTCTACTATGGCGAAACTCGTCACCGGGTTGCCGTTGAATTGACCGCCGAACTGCGCGAGTTGGTGCGCGGCATATCCGAGGAAATGCACGCCTACTTCCAGCGAGGTTACACTCCGCGCGTCAAGCCATCCAAAGCCTGCCGTTCCTGTTCGCTGGCCGATATCTGCCTGCCTGTTTTACAGGAGAAAGTCATCCCTGCCTCAAAATACATTCGCCAGCAAATCGAGAAGGCATAGACCATGAAAAAACTGGCTAACGTGTTGTACGTGACACTCCCCAAAGCCTATCTCTCCCTGGACGGCGAAAACGTTGTAATCAAGAATGAAGAGACAGTTTCCATGCGCCTGCCGTTACACAACCTGGAGAACATTGTATGCTTCAGTTACCTTGGGGTAAGTCCGGCGTTGATGGGAGCGTGTGCTGAGCGTAACGTGGGTCTGTGCTTCCTCACGCCAAACGGGCGTTTCCTTGCGCGCATCAGCGGTAAGATCAAGGGCAACGTTTTACTTCGCAAAAGGCAATATGAGGTTTCAGAGAATGGCGAGACAAGCCTTCCCATTGCCGCATCCTTCCTGCTGGGGAAGGTCGCCAACTGTCGCAAGGTGATCGAACGCGCCCTGCGTGACCACGCTATGCTGGTGGACGTTCAGACACTCACCCAGGCGTCGGCCTTCCTCAAAGAGACTCTCACCACGATTACGCAATGCAAGACCATTGGGGAATTGATGGCCTTCGAAGGGAGCGCGGCGAAAATCTACTTTGGCGTGTTCGATCAATTGATCCTGCAGCAGCGCGAGGACTTCACCTTCAACGATCGCTCCCGTCGCCCGCCACTGGACAAAATGAATTCGCTGCTTTCGTTCCTCTATGTGCTCCTGACCAATGAGGTCGCCTCGGCCCTGGAAGGAGTCGGGTTGGACCCCTATGTGGGTTTCCTCCACCAGGACCGCCCCGGCCGCCCCTCACTGGCTCTGGACCTTATGGAGGAATTGCGTCCAGTATTTGCCGACCGGCTGGCACTATCGCTGGTCAACCGCAAGCAAGTAATCGGAAAAGGATTCACTCAAAAAGAAAGTGGTGGAATTTTGATGGATGACGACACCCGCAAAACCGTCCTGACCGCCTGGCAGGAGCGTAAGAAAGAAGAGATACTCCACCCGTATCTTAGAGAGCGGATCCCCTTTGGTCTGATTCCTCATGTTCAAGCCATGCTGTTGTCCCGTTTCCTGCGCGACGACCTTGACGCCTATCCGCCTTTCTTCTGGAATTAGGAGGTAATTTGTTATGATGGTTCTGATCACTTACGATGTAAGTACCGAGACAAAAACCGGAAAAAGCCGTTTGCGTAGGGTTGCTAAAAAGTGCCAGGATTATGGACAGCGCGTTCAGAATTCAGTGTTTGAATGTATTATTGATACTGCGCGCTTGAAACAGTTGCAAAATACCCTTGAGAAGATTATCGATCCTGAGGTTGATTCTCTTCGCTATTACTACCTGGGTGATGAATGGCGTGGGCGTATTTTGCATGTGGGTGCAAAGAACAGTCTTGACATGGAAGGCACACTGATCGCTTGAATAGTGGTTCTGCGAACCACAAGTGAACAGACATTCTCAAGCAGGTTCGCAGGAAAATTGAACCTTAATAACTAAAAATTCCTTGTGATAAGCTTTTTTTGATTATGATTCATCAGATTTATCCATGGTATGGCTATATATGGTGTACTTTGGAAAGAAACCGCTATATATAGCAGTCGCCTCCCGCATGGGAGGCGTGGATTGAAACTCTAATAACAACTGCCTTACGAGCTGTATCACTGGGTCGCCTCCCGCATGGGAGGCGTGGATTGAAACAGGAACCAGCTCGCCTCGCTCTCACCCGTGCAGTTGTCGCCTCCCGCATGGGAGGCGTGGATTGAAACTGTTTGTGAAAGGATACTAACATGGCTGGAATAAAGGTCGCCTCCCGCATGGGAGGCGTGGATTGAAACTTTGCTACCTCATCACAAACAAAGGATGAAAGCGTCGCCTCCCGCATGGGAGGCGTGGATTGAAACCTTTTGCGCGGCTGGAGAATGCAACACCGATCGAGTCGCCTCCCGCATGGGAGGCGTGGATTGAAACTTCGCAAAGGAAACAGACTACGACGAGGCGGAAAGTCGCCTCCCGCATGGGAGGCGTGGATTGAAACCAGTTGGTTGCAAAACGCCTATACCAACCGAAACGTCGCCTCCCGCATGGGAGGCGTGGATTGAAACGTCCCATCGTTCAGGTCTAGCGTCTGATCCGACGGTCGCCTCCTGCATGGGAGGCGTGGATTGAAACAAGCAGATCAAGGAACACGCCAACCAGGTGAAGGTCGCTTCCCGCATGGGAGGTGTGGATTGAAACAAGATTAGATATAATCGATTGTAAAACGCGATTGGTTCGCCTCCCGCATGGGAGGCGTGGATTGAAACTGTCCTAACACGAATCCTACCATATCTCCGTTAAGTCGCCTCCCGCATGGGAGGTGTGGATTGAAACGGCCATCGTGCGCCCTGTGCCCACCGTCTGGCTGGTCGACTCCCGGATGGGAGGCGTGGATTGAAACATCACGGGGACTGACCTGGACGTGGAGAGCGGGGTCGCCTCCCGCTTGGGAGGCGTGGATTGAAACACCCAGACCGTATATTTCTTATCGCCATAAACCTGTCGCCTCCCGTATGGGAGGTGTGGATTGAAACGGTCTAAGAGCGGTCTGCTTCTCGCAGCAACCTGGTCGCCTCCCGCATGGAAGGCGTGGATTGAAACAAGCCCTCGAAGGTGTCTGGATCGGTGGCGTGATCGCCGTTGATGTCGCCTCCAGCATGGGAAGCGTGGATTGAAACCACCAGGTTGATTAGGTCAACCACTCCGCGTCCGGTCGCCTCCCGCATGGGAGGCGTGGATTGAAACAACGTCCCGAAGAATCTATTGAGTGCCGGGTCTGGTCGCCTCCCGCATGGGAGGCGTGGATTGAAACAAGATGATGGTAAAAAGCACGAAATCGTGCTATAAGTCGCCTTTCCATTTCGTATGCAACACCCATACGGGGGTACGCCCGCGTGCGTCCAAAGGGTGCAGGCAACCCCAATAGAACATAGGGCAGGCGCCAGTAGAATATATGCCAAAAGAACCCTGGAAAAGGCATAGGGCAGGCGGGGACTTCGTGAACGCTGTACTTGAGTCCTTCGAATTTTATTAAGTAATTTATCTGATCAAGAACGATTGTAATAATTAGGTTTTATGTATATAATATTACGAAAGTCGTAATTATTTAGACATAAAACATAATGGCCATCTATTCAAAAACCCTCGGATCAGAAAATTCCCACCTGTTTACCGCTCTGGCTGGTCAAGGACGGATCGTCTTTTCCATTGAAGACGCTCAAAACATCACAGGTAAAGGTTATCCAGCCACGCAACAGGCTCTGCTTCGACTGATGAGAGCTGGTTGGCTGGTCAAATTGGGCGCTGGCAAGTATGCCATCGTTCAGCCTTCTGCTGGTGAAGATGCGTTCCCGGAAGCCAACAGGCTGGTAATCGCCCGCGAATTAGTGGGTAGTGCATCATATTACATATCCCATGACAGTGCCTTAGAAGTCCACAACATGCTTACTCGTCCAGTTACCCGTGTGATCATCTCAACACCTCGACGTCTGAAAACCCGGGCCATTCTCAAGGTTCCTTACCAGTTTGTTACAACAAAACCCGAAAAAATGTGGGGGTATGCGCCTTACTGGGTATCCTCCGGGGAACAGGTCCAAGTCAGTGATCCAGAGAAGACCATCCTCGATGGGTTGGCGCGACCGGATCTCTGTGCCGGTGTGAGTGAAGTGGCTTCTGGGTTGCTTATTCGTAAAGAAACATTGCACTGGGAAAGACTAGTTGTGTATGCCAGCCGTCTGGGCAGTCAGGTTGTGGCTAAACGGCTTGGTTACCTGCTGGAATTCTATAATCTTGGGACACCCCAGGTATTGACCGCCTTGCAGAATTTGGTTGGTCCAAGTTATGCACTACTTGATCCAATCCTTCCCGCAGATGGGCGGTTCTTGAGGCGTTGGCGGCTTCAGCTTAATATAGATAGTGAAACCCTGAAAGGAATCTCAACCACCTAATATGATCAGTTCTGCTGAAATATCCAAAATGGCTCATCTGGCTTATCTATTCAATTAAAGTGTGTTTTACAGGTTTTATGTTTCAATAATTATTTTTAAGTCGTTTTTATCGGGTTCTTTCTCATTAATTTCTTCCGGGTTAAATAATTCATCATCATATTCGCATTCTTCGTTAGCGATAGGTTGATTAATTAAACCAGGTGCGCTTGATTCAATATTCTTTTGATAATATATGGGCACATAAAATGCGCCTTCAGATATTCTTTTAATTGTCATTTTGCGCCTCCTTTTAGGAAAAATTCTCTTAGTGTCTGATTAAGAGAGTTATTTTCATCGTGAATAGCTCTTACTTCCTCTTCTGGCAATTCTTTGTAGCCTTCTTTTGTAGTTATTATTGCCATCCTAATTTTACCGCCAACTTTAGTTTCTTGTGATGCTGTTTCGCTAATTAAGTATTCTGCTAGTGCTATAGCTCGTTCCGGTGATATAGAAGGATCATAATATCTATGCCCGAGATAAACTGCATATTGTGGTATTCCAGCGTATGACGGGTAAGCTCCTACAAGCATTGGCGCGAAATTGTGATTACTATCAAGTAGATATATCATAGGTTCAGGTTTTTTGGATTCTAGGTTCCTAAATCCCGCCAGTGTTATAAATACACCTGGTCTTTTATCATGTGGTATGTTCCCGAACCATTTGTTGAATAGGTCAGCTGATTCGCTTGATATTTTATTCATTACATCATCAACATTCTTCAGTTTGTCAATGTCTTTTTTTCGATATTCATCAAGTAATGCTGCTCCTAATTCACTTGCTACTGCTAATCCAAATCCACACCTTCCAAGTTGATATAACTTATTTTGATTATCATTTATTGCTGTCAGACCTCGTGGGTCCCCCATCATTCCGCGGCTATCTGCTGCTAGTATTATTGCTTTATCAGCTTTCATTCCTACAATCAGAGTCATTTGGGTCCTCTTTTTATTGCTCTATATTGTATATATAGATTATACACTTTTTATATTATATTTCATTGTGAGTTTTTCTCTACCCCGATAAAAATTTTACCCCCTCCGCTCCTTCGGGCAAGGGTTACACAAGCGGCTCATGCCCCTTCGGGGCACTTCGGATCACCGCTCTTGACTCGAGAGCGTATTAATAGTCGATTTAAATGAGCAGTAAGTCACTTCGAAAGAACAATTTGTCTTCAAGGTGATAAAGTAAATCAAGCGAACAGGGGTTGAGAGACTCTCTCTGGCAGTACGAGTATGGGTAATCTAATTAAATGGATAGTGGCGAGGGCGAGCACGTTCTAAGTACATTGTGCGAGTGCCGCGACCGGGGGGAGCAGGCATTGAGACGATCTCGTTCTTGTTCTATGAGATCGCCCCGAGAGCGTTGTAATCAGAACGTTCTGATGGGCATGGGAAAAATATTATTTAATAATAAATTCCATTTTGGAGCATGTTTAGCGAACAGGGGTTGAGGTATTTTCTCAGGAAGAAATGTCGTTGATCGTGTTTTTAAATCGATAGTGGCGAGGGTGAGACGATCTCGTTCTTGTTCTATGAGATCGCCCCGCGAACGCGCCTAACAGTGATTGATTTAGGATAAAAATGAAGTCATTAATCGTGAGTAGTATAAATAAACTTGATAACAAGCGTGAGGAGGGGTTGCGGGTCTTTCCCAGGCAAAGTAAGTCCTGGCTTGAGTTATTAAATCGATAGTGGCGAGGGTGAGATTTGAACTCACAACCAAGGGCTTATGAGTCCCCTGCTCCACCGTTGAGCTACCTCGCCACGTACAAAGCGGACGAAGTTTAACCCAGCTTCTGACTTTTGTCAATTTATATCCCATTTTCCTTCAAAATAGGGGTATCATGCCTGGATACTGATGGAAGGATAACCCAATGCCACGCAATCATTTTGACCTGATCTCGGGCATCTACGAGCGCTGGGGTCACTTCGACACCAATCATCCTGTGATGGAAATGTTGGATCTGCCTGAGCATGGGATCATTCTGGATATCGGCGGGGGCACCGGCAGGGTTGCCAGCGCTTTGACCGGGGTAGATCGACGGGTGGTTGTGATAGATATCTCAGCCGGTATGCTGTTAAAAGTACGCGGCAAGACCGGCATCGTGCCTTTGATGTCCGATTCGGCAGCTCTGCCATTACCTGCCGGCAGGATCGACCGCGTGATCGTCGTGGATGCCCTCCACCACATTCAAAGACAAAAGGAAACGATAGACGAGATCCATCGCCTGCTTAAACCCGGGGGAGTAGCGGTGGTGATAGAGCCGGACCTTAACGCGTTGTTTGTAAAATTGATCGTCGTCCTGGAGTTCGTACTGCTGATGGGCAGCCATTTCTTGAACGAAAGGGATCTCCTGGATCTATACAAGGGAAAAGCGGGGAAGGTGAGTTCCATCGTCTGGCGCGGGAATCTGATCGTTAAATATATTAAAGATTGATGGAAGAATGAAAAAAGCCTGGTAATTATGCCAGGCTTTAAATGTTTAGAACCAATCACGCTTGATAAAGATAAAAATCACCAACAAGCATATCCCGACAAATATACCAATGACGAATAAGAATGCCAGGGGATGGGCCGAGAAGGGCAGGTTGACATTCATGCCGAAGAAACTGGTCACGATGGTCGGAATGCTGAGCACGATGGTGATGGAAGCCAGGAATTTCATGACCACGTTCAGGTTGTTGGAGATGATCGATGCGAACGCGTCCATCATGGAACTGAGAATGTCATTGCTGATGGCGGTCATTTCAATGGCTTGCTGATTTTCGGTGATGACATCTTCCAGCAGATCCTCGTCCTCTTCGAACGCCCGGAAGGTATGTGTCTTATTGAGGTGCTCGAGGATCAATTGATTGGCTTTCAGCGCGGTTGTGAAATATACCAGGCATTTTTGATATTTCAGTAACTCCAATAATTCCTTGTTACGCATGGACAGCGTCAACTGGTCTTCGAGATGATCGACATTCTTGTTGATCTGGCGCAAATAATCCAGGTACCTGGCGGCGGTCCTGAGCAGGATCAGCAGCAGCATGCGATTGCGCTTGCCGGTCGAGAAATTACGAGACCGGCCGTTAATGAAGTCATTCAGGAGGTCAGTACCGAATTTACTAACGGTGACAATGTAATTATCCGTGGTGATGATTCCCATGGGTATGGTATTGAATGGAAGATCAGCCTCCGCGTCGAATTCCATCGGGATGCGCAATATGATCAGGCGGGTGCCGTCATCCTCGCGTTCGATACGCGGGCGTTCATCAATATCGAGCGAATAGGTAATAAAGTCCTGTGGGATGCCAAGCTTCGTAAGGCGTTCGACCTCTTCAGGCGAAGGATCGACACAACGGATCCAGCAGCCCGAGACCTGTTTGGGCAGCGTTACAATGCCATTATCGCTACGTTTGTAGAACGTAAGCATGAATCACCTCCTTTCGGGAAATCCCGGGGATTTTCGTGCAACACGCTATTTTCAACCCGATAACCCCATGTGTCAATACATTACGGGAAAGTCATATGTCCTTGAATCTGGATACATTATTCCTGATAAACTGGGTAAAATAGAACCGGAGACCCTGATGCGAATAACCCGTTTTAAAGAGAACCAAAAAGAGCCGAACTGGGGCTGGATATCCGGAGAAAAGATCGGCATCATCGAAGGCGATCCCTTCGGAGCCTTTCGGCGGTGTAAACCGACAATCAGTCTGTCAGAAGTCACACTCCTGCCACCTGTAATTCCCGGAAAATTGATCGGTATCGCGCGGAACTATGCAGAACATGCCCGTGAGAGAGGGGTGGAAGTACCTCCGCTGCCGATATTCTTCCTGAAAGCACCGACCGCGATCATCGCCTCCGGGGAAAATGTGGTGCTCCCACCCCAATCACAAAGGGTTGAGCACGAAGCGGAACTGGCAGTAGTCATCGGGAAGACTGGCCGTTGGATAGATCCTGACCTTGCCGGCGAGCATATCCTCGGATACAGCGTTGCAAATGACATTACGGCGCGGGACCTGCAACAGATCGATGGTCAATGGGGTCGTGCCAAGGGTTTTGATACTTTTTGCCCGCTCGGTCCCTGGATCGACACCGATTTCGACCCCTCTGAAGCCATGATCACCTGCCGGGTGAACGGAGAGTTGCGCCAGATGAGTTCGACGCATGAAATGATCCACCCCGTGAGGCAACTGGTCGCGTATCTCAGCTCGATCATGACGCTGTTGCCGGGGGATGTGATCCTGACCGGGACTCCGGCCGGCATCGGACCGTTGCTTCCGGGAGACATTCTGGAAACCAGTATCGATGGTCTGGGTACGATCACGAATCCGGTGGTCGCCCAATCAGCATGAACAAGCCCTTCGTCTAATACATTACTCATCCTGATGTTCTCGTCGAGCGGGATGTCCCCATTCCAGAATGGGATCTCTCCCCCAGAGGAATGGATCGTTTGAATCAACTATTAACCAAAAAGTGGATTAATAATCTCGGCGCTGTCTGTTGCAGCACTGAAATGAAAGCGGTTACTGCTACGGCACCAGTGGCTGACGTAACCTGCTTTAGAAATTCCCGGCGGTTGATTCGTGCCATCGTTGTCTCCTGTTGTCAGAAATGGGGGGGAAGTGGGCGGAACAGGGCTCGAACCTGCGACCTCATCTGTGTAAGAGATGCGCTCTGACCAACTGAGCTACCCGCCCGGGAAGTACTATTATATCCGGGGATTGGATAATCTTCAATATTTTAAATAAAATCTGCCACTGCAGCGCGACATTGTGGTGCCAGCTTCATCCTGGGTGGATGTTTATCTCATACCAAATTCCCATAAGGAGGCCAGCAGGAATAATGGAATCACGACAAGGTAGATCCAAAACACATCTCGAATTGCTTCTCTTGGCATCCCCAACCACTTTTCCCCCTGGTAATACGGCTTCGGGCGATAAAAAGTCAACCCCAGATTTATGCCAATTCCACCAGATAGGATGTACGGTATTATCTGCAATATCAATGTTGTCAGATAATACATCGCTTCTTTGGAATCCGCCAAACGACTGACGTGTGCACTGTCAATAGACACAATTCCCCCAATCCAGCCGCGATAGGCAATGATCGGATATGGAACAATGACACCCAAGCCCCCGAGGGTATCGGCGAGAGCTCCTAAAAGATTACTTCTAAAATCAAGAAGAGCGGCTTCTAAACGGTCATTTCGGTCAAGCGCAACGATGATCGGACTGGATTGCGCCTTGGAGACAGTCCTATCTCGATAAGAAGTGGCAAATTGGTTGCCAGTCTGAACCATGACTATGCCGACTACTATGGAAATCAGGTATGTCATACCTACAGTCAGCATCGAAATACGCGCACGTTTAAGAGCACGAAGGATTGCCATGACAACTCCGAAGAATCTACTTTTCACATCATGCATGGCTTGCTCTACTCAATATACGGATGACCATCCAGGTCCGGGGTTTCCTCGGCGATGGCTACCACCGGCGTGGCAAGTACGAGCATCAGCCCAACATCCAACAGTAAGGTGAATAACATGAATGTCTTTTTATATTTGACTCCGCAATAAATATAGTCCATAAATAGGACTGATAGACTAATTTTAACATTAATACGGATATGTGTTTAAGTGGCAGGCAGGAACTTTCCAGATATTATATAATTCCATTGCTCACCATTCTTCTATTTAAAGGGATTACCTGCAGGAAGTTATGGAAAAATCCGGCCTGTTTCAAAAATTGGATTATTTATTGGCAGCGGCAACGACCGTGTTGTTTCTATTGCTCTATGGGAAAACGCTGGCTCCGGGATTATTGACCGGCGATAGCGCTGAGTTCCAGGTATTAAGCCAGCAGTTGGGTTTGGCACACGCGATGGGTTATCCGATCTATCTGCTGGCAGGCAAACTATTTACATTCCTGCCGCTCAATGAACTGCCCTGGCGGATCAACCTGCTTTCGGCAGTATCTGCCTCCCTGGCTCTTGGAATATTGTATCTTCTGGCAAGATTGTTCACCCGGCATAAAATGATTGCCCTGGCCGCGCCGGTAGCGTTTGGATTGACCGGAATTTTCTGGAGGAACGCGATCATTGCCGAAGTCTATAGTACCTCCTCTCTGGTCTCCATCCTGATCCTTTTGCTCGTGCTGGTATGGGGCAGGTACAGGGATGGTCGTTTGTTAATTGCTGCCGGTTTTTTGGGAGGGCTGGGTTTGGGGATCCATTCCATGATTTTATTGCCAGGTCTTGCGGTGGTTATTTTCATGTTAGTTAATCGCGCCAGCAAGAGGGAATGGATTGCTTCTGCAGGGGGTGTGGCGGGAGGTACCCTGTTATTATTGATCACCTACTACTGGCTGGCAGCCCGCGATCCGGCAGCTGGCAATATTCAATCGATCATCCTCCCAAATATGAGCCGTTATGGTCTCACGCTATCGGATCTTGATAACCCGTTGAAGCGGTTGATCTTCATCATGACAGCACAACAATTCCAGGGGACACTTTTTACCTTGCCGTTCGTTCAAGTGATGATCTATATCAAGACCTATTTCATTAGCCTGATTCAAGCCGTTGGATATATCTGGCCAGCCCTGGCGTTATCAGGTTTGGTGATCCTTTTCGTTCCCCAAAAGATTACGAAGCAACATTGGCAGGATGGTGTATTGCTCGCCATTGCACTCCTGACACTGATTATCGTGCCTGCCAATTATGCGATTAGAGCCGGGATCGTGGTGTTTTTTATCGCGAGTTACAGCCTGGTGGCTCTGCTGGCTGTGATTGGCATGGACTTTATCCTAAATCTAATTGTGTCATCAACCCATCGTCTGAAACTGGAGATTAAATCCGGGTCAGAAGGGATGATCGCAGCTGTACTTGGTACTATCTTGTTGGGGCTTATCGCCGCCAGTTTCATCATCAAGCTGGAGTTCACCCAAACACAGCCCCAAAAACCTGTCGGTGATTCGATCGACATCAAGCTGGCCGATATTCAATGGACCCATTACTATACTTCAAAAGAGCTGGCCGAAAAGATGATTGAGCAGGTCGATGAGGATAGCATCCTCTTTAGTGACTGGCAAATGCTTTATGCATTGCAGTATGTTGCTATTATTCAAAAGTCAAAACTTGGCATCACGGCGATCGAATATGCCCCATTTCCCGGAAGACCCGAGTTGACACAAACGGAAATGGATCTAATAACGAGCAATTATTCCACCCGGCCGATATATTTCACCCGGATCGTACAACAATTAGAAAAGGATTACCGTTTCATTAAAAGCAATCAAGAGCCATTTATCTATCGCCTGGAGAAAAGATAACATTTCTGGAAAGATAGGCCTAGAGTAAATCTTTATTGAATGAAAACAAAAACACCTGAGATGGGTGTTTGTCTGGTCGGGGCGAGAGGATTTCCCCCGTTCTTTGTAATTTGGGCGGACACCGCGAACGAAGTGAGCAGGTGTGAACCTCCGACCTCTTACACCCCACGTTTACGGTCTAAAGTTGATTAGAGTACCCGACCATAGACTGTTTAACATGATGTTTTAGGGTGTAAAAACCTATAGTAAACACCCTTTCATTCTGATGGCGGTATCCAACTATCGTATGTGTGGACAACAAGATTATCAAATGCGATAGTGGAAGATCCTCCCATGGATGGAAATGAACCCAATCCGATAGTTCCACTAGACTTCCCAATCACTTCTACTGTCGAAATGAAAATTCCATTAATATAAATTGATACCGAATTATCTTTAAATGCTAAATCAACATGATTAATACCGTCTTTCAAGGTCGCAGAACCCTCATAAAATTGGTCTTCTGCTGATTGTGCTGTCCTCGGATCATATAGGATAATCGACCCCCCATATTCATCAGAAATCACAAGCGCAATTTCTTGACTGTAATCGGATTGAACCCAAAACAAAATTTCAGCTACTGAACCTGGGGAAGATACATCCTTAATCACTTGATAATCAATGGATAGTACCCCAGAGGAAAAATCCATACCTTCTGCTATTGATTCAACACCATAAGTTATCCCTGACGAATCCTCGGTATTTGTTATCAAATATTGCCCGTCAGTAATCCGAAATTGCGGGACTACAGCTCCCGAGTTGTCGGTAACATCGTCTCCACCAAGTTGCCAAACCTGATCGTTGGTGTTAGAAAAATCATTAGAATAATGAATTGTTGGGTCGGAAGTGGGTCCAGGTGTCTGGGTAGGGGATATTGAAGTGATTGTGGATGCAATTGTGGGGATTTCTTCTGGTGCCGGTATATTACATGCTGAAAGAAGTGCTGTTATTGATAGAATTGTACCTATAATAAAGAACAACTTTCTTTTCATTTTACTCTCCTCAAATATATTGAGTTCTCCCTATTTGCTTTATTCAATTAATATTAATAACCTCTAAAATAATTCAGTATTACATAGCCTATTTTACCTCAGTTATGTAAGAGATCGATGATGCGTCCCGAAAATGCCGTAAAATAAAACCACAGACTGTTTACTACTCTAAAAGAGAAGGTTAACAAGTCTGTAAATGGTTTTAGTCGGGTCGACACCCCCGAAGCGAGGGGGCAGGTGATTTCCGCCCGTTCTTTGTATTTTGGGCGGATACCGCGAACATATGCGCCTGCTCGCGATGCTCATGGTGTTCCCAGGAGTGCCTCACTGAAGATCGGCCCACCCGGGGTAGTGAGCCCTCCAAGAACGTGGGCCTATGGGCAGGTGTGAACCTCTGCAAGTGCAATTAAGATTAGGAAGAATTGCAAACCATACGAAAAATGAGAAGGTTGACAATTAACTATATTAATAAATAAAACACCCGAAATGGGTGTCTATAAAGTCGGGGCGACACCCCCGAAGCGAGGGGGCAGGGGATTTGCGAGCGCGTATTTTGCGCGATGTGCCCGAGCGGAGTGATGGGTAAACCTCCGATCCAGTATTTAAACAAATACACCCATGAAAGGGTGTCATCTGTCGGGGCGAGAGGATTTGAACCTCCGACCTCTTGCACCCCATGCAAGCGCGCTAGCCGGACTGCGCCACGCCCCGAAGTGAGCCGAATTATATCCGCAACGCTTTCATTTGACAAGCAGAACGCTCTATTTCGCTCTGCCAAAGGCATAAAACGTTGGGATGAACAGCACCCGGCTGCCATCCTTCCATGCATTCTCCTCGATGATCCTGAATTGTTCGAGTTCCTCAGAAGACAATATCCCTTCGAGGTCATGTTTCAGCATCAACCACTCTGAAGCGCGGGTGGCCTCCTCTGGAACATTCCTCCATTGACCACCCAGGACACCGTATTCAACCGCCACCAAACCTGCCCGGTGGAACCAGCTTGATAGTTGGCGCCCGGCCAATGGATCAGCTCCCTGGCGTTTAAGACTATCAGCCTGAAGCTTGCCTGGTTTAATCAGTTCATCCGGATAATCGATGCGCCCTCCAAAGTCCGGTTCTGCCAGCGCCAAAACTGACCCTCCCGATCGACATACCCGCACCATCTCTTTCAGAGCAGCACCGGGATCGGTAACCCATAATAGGAAATAATGGCAAACGACAGAATCAAAAGTCTGCGATGAGAAAGGGAGCGACATGGCATCGCCATTAGTGTAGTATCCTGGCTTATCCAGATCTTTTGCCAACCTGAGAATCGATAGATCGATATCCAACCCCACCACATCAGACCGACCATCATGATGCAGACCGGAGCATATCACTCCGCTGCCGCAACCGACCTCCAAAATTCTACGGGCATCCTGAATGGATGCCCGCTGGTATAAATATTTACGAATTTCAGCCGTCCACCCGGATTGGAGCAGGTAGCGGGTATGCCAATCGAGTGGCTTTAACCCCGCCGGTTCTTCCAGATCTCTGCCCATGATTGTTCCAACAGATTACCAAATACTTTATTGATTCCCTGTCCTGGCAGGACGTCGCCATCCGGTTCCAGATAGACCCAGACCTTGCCCGCGCCTGGAATTTGTTCCTCCTCGGCTTCGAGCGCGACCGGGTGGAGGTCGGAATAGGGTACCGGCATGTCCCAGACCAGTTCGAGACCTTTCATTGCCAATAAGTCCCTGGCTTCCTTAAGCTGAGGAGCGTACTTGATATCGCTGACACTAATGGAAACATACTTGACACCCATTTTTGCCATTCGCTCGAATATGCTGCCATACTTTTTAACTGTCGTTGAAGTCAAAGTGAGATGGACGGTCACATGGATATCTTCTGAAAGGGTATCCTTTAGTGCTTCCCAGGACTGTTCTTTCTCCGGCGCAAGAATGAGCATGAGATGATCCAGACCTGCCTGGAGCAGGCTGTGAAGATACTTTGGATCTGTCAAGCGCAAGCCATCGGTAAGAACGCCGCACACCATCTCCAGTTTTTCGGTATAGGCAATCAATTCCGGCAGGTCCGGCCTGAGCGTGGGTTCCCCCCCTGTAAAAAGGATATGCGGTATGCCGGCAGCATCAGCCTTATCCAGGATCGATTTCCATTCTTCCGTGGTCAATTCGCGTTTTACCCGCTTTACCGGTGACACATCCTTGCGACTTCCCTCGGTTTTATAAGTCAGGGCACAGTCAAGGCGCAACGGAGCAGAAAGTTCCTTGGAATGTGGATCCACGCGTTCGAAATTCAAGTAGCTTTCAGGTTCCAAATCCGGTGTGCTGATCAACGTTTGTATCTGCTCGCGCAAGTCTGAATAATCCTTGCGGATTTGATTTTTGTTGATCCCGTTGTAGCGCGACGCTACCCGGGTAATAATTGATTCCTCCGAGGTTCCATGCACGAGATGATACACATATTCCGCTGCTGTCTGGTTGAGGTGTAAAAAGGTGCTGGCATTCACAATCAGGATGCCGGTGCCATCCTCTTCAAGGCGCAGGTGAAGGCGATAAGGGGGTTCCACATCCGGTGGTGACTGATAGTGGTAGATTCCAGGCGCCAGTACCTTTTGTTTTTCGGTGGATGTAAAGGAGCGAAAAAATTCATTGAGTTTTCCCATGGGTCCCTCGTTTTATAAGACTGGTTGGTACTGAGTTGGCACGACAACACCGGCTTCCCGCGCTAAAGGACATCCACCACCGCATTCCGATAGCAGGCTGCAGGATGTGCAAAGCGGTGGAACATCGCGGTGTTCGCGTAATCCGATAGAAAGATCATGATTCCAGATCTTTTCCCATTGATCTGTCAGGATATTCCCCAACGTGGAATAGTATGACTGGCAGGGGATAACGTTGCCATCCGGCTCGATGCACATGTTATATCGTGCAGCGGTACAGCCCTTGATCCCCAATTCAAGCTGCATGGGGTCAAAATGACAGTAGAGAGTGGGCGTATACCAGATCAGGCGTTGTCCGTGCCGGTCGGTATGCTGACGGGCAATGGATAAAAGCGGTGGCAGATCACTTTCGGGGATTCCGCGTTTGACCGTTTTACCGTTGCCGGAATAGATCAATGCGTTCAAGCCGAGAGTCGGAACACCCAGCGTGCTTAAATACTCCAGGGTGTCTGATAACCGGGGGCTGTTATCCTGCAGCAGGGTTGTGTTGGTCATTACGTATAGCTTGCTGGACAGGGCATTCTTCAATCCCCGGGTGGTCTGTTGCCAGGCTCCGTTGGATTTCACCATCCGGTCATGGATTTCCGGGTCATGCGATTCCAATGTGATCTGGACATGATCCAGTCCTGCTTTAATCAATGTTTCCAGGTAACGATCATCTGCAAGCCTTCGTCCGTTGGTATTGATACCGGTGATCTGGCCATTTTGTTCCGCATGCGCGATCAATTCAGGCAGGTCTTCGCGCAGGGTTGGTTCGCCACCGGTAAAAACCACATGCGGGATACCCAATGCCCAGAGTCTATCAAGCGTTTGTATCCATGATTCTGTATCAAGTTCGGGATGATCACGCTCGCGGGCATTGTAGCAATGACTGCAATCATTGTTGCAGCGGTAGGTGACAGCCAGATCCATACGATAGGGGGCGGTGGGGATGGCGCTAAATGGCGCGGTCACCTCCAGTTCAAGGTCGCAGATCGGGCAACTCCCATCCGGAAAAATCAATTCATTCAGTTGGGCATTAAAATTAATTGAATCCCGTGCCGCGGTTTTCTTATCAATCTGGTATTCCTTGCGCAACGATGCAGCTAATTTTTCGATGGATTGTCCATTTAAGGTTTGGTAAGCCATGCGTGCGGCTGTGGGATTTAGATGATAGATGCGTGCGGCATTAACGATGAGAGTGCCATGACCATCGGGGTCGATGCGGAGATGCACGCGTGATTTATCGCCTGCACGCTCTTTAACAAAATGGTACAGCCCGGTCAGGGTATGGTCAACCGGGTTTTTATTCTGATTCATTTTGCTTCCTATGCTGGTAAGCAGGGGCATTGTAAATAGCTTTTATCGACCACCGCCGGCACAGGCGCAGGCACAACCGGCACACGCGCAGGCACAAGCACAGGAATGTCCGCCACCGCCTCCGCCGCCCGAACGCCAACTGCTACCGCCCGAAGATACCACCGGTTTTGGAACCGGATTGGTTTTGTTGGTGATGGCACTGGTAAAGGAACTTAGGCTTCCAATCACGCCGGTCGAGAAACCTTGAACTCCCTTGACCATGGATGCTGCGAAATCTGAACCGGGTAAATGGGGGAGGGTGACCGGTTGGTTAAGTACCGACGGGCGTGAGGGTAGAGTACTGCCGACCTTGGGGACACCAACCGATGCTGTAGAAGGAGCACGGTAAACAGGATCGTAACGGCCCCACCAGTTGGGAAGAAATACGGGTCCGCTGCCAAATACATTGCGGGTACGATTGTCGTATTCGCGATCCAGCATGGTCCAATCCATAACCTCTTCGTATTTCTGGCTTTTCACTTCGGGTGTGTCCGCGGCAGTTACTTGATCCCAGGCTCTCTTTGAAATATCTTCATAATACGTAATGGTCTCTTTGCGTGAAAAACCTTTCATTTTTTCCGAAAGGGTCTTGATAAAACTGACCATCATCTCCTGAAGAGCTTTCTGTCTTTCAGCACCTTTAAGTCTGAAGGCATTCAAGAATTCCGTTTCGTAAGGTTGGAGATCTGCTGGAAGAGTGGCAGGCACATCAATTTCCAGTGGTTCCCGTGTTTTAACCTGGGCTGCTCCCTTTTTCAAGACAGCAAACAGGATCATCGTCAGGATTTTATCCATGGGTTGTTCCATTAAAACGGCAGCTTCGACAGCTGTCAACCCACGCTTGATGCCGTTACCCTCGATCGAAATCTTGGGGGGCAGATACTTCAATTTTCGACGCGAAGCATTGCGTGCAGCAATGACGATGACTGCGATGGTCAAACCAGCCAGACCCAGGCAGCAGATCCAGGGCAGGATCTGACCCCAGGTTACCGGAGGGGTGGTGACGATGGCGGTAGTGGGAACGTATTGTTTTGGAAATGCAGCACCAAAGACATATTGCGTATAGGCATTAGCACTATCACTCTGCCAGGTATAGTAGACTTCACCGGAAGAAGTATGTCCTGATTCTGGCGTTGTTTCACCCGGCCAACCGCCAGAGGGCAGGAAATAACGAGGTTCATCCGGAGTAACCCCGGAGGGCAGAACAAGAGTCATGGTTAGATTGGTGGTCCCTTGTACAAATTGCGAATCGAACCAGTTGGGAGAGAATTCGAAGCTGGCGTAGTCTGGTATCTCGCTTTGTTTGGCAGGGTAGACAACAGATGTGATGTTATTGATCGCGAGGTGAACCTGCCCTGAGTGACCTGGCAGAATTGAATTGCTCCCCAGACCAAGCGTCACCCCATAGCCCGTTTTTACGTACTGGGCGTCAGCGTAGGTTATGTCGCTGATGGTCTTTCCATCCACACTGGCAGTGACGTCACTCAGACTGAAATTCCGGTTCGGCAGACCGACGTCAACATAATCAAGGGGTGAAGCGGAAGGTGAATTGGTAAACACGTAAGTAAAATCAACATTCATAGTGCCCTGGGCAGTAATCGTGACGATTACATTTTCTGAGTCAACACTGAAAAGATACGTCTGTGCAGAGCCGGAGCCGGTAAATGCCACCAGCAATAAAAATAAGAGGAGGACAGCAGATGCAAATCGTTTCATTATTCTCACCATTTGGGTTTTTCAGTTAATTGATATGTGGTGTGACAGAAGGGGCAAGTTACCACCGGCGCGCCTGCAACCATTTTTATGTTCTCTGCAGTAAGATTACCTCCGCAATACTCGCATTTGAGAGTATCCAGAGAAATATTTCCAGGCAAATCGATATTCAACGTCACATTCTGGCTATCGTCTGAGGCTTTACTCTTTTGGCGTGTTCCTATCCACATGATTACCGCTCCAATCGTAACTAAAATTCCACCAATTAATAGCCAGGAAAGAGTACTATCACTAAATGATCCGATAATAAATAAAACTCCAAGAAGAATTGAAATTGATGCCAAAATGATGCTGATAATTTTTACCATGGCTTCCTCCGTACCGGTGATGATTTAGTAATTGCTATAACCGAAGTTTAACCCATTCTATTTAAACGAGCAATGTCTTCTACTGATTGATTAAACCATGAGCTTGATTTCAACATATTATAAACAAAACAAAGATTCAATTCGATTCCAGCCGGAGATATTTCTCCGTCATGACAACTACCAATTTGGATGAAAGGATTTTCTCCTTTCAGTATACGAATGAGCAGTTGAAAACGTTTCTTTTTACATTGCCATCCTGATTTTTAGAAAAGTACATATAAACGGGCGTAAATTTTGTCTCAATGGATTGGTATGAATTTAAAAATTGAAAATATTTATATATTGAATATTTAGGAGTTTTATGTTAAAGTAAAATACAATCGTCTCAGATGAAAGGCGAGGTAAAAATGTTAAACGATAAGATCCCGGATATCATTATCGGCAGATTGCCTCAGTATCTGCGAGCTTTAAACTGGCTTGAAATGGACGGAAAACAAACCACTTCCTCCCTGGAACTTGCGAATCATTTGGGTATCTCGGCAGCCCAAATACGCAAAGATCTTTCGCAATTTGGAGGATTCGGAAAACAAGGGATGGGTTATTCCATTTCTTCCCTGACCAAAGAATTGCGGAAAATCCTCCACGTTGATCACAGCTGGGAAGTTGCGCTGGTGGGTGTTGGGCAGTTGGGTATAGCTATTGCCAACTATCAGGGTTTTCAAGGGCGTGGATTCAATATCGTAATGGGTTTTGACAGCGATCCGGGCAAGATTGGTCAAAAGTATGGGAATCTTACTGTACAATCTATAACGGGAATGGACGTTGCTATTAATACTGCAGGGATCGTGATAGCCATGGTCACAGTTCCTGCCAATCAGGCTCAGGATGTCGCAGACAGGTTGGTGAAAGCAGGGGTTAAGACGATCTTGAATTATGCCCCGATCAATCTTAAAGTACCACGAGGTACCAGGATGCGGGTAATTGACCCGGTGATCGAATTGCAACGCATGACTTATTACCTCGAATGAAGAATAAAAAAATCTCCGCTCGATCGAGCGGAGATTTTTTTTAGACTGGTGGCAGGTTACGAGCCAGGATTTCACGCATGACGAGCGCCTTGGAAGCCCCCTCGGCGATACAAGTGGTGGGATTGTCAACCAAATAAGCCGGGATCCCGAGCGCCTTGGTGAGGTAGCGATCAATACCCCGCAGGAGAGAACCTCCACCACAAAGGGCCACACCGCGATCAATAATATCTGATATAAGTTCAGGAGGAGTTTTTTCCAATACTTTTTTAACTGTATCTACGATTTCTGATAGGGGTTCCTCGAGCGCCTCGACAATTTCATTGGTGGTGATGGTGGCAGGGCGAGGCAGGGCTGTCACCTGGTCCTGCCCTTGAATTTCCATCACAAGTTCTTCATTTTGAGGGGTTGCCGCTCCCACCTTGATCTTTAATTGCTCTGCTGTGGGTTGTCCGATAATCAAACCATATTTCTTACGAACATAACTGGTGATGGCATCATCCATCTTTAAGCCAGCCGTATGACTGGATACAGCCGATACGATTGAATTCATTGCCAGGACTGCCGCTTGGGTGGTGCCTCCACCGAGTGATATGACCATGTTACCTGTCGGGGTTCCAATAGGCAGATCGATCCCTAGAGCGGCCGCCAGGGGTTGGTGGATCAAATAAGCATCCCGTGTACCGGCACCGAGAGCTGCCTCGTGAACAGCACGGGTCTCCACGCTCGAGGAGCCGAAGGGGATGGTGATCATGATACGTGGCCTGAAGATCAGCATTGGACCGCTGACCCGGCGCATCATGACTTTCAGAAAATTTTCCGTTATTTCGAAATCGGCAATGACACTGTTTTGAATGGGTCGGACGACTTCGATACTCTCAGGAACTCTACCATCCATATCCCGGGCAGCTTGTCCCCATTCAACTATTTTCTGCTCATCCACTAGTAGCGCCACCATGGTAGGTTCCTGAATCAACACCTGATTGCCCTCACAGATGACGGTGTTGATGGTGCCAAGATCGATGCCTAAGTCGCGGGATAGTGTCGACATTAATTATATACCTCGAATATATACATATTATAGTGTTTAAAAGGAAATCCAGTTAAGAAGAGCGTTGTCCTGCGCGATAACGCTTGATGGCGCTTAACCGTAGATTGGATTTGCGCAGGGCAGATTGCAGGGTCAAATAAGTGTCAGTATCCTGCGGGATGCCTTTTTTCAACAATTCTTCTGCTCGTTGTTTGGCAGCTTCAGCTCGGGTTTCATCCAGCTCGACTACATTTTCAGCAGCGTCAGCCAGGATGGTGATCTGATCCGGTTGCACTTCAACGATTCCCCCAGCCGCTGTGAAGTGAAAAACATCAGATTTGCTTTTTACTGTGATGATGCCGAATTGAAGTGTCGTCAATAGAGGGGTATGATTGGGTAGAATACCCATCACGCCGTCTCCACCGGGGATGGTGACCATATCCACATCACCCTGGTAAACGATCCTGTCCTGCGAAACGATCTCACAACGAATGGGCATTTCGGTTTATTGGTTTTCCTTTACCAGCTGGCTGGCTTTCTCCTGTGCATCCTCGATAGTGCCGACCATCATGAACGCCTGCTCAGGTAGATCATCACAATCTCCGGCCAAAATGGCACGGAAACCACGTACGGTATCTTTCAAGGGCACATATTTGCCCTGCAAACTGGTAAATTTTTCGGCCACGAAGAATGGCTGCGAGAAGAAACGTTCGATCTTCCTGGCGCGTGAAACGATCAATTTGTCATCCTCTGAAAGCTCATCAATTCCCAAAATGGCAATGATATCCTGCAGATCCTTGTAACGTTGCAGGAGTTTCTGAACATCACGCGCGGTGTTGTAATGCTCTTCGCCCACCACATGCGGATCAAGGATGCGGGATGTGGAAGCCAGCGGATCAATCGCCGGGTAGATGCCTTTTTCGACGATGGAACGTTCCAGTGCGATGGTGGCATCCAGGTGGGTGAAAGTCGCCACTGGAGCGGGATCTGAGTAGTCATCCGCCGGTACATACACAGCTTGCATGGACGTAATGGAACCATGGCGGGTGGACGTTATCCGTTCCTGCAATTCGCCCATTTCAGTCGCCAGTGTGGGTTGATACCCAACCGCGGATGGCATGCGCCCAAGCAGGGCGGATACTTCGGAACCAGACATGGTGAAACGGAAGATATTATCGATAAACAGCAGAACGTCCTTGCCCTGGTCGCGGAAATATTCGGCCATCGAGAGCGCGGTCAACGCCACACGCAAACGCACTCCGGAAGGTTCATTCATCTGACCGAAGACCATCACGGTATCCTTCATGACACCCGATTCAAGCATTTCACGATAGGTTTCTGTACCCTCACGCGTCCTCTCGCCGACACCTGCAAATACCGAGTTGCCTTGATGGACCGTTGCGATGGTGCGGATCAGCTCCTGGATGATGACTGTTTTACCGACTCCGGCTCCGCCGAAAATGCCGGTCTTGCCACCGCGTGTAAAGGGTGCGATCAAGTCGATAACTTTCATACCCGTTTCAAATACTTCGACGCGGGTGGATTGATCACTGAGTTGTGGAGCGGGAGTGTGGATCGGATAATATAGATTGGCGTTCACCGGTCCTTTGTTATCGACAGGTTGTCCCAGCACGTTGAAGATGCGCCCCAGGGTGGCATCCCCGACCGGAACCATGATCGGGGCTCCGGTACGCTCGACCGATAGACCGCGTCTGAATCCATCGGTGGAATCCATCGCGACGCAGCGTACCTGGTTACTTCCAAGGTGCTTTTGCACCTCAAGGACCAGGGCAGATTGCTCCGGACGCCGGATGTTAATTGCTTCATAAATCTCGGGAAGATTCTGTGCGGGAAATTCGACATCCACGACACTTCCCTGAATTTGTACGACTTTGCCATCCGCTTGATATGTCATTCATCAACCTCTCGCTTGATCATTTCCATGGTTTGAACGGTCTATGTCTGTCTCAATGCTTCTGCTCCACCAACGATATCCAACATATCGTTGGTGATGGCTTGCTGGCGAACCTTGTTGTAATCAAGTTGCAACATCCCCATTAATTCCTGGGCATTGTCGGTGGCATTGCGCATGGCCACCATACGAGCAGCGTGTTCACTTGCCAATGAACTCAAGATGGCCTGATAAATTTGCAGTGCAGTGAAGCGTGTGACCACCTGTTTTAGTACTTCCTCCTCATCCGGTTCATAGGTGAAGATGGAGTGGGTTGGGTGGGTGACATTGTATCTGGAAGCGCCATCGTCCTTATAGCTGACCTCGAAGGGGAGCAGTTTTCGGATCGTGATACGTTGCCTGACCACACTGATATAGTCTGTATATGCCAGAAACACCTCATCCGTTTTATCTTGCAGGAAATCGTCGATGACTAGTTTGCCAATAGCTGATACATCCACGAAGGAAGGTGCGGCAGGAAGTCCACTGAAATCGGCGATAACCTTTTTTCCGCGCCGCAACAACAGGTCACGACCTTTGGATCCAATGGCGAGATACTTAACAGTTTGTGGCCAATCTTTGAAGTAGGTGAGTGTGTCCCGCAGGATATTGATATTATAGGCACCCGCCAGCCCCCGGTCTCCGGAAATGAAGACAACCAGAGTGTCATTCTTTTCAGCGCGTCCACGCAAGAGAGGGTGAAGAGCGGCATGCCCCGGCTGGCGTGCGAGGTGAAGGAGGACTTTCCAGGCCTTTACAGCATATGGTTGGGTGGCAGATACTGCCTGGACTGCCCGACGTACCTTGGATGCACTGACCGTCTCCAGGGCTTTGGTCACCTGAACGATGTTCCGGATGCTCCGAATACGGAGCCGCATTTCTCGGGCTGTTGACATGATTAATTAAGACCTAAGAATGTTCTAGGCACTCCAACCGGCATTGAAAGCTTTAAATACTTCCCGAAGCTTTTCTTCGGTTTCCGTGGTGATTTGTTTGGTAGTCGATATATTTTTTCCGATTTCCGGATGCGCAGCCTGCATAAATCGTAAGAGATCCGTCTCCCAAGTCCGCATTTTTTCCAACGGGATTTGATCGCTGAAACCATTTGTTCCAGCGAACAGGACCAGTACTTCATCTTCCATTGACATGGGTTGATATTGGGGTTGTTTCAGGATCTCCTGCAAATGTTGACCTCGATTCAGCTGTGCCTGGGTGGTTTTATCCAGATCGGAACCGAACTGGGCAAAAGCTGCCAACTCCCTGAATGAGGCCATTTCAAGACGCAAGCGCCCGGCAACCTGTTTCATGGCTTTGGTCTGTGCGGAACCACCCACACGGGAAACCGAAATACCGACATTGATGCCTGGGCGAATGCCTGAATTAAACAGATTACTTTCCAGATAGATCTGACCGTCAGTGATCGAGATTACATTGGTCGGAACATAGGCCGAGACATCTCCCAATAAAGTCTCAATGATCGGCAGGGCAGTCAGTGACCCGCCTGTGCCTTCAACCTTTTTGATCGTAAACTGTTCCTTTTTTCCCATTGCTTCGAGCGCCTGGCGGGCATCTTCATAGGAACGTGGACCTGTATATTCCATATGATCGACTGCGTCTCCTGGTATGGCATTTTCCCCGGCGTGATCCCCGGGAACGATGACATAATGAACCGATAACCGCGCAGCCCGCTCGAGCAGCCGTGAGTGCAGATAAAAAACATCTCCCGGATAAGCTTCTCGCCCGGGCGGACGACGCATCAAGAGTGAGATCTGCCGGTATGCCCAGGCATGTTTGGAGAGGTCATCATAAATAACCAGGGCATCCTGCCCGTTTTCCATGAACTCCTCCCCGATCGTGCAGCCGCTATAGGGAGCCAGGTATTGCATGGTGGCAGTTTCATCTGCAGCCGCCATGACAATGATGGTGTGTTCCATCGCGCCATTTCGTTCAAGTAGTGCAATGGTGCGGGCGATAGATGATTTCTTCTGACCGATGGCAACATAAATGCAAATGAGCTTCTTGTTTTTTTGATTGATGATGGTGTCGATCGCCAGAGCGGTTTTACCGGTTTGTCGATCCCCAATGATCAGTTCACGTTGCCCGCGACCGAGCGGGATCATGCTGTCGATGGCTTTAATCCCGGTCTGGACGGGAGTATCAACATTCTGGCGAGCCACAACCCCCGGTCCGATGCGTTCGATTGGCCTGTACTTTTGAAAAGGAATGGCGCCTTTTCCATCGATCGGCTCGCCGAGCGCATTGACGACACGTCCAAGCATTCCCTCACCGACCGGCACAGAAGCGATGCGTCCGGTCGCCTTTACAACCATTCCCTGGTGAATGCCGGCGTATTCACCCAGGATGATGACGCCAATGGAGAATTTTTCCAGATTAAAAGCAATTCCAAGCACGCCATTTTCGAATTCGACCAATTCTTGTGAAGGGATATCATCCAAACCTGCAACGCGGGCGATGCCATCACCTGCTTCCATGACGGTACCGATGGCAGCTATGGTTGGCTGGGGTTGAAACCCGGTAATGACACTCTTTAGATCGGCGGATATTTTCTTGGCGATATCAGTCATTCAGACTCCAGTGCTACATATAATCCTGGGATTTAAAAATCGAAACCCGTCAGGGCAGTTGCAAATTATACCTGATTGTAAGGTGTGCTCCGGGTTTTGGAATTCCACCTTCAGACAAAGTATTTCAAAGCCAAACGTAACCGTGTTTCTACATCCGACGGGGCATCCTGAGGTAGAGACTGTAAGGCTGTTTGGCCTTCAATGACACTATAACCTAGACTGGTGAGAGCTGCCAAAACTTCTATGTCAGCCACACTTGTCGGTGCGATAAGTTCTTCGGTAGCTGCTGACCCCACCTTTTTTTGCAGGCTTATGACAATTTTTTGAGATGTCATTTTCCCTACTCCCGGTACGCGGCTGATCACTTCCGGCTGCTCGGAAAGGATGGCGCGTCGTAGCGCATCCGTTGAGAGTACCGAGAGAAGCGTCAAGGCTGTGCGCGGTCCAACACCACTCACAGACAGTAAAAGTCGAAAAAATTGACTTTCCTCGAGCGTGGAAAAACCAAACAAAGTCAGACTATCTTCCCTCACAACCAGGTTGGTAAAAAGCTCAAGATGATCTCCGGCAGTTAACCTAACACGTAAGGGTTCGGGCACGCTCACGCGCACACCGATACTGCCGATCATTATGACAATTCCGTCCTTATCAACGCGCGCAAGCTTGCCTGAAATGGTATCGATCATAGCTTGTCCTGCATTTGATTATACATCTCATATAATATGACACTTGTAGCGACCGCAAGATTCAAGGAATCCGCCTGACCGCGCATGGGTATCCTGACCATCAGATCGCATTGTTTCATCTGCTCCGGGTTTAAACCCTCACGTTCGCTGCCCATGAGCAAGATGAATTTACGTGGGTAACTGGCATGGTGGTAATCAAGTTCAGCCCGGTCGCTCGTCCCGATCAATGCAATATTGTTGGATCGTTTCCAATCAACCAACTCGTTGAATCCTGTTTTTATGTGCTTGATGGCAAAATTAGTACCCATGCTGGCACGTAACGCCGTAGGATCATAGGGATCGGTCGATTGATCCAACAGGATGATCCCAGTAAGGCCAACAGCATCGCAGGTGCGTATGATCGTACCAAGATTACCGGGATTAGCAACGCTCGAGAGCGCCACCCAGCGGCATTCGTCATCTTTTATGTCGGTCAGAGATGCCCAGACTTGCCGGACTACAGCTGCCAAACCTTTCGGTCCATCTTTTGTGGAAAATCCTTTGAAGGTATCTTCGCTGACAACCAGGATTTGATCCTGACCGAGTTGGGCATTTATCCGGCTCAAAATACTCTCTGGATTGGTCAACAGTTCCGGGCAAATGACGACATAATCGATCGGCGCACTTGTTGTCAACGCTTCAAGGACATGACGCGGGCCTTCCAGATAATAACTGCCACTTTCCTCGCGGTATTTACGAAGTTGAAGCTTGCGAAGCATCTTGATGCGCGGATTGGAAGGGCTGGTGATCATTCAGCCTCCAGGGATTTAATACGATGGCTGTTGATGTGACACACAGCAATAGCCAGGGCATCTGCAGCGTCATCCGGTTTAGGCAGCCGATCCATCTCCAACAGGGCTTTGATCATATTCTGAACCTGGTTTTTCCCAGCCGAGCCGTAACCGGTAACTGCCTGTTTGACTTCGAGCGGCGTGTATTCGGCCACCGGGATGGATCGGTTGGCAAAAGCCAGCAGCACCACACCGCGTGCCTGGCCGACACTCATGGCAGTGGATACATTGCGTTGAAAAAAAGCTTCTCCACCGCGCCGCAATCCGGTCGATGGAGAAGGATGAGTTGTCCGATTTGTTGATAAAGACTTTGTAGTCTGGCGGGCATTTCCAAACTTGCAGAGGTGGTTATCACGCCGTAGCTGTTTGCGTGCAGCACGCCCGTATCATTTTCAAACACCAGCCCGAAACCGGTTGATGCGGTACCCGGGTCAATCCCAAGCACCAACATGCGACATCATTCACCTTCCAAGGCAGCCATGGCTTCCTTGGTGATTTTCATGTTTGAGAATACGTCCTGAACATCATCCAGTTCTTCGAGAGTTTCAATGGTCTTCATCACCTGCAGAGTTTTATCGACAGGCAGTTCAATTTCCTGGCTGGGTGTCATGCGAATACCGGCTTCATCCGGATGGATATTAGCGCTCGCAAGTTTATCTCCTATGGTTTTAAAGGCTTCCACCGGGGCAACGATTTCGATGTCTTCGTCTTCCACGATGACATCGTTCGCGCCACCTTCCACTGCCAACTCGAACACTTTATCCGGGTCATTACCGGCGACCGGAAGGTAGAAATATGCTGTACGGGTGAACTGCCATGCCACCGAACCGACCTCAGCCATGTTGCCACCGCCGCGGGTCAGACCGTGACGAATCTCGGCGACAGCCCGGTTGCGGTTGTCTGTGGCGCATTCAATCATAAGAGCGATACCATGGGGTGCATAGCCTTCATAATAAATCTGCTCAAAATCCGAACCATCCTTGCTCTCGCCAGTGCCACGCTTGATTGCTCGCTCAATATTATCTTTTGGCATGTTTTGAGCGCGCGCACGGTCGATTGCCAATTGCAGGCGTACATTGGAACCGATATCGCTACCGCCATCCCGTGCTGCCATGACGATTTCACGTGCAAGGCGAGTATATACCTGACCTTTTTTTGCGTCAGCCGCCCCTTTTTTCCTTTTAATGGTTGCCCAATGGGAATGACCAGACATAAACTATCTCCTGAAGCATATATGCACCGATTAAGCGGCGAAATTATACCATGCTTGATCGGTAGGGATCAGATCTCGCCAAACTGATCCATGATATCGTTTGACTTCGGTCTGGATTGAAAGGTACAATAGTGCCAGAATCTTGAAGCTGAATCAATAATTTCTGAGAGGCGAGCTCACTATTTGTTAAAAGAAAAACAATGTATCGATCGAGCATTTCCCTTTATAATAATTAAGGTTTAATTGTGAAGACTACTCCACTTAAATATCTTCTTCCTCGATTAATAGATGTTCTTTTTCTCTCCATATTTATAGGAGCATTAATCCTGGGCTCGCAAATGATTAATGCAGATGGTGATCTCCCGCGTCATATCGCTACAGGTCGCCTGATCCTGGAAACAGGGAAAGTGCCGGTCACCGAACCTTTTGCTTACCCTTATCTGGGAAAACCCTACGTTCCACATGAGTGGCTCTTTGGCGTTATTTATTATCTGATCTATCAGGCGCTTGGGCTGGACGGGATTGTTGTAATCAGCGCTTTATTGATCGCTGCAACCTTTTTCCTTCTATATGGCTTTTTATCCAAACGATACAATCTTCACCTGCCGATTTTTTGTTTGATTTTTTGGGGAGCTGCGGCTTCTTCATTACATTGGATTGCGAGACCGCATCTATTCACAATGCTTTTTCTTGCGGTCTGGTTGATATGGATCGACCGATTAAGAAGGGGGGAGCACGTACATTTATGGAAATTCCTGCTACTGATGTTGTTGTGGTGTAACATCCACGCTGAGTTTATCATTGGAGTACTCATTTCTCTAGCATATTTATTAGGCTGGGTTTGGGAATATCTGATGGATCGCAATAGCGTATTATCGGAAACCGGGAAAACGCTGTCAATTGTCCTGGTGACATCAAGCCTGGTAACTTTAATTAATCCTGCCGGAATTCAGCCCTGGCTTCGAGTATCCAATTACCTTGGCAATGACTACTTGATGACGGTTATCAATGAAACGAACTCGCCGGATTTTCATCAAGCAAAACTCTTAGTTTTACTTGGGCTTATCATATTATCGCTCATCCTTTTAGCACTAAATTCCAGGAAAATTCCAAAAGCCTATATAATCCTGATCTCCGGTATCACCGCGATGATGTTATTATCCGCAAGGAGCGTTCACCTCTATGGTATTGTGATCTCTTTTGTTTTAGCAGGGACACTAACCAGTTTGAAAGAAAATGCTTTATTAAAAAGATTGGAGAGTGTTCTTGTACGAGTAGGAAGCCAGTTAACCAGGTATTTTGTTGTTGTCGTAACCGTACTGATTTGCAGCGTTGTGATTGTTTTGGGTAATGTTTATCCTCTCTATCAGTTTGACCGTTTAAAATTTCCTGTTGATGCAACCATATGGTTAAATAGTCACCCGCAATCAGGCAACGTTTTTAATGATTTTAATTGGGGTGGATATTTAATTCTCAGTCGATGGCCGGATCAAAAGGTCTTCATTGATAGCATGTCTGATCATACCGGAATATTAACGCGTGAATATGCCAGGGTTGTTACCCTATCGAGCGGCTGGCAGGAAGTATTCGATCGCTATCAGATTACGTGGGTGGTGATGCCCGATGACTCACCGCTGGTACTCGCACTCAAGAACGAAAGTAATTGGATCAACGTCTACACGGATGAAACCGCAGTTATCCTGGTAAGGTCCATTAAATAATCGACAAGAAGCGTAATGGTGGAATGCAGTAGGTAAATGATCCAATCATTTGGAATGCATTATTATGCCATTTATCACAATGACCATTGTATAATTAGGCATGATATATTAGAATAGGAATTACTTGTAAGGTTTTTGTAAAGTGAAATCTGTTGTATTATTATACGAATTGTTTATAATACATATAAGACAAAAGAAGGAAAGGAGGTGAAATACATGTTCTTCACAAAGTCAGAAAAGGGACAGGGCTTAATTGAATACGCTTTGATTATTGTATTGGTATCTATTGTTGTTATTGCGGTGCTTGCTCTGCTCGGCCCGGCGATCGGCAATATTTTCCAACAGATCATCAACACGATTTAACCCTGATCTCGGATAAAAAATAGAGGAGTCTGAGAATTCGAGACTCCTCTACTTTTTTGTAAAATACGGGGTTATTGTTCTTATTGATATTATTAATCTTGGTTTATTTTTCTTGAGACATGTAAAACAAACATTTATTGAATATGATAATTGTAAGGTGTTTGTTAGGTATTTAAGATTGTAATAACAATAATAAAGAAATATAATATTGAAAATATTAACGAAGGAGGAAATGATATGTTTATAACGAAAAAGGAAATCGGACAAGGATTGATCGAGTATGCATTGATCATAGTCCTGGTATCTATTGTTGTTATTGCGGTGCTTGCTCTGCTCGGCCCGTCAATCAGCAATATCTTCCAACAGATCATAAACACAATCTAGATCTATTATCTGGTTGCTGCTATTTAGAAGAGGAGCTTGGTGTATTGGCTCCTCTTCTATAATCTAGCCTGATCTATTGCATTCTTACTCTTTCCACCTTCAGCATGGGAAGATTCGTTTTTCTACAAGCATACAGAAATCGTGGCGATAGCTCATGGAGAAAGTCTCGTATGAGGAAAGACCGGCAAGAAAAAAATTGGGGATAATTGAAGTTGCATTTATTTTTTTCCTCTTTAACACAATGCAGGTATTAAAAGTACCCGCTATTTTGAGGACTTACCAATACATAATCGCAATTATCTGACCTGGTCTAAGTCTTGCATTAATTGATGATAATAAGGCCACCCCAGTAAAAATATTGCCTGGGAAGGATTTATTCTATTAGCAATGTATTAAGCGGACCACTTTTGACGTATAATATATTGAACGTGTTTATGAAAAAATAGAGTGATTAGGAGGCTGTGATGGCACCCAGAAATAAACGGATCGGCAGGATAATCATTTACGTGGCAATAATCGGTATCCTGGCTGTAGTCTTGATCTATGCTTTATCGCGTAATGCCAACCTGGCAAGCCAGCAAGCGCAGGAATTGGTGATCCCACAGGCAGACACCATTGATATTGTTATCACGACCCAAAAAGTTGGTCGAGGTGGTGAGTTTACGGCAGATACCCTGACCACCATCCCTTACCCTCGCAAGGATTTTATCGAAGGTGTCTTTTTCACCAAGACAACCGATGTCATCGGGAAATGGGCGAAAGCGGATATTGAGGCTCATACCCCACTCACCAGTGACATGGTTGTGTCAACCTTGTCAGGGTCCTATGCTGCTTTTCAAGTTCCAAAAGGCATGGTTGCCATTACCATCCCAATTCTTGACCGTCTATCCTATGTCGCTTATGCGCCAGAATCCGGGGACCATGTCAACCTTATCGTTACATTATTGATGGTCGATCTGGATGCACAATTCCAATCAATCACTCCCAATTACACAATGCTGCTTGCTCCCCCAGGTGCAACAGTGGAGGGAAAATTTCCATCATTAACTGCATTCACTTATCCTGAGGCGGAAGGTTCCACCGGCAACCCTGTCGGACGGGTCGAATTCGATGCGGTTGTTAATCAGCCGATAACCTACATACCTTCAGAAGATCAACGCCCGCGCATAGTATCCCAGACACTCCTTCAAGATGTCCTGGTTTTACATGTGGGTGACTATAAAACCGAAGGAAGTTTGAGTTCTGTTGTCGCAGAACCCGTTCCGGGTGTGGTTAATGAGACCGAAACAACCGGAGCTACAACGCCGACTGAGCCGACAATCCTTCCCGATACGGTCACACTGGTCGTCAGCCCGCAGGATGCTGTCACTCTTACTTATCTTACCTATGTCGGAGGAAGGTTCAATTTGGTGCTTCGTGCGCCCGGTGATGATCAACGTATCATAACTGAGGCAGGAACACTTCAGTTCCTGCTGGACCAATACAACATCCCACTTCCATCAAAACTACCCTATGGTATTGAACCGCGAATTGATCATCTACAGCTACCCGGCGAATACATGAACATTAAGACGACCGCAACACCTCAACCATAAGGACTAACGGAGTTATAGAATGCAGGACGATAAGATCCGAGTACTCATCGTAGACGATGCGGTGGATACCCGGGATAGCATCAAGAAACTGCTGCAATTTGACAAAGCAATTGAAGTAATTGGTACCATTGGTACTGCCAAAGATGCCATTCAAATGGCAGTTGAAAAACAACCTCACGTCGTCCTGATGGATATCAATATGCCGGATATGGACGGAATTGCGGCTACCGAAGCTATGCGTAAGAAGGTACCGTTTGTTCAGATCATCATTTTATCCGTTCAGGATGACCTGAACTTTATGCGGCGTGCAATGATGGCGGGGGCCAGGGACTTTCTAACCAAGCCACCGGATATCGATGAGTTGGTCTCAGCAATTCACCGGGCTTACGATCTCGCCAAAGAAGAAATTGGTAAGATGGGTTCGGTTAACGTGACTGGAATGACAGCCGGAGGCGAGGCGATCTATGGTTCAGCGATCTTTGGCAAAGTAGTCATGGTGTACAGCCCCAAGGGGGGAACGGGGGTAACCACAATTGCGACCAACCTGGCGGTGTGCTTGAATTCCCCGAATACCCACGTCGTATTGGTCGATGGCAGCCTGCAGTTTGGCGATGTGACCGTATTCCTCAATGAACAACCCCGCCTGAGCATTGCAGACCTGGCTCCACGCGCTGATGAGCTTGATCCCGAGATCGTGAACGAAGTATTGATCAATCACTCACAGACAGGTTTGCGCATCCTGGCGGCATCGCCGCGACCCGAACAGGCGGAAAAGATCACAGGAGAGCAATTTGTCAAGATCCTCCGTTATCTCAGACGGCTGTTTCATTTCATTGTCGTTGACACATCATCCTATCTTACCGACCCGATCATTTCTGCCATGGATGAGGCGGATTTGATCGTACTGCTCACCACCCAGGATATCCCTGCCATTCGCGACACCAAGATATTTCTCAATCTCGTGGATTCGTTAAATATCAGCAAGGAAAAAATCCTGTTTGTATTGAATAAATCTGATCGCAGGATCCCAATCACTCCGGAAAAGGTGAGTGAGAGTCTGAAACATGATGTGAAACTGGAAATACCTTTCGATGACCGTACGGTGATCAATTCGGTGAATCGCGGATTGCCTTTTGTATTAGATCCGAAACCACAACCCATTATACGGAACTTGGTTCAATTAGCCGATACGATAAAAAGCATTTTGGTCAGTGAGGGCAAACCGGAAGTTGAGAAAAAAGCATGAGCTGTTTGTAATCAGGAGTACATGGCATGTCTTTATTAAAACGCCTCCAACAAGGCGAAAGCAATACACCCGAACAGTCTGAAGGATTACCGGTCGTTTCAAAAAGCGAACCGGTTGCTTCAGTCAGCCCGCGTGGGTACGTCCCCCCATTTCCTACAACTCAACAAAACACTTATCTGGATTTAAAAATTCGTGTACAGAACAAATTACTGGCAAACCTGGATCCAACTCTGGATGTAACCAAAACAGAAGAGGTACGGAAAAAAATCCAGGACCTGTTTGAACAGATATTAAATGAAGAACGTATCATACTATCGAAGCCGGAGCGGATGCGTCTGTTTGACCAGATTGCTGCGGAAATCCTGGGTTTTGGTCCGTTACAACCGCTTCTGGAAGATGACAGCATCACAGAAATCATGGTAAATGGGTTTAAAAACATCTATATCGAGCGGGGTGGTAAGATCTTCCGGGTTCCGATCACTTTTGAAGATGATGAGCATGTCATGCGCATCATCGAGCGCATCGTTGCACCGCTTGGACGTCGCATCGATGAATCCAGCCCATATGTTGATGCGCGTTTGCCGGATGGCTCGCGTGTTAATGCGATCATACCCCCGGTTTCTTTAGTCGGACCTGTTTTGACCATCCGCAAGTTCTCGCGTAATCCGATCATGATGGATAAACTGATCGAGTATGGGTCCGTCACACAGGAAGCGGTTGTCTTCTTAAAAGCATGTGTGGAAGGCAGGGTTAACACAGTCATTTCGGGTGGAACCGGTACAGGAAAAACCACATTATTGAACATCCTCTCAACCTATATCCCTGCGGATGAGCGCATCATCACCATCGAAAACGCTGCTGAGTTACAATTGCGCCAGGAACATGTGGTCACGCTCGAGTCACGCCCACCAAACATCGAGGGCAAGGGTGAGATCACCATTCGTTCACTGGTGATTAATGCGTTGCGTATGCGCCCTGACCGTATCGTGGTGGGTGAGATCCGTGATGAGGCTGCCCTGGACATGCTTCAGGCAATGAACACAGGTCATGAGGGTTCTATGACCACCGCACACTCTAACAGTCCACGCGATACGATCTCGCGTCTTGAAACCATGGTCTTGATGGCAGGCATGGAACTGCCCATGCGTGCCATCCGCGAACAGATCTCTTCTGCACTCGAGCTGGTCGTCCATCAGAGCAGAATGAGGGACGGATCGCGCAAGATCGTTAATATCACCGAGGTATCCGGTATGGAAGGGGATGTCGTGACGATGACCGACATCTTCACATTCGAGCAGACCGGCATCGAAAATGGCAAGATCATGGGTCGTTTAAGACCGACCGGTCTGAGACCGCATTTTATGGACAAACTGGAAACCGCGGGTATCTTCCTGCCGCCCTCTATCTTTGGTGTTGGAGAAAAACGACGCAGTTAAAAACAAGAGCTCTGATTAAATTATGAACCTGACCTATATTTTGATAATTGCAGGTATTTTCGTTTTTATCCTCCTGATCGTTGGGATCGTGATTTCCCTGCGTACTGAACGGACGGAAGTCGACGAACGTATCGATAAATACGTCGAAGAACAGAAACCGGCCATTCCGGAAGCCAAGGATATAAAACGACAATCCACAATGGTCACTGACTGGATCAATACCCGTGTCCAGCGGACCTCGGCCGGTGACAACATCGCGCGAAAGCTGGCGCGAGCAGATCTGAAGCTTAAATCGGGAGAGTATGTCGCCCTGATGATCATTTCCAGTTTCCTGGTCGGACTGGTCGGATTCGTCCTTGGCGGAAAGTCGATCCTGCTGGCGGGTGCCGGGATGATCTTCGGATTGAACCTGCCAAGCATGTATGTCGGACAGGAGCAACGCAAGCGGTTGACGAAGTTTAATAACCAACTCGGCGATATGCTCAATTTGACGGTCAACGGTCTGCGAGCCGGGTTCAGCACCATGCAGGCGATGGAATCGATCAGCAAAGAACTTGATGCACCGGTCAGTGATGAATTTCGTCGCGTCGTGCAGGAAATGCAACTGGGTCTTTCGATGGAAAAAGCGCTTGACAACCTGCTGCGCCGTATTCCCAGCCCTGACCTCGATCTGGTTGTGACTGCCATCAATGTTCAACGCGAGGTGGGTGGCAATCTGGCAGAGATCCTGGATACGATCAGTCACACCATCCGGGAAAGAGTCCGGATCAAAGGCGAGATCCGGGTTTTGACCAGCCAGCAGTCTTTCTCAGGTAAGTTCCTCGCCTTGTTGCCTGTTTTTGTTGTACTTGCCCTTCTGATTTTCAACAAGTCGTATATCCTGGAATTTACCAATCCTGTAAACGGTGTTTGCGGATATATAGCGATCGCCATAGCGCTTTTACTGATCGTTTTCGGATACATCGCATTACAAAAGCTGGCAAAGATCGAAGTCTGATCTATCCTGAAGAAGGTACACTATGTGGATTATTATTACAATCGTAGTAATTCTGGTAGGGCTGGCAGCTTTACTAGTCTATATCGGACTGCGCCATCCAGCCCCGGATGAAGGCACCATTCTGCAGCAACGCCTGGAGGAATTTGTTGAGAAGGGTGAAAACATCTCTCTCGAATCATTGGAAATGGCGCAGCCTTTCCAGGATCGCGTCATCTACCCGGTGGCACGGAAACTGGGCGAGCTGGCTGTTAAATTCACCCCCCAAAATGCGTTGAGCAGCATCCATAATCGCCTTGAGCTGGCAGGCAATCCACCGGGCATTGACCCGACCATCTTCCTGGCCTTACAGATGGTCGGTGGGGTGTTACTTGCGGGTTTGTTCTTCGCTGTGTTCACCTTTGGAGGGATAAAGCTGGCCTTGTTAATCCGGATACTTTTGATCGGCGTCTTCTTCGTGCTGGGTTATTACTTCCCATCCCTCTGGCTTGGAAGCAAGATCTCCAAGCGGCAACGTGATGTTCGCAAGCAAATGCCGGATGCCCTCGACCTGTTGACGATCTGCGTGGAAGCCGGTTTGGGATTTGATTATGCCATGGCCAAAGTGGTCGAGAAATGGAAAAATGAGATGTCCAAGGGGTTCGCGCGTGTCTTGCAGGAAATGCAATTGGGCAAGACCCGCCGCGAAGCGTTACGCGACATGGCAGAGCGTATCAATATCACCGAGGTGACCAGTTTTGTGGCATCGATCATTCAAAGCGAGCAGTTGGGTGTCAGCATGTCAAAGGTGCTGCGCATCCAGTCTGAACAGATGCGCATCCGCCGGCGGCAATACGCGGAAGAGGAAGCACGTAAAGCACCAGTCAAAATGTTGATACCAATGGCAGGGTTGATCTTTCCCGCTCTGTTCATTGTATTGTTGACGCCGGCCATTTTACGGCTGATCCATTCAGATCTGGCCGCTGCATTTGGTAATGTAAACCTTGCTGGAGTGCCCTGATCATAACGAAAGGTTGACCCATGCCTGAGCCTGGAGGCATCGACCGCGCAGCTCTTACAGTCAACCATTGGTTCTGGCAGGCGGTTGATTGGGTTTATCCACCCGCATGCATCAGTTGTGGAAAATCAGGAGAACGCTGGTGCTCAAGCTGCCAGGCGCTGGTTGAAAGAGTGGGGGTAAAGTACTGTTCTAAATGTGGCAAGAGAAATTTCAAGGGAATTCTTTGCCAGGAGTGTAAAAATCACAATCCTGTCTATACCGCCCTGCGCTCCTATGGATTATATAAAGACCCTATGCGCCAGGCAATCCTGCGCGTGAAATATCATCGCGACCTCGGTTTGGGCGAGATCCTGGCGGATTTGTTAAGGCAGCTTTTGGAAGAGCAGGCGTGGCAGATCGATCTGGTCATACCGGTACCTCTCAGCCCTGCCAAACTGCGCGAACGAGGCTACAACCAGGTGGAACTGTTTGCCCGCCCGCTAGCCTGGACTTTGGGGTTGCCATACCACGATCAGATCCTGCAACGCACCCGGGAGGATACTTCGCAGGTGAACCTTTCTGCTGAAGACCGGCGGAAAAACGTTATGAAAGCATTCGAAGTCAGCGATCCTCATTGCTTGTGCGGAAAGAGGGTCTTGCTTGTGGATGATGTAGCCACCACCGGTTCCACCGCCGAAGTCTGTGCGGGTGTGATGTTAAAAGGTGGAGCAAATAGCATCTATGTTGCCACACTTGCCCGCAGTCTGCTCCGTAAACCCGATCAGGAGGTGATTTGATATCAATACAATAAGTGGATGGATTTGGTAAATTAAATAATTATTGGAGGAATGGCATGAGTGTAAAAGTCGATATCTATGCAAAAAATATGGAAATTTCCGAACGCATCAATAAATATGTGACTGAAAAAGCGAACAAACTGGATCGGTTTTTAGCAGATATCGATGAGGTGAGAGTGGATCTGAGTGTGATCAAAACTGCACGAAGCGCAACTGATCGACAAGTAGCTCAGATTACCATCCGCGGAAAACGAGGTTACGTCCTCAGGACAGAAGAACGCTCCGAAGACCTCTATACGTCATTTGACCGGGCACTGGATAAGCTACAAAGACAGATCGAGCGATACAAGGGTAAGCATATCCGCGGTCGGGGTGATGGAAAATCGGCAGCTGAGGTAGTTGAAGCATTGTCTGATGCCGGGAAAAAGGAACCTCACCTGTCTGATATTGTACGGCGCAAGCGCATTAAGTTACTGCCCATGAGCGAACGTGAGGCATTCGATCAGATGAACATGCTTTCTCATGAAGATTTCTTTCTATTTTATAATGTCGAAACCCGTTCGGTGAATGTGATCTATCGCCGCCGGGATGCCACCTATGGGCTGATCGAGACCCAGATCGAATAGAATACTACCTGGTAGATTGTTCAGACCGGCTCGCTTTTGTGAGCCGGTTTTTATTGATCGTGATCGGAAAAGACATCCGGTCGTTCCTGCAGGGGATGTTGACCGGCAAAGGCTGAGGCAGTGGCTGCCAGAGTGGTTTTATGTGCCGCATCGACCAGGTTGGGCAGCAAATCAGCGATCGTAACTGCTGCATAGGGGCGCACCCAGATGGTCTGGTCCAACAGTTCATCGTCGAACAGGATGATATCCACGTCGATCGTGCGTGGTGCATTTTTGTCGGAGCTGCGTTGCCTGCCCAGTTTGGTTTCGACGGCAGCGATCGCGTTATTTTTCATTTCATCCAGCGGCAGGGGAGTCAGAAATTCGATCGCCAGGTTGATGAAATCGGGTCCCGGACTGCAAAAGGGGGGGGATTGCCAGGCGCGCGAGATTCTATGAATGATGCCATAACAGCAGAGCTCGATCAACGCCTTGCGGGTATTCTCCACAGGTGAAATGTTGGAGCCCAATAAAAGAATGGCACTATGGTGACTGGAGGACATCAGTTGCATTTGATGCGTTCGATCTCCACCCCGACCGAGCGTGCGTAGCGTACCGCACCCGGTTTTTCCACGCGGACTGTGGCGCTGACGACCCCGGGTTGTACCAGGCAGATGGCGGCGATATCCTCCGCCAGGGCTTCGACTGTGAACCGTTTGGCGCTCTGAGTGTGCGCGATGACCGCCTTGGCGACCGTGCGGTAGTTGACGCTGTCGGTAAGGGTGTCGCTTTTGCCGGCTTTACCGGTGTCTGTGTGCAGCGTGATGTTGATCAGGATGTCCTGTTCATTCACCCTTTCGGAGTCGTTGATGCCAATGATGCCCCTGACGAGCAGGTCGCTGATGATGATCTTATCCATGCAATCCTCTAGATGAGATGCCGGCCGCCATCCACATGCAGTATCTCGCCGGTGATGGTTTCGGGTCCCTCGAGCAGGAATAGTGCTGCCTGGCACACTTCGTCCAACCCCATAAAGCGCGGGATGGGGCTGTACTTCAGCACCTGTTCCGCTTTGCCACCATCGGCCGGTGGCAGGACGGCACCCAGCGCCAGCCCGTTGACGCTGATGCGCGGGGCAAGCGCTACCGCCAGCGATTGAGTCAGGGCAGCCAGCGCCGCCTTGCTGACGGTGTAGGGCAGGTGGTCAGCGCCCGGGCGCAACACGCGCCAGTCGAGGATATTCACGATGCGCCCTTTTTGGTCGTCAGGCAGCAGTCGTCCGAAGCTCTGGCTGATCAGAAATGGTGCAGTCAGGTTGACCTGCAGGTGGCGCTGCCAGTCGTCCAGCGTGGTGGTGGTGAGATCCAGCCTTTCGAAGACGGCAGCACTATTGACGACCGCGTAGAGTCTGCCGATCTCGAAGGCGCGCACGACCAGGTTGGCTGCCTCGGCGGGATCGGCCAGATCAGCCTGAAGGATGGCAGCTTTACGACCACCCTTCTCGATCTCCTCCTGGACTGCCTGCGCTTCTTCGAATGAGAAACCGTGGTGGATGATGACATTCCAGCCGGCATGCGCGATCGCCAGCGCCAGCGACTTGCCAATACGGCGTGCGGCGCCGGTAACCATGATGAACCTGCCTTCTGGAGATATGGGGATCATGAGTGTAGTTTAAGGGAGGGGGGTGTAGGTGTCAATAGGGAGATATTTCTCTCGGTCTTATTTTTAACAAAGTCAAGTTGTACCAGGAACGTCCTGATTCCTATTGTAAGATATCAAGAGGGGAAAGGAAAGAGACAATGACGAGGGGATCAATTATTGGGTTTCGTTGGTCACTCATCCCCACCCATTAAGATTCTTTATCGATAATTAATATATAATACTTGACAAAACCACTCCAAAATACTACAATCAATAAAACCCACCCCCACCGGGAGGGGTTAATCCCCCATAGAGAGTGGGAAAACCCCCAGAGTACGGGAGTAGAGGAGAAACTTATGCATCATTCCGATGCGCATAAACGCTTGAAGACCATCGAAGGTCATATCCGCGGCATCCAGCGCATGCTGGAGGAGGATGCCTATTGCATCGACGTCATCAAGCAGGTCCAGGCAGTGCAGGCGGCGTTGAACAAGGTAAACGCCATGATTCTCGATGAGCATCTTAATACCTGCCTGACCGAAGCCGTACGCGGCGATGATCTGATTGCGCGCGAGAAAGTACTGGGTGAGCTCAGCCAGGTTTTTGCGACCAAATCAAGAATCTAGAAAGGTAAATAACCATGTCTATCATAACTTTTCAAATCGCAAATATCCATTGCGATCATTGCGTCCACACCATCCAGAGCGAGTTATCCGAACTGGAAGGGGTCATAAAAGCAGTTGCTTCCCTGGAGACGAAAAGTGTCACGATTGAGTACGAACCACCCGCCACGCTTGAATCCATCAAGGCGCTGTTGGCAGAGATCAATTACGCTGTGGTAGGATAAAGTATGTCACAACTCACCCAAAGGACGGGTGCTGGCACCCCGGAAGCGGGTGTGAGCGTCCAAACCATCCTGCCGATCACCGGCATGACGTGTGCCAACTGCGTTGCCACCGTCGAGCGCAGCCTTAAAAACCAGCCGGGGGTCGAATCCGCGACTGTCAACCTGTCATCAGAGCGCGCCACGGTGGCTTACGATCCCCAATCCACCGACCTGGCAGCACTGGTGACACGTGTCGAGCACGCCGGTTACGGCGTTGCCACCGGCAAGGCTGAACTGATCGTCAAACGACTGTCGGATGACAACGATGCCCGCCGGCTCGAGAAAAAGCTGCTCGGGTTGCAAGGCATCCTGGATGCCAGCGTTTCTTTTGCCGGCGAACGTGCCAAATTGCGCTACATCCCGACGGTCATCAGCCAGTCCGAGATCCGCAAGACAGTCTCACAGGCCGGTTTCGAAGCGCTCGAGTTGGGCGGTGAGGCTGAGGATGTCGAGGGCAAGGCGCGCGAGGCGGAGATCCGTCACCAGCGCCGCCTGTTGCTGACCGGTCTGGCATTCACCATCCCGCTGTTCCTTTTTTCAATGGCTCGGGACCTGGGGCTGCTTGGCATGTGGGCGCATGAGCCCTGGACGTTGTATGCCATGTGGCTGGTTGCCACACCGGTCCAATTTTATGTCGGCTGGCAATACTACGTCGGCGCATTCAAGTCGCTGCGTGGCGGTTCTGCCAACATGGATGTGCTGATCGCCATGGGTTCCTCGGTTGCCTATTTCTACTCAGTCCTGGTAACGCTGGGTTTTATCGGCGGGCATGTCTATTTTGAAACGGCAGCGGTCATCATCACCCTCATCCGTCTGGGCAAATACCTCGAGGCGCGTGCCAAGGGGCGTACATCCGAGGCGATAAAGAAATTGATTGGCTTGCGAGCCACCACCGCCCGTATCGAGCGGGAGGGCAAGGAGAAGGAAATTCCACTGGAGGATGTACGTGTCGGTGACATTGTGCACGTCCACCCGGGTGAGAAGATCCCGGTTGACGGTGTGGTCGTCAGCGGGCGCTCCAGTGTCGATGAATCCATGCTGACCGGCGAGTCACTGCCGATCGAGAAGGGTGCCGGCGATCCGGTTATCGGTGCCACGCTCAATAAAATGGGCTCATTCACCTTCGAAGCCACCAAAGTCGGCAAAGAGACTGCACTGGCACAGATCATCCACCTGGTCGAGGAGGCGCAGGGTTCCAAGGCACCGATCCAGAAACTGGTGGATCAGGTGTCAGCCATCTTTGTCCCGATCGTGATCGGACTTGCTTTGTTGACCTTTTTAGCCTGGTACTTTATCGTTCCGACGCTACCGGCCGGAGCGGATGTCAGCAGTCTGACGCGAGCCTTGATCAACATGGTGGCGGTGCTGGTCATCGCCTGCCCGTGTGCCATGGGATTGGCGACACCGACCGCGGTCATGGTGGGCTCGGGCCGAGGTGCCGAGCTGGGAGTACTGTTCCGCAGTTCTGAAGCACTGGAGCGTGCCGGGCGTGTTAACGTGGTAGTTCTGGATAAGACCGGCACGATCACCAAAGGTCAACCGGCTGTGACGGATATCATTCTTGATAACAAATGGCAGAGAAGTGCCGATGAGTTGCTGCGTCTGGCAGCCTCGGTTGAAAAGAACAGCGAGCACCCGCTGGGTGAAGCCATTTGGGCAGAAGCCACCACCCGGAATCTTAAATTAACCACGCCCAACGGTTTTAAGGCTGAAGCTGGTCTCGGTGTTTCGGCTGAGATTGACGGTCATAGGGTAGCGGTCGGCAATCAGCGCATGATGGAATTGGCAGCTTTCGGGCTTAACGGACTGGAACAGGAGATCGAACGGCTGCAGTCTGAAGCTAAAACTGCAATGCTGGTTGCGGTCGATGGACATGTAAGCGGCGTCATTGCCGTGGCAGATACGCTGAAAAACGGCTCAAACGAGGCGGTTGCCGAGCTGCGCAAGCTGGGTATGAAGGTCGTCCTGCTGACCGGCGATAACCGCAAGACGGCCGAGGCAATTGCCCGTCAGGTGGGCATCGCTGAAGTATTGTCAGAGGTCCTGCCGGATGGCAAGTCAGTTGAAATTAAAAAGTTGCAGGGCAAAGGCAAGACGGTCGCCATGGTCGGTGATGGTGTGAATGACGCCCCGGCTCTGGCTCAGGCGGATGTCGGCATCGCCATCGGCACAGGTACGGATGTTGCCATGGCTGCCGCCCCGGTCACGTTGATTTCGGGCGACCTGCGCGGAGTCACTCGCGCCATCCTGCTCTCACGCCGGACTCTAGGTACCATCCGCCAGAACCTTTTCTGGGCCTTCTTCTATAACGTGATCCTCATCCCGGCCGCGGCGCTTGGCCTGCTCAACCCGATGCTGGCCGCCGGCGCGATGGCGTTCAGCAGTGTGTTCGTGGTGACCAACAGCCTTCGCCTGCGCAAAGCCCGGATCGAGTAAACACCCACTAACGAATAATTCCATAAGGAAATACACACATAAAGGATATGGATTGTCCACACTGCGTCATGATCCTGGAAGGGCTCGAGGATAAACAGCCCTGTATCAAATCCATCTCGGCCAGTTACCGCCAGGGTAATATGGTGGTCGAGTTCGATCCGGAGCTGGTCAGCGAGGGAGAGATTCTGGCGGCGGTCGAGCGCCTGGGGTACCGTATCGAGAAATAAATCCCACCTTGTTGAATGATGGTTGTAATGGGAATCAAAAGAGCGGATCGGTTGGTCCGCTCTTTTTTCCGTGTCTGCGCTCTCATATAGGGGCACAGTCTCGTTAACGGGAGGCAGAGGCTTTGATGATCTTGCCGTTGGTGTCGAACGTGAATCGTGCGTAATGCTGGTGGAGGTGCTTGGCTGCCTTTACCTGTTTGGTCAGCGTGACAACGTAGCCCGGGTCGCGCCGGGGTGTTCCGTTTGACCTGGGAGCACAGCTCCCTTCACAATGACATTGACGGACAGACAGGTCTGCATCCGACAGGCCGGGCAGGTACTTGCTGACCACGCGCTTGACCTGCTGCACCATATCGGCAGGGACACCTTCCATAGTGGCAGGTTCAGCTTCGTGATCGGTGATGGTCTTCATGGCTTCCATCTCTTCCAGTCGGATAAGGTGCTTCGGCAGAATCGGCTTTTCGCCATAGCCTGCCAATGGGTCACCCAATAAGATGAAGGAGAGCAAGGTCTTCTGATCTTCGCCATCCAGGTAGCCCTGGCGCGAGTGCATCAACTTTGCCAGGCTGATCTTGGCGTTCATAAGGGCGAAGCCGACCGGTTGATCGGTTTTGACGTTCTGCCAGAAGGCGTTCCCCAGCAGATCGGCGGCTGTCATTGGATTGGCGACGCTGCCATAGGCGATGCAGGTCGAGCCGACCAGGGCAGTGGTGCCGCGCGAAATGAATTTCAATGCCAGCGATTCGTGCTCGTTCTTGTTCTCGATCGATGCACCGTAACAAGCTTCGCTGAATATGATTCGCGGTGGTTTCCGATTGCTCGAGAAATCGCGCTCACTGAGTGCCACCGGATAGTCAGGCAGACTGTTGGGTCCGGTTGTGCTTTTCTGCCCGTACCACTCGCACGAATCATCCAGACCATGCAGGTTGTAATATGCCATTTTAGCGGGCAGCAGACCGGAATGCCAGACTGTGCCGGTCACGACCGGCGGGGAGACCAGTAAGGAACGCTCGGTACCGATCGGTTTATAAACGGAGGTGGAGGAACCCTTCCAGATCTGGGCAGTGTAGCCGAAGCTGGTCCTTAGACCGTTCATATATTCGTTGGAGAGAAAATATCCGAAAAGCGAATTAACCAGCGGGAGGCGGCTCCACCATTGACCCTTGAGGTGTTCCTCAGTGTAATGGCTCACCAGCGCGCGGATCTGCCTGACCAGCAAACTGGAATCTGAACCGCTGCCACCCGTCAGGCGGCCGACCGGCCATTCAGGTACGAAATAATTCTCATCGATGCTGGCGTAAGGGTTATCCGATGCGACGAAAGTGTCACTGTCCTCGGTTGGGTTGGGCAGGTGGTGCAGCGGCACAACCTGCTCGCTGCCGACGATCAGCAACGCACCGATCATCTGCCCGCGCTTGGAAAGGGCGCGGTCAAGATCAGAAACCGCCAGCTTGATCTGGTTGGCGTCGCCAGGTGTGGCGGGGTTTAACCCGTAAGCTGCCGCGGAGGCAGGTTGGTCGGCAACCAGCACCAGCGAACCCCACCCGGGACGCTTTGAGACTGCCTGTGATAAATCGTTAAGTAATCCTTCGATCACACGCGCAGTCTGAGGACCGTATTGTTTTTCGAGACCCTGGCGTGTGGTGAGGATGATGTACATCGGAAAGCGCCCGTCATAGCGGCTGACGATTGGTTTTTTCAACTTGTGAGCCAGCTTGTCGAAGGTCTCGCGTACGCCATCCAAGTCCCTGGCAGAAGAAGGTGTACGGGTGCCGGCAGGAACAGCCGCCTGCTTTTCTGTTGCAATACCTGTTTCGGTGTAGATATACGGGTCGGTTGTATCGACCGGCGTCCGGATGGCAACGGGTTGCGTATCGCCGCCCTCAACTGTTGTTGATTCCACAGGTTGGGTCGTCTCGCCTGGAATTGTGCCGGCTCCAATCGCATTCCAACCCATGCTGGTGGCAACTGCTGCTGGGATGGGCAGGTCGAACGGCATTTCCAGGTTGGAAGGCCACAACGGACGATAGGGGAAGTTTGTGTCCCAAATGCGTAAAGCCACCTCGGCAGCAGCATCCAGCGAGACACATTGATGCAGGACGGAGACCGCCCGTGCGTCCAGACCATTATTCATGCAGGCTTCAGCTAGATAAAGCTTTATCGCGACACAATCGGGGTGTCGTTGCGAATAAAGTTCTGAAAGTGTCTGCAGCGCCGGATAATCCTGTTTGAGGTGGAATATCTGCAGGTGATAGATGGCGGGTAACACCGATTGAACGTTCTGTATTAGCGCGGATTGGATGACTACTTCCGCCTGTCCGTGATCGCCCGCCTGTAACAGCTTGCGGGCTTCCTTGGCAGAATTTGCCCAGGCAGGGTAGCTCGCATCGGTCGGCTTGGTATCGTTGAGGATATAAAGATCCGTGCGAGCATTGGCAATGGTCGGGGTATCGGCATTAGGGTGTTCGGCCAATGCGGAAACTGCCGGAAGATACTCCGGATCGGTGACATTGATCTTTTTCAAGATCGGAAGGCTCTGGCTGGTCTTGCTTTCCAGTAACAACGCCCGCGCCAGCAGGAAATTGATCCTGTAATCGCCCGGGTAAGCTGCCAGCCACATCAGGGCTGCCTGCCGTACAAATCGAAATTCGCGTTGATTCAACGCGGTGGAGAGCAATTGCAGAAGCATCTCACGCTGGATCGGTTTTGAGTAATCGAAATTATTCAAGGAGTGTTCCATTATGACCTCGTCAATGCCTCCTGCGTGTGGTGGACGAAATTAAGTGCCATCAATGCGCCGAGTTGGCTGCGAATGTTCAGATCACCAGGTGCCAGGTCGGTTGCATGCTTGAACATGACCTCGGCGGCAGCAAAGTCCTTGCCGTCCTTTAACAAAAGTCCTGCCCGGTAATACGACCGGTAATCGTTAGGTGCAACGATGGTCGCCTGCTGGTAGATACGCACGGCCTGGTCGTACTGCCGGCGGTCTTCGTAGGCACGCGCCAGTTCCAGATGAGCTTCGATGTTGGTGGGTTCGATCCGGATGGCTTCAGCCAGGTGGTCGATGGATTGATCGAGCTGACCCTTTGCCCTTTGAAATTTACCGGCCAGGTAATGCAGACCGGCGTCGTTGGCGACCAGCTTAAGAGCATCCAGTGCCGCCTGTTCGGCTTCCTCGTCATGACCGAGGGCACTGTAACATACCGCCAGCGCCTTCAGAACCTGTGGATCTTCGCGGTTGCGGGCGCCCAGCGTCTCGAGTTGTTCGAGGATGGCTTTGGGTCCCTTGAGCGCCTGTGTCAGCATCAGTTGTTCGATCTGCACAGGCAGGGTCTTGCGCATGGCAGGAGAGGCAGCTTCGATCGCTTTGAGTGCGTCCTGCTGTTTGCCCTGTTTTGAAAGGGATCCGGTGAGAAGCAGCAATCCGCGTGGTTCCTCCGGGTTAAGCTCCATCACCTGGCGGGCACTCGCTTGTGCTACATCAAATGCATCCGATGCCAGCGCGATCCTGCCTGACAGAAGTAGTGGTTCGATGTCAGTTGGATCAATGGCAATGGCTTTTATCAAATCGTTGAGTGCTTCTTCGTTATTGCCAGCTTGATGATTGGCCTGCCCAAGCAATATCCAGGCAGTCTTGTCTTCCGGATCGAGCAGCGTTGCACGTTTTAGACAATGAATCGCTTCATTTGCTTGACCGGCATCCAGATAGGCACTGCCGGCTGAGATTTGCTGCTCACTTGAGTCGGGGAAGAGTTTTGTCAATTCCAGGGTATGGTTGATCCTGCCCTGTGGGTTGCCCAGCGTACGGCTGAGGCTGGCAGCCAGTGTGTGCCATTCGGGTTCGTTATTCCAGGCATCCAGCGCTTTCTCGATCGCCTCGAAAGCTGCAAAGGGATCGTCCTGGCTGGCGTAGGATTTCAATGCCAGTGCGACGGGATCAGCGGGGTCGATCTCCAGCAGTTGCGCTGCATCGGCAGCGCTTGTCTTCGGATCGCTTTCCAACAGCGCGGCTGCATGCAGCTTGATCATCTCGGCGTTTTGCGGATTGGATTCGAGCAGTCGATCTGCTTCCTTAAGCTGACGGGCTGCGATCAGGGCGAACAGACTGCCTGCCAGCTCACTTGCAAGCAGGGCGGGCGGGGAAAGCAGAGACTTTTTATCAGCTTCCAGTCCGAACATGCTGTCGCCGCGTGCTTTCCAATAGCGGAGAAAAGCGTTTTCTTTGGCTTGCGGCAATGCACCCAGCAGCTCCTGGTAATCCTCCACTCGCGCGCCGCTTGGTTGCGGGCGGTGCTGCCGGATCTTCAATCGATCGCAGAGTTCATTCTCTTCTGCTTCAAAAATGATTGCTTTGAGGGTCAATAGAACTGCCAGCGGTTCATCCAACGCCAACTCCAAAGCTGACCGGCTGAGTTCGCAGGCTTTGTTCCATTGTTTCAGAGCAAGCGCGGTCTGTGCAAGACCGGTAATGCGTGCCAATTTAAGGCTGAAACCGACCGGTTCATCCGGGATCGCCTCGGCTGCCTGGAAATGTTCGAATGCGTCAAGAGATTCACCCGCCAGAGCATCCAACCGCGCCTTCACGCTTGCCAGGCGCAGCGGATCGGCTGCATCGCTGAACAGGTCGGATAATCGCATGGCTTCGTCGATCAGATTGCAGTCCAGCGCAGCTTCTGCCAGCGTCAGCGGAAAATCGGGGTCGCTGACCGGTTGCTGAAGTGCTTGTTGCACCAACACCTGGAGTGTATCCCCGCTGAGAAGCAGGCAGGCGCGCTGAAGCTGCAGGAGCAGATGCCGTATGGATTGGTTATCGGGATTGAGTGTCAGCGCCTGAGTTGCATATTTCAATGCCCCATTGGGATCGCCGCCTTCACGTAGCAATTCCGCCAGCCGGGCTTGCATCTGACTGACAAGTTCGTTTGACCATGATGCCGCACGAGGTGATTCAAGGATCGTCAGGAGATATTCTCGCGCATCGGATGACCTGCCCAGTCTTTCGAGCAGTTTGCAGCGCTGAATAACCAGCACTTCATTCTCCGGGTCGATCGCGAGTGCCTGGTCGAGGGATTGCAGTGCCTCTTCGGGCTGGTTCTCCACGGCATAAGCGTCTGCCAGGCTGGCCAAGAGGCCGGCATTCGGGTTTTCAGATTTGGCAACCGCCTTCTGCAGGCAGGTGCGCGATTTGGTACGGTTGCCAAGTAAAGTGTAGAGGTTCGCCGCAGCGATGAGATTGCCTGGGTCGAGCTCCTGGCGTGCGGATAGCTCATCCAGGCGGGCGAGGGCAGGTTCTGGGCTGCCGGAAGCCTGCAGTGCCTGGGCGTGCATAAGTATAAACTCAGGCCGCCCGGGGTCCAATGCCAGAGCTTTTTCGATCGCTGTGGCGGCTTCAGCGGCATCGCCGAGTTTCAGGCACAGATCCGCCTGCCACAAGTATCCATCTGCATCCCCCGTTCCAAGCGCGACGACGGCATGGGAGGTTTCCAACGCCTCGCGCGGCAGGTTGGCGGAGCGGTATGTTTCAGCCAGCGATTTAAGGATGTCACCACGTTCGGGCATCAATTGCGAAGCTTCCTTGAGCGCAACCAGTGCTGCACCCAGTTGACCCAGACGCAGGGCAATCCTGCCGAGCCCGAACTGCGCGCGCCACTGCGCTTCATGTTTATAGGGCAGTTTCTGTAGCAGGTTTTGATAAAGGCTGATTGCCTGCTCGGGCGAGCCGGTCTCTGCCAGCAGGTCAGCTGCCAGCATTTGAAGGTCGAGAGATGAAGGATGATCGCTTATTGCTGTTTCAAGGGTTGACAACACGTGCCCGATCAATCCATTTAATTTCGGATGTGAAGCCAATACCTGCGTCAGGTTTTTATTTTCGTTGATTACATTTTCGAAGATCTCTGACAAAATGGAAAGGATGGAGGTGTTCTGAGTTTCCGCCTCCAGCGCGATGGTTATGGTATCCAGTGCCTGGTCCGCTTCACCCAACCCGAGCAGGGCTTTGGAATGGATGAGAGCCAGCTCGGGGTCTGTGGCACGGGTTTGCCTGGCATCCGCAAGAATGCGATCCGCCTCATCATACAATCCCAACGCGGTCAGGTTTTCACCCAACCGGAGCGATATAGCCGGCGAGGAGGGATCGTATTTATAGGCTTTTCTGAGATAGACCAGCGCTTCAGAAGGGGAGCTGTTGGCAAGGCAATTCTCACCCAATGCGAACTGGATCTCGGGCGAGTCGGGCAATACCTGGGCGGCTGCTTTCAAGGTGTCGTTTGAAAAGGCGTCGTTGCCCTGGTCGCGGTAGATGCGACTGATGACCAGCCAGGGTGCCGGAAGGTCCGGCGAGAGCGTCGTGGCGCGGGTCAGGTGCAGCAGCGCCTTTTCATCTTCACCTTTGGCATGCAAGAGCTCGCCATAGATCGCATTCGCCTGACCGTTTTCGGGTTGGAGTTCCAGGATCGTATGGCAGGCAGTTTCAGCCACGCCGAGCTGATTGGCACGGATGGCGGTGGCAGCCACAGACAGCAATTCCTGTTCCGGCGGGGTGGGGAAATACTTCAGGAAGCTCATGCGTTCGTCCAGGGCATCCTGCCAGGCACCGCGCTCTTCATAGGTTGCTGCCAGGGTCTTGCGCAACGAGAGGTCATCCGGTTTGAGCATGACCGCCGTTTGCAGGGCGTCGATGGCTTCGATCGATCTGCCATTATGGCGTGAAAGCTCAGCCCGCAATCGGGAAATCTCGGGGTCGTTGGGGAAGAGTTGCTGGGCGTGGGTGAGCAGGTTGCCAGCTTTTTCGTATTCGCCCGCCTGGATTTGCAGGCTGATGTTGTTCACCATCTGCTGGGCATCCACAACCGGCTGCTCGTTGTCTGTATTCCCGCCTGATGAGATCATACCATCCTGCGCGGTTGGTACTGCCGGGGTGGCAGGTTTGTCGATCAGCTCCAGGGCATCCAGCAGTTTATCCTGGCGCGTTTTGAGCAGGTCGAGGCCGCGCGTAAGTGTCAGTTTGCTTTCATCCACCTTGCCGCTGATTTTTTGCAGCATGGCCTGGGTGTAGACCATATCGATGTTGGCGAGCTTATCTTCGGGTTGCAGTTCGTCTTTGTCAGTGATTTGATTTTGACTTTTCCCTTTACCCAGAAGGCGTTCAGCCACCAGGCTGGCAAGTTTGGAGAGGTTGTTCTGCTTGAGCCATGCCAATGTATCCAATTGCCCGTCTTCCGGCAGGGTGGTGAGGACGCGAACGAGCATGTCGATTTGTTGTTCGGTATCCAATGGGTTGGCGAGGATGGCATGGGTCAGTAGACTTCGCCGTTCAGCCTGTTCCGGGAATAAATTCCCCGACAGGAAGGATGACAGCATGACGACCGGATCGGGAGCTATGGGTATCAGGCATGCCATCACGCAGGGTGCAAGGACTGCTTGGTGGTCAAAGATATCAGCCAGCGCGCGCTGCCATTGGCCGGATTGGTAATATTTCTCAAGTGCCAGCAATGCTGTTAAAAGGGCAGTACCGAGGTCACTCAAGGGTTCCTGCGAAGTAGTTGAAAGGGTGAGCAACTGTGCCGCCAGGTCGGGGTCGAGCTGGCTGACCGGTTTTTCACGCAGTAAACGAAAATCGAGGGAGGTTCCGAGTTTCAGCAGGCCGAGTCGGGCAGGGTTCCACTCTTCGGGCTCGGAGGCGCAGGATTCAAGCGCGCGCTGGCAGAACTGCTCGTCCTGAAGGGTATCCCACACCAGAGGGTCCAGACGCAATGCCGACAGAACCGGCTGCCAGTCACCTTCCCGCAGAAGTTTTCTGAGTTGTTTCAGGAAACCGGCACTCGTCATGATCGCTCCGATGAACTATCGCCTAGCCTAATTGTGTGAAGAGGAAGTATGCAGACGCCATAAGGAGCATGCCGGTGATGATCAGGGTGATACCGATACCGGCAGAAGATCGCACCATCTCATTCATGCTGGTCAACAGGGAGGATGCGTTGCCGACCAGCCCGGCCACGTCCTCGGCAATGCCGCGTTGCGCCAGTTTGGAGACTGACTCAGACACTGTCTTGACGTTGCGACCGGAAGCCTGTACCGCCAGGATGATGATGCCAACCACAAGAACGATCACACCGATGAAAAAAACGATGGTTGCCATCCACATGAATGCTTCATCTATATTCGTAAACATGAAAAAACCTCCTGAACTTGAATCCTCAGGAGGTATGAGTGCAAGAAATATGCCAGCTACTTTTTCTTCTTTGAAATTATTTCGGGTGGGAGGTGTTGTAACCCCAAACTGGCTTCATCGCAAAACAACATGGCGCGTTCGAGTGTATGAGCCAGCTGCCGGATATTGCCCGGCCAATCGTAAGCAACCAAAGCAGCCATCGCCTGTGAATCAATATCCTTGATGTTCAAGCCCATGCGCGGGTTGAGCTGCCGCATGATCAAACCGATCAGCTCCGGTATATCTGACTTACGATCACGCAGGGGAGGCAGATGAAGGTCGACCACCTTGAGGCGGTAGTACAGATCTTCGCGGAACAGGCCTTCTTTTATCAGAGCTGGAAGGTCGCGGTTGGAGGCGGCGATAAGTTGGAAATCGACCTTAATCAGGCTGGTGCCACCCACCCGGCGGAATGCCTGTTCCTCCACGGCGCGAAGCAATTTTGCCTGCGTATCCACACCCATGGCGGAGATCTCGTCAAGGAAGAGGATGCCACCGTCAGCCACCTCCATCAGCCCTTCCTTGCGTTTTTCAGCGCTGGTATAGGCTCCCGGTTCATAACCGAACAATTCGCTTTCGATGACAGTACTCTGGATCGCGGCGCAATTGATGGCGACATAGGGCTTATTGGCGCGTGGACCATGTAGGTGGATGAAACGTGCCAGAATATCCTTGCCTGTGCCGGTTTCGCCCGTAATCAAAACCGAGGCGGAAACAGTAGCAGCCCGTTCGGCCTGTGCTACCACCGAAATCATGGCTGGCGTTTGCCCGATAACGAAATCGATCTTGCCGCGCTGGGATTGGCGCAAGTGGTTCAATTCACGCCGCATGTTCACCACTTCATTGGCGCGCTGTACCGAAATTTCCAGCTGATCCAGCTGGATGGGTTTCATAATAAAATCGTGCGCTCCATTCTTCATCGACTCGACCGCCATTTCGATATCGCCATGGGCTGTGACGATGATGATGGGCGGACGCAAGGGCATGCTGGCGGTTTCGTGCAGCAGATCGGTACCAAGACCATCCTTCAGTGTCACGTCCAGCACGATGATATCCGCAACACCCTCATTGACTTTGACGCGTGCGTCGCTTAATGAAGCGGCTTCCTTGACCTCATAACCTTTCCCGGTCAGGTAATTACCGATAAACAGTCGGGCATTTTCTTCGTCGTCAACAACAAGAATTGTAGCGGTCATGATTTTCCTTCTGATAAGGAGGGGATACGTACGTGGAATATTGTACCACCGGGGAAACTCTCGACATCGATCGTACCGTGGTGGGCGCTAACAATCCGGCGGGTGATTGCCAATCCCAGCCCGGTACCCTGGGGATTGGTGGTCACGAACGGTTCGAAGATGTGTTCTCGGATCTCGGATGGAATACCGGGACCACTGTCTGAGATCGTCACATCGGCCATCAAGAAATCAGGCCCCTGGTAGGGTTGGGTTTTGATACCCAACGTTCCGCCTCCGGTGGTACTCATAGCCTGAACGGCATTGCTGATCAGGTTGGTAAAGACCTGTTCCAGGGTGCGGGGGTCCCCCATGATCTCGGGCGTATTCCCTTCAGGCTGGAAGAAAAGCTCAACATTGGCACGCGACAAGCGTGGGCGCCAGCGATCGAGAATGCGTTGCAACAGTATAGAAAGTTCTGTCGGCTCCATTTTAAATTCCATAGGGCGTGAGAATGACAACACCGAATCCATTAAATGGGTTAGACGGGTACAATCGGTTTGTAATCGCGCGATCATCTCCCGGTTCGGATCGTTCTCAGCGAATTTGCTGTTCAGTAGTTGCAAACCCATGCTGATATTGTTTATTGGGTTGCGCACCTCATGTGCGAAAATCGCAGAGACCTCACCCAGCACCGCACGCTGCTCGAGCTGCTGGGTTTTCACCCGAATCTGTTCGTTCTCGGTGATATCGCGGATAAAGATGACGATGGCTTGGACCGCTCCCTGGCTTTCGATCGGATTGATCTGGATCTCCGCCGGGAAGGAAGTCCCATTGCGTCGATGAAGCTTGATACTTCCCAGGTTTGAAATGGGGATGTCCTGCAAGGCGGTGTTATAAGCGGATGTCAGGCTGTCGGTGCCGATCAACACGTCTTCCACCGCCAGTCCGTTGACCTCATGGCTGGCATAGCCCAGGATCAGCTCGGCTGAAGGATTGAGCTCGACGATCCTCAGGTTCGTGTTGAGCAGCAAAACGCCTTCCTGGGCATTCTCAAAGATGGCGTTACGGATGAGAAGCGACATGGCTGTGTTGATGGATGACAGGTTGATGTTGCCAAGTGTTACGTGATGACTAATGGCGGACCACAATGCCTGGGCAATGATTTCCATAACTCGTAAAAGTGTGTCGGAGGGATCTGTCTGACGATCACCGCAAACCAGCAGTCCTGACCAGCTGTTTTCCTCTCCCAGCGGCACGCTGGCAAGGTAACTCAGTCCTCCATTTTTGGCATGTTTATGCAGGGAGGTGCCGGTCTTCTTCCCCGGTCTCCACAGGAAAGGTTGCTTTAATGCTGGAATATCGCTCGGTTCAATCGTCAACGGAAGGGTCGCATCTTCTTTGTCGATCGACCCGGCAATTCGTTTGAAAACCGGTTGGCGGCCTTCGGCGGTATACAGACAGACCATGTACGTATCCAGTAACACCTGAGAGATATGGATCGCGGTTGATATGGAGGCATTGATATCGGGCAACAGGCTGAGCCTGCCCAGTTCGAGGAAGGCGTTGAATACTTCAGGTTTAGCCAGCGGCTGCTCGAGTACACCCAGATCGGCTCCGGGTGTGTTCAGGACCAGCATGTCGATATCACGTTGCTTTTCGAAGGTAATATGATGCAGTTTGACGCCGAGCGGATTGCGGAACTGGCGTGTCAGCGTGGTCTGGATCAGTTCGGAGTCATCATCCCCAAAGGGATATTCCGGCAGGATGCATTCGACGCCTGCCCCGATCAGGTCCTCAAGGTTGTGAGAGGTGAGGTTGAGTAGTGCGTTATTGGTATACAGGATGACGCCTGTACCTGAAAGTACCAGAACCGGGGCATCAATGTAATTCAATACCTGTTCGAGGTCGTCCAGAATGGATTGTTTCTTATGCCGCCATGCCTCAGGCAGGATTGAGTGGAGTGGTTTCAGTTCATCCATGGCGGTTGATCAGACCCTATGCGTGTCGCAAATGAGCAGGCAGGATGCCTTCCATAGCGCGGTACTTGGCGACCGTACGGCGGGCGATCTTAAAGCCACGCGCATCCAGTAGTTTCACCAGCTCTGAATCGCTCAGCGGCCGGCCTTCCTGCACAATAATGTTCTTCAGGATTGTGCGCAGGTTCAAGCTGCGGTCGAAGAATTTGGACATCGGAATGATCCGCCGGTTGGGGAGTTGCACGGTTTTGGAGGATACCGCGCGGGAGATGGTCGATTCATGCACCTCAAGCTCGATGGAGAGCGAGGCGCGCGTCAACGGTTTGAGGGAGACCTCTCCATGCAGGATGAATTCCTTCTGGATTGAGACCAGCCGCTGCATCAGACGCCGCATGGTGTGATTGCGTTGCTGCAGGCATTTCACAAACAAGGCTGCACGTTCGAGGTCGTTCTTCCACTCCTCGCGGTACTCGGAGGTCTGGCGCAGGGCATTACGGAACAGCGGATTGACCCGCAGCGTCCCTGCCATAGGCATGATAATCTCCACCATCAACGGTTTGGTCGGATCTTCATTGATATGACTGATGATGACATCGGGCGAGCGATAGACTGCGAGGGGAGCATTCTCACCTTCATGCACGTCACCCCAGTGAGAACGACCCGGGAAGGGGTTAAGGTTCTCGGTGATAAAGAGCGCCACTTCGCGCGCTTCGCGCAGGCTGATCCCCAGTAGATGAGCGAGTTCGCCGTACTGGCGACGACTTAACAGGTTCATTCCTTTTTCGATCGCTTCACGGGTCATGGGTGGTACAACCCGTGTTTCTGACAGATGATCGAGCTGGACCAGCATCGCTTCCTCGGGAGTGCGCGATCCTACGCCAAGGGGCTCGGCGTGTTGGATCATGTTGCGCACGGACTCGACCACATCCAGCGGGACGTGATGATATTGAGCGACTTCTACCGGTGCAATGGTCAACAGCCCGTCTTCGTCCAGGTGTGTAAGCAGGTAGGCGGCAATGGTGCGTTTCTGGGGGTCTACATCCGGCGCAATCTGGCGGAAGACGTAAGTAGGCAGGTCCTCCGTGACCGGCGCAATATTATCATCCGGGCGGTCATCATCCGACGACAGTCCGCGTGAGGGATGAAAATCATCCCTCGGGGAAATGAAAACTATGGCCTCATCCGGTGCCGTTGGCGAGGCACTCGAACAGGACGGGCAGGGACTGTTGCCCGGCAGCGGGCGTTGGCAATTCGGGCAGCGGCGCTCATCGGTCATTTCAAGCGCGGGATTGGCGGCCAGTTCAGATTCGATTTGCTGCTTTAACTCATCGGCTGACAGGCTTAACAAGGTCATGGTCTGAGCCAGGTGAGCAGTAGTCAAAGGTCGCATGGATTGTCGGTGGGTTTGTAACATGGAGCACCTTCCTTCTATTTTAGTCGCTATACCCTATTGTTGCAAGTATTGTGCCAGCTATTGAAGAAATATACCAATCCCCGGATGGTACAATTTATACAATGAATTCAATGGATATAAACAGGATAGATGAGCTTAGTGTAATCGGTGGTGGACTGGCGGGCTGTGAAGTCGCATGGCAGGCTGCCACTCGTGGACTAAAAGTCAATTTATATGAAATGAGACCGGTGGTGATGACCCCGGCCCATACCGGCGGTGACCTGGCTGAGCTGGTGTGTTCCAACTCGCTTGGTTCCGCACTGAGCGACCGACCATCCGGGCTTTTGATGGAAGAAATGCGTCTGCTGGGTTCGCTTATACTTGATTGTGCCGATAAGGCTGCACTGCCTGCCGGGGGTGCTCTGGCGGTCGACCGTGCCCGATTTTCTGAAGCGGTCACCGCCCGCATCAATCAACACCCCAATATCACCCTTCACCGCCAGGAGGTGAAAGTCATTCCCTCCGGACTGACGGTCATTGCCTCGGGACCGCTGACATCACCGCATCTTTCGCAAGTCTTGCGCAAGTTGACCGGCGAGGACAGTCTGTACTTTTATGATGCCATCGCGCCTGTGGTTTCAGCCGAATCGATCGATATGGGGATTGCCTTCCGGGCGTCGCGTTACGACCGTGGAGTGACACAAGAGGGGGATTATATCAATTGCCCGTTTACGGTTGATGAGTATGAAACCTTTGTGGCTGGTCTGTTTACGGCTGAGCGAATCGAATTGAAGCCGTTCGAGGATCAGATCGATGGTGGTATCATCGCCGGATCGGAAAAGTTCTTCGAAGGTTGCCTGCCGGTGGAAGTGCTGGCCGGGCGCGGGCTCAATTCGCTGGCATTTGGTCCAATGCGCCCGATCGGCCTGCGCGATCCGCGCACCGGTCACCGCCCACATGCCGTCATCCAACTGCGGCAGGATAACCTCTCGGGCAGTTTGTACAATATGGTCGGTTTCCAGACCAACCTTACTTACCCGGAACAAAAGCGTGTCTTTCGTACGGTCCCGGGTCTTGCCAAGGCGGAGTTCGTCCGCTTTGGGCAAATGCACCGCAACACATTTATTGCCTCACCCAGGCTGCTGGATGAAACGTTATGTTTCCGTTCGCGCCCGGAGCTGTTGTTCGCCGGGCAGATCACCGGGGTGGAAGGGTACCTCGGCAATGCTGCCACCGGGGTCCTGGCAGGCATTAATGCCACACGCCTCGCCGGAGGACTAACAACGGTCAGCCTGCCACTATCGACCATGCTCGGGGTGCTCTGCCATTACATTACGCATGCCGATCCGGAGAGCTTTCAGCCGATGAAGGCCAATTTTGGGCTGCTGCCCGATCTGGAACCGGGAGAGAAGCGTGTCGGTAAACGTGAAAAACATGCACTTATGGCTGAGCGCAGCCTGACGGATCTGAAACAGTGGATACAACAATATCAGGTGACAGGATAAAAAATGAAAAAGCATGCGAATAACAACATCTTCGTAGCAGGTTTAATCCTGATCGTGTTGATTGCATTGGGGTTCGTGATCAACCGCCTGGTTCGGGGAAATTTGTTTAATGGCAGACAAGCCTATGAGGATGTCAGTACCCAGATTTCATTTGGTCCGCGCACACCTGGCAGCGATGCACATAAAAAGGTTGGGGATTGGATCCTCATGGAATTGAAGGACGCCGGCTGGCAGACTGAGGAGCAGATTACCGAGATAGAAGGGCATTCCATCCGCAACCTGATCGCGAAACGGGGCAGTGGCAGCCCGTGGTACATTTTCGGCGCGCATTACGACAGCCGGTTGGAAGCCAGCCAGGATGTTAACCCCGCCAATCGTTCCCTACCGGTGCCTGGAGCAAATGACGGCGCTTCGGGAGTGGCGGTCCTGCTGGGACTGGCCCGTGTATTGCCGGAAGACCTGCCGGGGCAGGTCTGGCTGGTGTTTTTCGATGCCGAAGACCAGGGTAACCTGCCGGGTTGGGATTGGATTCTCGGTTCCCGTTACTTCGCCGACACCCTGCAGGGCAAACCGGATGGTGTGGTGGTTGTGGATATGGTCGGCGATTCCAATCTGCAAATCTATAAGGAAAGGAATTCCGATCCGGTTCTGATGGATGAGATCTGGGGGATTGCTGATCACAACGGGTTCAGCCGGCAGTTCCTGCCGGAATTTTTGCATAAGATGCTGGACGATCACCTGCCGTTTCTGGAGAAAGGAATCCCTGCCGCCCTGCTGATCGATTTCGACTATCCCTGGTGGCATACCACCTCGGATACGCTGGACAAGGTGTCTGCATCCAGTTTGGATGCGGTCGGGGAGACATTGTACCGCTGGACCATTCAAAAAATGAAGGAATAAAAGTAGCGCTCGGTTATAATTACCCTACATACCAATTCAAAAAGGAAACGCCGACATGGTCTACGAACCCGCTCAACGTATTGCTGGATTTAAACCCTACTTTTTTGCCACCCTGACGCAACGTCTGGCTGAACTTAAAGCCACCGGCATGGATATCATCCGAATTGACATGGGTTCACCGGACCTGCCACCGGCCGGTTTTATCATCGAGCGTCTCTACCAGGCGGCTCAACACCCGGATGCGCATGGCTACACCCCCAATGGGGGCACACCGGCCTTCAAACGTGTCATGGCAGAATATTACGGCCGGCGTTTCGGCGTCGAGCTTGATCCGGAAAAGGAGACCGTTGCCTTGATCGGTTCGAAGGAGGGCTTGTTCAATCTCTCCCAGGTGCTGGTCAATCCCGACGACGTGGTGCTCGTGCCAGACCCGGGCTATCCGGTCTATGCTGCCAGCGGTATCATTGCCGGCGGCGTGGTCCATTACATGCCCATCCAGGCGGATAATGGTTTCCTGCCACGCCTTGCGGATATTCCCGAGCAGGTCGCCCGGCAGGCAAAAATTCTATGGTTGAATTATCCCAACAATCCCACCGGTGCCATCGCTCCGCTGGAATTCTATAAAGAGGCGCTCGACTTCGCCCGCCGCTATAACATCCTGGTTGCGCATGACGCGCCTTATGCCGACGTCTGTTTCGACGGCTATCATGCCCCTTCGATCCTGGAACTTCCGGGTGCCAAGGAGGTGGCTGTCGAGTTTAATTCACTCTCCAAGACCTACAACATGGCCGGCTGGCGGCTCGGCATGGCGGTCGGCAATCCCGATGTGATCAAGATGCTGTCGACCTATAAGAGCCAGATGGATTCTTCGATCTTTTTGCCGATCCTCGAAGCCGGCATGGCCGCCCTGGAAGGCGATCAGGGCTGGCTGGAGGAACGCAACGCCATCTACCAGCAACGTCGTGATATCGTGGTGGATGCGCTCACCCGGATTGGCTTCCAGATCGAACGTCCAAAGGCAGCCATCTATGTCTGGGCGCGCATACCGGAAGGCAACGACGACAGCATGGCGTACTGTTCCCGCCTGTTGGATGAAACGGGCGTTTCAACCACGCCGGGTGTGGTATATGGCCGGTACGGTGAGGGTTATTTACGCATTTCTCTCGGGACTGCCACAGACCGCATCAAGGAAGCGGTCGCGCGCATTTCCGCCTGGGTGCATTGAAAAATAAAGAAGAAGAAAATCATGTCTAAAAAAATAGCTGAACCGACCAACCGTCCCCACGAACGGGCGTTCCTGGTTGGCGTTGAATTGTATGGTGTGAGTCAATTGCTGACTCTGGAGGATTCGCTGGCGGAACTCTCATTACTGGCTGACACCGCCGGTCTGGATGTGGTGGGTGAAATCACCCAGCAACTCGACAAACCCAACCCCGCTACGTATATCGGTTCGGGCAAGGTCGAAGAGATCAAACTGTTGCTCGAAGAAACCGTGGCAGACGTGGTGCTGTTCGACGTGGAACTTTCGCCGCGCCACCTGAGAGAGCTGGAGGAGAAATTTGGTGAAGCCGTGCGCGTTGTTGATCGCACGGCTTTGATCCTGGATATTTTTGCCCAGCATGCCCGTACGGCCGAAGGCATACTGCAAGTCGAACTGGCGCAGTACGAATATCGCCTGCCACGTCTGACACGCGCCTGGACTCATCTGGCACGCCAGGCAGGCGGTGGGGCGGGGCGCACAGGTAATGTCGGGGGAGTGGGTTTGCGCGGTCCCGGTGAGACCCAGCTGGAAGTGGATAAACGCGACATCCGGCGTGGTATCAGCCACATGAAGGAAGAACTGGAAAAGGTGCGCGCCCATCGCAGCCGCTATCGTGCCCAACGCAAGCGCTCCCATATACCGGTGGTAGCACTGGTCGGCTATACCAATGCCGGCAAGTCGACCCTGTTGAACCGGTTGTCAAAAGCCGGAGTATACGTGGCGAACCAGTTGTTTGCCACGCTCGACCCGACCACCCGCCGGGTGCAATTGCCGGGCGGCAACCCGGCGCTCTTCACCGACACGGTTGGATTCATTCAGAAACTGCCGACCCAGCTGGTGGCGGCTTTCAGAGCCACGCTGGAGGAGATCAGCGATGCAGACCTGCTGGTGCATGTGATCGACATCTCACACCCGAATGCGCTGGCGCAGGCCGAAGCCGTCCACCAGACGCTCAAGGAGATCGATGCGGCAGGCATCCCGACCATCAGTGTATTGAACAAGATCGATCGCCTGCCCGATCCGCAGCTGGCAGTCGATAAAATGAAAAACTATCCCAACGCGGTTGCCATCTCTGCCCTTAAACAGATCGGGATCGATGTGTTACTCAAACGGATCGAATCTGAGCTGTTCGAGCATATGTTGCCGGTCAAGGTGCGTTTGCCGTACAAGGAGGGGCAATTGATATCGCTCTTCCACGACCAGGGGCAGGTCGACAAGGTCGAGCACGGGCGCGGTGGAGTCACCATGCAGGGCTATCTGCCCGGCAGGTTGATGGTGCGCTTCCAACCATATCTGAAAACCAAACCCGACCAGGAATAGGCGGATAATATCACTCAGAACCGGATCCCATTTAGGAGTCCGGTTCTTTGATTAAAAAGTCCTCCACCCGGAATTCAGGTGGAGGTAAGGAGGGGATGATAAAAAGGCCATTGCTGACCGAATTACTTCTTCTTGTCTTCCTTCTCGATATGCAGGACTTCGCGCCCCTGGTAGTAGCCGCACAAAGGACAGACGGTATGCGAAGGGATCATCTCACCGCAGTGGGCGCATTGCACCAGGCTGGGGGATGTCAGGGAATCATGTGCACGGCGGCGGTCACGGCGTCCCTTGGATAGTTTGCGTTTCGGTTGTGGAACCATGAATGTATCTCCTGCTCACTTTCATTTATTAACAGGCGGATTATACCCGCTTTTCATGATACGTCAAGGCGGGGAAGGATTTGGAAGGACCGATACGTAAACGGGCGGGAGTCGTAAGGGTGGGTTAATTTCCCTCCCCTACGTGTATTGATAATATAATAACAATAATGAATATCATCTATCGCCGTAAGAATTCTCTAAGATTGAAGGGCTATGATTATTCACAACCAGGTGCTTATTTTGTGACTATCGAGGTGAGTGGCAAACAATGCATTTTGGGAGAAGTGATGGTTGATCGGATTGAATTATCTCCTTTCGGTAAAATCGTAGAGATAACCTGGCAAGAGCTGCCGAATCATTATCCACATATCCAATTGGATGTATTTTGTATCATGCCTAACCACGTGCATGGAATTATTGTAATCAATGACGCTGATGAATCCGCAGGGGCAGGGCTCGGCATTGTACGGGTGGGTTTTCCCCAAAGGGGACTTCGTAAACCCACCCGTACGGATATTAGCTCTGCCCCTGCGATACGCAGACACGGGCTACCTGAAATCATCCGCGGATTTAAAACCTTCTCTGCAAGACAGATAAACGAGTATCGTCACACACCGGGGTTGGCGTTCTGGAAACGGAATTACCACGATCACGTTATTCGAGACGAGGACGAATGGCAGCGGATCGTGGAATATATTGATGCAAATCCCTCCTGTTGGGATACAGACAGAAATTTCACACCATGATCCATTCCGTTGAACCCGTTTAATTCTATCCCGCGACAATCACGATATAATGACAACATGCCTTATAAGAACTTTTTAGATAACATTTTATCAACCACCAGCAAGTTGACATTTCGTGATCACCTCGATCACCTGGCAGCCCGCTTCCGCATCCGGCGCGGGAAACACCGCGTGGCACCCGGGTTGTATGCGCTTGGTTCGCCGACCGCGGGTTCATTGGTGTTCGTATCCGCCAACTACACCCTCAGCTTTGACGCATTGCGTTCGGCGCTCGAAGGATTGGATGCTTACATCCTGGTATTGAACACGCACGGCATCAACGTGTGGTGCGCGGCCGGCAAGGGCACTTTCGGCACCGATGAACTGGTCAATAAGATCGAGGAAACCGGCTTAAAGGACGTTGTCCGTCACCGCACCCTGATCCTGCCGCAGCTCGCTGCACCGGGTGTGGCAGCCCACACCGTTCGTAAACGCAGCGGTTTCAAGGTCGAATATGGGCCGGTCCGTTCGGCAGACCTGCCTGAATACCTGAAAACCCATCAGGCAACACCTGAGATGCGCCGGGTGCGCTTCCCGCTGGTAGACCGCGCCGTGCTAGTCCCGGTCGAGTTGGTGGGCACCTTCCTCGCGCTGGCGATTGCAGTGGCAGCTGTCTATTTCCTGGCAGGCTTGCTACCGGCGCTGGCAACCGCTTGCACCATCCTGGCAGGCATCGTGTTATTCCCGTTATTGTTGCCCTGGCTGCCATTCAAGGATTTCAGTGTCAAGGGATTCATTCTGGGACTGCTGGTAACTCTGCCATTCAGCCTGGCGATCGCGCTGGGGCAACCACGCGATTGGGTATCCCTCTTATCGGCGCTGCTCCTGTTACTGCTCCTGCCGCCGGTCACCGCCTTTATCACGCTTAACTTCACCGGTTCGACGGTATTTACCTCGCGCAGTGGTGTCAAGCGCGAGATCTACGCTTACATCCCGCTCATGGCGATCCTGTTTGGCAGCGGTCTGGTTTTGACTCTTGCCCTCCGTATCTATCTGTGGGCGGGGAGGCTGTGATGTTCAACTCCTATCGCGAAAACTCTCTGCGCTACGACCGCGACCTGTGCATCAACTGCGGCATGTGCCTGGCCGTCTGTCCGCACGGTGTCTTCGAGCCGGGTGGGAAAGTTGTCAGAATGGCTCACCCTTCCGCCTGTATGGAATGCGGTGCCTGCCAGGTCAACTGCCCACCGATGGCGATCGTTGTTGATAGCGGGGTGGGCTGTGCGGCTGCCATGATCATGGCAGTACTGAAAGGGAAGAAACTGGATGATAAGGATGCCTGTAGCTGCTGAGAACCAATCGAAGCCGGTTTCTCCTGAGAAATACGTTCAACATCTTGATCATTAATTCTTCCTAATAGATAAATACTCAGTTGTAATTTGGGTAATTAAGGGTTTATAATAAAGTAAAGTTATCGTGGATGACTTAGATGGATTGACCCAAAGAAAGGGAATACCATGAGTATATTTAGCACAATTTTGGAAAAGCTCGGTTTGAAACAAACCGCCGCGCAGGTCGCCTCGTCCACAAAGCAAACTGCCGCCCAAAGGGCTTTCAGCACCCTGACGGATAAAGTCGGAGCTTCGGCTGCAATCCCGATGGTGGATGTTGTTGGAAAACTGAATAACCTGGCCGCCAAGAGCAATCAGCAGTTGGATTGGAAAGTATCGATCGTGGACCTGATGAAACTTCTGGGTCTGGACAGCAGCTTTGAAAACCGCAAGAAACTGGCTGTCGAACTGGGTTGCCCGGCTGACTTGATGAAAGATTCTGCCTCGATGAACACTTGGCTGCACAAGACCGTACTGGCGAAACTGGCCGAGCACGGCGGAAATATCCCCTCGGAACTTCTATAACTAGTACCTGCTGTAAATCGATAAAATTAGCGAAAATAAACCGCTTCGGAAGGAGCGGTTTTAGTTTAACTACAATTTAATCTCTCTTCGATAAACATCTGCTGCCATCCAATCCAGATCCAATTCCATTAATACTTCCTCCGGCCGACCAGTTGCTCCCGGGCGAAGCGCGAGCTTCATCCACAGGCTGCCATCCGGTTCGATCCGCAGCCCTTCGATCAGCGGGCGCAGGTCGTAGGTTTTTCCACGCCGGTCGCGCGGCAGGCTGTCTTCAGTCAATATTCCGGTTACTTTCTTTTCAAGCTTAACCAAATCAACCGGGTCGCGGAAGGTCACGCGGTACTCGGCGGATTTCAATTGCGTCTCGAGTGCCGGAGCTTTCAATTCGACCTCGATCAGCTTGATCACTTCCAATCCGGGCGGCAGTGCATCCTTTAACCCGCGGGTAATTTCCAACAATGCCAGTTTTTCGCCCAGCCAGAAATCCATCATCTCGCATACACTCTCGATCCCAAGTGGCAGCGCTGAAGCCAGCTGCAGCTTGGGCAGGGGATTGAAGCCCTGGCTGAAAACGATCGGCAGCGTGCTGCGGCGCAACGTCCGTTCCCACACGCGCTGCAGGTCGAGATGCCCGGTGTAACGCAACTCCCCTTGCTTGGCATAGGTCACGCGAATGCGCATAGGGTCGCCGTTCATTCAGCCACCCCCATCAGCTCCCCTTTAAGGTGGTCGGGGCACTGCCAGTATTCGCCCGGGTTCTGCAGCCTTAGCTCATCGAACTGCGGCAGGATGCCGCAGCGATAACACTGCTTGCGGCAATCCTCGCGCGTCTCACCCTTGAGCGATCGTTTGTATTCCTCAACCAGGTAGTTCTTGCGTACCGCGCTGCTGACAACTTCCCATGGCAGGATCTCATCCAGTCCGCGTTGGCGGTGGCTGTAAAAATCGGGGTCCAGCCCGGCTTGCTTGAAGGCTTCCAGCCACAGATCGTAGCGATAGTGTTCCTGCCAAGCATCGAAGCGCGCACCCGCGCGCCAGGCATGCTCGATCACCGCTGACAGGCGGCGGTCGCCGCGCGACAGCCAGGATTCGAGCAGCGTGCCCTCGGGATCGTTCCAGGTCAGCTTGATGCGCGGGCTGCGCAATCCGCGCCGCAGCAAGTCCAGTTTCTCACGGATGATATCGACGCGGTCCAATCCGACCCACTGAAAGGGGGTATGCGGTTTGGGGATGAAGGTCGAGACGCCGGCATGCACGCGTGCGCGCCCGCCTGCCAACCTCCTTCCGACCTCTGCCACCTCAAAGCACAGGTCGATGATGGTCTGCACGTCCTCCAGCGTTTCGGAGGGATGACCGATCATGAAGTACAGCTTGAGGTTCTTCCAGCCGTGCGCGAAAACGGCGCGGGCGGCTTCCAAAACCTGCGCCTGGGCGATGGGTTTGTTGATGATACGGCGCATGCGCTCGCTGGCAGCCTCGGGAGCCAGTGTGAATCCACCGCCCGGGCGCGACTCTTTCAGCTTTTCCATCAGCTCGACCGAGAAACTCTCGATGCGCAGCGAGGGCAGTGTGATGGTCAGGTGCCTGCCTGCCATCCGGTCCGCCAGGGTATCCACCAATTCTACGATATGCGTATAGTCACTAGAGGACAAGGATAACAGGGCGACTTCATCGAACCCGGTCTGAGCCACTGCCTGCTCGACCGCATCCACGATTTCCGCCACCGGGCGCTCGCGCACCGGGCGGGTGATCATGCCGGCATGGCAAAAGCGGCAGCCGCGCGTGCAACCGCGCATGATCTCGACCGCGACGCGGTTGTGGACGACGTTGATGGATGGCACGATGAACTTCGTGACCGGCGTCGGCAGCTTGCCGGTGATGCGCTTGACCACCGGCAGGCGTGCACTATCAACCAGTGGATCAATCGAGGCGATGCTACCATCAGGATGGTAACTGACATCATATAGCGACGGCACATACATACCCGGGATGCCTGCCAGTGATTCCAGCAATTCTTTGCGTGTTCCCCCGGAACGCTTCCAGGTCTGGTGGATGGCAATAATGTCGTTAATTAGCTCTTCACCCTCGCCGATCGCAAAGGCATCGATAAAAGCGCTCATCGGCTCAGGGTTGAAACAGGCGTGCCCGCCGGCAATAACCAGAGGATGGTCAACCGTGCGTTCACTTGAATACATTGGAATGCCTGCCAGGTCGAGGATATTCAATGCGTTGGTGTAGAGCGTCTCGTACGGCAGGCTGATGCCGAGGATATCGAACTCTGCCAGCGCGCGTTTACTCTCCAGTGAATAGAGCGGAATATTATGCTCACGCATCCGGGCTTCCATGTCAATCCATGGTGTGTAGGCACGTTCCGCCAGGGCATCCGGGCGCTGGTTGATCCGGTCATACAGGATCGCCAGTCCCAGGTTGGGCAGCCCCAGGTCGTAAAGATCAGGAAAGACCAGTGCCACGTGCGTCTCGACCGCAGCCCAGTCCTTGTGGATGGCATTCAGTTCGCCTCCCACGTAGCGCCCGGGTTTCTCGACTGACAGCAGGATGCGCTCGAGGCGTTCCTGGATTTCTGTGGGGGTTAACAATTTAAACTCCTGGTCATGGAATCTATTGTACCTGATGACATCAACGTATAACCAACCGGATTATTGAAAGCGGATTGTTTTTTCCATATAAATTGCTATAATGAAAAAACAAATATTTTACTGGCAATCGGTTATTAATTTATTTGGAGGGCGATATGAAAATAAGAATACCGGTCTTGTGGACGTGGGTGGTACTGATCCATAGCGCCGCATTCCTGGTTTTCTGGCTGACCAATACCACCTTCTACATCGAGACCAACAACTTCCTGACCAAAATGATAGGCATAAAATTGGATTACATCAGCTATTGTCTGATGTTTTCCAGCATGCTGGTTGGATGGAGCCTGGTGAGAGTGCTTTTGCGCTGGCGCTCACCCAAACCTGCCAGTTGGTGGGTAAAACTGGGCGACTGGTTGTATGCGATTCTGGGGGTGATCTATATGTTCTTTTTCTATGGCAGTTTCTATATGTTATTTCATGAATCCCCGGGTCAAAAGATACGCCTCATCCAACTGTTGGCTTATTTTCGCGTAATCCTGGATCCACTCCTGTTGCTGGGAGTTGCTGTCCTGGCTGCTTCCTGGATCCACGGGAAAGCTTTGGGCTGGAAAAGAGCTGCTCCGATCCTGATCGTCCTCGTCATCCTGTGGAGCCTGGTGTTGGCTTTCCCACCGAGTTCGGTTATCAGGGGTAAATTGCCTGAAAAACCACTGCTGGTAGCACACCGCGGTGCGGATGCGCTGGAACCCGAAAATACCCTGGCAGCGGCCAGAGCGGCGGCTGAATCAGGTGTCTACGGTCAGGAGATGGACGTTCAGATGAGCGCGGATGGACAGCTGTTCCTTATGCACGATGATACCCTTTCCCGCACCACAAATGTTGAGATTGTCTACCCGCAACGCATCAAAGACAAAGCAGGCACATTCACCTGGGAGGAGCTCAGCCGGTTGGATGCAGGCAGCTGGTTCAGCCAGGATGACCCGTTTGGCACCATTCGCAAGGACAAGGTCAATTCGGAGCAGGTGGAGCAATTTACTGGTGAACCCATCCCAACCTTCCGGGAATGGCTGGGTGTACTGAAGACAAGTGGGCAGGTTTTCCTGTACGACGTGAAATCCACCGGGGATGATCCTGCGGGTCAATCGGCAGTCTTTGAAGCCACTCTGCGCCAGATCGCGGAGGCAGACCTGGCTGAGCAGTCCTGGATCCTGGCTGGATCGGATCAAACTACCCTCGTGCGGGATATCCTTCCAGAGGCGAAATTGGCCTATGGAGTGGATGATAAATCCATCCCAACTGCCGTTAAGTTGCATATAGGCGGATATCAAGTTGTCAACGCGGAATACATCCTTCCGGTCAAATCATTCTTGGATTTCCAGAAGGAGGGGTATTGGGTAAACATATATACTGTCGATGAAGCCTGGCAGTATTCGCGCCTGTGGATATTAGGTGTCAATTCAACCACTACGGATAACCTGACTGGTTTGATGGCTCTGAAAAATCCGGCGTTTTCAGTACCCTATGTCATCTATGCTTTATTACTGGTGGTTGTCGGGGTGATCGCCATCGGGATCAATCGTCTACTAGAGCGTTCCCTTGTACATCCCCCCGGTGGGACGACCTTCAGGGAGTCACTCGGGGGGACGCCGCAAGCAATGCGAGCAGGTGTATTCCATTCGATTAACATCAAGAATATTAGAATTTTTAGAAGCTGATCCTTATCATAGAGTTCCTTTGTACATTCCACCGTCGACGGTCAGCATCACTCCGGTGATGTACGAGGCAGCCGGTGAGACCAGGAAGGCAGCTGCGCGGGCGAACTCCTCAGGTTTGCCCATCCTGCCGAGCGAACTTTCCTTTGATTGCCTGGCAATTTCCTCTTCCATGGTTGTACCGTTAACTGAGGCGCGCGCACCCATCAGGCTGGTGACGCGTTCGGTCTCGGTCCAGGCCGGCAGGATAGAATTGAAACGGATGCCGGCTTCACCCAGTTCGAGCGCCAGCGATTTAGTCAACCCGACCGTGGCGGCGCGCACGGCATTCGAAAGCACCAGGTTGGGGATGGGTTGCTTGACCGAGTAGGAGGTGATGGTCAACACACTGGCAGCAGTGGATTTTTTCAACCAGGGCAGCGCTGCCCGGATCAGGCGCACATGCACCATCAGGGACAGCTCGACCGCCATCTGCCAGTCTGCATCATTGAAACTCTCGAATACTCCGGGCGGTGGTCCACCGGCATTGGTGATCAGGATATCCAGGCCGCCCCACTTTTTCGTCACCTGAGCGACAAGCATTTCGGGAAGAGTGGGGTCGAGCAGATCGCCAAGCAAAGCCAACGTGTTTGACCTTCTCGATTGTCTGAGTAATTCGGTTGCCTTTTCAAGATGATCCGAATTACGGCTATTGATCGCAACGCGCGCGCCTTCCTCCGCCAGCACTTTCGCGGTGGCAAACCCCAGCCCGCGGCTTGCTCCGGTGACCAGCGCAATCTTGTTTTTCAGATGAAGATCCATAGGTACCTCTCCTGGGGGATGATACCTGCATCAGGTATCAGGATTCGTCTCTGGGCTCCGTATAAGCAGAGACTAACCAATTATTCCCGGACCCCTCACCCCAGCCGTGAAGAGCAACGGCAGGACCTCTCCCCGTCATGCGGGGAGATGAATAAGAGGCTACCGGTGACGAGCGTGATCCTGCCTTTCGGTTGCAGGTCCATGTTTACCTCGAATGCTCAAGCTAAGGCTTTATTATGCCTGCGGATCAGGCGCAGCACGAGCAACAGGATCGCACCGCCAATAAAGGCGGCGATCAGGTCGGGAATGAAACCGCTGGCAAGCTCAAACCCGAACAGGCTGAACAGCCAGCCGCCCAAAAAGCCGCCGATGATGCCTACCACGATCGCTATTAATAGCCCGACCCGTTTGCCACTCACGACTGCATCCACCAATAACCCGGCAGTGGCACCCACGATAACCCAGACGATCATTTGTTTGAATATCACGGTTGAATTCCTTTCCTGGTTTTAATGAGGCGGATAGCCGGTGATGTCGCGGATCTGGTAATACAATGGTTTCATGCGTTCGTAAATATGGCAATACACTTTATTGTATAGATCGTCATAGATCCTGTGATTCATTTCATCAGGTTGAAAAGTGTCACCCGGGTGGGTCATTTCGCGAACTGCAGTGGTGAAATCCGGGTACAAATTGAGACCCACGGCAGCGTCTATGGCAGCACCCAGCCCTGAGGTTTCATATAAGTGAGGTCGCGAAACAGGCAACCCAAAGACGTCGGCTGTAATTTGCATGGCAGCCGTGCTCTGGCTGCCGCCGCCTGCCACACGGAGTTCGGTTATCGTAACATGGCTGCGTTTTGCCATGCGCTCGGCGCCCTCGCGCAGTGCATACGCCAGCCCTTCCAGAATGGCACGATAGATGTGCGCGCGCGTGTGAACATCGCCGAAGCCGATGATGGCTCCCTTCGCCTCCGGTCCCGGTAATTTCAAACCCGGCGACCAGTAGGGTTGCAGGATCAACCCCTGCGAGCCTGGCGGCACCTGATCGACCAGCTCGTCGAACAGCACTTCCGGTTCTACTCCCATCTTTGCGGAGCGACCTTGTTCATGCAGGCCAAATTCCTGCTTGAACCAGCTTACCATCCAATACCCCCGGAAGATCTGGTACTCGAGCGCATAAGCATCCGGCACGGCGGAGGGGTATGGTGGAATGAGTGGGATGATCTCGATATATTTCTTATGAGTGGTGTTGATGGTGGCGGTTGTGCCGTAGCTGATGCAGCCAATGTTGGGCGTCAGGCTCCCGGAGCCGATCACCTCGCAAGCTTTATCGGCGGCGGCTGCCACCAGTGGTAGACCGACCGGGATGCCGGTTTCCTTGGCGGCTACGGGGCTGATCTCGCCCATGATTTCGGCCGGCGGGATGAGGTCCGGCAGCATGCCTGGATCCATCGGTATGGCCTGCCACTTCCAATCACTTTTGGAAGCCCAGGTTTTTTTCTTATAATCGAAGGGGATGTAGCCCACCTGGCAACCAACCGAATCCACGTAACGGTCGATCAGCCGGTAGGTAAGATAACCTGACAGCAACAGGAATTTGTGGGTGTTGCTCCAGACGGCCGGCTCGTGGTTGCTGATCCAGTTGGCTTCGGCTTCCGCCTGAAGATAAGCGGCAGTCTCGGTCATGCCTGCCACGCGGAAGGCAGCCCCCCATAGGCCGCCGATAGGTTTGAGCCCTTCGGTACGGCGCTGGTCCAGCCAGACGATGGCCGGTCGCAGAGGCTTGCCGTTCAGATCGAGGTTGACCATGGTCGAGCGCTGGGTGGTCAGCGCCACCCCGGCGATGCGTTTTTTGTCGACCCCGCGCATCTTCCATAAACCCTGGCAGGCGTCACACAATGCCTTCCAGAACACCTCCACCTTCTGCTCGGCATAACCGGGTTGGGTGGAATAGTATGGTTCAATTATGATGCGTTTCTTGGCGATCAGGGTCCCGCCCAGATCGAACAGCAGCGCCCGGGTTGATTGTGTCCCGGCGTCGATGGCGAGGATCAGGTCTGCAGTCATGGCTTTCCCTTTCTGCGTGCATAGAAATGGATAACGGTTGACTTTATTATAGGCGGATTACGAGGAATTTGGCAGGGAATAATAAGTCTTCCAGATGTGCTGGTACCTTTCGGCTTCCGACTGCCAGCGGGCATCATCCCAGCCGAGTTCCTTTTGGATGATGGCGCGGATGCGCGGCAGCAGCTCCAGCCCGCCACATGCGCAGGTCAACCCCACGCGCATCCGTCTGAGAAGCAGGTCATCCAGGTGGATGATGGCTTCGTGCCGTGCCGCCCAGCGCAGCTCAGCCCACAATGCCGGCAGCTCCCCAACCGGGGTAAGTTCCTCCGCCGGGCTTTCGGTCACCAGAACCGACGTCTGCTGCCCGTAGCGACCGGCGAGGTAGTACCAGTGTTCCGGATCAAGGTCAAGTTCTTCGTCGGGCTTGGGCAGGACCTCGAAGGCTTTCATCTTATGGTTGAAGTGTGGGTTGCCACCCAATCGGGCGCTGATGGCATTCAGGGCCTGGGCAGCCATGACGCGGTAGATGGTCAGCTTGCCGCCGGTGATGGTCAACAAGCCATCCTCCTCCCAGATCACCTGGGTGCGTGATTCCTGCGAGGGCGTCGCCGCACCGGTATTGACCACCGGCCGCACGCCGCCTTCGGTCGCCAGGATGTCGGCATGCGTGACCTTGAGGTCGGGGAAGACTTGGTGGATGGAATCCAGCATGTAATCGACTTCGGATGCGGAGGCGAAGGTTTCATCGTATTTCTCCTCCAGCTCGCACGGATGGTCGAGGTCAGTCGTGCCGATCAAGGTCACGCCCTCCCACGGGAAGATGAATTGGGCGCGCCGATCACGCGGGTGGAACATCGTGATGCCATGCGTCAACGGGATCTTTTTCCAGGGAAAGAACAGGTGGCTGCCGCGCAATTTACGCAGGCGCGGTTTGCGCCCGATCTGCCCGCGCAGTTCATCGCTCCACGGACCGGTGGCATTGATGACCACCCTGGCCAGAACTTCGCGCTCCGGCAAGTTTCTGGCGGATGCGTCCCGCACACCATCGGTCGAGGTATCCCGTAGTGCAACGCCACACACCTGCCCCTCTTGATTCTTGAGCAATTTAGTGACTTTCGCATAGTTGAGGGCTACACCGCCCAGAGACATGGCTTCTGAGAGAATCCGCAACACCAGGCGGGCGTCATCCACCTTGGCATCACCATATTCCCAGGCGCTGATCACATCCGGTGAGCTGCAGAGGGGACAGATTGCCCGGATCTCAGTGGGAGAATGGTACCGGTGATCCCACTTGGGTGCCAGCAGGTCGTAGATCATTACCCCCAGCCCGAACTTTTTAGACGAAACATGATCATGTTTATAGGACGGCAGTATGAAACGCAAGGGGTATACCAGCTGGCGGGCTTCCCTGACCAGGCGCTCGCGCTCGCGCACCGATTCGGCTGTAACCTTGTATTGTTTGTTGGCCAGGTAGCGGAATCCGCCATGCACCAGCTTGGAGGAACGGCTGGAGGTGCCGAAAGCGAAGTCCTTTGCTTCCACCAATAACACCTTGTAACCCTTGCGGGTTGCCATGTTGAAGATGCCGGCACCGGTGATACCACCGCCGATGATGATCAGATCCCACTCTTGACGGAGGTCGTTCCAGATGGAAGAACGCATAGTGTGATTCATGGAGTTGCCCCTAAATGAGATTGCCGGTGTTGAAGATGCCCTTCGGATCGAAAACATTGATGACCGATTGAATGGTTTTCAATCCCAACAACCCTTTTTCAGTTGAGAGCCAGACTTTGTGGTCGTGCCCGACCCCGTGTTGGTGCGAAATAGTCCCTCCAGCCTGGATGATGATCTCGCTGGCGGCGTTCTTCATGATCTGCCAGCGGGCATTGGTCTCGTCCGGATCCTTGGTGCGCCGCCAGCCAAAGGTAATGTACATGCTGGCTCCATCCGGGTAAAGGTGTGACAGATGGCTGAATACAAGTACTTTCTCATTAAATCTTTCAAGACTTTCGGAGAGAGATTTGCGAATCGCACTATTGACTGTCAGCACCTGCGACCAGGGCAGAGCGGTCTCAAGCGTATCCAGGCCGACACCGTTGTTCCACAAGGTTTCCCGCAGGTAGGGTGTCTTGAAACGTGATTTCTCCCAGGTGTGGCCGATCACGAAATTGACCGCGAAACCGCCATACCTCCTGGCGATCTTTTGCACCTCATGGTAGGCCAGATGAATGGCGCGGCTGGTTCCGGTCAAGCCATAGATCAGCAGGCAGCGTTGATCGCGAATACCGATCAAATCCAAGCCATTGTGCGCCAGATTAACGAAACCTGGTTTACCCGCAAGCTGCAAGGTGGTCTCTGTCTCGATTGGGTCGCTCATGCGCAACATGGAGACACCCAGGTGCGATTGGGCCATCTCACGCACGGCAGCTGTTCCGGATTCCCAGGTGGGGAAGAAAATTGCCCGGAAAGTTTCGGTTTCCGGCAGTTTGGTGAGTCTGACCGTGGCACGGGTCAGGATGCCCATGCGACCTTCGGAACCAAGCAACATCTGCTTGATATCCGGTCCCGCGGCACTCGCCGGGAAAACCGGCAGTTCCAGGGATCCGGCCGGGCTTTCAAGGTGCCCGCCCAGGAAAAGTGGCTCGATGCGCCCGTAGTAATAGGACTGCTGGCCGGTGGAGCGGGTAGCGATCCAGCCACCCAGGGTGGAGAATTCAAAAGATTGCGGAAAATGCCCCAGCCGGTAACCACGTTCATTAAGCATGGCTTCGACGGCGGGACCGGCTGCGCCGCACTCGATCTCAGCTGTACGGCTGATCTCATCCAGGTTGAGCAGACGGTTCATGCGTGCCATGTCGACCGTGACGGTCGGTCCTTCCTCTTTGTGAGCATTGATGTGACCCAAGACACTCGAGCCCCCGCCATAGGGGATCAGGTGGTAACCGTTGCGGTGTGCGGTCTTGATCAACTCGCGTACATCCTCATCGCTTTCAGGGTAAGCCACACCATCGGGGTAGGCATCGATCCGGCCGGAATACATGGCGATCCAGTCGCCCACACTCTGCCCGCGGGCGTGGATCAGGCGCTCAAATGGATCGGTCGATATCTGTCCATCGCTCTTGATGTGTGAATTTGGTACCTTCTTTAGTAATTCCTTTTGACTGATGTCCTTGTACGTACACAGCTGACCGACATGTTCGACCAGGTAAGGACGGGCACTTTCGGGCAATGGGTAGGTTTTTTGATCATCGCCCCATCCTCGCCAACGTTTCATAGGTTACCTCCGGTGTGGTTGGATTTAATGCTTGATAATTGGTCAGACTTTCGGTCATGACCCGCAGCGTGATGGCGTGCGCCGCCTGTGGGTCTTTTTGTAATGAAGCCGCTTCCAGTTCGCGGTAGAAGTTAAGCGAGTGGGCGCGGTTGGTTTCAGATGCGAAATAGAGCGGCCCGAACAGCAGGTAGAGGTTGCGGAAACCGTTCAGGATCAGGGTATAGACGGGATTGGCGGATGCGATGGTCAGGCGATGGTGGAGCTCCCAATCCGCCTGGGAGTAAGCTTCGGCGGTCTCGTCGAGGTTTTGATAACTTTTCAGCAGCGCGACGACATCAGCAGGATGACGCGCGACTGCCAGGGCGGCATAATCGGGAGCGAGTGAGATCCTCGCTTCCAGCAATTGGGTGATGAAGTCAGGTGGGAGTTTGTCGACATCGCGCGTGATGGCATTCAGCAGGCCGAGGTTGCCCTCCTGCCAGTAGTTGCGGATACGGGTGGGCTTGCCCTGGTGGATCTCGAGCCAGCCGTCGCGACCCAGGCGTTGCAGCGCCTCGCGCAGGGTCGGGCGGGTGACGCCCAACTTTTCAGCCAGCTCGCGCTCGGCTGGCAGTAATGAGTTGATGGGGAAGGTGCCGTCGAGGATGGCGGCGATCAGGCGGCTTTCGGTCAATTCAGCGGGTCTTGCGGGGCTTTCCCAGTCCATCCGTTCGCTCCTGTCTGGTAAGTGGTCTTACCAGTAGTATACAGGAAAAGAGGAGGAATTTCAAGAGGGAAGAATAATTTATGTGAGAAATTTTCGGTCGAAAATTGTCACGATGCAACCCGAAGCTGTAAAGTGAGGTACGTTCTTGCTTGCACCCCGAAGGAATGATTTATATGCAGTGGCAATCCGTAAATGTTAGTAAATAATTGCGATTTATCTCAGTTTTAATGGATTGCCAGCCCTCTGGATCAAAAGAACGGACGTCGGTCACTGCGTTCCCTTCTAGCACTGACAACTCATCTGCATAAGCGAGCCATCTTTAATATTCATAGTTAGTTCGGTTTTGAGGAGCTTCCTGTTGGTTTACATACAATCAAAAAATGTCAATCCGGTTGCGAATTCTTACGCAACCAATAAGCAAGATCGGACAGACTCAGTTTATTCTGTGCCATCAAAAGGGTGGTATTTTCAAGGTCAGCCGGCATAGCGATCAGTTTATAGCCGTTTATCCTCATGAAAAGCGCAGTGGCAGTGATGCCGGTGCGCTTGTTACCATCCACGAAAGGGTGGTTGTTGATCAATGATTCCATTAAGGCTGCCGCCTTCTCAAAAAGGTCCGAATTGAGGTCCTTATCATCAAAACTGGCGGCGGGGCGCGCAACCGCTGATTCGAGCATACTCAAGTCGCGAACCCCATGCATGCCACCTGTCTCGGTGATGAGACGGGAGTGGATGAAGAGCACTTGCTCGGTGGTCAGGTAGCGCATCATCGTGCGAGGGCTTCGAGTGCTGAGCGGTATTCTTCGATGAATTCATCCACCTGGCGTGAAAAACTCTCGTTTATATCTGGGCTGATCGGATGACCGGCTTCGCGGATCATGATCTGACGTTTCTTGCGGTCAAGCTCGACCGAGACATTGCTGCCGTCGCGCATACCCAGCGGTTCGAGCAGCTCCTTTGGGATCGATACGACCAGGCTGTTTCCCGTCTTGAATATTTTCCTGCGCATTTTATCATCCTTTCGAGATGTGCTTACAATGTAAGTATATCATTATCTGGTAAAGTATTACTTTAGCCGGGCATTCCGGACTTGGGGGAGGGACCGCGTATTATACTGAGAATAATATAGCCTTGGAAATTTTCCATATTGATTGCGACCGGCGCTAAGCAGAATTAACTATTGCAGGGAAATGGGCGTTATAGTTTTTTTCGATATGTCCGATGCATCTTGTAGAAATCGATCCCCAGAGTCCTCAATTCATTCTGCATGCGCGCGTTATCGAGCCCGATCTGGATCACCTCGGCATGCTCGTAGCGGCTCTCGAGTATGCTCTTGAACATCTCGTTGAATAACACTGCCGTCCCGCCCATGCCCTGATACTCCTCTAGAATGGCAGCCCCGTTGATGTTGAGCCAGTCGGTGCGGGGCGGCTCCATCAGTATCCCCAGCCAACCGAAAGGAAACAACCTGCCCTTGCAGCGTTGAATGGCGGCCGAGATATCCGGGTAGGCCAGCAGGAAACCGATCGGGTGCTCCTCCTTCATCAGGATCTTCACCAGACGCGGGTCGGCAAACAGCAATAGCTGGTCTGACATGCTCTTCAGGTCACGCGCGCTCATCGGCACGTTGCCATCCCCGGGGACGATGCTGTCGTTATAGAGCTTCAGGAGCGCCGGCAGCATGGCAAGCATGCCGCGTTTTGTTGAGAAGCGTTTGACATAAATGCCATAGCGTTTCTGGACCAGTGCCGCTGCGCGCTGGATCTTTTCGGGGAATTGCACGTTGCGGCTGATATAACCGGAGACCACCTCACGAGCTGTCTCGAAGCCGGCAGCAGCAACTAAATCGTGATAATAGGCATGGTTGTAGGGTTGCCCGAGTGCCGGGCGGTGCTCGAAACCTTTCACCAGCAACCCCATGCCGTCCAGCGCGGTAAAGCCCTTGGGACCCGTGATGCGCGTGAGTCCGCGGCTGCGTGCCCAACCGAAACCGGCGTCAAATAGCGCTCCTGCAACCTTTTGATCGTCGACGCATTCGAACAGGCAGAAGAAAGCGGTCTTTTCATGATTGAAATCGTTGTAGGCATGGTTATCCAATACTGCCAGCCGACCGAGCGGTTGGTCTTGATCGTCAAGCGCCAACAGGAACAGCGCATCGCCATGGCGGTAGAAAGGGTGTTTTTTGGGATTGAGCGCTGCGCGCAACTCCATCATGAGCGGCGGCACCCATTGAGGTGTGTCGGCGTAAAGCCTGAAGGGCAGATTGAGGAATTGGTTGACCCTGTGATGGTCGGAGGGGTCGATACGGATGAGGTTCATAGTTACCCCATGTTAACACTATTTGTCAGAAAGTAGGGCGGGATTTAATTACCCTCGTTCTTTGAGGGCTATCCCGCCGATTGACACCGATTAACAGGCGGCTTAGCCCCCCAAGTATGGGGGTCTAGAGAAAAGCCGCCCTTGTCTCTACAATCTATTTCTGCCAGATACCGTGACCACCCAGGATGGCGTTGGGTTTCAGAGCCAGCTGGCGCGCATAAACTTCAGCCGCCAGCTCTTCGTTCCAGCAGTTCATGCCCGAGGCGCTGACAAGCTCTTGGCCATGCACCAGGATCGAATCGCCCGCAAACAGGATGCCGGTCGAGGCGGAGTAATATGACAGATGTCCGGGAGTATGACCGCAGGAATCGAGGGCTGCCAGACCGCCCAGCCAGGGGAAGGAATCACCCGCTTTGTACAGGCGGTCGACCTGCGCGGGGGTTGATTTAAACATACCGGAGAGCAGCTTGAGCGTCACCTTTTGGACCCCCTTGGGAGTCAGCTCGCGCGACATCCTGCCCACGGCGATGGCATCCGCTTCCGGTTGGCTGGCATACGCCACAGCCCTGGGTGCGAGCGCCTTCAGGGCAGCCAGGCTGCCATAGTGGTCGCCGTCGGCATGCGTGATCAGGATGAACTTCAGATCGTCGATGCTCAACCCTGCTCTGTCGAGCGCTCTCAGGATGGCTTTATCAGTGCCTTTCAGGCCGGTATCGACCAGCAATGCCCCCTGTTTCGAGCGCACCAGGTAGCAGTTGGAGGCGACAGACTGGATCGGGAAAACGTCTGGGTGAATGCTTTCCATGCTTATTTGCTCCCTGATAATGCTTTTACCAGTTCACGGCAGAAATCGGGGATATCCGCCACGACCCTGCCCCACACCAGGTTTCCGTCGCGGAAGGCAGGTTCATCACGCCAGGTACCGCCGGCATTAATGATATCGTCCTTGATGGCGGAGCTGCCGGTAGCGGCATGCCCTTTGACGATGCCGGCGCTGATACCGACCCAGCCGGCATGGCAGATCATGGCGATGATCTTTCCATCTTTATTCATCCGCCGCACCAGCTCTTTGACTGCCTCGGAGCGCCTGAGCTTATCCGGTGCCCAACCGCCCGGGATGACCAGTGCATCGAATGGTTGATCGAGCACCTGTTCGGCGCTGAAATCCGAGTTGGCAGGCACACCATGCTTGCCGTGGTATTCTTTCTTCCCCTCCAAACCGACGATACTGATGGTCGCGCCTTCCTCTTTCAAGCGCATGAGCGGCACCCAGAATTCGAGGTCTTCGAATTCAGGACCGATCAGGTAGGCGACTTTTTTCCCTTTTAGCAGCAATTTAACCTCGCAATCATTGATTCCAGTAGGCGATCTCGTCTACCAGGATGTTAAACGGTACAGTAACATATGAAGCGATATAAAAGCCAAACAGGCCTTCGGTGTAGCGGTCGTTGGTGATCTTATCAACCTGCTCGCCGTTAATATAAAGCGTCAGCTCGTTGCCACGTGCCATCACCCCGACCCGGTTGCTCTGGTTGGGTCCGGCATGCAGCGATACGGCGGGTTTCCAGTCGATCAACTGACTCATACTGTCCCAGCGGATCAGGCCGAACTTGCCATCGCAGCTTACGCCGTAGAAATACCCCTGGCTGGTGTCGGGCGCGCGAAATACCAGCCCGTACTTATCGTTCCCGCTGCAGGCACCCACCTTGAACAACGCTTCCAGGTAGAAATTGCTGATGCGGCGGTTGCCCAGACTCCATGAATGCCAACCGCCGGCGCTGAGCGCGGTCATGCTGAAGGCGTCGCCACTGTAAGAGAATTGGATATTCTCATCCGAGGTGGTGTAGAAATTGTTGGTACCGTTGAAGGTGTCGCGCCAGGTGGGCGTCCCGAGCCAGGTGACCGGGTCGGTGGGAGGAGTGATGGGGGTGGTGGTGGCTGTGGCGGTCAGTTGCGGGGTGGAGGTCTGGACCGTCGCCAGGACGATGCCATTCCCCTGAGTTGCCTGACCTGGATTCGTAGTCAGCTTGAGCAGCGCCACCTTGGTGGCGATCTCGGCATCACTCACCCTGGGTTGGGTCAGATCACTACAGCCCGTCAGCATCATGATAAGTGCTGAAAACAATAAGATCGTTCTTTTCATTTTTCACCTTCCTGGTGTCAGTATTGGCAATTTTAATAGCTGCAGAATGCCGATCATATTGAGCCGGCAATGACTGGCGATCACGACGTCGATGAGAAGGAGTATTTATTATATCTTGAAGGGAATGAAACTTTCCGGCAAATCACAAGTACTGAAAATAATCCCATAGGTATTAATCAACCAGGAGTTGTTTGGCGGCATGCAGGTAATAGGCGTGGAAGGCGGCGGTTTCCGCCAGCAGGTCCAGCAGCCGGGTCAAGGCTTCATGGACCCCAACCTCATCACGATTGCCGCCCGGTTTAAAGATCAGCATGCCATGACCTGCTTCGAACGAGATATCGCCGCGTGCGTTCAACCACTCCAGGCCTGCTTCGACCGTCGCGACCTCATGTGCCATGGCAACCGCCAGGTCAATGATGCTTGCAGTGCCGCCTTTGTGCACGATCGTGAATTTTATCAGCCCTGCCAGCCGTGTCTGGAAGCTTTCCAGGCGTGTCCCTTCCGGCTGGGAGGCGAAGAGATGGATCTCCCTGGCCTTGACTGTGTCGATAACCTGCCTCAATGTAGCGAAGGATGAGGGGATGGTCCAGACCGCCATGCGGTCAGCCGGCTTGAGTTCGTAACGCGTCACGCCTTTTATATCTTGTGTGTGCGAACCTTCTCGCCAGACAAGCAGATCCGATCCGGCATATAATGCCTGCAGGACGCTGAGCGGGTCGGCATCCAGGCGGTAATCGTGGACCAGCGGCGCGCGTTTCCGGGCTCGCAGTGTGACCGCTTCTGCCTGCTCGCGATGGTCGACCCACGTGATCTGGAGCTCATTGTGACCCAGGTAGCTGGAGGGTTTGAGTGAATAGGCCAGATCAAACCTGCCTTCCGGCAGTTTTTGCCCGGCGCTGCGCCAATAGGTCACCTCGGCGGTTTTCCCGCTCTCATCGGCGACGGTCAGCCTGAGGTGGTCGCGGTTTCGCCCGAAGGGGCGGGTGGATTGAATGGTTACAGAGCGTGCCATCAGGGTCAGGGGCGGGTTGCCCGGCCCGAAGGGGCTCAGGCGTTTTAGCGCTCCTTGCAGGTTTTCTGGTAATGAGGTAAGTGGCAGGACGGCATCCAGCAACAGCATCTCTTCGAATGCCGTCTCGCCGGTCAAATGCGAGATGGTCCTGCCCATGGCAGCCTGGAATTCAACCAGTTTCTCCGGCAGCAGCGACAAACCGGCAGCCATCGGATGCCCCCCGAAGGTCAACAACAAGTCGTGGTTGGCTTCCAGGGCCGAGGTGATGTCGATACCCGGGATGGAACGGGCGGAACCGCGTGCCGGGCTACCCGGGGGATTTGCCAGCAGGATGACCGGGCGGTTGTAGGTCTCAACCAGCGTACTGGCGACGATGCCCAGTATCCCACCTGGCCAGCTGGGATGAGCAAGCACCAGACAGGGTAGATCCAGCAGAGTGCGGTCGCGCTCCACCTGGCCGATGGCAGCCTGCAATACCTGATCGGAGAGCAACCTGCGTTTGGCGTTCAAACCTTCGATCTCGTTGGCGATGAGCTCGGCTTTAAAAGCGTCATCGGTCGATAGCAATTCGACCATGCGGTTGGCATCCGCCAGCCGGCCGACGGCATTCAGGCGCGGCGCCAGGTTGTAGCCGATCACCTCCTCGGTGACCGTTTCGGGCAGGATGCCGGCGATCTTGTATACTGCCTGGAGACCTACACGCTGAGTGGCATTGAGCAGCGGCAGTCCTTTTTGAACCATGTAACGGTTATCTTCCACCAGCAAAGCCATATCAGCAATCGTCCCCAGTGCCACCAGGTCGATGGCGTGAGCGCCGCCCAAAGATTTGTTTAATACCTGGTCGAGTGCCTGGATGAGCTTGTATGCCACCCCGACCCCGGCCAAATCGCTCAGACCGTGGCCGGCCGGCAGCAGCTTCGGATTGATGATAAAGTCTGCCGGCGCAAGCTGGTCGGGCAGGTTATGGTGGTCGGTGATGATAACATCCAGCCCTGCCTGGCGGGCAAGCTGCACTCCCTCGACCTCCGAGATGCCGGTGTCGCAGGTGATCAACAGGCGCATATCGGATTTAAGGTATTTTTTCAGGGCGTCCGGTTGGATGCCGTGACCTTCCGTGGCACGCACCGGGATGTGATAACTGACCTTTGCCCCGGCTGATTGCAAATAAATGTAGAGCAGGGTGGTGGCAGTTTGCCCGTCGACGTCATAATCGCCCCAGATCAGGATCGGCTGCGATTCTGTGATCGCTTTTTGAAGCCGTTCGACCGCCCTGTCGATATCCGGCAGGTCATCCGGCGGCGTCTCCCGGTAGCGGTCAGGGTCGAGGAATGGGGTGATGGCATCCACGCTGTTGAGACCACGTTGCAACAGGATCTCCGCCAGGAAGCGCTCGCCCCCGGCAGCTGCCAGCACGTCCGGCGGGATGTTCAGCTTCTCGGGCTCGACCCAGGTTTTCATGGTTAAAAGGCAACCTCAGCTGCCTGGCTGAAATCGAATGCGTCAGGATCGCTATCGGAGAAAGCATCATCGTCCAGATCGTCCGCCTGACCGGCAGCAACTCCGCGCTCGCAGTAGGAGCGGTAGACACAATAACGACACTGGCGTTCATCGGAGGTCAGGACGAAACTTTCAACCGGTGCCGTGGCAATCTTTTCGATCAATTCCAGGATGTCGGCGCGGTCCCGTTTGTATAACGCTTCCGAATAAGGTATGAGTTCGGGTTCGCGCGGGAAGGCTGAGAACCAGTAACCAATTGAGAGACTATCGGGCGGGAATGCAGCCCCACCGGTCAGGCTGCCGCCTGTTTCAGCCGCCATCATCAGGTACAGGCGGGTTTGGATGTCGTTGCGCAGTACATCCGGTTTTGTACGGATGCTCGAGGTTTTCCAATCATAGATGGTACACTTGCCGTCCGCGCCGGGGATCAGCAGGTCGTATTTCGCGATTAACGCATACTGCCCCAGGCGAACTGTGATTGTCCATTCCGGCAGACGCGCGCCATCGGGCAGGCCCGCATGGAAAACCAGGAAGGCATTCCACCACTCCGCCAGGTTATTTTCGGTTGCCAGAGAGGTCAGGGCACCTTCCGGGATGCCTTTCAGCTTCTGTTCGACCAGGCGATGGAATAGCGCACCGCGTTTCAAATGTTGTTCGCGCTCTATATAGGGTTCAGCCTCGATGGCAGGCCATGCCAGCCGCTCGATGTATCGCAAACAGAAGCGGCGCGGGCATGCCAGGTAATCGCGCAGGCTGGCTTGTGAGAAACGGAAATCAAGCGGGATCGGCATTACTGCTCTCCTCGCGGAATTTACTCAGTGCGTTAAAGACGACTGCCGGGCGTTTGTCCCCGTTATACCCGGTATTCCAGGTCACGACCAGCTGCTGGCGGGCGCGCGTGATGGCGACATACAACACGCGCACGCGCTCGGCGATGTAATCCTGCCGGTCCGAGAGGGTGGCTTCGCCCTCCGCCATATGCAGCCCGGCCGGGTCATCGTGGGCAACGGCGCGCAACTGTGCCAGCAGCTCAGCCTGCAAATTCAAATGACCGCGGATGAACTCCTTCTCGGCAATGTAGCTGTCATGCGGGCTGCCGGCCGGGAAGTCGTAGTTGTTGACCGACAGCAGGTACACCCGGTCCCATTCAAGCCCCTTGGCTTTATGGATGGTGGTGACCACCGCCTTGCCGCGGTGACAGTCGGGGTCGAAACCGAGGTCGTCATCGCTGAAACCAATGAACTTGCGCTGGTTACCGGCGATCAGGACCAGCTCCTCTGCCAGTTCCTTCAACGACCAGTCGGGATGCTCGCGCTGGGCGGCATCCAATAGAGAAGCCAGCTTGAATGCCAGAGCCAGGTCGACCTGTGCCTGAAAGACATCCTGGGCGACGGTCAACACCAGCTGGTCGACCGGCAGCAGGCAGGCATTCAGCCACAACTGCAGGTGTGTTTTAAAACGCTCGAGCTCCGCGCTGATTGCGGCATTGATGGGTTCGGCCTGCCCCGGCCATTCGCTGCCGGCATGCGGTGTGAGGTAATCCTCGCTGCGCGCGCATTTGCCGAGCAGGCTAGCGACGGATTTTTGCAGCAGCCGCTGGGGATCCTCTTCGGGTTCAGGCTGGTATTTGCACCAGGCAGTATAGACCGCTGCCAGAGCTTTCGACGAGACCGGCTCCGCCAGCAGCTGCAGCACTTTGGCGATCAGGTCGGCGGCGGCGCGGGTCGGATCGGTGCTTTGCAGCAGTTCGATGAACGGCACCCCCTTGGTTTTAAAGACATCGACCAGTTTCGCCCCGTGCCGGTTGGTGGGCACCAGGCAGGCGACGGTCTTGTTGGGGTTATCCTTGCACCAGCGTTTGACCGAGATAGCGATCTTCTCGACCTCCGCTTCGGGGGTTTGTTTGGCTGCATAAAAAACGATCTCTTCGGGTTTATCCGGTGGGTTGGGCTGGGGGTCGTCCGGCGCGACCGGCTGGATGTGCGGTTTGGAGAGCGCTCCGCGCATGCTGTCGGGAGCCTGGTGGTCATTGCACCAGTCGATCAGGTGATTGGCAAGGGAGATAATAACCAGGCTCGAGCGCCCGGAATTGGGCAGGTCGCGTTCCTCGACGCCATGTTCCTGCACGAACTCGCGCAGGAAGCGCGGGTTGGCGGTGGTGAAGGTTTCGTAGATGGCCTGGTTGGGGTCACCCACCCGCACCCAGTTGCCGGCCGGTTCGGTCAGCAACCGCAGCATCTTCTCCTGCAACTCGCTGCTATCCTGGGCTTCATCCTCCAGGATGTACGGCCAGCGGTGGCGCAGGAGTTCCAGGTAGTCCGGGTCGGCGCGCAGCACGTCCATCGCCATGCACATCAGGTCGTCGAAGTCGACCGCACCGCGGAAGGTCAGCGCGCGCTGGTAATCGGCATAGATCTCACTTCCCATGCGTAGCAGCGGGAAGTCGCCCTTCAGGCTGTCGATCTTTTCGCGCAGAACGGCGGGCTTCAATCGGTAATCCTTGGACTGGCGGATGAAGGCGGTCGCCAGGTTTTCGAGCAGCTCAGGCATCTGTTTCTGCATCAACCAGTTGCGTTTTCCGACTTCGATGGCAGGTTCGAACAGCGCCTGGCAGTCGCCGGGGTTGGCAGCCATCCAGGCTCGTACGGCGGTGCGGATGATGCTCTGCGAGATGCGCTCATCCACGATCTGAAAATCGTTGGCAACACCCGCCAGGTCCGGACGTTCACGCACGATGTCGTGCGCCAGCCCGTGCAGCGTACGGATGCGATAGCCGATGCCACGCAGCATGGCCATCTCGTTCAGGAAGCCGGCGATGCGGGCGGCGAAGTTGTTGACCGCCGAGTTGACCAGCGTCACCACCAGCACCTCCTGGTCCTCCTGTAGCTTGCCGGAATCGATCAGGCGGGCTGCCAGGCACGAAAGGGTGTGGGTCTTGCCACTACCGGGCACGGCTATGACACCCATTCTGCCGCTTTCGAATTCCAGGATGCGTTCCTGCGCAGGGCGGGGGATGAAGCTCATCGTTCCCCCCTCGAGTGCAGCGATTTCTGGATGGCGCGCAGGAACGGGCTGCGCTGGTCAAAGCCCTGGACGCTCAACTCGCTGTAGTTAATGTAAAGCTTCTGACGGCAGCGGCGGATGAGCCCGGTTACCATACGTGCCAGGACGGTCTGGTTCATGTCGAGTTCATCCTGCACCGTCCATTTGGCATCCGTTTGCCAGTTGCGGCTCAACACGTAGGGGTGCGTCAACGGCTGGTAGAGCCGTTCCCACCAGGCCTGGTTGCCGACGTCCAACCAGAACTGGACGTCAACCGCCTGGTTGCGCATTAAAAAGGTGTAGGCGGGCGAGATCCACACCGCATCCACGCGCCGCTCGTTCCAGTCCTGCAGGTATTGGGCTGCCAGGATGCCGGCTTTCACCATACGGATGTATTCCGGACCCAGTGGTTGCGCATAGTCACCAGACTCAATCAGGACGGAGCGAAACTTGCGGATCGATTCGACCAGGCTGGCAGCCGTCGAACCGGCAGCCGGAGCGCGGTGGAAGCCAAAACCAGGCTGGCTGAGGATCTCGCCGAACAGGCGGCTGATGAAATAGTCCAGCTCGACCGGCTCGCCGGATTGGCAGGTTTCGAGCCAGGCTTTCAACTGGTCGTAGCGGTTGCCTGCCAGATAGGTGATGCGTTCGCGCAGGTCGGAGGTCACCGCTTCGAAGCTGGAGAGGGTTGTTTCAGTTTTGGTAACTCGATAAATGACTTTGGTTAATAAATGTGCCCGGATGGGATCCAGCCCTTCGATCGCCTGCATCAGGCATTTTTGAATCTCGAATGCGGTTGGGCGCAAGCTCCAGGCAGGGTGGGCGAGCGCTGCCAGCGTCAACAGGCATTCCGCCACCGGTTCTTCCCGCAGGGAACGCGACGGACGGTGACTTTGCACGGCGATCCCGCGCCGGGTCAATTCTTCCATCAACATGAAACGCAGTGTATCGCTCAGGATGGGCGCCAGAACAGCGATCTCCCCCGGCGGTACCTGGTCCTCACCGACCAGGCGTTCGATCTCCCCGGCTGCCCACGCGATCATCTCAGGTTGGTAGCGATGTGAAACGGCGGTCACCGCCTGGGCGGGGTGCTCGGGTGGAATGACCGGATCGTGAGCTGGACCTGCGATTTTCGCGCCTGCACCCAATAGGGTGCCTGCACCCAACGGAGTGCCTGCACCCAACAGGGTGCTTGCACCCAACGGGGTGCTTGCACCCAACGGGGTGCTTGCACCTGTCACGGTACGACCCCAGGCTGCCAGGTCGGATGATCCTGTGAAACTGTCCTTGAATTCGACCTGCCGTGTAGAGAGGTCTTTCAGGCGATAAGCCGAGCGCGGATCGGCACCCAGGAAGCTGCGGAAACCTGCATCCTGGTCATAAATGATCAGACCGGTATCGAAGGATGGCAGCCATTCAGCGATCAGATCGTGCGCGATCGGGGTATCCTCTTCCACGTTGTCGTAGATGAGATGACGGTAGGTATCCTCGAGTTGTGCGCGTGCCAGAGGTAGTTGCCAGACATAGTTAATGAAAACATCCAACTGCAATGAAAAATCCAGCAGGTTGTACGCCAGGCAATACTGGCGGAAGACGTTGGCGCATTCCTGCGCCTGGTCGTAGAGCGTCGCCTGAGATTCCAACCCGATCCAGGCAGATTTGAGCTTATCGGCATAGCCGGTATGCGGGAACCCAACCAGCGCGGATTTATTGAGGTTGTCGAGGATCTGGCTGTAGAGCCGGTTGCGGTCGATCGAGAGCGATTCGAAGTAACCCTGCTCGAGCAGGGGGGCGACAGAGCGCGCCAAAAAGTATTGGGCGGTCTCGAGTGTGAGGAACACCGGCGGGTGGGTCGGCTCCGCAAAGCCGGCATCTTCCGATATGACCGGCCAGTAGAGGTCGACCATGCGTCGCGCCAGCCCACCCAGGGTGATGATGGCGGGCAGGCTGCCCTTGAGCCCGCTGAACTCATTGACGGCAGTTTGGTAAGGGGCTGCCAAAGAGCGCTGCGGGAGCAACACCAGCACCGACCCGCCGGGCGTTCCGCCGGATAGCAGCGAGATCAGCCTTGCGGCGCCGGTGGTGGTCTTGCCACAACCGGCAGGTCCCTCCAGGAAGGTATGCTCGCCCTTTACAGGGTTCAAAAGATCGGTCTGGTAACTGGTCAGAGGTGACTGGGGCATTACATCACAATTTTACAGGATTATTGCCCCGGAAGCCAGCCGCACTCTTGACAGGTGTGGAAGATATACTATAATTAATTATATAATACTATAATACTAATGATAGGAATAATCCTATGAATAAACAAAGTCTGCAGGATCGTTATCTCTCGGATTTCACCCGCTACCTGGTTGAGCAAAAATCCTCACCGGATGAGCGCATCCCGGCGTTGACGGAGTTGAGCAAACAGTTGAACATCAGCGTGACCAGCTTGAGGGAGCAGATGGAAGCGGCGCGGGAACTGGGCCTGGTGGAAGCCCGTCCGCGCACCGGCATCCGCCGGAAAGCCTACAATTTTCTACCGGCCGTCCGTCAAAGCGTGGCGTACTCCATCGCGGTGAACCCCGACTCCTTCGAAGCGTTTTCGGACCTGCGCATCCACATCGAGGAGAGTTACTGGTATGAGGCGGCAGAGTTATTGACCGCCGACGATCACGCGTATTTGCAATCGTTGATCGACCGGGCTGAGAGCAAACTCTCAGGTCGACCGCCGCAGATACCACACGACGAACACCGCGAGCTGCATCTTTCCATTTATCGTAAATTGAACAATCCCTTCGTGATGGGGCTGCTCGAAGCCTACTGGGAGATGTACGAGGCGGTGGGCCTGGATGTTTACAATCAGCTCGAGTATCTCAAAAAAGTCTGGCAGTATCACAAACGCATCGTGGCTGCCCTGAAAGCGGGTAACTATCAGTCCGGATACAAGCTGCTGCGCGAGCACAAGTTGCTGCTCGAACAGCGCGCATAAATACTTTTGAGGACTACATGGAAAAGAAACAGATCGTACCGTATTGGAAGAAAGACCGGAAGAAAGACATTATCAATGAGTTCGCCATGGCGATTGCCACCATCAACGGCTCGGGCAGCGCCACCGCCAACAACATCCTGCTGCGGACGTTGTTCCGCATGGGCATCCCGGTATCGGGCAAGAACATCTTCCCCAGCAACATCCAGGGCCTGGCAACCTGGTATACCATCCGCGCCAGTGCAGACGGTTTCGTTGGTCGCTCCGAAGTGGATGACATCCTGGTCGCGATGAACCCCAATTCGTTCGCCGACGACGTCTCCAAGCTGGCGCCCAATGGGGTGCTGCTCTACTCCGATGATATCGCCACACCCATCACCCGCAAGGATATCAGCGTTTACCCGATGCCGGTCAAGAAACTGGCACGCGACGCAAATGTGCCGAATACCATCCGCGACTACGTCGCCAACATGGTTTACGTTGGCGTGCTGACGGTCCTGATGGGGATCGACCTGGATCTGCTGCGCCAGACGCTCTCGGACCATTTCCACGGCAGTGCCAAGGCAGTCGAACCCAACGACAAGGTACTGATGGCAGGCGTCGAATGGGCGAAAGCCAACCTTAAAAAAACCGATCACTTCCGGGTGGAAAAGATCGACAAGACGAGCGGTTGCATCATGACCGACGGGAACGCCGCCGGTGCCATGGGTTCCGTCTTCGGCGGCGTGCAGTTCGTCGCCTGGTACCCGATCACGCCCGCCTCCAGTCTGTCGGAGTCACTTAACGAGAACCTCCCGCACCTGCGCGCCTGCCGTGATACCGGCAAGGACACCTTTGCCGTCATCCAGGCCGAGGATGAGCTGGCTGCCATCGGCATGGCGATCGGTGCCGGCTGGTCGGGCTTGCGAGCCATGACCAGCACCTCCGGCGCGGGGATCAGCCTGATGGGCGAATTTGCCGGTCTGGCATATTACGCCGAGGTGCCGGTGGTCATCTGGAACGTGCAACGCGTCGGACCCTCCACCGGGCTCCCGACCCGCACCAGTCAGGGTGACCTGACCCAGGCGTACTTTCTCAGCCAGGGCGATACGCGTTACATCATTCTTATCCCCGGCTCGGTCAATGAATGCTTCGAGTTCGGCTGGAAAGCCTTCGACATCGCCGAACACTACCAGACACCGGTATTCGTGATGAGCGATCTAGACCTGGGCATGAACCAGTGGGTGACGCCCGAGTTCGTCTATCCCGACAAATCCTTTGACCGCGGCAAGGTGCTGTGGGAAGCGGATCTGGAAAAGATACAGTCAAAATGGGGTCGCTACAAGGACCTGGATGGCGACTTTATCCCGTACCGGACTCTGCCGGGCAACCGCCATCCCAATGCCGCTTACTTCACGCGCGGTACCGGTCACGACGAATACGCGGAATATTCCGAAGATCCGGTGGTGTGGGAACGCATGCTCAAGCGCATCTCCGACAAGGTGGACAGTTCGCGCGAAGCGCTTCCGGCGCCGGAGATCTATAAACAGAAAGGCGCCCGTTTCGGCATTATCACCATGGGCTCGGCCGCGCCGGCTGTGGAAGAGGCGCGCGCCATCCTTGCACAGGAGGGCGTCCCGACCGACCGGATGCGCATCCGCGCTTTCCCGCTCTCCAAAGCCGTCAGGAAGTTCATCACCGCTCACGAACGCAATTACGTGGTCGAGATCAACCAGCAGGGTCAGCTCAGGCAATTGATAACGCTCGAGACCGGCTGTGTGGACGAGCTGACATCGGTCGCTCACGTGGACGGCATGCCGCTGTCTGCAAAATGGATCTACGAGCAGCTCATTGCTCGGGAGGCAAAATAACATGACCGAAACTAATTTATCATCCTCCCCCCTGCAACAGAATGCCGTTGGGCTTACGCGCGCAGATTATCGCGGCGAGCAGAGCACGCTGTGCCAGGGCTGCGGGCATAACTCCATCGCCAGCCAGATCATTGCCGCCTGTTACGAAGCCGGGCTGCGCCCGGAAGAGATTGTCAAATACAGCGGCATCGGATGCTCCTCCAAGAGTCCGGCCTACTTCCTCAACCGCTCGTTCGGTTTCAACAGTCTGCACGGGCGCATGCCCTCGCTGGCATTGGGCGGCTGTTTCGGTGATATCACCTTGAAGGGCATTGGCCTTTCAGGCGATGGTGACACCGCCTCGATCGGTCTCGGGCAGTTCAAGCATCTGGTGCGGCGCAACCTGCCGTTCGTCTACATCGTCGAGAACAACGGCGTCTACGGGTTGACCAAGGGCCAGTTCTCCGCCACCGCCGAAAAAGGGCTGAAGCTCAAAAAACAGGGCACCAATCCCTACCTGCCGGTCGATATTGCCATGGAGGCGCTGATCGCCAATGCCAGTTTCGTGGCGCGCTCTTTCGCCGGTGATCCCAAACAGGTAAGGGAATTGGTCAAGGCAGCCTTCAGCCACAAGGGCATCGCCGTGCTGGATATCATCAGCCCGTGCGTGACCTTCAACAACCAGGAAGGCACCATCCATTCCTACACTTTCGGCAAGGACCATGAGGACCCGCTGCATGAGATCTCGTTCGTCCCCGCCCGGGATGAGATCATGATCCAGGATTTCGAAGAGGGCAGCGTGCGCGAGGTGACCCTGCATGATGGCTCGACCGTGATCCTGAAGAAGCTGGAAGCGGATTATGACCCGACCGACCGCTGGCAGGCGATGCGCTGTCTCGAGGAAGCCCAGCAGAATAACTGGCTGGTGACCGGGTTGCTTTATATCAACCCGGAGCCGCCATCGATCTATGACCTGTTCAACCTGCCGGATACGCCCCTCAACCGCATGGTTGAGAAACAATTACGTCCGCCCAAGAAAACGCTGGACGATATCAACCTGGCATTACGGTAATAGATTAATTACCACCCGTAGGGGCGCAGCGTTGCTGCGCCCTTTTTATTTGGGCAGCGTAATACTAAGAAGGGTGCAGGCGCTCTGCCCCTACAGTTTACCGATTGTATGCAACATCGCCAGATTGGGGGGCGTTTTAATTTCCTACGGCGTCCCTGGTAGAATCTCATAGATACTTACGAAGGTTTTACCTGGCACAAAGCCGGCCACCTTCTCACCGGTTGAACCTTCCTCGTCGTAGGAGACATATAACTTGTCACCGTGTAGGAGAATCCAAGCCCTGGTCAGCAGTTTCTTTTCCGATGCGGGGTAATCCGAAACCGCAATGTCCTGCAACAGATTCCAATCACGATCGAAAACAGCCAGGTGGACGTTTAAGTAGACCGGGAAGAAGCCAGGCTCTGTCCTCTGGCTGGTATCGGTATATGCCAGATAGAACCGGCTGCCATCGAACGCAACGCCTGTCGGGAAATGCCCTTGTTGGATCAGCTTCTTAATACCGAGGTAGTTCCAATCCTTATCGTATGTCATCAGGATGATATCCCCGGAATATCCGCTGGCAGACAGGAAATAATAAATTCCATCCACGAAGATCAGCGAAGTGCCGTTTGTATGAGACACATCTTCCAGAATTCTTTCATTTTGTAAAGTGAGATCACCTGAGAAGAAATGATGGTGGGTTCCGGAGCCTTCATCGATAGCTGGGAATGTTTCGGATTCGTTGTACATGGAACTCACATCCAGAAGCCCATTCACATACGCGATCATTGGATCCCCATCTTTCGCATAGGGGTAATCCTCCAATGGAAAGTAGAGGTCAGTTTGCAATTCCCATGTCATCGCATCGTATTTCATGATCCGCCAGCCAACTGTTCCTTCCTTGGCGTGCATGCTGACATCGTATAAGGTATTCTCGACCATGACCGAGGCGGCATCTGCCATCTCGCAATTGAGAATTCCCGATTTGCCGGTCGGTACCATATCAAGCGTATATTCCTTGTATGCATGCCCCCTGTCTTGACATCCACCACTTTGCTGGGAAAACACACCCGCAAACGTTACGACCAGATTGCCGGTGGCAGGCACAAAATGAACGCGTGCAAAAGCGTTGTTCGTGAACTGGTCATCCGGAGTCACTTCGACTGTGCGTATCAACCTGACGAGGTTTTCCTCTCCGGTCAAGGGAGGTAAAGAAGACGGTGGAGCCGGCGGTAGTGGGTTGATGGGAGGCATGGGTATCGGTGTTGAAACCTGTGCACCACATCCCGTCAGAAATACAGCAATCCACACCAATGCGAGAATGCGATTAAAATATCTTGACTTGTTCATCCTGTACTCCTTTTGTTCTGCAATCACCTCTCCCGAAATAGTTCTATTGAGATGATCAACATAATTCAGTATAACGAATTCATGGATAGAATACAACTGTCGGGGAGAACTATGCGCCCCTTTTTACGATTGTCACTGTGACATTCAGTCCGTCCTTTACGATAAAAGAAGAAGGGCGCACATCGGTGCGCCCCTACGTTTTTAACGGATGGATCTGTCACGCCGCTATAGTTTACCGATTGTATGCAACATCGCCAGATTGGGGCGCACGGTCCTCTGGACGCAGAGCGTGTGCGCCTCATCGAGTCCTATATAGATAATCCACCACGTTTATTTGGTTATTTCTGTAATAGTATGTAGCATTGCTAAATTCGGCGGTACACGTGCGCCGACCGGGTAGCCGGCAATGATCACCACCTGCTCGCCCGGTTTGGTTTTGCCAAGATCTTTCAAAGATTTCTCCAACACCGCGATCATCTTCTCGGTATCGGAAATGAATTCGGTCATATAGGCTTCGACCCCCCACAGCAGTCCCAGCTGGTGGAAGGTGGTCTCTTCGGGTGTGAAAGCCAGGATCGGCACACCCGGTCGCACCTTGGCCATCAGCTCCGCCGTGCGACCGCTCTGGGTGAAGACCACCACCGCGGTCACATTGCGGTCGGTTGCCAGTTCGCGCCCGGCACGCGTCATGATGGTGGCATCGTCCTGGGTGTCGGCTTCGCTGTAATCCGCGCAGTGACCCCACTTGGCATAATGCTTCTCCGCCTCGCACACGATGTTCTGCATCATGGCTACACTTTCGACCGGGTATTCACCCGCGGCGGTCTCGCCCGACAGCATGACCGCATCCGTGCCGTCGAAGATGGCATTGGCAACGTCCGAGGCTTCGGCGCGCGTTGGACGCGGGGCGTGGATCATCGAGTCGAGCATCTGCGTGGCGGTGATCACCACCTTGCCGTTCTGGTTGGCGGAGTGGATGATCTGTTTTTGCGCCGAAGGCACCCGGGCGGGGGAAAGCTCCACCCCCAGGTCGCCGCGTGCCACCATCACGCCGTCCACGACGTGCAGGATCTCTTCGAGGTTGTCGAGCGCTTCGGGTCGTTCCAGCTTGGCGATCAGGATCACCTTGCGCGAGGTCTGGCCGGCGATCACCTGACGCACCCGGGTGACATCATCGGCTTTGCGCACGAACGACATCGCCACTGCATCCACGCCCTGGGCCAGGCCGAAGGTCAGGTCGGCGGCATCCTTGTCGGTGAAGCTGGGGATCGGCAGCGCGGTGCCGGGCAGGTTGACGCCCTTGTGACTGCTGAGCAGCCCGCCCAGGACGACCTTGGCTTCAATCGCGGTCGGGCTGACGCCCGTCACCTCGAATTCGAGCTTGCCGTCATCCAAAAGGATCCTCCGCCCTTTTTTCAGGCTGGGGAATATCTCGGGGAAATCGAAAGGTATAAATCGAGGGGTAGAACGTAAGGGCTTAGCAGTGGCTTCGCCATCCAATGATCCGGGTACGGACTTGCTAAGCCCCAACAAGACGTCGTCCCCCTCTTTCAGATCGATCCCATCCCCCGGCAATTCCCCAATCCGTAATTTCGGACCCTGCAGGTCCTGCAGGATGGTCAAGGGTTTGCCGGTGGATTTGGACAGCGCGCGCATCTGTTGGATACGACGGCCATGATCCTCAAGCGTGCCGTGCGAGAAGTTGAGCCGGGCAACGTCCATGCCGGCTGCGATCATTTTCAACAGGATCTCATCGCTCTCGCAGCTCGGTCCGAGCGTGCAAACGATCTTTGTATGTCGCATCATAAATAGGATTATATCCGATTGTCGGGGCCGATTGTCGGGGTCGATTGTCGGGGTCGATTGTCGGGGCACGGCGGTAATTCTGCCATGCCCTTACGAAAATGCCGTGCCCTTACGAAAATGCCCCGTTCTGGTACCGCCGTGCCCCTACATAGAATCATCGCGCGCGTGCAAACGCAGCGAGATTCCGGATAAAGGCCAGGTTACTCGCGTCGCCACCGTTATCAATCATCAATCCGAGATCGCCAATGACCAGCACCTGGCCGCCCTGGTCGCCGTATTCCAGCAGGGCGACGATGGTCTGTCTGCCGCTGGTATACAGGGACTGCCCGTTTTCCTGCGTGAAGATCACACCTGCATCGCCGTAGGTGTTGAGCATCAACGCATCCCGGCTCAGGGCATGCTCGCCAACCGAAAAGGCCAGGCCATCCTGGTAATTGCTCGAGTTGAAGACTGCCCCCATCGATCCCAGCAGGGCATTGATATCCAGGTCGTCCTCGTTGGGGTCGCTGGCAGGCACGGTCATGATGTGGGCAACTTCGCTGTTGGTAACCACCAGGAAACCACCGTCCTTGACGTATTGATCCAGCGCATCCAGTTCGGCTTGCGACCAGTTCTCGTCTTTATCGCCGGGAAAATCGATGGTCGGCAGCAGCACCACGATGCCGGCATCCTTCAACGTATCGGCGGTGACCGGCTGTCCGTAGGGCAGGGTATCAACGTCAAACCCCTCCCAGGCCAGCCCCATGCCCAGTTCGCGCAGGCTGAGCGGCATGGAACGTGGCTCGGTGTGGCTGGCGACGAACAGTGCGCGCTGCTCGACCGGGGTTGTCACGCGCAGCCCGGGCTTGTCGCGCCCGGTCTGGATGGCAGCCGTCAGCGCCACCTTCGCCATATCCACCAGCACGTCCCCCGCCTGACGCACGACATCCACCGTCTCATACGCGTCGTGCCAGTGGTTCGAGAAATGGATGTAGCCGTTACCGTAGGTTTCCAGGTCATCCGTGTTGAAATAGATCAGATCCGCTTCGGGCACGTTGTAGGTGTCGTAGTTGCTGTTATCGGCGATCAAGCCGTATTCATCGTAGACCTTGACCGGGATGTTCAACGCTCCGACTTTACCGGCCAGGTAATCCTGCCAGCGGGCATCCCCATCCCCGAAACGGTCGTACGAATTGAAGTTCAGGACGATGTCGGAGGTCTTGCCCTCCATCGGCAAGCCTGCGCAGTCGATCTGCAGCTGTGCCAGGGCGCGGTCCAGGACGTCTGCGTGGGTGGCTGTGAACCAGGCTGATCCGTAAAGACCGTTCTCGTGGCTGCCGTACCAACCCAGGTAGAGGTCGACGTCGGGCTGAAGCCCGGCTTCATCCAGGACGCGCGCGATCTCGAGCACGATGGTCGAGCCGCTGCCGTCATCGAAGCCGCCCGGCCCGTTGGGCGAGTCGATATGCGCGCTGACGATCATTGCGCGCGAGGGGTCCTTACCGGGGATGCGGGCGATCAGGTTCCCGGAGGGGGCGGGTGAGAGCACGTCGCTGTCAAGCAGCATACGTGAACCCGTCAACCCCTCCAGGTCCTTCCACGTTGTGATCCCGGCCGGTGCCAGGTCCGAAAGGCGCGCATGCAGGATCGGGACGAGCGTCCTGGGGATGGAATTTTGGAAGAAATAGCCGTCGCCGATCATCGATGCGTGGCTCGCGCCGTCGCGATTGTTGTATTCGCTCACCAGCACGACACCCGCCGCGCCCATATCGATCACGATGAATGCCTGGCTGCGGTTGGCAGTGGCTTCGTTGTTGCTGAACGGGTCGAACAGGTGCTCGTCCAGAAACAGGATCTTCCCTGAGACGTCCTTCGTGGTCAGCGAAAAGAGTTGACCGCTGTCGCGGATGAGCAATACCGACCCGCTGGCAGTCATCGGATCGCTCTGACTGTCGTTCAGGGTACCATCCGTATCGAAGTAGAGCGCATTTTCGAGCCTGTAGCGCGAGCCGCGCAGCCCGTTGGCGGGCACCTCAACCTCCGCGCCGCCCACGCCTGTCAGGAACAACCCGGTTGCGCGGATCTCGGTGGTGACGAACACGTTGAAGCTCTGCCTTTCCAGCTCCATGCCCATGCCTTTAAGCGTTGACATACTGCCGAGCTGCGTTTCGACGTAATCCAGCGCTTCAGCTTCGCCAATTGTACCGGCCGTGCGGAAACCGGAATATTGCTGGATGGTGGTCAGCACCTCCAGGTCGGCCAGCATGCGCTCGAGCGAAATGCTGTCGTAGGGGATGTCGGCATCCGGGGCTTCGACCGGCGCGATGGTGTGCGGCACCGCCTGAGAGGGGGCTGTGGTCTTTGACGGCTTGCAGCCGATCAAGGTGATGATGATCACCAGGCTCAGGATTACCAGAAGGCAATGATGGAAGTGTTTGCGGGGGGTGAATGCCATTGAAAGAATTCCTTTATTTAGGAAAAGTATATTATTAAAGCGGAATTGAGTATCAATTTCACCTAGTATAGGATGATTTTTCACGAAATGAACCCGTTGTTACAAAACGGTAACGCAAATATATTCCCGTATGTTGGGGCACGGCATAAACACCGCCGTGCCCGTACGAAAAAATATAGCAGGTGTAAAGCTTTACCGAATGGACCGCCTCGTAAGCCCCGCCTGCCCTACGGTCTGCCAGGGTTCTTAGGGGGTTTGGGGGTCAAGGGGGCTTGGGTCGCTGCTCGACAAAACCATAAGAGGTCCTTGTAGGGGCGTAGTGTCGCCACTCGTCAACAGCGTAAGGGCACGGCAGTAATACCGCCGTGCCCCAACGAGAACGATAACGTTACACATCGTTGTGAACGATTATTCCATTTGCAGAACACTCCGGATTAAAGGTAATGCCCAGTCGATGGTAGTCTTATCAATCACCAGTGGTGGCGCAAAGCGAATCACATGCTCGTGGGTTTCTTTGGCCAATATTCCATCTGCCTTGAGCGCTTCAGCGAAACGCCGCGCCCCGCCGGCTTCCTTCTTGAGCTCGACCCCGATCAACAGACCCTTGCCGCGCACCTCTTTAACGTGTTTCGAGGGGATCTCCGCCAGCTGATCCATGAAATAATTACCCAACGTGGCGGCATTCTCGGTCAGCTTCTCGTCGCGGATGACCGCCAGCGAGGCGCGCCCGATGGCAGCCGCCAGCGGATTGCCGCCGAAGGTGCTTCCATGCTCGCCGGGTTGATACAGGTTCATCAGCTTCGCATCCGCCAGGATGGCAGAGATCGGGTAGAAACCGCCCGACAACGCCTTGCCGATGATGGTGATATCCGGGCGCACGCCCTCGTGCATGGCGGCAAACAGCTTCCCGGTCCGCCCCAGCCCGGTCTGGATCTCATCTGCGATAAATAATACCTTGTTCTGCTTGCACAGGTCGGCCACCTTTTTCAGATAGCCCGATGGCGGGATGATCACGCCACCCTCGCCCTGGATCGGCTCGAGCATCACCGCGCAGGTGTTGGGGGTGAAGGCTTTTTCCAGCGCAATGATGTCGCCATAGGGCACGGTCACGAAACCGGGCGTGAAGGGTCCGAAGTCGTGCTTGTAGAGTTCCTCGGTCGATACCGAGATGGCAGTGATCGTCCTCCCGTGGAAGTTGCCCGCAGCGGTGATGATCTCGGCCTGGTAGCGCGGGATCATCTTGACCGTGTAAGCCCACTTGCGCGCCAGCTTGATGGCGGTTTCAACGGCTTCAGCCCCCGAGTTCATCGGCAGCGACATCTCGTAGCCGGTCATATCCGCCAGTTCTTTGTAGAACAGCGGCAGCTGGTCGTTGCGGAAGGCGCGCGAGGTGATGGTCATGCGCTTCGCCTGTTCGATCATGGCATTCAGGATGCGTGGGTGGACGTGCCCCTGGTTGAGCGAGGAGTAGGCTGACAGGCAGTCGAGGTACTTGACCCCGTCCACGTCGTAGACCCACACCCCCTCGCCGCGCTCCAAAACGACATCCAGCGGGTGGTAGTTGTGAGCGCCGTAGCGCTCCTCGAGATCGATATATTCCTGGCTGCGCATAGGTTATCCTTGTAAGAGTTCCAAAAGTATGGCTTTTTGAGCGTGCATCCGGTTGTGAGCTTGCGGGAAGATGACCGAGTGGGGGCCGTCTGCCACCTCGTCGGTCAGTTCCTGCCCGCGGTGTGCCGGCAGGCAGTGCATCACGATCACATCTTTATCGGCTTCCGACACCAGTTTGGCATTGACCTGGTAGGGCGGGAAGACCAGCACCCGCTTCTCCGTCTCGGCTTCCTGGCCCATGCTGGTCCAGGTATCGGTGTAAATGACCTGCGCACCCTTGACCGCTTCATGCGGGTCGCGCAGCTGTTTGATCACGGTACCGGAGTCCTTCGCGAAACCCTCGGCGATGGTGACCGCTTTGGGGTTGAGGTCGTAGCCTTCGGGGCTGGCAATGGTGAAATGTGCGCCCAGTTTGGCAGCCAGGTGAAGCAGCGAGACGGCCACGTTGTTGCCGTCGCCGATCCAGGTGATCTGCAAGCCTTTTAGCTTGCCGAACTTTTCCTGGATGGTGAGCCCATCCGCCATCGCCTGGCAGGGGTGGTTGTAGTCGGAAAGACCGTTGACGACCGGGATGGAAGCGAATTTCGCGAGGTCGAGCACGTTCTGGTGGTCGAAGACGCGCGCCATGAGCGCATCCACGTAACCCGACAGCACCTGCGCCACGTCGCCGATCGCCTCGCGCTTGCCGAGGCCGATCTCCTCCGGCGAGAGATAGAGAGCATCCCCGCCCAGGTGGCGCATGGCCATGTCGAAGCTGACGCGCGTGCGTAAGGATGGTTTCTGGAAGATCATCGCCAGAACCTTGCCTTTAAGCAGGGGCGGATTGACGCCTTTCTCGGCGCGTTCCCGCTTAAGCCTGACCGCGAGGTCGAGCGTGGCTTGCAGTTCGGCTGGAGTGAAATCGGATACAGCCAGGAAGTCTTTTTTCATATACTCTCCAAAAGGGTGAACTTGCCCGGGTAGTATAACACAGAGGCTTGGGGGTTCGTCAATGGTGGTGGGTGATACAAGGGTGCGTCTTAAAAAACCCCCGTCCTTCCTCCGTGTGCGCCGACCCATTAAGCCCCCGCAATTTGGGGGGTTCAGAGAGGCGTTCCGGAGGACGCCACGCCCATGAGGCGTAGGCGCTGGGGGCTGACCACCAAGTTTTGTGGAAGTGCATGATACATCGAATGAGATAGTAGGGTGCGTCATGTTCTGTAACCGATCATGCATCATTTCAAAAACCAATCCCCAACAAGATGTCCTCAGATGAGATGGCGTAACCTACTCCATACAATCGTGAAAGAAAGTAGGGTGCGTCCGCGACGCACCAATTAATGTGAAAGGTGCGTCATGTTTTGTCAGCATTCAACAATGTATGCAAAAACTACTGCCTTTTTTGTTGTCCTTAAACGGGATAACCACCCTTCGGGTAGCAGGCATACTCTACTCGCCGTACGATTTATTTTTGGCATCCAATTCAACAGCTTGACCCCATTCTTTCGGATAATATCCTTGATTGACAAAATTTTGAAAACTTGACATTTTCCAATCAAAGGCATATTCCACAAGGCTATGTTTCACTGGATTGAAATGGATGTAATCAATATGATTGTTCATATCCTCTTGATCACGGATCGTATGTTCCCAAAAACGGCGTTGCCAGATTGCAGCTTCCGCCCTTTTTATGCGCGATTCATTTCTGATTGAGCCAGGTCCAATCTGCTCCTGATACCATCTTGTAAAGGTACTTTTTATAGCTCCCCATCGCAGCGAATAATTACAATCATCATCCGGCAATTTCCATATGCAGTGAATGTGATCAGGCAGGATGCAATAAGCAATTTCATTAAAAGGCAATTTCAATGAGATATCTTTTACTGCCATCCGAAAAAGGTTTATTGCTAATTTATTATTAAAAATAGGCAAACGATTATAAGTGACAACCGTGAAGAAGTACGTACCACCTTCAAGGAATACCCGGCGATATTCAGGCATGACATTATTTTATATCATAAGTGGGTGCGTCCGCGACGCACCAATTATTGTGGAAGGAAGTGGTGCGTCTTGTTCTGTAACCGATCATGAATAATTTTGAAAAACCTAACGCCCGACAGGTTGTCCTCAGATGGAATGGCGCACCCTACTCCATACAATCGTGAAAGTAGGGTGAGTCGATTCCGTCAAATCAGCTCACTAATTGCTCCTCGCGTTCTCCCCCAAGTGGTGGAGTTCAACACTCCCCAGTCGATGGATGTGGACGGAGAGTGTCTATCGTATGATGATATTACATTACAAATCACCCAAAAGGAGCGTAACATGAGCATTTTTTCTGCCATCTTCAACAAAATCCTTGGAAAGATCAAAGGTCTGGTTCCCGGTGCTAATACCCTGTCAGATGTTAACCTTACTGTAGAACTTGACAAACTGGCACAGGGCAAAGGTCTTGAATGGAAAACTTCTGTTGTTGATTTTTTGAAGCTGATCGGCGCGAACAGCAGCAGGGCAAATCGTGATGCACTGGCAACTGAGCTGGGTGTTGACCCCAGTTTTAAAAGCGGAAGCGCAGAGAAGAACGAGGCACTACGAAAAGCCCTCTTCAAGAAGATCGCTCAAAATGGCGGGAATATCCCCGCTTCACTGTTGGATTAAGAGCAAAGAGTTTTATCACTATTGCTGCTTCTCTAAAAAATGCCTGCCATATAATGTCGGGCATTTTTCGTATTTACAGCAGATGCTTTTACCTCGAAAGCGCTTGTTCTGTGAAAGATTTCCCCGGCAGAACGAGCGCATGGGGCTGGTATAAAGCCAGTCACGTTTAAGCTGATGTTTTAACGGCTTATCTAGCGCCGTAGTTCTTGGAAAGGTCGCGCAGCTTCCCCCTGGTGCGGCGACCCATTAAGCCCTCCGGTGGACGCCCTTGGCGCCCGCAATTTGGGGACTCAGGAAGCACAGCGCTCATTGAGCGCTCCTCTGGACGCCTTCGGCGTGTGTCCCTCCGAGCGTCGCTCCGAAGAGCTCCGCACCGGAGGGAAGGCGCTCCGGGGGATCCGCAGGATACCGAACCCGAAGGGTGAAGGTGTTATCGCGCCAAAAACTCTGCGTCCATTGGACGATGAGTCCCTCCGCACTCTGTGTCCTTCGGGCTTTCGCCCTCGGAAGCTGCGCTCCGAAGAGCGCATCACCCGAGGGAAGGCGCAGATACCAGGGTCGGGTTTGGCATGCTGTCTCCTCGGGATTGGTCAGGGTGAAAAGTTCACATATTGTATATGTATTTCGAGATAAAAATATTCGACTATTTATCTATTGTGAAATGTGTATAATGCGATACACCGTTAATTAATAATAGATTGTGATCTTTTACTTATTTGATCACCTAATAGTTGCCATTTTTTGTAATTAAGCATTTTTGTTGTGGCAAAAGAAATATTCTGACAACCATCAATTATTTTTAATACTTTGTATATTGATTCGTTACTGGAGTAAATAAGCCAAGGATTCAAGGTTATCTTTTTTATACAATCAAGACCGATATCGATATATTTAATTTGATCAGTAAATATTTTAGATTCATATAAAATGCGGAACTCATTATCAGAACTGAAAGCCAATCTTTTGATATATGGCAATTCTGTCCATTCTCTTTCTTGAACGCTATTATTAAGGTCCGAATAAGATAGATAATTAACAGGCCTATAATAAATATCTTTTATATTGATTAAATATTTTAATAATTTCTCTTTATAAAAAAGAATACTTACCCCGCTTATATTACCAGCATATGCTTTCCAGTGAAGATATTTTTCTACGCCGGGAGAAGTGTACTGGAAAAAGCAAAGTGCTAAAACCGTAACCTTTTTTGCTCTTCTTTTATAGAGATTAATAAAATAAGCATCATTTTTATCTTCCCAACTATTGGGATCAACAAGTGTCAATCTTTTATTGCATAATATATCTAGTAAAAATGGTAAACTCGTATACCTACAAAGATATCTATAATTCTTTTCTCTATTAGTCATATCTTTCTCATTTATTTTGAATAAAATTATTCTGCTTCCTCATCCGGGATATATACCTTTTTCAATGGCAACAATCCCTTATATCTAGAATCAAACTGCTCATAATGTTGCAGTACCAAGGCAACCAATTCATCACCATCTATTAAGCGAAGATTTGTCTTATTTCGTGCGAAATTAATAGCCTGATTAGTGTATGAGCTTAAAGTGATGAACATGCCAAACTCACTCTGGCCAACAACACCATATAATCTTGCTACTGCCGGCTCCCCGATGGTTCCTTCACCACTTTTTACTTCCACTTTCACAAACGGTGGCTCAAAACCCAACTCATCCGTGTGGGCAATGATATCGATCCCGCCGTCAGCCCCTTCCGGCGAAATGCGTGTCCGATATCCCATTGCCTGTAGTAGGTGAGCCACAAAATGAGCAAGAGGATGACCTTTCATTTGTTGTGATAAACGTTTCAGTATGTAGTCTCTTGTGGTCTGCTCGATCTCATCCACCACATAAGCAACACTTTCATCCTCTTCGGTCTTTAGGATGGGTGTTTCCTTCCCTTCAATAGCAGCTATGAATTCGTCAGCATAGTTCTTAACTTGGAATAGACTCATGGCAGATCCGATTTCATATAACGCACCCTGTGTGAAGGCAGTACGCGGAAGCTCCTTGAGCCATATTACGGCTCGGGTATTGGGATAACCCTCATCGTTAGGTATATACTGATAATCACCTTTTATCTGTCCGATATGAATGGTTTTAGTTCTCTTGGCTGGAAAGACGACCAGGTCACCCGGTTTTATTTCATAAGTAAAACGAAAAAGTTGCCCTCCGCTTACCGGAATAGAGCCTGGTTTATCTTCCGGATAGTTTTCCGCGACCTTTACTTTAAAGTTTTCGCGATCAGGTTTGATCAGGCTTAGATCACCAACTTTATTCCATCCCAGGGCAATGATGTTTTTCTTTAGAAACAGGTTCTCAGCATCGCCTGTTTTTCCTGCGTGAATGCCCCATACGGTAAATTCTTTATTAGCCATAATTATCACCCTTCATTTTTAGTCGCTTATTCTTCCCATACTTGCTCTATCACTTTCTCAATCTTTTTCTCGTAAAACTGAATCAATTCCCGATTGCCTTCGACAATATCTCTCACGTGCTCGATTAAAGCTGTGATCTCATTCTGGTATTCGAGTGGTGGTAAAGAAATGTCAATTTTATATGCATCATTTCGATTTAATCCAGGAACACCTGCTTGTGTGTTGACGCTCCGTAAATTTAGACTCTTGAGGACATAGAATAAATATTTAAGGGTTATTCTATTTTCATTTTTCAATTTAATAAAAAAGGTAGTGTCAATTGGATAACCGTTCTTTTCTGAGTAATGAACTTCGCCCGCAGAACCTTTTCTCCCTACAATAATAAATGGTGCTTCAACTAAATAACTATTATGATAACCAACTATTCCATTTGATCCAAAAACAGGATAATCACCTTGAACGCGGTTGTCTGATTTTAAAGGTTTACCATACTCAAACGTACAAATATCTCCTAATTTAACTATCTTTATTACGTTTTCACCCTTTAATAATTGCTTATCTAATTCTATATCCGGTTTCCACCCCTCAACCACCTGCCGCGCACCATCGATGATGCGCTGGTAAGAAGCGATTTCCTCTACGATCTTGTGTTGTACTTCCATTGGTGGTAGAGGAATATTTATTTTTTCTAAATTACCTTTAGTGATATGTACAAGACCAACCCCACCATGCAGATTTTGCTCGACTTCTTCAACAGCTTTATTTAAAGCTATTAGTAAATATTCTTTTATTACTGTGCTATCAAAAATCACCCTAAAAATATGTTGATTCAAAACACCTTTAGAATTATTCCAAATATGAGCGCCGAAAGAAGTTCCCTTAGACCCTGACCAAGAAAATAATAAGTCACCTTTATTTACATAATATTTATCGTCAACCGGTTTGCTATAATAATTATATTTAGCATTTTGGTCATTTAAGTTTTGAATTCTAATGATTGGTAAGCCATCTCTATTTATCTTTTCCCAGTCTTCAGGCTTGAATGCTTTTCCGTTAATAAAGTCACATAAATTACCAAGAGGAACAAGCGGGTAGGTTTGCTTTCCGGTAATGATCACCTCCTGGTACCTATCAATGTTTAAATTGTAGTCATTACCTGACAAACGGTATTTATTTACTGCTAAGGTTTTAGTACTTTTATTAATCTCTAGGGTTTGCTTATACTCATTTAAAATCCTTAAAGCACTTGGTAGATCTGATTTTTCGGTTGGCCGGCGCTGCGCTCCCAAGTCAAAGCCATCATTATCAACTTTAATGAATAGGATTTCAGTAGTCTTTTTCGCTAGCGATTTATCCATGAACAAAATGGACGTTTTCACTCCTGAGTAGGGGTGAAAAACACCAGCTGGTAAGGAGGCAACAGCCCACAGATAATTCTGATCAACTAAATATTTTCTTAACCGTTTGTAGGCTCCAGCTGATTGAAAAATGATACCTTCTGGCACGATAACACCTGCCCTACCAGTTAGTGTTAGGTGCTCGGCTATGTAATCCACAAATAATACCTCGCTGCGATTCGATTGCACGGAGAAGCGCTTGTGTGGTCGGATACCGCCTTTTGGCGACATGAAAGGAGGATTGGCTAGGATCACATCAGCGTAGTCATCCCAGCGTTCCTCGCTGGTCAGTGTGTCGTATTCATAGATCAGCGGTTGGACAAATCCATGTAGGAATAGATTGACAAGAGATAGTCTCACCATATCTGGTGAGATGTCGTATCCCTTGAAATTCGTGAGTAAATTATTTCGTTCATCTGGTGTAAGGGCATTATCTCCCTGGTTGTTTTTCAGAATATGTTTATATGCAGAGATTAAAAAACCGGCTGTTCCGCAAGCGGGATCCAAGATGATTTCATTCTTCTTTGGATCGACTACTTCAACAATGAAATCGATGATATGACGCGGGGTCAGAAATTGCCCGGCATCGCCCTGGGAACCAAGTACTAATAATAGGTATTCAAATGTATCACCCAAGTGCCCATTCTGTGCATAGGTGAATTCATTAATTGTCTTCAGAAATAATTTCAACGTTTCAGGGTCCCGGTAGGGCAGAAAAGCGTTCTTGAAGATATTTCGAAAGAGTTGAGGGATATTGGGATTTTGGCTCATGCGGGTGATAGCATCAGAGTACAGACCTAGCATCTCATGCCCTCCGTGGCGAGGGTCAAAAATGCGGCTCCAACCGAATTTCTCATACTCGCCGGTGAAGAAGCTGGCGTTACCCCCAAGTTCAAGCGATTCATGGTCCATGTCATCCATGAATTTGTAAGTCAAAGCGATCGTGATCTGCTCTACTTGGCTCTTGGGGTCTGGCACCTTACCGACCAGTATATCTCGGGCGGTATCGATCCTGCGTTTGGTTTCTATATCTAACATTTAAGTAATCTATACCTTTGTTTACGTCATTTGATTGGATTGCTTGTAAACCATCTATAAAACTTCTCTTGTTCGTCTTTAGATATCGTACTTCTTAAGATATCATAATGCCTTTTTGTTAAATATCTAAACGTTGACCCCCATTCGAATACTATATCAGAACCAGGATCAATACCCAGCCGTCTTGCTTTTACAACTAAATCTAAGCTAGTTCCATGATTAGGATCAACTATTTTATACTCAGATTTTGCTTCTGTATCGCCTTGTATTAATATTATTGGTGACGAATCCTTAATGCAATCCTCTATTTGTATTAATAACATATTAGCTATCGCCCAAGAAAATCCAGCATCATAATATTCTTGCATTCTTTCTGATAATTTATCATTTGTTGTCGCTGTGACTTCACAGAAAATTGTATAAGGCAATTTATCGCTATGACATGTTATTTTTATTACTGCACCATATCTATTATTTATTAAACCCCAGTCGAATACATAATCATTGTGATAATCGCCATTATTGCCCCTGCCATAATTGCCTAAATCTGGTGGTTGTATTGCTTTTATTATTGCTGCTAATCCTTGTTCATAATTTTCTCTAAAGTCAGCATATTTTTTATCTTTTAAGAATAATGGTATGGTGCAATCATCGATAAGTGCTGGTAATACAATTACTCTCTTTTCTTCTAATTGCATTATGAGAGCTGCTTTTAATTCTTCTCTCACCCAAGGTGAATCAACTGAATTATGAGAAAGAACAATAACAAGATTTGATGAGCACGAAATCCCGTCCTCGATTTTACTAATTAGAGAATCGCCAACGTTTATTTCCCATTCATCCCACCACACAAAAAATCCATTTTTAAGTAAATCATTTGACAGACGTTCTACAAAATCATGATCATTATGTGAGTAACTGATAAATACTTTTGGCGGTAAAGAAAGTAATGGTAATGATTTAAACATAATAAATTCTATTAACCAGTAAATTGATTAAGCGGCACGTAATCCTTGATGTAGTTGACGATTTTATTGCGCAAGCCTGCGCTTAATTTCCTGAGGAATTCCCCGCCGGGATGACTCCCGATCAATCCAGCGAAATTACCTGCATCCACCTGCAATCGGAATTCCTCATCGGAAAGGTAGGTCTTAAAGAAATTGCGTGCGTTGGTGAATTCATTATCTGGGGGCATGTAGCGACTATCAAATTTTTCAAATTCATCCTCAAGTAGTTCGGTTTTAGATTTGATGTAGGGTATCAGCCCAAAGATCAGTTCCAAAATTTCCTTCAAGGTTAACCGTCTGTCAGCATTCACCGCTTTGCGCAATTTCTCCAAGTTGAAATAGTCTTCTGGTTTATCAAGGTGTTTGTCTTCTACTTCTTTTAACGCGGATTCCCATTCACCATTTCGCACCTTTTCGGCAACTAACGGATCGGCTTTCACTTGCTCTTGGAAACGGTCGAAATACATACGGTCAATACGCATCCCATCCGTGCCTACGGATTTTTCTCTAAGTTCCGTGATCCAATCATCATCGGTTCTTATATATTCTCCGATGGGTGTTGATACTTCTATATCACCTTCAGGCTTGTGTACAACAATAGTTGGTAATTCGAGAACTTCGTCATACTTATATTTTTCCTCGAAGTATTCACAGTTTGCAAAGAAATCGAAGATCTTGAACTTTTTTTTTCGTTGTGGTCCGATTTCCAGCTTGAATTTTGGGTCGATAATATCTTTTGAAAAATTATAAATGCGCGTACCGCGTCCCTTGATCTGGATAAAATCAGTCGGTGAGAAGATCGGACGCATCAGGCACAGATTGATCAGGTCCTCGCAGTCGTAACCGGTTGTCATCATCCCGACCGTCACGCATACCCGCGTTTTACCCGTCTTGTAACGCGCATCGACGTTTGCCGAGCCGGAGAGTTTATTGTTGGAAAAGTTGATCGCCATCTGTTGCGCATCTTGAACAGATGATGTAACCTGCATTGCGAAATCTGATTGGTATCTTCCAGGAAATATCTTATCAGCTAGGGCATTCAATATTTGTGCGACCTTGGCGGTGTGCTTCTGACTGACACAGAAAACGATGCTCTTGCCAATCTCACCACTTATCGGGTCCAATAACGCGTTCTTCAGGAAGGTTTCACAGAAGACCCGGTTTGTGTCATCCGAGAAGAACCGTTTCTCGAAATCTCGATGGCCGAAGATTTCCTCGCTTTCATTTCCTTCTTCGTCAGTCTCGATCACCGCATAACCCGCTTCGGACAGTAATTGGGCTGTTACATCCGTGCGCGCGTCCACAACCACCGGGTTAACCAGGTAACCCTCCTTCACGCCTTCGAGCAACGAATAGCGGAAGGTGGGTATGCCACTCTCGCATCCGAACGTCCTGTAAGTACTTAGAAGAATACGCCTCTCTGTTTCTCGCGGGTCGTTTTGGCTGAGCTTGGCGGGGTCGATATTTTTTAAGTAGTCCCTGGGTGTGGCGGTTAATCCCAGCTTGTATCCGATGAAATACTCGAACACAGCCCGGCTGTTCCCGCTTATCGAGCGATGTGCTTCATCGGATACAACCAGGTCGAAATCACTTGGCGCGAACATCCTTTTGTAACGGTTATTAGCCAGGAAGATTTGAATGGTGGAAACCACGATCTCCGCCTTCTGCCAATCCGAGCGGTTTTCCTTGTAAATGACTGTCTTGTAATCGTTTCGCAGGAATTCAACGAAACACTTATACGCCTGATCTTCTAATTCTAGTCTGTCCACCAGGAATAATACCCGCCGTGTATTACCAGTCCTCAGGAATAGCTTGATCAATGCAGCCGAGATCAACGTTTTTCCGGTGCCCGTGGCCATTTCCAGTAGGTAGCGTTCTTTACCCCCTCCTGCCGCTTTCTGTATAGCTTGAATGGCTTTCACCTGATAAGGGCGCAATAAGCTTAATTTATTATTGATTAAAAACTGTGTTCTTTTAGACTCATCCAGCCATACAGGGTCATTTTGATAATCGGGTTTTTGGGTGATGATAATGTAATCCGATCCTACTGGTTCGCGTGCCAACCTTTCCGGGTCTGGTATGAAATTTGAATATCCTTCGATGGTCTCCGGCGAAGGGAAGCGGCTGATGACTTGCGGGTTTCCTAATTTGAGATCCCATAAATAATGGGAATTACCATTGGAAAGGATTACATACCGGCAGTTTTGCGATACAGCATATTTTCTCGCCTGTTCTTTACCGAATAGTGGTTCCTTGTCTTCCGCTTTGGCTTCCAGCACGATAAATGGGAATCCGTTTTTATCGAGTAGAAGGAAATCGATGAAACCATTGCGTGTTTTTTCAAAATCTTCACCCCAATCATCGATCAGGTGCTCGGTGATCTTGACGTTATTCTCAAGAATGACATTTGCTCTACCTGTATCGTCATCCAGTAAACGCCATCCTGTTTCGGTAAGCAAGGAGTTGATCTTGATTCGCGCTTTGGCTTCGCTCATTGGTTTTTGTTATTTGAAAATGGTATGCCCATATTATAGTATGGTTATATAATATCTTATGGCTTAACTTATGGGTAACCCACGGGAGGTGGAGCATGGATTTTGATCTTTTTTCACATTTGAAATCACTTGAAGGGCAGGTATTAAAAACACTTGCTGATCCTAAACCTTTTGATTTCATATCAATAGAGGATCAGGAAGTTATCGTTCGCCCACATAGCACCATGAAAAAGAGATCAATTAAATATCATAAAGAGATAGAAACCTCCTGGCATGATCTCCAATTAAATAAAAGCATTACAGCCACACAGATAAAAGTTCATAGCGATTGGAGTTCTTCTTTTGTTTCAAGCATACTTGCGACAATCCCAGGGGTCAATTATCGATTAAGACCAATTCGGTTATTTTACAGTTCGATTCCATCTGATAAACAAGAAATACCGCTGACTACAAATATGTCTTTTACTAATTTCAAAACTGAAGATGATATAGTTGATAAACAGGCTGTGCCAACTCATTATTTTCGTAGCAATGCATCATTTGGAAAACGTCATGAGTTTACCGTAATAGCTGAACTATTAAAACGACACTATGATGTTTATTTAACCCTTGTAGATGACAAGCAGATCGATTGCGTGGTCCGTATTGAGAAATCCGAGCAACTTCGATATTTGGATATCCAGATCAAAGCACGCTCTACTGAGTGTGACCCGAAGAATGCCGGCTTCTTTGCCGCCATGACGATTCCCAATCCGCGGGAGAATTATTTCTTTATCTTTTATTCTGAACAGGCTGAGATGTATTGGGTGATTCCATCAATAGATCTAGTAAAGTTTGCATCAAGAAATATTCTTGGTAAGAATGCTGGAAAATATTCTATTAAATTGGCAAATTATTTACGAGACAAGATTCAACCCAACGTAAAGTATATTTCTTACCAAAATGCGTTTTACCTTTTAATATAGATAAGGATTGGTGATCAATGGCGAAAGGGTTAACAGCTTTTATTCAACCGAATCTACTTATCTGGGCTCGACAATATTCATACCTATCTAAGGAAGAGGCTGCAAAAAGAATACAAGTACCTCTAGAAAAACTCGATTCATGGGAAAAAGGTATATCTTATCCGACAGTCAATCAACTACACGAGGTCGCTCGAGTTTATCATCAACCTTTCGCTTTTTTCTATCTACCATCACCACCAGATTTAAAACCTATACCTGTTAAAGATTTCAGACGTTTACCAGGGGGAGAAATACCTGATATTTCTCCAGAGCTGGCAAATGAGATTCATATTGCAATGAATAGACGAGATATTTATATGGATTTATCTCAAGAAATGGGAGATCAAATAATAGATTATTCAATCTCTTTGTCTTTATATGATCAACCGGATAAAGTAAGCGAAATAATACGCAACAAATTAGATGTCTCTATTGATAAACAAAGGAATTGGGGAGATAACAGAATAGCTTTTAATGAATGGAGAGAATGTCTTGAAAAAATTAATGTATTAGTATTTCAAACCAGTCAATTCGATCCTTCTATAGCCCGAGGTTTTTCAATTGGTGAATTTCCGCTGCCCGTTATTGTGGTAAATCGTAAAGATACATATACTGGGAGAATTTTTTCACTTATTCATGAGTATGCCCATATACTTCTCAAGACATCCGGTGTGTGTGAGATAGATCCAAATATTAACCTGCCCCCTGAAGAACATCAAATTGAGGTATTTTGTAATCAGATTGCTGCTTCTACTTTGATGCCAAGTTCTGATTTTTATTATGAATATCAAAATATTATTAACCTTAGTTATGAAAGTGGATTAACAGATAATAAAATTGAAAAAATTGCTTTACGATTTTGTGTAAGTCGTGAAGCTGCATTACGACGCATGCTTTCCTTAGATTTAATTACAGATAGTTTTTATAAGATTAAAAGAGAACAATATCTCGAGCAGTATAAGAAAATTGGTAAAACTTCGGGATTTGTACCACCTGCTACTAATGTTATAAGTCTTGCTGGAAAACCATATACACGTTTAGTTTTGAATGCATTTGATAATAATATAATTACTAGTAGTGATATATCTAATTATCTAGATGTTAGATTAAAACATCTTAAAGCTATAGGTGAGAGAGTGGGGGTAAGATAATATGGCACTACCAAAGTATGTTGTAGATACCTGTTCGTTTACAACATTAAATAGAATTTATCCATATGATGTTATGCCAGGAGCTTGGGATGCTGTTAGTGATTTAGCTGAAAATGGAATTCTTATTTCTTCAAATGAAGTATTTTTAGAACTTGAAGCACAAGATGATGGGATATTCAAATGGGCTCAAAATCATATAAGTATATTTTTACCACTAGATGAGAACATTCAGATTACGGCGACAGAAATATTGAAAGACTATCCGAATATATTGGATCTAAGACAATCCAAATCCAGTGCTGATCCTTTTGTTATTGCTACAGCTAAAGTTAAATCATGCTGTGTGGTTACAGAAGAACAACCAAATGGTCCAGGAAGCAGATATTTAAAAATACCAAACGTTTGTCGGTTGATGGATATCGATTGTATTAATATGCTTGAGATGTTGCGTATAGAAGGTGTCCGTTTAAAGAATGCAAGTTGATATTTAATACGAATGATATTAATTATAATATTTTGGTAAATAACTATCACAAATCCATCCTTTGACTAATATATACTCTCTTAGATCACGAAGCAGATATTCACGTGGGGACTTCGTGATATACCGATTGACTACCCAACGGTATCGACCATGGAATGGGTTGAGTTACCCAAGGAGTCCCCGGTTTTGTACGCGCATATTTTCCCAGTCAGAAAATACTTCCGGCGAATGGATCAATTAGGCAGCCTGCTTTCGCTCCACCCCTACATCCCAAGAACACTGGTAGAACATTCGCCATGGGCGTCCCCCTAAGTACCCTTGTAGAACTTAGGTCAGGCGGGGGTTGTTGGGTGCGCGACTTTGTTGGGGTAGCTCGTCACGCTTAATCCACAGCCGATAAAGCGCAGCCGATCGACAATGGAAACACCATCTTCTTAGAATATTGCCTTTACCTGGCAGCGCTCGATGCAGATACCGCGAACTTAAGGTGTTCCTCTGGCTGGAATGGGGGAACGATCCACATGTGTCCATTTGATTTCATATCCTATAAATGGTACAATATGTACATAATGTACAAAAGGTACAAAAGGTGAATTATATGACGACAACCAAAATAAACAGTGGAGAAGCGCGTGCCAAATGGCGCGAAGTCATTGACAGGGTCTATGCCGGTCGATCGGATATCATCATCGAGCGCAATGGCAAGGAGGTTGTCGTCATGATCCCTGCCGGTGATTATGACAAGATCAAGGCTGAATTGGAGGATTTACGCGCTGAGCGCCGGGCTGCCCTGGCATATGCTGAATGGCAGCGTGATCCATCTGTCGCCCGACCCTGGAAAGAGATCGAAGCAGAAATTCTAAACAAGCAGGATTAGATGGCTGATAAGAAAACCTGGACGATCCATATCCATCGCGACGCAGAGAAGATCCTGCATAAACTCGACCGGGAAACGTTTTTACGAATTCGTACAGCCATCAATCAATTGACAAAAGATCCCAGGCCCGTTGGTACTAAAAAAATGGGGGGAGTGGATAATCTGTATCGTATCCGTGTGGGGGACTGGAGAATAACTTATGCGCTCGAAAAGGATCAGTTGATCATTTTGGTGGTTGAAATATCTCCTCGTGGGGATGCTTATCGTAAGCGATAGTGTGCTCTTGAAATAATATTACAGTGTACTGTCATTGCGACACACCTTCGGGGTGCAGGTGAGTTCATGTAGTGACCGACATCCGTTCTTCGGACCCCCGTCAGTACCCTGAAAGGGGGGTGATGCACCAATTGACTTGATTATGTTAGAATATGTTAAATAGTTATTAATATCAGATGAGGTAAATATGATCATTATTCTCGCTTGGCTAAAGAATATTGCCTTATTGTTGGTATTTTTGTTGATGATATACCTGGTTTCCCCGTTTTTGGGGGGGCAAATATTATTAGGGTTTTGGACAATATTTGGTCTGTATACGATACCGCTGGTCTTAGCGATAGCCATCCCCTGGAAGACAATCGGTAGATCTAGAAAAAATAAATAAGTCCCAAACAATTACCAGATAAACGGGATCAACCGATATTTCACATTCCCCTGGTACCCTTTGTGCCCCTCCAACTCATCCACCAGCATCTTTTCCTCGTCAATGATCCTGACGACCAGCGTGATCGCGCCGAGCTGGCTGATAACTATACCGACCAGCGATCCCAGCAGATGCGGCGCGCTGACCCCCTTGGGCTCCCCTATAGCCCCCGCTCTTAGGGGGAGTTGAGGTTCGTTGGGGCAGCTCGTCACGCAAAGCCTACAGCCTGGGCAGTTTGTGGGTGGATGCAGCCTGCGAAAACTTATCTTCGTTTTCATCCCTCCAAATAGATGTTCCCATATCACAAAGAACGGTACGTCCCGACCGGGACGCACCGTTTCCTGATTCCAATGCCGTAAAACTCAGCATATCAAGGCGTCATCATAATCCGATTCGATCTGGATCGGGATTCAACCTCTTCCTCAATTAATTGGGACCTTCATCTTTGGATCCTTGACGATGAGGACAAAGGTGATGGCTCCCGTCAGTCTACCACCGGCCTGTTGTTCAAAATGAAGGCGGTAAGCTGTTCCGGGTCTGGCTTCCCTGGGGATGGCTGCTTTGAATGTGACTTTCTCCCCTTCACCCGGTTTCAGCGTCGGGGTTGCCACCCGCCATTTTTTCCGCGGCGCAAAGACGCCGACCTGGCGCCAGGTGTCTTTTCTGATCAGGGGAGTGACCGTTAACAGGTCCTGGGAGCGTAATTTAAAGACCGGTGCAACTACCCGATAGGCGATCCTGGGGTTCAGGTTCATGGTGAGTATTTCTTTGGGACCGATCGGTTCGAGTGTGGCGTTAATGTCGAAATGTGTCGGCCATGGGAATGGGTTATGGGCTTCGAAATAAAATTCGATGGGCGCGCCGGAAAATACCCAGATCACGTTGAGGTTGTGCCAGACGATATTATTATCGAAAGCCCAATCGAAAGGCCATACGATCGGGTCGAGTGTGGCCGCTGCACGAGGGTCGTCGCCGGTGTTGACGATGGCAAAGAGACAGGCGTGATCGGGCACGGATAAGGATGGCGTCCAGACGACCGGGCTGGTTACCTGGATGCCACCTGCGGGAACGTTCACCGTGGTCGTCCCGATCAGATTCCATTGATCGTGGGGCATTCCGGTTGTGGGATTGCACCAGTACACGCGCACCTCGGCGCCGGTAATGGCCAGCGTATCCGGGTTGTGAACGCGCACGTAGATGTTGTTCGGGTTTCCGCGATTTGCATTTTCCATGTAGGTGCCGCCGTGATTGTTCAACCATAAATCCGGGCTGCAGCACAACGTCCCGACAGGGTTGGGCAAGCGGTCATCCGCACTGTTGTCGCTGACCCAGGCATCGCCCTTGCCACTCAACGGCGTCACGCGCCAATAGGTTCGATCGGTGCCATAGATCGACGGCACATTAGCCGGAGCGTGCAGGTACTCTCCGGTTGCACCCCACTTGCTTTGAACCAGGGTCGGCTGACCGGTGGCGCTCAAACCCACAATACGCCCGGTATGGGTGATGACGCCGTAACTGTCTCGATAGCAGATCACATCACCTAGACGAAGATTGGGGGGATAGACCTGAGTGCCGTTATCCGTCAGGATCGTCTGGACGTCGTTGCCGGTGCTGATCCAGCACTGGCGCGGATTGAAAGTGAATCCCCAGCAGTTATAACATCTTGTCGGCAGCATTGTTTCATGACTGAGATCGAGATGGACGTAATCGACAGCCTGGATGCCGGGGTAATCTGCAAACATATCTGCCTGGATGCTCGTCTGTTCGGCGGCGGTCCAATCCGGGGTCGGGTGTGAATGGTTGACGGTATTATTGGCGGAGGTTTTAAGAATGCGGTGGCTCATGGCATTACCTCCTTTCTTAGTGCGTCGCGAATCCCATCCAGCTCTTGATTGTTGAGATCTTTCGTTGGTGGAATTTTGCGTTGAAGCAGGCGGAATGCCATCTTGCCGGCCAGTTGGGTGATCATCGTGTCCTGGCGCAGTTTTTTGTGGCTCAGGGTATCGACCAGAGCCTTGCGCAGATCTGCTTTTGCTCCAGTGAGTTCCAGGGCATAGAGATGGGCGCCAAGGATCACAGGATCGCTTATCCGGTCCATGACAGAAGTGTATTGTTTCAGGATGTAGGGAGCTGTCGCTTTATTATCGCGGAATACTTGAAGTTCTTTGATCCGTTGAAACGCCAGAAACATGACGTAATCTGAACTGGCTGTATATGCCAACCTCAATACATGTGTATCTTTGAGAAGTTTCACTGGTGGTTCTTTCCCATTAGGCATTTTCATCTCCTTTTCTTTTTTCGATCTTTATTCATCCCATATCAAGAGGAATCCAATTCTTTATCGAAATACAGATTGGATCTATCGATCCTATATCTGACCTAATGATCTGGGGGATCCGTCTATTCCATACTACCTCCTTCTGTCATCATATTTCGTACCGGTTGGATCTTCCTGTTCTTTATCAAAACAAAAAAAGCGAGACATATTGAGAGGTCTCGCTGCAGTGCTAACGGTAATGGTATTAGGAGATTCCTATGATAGTGCCAGGTATCAAATCTGATTAAGAAAAATCAGTGTTTCTTACTAATTTTTATAATTGATCAAAGCTACTTGTGATAAAGAAATATCCCTAAATCTATAATTATATGATACTTATAGACAGGCTTCAAAACAGGCTACACAAAAAACAGTAATTTTGGAGTATCAAAGGGGAGTAGCGTCACCCACGCAGTCCACGGTTAAGTAAGGGAGCTTTTTCCCAATCTTCAAAATATTCCGGGGGAGGAGATCATTTCAGCTTCCGCTTTTCTCTCCAGGAGTGCCACTTCGTTGGGGGAGCCCGTCACACATAATCCAAAACTGATACAGCGTTCAAGATAGACGAAGGAATAAACATCTGTTTTAGTGATCGCTTTTACCTGGCAGCGGTTCACCGCACCAGGCAGAACGTGAATTTTCAATGCATGGAGTGCGGTTCACTGCACCTATAATATGTGGTGCATCTTCGATGCATGACATAACCGTTTGACCGTCTTCGTTTTGAGCTTGTTTGGGTGCCTGAACCCAAAAACGATGCACCCTACGTCAACCAATTCGCCGGTTGCGTTTCGATGTAACCCAATTCGTATTGAACGGTTGACTGTTGCATAGTATCCTCCTTCCGGACGTTTACGTGGAAGACTGCTTCCCCCGGATCACCCTGAGGGGGAAGGGAATATGCAGGTGACAACATACGTTTTTTGATCAGGTGCCCGGGAGGTCGCTCTGCGTGCGCTGCCTGAACAGCAGGGTTATCCCAACCCCGGTAAGCATGATCCCGAAGAAGATCAAGCCCACCCAGTAATAGATCGGCCCCATCTGATAGCTCAGAGTCCTCAGCCAGATGGCGATCACATCGGCGAGGATCCATCCAAGAAAGCTGACCCCGATCCACCAGGGAGATAAGCCTGCCTTCCTGCGCAAGAACAGCCACTGCATGAGCCCCAGTGCGAGGCCTGATACAGCCGTCATTATAAGGCTGGCCGTGGGCAGGATGACCGGGCCGAACCCTCCGCCCCAGAACAAAACCGCCGGACTGCTGATCAGGAATCCCAGCAGGGTGGCGCCGATCCAGGCGGCTGTACCCTCCTTGTAGCGCTTTAGGACAGACCACTGTGCAACGCCGGTGACAAGCCCGAAGGCGATCACAAAGAGAAGTAAAGTCAGGGGTATACCCATTCTCGCCAGTGCTCCTGAGGATTCTCCCAGGAGGGATGCACCGATGAAAAATATAAGAAATCCCAACAGCACGTCCAGGAAAGAAAGGACGACCCACACCAGGAAAAAACTCCAACTCGACATTTTGCGATTTGGTGCCATATTTCCTCCTATCAGATTTGGGAATCGGAAAATGCTTGTCTATGAGCGGCGATGGATTGGTGATGGGGAATGATCTATCACATAGTATAGTAGTTTTTTGTACGCAGGGGAAGACATCGCGTGCCTGTCTTTACAGAAGAGAAAGTATCATTGCGACCCTCCGATAGCCTCCGCCTGCCCTCCGATAGCCCCCGCCTGCCCTATGTTCTACCAGGGTACTTAGGGGGAGGTGGACGCCCATGGCATATGTTCTACCAGGGTACTAATGGAGGGACGCCCATGGCGTATGTTTTTTCAGGGTTCTTAGGGGGTTTGGGTGGGTGCCCTTACGGGGAGTAGATGATGCACCAATTAGCGATGGTGCGTTCTATTTCTTGAGCCTGATTTGAAGCCTGACATCATGTATATATATAATGAAATAATAATACATAATACAAATTATTTAAGGAAAATGGTGAACTGAGACGAAGATATGAGGAAATTACACTGAAGAGTATGTACCAATGCTTATGGTTTGAACAAGCAAGTAAGATTGCTCATGATCCAGAAAGGAGGTTGCATGATACGAATCAATATTCCTTCTAACGACCTGAAATCAGTGGGTTATGATCCTTCGCAAAGGATATTGGAAATTGAATTATTGCCGGCTGTGATTATCCAATATTCCAAGGTTCCAGAGAGAATATATACAGGTTTATTAAATTCAAAATCTTACAGAGCATACTATATTAATAAAATTAAGTACATTTATCCTTGTAAACGCATCGAATGATTATGGTATTTGCTCTGCAGAGTGAAATTGGGGGTTACGTTGACCCGGCAATGAGCGGCAATATACAATCAACCTGAATTTAGGTTTTATCAAACCCATTCCCGGGCCTTGATCCGGGCAGTCCTGTTGGTTTCCTGCATACCGGTCGTCGACCCCAAGCTCATGCCGACCCCCATTGTTTAGCCCACAGGAAAGTCCACGGCGGGAATGCCTGGCCAGAGGTAAGTTTTATCCGCGGGAATCGTTGTTTATCCTGCTCTTCCTTTTTGCTGACATCCTTTATACATGCCGGGCTTATAATCCATTCTGACATTTATTAATTCGGAGGAAGCCCATGAACCTCGATAAATTCACCCAAAAATCGCAGGAAGCCATTTTCAGCGCGCAGGAGCCGGCTCTCAAACATTGCAAATCCATGACCTTGCTGGCGAAGAACGCACACTCACAAGCGGCGAAGTCACTGTCCATTGCAAGCCGATATTGAACGGCCCGATTAAACAATACCTATCATCGTCTCAATTGCTTGGAGGACTGGACGAAGTAAACTGAAAATCCAAATGTAACGCTTCATTCTGGGTTATTTGGCCTGATTCAACAACATATGCCGTTGTATCGCTTAAATGGATAGTGTAACTTACTGGATTGCTTTTGTATCCTGTTGATTCGGCTGTTATTACATAATCTACCCCAGATGCATTGGTTACAACAATTTCCCAATGGCCATTTCCTTTCTGTGTGTAATAAATGGCTTCTCTTCCCTCTGGCGTATTCACGTGTATCGTCAGGAGTCTATCGTCAAGCAACCCAGAAACCTTTCCTTCAATTATTGGGCGTTGAGGTTCTGGTTGTTTTGACGGGAATGTGGACAAGGGTTTGGAAGTGGGTGCAGGTGTCGTTATTAGAGAGCAACTTGTTATCATGAGAATAATTATTAATATCGAAGGCAATTTGATAAGCATTAGATACCTCCTAAAACGATTAATGTGGTTAACAACTGATGAACTGGTTTATCAGTAATCTTTTATAACAAGAGGAATAAAGATAATGGGTGAGAGAATGTCGAATCTATCATATACTGCCATTTGAATATAGTTGATATCCAAGTCACCATCGTTGAGCTACGATATCCTCCAGACGACGAGCCGTCCTACCTGGACTCCCCGTGTAGGGAGCAAGAATGCAGGCTATATGATGCGGTTCTTCTTCTCGGGGGTGGAAATGCCTGCTCCCTTTGGAGATCAGCACGAAGCAATCCGGAGAAAAGGTTTTGTAGTTGATTTAACTCAGAACACCATGTTTCAACCGCATCCTTACCCCTCTTTGCGATACACTTCGGTGTCCATTTGTGGCGACATTTGTATTATAGCTCGATATTTATTCAATTACAATACTTAATAATTAATATTTGCTGATATATATACATCTTGACCGGGGATGAAGTGAACGTCCAACGATTGCCCAGACATTGGAGATGATAATTTTTGATATTTCGATCCGGGCTTATAATCCATTCTGACATTTATTAATCCGGAGGATGCCCATGAACCTCGATAAATTCACCCAAAAATCGCAGGAAGCCATCTTCAGCGCGCAGGAGCTGGCCCGGGAGCTGCATGCCCAGGCCATCGAACCGGCGCACCTGCTGATGGCGCTGATCCGCCAGGACGAAGGCGTCGTACCGGCCATCATAACCAAAGTTGCGGGCAGCGTCGACGCGTTACGCGTGGAACTGGCTTCTGATCTGGATAACCTCTCCAAGGTCCAGGGTGCAAACCAGGAGATTGGCCTGGCTCCCGCCACGGCTGACGTCCTTTCCGCCGCCGAGCGCTATGCCAAAGGCATGCAGGACGATTACGTCTCCGTGGAACACATCCTGCTCGGACTGACCGATTCGGTCGAGGGCAAGCGCCTGGCCGGGCACGGCCTGACGAAGGATGCCATCCTGAGTGCAATGAAAGACATCCGCGGCACGCAGCGCGTCAGCAGCGAGAATCCCGAGGGCACCTACCAGGCTCTCGAAAAATACGGGCGCGACCTGACCGCGCTGGCGCGGCAGGGCAAACTCGACCCGGTCATCGGGCGCGATGAAGAGATCCGCCGGCTGGTCCAGATCCTCAGCCGCCGCACCAAGAACAACCCGGCTTTGATCGGCGAGCCCGGCGTTGGCAAGACGGCCATCGCCGAGGGGCTGGCGCTGCGCATCGTCAACGGCGACGTGCCGGACGGCCTGAAAAAGAAGCGCATCGTCCAGCTCGACATGGGTGCGCTGGTCGCAGGAGCCAAGTTCCGCGGCGAGTTCGAGGAACGCCTCAAGGCGGTGCTCAAGGAGATCACCGACTCGGCAGGCGAGATCATCCTGTTCGTGGATGAGATGCACACGGTCATCGGGGCGGGCAAGGCCGAGGGCTCGATGGATGCCGGCAACATGCTCAAGCCCATGCTGGCGCGCGGCGAACTGCACATGATCGGCGCCACCACCCTGGATGAATACCGCAAATACATCGAGAAGGATGCCGCCCTGGAACGCCGCTTCCAGCCGATCCTGGTCGAGGAGCCGGATGTCGAGGATACCATCTCGATCCTGCGCGGTCTCAAGGAACGCTACGAGGTCCATCACGGCGTCCGTATCACCGACCCGGCCGTCATCGCAGCTGCGACCCTCAGCAATCGCTATATCACCGACCGCCAGCTGCCCGATAAGGCCATCGACCTGATCGACGAGGCGGCTGCCCGGCTGCGCACCGAGATCGACTCAAAGCCGCAGGAACTGGACAAGGTCGACCGTCAGGTGATGCAGCTCGAGATCGAGCGGGAGGCGCTCAAGAAAGAGAAGGACAAGGCATCCAAGGAACGCCTGGAAAAGCTGGTCGCGGAGCTGGCGGAACTCAAGGAACGCTCGCGCCAGATCACCGCCCGCTGGCAAAATGAAAAGCAGGCCATTGCGGACCTGCGTTCGGTCAAGGAGCAGATCGAAGCGACCCGGGCCGAGATCGAGCGGGCCGAACGTCACGCCGAACTGGAAAAGGCGGCGCGCCTGCGCTATGGCACGCTGCGGGAGCTGGAAGGCAAACTGACCGAGGCAGAAAAACACCTGAAAAGCATCCAGATCAAGGGTGCCTTGCTTAAAGAGGAAGTCGATCCCGAGGAGATCGCGGCGGTGGTCGCCCGCTGGACGGGCGTCCCGGTCTCGCGCCTGATGGAAGGCGAGACCCAGAAGCTGCTGCGCATGGAGGGTGCCCTGCATGAGCGCGTCGTCGGTCAGGACGAAGCCGTGCAGGTCGTGTCGAATGCCGTGCGCCGTGCCCGCGCCGGACTGCAGGATCCCAACCGTCCGATCGGGTCATTCATCTTCCTCGGACCGACCGGAGTGGGCAAAACCGAACTGGCGCGCGCCCTGGCCGAATTCCTTTTCGACGACGAGAAGGCGATGATCCGCATTGACATGAGCGAGTATCAGGAAAAGCACACCGTCTCGCGCCTGATCGGTGCGCCGCCCGGATATGTGGGCTATGAAGAAGGCGGGCAGTTGACCGAGGCAGTGCGGCGCCGCCCGTACAGCGTCCTGCTGTTCGATGAGATCGAAAAGGCGCATCCCGAGGTCTTCAACGTCCTGCTGCAGCTGCTGGACGACGGCCGGTTGACCGACGGCCAGGGCCGCACGGTGGACTTCCGCAACACGGTGGTCATAATGACGTCGAACCTGGGCAACCAGCTGTGGGAGGGCGGCCATACCGTCTCGCGCGATGAGATAACGCGCGTTTTGCAGGCGCAATTCCGCCCCGAGTTCCTCAACCGCATCGACGAGATCGTGATCTTCCACCCGCTTGGCAAGGATCACCTGGCCGAGATCGTCGGCATCCAGCTGCGCCGCGTGAGCGCTTTGCTGGCTGATAAAGGTTTTCAGCTCGATGTGACGAAAGCCGCTAGGGAATACCTGGCCGAGAAGGGGTATGACCCCGATTTCGGCGCCCGCCCGTTGAAACGCGCCATCCAGCGCGAACTGCAGGACTCGCTGGCACTGAAGATCCTGGCCGGCGAATTCAAGGAAGGCGCCAAGATCCGCGTGGATCGCGGTCCCGAAGGGTTGGTATTTAAAACTAAATAGGGAGCTGACGGGGATGATGCACCACTTAACGCTGATGGTGCGTCTTTGCTGCCATCAAATCATCATCATTGCATAGTGTCGATGCAAAGTTACTTGTATTGCCCAGGAAGGACGCACCCGAGAACACGCGCACCTACTATTTCCTCCATGGAGGAGGCAGGTCACCCCTAGAAAATACAAACACCGGAACAGCGAGGCCGAAGGGTGGTGACACTCAAAATAACTACCTGTCACTGCGAGGAAGCCACGTAGTGGCTGACGTGGCAGTCTATTAACGTGATGGTTCTACGGCGTTAGACAATTCTGCTTAATGGATTGCCGCGCCACATAGAACAAATACGTGGCTCGCAATGACTACAATTCGCTTATCGGGGGAGAAAATACCTGTCATTTAATCAAATCTCTGAATATTTTGAACAACTCTACCATGGCAAATGTGTCCAGCTCGCAATAGCGGCGCAGGGCTTCTGTCAATCTCAGTTTTTCTTCCTGCTCCAGGTTTACATAACAGAGTTTCCACCAGATAATGCTGGCCTGGTCGCCTTTGTTGACAGCCAGGTCTTGGTACGATAGCTCCGGTTTCATCACCGGCAGAACATTTTTTATCGACCAGCTGCCCTTGAATCCCGGATGCAGGTAGTAGCCGCGGTTGACCAGTTCTCCCAGGTCAAAGATGCGGTCATTGAGCTGGGTCAGGAAGGCTGCGTACTGGGGCTGGACCAGTGCCATCTCGCGGTTCATCGTCATTTCAAAAGCCTTGTTCCAGACGATGATGGTGCCGGTTGAGCCGATCTCTCCACTGAGCTGCTCGAGCAGCGGCAGGCACGGATCACAGGGTCCAAGCGAGATATGATCCGTATGGGTGAGCGCGCCATCGATCTTTTCCAGTTTATGCAGCGAATATTGGAAGACAATCTGCTGCTGGGGATGATAGCCCTCGTACAGAGGTATGGCAAAGATACAGGTTTCGTAATCCAGAAAATAGACGGGGAATTGAATCTTACCCAGCTCGGTTTTCAAGGCTGCCCGGTCGATATGCTCAGTGTTCGTTTTTGCTCTTTCGACGACCAGCCATTGTTTATCATTCAGGTCGATCGAAGCCGGGATATCCCTGGCAGAGATGATCCCGAGATCCAATAATTGCTGTTTTTTCTGCTGGCTGAGACGGGGGATGTCATAGATCGAGAATTCGGGCAGGTTCGGGTGGCAAACTCCCATGCATGGACATTGAGCCGGGGTGTAACAGTGTTGAAGATCAGTTGGATTGACAGTCTGGGCTGCCTGTACCGCCAACTGCCTTTTTATCTCGATCTCAGGTATTAGCTTGTTCACCTTATCCGTAATATCTTCGGCAAGGAAGAGCTTTGAAAGATCCAATTTATTCTTGAATATATATTCCTTGTTCAGGTGCAACAGGTAGTAATGATCCACTTTGATCTGTTGAATGAGGATCAAAGCTTGAAAGGCAACATCGTATAGATTCTCTTTATCCACACCCGTGCTGCTTTTGATCTCGTACAGGTCATGGGTTTTTGAATTGGATTTACAGATCAGCCCATCCAGCCTGGCTTGAAAAGTGCCATCCGAATAGGTCGGCTGCCAGGAGAGGGTAAGATCACGATCCTGTGGGAGCACCACCTGCACGAGGTATTTCCTGCCCAAGCTTTCCACCTCATAGCCCTGGTCGATCAGGAGCTGGTCGAAATCAGAAAGGACTTTTTCGATTTTTCCATTTTTCGCAGCCCACAAATGGCGGGGAGCCTCGCAATATAACAGGAAATCGGATTTGGTGATCGGTAGATTGGATGGATTGGACATCAGGTTGTGATCCTTGATTATGGAATGGACAATAAAACCATTTCTCTTATTAGTATACATCTATCGCTTAGTGCAATGCACACAATATGGCGAATCTGCCCAGGGTCGTCATTGCTCGCCCCCGCCGATCGCAAAGCATCCCCTACGGGAAAAGCAATCCGTTAATGAGAACATTCTACATCGTTGGAAAATTATGGTTAATGGATTGCCACACCCTATAGTACAAAAACAGGGTTCGCAATGACATGCTTACAGATTGTCACAAGCACCTCGCAGGGGTGTTGCGACCCCTGAAGGGAGCGGGGGAGCCACAACATGGTGCACCTTATGAGGTTCATCACATGGAAAGGCGGCTGCCAGATCTGGCAGCCGCCGTAACCATTTCTATTCTTTGGGATCGTCCAATCTCAATGTGGACAATATGCTACTTGATACTGAAGTAGCTGGATGACCACTCACTGGGCCTTATCTGACCGTAGGCGCGTACCTGCCAGTACAGGACAATCCCGCGTGGCAGCGGTTGTCCATATTTGAAAAAGGAATCAATACTACTGGAATTGATCAATATGGTGGAAAAGTCGCTGGTAGTAGATATCTGAATTTCATAGTTGGTCGCTCCGGCGACATCACCCCAATCAAATTTAGGCTGAGCAGAAGTGACGATCACTCCATTGATTGGATAGATTAAAACAGGTGCATCTAATTGTGGGATTCTAGTTGGTGTGAACGTTCGAGTCGGAGTAATCGTGTTGGTCGGAGTAACTGTATGCGTGGAGGTAGACGTGGGGGTCAAAGTCGTGGTTGGGGTAGCCGTCGCGAATTCCAGGGATTCAAATGCCCCAATGTCGCAGTGCAAACCCTGCGGGCGGGAGACACCGCGCTGATCGGTAAGCGGGCAGGTGACGTCATTCCCCGTGTCGATGGCTGAGGAACCGGCCAGGATCGGAATTACCTGCGTGAAACCGCCGTAATCACCGAGCGTGCCGAGCAGGGGATCGGTTGTAAGTATGTTTGTCCCGCTTGCGTACCCACCCTGAACGACGCTGTAGCTGACGATGCCTGGATTGTAGAAATCAAAGATCTGCGATCCGTTGGGAGCTGTGTTGCCCCAGAAGATCGCGTTGACGATCTGCGGAGTACCGCTCCAGTTGGACATTCCTCCTCCATAGGAATTCGCCGAATTGCCGCTGAAGGTGACATTGGTTAAAGTGGGAGCGGAACCTTCGTCATTGGAAAAACCTCCTCCCCAGTAGTCTGCCAAATTACCAGCAAAGGTGACGTTTGTCAGAATCGGGTTGCAGTATAGATCATTCTCCATGCCACCCCCTATTGTCGCCCGATTGCTATTAAAAGTGACATTTGTTAGTTCAGGATTGCTGGAACCTCCATTGTAAATTCCACCACCAAAATACGCCGAGTTGCTGGTGAATATGACGTCTGTCAATACCGGATCACATGAGTCGAGGTTCACCATTCCCCCGCCGTAATAGGATGTGTTATCGATGAATGTGACAGTTGTCAGTGTCGGACTGCTGGCATCCTGATTAAACAGCCCACCTCCCATGCTGGTATCACCGGATCCCCAGTTTCCGTTGAAGTTTACACGTGTCAAATAAGGGCTGCTGTGAAAGTTGCTCATCCCGGCGCCATAGGGTGCAGAGTTAGCCATAAATTCCAAATCTGTTAAGCTGGGATTGCTATACACATTACTCATGCCGCCGCCCTCATTGATAGCCCGGTTGCCGCTGAAGATGAGATGCGACAATGTCGGGTTGGAGCTGTTGTTAACCAATCCGGCACCGGTATCGTCGGGATAGGAGCCACCGGCATAACCCGCCGTGATGGTGAAGCCATCCAGGATCGATCCGGTTGCCCCCGTGACTACGTGATAACTGTTGTAATTAATATTGGATGCGGTCCTGAGATTGGTGATGACCGGTTTTTGGCTGTCGTTATTGTCAATATCACCACTCAGGACGGTGAGATTAATATCCGGATCGCGTTGGTCGCGGGTTATTTCTATGCCGGAGAAGCCGCCGTAGACCGCCACACCGCTTTTAAGTTGGAACGTGGCAGTGCGGTCAGGTCCTATGGCGGGGGTATATATCCCTGCCGCAACCCACATCTCATCACCATAAACAGAAGTGGTCAGTGCGGTCTGTAAGGAGCAGGCGGATTCCCAACTGGTGCAATCTCCGATTCCATTAGATGTAACAAAGCGAATTCCTGCCGTGCGGGGAGTCATGGTGAAAGTCGGAGTAATCGTGTTGGTCGGAGTAACTGTATGCGTGGAGGTAGACGTGGGGGTCAAAGTCGTGGTTGGGGTAGCCGTCGCGAATTCCAGGGATTCAAATGCCCCAATGTCGCAGTGCAAACCCTGCGGGCGGGAGACATCGCGCTGATCGGTAAGCGGGCAGGTGACGTCATTCCCCGTGTCGATGGCTGAGGAACCGGCCAGGATCGGAATTACCTGCGTGAAACCGCCGTAATCACCGAGCGTGCCGAGCAGGGGATCGGCTGAAATGATGTTCGTTCCACCTGCGAAGCCGCCTTCCACAACGCTGTCACTTATGGCAACTGTATTTTCACCATCCTCGACCTGCGCCCCGACCGGAGCAGTATTGCCCCAAAAGATCGAATTGACGATCTGTGGATAACTTGACAAGCCGGTGAGCATGCCACCGCCGACGCCGCTTGCCGAATTCCCGGTCAGGGTGACATTGGTAAGAGTCGGGTTGCTATTATTTTCATTTTCGATCCCACCTCCCCAGCTTGCCGTGTTATTAACAAAAGTAATATTCGTTAAAACCGGATTACTCTCGTAGTTTTCCAACCCACCACCATATACGGCATTGTTGCCAATAAATGTGACGTTTGTCAGGCTTGGGACGCTGGCGTAATTGTTGCGCATCCCTCCGCCCATATAGGCTGAATTGTTGAAGAAGGTAACGTTCACAAGGATCGGGCTGGCAATATCGTTATTCATCCCACCGCCTGCCCCAAAATTATATGCCAGGTTGTTACTGAATAACACTTCGGACAAGGTTGGATTACTGTTGTCAAAGTTCGTCATCCCTCCACCAGATTGGGCGGAGTTGTTGTTGAAAATGACAGCTGTCAGGGATGGGCTGCTGTTACTCAGATTGCTCATACCGCCCCCGCCGCCCTCGATATCCGTCCAGTTGTTGTCAAATGTGACATTCGACAGGATCGGGCTGCTGTATAGATTGTACATACCTGCGCCGCTCATAACTGCGGAATTTGAGATGAAATCCACAGATGAAAGGTTGGGGTTGCTGGATTCATTACGCATCCCGCCGCCTGAGTGAACTGCCATGTTCCCAATAATGATGAGATTCGACAATGTCGGGTTGGCGCTGTTGTTTACCAATCCGGCACCGGTATCGTCGGGATAAGAGCCACCGGAATAACCTGCCGTGATGGTGAAACCATCCAGGATCGATCCGCTTGCCCCCGTGACCACGTGATAACTGTTGGTTTGATTGCCAGACACGGTTTTGAGATCGGTGATGACCGGTTGTTGGCTGTCGTTATTGTCGATATCTCCGCTCAAGACGGTGAGATTGGTAGTCGGGTCGCGCTCGTCACGGTTTGTCTCCGTTCCGGCAAAGCCACCATAGACTTCCACGCCGTATGCAAGTTGGAAGGTAGCAGTGCGGTCCGCTCCTGTGGTTGGTGTGTAGGTCCCAGCCGCAACCCACAGCTCGTCGCCAACGACGGCACCGGTCAGTGCGGCCTGCAACGAGCAGGAATTCGACCAACTGGTGCAATCACCTGAACCATTGGGTGTGACAAAGCGAATCCTTGACTGCCCTACAACCGCTTGCGTTTGTGGAACCAGCAAGGCGAGCAACACTGCAGATATCAGAACATTAAGAAAAACTTTGCGTATCATACATTCACCTCCCGGATTTTGATAATCATCATGCACTCAGATATGATGATGTTGCAGTATAGATGACACTAAGCAGAAGAAATTATATCATATGGAGAAACAAAACTATTAATGGAAAATGATAAATAAATATAAACTTGCCTAAAAAGTAGAGAACCTGCATATTGGGGTAAATTAATGTGATGCCTGTATTACACCCGTACTTAAACATTACGAAAGATACTAAAGGTAAAAAGACAAAAACAATTAATATTCATAAATAGAACCTGATATAAAGACAGTGTAGGATGTAGCCTGGCTCCAGTAGTGGGGGCAGCTCCCTATAATACTTTGTCATTGTTCGTCCCCGAGGGGGGCACGTATCCCTGCGGGAATTAATCTTCGTTTACAACCCTCCAACCGGATGCTATACTATACTATTGTTCCAGACTTCCCAGTACCTATGAAAGGTATACTATGAAACTCAACGAAAAACAAAACAATAGTGTCATCAAGGTATGGAACGCGTATCTGGATGGTGGGGATCAGTACATTTACCCGATTACGGGGTATTCGCAAAAAGAATTGGATCAGCATCGGTTGGAAGTGATCCCTGATGTGAAGAAATTGCTGGATCAGTTAATCAATGGGGGTGATACTGTGGAAGAATTTAGAACAAAAGTTGAAGAGATCAATAAGAAAAACCTGTTATGGGGTTACAACGGTGCCAATGGTCAGGTGTTCTTCGAGTTGATCGCCAAAACGAGTGTGACCGCGAAACTACAGATCGAGTTCAATAATCTGCTTAAAGAGACGCTGCCTGCTCCCGTGAATCTCGATTTTGCCATCAATAATATCCGGACTTTTACCAATTTTTTGCGAACGTTAGCTCATTCCAACGCCGAGCTGCGTAATGATCGTAAAGTTCAGTCAATCCCATATTTTCTCTCCTATTTCTGGCAGATACAGAAACCGGATATCTGGCCGATATACTATGCTTCTGTGATAAATCATATGAATGAGCTGGATATCTGGGCTCCATCCGGGGAAGTTAAGCATGATTACTCTGACTTTTACGAACTCAACGTTCAAATGGTCGAGATCATCGAATCTAAAACCGGCAAAGAGGTCAAGCTTTGGGATATTGAACATGCATTCTGGTATTCGGCAATAGTAAGAGACATCCAACCAATCCAGGAGCCGCCAGCTCTCATACGGATTGCTGAAGAAAAACCGGCAGAGGAACCGGTCAAACCGGTCTATGTTTCAGAGCCTGCCACGGAAAGAACTATACGGAAGTCAACACAAGGTGTCTCCAGCCTGTCATTATCTGAAAGCTATATACCTCCGGTCGTGGCAGTATTACCGGTACTGGCATCCAATGATGCCCAAGTTGCTGAGCTCTGTAAACAAACCGGAAAACCCATCGAAAAGGTTTTCAAGGAACGATTGGCGATCCTTTTCGGAATGTTGGGATATGAAACGAAGTCACCGCATGAGGGTCATGCTGTCGCTCTCTGCAAGGAGTACCCTTACGCCATCATCTATGATGCAAAGATCAACCAGCGGGCGTATTCGATCGGGAACGATGAACCCGCTGATCGTGAATCCATCCAAAAAATTGGAGACCGCCTGCGCAAGCAAGGATATAAAACACTCTATTTTATGATCATTTCAAATACTTTCAGCGGGGAGTATGATGATGCGACCCGTACTTTGAAGATCGAGACCGGCGTAAATGAAGTCCTGTTGGTTGAGGTCGATGCTCTGCTATTGGCGTTGGAAAATAAATTGCGTGATTCGGATATTAACCTGGGACCCAGTCATATCCAAAAACTTCTGGCTGCCAGTGGGCTGCTGACCAAAGACACCGTGCGCAACTTCTTCAGATCGTAATTACAGAGTGGGTATCACCTGAAATAACTACTTGTCACTGCGCCCCCCGTCAGCCCACGCATGGGGAGCAAAGGGTGTTAGGGGCTGGCAGTCTATTAACAGGATGGTTCTACGGCGTTGGACAATTCCACTTAATGGATCGCCACCCCCAAAAAATCTTGCGCCAGGGGCGCCCTCCTGGCTCCTGAGTGCCCTTGAAGAACATACGCCATGGGCGCCCCATCGAGCAGTGACAAACTCACCGGTTTACAGAAAAAATGCTATACTTTTTCCTGCGGCTCCTCTCAGGCGAGAGGACACGCTCTCAGCTGACCGCATGGAGATGGTATTATGTCACCAACCCTGGAAGAAGCACTCGAAAAATTAAAAGCGAACGATGTCGAAGCAGGCCAACAGATCCTGCTCAAAGTTCTCAACACTGATCCCAGGAATGATGCCGCCTGGAAATACCTGATCGAGTCCTACACGGATCTGGAACTTCAGATCGAGCTTGCCAATGAATACTTTAATTTAACCGGTGGCAGTCCAAAAGCCACCCAGGCTCTGTTGAGACTCACCAGGATCAAGAACGATCGTTATGCCAGGCTTGAGGAAGATGAATCGAAATGGGTGAAAAAATTAAAATGGGTGGAGAAAATAAAATGGTTTGGGAAGATAAAATGGAATAAAACATTCCTTGTTAAAGTGATCATTGGATTGATTGCTTTTATCCTGCTTTCAAATATGATCCTGCTCAGCAGCAGTATCAGCGGGTCGATCCGATCGAGTAAACTTCGATCGGATTTTGACAGGCTATCCGGTGTCTACAGCGACCTGTTGTTGGAAAATTCGAGCTTGAAGACACAATATTCTCAACTCGAGACCCAATACTCCGAATTACTGGCAACTCACCAACAATTATTACTGGACTATAAGGCTTTGGTAGAGAGGACCACCCCATAGAAAAACCAAACAAAAAAACGGCGCCTGCCAAATGAGTAGGGTGGGTTACCTGCTCAGCTCTCTATTTATTAAACGTGCATTCTCCCAATCTGTAAAAACTTCCGGGGGATGGATCAGTTCAGCATCCGGTTTTCTCTCCAGATGCGCAACCTCGTTGGGGCAACCGGTAACGCATAATCCACAACCGATGCAGTGTTCCCGATCGACGACGGAAACCCCATCCATTTCAGAGATGGCTTTAACCTGGCAGCGTTCGATACAAGTGCCACACGCCTGGCAAAGTTCCGGATCGATGACCGCATAATAATTGGCAAAGGCGACCGAATTTTCGACACCAAAATCGGTTATTCCCCTCAAAATACCACAGCAGCACCCGCAGCAGTTGCAGACATAGAACACTCCCTGGGCCACATTACTGACCGTATGTACCAGACCGATGGTCTCACACTTATCGAGAAGCACCAGCGCTTCGGTTTGGCTGACATCGCCCGGCTGAGGAGCGCGCTCAGTTTGTGAAAAATTCAGGCAGGGATGCACCCCCGATTCGGCAGCGATATCTTTCATGTAGATACCTCGTTGATCCAATGATTTGATCACTGCGTAATCCTCCTTTCGTAACATGTGTACCTCCTTGTTTCTTTCGTTGAAGGTACATTCTATGCGATGATTAGAGGACTTCTTATTCCGACAATTTATTGACTTTTACCACCGTTGATGACAACGCGTCGCCCAGGAAATATTCCTTGTCTACAGAGTCCTGCACCAGACGGGTTACACCGTAGAGATAGGTGCTATCGCCATTATGGATTTAATTCACCATCGATTATCTTAGTTTCAGTTTGCGATTCAAAATCATAAATATAAATTTATAAAATCTTCCTAAACTAATATCTATATACTTGAAAAAAAATATATGTTGTTCGGAAATGTCTCTATTTGAATATTTGAAATGAAAATAACTGACGGCTATCACCTAAATAGACGATCAGATAATGATTTTCATTATCATAAGCAACCGAATAATTACCGACTTGTATTTGTTTATGATTGCTTGATAAAATAAATGGAAGATCAGAAATATCGATCTTTAACAATCCATTTTCACTCCCCGACTTAAGATCAAGACTCAATACAGAGCCTTCTTTTACAAGAAAAACCACGCCAATGTCTGTAACAATTACATTACTAATGATATTATATTCCCGCTGCCAAATCAAATTACCGGTTGTGCTATCGAGTGAACATATTTGTGTATCGAGAGCATTTTTGGTATAAAAAACGATAATATTATAGAAGTAAATTGGAGATTGTATTTTCTCGCCACAACCGTCATAATCAAAGAATGGTGGTGAGTCCATTTCCACTCCATAAATTGATTTTCCAGAATCCGGGTTTAACCAATAATGTTTGGATGTTGCAACCTGGGCATACAGTGAATTATGATAATTTACTAGATCTTCAATACCACTCGAAAAGAATGATTTTTCCCATTGCAATACACCAGATTGAGAATCATAACTTGTTAGCTTACTTCCCCCACCAGATTCCCCTAAATAGAAGCTATTATCATTAGTGACCATGGTCGCCATAGCATTTTGTTCTACCTGCCAGAGTAATTTACCCGTCATGATATCGATCGCATATAAACCATAAGCACTGTTGATATTATTACTGCCTTGAATAGCGACGACACCATTTGTCGCAGCTATATATCTATCACCTGGATTATTATATATATATATATCATTTATTGACCAAAGTTCATCAAGATTACTTGAAGTTATCACTCGGTGATAATTAATTGGTGGCTGCCAATCTACTTGAATATCGGAATTACAGCCTGATAATAATATGAAATAAAGTATTATTATTTGCGATATAGGCTTATTGAGGGTGCCGTTTTTCATGTTCCATCTCCGCATATAGATAAAAATATTCCATTGCCATTGCAGCTGCATATTGACGAGGTAGATGATAAATAGTTGTAGTATTTTCACTTGGTGTAAATTCTGGTCTAGGAGTATTCCTTCCGAATAAAATATCGGTCATCATATCTCCAATTGAACTGACATAATTTTTAGAATTTCCTTCTGGTCTATAATTTAGTATAGCCCCCCCGACATCCACATAAGGGATACCCAATGATGCTGATAGACTAGTATATACTGACCATGTTTTTAAATATAAATCAGTTAATGATATTGATTCATTTATTCCAAATCCAAGACTAACAGTATCTATTGGTAAGGATATATCAAGTCCACTAGTGCTTGTAAAAGCACTACCCATATAATGATTTTTCAACGATTTATCACTTCGTAGACCATTAGCAAAACCAAAGTATTCTGCGTATCCCGCTCCTAAAACAGAATCTGAAATACCTATGCCCGAGTATGAAAATTGTAAACTTTCCATTGTGGCAAAATCATAAACGATTTCTTTACCACCCCAATTTATTAACCCAAACCAACTATAACCTTCTATATACCCTAATGTTCTATAATTAATTGGGCCATGCCAACAAAAGGGTCTTCCTTTTACATTATTAACTGCATCACCATTAAAATATATAGATCCTGCTGATTCAACATGAAAGTAATTTAATACACATTTTGCATACATCCATTTCATCGGCATTAAGTGGCAATAATCGGGAAAATTACCTGAAGGGTCGGTAAGATTTATTGGATTATTTAATGCATATACCCATTTATCAGTTGATTGAGAAGAGGTCAGTAATCCTTTCCATTCATCTCTAGTAATAAAACGTCCTTCACTTGGTTTGTAATATCTCGCCCTAAGATATACCAACCCGCTTTCATCAGTCACCTCCCCGGTATAGCCGTAAACGCTCTCGCCGGACTCACTAGAAGACAACACCTCACCAAAGGGGGTGTAGCTCTTTTCGAGGGTGACATCACCGGTTGAATCAGTCATTTGTCTGACTGAGCCGAGTGCGTCGCCCAGGAAATATTCCTTGACGATCCCATCCTGCTCAAGACGGGATAAGCCGTAGAGGTAGGTCGATTCTCCATCGGTCAAGACCTGGGTCAGACCGGCATTCAGATCGAGGGTGTAATTGGTGGTCACATCGTCAATGGTCTGAGAAAGACGGTCACCCAAACCATTGTAGGTGAAGCTGGTTACCTCTTCGCCGGTCGTGATAGAGCTCAAACGGTTATCCACATCATACACGTAGGTGTTCATTTCGTCGTTGGTTAAATTACCGTTATCGTCCCAGGTCATAGGCGAACTATTGACCGTGATCATTCGATTGATCGCTTTTATCCTGCTTTCAAATATGATCCTGCTCAGCAGCAGTATCAGCGGGTCGATCCGAGCGAGTAAACTTCGATCGGATTTTGACAGGCTATCCGGTGTCTACAGCGACCTGTTGCTGGAAAATTCGAGCCTTAAGACACAATATTCTCAACTCGAGACCCAATATTCCGAATTATTGGCAACCCACCAACAATTATTACTGGACTATAAGGCTTTAGTGGAGAGGACCACCCCATAGAATAACATTCACAAGAACGGTGCCTACCAAATGATAGGGTGCGTTACCTGCTCAGCTCTCTATTTATTAAACGTGCGTTCTCCCAATCCGTAAAAACTTCCGGGGGATGGATCAGTTCAGCATCCGGTTTTCTCTCCAGGTGCGCAACCTCGTTGGGGCAACCGGTAACGCATAATCCACAACCGATGCAGTGTTCCCGATCGACGACGGAAACCCCATCCATTTCAGAGATGGCCTTAACCTGGCAGCGTTCGATACAAGTGCCACACGCCTGGCAAAGTTCCGGATCGATGACCGCATAATAATTGGCAAATGCGACTGAATTTTCGACACCAAAATCGGTTATTCCCCTCAAAATACCACAACAGCACCCGCAGCAGTTGCAGACATAGAACACTCCCTGGGCCACATTACTGACCGTATGTACCAGGCCGATGGTTTCACACTTATCGAGAAGCGCCAGCGCTTCGGTTTGGGTGACATCGCCCGGCTGAGGAGCGCGCTCAGTTTGTGAAAAATTCAGGCAGGTATGCACAGGAAATTGGCAGTGATTGTCGACCAAATTCTGTTGGACGCGGCAGATGCAATCCCGGACACTAAATGTTTTCGCGGTGAGGAGCAGGCTGCGGATATCATCATAGGGCAGGATCCACTCGGATTTCACTGCCGTCTGTGCCGGCACGACCCTGTGAAATGCCGGCTGAAGGCTCATCAACGCTGCTGCTCCACCATCATTAAAATAATCCTCGACCAGATGTGCAAGTTCATGATCAAGAGAGTTTATCTGCTCCTCATAGATTCCTACAATAAATGGCGCCAATCTGAAACTTGCCCGCCCATCCTGGTTTTCGTACCAGAGCAACCCGCGTTTTGCCATATTGATCAGTTGCTGGGGGATATCATCGGTAGAAGCTTTGACCCGGGTAGAGATCTCTTTCATCGTTTCATAGGTGCCCGTCAGTTGACCGGCTAAAGCAGCCTCTTCGGGTGAGAATATTTTCTTCAAGATACGGATCTCGACTTTTGAGGGGGTTCTGGGGAAACCATTCGGGAGATGATCCAGTGCATTTGCCAGATTTTCATAAACGTCGTCAACCATTGCAAAACTCCTTATCCATCAGCGGATGTCAAGATCATTAATGCCCTATAGTGTTATTCTTAGTAAAAATGATTATAAACCTTCTTGATAGTCAATAGAATGGAACCATTTTGTATGCGTTGTGGTTGTTTTACCCTTCATGACCAGTCCGCATCCCGTGCGGGGGTTCCCCTTGGCGTAACTCCATGCGATACCACTTATTGATTGTGGTGCATTCTCATAGGTAACAAACAATTTGGTGCGATAGGTAGTCGGGCAATACTATTTGTCTGATGAATGAGTGAACCTCCTTTCAGGGTGCTCTCCATTTGGGGGGTTGGCAGGCAAACCTTACTATTTCTTGAGCCTGTTTTGAAGCCTAATATAGTGTAAAATACTAGTTAATAAAAATCTATATTACTAGTATTCATTTACGCATTATCAATACTGAGAGGAAAACGGTGTGCCGGGAAGACAATACGAAGAAATAGCTCTGAAAAGTTGATACCGATGCGTATGGTTTGAATAAGCAAGAGAGATTGATGGTTTTGAAGAGAGGTTCCATGTTAAGAATCAATATTCCTTCTGATGACGTAAAATCAGCGGGGTATGATACTAAGAGAATGATGTTGGAAATTGAATTATCTCCGGAGGGTATCATCCAATTTTTTAAAGTTCCAGAAAAGGTTTATGCCGGTTTATTAAACGCAAAATCATATAGATCCTATTATATTAATAAGATCAAGTACATCTATCGTTATGAACGTATCGAAGGATAGATATAGCAGGGTGTAGCTATGCCCCCCAGAGAGGTTATCCCCCCTTAGAGGGGGCTAGCCGCCCCTGGAAAATTCATACACCGGAACGGTAAAGCTGTGGGATGTAGCCTCCAGTAAAGAAGACTTGCCCCCAAATTTGACGCACCATACTATTAATTATGGTGCGTTTGCTTAGGTATCATTCAATCTTAATCGTCAAGTAGTCACATAAAATTGATCACCTAAGAATGAGCGGACGCAATCTGCGATAACAGGGCCTCGTCTCATGAGCGTTCTGCTTGAACCCGCATGGGAGCTCGACCAATAATATTGTATACTATGAAAGACGAACTTCTTCATGGTTACCGCCATCATCGCACGGTAAGTACAGCTTCAGAGTAGATGAACTGTCGTGCTTTTTCGTTGTCCGATAGCAGCATTCAATCAAGTTATTTTGGAGGGTCGACACCATTTATTGCTTCTATATTTCATCAAATAAAAGCGCATATAAAATCGTTAAATGAACGTATCTCATTCAATTAATTAATAAAGAGATGCAGTATGTTTAAAATCATCATTGGAGTATTTCTCATCCTGCACGGTTTGGTGCATCTGTTGTACTTTGGGCAGGCGCGCCGGCTATTTGAAATGAGACCGGGTATGCTTTGGCCGGACGGCTCGTGGTTTTTCTCAAGGTTTATGGGGCAGGGAGCTGCCAGAATTTTGGCGGGGACTGCCTGCACCGTGGCAACTGCTGTTTTTGTGGTGGCAGGGGTGGTGATGCTATCCGGTCAGGTTTGGTGGCGGCCGCTGGTGGAGGATGCCGCGCTGTTATCGACGGCCATCTTCTTCCTTTTCTGGGATGGGAAGCTGCATAAGCTGGCCGACCAGGGGTACTTTGCCATCCTGATCAACCTGGCCATGCTGGTAGCAGTCATAGTGTTCCACTTGTCTGTATAATGAAAACAACCTATCCCACCCGCTCCATCACGTAATCCACGACCGCTTCGATCACCGCCTGACGTTCGCAGTCGCGGAAAAGCTCGTGCTCGCTCTGCTCGAACCATTTGATGCGCACAAGCTTCTCGGGTGTGGATATGCCGGTGCGGATGATTTCAGGACATTCATCCGTAATCGTGCGGTCCTTGCGGCTTTGCAGGATCATTACCGGCGCCCTCACTTCTTCCAACCGGCCGCGCGTTACCTCGGTCAACTCGATGAACGAACGGATGGAATCCATCGGCGCCCAGCGATAATTGGTATCGGTTTTACGCTGCGTGTCATCGGCGTAGACTGGCGGGAGGCTCCAGCGGGGGAAGGTGCGCTGGACGATGGGCGACAGAGCTTGCAGCCGCATGCGCGTCAACATCGGTTTGGGCAGGTCGATGGATGTAGCTGCCAGCACAAGGCTGTCGACACAGTCCCGGCAGTTGGCAGCCAGGATGAGCGCCAGCATGCCGCCCATACCGTGCCCGACGATGATAACCTTATCCACATCTGCCATCAGTACGCGCAGGGCTGTCTCGGCATCACTCACCCAGTCGCGCCAGGTCACCCCGCGCAGGTCATCCGGCGTCTTGCCACCATGACCGCGCAGGACTGGCATGCGCACCGGAAGGTGCAGCCGCTCGAGCGGCGCTTTTAGATCCTTGACCGAATCCAGGCTGGATGCGAATCCGTGAAGGATGAGAACCCCGTGTGGTTGTTTCATAAATACTTCCCTTTTGATAGAGCCCCTATAGGAGTACCGCCTTATTTATTATGGTACCACTTCATACTGACATTTTACTGCCAGGAGCATAAAATATATTTGGTAATGATTCCGGAGTGGAGCTCAGCTCTTTGCGAAATTCCATGTCCACACCTGTTTCCGGAGTTGTAATAACATTCTACTATAAAATTCATGTGTTGAAAAGATTAATGGATGATCTCCTCAAAAGAGTGAAAGGACATGCCTGACACGTTTGGGGGCATGTTTATGGGGTAAAATGACTGTCATGCAGGAGGATTTCATGCAGATCGTATATCAGACCAGCGTCCCATCGCAGAAGGATTATTCCAACTTATTCGAGACCACCGGCTGGAACCGCGAGTACATTGCCACACCGGAGGAACTCGCAAAGGCGGTTGCCAACAGTCAATTCGTGGTGGCAGCCTATGATGGGACCAAGCTGGTCGGTTTCGGGCGCGTACTTACCGACGGCATCTTGCACGCCATGCTGTATGACATGATCGTCCATCCTGATTACCAGGGACGCGGAATCGGTACCAAGATCCTGGGTATGCTGGTGAAATGGTGCAACGAAGCCCACATCCGCGACATCCAGCTGTTTTGCGCGCGCGGCAAGAGCGCCTTCTATGGCAAGAGCGGGTTTAATCCGCGCCCGGAGGACGCCCCGGGCATGTCGTACATGAGACAAAAGGGGGCCTTGAAACCGAGAAGGTAGTTGCCAAAGGAAACCCTCCTTGCAGGCAACTCCTTACAAGAGTTTACGGGATTGCATACTCAGCTGGGTATCGGTCAGCTTGGCTTCCAATAACGCGTAAAAATCCGGGTACAGGTCTTTGACTGCTCCGCCCTTCACCTCCCAACCGATCACCGGGCATTCTCCGTCCTTCATGCGGGATGTATCCAGGCAGATGATGCGCCCGTCATTGTCGTTCTCGACCACCACGTACGGTGCGGGTAATCCGGATTCACGGATGCCAACCGTCAACTTCAGGCAGGCCGGCTCATCGTTGTTGCCGACACCGAAGATGATATAGTTAGGCATCATTAACAAGCTGTACTGGCGTAAAAACCATTTGAAACTTTCAGGCAGGCTGCCATTCAGCCAGTCCTCGATCCATTCTATGGTTTCTTCATCGGTTTTACCGACACTCTTGACATCCGGCTCGAGACTCTTGACTAGCTTTTCTATGCGGTCCTGTTGTTCGGTCATGAGCATCCCCTGATTAAGGTGTGGTTCAATTGTAAACGATTAATTGACCTATCAAGGCTGGATTAGCATGAAATGCAATCCGAATAAAGTTGATCAGATCATAAACCGGCGGGAAAGTTCATCCAACTGCAACAGATCATTTTTCGATAGCTGGAACTTCATCGCAGCAGCACTCTCCGCAGCCTGGCGAGCTTTGGTTGCCCCCGGTATCGCTACCACAACCTGTCCGTTGAAATGGATCAACCAGTTCAATGCCACCTGTGCGATTGTGGCGTCGTAATGCGCGGCGATCTCACCCATCACAGTGATGAGCGGGCGGGTACGTTCGAGGTCGCGCTTTAACAAGGCTTTGCGAACTCCCGCGTGAGTGAGAAGTTCCGGATGCCGGTGATATTTCCCTGTCAACAAACCACTTGCCAGGGGCTTGTAAGCGATGATGGTCACGCCCAGTGCTTTCGCCATCTTTAATACGCCATCCGTTTCGATCTCACGATGTAACAGGCTGTAATGCACCTGGTTCACCGCCAGGGGCAGACCTCTTTTCTCAAGGGCACGATAGGCGCGTTCCAACCGGGCGGGATTGAAATTGCTTACCCCGACTGAACGAATCTTGCCTGCCTCGACCAGGTCGGCCATGGCATTCATTTCAGATTCCACCGAAGAAAAGCTGTTAGGGTTGTGGATCATGTAATTGGAAATGCTGTAACCACCCAGGCAACGCAACCGGGTATCAATGCTGCGGGGGATGTTCCCGGCTGTGCGAAAGAAGGGCTGCCACTTGGTAGCTATTACAACATCCTCGTCTGATTTTCCAGAAGCTTTCAAACCCGCCGCCAGGGATTGTTCGGACATACCATTTCCATATAATTCTGCAGTGTCAAACCAATTAATGCCGCCATCCAATGCAGCTTTGATGATGGCGTTTTTTTCTTCCTGTGGGATGACCGGATATATGAGTCCCGCCCAGCCGCCACCCCCGGAGAATTCCATGGTTCCCAACCCGATGGGTGTTACCTGGAGTTCGGTTTTACCGAGGTGTCTCAATGCAATAGCAATTTTATTAAGCATTCTGCGCCTCCATATCGTATGATTGAATTAGATGCAAATCAGGCAGCTTGGTAACGGAAATACGCCGCGCAGGCACCTTCAGCCGAGACCATCGGTGCCCCGAGAGGCGAGGCAGGCGTGCATTCCTTACCGAATGCCGGGCAATCGACCGGTTTCTTGACGCCCTGCAATACCAGGCCGGCGATGCACAGTGGTGACTCGGCAGTCTTCATTTCACCCAGACCAAAACGCTTTTCTGCGTCGAAGGTGGCAAATGCTTCCCGCAGACCCAGCCCGCTGAGCGGAATCATGCCGATGCCGCGCCAGTTGCGATCGACCGGTTCGAATATCTTTTTCAACAACGCCTGGGCCGGGCGGTTGCCCTCACGCGTCACCACGCGCGCATAGGCATTCTCGACCTCGACGCGACCCTCTTCCAACTGTCTGACCGTCATCAGGATGCCCTGCGCAAGGTCGAGCGGTTCGAAGCCGGTCACCACGATCGGGACGTTGTATTTCGATGCAATCGGCTCATACTCTTCATACCCCATCACCGCGCAGACATGCCCGGCTGCCAGGAAGCCTTGAACACGATTACCGGGCGAGCTCAGAATGGCATGCATGGCCGGCGGTACGCACACCTGCGACACCAGGATGCTGTAGTTCGTCAACCCCAGCGCCTGAGCTTGCACCACGCTCATGGCGTTGACCGGTGCGGTGGTCTCGAAGCCGATGGCGAAAAAGACCACCTGCCGCTCGGGGTTCTCCTGCGCAATTTTGACAGCATCCAGCGGGGAGTAGACCACCCTCACATCGCCGCCGCCGGCCTTGGCCGAAAACAGGTCCTGATGCGAACCGGGCACCCTTAACATATCACCAAAGGAACAGAAGATCACTTCCGGGCGGGCAGCCAGCACGAGTGCCTTATCGACCAACTCGAGTGCCGTGACGCAAACCGGACAGCCCGGTCCATGCACCAGTTCGATCTCCTTTGGCAGGAGCTGGTCCAGCCCGCTGTGCATGATGGCATGCGTCTGGCCGCCGCAGATCTCCATGATCGCCCAGGGATACTTTGTGACGCGGTGGATCTCTGCCAGCACCTTTTTGACCAGGTCGGCATTGTGGAACTCATCCAGCAGCACGCGGGTGTTCATAATCCGGCGTTACCCAATTCGTCCATCTTTCGCAGCATGTCCAGCGTCTCGTTCGCCTCATCCTCACTCAGCAGGTTAAGTGCCATACCGGCGTGGATGATGGTGTAATCGCCAACTTTGGCTTCAGGGATGGTCTCGATGCAGGCTTCGCGTGTCACGCCGCCGAAGTCGATCTTTGCCATTTTCAATGTACCAGAGGTGTAAATCTCAACGATCTTTCCAGGTATTCCCAAACACATATCAGTTTTCCTTATTTATCGTATGCGCTGCGACCAACGCCTGGCCCAGCGCGATGCAGCCATCATTGGGTGGCAGCTGGTGATGGAGCAGTATGTTAAAGCTAGCCTTGCGCAATTTTGCCAGAGTCATGTTCAGCAGAGTCCGGTTCTGCCACACCCCGCCGGAGAGGGCCACGGTTTTCAAGCCGTGTTCCCCCCGCAGCTTCTCGCAGGTATTCAATGTCATTACCGCCAGGGCATTATGGAAACGTGCGGCGATGCGACTTGGGCTGATACCGGCGATGAGATCGGCTGCCACCGCTTGAATGAGTGGGATGACTGCAATCTCATTACCGGCGATCTCGAGCGGATAACTGCCATTATCATCCGGGTCAACCGCCGCTTCGAGCAGGATGGCGGCCTGTCCCTCATAGCTGATCGCCTGACAGATGCCTGCGAGCGCTGATACTGCGTCGAACAGCCGTCCCAGGCTGGAAGTGCGGGCAGTGTTGATCTGGTGTTTCAATTGTCCATCGAGCGCCCTGCGTTCCTGATCTGATAGAGCTTTTACCGGCGCAAGTTCTGCCTGCCAGGTAAGATCGGAGGCTGCCAGATAAGCCAGTGCTGTGCGCGCCGGTTTGCGGATAGCCTGATCGCCGCCCGGTAAGGGCATGTAGCTCAGATGGAGGGCGCGTTCAAATCCTGCATAGCCGCCAACCAGAACCTCGCCGCCCCAGATGGCGCCATCCGTGCCGTAGCCTGTGCCATCGAAGGTCAATCCAATCACCGGTTCGTCTGAATCCCATCCGTTTTCCGCCAGGCAGGCTGCCAGGTGGGCATGGTGGTGCTGCACCTGGATCAACGGTTTATCCTCACGGCAGGCGCGGTCGCGGGCGTATTGCGTCGCCAGGTAATCCGGATGCATGTCGCAGGCGAATATTTCCGGATCGATCTTGAATAATTTCTCGTAATGCGCGATCGTCTCCTCATATGAGGAAAGAGTCTCATAGTTCTCCAGGTCGCCGATGAAATGACTGACGAAGGCATACCGGTCGCGCGTCAGGCAGAAACAGTTCTTTAGCTCAGCGCCGGCACCCAATATCTGTGGTAATGTCTCCGGCAGGAGCAGTGGGTTGGGGGCGTAACCGCGCGCGCGACGGATGAAATAAGGCATGTTGTCGATCACGCACAAAACAGAATCATCAACGCGCATCAGGATCGGGCGATCGTGGCTCAGGAAGCCTTCGGCAATAACGGCCAGGCGTTTTTCGGCATCGGCATCCTCATAGGCGATGGGTTCCTCGCTGAGATTACCGCTGGTCATCACGAGGACCTCCGGGAAATCCGGCGCCGGCTCACAGAGCAGCAGGTGCAGCGGGGTGTAGGGCAGCATGAAGCCATAGGTATTCAACCCACTGGCCACACCCTCAGCCAGCGGGTTGTCTGCTTTACGGTCGAGTAGAACGATCGGGTGTTGTTGTGATTCCAGCAATGTTCGTTCAACCTCTGAGATCGAACAATACTTCTCAATAACCGGCAGTTCGAAAGCCATCAAAGCCAAAGGTTTCTCGGAGCGTTTCTTGCGCTGTTTAAGAGTTTCAACCGCCTGGTGATTCGATGCATCACAGGCCAGATGACAACCCCCCAGGCCTTTAACTGCCAATATGCCGCCGCGTTTAAGTAACTCACGAGCAGTCGACAGTGCTTCCTCTTGATAGACAATCGTTTTACCGACTTGCGTATAGGCAATACGTGGCCCACATACCGGGCAGGCGGTGGGTTGGGCGTGGAAGCGCCGGTCGGCGGGATTATCATACTCCGCCTGGCATTTCGGACACATTTTATAGCCCGACATGCTGGTCAGCGGACGGTCGTAGGGGATGTCACGAATAATGGTGAAGCGCGGCCCGCAGTTGGTGCAGTTGATGAATGGATAGCGATATCGCCGGTCGGTTTGGTCGAAAAGTTCGCGTCTGCAATCCTCGCATACGGCGATATCGGGTGAGACAGGCAGGAATTCACCCGGCTCGGGCTGGCTGTCGAGGATCACGAAACCAGTCCGACCGGCCGGTTCGCCATCGAGAATCTCGATCGCATCGATGCGCGCCAGAGGAGGTGGGGATTGCCGCAATTCCTGAATGAACGCATCAATGGCTTCAGGCAGCCCGGTGATCGCTATCTCGACCCCGCGTGAGGTGTTGCGGACCGTTCCATCCAACCCCAGGCGGGTGGCGAGGGTATAGACGAACGGCCGGAAACCAACCCCCTGCACGATACCACGTGCGAGGATCAGCCGCGAACGATGTGTCACAGAAGCGGGTTGAGATTTCATGCCGCGGGAATTATATACCAAAATTATCCGAATTAGGTCTGTTGGTAAAGTGTATTGCAGCCGGAAGAGTTATGGTTTTTCCCATTCTTCCAGCCGGGCCAGCATGGGATTGACAACTTTGTGAGCTCTTTCTCTTCCTCGCTCCAGAGAATCCTGGGCGGGAGAGAAAGTAATTCGTTTCACTCCCATGATGTCATTATACAATTATATGAAAATCATATGCGAACTAGAATATCATCCATCCCAAGCTGGTGTAGGGACTTTTATTGCAGTTTTCTTCATTAAAAACCAGACCAGGATATGATAGACTGCCTGGTATACTTTTCCTCTTCCTCGCCCCGTGCAAACGGGGAGAGGATGTGAGGAGAGGGGGATATATCCATCAACGCCCGCTCAATTCCCGTAGAAAATCCTCCACAATCTCTCTCATAAAATCCTGGGCGGGAGAGAGTAATGCGATTGCAAGCCGGTGCAAGGTATGTCATTGGAGAGCACTTCCTTCCAGCCAGGCCAGGATGTGATCGACAGCCTGATCGGCCAGCGCACGGGTGCGGGGAGAGAGATCGTTCGAGAAACCGAACTCGTACCCGCGCACCGAGACCAGCAACCCCTCGGGTGTTTTGGAATACAACGATTGTGCCAATGACAGGCAGGTTTGAGGGGTTAGATGGTGGGTGAAGGGCGAGCTTTGAAATTGCGCATCCAGTTTCTCAATGGAGAGATCTTCGGGAACACGACCGGTATGTGCGTCGACAAAACATACCCGCTCATGACCTGCAACCAGTTCAGCCATTTCGGGCAACAATTGTAACGCGACCACCAGCGTCAGGTCAGCATTGCCGTCCGCAACGACCGGTTCATCCGGCGAGGGAGGGGTCAGGCTCAATCTCGTTGCCAGATTCTGAACGATGGTCCAGGCAACGCCGTCGTCCTGGCGATCCGGATTGCCGTAACCGAGGATCAGGGATTTCATGTTCAGCCTATTGTAACAAAGAGCGGTGCACTGTGAAAACAGGCACCGCTCGAATGGTTTTCTGTTTCAGTTCAACGCCGGATGGTCATGAACTCGGAGCCATCGGCTTCCAGCATTTCGAGCTCGAGTGGCATCTGGCCGACCGCATGGGTGGAACACGACAGGCAGGGATCATGCGCGCGGATGGCAGCTTCGACGCGGTCCAAAAGGCCTTCGGTTACCTCGTGTCCCGAAATATAAGTCTTCGCAACACTCTCGACCGCGTTGCTCATCGCCCAGTTATTGTGACCGGTAGAGACGATCAGATTGACACGTTCGAGTTGGCCGTTTTCCTTCGCCCAGTAGTGGTGGATGAGCGTCCCGCGCGGGGCTTCGATCACTCCCACACCAACACCTTTAAAGTCGTGTTTCCTGTTGAGGATATCGGTCGAAAGGATATCCGGATCGTTCAGCAGTACGGCCACCTTTTCGACCGCGAACAGGGTCTCGATCAGACGGGCATAGTGATAGTACAGGGTGTTTTCGACCGGTTTGCCTTTGTTGATCTGTTTCCACAGCTTCAATTCGGCATGCGCCAGGGGTGTATCGATCTTTTCCGACACGTTGCAGCGCCCAAGCGGACCGACGCGGTAGACGCCGTCGGGATAGCCCAGTTTCTTGTAATAAGGGAACTTCAGGTAGGACCAGTTTTCGACATGCTCGGAGATGTAATCCAAATACTTGCGACCATCGAAGCATTCGAGCTGTTTTCCGTCCTTGCCCAGCAGGCGGATGTTGCCGTCGTACAGTTCCAGCCCGTTCTCAGGTGTCACCATACCGAAGTAACCGGTCGGGAAAACGGCAAATTTATCGATATCTTCCTGGTGACTGATTGCCCAATCCTTCATGATCTTAAGACCGATCTTGGTGGTGGCGATGGCATCCTCCACACCTGAAAGGATCTGGTCGCGTTCTGCCTGGGTCAGCGCCTTATTGACGCCGCCCGGGATGGCAAAATTCGGGTGGATGCGCCGTCCGCCCAGCGTGGCAATGATCTGCTGGCCAAACTTGCGTAAATTGACCGCTTTGAGAGCCAACTCGGGGTTGGCCTGGATCAGTCCGAGTACATTGCGCGTGGCAGGGTCGGCATCGAAACCGAGCAGCAGGTCGGGACCTGCCAGCTCGAAGAAATGCATGCCGTGGCTCTGGGTGACCTGACCCATGTGCATCAGTTCCCTCAGCAGTGACGCCGGGCGGGGAGGGGGACAACCGTAGACTTCATCGCTGGCTTTGGCGGATGCGAGGTGATGGCTGACCGGGCAAATACCGCAGATGCGCGGCGTGATCAGCGGCATTTCAAATACCATGCGCCCTTCGCAGAATTTTTCAAAACCGCGGAATTCATTCACATGCAGATAGGCGCGTGAAACGTCGCCTTTTTCATCCAGGTGAATGGTAACCTTGGCGTGCCCTTCGATGCGGGTTACGGGTTCAATCGTTATTTTTTGTGCTACCATGATTCCAGCTCCTGACTAATACCACGACAACTTGTCGCCCGTAACTTCCGGTTTGCGGCCTTGCGCCAATTCAGCCAGGACGTAGAAGATGGTATCGGCATCCGGCGGGCAACCGGGGACGTAAATATCAACCGGTACGATCTCGCTTACCGCCCGCACCAGGGTGGGTTTGGCGAGTTCGGGATCGGATGGGATCTTGCCGCTCTCATCGGTGCTTTCGGTCTCGACGTAAGCCCGGCGCAGCGACTCCTCGATGGTGAAAAAGTTGCGCATGGCAGGCACGCCGCCAAACACTGCGCAGTCGCCCAGAGCGACCAGCACTTTGCAACGCTTGCGCATGGTGCGCGCCACTTCTTCATTGGCGGTATTGTTGATGCCCCCTTCGAGAATGCCGACATCCACGCCGCTCTCATCCGGGGTCTTGAGGTCCGTGATCGGGGTCGATCGCAGGTCAACCAGCTCGGCAACCGTGACGATGCGCTCATCGATATCCAGTAAGGACATGTGGCAGCCAGAGCAGCCTGCCATCCAGTCGGTGGAAATTTTAGGTTTGGACATGCCTGTCTCCTTAATGATCGTCTGTCAGCTGATCGCGACCGGAGCGACCTGTTTGGTCAAACCAGCCTGCCATTTATCGTCGGTTTTAATTCCCAGACGGTCAGCCAGGTCTTTCAACACTTCAACGTTATCGCGTACTTCATCGGGCTGGTTGATCGCCTTTTTGGCTTCCTGCAGGCGCCCGTCGGCGTTAAGATAATGACCGGGTTGTTCGATCCATTCTGCCACCGGCAGGACAACATCCGCCTGGGCGGTCAATGCGGAAGCAAAGCTTGCCTGGACCGCCAGGAATTTCTTGTCGGCAAGTTTTTCCAGCAATCGCCGGGAGGGTTTCTCATCACCCAGGGCAACATAGATGACTTTATGCCCGCCGGGGGCGAAATCTTTTTCCAACCCGTATTGAGCGGCTGCCAGGCTGTTGGCTTTGCCTTTGATGCTGAGCAGCCGGGCGGTTGCAGAGATTTTACCGGAGAGCTCATACAGAGCCCGGATGGTTTCCACTTCGCCGGTGACACTCTTACCGCAAACGATGACCGGCTTCCTGGCAGCTTTCAGTAATTCCGCTGCCTTTGCCAGATCGGGGTTGGCAACTTTGCCGCCCAGTGCAGTAATTAATGACTTAATGGTTTCCGTTGCACCGCTCTTGCCGGGCTTGATGACGATATCCGCAAATTGTTCCAGGTCGTTCTTTTGCGGATCGATCACGATCAATTTCGTACCGCTCGGACGGTTGCGTTTAATGAAGAAACCGGCAACCTGGTGTTTATTTTGCAGATCTGCGCCTGCAACCAAAACACAATCCGATACGCGCAGGTCATCCAGCTTGCCTTCGAACGGTTTTTTCAGTTCACGCGCCAATGCGGATACGCCGCTGGTGGGTACGCCATCTTCGCTGGTCGTTACCATCCCGCTTTTGATCCCATCGGCAAACAGGGATTTGAATTGATAAAGAGCTTCGGCCGGCAAGCGGGTTGAAACAACCGCTGCGACGCCGTCTTTTTCCTGGTTAGCCAGTGGTTTGATCGCTTCTGTGATGACTTTTAAAGCTTCATCCCAGGTGGCTGCTTTAAGCTTGCCGTTCTTGCGCAACAATGGAGTGAGGAGGCGCTCGCGACCATCTTCCAAAGGGTTAAAACGTCCGACCTGGCACAGAACGCCGTTGGAGACCGGAGCCTCCCAATCACTTTCAATACGCACCACATGGTTATCGCGGGTGAGGACGTCCACCCCGCAGCCAATCGAGCAGCCGATGCACACGGTACGGTTGTGATCCACCTGGGTCTCACGACCCTTGTAAGCACTCTGACGGTCGATCAGGGCGCCGGTCGGGCAAACCTGAACGCACATACCACAGGAAATGCAGGTGCTCTCGCCCAGCGGGACGCCCAGGTCAGCCACCACCATGCTATCGGTACCGCGCTCTTCGGCGCCCAGGGTAAAGTTACCCACCAGCTCATTGCAGGCACGGATGCAACGCCGGCACAGGATGCAGCGATTATTTTCGAGAATGAAGAATTTATGTGAGGCATCCATCTCGAATTTCCGCCAGTTGGGTTGCAGCGGCCAGTGGGTCATGCCTTCCAGGTATGCGGAATTCTGAAGTTCGCAGTCACCACCACTCACCTGGCAGTAAGGGCAGAAGTGGTTGCGTTCGCTGAAGATGAGCGTCAGGATGTACTTGCGTGCTTCCAGAACCTTGGGGGTTGCAGTTTTGACGACCATATCGTTGTTGACCGGCAGGGTGCAGGAAGGCTGCAATACGCGCAAGCCTTCGATCTCCACCAGGCACATACGGCAACCGCCATAGGGGGTGAGTTCCTTGTGATCGCACAGGGTCGGGATGTGGATGCCGGCTCTCCGGGCAGCCTCGAGCACCGTGGTGCCTTCAGGCACTGAGAGCTGTTTTCCATCGATGGTGATGTTGATCATAAACTGTCTCCGTTATTGCTTATCTGAACTGGATATCAAGCCGGTACCGGGTAGCTGCTTACGGAACAGATGCCGGTCGGACAGATTTTCAATTTAATATGTGCTTCGACTTCAGCCCGGAAATACTGCAATACATCCCGGATGGGCGTTCCGGCAGTCTGGCCGAGGCCGCAGTTCGATAAATCGAAGAGGTTCTTGCTCAACAATTCAAGATCCTTGATGTCTTGAAGGTTGCCTGATCCCTTGGAGATCTTATCCAGTATCTGGTAAGCACGCTGGTTGCCAATGCGGCAGGGGGTGCACTTGCCGCAGCTTTCCACCCGGAAGAAATTCAGCAGGGTCCTGGCCAGGTCTACAACGCAGGTCTCTTCGTCGCAGATCAGCAGCGCACCTGAGCCAAGCGCAACGCCTGCCTTGGTGAACGAGTTAAAGTCCATCGGGGTATCCTGCAAACTGGCAGGGATGATGGAACCACTGGAGCCGCCGGTTTGTGCCAGTTTGAAGCTGGCGCCGTTCTTCATACCCATGGCGTAGAAACTGATCACCTCGCGCAGGGTGATGCCCATCGGGACTTCGATCAGACCGGGGACATTCACATTACCGAGGATGGTATATACCTTGGTGCCCGGGCTGCTTGGTGTTCCAAAGGAACGATACCAGTCGGGTCCATTCAGCAGGATGGCATTGATATTGGCCAGCGTTTCGACGTTGTTCACCAGGGTCGGCTTGTTCCACAGGCCGTTGGTGGTCGGGTAGGGCGGGCGGGAACGTGGTTCGCCGCGCTTGCCCTCGATCGATTCGATCAGGGCGGTTTCTTCGCCGCAAATGTACGCACCGGCACCGGCATGGACGTGGATCTCGAAACTGAATTCACTGCCGAAGATGTGCTCCCCCAGCATGCCCAACCCTTTGGCTTGTTCGATCGCCTTTATGAGCCGTCGCTGCGCCAGGGTGTATTCACCGCGCACGTAGATGTATCCGACACTCGCGCCAACAGCGTAACCGGCAATGGTCATGGCTTCGAGGATGGTGTGAGGATCCCCTTCGAGTACCAGACGATCCTTGAAAGTCCCGGGTTCACTTTCATCGGCATTGCAGATCACATATTTTTGCCCGCTTTTCGCCTTTGCTACGAAGCGCCACTTCATGCCGGTCGGGAAACCCGCTCCACCGCGACCGCGTAAGCCGGATTTTTCGATCACATCGATCACATCCTGAGGAGCCATCCCACTCAATACCTTGCCCAGTGCCTGATAGCCTTCATAGAGGAGATAGTCATCGATACTTTCTGGATCGATGATACCGGCGCGCTCCAGCACGATGCGCTGCTCGGCGGGCAGTGTGCCTTTGCGTGAGGCTAACCAGGCGATCTTGTGGCTCAATTCCCGGGCGGGTGCCTGCAGGTCGCCCACAATGCGTCCTTTAAAGAGGTGTTCCTCCACCAGCTGCGTAACGTCATTCGGCCGGATCGGACCATAGATGATCGCTTCGGGATATACCACAACGATTGGTGAAACATCCTGTTGACCGATATCGGTCATCAGGGTAATGGAAACTTCATCCTGCAGGTCGAAGCGTTTGATCTCATGCTCCAGGGCTTCGAAAACCTGCATGGCGCCTGCTTCCATGCTTTTTGGGTCGCTGGAGACAAGTACCAATGCACGTTTGGTTTTCATGGTCTGCTCCTTATTCGTAGCGTGCCAGGATTTCCGTCACCTGGTCGGGGGTTACATTTCCATAAACATCATCATCCACCATGATGACCGGACCGACGCCGCAAATACCAAGACAGCTGGTCGTCTCCAGAGTCCAGCGCCCATCCGGGCTCGTTTCACCGTTCTTGAGCTTAAGTTGCGCCTTGAGCTCCATCCAGATATGACGACCGCCAACCACGTGGCAGGGTGCGCTCTCGCAAAACCGGATCACATGCCTGCCGTGTGGTTTGGTCGATAGCATGCGATAAAAACTGGCAACCGAGAAGAGCTGACTTGTGGGAACTTTCAGTTGTACGCTGATCTCTTCCAGTGCGGCTGCCGGCAGGTAGCCAAGCTGGCGATTAACGTCGGAAAGAATCGGGATGATCTCATCGCGTGAACAGCCGTGCTGCTTGACAACCTGCTCAACCACTTGTTTCACATGCTCACTTGCTAACGTGCTGATGGTCATTCAAGGCCTCCTGGAGGTTATCCGAAAGGGTTTCAGTATCATTAATATTCAAACAATTGTCAGTGGATGATTGCCGAGGGTATGGGTTTACCATCGACAAGATGTTCACTCAGAATTCGCTCAGCCAACTCAGTGTGGACATTGCCATAGGTTACTATCGGCTGACCCTCGATCACGACCTGGACGATGGGTTCTCTCCCGCAAAGGCCGACACATCCCGCCTGCTTGACGGTGATGCCTTTCAAACCTTGCTTTTCGATCGCTGCAAGGATGTCTTTCATGGTCTCGTCTGCCCCGGCTGCAATCCCGCAGGTACCCATGGCAACGATCACCTGTTTGTCGCCTTCAGCCGATTTGGCCTGGCGCTTCGCAATTAATTCATCGCGCAGTTTATTCAGATCATCCAAGGTTTTAATCGTGGTCATTCGCCGCACTCCTGTCTAATTCATTTGTTTCATTCGAAAACTCACTTCGAGGCTTGTTCTAAAGAATGATAACATGCCGGAACATTGATGGGCAATGGTTAATTTGAATCACAGATTCTGATTAATCCTGTTTGGGTTTTACTCCAAAAAAACCGTGCCATGAAATGTGATTTTAAGCGCGATAAGTATACTGAAACTGTCTTATTTGAGTAATGACCAAATGTCATATCCTGGTACGCAGGATGTCAAGAGGTCCGTTGCAGGATCATGCTCACATCATTCCACATGATTGAACACCTTACGGATTTCCTTTTTGGGGTGGTCCCAGCTTGTCTGTACATTTAAAATCTACCATTTATATCATAAAAAAAGAAAGTGGAAACGGTTACCGCCTGGCAGGTTGATCTTAATGATCATTTGTTTGCAGAACCCGCCTGAAAAAAATGGAGTTTAGTATAATCAAGCCATTCAAAATCGACGGAAGGGCAAGATGAAAGATATCATCCAATCGGTCAAAGGCGCCAGGGATTTTTACCCCGAAGACAAGGCAATTCACAACTGGCTGTACGAGAAGATGCGCTCGATTTCGACCCATTTTGGCTATGAAGAATGGGATGGTCCCTTCCTGGAAAAACTGGAATTGTATGCCGCCAAGTCCGGCGAGGAGCTGGTCAGGGAACAGGCATTTGTCTTCCCCGACCGCGGCGGAGAGATGATCGCGCTGCGACCCGAACTGACCCTCAGCCTGGCGCGCATGGTTGCCCAGCGCCAGGGTTCGCTGACCTTCCCGCTGCGCTGGTGGTCGTTCGGTCCCTTCTGGCGCTATGAGAAACCCCAGAAAGGGCGCGCGCGCGAGTTCTTCCAGTGGAATATCGACCTGGTCGGGGTCACCAGCCCCGAAGCGGATGCCGAGCTGATCGCCATCGTGGCGGAATTCCTCAAGAGTGTCGATCTGCTGCCCTCCGAGGTGCTTATCCGTATCAACGACCGCCAACTCATGGAAACCAGGTTGAAAGCGTTGGGCGTGGAGCTTGCCAGGAAAGGCGAGGTCTACAAGCTGATCGACCGGCGTGACAAGATGGGCGCGGATGTCTGGGAGACGAATGCGAAGGAGATCGGGCTGACCGGTAAACAGCTGGCAGAGCTCAAGAAATTATTAGCAAATGGCGAAGGCTGGCGCGAATCGGAGAACCTGACGCGCGTATTCAGCGCGCTGGAGGCAATGGGGGTCAGGGACTATGTGGTCTTCGATCCGCACATCCTGCGCGGGCTGGATTATTACACCGGCACGGTGTTCGAGGCTTTCGATGTGGAAAAGAAGTACCGCGCCATTTTGGGCGGCGGACGTTACGACAACCTGGTGGCGGATGTGGGCGGCGAACCGCTGCCGGGGGTGGGTTTTGCGATGGGCGACATGGTGCTCCAGGTGGTGCTCGAGGCGCTTGGCAAACTGCCACAGCCCAACCTGTCTAAAGCGGATGTGCTGGTGACGGTCTTCGATACCGAAAATGCGGTGCTTTCGCTGCAACTGGCGGCCAAACTGCGCGCCAGCGGTTTGCGGGTGGCGGTCTACCCCGAAAGCGGCAAGCTGGCCAGGCAGTTCAAGTATGCCGACCGGCTGGGTGCCAAATTCGTGGTCGTGATCGGACCGGATGAAACCGATAAAGGGCAGGCGACGCTCAAGGATTTGGCTGCCGGCAGCCAGATGACCATCCCGCTCGAGGCAGTGACCGGCCAGATAGTACACCAGCTTGTCGACGAAAAACCTTCATGATACAATAAGCGCCGTTCATGGTGGCTGTAGCTCAATGGCAGAGTGCTTGACTGTGGATCAAGATGTTGCGGGTTCAACCCCCGTCAGCCACCCCATTCGATTTATTTCCTTCTCCCCGATAACACCGGGGAGAAATCGTAGATTCGCACAGCGAGTGTGCAGGGTGAGGGGAATATATCATTTTTAAATTGATATTTTTCCCACATCTAATAACATTATGAATGAGGTTCAACCCCACGTCCCCCGAGGGGATGCTACGCGATCAGCCACCCCTTTTAATTTTTCCCCTCGCCCGGATATTTTATACCTACTAAAACGATAAATTACTGCATTTCCGGGAGAGGGGGCACCCAATAAAAACATTGTGCAAATGGGGTGAGGGTAATCAAGAGAATATTAGCGACCATAAATATATGGCTGGGATGAGCGTTAGCGATCCGCAGGACGTAGAATTTACTACATTGGCGGGTTAGAAACCCGCCCAACAATTTGTGGATCAAGATGTTGCGGGCTCGCCCCCCACTCATGTAAGAGATTTACTTTGTGTTGTTAAAGAGGGGGTTCAACCCCCATCTTTCGGGTGAGCCGACCCCCTTGGCACCCTTTGGGTGTTCAGGGAGGCTCTCCGGAAGACATTCTTTATGACGCAACGCGCGTCGACAATAGGGAGTAGATGTGCGCTGTGTCTTCGATCAGCTAGCCTCTTGATCTTTTCTCTCACTTATAGTATTTTTTTGTTGTTATCCATTTTGTTTCTATATTATCTACATATAAATATGTTTTGAATTTAATTCTATTATCTTTTTCATCAATTATAACTATTTCTATATCGTAAATACCATTATTAAGTCTTTTTTCTTTGTCTTTTGAGTAATCTACTAAATATGTTTTATTTTTCTCCCTATGTGCTACTTTAATAAAGTTACTTTCGTTATTTATTAAATTTGTTTTATCAAAAACGTATATAGAATTACTGCTTTTTTCTTTTTCTTCAATATTAAATACTAATTTTGTAACATCTGATATACCCCAGATAGTTTTTATATTAGCTATAAAATCATCAGTAAAATATGCTTTCCTTTCTTCTTTTAGTGTTTTCCAAACCATAATAATGGCTTGACAATTAAAGGCTGTTTTTCTTTTAATAAAACTTATAGGAATACCATATCCTTCATTAGTTATTTTAATTATTAATAATTCATTTTCATCTTTAATAAATTTTCTTTCTTTAAAAATAATATTAGGTTCTCGATTATTTTCTATCCAAAGGGCGATAATTATTGCTATTATGGTAAATATAATTTGAAATAATATATCTAGCCATAATGGTGCTTCATATATTAACCATTTCTCCATAATATTATCTCCATAAAAATACTGGCCATCGCCAGCTTTTTCCGAACTACCAGCTATTATTCAAGCAATTAAGGGAATTTGGTATGAAAAATCGCTGGCTATTTGTCATTATAGCATCTAAGATATACGTTACTATTCGTATTAATTAAGTAAACATCATTTAGATAAATAAAAGGCTGGTGACTGATACCAGCCTTATTAAGTTACCTGCAGATTTTATCAAATGGGTGGATTTGGTCTGAAAACCTGCGGGTCTTCATTTATTTTATCATAATAATTTTACAAAGCAATACAAATCATTAAGGTAAAAGCCCTGTGAAGTGCCAGGGCTTTTTTGGGTTTGGGCGGCGCTCAATTCCTATTATGTGCGCGGTTCCCCCTAAAAACAAGGTCTACGCTCGTTCTTCTAAAAATAATAATATTATTATATAATATTAGTTAGTATATTATGTATATATATTGGTTTCCTGATTGGGCTGCTATTGCTACTTTTATTACTGCCTTAATAGCTTTATTCCTTCCTATATTAATAAATTATGTTTTCCCGTATATTTTTCGTCCTCGTTTTCATATTAATGCTAAAAACTCAGGCCCGTTTCATTTATTTTTAACTCGTGATATTTATTATAATGGTGATGTTTTATATTACTTGAATTCAAGTACCAAGTGCAACTGGTGAATTGGACAGGACCTCAAGAGGTGTCCTAAACCCCAGACACTTCCTCGGTCTATTGTTCAACCTCGACATAACCAAATCGATCTCGCTCTGAGTTATTGTAGCAAAGTCATGCTTTTTCGGGAAGTATTGGCGGATCAAACCATTGGTGTTTTCGCTGGTACCTCTTTGCCAGGAAGAGAATGGGTGGGCAAAAAAGAATGAACTTTTGAAATATTCAGATACCACTTCATGTTTGGCAAACTCACGACCATTATCAGAAGTAATGGTTAATACTGGATAGCCATCCAACATTGCCACCATACTCTCAGCGACTTCATCGGCCACTCTTCGTTCAACCTTCCGTAATAATACATATCGGCTTTTTCTATCTACCAAAGTAATGATCCCTCTTTGATGGTTCTTCCCAATGATCGTGTCCGCTTCCCAATCACCTAATCTTTCCCTATGGTTGGCTTCAAGAGGTCTATGGTCGATCCAGACGCGATTTGGAAGGTTTCCACGACGTTCATAGGCTCCATATCGCTTTTTTCGTTGTTTTTGACACCTCAGGTGTTTGTAGAGTTTGCCACCATCGGCTTTATCCGCTAGTAGATATTGATAGATCCTTTCATGACTTATATTCGGTCTTCTTCTTAATCGCAACCAATCTGATATTTGTTCTGGACTCCATTCCTGTTGTATGAGTTCTCTAACCATGCTCCACCCCGCAGACCCAATTCGTCTCTGCCCCTTATATCTACGGGCGTTGCTCATTTGCTGAGCTTGTTTTGGCCGGTATCCTCTTTGCCCTGTATTTCTCTCCAGCTCTCGACTGATCGTGCTTTTGTTTACCCCTACTATTATTGCTATCTTTTCCTGTTTCTCGTCCACTTGCTTTAATGCATAAATCTGGTATCTTTGTTCCTGGGTGAGCTGTGTGTAGTGTCTCATTTGTGCTCCTTTGACTGGCTGTCTTTGAAGCACTTATACTACACCAGCTTGCCTCTCCTTTCAGCCCTTCAGTTGCACTTGTGAGTTGAATCTACGTTATTCAACAACGAAAATTATTAGATTCTCTATCGAAAACATTTCTAATATTTCTGCTAAGGATCTTAATATAAAGATTACAAAGCTTTTTGATGAAAATAATCTTCCGTTGTTTAGTAGTTTTATTCCTTATGATTTATTTTGGTCAAATTCATTAGAAAAGATAGAGCCCATTTTACCTCCTAAAAGCTCATTATATTTTGATGTTTTATCTTCTCATATAGATGTAAATGAACGCTATTGGCAAATAGCTTCCCTTGATAGTAGACTCAATTTTTATAGTCTTCCAATAAATCCTGAAGATACTTCATTTACTACGGCTTATATTGAGTTGTCTGCTTATTGTTCTAATTCTTTTGTTGTTCATAAACAAGTCTTTAAAATACGTTATAAATATCCTGCTTCATTTCAGACAAAGATTTATCCTTCAAAATAAAACGTTATTTTCATTGTCTTCTCGCTACGCGAGTGGCGAGGATCACGCCACCCTGGTTTTCGGGTCGGTTCCCGACCTGCCCTTCGAGTTGAGTTACCACCCGCACTTAAAAACTGTTGGTCCGTCGCCCAAAATGCGCGCGCTTCATGGCGCTCGTTTCATCCATATGGGACTCAGATTTGCCTGTCGTTTAATGGGGGAGGGAGTATCAATCGCTTGACTCTGGCCAGAACGATTATAAAATGGTGACAGATGTGCAGCTCAATTGGGTCCTGATTGTTACCAAGTAGTGGAGTAAAGGCATGATAACCGAACAAACAACAAATGAATTGATTGAATCCCTGGCTTTTATACAATCGAAGTTTAATGATCTGGTTGAATGGTCCAACCAACTTGAATCGCAGATAAAGGATCTCGAGAGCCAGAGGATTGAACGTGGATCTGTTTATATGCGAGAGAATGGATACATGTATTTGATTTATCCGATGAAAGATGGCCAGCGGGATAGAAAATATATTGGCTCGGATAAGGAAAAACAGCATTTTATTCAGACTTCTATATCCCGGGCTGTCAGATACGATCACCTGGTATCAGAGTATCGATCGGTTAATCAGTTACTTATTTCTTCTCTTTCTTCGTTGAAAGATTGTTTATTTTTATTGAGTAAGATTAGTTGATTATCCGATTAATATTATTATTAGTAAACAGGAGAATTAATGATATCAAAACCGACAGTGTTGATATTTGGGGCAGGTGTTAGTTGTGATTATAAATATCCGTCAGGCAATAAATTGATAGATGATATTTATAAATTGTATGGAAATGTATATTTTATGAAAGTGAGTAATCAAATAGGATATTCAGATGAATTATTACATTCATTTTGTTCAGAGTTAGTATCATCACAATTGTTGTCTATTGATTCATTTCTGGAAAAGCGTGCTGAGTTTATTGATATTGGCAAAATAGCGATTGCTTATTGTTTGAGTCAATATGAAAGTGATGAGATGCTTTATGATTCAGATTTGCGATTAAATGGTTGTTATCGGTACTTATACGATAAGATGGGACCTTGTTTACTTTGGAATCAATTAATTGATAACGATCTTTCAATAATTACTTTTAATTACGATCGCTCTCTTGAATATTTTTTATATAATGCAATAAAGCATACTTATAGACCGACTGATGAAAATATTAGTAATTTTTTTCAAAATTTCAGAATTATTCATGTTCACGGGTCTTTGGGTCCATTTTTAGGAGAAGGTGATAATGTTCGTCCATATAAATCTATAAATGTCGTTGAAGCTTATGAGGATTCTGTAATTAGGGAGAAGGTTATCCATCAGTTGGTTACTTCAAGTAAAAATATCAAGATTATTTCAGAGGGCCATTCATCAAGTGATGAATTTCGTTTAGCTAAAGATATATTAATTAAAGCTGATAGAGTAATATTTTTAGGTTTCGGTTATCATCAAACGAATTTAAAGAGATTAGAAATCGAAAAAATAGATTTGAGAGATGACCAATTGATAGATCCTAGCCGTACTTTTCGAGTATATGATCGTATATTACGGGGCAGTGGTTATGGTTTAGGTCAAGCTGAAAGGGATACAATTGAAAGAAAGTTTAATATATATATCCCAGATGGTGGTTTAAATTCATTAAAATTTTTAAAAGAGTATGCCCCATTAGATTATGAGTGGAGTAAAAATATTTGACAATAATTAAAATATTTTATAGAATGTATTCATATATTTATTGTTCTTTTATAATTAAATAATAGGTTGGCTTGACATCAGAACAAGATGTTGCGGGCTCGCCCCCACTCTTGTAAGAGATTTATTTCGTGTTGTTAAAGAGGGGGTTCAACCCCCAGCACGCTGTGTCTTCGATCAGCCACCCTAGATATTATTTGTAGAGCAGGCATTCTCTCAAGACCCACGTTCTGAGTGGGTTGCTTGCTCATTTATTTTCGATGAAAAAAGGTCCACCCCTATTTTTAGAATAAATAATACTTAGGTATGTACAAGGGGATCCACCCCCATTCTTGGGGTAATAAAACTCTATGTGTACAAGGGGGTTCAACCCCCGTCAGCCACCCCTCCTAATCCCCTGTTGGGCGGACATTCTATCATGACCCCCGAATTTGTGAGGTTTTAAGTATTTTATTTAACTAGATTAAATCCCATTCTTACAAACAACCAGCATTGGTAGAGGGATGCGATATTCATCATCAATGGATTAAATATTTAAGAATTATCATTTATATATAATTATAGAATTAATCGTATGCCTTGTCAATTAATCGCAAATATGTCTCAGCCTGATTACGATGTTCGACCTGAATTGGATTATACGATCTTGTAACAAGTTGATTATGGAAATCACTAAGTGTTTTTTTATCAGGACAATTACCTGACCCGCCATAATCTAGACATGCGTAAGTTGACCAGAAACGACCTGTGTCAATTGCACGGTGAAAATCTTGAAAGGAGAAATTTGGATTAGCATATAGTTCAGATACGACTCCCGCTGAATAAGCATCTCCTGCTCCTGTTGGATCTCGTATCTCGGAATCATCCACCTCAGTTGGCATAGCAAAAACTATACCATCTTTACCATTTCTATATATACCCACGGCTCCAAATTTTGCCATAGTTACAATGATAGTAATTTGTCTTTCCATAAACCATTGCATAATGTTAGGAAGAGATGTGGATAATTGGTCGTTACCAAATAATCTTTTTGCTTCACTTAGATTAAATTGGACTAAATCACATTTTTTTAGGATATTTTCCCAATATTTAATCCCTGATTTTATTTGACTAATACCTGGATTAAAGTAAATTATAGATTTTGAAGAATACGAATTTATCACAGATCGAATGACTTCGTTTGAAGATTCTTTACCATCATAATTTTGTAGGTGACTAATACGAATTAAGTTCGGTTTACTAACTAGTAATTTTTCAATATCATCCAATCGCCTTTCAACATAATTACTAAAGGATTCAATATTCCCTGATGAAGCAAAAGATAATATTGTCCGTTTTGGTCCCTGAATAATAATAGTAGCAGTACCTGTTTTTATTCCAGGAGCAAGAAATTCCTTGTTTGAAATAAAATCCTTAAGGATTTTTGGTTGGCCTGTTTTTCTGGCCATTTTTATAAGTTCCTGATGTATTATGTGCCCTGAATGATCGTCACCAACTGTTAATATTGGAAATGTTTGATGACCAAAAGAGAGTAAACGTGATGTAAAATTTAAACCACCACCACCAATTTTTTCAATGGCGTTTGCGACGGGATTTTTTTGACCCATTAGAATTTCTGCATCTAATGTATATAAATATTCCATATTCCCGCTACCTATCGCAACAATTCCTGTATTTTTTGGGGCGATAGTGTTAAGAGAACTCATCAATTTATGTAACTCTTGTATTATTTCATCTTGTTTTTTATTAGTTTCTTTTGATATTTCAATTAATAGTTTTTCAAGATCTCCACCGTGTATTAACTCATGTAATGAATCTCCAATATATGGTATTGCTTTAAGCATCGCGGCTGGAATACGTGTTCGTTGGCTAAATTCATAAAATGTTTTTACAGTGTCATTAGTCTTACGAGGCATATTTATTCCCTTTCCTGTTAGTGTAATATTCTTTCTGTAAAAGTGTAGATCACGGTATCCTTTCAGTGGTCAAAAAGAAAGGAGACACCATGATCTACAAAGAGGATTGTACCTTACCAAAGGAATATTTAGAACAGCTGTCAGCGACAGGTCTGGAGACATTGCCAGAGATGATCAGGCTATTGATCAACGAAGCCATGCAGATCGAACGCACAGAGCATAACCAAGCCGAACCGTATCAACGTAAAGGAGACCGTCGTGGACACTCAAATGGGTTCAAGCCCAAGACAGTCAAGACCCGGATGGGTGAGATCACCTTTGATGTTCCACAAGTACGTGAAGGTGGTTTCTATCCCGGGGCATTGGAGAAAGGACTGCGTAGTGAACGAGCCTTAACGATGACCCTGGCGGAGATGTATGTTCAGGGAGTGTTCCACCCGAAAAGTAGCAGCCATCACCGAGCGATTATGCGGCATAGAAGTATCCGCCAGTCAGGTCAGTCGGGCAACAGAACAATTGGATGAACTGCTGGAAGCCTGGCGCGACCGGCCATTGGGAGAAGTGACTTATTTATATCTGGATGCTCGTTACGAGAAGGTGAGACAGGCTGGAAGGGTGCAGGATGCCGCCATTCTGCTCGCCAGCGGTGTGAAAAATGACGGGAAACGGTCGATTTTAGGTATTTCCGTGTCTCTGAGTGAAGCAGAAGCCCATTGGCGCGAGTTTCTGGAAGGATTGGTGAAACGTGGGCTACACGGAATGTGCTTGATAGTGAGCGATGACCACGTGGGTCTGGAAGCAGCCCGCAAAGCTGTTTTCAGCGGTATACCCTGGCAACGCTGCCAGTTCCACCTGCAGCAGAATGCTCAGAGTTATGTTCCGAGAGTAGGGATGCGCTGGGAAGTGGCAGAAGATATACGTACCATCTTCGGTGCACCGGACCAGGAAACAGCTGAAAGCTATCTAAAAAAGACTGTGGTGAAATATTCAGTCCCGGCACCTAAATTAGCGGACTGGATGGAGATAAATATACCTGAAGGTTTTACCGTTTTCTCTTTCCCGAAAAACCACTGGCGTCGCATCCGTACCACGAACAGTCTGGAAAGACTCAGCCAGGAGATCAAGCGACGTACCCGCGTGGTGCGGGTGTTTCCGAATGAGAAATCTTGCTTGCGCCTAATTTCGGCGGTTGTGATGGAAATAGGCGAGGAATATGAATTTGGTAGAGTTTATTTAGAGATGGGATCGGGTTAGGCCGCTAACCAAAATGTTGGAAGGATCTGTGTTGCATTTTACAGAAAATAGGTTGCGTAATCCCTTTCCTGAAAAGTATTTTTATGCTTAATATATTAAACTATTACTAGATATACCAATTAATCTCTATAAACTTACTGCATATGATTGTTTATAAATATCATACTATTTCTGATACCTTATTAAATTAATAATTAACACCATATAGGATTAATATGGGTAATATTAAAGAAGATATAAATAGTATATATTTTATATATAGGAAAGAGTGTTATTTGAATTATCCCATTCCCTTTCAAAAGATTTATTGTTAATATTTATACAATTGATACTATTATACATGCTATTGATTAATCAATACATTAATCAAAAATATTATTTTTTACTAAACCAGTAGAAATCAGTTTCATCTCTATTAACAATAAATTCTTTAAATGATCCAAATCTTGTATTTCTATTAATAATTTCTAAAAAAGAATCATTGATTTGCATATATCTTTCATATAGATAATGAGTAATTAATATCGCAAATTTTGGTGATAAAGGGCATGTGACTTCTATTGTTTTTGATGCTAAACCTAATCTCCTATATCCATCAAAAAAATATTTTGGATCTGTTATTATTACTGGTGAATCTGATGTAATAAAACCTCTATCTTTCTTCGTGTATAAAATATTTATATTCATATTTGCAAGAATTTTTGCCGTTTCATATGTTTCTACATTTAAAAATGATTGTAGAGGTTTTTCTACAAATTCTTTTATATCTTGATATGTTATAAAATCATCTTCATTTAATTTTATTGTTGGTCTCATAGTTGTACTTATATTTCTTGAATTCAAGTACCAAGTGCAACTGGTGAATTGGACAGGACCTCAAGAGGTGTCCTAAACCCCAGACACTTCCTCGGTCTATTGTTCAACCTCGACATAACCAAATCGATCTCGCTCTGAGTTATTGTAGCAAAGTCATGCTTTTTCGGGAAGTATTGGCGGATCAAACCATTGGTGTTTTCGCTGGTACCTCTTTGCCAGGAAGAGAATGGGTGGGCAAAAAAGAATGAACTTTTGAAATATTCAGATACCACTTCATGTTTGGCAAACTCACGACCATTATCAGAAGTAATGGTTAATACTGGATAGCCATCCAACATTGCCACCATACTCTCAGCGACTTCATCGGCCACTCTTCGTTCAACCTTCCGTAATAATACATATCGGCTTTTTCTATCTACCAAAGTAATGATCCCTCTTTGATGGTTCTTCCCAATGATCGTGTCCGCTTCCCAATCACCTAATCTTTCCCTATGGTTGGCTTCAAGAGGTCTATGGTCGATCCAGACGCGATTTGGAAGGTTTCCACGACGTTCATAGGCTCCATATCGCTTTTTTCGTTGTTTTTGACACCTCAGGTGTTTGTAGAGTTTGCCACCATCGGCTTTATCCGCTAGTAGATATTGATAGATCCTTTCATGACTTATATTCGGTCTTCTTCTTAATCGCAACCAATCTGATATTTGTTCTGGACTCCATTCCTGTTGTATGAGTTCTCTAACCATGCTCCACCCCGCAGACCCAATTCGTCTCTGCCCCTTATATCTACGGGCGTTGCTCATTTGCTGAGCTTGTTTTGGCCGGTATCCTCTTTGCCCTGTATTTCTCTCCAGCTCTCGACTGATCGTGCTTTTGTTTACCCCTACTATTATTGCTATCTTTTCCTGTTTCTCGTCCACTTGCTTTAATGCATAAATCTGGTATCTTTGTTCCTGGGTGAGCTGTGTGTAGTGTCTCATTTGTGCTCCTTTGACTGGCTGTCTTTGAAGCACTTATACTACACCAGCTTGCCTCTCCTTTCAGCCCTTCAGTTGCACTTGTGAGTTGAATCTACGTTTTCTAATTGTTTTTTATTTGCAGATTTTTCCCATTCAATCCATTTATCAGATAAATCAAGAACATCTTTCCAAAATTCTTTATGTTTTTCTCTTTTTTTTGTTGTTCTTGCCATCATTGATGCAACGAATATAGAAACAATTACTCTATCATTAATATCTGTGAAGTCAAAATTAAATCTTTCTATTTTATTATGAAATACATTTGCGAAAACACCTTCAATAATATTTAATTTATTTTCTAATAATAAATCTCTTTCACCTTCATCATTAAAAATAGTATAAGCCTCTGTTTCTATAAATACATTGCGCGGGTTTAGCCTTCTTTTGTATAAATTATCACGGTTAAAGACCCAGACATAAATGCTTTTTCCTTTTGAGTATTTTTCATCTGCCCAGTTTATTAAATATGATTCTGGTATCAAGTGTTGCTTTTTATGTGTTTTTTTTGTTTTCATGATATAGTGTTATTAGATATAAAAATAATTTTGCATTATTATTTTATTATATTGTGCCAAAAGCGCGCCCCTCCTTGCTTCACCCCCCTGGTGCCCCGCCCCTCCTACCCCCGCCATTCCCACACAATAGTATTACTTTCTTAGCATTTTTATATGTGAGGGTACCCATGACCAAGCGGTTATTCGGTCAATTCCAGTTGTGTTACGTTTTTACATTAGGAAACACTGTATAAGACTCTAAACATAAAACAAGAAAATAATAATAATCAACCAAAATACTATAGTAAGGATTCAATCTGCTCTTTCAATTTTATAGTATCAGTAGGCTTAAGGCTAATTTTGTGTTTTTTGCGATCATTAGTTTTAATCTCAATGCAATTAAGTAAGGGAGGTTTTTCAATACTAGCAATATTTCGAAATACTATCATTTCTTTCTTGCCAAAAAGTCCACCGGGTAACTTAAGTTCAAGCCTGTTTTCATAAACAGTAACGTGTGTTCCTAAATAATTATATTCTGTAATGGGTTCTGTAGTCATAAATCTCTCCTTATTAAGAGTAGCTTAGATTGAATATCGAGAAATGTTTTATTTATAATTTGGAGATTCAACTCACAAGTGTGAAAGCTATTTATTTATTTTTTATTATCATTGCGTTCTCCGAATTAATATATTTTCATCTGCAATGATTAATCCCCCATTTTTTCTATATACTAAATATATAATAATATTGTTTTCATATAATTGCAAGGTTGTCATATAACTATAAGAACGCCAAAATCGCGACCCCCCCCTTGCCGCACCCTTCCGATAAGCCCCCGCACTTAGGGGGAGGTGGACGCCCGTGGCGCTTTTCTTTGAGGGTGGCGCCTGCCCACTGTTCTTTGAGGGATCCCCTCCCAGCTCTCCCGCTTGCGCCAAGTCAGGTCAATGGTCTTGTTAGGGCTCGAGAGTCTTGCTGGTCTCGACCTGAACATTACCAAACACTTTCGCGAGCAGGAGGAAAACAATGGCACCGGCTGCTCCCCAACCGAGGATACCGACCAGGATGGCTTGCACAGGTGAGACTGCGAGCCAGACCAACCCCGCGATACATAGGATTCCACTCAAGAAAATCACCAGTCGCAGGGCAAGCTTGAGCGTGTTTCCGCCAAAGATCGGAGCTGCCAACAGCATCGAGATCCCAAAGAACCAATCCCAGACGAAGTTGTCCAGAACGAACGTCGGAGCCGGCCACCTGCACGGAAGGAACAGCGCGCGGAACGATTCCGAAAACAGATCGGGTTGGTTGCCCCCCAGAAGCAGCGAAAAGTTGCTGCAGGAAGTGACGGCTAAGCAAGCGATCAGCTAAACTTTAGATCATCATAAAGCCGCCCAAAGGGTTGGCTCAGCGGCAGGCGGGAAACCGCGATTTATGGAACCGCGCTTATGGCATACAACTTTCCATCCAACCCACCGAAGTAAACCACTTCATTCTCCACCACAGGCGAAGAGACAATGCCTTTCGGAACTGAAAGCACCCAGATCGGCTCACCGGTAGCGGCGTCCACGGCATAAAATTTACCTACAGATTTCAAAATGCTATAGCTTCCAATGTATACAACCTGCTTTGAGATTGCCGGTGTCGACCAGGCATAATCACCGGTGGAGAATTTCCACTTCTGCGCGCCGGTTTTCGGGTCGATGGCAAAGAGGGCGGTCGCATCCGAGCTGCCTATGAAGAGTGTACCATCTGAGATACGTGGAGAGGATTCCACCCATGAACCCTGGTATGAGAACTTCCAAAGTAGTTCTCCCGTTCCGGCATCCCAGGCGCGCAAATCTGTTGGGCCGCGGCTGCCACAATAAACGATGCCGTCGACCACGAGCGGGGAAGGAATATCACAACCCTGGGCTCTCCATTTTTCTACCCCGCTATCTGCATCCAGGGCATGCAGGATAGCAAGCTTGTCTCCGGCGAAGACCGTCTCCCCTGCCACCGCCGGTGTATCACGGACCGGGCCAACGGTAGCGAATATCCAAATCTGAGCGCCGGTGGCGGCATCGATGGCATAGATGGCACCCGCGCCACTGCCTACATAAACAGTGTCATCCACCACGACCGGAGATGACTGCTGGTAATCCCATTCCCGGGTGAGATCCCCGCGCGACGGCATGCTGGCCGAACCGATGTCGGCGCGCCATTTCTCTGCTCCCGAATCTGCATCCAATGCATACAAGAAACCATCATCGCTCGAAAAATATACGATCCGATTCCAGATCGCAGGGTGCGAGCGGACAAGATCGCCTGTGGGAAATTTCCAACGCAACCGCCTCGTCTGCAGATCAACGGCATAGAGGCAGCCATCATCACTGCCAAAGTAGATGACACTCCTGTCGATGGCGGGAGAACCCCAAATCGCGCCACCTGCTTCATCGATCCACGCCAGCTCTGGTGCCAATTGTGGGGTACGGGTAGGTCCATGAGTGGGAGAGATTGTTGGCGATGCGATCAACAGGGGAGTGCTGGAAGGAAGCAACGTAGCAGTACTTCCTTTGTAAGCTATTGCATTTGGGGGGGAATCTGTTGTGGGGGTCAAACGAACCTCCGTTATGGGTTGGCAAGCACTGACCAGCGCTGCCATAAGTAACCAGGAACCCAGGTATTTCCAATACCACTGTTTCATGTGAATTCTCCTTTGAGTATTATTTTTGCTCCAAAAGCCATTGATACATTTCATCCATTGCGTATACCACGCGTCTCGACATATCATGGCCTCCACTTGAAAATAGCGTTAACCGGATATTTGTGCTCCCACATTGCTGGATTGCCGCCACATTGTTCCTGGCATCCTTTGGGCTGACAAACTCATCTCCCTCACTCTGGAATACCCACATGGGTGTATTCATAAGCCCACATATTTCGGATGGATCACGAGCTAACCAATCACTCGCCACCGGCACCAGGGCCGCGAATTGCTCGGGGTGGGTACTGCCAACAGCCCAGACGCCATCGCCTCCCATGCTGAAACCCGTCAAGTACACCCGTTCGGGATCCAGCTGATAGACTTCAACCAATTCGGCAACAAACCGGCTGATTTTTTCCACCATCTGCTGAGATTGCCAATTTTCTCCGGCCGGGCATTGAGGCGAGACGGCCATCAACGGCAGCGTTCTCCCCTTTTCGATTTCGGCAGGGATACCACTGTACAGTAATAGATCCGCATTAGAACCTGATTGACTGAAACCATGCAGGTAGATCAGAAGCGGCAAGCCGGATTGGGGCACGGGCAGGGCCGGCGAAGGTTTATAAGCCCAATATTGGAGGCCGGTAACGGAGCTGGTGCATATCTGCTGGATCATTCCGGGCCTGTCTTCACAATCGGGAAAAGCTGGCGTAAGAGAGGTTGGTTCTAAACCTGGGGCAGGCGAGGGAGTCGCAGTTGGTGCTGGCATGGAAGGCTCTTCGTCCATTGCGACATTCCGGCAAGCGCTCAACAGAAATAAAACTGATCCCAAGGTGATAAAGGTATTCCACAAATGTTTTGGCATCGTTTTTCTCTTTTAAGATGCTTCGGCCAAATCATAGCTGCCAATCAATCCCTCACTTGACTACCTGCTTCATAGCGCTTCCAGGTTCTTGCTCGATCTTCTCGTTGAGGGGAAGAAGTATTGGAATCGTAATGAATATCAAGCTGCCTGGCCGGAGGAGCCATTAAGGCGTTGCACAGATATAAGTCGTAAATTCAGGTCACGAATGCGGGTCAAAAGCCCATTTAAGGTGACCTGGTCGGCCACGAGACCGGTCAGGATGGTGGCACACTGACCGGTTTCATCCTGCCCAGCAGTGATGGTCATCCCACCAAACCACTCTGCCCAACTGTCATCCAGCCGATCTTGCACCATGATTTGATACACGGCTGGTTGGTCAAGTGGTGAACGCTGAGGATTGATCGGCATCATCATGCTCTGTTAGACATTCTTGTTGAAGAAGCATCATCAATACAAGGAATATACAATCCATCCACCCTGTTTATCATCACCCCCGCGGTAGTATTACGAGTAGTATCTTTTTATATCTGGAACGACGGGCTAGATGATCAACCCCATTTCCCTGGCACGAGCAATTGCATCCGCGCGGTTTGTGACAGCCAACTTTCCGAATATATTGGCGATATGCTTCTTGACCGTATTCGGCGCAATCACCAGGGTGTGTGCTATCTCGGCTTTGCCTCTGCCGGCTGCCAACAAGCGAAGAACTTCCATTTCGCGGGTGGAAAGCGTTTCCCGCAGAGATGCAAGCCCGTTCAGCAACTGAACTGATAGGTCCTTTTCCCCCCATACGGATAAAAGCCTGGTAATGTAGGCTTGCGGTACGCCTCCCGCGTTTTTCAACCTGGCCAAAAGCAGTCGCATCGGGGGGCCCTCATCAGCGAACAAACGGATGAAACCAGCCGGTTCGGCCAGCTTGATTGCGCGTTGCAGGGAGCAGAGAGCATCGGCATCGCTACCAAGCGCCTGACAGCCCAGTGCCTGTAAGATCAACAGTTCACAGGAGTATTGCACCCATTCCGTTTTCTCGTATATTCGGAGCATCTTCTCCAGATATTCCATCAGGTTGTCAATTCCGGGAAGCGGTTTATCCGGGAATGTTAAGGAAGCCCGGTGCATGGCGACCAGTACGCGTCCAAAGGAAAGCGACTCGGAATTCGTGGTTTCCTGGAACTTCTTCCCGATCGCCCACTTGATGGCAGCAGTCAGATCTCCCCGTGCCAACCATAGACGGGCACGGAAGCTGTGTACATGCACCCCGGCATCATCGCTGTCACGATCGCATGCATCAAGCAACGCCAGAGCTTCTCCGTACTTTCCTTGCCCCGCTCGAAGGCGCGCCATGGCAACACTCGCATTCCGGTGGATATCCATTCCAGTGGTCAATTCACTGAGCTCAAGAGCCCGACGCAACACGGGTTCTGCGGACTCCAAATCATTCCATTCCACCAAAATTTCCCCCAGAGCTGCGTAGATACTGCCAACGAACGGAATTGAGGATTCCGATTCCCGACCTGAGCTGCTGAAGGATTTAAGGGTTTCCTGGCACAAGGATAATGCCTTGTGCAACCGGCCCTGCCGGTAAAGAAGCGCGAGTTGACATGCCACTGCTGCACAGGCATTGAGCATATCACCACACCGCAGCCCGATTTCACGAGCCCGGTTAAAAGCCAGGCTGGCGGATGCATAGTCACCCAGCTTACGATACGCCAGCCCAAGATTGCAATTCAAACTGCTGTGGAAGCGCAACATGTCCTGATCGATCTCAGGATCATCCACTGATGGTAAACCCGCGATCGCCTGGTTCGCTAGGGTAATCACCTTCTCCGGTTCATCGTTACGCCAGAGTGCCATGTAGGCATAGGTCATATCCAGGAAGCTTCGGACGATTGCACAATATGAATGACCGGCTGAGCCAGACCTCTCATTCCCGTTTGCCGGAGTGGTCAAGCTCTGCTCGGCGGCACACAACCAGGATTCGGCAAGTGGCATGCTGCGAATATCAAATTGACTCATATGAATGATGGTATGTGCATACATGACACACAACAATGGCCTGGCCATAAGCACCTTTTCAGGAACGGCCTGGAACCAGCGATGGACCAATACTGTTTCGCTGCCAAAGAATATCGCCAGAATGTGCTTCTCCATCAGATCGGCTGCCATTTCAAAATCTGGCATCGCCAATGCCTGCGATACTGCTTCTGTGATCAGCCCTTCCCGCTCATACCAATTGCATGCACGATGATAGAGGGCTTTCCACTCTGTTGCCTTCAGCATCTGGCGCAACCGTCGTCGCAACAAGTCAGCGAACAATTGATGGTATCGAAACCAGTATCCCCGATTATCCAGGCAGGTCACGAACAAGTTTTCCTTTTCCAGGCATGCAAGCATGGCATGACTATCCTCACGACCGGTGATTGCATCGCAAAGGGGACCACTGAGGCGATCAAGCATCGACGTCTGCATCAGAAATGTTTGTAATTCTTGCGTTTGATACTGCAGAACTTCCTCCAGTAAATAATCCATAACATAATGATCATCCCCCGCAAACGCCTCCACAAATGCATGCCTATCTGCCTGCATAGACATGGAAAGGGCAGCCATCTGCAATCCTACGATCCAGCCCTCGGTTCGCTCAGCCAGTGAACAAATTTCCTCCTCTGTCAAATCCAGATGATTGAGAGTGTTGAGAAAAAAATGCGTCTCTTTCTGTGTGAAACGCAAATCTATGGTTCTGGCCTCTGTCAACTGGCTTCGCCCGCGTAGACGGGCAAGCGCCAGGGGAGGGGTTACCCGCGTCGTTATGACCAAACAGATATTCGATGTCAGGTGATCCAGAAAATAATCCAGACTCCTGTGGATCGTCTCGGTTTCGACAACATGATAATCATCCAATACCAGCAGCATGGGCTGGGCTTCCTGAGAAAGATCATTAAGCAGAGACGAGAGCATGGATTCAAGCCTGGGAAGTTGAGGGGATTCCAAGGATGCCAGCGCAGTCTGGCCCAAGGAGATGTTTGCTGTCTGGATTGCCGCGATCACGTATCGCCAAAATCGGGCGGGATCATTATCTTCACGTTCGAGGGATACCCAGGCCGCCGACAGGTGCTCTCGCCGAACCCAATCAGCGATCAGAGTGGTTTTGCCAAAACCCGCCGGCGCAGAGACTAATATCAATTTATGTCCCTCTCGAAGCGCACCATTCAATTTATCCACCAGACGCAGGCGAGGGGTCAGTAGTGGTCGGGTGGATGGAATATGGATTTTAGTAGCCAGGATTGGATTGATCTGAACCATATCTTTGAACTAACCTCATGTCAATACCAAAGTCAGCGTCGAAACGCTCGCATGGAGGACCAATGCAGGATTTGAGTATCCTATGAAAAGCCCAGCCCGGTGGCGAGTAGTTTCATGCGCGGCTTTCCCGTTCGCGCGTTTAGGGGCAAGCCACTCCAATTTGTGTTAAACGGAACTCAAAGTGAAGTAATATCTAAAAGTTTGATCGATTTTTAACTGATCGAATTTACTGATCATTTAATCCCTTTCCATTGAGGATCTGCTGCATATATTTGTCCACCCTTGCTTCCCGGGTTTTGGATTGTTTGGGTGCAGAAAAATAAAGAAGGTAGGCTCTTTGCCGTCCCGGTGTCAAGGCATAAAAAGCGGTTTCCAGGGCGGGGTTCTCATCCAATTTATTTTGAAATTCATCCGAAATACTGAATTCTGTAGCCTTTTTAAAATTCACTTTCAAACCGGCTTTTTCGACTTCAATGGCTTCATTTATGTAAGCTTTCAAGATAGGTTCCAGCTTAACGATTTCTTGAACATTGGTGAACCGGATCTGACGCGCTGCCTGCACGTTTTCCGTTTGTGTGATTAGAATACCCCTGGCATCCTTTAACAAGGCACCTTTGACGAACAGGATCGCACAGTAATCTTTAAATCCATGTATTAATACGACGTTACTTTTCTCGAATGTGTAACAAGCAACACCCCACTTCAATTCTTCGGTCAGTTGGCAGTCAAGAATGATCATTCTTAATTTCTTAAATTCTTCCTGCCACTTTTGTTCCTTGTTAAAATAAAAATCAACTTTAGGATTCATGTTATTCATTTTTGATCCTCCGGATTAATGAGTGTATCGCCCTGATAATTTGTTTGCAAGCGTCTAAAACCTAAACTTCCGCCTTCTTTGTTTGTATTAATATTAGTCCGGTCAAGATGATTAACCAATTATATTGTGTAAAATAGAAATTCAAGAGATTTTAATTATTATAGTATTATTTTGACGTTAAAAGCGTGCCAGCACTTGCCGGGTGGCAATCCATTAACAATAAAATCCTGACAATCTCCCTATTGTTCTTTTTTACCATAAAAAACGCACGACGCCAAAAGCGGACCCCCCCTTGCCACGCCTGCCCTTCCGGTGGACGCCCGTGGCGATGTACTTTCTAGGGTGGCGCCTGCCCTCTGTTCTTTGAGGGATCCCCCCTCCCAGCTTTCCCGCTCGCGCTATATAAATAACTCTCCCAATTGAAGAATGGTTGTAAAATCCAGGCATACAAACTATTCGTTATTTGAGGGTAGAGGAGAGTCATCATGGACCTGTCACAGGTATCGCGAACAGCAATTCTTTTATTGATCTGTCGTGCTGTTGAAACAAAGAGAGATAAACCGATAATCGATGATCCAATGGCAGTCCTCTGTTTTGAAAAACTGTTATCCATCGCATCAGACGAAGACAGGCGCTGGATCATCAGGCATAAACGATCGTATGAAGGAATACACACACGAGACTCAAAAGCGGGTGTACGGAGAGTGAAGGTTTTCGACACGATTGCAGATCGTTTCATCGCCGACCATCCAAAATGCACGGTCATCAACCTCGCCTGCGGATTTGATACAAGATACTGGCGAATCCAAAATAAAAAGTGTCGCTATATCGAACTGGACCTTCCGGAAGTGATCCAACTGAAAAAGGTGATTCTGAAGGATCATATCGGATACGAAATGATAGGTTCATCGGTTCTGGATACTTCATGGATCGATCAAGTAACGAAAAAAAGGAACACCGGTTTCCTGCTGCTTGCCGAAGGATTATTTCCGTATATACCTAAACAAGATGCTGCAAGACTTTTAAAGGAAATTGGAGAAAGATTTGTTCGATCGCAGCTTGTCCTGGATATTGTCCCTGAGGTTTACACAAAAGGGCTGTTGAAAAAACTTCTTCACCTGCATAACAGAATTGATATGGGTCTTGATGTGTCGTGGGTTTTTGGTATCAAGCATCCAAAGGATCTTGAAGCTTTTGGAAATGGTCTCAAAGTTATTGGTGTGGAAAAAGGATCAGCAGGGCCGATCATTACAATTTCGATAAATGCTGAACAGTAAAACCCTCACCTGAGAAAAAACGTACGCAAGGGTGTCCTCTACAGGGCTACAAAAGAAATTCAAGCTGTCACTGCGAGGAAGACACAACGTGGCTCACGTGGCAGTCATTTAATGTGATTTTACTGGCGCCGTATAGTGCTTTTATTAATGGATTGCCACGCCGCATCGATCAAAACCGCGGCTCGCAATGACGATTTCGTCAATTGTCCCTTTTCCGGTAGAATTGCGAATACTATATAGAGTGACTCGCATCCAACCTGCTGTAATACAGCACAGTAACAGGAGAATCAATATATGGAAAGCAGGATCGTATTGAAAACGACACATACCCAAACAAAACCAGACGAAACCATTCTGATCCAGGCTACCCTGCAGGAACCCGGGAAGTTCGGCGAGCTATACCGGCTTTACGTGGAACGGATCTTCCGCTACCTGTACAGCCGGGTAGGTAATGTCCAGGAGGCGGAGGACCTGACCGCCCAGACCTTCCTGGCTGCGCTGGAATCCTTTGAAGGCTATCGTTTGGATTGCCCATTCGCTGCCTGGTTGTTCGGGATTGCCAGGAACAAAGCGGTCGACCATTACCGCAAATGCAACAACTCTGCTCCTCTGGGGGAAGCGGAAAAGATGGTGGGAGGTAATGACCCGCTGACCGGCATCATCCGCTCGGAGCGGGCAGGGGAGCTGGCCGGTCTTATAGCGGCGCTGCCTGAAAGCGAGCGCGAACTGCTGCGCCTGCGTTACCTGGCGGAAATGAGCTTCGACGAAATGGCGCATGCGCTGAAACGAAACGCGGATGCGGTCAAGAAATCGCTTTACCGGCTGCTGCAACGTTTGCAGCGCCAACTGGAGAGTTCCAATGACTGAATTTCGACCTGATCCCAAATTTGAAGCAGAGATCCGTGACTCCTTCGCTGTGCCGGAGACGCGTGCAGAATTCATCGATCAACTGAAGAACGACCTGGCCCGGCGCACTTCTGAGAGGACGCCCAACCGGCGCCCGGCGTTTCACCTGCGATCAGCCTGGACTGTCACGGTGATCGTCCTGGCAGTCATGTTGATCGCCACGCTGGTAATTGGTCCCCAGAAGGTGGTTGCTGCCTTCAGGCAATTGCTCGGCTACATCCCCGGGGTGGGCATCATTGAACAAGGCGAGTCGTTGCGGATCCTGGCGGAACCCGTGACAGTTACCCGTGACGATATAACTCTCACGGTGAACCAAGCTGTTCTCACTGACAGCGGTACTCAAATAGACTATTCCATCATGGGTGTCTCGCTTTCGGCTTATCCACGCGAGGAATCCAACCCCGGTTGCATGAAAACCGCCTCGCTGCGCCTGCCGGATGGCAGCCTGCTGGCTTCCGGAGCCGGTGGAGGGACGAACAGTCAATATAATTTCGATTACCCGGCTATCCCGGTGACGATCAACGAAGCCACATTTATATTGCCGTGCATCACAAACACCCTGCCGGGGGCTGCCCCGGAGGGTTGGGAGCTGCCTCTGCGCTTCATCCCGGCGCCGGCCGATTTCAAGATCCTGCCGGTGGTCGAGGTGACTTCAAGCGCTGAAACACCGGTTGGTACCCCGGAATCGGAGCCGAATGCAATCGTTACAGTTGACCAGGTGATCGAGACCGAGGATGGCTACATCCTGCTGGGTGCCGTCCGCCCGCTAGTGCAGCCGGGCGAGAATTTGCAGATCACCGGCATCGCCATATTAAAGGATGCGGATGGAAATAAGGTCCCGTATGACTTCCCGATGGATGTCCAACCGCTGGACGATCCGGAGATTTTTATGCAGGGTGGCTCAAACTGGGCGATCCAATTCAAGGGTGCCGGCGTGAAATTCCCGCTCACCATCACCTTCTCGGGTGTGGTGATCTCGCAGATCGATCCACAGGCTACTGCCAGCCTGGACGTGAATGTGGGCATGAACCCCCAACCCGGGCAGGTGTTCGAATTGAATCAGGCAGTAACGATGGCAGGAAAGACCATCTACCTTATATCGGTTACGGTTGAAAGGGATGGCTACTCCTTCAGGATCGATCCGGGCACCGAACTCAGCGGGGTGAGCGTCCAGATAGAAGGGTATTCCCCTGACGGCGGTGGTGGGGGAGGTGGTGGTACCTGGGGTGGGACTTTCACAACCAGCCTGATGTACTCCACACTGCCGGTTGGAAAGTTAACGCTGGTTTTCTCGAATCCGCTGGCAGCCGGTCCGACCGAGACCTGGAAAACAAGCTGGCAGCCGGAAACAGAGCGCGAGTTTTCCTCAAACAACACCGGGCAGGTGTGCTGGAATGCTGATACGATCGGGCAGGTACCGCTGCTGCCGGATGGTCTGGATGGAAAGGTCTTATTCACCATCGTAAACCCGGAATTGCAGATCGTCATGGCTGATCTTGATGGTGAGAAACGGCAGGTACTGGCCCGCGGCAGTGCCCGGGGTGTACTTTCCCCCGATGGCAGCCATCTGGCATACAACGGTGATACTGGCCTGACAATCGTGGACCTGGTGACCGGCACGGCATCCCTTATCCCGGGGCAGTTCGGGCGCGAGCTGCACTGGTCACCGGATGGCAGCCGGATCGCCACGATCAACCCCGGCGGTGCATTTGGCATCTTCGTGAGCGGTATCGACGGGGTTGGTCTGACTCAGCTTACCGATCTGGGCACCGAATCGATCGCCGGTTGGTCGACGGATGGGACTGAAATCTATTACGCAATCCCCGCCGGGACTGATGGGTTCCTGCTGCGCAAGGTAGCGGTTTCCAATGGCGTTTCAGAAGATCTGTTTGTTCTGGAGAACTCATCCCGCAAGGCACCCATGCCGGCACTCTCGCCGGATGGAAAGTGGATCGCCTACCGCGCAAGCGATAACAGCAGCGTTTACCTGATCAGCAGCGACGGTGGTCCTGCGCGGTTGCTCCTGTCGGATCCGGGTATGGCGGTTAACGGCATTGCCTGGGAGCAGGGTGGGCATCTGCTGGGTGTCAGTGTGATGACCTCTGAATACCCGGAGGGCGAGATGCTGTTGATCGCGGTCGATAGTTGCGAGACCTACCGTCTGCCTGGCTTGAGCGGTGAACTGGACGGGGTGTTCATTCCGTAAATAATCAGTATTGTTGCTGCGACCCTCTTGAAGGGGGCAGGTGAGGGCGGTAACCGCCCGACGTCCGTTCTTGCGATGCACCCTGGAAGGGCTGGACCCAAAGGGCTGGCAGTCCATTAATGGGAATTTGTTAGCGTCGATGATCACCTTGATTAATGGATTGCCACGCCCCATAATTCAAGTACGGGGCTCGCAATGACATATATTATTTAGTAGTGAGAGAAATTAATAAAAAGAAACCCCCATTACTGGGGGATCCTTTACAGATTCTAGAAGGAAGGTGAGAGGGCTTACTCAGACGATCGTCACTTATGAAAAAGTAACGTGGTGGTTTAGTATCTGTTGCGTGGTCTTTCTTCACGGGGTTTGGCGATATTGACTTTCAGGGCGCGGTCATCCAACTTGTATTCATTGAACTGCTTGATGGCTGCTTCCATCGCTTCCTGGTTTTTCATTTCGACAAAACCAAAACCCTTGGATTGACCGGTGTCGCGATCCTTGATCAGGGTGACCGAGGTGACTTCACCGGCCTGGGCGAAGAGTTCTTTTAAAGAATCTTCGGTGGCGCTGTAGGGCAAATTTCCGACATATAACTTGGTTTCCATATGATCCTTATCTAAAAACAAAACCCGCCAGACAGTAGCATCCGGCGGTACTTTACCTTGCAATCCGATTAATCTGCACCCATATTATACCATATTCAGGCTAATTCAGAGTAATCGGGTTATGGTTGGGGAATAGATTATTAGTAGATGGTAAGTCATTGTTTCCATTTGGAACTATAAACCATATATCAATCATGTCACTGGGACACCCCTTCGGGGTGCAGGAGAGGGCATGAAATGCCCGACGTCCGTTCTTTTGACACAAAGAGCTGGCAGTCCATTTGCGTAAAAAAACTGGGACCGAATATTCCTATGGTAAATGGATTGCCACGGCAAAAAGTCTCACGCCTACGCCTTATAGGCGTGGCGTCCTATGGAGCGCCTCCCCGAACACCCAAAGGGTGCCTAGGGGGTCGGCGCACCCGTAGGAAGAGCGTGCCTCGCAATGACGATTCGTCAATTCGAGTAGAATACCAGTTTACCCGGATTTACTTTATATTCAAGTTCCTTGATCGCCTCGGCGAAGATCTCGCCGTCCGAGTGCGCGGGGGTGGGGCTATCCAGCTTCACCTTGAGCCATTTCGCATTCACCTCATGCACGTCCGGCAGCTCCACGTAGCTGCCCGCACCGGGTTTCATCGTGCGCGGTAACGTTTTCAACAGCTCCCAACGCGTTTTGCGATAGGCATAGACAAAGGTCAGCATGCCGTCGAACGGGTCGGCATGCGGGGTCATATAGAACAAGCCGCCGGTTACTGCGCCGTTGCCGACCGTCACCAGCGTGACCGGTCCTTCGTAGCTGCCGCCATCCCATTCCAATTTTGCCTGCCACTTCGGATTGCGGTTGATGGCACGCAGCGTCGCCAGCAGGTATCTTAATGTTCCCTTGAATCTGGTCATTGTTTGCTGGATGACGGTCACGGTCGGTTCCAGACCGATGGCGGCGTTGTTGACGAACAGACGCTCATTGACCTGGCAGACGTCCAGTTTCTTCGTTTTTCCGGCAGCGATAACAGCCACCGCGCCGGGGATATCCAAAGGGAGTTTCAGGTTATGCGCCAGGTCGTTGGCGGTGCCGAGCGGGATGATACCGAGCGGTCCTAGCAGCTTCCCGGGGTCTTTCGCACCCTGAGACATGCCGTTGACCACTTCGCCGATGGTGCCGTCACCCCCGGCGACGATGATGGGCGAGAAGCCCTTTCTGGTCGCCTCGGCAGCCAGCTCGACTACATGCCCGCCGGGGCGCCGGGAAGTTGCCAGCTCGAACTTTATACCGGTTTTATTCAGTTCCGCTTCGACCTGCGGCCAGTTTGCCTGCGCCTGCCAGCGGTTCGAATAGGGGTTGAGGATGACTTTGGCGACCATGGCGGCTCCTTTAAGTGGAATACATCCATTTTACCCGATAGCCTGGCAACGGACGACCGGTCCGGCACGCCTCTGGTCAAAAAGCCAACATGCTGATATGATTGCTGACTGTTCGCCGGACGACTGCCTCGGCCTCTGGCCGGGTTTTTTAATTCAAAATAGGTTCCTATGCTTACTGAACGTACAGATCTACGCAATATCGCCATCATCGCCCACGTCGACCACGGCAAGACCACACTGGTCGACGGTCTGCTACGCCAGGCGCACACTTTCCGCGACAACCAGCTGGTGGCGGAGCGCGTGATGGATTCCAACGACCTGGAGCGCGAGCGCGGCATCACCATCCTGGCAAAGAACACCGCCATCTCGATCTGGGATGAAAAAACCAACCAGCAGGTCAAGATCAACATCGTGGATACGCCCGGGCACGCCGATTTTGGCGGCGAGGTCGAGCGCGTCATGAACATGGTGGATGGTGTCTTGTTGCTGGTGGATGCTGCCGAAGGTCCCATGCCGCAGACGCGATTCGTTTTAAAGAAGGCGCTCGAGATGGGGCATAAGGCGATAGTGGTGATCAACAAGGTCGACCGCAAGGATGCCGAGCCCGATCGCGTACTGAACGAGACCTTCGACCTGTTCGTTGAACTGGGCGCGACGGATGAGCAGGCGGATTTCCCGGTCATCTATGCGGTTGCGACCAGTGCACGGGCCGGCTTGACTCCCGAGCTTGGTCCCGACCTGCAACCGCTGTTCAAGACGATCCTGAACCATATCCCGGCTCCCAAAGTGGATGCCGATGCACCCTTCCAGATGCTGGTCACCACGCTGGGTTACGACGATTACCGCGGCGTGACTGCCCTTGGGCGTATTTCTGCCGGCAGGATAACTGTCGATCAACCGCTGGCTCGCCTGACCACCGACGGTCAGAACTTGCCTGAACGCGCCCGCTACCTGTACATCCACCAGGGCTTGCAGCGCGTCGAAGTGACCGAAGCCAGCGCCGGCGAGATCATCGCCCTGGCAGGTCTGGAGGGCATCGGCATCGGCGAAACACTGGCAGACCCCGAAAACCCGGTGGCGCTGCCGCCCATACACATTGAGGAACCGACCGTGCGCATGACCTTCAGCACCAATACCTCGCCCTTTACCGGGCGCGAGGGAAAATGGAGCACCTCCAACAAGCTGCGCGACCGGCTGTTCAATGAACTACGCTCGAATGTCGCATTGCGCGTAGCTGAAGCGGATACCGGCGATGCGCTGGTCGTATCCGGGCGAGGCGAGCTGCACCTGGCGATCCTGATCGAGACCATGCGGCGCGAGGGTTATGAATTCCAGGTCTCGCGGCCCGAAGTGATCTTCCACGAGAGCGAAGATGGTACCATTCTGGAACCCTACGAGGAAGTCTACGTCGAGACCAGCCCCGAAACGGTCGGAGCGGTGATCGAAATGCTCGGTGGGCGACGCGGGCAGATGCTCGACATGCAGGATACCAAGGATGGGCACGTGCGCCTGGTCTACGTCGTGCCGGTGCGTGGCATGCTCGGGTTCCGCTACCAGTTCCTGACCGCCACACGCGGAACGGGGGTAATGAACACCCTGTTCCACGGTTACGACGAGATGAGCGGAGCGGTGACGACGCGGTCGAACGGATCTCTCGTCGCCTGGGAATCGGGCCTTACCAGCACCTATGGCTTGAAAAATGCCGAGGAACGCGGCGTGTTGTTCTACGGGGCCGGTGTGGATGTATATGAAGGTATGGTGGTGGGAGAGTATTCACGCCCGGGCGACCTGACACTGAACGTCTGCAAGAAGAAACACCTGACCAATATGCGCTCGTCCAACAAGGATATCGAGATCCGACTGACCACCCCGCGCCAGATGAGCCTGGATGAAGCCATTGAATACCTTTCAGAGGATGAATTACTGGAGGTCACCCCGCAGTCCTACCGTATCCGCAAACGCATCCTCAACTCAGAAGAACGCGGCAAGCAGACCAAACTGGAGAAGGAAGCAGCGCTGGAGGAATGAACCGGCGCTTTTTTTATCCGGGGGAGATGATCTCGGTCTCGACCGTCACGGGCACGGCAGCGCGCAGCGATTGGGCGGCGTGACAGCCGCGTTCGGCATGCGTCAAAAGCTTCTCGACCTGTTCGACCGGTGAGGGGCTTTTTATTTTGACCCTGAATATCACATTCTGGAAGGCAGCTCCCGGTCCGGGTAGACCGTGCTTCTCGGCGTCATCGAACTCGACCCGCAAATCGACGTCGGCATCCTCTATGATGACCTGGTAAAGTGGCGCAAACTGCGCCACCTGGGAAAGCAGTCAGAATGCCGCCCCGATCAGGAAGAATTCGAGCGGGCTGGCAGCCCGGTCTTCGCCGCCGCGCTCGGGTGGTTCATCGCATGCGAAATGGTACTTGCCGATGCGGCCTTCGATATACGCATCTTTTACAATGCTGGCCGTTGCCCGTAATGTGACCTTGCCGCCGGTCTTCAAGCGGCGTTCGCGACCGGCATCGTAAGCGTGGCGGGCTTTTTCCAGGTCGATCCGACCGGTTGTGGGGCTCATGCTTTCACCTCCTGATACAGTTGCTGCAGGTAGAGCGCATCCTCTTCCAGGATCGGGCTTTCGCACATGATCCTGCCACCTGCGCCCATCTTTTTCAACGCTTTGAACAGACTCTTTACATCCAAATCAGACTCCCTGACCGGCAGGTGTTTGCGCTCGCCTTTGGCGCTGTATTCGATGCCTGACAGGTGGATGTGCAGGGCATGCAGCGAACTATCGCCCAGCGTCTGTGCGTAGGATTGAAGGATATGCATCCAGTTTTCGTAACGGTTGATCGAACCATCACCGGAGCGGGCATGCAGGTGGGCGAAATCCAGGCAGGGGCGCACGGATGGGAAAGGCTTGCTCAATGCGAGCGTATCCGCGAGCGAACCCAGCATGGCAACCTTGCCCATTGTCTCGGGTCGCAGCGTGGCAGTGACACCTTTGGTATCCAGTTCCCTGACACAGCCTTCCAGACGCTTGATCGTGACCGGCAGGACTTCCGCCGGTGGCTTGCCAAAATACGAACCGGGATGGAAGACGATATCGGTGGCGCCTGCCAGCCAGCCGTAATAAGCGGCATCCATCAGGCGCTGGCGGGATTTCGGCCATTCGACATCATCCGCGTTAAGATTAATGAAATAGGGCGCGTGTACGCTCAGGCAGACGTCCGCGTCGCCGGCTGCCTTCTTGATCACACGGCAGGTGTCCTCGCTGACCCGCACCGACTGCACCCAGGCGAGTTCAAGCGCACCCAATCCCAGGGCGGCGATCTGCCGGATGCCGCCCACACTGCCGCCCGGTTTGGGCGGTGTGGAGGTGGGCGAACCCACCGTTCCGAATCGAAACTCTTTGACAGACATGTTATTTCCTTATTGTTTCCAACAGGACTGACAGACGCTCCCAGAGGGGTGGACCGAGTATCAGGAAACCCAGTATGGCAGCGGACAGGGCGGCGATCAGAACGGATGCCGCTCCGACGTCCTTGCCGACCTTTGCCAGGGGATGGCGTTCGGGGCTGGCGAGATCAACCACTGCTTCCAGGGCGGTGTTCAGGAATTCAGCCGTCCACACAATGGCGATCGCCATGAACAAAACTGCCCAGTCGCGCAAAGGCAGGCGCAGCCAGGCAGCCAGGACGACCACACAGCCGGTCGCAAGCAGATGCACCCAGGCGTTTTGCTGGGTGCGAATGACGTACCACCAGCCGGAGATGGCATGGCTTAAGGAACGGATGCGCGAGCGATGGAAGGATTTCACGCGTTGAAACCTTTGATGGATAGGTTCAACCTGTTCAGGGCATCATTCTGAAGCGCGAACATGATCCGTTCTTCATCGACTTCGGCATGGTCATGACCGGCCAGGTGCAAGACACCATGGATCACCAACAGACTCAACTCATCCCCTGTGGTGTGCCCTGCACCGGCTGCCTGCTGTGTGGCACGCGGGTAAGAGATGATGATGTCACCCAGGTAGCCTTTACCCGTTTCGGGATCCTTTTCATCCGCGGGAAAGGATAATACATCGGTTGTATCATTAACTTTGAGGTAATCAGCGTTCAGGGCGCGGACCTGTTGGTCGCCGGTGATCACGATCGTGAATTCCGAATCTTTCGGCAGCCCGCAGACGGAATAGGCTGCCTTGGCTGCCTGGCGCAGCGTGGTGGATTTGACAACCGACCAGTATTCCTTATCGACCTGGATATGGATCATTGTTTTTTCGGTCTTATTGTCTTGTGTGTCGATCCTGGTTTGGTGATCACCCGGACGGTTTTATCCTTCTCGGTTGGATAAACGACCCGCGGGTGATAAACACCCATCAGGTTGTTGGTGAAACTATCGGTGATGCAATCCAGATCTCTGAGCGTCAGGGAGGTGTTCACCAGTTGCTCCTCATCCATGGCACGTTGAATCACTTTGCGGATCAACGTGCGCAGGGTGGGTTCATCCTTGGGGAGTTCCGCACGTGCGCGGGCTTCGCAACTGTCTGCCAGCATCAACAATGCAGTTTCACGTGATTGGGGAATGGAGCCCGGATAGCGGAACAATTCTTCATCCACCTGCTCGGGATTGTTGCCTGCTGCTTCAAGTGCACGTTTGTACTGGTAACCGGCACGCAGCGTGCCGTGATGTTCAGTAATAAAAGCCTGCAACCGGGTGGGAAGATGATGTTTGTGTGCCAACTTGATGCCATCGGGTATATGTTGAATGATGGTGGAGGCGGTGACAACCGGATCCAGGGAATCGTGGATATCGATCTGACCTTGTACCTGGTTCTCGATGAAAAATTGAGGATTAAGCGCCTTGCCAACATCGTGATACAGCGCCCCCACGCGTGTCAGGGCTGCATCAGCACCGATCTTCTCGGCTGCCTGTTCAGCCAGATTGGCAACCTGAAGGCTGTGCTGGTACGTGCCGGGAGCTTCTCTCAGAAGAAATTGTAACAAGCGGGAATCCGGGCGCATCAACTCATTGAGCATCAACGGCGTGGTCAATCCGAGACTTTGTGCAAAGACATACTGCAACAACAGCGTGATGCTGGCGGAGGCGATTCCGTTGAACATGGAAGCCCCGATCAGGGTGGCAATGCCAAGCCAATCGGAGGTCGGATCGGGTAATTTGTACGCCAGGATGACCAGGATCGAGGTGACGGTGACGGCCAGACCGGCCCACACAAACTGGATCACCTTGCGGGGTTTACCCAGGACGAGAATGCCGCAAAATGTTCCAAGAATATACAGGATGATGATTGACGGACTGTACTGGTTATAAGTGCTGAGGATCGCCAGGGGTAAGCAGTAGATCATGGCGGTCTCGATCCGGTATAAGGCTGCAACGGTCAGGCCGAAAGCCGCAATGGGAAAGATGTAGGGCAGGACAGCCCGGTTGGGTATCAGGAAACGCGCGGAGTAAAGGAATATCAGGAAAAGCGTTGCCACGATGATGAGGCTGCGCAGGTCATCCACCGGCGGGAGTTTTTTGAGACGGTGATATAGCGCAATGAACCCTGCCATCAGAAAAACGATCAGACCGGAGGAAATCAGTTCCTCATTTTTTCGGGAAGTCTTGACCAGACCATAGTTCTGCAGCGCTTCATAGCTTAATTCATCCACGATCCCACCGCGGTAGAGGATGACCTGGCCGGTGATGAAGGTGCGGTTCACCGGTTTGACGGCATCGGAAGCTTCCTGCCGCCGTAGGGTGGTTTGTTGTTCGCTGTAGAGACTGTTGGCTCGAATGTGGGGGGTGACCAGGCGGGCGATCAGGCTGTTTTGATCTTTTGTAAAAGACAAACCCACCAGGGTAGGGATATTGGCGATGTAATCCGACACCATATCTTCACGCACCGTGCCGCCCATGACACGCTCAAACAGTGCAACCGCCTCATTGCTGATGCCATCCCAGGTTGTCTGGCTCATCGCCAGGATATTGAGCGCGCCGGCTTCATCGAAACCATAGACGGTAATATTGGTCAGCGCGGTGACTTTCTCTTCCTGGGTGGATGATGAATTCAACCGGATGGCATTAATGAGAGCAAGATTCATCTCAAGCTGAGCGAGCTGGTTCTTGCTGATCTCGAGATCGACCGGCAGGTAGACAGGGATGACGCGCAACTCGGCTTCCTGGCGCGCCTTCTGTGTGAGAATGTCACTGGTAAAGGTAAGTGTGCGAGGTGCCAGGATGTCCTGATTGGTCACATCGCCGATGTTCAGTGTATATTCGCTGGGGCGCAGCTCGATCGGTACAGCCAATGCGACCCACGACAGGATGCCGGCGACGATCAGGATGGTAAATCGTGCAAAAACCCTGAAGCGACTGTTCTTTTGATAACGCTCGATATAAGATGCTTGCATCAGGCTGGGGGTTGAAGAAGTTGGCGGACGAGCTGGCTGACCTGGTCGTTCGGTGCCTTTCCCTCGAGTTTGGGCAGCAGGATCTTCATCACTTTGCCCATGTCGGTCATACTGGATGCACCTGCTTCGGCGATCACCTCGCGGATGATGCGTTCGAGTTCGGTGGGATCCATCGCCTTGGGTAGGAACTTTTCCAGAACGACGATATCGGCTTTGGCAGCCTCCATCAGGTCTGAGCGGCTGGCTTTTTCACCTTCCTGGATCGCTTCACGGCGACTTTTTACCTCTTTTTGAAGGATGGATGCCAGGTCGGTATCTTCAAGCGCGCTGCCTTTCTCCACCTCGGCAAGTTTGATGGCAGACAGTGCCAAGCGAATCGTCCGCAGCGCTACCTCGTCTTTCGAGCGCATGGCGTCTTTTAATGCGGTTTCAAGTTGAGACTTAATATTCATGAGGATAATTATATCTCCAGTGACGTTTCTATGGTTGGGAATCATGATCCGATTGTGATATACGGTGTGATCTGCGCCAGAAGGGCGGGACCGATACCGGGAACGTTCAGCAGGTCTTCCAGCGCGGTGAATGCACCGTGGCTCTCGCGGTAGGTGATGATGCTCTGGGCTTTGATCGAACCGATGCCCGGTATGGTATCCAAATCCTCCAGGGAGGCTGCATTAATATCGATCTGCCGGTCTGGTAATGAGCTAACAGGACTGTCACCGGATTTACTGGTGGAATCACCGATTTTGGGGACGTATAACTGCTGACCGTCGCTAAGTCGTGCAGCCAGGTTCGCGCGACCGGTATCCGCTTCAGATGTCAAGCCACCGGCTGCCTTCACCGCCTGCTCAACGCGGCTATCCGGCGCCAGGGTATATACCCCCGGCAGACTGACTGCTCCGCTGATATAGACAACGATCTCAGAGGGAGTGACGGCTGGAACCAGTTGGATCGCTTCGCCGCGTGGTTCGCCCACGACGATCACTATCAATGCCGCAGCCAGTAAACCGATAAAGATACCAACCAGCAGGATATGCACAGTTTTCATGAACACCTCGACTGATACTATAATTCTACAATAAATCCACGGAGGTGGAAAATGACAGTTATTCGGTCATCCTTGCAGTTGAAAACCCAGGGGTACTGCGATGTTATCGATATTAGTGGGCAACTGTCTGACCTCGTCAGAGGTGCTGCCATCCATGATGGGGTGGCCGTCGTTTTCTGTCAGTCTTCCACCAGTGCGCTGTCCACCATCGAGTATGAACCCGGATGCATTGAAGATCTCAAGCAGTTCTTTGAAAAGATCCTGCCGTCGGGCGCAAGCTATCAACATAACCTGCGTTGGGGAGATGGTAATGGTTACAGCCATCTGCGTGCAGCACTTTTGGGAGCTTCATTGACGATACCATTTGAAAACCATCGCCTGATGCTTGGCACCTGGCAGCAGGTGGTGTTGGTCGATTTTGACAACCGTCCCCGAAAGCGCGAGCTGATCGTGCAGCTTATTGGGGATTGATCCCCGTAAGGCGATCCTCTTCTGCTTTCATGGTCCGAAAAGCCTGTATGGACACTTCGAGCATGTCTGGTGAAGGTTCCCGGGTGGTAAGACGTTGCAGCCACAGGTTTGGGGCGATCAGGGCGCGCATCAGCGGCGATTCGATATGGTTCGAACTGAAGCGCAGGTATTCATAAGCCAAACCGGCAATAACCGGCAACAGCAGGATGCGGCTGGCGAAACGCCATAATAACGGCAGCGGACCCAGCAAGGCAAAAATGACGATAGAGAGAAGAACAACTGTCAACAGGAATGCAGTACCGCAGCGGGGGTGGACGGTAGTGAACTGTGCGACTTTATTGGGAGTTAATTCTGCATTTGCTTCGAAGGCATTGATGGTCTTATGCTCCGCTCCGTGGTATCCAAAAACCCGGCGGATCTCCGGCATGAAACCGATCGCCCATACATACAGGATCAAAAGAGCCAGGCGCACCAGACCTTCCACCAGATTTCCTATCCATGCATTCCAACCAAAGCCTGTCTCAACCAGTTGACCCACTCCGGCGGGAGCCAGGAAAAAGATGGCCATTCCCAAAAGGATGGAAAATGCCACCGTTCCATACAGAGCGAAGCCTTCGATCTTTTCATCCTCGCCGCTTTGGGCATTGGCAGATATGGTGATCATGCGCATGCCCAACACCAGTGCATCCCATAAAAGGATCAACCCGCGGAGGAGCGGTATTTTTCGGATTACACTTTGATAGATGCCGGTCAGTTCTTCGTGGATGGTCTCGATCGACCCATCCGGCTTGCGCATAGCCATTGCGACAACACGCGTCCCGCGCATCATCACACCTTCAATAACCGCCTGCCCCCCATAAGCTGGTAATTTAAGTTTCATTTTATTTTCAGTTATAAGTTATAGAAGAAATGGATCAGTGTTTCGACACCTCGCCGCCAGGTGGGAAGATGCAATCGCTCGTTGGGGGAGTGAATATTATCGTCTGGCAATCCAAACCCGGTCAGGACTGAGTCGACACCCAGTTGCTTTTGCATTGTAAGAACTACCGGCACGCTGCCACCCTCGCGTTTAAACACGGGTGGTGTGCCCCATACCGTTTCCTGGGCTTTCGCCAGTGCATGAATTGCCGGTGAATTTCGGTTCGACACGCTGGCTCGAGTACTGGAATGCTCCTTGAACTCCCAGCGCAATCCGGCAGGGATATGATCGTTAATGAATTTTATAAAGCTCTCACGGATCTCGACCGGATCCTGGTCGGGTACGAGTCGCATGGAAATCTTTGCCATTGACCAGGCAGGGATGATCGTTTTCGAGCCCTCGCCGATGAATCCTGAATAGATCCCGTTGACATCCAGCGTCGGTCGCCCGCCGATACGCTCGACCGCACTAAAACCTTTTTCACCCCACAACTGTTCGGCACCCGTCTGTTGCAAGAAGACTTCGTCTCCGAGAGGCAGTCTCTCGAGTTGAGCGCGTTCCTCCGCACTGATCGGAAGGACCCGGTTATAGAAGCCGGGCAGGGTCACCCGGCCATCTTTGTCATGCATACCGGCGATCAATTCACACAAGGCATTGGCCGGGTTGTAAACAACGCCGCCGTACAGACCGGAGTGGAGGTCGTGGGATGGACCGAAAATTTTGATCTCAAAGTATGCCAGGCCGCGCAAACCATAAACGATTGTAGGGATGTCTTTGGCAAGCATACCGGTGTCGGGATTGAGAACCACATCGCAAGCGAGCAGATCAACATGCTCGGCAATCCAGCTATCCAGGTTGGGGGAGCCTATCTCCTCTTCCCCCTCAAAGATACATTTGATATTCACAGGTAAAGAACCGGTTGCCTGGATCGATTCCAATGCTTTCAATGCTGCCCAGATCTGTCCTTTCATGTCTGAGACACCACGCGCATAAAGGTATTCTTCACGTATTTGGGGTGTAAATGGTTCACTCTTCCACAGGTCGAGAGGATCGGCAGGTTGAACATCGTAATGGCCGTAGATCAGGACTGTCACGGCGTCTGAGCGGCCACAGCGCTTTTCTCCAAAAACGATCGGATGTTTCTTTGTTTCGTATATTGCCGCCTTGTCAAAGGAGAGCTTTTTCAAGGCATCGACCAGATGGTTGGCTGCCTTGAGCATGTCGTTTTTTCTTTCGGAATCCGTGGAAATGGAGGGTATGACGAGGAAGGTGTTCAACTCTTCAAGAAAACGATTGTTGTTCTGCTTTGAATATTCTATGGCTTGCAGTCGGGGTTCAGGCATTGATGATCCTTTATAAATAACAGAATGAGTCGATTATAACGAGGTTTGATTAAATATGTGTTAATATTGCTCAGTGAACTTGTAGATCAAACCCGGAGGTTTGTATGTTTGAAGTTGAAGATGATCAGATTCTTGAAATGGCAATGGAAACCAACTTTTGGACCTGGTCAGCGCAAAAGAGTGTCAAACCCATCCCGGTCAAGCGAGCAGAAGGAGTTTATTTTTGGGATGTAAAGGGAAAACGTTATCTGGATTTCAACTCCATGGTGATGTGTGTCAACATCGGGCACGGTAACAAAAAGGTTATACAGGCAATCTGCGACCAGGCGCATGAATTGACTTATGCCGGACCGCAAATGGCTACCCGGCCACGCGCGTTATTGGGTAAATACCTGACCGAGATCGTTCCCGGCAACCTGACCCGATTTCTGTATACGCTGGGTGGCGCAGATGCCAATGAAAATGCCATTAAACTGGCACGCGCTTATACCGGTCGTCAAAAGATCCTTACCCGTTACCGTTCCTATCACGGCGCTTCTTACGGCGCGATCGCATTAACCGGGGATCCGCGCCGGATTGCATGGGAGCCGCTGGTCATGCCGGGTGTCGTCCACTTTTTAGATCCCTATCAATACCGCTCGACCTTCCACCGCATGACACCTGACATCCCGGAAAACGAATTTGCTACCGATTATCTGAATCACCTGGAAGAAATTATTACCTATGAAGGTCCCTCGACGATCGCAGCAGTGATGATCGAGCCTGTTACAGGCACCAACGGGATCATTATCCCGCCCAAAGGGTACATTCAGGGATTAAGACAGTTGTGTGACAGCTACAATATCCTCCTGATCGCCGATGAGGTGATGACCGGATTTGGAAGAACTGGGAAATGGTTTGCACTCGAGCACTGGAATGTGGAACCCGACATCATGACGATGGCAAAGGGGCTGACCTCGGCTTATGCGCCGCTCGGCGCGGTAGCCATGAGGGGAGAGATCGCAGCGCGTTTTGATGATGAGGTTTATCAGGGCGGGCTGACGTTCAATGGACATCCGATCTCACTGGCAGCTGCCATTGCCAACATCGAGGTGATGCGCGAAGAAAAGCTGGTCGAGAACAGTGCCAAAATGGGAGACCATCTGTCAGACAACCTGGCAGAGCTAAAAAGTCGTCATCCCTCCATCGGAGAAGTGCGCTCCCTCGGGCTTTTCGGTGCAATTGAACTGGTCCGCAACCGGAAAACCCGTGAGCCACTGGCGCCTTTCAACGGCTCCAGCCCCGAAATGGTACAACTGCGTGGCAGATTACTGGAAAAAGGATTATTCCTCTATATTCATTGGAACAATCTGCTGATCATTCCACCGCTCATTATCACCGAAAAAGAATTGAATGAGGGGTTATCCATCATCGATCAGGCACTGGAAATTGCCGATAAGGCGGTTGTAAACTGATGCGCGAGAAAGCATCCAATTCGTAGATAATTATCGGAGAGGATTATGGCAAAAACAATCCGCAAAAAAGTCAAAACGGTTGGCAATGGTCAGGAACACCACCCGATCATCATTCTTGGATCCGGTCCGGCTGGTATGTCAGCCGCACTATACGCCGCCCGTGCCGAACTGCATCCTCTTTTACTGACCGGCATGGAATTGCATGGTCAAGCCGCTGTAACGAACCAGATTGAGAACTATCCTGGATTTCCGGATGGTATCAACGGACCGCAGCTTGGCGCTTTATTCCTCAAGCAGGCGGAAAAATTCGGTACCAAAACTCTCTTTGAAACTGCGGATGGTGTCGATCTGCATTCTCGCCCATTTATTGTGAATACCTATGGCAAGGTATATTCGACAGATGCATTGATTATTGCTACAGGGGCAGCCCCGAATCATTTGAATGTCCCGGGAGAAATCGAATTGACCGGCAGAGGCGTGTCGTACTGCGCCACGTGTGATGGATGGTTTTTTAAAGATCGGCGTGTGGTGGTGGTCGGCGGTGGTGACAGTGCTCTGGAAGAGGCGTTGTTCGTGACCCGTTATGCAACCTCGGTGACCATCATCCACCGGCGGAAAGACTTCAGGGCAGGGATTCTCTTGCAGGAACGAGCACGCCAGAATCCGCGCATAGAGTATCTGATGAATCACATTATTGTCGAGATCATAGGGGAGGATGCGGTTAAAGCTGTTAAAGTAAAGGATGTCGCAACCGGGCTCGAGAAGGATTTTCCTACAGATGGAGTATTTATTTTTGCAGGGCATACTCCGAATTCCGGCTTATTTAAGGACCAGCTTGATTTGGATGAACGCGGGTATATCAAGACCAACATGAAGATGGAAACGAATATCCCGGGGGTATTCGCGGCGGGGGAAGTGTCTGATCCCAACTACCGTCAGGTGATAACGTCCGCCGGTATGGGTGCTGCGGCTGCCATTCAGGCCACCCGTTTTCTTCAGAAAGGTCAATGATCGGATTAAATATAAAGAGGCTGCCCCAAAAGTCCGAATATTTCTTTTGAGACAGCCCAAAGTGGGAGAAGAAATCAAGAATTTGCTATAATAATGAGGGGTAAGTTCTGAAATTTGGCATTTTAAACTGATAGTGGGTGATTAAAAAGGGGCTGTTTACATTATGGGACAGCCCCTTTATGTATTGATTACGGATTAGGTGTGGGGTTTATCGCCGCACCCCACCAGATAAATACCAGTTGTTTGCTGGCGGATCCTGCCGGTTCCCAGATGGGCTTGCCGGAGGAATCCGTACCGGTTTGTCGCACGGTGATCACCCACCAGCGTAAAGCATGCGGTTCATTGGATGCCGGACGGAACGATGATGGGACGTTGTAGGTCGTATCGACGACGTAATCCACCAGCTTGCGTCCGGTGCCTTCGGTGCTGTCTTCCACGTTGATCTGGTAAGCTTCGTTGGGTCGCAGCGCTCCGACCGATGCCCATTGCAAAGTTACGACATCATTGGCAATGGTAAAGACGAAACCATCGGCAGGGCTCAACAGGTTTGGTCCGGCATAGGGCGGGGGTGTGGTTGGGGTTGGGGATGGTCCGGCAGTTGGCGCTCGTGCGCAGAGGGGGATCTTCAACACTTGACCTTCACGTACGACATCGCTGACCATCCCGTTGTATTCCTTGATGGCTGCCTGGCTGACGTTGTAATTCCTGGCGATCCCACTCAGTGTATCGTTTGCTTGAACGGTATAGTCCAGTTTCTGACAGGCAGCATCGGTAGCTTCGGCTGCGCTCAATGTGTTTGTCGGAGCAGGTGTAGCTGTCGGTGTGGGTTGGGGGATGCGCAATTTGTCACCGATCCTCAAGGTGTTGCAGGCAGAAGGCAGGTTGTTTTCCAGGATAATACTTTGAACGCTGGCTTTAAAAGTCAGGGCAATTGAAAGGCATGTATCACCTAAAGCGACGGTATATTCAATCGGGGGTAACGGCGTCCAGGTGGGTGCCAGTGTGGGGGTTAAGGAGGCAGTCGGGGTAAGCGTGATCGTGGGTGTTTGGGAGGGTGTCGGGGTTTCGGTCGGCCTTGAGATCGAACCGGTTGAGTTTAGACCGATGTAAACAAAAACCGCACCGATGACCAGAACAAGAGCAAGGATGCCGAGCGCCACAGGCAGGCTCAGGGTGATTTCTGGCATACGGGTGCCCTGGATCGGTTTTCCTTTCTTGCCGGTTCCCGGTGTGGTGATGCTGGTACCACAAACCGGGCAGCGCGAGGCGTTCTCACTCAGTCGCGTGCCACAGGTCGGGCAGAGTTTGGTTGGATTTGTATCAGGACTCATAGGTTTCCTTTGTCAGGGCAAAATTATACCATCGCATCATCGACCGGTACGTTCGCTACTACGCAGGCTGACCGGCATGTGATATGCTGAGAAGGATGGAAAGTCACAGCATTTACATCCATATCCCATTTTGTGTCAGGCGATGTCTGTATTGTGATTTTAATACCTATGCCGGCATGGAGGAGAGCATGCCGGTTTATGTGGATGCGTTATGCAGGGAGGTCGAACTGGTCGGAGGCAATCTGACGCAACCCTTGGAAGCTCATACAGTGTATTTCGGCGGAGGAACGCCATCCTTGCTGCAAACCGGACAGGTCGAGAAAATACTCAACACCCTGATCCGAGTGTTCAATATCTCAAACCAGGTGGAGATCACCCTGGAGGCAAATCCAGGGACGATTGATCTGGAGTATCTGACACGCATCCGCAAATTGGGAATCAACCGCCTGAGTCTGGGTGCGCAATCCGCCGTACCAGCAGAACTCGAACTGCTTGGAAGGATCCATTCTGTTGAGGATGTGACCCAGGCATTTACTGATGCACGAAAAGCCGGATTTGATAATCTTAATTTGGATTTTATCTATGGTTTGCCGAGTCAAACGATGTCAGATTGGCAAAAATCGCTGGATTTCGCCATGGAGAAAAATCCGGAACATTTATCCTTATACGCCTTGACTTTGGAAGATGCAACGCCGCTGGCAAAAGCGATCTTATCCGGCCGATTGACGCAACCGGATGACGATCTCGCTGCGGATTTCTATGAGAGAGCGATGGATTGCCTGGAAAAAGTCGGATATCAACAGTATGAGATCTCAAATTGGGCAGCGATACGAAAAGGAGAGTTAAAAGCGTGCTTGCATAACCTGCAGTACTGGCGCAACCAGCCCTATCTTGGTTTTGGAGCAGGTGCGCATGGTTATTCAACGAAATACAGGACTGCCAATGTCACAACCATTCAGGATTATATCGAGCGGATAAAGATGGGGAGCAGAGAGTTATTTCCCTTCTCACCGGAAAATGAAACACGGCTGAACATTGATGAACGAACCGAAATGCAGGAAGCGATGATGATTGGATTGAGATTGACAATAGAGGGAATTGCGCGTAGTCGTTATAGCTTACGCTATAACCAAGATTTTCACTTTTTATTCAAAAAACAAATAGATCTGTTGATCTCTCAAGGTCTGCTCGAGTGGCAGGATGACAGTACTGAAACGCTGCGTTTGACCCGCCGCGGGAGATTATTGGGCAATCAGGTATTTATGCAATTCGTGGGAGAGTAGTCGCTCTTCTATGAGACGGTAACTTTTGTACCCAGACCGTTCTTTACCCAGGCAGTGGTTTCTATGACCGGCATAGACCAACGATACAACCATTTGGCTTCATCATTTTTCATATTTATGCACCCATGACTCATTGGAATTCCAAAACTATCATGCCAGTAGGTGCCGTGAAAAGCCACTCCTATATCCCATACAAAAAATGAGGTCCATGGCACACCCGGGAATTCATACGCTTCAGGGTCGCTGGTGATCTTTCCATCACCCATATGTTTTGACGGCATCTTGATCTCAATGTTGAATTTTCCCCGTGGTGTCTTGGTCGGCACACCGTTACTGGATTCCGTGTCGATGCCGGAGGATATTTTGGTATTTAAAACCACCGTGTCACCTTCATAGGCGGTCAGGGATTGGTCCGTAAGCGAGACTTCGATCCGTTTCTGATCGGCCGGTACAGCGCTGGTAAGTGGTGTGAGTTCCTCAGGCAGTATTTTACGGAAATGGCTGGCAGGCGCTCGATATTCCAGCTCACCCAGTTCATCGGTGATGGTATACCAGGGAGTGCCGTCCATTCCGGTATCCACTCCCGTAACCCAATGGTTCGAGCCATAGTACAGGCGATATACCTGTTCCCATGAACCATTTTTAAAGAAACGATAAGCCTGTGTGAATGGTACGGTTACTTCGGTGAGGACACCACCGGTCGGGATGGAGCGCATTACCGGATTCAGAATGTACTTCACTTTAACCAACTTACCGCTGTGCATGTAACCGCGCCACACCCGATACCAGCGTGGATTGTACGTCGGACCTGAGGGTGAGATCACTTCGTAGTAAAGGTTGACCAGCTCATCCCGGAAGTGCTGAAACAGGATCGTGCTGGTGTCATCTGCCTCCCGATAGACACTGATCGATTTTGCAGATACACGCGCCAGGTCTGGTGTGATCAGTTTGGCGGCCACATTCTGGAGTGGTCTGAATGCCAGGCTTGACAGGCTGAGCATACCGAGTTGCAGGAAAGCTCTGCGATCGATCGTTTTCGTCATCGTAAGTGTATTATAACAAAATATTGGATAATAATTGTCTGGTTATATTGATTAACCCAAGTCTTATTTTATGTTTTGTGTAATAAATAAACCAGAGTGAAGATATCTGCACCTCACTCTGGTTAAAAAAGGATTCGTTTTACTTTTGTTTCAATATGATACGTGCATCCACGACCTTCAGACCTTTCCCTTTTTCATAAACCAAAACGGGATTGGCATCCGTTTCCGCAATTTCATCTGCCAGGTCGACGATCAATGCGGAAAATTTACAGAGCAAATCCACAAGGGCTGCCTTATCGTGAGGAGCTTCACCTCGGGCTCCATCCAGGATGGGTGCACCGCGGATTTCAGACAGCATCTGTGCCGCCAGGGTGCGGGAAACCGGTGCAACCTTGAAAGTGACGTCTTTCAACACTTCGACAAAAATACCACCCAGACCGAACATCTGGGTCGGGCCGAAGGTCGGATCATTGATCGAGCCAAGGATCACTTCAGTCCCTGCGGGAGCCATTTCCTGAATTGCAATACCGTGTATATTCGCATCTGCCTTGTAGGCTTTGGCATTTGCCAGGATGGTCTTGTAGGCCTCTCGTACAGCGGTTGTATCTTTAACATTTACTTTTACACCACCCGCATCTGATTTATGAATGATGTCAGGTGAGACGATCTTCATCACAATCGGGAAACCGAATTTTTCCGCCATATTTACAGCTTCGTCTTCGCTTTTAGAAAGTGACGTTCTGGTGATGGGAAGCCCATAGATCTCGAATATCTGCTTGGCTTCTATCTCTGTGAGTGCATTGCGACCTTCGGTGCGTGCCTTGGTAATGATCTTGCGCGCGACGGAGCTGTCTATACCTGTACTGTTGACGACAGGATCCTTGATTAATTCGCGTAACCGGGAATACTCGCGCAGAGTACCTACTCCATTGATGGCACGATCCGGGGCACCATAGGCAGGGATTCCATTATCAACAAGCCAGCGAATGGCTTTATCGGAGAGCTCGCCGCCAACGAAGGATACCGCGACCGGTTTGTCTTTTACATTGGATTCATCAATTGCACGCTTGATTGCTTCCGCAATCTGCTGTGGATTGGTAATGGCTGTCTCGCAATACAGAACCACCAAACCATCCGTCCACGGATGCTTGATGGCAAAGTTGGTTGTCTCGTAATACCATTCATTTCCGGCCATACCGGTCATATCCACCGGATTCTTGGCAGAACCATAATCCGGCATATGCTTGCGAAATTCAGTTTGGACGTCCTCAGGAGCAAACTGCAGAGGAACGCCATATTTCTCAGCAGCATCGGTAGCCAGTACACCAACTCCGCCTCCGTTGGTTAATACCAGCAGGTTGTCGCCCTTCATGGGCGGCTGCAAGGACAGTGAAAGAAGCCGGTCGAACAGGTCATCCAGGTCGGTGGCCTGGATAACGCCCGCCTGTTTAAAGGCTGCACTGTAGATCTTGACTGCTCCGGCAAGCGATCCGGTATGTGAGGCAGCAGCAGCCGCACCGTGCTCTGAGACCCCGGCTTTGAGGGCCACGATCGGTTTGGTTACTTTCTGAGCCGCTTCCATGAAACTGCGACCATCTTTGAAACCTTCAATATACAGGGCAATGACATCGGTGTTTTCATCTTGTCCAAGCCAGGCTACGAGGTCGGTGAAATTAACATCGCACATATTGCCATTTGAAATTAGTTTATCAAAACCTACCCGGCGTACATAGGTGGCTGCATCCAGGGCAATCAGCAGAGCGCCGCTTTGGGATGCCAGAGAAACCTTCCCAGGCAATGGCATGCAGGGGGCGAAGGATGCATTCAGTTTGTCTGAGTTGGACAAGGTCCCAACGACATTGGGTCCGAGGATACGCATACCGTACTGGCGGGCGATCGTAACCAGCTCATCCTCCATATCCTTGTGCCCTACCTCGCTGAAACCGGAGGTGATCAGAATGATGCCTTTGACCTTCTTCTTGCCGCATTCGACCAGTTCCTGGGCCACGGCATTGGCCGGGATGGTCATGACCGCCGCATCTACTTCGCCAGGAACGTCGCCGATGTTCTTGTAGACTTTCAGACCAAGGATCTCGGTCGCTTCAGGATTGATCGGGTAGATTTTACCCATATATCCATCACGAAGCAGATTAGCAATAACGGCGTTACCGATCTTGCCGGGTTTTGCCGAAGCACCGATGACTGCAATCGACTTTGGTCGTAAAAGGCCATTTAAGAGTTCTTGATCCACTGTTATCCTCCAGATGAGATACTTTGATTAATAATTATCCCGACACTAGTATATCCTAATAGCCGGGTTGTTCCGATGGTGACAAAAATCATTCAAACCAGGGATAATCATCGTGTTTCTGATGATCACCCCGCGTAGAGCCAGGAAGAGATTCCTTGCGAATGGGTTGTTGTTTTAAAGACCGCGCCTGCCAACGGCTGATCAGGAATTTCAGCTGAGTTTAGTAATGAGCTGGAAGAGGTCACATATAAATCCGAAAGATACGGTCCACCAAAAGTACAGGCAGTGATGCAGCGGGTGGGAAAATTGATTATACGCACGACTTCTCCATCAGGATTGTATACTATGAGCTTTCCAACCCCACACTGCACGCTCCAGACATTGCCATCCTTATCAATTGTCAAACCATCCGGTACTCCTGGTCCATTTGTTTTGATAAACACACGGCGGTTGGATATTCTTCCCGTTTCGAGGTCGAAGTCATAAAGCCAGATGGTCCGCTTCAAGGTATCGGTAAAGTAGAACCGGGTGTTTTCCTTATTCCAACCTATTCCATTGGATATCGCTACACCCTTGATCATTGTGTGGATGCTATGATCGGGATCGAGTCGGTAGAGACAACTTGAAACATTGTTTTCGGTCATGCTGCCAGCCCAGAACCTGCCGAATGCGTCGACCAGACCATCATTGAAACGGGCACCGGATTTACCAGCTTCGGGGTCTCCCAATGCGATAAGCGGGTTTTCATTCTCCTGCCACGCCTGAAATCCACCAGATGTTGCCAGAATGAGTCCACCCGATCTCCTGAATCCGATGCAGCCCACTTTGACAACCATCGGGAACGACTCGGGGTTTTCTTCGCCGTGCATTTGCCGGTAAATTAGCTTAGCGTCAATATCCGTCCAGTAAAGATATTTTTCTATTGGATGCCAGCGTGGTGATTCCCCCAGAATATTCCGGGAAGGGGAAAACACCTCAATCTTTCCTATTTCGGACATATCCGATTAGGCTCAAGCAGAGGGTTGATATCGTTGTTTGATGGATGGAACGAGATATTCACTGAAAGCACGGATTTGGTCATATTCCGGCTCCCAACCCCAATCCTGGCGGGCAGCATTATCATCAGTATCCGCCGGCCAGCTATCCACGATCGTCTGTCGGCTGGCATGCGGTACGAAGTCGATCTCGGCAGATGGGAAATACTGCCTGACAATATTACGGATCTCGAGCGCGGTTGGCGAAAAACTGGTAACGTTATAAACAGTCCGGGTTAGTTTGTCTTTAGGGGCAGCTTCCAGGGAAAGCAGGACTTTAATGGCATCCGGCATCGCCATGAAAGGCAAACGGGTATCCTCCCTGACAAAACAATGGTAGGGGAGGTTTTGAGCGGCTTGATGCAGCATCTCGGGTCCGTAATCACTTGTACCTCCGGTGGGAATGGTCTCGGCACTGATCAAACCAGGGAAACGGATGGCGCGAAAATCAATGGTATGTTTGATCTGGTCAGCAGCCAGTTGCCGATAATGCGCGGAGTAGTATCTTCCCAGGTGTTCGCAATACAGCTTGTTACACCCATACATTGTGATCGGGAAGCAGTATTCATCCTCGTGGACTTTCCCGGCTTTCTCTTTCATTGCGGTGGAGGGTAAGCCGTAGACGGCAATCGAGGAGGGATAAATGAATTTAACAGATTTCCCCTGCCATTGAGATTGTTCGACAGCCAGACGAAGCAGGTTTAACGTGCCTTCGACATTGACTCGATGGCCAGCCTCGGGATTGTATTCAGCTTTGGTGGAAAGGATCGATGCCAGGTGGAAGATCGTAAGGATCTCATACTCTGCCACCAGACGCCCGAGAAGCATATTATCCAGAATGTCACCCTGGATGAATTGGTGACAGAATGATCTCAGTGCTTTATCAAGCGGCGAGACATCCAGACCGACCACATAAGTATTCGGGCGCTGGCATAAACTGCGTGCCAAGCCGTGACCGATCTCTCCATTGATACCAGTAATTAAAACAACCTGATTCTGCATGAGGTTCCTCTTCTGAATGGATTGCATCAGCCAAGAAAAAAGTTCTGAAGATTTGTATTTTCAGAACTTTTCTATTATTTTGCCTCAATTTGTCAGAGCGTTGCGGTTTTGGTTTTCCCTGTTTTAAACCAGGTTCGCCATTCCTTCTTTTCCCAAACGACCAGGATGGGAGCAGCGGTGAAGATGGAGGAATACGTACCACTAAGCAGACCGACCAACAGGATGACAGCAAATTCCCGCAGTGTCACACCACCAAACAGTGCCAACGAGAGCAGCATGAATTCCACAGTCATTAATTGAGTGTTGATAGAGCGTTGCAAAGTCTGGATGATCGAGTGATTCACAAGGGTCTCGAATGGCAGACGTCTGAGTACTGTGGTATTCTCTCGAATCCGGTCAAATACCACGATCTTATCTTGCGTGGAAAAACCGATGACGGTCAACAAGGCGGTAAGGAAAAGCGCATCCACCTGCCAGCCGAAGAACTTTCCACCAATGTTGACAAGGCTCATCACGATGGCTACATCATGAATCATGGCGATAATCGCGCAAACGCCATAACGGAAGGCATGTGGAATCCCTCTAAAAGCGTAGGTGATGTAAATGATCACGGCCAGAGCAGCAACGGCGACCGCGATTGCTGCACGTGAAGCAACTTCTCTACCGACTGTCGGGCCGACGCTGTCAGAAGTTCGGATGGTTACCTTATCATTGAATTTCGTTTCAATCGCGCGGATCATCTCACCTTGAGCCTTTTCATCCAAAAATGGTGTGCGGATGATCAAAATTGATTTGTCGGATGTCGGTTGCACCTGGACGTCAGTAATGCCTTGTGTATTATACAATTCGAAGACGTCGGTATTGCTGGGAGCTGTTCCGCTGGAAAAACTGATTTCAAGGATACTGCCACCTTTAAAGTCAATAGCCAGCGGCAACCCATTGATTGCCCAAATAATCATACCGGGCAGGATGATGAGTAGTGAGAGGGCGAAGAATAAATAGCGTTTTCCGAGAATATCGATCATAAGGACCTCTTAGATTCCAAACCAGCGGGCTAAATTTTTCGGTTTGGCATATTCGAAGATGACCACCAGGAACGTACGGCTGGCCATCAGGGCTGTGAATAAACTGATGGCGATACCAAGGAACAAAGTTACTGCAAATCCCTTGACAATGGTTGCGCCGTATTGTGATCCGAACCAGAACAGGATCAGGCTTGTGATGAAGGTGGCGATATTCGAGTCACGTATGGAGGGCCAGGCGCGCTGGAAACCGAGTGCGACAGCTTGTTTAACACTGCGCCCATTGCGCAGCTCTTCTTTCATGCGCTCAAAAATGAGGATGTTGGCATCCAACGCACTGCCGGTGCTGAGCATAAACCCTGCTATGCCCGGCAGGGTCAACGTGACTGGAATAAGTTTGTAAACTGACAGGGTAATGCCGGCGAAGATCAGGATGGCTACATCTGCAACCAGACCGGGTACACGGTAATACAAGCCCATGAATAATATAACGATGATAAGCCCAATCAGTAAAGCTATCAGGCTTTTTTGAAGAGACTCTGAACCGAGGGTTGGACCAACCACGCGGCTTTCGGCCACGACAAAGGGTACGGGTAGAGAACCATAGCGTAATTGGATTGCCAGCGCATTGGCTGAATCGAGGGTAAAGGATCCCTGGATTACTCCCGCACCTTCTGTGATGGCAGATTCAATTCGTGGCGTGGATATAACCTTATTATCAAGGACGATCCCCAATATCTCACCAACATGAGCGGAAGTAAAATCTCCGAACTCTTTCTTACCAGCATCGGTTAATTCAAATGAGATCTCATATTTACCGAGCTGGTCCTTGGTGACTGCCACACTTTTTAATTCAGAGCCGGTCATGATCGCCTTCAGTGTCTGTATCTCCGGCACAGCTGTCGTACTTGTCGCTGGTGTGGTTGAGGTTGTAGGAGTGGGGGCTGTTGTCGGTGTAACGGTCACTTCCGGTGTGGTGGATGTTTGTGGGGCGCTGGTTCCTGTAATTCCAGACAGATCCACCTTTACCTCGGTACCATCCGCGAGCGGTGTAGTACCCATGGGAACGAAAGCCAATTGACCCACCTGTCGCAGAACGGAAATGACTTCTTCAGTATTGGTTAATCCGGGGAATTCACCGACGATACGGCGTGTTCCGGCAACCTGGAAGACAACTTCACTGACACCCAGGCCATTGGCACGGTTTTCGAAGATCGTCTTGGCATCTTCCATCGACTGGGTGGTGACAGTGGAATTGGCAGGTAAATCAACTTCGAGCACAACCTGCAATCCTCCCCGCAGGTCGAGACCGAGTTTAGGCTTCAGGTCGCGTTGAAAATTCCCGATATCAATCTTGCTCGAGGGAAGGTTCAACCATATGACACTTGCCACAACAATGAGAATAATGACGAGATTGGTCGTGATCTTCCGCGTCATGCTTGATAAACCTCCAGACACATAAAAATGCCAGTACTTTGCTGGCGTGACGTGAGATTATACCCCCATTGCGATATCATGAGTAGGTGTCCTTATTCCCTGGTGCTTGAAACCAGGTTTTTTAACTTCTCCAATGCTACTTGAAATACATTATCAAGACTCAACTGATCGGTTGCAATATAGATATCCGCATGCTCATGGGCATCTGCCAACCGTTTGAGTTCGATATGATATTCTTCTTCAGTCCAATTGAGCTGTCGACGTTGGATGGTGACGGGGTAGGATGCGTCCAGATAGATCAGGATATCCGGATTGGTTATCCGGTGCCACATATCCTGTACATAAGAGTGTTCCTGGGCGATGGCGCGCACGTGAGTATAGTGTGAAGATAATTTCGCCGCGAGTGATGTCTTTCCAGCCCCGCAGGGACCAACGATGCCGATCAGTGGATCATGCGCCGTCGTACCCATTACATGAAGTTGTCAATCTCCCAGATTGACCGGGAGACTGACGGTCATTCTCCGTACTCCATCGCCTTCGGTGGGTGAAGTTTTCAACACAACAACGCTGATGTCGTCTGCCGGTCGGGAATCATCCAATCGCATGGCATTCGATAACAACGCATCGGCGATAACCTGTGGACTGGGATTTTCATCTTCAAGCAAGCCTTCCAAAGTTGTGGAAACATCCATTTTATTGCCGGTTCGCTCGCCAGCATGCAGGACACCATCTGTGTACATCACTACCGTCAAACCCACCTCCAACGGTATTTCTGTGATAGCCGGGCGTATATTGCGGTTAGTACCGACCGGTGTGCTGTCACTATCCAGACAATCTAGTTTATCCCCACGCGCCAGAAAGACCGGGGCGGGATTATTACGGCTGATCACAAGGGTATTGGTCGTTAAATCGACTGACAGTATGTTGAGTGTGGCCGAGACTTTGCCTTTGCGTTCTGTGTATAAATAATCTGAAGCAGCCCTGGCAGCCGCACCATCACGAACGCCATCTGCCAGCAGACTAATGACCTTGCGTACGACCATGGTCGAGACTGCTTTTGCCCCTCGACCGGATGTTTGACCGTCTGCCAGCACCACCGACATACCCCCATTAGGACGTTCGATTACTTCCAGGGTGTCGCCACTTTCAGAAGTTGCATATTTATTGATCTTGGATACAGCTATCAGGATATTCATGCTGGGGATTTTACTTCAAAACATGGCCTTTGGGGCTTTAAACTTGTAACCAATTCTTATCGAATGCATCGAATTGTTATAAACAAGCTATAATACCAACAGCTTTATTTAGGAGAAAAGAGGAATTATTCAAATGGTGAATGAACCTATTCACGTGACAGATGCAGCCTTTGAGAAAAGCGTCCTTCAATCCCCTTTGCCTGTGATTGTGGATTTTTGGGCGCCTTGGTGTGGTCCATGCCGTATGGTTGCTCCAGTACTGGATAAACTTGCCAATGAATTGGCAGGTAAAGTAATAATAGCCAAAGTCAATACAGATGAGAATAGCGAGTGGGCGACAAAGTATGGCGTTCAGGGAATTCCAACCATGTTGTTGATCTCCAGTGGCAAGATTGTTCATCGACAGGTCGGCGCTCTACCAGAAGCCATGCTGCGTGAAGTTGTTACCCAGTTTCTGGATGTAGTGAACAGCCCTAAACCGGCAGAAAAATAACATGCAAATAAAAACCGCCAGTCAGGTGGTTTTTATTTTCTTTATTCATCCACCCGTTTTATATTTGCCCCCAAAGCTATGAGTTTTTCATCGACGCGTTCGTAACCACGATCGATCTGGCCGACATTACGGATAATAGATTTTCCTCGGGCTGAAAGAGCAGCAAGCAGCAAGGCCATACCTGCCCGGATATCAGGACTTTCCATTTTCTCCCCATATAATTGACTTGGACCTTGCACGATGGCCCGGTGTGGATCGCACAGCACGATATGGGCGCCCATCCCGACCAGCTTGTCGGTGAAGTACATCCGGCTGGGATACATCCAGTCATGCATGAGAATACTACCTTTGGATAAGGTTGCCATCACAATCGCGATGCTCATCAGGTCGGAGGGAAAACCAGGCCAGGGCATTACACTGATTTCAGGAATGGCACCTCCCAGATCAGGTTCAATTTCCAATTTTTGCTCAGCCGGAACGATGATATCTTCTCTGTTTACCTGCCACTCAACGCCGATGCGTTTGAAGACCAGGGCGATCATATCCATATACTGTGGGGCAGCTTTATGTATTTGGATGTTCCCATGAGTGGCAACGGCTGCACCGATGAAGCTGACTACTTCCAGGTAGTCAGGACCAATTGTGTATTCAGCGCCATGCAATTTATCCACACCCTCGATCGTTAACGTGTTTGAACCAATGTTAGTGATTCTGGCACCCATGGCGTTCAACAGGTGACAGAGTTCCTGGATATGCGGTTCTGATGCAGCGTTATGCAAAACGGTTGTACCGTCGGCGGTAACGGCAGCCATGATAGTGTTTTCAGTTCCGGTTACGCTGGCTTCATCCAGAAGAATATTTGCTCCATGAAGTTTCGAAGAGGTAAAATGGAAGCTCCGATCGTAGGTGACCTCGGCGCCCAGTGCTTTTAAGGCCAGGATGTGAGTATCCACCCTTCGGCGTCCAATTACATCCCCGCCAGGTGGTGGGAGATGCAGTTCGCCGGTCCGGGCAGTCATGGGACCTGCCAGCAGGATCGAAGCACGGATTTTCCGGCACAGGTCGGGATCAAGATCTGCGGGGCGTACTTCACGAGCATGAACCCTCCAGGTATGTGGTTCGATGGTTGAAATTTCCACTCCCAGGCTCTCCACCAGACAGCGCATATTGATAATATCCCGGATCTCTGGAACGTTATAGAGTTTGACCGGCTCATCAGTCAGGAGACACGCAGCCAGCATAGGCAATGCGGCATTCTTATTACCCGCAGGGGTTATTTCACCTTTTAAGGGTACTGAGCCTTCTATGATGAACTGTTCCATTGTTTACCTCCGATAAGTATCATTGTGATTTGTTCGGGATATAATCACAGAATGGATATCAGTATATTGATCGCAATCGTTTTTGGTTATATCGCAGCGTTATTGGTAAATTACATCGCAGATGTGCTACCGGTCAAAAGGAAGCTTGCGATGCCGGAATGCAAGTCATGCCAGGCACGAATCCTTTGGGTTGATTATATACTAAACATACCGTGCAAAGTATGTCATCAAAAGCGTTCCTTCCGGACAATCTGTGTTTACCTGATATACGTTCTTGTTGCAGGAGCTTTATGGCTCTTTCCACCGGCAATTGGATTCTGGTTGGGATTACTCGTGGTTATGTTCTTCGGTGTGGTGATTGTAATTGATTTGGAACACCGTCTTGTAATGCATCCGGTCAGTATCGCCGGCGCATTGATCGGTTTGGGAATCGGCATCTGGCAGCATGGTATTGTGATGACATTGATCGGGGGTGTGGCTGGTTTTACGATCATGCTGGTCCTGTTTTATCTGGGTATTGGGTTCGTTAAGTTACTCTCTCGCAAACGCGATATGGCCGATGCCGACGAAGCCATCGGTTTCGGTGACGTCACCTTGAGTGGAGTAATGGGGATCTTTCTTGGTTGGCCGGGGATTGTTGCCGGGTTGATATTGATGATAGTACTAGGAGGGATAGTCAGCCTTTTTGCAATGATCTTTTTGTTGACCGGGAAAAAATATCATGCCTATTCGGCCATTCCTTATGCACCATTCATAGCCCTGGCAACGATTATTTTGTTGATACTGGCCCCGCGTTTATGATTGCAGGTGGAACCTGATCCCGGTATTGCTCCATCGTTTCAATGAATTTTGTCACCAGGTTCCCCGCTTGCTGTCTATAAGTAGTTTTATCCTGCCAGGTTGATTGTGGATCCAGCATTCCATCAGGCACATCCGGGCAGTTGGTTGGGATATCCAGGTTAAAAAATGGTTCGGGGATGAATTCACTCTTCGCCAATTGTCCTTCCAGGGCTGCCTTGATCATGGCTCTCGTGTAGGGGAGATGGATGCGATTTCCGACTCCATACATACCACCTGACCAGCCGGTATTAACGAGCCAGATATTTGTGCGATGTTGTTTGAGGCGAGCCCCCAGCATGTTCGCATAAACCATCGGATGCAGTGGTAAAAATGGTGCTGCAAAACAGGATGAGAAAGTTGTTTGGGGTTGTGATCCCAGATTTACCTCTGTGCCTGCCAGCTTGGATGTATAGCCTGCCAGGAAGTAATACATGGCTTGTTCCGCAGTAAGCCTGGCGATTGGCGGCAGCACCCCAAATGCATCGGCAGTCAGGAAAAAGATGTTTTCGGGGTGACCGGCAACCGATTCCACGTAATGATTATCAATAAAAGTCAACGGATAAGCAGCCCGCGTATTCTCTGTGATTTGGTCGGAATCAAAATCAATCTCTCTTGTTTGAGGATCGATGACGACATTCTCGATAAGGGATCCAAAACGATGAACTGCCTGCCAAATCAGAGGTTCCAAGTCAGCTTTCAGGCGTATGGTTTTGGCATAACATCCTCCCTCAAAGTTAAAAATACCGGTTTCTGACCACCCGTGTTCATCATCACCGATCAACCTGCGTTCAGGAGTTGACGAGAGAGTGGTCTTGCCCGTACCGGAAAGGCCAAAAAAAAGCGCAACATCGCCGCGTGCGCCGACGTTTGCGGAGCAATGCATTGGAAACACATTGTCCTTTGGCATCAAATAGTTCATCAGGCTGAAGACGGATTTTTTAACCTCTCCGGCATAGGCTGTTCCACCGATAAGGATCATTTTACTGCTCAGTTCCAGAACAATGAATGTCGCTGAATGGATGCCCGCTTTTTCATATTCGACTTGTATTTCGGGTGCGTGTAGAATCGTTACATCGGCGTTAAAGGTGGATATCTGGTTATCAGGCACGGGAATGAATAGATCATGGCAGAACAGTCCATACCAGGCTTGCGAGCTGATCAAACGCACCCCCAGGCGATGAGCAGCGTCCTGCCCGACATATACATCCTGTATGAATAACTCTCTTTCCTTCAAGAAATCGATCATCACTTTTTGCAGGTATTGATAATCCTCTGTCGATAACGGCTGGTTGATCTTTCCCCACCACAGATCTTTGAGGTTCCCGGTTTGTACAATATATTTATCATTTGGTGACCGGCCGGTATGTTGACCGGTTTTGACGACCAGCGCGCCGTCTATAGAAAAAATTCCCTCCTGATTCCTTATGGCAAATTCGGATAACTCTGCAGGACTGAGACAGTAGTGATATTTTTGCGTTTTGCTGAATCCCAAATAAACCAGGTCTAATTCACCTTTATGTTGAGGGTTCAATGAAAGACTCCAAAAAATTTCTAAAATTATTGTGCTGTGCCTGTGATATAAGGATACCAATAGCCCAACAGGTCCTGCGCCGGTTTGCCGTGAATGGAAGTGGAGGTGTCTATCAGTCGGGCAGGGGGATAAAAGCCCTGGCTGATGAAACCTGATAACCAGTCTCGATAATTCACTACGGTCAATGCGGCGCGATAGAGTTCAGTTTGAATGACCGTGTCTAAACCGCCACATGGCGAATCCGTTGACTGCTCGCATCCATCGGCGCTACCGGTTGATGACGGGTAATCGAGTCCGATGAATACGGGTTTCCCGTACAATTCGACCAAATTATAGACCGAGGAATCTATGATGCCTGCAAAACCATCTTGCAATTCGGTCAGGCTGGGTGTGGATGAACCAGAGATAGGTCCACTAAAAGTCACAAAGATGACATCCACCGAGCTCAGAAAGGGCGGGGGATTATCCAGGCTATTGGGATAATTCATCTCCCAGATGAGAACTCCTGAGTAATGTGAACGGACGGTGTTGATGATATCCGTCCAATATACAATATTATCAGGAGGAGACTGGGGATCCGTGCCATCTGGCAACTTCCCGCCAGGCAGGGACGGTTGGATCCAATCCCCCCCAAGCACCAGGTAATCAACACCGGCTTGTTGTGCCAGGTCGGCAAAATGGGTGATAAAGCGTTTGTACTCCATGTACCAGGAATGCCACCATTCCGTGGTACGTGGTGCTATGGTCCACCATTCGTTTAAAGCGGTATTAAAACGTAATGCAGGATATAGCATGGTATTCAGATCCAGCTGGCTCGCTTGCCAGATTTGTTCATAAGTCTCCTGCCAGGATGGATTTTTACCTGGTATCAAGTCGAATTCCAGATTTTCCGGATTCGAACAAGTCCATGACGGAGTTAATACGATTGTATTTGCGCCGATGGATTTGACTTCACTCATAGCGGACGCCATGTATGGCTGCCAGCTTGGAAGATAATTTGGAGAAAATTCAATGCCGGTGAGATATGATTGATCATATGGGATGACCGCATCGTTCAGTGTTATGGTCTCATTAATACTAAGAAATTGCCAGCTCTCAATTGTGTCCTGAATGAGTTTGGTATCGGTCGGTAGCGACCTCCCACCAGAGTCAGGACCCGGTGTGGCAGAATCATCTGCGACCCCGCATTGTTCGTTGCGACAGTATCGATAGGTGAAATTACCTGTCAGATTTAGCGGATTGTATACGATGAATGACCAGTGATTTTCACCCGTAGACCACATGGGGATGGGTTCCATCCAACCATAGGGATTGAACTGGATCGAAATCCTATCTCCCTCCGGAGTTGTGGCTGGTACATCGACTTCAAATTTGATCGGTTCTATGTCCTTGGTATGCCAGGTAGTCACTTCATCCTGCAGGATGGTATCTACCGTTGGGACGACAAAACCACGAAGTTTGAATTTTCCCTGGTCATCAAGCTCGGAATTCCAGAAACCATCGCCGAGCGTATATTTATATTCTAAATAAGTCCCGGCAGAGACCGAGATGGTAACATATCTCCGACCGTCCTCCAGACCTGCCATGATCGGCATTCGTGCTGTGATTATACTCATGCCCCCGGCAAGATCCCCAAAGGTATTCCCAAGCTGGGCAATATTACCAGCCAGATGCACCGGGATGCCATCATATTCCTGTGGCGCTTTTAATAAAAAGGTGATATTGACAGGTTGGCCGGGAATAATTTTTATGTCAGCCGGTGTCGTCAACCCATTCTCAATAGTCGCACCCTGCTGGAATGGCTGATAGCTTCCATCCAATGAATATGCAACCAGGTTGTGGGTTCCAGGTGGCAAGTTGCTTATGAAGAAACTTCCATCCGATGAGGTGAAACTGGTGAGACCGCCGGCAGTCACCAGAACATTCGGAACCGGTGTATTGGTGAGAAGATCCAAAACCGAGCCTGTGATTTTCCCGTTACCCCCTTGATATGTGCTATCCTCCCAGGCAGGAACCACGTCATAAATCGTTAATGGTGCTTCGACAACTGCCATGCGATAACGGATGTTGTGTCCATCCGTGCTGGTTTCCATAATAGGTAGTGCGCCGCTACGCGAGTAGCGATACTTAAGCACCGTGCCAACATTTATTGGTAATTTTAAAGAAAAATGGGTATTATCACGTTTTTGCATCTTGATCGTGGTGGGGTTCAAGGCCAAACCAGTTACTTCATCCACGATATTTAGCATAACTGCACCGGGAGAGGTATCCACATCCGGTACTTCCACTAAAAACAGCACTTCTGCTTGAGGGACATCCACCGTTGATAATGCAGGTGATGTGGTACTCCCAACGCCGGAGCAAGCAGAAAGACTGTTTACCAAAAGAATGACGATGATGGTGATTTTTAGAAATCTGGGCATGTGGTGTTTATTCACTAATCAAATGTTTGAAATCCTGGCGGATCTCATTTACCTGGTCAGCCAGGCTGCCCAGGACGCCATTGACAAAGCGCGGAGTACTTTCTGAACCGTACATTTTGGAAAGTTCGACAGCCTCATTTATAACCACTTTAATTGGGGTGTCTGTGTGCAGCGCCATTTCCCACAGTGCCATTCTGAGGATATTTCGATCGATGGATGCGACCTGGTCTAAAGGCCAGTCGGGAGCATATTGAGCGATCAAGTCGTCCAGATTTAATCGGTATTTAATAACCCCCTGGAGAATCTCGAGCGCAAAATCCGTCAGAGCATCCTCAGGAAGCGGGTTATCAGCCAGACGCTGTTCTAAAACGATACCGGGTAGGTGCCCGGTAAGGTCGATTTCAAACAAGGCTTGCAGAGCGATACTGCGTGCCTTTGTACGGGGTTTCATATCCTAGGACATTTCTTGTCTTGGTCCATAATCGATATCATCGACATGAACATTGATGCGTCCGACTTCCATACCGACCATCTCAGACACTGCTCTGGCGATTTGCTTCTGAATATTTCTACAGATTTCCCGGATATTCACGTCATTTTCCAGGACGACGTAGATATCGGCATAGACAGTGTTGTTTTCGACAGAAATCGTAACGCCATGATTAGGATCACGTTTCAACAGGCGATTTACATTGCCAGGGGTGGACCCCAACCGGCTCACACCTTGAGTGCCCAGGGTGGTTAATCTGGCGATGCCTAACAAGACTTCAGGAGCAATGGTGGTCTTTCCGATCGTTCCATAGGTATCTGTCATTTTTACTCCATTCATATGCCAGGATATATGATATCGTTATCCTTTCAATCATCAGCATATAGCAGCATTATAAACCCAATTAGACAGCCGCACTCATTTCGTCCAACCGGGCGATATCATCCGCACTGAGCCTTCAACCAAGAGCACCAACATTCTGAGTTAGTAGCTGAACCGATTTTGCACCAGGGATGGGAAGAGTGTCTTTATAGATTATCCAATTGATAGAAACTGCGGCTGGAGTTTTCCACCATGCTGATCTCCAAGTTTCCGGTGTCGAGTAATCAAGGGACTGATAGTTTTTAACTGATTGTGGTAACGCATCCCACGGATCCCACCGGGTGGGTTTTCTGATGGTTACTTCCCGGTCAATAAACCCTGACCAAGCGGACGATATGCGATCACCTTGACTCCTTCCTGGCGACAGAGGGAGAATAATCCGTCCTTTTCCATAGAGTGGTTAAGAAGATCATATTCAACCTGAATTGACACCAGCTTCATATCGAACTTTTTAAGAGTAAGGATGGTGCTTTCTGTTTGGCGACATTGAAATTGGATATACCGACCTACCCGATTAATCCTTTCATTTGTAGTTTTGCCATCTCCTCGACCCAGACAGTCGACGGTACAGGGGATTGAGTGTGTGTATTTGAGAGATATCAACCCGGGGTAGACCGAGTCGTTTCAGGCTTTTTGATAATGCGATCATCAAACTGGACTTTGATAGTCTCCATGGATAGGGCATGAATTTGGTGGCGATAAAAACAGGCTGCTTTGTTTCCGCAATAAATCTACCGATCAAGCTTTCAGATACACCAGCACCATATATTTCGGCGGTATCGATGAATATAATACCCAGATTCAGACTATCTTTAAAAACAGAAAAAACATCTTCGTCCCCATATTCCGTGTAGAACTCCCAAAATAATTTATCCCCCATGACCAGGCGCCAATCCCTAATTCAAACTTATCTAATTCATTTGATTAACGTGAGCCTGAAGCACTAGAGTTCATCGTCGTTTTCACCTTCGGCCCAAAGGTCTTCTTCCTCCTCCTCAACTTCAAGATCTTCCCATTCATCGAGCTCATCTTCTTCATCCCACTTGTCTTCATCACCTGACTCTGACACCGGTGAGAAAGTCATGCACCCTGTATCCGGATCTAACTCAACAGCAGCTGCGCTGCAATAGCTATCATCCAGAAAGACGCAGTCAACGTAGTGGCAACGGATGCGTGGCATTTGATCCTCCTAATGGATGCTTTCCATTAATTTAGACTTACCTAATAATATTAATGAAATCACAAAAAGAATAATCATCGCGACTGCAGAAATAAGACACCATTGGCAGAGAGCGTGTATAAGGAACAGTTCAATGTATGTCAAGTAGAGAGAATACAATGCACCAAATAAGGTGATACCAAAAAGTGTTAGAGGAATTATTTTATTAACTTTCTTACTACTTTTATAAGCAACCAGGATTGCAAGGATCAGGACATAACCGATCACACCGAGCAGGGCGATGGGAATACCACGCCACTCGGAATATGAACTGGAATTGACCAGATTGCAATCCCCCACAGTTTGGATACAAACCACATTCTGATGTGTAACTTTGGCCCAGGCAAGATAAGAGGATGCTGCCAACCCAATGAATGCTGTCACGATCGCTGTGATGCGAAGGTTTTTCATAATAAGGATTATCCTTGTATTAGTTCTGTGTGTACTATATGGTTTTGTTAGGCAGCGATTTTACACCAGACAGGAAAAACCGTAAAGCATGAATTTAACCCGGTTTCAGGCGATGAGCTTCCAACACATTAGGTAGGTTTTCCACCTTTGTCAGATCCGGCTGAGTTGGGTGATGTCTGTGATTTCAATAATCAGATTGATCACCGCCAGATTCTGGTGAAACTTGAGATTGATATCCGCAAGGTTGACGCTTTCATCATTTAGTATGTTTGAGATGTCGCCCATTAACCCTTGACGATCATATGCTTTCACTTCAACAGGTATTGGAAAAGTACGGCGGACTTCTCCCCAGGATACTCTTACCAACCTTTCCCGATCTTTTCGGCGTAAAACGTTCGGACAGTCACGTCGGTGGATGGTGGCTCCGCGCCCGCGCGTTATATAGCCAATAATATCATCCCCCGGAACCGGGTTGCAGCATCGGGCAATATTGGTCAGAATACCCTTTAGACCGAGAACCGAAATGGCATCCGTGGTAGGTTTGCTCTCGGTTGGTGATTTGGTAATTAGCAGTTCATCAACTTTTTCCTTGTCTATCTCTGCCAGTTTATTGATTACGCGACCGATATGAAGGTCGCCGCAACCCAACGCAACGTACAGGTCTTCTGCGTTTTTCTGTTCAAGTTCCTTGGCAAGTTCATCGACATTGATTCTCTCAAGCCCCAGTCGCCTGAATTCACGCTCCAATAGAATACGACCCTGCGACAGATTTTGTTCGCGGTCCTGCCATTTGAACCATTGTCTGATCTTTGAGCGGGCGCGCTGGGTACGAACCAGGCCAAGGGTGGGATTTAACCAATCACGGCTGGGACCTCCTGTTTTGGCAGTCAAAATAGAGACCTGATCACCGGTTTTTAATGTGTAATCCAATGTGACCAGTTTTCCGCTTATTTTGGCTCCACGGCAGCGGTGGCCAATTTCGGTGTGAACGTGATAAGCAAAATCGATTGGAGTTGCACCTGTCGGCAGGTCGATGATATCACCACGAGGGGTGAATACATACACCCGATCCTGGAAGACATCCGTCTTCATTCCATCGACAAACTCCTGGGCATCATCCACATCCTGGCGCCATTCCATCAAACTACGCAACCAGTTTACACGCTGGTCAAAGGATTGATCGGGTTTGGTTCCTTCCTTATATCTCCAATGGGCAGCAATCCCATACTCGGCACTCTGGTGCATTTCGGGGGTGCGGATTTGCACTTCGAGTGGTTTACCATCGTCAAATATTACGGCAGTATGAAGGGATTGATAAAAATTATCTTTGGGTGCGGCGATGTAATCATCGAATTCGTGTGGGATGGGACGCCAGGTCGTATGGATAACCCCTAGCGCGGCATAACAAGTCGGGATATCTGCAACGATCAAACGCACTGCTCGCAGGTCGCGCACCATTTCAAATGGACGTCCTTTTTCGATCATCTTTTTATGGATGGAATAGATGTGCTTTGGACGTCCATTGATCTCTGACTCGATGCTGGCTTGCTTCAAAACAGATTGAAGGCGGTTGATGATCTCAGCGATCTGTTTTTCACGGTCTACCCGCCGTTCGGCAAGCTTCTCCGCGATGGATTTATATTCTTCCGGGTCGATATAACGAAAGGCAAGATCCTCCAGCTCCCATTTGACCTGCCAGATACCCAGCCGGTTGGCAAGCGGTGCAAAAATTTCCATGGATTCCAGGGCGATGCGTTTGCGTTTTTCTTCAGGCATGTAGCCGAGAGTTCGCATATTATGAAGCCTGTCTGCGAGTTTGATCAGGATCACCCTTACATCTTCCCCCATGGCGAGGAAAGTTTTGCGCAAGGTTTCGGAAGCCATGTCACGTCGCCGGCTGGTGGATTCGGTTACAGATGGGACTTCCACGGATTCAAGACGGGGTTTGCCAGAGCTTGTTTTTTTTGCTTTAACGATTTCCTCGGCGTGCTGATCATCGCGTGAGAGATTGGGCAGATTTGTAAGTTTGGTTACGCCATCCACCAATTTGGCTACTTCGTCACTGAAATCACGTCGCAGGTCGGCCAGAGTGATGCTGGTATCTTCAACTGTGTCGTGCAATAAACCAACGGCGATCATGATGGCAGGTACACTCAGTTCAGAGAGGATGGATGCCACCGCAACGCAATGCGTGATGTATGGCTCGCCAGAGGCCCGTTTTTGTCCGCGATGGGCTTTCTCGGCGTACACATACGCCCGTTCGATATATTCCTTTTCGACCGGCCCATACCTTTCAGGAAGTGAGGAGAGAAGTTGTTCGATCTTCATCGCTGGTTACTTACACATCAAGCAGTCCATCAAGCAGTGGTAATTTATCATACACCTGTCTGATAAGCATTAGAATGGATCAGACAACTGCCACACCCTGAGAATTCAACAATGTAGTGATCTGTCGGATGGTCGACTCAGTATCCTGAAAGTGGATGGCTGCCATGCTGACTTTGGCAGCTGCCTGGGCATTGACTACCATATCATCAATGAATAATAACTCCCAGGTATTTAGTCCAAGTCGTTGCGCCGTTCTATGGAATATTTCATCGTCCGGTTTTGCTATACCTTCCTCGGCTGAGATGACAATCAGATCAAAAATATCATCAAAATGGAAATTCTCGGTGAATAAACGCCTGGCACCCAACCAGGCATTGCTTAATATGGCTTTTTTAAATATGGCAGGAAGCTCTGAGATGAAATTAATCAGATCGACATTTAACTTGTCCCCGCTAAAAAAATCTTCTCGGAATTTGTTAGAGTCAGGTTGACTTAATTCGAACTGTTTTCCATAAAGTTCCCATAATTCATCTTCGGTAATCCTGCCGATGGATGCCTGGTTGGCAGCATCGGAATAGAATATTTTGTGAATCAGTTCAGCTGTGTCCATTCCCAGCCGTGTCGCCCATTTTTGCCTGGCACTCTGGTCACCATTAAGAACCAAAACGCCACCGAAATCACAGATGACTCCTTTGATCGTCATTTTCCAGTATAGTCCTGTTCAATGTTATTATTTTTAGCGACTGACGCAAACCAGATACCGCTATCTTTAATGATACGCGCTTGTGTCTCAAAATCGACGTGTATCAGACCGAAACGCTGACGGTATCCAAGTGCCCATTCGAAATTATCCAGAAGAGACCATATTAAATACCTATGAAGAGGTACACTGTCAAGCTACGCAAGCTGCATTTGCAAGATGTGGTTTCATAAAAAGTTGATAGGCAGAAGTTGAATCACTCCAGATGAAACCTTCAGGGAAATTGATATTACTGTTGGCTTTCATTACGTTCCTCCTCTTTGGAGCTGTAACCACCGAAATGTTTTAGCAAGTCAATCAAAGGCAGCGAGTCGAGAGATTCAAGCACGAGGTTCGCTTCGTGGAAATCCAACCCGCGGGTCAGCCTGCTGGGTATGATAACACAACGAATTCCGGCTGATCTGGCAGCCATCAAGCCGTTCAAGGAATCCTCCAGTATCAATGCATCAGATGCAGTTATGCCAAGTTGCTTGATGGCAGATAAGAAAAGTTCAGGACTGGGTTTTACCTGACTGACGGTATCGCCGGTGACAACAATATCGAAATAATCTGAGAGGTTGCGTGGTTCCAGAAATCTATCCAGCCAGACACGGGGGGAGCTGGAGGCAATGGCCGTCCTCAATCCCAGACGTTGCGTGTCAATTAGATAATCCATGACTCCTGGCAGGAGGGGTCGCCTGATGGATAATTCGATTGAGCGCTGGCGTCGTCGGGAATCGATCAGCTCGCGGTCGATGGGGCCTTTCAATCGGTCTAGCCTGTCCAGCGGGATTGGGACGGCGGAATAGATCCCGATCAGGCGCTGCCATTCAGCCAGTGGATAATCCAGGCCATATTCTTGATAGATCTCAAGCCATGCCTGGTAATCACCCACCTCGGTATCGATGATCAAGCCATCAAAGTCAAAAATTATCCCTTTTATCATTAAAATAATCTTTTATGAAAAAAGCCGCTTGCTTGGCGGCTTATAGCGTTATTGTATATCCTCATTTTAACTTTTCCTGCCCGACAAACTCACGATAGGGTGTGAGATACATAAGTATCTCATGGTCTTTTTCACTTAGTTGGTCTTTGATGATGCGCACCAGCAATTCGCCCACTCCAGGACCTAGCATAAAACCCTGACCACACATACCAACCGCATAAAGATAGCCCTGTACTTCTTTTGCCCAGCCGATAATCGGGAATCCATCCGGCGTCATCGGATACAAGCCCCGCCATGAGCGGCGTACTCGGATATTGGCGAGTTTGGGCATTAATTCGATCAGTCGGCGTGCAGCCATGGGAAGGAAGTCGCTGGTCTCATTGATCAGTTCGCCCCAGATATTCGGGTTGGGTGTTATGCAAAACAGCACCTGTCCGGTCCTATGCTGGTAAAAATAAAAATTGGAAGATCCCGGGAATGGTCGGATATCCACCAGCATTGAATCGAGAAAATGCTTGACAGGTTCTGTGATGGCCGCTTCATGGGCATCCGGCGTCACGGGTATATCCAGATGGGCAAGTTGAGCCATGGGGCGGGCATGCCCTCCGGCGGCATTTACGACAACCGGCGCGTAATAACTGCCTTTATCGGTGGTTACGCCTTTGATTTTATCTCCTTCGAGCAGATAACCTGTCACCGTTTCAAGGAAATTGAAACTGGCACCAGATTTAACCGCCTGACGGTACATGGCGTGGATCGCAAGCAGGGAGGATGCGTTGCCATCACCGGGGGAATAAGTTCCACCGATCAGTTCGACCGGATTGATCCCCGGCAGGAGATCCTTGATGGATCGCTGATCCAGCCAGTGAATATCCAGACCATAGGAATGTTGCACCTTTAAGAGTTCCTTTAGAGTCTGCTCTTCTTTTTCGCGATAGGCAACAAATGAATAACCACCCGTTACCCACTCGATATCATCCCCATATACTTCCTGCCAGGAAGAAAAAATATCAATACTGCGCAGGCAAAGAGAGATTTTTGCAGGGTCAGAGTGTGTGGCTCGAACGCCACCTATCGCTCTTTTGTTGGATCCCTGACCGACGCTTGCCGCGCTATCTATTACCAGGGTGTTTATCCCTGATTGAGCCAGGAAAAGGGCTGTTGGGGTGCCGATTGAACCACTGCCAATGATGATGACATCGTAGCTTGGGTTACTTTTCATGGCTGCCTCTTGGGGTCATTCCTGCAAAGATGCCAGCTGGAACTTCAATAAATATCGGCCGTTTGGTCTGGTCGGTCACCTCATTAATGGGCACACCTTCATCGTGGAAAAGGCGGTAGATCAAAGCATTGCATGTTTTTGCTCCGCAGGCTCCCATGCCAGCGCGCGTTATCGCTTTGATTTCGTTAATGTCACGCATCCCCTGTTTGATCAGGGAGCGAATCTCGCCCGCGTTGACCCGTTCGCATCGGCAGATAATGGTATCGTCTTTGATATTTTTGACGAAATGGTCCATGGGGTGGGTGACCGGTTCAGTTTGTACTCGAATACCAGCTATTTTCTGGGCAATTATCTTGGGAGCTTCCACGCGTACGATCAGTGTTCTATCACCGGTGGGAATGTTATCCACCTCAACGATATCAACCTCGCCAAGCTCCAGACCCTGTGTATCTGTGACGACCACTTTTTTATTTCCAGGCAATCTATCGCGCGAATACTCAAAGGGGATTGAGACAATGGGCTTATCCGGATTACTGCGATAATCCACCAGTGTAATCGCCAACCCCGGACATATGGACACACATTGTTCACAAACACCGCAGCAATAATTATCTCCTAAAAAGACGGGCGTCTTGCGGATGTCGGTTTCTTCGATATGGATCAACCCCTGCGGGCAGATTGCAGAACATGGATCACAGGGTATTTCCTGGGTGCAGTGGATGACCGGGAAGACGCCATCCTCATAATCAGGCAGGTTTTCAGGGGCTGCATGACCGGGTTTGGATTTTAAAACCTGTCCCAATTCGTACCAGGCAGGTGGTACATTAAGCTCCTTTTTACCCAGAGCTTGGGCGATTTCCCGTCCGCGGATCTTTCCTGAAAAGATGGCGGCTGATGCTTCAGCGATCTCTTCCGCATCGCCACCTGCAAATACTTTCATCCCGAAATCTCTGGCTTTAAGATAAAACTCATTGACCGGATCGAGCCCTACGGCAATTAGAACCGTATCGCAGGAGAAGGATTTCTCAGTGCCCGGGATAGGTTGGAAATGCTGATCTACCTGGGCAATGGTTACAGACTCCACACTCTCTTTGCCATTGGCTGAAAGGACCGTATGCGATGTGTAAATCGGGACGCCCATGCGAACGAGTTTATCCTTATGGACTTTATAGCCACCACACTCCGGCAAGGCTTCAACCAATCCCACCACATCTATTCCTGCCTGGAGGGCGTGATATCCGGCGATCAAGCCGACATTTCCACCTCCAACAATGAATAATTTCTCAGATGGCTTTATAAGGTCACGGTTGACAAGTGTCTGGAATGCGCCGGCACCATAAACGCCTGGCAGGGTATTTCCGGTGAAAGCCAGCGATTTCTCGCGCGCTCCAGCTGCAACGAACAGTATCTCTGGCTTGACCAATACATACTCACTGCCTTCCTTCAGAATTCCAACCATTTGATCACTGAATACCGCCAGAGCGGTGCTTTTAAGCCAGACCGAGATGCTTTCATATTGGCGGACTTGTTTTTCGAGCCGCGTGGCGATATCGATCCCGCGGGTACCGGCATAAACGGTGGATACAGATCCAAAGAACCGGTGGGTCTGTAGAACCAGCTTGCCGCCCAGGCGATGTTTGTCATCGATCAATACAGCGGAAATGCCCGCTTTACCCAGCTCTATGGCTGCCGATAAGCCGGCGGGACCGCCGCCGATGATCAATACTGGCGTTTCCATCTCGTGGATCCCTTTGGTTACCGGTGGGGTATCCAGATTGGGAAGATCAGGCAGAGCGTCAAGTGGTTCGACCTGAATGCCGGGTTCAAGGATTTCCATGCAGGCTTTTACGGGATTCCCTTGCGCCAGTACCAGGCACTGAGAACATTGCCCATTTGCGCAGAATATTCCTTGTGGAGAGCCATCTTTATGATGATGTCCAAAAACATGTATTCCATTGGCAAATAGGGCAGATGCAATTGTCTCACCTGCAAGTCCTCTAAGAGGTTTGCCCTGCCATTTAAATTCTATGAAATTTTCTGATTTGGGACTCAAAATTGGATGTTTTGTAATACGATACTCTGTCATATTTACCTGTTGGCAGTGGTAATAAACCCACACCGCCAAGCACTGATTTTACCAAAACATATGCTTGTTCACCATTCTTTTAATGAATGTATAAAATTACTAATAATATTTTAAGTAATGGTAAGATATGGATTGTGACAACGGAGGCAACCAATGACTAAAATCGCAGTATTAACCAGCGGCGGGGATGCGCCGGGTATGAATGCAGCCATACGAGCAGTCGTCCGTTCAGGTATCGATAATAGATGGGAAGTCGTCGGTGTAAAACTGGGATATTATGGGTTGATTAATGGTATCTATACTCCATTAGGCGCACGGGATGTGGGTGGCATAATTCAACGCGGAGGCACGATACTTGGCAGCGCACGCTGCCCGGAGTTTATGGAAGAAGAGGGGCAGCTAAAAGCTATTCGCGCGCTCAGGCAGGAAGGTATTGATGCGCTGGTAGTGATTGGGGGTAATGGTTCCCAGGCAGGAGCTCAATCTATTCACAATCATGGGTTTCCGGTTGTCGGGATTGCATCTACGATCGATAATGACTTATTTGGATCTGAAATGACGATTGGAGTGGATACGGCCTTGAATATCGCCCTTGAGGCGATAGATCGTTTGAAAGTAACAGCGTCCTCCCATCAACGCGCATTCCTCATCGAGGTGATGGGTAGAAAATGTGGCTACCTGGCGCTCATGTCGGCAATTGCCGGTGGGGCAGAGGCGGCAGTCATCCCCGAACGGGAAATCGATCCCGAAGAGGTGGCGGATATATTGCGCATAGCTTATGAGAGGGGAAAAACACACGCAATCATTGTGGTTGCCGAAGGCGCGACGTACAATGCCGAAAAGTTGGTAGCTTACTTTGAAAAACACCGCGAGCGGTTGGGCTTTGCAGTGCGTGTAACGATTCTGGGGCATGTCCAACGGGGTGGGAATCCGGGTGCATTTGATCGCATCCTGGCCAGTAGATTGGGTGCAAAAGCTGTGGAGTGTATTGCAAAAAGGAAATACGGTGTATTGGTAGGGCTCTTGAAAGGTGAAATCGCAACAACACCTTTGGATGTGGTTGTGAAAACCAAAAAGATCCTTGATCTCAACCTGTTTGAACTGGCGAGGGTTTTGGATTAAGCGTTTTTAGATTATTTTTTCGATGATTGTAAGTAGGCTTTAATAAATGCATTCAGATCACCATCCAATACTGCCTGGACGTTCCCGGTCTCAAAATCTGTACGGTGATCCTTGACCATCTGATATGGGTGCAGCACGTAGGAACGGATCTGACTGCCCCATTCCGCTTTTACATACTCACCGCGTATGTCATTTAATTGTTTATCGAGTTCCTCCTGCCTGATATCGATCAATCTGGCTTTTAAAACGCGCATGGCATTAGCCCGGTTTTGAATTTGTGAGCGTTCGTTCTGACAGGTAACGACAATGCCGGTGGGTAGGTGGGTCAATCGGATGGCGGTGGCGTTTTTTTGGACATTCTGCCCTCCAGCACCGGATGAGCGGAAAATATCGATCCGCAGGTCATCCGGATTGATTTCAATTTCTGCATCACCCCCAACCTCAGGCAGGATTTCGACCAGCGCAAAGGATGTATGCCGACGATGGGCGGCATCAAAAGGTGATAGCCTGACCAGGCGGTGTACACCTTTCTCAGCTTTCAAGTACCCATAAGCGTACTTTCCACTGACAACAATGGTTACGCTCTTAATACCAGCCTCTTCACCCTCCGTCGTGTCAATGATTTCAGATTGATACCCCTGGCGATCGATCCAACGCAGATACATACGTTCCAGCATGGCAGCCCAATCCTGTGAATCGGTGCCGCCGGCGCCTGCATGGATCGCAAGGATGGCATTACCAGAATCAAAACGTCCTGATAATAGAACAGTTAATTCCCGTCCTTCCAATTCTGCTTCAAGCGCAGTGACTTCTTTTTCCAGATCATTGAATAGGGTTTCGTCTCCCAGTCTGGCAAGTTCGCGTGCGTCGAGAATGGAGCGTGTGTACTTTTCCCAATCGGCAACTTCCTCCCGAAGTTCCGACAGCTCTTTCATCACCTTTTGGGCGCGCTCATTATCCTTCCAAAATTCGGGATCTTCAGATTCTTTTTGTAAAACTGAAATACGGACATGCCTGGTGGGCAGGTCAAAGATACTCCAGTAAGGCATGTGATTTTTCGTGAAGTGATTCCAAGCGTGGTATAAGGTCTTCCATTTATCCTCCAGAAGTTGTGGTCATACCATCCAGTATGCCATCGATGAAAGCAATCCGATCGAATGGCTCAAGTGCATCCTCAGTTTCGCCAAGTCCTGCAAAAAGAATGGGGGTACCGAGTTGCCTCTGGATTGCGAATACCATTCCGCCTTTGGCGGATGTATCCAGTTTGGCAAGCACAATTCCGGTGACGTGCACGGCATCGGTAAACGCCTTCGCCTGTGCAATTGCATTTTGCCCCGTGGATGCATCCAGCACCAGCCAGGTGGCATGCGGTGCGCCTGGTAGCGCTTTGCCGATCACCCGTTGAACCTTTTTTAATTCTTCCATTAAATTATAACGTGTGTGAAGACGCCCGGCCGTGTCAACCAGCACGACATCATACTTCCGTGCCACGGCTGCCTGGATACCATCGTAAGCAACAGACCCGGGATCGGCATCCTGCTGACCGGCAATAACCGGCAGGCCAAGACGTTCTCCCCAAATCTGCAATTGATCGACTGCTGCGGCTCTGAATGTATCGGCAGCTATGAGCATAACCTTTTTACCGCTTTTAGATATCCGGTTGGCCAATTTGGCGATCGTCGTGGTTTTTCCGGAGCCATTTACACCCACAATCATGATGACATAGGGTACAAGTTCCATAGAGATGGCTGAGGGGTAGGCAAGACGGTCGAGTAATTGGGTGCGCAATTCAGTCTGCAATTCAACCAACCGGGTGATGCCCCTTTCATGGGCTGCCTTTTTCAAGGCTGAGATCAGTATTGTGCTCTCGTCAACACCCAGATCCGCCTGGAGGAACACACTTTCCAGTTCATCCCAACTTGCGGATGTCAGCTGACTGGCACCTAAAACCGACGCAATCCGTCCAAAAGTGGCATTACGGGTGCGGGTGAGTCCCTGCTTCCATTTGCTGATCAAGTCAGGCATCGCGCAGATTATATCAGTATTGGTTGGGGTCTTTCCCGGCTGGCGAGTTGCCCGCAACCGGCCTGGATCTCCACCCCGCGTCGCAGGCGGATCGTGCAAGGGAGCCCGTGTTGTTCCAGAATTGCTTTGAAAGATTGCGCGCATTCGTGTGTTGAAGGCTGACTGGGATATCGTGTTGTTGGATTGAGCGGAATAATGTTGACATGGCAGCTTAATCCACGTGTCAGCTTTGCGAGTTGCGAAGCCTGGTCGGGGGAATCGTTGATCCCGGAAATGAGCGCCCATTCAAACGTTAAGCGGCGGCTGGTTTGATCGAAATAATAACGGCAGGCATCCAGGACTGCTTCCAGTGGATATTTTTTATTGATTGGCACGAGCTGATCACGCAGTGTGTTATCTGATGCATGCAGACTGACCGCCAGGTTCACTTGCCGCTTTTCATCTGCAAAATGCCTGATCTGGTCCGGAAGACCAACTGTAGAGATCGTGAAACGCCGGGCACCGAAATTGAAGCCCCGTGGGTCATTGAGCCGGTCAATGGCATTGAGCACCATTTCATAGTTTTGAAAGGGTTCTCCCATACCCATCACGACCACATTGCTCAGGGCTTTTCCTTGTTGTTTCAGCTCTTGCGCGAAAAATAAAACCTGTGCGATGATTTCTCCAACAGCGAGATTTCTCTTGAACCCCATCTGTCCGGTTGCGCAAAATGAGCAATTCATTGCGCAACCGACCTGGCTGCTAATGCATACCGTTCGCCGATTTTCATAATTCATCAGGACTGCTTCAATCGAATGACCATCAACGAGATCAAAGAGGACTTTGTTCGTCTGGCCATCCTTGGAGATCAAACGACGGTTGAGCGCAAGAGGTCTGAAGTGATATGTGACCTCTAGTTTCTCGCGCAACAAGCTTGGAAGACTGGTGAATTCTTCGGATTGCGACCATAGGTTTTTATACAAGCCTTCCCATACCTGCAGGGTACGGTAGGCTGGCTGACCAAGCCCGTTCAGGGCTTCCCGGATCTCATTCTCAGTAAGATCTAATATGGATCGATTCTCTTCCACGTTTAGAAAAGTAGTTCAGTCAGGTCCCGCGCAACGATATCCGGAGCTGGATCCCACCCGGAGGATTTCGAATCATCCTCAACACCGGAAAGTAACAGGGCGGTTTTCAAACCGGCTCGTTTTCCCCCGAGGATATCGGTATCATATCGGTCACCGATCGCGATGGTTTGGTGTGGTGTGGTTCCTAGCCTTTCGATTGCAAGATCGTACAAAAAAGGGCTTGGCTTACCGACGATCACAGGCGCAATATAGGTGGCTGCCTCAAGAGCAGCCAGGATCGAACCCGCTCCCGGGACCAGCCCTTCAGGCGTGGGGAAGGTGCGGTCCGGATTGGTACCAATGAAAAGGGCACCTTTATAAATCTGGATGGTGGCATTGCGCAGTTTGGTATAACTGATCTCACGATCCAGTCCGGCAACGACCGCAAGAACCGGTTCTCCCTCCTCGACAATATCAAATCCATAGAATTGAAGGGTGTCCTTTAAACTTGATGACCCGACGACATATAGCTTTCCACCCTGGGGAAATTGCACTTGCAAGTACGAGCCACAAGCCATCGCGCTATTAATGATCTGCCAATTTTCAAGATATACGCCGAAATCACTCAGCTTTTCCTGATATTCTGTAACGTTCTTGGTGCCGTTGTTGGTGGCGAGCACCACTTTCAAACCCAGTTCCGAGATGCGGGGAAATATCGCGGCCAGATCGCCGATCGGCTCCTTGTCGCGCCATAAAACTCCATCCATGTCCAGTATGATGGCTTTTAAATCAGGATACAGTTCCAATAATTTAGTCATTTAATGTCAATCAGATCATGGTGAAAACCAGCCGGGAAACCTGAATTTCCCGGCTGGTAAGGTTGCATTCCTCGAGATTTAGTTTACTGGCGGAGCCAGTACTTTATCAACCAGACCATAGTCAACTGCCTGCTCTGCTGTCAGGTAGAAATCGCGCTCGGTATCGCGTTCGATTATTTCAATTTTCTGACCGGTCGACTCGGACAGGATGAAATTCAATCGGTCCTTTAATCTCAGGATTTCTTTTGCCTGGATTTCGATATCCGAAGCCTGACCCTGGGCTCCTCCCAGAGGTTGGTGCATGTGGATGGTGGCATGCGGTAAGGCATAACGCTGCCCTTTTGTACCAGCAGCTAGTAATACAGTTCCAAAGGAAGCGGTTACACCGATTGCGAAGGTGCTGATCTTATTGGGCAGCATTTTCATGGTGTCATATACTGCCAGACCGGCGTAAATCTGGCCACCGGGAGAGTTGATATACATCTGAATATCGCGGTCAGGATCTTCGCGATTCAGGTACAGCAACTGGGCAACGGTGACATTGGCGACCTGATCATCGATGGGTGTGCCCAGGAAAATAATACGTTCCCTAAGCAATAACGAATAGATATCATAGGCACGCTCACCCCGGCTTGAAGTTTCCACGACCATCGGGATGACGGATTTAAAATTTTGTTCAGACATTGTGTATTCCTCCGTTCATTTGCGGTTCTATTTTTCCGCAGGTTCTTTCTCGGTTTTTGTTTTGGCTGGTAGTTTTTTTGCTGTAGGACTCTTTTTGGGTTTCTTTTCTACAACGGTTTGTTCTGTTGGTTCATCGATTTGGGTACCTGTGGCAATGGCTTTCATTCGATCGAAAACCAGCTGATTCATTAAGCGGTTGGCAGTCTCGTAGGTAACTGCCTGAGTTAATTGATCTTTTGATAGCTTCTTGCGTAGTCTGGTCAAATCGGTTGAATATGACAGGTCGCGGGCGGTCTCATTCACTGCCTCATCCCACCTGGTCATATCAAGTTTGATATTTTCCATGTGGGTGAACTCATCCATCACAAGCGAGCGTTCCAACCGGTTGATTGCCGCAGGTTTTACTTCCTTTTCGATGAATGCGTCTTTCTCCATATTCCTGGTCTTTAAATATGTGGGCAGATCCAATTTTTGGTTGGACAGGTCGCGCTCGAGTGATTGGAGCATATCCGCTATTTCATCATCAAGGGACTGGGGTGGATATTTGACTGAGGCTTGTTTACGCATCTCTTCTATTAAACCATTGGAATAATCCCGATCGTATTCTGATGTCGAGCGCACTTCAAGCTGTTCTCTCACTGACTTAAGGAACTCTTCGACCGTTTTATGTTGCCCGATAGTCTGTACAAATGCTTCATCAAGATCCGGGAGTACCAGTTGTTTTACGGATTCAATTTTATACTTGAATTCCACATTTTTCCCACGCAGGTTTTCAAGGTTACTATCGTCTGGATAATTGAAGCTTGCGCTGCCTTCGCTGCCGGATGCCTTCCCAATCAGGGTCTCACCAAAACCCGGAAACGGCCAATCATTATTGCTGGCACCTTTCTCCGGGATGAGAACCGGGTAAGAGCCCTCCTTGAGAAGAGTTGCATTTTCGCCTTCAGCCGGATTAATCAATGTCCCCGAGAGAGTCAGGTAGACAACATCGCCTGGTTTGACTTCGCGGTTGACCGGTTCGCTTGTTGCGTAGTTCATGCGCAGCTTATCAATAAAATCAGTCACATCTTTTTGATCGATGACCGGTTTTTGATATTCCCTTCGAATCGAGTGGTAATCGCCCAATTTCACTTCCGGGGCGAGAGGTACCAGGAAATCGAATACAGGGGGGAGTTCTTTGGAAATGTTTTCCAATTTACCCATTGCACCGGGTGTCAAATTGGCCTCTTTTAAGGCTTGTGGGTATACATCGTCAATTAACAGGTCAATGGCTTCACTTTTTACGGTATCTTCTCCAACGTAACGAATTACCATGTCAAATGGAGCCTTGCCTGGTCGGAAGCCGGGTATTTTGACGCGGTTTGCAATCTTTCTGGCTGCCCGATGCATGCTTTTTTCAAATTGATCCTGATCAATATGGACCACCATCTTTACTTGATGGTCTTCGCGCGAGGTTGTTTCTATTTTCAAGTTATCTTCCTTATAATAAATATGGTGTGGGGAAGGAGGGACTTGAACCCTCACGTGTTTCCACACATGATCCTAAGTCATGCCTGTCTGCCAGTTCCAGCACTTCCCCGGAACAGGAAATTATAAGCGCATGATATGGTCGCGTCAATAATCGGATATAATCCCCGCCTGTTAGAAATTCATTAATATTACCTCTGAATATCGATGGAGAATTCAATTGAGCCGTGTAATCAGCATAGAGAATGCAGGGAAAGAAAGAATCCAGCTTGCCAAATACGTCCTCATGGCAATACGGAAGTTAAGCCAAAGTAATCAGGATATCGAATTAAGCCGCGACCTGGTAGCATTTATCATAACAGCGCTGGCGCAGATTGCCATGACGATCGACAGTTCTGTAGCTGCCTGGGAAAAACGGGGATATTGGGTCAAAGCGGATCGCTTCCGAATGGAGTGGGGTTGGGCACAAACAAAAAGCGATCTTTTATACAAAGGATTGATTAACCAGGATTGGGACAGCATTATCCCTCAGGTATTGCAGATCACTCAAAAACTTGCTGCGGTTAAACTGCCGGTGCGAAAACCAACCATCGAACCGTGGCGGGGTGCTTATGCTAACCTTATGCGCGAAGCGGGTGAAAGAAAGCGCAATTAGTACGCATGGTATAATTTTTTAATGCCAGATTACTCCCAGCAACAAGATCTAATTATCTCGGTCACCGACTTGATTGCAAAAACCCTTGGCGTTCCTGTGGATCAAATTACCGAGGGGCTTTCTTATGGCGACCTGCCTGAGTGGGACTCGCTCGGTCACATGAATATCATGATGGCTTTGGAAGAAAAGTATGGCATCCAGATCACGACCGATGTCATCACGAGCTTAATAAATCTCAAGTCAATCACAGCTTATCTTTTGGACCATAATCATGCCTGATTCAACTTTGGTTCTCACACCGGAGATCTCTATTCCTGAATTCATGGTGGGGGAGGTGCAATCCAAACTCGCATACGTCGATGAGGCAATTGCCGTTGCCAGCGTTAATTCAGATGGAACACAAATAACCATTACGTTAAAGCCATCGGCTGTAAATCCCGATCCGGCCAGTATTTCTTCAAAAGTTCAAGAAGTCGTCAAACTGATGGTTAAAGGTGTCATTAAAGTGCGGACTCAGGTCCTGGAGGATTACCTGGATCGCCCCGTTCCCGGAAAAACTGATCCGATGGGCGAACTGATTTCCAGACAGGAGCTGTCCAAAGAAGGACGGGGAATATATACATTGGGTCCGCTGCTTACATCTTTGATCGATTATTTCGAAAAGCGGTTTCTGGAATTGGCAGCTTCTTTTTCTGCACATCCATATCGTTTTCCAACATTAATATCTGCCAAGTTACTGGATCGTGTCAATTACTTCAAGGCTTTTCCACATTCCTTGAGCTTTGTTACGCACCTCAGAGAAGACTTGGATAACATCGACGAGTTTGCACAACATACCCATTGGGAGGGGGAAGCATTAAACGCAAGTAAAGAGTCGTTTTCTCAAATTGAGGCGCTCCTTTCCCCTGCAGTCTGTTACCACTGGTATTTCGCACTGGCAGACCAGCAGATTAAAGAAGAATCTCTGGTCGGAACGGCAGTTGGCAACTGCTTCCGATATGAATCGTCAAATCTCATCAGTCTGGAACGATTATGGAATTTCACCATGCGGGAGGTCATTTTCATTGGTCATGGTGATTATGTGGTGGAACAACGGGAAATTGGTCGCCAGCGTATGACCCGCATCCTGGAAGAATGTGGTCTGGCATACCGGGTGGAGAGCGCCAATGATCCTTTTTTCATTGGTGAGTTTCGAAAGCAGGCCGCTTTTCAATCCGCGTTTCAGCTGAAATACGAAATACGCGCCAGCCTGCCATTTTCCGGGAAAACCCTGGCGGTCGGTTCATATAACTACCATCAGGACTTTTTTGGGCGTCATCTGAATATTACCCTTCCGGATGGTTCACCGATCCATACCGGTTGTATCGCATTTGGTCTGGAACGCATCGCATATGCATTCCTTTCCCAATATGGCCTTGAGAAAACCAATTGGCCGATGGCAGTCCGGGAAGGAATTCGGTGAGCCAGACTGCCAGTGTCCGTATCGGTACAGTTGATGACCTGCGGGCAGTCGGGCAGCTGTGGAATGAATTAAACGATTACCATCACACTGTCGGATTGAGCTTCCCGACAGGTGACTTGTTGGTTAAAGAATGGATCTCCTCTTTTGAGCGGACGCTGGGTCGTTTCAGCTTCCTCTGGGTGGCGGAGCAAGAAGGCGTAATGAAGGGATTTTTATTGGGACGTCTGAAACGCACTCCGGCATACCTGGGGGGCGTCATGGTTGGGGAAATCAGCGACCTTTACATAGGGGAGGACTTGCGAGGGCAGGGGACAGGCAGGCAGCTTGTCGAAACTGCAATTGAACGGTTTAATAGTCTGAAAGTGCATTCCATTGAAGTTCAGATCATGGCTCAAAATAGCGGAGGATTGGCTTTTTGGAATACACTTGGTTTTCAGAATGATGTGATACTAGTTCGACACGTGGTCAAACCGGGTAACAAAGATGCTTGAATTGACTCATGAGCATCTAGAAAAAGCTCTTTATAAACTTGGTATTCAATCTGGAGATGGTTTGTTGGTTCATTCGGCCATTCAGATGCTTGGAAAGCCGGAAGGGGGTATCGCGTTATACAAGCAAGTCATTCAAAAAACTATCGGCGCGAGAGGTACTCTGGTCGTACCAACTTTTACTTTGAATTATCCTATAACCGGTAGGTTTGATTACAGAAGTACTCCATCTGAAGGAATGGGTAGTTTCTCGGAATATATCCGGCAAGATCCCAATGCCAGACGATCACATCATCCGCTTCAATCTGTAGCTGCGTTGGGAGCTGCTGCAAATGATCTGATATCCAGAGATACATTATCTGCTTTTGAGACAGAGTCGGTTTTTGAGCGTATGCTGCAATTGGATTTTAAACTGCTTTTGCTGGGTGCTGATGTTCAAGCTGTTTCGATGGTGCATTTTTGTGAAACGAGGGCACAGGTTCCTTATCGACAATGGAAGGATTTTCCCGGAAGGACCTGGAAGGATGGGCAGTGGGGGGAAAAAACCTATCGGATGTACGCCCGTATATTGGAAATCGACCCGCGATTAAAACTCGAACCTATTAAAATCGAGTTGGTTCGTAAGGGTGTATGGCATGATGTTGATGTGAACTATGGGAAAGTTGCCTGCTGTCGTCTGAATGATTTTGTCAATGCAGGTGATGCTCTGCTAACCATTGATCCCTGGATCCTCGTTGAAAATCATAATGAAGCACAAGCCAAGCTTTCTCGCAGGGTTTCAAAGTAATTAGAAAAGGAACAGGTTATGGCAGCAATGATGGAACTGATCCAGGAATTATGGACACTCAAACGGGACATCATTTCTGATGGTTTTGATAAAGCATTAGCTGGGTTGGATGCCGAGATTCCCCTGACGATTCACGAATATCCTACCGGTACACCCTGCTGGACTTGGAAAATCCCAGAAAAGTGGTCTTGTGATGAAGGTTATCTCGAAACTATGAATGGAAGACGCCTGATAGATTATCGAGACCACCCTCTACATGTTGTTTCGTATAGCCTACCTTTTGAAGGAGAGGTTTCTAAAGAGGAACTTCTCAAGCATCTACACATCCATTCAAGATTGGCAGATGCGGTCCCGTATGTATTTAAGTACTACGAGCGGGAGTGGGGATTATGCTGCAGCCAAACTCTACGGGATACCTTAAAAGATGACCACTACAAAGTGGTCATTCGCACCCGCTTTGAACCGGGAAAATTAAAACTCGGAGAATTTGTGGTCGAGGGTGAGAGCAAACAATGTTTTATGATCGTTACACATCTATGTCACCCTGGCATGGTCAATGACGACCTGAGTGGGGTGGTGGTGGCGCTGGATGTTGCCAGAAAGCTTAAGGCCGGTCCCAAACCATTTTTTACCTATCGTTTCCTCTTCTTACCCGAAACGATTGGTTCAGTGGCTTACCTGAGTCACAATGAAGATCTGATTCCGTCCATGGTGGGTGGCTTATTCCTTGAAATGCTGGGCAATGATTCTCCTCATGCCCTGCAGCAATCCTTTATTCAGGAAAGTCATCCAGACAAAGTGTTCAGAACTGCATTAACTGCATTGGATGAAGGCGCCTATGTAGGTCCATGGCGCTCGATTATCAATAATGATGAGCGTCAATTCAATGCACCCGGTGTACGGGTTCCCATGCTTTCACTGTCACGAGTGGAGCCACCCGAATCATCCACCCGACCGTACCGAGAATACCATAGCAATATGGATACACCTTCCATTGTGACCCAGGAAAGACTGGAGCAGTCCCGTGATCTGGTTCTGGCGTTAATCAATGCATGGGAGACTAATCAGTATGTAGTTAATCATTTCAAAGGGGAAATATTTTGCTCGGCTTATGGTATCTGGATCGATTATCGCACCAATCCGGAAGGTCACCGCCGCTTGTTTGAGATCATGGAACGCTGCGATGGCGAACATACAGTGGCAGATATTGCCCAGGAGTTGGGAGTATCCTATCAATCCGTTTCCAAGGTGACGGATTTATTGAAAGAGAAGAATTTAATTTCGTATAGTCGTATTCCTTTGCCAACCATTCCTAGACGTTAGTTAATTGTGTATCTGAATTGCCTGTCAAGTCGGATTTGGTCAGTCTTCTACGCAATACGATCAGGATATTACCTCCCTTGATTTTTACATAGATTGTTTGCCAATAAAGAAAGTATATGGACAGGGGGATCCGCATTCCTGATCAGGTTCTTGTATATCTCAAATGACCCAAATAAAAATTACTGGATATACAGTTTTATCCAGAGAACCCTCTCACTTCAGAAGAAATGGAATATTTTACCGTTAAAAGGGAAGGGGCTTGACAAACGCGGAAAACGCCATTAAAATCTTTATGCTTTCGATAAGTACGATTATCAATAACATAGAAGAATGCCGGGATGAATGCCACAGCAGATATAAATAGAGAAAATCCGACCATCACAGATGTCATGAATGCTTATCTGGATAGCGTCACGCTCTCCCGTAGTGAGAATACGGCCCGCACCTATCACAATGGCATTGATTTTTTCAAGTCAGTGCTAATTGATAATGATCTGAATCCTGACCAATCAAGTATTGCCCTGTTAAAAGAAGATGCCATTGTATGGCTTGCCAATTCATTAAAGGCCTTTGCTCCCACCACCGAAAGACTATATTTGACCTCCGCAAGCGGTCTATACGAGTATATGGCGGCAGAAAATTTGGTGAACATCAATCTGCCACGTATAAAACTTCTTATTCAACAGCGAGCCAGGCGACCCGGGCAACGCCTGCCACAATTTCCACGCGAAGCGATTGAAAAAGTACTGGGGTATGTGAATAATATCATTAATAACGTGCCTGAAGATACGACGGAATACCTACGGTCACTCCGGGATCGTGCATTTCTGATCGCTCTGGCTGATTCGGGTCTGCGCGTTCATGAAGCCTGTGGATTACGGCGTGGTGATATTGATTGGAATGAGGGGCGTGCCATAATCATAGGAAAAGGAAATCGCCAGGCTGTCGTACGATTTTCTACCAGGGCACTGGATGCACTAAAGTTATATCTTGCCCGGCGTGCGACACTTGACGGCGCCTCTGGTCGTCCTCTGCAGGCCTTGCCCCTCTTTGCCCGCCATGATAAAGGTGCAGGCAGAAAAATTAAACCTATTACCACCACTACCGGGCGTAATATCGTCGCAGAACGCGTTGGAGAAGCATTGGGTGCCGCTGCTGTGGGCAGCATCACTCCCCATTCCTTCCGTCACTACTTCGTTACTGTCGTTCTGAGGGCGTCTGGCAATCTAAAGCTGGCTCAGGAGCTCGCCAGACATAAAAATATCTCCGTTACTCAACGCTATGCCCATCTGTCGGATGATGAACTGGACCGCGGATATTGGGATATTTTTGAGGAGAAATGATATGTCTTATAGGAATATCCATCACTGAGATAAAACATACTTTAACCTATGCGCAATTTGACAAATAGATCTGAATTACACAAAAATTGGTCTCGTTCTTGGGTAAATATCCTTATGGTTATCCTAACTCAGACCTACTCTGTTAAGTAATAGTAAGCATGGAAATACTTATTTAGCTTTATACTTATTATTCGTTGAGGTAATTATCGATGGAAGGAAATGAAGTTTTTCAAGCATTGTTGTTGATCGCCAGGCCTGCTGCAGGTAAAAGTGAGATTATCGACTACCTGAAAAAGGTACCCTTGCTTGAACGAGAGCAAAACTTTCACATCGGGGATTTTTTGGTGATCGATGACTTCCCAATGCTGTGGACATGGTTTGAGGAGGATGATATTCTGACAAGACTTAGTCATCCACGCCTGCACACGAATGAGGATGGTAGTTTTGTTGGGGTATATCTTTGGGATGTTTTGATCGAGCGATTATGCCTGGAATATATAAAATATAAACGGGATACTCCTCAATTGGGGAAGAAAACAACTGCAATTATTGAGTTTTCACGAGGACTCGAACATGGGGGGTATAAGCGCGCATTTGAACACCTCACTCGAGATTTACTACAAGACCTTGCAATTCTTTATGTGGATGTTACTTGGGAGGAGTCGCTTCGGAAAAATCGGAAACGTTTTAATCCCGATAAACCTGATAGCATACTTGAGCATGGACTATCGGATGAAAAGATGGAAATTTTATACAAGAACATCGATTGGGCAGAGACTACATCCGGGAATCCTGAATACCTGATGATCAAGGGAATTCAAGTGCCATATGTGATTTTTAACAACCATGATGATATTACAACCGCTCGAGGCAATGCACTTGGTGACCGCCTGAGAATAACATTGGATACGTTGTGGCGCCACTATCATTAACACCGGGTCAGCTCGTTTATATATGGTAAAATGAAAAAACTATCGGTTAAAAACTGAAAGTCATCGATCAGTCGGAAAAAAATGAGCGCAACAGAAGTTTTATTAATCGACCACGACGAGATGGTATTGAGCCTGCTAAGGGGCAGCATCGTCGGGAAGGATCCGGGGGCGAATGTCGAGATAGCCAGGAATAAAACTGAGGCGTATTTATTATTCCAATTTCAGAAATATCAGTATATTTTTTGTGATTACGACATCCTATCTGAAAACGATTATGACCTCCTGACACATATCCTTTCCGTTCAGGACAAAAGCACCAAAATAATCGTTACATTTTATGGCGATCCGGATGCCTTGAGCTATGGCCCTCATCCCGCCCCGCAGCTGGTATTTCCTAAACCCATTGATCAAAGAAATTTATCCGCACTCTTGGCTCAATTACTTGAGGATGGACCCCAAAACCCATTCGAGGAGATCCAGTTATCTGAATCAACCTCAAAACAAATTGAAAACATCTTGAAGGAATTACAGCGCTCTACCAATGCGCGTTGCATTGTTGTAAGCAACCAGGATGGAAGAGTACTCGTGCAGCAAGGAGAAACAGAAAATATTTCTGTTGACTCCCTGGCATCACTGGTCAGCGGTAGCATTATGACATTGGAAGAGGTTGGCCACATATTCAATGACCCGACCGTAATCAACCTGGCTTTCAGGGAAGGTGCCAAATCGGATTTGTACGTTATGAATATTGGGCAACATTTAATGCTTATCATGATTCAGGACAAGAGCGTTATCAGTCCAAAACTTGGGACAGTTTGGTTTTACTCACGTCAGACAGCAATAACCATCGATAAAGTCATTCAAGATTCGACACCCTTAAAGAAGATACAGAAATCCGCCGATAAAAAGAATAATAAAACCATCGCGGATAAATTGGAAAAATAATTGATCAATAAAATGCTAATGAGGTAATATACCTTGTATGCAGTCAGGAGAGCTATGAGTGAGACTTTCTCTTTACCCCAGGAATATCGCAGTGGTCTGGCTGTGACAGCTTCACAGCAAAAGGCTATTGAGGTGATTCTTAAGAGTACACTGGAAAATATTCCGGCGAAGTTTATTCTTTTAGTAGACTCATCCGGGCAACTGGTGAATGTCGTAGGTGATACCGGAACGATCGAGACGGCGGCGCTTGGATCATTAATAGCCGCTGATATCGCTGCCAGTCAGGAGATCACTCGTTTGATTGGTGAAGAACAGGTATTTCAAATGGTTTTGCGCGAAGGTGAGCATTACCATTTGATTATTGAAGAAGCAGGGCCGAGGATGTCATTCATCACTTTATTTTCACGAGATGTTCCGATCGGGTGGGCACGCAATATCATCCAAACCTGTGCTGATAAAATCACTCAGGCAACTCAGGTCGTGGATGATGGACAACCGCCGCAAAAGAATGGTCCGGCAAATGATGCTTTTAAAGACCTCTTCAATACAGCCCTCGATGATATCTGGAAGGGGTAATAGTGGATGTTCATTAATTGGCAATTGCGTCAAATCAATTTAAAGATCGTATATTATGGACCATCTCTGAGCGGTAAGACTACCAATCTTGAGCAGATCCATGAGAAGATTGATCCATCTCGTCGGGGTGAATTAATTTCATTGAAGACTTATGCCGATCGAACCCTGTATTTTGACTTTCTACAACTTGAATTGGGTAAGATTAATGGTCTAACCCCAAAGATCCAACTTTATACCGTGCCTGGTCAAACATTTTATGAGGCAAGCCGCAAGCTGGTATTGAAAGGTGCAGATGGGGTTGTTTTTGTGGCTGACTCTGGCTCCAATCGGATGGATGATAATATTGAATCTTGGAGTGACATGAGGAAACAAATAGAATCATTGGGTATTGATGCAAATGAATTACCAATGATCATCCAATGCAATAAACAGGATCTTCCGAATTCACTGCCCCCCGAAATGTTGAAGAATATGATTAACTGCCCGGAGTACGTAGTCGTACCGGCTATTGCGATCAATGCGGTTGGTGTTTTTGAGACACTAAAAGCGGTCATCACTGGAGTGGTGACCAACATTCAGAAACAAATATAAACCTAGAAAGAGGAGCTATGGGTGGCAAACAGGGAGCGGGTCCATTAAATTCAATCCTGGTTGAGTTTGTCAACCAGGGATTATTTGACAACGCTTTTATCGCAGACGAAAATGGGTTGCCTTTGATCTGTGCTGGAGCCAACATGGCTTCTTCAGAAACCCAGGCTGCTGTCTTTGCCAGGATTAATAAAACTGTCGCTATGGTGGATGCACAAAAAGGATTGGGCGTTGTCGATGAAATGGTTTTTAATATATCCGATAAAAAGAAAATCGTTTGCCGGAATTTTGATATCAATAAAAAGCATTTAATTCTCGCAATAACGATGGATTCGCATCGACGTTATAAACGGTTGACCGGCAGTCTTGTTCATCAACTTCAATCGATCTGGGATTTGTAAAGAGGTAAATTCTATGGCAATGCAGGGCAGTTTAAAAGAGATGACCGTGGCGGATATCATTCAACATACCTGTCAGGACCGACGTGTGGCATTATTGTCTGTTCAAGAAGCCAAAGGCGGTCTTGCTCGCCTATATTTCAAGGACGGCGCTGTCATCCATGCCACCCTTGGTCCACTCGTCGGTGAAGAAGCCGTGTATCGAGCGCTCTCCTGGGCGGATGGGTCTTTTACGCTTGAAGTTGGTGTAAGCTCCCCTGAAATCACCATTGAAAAGAACTGGTCCAGTCTGATCATGGAAGGTGTCAAGAGGCTGGATGAATATGGTCAGGAAGGTTTACTCGAGAAAGAAGAGATCGATAAAATTGAAGACGACAGATCGAAAAAAGTTCAAGAAACCCTGCAACTATTACTTAGTAATTCCAAGGAATATACAGGGGCTGCCATTGTAGGTAGTGATGGTTATATTAAATATAACCGTCTCGAAGAGACGAGGGATGAAAGTGTCGTGTCTGCAGTAGCGGCATCGCTCCACAATCTTGGAATACGTGCATCCCGTCTCCTGTCTATGGGTAATTTGAGATCGGGTGTAATCCAAGGAGAGCAAGGAAATGTGCTAATATCACCCATAGATAAAACCGCTTTGTTTGTTGGGGTGGTAAAGGAAAAGAGCAATATTCACACAGCTTTGATTGAGGCAAACGCCGTTTGTCAGAAATTACAGAAAATTATGTAAACAGAAATATCGGGTGAAAATAATAATCCCTTAACGGTGGACTGATCCGTCAGGCATGATCGTACCGTCGAGGGATTTTACATAGGATAATTGCTCGAACGTCAAACCTGTATCGGTCAAATTAGCACCACTCAGGTCTGCATTTGTGAGATTGGTATTGTTAAATTTAGCTTTTTGAAGGTTGCTGCGACTGAGGTTCGCATCAGAAAAGTTGGCGTTTGATAAATCTGCTTCCATAAGATTGCAACGTTCCAAATTGGTATGTGACAAGGATGCGCCCTGGAAAATCGCCTCGATCAAACTCGCTTGATAAAGTTCGGCATAATCCAGAATACATTGACTAAGATTTGACCAGCGCACATCTGCCAGCATCAGCGTTACTCCACGCATATCCGAAGCCGTAAAATCCGTTTTTTGTAAGATAGTCTCACTCATATTGGCATATTGAAGTTTCGAATTTCGCACGCTGCTGTCCATTAGACTTGCACGTTGTAAATTCACCCCACGCAGATCAGCGTCGTTTAATTGGACGTTGATCAGACTGACATCACTCATGTCCGCCATTATTAAGACAGATTGATCCAGATCGGCTCCAATAAAGACTGCTTGATTAAAATTGGATCCTATCATTTTAGCTTGCACGAGGTACGCTCCACTGAAATCCACCCTGTCAAAGATGGAGTTGTTGAGTATAGCCTGGCCAAGTTTGGCATAACGCATTTCAGAATCACTGAAATCCGATCCGATAATCCGGGCGTTATTCAACATCGCCATATTAATTTTTTTACCGGTTAATTTGACATTTTCAACCACTACCCCGGGTTCCAGTACGATGCCATTGATTATCATGATGTCCTACCTGCAGTCAGATTATTATTAATAAATGTAAGGACTGGCTTCATGCCAATTATAGTGCAAAAATATCAATTATCATAACTATTTATGATTTACCATGTGCATATTGTCCCATATCTTCGACATATTCCAGACTCTGATGTCTGAAATATGCGTTATAAAGACTGGAATAAGAACGGTCTGCTTTCATGAGCTGCGAGTGAGTTCCTTCTTCAATTATCTTGCCTTTCTCCAGAACAATGATACGATCCGCTGATTTGACCGTGGACAATCTGTGTGCAATTAAGATGCTGGTTGAGTGAGCCAGGATGAGATTTATGGCACGTTGTATTTGTTTTTCCGTGAAGGGATCGATGCTTGCAGTTGCTTCGTCCAGAATAAAAACTGCCGGCTGCTGTACAAGAACCCTGATGAGTGCCACTAACTGCCTCTGACCGGTTGAAAGACGTGATCCGCGTTCACCCACCTCTGTCGAAAGGCCATTTGGCAATGCATCCAACCATTCCCCTTCTCCGATCCGGCGCACGACTGCAAGAATATCATTAGTTGATGCGGATGTTGAAGTATATTGTATATTCTCCTCGATCGTACCGCTGAAGAGGAAAGGTACCTGGGAGACAATTCCAAGTTGCCGGCGGTAGTTTTCCAGGTTAAAGGAACGTATATCAATGTCATCCAATAGAATCCTGCCAGATTGGAATTCATAGAAACGAGCCACGAGGCGCGCGATGGATGATTTTCCCGCTCCGGTTTGACCTACAATGGCAAGATTCTCACCTGGTTGGATTGTGAGATTAAAATCGTCAAGGACCGGCTCATTATCACGATAGGCAAAACGGACTCGTTCAAACTCAATTTTTCCATGCAAAGTAGTCTTCAGATCGCTTTTGTCCTGTGTCACTGCTGATTTCGCTTCAATCAGAGCGAAAGTCCTTTCGGCAGCCGAAAACCCATTTTGGATCTGGGTCCAGAAGGAAGCAATATTCATCATCGGATATAAAAAGCGATCCAATCCCAGAATGAACAGATACCATGCTCCAAATGAGACAATACCCTTGCTCACACTCATCCCCCCGCTGTAAACCATCAAGGCGGTTGCCAGACCAGCCAGGGCATTCATTATCGGGAAGACCGAGGAGACTACCATGCCTCTTTGGAAATTCACCTTGAACGAGGTTTTATTTGCATCCGTAAATTCATCGTATATCGTTTTTTCCTGACGGAAATTTTTTGCGATTGAAATACCGCTGATTGTTTCCTTAACAGCGGCATTTACATTTGCCATGGCACGAAAACCGCGGCGCACAACCCTGCGCATCAGTCTGCGATAAAGAATTGTAAAAACAAATACCATTGGCATCATGGCAATCAAATAGAACGTCAGTGTGGCATTGATCTGTAACATCACAATACCTAGGATGATTCCCTCAACGATTTGTGCGAGTACGTCTGTGAGCAACTGAATCATCGTACCAAACTCCTGCGTATCGGATGTGATTCTAGAGACGACACGCCCGGATGACATCTCATCGTAAAAGGACAGGTCATGTTGAATTGCCGCACGGTATGCAGTCGTTGCCAGATCCATCACGATATCACCAATTGCACGCATACTGAGACGTCTTTGAGCCCAATTTGCCACCCAGCCTATCACCCCGGCACATAATACAAGCAACGGTATGATGAATACAGTGGTCAATGTTATTTGAGAGTTGAGCTTGTCAACACCCTTAGCCACAATTATTGGCTGAAGCGCGCCGGCACCGGAAAGTACCAAAACAGTCAGAGTTAATAATACTATGCGCAACCGTTGGCGTTTGATAAATGGATAGATCCGCTTGACCAGCGCCATATCGCTGTATTGGCGGTCATATTTTTCAGCGTTCAAGCCAGAGAAGAAACCCATATTATCCTTATTCGCTGAATATTTCCCGATAATCTGAAGAGCGTTGCATCAACTCCTCATGTTTTCCAATATCGACCAACTCACCTTTCTTCATCACAAGAATGATGTCTGCCCACCGAATCTGGGAAAGTCTATGGGTAATGATCAGAGTAGTCCGTCCTCTGGCCGCGGCAAAGATGGCTTTTTGAATACGATCTTCTGTGGCACTGTCGATAGCACTGGTGGAATCATCCAAAATTAGGATCCTTGGGTCTGTCAGGAATGCGCGCGCCAACGCCAATCGTTGCCGTTGACCTCCAGAGAGTGTTACGCCTCGTTCACCAATAATGGTTTCATATTTATCCGGGAAGGTATTAATAAATTCATCTGCCTGTGCAGATTTCGCTGCATTGATGACCGCTTCGAGTGACGCATCTGGTTTTCCAAACGTTATATTCTTGTTGATTGACCGGGAAAATAAGAAAATATCCTGCTCAATGATGGATATGTTTTGACGTAGTGTCCCAAGATTCCAATTTCGTACATCGATTCCATCAATCAGTACCTCTCCTGAACTGGTATCATAGGTTCGGTTAATCAGCCGGCATAGGGTAGTTTTACCCGATCCGGTCTGACCTACAATTGCCACCCGCTGGCCAGACTTGACTTTGAAGCTTATATTTTTTAGAACCGCTGCGCTGTCAAAACCATAACGGAAGGAAACGTTTCTGAACTCTATTTCACCAGTAAGTGCCCCGGTCGCTCCTTTGAGATTCTGATCAATATTGTCTTCCTGGTTCATCAGACCCAGGATACGGCGTGCACCGGCAACTCCCAGGGAAATACGTGAGTAGGCATGCAGTGAAGAAAATGTCGGAAAATCCAGCATCAAGAGCAAACCGAAGTAGGAGACTACGGCTCCAAGGTTGATCAGACCCAATTTGAACAATACAAGGGCGTGAAGAAGACCCAACGCAACCGCAAATGCCATGAGTAGCATCGGGATGAATACTGCTTCGACATCGCCCTGTTTTACTACAGCATTTCGATACTTCCGGGCATTTGACATAAAATTGGCAACTTCTTCTGTTTCGCGAGCGGCACCTTTTACAATTTCGATGCCATCAATAGATTCTGCGAGATGGATGTTCAATTCGCCAAAATTTGACCTGACGCTTTCGGTTACCGGACTTAGTTTCTTTAGGTATTGCCGGATTGACCAGAAGTACACAAAGATAAATAACAGCGGAACGGTAATCAAAGAAATATGATACTGTATGCTATATACAATAGGAATAATCAGGAAGACAATCGAACCCAATACCATGGTTAAGCCCGGGCTAAAGAAATAATTCACCTCTCTCACATCATTGGTGGCTTTTGCCATGATATTGCCGATCGGCTGGAGGCTGTGGAACGTCATGCTTTTACCAATCAGGCTGGCATATAACTCGTCGCGCACATTGCGTTCCACTAATTGGGCGGTACTTTCAAAACTCAGATTACGCCCATATTGACTCAGTGCACGTAATGCTTGAGTGGCTGCAACATACATAGCCAGAATGCCCAGTTTTTTTATATTTCCTGGATCGTTTTGCATCAGATTAAATGCCTGCCCGATCAAAACCGGTGTCAACCCCCCCAGAGCAGCATTCAAAATCGAACCTGCCAGACCACCGAACAATAGATACCAGTACCGTTTGGCGTGTGACAGGATCCATCTGACAGGCTGCGACCGGTCAGTATGATAAATATCGGGAATTTTGAACTCGACCAGTGGAGATGTAGTAGTCATGATTGGTTAGATGTAGAAATAGGCGTAGATTTTATCACCAAAAGACTAGGAAAATAGCGTATAATAGGACTAAAGTTGGGATATTATTTGGAAGGGTTTGAAAATGAAAAAATTCAATGTCCTAATCATTATATTGTTTTTTCTTCTTTCTTGCGATTTATCCACCTCGCTTCGTCCCACGGAAGATATTGCCGATATGTCAGCTACCGTCAATTCCATCATGACCGCGTTCCCTACCATAGGTAATCTGCCGACAATAAAACCAACTTCTCAAGCTACCCTGCTTGCTCCAATACCACAGATTCAGACCCCAGGTGATGGTACAGTATCTCCAACAATCGATAGCACAGCTGTTCAAATGACTTTGACCATTATGGGGAATGGTACTCTTCAATCCACAGCCATCAGTCCGACCATAACGATTACACCAAGCATCACCCCTACTTTCTTGCCAGAAGATCCCCGAAGTACCCTGGGACCGCCAAGCTGGATTGACACCTATACGAATGGTAACAACTGGCCCCAGAGCAACGATCAATTCACCAGTGTTGCTTTTGATAGTGGCTTTATGAAGCTTACCGCATTGACTAATACTGGTGATGGTTGGCGCCTCACCTATCCTACTCTTAATAATTTCTATCTTGAAGCTAAATTTCAAACCGGCAATTGCGAACAATCCGACCATTTCGGAATAATATTTCGCGTTCCGGACATTAATGCTGCCAATCAGGGTTATTTCTACGGCATCCAATGTGATGGCAAATACTTTCTAAAAGTATTTGCAGAAAACAAAATGACATCGATCGTTTACGCAAAAGCCAGCACTTCAATATTCCCGGGTAAGGATGTTGTCAACCGGCTCGGTATTATGGCTGAAGGCGATAAACTCTCACTCTATGTGAATGGTACACTGGTAAAAGAAATCAGTGATACTCATTTTGAGCGTGGTGGTTTTGGTATATTCGTTGGCTCGGATGTCGTTAAGAACCTCACCGTTTGGGTGGATGAAATAGCTTATTGGTCTCTTCCTTAATAAAAATAATCGTAATGCCTGGGTGAGGAGGTTATCGTGAATATCATGCTGGTGGATGGAGAAAGGTTATTCCGTGAGGGATTGGTCAGCTTACTGCGCGATCATCCGGAATATCATATTAAAGCTGAAGCCGGTACGGTTATCGAAGCCATTGAGATGGCACAACAGATTAAACCGGATCTGATTCTCATGGATTACCTCCTTCCTGATGGAACCGGAGTGGATGTGATGTCTTTCGTTATCAACCTCGACCCCAAACCAAGAATCGTGATACTAACATCTGAAGATAAGGATGATTACTTGTTTTCTGCCATTCGTGGCGGAGCACATGGGTATCTGCTTAAGAATCAAACCACCAACAACCTGCTGGCTTCGTTAAAAGCGCTTGAACGTGGTGAATTTGCGATTTCGCGTACCATGTTCGCGCGTGTCATGGGCGAGTTTTCAAGAATTAATAATCCACAATCCTATGGTGAGATGACCCTCGAGAAATTGACCCGCCGGGAGCGGGAGGTTTTAAATGAATTGGCGACAAATACCACCAATCGGGAGATAGCATCCCATCTCTATATATCAGAAAACACAGTTAAAAACCACATTCACAGCATTCTTGAAAAACTTGGGATTAAAAAAAGAGCAGAAGTCGTAAAATTTGCCAGGCGTTATAGCTTGTTGATCCAGACATCAGCCAACAATCCAGAAACGACTGACTAATATCTCACAAATCAATACGGAAATCCGTGAACTCTCCTGTCCCCCTGCTTAGATTTTGTGTTACCTCAATAACGATAGCACCCGAAGGGCCCAACGATATCAAGCCGAGCAATTTGTTGATAGCATCGGGACACCCTTCTGCAATCATCTCTACCTGACCTTCAGATAGATTTCGCACCCAGCCTGTCAATGACAAAGACTCGGCTTGTCGTTTGACAAAGTAACGAAAACCAACACCCTGCACCCGCCCAACAACAATAGCATGTAGCCTTTGGATTTCAACCTTCTCGGTAGTCATTCTCGTTGGATGGATTATGATGAAAATATTTTATAGCTTACAAATCATCAATGTCGATCAGATTGAACTGGGCTAATTCATCTGTAAAATTGAGGTTATCCAGGGCTTCCTCAATAAATTCCGCCATGTCATCGTCTGACAATAATTCCGCCTGTTTCATGATTGCTTCACGGACCCCATCGCCACCTATTTGAGAAAGCGACCAGATGATGGTGGACCGAACTTCATCATCTTCTTCTCCGTCCAACATCTCGATCAGTCTCTCCCTAGCTGCCTCAAGCCCCAATTCTCCGGCGGCACGGACTGCTTCCTCTCGTACCAATTCATCCGTATGGTTTATATTCTTCAAGACCGCATCAGACCATTCATTATCGACACTTCGACCCATGGCATATAAAGCGGACGCCAGCCATCCAAGATCGCCAGATGCTGAGGCTTTCTTTATAAAGCCTTTTACTTCCTTATGACTGGAATAACCCAATGATTCCAATGACCGCCGTTTTACAAGAGGGTCCTTATCAGTCTGGTGAGCCTTCAACAAGGCACGATCAACCATATCCTTCAGTCTTTCAGGTATCTCATCGGTTTCGCCCAGGAAAACATAATGCCCCAAGATCGAGGCAGCAGATGCCCTCACCCGTCCACAAGGATCCAATTGTAAATAATCGATCAAAATCGGAATATGAGCTTTTTCTTCAGTATCCCATAATAGACTCATAGCCGCTTCACGTACCTGATCGTCAGTATCATTAAGTGCGATTTTAGCTACACTCGTAAAATCCAATAATGTATCGTGATCGGTTAGATCTTCCAGATCCTCGAGAAGAGAAAGCTTTCTTGTGAGATTCAAACCCTGCCAGTTGTTGCTTAATAGTGATTGATCTTCATTTGATAAATCAGTAAAAAATTGCAGGTATTTTGCAGGGAAAGGCTGGTCATAATTACACAATTGCTTAATGACATCTTGAAAAGAAGTTACAGTGGCTATCATGGGTAAATCATTCCAAATCAGGGTAGTTTTACGGGGTTGATAAAATCCTGGAATGTGATGAATATCATCAGTAGGATCAAAGCCATGAAACTGAATGAAATGAGAAAATTCTCCACTTTTTGTGGAATACGACGACGAAGAATCAATTCAGGTAATACTAATATAATTCTGCCACCATCCAAAGCGGGGATGGGTAGCAGGTTGGTCAACCCAAGAGCGATTGAAATGGATGCTATAAAATATAACCTGAATATAGGTGCCTGCTGACTTGCTCGGCCTGTCGTTTCGGCATCCATCACTCCGGCAGCCGAATACATATCAAATATACCTTTAATCCCCACTACTCTTGATTGACTCTCAGAGATTGATCCCTGGATCAACCGGGCTGGCAACAGTATAAAATCACGCATTTGTTCATAAGCCATTGTTAGAGCACGAGGAACCGCCTCAAAAATGGTTATTTTATTATAGGGATTACCCAATGCGACACCAAGCGCTCCTTGGTTCTCCGGGGGATGCAAGCGCGGGGTGGCTTCAAGATTGACAGCGTTACCATCCCGTTGAACGGTGATTTTGACAGAGATACCAAGGTTGTCTGTGATTAATTGTTGCATCGTTTCTATTTTATTCACAGTGGTGGAATTAATGGCAATGATTTGATCTCCGGGTTTCAATCCTGACGTAGCAGCGGGCGATCCGGACGCAACTTCAAGGATGATTACTTTACTCGTGTCCGGTGCACCAAGACGATAAAACAGGAAGGCCAATAATACCAAACCGAGCAGAACATTCATGAGCGGCCCGCCAAAGTACACACTCAGTTTCTTCCAGGGAGATGCATTTGCCAACCCTCCCTCGACGTTTCTGTCAACTTCCCCTTTGGGTCTCACAAAAGCACCAAAGGGTAGAGCATTGATCGTAAAAGCAGTTCCCTGCCAGGTGAAGATAGTGAGGATACGGGGAGGCAAACCGATGCCAAATTCCTCCACCGGAACGCGCGCCAATCGGCACATGATAAAATGCCCAAATTCGTGGACGAGCAACAAAATACTAAATACAATAGTGAATTGGATGATTGTCCAGACTAATTCCATCAACGTATTCCTTTGAAAAGAGTATAACTGATTTTTATTAATTGATTATGAGTAAAAACAGATCGAGTAAATTACCCTAATAGACGGGCGCCCGGCCCTATTGGAGCAACAACTATACGCAACACCCCAATTACATGCTTAAGATATCTTTCAACTGTACCAATATGTGATTTGAGAGTGATTACATGCACGTTTGGACCGGCATCTACGGTATAACAGGCTTCAATGCCTTTTCTTCGCAATTCAAGTGTAGCCGTAAGCACTGCAAAGGTGGTCACGTTCCAGTAACGCAGATTAGGTTGAGAAGTACTCATGACACTATGCATCAGGTTGCTATCCTGTTCGACGATCTCAGAAAAGGCTTCAAAATCGCGAGAAATGATTGCCTGGTGACAGCTGTTAATTCGACGGATGGCGTCAGTAACCCTCAGTTGCTGTAAAGGGCTGGATACGGCCAGAATGTGTCCTTCGGATGATCCGACCGGTTTATGACTTTCACTTGTGATTGCAAGGCAATCCACCAGATCCCAATACTTTTCGTTGACAAGCTGATCGGCATATGAATCGTCATCCTGGGTGCCAGCATGCCACTCAGCAATCCCGTCGGGTATTGACCGACAAGCTGACCCGGAGCCACGCCGCGCCAGACGTGAAAGATCTTTCGGGTTGAGAGCCAGACCGGCAGCAGTCGATGCAGCCAGGCTGAGGGCGGCAAAAGCTGAAGCTGATGAGGCTATCCCTGAACCCATGGGAAAGTTATTCCGGCTGGTAATGTATGCGTGGGTTTGAATACCTGCCATCTGGCGGATGATGTCAAGATGGCCACTTACCCGACCGGCCGCGGCAGGAGTGGCAGTTTTACTATTGATCTCAATCCGGTCGGCAGGAAGCTCTTTATCAAAACAGACGCTCGTTTCAGTTTTCAATCCTGCCAGATTCATTGAAATTGACCCATTGACAGGGATTCTTAATCGATTATCGCGGTTGCCCCAATACTTGATGAAAGCGATATTGGGGTGAGCAACAGCGGTTGCATTTGCCAGATTGCTACTTGCATAGTTTTCCACAAAAATACCCTCTGGTTAGTTTACCATGAACAAAACAAAGCATCCACACTGGCATTTAGTTAAGTAAGAATAGAAAGACTTTAATACTCAATGGTTCTTCCTGCATACATAAAGTTAAGACGTCATGTATACATACTGCGCAGACTATTTCAGCAATATCACCGTATACAGATGCACGGATCGGTGGTTAAAATATTCCCTTTTCATGAATGATCGTATCAAGAATATTTTTGATACTAATCCGGTGTAGTTGTTAATTAGTACTATAATATAAACTTGGTATTTATTATTATCATGAAGTCGTACGATCAAATCCATTGGGAAGGAAAATTGTTTCGCGGGATTGTTAACGCACCATCTAACCTGTTCTTTCCCCTGAAAAATCGAATCGAAATTAAATAACCATGAATGAAGATGCTTCATCGCATTTGGAATCCTCAGTAAAGGATGTTGCCGTCATTTACTGCACAACTACAGCTTACACTGGCGCACGAGAAATAGAACAATTGGCAGATCAGGAAATCATCGAAGTAGCACAAGCTGTTAAATCCGGACTTGAACATAATGGAATTAATGTCCAGCTGGTTGATCTTAAACCAATGGAAATAGCCAGTTTAAAGAAGTACGACTGGATTTTTAATCTGGTTGAGACAATCTTTGGCTTCCCTTTGGCTGATTATGAAGTTGCGGAACAATTGGAACTTTTTAGTATCCCATTTACAGGATCCACCGCCAAAACTTTGAAAGCCTGCCTTAATAAATCAATTACCAAGAGTGTGCTGGTAAAATATCACATATCCACACCAGCATATGAGGTTGTTGAACCTGGGTATCTCCCTCATAAAACCTTGAAATACCCGGTAATTGTCAAACCAGGCCGGGAAGATGGGTGCGTTGGGATTACCGGTGACTCCCGAGTAATGACATATGGTGATCTCGAAAAACAGGTTCAGCGCATTCATCAAGTCTATCAACAGGCTGCCCTGGTGGAAGAATTCATAGACGGACGAGACATCACCGTATCAATTCTTGGAAACGGGGACGATGCTGTGGCTCTACCGATATCAGAAATCATCTATACGAATCAATCCAAGCCAAATCATCTAACCTTTGATGCAAACTGGGTATCAGAATCACCCGAATACCTGGCATCCACATCACGATGCCCGAGCGCGCTTGAACCGAGTGTTGAAAAACGCATAAAAGCGTTGGCTTTGCATTCTTACCGTGTTATGGGTTGTCGCGATTATGCCCGAGTTGATTTCCGCCTTCGGAATGAAACCCCATTTGTACTCGAAGTCAACCCTAACCCATGTATTAACCCGGACGGAGCAGGTTTTGTTAATGCAGCCAGATGTGCTGGATATTCCTATCCGAGTCTGGTAACAAGCATTCTTAAACAAGCAATTCTTAATCGCCAGGTAAAACGTATAAAACAGGTTGAGAAGGTACTGTTATGAGTACGAAATTACGAGAATTGCAGAGAAAAGACCGGGATGTTCTTGAAATAATGTTGTTTGAGATTCCCTCTTTTGATGAAGAAGATCAAGCAATCGCATTGGAACTGATTGATATTGCGCTTAATGATCCTGAACAGAAAGATTATCTATTATCCCTGGCAGTGGATGAAAATGACCGACCGCTCGGGTATGCTTGTTACGGTCCCACTCCCCTGACGGATGGCACCTTCGATTTATATTGGATCGCCGTCGATCACAATCTGACCAGTAAAGGGATCGGTACTTTATTGCTGAAGGCAGTGGAAGATGATATCAGGAAAAGACACGGACGGATGTTGATTATTGAGACATCATCCAGCCAGGAATATGATAAGACACGCCAATTCTATTTAAAGAATAATTACCCTCTCGTTGAGACCATCAAAGATTTTTATCGTACAGGGGAAGATCGGGTAACATTTATCAAAAGATTTATCGATTGAAACAATAGAACAGCTGGTTGATAAAACAATAATCAACCAGCTGTTGTCGTCTGTCGAATTACTGATTCATCTACTGAGCCAGGGTAAAGACAATATTATCCTGAGGAATTGATCCAAAATATTTTTGATTGGGTGATAACTCAATTGAATTGGTATCCCATTTGGATAAAATGTATGGCCCTGAAGGATTTGTCGTAGAAATCGTTGTACCAAAATCGGCACCGTTCTTCTCGAGGTCGGTTGTATTGATTATGCTGAATTGAGGAACAGCAAGGGTGTTTAAGAATTCAGGCATTGGGCGATTGAGATGGATCAACAGGTTTAGAGGGTCAACCTTCTCGATTCCATCAAAAGTGGATAAAGGAGTATTGTCGGTTCCTAGTTCACCTTTGAATCCAAAGAAATAGTTCTTCCAGGCGATATAGGTATCATTTGATCCGTGTAAGGGATCAGACGGATCAAACCAGCGGTCGAAATTAGCGATCACAATATCTGAAGTGATGGGCGTACCATCTGTAAATACCGCGTCTGTGCGTAAACTTATCGCATATTCCAGACCATCCTCAGATTGTTGCCAGGACCGAGCCAGACCCCCTACAAGACTGCCACCAACTATTCGTACGAGTGGTTCATAGATCAATGGGATAATGGTTTCACTGGCCTGATTACCTTGAACGACTTTTGCAGGATCCAGGATTACCTCCCCCGTTAACGGTTTACTTGTGTCTACCTGAACAGGGAGAGCGGTTTTCTCTATACTTCCTGTAGATATTGCCCCGCCACAGTTCATGAGCAGCAAGCTTGTGAGCACCAAACATATCGAAATACTCAAGGTTTTGATCTTCATAATAATCCTCCTATTCTTTTTATTTCCTATATTTATATTATAATATAAATAACTGAAGTAAGGCAATTAATTAGTCTATAGTAAGCATAAAAAAGGGTCGCATACGATTGATAGATAGGGATCCGGTTATTATAGTGGGACACAATCTATTTTCTTTTACCGGTTTTCCGTATATCCCAGGGACACTATTTAATATATTTTACGACTAATAGTATATGAAGAGAATTCTTACAATAGATATTAACTATAGATAAAGGAGAATCAATATGACAAAAAAGCAGGGTAATAAATATTTCTTTCTTGTAGTATCCCTCGTTTGCGTTTTCACCCTAATGTTGACTTCTTGCATATCCGGCGATGCCCTATCGGGTGCCGCAGGAGGTGATAAGGGGAAACCGACAGAAGGGACCGAGGCGCCCAAGGAGACTGAAGCTCCCAAGGAGACTGAGAAGCCCAAAGAAACTGAAAAGCCAAAGGAAACTGAGAAGCCCAAGGAGACTGAGAAGCCCAAGGAGACTAAAGTTATTGAAGCTACTGTATTAGCGCCCATTCCAACAGATAAACCCAAGGGACATCTTCCAATAACCATTTGCCATGCTACCGGGAGTGCGACAAATCCTTATGTCGAGATAACTATAGATCTCCAGGCGGTATTAAATGGTCATCTTCCTCACGACGGGGATATCATCCCAGCACCTGCCGGTGGCTGCCCAACCCAGGAAGAGCCAACTAAAACTCCCAAGGAAAAGCAAAAGATCACTTTATGCCATGCAACCGGTAGTGCAACCAATCCTTATGTTGAAATCACGATTTCCTACTCGGGACTGCATGGACATGAAGGCCATACTGGTGACATTATCCCTGCACCGGCTGGCGGATGTACGGAACCCACCAAAGAAAAGACCAAGGAAAAGATCACTATTTGTCATGCAACAGGAAGCGCGACAAATCCATATGTCCTGATCACAATATCGGACGCTGCCGTTTTGGCAGGTCATTCAAAACATCCCAAGGATATCATTCCGGCTCCTGCGGGTGGGTGCCCCGGAGGTGATCCCACGATTACACCGAGGGTTGTCACACCAACTGTACCTGAACCAACGATCACGCCTCCCCCTCCGCCGGATGTTGAGCCGATCATTGCTGAATGTGTTGACTACGTACTCTTTCATACCTTCCGGGATAATAATTTGGAAATCTATCGATTGGATGGTATTGAAGGATCAGCAGGTGCGAAAATATACAATATTTCTTTGAGCGACAGTGTTGACTCAAGACCGCATCGTTCTCCAGATCAGGCATCGGTTGTCTACGAGAGTGACGCCAATGGAAATATAGAACTTTATCTGGCTGACAGTGAAGGTAAAACCCGGCGTAGATTAACCACGACCTCGTCTGACAATATCAATTCGATGTTCTCGCCTGATGGTAAATCTGTGGCGTATCAGAGCGACAGGAATGGGAATTGGGATATCTTCCTTCTTGATCTTAATTCTGGAAAAGAAACCCAATTAACATCAAATACTTCGGACGATATTAACCCCTACTTCTCCCCTGATCCAAAGTGGTTGGTATATCAGAGCAATCGGATCGGCGGTTCAGATCTATTCATTGTGAATATCCTGACCGGTAATGAATATCAAGTAACCGGTGGCGGATCTGATACTGTCTATCCAGCCTGGTCCCCAGATGGGAAGTACCTGGCATATCTGGGGAATACAGCAGGTCTCTGGGCACTATATGTAATGGATGTCAGTAATTTCACCATAACTCAAATTTCCGAAGATGGTGTGGATGTAAATAATCACAGTTGGTCTCCAAACAGTGCTCGCCTTGCATATCAATCAGAGCGTTCTGGAAACCTTGATGTTTACACCTATGATCTGGCCACATCAACGGAGTATCGTGTGACAATGGATGCAAATGCTGATAGCGCTCCGACCTGGGATTGCAGTGGTGAGAATGTAATATTTACAACCACTCGTAATGGAACCCCGGACCTGTTCAAAGTATTTTGGCAGGGTGGCACGGAGACTTATCTGACCAACAATCCGGCAACGGATAAGTGGTCTGATTCGTCGAATTCCCGTGAACCTGGCAGCCGTGGAGGTTAAAGCAATACCCTCCAGCATTTTCGAAGAGTGAAGTTCGATTGATAGCATATTAGAAAGCGGAGGCGGAATAAAGTCTCCGCTTTCTAATCAAAGACAAAGTTGTGAATTCTGTCAAGTTTAATAGCATTTTATATATGCCATCGAGGGTAACATGGATCTTATCGAGAGTTTAAGGACATCGTCGATCTTTTCCAAATTGTCTGAAGATAGTTTGCAGACTGTTGTATCGCGTTTGAAACCGAAAGTATTAATAAAAGGGGAAGTATTATTCAACCTCGGTGACCAGGGAGATGAATTTATTATTGTCCAGGATGGTGAAATTGCCATCTATTCCCCTTTGCCCGGTAAGCCTGAAAGTGGTCAACCCATTCGCATCTTTAAAAAGGGTGAAACCCTTGGAGAAATGGCAGTTATAGACCGGAAACCGCGTTCATTAAGTGCCCGGGCGGAATCGGATGCGAGTCTATTAACTCTGGCGGCAGAAGATTTTCAGAAATTGCTGGTCGAAAATTCTGAGGCAAGTTTTACCATCATGGAGTCTTTAAACGAGCGGATACGATACACCACCGAATTTCTGGGTGAAGTTCAACAGGCAATGCAAAAGGTCTCTGAAGGCGATTACCAGATCTCAGATCAAATTACCACCCGGATCACCGATCAGGATAGATCTTTAGCCGATCTCGCATCCTATTTCGTAAAAATGGCTACGAACGTAAAACAGCGTGAAGATTTGTTGCGGATCGAAGTATCGAAATTGCAGATTGAAATCGATGAAATCAAACGTAAAAAAGACGTGTCTGAAATCATTGAGAGCGAATTCTTCCAGGAGTTAAAAGCAAAGGTTAAAACCATTCGAGCGGAAAATAGCTCTGATAGTTAGGATTTATTAACATCCATCACTGCATTTTACAATGAAAAAATCAATCATTATCATTGCCTGTCTCATTTTTTTCGGTATGCTCTGCATAGCATGCAACCTCTCTCAGGACCAAATTGCAGGAGCTGCCGGAGTCATGGAAACCTTGATTGCCACTGAAATATCAAGAGTTCCTTCTCAAGTCGGTAACGATCTGATTTTAATTCCATCACAAACAAAAAATCCGGAATATTCAATAACTCCAGATCCACTGGTATTACCGGAACTCCAGGGAAGTGTAGTGTATGCAGCCCAGGAAGCCGGGTCATTGAGTACTGATTTCTATCTAATCAATTTTCCAGATCGATCCACCCAACGGTTGACATTCGATGGTCATGAAAAAAATTCCCCTGTTTGGGCTCAAGATAACAGAAAAATCGCCTATGCGCAGAATGTTGATAATAACTGGGATATCTATACAACAGATATTCCAAGTGACTCCCCAATTCGTTTGACGTTTGATCCTGCGAATGATAGCTGGCCAGCCTGGTCACCAAATGGGAATCAGATTGCTTTTGAATCGTTTCGCAACGGAAACTGGGACGTATGGTTGATGAATTCAGATGGCAGCAATCAAAATGCTCTAACAACCGATTCTTCCTGGGAAGGCCATCCAGTCTGGTCACCGGATGGTTCGAAGATTGCTTATATATCAAATCGGACAAAAATATCCCAAATCTACGTCTATGATTTAACTGCTATGTCGGATGCTCAACTCACATTTGATGACGCTCCATCGACAGAGCCAGAATGGTCCCCCGATGGTAACTTGATTGCTTATCGCTCCTGGAAGGATGGCAATTCAGAAATTTATATCATGGCACTTGATGGTTCCGATAAAAGGCGCTTGACGGAAAACCTGGCAGAGGATGGCTTTTTAGTTTGGAACCCTGATGCCGGTGCGTTGGCATTTCTTTCAGATCGAAATGGTTATGATAATATTTATATTCTCGATCCTTTAGATCTGTCGGTTTTACAAATAACCAATGATAGTTCCAGCAAAGGCGACCCTGTTTGGTCAGGTGATGGTCAGTTTATCGCTTATCCCTGCACTCTGACGGGAAGTAATCAGATTTATATCGTATACCGGTTTGGATCTCAGCCACTGCAAATAACAGATGGAAACTTGTCTGTCTCAGAATTGTCGTGGTCATTTCGGTAAATAGTGGATAAAATAGATCATTCAATATTCGAGCAGACTGGACCACGATAAAGAGAAATGATTATTTTGAGCGAAACACTGGTTGATGAAGATCTCGTTAAATACGCTCAGCAAGGACACATCGAAGCAGTAAATTTGCTTTATGAGAGATACTATTCACCAACATACCGGCGAATAACCATAAAGATACCGGTAGAGGATGTTGATGACGTAACCCAGGAAGTATTTATCGCCATGAGCAAGAATCTTGGATCATTTAGGTTTGAGGCAAAATTTAACACCTGGATGATCACATTAACCAACCGTAAAATTGCAGATTACTATCGCAATCGAAAGAATATATTTGTGAGTGATTCGATATTAGATGAATCAAAGGAAAAGAGAGTTAAACCTCCAATATTTACAAAAATTGACGATCTGATTAGTTTAAAAAAGGCGTTTAATACACTGCCTGGTGAATATCAGGAAATCCTTTTACAAAGATTTATCAATGAATATCGTTTTAATCAAATAGCAGCTCACTTTGGTATTAGTTTGGATGCCGCTAAATCTCGCTTCAGACGTTCTGTTGCCGCCTTGCGCGAGGCGATGTTGGTGGAGGATTATGAATAAACCCAGTGTTTCTGACGAGAAGACTTTTGATGGAGCATTAGCTGCATATGCCGATGCTTTGATCGATCACAGGACATTCCCTGTTTTAACGAAAAAATCAGGAGCAGAGATTACAAATTTGATCAAAACGATTAATGATTTTCATTCATGGACCATGACTATCAAACCTGATGAAGTCCTTAAAGAGAAAGTATTAAAGAAAGTGCAAACCACGTGGATTAGCGACCGGAAAATGAAAGATCCAATAAAACCATCGTGGTTTCGATCCGTAATAAAAATGTTGGAACAGCCATCATTGAGAAGTGCATCGATCACAATTGCTATACTGCTCTTCATCGTCTCCGGTGTGTTCGGCATTATCCTTTCTCTGCAACCCGGCTCACAGGTTTTGCAGGGAACTGCTGAAAGCTGGAAAAACGGATTAATCATTGGAGTGTTCGTTCTTGCCTCAATTATTCTGATCTGGATGTTTATTAAAGATAAGAAATAGTCCAGAGAAAATCAAAATACTGGGTAAAAACTTACCATGCAATTTATTCCATCACTGATTGCAACAATAATTCCTTTATTCTTTCTGTATCTTATCTACAAACTGGATTTATTCAAGACAGGATACTTTCGTTACATCCTGATGAGTTTTATTGCCGGTGCTGTCGCATTTGGATTGGCATCATTTACCAACCAACTACTGATCAATAAAGCATTGGTCGATCGAATGGTGGTTATCCAATACGTTGCTCCGGTTTTGGAAGAATTCCTTAAATGCATGATCTTGATCTACCTTGTTAAGAAACCTTCCTTTACATATTACGTGGAAGGTGCTACGTACGGTTTTGCTGCAGGGATCGGATTCGCAGTCTTGGAGAACTACCAGTATATATTGTCTTCCCCGAACTCCGGGATGACGATAGCAATAGCCCGAGTATTATCCACAAATCTTATGCATGCTTCGGCCACATCACTCGCTGGTATTTTTATAGGACAAACTCGTTTTTTAAAACCCATAAAAGGTTTTCTATATGGTTTAGTTGGCTTGTTATCGGCGATAATCATCCATACTGTCTATAACAATCTGGTCACTCGTTTAAATACCGGATTATTATTGTTAATTGCTGCTGGATTTGGATTCATATCTGCAAGCATTATTGCATTATCGATTAGACGCGGACTGGATACCGAAAAAGCCTGGATCGAAGAAAAACTGGAAGAAGAGGATCGTGTCACAAGCACTGAAGCACGGCTTGTACAGGGGTTGAGTAAGTTAAAAAAAATATTAGCCCCTTTCGCAGAAAAATTTGGAATAAAGAAGGCTGCTCAAGCAGAAAAATTCCTGGTGATCCAGGCAAGGCTTGGAATTTTACGCAAAACAATGGATCTAATGGCAGATCAGCAGAGTAAAGCAGCAATTGAAGATCAGATCAACCAATTACTGAACGAAATGGATGTCATCCGACGCTCCATTGGTGCTTATGCCATGCTATATGTCAGACATATTTTTCCGTCAGATGTCAGTCCTCTATGGCAAAACATTGAAATGGCAATACAGGACCAATCGCAAAGTTCAACCGGAAAAACAGGTATAAATCTTTGGGCTAATTTAGCTGCACGACAGGCAGCAAATACAACCATAAAAGATAAGACTCAAAATCAGGAGGAATAAAATGGCTTGTAAGATCGTCTCAATCCACTCTTTTCGCGGTGGAACAGGAAAGTCCAACGTAACAGCCAATCTGGCTGCCCAGCTTGCACTTCGTGGAAACAAGGTTGGTGTAGTCGATACGGATATTCAATCTCCTGGTATCCATGTTTTATTTGGCCTGGACAAGTCGAAAATGGGCCACACACTCAATGAATACTTGCGAGGTACCTGCACCATGAAAGAAGTGGCTTATCCTGTAGGTGAACAGACCTCGGGTGCGCCTGGATTTCTAAAACTGTCCGGTAAACCATTATGGTTGATTCCGTCCAGCATTGAGGGAAAGGAAATCAGTCTGATTTTACGTAAAGGATATGATTCCAATCTACTGAACAAGGGATTATCAGAATTTCGGAAAGAATTTAACCTTGACTATATGTTAATCGATACACACCCGGGGCTTAATGAGGAAACTTTATTATCGATCGCTTTATCGAATATCCTGATTATTGTATTACGGCCGGATCAGCAGGACTTCCAGGGTACCGCTGTGACGGTCGATATCGCCAACAGTCTTGAGGTGCGAAATACATTATTAATCATCAATAAAGCCCTTTTATCCAGATACGATCGAGAGCATATCCAGAAACAAGTGGAAGAAAAATATCAAGTTCCAGTCGCAGGTGTTTTACCTCTATCGGAGGATATGGCCGACTTGGGCAGTTCTGATATATTTACAATGCGTTATCCTGAGCATAACTGGTCCAAAGAGTTTATCAAAATCGTTGATCGAATCGTATCGATCGAATAAGTTTGATCAAACAGGAGACATTATGAAATGCTGGTTTTGTGAAGAGGATGCACGTGCTGTTTGCAGTTTTTGCGGGCGGGCTGTTTGCAAAGACCACGCCAGCAAGATGTCAAGTTTTGTAGCAATGTTCCTGGGAGGAAAAAATACCCCAAAAGGGCTTGCGGTAGCCAATGTTATTTGGTGCGGGGAATGTGAACCGCAACCTGAACCAATTGGGATGCCGGAATTATATTAAGGAAAGGGTTGCTATGTCGGATATATTTAAACGTCTCGACGCACAGCTGAAACTTAAAGCTGAAGCCTATCCCGAAGGCATAACCATTCTGGATTTGGCAGAGCTGCCTCCTAACCTGAAACACATTATGAAAATCATGCTGAGGGAGCATGAATTAAACTTCGAGGAAATCTTTCAAGCCAATAAGGAATTATCCGAGGAATACCGATTAACTAAAGAGCAACTACAAGAAGTATTGGACGAATTAACAAAGCAATTCTGGTTGATCTGTCGGGGTGAGGGTGAGCGTAGGCGTTATCAGGTTAATTTGCGCTACAAAAAAGGGATTAAAGCTGTTTGGTCGATCCTGGATGAACGGATCACTGATACAAATACCAATAAGTAAAATCTTCAGATTAATATAAGCTATAACCTTTTAGCATCGTATTATGGAATATATACAGGCAGGTCCATTACACGTAAAACTCCGGTTTTATCTACCTGGACATTGTAGATGAAAGATGTTATTTTCGTTTCAGGAGATTGATCAGCGCCGCAACAAGGCCCTTGAATAAACAGACTCCCATCAGGATTTAGAAACTGTACCTGGAACGAGTATATGGTTTTATCTGTTTCAATAAAATCCACACTCTTGATTTTTATACATTGAAAGCCATTTATCGTGCACGCGTTTTTCCATAAAACTGAATAATCGGATGGTTCAACATCTGGATTCATCTGCAGAAGGGTCTCGTAACTTCCTCCGTATAATTCGGTTGCTTGTTGATATTTGCCATTGTTGAGTTGATCAAAATAATCTACCAATGTACTTTTAGCCATATCAGCCGGATTTGATGTGTGTGCACAACCTGTTAATATGACGGTTGCCATAATTAAAAGAGTATTTATCTTCATCATTCCATATTCCTGAATAAATTTAAATTGTTACAACTCACCCGCCATAAGTCTGGCTTTTTGCCAACCGGGTAAATTCGATTCATCTGCAAGAAGCGCTCTTAATTCATAAATCTGATCGCGTAATGCAGCCGCTTTTTCGAATTGCAAGTCCTTGGCGGAGGCTTTCATCTGATTTTCCAGCTCCCCGATAATTCGTTTGAGCTCATTTACTGGCGGGAGCTTACCCTCTTTCGAATAAGACGTCCCTGTGCCTTCTGCGACCACTGACAAACGGGAGGTAATATCATACACAGCTTTTATAATGGAAGCCGGTTCGATGTGATGTTCTTGATTGTAAGCTTCCTGTCTTGCACGCCGGCGGTTTGTCTCATCAATGGCATGCTTCATAGAATCTGTCATTTTTTCGGCATACAGGACGACTTTACCATGAATATGACGGGCAGCGCGCCCTATGGTTTGGATCAATGCTGTTTCGGAGCGCAGGAAGCCTTCCTTGTCTGCATCCAGTATCGCTACCAGAGAGACCTCCGGCAGATCGAGACCCTCTCGCAGCAGGTTGATACCGACCACCACATCATAGATACCTTTCCGAAAATCACGCAATATCCCCACCCGTTCAAGCGTTTCAACTTCGCTGTGCAAATAATGAACTTTAATACCGAGGTCTTTCAGATAGGTGGATAAGTCTTCTGCCATGCGCTTGGTCAGGGTAGTCACCAGGATTCGTTCGCCTACTTCCACTCTTTTTCTTATCTCCCCGATCAGATTATCAATTTGACCTGACGTTTTTCTGATCTCAACTTCCGGGTCCAATAGTCCTGTGGGTCGTATGATCTGATCGACAACCTGGTCTGCATGTTTCAATTCATACGGTCCCGGGGTTGCTGATGTGTAAATCGTTTGACCCATATGCTGCTCGAACTCATCGAACATCAAAGGACGGTTGTCAAGCGCAGAAGGAAGCCGAAAGCCATATTCCACCAGTACGCTTTTCCGGGATTGATCACCGTTATACATACCGCGGACTTGGGGCAGTGTCATGTGCGATTCATCCATTATCAGCAGGTAGTCACTTGGCAGATAATCGATCAGGGTCCAGGGGGGTGTTCCCGGTGGGCGGCGATCGAGATGGCGTGAATAATTTTCAATACCCGAGCAGTATCCTACTTCCCGCAGCATTTCCAAATCGTAACGCGTACGCTGTTCCAGCCTTTGCGCTTCAATCAGACGTTCGTTTTGGCGAAAGAAAGCCAGTCGTTCATCCAACTCCGCCTGAATATCTGCGATGGAAATCGGGAGACTGTCCTCTCGTGCAATGTAATGTTTGGCAGGATAGATGGTAAGCTCTGTCATATCTTCGAGTTCACCCGTCAGGGGGTGAAGACTGGATATCTTTTCCACCTCATCTCCAAAGAACATCACCCGGTAGATCAGACGATCCTCATAGGCCGGTATGACTTCCAGTGTATCGCCTCTGACCCGGAAGGTACCCGGTTTCAATTCCAGGTCGTTGCGTTGGTATTGAATCTCAATCAGCTTTCGCAACAAGGCATTGCGCCTTGATATCGACCCTTTAGTCAGATGAACAACGGACTGACCGTAAACATTGGGGTCTCCCAGTCCGTAAATGCAGGATACCGAAGCCACAATGATGACATCCCGGCGCGAAAGAAGCGCGGTGGTGGCTGCCAGTCTTAAACGGTCTATCTCCTCGTTAATATCCGTTTCTTTCTCTATGTATAAGTCGTGCTTGGGGACGTATGCTTCGGGTTGATAATAATCGTAATAGGAAACAAAATATTCAACAGCGTTATCGGGGAAAAATTCTTTAAATTCAGCGTAAAGCTGGGCGGCGAGAGTTTTGTTATGCGCCATGATCAATGCCGGGCGCTGCACCTGATTGATAACATTGGCAATCGTAAAAGTCTTGCCGGTGCCGGTGGCGCCATGCAAAACCTGATGTTTCATACCACTATATAAGCCTGAAACGAGTTTATTAATCGCGTCAGGTTGATCTCCGGTAGGTTGGTAGGGGGCGTTGAGTTTAAAATCCATACACGCCCATTATAGCGCCTAAGGCTTGGGTGGGAAAGAGCCAGGCGAGGCATACCAGTCATTTGGATTGATATTAGTCGCGGGATGGTCGGAATTAACAATCACGTCGATCAAGCTATGATCGGTACAATCAACCCGTAGTCCACATGGAACAGCTTGACTGAACCCTGCTGCCATATTTTCGTAGTATGCAACCACATGGTAGGTGCCCGGTGGAATATTATTAATTTGATATACCCCCTGTCCAATTACAGTGGTGATTGCATAATACTCTGTTGTTCCCTGTCTATAGGCGACAACCATTAATGCTGGAATGAACTCGGATGGATAAGATAATGTACCAATTATACTTCCAACACCCATGGCTGTTATCACCGGTACGGGAGTGCTGATTTCTACTTGACGTGATAGAGCTGCATCTGTTGCCAATTTAGCGACAAGCCGCTCTTTGGCCATTTCAACCTGGGTCGGATCCACTTTCATACTGGTATTGCTTAATGAGAGACCACTAGCGCATGCAGACAAAACCAGAAAAAGGATAATCAATGGTGAAAATATTAATAAAATACTTTTCATGATAACATCTGTCACATAAAGTCAAATGTTATCATGCTTATTTCCGCAATTATTTATTATTAGTGATTTCTAACCTCAAGGATTAACCTAAGCACTTCCACTAACTGTTTCTTCCATTTCTGACCCTCCCCTTTCGATATCCAGTAACTGCTCTTACCGATGCGAACATTTCTTCCGAGCCTTGGCAGGTTTAGATCCTCCGAATTTTTAGAAGTGGTTGGAAACTTCAGTACAATTTGATTTCCTTCCACCCCGATGGATGCCAAGCCTGCCTTTTCTGCCTGTAGTTTTACTTCAATTTGATAAAAAAGATTCTCCACTTCTTCAGGGGTTTTTCCGAAACGATCAACGAATTCCAATTTTAATGGTTCGATTTCATCAATTAAGTGTAAATCTGCCAGGCGTCGATATAACCTTAACCTGAGGTTTTGATCAGGAATATATGTTGTAGGTATGCCAATGTTAAGTGGCAAATCAACATTAATGGACACTGGCATCCGCTGCGATAACAGATCAGGCTCAATAAGACCGGTTGTCGAGCGTTGTTTTTTTACAGCCTGAGCCAGCAAACGTGTATAGAGATGGAATCCTACGGATGCGATGTACCCGTGCTGGCGGGTGCCAAGTAATTCACCAGCACCTCGCATTTCCAAGTCTCGCATGGCGATCGAATAACCCGCACCAAGTTGAGTATTCTCTGCAATCACCTCAAGCCTTTCTTGTCCATCCTGTGACAGCATCCGATGTTTATGCCGGAAGAAGTAGGCATACGCCCGTTCGGTACCCCGACCCACTCGTCCCCTCAGCTGGTAGAGTTGCGCCAGTCCGAAGGCATCTGCCCGATCCACGATCAGCGTGTTGGCGTTCGGGATATCGAGACCTGATTCGATGATGGACGTACAGAGCAGGATGTCAATCTCGTGATGTGTGAATTTCTGCATCACCGTCGATAGGTTATCTTCGGGAAGTTGTCCATGTGCAATCGCAATCCGAGCTTCTGGTAGCAGGTTGCGCAGATGTGAAGCCATGGCCGGAATAGTTTGCACCCGATTATGCACAAAAAAGATCTGCCCCCCTCTTTCAAGCTCTCGCAAGACTGCCTGCCTGATCAAATGTGGTGAGTACGGTCCCACGTGGGTGACAATAGGCAGTCGTTCTTCAGGAGGGGTGTTGATCGTCGATATATCCCTCACACCGGTCAATGCCATATAGAGTGTTCTTGGAATGGGAGTGGCTGTCAGAGTCAGGACGTCCACTTCGAGACGTAACCGCTTCAGGAATTCTTTATGCGTGACTCCAAACCTCTGTTCTTCGTCGATAATGACCAATCCCAGGTCCTTGAACTGGATATCGGATTGCAGTAAACGGTGTGTACCAATAACGATGTCAACTTCCCCGATCGCCAGTTGCAGAATGATTTCGTCCTGCTCATGGGGGGTTTTGAAGCGCGAAAGCATCGCCACTTGAACCGGGAATGCTGCAAGTCGCTGATAGAATGTTTCATAATGTTGCTGTGCCAATACGGTTGTTGGCACCAGAATGGCGACCTGTTTTCCATCCATGACGGCTTTGAAGGCTGCCCGTAGTGCCACTTCGGTTTTTCCATATCCCACGTCACCACACAGGAGACGGTCCATTGGCCGGTTTATTTCCATATCAGCTTTTATGGCTTGAATCGCTTTTGTTTGATCCGCCGTTTCGATATAAGGAAAACTTGTCTCCATTTCTTTTTGCCAGGTGGTATCCGGTGAATAAGCGAATCCTTTTGAGGATTGTCGTCTGGCATATAGATCGAGCAGTTCCTGTGCTATCTTTTCAACGGCTTCACGCACACGTTGCTTGGCCAGTAACCACTCAGCACTACTTAAACGAGTCGGCGTTGGCTTCTGGTTATCTGGACCGATGTAGCGTGTCAGACGGTTTGCCTGATAAATAGGTACGAAAAGCTGATCGCTGTCATGATAGTTTATTGTCAGGTATTCACCAATCACTCCATCAATCATCTTCTGGGTCATGCCGGTGAATTGGCCGATACCGTAGTCCATATGCACAACCCAATCGCCAGGCTTAAGGTCGGCATAGGCCGTTTCTGGAGTTTCTGAAACGGGTAAATGTCTTTGTCGTGACTTCGGTCTTTCCCAACCGAAGATCTCTCCATCGGTGATCAGGTGAAGTTTGTTTGTTTCATCGATTTGGAAAATCCAGCCATCCGTCAGGCCACCCTCGAAGAAATGAGGTTCGGTTATTACCTTACCAGTCGCGACCTCACGTTCAGACCACAACTCATTGATTCGCTCAATTTGCCTGCTGACGATCATGATCGTATCATTTGTTCCGGCAAGTCCCCAGATGTGGTCGATGAACGGATTCAGCCGACCGGCGAAACGTTCTCCGGGATGAAAGTTCAGATTTATTTCATCCAAATCATTTGCATGCGAGCTGCTCATATTGAGTTGAAGATGGTCCCCCAAAGCATCTTCGAGCTCTGTCATGGTCAGATACGGGACCGGAAAATCATCTGTAATTAAACTTTCCCCTATGCATTCCTGACGCATCTTGACTGCCTGCTCCTCGACCTCACCGGCGATCTGCTGCAGGATATCCAGCTCATCTAACGCGATCAAGGTGTTGTCTGGAAGGTAGTCCAATAAACTGGATGGTGAAGGATGCGCGATGGGAATAAAGAATTCATCTAATGCGGTCTCGCCTAATCCCGCAGCGCGAGCCTTGATCGGCAAAATCTCCCGTGCCGGACTGATGATTATTTCAATCTCTGATTTGACAGTCCTTTGGGTCGCCGGGTCGAATGTACGTATGGTTTCAATTTGATCTCCAAAGAATTCGATCCTGACCGGTAGCGATGCACCGGGAACCCAGATATCCAATAATCCTCCCCGATGGGAAAACTGACCCGCCTCTGTGACAGAATCGGCAAGCAGGTATCCAATATCATGCCATGATCTGACCATAGCGTTGAGCGAAATGTTTTGCTCCGTTTGATAGGATCGCGTGTATTTAACAAAATCTCTGCGTGGTAATGTACGGGTCATTACAGCCCGGATCGATGTGATAATAAATGGAGGTGAAGGGTTATGTTTTACAGGCACATGATAGGGCAACAGAATGGCCAGAGTTTCCAGACGGTCATTGCGAGTTGATATACCCCAACCTCCCCGCTCATAAAAAAGCGGGTTGGGCTCTGGGAAATAATAACGTCTCTCGTTTGAAATCCAAAAAGAAAGTTCATCCACCAGTGCCAACCCACGTTCAGCACGATCCGTTATCAATAGAACAGGGCATGCAAGATCGTGATGCAATGCTGCTAAAACGGGAAGTCTGGCCGAGCGTGGCAGAGCAAGATGTGAAATTGAGCTTCGGCCTGCCAGTCTTGATAGCAGAGACTGATAAGGTTTGGCTTGTTGCAGATGGTCGATTACATTCATGGAGTATCAACGGGTGATTGGTTGAATTGGTTCATTGCCCGATCGATGCCCATGTCGATCATTGCCATACATGCATCGTACACGCGATCGATGATATCGACCAGCATGCTTTCTTCCTGGGCAGCAAACTTTTTGAGAACGTAGTCTACTGGATCCATCCTTCCGGGAGGTCTTCCAATTCCGACCCTTATGCGTGGGATTTGATCCGTTCCAACCATCTGTATGACGGAATTAATACCTTTTTGCCCTCCAGAACTACCTGATGGGCGAAGCCTGATTGTTCCCAAGGGCAAATCCAGGTCATCATGAATGATCAGAGTGTGATCCAGGGGCAATTTGAAGTACTTGATCAGGGAGGCGACAGACCTGCCTGAAAGATTCATATAGGTTTGGGGTTTGGCAAGTGTGATTTTTATTTGCCCATACAATCCGGATCCCACCAAAGCATTGTTTTTAACCCGATTAATTTTTACATTTTGTCTGGCAGCGATTTCGTCGATACATAAAAAACCAATATTATGCCTGGTGTTTTTAAATTCACGACCGGGATTACCGAGCCCTATAATCAGATATTCTTTTTTTTGTAATGGAATAGATAAATTCATTGTTAATTAGTGACTATGCGCATTTTTATTTCGAATTATTGTTGTGTCTTATTATATGATACTCCACCCTTGCTTAACGTTTTTTATTACTTAAATATAATCCTTTTAAACCTTTCATCAAAGCGTGGTTGTTCTGGGGTGCTTTGCGGGTGCCTTCTGTTCAACATTCTTTTTCTCATTTTTATTTCAGCTCCAATTTGGCTTTGGTGCTTAGAGATTGCATCCACCTTTAAGTTCCAATATTCTGTCACATCGATCACCGTATTAGCATCAGCAGGAATACTCAGCCATAGCTCTTTGACCTGATGAGGTTCGCAGCCTTCTCCGATCAATTCTGGAAAATAGAATCTATTTCCCACACCAGGATATAGTGCATCGATCACCTGTTGCCCGACTGACCGGTGATCGGGATGATTGATATATCCATCCCGTGTATACAAATTTGCAGGATCGCAACTTACGACAATATCAGGTTTTAACATGCGAATGCTTCGAACGATTTCCTTTCTGGATTCCAGATCCGCCATGACATAACCATCCAACTTATCCAGATAGGATACTATATTAACGCCCAACACATCTGCAGCAGCTCGCTGTTCTTTGATGCGTATATTAATGAGTTCTTCAGGAGTGATTACCGGATTGTTTGAACCTTTGTCGCCTTTGGTGAATAATAAGTAATGAACATCATGCCCACGAGACGTCCAACGTGCAATGGTCGCCCCGCAAAAGAAATCCGGGTCATCCGGATGAGCAAGAATGACAAGAATGATCTGTTTTCCCTCCCAATTTTCATCGAAAGCCATAGATTTATCCTGTAATAAGCGTTATTTCACTTGCGTCAAATTCACGCTCGCCCAATTCTGGTAACTCAACCTTTACACGGTTCCTAAGAGGATATACTTCCACAACTTTTCCCTCCCCTACTGGAGTATTTACATGTTTGTTTCGTTTGGGTAATTTTTCACGTGCTTCGACATAATGGGCATGTTCATACAATAAACAGCATCGCAACCGCCCGCACATGCCGGTGATCTCATTGGGTGTCAAAGATACATCCTGATCCTTTGCCATTTTAATTGATATCGAGCAAAATTCTGTTAAAAACATGGAACAACATCGATTTTCCAAACCGCAAGCACCCAATCCGCATAATACTTTGGCTGCGTCACGTGGACCGATTTGATGCAATTCAACCTGGGTGTCAGTGTGTTTTTTCTGGATGTCATTCCTTAAGGATTTCAGATCTGCTTTTCCTTCTTCTTCATAGCTAAAGGTGACGGTCACCTTTTTCCCGTCAAAGCTGTATTCGGATGTAATTATTTTTATTGAATCCAGTTTCAACTCTTTTGCCCGTTGTTTGCTTTCTTCAATAATGGCATCCTCTTTGTCTTTCCAGGTCTGTCTCATGACCAGATCCCTGGAGGATGCTTTTCTTTCAATGTGTTTCCAGTGACCATCTCCATGCAGTTTTGAAGGATCGACGAATTCGACGACCCAACCAATCTGGCTGCCCCGGCTTGTATCCACGATTACATGATCGTTGACGCCAAGGTCATCGATACCATTGGCATCGAAATGATATATTTTGCCCACTTTGGCAAACCGTACACCAACAATTTTATTAGTCATAACAATTCGGAATTATAACACCAGCAATTTTTATAATTATTTTTTATCCAGCACTCTTATTTTTGCGGCAATCTTGCAAGTAATTTCGTTAAATATTTTAGCGCTTTCACTATCCTTGCTTGAGCTCATGACAGGTTTTCCGCTGTCACCTCCGGCGCGGATGTCAGGATCAATTGGCAGTGCTCCCAGAAATGGAATACCAAGCTCCTTTGCCAGATTGATACCCCCACCTTCGCCAAATATCGTATTTTTCGAGCCATCCGGCATCGGAAGAAAGCTCATGTTTTCGATCACGCCAAGTATCGGTATGGAAACCTGCGTGAACATATATGCCGCCCGTCGGGCATCATCCACAGAAACCTTCTGGGGTAGGGTCACAATCACCCCCGCAGTTAGCGTAACAATCTGACTAAGACTGATTTGGGCGTCACCTGTTCCTGGTGGCAGATCTACGATAAGATAATCCAGCTCACCCCATTGCACGTCCATGAGGAATTGCTTGATGGCAGAATGTAGCATCGGTCCCCTCCACACCAGTGGTTGCTGTGGATCAACCAATAATCCGATAGAAATCATTTTTATCCCGTAAGCTTCAGCCGGGACTATTTTCCCATTTTTGGGAGGTGGAATTTGATTAACGCCGAGCATGGTATGTACGTTTGGACCATAGATGTCAGCATCCATCAATCCTACTTTTGCACCCGATTGCCCCAGTGCGATCGCCAGGTTTACAGCAATGGTGCTCTTGCCAACCCCACCTTTTCCTGATGCAATTGCTACGATGTTCTTTATCTTAATATTTTCCCGGTCCTTTATCCGAGCATCTTCGGGAACGATCGATTTAATATTAATAACAACTTCCCGTGCACCCAAATCCATCACTGCCTGACGGGCGGATGATTCAATTTCTTTTTTCAACGGGCATGCCGGCGTTGTAAGGATCAGGTCAAAGCTGACCGTCTCCCCCTCGATTTTCACATTCTGTATCATGTGGAGCTTTACCAGAGAATCGTGTAATTCCGGCTCTTCTACGGTATCGAGAGTGGATATCACATCTTCAGCGGAGATAATATTTTTCATATTTTTTCGATTATATTTTTCTGCACTTCTTTTACATATTTTGCATGCAATGCCACCAGCTTGCCATCATCACCCTTATAACGCTTGATGGCTTGTTGGGAACACTCGATACAACCTTTCATTGCTCTAAATGAGTCTGAATTGCAGGAAGTACAACTACATAGCATTGTCATCATGAGCACAAACCCAATCACTTCACAACTGATTGGCGATAATTCTGTAGTTGAGTCAACCAATTCGTTCCACAATTTGCCCCGCGTACCACGCAGGTTTTGCATGGCATCGATAGGAAACATGATTTGTGTATCGTTGTTGCCCATGAAAATGGTCTAAAGTTGAGATTTATATGGGGATAAATAATTTTGGTTATAGTTTTTTATTTTGAATGCCAGGTGCTTAGGCTGTTTCGTGACTGTCCCGGCATAGTATCCATGGTAATTAGGGGGTAGCAATTTTGCAATTTGGTGCATGATTTCATCAGCGATTTCCTGTCGTTCTTCCCTGGATATTGGATTTGTACCTGGATTCAGGTAAAACGGAGCTCCTACTGAAAAATGAAGGTTTGTCCGTTTCAATTTCTTGATATTCGACCAGAAACTTTCGATACCATAAATGGCGACCGGTAGAATGGGTACATTTGCCTTCTGGGCAATGATCACAATTCCAGGGTAGCCACGTTTTAATTTTCCGGTTCCACTGCGCGTCCCTTCAGGGGCAATGGCCAATATCTTTCCCTCTGCCAGGGCATCCAGAGCGCCCTGAAATGCTTGCCTGTCAACCTCACCCCGTTTTATGGGGATGGCTCCCCAGATGCTAAACATTGCCCCAAGGATAGGATTATCCCAGGTTTCTTCTTTCGCTAAAACTGTGATGGGGCGATTGGCCAGATGGGATGCAATCAGTGGTGCATCCATGAAGTTAACATGATTTACGGCCATGATCAACGGCCCACTTTTTGGAACTTTGTCGAACTCTCCGTCGATCTTGCAGACTGCTCGAATGATCAGGCGAAGAAAGTAATTAATGATCCGTATAACCAGACTATTATTCATTTTGTATCACAGATTAATTCTATTTGCTTTTTTATGATCCTGATGTCCAGTTCTTTACCTTCCACACATAACGTCTCCCCATCCACATGCACCGGTAAGTATCCTTCCAGAGCAGAGGTTTTCAACGTAGTTGTTTGGATTGCCCTGACTGGCTTTTGATCATACTGATCGCCTTTTAGAAAGTGTGGGATCAATGCCAGCACTTTTCCTTTTGACACTTTTGGAGTAACACATACATCAAACACACCATCATCCGGAATTCCATCCGGTGCCATCATGAATCCGCCGCCAAGTCGTCTGCCATTCATTACCGAGATCATCAGGAAATTATCATCTAATGTTTCGCTATCGAACACGGCTTTGATCCTGGGGGGTTTAAAATAGATAAAATCGGTCAACAATGCACCCAGAATATACGATGAGAAACCACGGAGAGGTTTTAGCTTTACGGCCACGAATCCCACTACGGCATCAAACCCAATACCGATGCAATTTCCAAAATACCTGCCTTGTGGGTAATCTCCACCTTTTACATGACCGATATCAATCGTACGGCGCTTATTTGCCAACAGTGTCTCCATGCTTTTTTCGAGACCGACCGGCACATTCATGCTGTAGGCAAAATCATTTCCCCTGCCGACAGCCAGCATCCCCATTGCAGCATTTCCCAGCTTCTTTATTTTGGCTTCCATAATTCCGTTAATTACTTCATTGGCTGTGCCATCGCCACCGACTGCGACCACCACCTGAAAACCATCTTTAACAGCTTGCCTGGCTAATTCGACCGCATGCCATGGTTTTTCGGTAACCACCAGGTCAAACTTGATATTCGCCTGGTTTAACTTTTCCTGAATGTAATGGATCGATCGGCCACCGGCACCCCTGCCCGATGTCGGGTTGACAATAATTTTATATTTTTCCATTTTACCTGCTTCTATAATGCATAAGTATATGTACGCATTGTATAGGTATGCGGACACAAGGTCAAGACATAGTTAAAAACAATTTAACTATTCAACGGTTACGGATTTTGCCAAATTGCGTGGCTGATCAACATCCAGGCCTTTTATTGCAGCAATATGATATGCCAGCAGTTGCAGAGGGATAACCGTAATGATCGAGCTTAACATCCAGGGGGCATCCGGAACCCATAGCACCTGATCTGCCAGATTCGCTATCTTTTCATCGCCGTCCGTGGCGACCGCTATGACGTTTCCTCCCCGTGCTTTGGCCTGTTCCACCTGGCTGATCATTTTTTCATACCAGGGATCCCTGGTGACCAGCGCAATCACCGGCATCTCGCGGTCGATCAGAGCGATCGGGCCATGCTTCATCTCTCCGGCAGGGTAACCTTCGGCGTGAATATAGGAGATCTCCTTTAATTTCAATGCCCCTTCGTACGCAATAGGCATATTGATTCCCCGCCCAAGATAAATTGCATTTCGAATGTACTTCAATTCGCGTGCAGCCACTTCCACCTGAGCTTCGCGGTCCAGACATTTACCAACCAGGTCCGGTATAAGCCGCAGCTCAGCAACCAGTTCCCTGCGTCTTTTTTCTGTAATCGTTCCTCTCAGATCAGCGATGTATATTGCCAACATATACAGGTCAACAAGCGGTGCAGTGAAGGCTTTAGTTGATGCTACACCTATTTCAGGCCCTGTCTGCATGGAGATAAATCCGTCCGCAATGCGCATTGCCTGGGAACCCAAGGCATTCACAATCGACCAGATTGTCGCCCCGCGTTTCCTGCCCTCTTCCATGGCTGCCAGTGTATCGGCTGTTTCTCCGGATTGGCTGATGGCAATAACCACGGTATTTTTGTCAACGATCGGCTCACTGTATCGAAACTCTGAGGCAATCTGTAAATCCGTGGGGATATGCGCAATTCTTTCAATCAAAATTTTTCCGACCATACCTGCATGTGCAGCAGTCCCACAGGCTGTAATGATGATCTTGTTGATCCCTTTTGCCTTTTCCGCATCGACGTTGAGTGTATCCAGGAATACTTTACCGCTATCAAAATCGACCCGTCCCGCCAGTGTATCGGTCAAAGACCTGACCTGTTCGTGGATTTCTTTTTGCATGAAATGCCGATAATTTCCTTTTTCAGCAGAAACCGGATCAAATGGTAGAATGTGTTTTTCGTATATGATCTCTTTGCCATCCAATAACGTTATCGCTGCTCCGTCCCGTTTAACCACAGCCACTTGCATCGAATCCAGAAAAACGACTTCCCGAGTGTGCTCCAGGATTGCCGGTATGTCCGATGCAATAAACATCTCCTCATCACCGAAGCCGATCACCACACCCCCGGCATTTCCTATACGGGCTGCGATTATCTTTTCGGGCTCCCTCGCCGAAAGGATCACAATGCCATGCGCACCTTTCAACAACTTCAAGGTCTTCATAGCTGCTTCCTCGATGGGTACGTTCTTTTCGTAGAAGCGTTCGATCAAGTGGACGATTGTTTCTGTATCGGTCTCTGATTTGAATTCAACCCCCTCGGCAATCAATTCTTCCTTCAACTCCAGGTAGTTTTCCACAATGCCATTATGGACGATTACGACTTCCCCCATTGAACCAAGGTGCGGATGTGCATTGCGCGCATTGGGAACTCCGTGCGTTGCCCAGCGCGTATGTCCAATTCCAACGGTCCCTGTGACCGGAGAGGTCTTTACCAGCTCTTCAAGATGTTGTAGTTTTCCGGCATCCCGGCGTATTTCAATTTTTCCTTGTTGAATCACTGCCAGACCTGCTGAGTCATAGCCACGGTATTCCAGTTTTTTTAATCCATTCAAAATAATCGTACTGGCATCACGATTACCGATATAACCTACAATTCCACACATGTTAATTTCTCCGTATATGAAAGATCAACCCATCGATTATTCGATGTGTCAATCATGATGAGTTTTTTGGATGGGATTTGGTTTTATACCGGAGGGCTTCCGCTGATCTTTCGATTTTCCCGGTAGTGTAAGATTTTACCGGTTAACCCTGCCCTGCGGCAGGGAACCCTCATCCTCGTCACCTGACTATTAAAATACTGTCAGGCCATGCGCTTGATCCCAGATCGAAGTGTAATCAACTCCTTCTATATGCATTATATCCTATTCGTGCCTAGGCAGATCCTGGGTGAAATTGTTGATAATCTTCAGGTGTATCCACGTCTTGAATAATGGATGGATCGTCAATAACCACATACCCGATCTGATCCTGATTTTTCGTAAAAAATTCACGCATCGTGTCGGGTGGTTTAATATCCAGAACTTCCTGCCACAATTTTCTCTGAATGATCCAGGGATGTCCGCGTCGATTATTTACTGACGGCATAATGATGGCGGCTTTTCCTAATTTGTAGGCGTTTATTACACTATTTACCGTATCTTGTTTAATAAAAGGCTGATCGCCCAATACAACCATCGCTGCGCCTACTTCTGCCGAAATCTCATTCAATCCAACCTGTAATGAACCTGTCATCTCTCCATTCGCGTACTGTGGATTAAAAACGATCTTGGCATCCCTGTTCTCAAGGACTTTTTCCATTTCTAATTTCAATTCACCGGTTACAACAACGATCTCTTTAAGCTCTGCAGCAAGCAGCACATCCACTACCTGCTCAATAACTTTTTTTCCGCCCCATTCCATTAACATCTTGGGCTGCCCCATACGGGTTGAAAGACCGGCTGCCAGAACTATAGCACCTATCATGGTTGTAACCTTAAAAGCTTCTGGTAGGATTCCTCGGTATCCACATCGATCAGGATCGATTCATCATCCCATTCAATATAATCCACCTCATGTTTGTCGAAAATCATGCGTCCTCCCTCGTTGCCTTTGAGTTTTAGCAATTCAGGGAATGTTGAACGGTCAAATAAAACCGGGTTGCCGCGCTTTCCATTCACCCGTGGTGCAATTATGGCGGATTTATGCTCATTGAACCTTTTTATAATGAGTCTGACCAGACTGATTGGTATCTGGGGTTGGTCGCTCAATAGAAATAAGCACGCTTGTGTCGTTTCAGGTAATTCTTCCAGACCTCTCCTGATCGAGGAACTTTGACCCACTTTCCACCCATCGTTGTACGTGATGATCAGAGGTAAATCATTTACCACCGCCTCGACATCCTTGTGTTTACATCCTGTAACGACAATGATAGGTGTCAGATTGTTGTTGATCGCCAATCTGGTGACATGCCAGATCAACGGTTTCCCCCGCCACAACAACAGTTGTTTGGCTGTTCCCAGGCGTCTTGATTCACCGGCAGCAAGAACAATACCTGCAATATTTTGCTGCTGTGTTGCCGGTTTAAATTTTTGTTCTATTTTAATAAATCTCCATGCAATTTCATAACAATCCGTTCCGGAGTGAGGGGAAATTCATCAAACCAGACTCGGGTTGCACGATGCATCGCATCTACCACTGCCGGAGCGAACGGAAGATATGGCATCTCTCCCATGCCCCTGGCACCCATCGGTCCGATTGGGTCGGCTTCCTCGATAATAACGGAATCCACCTGTTCCGGGACATCCATGATGGTTGGTATAAGGTAGGTTGAGAGTGTCGGGGTCAGTGTCACGCCATCTTTTTGAATAAAATTCTCAAGGATCGAGTATCCCTGAGCCTGTACCACTGCGCCTTCAATTTGACCTCTCACGAGCATTGGATTAATAGCTCTCCCGACATCATTAGTACATGTCACCCGTTTTATCCTTATTTTGCCTGTTTCTATATCCACTTCGAGATCGACCGCTTCTGCCACATAACCGTATGCGAAGTTCGGTTCACACTTGCCGGTTTGTGGATCGTATGGTGTTGTTTTTGGCGGTTTGTACTCATATTCAGCAATTGCCGGGCGTTCCTCACACTGCCATTTTGCCAGAGCTGCTTTGGCAGCACCCAGGATCGAATTACCTGACATAAAAGTCATACGGGAGGCTGATGCGCTCCCGGAGTTACCTGTTCGGGCTGTATCTGAAGCAATCAAGAGAATTTTTTCCAACGGCAGGCCAATTGCTTCTGCCAGGAATTGTTTGAATATTGTATGAGCACCCTGTCCTACATCCGCACCGGAATGGAATAACACAGCATGTTCAATGGTCTCTGCACCATGCAGTTCAACTTTGGCGATACATCTCTCGGGGGCGCCGAATGAAAAGCCTACATTCTTAAATGCACAGGCGAATCCCAATCCATGACGGATTTTTCCTGAACTGTTATTATTATGAACTGGTGCTTGCCATCCATCCGTTGTTTTTTTCCATCCGGCTTTCTTCGCACAGGTTTCAATCACCTTTGCGATCGTGACACCCTTTGGGAGAGGTGTTCCTACAGAAAGCAGAGACCCTTCCTTCAGGACATTCCGCAACCTGATCTCGACCGGGTCCATCTTTAATTTTTCTGCCAGTTTATTCATCTGGCATTCTGCTTCAAATGCCCCTTGTGGACCGCCAAAACCTCTGAAAGCTCCGTTGGGGATATTATTTGTGTAAACTGCAAAGGAATCAACTTTCACATTCGGGATTTCATATGGACCTGTACACATTAATGTCGCATTACCCATAACCTTGGTGGAGGTATAGGCATAGGCACCACCGTCTGTAACCAGTTCTACTTCAGCTGCGATGATTTTTCCTCTCTTGGTTGCACCCCAACGGGTTTTGATGTAATAGGGATGGCGTTTGTGATGCCCTATCATGGATTCCTCACGGCTCCACACGATCTTAACCGGACGGAATATCCCTCTCTGGCTTAGGCGCCATACAGCCAATGCCAGAACAATTTGCACAGACATATCTTCACGCCCGCCAAACGCTCCCCCAATAGCCGGATAAATTACCCTGATCTTATCCAATGGCAGGTCCAGGGCATGGGCGATTTGTTCCTGGTCCTCATGCGTCCATTGACCGGCGACCATGACAGTAACCCGCCCTTCCTCATCGATGTAGGCAATACCGGCTTCCGGTTGGAGAAAAGCATGCTCCTGAACCGGTGTGGCATAGCTGCCTTTCACGATCACGTCTGCGCGTTTAAAACCTTCTTCAACATCGCCTTTACGGATCTGATAATGAGCGAACACGTTGCTTTCGCGGTCGGGATGCACCAGCTCTTGAGTGTCTTCCCTTGCCAATCTGGCATCCGTGATCACCGGCAGATCATCAAATTCCACCAAGATCAGTTTCAGCGCATCCGAGGCGGTTTTTTCATTTTCTGCCACAACCACTGCCACCTGGTCTCCGGTAAAACGTACCCTGTCTGCATGAGGTTTTTTCGAACCCGGTCCGCACAACACCGGCTGGTCTGGCATGATCAAGCCGTATTCGTTCACCGGAACATCTTTGGCAGTAAGGATTGCCAGTACTCCCGGATATTTTTCTGCCTGGCTGGTATCAATGGAGCGGATAATTGCATGAGGTCGTCCGGCAAATAAAATCTTCATACTTGCCTGCCCTGGCATATTAATATCGCCAGGATATAATGCCTCGCCAGTAACTTTTTCACGGGCATCAATTTTAATGACAGACTCACCGACTGTAGACATTCTTATACCTTCGTGTTAAATTACTTGTTTTTATTTTTCCAGTGGAGAGGCGGGACATCAAGAGGTCCTGATCGAGATGGGCCGTATATTCGATAAATGATAAAAGTTATCAACATCAACACAAAATAAACAAACGAACCAATGATGATGGTTAGAATTATTTTAAGCAGAATCAAGGGGTCTGGTCCAGGAACAATGAGCTGCGAAGGTATTCGTAACCATTGTCTGGACAGGCTGGATTTTATTACCAGTAGACTACCCAAATACCCAAGAACGGGAATTAATACGATCAGGAATACTCCAACCCCTCTCCAGATCGGATGAATATCCCCTTTCTTTTTCTGCTCAACCAAACCATCACTGGTGAATACTTGTGATTTCTTCGTTCCCATGGTTACCTCATTATTGCCGATTCAACGGCTTCGATGATCTGATAATATCCTGTGCAACGGCATAGATTTCCTGCCAAAGCCTGATGGATTTCATCTTTCGTTGGTTTGGGTTTTTCCTCGAGCAATTTTGTTGCTGACATGATCATGCCAGGGGTACAGTACCCGCATTGTACGGCTCCTTTTTCCATGAAACCTTGCTGTACAGCATTCAATTTATCCCCTAAAGCAAGTCCTTCGATCGTGATGATCTCCGCTTGATGGGCTCTGCCAGCCGGAACCATGCAACTCATGACGGCTTTCCCATCCATGAATACGGTACAAGCTCCACATTCTCCTTCAGCGCAACCCTCTTTTGTACCCGTCAATCCCGCATCTTCCCTTAATAAACGCAGCAACGTTTTTCCTCTACAGTCTGTAAAGTGATATTGCTTACCATTGATCGTTGTCTGGATGTCGTCTTTGTCTTCACTTGAAAACTCTTTCATTCTTTTGGTGGAAGCCAATAAAACTGGTTGATCCGGTAGCGCTTTTTCGGATTTGTTATTATTAATATCATGCAATGCCTTGCTCACACATACTGCTACCAGGTATTTACGAAATACCGCCGAAGCGCGGATATCATCAATGGGTTGTGAATCCTTGCTTGCCAGTTGAGCGGACTCCTTTATTACATCTTCAGTCAGTTTCTTTCCTATTAAATAATTTTCAGCCGTCACTGCATGGACAATGGTAGGGGCTACTGATCCCAATGTGATCGTTACCTCGCTGATTATTTTTCCCCTCATCTTCAACACAGCACAGGCATTAACCACCGAAATAGCCATGCCATTTCGTAATCCGTATTTGTAATACCTGGCGCATTGCTCGGATATCAAGCCAGGAAAAGTGATGTCAATCATCATTTCATCCGTATTTAACACCGTTCGCCTGACGCCTTTGTAAAAATCCTTTAACTTGACATACCGCGTTCCGCTTTTCGATCTTAATCCCACACTGGCATTTAAAGCCATCAAGGGTGTGATGGTGTCATTGGCAGGCGATGCGGTGATCAGGTTACCTGCAATCGTCGCCCGGTTGCGTATTTGAGGTGATCCAAGCTGCCAACATGCCAGAACAAGTGGAGCAGCATACTTGCGAGTCAAGGCGTCAGCCAGTAATTGATTATGGGTAACCAGTGGTCCGATATGCAACATACCATCGTTATCTAATTCGATCTTATCCAATCCGCCCAACCTGGAGACATCCAGTAAACATTCAACACCTTTACGCGCACCCCGTTCCAATTCCAGTATGAGATCCGTCCCACCGGCAATGATCCGCCCTGCTTCCTTGTAACGATCCAGCAGCTCTATGGTTTGATCCAAACTGGTTACATTAATATGTTGCTTCCACATAATATTCCTCTACAGCTTCATCAACTTACCGGTACCGTCATTTCGTAACATGATGAGTTCTGCCATGATGCTGATAGCAATCTCCTCGGGTGTTTCTGCATTTAGTTCCAGTCCGATTGGCGAATGCACCCGGTTCAATTTCTCTTCCGGTACCCCCTGGGCAATCAATTCCTTGCGGGTCATCATCCAGCGTCGCTTAGAACCAATTACACCAATGAATGCTGCCGGCGTATCCAATAATGGAGCTAGTCCTGGAACGTCAACAACCATTCCGCGCGTGGTCAGGATCAAATAGGTCAGGTTGTCTATCTCGATTTTCCGAGGGATATCCGCCATCTCGGTTACAAGGAATTGATCTGCATCCGGTATATATTCCGGATTGCAGAGTTCCGCGCGATCATCTGACACCACCACCCGGTAGCCTAGCCATTTTGCCACATGCGCAACAGCTTTGCCAACATGCCCGCTGCCAATGATGACTACCCTGGGAGCTGGTAAATAGGGTTCCACATAAACCTCCACCTGTCCACCACAAATACCGGGATCACCCTTCTCAGGGTCAACCATGTTGTATCGCACAACCCGGCTTTTCCCGGCTTTGAGTGCGTCCAAAGCTTCTGCAATGATCCGATTTTCAATCTCACCTCCACCGACGGTCCCTTCGGTTTTCCCATTTGGGAAAACAAGCATCTTACTGCCCTCGTGGCGGGGAGTTGAACCTTTGCTTTCCACGACCGTGCATAGCGCAACTGTTTTGCCGTCCTTGATGAATTCTGCCAACCGCCCAATTATTTCCATACAATTTCCTGTACTGTATAATACTACTTCTGCGTTTTGCGTTTCATCGCCTGCCACACTCGTTCCGGGGTGGCAGGGATCTGGTCAATATCCACATCAATGGCATCGTATATCGCGTTGGCAACCGCAGGCGCTACCCCGTCCATCGGGATCTCAGCCACTGCCTTGACGCCATAGGGGTGACTTGGTTCGTAACTTTCTATAAACATAGCATTCAATTCAGGCATTTCATCTGCTCTGAAGATGTGGTAATTCTGAAAGTCACGTTCATTTGAATTACCCTTATCATCGTAGGTCATTTCTTCACACACTGCATAGCCCAGTGCCTGGCTCATTCCGCCCTCTATCTGTCCTGTTGCAGTTTGCGGGTTGACAACCACACCGGAATCAACCGCCATGACCAGCTTGTCGACCGTCACCTGGCCGGTTTCTGTATCTACGGTTACTTCCGCAAATTGTGCTCCAAAAGGTGGCGGTGCAACCGGTGAGACGTATGAGGCAACAGCCATGATTTGCTTTTGTTCGGTATGGTGCAAGCTGTTCAAAGCCACATCAGTCAGACTTACAAACTGCCCCGCAGGCGTTTTTACACCTCGGTCGAGCAGGCGTAGTTCGTCTGCGTTGACTTCAATACCTTTCTCCTGGAACATTTTAGCCGCCCGTTCCTTGATTTGACCGGCAACATCCCGGGCGGCCTTGGTAACCGCGTAACCTGAAATGTAGGTCGTACTGGAAGCATATGCACCCTTATCAAAAGGTGTGGTATCCGTGTCTGAAGACAAGACGATGATATCTTCCACCGGCACACCCAGAGATTCACCGGCCATTTGTGCCAGCACCGTATCAGATCCGGTTCCCAGGTCGGTTGCGCCGATCAGCATATTAAATGATCCATCATCATTCATTTTAATGCTGGCAGCACCCATATCCAGGTAGGGTATCGCCGTACCTTGCATAACAGCAGCAACGCCAATCCCCTTGCGTAAATGGGGTTGATTCTTTACCGCATGCCAGGATTTGTTGCCATACTTCTCATTCCAGCTAATAACTGTTTTTCCACTCTCCACACATTTTTCAAGACCGACGGTCTGGACGATTTCAGGACGTGGTTCACGTCCTTCACTCCAGGTGGTGCTGAACGGTTGCATTTCTCCGGAGCGGAGTGCATTTTTCAACCTGAATGCCAGCGGGTCCAGATTTAATGCATGGGCAATTTTTTCCATATGTCGTTCTACTGCCCAGTAACCCTGTGGTACGCCATATCCGCGATAAGCGCCAGCCGGTGGGTGGTTTGTATATACGATATCCGCGTAAAAACGAATATTTGGATTTTTACGATAAAGACCATCACCGACATACAAAGCCATGGATTTATGACCGGTATTTCCGGTGACAGTCAACGCATGACAACCATAGGCACCGGTATCGGTCAGGCAATACATTGAATTTGCTGTAATGGTTCCATCTTTTTTAACACCGGTCTTCATATGGATCTTCATTGGGTGGCGCGATCGTGAGGCGATGAATTCTTCCTCGCGTGTGTATTCATATTTGACCGGTTTTCCGGTTGCTATGGTGAGATGAGCAGCGACATCCTCGATCAACACCTCCTGTTTGCCACCAAATCCGCCACCAATGCGTGGTTTGATCACACGGATGCGTTTTACCGGCAGGTTCAATACAGGCGCCAGGATCCTACGCGCATGAAATGGAACCTGGGTGCTGGTGCGGATCACCAACCGGTCATCTTCGTCCCAATAAGTGATGGTGATATGCGGTTCGATGTGCGCCTGTTGGACTTTTGGTACCTCATAGTCCGCTTCAAAGATCCGATCTGCTTCGGAAAAACCCTTTTCAACATCACCAATGTCAATCCGGATATCGGCCGCCAGGTTCTTTCTTGGGTCCGAACCGGCAAAATTAACATATTCGGGCTCGGTATGAATGAGAGGAGCATCCGGTTGCATGGCTTTGCTTGAGTCCAATACGCTTGGCAGTTCTTCATATTCTACATTAATCAGTTGCAACGCCTTATCGGCTATATCTTCGCTTTCGGCAGCTACCATCGCCACCCGGTCTCCAACAAATCGTACTGTTGAATCTAGTGAGAATGTATCCAGTGGTCCGGGTATGGGGTCTGATTGCCCGGCGGTTGAGTAAATAACCCGCGGAATATCCTTATAGGTTAATACTGCGGCGACACCGGGGAGAGCTTTGGCTTGGGTCGTATCGATGCTTTTTATGCGTGCATGGGCAACAGGACTATGCAAAACCCTGGCGATCAATAAACCACGCAACTCGATGTCATCCGTGAAAGCCGGGTTGCCCTGCACCAGTTTTTGCGCATCCACTTTTATCGCTGATTTACCAACTGAAGTGAAGCCTTTTGTCTCCCTGGCAGGTGTTACCTGCTCTGCCATAGTGTCCACTCTGCCAGGTTTTGCATCACCTCTGAGAACCGCAGCGGCATTTAATATTGCGTTGACAGGTTTATGATAACCCGTGCACCTGCATAGCACACCGGATAAGGCTTTTTGTACTTCCGCCCTTGTTGGGCTGGATGTCTTTTGCAGCAACAAACGGGCTGCCAGGATCATTGCCGGCGTGCAATAACCACATTGAATTGCCCCGCTTTCCATAAATGCCTGTTGGATGACGTCCAACCCGGAAGTAGTCTTCCAGCCTTGGGATGGCATTTCACCGATTGATTCGATGGTTGTTATGGAATGACCGGCTGCCTGTGCGGCAAGTATCTGGCAACTGTTGATCAATTGACCATCCATGATGACAGAACAGGCACCGCATTCTCCGTATTGGCATTTTGCATCCTTGCTTCCAAAATATCCCTCTGATCGTAATACTTCCAGTAGCGTGGTGTTGGAAGGCACATCCAGGTTTAACGTTTTTGTATTGACCGAAAGCTGTATGTTCATGTCATTAACCCTGGATCCGGGCCAGACAACGCCTGGTTAATAGGGTTGCCATTGCCCGGCGATAGTCGCTGCTGGCACAAAAATCATCCGCTTCCCTGCAGGCGTTTTCAGCCGCCTGCTCTGCCCCATTTCCATCAGGACCGTCAAAAAACATCTGAGGGGCTTTACCAAATCCACCCAACGCCACCCGCACCCTGCCGGATTTCCAGCGTGCAACGGCAATACATAGGATGGGCAAATCAAGTTTCGTACGATTGATCACTTCCAATTCCAGAACGAAGTTGCGTTTGATTTTAATCGATAGGAGTAATTTTCCGGGTTTATCAGAAGGTAAGGCAAACCACTCACCCAACTGTATTTCCTTGCGGTTTTCATCCCATACTGTGATCGCATCGGCCGCTATTAACGTCGTGATCAGCGCAGACTTCCCATCACAGGATACCAGTCTGCCTCCCAGCGTTGCCAGATTGCGTGTATTGGCAGTGCCTTCCAGATGAACTGCCTCCCGGATCGCCTCAGGGATTTCCTTGTTTGCTTCAAGAGCGCTTAATGTTGTTGTCGCACCAATTTCCAGCCAATCCTTTGAGCATTCGATCTTGTTGAGTTTCAAGTCCTGCAGATCCACGACTGAAAGATCGTTCAATCTGCTTTTTTGACGTATACTCGTCCCACCGCCAATCGGGATTGTTAAAGGATTTTCCCTGCCAATCAAGGATAAAGCCTCTGTTATGGTATTCGGCCGGAAGTACTCGACGATCATATCATCTCCTTCGGGCAGGATTAATCCTGAGCAAATGTATCGATCAGCAACCTGACATCACCACCGACAGGATACAAAATTGGGCAAGTGCAGCCCTGCCTGACATATTCAGCTACTTTCTTGCGCGCTTCATCAGGTGTACCGGAAGCGGTTATGTGGTCGATCAACTCCTCCGGCACCAGATATTTGGCTTTCTGGATCTGTTCTTTCGTGGCAGGCCAACCCAGTATGGATTGGATCTGTGCCACAACATCCATCGATACACCCGATGCCTTGGCAATGTGAGGTTGCTGCGCAAGATATTGGGTTAATAATTCCCGGGTCGTATCGATGGCTCGATCATGATCCAGGTCAACCGAACACACGATCAGTTGTGGCCGGTCGATATCCTCCATTTTTCGTCCCACCTTCTTTGCACCTGTTTCGAGCAAGCTCAAGGCTTTGTGGTTGTAGTCAGGTGGTACACAGTAATTCAAGACAACGCCATCGGCGATCTCGCCGGTCATTTCCATCATCTGGTCACCGGTTGCCCCGATGTAAATGGGTACATTGCGTGGCTCTTTTCGCCCGTGAACCACATCCAGTTCGATCCCCTCCACATTTATGAATTCGCTATGGTAAGTAACCCGTTCCATTGCCAACAACCGCCGCAGGACAACCACCGTATCGCGCATGGCTGCAAGTGGCTTTTTCCTGTCGATGCCAACATTGCGTGCCAGCGGATCCCACCATGCACCTATGCCGCAGATGATACGGTTGGGCGCCAGGTCATCCAGCGTAAGAAAAGTAGCTGCCAGCAGACCGATGTTGCGCGTCCAGTTATTAATAACGCCCGAACCAACTTTCAACCGGGTGGTCACGGCTGCATAAGCAGCCATTGGCACGATCGCATCCCGCACCAGACGGCTCTCCGCCTGCCATACCGCTTCAAATCCCTTCTCCTCTGCATATTTCACATAATCAAGCCCATCCCTCAGGTCGTGGGCATCCTGTAAATAAAGCGCCACGCGTTGTTTCATGTTACTTTTTCCTCCACAGGTTTGATCGATAGAATAGGTATTATATATCCTATTGATTTCAATAAATCCAGGTCTTCCGGTACATCCAGATCCAGAGTCAGGTCAGGCAGGACTGGCACAATCACATTGATTCCTCGCTTGCGTGCTTCTTCCACATGCTTATTAAAGGATCCCTGACCATACCGATATCGTATGCTGCCGGCCGGATTAACCAGCAAAGCATTTGTACCGTTATGGCAGCGATCCGGCACCACCACCACAACCGGAGGATGACTACCCATTGCCAGGAGTTGCTCAATATCATCAGGGGTCATTAAAGGTAAATCTGTCGGGATAACGACAATGCGATCCTCTGATTTATTGAGAGTATTGTTCGCTTGGTAAAGTGCCCTGTTTAAACCACCTTTCCCTGTTTCTAATAAAACGTCGGTGCCTTCCTGTCTGGCGATCATCAAAACTTGTTCATCTTTGCTGATAACCAGGATCTTATCTATAGCATTCACCTTCCTCAAAATCGAAAGCGTATGCCGCAGCAGATAGGTGTTCAATTGCAGGCGGTCGCCATCAGACAGGATGCCGCCAAGACGTGATTTCCCAGTTTGGAAAGGTTTTGCCGGAACAATTGCCCAGGTTGTCATAGAATTGGTAATAATGAACGGCCGAAATCGAGCACTTCAATTGCCAGACGTTTCCGATCGCTGACATCTTTCATTAATATATCGGTTATTTTAGTGATTATACCAAATGCCTCGATCTCATCTTTTTCCTGGATATCCAGTTTGTCTATAACCATTCCCCGGACCATATCACTATAATGCTTTGAAATTGCTATACTTGTGGGTTGAATATCAAGCTCGCGATACATCTTTGATAATGGACCTTTTATTGCTTTCCCTCCGATCAAGGGTGAAACGGCGATCACACATTTATCAGTCAGTGCTTCTCGAACGTGTTTTACCGACAGGATCGGATCGATACTCACCCACGGGTTGGATGGGCACACTACCACAAACTCACAGGCTTGAATCGCTTCCATCATACCGGGTGATGGTTCTGCTTTTTCAATACCTGAAAATAGAAAACCACTCACTTCCGGTTGGCATTTCTGGTGTACAAAGTATTCCTGAAAATCCAATAAACGCTTATCCTTGGTCTCAACCTTGGTTTGGATGAAATCATCAGACATCGGTAAAATGCTGGCCTTCACGCCCCATTTAAAACAGAAATCGCGGGTGATATCGCTTAGTTTTTCCCCGTTTTTAATTCTTTCTGTGCGTCTCAACTGGGTACCCAGGTCCCTGTCGCCCAGTTTAAACCAATCTTCGCCGCCAAGAAATTTTATTTGCTTATTTGCCTTAAAACCATCCTCTGCCATTCCCCACCCGGTTTCGGGATTGGCGCAAACCCGCCAGCGTATAACATACGGTATCAAGATCCGGGCTGATCGCCAACCCATGGTGAATAAAGTCATCCCCGGTGTTGACAATGACAGTCAGATTTTCCGGAGCCAGTGCCTGGTACAAACCATGTGCGAGCCGGGCGCCGCCGACGCCCCCAGCCAGGGCAACAACTTTTAATTCCACTATCGGAAGAGATCCTGTTCTTTTTTCCGGATCAACTCTTTTATGCTGCTTTCCCGCAGGTCATAGGGAAAACCTCGCGCATGCACGACAGGCGTGCCTTCGTTTGCCTGGCCCATAACTAGTGAAGCGGCAGCTGCCAGCTCATCTGCTGCACCGACCTGGGTAATCCTGAGGGAATAGTTAAAAAGGTCTGGCTTTCCGCGCAAGTCGACAAGCCCCGGCACACCTGCCAACCCGATCGACATGCCAATGATGCCGTTGCGCCATGCCCGACCATGAGAATCGATGATCATCACACCGATTCTTTTCTTGTAGTATGTAACCAGGTCTTGTTGTATTTTCCGTGCAGAGCCATCGGGGTCTTCAGGCAGCATCAGCATCCAATCTTCCTGATTACCATAGGATCCTGCCACATTGGAATGGTCAATTCCGGCATTGGCACAGACAAATCCGAGACGGTGTTCAACAATGATCGTACCGGGGCGTGTCCGGAGAACTGTGTTACTCTCGCGCAGGATCAATTCAACGATACGGGGATCTTTCTTGCATTTTTTTGATATCTTTTCAGCTTCTTTTCCCGGTGTCACGTCATTCAAATTAACCAGACGATTTTCCGCTTTTGAAATGATCTTCTGGGCAATAATGAAAATATCGTCATCCGTCGCAGCCAGATGCATCTCCGACATTCCTTTAATGATGATTTGCGCGATATCATCTCCGGGTAGAACCAACGGGAGATTCAATAAAGGGGACAATGTCAGGGTCATACCGATCTTTTTACCCCGGTTATTTTAATGCCGGCTGAGGAAACCCCATTGCGGATGTTGATGCCGATCAGGATGGGTGTCAGGCCTTCCATCACTACGGAATTCTCCAACGGACCTGCATCCCAGGCTGTAAAACCTATTGCTTCGGCCAGTTGAATCCCGATTGCCCTGGTTGACTTTGAGCTACCGCAAACCAGTACGTCGCAGTCCTTAACTTCACCTGCCATCAGTTTTTCATAGGATATATTTTGGAAAGCGGTCACAATATCCACATCCTCGCCCAGAATGGCGCGCGTTTCAAGACCCGCTGACCCCTCGGGCGGTAATTTCACGACAGTGACCTTGGGTGGTTGGATGGGCACCGTAACATCGATGATCAATTTACCCGCCACCAGTGGTTTAAGCATCTGCATGGTATCCCGATGCGCTCCAAACGGCACGGTTACCACTACGACATCCGCTGCGGTTGCTGCATCTGCGTTGACCATACCGGTCAAGTGGTCTGTTTCACCCAGCAGGCCTTTTATCTCGCCCACAGCAGTCTGAGCCTTTTCAACCTGTCTGGAACCGATGATTATATGAAAACCCGCCTTCAGCCATCCTACTGCCAGCCCCTTGCCCTCCTTGCCGGTACCACCTATGATAGCTATCTTTTTTTCGGTTAGTATTTTGTCGTCTTCTGTCATAGCTGCCTTATTTAAACCGTGATTGGTAATTTTTCCAGACTTCTTTTGAAAGACCCATCGCTTCAGAAGTAATTTTCTTCTCATCCAAAGTAAGCAATTTCCGGTCTTTCATGAGAATTTTACCTGCCACGATGGTCGTCTGGATCATACTTTCATGAAAACCAAAAACAATATGCCAGGGTAAATTGCCGTTGTTGACATCCGTGTAAGGTTCATAATCCACAAGGATGAGATCAGCCTGGGCTCCTGGCGTCAGACTGCCGACCGGTTGGTCAAACAGTTGCGATACCAGGCAGGAATTATTATATATTGCCATTCTGGCGACGATATCTGCCGGCATACGGCGCGGGTCGCGGTGGATCAGTTTGTGGCTGAGGTAGGTCGCTTTCCACTCTTCCCACATTGCATTCGAAAAGCCATCATTTCCAAGGCAGACTTTTACCCCTGACCTCAACATCTGCTCCACCCTCGGCAGGCCGACAGCATTGTTCATATTCGAGCGAGGTTGATGCGTGACCCAGGATTTTGATGTATTTATGAGCTCAATCTCGTGATCATTGACATGCACCGCATGTGCAAGGATGGCACGTGGACCCAGAACTCCAAAATGCTCCAGCCTTTCGACTACACGCATGTTGCTTTTCTTCAAGCTGTCGTCCTGATCAGCCTGGTCTTCCGCCACATGAATATGCATGCCTACTTCTTCCGGGCAGGAATTGCGCGCTTTTTTAAATGTTTCATCGCTGAGTGTCAGGCTGGCATGTAACCCGAATGTCGGCCGAACGAGCGGGCTTGGATGATTTTTCAAGTGGGTAATAAACCTGACATTTTCATTTATGCCCTGTTCGGCTCTTTGAAGACCGTCTCGATCCGTGACTTCGTAGCATAGTGCTGCCCGAATTCCGGATCGTTCCGCCGTTTGTTGAATGATGTCCAGTGAATTCTCAAGTGAATTGGGAGACGCATGGTGGTCGATCAAGGTAGTCGTACCATGCCTTATGGCGTCGATCTGACAAACCAACGCTGAATACTCAACCGCTTCCATATTCAGAGATTTATCCAGAGTCCACCATAGCCTGGATAGGATCTCAACAAAATTTGCCGGAGCATCGCCGGGGATAGCCATCCCCCGCGCAAAGGCACCATAGAAATGTGTATGAGCGCAGATATTACCCGGCATCACAAAAGCCCCTTGGGCATCGAGATTTATTTCGTCGGGATACTTTTCCGTGATTATCTTGGTGGGACCGAGCTCAATAATCTTGTCCGCCTGGATGGCAATTGCGCTGTCCTTCAGGATCCTATTGGGCTCTTCCCAGGTTACGATCGTTGCATTTGTGATTAACATGGTCACTCACTCGAAATAAGCAAGTCTATTTGGATCCAGGTAGTGCTGGTAAGCTTCCTGTACATGCCGGGTGTCTGTCCGCGTCCCCGAAAATGGTGGCAGTTGATCGATCGGAAAATATTCAGCTGTCACGGTTTCACTACTGCCCTTTAAAGAACCACCAGTTTTCTCACACAGGAAAATGATCTTGTAAGCATGATACACTGCCAGGGGTTCACAATCGTGGTTGGCGTCATAGATGCCTACCACTTTTTTTGCCTTTGCAACGATGCCGCTTTCCTCCAGAACTTCCCGCTCGATCATCTTCGAAGGCATTTCATCGACATCTGCCCATCCACCGGGCATTGACCAGCGTTGATCCACTCTTTCCTGCACCAGTAATATTTTGTTATTATCGAATAGCGCTGCACGGACATCGACCTTTGGGGTTGCATACCCTTTTTCTGATTGAAAGCTGTTCAGAATATTGAATTTCGATATGTCGGTATGTGCCGCGTATATTTCGGCAGCTATTTCCATCAACCTGGAGTATCGTTGACGATCGAACATCCTTCCCACATCCGTTTGATCCTGTCCGCTGGCAAAATGCAACCCGGTTTGCGCGATGGCTTCGATCTCTCGCGCCCAGAACAACCATTGTGGAATTGGCGTGGGTTGCATTTTTTCTTCCATTCTCCCCGGTCATTTTAGCATGAAGGCAGGATGGTGTCGATACGGATATCATGAGTTCAGGAGGGTATAATCGTGCCTGTGAATTTATTGCGCTGGTTCTCCAACCCCAACGTACCGCCCAATGTCGACCGAAAGAATTTTATCTACGTACAGATTGATGCCATCGGCATCGGTTTGGCAAATGCAGCCAGCCCATTCCTGCCTGTTTTCATCACCCGCCTGGGGGGAACGAATATTGAAGTCAGCCTGTTGACCTCCATGCCGGCTATGACCGGTTTGATTTTTGCGTTAATTGCCGGGAGGATGCTTCAACGACAGCGGAATGTAGTTCCCTGGTTCAGTTTTGCCAGGCTTCTGGTGGTATCGTCTTATGCGCTAACAGGCATTGTTCCATTCTTCTTCGATGGCGACCAGCTTATCAGTGCAATCCTGATCATCTGGGCTGCTGCGACATTGCCTCAAACGATCGTAGCCATTTGCTTTTCGGTTGTCATGAATGCTGTTGCAGGGCCGGCCTCCCGTTTTGAGTTAATGACGCGGCGCTGGTCGATCATGGGTGTCACTACCTCGACCATGATCATTCTCGTCGGTCAGGTCCTCAACCGGCTTGGTTTTCCCTTTAACTACCAAATTGTGTTCATGGTGTTATCCATAGGTGGGTTGCTATCCTATATTTTTTCCAGCCGCATCCGCATTCCTGACAATCCTCCCACATTTCAGACTGTGAGCGGACCCCTCGCTGTACGCATTCGGGCATATTTTGAGAGTATCTGGTCCAATAAACCGTTCCGGTCATTTATTTTAAAACGATTCGTGTTTTTGACCGGTTTCTCCTTTGCAGCGCCATTATTTCCACTCTACTACGTCCGTGAAGTGCAGGCTTCCGATGCATGGATCTCAGCCTATACAATGGCTGCTTCTGTGTCGCTGATCGTTGGTTATTTCTTCTGGTCGAATCAATCTCGCAGGCATGGGTCACACTCCGTCCTCTTATGGACCACGCTGGGCGCCAGTCTTTACCCGGCATTGCTTGCGCTCACGACCCAGGATTGGTTGATCATTTTGATTTCTGTTTTTTCCGGTATCTTCCAGTCGGGTGTCGATCTGATATTTTTTGATGAACTGATGCGACGCATTCCCGACGACCGCAGCGCGGTATTTGTTTCGTTTGCCCAGAGCCTGCAATACCTGTCCACCATTTTTTCACCGATCATCGGGTCAACTCTGGCAAATTACATCGGTTTGCCTGCCGCCTTATTTATCAGTGCAGCTATACGCATTTCAGCTTTTCTCCTCTTTTTTATCGAACAACGCGCGAAAAAACCAATAATCGATAGGGCTGTTTCGGTATGATCATACAGATTTATGCATTCGCAAAGATCGAAATTATGCTCCAGGCTGTGGCTGCCGGTGTGGATCAAATTGGATTTATTGCGGGGATATACGATCTCGTTCATGGTGAGCTCGATTTCCGTTCAGCAAGTACACTCGCACGCGAGGTCCCCAAACCTGCAAAATCCGTGGCATTAACCATGTCTACTGATATCAATGAGATCTTGCGCATGGCAGAACTAGTCCATCCGGACATCCTCCACATCTCATCCGAGACGGATGCCGTTGGAATCGATCAGATGGCAGAGATACGAGCCAGACTCGACCCAACTACTCAACTGATGAAGGCAATTGCTGTAGCTGACCAGAATTCCATTGATACGGCGGTCCATTTTGCCTCTGTCTCGGATATCCTTCTTCTGGATACAAAAGCGAAAGGTTTTCCCGGCGTCGGGGCGACCGGAAAAACACATGATTGGAAACTCAGCCGTGAAATCGTTGCGCGTTCACCGGTCTCCGTCATCCTGGCTGGTGGGTTAAATGCTCAAAATGTCCGTTCTGCCATTCAATCGGTGAATCCATGGGGTGTTGATTCCAATACATCCACAAATATCCCGGGCGACCCGCTGGTAAAAGACATCGTTCGCATTCAGGAATTTGTAAAAGCAGTCCGCATTGCCGGAAAGGCTGAAACCTTATGAAACCGGCCAATATCCTGTTATTCGGCGATATCAATCTGGATGTCAGCATGCCGGTACCGGAGATCCCACCACCCGGTCAGGATGTTTATGCGGATAAATTGTCTTTCAATCTGGGTGGTTCTTCCACCAATACGGCAATCGATCTGTCTCAACTTGGAATCACCCCTCACCTTCTGGGTAGCATCGGTACTGACCTGAATGGTGATCGTCTTCTAAACGAAATGAAAACTTACGGTCTCGATACCGGCTATATCTTCCGTAAGAGTGAAAGTCCAAGCGGTCAGATCTTTCTGGCGATCCTGCCTGACGGCGAACGCTCGATGTACAGTTTTCGCGGTGCCAATGTATATACCACCCCCGCCGATGTACCGGACGGATGGGAAAGTAAAATCGATCTGTTGCATCTATCAGGTTATGTATTCCTCAAATCTCCTCAACGCGATACTGCCCTGTCATTAATTGAGACTGCGCATAAGAAACACATCCCCATCAGCATCGATACCGGTATGGACCCGGTGCTTGTTGCCCACAACGAGATGGAAAAGGTCTTGAAATTTCTCGATATTTGCATCTGTGGCCATCGCGAAGGGACATTATTGACGGGTAAAGAAGAACCCTCCCAGATTTTGCATGCCTTCTTTGATCTGGGAATGTCGTGCGGGGCAATCAAACTTGGAAACAAGGGTTGCCTGGTGGGGTTGAACGGCAAGGTTTTTCGCCTGCCTGCACTTTCGATCCAGGCAGTTGACACAACCGGCAGCGGAGACGCTTTCAGTGCGGGTCTTCTAATCGCCTGGTTGAATCAGTATGGTTTATCGGATATGTGCATGCTCGCCAATAGTTTGGGGGCATATATGGCCACCCAGCTCGGAAGCATATCTTCCAAACTATCGTGGGCTTCACTTCTTGATTTTCTCAATCAAACCCGGGACAACCAATCCTCAGAATTACGGCAATGCATAAGTGATTTAATTCCATTGATTACCGAAAAACAATAAATACCCGGATGACTTGACTTTTAGGTTTGTTATCCTTAAAATCATTAATATACTGAATTCGGGAAGAGTACCGGAAAATGCCGGCACCGAAGGGGCAAACCCAGGGATGGCAACCCTGGGTGAAACTCTCAGGTCAACAGACCCGTATTTATGAACCTCTGAAATGTACATTCGCCTCATCATGGTCTCCCTCATAGAGGGATGAAACAATGATCGACAAACAGAGGTACATAACCCAATAGGTTGAGCTAATATCCTACTTTGGAGGTCGCAATGAATATCCCGAAAGAATTGAAGTACGAAAAAACTGATGAATGGGTGAAAGTCGAAGATAAAACCGGCACGGTTGGCATCAGCGACTATGCCCAGGAACAACTTTCTGATATTGTCTATGTCGATATCACCCTCTCGGTGGGCGACAAGGTCAAAAAAGGCACAGTAATCGCAACCATCGAGTCGGTCAAGGCCGCCGCGGATGTGAATATGCCGGTAAGCGGTACGGTGCTCGAGGTCAATACGGGTCTTTCTGATAAACCGGAACAAGTTAATACCGACCCATACGGTTCAGCTTGGATGGTAAAGATCCAGCTGGACAACCCACAGGAATTATCCACATTGATGGATGGCGCAGCCTATGAAAAATTCTGCGCTGAACGGGCGCATTAATGTTCACCCCACACACAGAAACTGAAATATCCGCCATGCTGAAAGTGGTCGGGCTCAACCGGCTGGAAGATCTATTCCAGGTGGTACCCGAGAGCTGCCGTTTTCCGAAGCTTGACATGCCGGCGGGATTATCGGAGATGGAGACCAGGCAGGAATTGGAGCTTCTATCGGAATCGAATGAAACCGCGCATGACCTGGCTTGTTTCCTGGGCGCAGGTGCCTATAACCATTACAGCCCGGCCGGTGTGGATGCGATCATCCGGCGTGGTGAATTCCTGACAGCTTACACACCCTACCAGCCTGAAATCTCACAGGGCACTTTGCAGGCCATTTTCGAGTATCAAAGTCTGATTGCCAGCCTGACCGGCATGGAAGTCTGCAACGCCTCGCACTATGACGGCGCCACAGCCTGCGCAGAGGCGGCAGTCATGGCGTATCACACCTTCCGCGGGAAGCGCTCGAAGATCGTCCTGTCGCCGGCCATACACCCTCATTACCGGGAAACCATCCGCACTTACATGCAAGGCTATACCAGGCTCACGATCACGGGCGATGAACCTGGTGTCGACCTGCAGCAGCATCCATCTGAGTTGAAAACCCTGATCGATGACAACACCAGCCTGGTTTACATCCAATATCCGGATTTCTTTGGGCGCATTTTTGATTTGAAGGAAATTGTGGATGTTGCTCATGCAGCCGGCGCCATGGTAGCTGTGGCAGTTAATCCGTTATCCCTTGGTTTGTTGATCCCTCCAGGTGAATTTGGTGCCGATATCGTCACCGGTGAAGGTCAACCTCTCGGTTTGCCACTTTCCTTCGGTGGACCGTATTTGGGCATTTTTGCCACAAAAAAGGAATTTATCCACAAGATTTCCGGGCGTCTGGTTGGTGAAACGGTGGATAAGGATGGAAAACGCGCATACGTATTAACCCTGACTGCGCGCGAACAACACATCCGCCGTGAACGAGCCACTTCCAATATCTGCACGAACCAGGGATTGATGGCACTGGCTTCGACGGTATATCTCAGCCTGCTCGGCAAATCCGGATTGAAACAGGTCGCCAGCCTTTCATACCAGAAGGCTCATTATGCTTTCGAGCGGATCATACAAATTCCCGGCTATCAAGCCTGGAATTCTGATCCTTTCTTCAACGAATTCGTGATCAAATGCCCCAAACCGGTCGATGAGATCAATTTCCATCTACTCGACCATGGCATTTTAGGTGGATACGATCTTGGACATGTCTATCCCAATCTTAAGGGGTACATGCTGCTGGCATGTACGGAGGTCAACACACGTCAGGAAATTGACGGGCTCGTGAACGTTTTGACGGAGGTGACTCATGAGTGAGCCAACCATCTATGAGCTTTCCTCCACCGGTCGCACGGGAGTCACTTTTCCGGAGCCGGACGTCCCGCTGACGGACCTCCCATTAAAACTATTACGCAACCATCTTCCACTTCCGGAATTGTCTGAAATTGATGTCATTCGTCATTTCACCCACCTCTCGCACCTGAATTACAGCATCGACGAAAACATCTACCCGCTCGGTTCCTGTACCATGAAATACAACCCGCGCATCAATGAGGAAACTGCCCGGATGGCCGGGTTTGCCTTCAGCCATCCCATGCAACCGATTGAAACGACTCAGGGCAACCTGGCATTGATGTATCAACTGCAGGAGTGGTTGAAGGAAATATCCGGGTTCGAAGGCGTCACCCTGCAACCTGCGGCCGGAGCTCATGGCGAATTTGTCGGTGTCATGATGATACGAGCCTATCATCGCGACCGCAACGACGCCAAACGCATCAAGATCCTGATCCCTGATTCTGCCCATGGCACCAACCCCGCCTCTTCCAGTATGATCGGCATGGAAGTCGTGACGGTGCCTTCCGATCCGCGTGGCAATGTCGATATTGAAGCGCTCAAAGCCGCCTGTGATGATACGCTTGCCGGGCTGATGCTCACCAACCCGAACACCCTGGGGTTGTTTGACGAACACATTCAACAGGTTATCGATATCGTCCACAAAGCCGGCGGGCTCGTCTACGGTGATGGCGCCAATCTCAATGCATTGATGGGTATCATCCGACCTGGAGACGTGGGTTTCGATTTAATGCACTTCAATTTACACAAGACCTTCTCCACCCCGCATGGTGGTGGTGGTCCGGGTTCCGGACCGGTGGGTGCCTCAGCCAAACTGATCGATTTTCTACCTGATCCGCTGGTGGATATCATCGAAGAAGCCGAGGAAGACCTTCCACCACTTTATGGGTTTAAGAAGCCTGCTAAAACCATTGGCAGGATAAAAGCCTTCCATGGTCATTTTGGAGTCCTGGTGCGAGCGTTCACCTATATCATGATGCATGGAAACACGGGATTACGGACTGTTTCGGAAATAGCGGTCCTGAATGCCAACTATCTGCTTGCCAGGATCCGAAAAGCCTACACGATCCCGTATGATCGAATTTGCATGCATGAATTTGTGGCTGAAGGCAGGTGGCAGGATGCGGAGGGCGTGCATGCACTTGACATCGCCAAACGTTTGATGGATTACAACTTCCACCCGCCCACGAATTACTTCCCCTTGATCGTTCCGGAAGCATTGATGATCGAGCCTACCGAAACAGAGAGCAAGCAAAGTCTGGATGCTTTTGCCGATGCATTAATCAAGATCGCTGACGAGGCACACCATGCTCCTGAATTGTTAAAAGAAGCTCCTCACAATGCCCCGACAAAACGCCTCGACGAAGTAAAGGCGGCCCGCGATCTGGTGCTCTGTTGCTGGCGGCCGGAAGAAGAAGACTGAACTGAAGTCTCTTGCCTGATTAAAGAAGCGGGTTATCAGAACCCGCTTCTTTTTATTTCAAGACCAGAGTCACCGGGCAATGATCGGACCCCATCACATCCTCGTGTATGATCACATCGCTGATATCATCCATTAATTTCCTGGATACGAGATAATAATCGAGACGCCAGCCGACATTTCGCTCCCTGGCGCGCGTCACATAGCTCCACCAGGTATATTGGATGCGATCGGGGAAAAGATAACGATATACATCCACGAAACCATGATCCAGGTAATAATCGATCCAAACCCGTTCTTCCGGCAGGAAACCGGATGTGTTGCTGTTCTCTTTGGGATGTGCCAGGTCTATTTCCGCATGAGCTGTGTTGAAATCTCCGGTCAAAATGATGTTTTCGCCGGCTTCATGCAGCTCATCGCACTGTTCCAGCAATTGAGCATAGAACTCCAGTTTATATTCCACCCGTTCGTGGCTGCGCTGCCCATTTGGAAAATAAATATTATATAACCGGAATTTCTCGTGCTGGGTCCAGATGACACGCCCTTCACCGTCAAAACGCGGGTTTCCCAACCCTGTATTGGAATCCGGTATAAATTCACTCAAATAAGTAACCACCCCGCTGTATCCCGGTTTTTCCCCCGGGTTCCAGATGACATAGGGATAACCCAGATTGCGAACATCCTCTGAAATTTGCTCCGGGCGTGTTTTTATTTCCTGCAGACACAACACATCCGGGCGGTCATTTTCAAGCCAATTTAATATGCCTTTGTTGAGAATTGCGCGTAATCCATTTACGTTGAATGTAGTAATCTTCATGGAGCTTTCACCTATGGTAAACTTGAACTCTGAATCAAACTGACTGAATTTTACCCGATTGGTTTTCCTGGATAATGAAAACAGTTCTAATTAATCACACATCCCCATTTTCCCAGCCTATCGAAGTGGTGATCTGTTCGACCTTTTTCAGCAAATTGCGAGGGTTGATGTTTCAAAAGAACATCGCTCCCTTTTCAGGCATCCTGCTGCTTGAAAAGCAGGATAGTGTGATCGACTCAGCCATTCATATGCTTTTTATGAATTTCGATATCTGCGCAGTCTGGGCCAACAAATCAGGCCAGGTGGTTGACAAACAACTTGCCAGACGCTGGCATATCCTCTATAAACCACAAAAACCGGCCTGCATGACCCTGGAATTACATCCGCGTCACATGAAAGATTTTAACATCGGCGACAACCTGTCTTATGAAAATATTTAGATTTCTAATCGTCCTGCTCGTCGTTGCGGGCTTATTTACCAATACGGCTATTGCGCAGACCCCATCTGGCGATCAGGCGAGATATATTGTTCAGACGGGCGACACCCTTTATTCAATTGCCTTGCGCTTCGGCATCTCGCTCACCTCCCTCACGGAAACCAACGGCATTACGGATCCCAACCAGCTTTTCCCGGGGCAGGAACTCATCATTCCCGGTCTGGAGGGGGTGTCGGGTCTGTTAACCACCGAAACCCTCGGTTTTGGAGATTCCCTGGCGGGAATGGCAACCCGCACCAATATTCCCTACGAGACATTAGTGCGCATCAACCGCATCACCAGTCCCTCTGAAGTGTATGCCGGGATGAACATCATCCTGCCACAACTGGAAGGCGAGACTGCTCTCAACAAGCAAATCGCCATTCGCAGTGGGCAGACCCTGCTCGAAGCTTCGATTTTGCAGGATAGCTCCCCGTGGACCATCAGCCTGTTAAACAACCTGCCCAACCAGGCAACCATCCTGCCGGGCGATCGCCTGTACATCAACAGCAGTTCCGTGGAAGGCAACTCCATCGGAATTTATCCCTATATTGAAAACATAAAAGTCGATCCACTGCCCCTCGCCCAGGGACATATGGCGGAACTATCGGTCAACACCTATGAAGATGCGACCCTGTCCGGCAGTCTGACAGACCATGAGCTTGTGTTTTTCCCGAATGGCGATAAGAGTTATGTCGCCTTGCAGGGTATCCACGCCATGCTTGACCCGGGGCTGTACCCCATAAGCATTGCTGTGCAGCTGGCGGATGGGTCGACCTTCTCCTATCAACAACAAGTTTATATAGAATCCGGGAATTTCCCAAAAGATCCTCCATTGACCGTCGATCCAACAACCCTGGATCCGGCGGTTACCCAACCGGAGGAGGAACAGGTCGTTGGAGTGATTTCCAGGATTACGTCCACACGCCAATGGTCAGATATTTTCACTCTGCCTGTTGGAACGCCATATTGCATAAAATCCTGGTTCGGCGACCGCCGCTCCTACAATGGCAGTGATTACAGTTATTTTCACGCAGGTTTGGATTATGGTGTTTGCAGCGTCGATAAACCCTTCGCCATCCTGGCTCCCGCCCCCGGTACGGTGGTTTTCACCGGCCAGTTAACCGTCCGCGGCAACGCCACCATCATTGATCATGGTTGGGGTATCTTTACCGGATACTGGCACCAGAAGGGAATCCTCGTGAATGTCGGGGACCCGGTGACTGCCGGTCAGGAGATCGGTTTGATCGGCGCCACCGGTCGCGCCAACGGGCCGCACCTTCACTGGGAGGTGTGGGTTAACGGGGTCCAGGTGGACCCTCAGGATTGGCTGGACCGTCAGTATCCTTAAACGAAAAAGCCGCCAGTGCGGCTTCGTGTGCGCTGGGGGGGACTTGAACCCCCACGCCTTGCGGCACATGGCCCTCAACCATGCCTGTCTGCCAGTTCCAGCACCAGCGCTAAAGTTGAGATATTATAACCTTGACAGGATGTTTGTCAAGGAACTTGGATAAAAACGAAAATATTTTTATGCCCGGAGGTAAGAATGGCAATCATACTCGATGCAATGGGGTCCGATAATCGTCCTGAGCCTGAAATTATTGGGGCAATCGAAGCGGCCAGAGTTTTTGGCGAAGAAATCATTATGGTCGGTAACGAAAAAGACCTGACACTGCGATTGAAGGCTGCCGGGGTCGGTAATTTACCGGTGTCGGTCGTTCATGCTTCAGAAGCGATCGACATGACCGATAAAATTGAGAACGTACGCACTAAAAAGGATAATTCCATGCGCGTTGGCATGGACCTGCTGGCATCCGGTCGCGGCAGTGCCTTTGTAACCGCGGGTAACACCGGCATGGCCATGTATCATGCCAAAAAAAGCCTCTCGGATATCCCCGGGGTGATCCGGCCGGCACTGTCAGCCCTTTTCCCGGTACGCGGAGGAAAGTGCGTTGTCCTGGATATCGGCGCCAATGCCGAGTGCCGTCCGGAATTCATGGTGCAATTTGCCATCATGGGCAGCGTCTATGCCGAAAGGATGCTGGGTAAGACCAACCCGAGAGTCGGGCTGCTTTCGAACGGTGAAGAAGCAGTTAAGGGCAACAATCTGGTGAAGGAATCCTACCATCTGCTCGAGTCGAGTGGCATCAACTTCATCGGTAATGTGGAAGGCAAGGAGCTTTTTGGTGGAGAAGCGGATGTGGTTATAACGGATGGCTTCACCGGCAATATATTGTTGAAAGCCAGTGAAGCGGTCGCCAAATTGATCACCGATACGTTGAAAACCGAGTTAAAATCCTCATTCAGGACCAAGATCGGAGCACTGCTGGCAAAACCCGCCTTTGTCAAAATAAAAAAACTGATCGACCCATCCGATGTGGGAGCCGCTCCCCTGTTGGGGATCAATGGGTTGGTCTTTGTCGGTCACGGCCGGTCGGACAGCCGTGCAATTGTGAGCGCCATTCATCAGGCCAAAATGGCAATCGATGCCAATCTGCTTGAATCACTGCGCAGCGCCATTCAAAAGGCACTGGCTTAACGCCCACAATCCTCTCAACCCAGGATAACAAAATGAAAATCATATCCAATACAAAATTGATCCAGCGTAATAAAAAGATCAGCACGTATACGACGATTGCAGCCCTGGTTCTACTGGGTTTGGGTCTTTATCTCACCCTCAGCAATGATCCGGTTTCCATGTTTTATTCATTGATAGCATTATTCCTCGGTCTCACGGTTTGGCAGATCAGCATATACTTCACAAACCGCTGGGGAGCCAGGGTTTGCCCCTACGAACTGATTTCCGCTGCGTTGAAAGGTCTGGAGGATAAATATACGCTTTATCACTTTTCCACCCCTGTAAGCCACCTGCTGGCAGGTCCCACAGGTGTATGGGTAGTAATACCCATCCTGGGTGGCGGCAGGATATCCTACGAGAACGGTAAATGGAAACAAAAAGGGATTAATGCCATATTCAAGTTCTTTTCACAGGATAAAGTCGGACGGCCGGATTTTGAAGCCCGCGTCGAGCTGTCGGATCTGGACCGCGCCATGCAAAAGAAGGAGGTTCATATCGAACCCCAATGGATCAAGCCGATCGCGATATTCTTTAATCCGAAAGCGGAACTGAATATTGAAGATGCACCGATCCTCTGTCTGCCTTCCGGAAAATTAAAGGATTATTTAAGGAAGCTTCCCAAAGCACCGGCAGTACCTCCTGAGCAATTACAAAGCCTGAACCAAATGCTCACCATCAAGGAAACCAAACGTTCGTAAGGGTTAATAAGCTGGAGTATAATGAATTCTCATTAAATTTTGTAGATTTCACAGGGATCATGTTTTCACAAGTTACACTGTCAGAAAAATATTGGGACGAATTAAAGGTCGAAAAGGAAGACTTTACTTTCCTTTTTAATTATCTTCTCGAATGTGAGACCCCTCTTACGACCGGGGAATTGGTAAAAGAACTGGTTCAGGATCGAATCGTCCGGGAAAAGAAAAAGCTGGTAGAAAAGCAGAAATCTGCTGGCAGGATCTACCTGCCAAAGGATCATTATAAAACGGGGGAATCGCTTTCTTTCCCACAATTTGACGGGAAAAAAGGCAAGGTCCTCTCCATCCGACCTGGAAACAATCCTGAATTTCACCCCTTTGATGTAATTGAAGTAAAACTGGAAGATGACTCCGTCCATTATCTGGCATCCGGACTGGACAGCCATGCATTGAACGAACTACCCACCACCTCCGAGGGGGATGTCAATCTTGATGCCCCCTACGTCCTTACCAAACACTCAACCACGCTGACGGGCGCACTGGGAGAAGCCCTGAACGACCGGCCTGACCTGGTACGCATCGCCGGTCGCTGGTTCCCCAAGTCGCTGTTGGTGGATGTCAATGCCGGTCATTTGAACCTGGCAGAGGCTACCCTGGATATGGCAAACGGTGGACCTCTTACGATCGGTGAACTTCAAAAGCAGGTGGAATTATCCAGTGACGTCAACGCCAAGTTGCTGGAGTTTTCGCTCAACTATGCCCTGCAGGAAGATCCCCGCTTCGATGAGGTCGGTCCTGTCGGCGAGGTGTCATGGTTCCTGCATCGTTGTGAACCGGAGGAGGTTCGTGAGACACCTCTGTGGTTGCAATACACACCGCCCCAAACCGATACGGTCGAGCTCACCGAAGAGATGCGCTCGTTTTGCGCGCGCATGGCTGATGAGCTGGATGAATGTGAAGCAGAGCCGATCCACGAAGATGATGTTACATTGCCCTTGTTGTATCCACACTGGCGGGCCGGCACATTACCCCTCAACCACCTGGATGCCAATATATTCCCAACCGCGTACGAATCTCCCCGGGTCCAATTTACCTTTGAAAACGGCAATACACACGATAAATTCACCGGCTGGGTCGTACGCCCGGGGAAATACCTGTACGGTCTGAAAACGTTTTATGAAGCAGAAGGGTTGATGCCCGGCAGTTTGATCCACATCAAACGCAGCTCCAAACCGGGCGAAGTGATCATTCGCACGGAGAAATCCCGTTCCAACCGCGAATGGATCCGGACGGCACTTTTCGGCGCGGATGGCGGGATCGTTTTCGCCTTGCTCAAACAACCCGTCAGCGTCACCTATGACGAACGCATGGCGATATTAATCCCCGATCATGAAGCATTGGATGGTTTATGGACCACTCCTCCCAAAGCGAAGGGCGGACTGGAACAGCAGGTGGTGAATACCTTGCGCGACCTGGCAAAACTCAATCCCCAGGGGCACGTCCATGCCCAGGAACTTTACTCTGCGATCAACATCATGAAACGCATGCCCGTCACGCCCATCCTGGCAACCCTCGTCAGCCACCCCCAGATCAAGTACGTGGGCGATTATTATTTCCGCGTCGCTGACAGCGAAGAGGAAAGCAAATGACGGAACCACACCGCAGCCTGGTAAAACCCACGGTGGACACCCCCTTCCATATCGATTTCGACTGGTGGAAGCAGAACGATAATGATTGGAAGGTCTACCTGATGAGTTGTCTGTGTCAGACTCACCAGGATGCTTTTGCCGAACTTAACCCTGAAGACGTGGTGGATTCGATCGATCCGGTCACTGCCGAAGTCCGCGCGGTGGATGCCCTGCAACACGCCCTGATGAGCCATTGCGCCAAACAGGATGATTTTGTCACCGACCACACTTCCCTGGTGGACGGCGTTTTCAGACTATTTGTTGCCAACGGGAACAGCCCCATGACCCCGGCCGAGATCTCGGATAAAATTCATCGCCCTGCGGATGTGATCATTAAAACCCTGGCCGGGATGAAGGTCTATAAGGGTATTCGACCCTGCCAGTAGATCGATCTTACTTTTTGCCCTTGGTGCGATAGTGTACAGAGCACCGGACATCCAATCCCCTCAAAAAAATCGGAGGCTGACGCACCCTAAGAACCCTGATAGAACAGAGGGCAGGCGGGTGCAAAGTCCGATGGTTAGGTGCTGTTTCCTGTTATCGCGTTTTCTTTCCTCCATATGGTAAAATTCCCGCCGTACATGCCCCTGTAGCTCAATTGGACAGAGCACCGGACTTCTAATTCGGTTGTTGTGGGTTCAATTCCCACCAGGGGCGCTATCATCGATTTGTGGTTTTTTCTTTTATAGTATAAAAATAAAACTGATCACCAAAAAGGTCATCAGTTATTATTATTCTACTTAATACGTACAGACTCTCTTTACCGGCTTCTATTCAAGCCCATTTGAACCAACCCTGTTCAAGTAATCAAGATAAGCTGGAAGATTAATCCGGCAAGTTGTGAGCGATCCGCTAAAATCGGTGAATGAAGTTGACATTTCGCAGTTTGGAGTTTTCAATTGATGGTCAATAATTTTAAGTGTTGGGATAATCTTTGATTTTCTACCAGATGGAAGCACAGGTTCAGGGTGAGTGCTTTTAGTTTTCAATTTATTCATCGATACCTCCGCTGATTATTAACGTTAATCATCAGCTCTTACCAACCAAATGCCCCTGGATCATCGCGTTAAATTTCCTCGTATATCTCGATTTTTTGTATCCGTCATTTTAACCCATATTTATTATTAAATAAGGTATCAACAAGGATGCATTCAATCATTGATTTTTTTTATAATTCTTACAAGATTTTAATATGTTCACACTAATATGTTATTATAGTTAACCTATCAAACAGAAATATGCGTTTTTTGGAGCGTGCTATGAATAGCGACATTCAGACTTCCCCCATTCGTTTTATTCCGATCGATCCGGAAGACCCCGAATTCCTGGCGCCCAACATCATCCGCTGGCGCGTAAATATGAAACCGCATATCTGGTGCCCGCCCACCGACCTGATCGAAACATCCGACCGCCTGGTCATACGGGTTGAACTCGCCGGCATGAAGAAAAGCGATTTCTCCATCCACATCGATCAAAAACGGGTTATCATCGGCGGGCAGCGGGCTGAAACGCATGAAGACCGTTCCTTTCACCGCATGGAGATCGCCTTTGGCGAGTTCGAAAGTGATATCGAGCTGCCGCTTGAGATCGACGTCACTAAAGTTACTGCTGAATATAAGGACGGTTTCCTGACGATCAATCTGCCGAAGCTCCTGCCAAGAACCATACCGATCCATACCGTAACAGCCGAGTGACATACGCTGGTTTAACATGGAAAACAACAACGAACCCAAGAATACTCCCCTTAACCCGATGGATCCTGATGATCTGACCTTTGACATCAGCGATAATCTGGATAAGGCATTAAAGAACTTCCCGGATGAGGTTGCCATTCTGCCGCTGCGGGGAGTGGTCGTCTATCCCCAGACGATCGTGCCCCTCACCATCGGGCAACCGCGCTCGATCAAGCTGATCGACGATGTCATCGCCGGCAACAAGCTGGTCGGTCTGGTCGCGTCAAAGAACGCCGAACTGGAGAACCCTTCGATCAAGGAAATGTACAAGATCGGGACGGTCGGATCCATTCACCGGCTTTTTCGCGCCCCGGATGGCACCATCCGCATCCTGGTACAGGGCATGGCACGCTTCACCACACAGGAATACACCCAGACCGATCCCTATTTCCGTGCAAAAATAGTTTATAAACCGGAGGAGCAGGAGAGAAACCTGCAGGTGGAAGCGCTGGCCCGCAATGCGCGCGACCAGTTCGAACGCATCGCCGAGCTCATCCCAACCCTGCCGCGCGAGCTGGTTTCGACGGTGGCAACCTATACCGATCCGCTGCAGACAGCCTACACGATCTCCAACTTCCAGCGAATGGAATTGGCGGATGCGCAGGCGATCCTTGAGATCGATAAGGTCAGTAAAAAGTTGCAGAGGCTGGTAACGATCCTGACGCGGGAACGTGAAGTACTCGAACTGGGTCAAAAGATCCAAAATGAAGCCCGTTCAGAAATGGAAAAAACGCAGCGGGAGTATTTCCTGCGCGAACAAATAAAAGCCATCCAGGAAGAACTGGGCGAAGGCGACGAACAGACCGCCGATATCGAGGAGTTTCGCAACAAGATCGAAATTGCCCACATGTCGGAAGAAGCCTTAAAGCAAGCCAGGCGCGAGTTGGACAGGCTTTCCCGGCTGCCGACTGCTGCAGCCGAATACGGCGTGATCCGTACCTATCTGGACTGGCTGGTATCGCTGCCATGGTCAACCACGACTCCCGACAACCTCGATATTGCCCATGCCCGCCAGGTATTGGACACTGATCACTATGGTCTGAAAGACGTCAAAGCGCGCATATTGGAATACCTGGCAGTCAGGAAACTCAAGATGGATCGCAAAGCCGATCCGGTACGCCGTAACAAGGACCTGATCAGGAGAGTACGCGAAGGCGTGATCCTGTGTTTTATCGGACCACCCGGAGTCGGCAAGACTTCCCTGGGTCAATCCATCGCCCGCGCTCTGAACCGCAAGTTCGTACGTATTTCATTGGGCGGTGTGCGGGACGAGGCTGAGATACGCGGGCATCGCCGTACCTATATCGGTGCCATGCCCGGTCGCATCCTGCAATCCATACGCAGGATCGAAAGCCACAACCCGGTGTTCATGTTGGATGAGATCGACAAGCTTCGTTTCGATTTCTCCGGCGATCCCGCCTCCGCGCTGCTGGAAGTCCTGGACCCGGAGCAGAACCGTGAATTTCGCGACCACTATGTCGAGGTAGCCTTTGACCTTTCTGAGGTGATGTTCATCACGACTGCCAACAGCCTTGAAACCATCCCGCCCCCGCTTCTGGACCGGATGGAAGTGATCCAGATCGCCGGATATACGGAAGACGAAAAATATCATATCGCACGCCAGTATCTCATTCCGCGCCAGTTGCGCGAAAACGGCTTGCGGGATAAGGAAGTGAAGTTCAGTTCCTCTGCCATACATACCATCATCCGCAGCTATACCCAGGAAGCCGGCGTCCGCAACCTCGAACGGGAGATCGGCAGAATCTGCCGGAAGCTGGCAACCTCCATTACGGAAGGCACCCTGACCCACGCGGATGTCACACCGGATTACGTCCGTAATGAACTTGGCGCACCTCTTTTCAAGGGGTCTCAGGAGATCTCGTTGCGCACTTCCATCCCCGGTGTTGCCACCGGGCTGGCATGGACAGCCTATGGAGGTGACATTTTATTTGTGGAAGCTACGCGCATGCCAGGCAGTAAAGGCTTCACGATCACCGGATCGATTGGAAATGTGATGCAGGAATCTGCCCAGGCCGGTCTTTCCTATGTACGCTCACACGCAAAAGAACTTGGCATCCCGGATTCTGTGTTCGCAGAATCTGATATCCACCTGCACGTTCCTGCCGGTGCACAACCAAAAGATGGCCCGTCTGCCGGGGTGACAATGGCAACGGCCCTGGTATCGTTGCTGCGCCAACAGCCGGTCAGGCACGATACAGCCATGACCGGAGAGATCACTCTGCGTGGGCAGGTCCTGCCGGTTGGTGGCATCAAGGAAAAGATCCTGGCGGCTCATCGCGCCGGCTTGAAACGGGTGATCCTTCCAAAACGCAACCAGGATGAGCTTGATGAATTGCCTGAGAGCATAAAGAAATCCATCCTTTTCATTCCTGTCGAAACTGTAAAAGAGGTTTTAGACAACGCACTATCCAGTCGTACCACAAGGGGAAAAGTACATAATGCCGAAACAAAAAGTAATGCTCATAGAAGATGATATTGACACCACCATACTTCTGACCATACTACTAAAATACGAAAATTATGGAGCTGTCAAGCTTGAAATTAATAATGAAGATGATCTGATAATGCAAATTAAAAGGTCATTATGTGAAGTTTTATTAATCGATGTGAACCTGAATGGAATTGACGGGATCAATTTGTTAACTCGGATACGTAATGAATTAGATGGCTATAACCCTTTTGTTATCATGACCTCAGCTTTGGATTTAACCAATCAATGCATGAAAGCCGGTGCCGACTGTTTTTTACAAAAACCCTATGATCCCGCCGACCTTTTTACTGCCCTTTCGTCCCATACGCTTGTCGCCCAGCGGTAATATTTGAAAGTATTTCCCGTTTTTCCAACTGGTTATAATTCTTGACGGTTGACAATAAATAAATTAAAATAACATTAATGTTTTTGTTCTTGTGTAGTTAGGTTTGTCATACCGGCCGGTCAGGCGTTCTGAAAGGCCGGTATTTGCATTTACCAGCATCGTGGTAGATCCAAAGGAGGAGTAGTACTATGAGTGACCGTTTTGTCGGAACCGTAAAATGGTTCAACACGAGCAAAGGCTTCGGCTTTATCGAGCGTGAAGGTGAAGCAGATGTCTTCGTGCACTATTCGGCGATCGTGAGCGAAGGTTTTAAAAACCTCGTCCAGGGTCAAAAAGTTGAATTCTCTGTCGAAGAGGGTCCAAAAGGAATGCAGGCTGCACAGGTGACAGTTATAGAATAACCAAATACAAATTAAACTCCAACGAACCCCTTCAATTGAAGGGGTTTTTTATTTTGGGGATGCGTTTGAATTGTTTTTCTGAACTTTACCCAACCAAAATCCAAGTAACAACGTGAGAAGACTGCCAAGCGATGCCGGTATCGAGTAGACCGGACCGACATTCAACCATTGCCAACCGACGCTTCCACCGATAATATTCCCCAGGAAAAATCCCAACCAACTTAATAGAATAAAGAAGATAATTCGCCAGCCACGCCCACCCACTATGACATGAAAAATCAAACCCAGGACGGTTGAAAATAAAAAACTTAACAGGTAAGCCGACAGCGTCATGATCCTATTGTATCATTCGATAAAGCCCATACCCAGGCATACATCCTTTTGATACATTACCAGCGCTTGACCGGGTGTGATATCCCTGAGTGATTGACCAAATTGAACGGCAATCTTTTCATCCGGGAGGATTGTGATCTTACAATTTTTTTCCACCGAACGATATCGGATTTTCACAGTGGCGCTGAATTTTTCACCGGGAGCCTTACCACTTACCCAGTTGATCCCTCCGGCAATCAAACCGGTTTTTCCCAGTAATTCTTTCTCGCCTACAATCAATCGGTTCTTCTGATAATCCTTTTGGATCACATACAACGCAGATGCGTATGCAATATTTATCCCTTTTCTCTGCCCGATCGTATAAAATGCCATTCCGTTATGACTGCCAAGCAAATGTCCGTCTGCATGATAAATATCCCCTTTTGATACCATACCAGGTGCAAAGCGCGTAATAAATTCAGCCTGGTCCATTCCTCCCAGGAAACAGAGGTCCTGGCTTTCTTTACGTGCCGCTACCGGCAGTTTTTTCCCTTCTGCTATTTTCCGAACTTCTTGTTTGGTGTACTCCCCTAACGGAAATAGCGTGTGTTGAAGTTCTCTCTGCCCAAGGATAGATAAAAAATACGACTGGTCTTTTTGAAGGTCTTTGGCTTTTAATAACTGAATTGTTTGATGACCATGCCTACGCGCATAATGACCGGTTGCTACATGATCGGCTCCATTTTGACTGGCTGCCTCCAGTAATATCTGCCATTTGACTGTTTTATTGCATACAATGCAGGGATTGGGAGTAATACCTATCTTTAAACTCTCAGTATAATAGCTGACAACTTTTTGATAAAAGTCATCTTTAACATCGATCAGGAGCCATGGGATTTTTAGATGGTCCGCGACGCGTTTGGCATCTGTGTATCGTTCATCCGGAGAAGCTTCATTCTCAGTCATATCATGCTCCGCTTGCCACATGGACAGGGTGACACCGATCACACGATAACCCGCATCAATCAATAATGCCGCAGCGGTCGCACTATCCACGCCACCGCTCAGACCGACCACAACAGATTTCTTGTTATTTTCCATTTATCGCCTTGGTGGATCGATTATAGCATTCGATGGTTAATGTTCCCCTGACCTGCTGTTATAATTGCACGGATTTATTCATACTGGAGGAAGCATGGTACAAGCAATTCATTTTGGAACCGACGGCTGGCGCGGTGTGATAGCCGAAGATTACACCTATGACAATGTCCGGCGTGCAACTCAGGGCTTTGCGACCTATCTGACTAATCAAAAACATGGCGGGGAATGGATCGTGGTCGGATACGACAAGCGTTTCGCGTCTGAGGGATTTGCTGCAAGTGTTGCTGAAGTCCTGGCCGGCAACGGTTTTCATGTTTATCTTACGGATGGACCGACCCCAACTCCCGTAATTGCATATTCCGTCCTGAACCAAAAAGCTGCCGGAGCGGTAAACATCACCGCTTCCCATAATCCCCCAACCGATAACGGCTTCAAGGTAAGAGACCAGCGCGGAGGTGCCATTGATCCGGAGGGGCTATTGGAGATCGAAGCAAATATTCCCCAAAGCAGTGAGTCTGCCAAACGGATAACCTTCGCTGAAGGTGAGCAAACGGGACTGATCGTGAAATTTGATCCTGCGCCCGCCTATATTGAGCATTTGCACGATTTAATCGACCTTCAACCCATCAAAGATGCCGGATTAAAAGTTTTGGTCGACAGCATGTGGGGCAATGGGGCTGGTTGGTTTACACGCCTGCTTTCAGGCGGTAGAACGACTGTCCAGGAAATTCACAACACCCGGCAACCTTTGTTCCCGGAAATGAAACGCCCCGAACCGATCCCCCCGAATATCGATGTTGGTTTACGGACAACGGTGGAAACCGGGTCCGATGTCCTGCTCATCACCGATGGTGATGCGGATCGCTGCGGGTTGGGTGATGAAAACGGAGTCTTTATCAATCAACTGCAAGCATTTGCGCTTCTGGCTTATTACATGCTCGAGGTGCGCGGTGAACGCGGGCCAATCGTGAAAACACTTTCGACCACCAGCATGCTGGAGAAGCTCGGTAAAATCTATAACGTCCCGGTTTACCAGACCGGTGTCGGTTTTAAGTATGTTGCGCCCAAAATGATAGAAACCGATGCAATGATCGGCGGAGAAGAATCAGGAGGGTATGCATTCCGCGGTAACGTACCGGAACGGGATGGAATCCTGGCCGGTTTGTATTTCCTGGATATGATGGTCAGACTGAAACGAAAACCCTCAGAACTTCTCAAGCTTCTCTTTGACAAGGTTGGCGCGCACTATTACGACCGTATCGATACAGCTTTTATGGGTGATCGTTCCGAGAAGGAACAGCGTATTATTAACGCGAAGCCGGCTACAATCGGTGGATTAAAAGTCACAGGTCTGTTAACCACTGATGGCTATAAATTCCTGCTTGAGGATGGTGGCTGGATGCTTATCCGCTTCTCGGGTACGGAACCGATCATGCGTGTCTATTGCGAGACCACCCATCAGGATCGTGTGAAAGCCATACTGGATGACGGTTTGCGTATTGCCGGGCTGAAATAATTGGTATCGCTGTCTGATACTCACTGCCATTTGGATCTTAAACAATTCGATGATGACCGTCAGGCCGTTTTAGAGCGAGCCTGGCATTCGGGAATTCAACGCATATTAATTCCCCAGATACAACTCGATTCCTCTGATCAGACAATCCAGCTGGCAGAGAGTGACGAACGGATCTTCGTGGCAGTTGGCGTTCATCCCAATAGTGCGGATACATGGACCAACCTTTCGATGCGTTCACTTCGCCAGATGACCACTCATCCCCGGGTATGCGCAATCGGCGAGATCGGGCTTGATTATTATCGGGAGCATGCCTCACATGAAAAGCAGCAGCGGATCTTGAAAGAACAATTATCCCTGGCGGCGGAGGTTGATAAACCTGTCATACTCCATTGTAGAAATGCGTTTGAGGATTTAATCAAGACCCTCATGGAGTGGATTGAAGGGCTATCCAGGACAGCCTCGCGTGTTAGAAAGTGCCCGGGTGTTTTCCATAGTTTCGGGGGCGATCCTGAACAGGCAAAAACAGCCGTTCATGCCGGTTTTATGCTGGGTATCAATGGAAGCATAAGTTTTAAAAAAGCAGATAGGATCAGGTCTGTAGTGCAAACCATCGGCATTGATTGTCTGCTGCTTGAGACCGATGCGCCATTCATCACCCCAGCCCCCCACCGTGGAGAGCGCAACGAGCCTGCATTTATTCGTCACACAAATGATGCACTCGCAAGTGTGCTCGGGATTACCCCGGAGCATTGTGCTAAAATGACATATAATAACGCCTGTAAAACCTTATTGTGGTGAAATCATTGACACTTTCCTATCAGGAATTAATTCAAAAAGATATTACGCGAGTTGAAGATCTGATGCGCGCCCAGGCAGATGGGCTGACTGACGATTTAAAAGCCGCAACACGCATCATGATCGCTGCAGGAGGCAAGCGCATACGACCTGCCCTGGCGTTGCTGATTGGCAACCTGCTTGGTGGTGACATCCAACGGTTGATCACACTATCGGCTGCAATAGAATTGCTTCATACGGCAACGCTTGTGCATGACGATCTGATCGACGGTGCTTTGTTACGGCGGGGAGTACCCACCTTGAGTTCAAAATGGTCCCCGGGAGCCACGGTATTGACAGGCGATTTCATGTTTGCCCGCGCTGCCAGATTGGCAGCAGAGACCGGATCACTGGATGTAATGAAAATATTCGCACAAACATTGTCTACCATCGTCAATGGAGAAATCGAACAATTATTTGTCACCCAATGCGCGGCAGATCGCAAGAGTTACCTTCAACGCATATACTCAAAAACCGCTTCTTTATTTGAGACCACTGCCATTTCTGCAGCATTGATCAGTTCTGAAGATCCAAAGATCCACCAACAATTTTCAAAATATGGTTATTCGCTTGGCATGGCGTTTCAGATCATTGATGACATTATGGATTTCACCGCTGATGCTATCAAAGTTGGGAAACCTGTCGGGAATGACCTTCGACAGGGTATCGTCACACTGCCGGTAATCATTTATAAAGAAAACCACCCCGACGATGAGGAAATTTCATCCCTTATTCATGGGAAGTGTCTTGAAGAAGGTAATATCAAACGGATTGTGGACAAAGTTAAAAACAGCGATGCAATTTCTTTAGCCCGTAACGAAGCGGAGCAATACGTTCGACAAGCAATCACCAATCTAAACGATGTTGAACCGGGCGTATTTAAAACCGCTTTACTGGAGCTTTCTGGTTTTATTACTCAGCGAGCTTCCTAGATATATTCCCTGAGACTGTTCTTTACCGCATATGCGGCTGCTTCTGCGCGGTTGCTGACCCCCAGTTTTGCCAGTATGCTGCTTACATAGTTACGCACTGTCCCTTCACCGAGATACAGCGATTTGGCAATTTCTCGATTGGTTTTCCCTTCCGATACAAGCAAGAGGACATGCCTTTCCTGCTGGCTAAGCTTTGAAAAAGCTTGCGCTTCTTCGTCTTTTGCAGCCCGTCTTACTTCTTGAAGAATACGTTGCGTTACTGAAGGATCAAGTGGAACTTTACCCTGCCCAGACGATTCCAAAGCCCTGACCAGGTCTTCGCTGGCAATTTGTTTCAGTATATACCCCGAAGCTCCAGCCCGGATGGCTGAAAACAACATCTCATCCTCTTCATACGACGTGATCATGATCACCCGTGTATTTTTATAATTTTTCGTAATTTCTTCACACGCTTCGATTCCCGATTTTCCAGGCAAACGAATATCCATCAATACTACATCAGGAGAAGTGGATGCAACCAGATCAATCGCTTCCTTCGCGGTTCCGGCCTCACCAACCACCTCAAACTGTGGGTGATGTTCCAGCAGGGATTTTAATCCCAACCGTACAACTTCATGGTCATCCACCAGCACTATTCTTTGCCTGCCCATTCTTTCTCCAATCTAACAACTTCATTTCTTTCGATAATCAACGAATCGATAACCGACTCCACGTTCCGTCAGGATATATTTGGGATTTGCCGGATCTTCTTCCAATTTTTGGCGTAAGTAATTGATATATAACCTGACGTAATGGGGTTCATCGCGGTATTCATATCCCCATACCTTTGAAAGGATCTGGTCATGCGTGACCACCCAGCCTGCATTTTGCACCAGGTGATACAAAAGGCGATACTCTGTTGGTCTGAGTTTGACAAGTTTATCGGCCACCCAGATTTCACGGCGGTCAAAATCAATTTTTAAACGTTTATCCACTTCAATTAGTCCATGCATCCCCCCACTTATCGGTTCGACTCTCCGTAATACTGCTTTTACCCTGCTGACCAACTCACGCGGGCTGAACGGTTTGGTAATGTAATCATCTGCTCCCAACTCCAGTCCTCTTATGCGATCGTCTTCTTCTGCTTTGGCAGTCAACATGATTACCGGAACATTATTTATCTCACGAAGCATTTTAAGAACTTCAAAACCATCCAGGTCCGGCAGCATGACATCCAATAAAATCAGGTCAGGGATGACATCACGGACTTTTTGGATAGCCTGGGCACCTTTATATGCCTCTATGATTTGAAAGCCATCATGCTCCAGATTCAATCTAATAAAGCGCACCATGCGCTCTTCATCATCGACCACCAGGATTTTACGATTTTTGAACTGGTCATCCGCCATTTATTATTCTCTCACAAATGTAATTATCTTTTCCCCTTCACCTGCGCCAACAAGTTCGATCAAGTTGATGCGGGTGATTGGCCATATTACTACATCAGCTTCCGGTTCGATATTATCCAAATCCCTGCCATCTTTTCTCCGCGGATTTCGCAGGATGATCATATTATCCCCAGGATCAGGAATTTTCTCGATTTCTCCCATAACCGATTCTTCCCCCATGATGTGAACAATGACCGTTGGCATGTTGCTCTTCCTCCTAGGCCATGCGGTTGATTGATTTTATCGAAAGGATGAGTCGCCCCAGACTGATCATATCGTTTGCCTTTAGAGGGTAATCCATATTCGGAGATAATCGAATACCATTTATTTGAGTACCATTGATAGACACCAGATCCCTTAGAAAGATCTCTTTTTCCGTTGCGAGGATTAATGCATGGATACGTGAAACACCTTTTGCCAGCCCATCATAAGGGGTCAGATCAAAATCCGGTATGACCGCTTGTCCTAATGCAGCGCGGCCAAAAGTGTATTCGTTTTTTTGAATTCTAATGACGAGGTCTCTCCCTTCAATCTTTACTGCAATAGCGATATTTATCGTGTCACTCAACTTGCTGCCACGTGACAAACTTTGGATAACACTGCTGTCAATTGTATCAACAGAAGGGATTTCCTGATCTGTATCTTTTTTCCCGACACCCAAAGTAACCAATGGCTCCCCGCATCTTGAGCAAAAGAGAGTACCCGGGTTTTCCTTGTTTGCACATTTCGAACATGTAACCATTAGTGTTTCTCCGCTTTTTCGGGGAGCAGACATAGTTCTCTTGTTCCATATCTGATCTTTTTCTCTGCTTCCTCAGTATATTTCCCCTTTATTCCGAGCTGTAACGCTTCGGATTCAATAAACTCTGAGAGTTGATTGATGCCCATCTCACCGATTTTTTTTGCTATATATTGAAGAGTTTTAGTGCCTGTTGCAATATTGCCCTTTTTAATATCGACATTAGCCCGTTCCTCCATTCTAAAAATAACCGCCTTTTCCACATAATTGTATACTTGTGGATTAAGTGTTGGTACGGATTTTTCATCGACATTTGGTAATTCAAGTGATTTGATCAGTGAGCGAGCTTGAATTTCGCATGATGGGATTTCAGCAGAAATTACTATTGTGTCCAGGTTGACCTTATCTGTTGGTTTTTTAATCGGGTGAACTTCATACTCCAATAATACTTTCAGTTTTTCGCCGGTACTTAGATGTCCCAAGTTATTTGCGTTTTTAATGTCAAGTATTTTTACGATGGGTGATAACTGAATTGCATAGACCAGATTTGCAGCTTTGTCTCCCAGAAAATCTATCGATAAGTTTTCTACTTCATGACTGATCAAGTTACTGAGCTTTTTCTGCATGTAGGAATGTAAGGCTTCTCCATCCGAAATGTATTGGCTGGTTTCCCCACTAAAACTCGACAACTTGTCCAGAAAAAGTTCATCCCATTCCGACCCCATGCCTAATGTGGTTATGCCAATGTCATTCTGAGCTGCTAAAAATGCGAGTTGAATACATTTATCTTCGTCGCCGTAGGTATGACCATCAGTCAATAGAATTACTTCGTGAAGATAATCCTCCACTTTATTCTTCAAAATCTCATCTACAGCTGCTGTCAAACCTGCTAATATTTCTGTGCCACCGACCGCTTCCAATCCGCTGATGACCGCAGAAATATCTCCCACCTCATATACCCTCTTGGCGGGAATGATGATCTTCGCTCGATCACTAAAAACAACCAAGGAAATAACATCATTTTTATCAAGGTATTGTAGTAATTCACCAAGGATTCGTTTGACTGCATCAAGCCGGGAGCCGGACATTGATGTTGAAATATCCACCAGCAAGGCAAGATTAAGTCGTTTTGTACCTGTCTTGCCATTTAATTCATGAGTATCCATATCAACAATAACATCCACGATTTGGGGTTCGTTACTCAGTTTGATGACATTCCAGCTATATTGAACATTTAGTGAGAGCTGGGGATACTCGAAGCTATTGATGTTTATCGAATCATCATACTTATTACGCTCTTCTGTATTTGAGAGGATCTTATACGCTTCCTGGACTTTATAAAATTGCTCCAACGTTTTAATAAATGGGTTGGAATCCGGATGATATTTTTTTACCAGATATTGGAAGGTCTTTTTTATGATGTCCTGTGTGGCGTCTTTGGGCACCTTCAAGACATTGTAATAATTCTTATCGATCATGTGGGGTTCTCTCTACTTTCTACAATGATTACGCTGATGTTATCTGGTCCACCGGCTTTGTTGGCTTCTGAAACCAGTTGGTTACATGCAGATTGAATATTTCCCGCTTTTGAAACAATTTTGATCATTTTCTTTTCGTCAACCACTCCCCACAATCCATCACTGCACAGCATTAGACGGCTATCATTTCTAAAAACATGGGTCACTATATCCGCCGTAACAGATTGATCCTGTCCAATAGCCTTATACAAATAATTTCGGCTGGGGTGGCTATGGGCTTCATCTTCAGTAATTTCGCCTATGTCGATCATATTTTGAATCACGGAATGATCTTTTGTTAAATAGACGATGCTTCCATCGTGACCGATAAAATATGCCCGACTATCCCCAATATGTGCGAGCGTAACCTGGCTGTTAAGAATTAACGCAGTAATAATCGTTGTTCCACCACCTGGAGCAGACGTTATAACCTCAGACTGCGCATCTTTAATGCTCTTTTCCATAGCCTCATGCAAACTGATCTGGCTCTCTTTTATGGTATCTTTGATATAAGGAACCAGCACGCTTCTAAAGATAGATACTGATACTGCCCGTACTGCAGCGGCACTGGCTGCTTCTCCAGCAACATACCCTCCCATTCCATCAGCAACTATGAATAACCCAAATGGTTTACCTCCAGTATGATCGCAGGTTAACCCTGAATTGATAAAAATGCTGTCTTCGTTATGATCGCGTTGTTTTCCGATGCTTTGAGCGAATGCAACATGATAGTTAGTGATAGCGGTTTGTTTTTTCATTGTAAAAATAGTTGTCTACGATAATTATTGGTAATGCCTTTTGCTATCTTTATTATTTTATCATCTTATAATGCAACCGGGTTAATCTAAGGTCAAACTTTAAATGCATAAAGCTTGTGATCGACTGAACCGATGTAGAGCATACGGTTAAATAAAACGGGAGTGCCTGTGATAGGGCCATCGGTTTTAAACTTCCAAACCATTCTCCCGTTACCTAAGTCAAGACAGTATAAATTTCCATCCGTTGAACCGAAATAAATATTGTCCTCATACACTGCAGGCGATCCGGCTATTTGACCTTCAGTTTTGTATTTCCATTTCTCCATTGGTCTAAATACATCGACGCAATACAAATACCCATCTGCCGAACCTGCATATACATAGTCTTTAACGATAAGCGGTGAAGAAATCGAACCCCTCTGCATTCGGAACCGCCAGATTATCCAACCCGAATTTTTATCGAGGGCAAATAAATGACCTTCAACTGATGTGAAAATGACTTCTTCCTGGAATATTGCAGGAGAGGATGTTACCGCTCGTTTTGATTTATTACGCCATTTAACCTCACCAGATAGATCCGCGCAATAAAATTCACCTTTCTCACACCCATAATAGAGTTTATCGTTATCAATAAGAGGAGTAGAGCGCACCGGACCTGCTGCTTGTGTTTTCCATAATGCACGTCCCGAATCAGAGCTTACAGCGTGTAGATACCCATCGTCAGAACCGATATAGATGATCTTGTTGTGTATACGAGGGGATGAGCGAATTGGATCATCAGTTCGATATACCCATAAAACTGCTCCGCTTTTAGTCGATATTGCATATAAGTTCTGGTCTTCCGAGCCAATAAAAATCGATTGTCCCAATATTGCCGGCTTTGACGCGATCCCCCCGTCAGTGGGTGACTTCCAGAGCATTTTCCCATTATCAGCGTTAATAGCATATAAATTCCTATCATATGCACCGATATACACCACGTCATCGTGATAATAAGGAGAACTTCGTATTTCATCTTCGCATTCGAATATCCAGACTGGCTTAACGGAAAAAATATCATTCGACACTTTTGAGATGATTCCGTCGGCGGATTTTAACCCCTTTACCTCTGCTCTATCTCCAAGAAGGATACGGTCCAGATCAAATTTAATCTCCATTACATTTTTATATCGATCTTCCGGCTTATATTGAACAGCACGGTCAATGATTTTCTCGAAATCCTCAGAAATATCCGGATTGATTTTCTTTATATTACGTTCATGAAAAGTGAATGGAGCCTGCTCCCTCGGATCGACCTTGGTCATCAGGTAATGAAGGGTTGCTCCTAAGGAATAAATATCTGCCTGTGGAGACGCTTCGCCACGATATTGTTCTGGAGGTGAAAAACCCTCCGTTCCGATCATGGTACCTTTTGCACCTACTTCAAATACCCGAGCGATTCCAAAATCAACAAGAAATACATGGTTATTTTCATCAATCATTATATTTGATGGTTTAATATCTCGGAAAATGATCGGTTGGGGTTTGAAGTTGTGTAAATAGTTTAGAACATCACAGATCTCCGCAGCCCATTTGATTACAACTTTTTCAAGTAAAAACCCTTCTGTATCCTCAAGTACTTTTTCTAAATCCCGCCCATGTATATATTCAAGAATAAGATAGGAGCGATCTCCTTTAGTAAAATAGTCTGCAATGTGCGGGATGCCTGGGTGACTCAAGCCACCCAAAATGTTTGCCTCGCGTTCAAAATTTGTTACGATCGAATCCCGGATAAAATTATCATCCGTTTGAATCATCATTTCTTTGACTGCAACAAGTTTGACCGTATTGGGAAAGTGCATATCTCGGGCACAATAGACGCCAGCCATGCCACCCCGTCCGACCATGGATTGAATTAGGTAACGCTTGTCTAGCATGGTTCCGGGATGCAAACGGGATGGGGTGAGTCCCCCATCTTTTTCATTATTATCGATAATTTTTGTTTCCAGAGTGAACTCCTCAATCGCCTGTTTGATTATAAAGTCCAATGGAATTGTATGCAATATTCATTCCGAAATGATCCAATTACACCTCAGTTTGATCATTAACGTCTATAATACATGAAAAATCGGATATGTATCCTAATCTTTGGAGATTTCATGTTCAACTCATTTATAGCAGCAGAGAAATTTGTAAAAGAACATAATATTCGCATGGTGGATTTAAAGTTCTCAGATCTTGCTGGTCGGTGGCATCATGTAACGATATCCAGTGGCGAGTTCACCCAACAATTAATGATCGATGGCATCGGTTTTGATGGCTCCAGTGTTGGACTAAAAAGCGTGAAATCTGGAGATATGGCGCTGATTCCAGACCTGTCAACCGGTATTATCGATCCTTTTTGGGAAATACCCACACTCAGTTTCATATCAAACACCGTGGAAGCCGATACAAAAGCTCTTTTTCAGGACGATCCTCGTGAAGTCGCCCGGAGGGCTGAGGCAACGTTAATAGGGTCAAAGCTGGCTACCCACAGTCTTTGGGGACCTGAATTTGAGTTCTATATTCTCAATGAGATAGCATACGACAATCGTTCGCATACCGCCTCCTATCTATTGGATGCTGCCGAAGGTATTTGGAATAGCAATGTGCAGGGCTTCAGAGATTGCATCCCAGCTCATGGTGGTTATCATGCCATGGCACCTCTGGACCATCATTACCAAACCCGCGCAAAAATGGTTACGACACTCGAAGATATGCACATCCCGGTTAAATACCATCATCATGAAGTTGGTGCTCCCGGGCAGTGTGAAATAGAAACCCCAATGCTTCCTCTGTTGTTTGCCGCAGATGCTTCGATGACGATCAAATATGTGACAAAAATGATTGCACTACAGCAAGGGCAACGTGTCACTTACCTGCCCAAACCATTCTTTGGAGAAGCAGGAAGTGGCATGCATTTTCACATCCAGCTCTTCAATGATAAAACCAATGTATTTTACGATCCTGACGGAGAATACCTGCTGAGCCAGACCGCCCTCTTATTTATTGGCGGTTTATTAACTCATGCGCCTGCCGTGTTGGCCTTCACCAACCCAAGCACAAATTCATATCGTCGTCTCGTACCAGGCTACGAAGCCCCGGTCAATTGTTTCTTTTCGAGTGGTAACCGCAGCGCAGCCATACGCGTCCCAAAATATGCCACGACACCGGATAAGGTTAGATTTGAATTCCGCCCACCAGATGCCACCTCGAACCCCTATCTGGCCCTGGCAGCGATGTTGATGGCCGGATTGGATGGAATCAATCATAAAATTGATCCCACAAAGGCAGGATTTGGTCCGATTAATGAGAATATATTCTCGTGGAGTCAGGAACAACGTTCGAGGATCAAACCTCTGCCATGCTCCCTCACCGCCGCCATGGATGCGCTTGAATCGGATAATTCTTTCCTTCAGACCGGTCATGTCTTCAGCGAAAACCTGATTAATAACTGGATCTGTGCCAAACGGGAGGAGGAAAAGCAAGTCTCCATCCGCCCACATCCTTACGAAATCGAGATGTATTCCGATATATAAGGGTCAGCTTGTCTAGGGGTTTTTAATAACCGTCAGGTATTGTCCTGCTGCCCAACCCTGGCGGTTATTATCATAGGGTGATGCTAAAAGCCACCAGTTGAAATCGTCTGTAAAAACCGGTCCGTCTTTCACTTCAAATACTTCGTTTTCCATGGCGATGAATTGAGGTGCGTTTTCTGTTCCTGGTGCAAGACGCATTCGTAATCCAACTCCGCCGGTACCTGTGATCTGCACGAATGACCCGATTGAGACTACTGAATTGTCAATGCTTGTGTAACCTTTGGTGGGTTCCACATTGATGTCGTCCGTGCTACCGACTGAATTTGTTGAGGTTGGTACAGGCATTTTTGTAATGATTGCTGTGGGGAAGGATTGGACTCTGATCATCCTGCTGTGAAACATCAATGCAAAGCCAGATAATATACAGATAGTAATAACCGCCAGGCAAAAACCGACCAGGATTGATTTTGTATAGACTCGGTACATTTGTTACATCCCAAGCGATTATACCTGAAAACGCCATAATCTATGCCTATACGAAAGCCATCGTATTATTCCCTATGTTATAATCTTTTCACATGACACCCGAGAAAATGCTTGATTTGGTACTGAATGACCGCTACCGGGTCATTAAAAAGCTGGCTACAGGTGGGATGGCCTACGTTTATCTTGGTCACGATACTACGCTTGATCGCACGGTTGCCATTAAAGTATTAAAACAAAATCTTTCTCGTGATAAATCTTTTCGCGATCAATTTCATCAGGAAGCCAAGGCTGCTGCCAATCTTACACATCCAAATATTGTTACAGTTCATGATTTTGGGTACGATGGGCAAAAACTTTTCATCATCATGGAATACGTGGCAGGCATCGATCTAAAAACTTATTTGTACCGCCACCCAACAATTACTCTTCAAGAAGCTCTGGAACTGATCATCCAGGCATGTGATGGGATTGGATTCGCCCATCGGGCAGGCATCATTCATTGTGATGTAAAACCACAGAACATGCTTGTCACCCATGATATGAAACTAAAAGTAACGGATTTTGGAATTGCACATGCTATCTCAGCGGTACAGTCGGATCAACTTCAGGATGTAATATGGGGTTCTCCACATTATTTTTCGCCGGAACAGGCAGGCGGTTATCCACCCACACCCTCATCGGATGTTTATTCGCTTGGGATTGTATTATACGAAACGCTTACCGGCATCTTGCCTTTTGAGTCAGACGATAATAACAAATTGGCTCGCATGCATCAAAACGTACTCCCTGCCCGCCCCCGCTCGATAAATCCTGCCATACCCGCCTCGCTTGAGCAAGTTGTATTAAAACTGCTCGCAAAAGACCCCTCCTCCCGGTATGGAACGGCAGATCATCTTGCCGTCATCTTGAAGAATATATTGCGTGAACATCCAGAGCTCAAAACTTCCTATAGACCAGTGCATGACTATGCAACGGAATCAAAAATTGAGCAATATCGTCGATTAAAACCATCCATCCGGGATCTTGATTGGGGAACCATTACACTGGCATTAATAACTACCATTGCCGTAGGCGGATTGATTCCTTTTTGGTTCTATGTATGGCTTATAATGAACGGGTTCTAGGAGAACTATGAGTAATAAAATAATCTCTGCATCCATCCTATCTGCAGATCTATCCTGCCTGGCAGATCAGATCAAGCAAGCCGAAGCAGCCGGCGTGGATTGGGTCCATGTCGATGTAATGGATGGCGCTTTTGTTTCGACCATCACCATGGGTCCGATAATTGTGGAAGCCTGTCGCAGGATTACCAATCTGCCGATCGATGTTCATTTAATGATCAATGAACCCGCCAGGCATTTTTCTGATTTTGTCAAAGCCGGTGCGAGCAATCTGACCATCCACATCGAGAACTGCCCTAATATTCATCGCGATCTGCTTCAAATTAAATCTTTGGGATGTAAAGCCGGTATTGCATTGAATCCGGGTACCCCATCGACCTCGATCTTCAGTGTTTTGTGGGAAGCAGATTTGGTATTGGTGATGTCTGTCAATCCCGGCGCATCAGGACAACCGTTCATTCCCCAAACATATGAAAAAATTAGCCAGATCCGTAATACCCTCGATCAGATCAATTCTAATGCCACCATCGAGGTGGACGGTGGCGTAAACCCTGAGAATATCAAACAATTAAGCGATATCGGGGTCGATGCATTTGTAGCATCGACCGCAATCTTCCGGTCACCACATGGAATAACCACAGCTGTCAAATCCTTGAAATCTGCGTTAAAATAACAATCGCGGCTTTCACCGCGATTGTTTTGCAGGTATTGAAGAATTATACCTTGCCGATTGTACGAATGCACTTTGCACAAAGAGTCTTTTTTACTTTGCGTCCGTCTTTAATAATCGTAACTTTTTGCAGGTTTGGGCGAAACATACGATTTGTTGCCCGCAATGAAAAACTTCGATTATGTCCGAAGGTCGTGATTTTACCGCAGTTTTCACATTTTGCCATCTTGTTAGTTCCTTTCAAGTATTCTATATAACGACCGCCTATTATAGCATAAAACGTAACCAAACCTTGAAATCACAGTTAAATACATAGGGTTAATTATGACTGAAAACATTGATAATCCACTTGGCAATATTTTCATCACCCATCGTGCAATTGCTACGATTGCCGCTCAAACCGCTCTTACTTCCTACGGTGTAGTCGGATTCACATCCAGAGACTTCCTGAGAGGAATAATGAACCTGGTTGTCCGCGATCAAGCATATGGGGTTGAAATTACCGTAACCGGTGATCAGATTGGGATTGACATCTACATCGTCATAGAATATGGCGTCCGTATCACGGAGGTGGCAAGCAGTGTTGCCAGCAGCATCAAGTTCACCGTGGAGAAATATACCGGACTAATTGTTGACCGTGTCGATGTCCATATCCGTGGTCTGCGTATCAGTTACATGGATTAATATTGATACCCTATGAGCGAAATTATCTCACACGAACATAATCCGTCTCCTATTTTTAATGAAGGCAATCAAACCCTTAATGGTTTAGATTTTAAAAACCTTATCCTGGCTGGTTTGACTTGGTTGAAAACAAATCAACAAATAGTCAATTCCCTTAATGTATTCCCTGTACCGGATGGTGACACGGGCACCAATATGGTTTTAACCATGCAGGCCGCTTATGAAGAGATCGAAGAATCTGAAGAAAGCAATATCGGCAAGGTAGCCCATGCCGTTGCGCAGGGTGCATTAATGGGAGCGAGAGGTAATTCGGGAGTTATTCTTTCACAACTCTGGCGTGGATTTGCCCGGGGGCTGGATAACCAGGATGCAATGGACGCACCCTCTTTTGCCAAAGCCTTGGATGAGGCAAAGAATACAGCCTATAAAGGAGTAGTGAAACCGGTTGAAGGTACCATACTAACCGTTGCCAAGGATATATCCATCTCGGCCCAAGAAAGCTTGGAAAAAACAAAGGCCATCGATGTTATGTTGGAAACGATCGTCACGGCTGCTGATAAGTCGGTTAGTCATACACCAGAACTGCTTCCGATACTTAAACAGGCTGGGGTGGTTGATTCGGGCGGCAAGGGTTTGTACTATATTTTGGACGGTATGCTTCGCTACATCAAGGGCATGAAGATGGATGCCCCGGAAGCCGGTATTCAATCGATATCGACATTGAATCTTGAAAACACCGAGGAGATGATAGAACCAGGTCAGGATTACGAGATTATCCTTGATTTCTCTCCAACTTCTTCATTAAATATGGATAGTTTTTACTCAGATCTCGGTGAAATTGGTACTTCCATTCAAATTGGCGAAGGAGAAGACTTTTATCGGCTTCACATTCACGTGCCAAAAGAGAACAAAAACCGCCCGATGGAATACGTGGAAAAAATTGGTACCGTTTTCTCCGAGAAAACCGAAAATTTAATGGCACAACTGGAACAGCGCAAGAAAAAACCTGGCCAAGAAATCATATTCAACCCGGTTGGAGCGGGTATGATCGGGCTTATCGCGATATCACCCGGGCTCGGATTCGACCGGATTTTCGCCAGTCTGGATGTCAATGCTGTGGTTAAAGGCGGTCAGACGATGAACCCCAGCACCGAAGAAATTCTAAAAGCTGTAGATAGTGTTCCAGCAGACCGAATTATTATCCTTCCGAATAATAAAAACATCATTCTCGCAGCCCAGACTGCTGCCACCGTATCGACAAAGAAAATTGCAGTGGTGCCAACCCGTAGTGTTCCTCAAGGACTGGCAGCCACATTAAAGATGAATCCTTCCGGTGACTTCGATGCCATCTATTCTGAAATGTGTGATGCGCTTACAGAGGTCGAAACCGGCGAAATAACCCAGGCGACACGTTCGGTTGATGTGAATGGCGTGGATGTAAAGGAAGGCGAAGTCATTGCTCTTCACAATGGCACTCTTGTGTATTCTTCAGATAATATTGAGGATGCCTGCCTGGGCTTGCTTGGTAAAATTGATCTTAAAGACCACGAACGCATTACGCTTTTCTGGGGGGCTTCTCTCGATAAGGTCGCCGTCGAAAAAATTGCCGACTTGATTCAGAAAAAGTACCCATCCTATGCAATCGAGATCCACGAGGGCGGTCAGCCACATTATCAACTGATATTGTCAATTGAATAATCATGCGTCAAATCCGCATCCTGACCGACAATTCCGTAAAATTCAACCAGCCGATTTGTCAGGGTATCGATAATCACATCACAATTCCCTTAAATATATCCATTTTAAATTCAAATCCACATCCGATTATTCGACCGGGTATTCAGGATTTTCCAAAATCCCTTATTCCTAATTATTCAATAAGAATCGTCCCTCCCAACACGGACGATTTTTCTATTGCTTTTCAATCCTGTTCTCTTGAATTCAATGATTTTCTGGTTTTAGCAAGTTCTTCCCGTCTTCCGTCAATTTATACCAACGCGGTCCAGTCAGTGGAACAGCTTCACGGTCATACTTCCATCCATGTTTTGGATACTCTGACCATTCATGCTGGTCTTTTATATCTCGTACAGGAGGCCAGCCGTTTAATTAAGAATAAAGAAGATCTGATCACTGTTGAAGCACACATCCGTAAGCTCATACCTCATATTTACACACTTCTGTGCATTCCAAATTTGTCTTATCTCTCAAGTTTGGGAGTCATCGATCCGGGACAGGCAATAGTCGGAGAGATGATGGGATTGTTGCCTGTTTTTTCTATGGAAGACGGTCTGCTTTCAGTTCTGGATAAATTTCATAAAACCAGTCAGGTAATTGATTACTTCATAAGCTATCTATCAGAGTTTATTGCTTTGACACGGGTAATGATCATCCATAATCGCCTATTAATAATTCCTGAAATTAATCAATTTTTCGAATTTATGAAATCAAAATATCCACGCACGATCTTATCTGAAATTCCGCTCTCGGTACCGTTGACAGCCATGCTTGGACCCGAAGTTTTTGGTATGATTGCCATCGAATCCACACAGTAAAGAATATTTATTAATGCCACCAATATCCATACTCAAAATTAAAAAATACATCCAGAGCGAACGTGAGCGCGGCTTTGATAATCGAACCATTATCGGAGGTCTGGATAAAGTCATTTCTACATGGGCATCCGACGCCCATCTAGATAAAATACATGAAGATCAAATCCGTCTGGTTGCCGATCTGTTTAAATCATATCCAGATCAATCCATAAATGATCGAAAAGTTGGATTGGATAAGATCTGGAATGAATTTCATTTATCAGATTTTGCACCGCATATTTCTCATCCACCACGAAAACAGAATCCTTCTCATCAAAATCGTCCACTGGAGACCAGGGCTGTGACGAGCAGCCCTGCAGCCATAAATAAACCCATCAGCTTGACACCATCCGAGGGTAAAAATCCTCCTGTAATTCACAAACAGGAAGATGCCCGCTTCGGTCTTGAAGCACCTCTGACAGTCTTACCAGGAATTGGTCCAGCAAAAGCCAAATCTCTCTCTCTATTGGGGATCACAACGTTAGGTGACCTGCTGTATTACTTTCCACGCCGTTACGATGATTACAGCCAGTTAAAGACGATCCGTGAATTGGGTTTTGGTCAGGATGTCACTGTCATTGCCAGCATTCAAGATGTATCGAGTCGCCCCACCAAGAACAGACAGATGCAAATCACGGAAGCCATTGTCAGTGATGGAACTTCTCCACTGCGTTTGACCTGGTTCAATCAACCCTGGATAACTAAACGGCTTCAGAAAGGCAAACTTTTATCAATTTCCGGTCGCGTTGATCAATTCCTGGGCAGACCGGTGATCAATAATCCGGATTTTGAAGAACTGGATTCAGAACAATTGCATACGAATCGGATCGTACCGATTTACTCATTAACCAGTCAGATTACACAGCGTTGGTTGCGTAACACTCTCTACCAAACGATTAATTACTGGGCTCCACGAGTTAAGGATTTTTTGCCATCAGAAACACTGGAGCGTAATCAATTGATCGATTTGCCTACAGCTCTTTATCAAATCCATTTCCCAGATAAGCAGGAGTATATTAAAAAGGCAAGAGAGCGTCTGGCCTTTGATGAGATATTCCTGCTACAACTGGGAGTATTAAGACAGAAGGCCAACTGGCAGTCGCTTTCTGCCCGGCAGTTTTCCATACCTGACGAACAGCTCGACAGGCTGGTCAGCTCACTACCTTACACCCTCACCAATGCACAAAAACGAGTCCTGTCAGAAATACGGACGGATCTCAATACCGGGCAACCCATGAATCGGTTGCTTCAGGGAGATGTGGGCGCAGGTAAAACGGTTCTGGCCGCTTTAGCATCGGCAATCATCTCAAATCTTGGAGCACAAACTGCCATAATGGCACCGACCAGCATCCTTGCCAGTCAGCATTATTCAACCATTACACAACTTGTAGCGGCTGACCCAGCCTTCCCGATAAAAACCAATCAAATCAAACTGTTAATTGGCGACACTCCCGCGAGAGAAAAAGAGGAAGTTCGGCAGGGACTGGAAGAAGGTTCAATCCAACTTCTTATCGGGACACACGCATTGATTGAAAGCCCGGTAATCTTCAAGGACCTCCAGTTAGTGGTCGTTGATGAACAACATCGTTTCGGGGTTTCTCAACGTGCGCTATTGCGTTCGAAAGGTCAAAATCCACACCTGTTGGTCATGACCGCTACCCCGATCCCCCGCTCCCTGGCATTAACGGTCTATGGTGACCTCGATCTGTCGGTATTGGATGAGATGCCGCCCGGCAGGCAGGTGATCGAGACCCATATCCTGCCCCCACGTGAGCGCGAACGAGCCTATACGATGATCCGCACACAAGTATCCCAGGGCAACCAGGCATTCATCATTTATCCTTTGGTTGAAGAGGGTGAACGGGAAGAGACTAAAGCCGCGGTAGAAGAACACGAACGGCTCCAACGACAGGTATTTCCGGATCTTAAACTGGGATTATTACACGGTCGTCTAAAACCTGAAGAAAAGGATACAATAATGGCAGGGTTTCGATCCGGTGATTATCAGATCCTCGTGTCAACCTCTGTGGTTGAAGTGGGAGTCGACATTCCGAATGCCACGATCATGCTGATCGAGGGAGCGAACCGATTCGGTCTGGCCCAATTACACCAATTCCGCGGGAGAGTTGGGCGTGGGGAGCGACAATCCTATTGTCTATTGATTCCCGAAACAGACAATGCGCTGGACAATGAGCGTTTGTCTGCAATGACCCAGACCAATGATGGTTTTATCCTCGCCGAAAAAGATCTTGAACAACGCGGTCCCGGTGATTTTCTAGGAACCCGACAATCTGGATTTTCAGAACTCAAACTTGCAGATCTTACAGATTTACACCTGATCGAAAAAGCCCGCAACGAAGCTCAGATGGTTTTCAAACAGGATCCCGATCTGAAAGATACCAGATTTCAAATGTTGGTAAGCACCTTCCGACGTTTTTGGAAGGAAGGACAAGGAGATATAAGCTGATGAAAGTGCGTGCCATCTTTCCTGGTACATATGATCCAATCCATTATGGACATATCAATATTGCCTCACGCGCCACTCGTCTATTTGACGAAGTGGTGATCGCAGTATATGACCGCCCCCTGAAAAATCTGCTTTTCAGTCCGGAGGAACGCATCAGTCTGGTACGGGAATCCTTTCGTGACGTTGCCGGGATCAAAGTTTCCGGTTACAGCGGTATGACTGTTGAATTTTGCCACAAGATCGATGCACAGGTCATCGTCCGAGGGCTGCGGGTATTTTCCGATTTCGAGGCGGAATTCCGCATGGCGCTTGCCAATCATCGTTTGGCTCCGGATATCGAGGTTGTGGCGTTGATCACCGATGAGGAGCATACTTTTTTATCATCTTCGACTGTCCGGGAAATAGCCTCTCTTGGGGGTGATGTGACCAGCATGGTTCCACCGCATGTCAAACAAGCCCTCCTGCGTAAATATAAAGAACTGGATGACGGCGAAAACAATTTTCCCGTTCAAAGTCTGCGTGATTGATTGCTGAATGGTCCAGTAATGCATACATTCTGGTGTACTTCTTGCAACTCATGACATTAACCTAAATCCTCGGATGGTATCTATGGATATTTTGCATCTGGTTGACCGACTTGAAGAATTGTTTAATGAGAGCAGACCGTTCCCATTCACGCATCTCATAATTGTGGATGAAGATCGCATGCTTGATCTCATTGATCAAATGCGAGTATCGATTCCAGAAGAAATCAAAAAATCCCAACAGGTATTAGTTCAACGCGATCGAGTCCTGGCCCAGGCTCAGGAGGAAGCCAACCGAACCATAAACCTGGCTCGGGAAAAAAGCGAAGAGCTACTGAATCAAGATCCAACAGTTCAGGCGGCGCAGGAGCGTGCTGATCAACTTCTGCTGAAGGCTAGAGAAGAAGCCGAACAAGCCAAACACGAGTCGGATGATTATGTATTGGATACCTTGCGAAGATTGGAGCTTGAGATGGACCGCATTCAAACACAGGTGCGTAACGGTATCCAGGCGCTTGAATCGGATAAACAAACCAAGCCTTAATAATTTTAACACACCCTATTGAAAGTGTAGTGGCACCTTTATCGATGCCACTTTTTTTATTTCTGTGTTTTCGTCTTTTGAGCTTTTTTATGCGGAGGAGATGCAGGGTATAGTGCCATTCTCAGGATATCATCCATGTGAACCACCGGAACAATTTTGATATCGGTTTTCACTTTCCTGGGCACATCCACCAGGTCCTTAAGATTCCTTTCAGGCATGAAAAGTTTTTTCAAACCTGAACGATGAGCTGCCAGTACTTTTTCGCGTATACCGCCCACCGGCAATATCTTCCCACGCAGAGTGATCTCACCTGTCATGCCTACATCCTTGTATACCTTGCGACCTGTCAGGGCTGAGGCGAGCGCGGTTGCCATGGTAATCCCGGCGCTGGGGCCATCCTTCGGTATGGCTCCCTCAGGTATGTGGATATGGATGTCGTTCTTTTCAAATGCATCTACTGCGATTCCAAGCGTTTTTGCGCGGGATTTAATATAGGATAGAGCAGCCTGAGCAGATTCCTGCATAATTTCACCGATTTGACCGGTAATCTGCATGTTCCCTTTGCCCTCGACGATCAAAACCTCGACCGGCATGATCTCGCCACCATTTTCAGTCCATGCGACGGCTGTCGCAACACCGGACTCATCTTCCCTTTCAGCTTTAGAAATGAAAAATTGTGGTGGTCCAAGATGTTTCTCAATTAATTCTTTGGTTACCATGCTCTGGTATGGCTTTTTTTCCGATTTCTTTCGAGCAATTTTTCTACACACCCTGCCGATTTCACGCTCCAGGTTTCTGACACCGGCTTCATAAGTATATTCCTCAATGATTTCACTGAGAGCCCCATCCTCAATCAGGATATCCTCTTTTTCCAATCCACTTTCTTCCATCTGGCGGGGGATCAAAAAACGTCGGGCAATCTCAATCTTTTCTTCTTCGATATAACCAGGAAAGTCGATGACTTCCATGCGGTCGATCAAAGCCGAGGGGATCGTATTAAGGGTGTTGGCAGTGGTGATAAACAGAACCTGCGATAAGTTATAGGATACTTCCAGATAGTGGTCAGAAAAAGCATGGTTTTGTTCTGGATCAAGCACTTCGAGCAGGGCTGCGGATGGATCACCTCTGAAATCTGCCCCTAACTTGTCGATCTCATCCAGCATGAACAAGGGATTGATCTTTTCTGCTCGTCGCATGGTCTGGATCACCCGCCCGGGTAATGCGCCGATATATGTCCTGCGATGGCCGCGTATTTCGGCTTCATCGCGCACTCCACCGAGCGATACTCTCACAAATCGTCTTCCGAGCGCTTCTGCGATCGACTTGCCAAGCGAAGTCTTCCCGGTTCCGGGCGGACCAACGAAACAAAGGATGGGTTGCTTATGCTTTTTGGGATTCAGGCTTAATACGGCGATATACTCCAGAATGCGTTCCTTTGCACGTTTCAATCCATAATGGTGGTGTTCCAGGATTCTCTCGGCATGCCGAACATCAAGATTATCTATGGTTGATTCATTCCACGGTAATTCCAGGATCCAATCCAGGTAAGTACGGATGATGCCCACTTCGGGAGCCAATGATTGCATCTGGCTCAATCTTTCAATCTCCTTTCGAGCTTGTGCCAGCACCTCATCCGGTAGTTGTTTATTGTCGATCTTTAGACGTAATTCTGCCAGCTCACGCGACCAAACATCCCCCTCACCGAGTTCCGTCTGGATGGCTTTCATTTGTTCGCGCAGGTAAAACTCACGTTGCGATCGGTCAACTTCGGTCTGGACTTTGGTTTGGATTTCATCTTCCAGACGTAATACATCCAATTCCTGAGCCAGCAATCCATTTACTCTTTTTAAGCGTTCGATCGGATCGCGAATCACCAATAACGATTGCCGTTGTTTCATTGGGAAGGAAATTGCCGTTGCCACCATGTCTGCCAGCCAGCCCGGTTCAGTGATATTGATCGAAAATAACTGTGCTTCTTCCGGCAGGCTGTGGTCCAGTTGGACACATTTTTCAAACAGGTTGCGCGTCGCCCGCATCAGGGCTTCAATTTTTGGGTTGAGATCCACCGGTTCGGTGATCGGTTTGGCGCGTACTATGATATATGGGTCGCGCTGTACCACTTCGACAACTTCGACCCTTCTTCGTCCCTGTATCAGAGCTGAATTATTACCATCCGGCATATTTAACAACCGGCCTACTGCAATCTCCACTCCAATTGGAAGCAAGTCTTCCGGATCCGGCACCTCGATTTCAGAGTTCTTTTGTGATAAACCAATGACCGTTACATCATTATATTGAGCTTCCTGAATGGCAAGCAGGCTGGGTCCAGGGGGGATAAAAATCGGGGATATCATGCGTGGGAAGACCACCAGGTCCCGCAGCGCCAGAACCGGGCATTCGATCAACCCGTTATCGTCTGGTTGTGCATTCGGAATGCGATACAGTTCATCGGTGCGTTGGTGAAGAGATGATGCGAAATCTTCATCTTCAGCCCGCGGCATCCAATCATCATTTTTCATTTCTTGTGTTCCTTACTTCTCTTTAGCCATGTTGTCCGTACTGCGGCAGCAATAAAAATGCTGCCGGTCGCAACAATCGCCGTATCCTTCGTAGTCTTTTTCAAGATTGCTTCCAGTGCATCTTCAACTTTATTGAATGCGATGGCAGGTTTTCCCATCTGATGCACCAGCTTGACCAGGATATCCGGGTCGATTGCCCGGGGATGCTCGGATTTCGTAGCGTAAACCCGCTCAACCCTTGGCAGTATTTCGGTCAGGATACCTTCAATATCCTTATCCTCCGATGCACCAAATATTAATTCAATTTTTTTATCCGGAATATAATCGTCCAATGCCAGCCGTAATCTGGTGGCTGAATCTCGATTATGCGCGGCATCTACGATCAATAGAGGTCTTCTATTTAATATCTCAAACCTTGCAGGCCATTGTACCGTTTTAAAACCATCCTTGATCGCCTTTTTCGAGACTTTTAGTCCGCTTCGACTGCATACTGACAGGGTGGCAAAAGCGGTTGTTGCATTCTCCAGTTGATGAAATCCCAATAAGTGGATTTCGTATAAATCAGGCATCCAATCGCTATCTTTGCCGCTTTCAATGAATTGATCCATTTTTTCTTGATCTTCGGCATTCCAAATGTAAAATGTCTGTCCATCGATGGAGTGTTGTACTTGTACGAAATGTACATCCCTTCCAACCAAAGTCAGGGGCGATTCACGATTGGTCGCTGTGTCTTGAATTACTGCCAAAGCTTCTTCCTTTTGTGGCGAACAGACTACGGGGACACCAGGTTTGATAATTCCGCATTTTTCGCCGGCTATATCTTTTAATGTATGCCCCAAAACGTTGGTATGGTCATGGGAAATCGATGTGATGACAGATACAACCGGTGTAATGACATTGGTTGCGTCCAACCTTCCGCCCAACCCGACCTCTGCTACCACCACATCTGTGGATTTTCGTGAAAAATATAGAAATCCGATAGCTGTGGTGATCTCAAAGGTTGTCAAATGGGGTATGCCTGCCACAAATGGTTTGATATAACTCACCAGGTGCGTCATTTCTTCATGAGATATGGGTTCTCCATTGACCTGAATGCGTTCGCAATAATCTTCGAGGTGCGGTGAGGTGTACAGACCGACTTTAAATCCGGCCGTTGACAATGCCTCCGCACAAAAGGCTGCTGTCGACCCTTTGCCCTTTGTTCCGGCGATATGGATGACCTTATAGTCCTTCTGAGGATTGCCGATCGATTCAAGCAATAGCACCATACGATCCAGATTGAACTTATCGGCAGTATAGCGGAATGCACGTGTCAGACTGTAATCCACAAAGCTGTACAGATAATCCAACGCAGCTTGATAATTCAATTTAATGTCATTACTTTCCATGGGTTCTCTTTTTATGCTGGAAGGATTGTACCCGCCCCAAGGTCAAACTGCAAGTAATCCGTATTGTTATGCTCTTTAATGGATTGTTTTCCACATCTCAGATATGATTTCGGGTAAAATCGTTAAGTTATGCCTGTGGGAATTTTAGTTATCCAACTCGCTTTACCTGGCTGTACATCTCTTAAGGACAAACGCGGTCGCCTTGCTCCAATACTGCATCAGGTCCATAAGAAATTCAATGTATCCATATCTGAAACCGCGCTACAGGATGTTTGGCAGAATGCCTGTCTGAGTTGTGCCATCATTTCCAATGAAAAAATTCACATAGAGCAATCTTTTCAAAATCTGCTTAAATTCGTTGAATCACATTGGCCTGATGAAACCATCATCAGGAATGATATTGAAATCTATTGAATGGCCAGGGATCGAGGTAATATTCCACATCATTAACCAGGAGGAGTTATGCAATACCTCAAGAATCCACATTTGGATGGTAAATCCTTCTTCCTTTCAGGTAACAAAATCGGTTTCCTGTTAATCCACGGTTATACCGCTTCAACAACCGAGGTCAGGTTGTTGGGCGAAAAACTCCACAAGGATAAATTTACAGTAAGCGCTCCCCTTCTGCCCGGCCATCTGACCACTCCCGACGACATGAACAGGATCAGTTGGAAGGATTGGTATGGAATGGTTGAAAAAAGTTATCTTGACTTACAAGAGAAGGTCGACACGATATTTGTGGTTGGAGAATCATTGGGAGCGCTATTAACGCTGCTTTTGGCCAGAAAACAACCGGGCATCGCCGGGTTGTTATGCTATGCGCCGGCATTGATCATACCCAGAGTATGGATGTCACACTTTTTATTTCCATTTGTAAAGTATCTCCCGAAAGATAAAAAAGAGGATGGTCTGGCATGGAAAGGCTACACGGTGAACCCGATCCATGCAATCGCTCAAGTAAATATCATTCAGAAGCAGGTAAGTAAAGCGCTGCCCGGCATCACCACGCCTATTGCCATTTTTCAAAGTGAAAATGATAAAGCCGTCGATCCACGTGGAGCCGATATGGTTTATAACAACATCGGTTCCAAAGATAAGGAAATTCACTGGTTCAATGAGTCTGCACACTGCATGATCCTTGATAAGCAGTTGGATGATATTTACGCAGTTACAAAGAAGTTTGTTAACCGTTTAATAAAAACAAGGTAACCTATAAAACCTTTCCATTTCCAGATCGAAGGATTACAGAGATAACACTGCCTTTTTGATATGCATTTCATCATATGCGGGAGTATTGAATACCCTTCGCTTGACATTTCGCTCTGGCGTTACTATAATGCTTTCCATGCGGGTGTAGCCAAGTGGTAAGGCAGTAGCTTCCCAAGTTACCACTCGTGGGTTCGAATCCCATCACCCGCTCTCGATCTAAGCGCTCTCATGGAGGGCGCTTTTTTTCTGCGACTTTTCACAGGTATAATTCCAGCCATGCCTGAAAAGAAACCTACCATAGAAGGCGCGGTATGTCCGTTGCCTTTAACCCAGTACGAAAAGATCGTGATCGGTCATGGCAGCGGCGGGCGCATGACCCATGATCTGATCCAGTCGGTATTTGCCAGACAGTTCAGCAATCCGGCTTTGGACCAAAACAATGATGCTGCCAGAATAAATATCCCTTCTTTGGGTCAACCCAGTCGATGGATCGCAGTATCAACGGATTGCCATATTGTCAGCCCATTGTTCTTCCCCGGTGGCGATATCGGCCGTTTGGCTGTGTGTGGCACGGTTAATGATGTATCCATGCTGGGCGCTACACCACTCTACCTTACGGCCGGTTTCATTCTTGAAGAGGGTTTTGCAATTTCTGATTTGGTTAAAATTGTTGCTTCCATGAAACAAGCAGCAGAGGAAGCAGGTATTCAAATCGTTGCCGGGGATACCAAAGTGGTTGAAAAAGGGAAAGCAGATGGACTCTTTATCACGACCGCGGGGGTGGGTTTCATTCCCGATGGTCGGAAGATCGGTGGAGAATATGCTCAGGAAGGAGATCAGATCATAATTTCCGGCACACTCGGCGACCATGGCATTGCAGTGCTTGCAGCTCGAGGGGATCTTGGATTTGAAACCACGATCCAATCTGATGTCGCCCCACTCAATCATCTCATAGAGTTGCTTCTTTCTGCTGCGCCACACACCCACGTATTAAGGGACCCCACCCGCGGTGGTCTGGCAACGACGTTGAACGAAATAGCAGCTCAAAGCCAGGTCGGTATGCTTCTTCAAGAACAAGAACTCCCTGTTCGCGATGAGGTTCATGCTGCCTGTAATATCCTGGGATTCGATCCGTTGTATGTCGCCAATGAGGGTAAAGTGATCGCGATTGTTCCAGCCGACGAAGTCGAAGAGGCTTTAACGGCCATGCGGTCGCATCCTTATGGAAAAGATGCCCATATCATCGGCATGGTAAACAACACACCGGCCGGACGGGTATTGTTGAAAACCACGATCGGGGCAACCCGGGTATTGGATATGTTATCCGGATCCATGCTGCCGCGCATCTGTTGACAATCTGTCTGGTATAAATAAGGTAAAATCAGCCTGTTCCAATTTCACTACTATATGAGGTTTTATGAAATTTGATTACAAAGAGACAACCAACGATCTTTTAAAACGGATCGACATTCATAATAAATACGGTGGAAGAGATATCGATCAGTGGATGCTTGGCTTACTGAATATCCAGAAGGGAGCTACCATTCTGGATGTAGGCTGCGGAGCCGGAAAACAATGTTTCAAATATTTCGACACACTCCATGGCGATTGCCATATCATCGGTGGCGATGTGTCAGATGAACTATTAACGCAAGCCCGGCTTGAGAATCAAAAACGTGGTAGTAATATCACCTTCACCAGCCTGGACTTCAACCGGTCATTTATATTCCCAGACAATACCTTCGATCTTGAATCCTGCTGCTTTGCCATATATTATTCTGAAAATATCCCGTTTACCATCAAAGAAATGTATCGTGTGTTAAAACCCGGCGGTCGCCTTTTCACATCCGGACCCATGCCGGATAATAAGAAGCTCTTTTACGAAATCATCAGCGAGGCAACCAACAATAAACCCATTCCACCCATGCCGGGCAGTTCACGATACGGAAGCGAGATCCTGAGTGCCATGCAATCAATTTTTTCCGGGATCGAGGTTTCGATATTCGAAAATCCGCTCACATTCACCGAGGTGGAACCGTTTCTTGAATATACGCGTGCGTCGCTTTCAGAAGACCGCAAGCTCTGGGCTGCATTCTTTCAGGGCAAGGATGATTTTGAACAGATAATGAAGGATATTCACGAAGTATCGAAAAAACGCCTCGAACGCGATGGCAAGTTGGTGATGACCAAGGTAGTTGGCGGATTTGTCGCCACAAAATAAGGTGATCATGAATCACGATATGACCTTTTTTGGCAGGAAAGTTTGTTTCATTGGGGCCCATCCGGATGACATCGAGCTTGGGTGCGGCGCACTGATTGCACATATAGCCGATAAAACTGATATCTTGTGCGTCACCCTTTCGGATAACCAGAAAAATCCACAACTTAAGAATGTTGTCACCGAACATCGCGCCAGCATAGCAGTCCTTGGCGTCCCACAAGGAAATGTGTTCGTCGGTGATTTTGAGACCCGCCGTTTTCCTCACCTTCGCCAGGAAATTCTCGAGCACCTGATCGAATTAAACGAAAAACACCATCCAGAGATCGTTTTCGTTCATACCCGCTCAGATATTCATCAGGACCATACTACGGTCACGGATGAAGTCTTGAGGGCATTTCGAGGCAGGACTGTCCTTGGTTATGATGTCATCCGCTCGAGCTATGGTTTTTTCCCGACTTTCCTGGTTGAAGTCGATGAAGCAGATGTTAACAAGAAAATCAAAGCACTGTCTCAATATAAGACCTATCAGGATAAATACTACTTTTTACCCGAAGTGACCCGAGCCACATTAATAAGGCATGGTGCGATGGCAGAAAGACCCTATGCCGAGGGCTTTGACATCCTGCGCATCATAGGTGAATTCAGCAGTACAGTATGATTTTTATAAAAAACCTTGGAATTTTCCAGGGTTTTTATAACCACATTAGATTCTAAAAATTAGAAAATCTTTTCAGACTATCATCTCAATTATTCCATCGACTACCCTGATCGGAACACTTTGGATCTTCTCAACCGCAGGCAGGGTTAATGCATTTCCATTCCGTATGTCGAATTTTGCCCCATGTTTGGGGCAGGTTATTTCAAAACCATCCAACTCACCCTCATCCAATGTCTGATATTCATGGGAACAAATATTCTGGATGGCATAATAATCGTCCCCCACGTGAAATAATATATATGCTTTTCCACCAATTTCAACAATAAGCCGGCTTCCGGCTTTCATTTGTGATGTACTCACTACCGGAATATACCCATCCTCCTGATCGACACTCATCCTACCTTAGCCTTCCACCAGACTATCATCCGCTTCTTTGAGACCATAGACACCCGCTTTAATTACTTTAAGGGGTAATAGGGCACACTTCAAACGGACCGGGCCAAGTTCGATGCCCAGCAGATCCAAAATATCCTGCTTGGTCATTTTTTTTACTTCATCGACCTTTTTTCCAATCACGCTTTCGATCAGAAGGTCGGCTGATGCCTGTGAAATGGCACAGCCATGCCCTTCGAAAACCGCATCGCGGATGACACCCTCTTCATCCACCCGCAAGTCAATGCGGATCAGATCCCCACAGAGCGGATTTTCATCCTCAAAGCTGATGTTAAAAGCATCCAGCTTGCCTTTGAACTGGGGGTTTTTATAGCGGTCTACGATGATTTCCCTGTAAAGATCGTCCATGTTTTTGTTTAATTGAATACCTTTTTCGCTTTATAGATTCCATCCACCAGTGCATCGATATCAGACATCGTATTATATAGATAAAAACTGGCTCGAGAGGATGCCTGGATCCCCAGGATATCGTGTAGTGGCATGGCGCAATGGTGACCGGCTCGAATTGCAATGCCTTCTCCATCCAGAATTTGGGCGACGTCATGCGGGTGGATGCCTTCAACGGTAAAAGATGCCACGCCACCCCGTTTTTCGGCTGGCGGTCCAAGGATGCCAACCCCCGGGATCTCAGCCAGACGGTCAAGTGCGTACGTTACCAATTCCTGTTCGTGTTTCGCGATCGCATCCATTCCAACGTCAGTCAGGTAATCTACCGCTGCTCCAAACCCAATCGCCTCAGCAATTGCAGGTGTACCTGCTTCGAATTTATACGGCAGCTCGTTGGGTTTAAAAGACCGCAGTTCCACCTTTTTAATCATGTCGCCCCCTCCTAAAAATGGAGGCATTTTTGAAAGAAGCTCTTCCTTCCCGAATAACACGCCAATACCTGTTGGACCGCACATTTTGTGCGCAGAAAAAGCAGCAAAATCCACTTCCAGATCTTTCAGGTCCACCGGAAGATGCGGGACTGATTGGGCAGCATCCAGAAGCGTGATGGCTCCTGCCTGGTGGGCTTGTTTGATAATATCTTTTGCTGGATTGATCGTCCCCAGCACATTGGATATTTGTGTAAACGCAACCAGTTTAGGATTTTGGTTCAATAATTTCTGATACTCAGATAGATCCAAAAGACCTTCCGCTGTCAGATTGATAAATTCCAACCTGAGACCTTTTTCTATCGCCAGCATTTGCCAGGGTACCAGATTGGAATGATGTTCCATGGTCGTTAATATGATCAGATCATCCGATTTTAATTCGTTATGCCCCCAGGTTCTGGCGACCAGATTGATAGACTCTGTCGTATTATGGGTGAAAACAATTTCCCGCGGATTTTTTATTCCAACAAAAATACCTATGCGCAACCTTGCAGATTCGTATGCTTGTGTGGCTTCTTCGGCCAGCGCATGTACACCACGATGTACATTGGCATTCATATTTCGATAATAATAGTCCATGGAGTCTATTACTGATCCAGGTTTCTGTGACGTGGCCGCAGAATCCAGGTATATCAACCGCTTTCCTCCGGTGACCTTCCGTTCAAGAATCGGAAAATCCGCTTGAATCTTTATGGTATCCATTTCATCTTTCTCTACTACTGATTGGATGCGGAATTAAAACTCTATTCTCTCGGGTGCTTTTGCGGATCGTTTTATCGGCATGCGTAGATGACCGGAATTCTGCGGATACCACAAAATGTGGTCTGGCACCATCCAGCCATCAGTCAGGTAAACATTGGTACGGAATTGAACCGCCACCATCTTGGAATCCACCTGAACCACAATACCTTTCATCCATCCCCGCACCCGTTGTCCACCTTTTTCGTGATCGCAATATACTTCCACCACATCTCCGACATCATAATCGAGATCGTCAGCTGGGGCTTTCATATATGCAAACTCGGACATTTTCTTTTCCCTTTTCAGCCCGTTATTAATTTCAACTTTTTTCTTACTTTTAGTTTTTGTAGTAGTCAATGATTACACCTTTCATTTTAGCATCGCTTGAAAATAATACAAGCTCTAATTACTGGATAAGCGACATTTTACGTTCTATTCGCTTTTGTATCCGTATTCGTTCAGTTTCCAATGGTATCCTCTGTATAATGGGGTCCAAAAAACCCTGAACGATCAGTTGCCTGGCATCACCTTTGCCAAGACCGCGTGTTTGCAAGTAGAAGAGCTCTTCGGGATCGATATTACCGATCGTCGCGCCATGTGAGCATTGGACGTCATCTGCCAGGATCTCTAGACCGGGAAGCGAGTCTGCATGTGCCTTTGGTCCAAGGATCAAGTTTCTATTTGCCTGATACCCATCGGTTTTTACAGCTTTCGGTGCCACATAGATCATCCCTCTGAATAGCGAACTGCTCTCATTCAATAACACTCCTTTGAATAGCAAATCGCTGGTCGTGTTGGGGGATAGATGGTTTTGCCTGGTCTCGAATTCGACCTGCTGATGATCAGACGGGATATATAATCCGGCAACTTTTGCTTCAGCACCAGGTTGTGTCAGATCGATCTGGATGAAGTCCTTGGTTAACCTGCTTCCTGCCGAACATACTATCCAAACAAGGTTGGAATTTTTTTCGAGTTGGGCTCTTTCGTGTATGATGTTCCACGTATTCTTCCCATCTGGCTGCAATTCAACAACTGTTAGTGTGGCATTTTCACCGATATGCATTCCGGTGCTACCGATGTTTAATTGTGTTCCATGTTTTGTATCCTTCAACCTATAGTCCAGTATTAAAGTAAGCTTTGTGTCCGGTTCCAGCCAGATGAGATGGTTAAAGAGCGCAAGCGTATCTCCTGAACACGAGAGCGATATCCGAATTGGTTGGTCTATGCTCAAGCCTCTGGGCACATACAAAAATGCACCTGAGTCTGCCTGAGCTGCAGCCAACGCCGCGAACTTATCCATGTCGGGATCAATCAGTTGATCAATCGCTTTTTCTACCAGATCTGAATAAATATTTTCAGCATCCAGTAGATTTACACCCAGTACCCCTTTGGATCGCAGATCGTCGGCAGACTCGATCTCCATCTCTGGTTTGTTTAATTTTCCAGTGAGATGCGATTGATTGATCACATCGTAGGGCATCTTGGTTAGATCGACCCGCCGCCAGGTTTCATCCATCCTGTCAGGCATAGCCAGAGATAAGTATCGGTTCCAGGCAGATCGACGTCGATCATCCAGGCTATTCCGTTTACTGAACGGAATATCTTCCAGCTTTAACCAGAGTTCAGATTGCTTGGCTGACTCAATATCTCTTTTTAAAATGACTTTTTCCGGAGTCATGGTACTATTACCCTACCGTGCCGGTCATCTGCAACTGAATCAAACGGTTCATTTCCACTGCATATTCCATCGGTAATTCCTTGACCAGGGGCTCGATGAACCCTGAGACCACCATTGTTATCGCCTCTTCATCGTTTAATCCGCGGCTTTTTAGATAGAATAATTGCTCATCTCCTATTTTCGATACAGATGCCTCATGACCGATCGATACATCTTGTTCATCAACATCAATTGTCGGGTAAGTATCGGAGCGAGATTGCGGATCCAGCAATAGAGCATCGCAGACTACATTGGCTTTTGTATTTTTGGCTCCTTTATATACTTTCAACAATCCACGATAAGATGCCCTTCCTCCTGCCCTGCTGATCGATTTAGAAGTGATCCTGGAGGAAGTATTGGGCGAAAGGTGGATCATCTTGCCTCCGGCATCCTGAATCTGTCCGGGTCCGGCAAAAGCCATGGACAAAATCTCGCCATGCGCACCGGGACCTACCAGATAACAAGCCGGATATTTCATGGTGACTTTGGACCCGAGATTGGCATCAACCCATTCCATTGTGCCGCCTTCCTCGACTCTTGCGCGTTGGGTCACCAGATTATATACATTGGTAGACCAGTTTTGAATGGTGGTATAGCGCACCCGGGCGCCCTTGCCTACAATAATTTCTATTACACCACTATGAAATGAACTGGTTGAGTAAGTTGGCGCCGTGCACCCTTCAACATAGTGGACTTGTGAACCTTCATCGGCGATTATCAAGGATCTTTCGAACTGTCCGATTGACGCAATATTCAAACGAAAATACGCCTGCAACGGTAGATCAACTTTAACTCCAGGCGGAACATAAACAAACGAACCTCCCGACCACACCGCACTGTTCAAGGCTGCGAATTTATTATCCTCCATCGGCACCACCGTACCAAAATATCGTCTGAAAAGATCTGGATGCTGGCGTAATCCATCTTCAATACTTAGGAAGATGACACCCTTGTCTTCCAGGTGTTTTTGAATGGAATGGTAAACCATCTCAGATTCATATTGTGCACCCACACCTGCCAGGAATTTCCGTTCCGCTTCTGGAACACCCAATTTATCAAAGGTACGTTTAATGCTGTCAGGCACTTCCTCCCATGTTCTGCCAATCTTTTCTGATGGTTTCACATAATAATAGATCGAATCCAGATCCAAGCCAGAGATATCCGCCCCCCATCTCGGAAACGGTCTGGTGAGGAAATGGTTTAATGCCTTCAGCCTGAAATCCCTCATCCAATCCGGTTCGTCTTTCATTGCGGAGATCTGTTCGACGACATTCCTGTCCAACCCCTTGCGGCTTTTAAATACCGACACATCGGGATCTGAGAAACCGTATTGGTATTCTCCCAGATGATCAAGAAATTCAGGCTTGTTGCTATCGTTCATTATTTAATATTTACTCTGGTCGTTTGCTCAGGATCCGGCGACCTCATATTTTTCGCGCACCCATTCATAACCCTGCTCTTCCAGGTGCAATGCCAGCTCAGCATCACCACTCTCCACTATCCTTCCGTCTATCATAATGTGAACCTTGTCCGGTTTAATATAGTTCAGGATTCTTTGGTAATGAGTGATGACCAGTATTCCCATGTCGTGGCTATGCAGGGCATTCACACCTTCTGAGACGATCTTCAAAGCATCGATATCGAGACCCGAATCAGTTTCATCCAGTATAGCGATGGATGGTTTCAATATTGCCATCTGCAGGACTTCTGTTCGTTTTTTTTCCCCTCCGGAAAATCCTTCATTCAGGTAGCGACCGGCAAAAGCAGGATCTATTTTTAGAAAATCCATCTTCTCGGTCAGTAATTTGCGAAATTCGAGTATTGAAATACCCTTATCCTGTGGATCTTCTGCCCTCCGTCTGGCATTGAGAGCCGTCCGCAAAAAATTGGCGACACTGACACCAGGAATGGATACCGGGTATTGAAAAGCGAGAAATAAACCCAAGCGGGAGCGTTCCTCAGTACTCAATTGAACAATATTTTTCCCATTTAATAAGATATCCCCCTTGGTTACCTTATATGCAGGATGACCCATGAGTGTATAGGCCAGCGTGGATTTTCCGGTGCCGTTTGGCCCCATGATGGCATGAACTTCATTCTGTTGGATCGTTAAATTGACACCTGTGAGGATTTCCTTCCCTTCAATCGACACATGGATATTTTTTATTTCCAGCTTAGTCATACCTGCTCCGACTTCACAATTATTATAGATAATTATGATAATTATCTAGTAAATACAATTTGCCATTTATTATAGCACAGCCGGCATTCAAAGTCAATATTTACCAAATTTATCTATATTCTTTTCCAATTTTTACTCTAGCATTTATTTGCACTATCCTCTGTAATACAATAAAATCAGATAAACTCAGCAGGAGAAATTTAATGTCAACTGACCGCTCATTCATTACGGTAGATAACCTCAATCTCTATTTAAATCCCTGGCGTGAATCATTGAAGGATCCTTACAGTTCGCAGAAAAGTGTTCTTAGATACCTGCTATCCATTTATCAGGAAACGGAATACGGCAGGGACCATCACGCCGAAAAGGTTAATACCATTGACGACTATCGCCGTGAATTTCCCGTCAAGAGTCATGAAGATTACAAACCTCTGATCCAAAAGGTAATGGCTGGTGATTATCGCGTTTTATTAAACGAGGAACCTGTAGGATGGGCAATTACCCGAGGCACAACAAAAGGTGAGACCAAATTCATTCCCATGACACCTACCGACCTTGGTCAACGAGTCAGTGCCGGCAGGGCCATGTTGAATTATGTGACCACCTCAGGCAGGATCGACCTGTTCGATGGTGTCAATCTTAATTTGAATTTCCCCTCAGAAGTGGGAAAAATAAAAATTGGTGGCCGGGAAGTCACCTATGGCTACAGTTCTGGAATTTATACAAAATACGTTTCCACCTTTACGCCTATCCAATCCGTACCCGGGCAGGAAGAAATCGATGCCTTGGGTGGCGGTAAAACCATCCGAGATTGGGAAGCCCGCTTCGAGTTGGCGTACGAGAAATGCCGGGATCTTAACGTCACTTTGGTGGGAGGAGTCGCTCCAACCGCGCTTGACTTCGGCCGCTTTCTAAAGCGAAAGCATGGTAAATATCCCAGAGACTTGTGGAAAACACAGATCATGACTCTGGGAAGCGTACCGGGTATTAACACACGCCTGGAGCCAGCCTTGAAAGCACTATACGGTAATCCCAGGATACGCGAGATTTACGGTGCTACTGAAGGTATGTTCGGTCAACAAATGGACGAAAAACGTGCCTGGGTGCCCAACTATGACATTTTTTTCCTGGAGGTTGAAACCCAGGCAGGAGTCAAGATGCTGCATGAGATGAAACCCGGTGAAATGGGCAGTATAATCGCCTCCACGCCGGTCCTGTCGCGTTACAGGATCGGCGATTTTATCCTGGCAGTGAAACCGCCCTATTTCCGTTGTATTGGACGTGAAAAATGGTGGACCCCCTGGCGTTACGCCTGGGATGAGTTCACCTCTTTCAACCTGGGCAGACTCTAATTCACTTGCGTCGCAGCAAACCCTGAACAATAATCACCAGACCGATGGTAATGATAACGACCGGCCAGATAAAATTCCATTTGACAAGGTCACCCAGACCGATCCCCAGGAAGATGGCAGCAACAATGATGCTGCCGATCACGGATCGCCTGTAAGCAGGCACAATCAGCCTGATCAATACTTCCATCAGGATCAGCACACCTGCCCCGAGAAAGATGAGTGCCCAGATCGGCGGCTGGATGATTCCTTCACTGGTTAAAAAGCGTTTGAGAAGTGTATATCGCTCAAGCACGCCGAAATTCCAGCCCAGCCAAACAAGGCCAGCCCAGATCAGGATCAATGCCCAGATCATGGTACCCAGTGGGTCTCTTTGCCATTTTTCTTCCATGGATTTCTCTTCGTGTTTCTGGGGTTCTTTTTCGTCTTTCTCTTCTTTCTCCTGCTTTTCATATTTTTGTTGATCAGACATGGTAGACTCCTCTTGTAACTATGATGTGATTATTTTAGCATATACTGACACAAGTGATATCTCGAACCCAGATATATTGACAAATACTATCCAGTTTGTTATACTAGATATCTATCTGGTTTATTTTATTTAATAGTAGGCTGATTTATGTCTGGCACCAGAGAAAAAATACTATTAACATTATTGAACCACCCCAATGCAACCATCAACGACTTGGCGATTGCTGCTAAGATAAACGGTATTTCTGTACGCCATCACCTGTCAAGTCTTCAGGCGGATAACCTGATCCACTCTGAAGAGGAACGACATGGTGTTGGAAGACCGAGACTTGTCTATTCCTTATCCGAAAAAGGGATGGAGCAATTCCCTACCAGTTATTTGAAACTCACCAACCACCTGCTGGAACAAATGCGTTCACTGTTGCCCGACAGTACCATGAATAAATTATTTGATAAGGTTGCGACAGCAATTGTTGCTGGATATCAGGATAAGATCAAAGATCTTTCGATTGAAGAACGCCTCAATATGATAAAAAAACTTCTTGAGGAAGAAGGTTTTATCATAGAGTGGGTGAAAACCAAAAACCAGTACGAGATCCACGAAATACGCTGCCCATACCATCATATCGGTCGCAGCCACCCTGAAATTTGTTCTATTGATCAAGCGGTCATCTCCAAGCTGTTGGATATCCCTGTAAATCGCATGACCTGCATCCTGCGGGGTGATAATCTTTGCACATACATCGTGCCTTCAGGGATCAAGGGATAAAGCATGTCAGAGATGGCAAAATCCACACCCCTTCATTGGGAAATTGAAGATAGTCATCCCGAATTGATCGATAAACTAAAGCAATCACTTCGAACGGTAAAAGATCCAGAAATAGGGATGGACATCATTCAGTTGGGATTGGTACGTAATGTGAGCCTCATTGACGAGATCGTTACGATTAAAATGATGCTCACAACACCATTCTGTCCCTACGGTCCCTCATTGCTTGAATCCGCCCGCATTCAGGCTGAGACAGCGCTTGGAAAAACCACGCGCATCGACTTTAGCTTGGATCCGTGGGATTTTTCAATGTTGGAGGATGGCGCTACAACCAACTGGGGTTTGTATTAGTCTCTATTAAACAGAGCTTGTATCATCTTGTCATCAATATCCCAGTCGACTATAATCATGCCTTGCGTCAATAATGAAAGAATGAGGAAATAATTCAATGATAGATGTTAATGATCTGCGCAAAGGCGTGACGTTTCTACTGGATGGTACCCTGTATAAAGTGCTGGAATACTCCCATAACAAACCAGGCCGCGGCAACGCGACCATCCGTATAAAAGCACGCGATATTCGCAAAGGCAATACACTAGAAAAAACCTTCCAATCCGGTGATCGCATACAGGATGTCCGGCTGGATTTCCACAATGTCCAATTTCTATACCGGGATGGCGACATGTTCACTTTCATGGATATGCAAACATTCGATCAGCCGACTGTTAAAGGAGATCTGATTGGCGATTCTGCCGGCTATCTGAAGGAAGGTATGGAAGTCAAATTAACCTATTATGATAATGAACCAATCGACATTGAACTCCCAACCACTGTAGATCTTGAGGTTGTCCAGGCTGAAGTGTCTGTGCGCGGAGATACCGCTACCAATCTGACCAAAAAAGTCAAGACCGATACCGGTCTTGAGATACAGGTACCAAATTTCGTCAATGTCGGGGATAAGATCCGGGTCGATACCCGTACCAATACCTACGTTACCCGCGTATAACAGAATGATTTTAGAAAAGACCGGTAGATCGCTCAAGGAGATATTGGTTCTTTTGCCAGGATAATCCATGCGTACACCAACAGGGACTGAATGCACGTTCTTCTTCGGTGATTACTACCGCGGCCGCAACCGTGAATCCTGCAGGTTGATCGGTGATGCACCTCCGCCCCGTCAATGGACCCGCGATCTATGTAAAAATTGCCCTGTGCCAGGGATTTTACGGGCGAATTCCTGTGAATTTATGAGTCTTATCGGTAAGGTTTCTCCGGGTGTACTACACCTCAACCGGCACGTGATCGTGCAGGCATATTGTCGCCAATCGGATAAAGTTGTTGATGAACCTTATGTCGGCTGTGGCATCTGTCATCCACTACCCATCGATCTGGATTGAAGGGGGTGCGAAATGATCCTCCTTTGTGATCTGGATGGCACCCTGCTCTCCAATAGCATGAAGAATTTCCAACCTGCATACATGAAAAAACTGGGCGAGCATCTTGCATCCCAATTACCACCAGATAGGATGCTTCGCGAGCTCTTGCTTGGAACAAAAGAAATGCTTGAAAACGACAACCCCCTGGTCACCCTCGAGGATGCCTTCGATGCTCATTTCTACCCGCAATTGGGTGTCGAGAAACAAACCATCATCGATCTCATTCTGGACTTTTATAGAAATGAATTTCCCTCGCTTGGATATCTTACCAGGCAAATCCCGGAGGCCATAGAGTTTATCCAGGATCAAATTTCCTCCGGCAACCGCGTTGTCGTCGCAACCAATCCGCTTTTCCCCCGCATCGCCACTTTCAATCGTCTGGTTTGGGCAGGGTTGCCTGTTGAGCAAGTTCCCTTCGAGCTTGTCACGACTTATGAGTTCATGCATTTTGCCAAACCACATGCCGCTTATTACGCCGAAATCCTTGCATACCTTGGCTATCCGAAAGAGCCCGTTATTATGGTTGGCAACGACCTCAAAGAGGATATCCTGGCAGCCAGGCAATTAAACATTCCCGCCTTCTGGATGACTGTTTCAGAACCTATCAACGGAGGGTCGCTGGAATACCCGTTGTCTGGCACTTTCAAACAACTTCGCGATTATCTAATAGAAGGAGTAGAACCACCCCATATATATGATGGCATATCCATTCCAGCTTTCACTGCAATCATGAAAGCCACGCTTGCTGCCTTGCATGCTTATGATAAAAACGGATTTACCATTAACTCAGACGATATGCCCATTAGCTTGAATGCTTTGATTTCAGACCTCGATACAGCTGAACACAATGCAATAATGAACCTCTTTTCAGATGTTGGTTTCAAGAATTTTAAGGATGGTATAACCAGGGCGATACCTGATGATCCTGCGGATATATTATTGGATTTTACTCAAAACCGTTTGCAATGGCTGTGTATTTTACGGCAGATTGACAATCAGTCGTTGGATTCAAGATCATCAAGTATATTGACATCATTTATCACCGGATGCATCACGCGAGATCGTAATTTGATGTCATTTTGTGCCGATCGGAATAAAGAATGGCCAAGATTCGCAAGACCCATACAGTAACGAAACAGCGGGTGGCTACCCGGTATATCCTCCGCAGGCATGCAGAACGCTACATCTTAATCACTTTGCTGTCATTTGCGTTAACTGTAGGCCTGACCCGTTTGTTTTTATATCTGACCGGATACCCACAGCTCGGAGGTGGCAGCCTTCATATTGCGCATGTATTATGGGGTGGTCTTTTCCTTTTCGGCGCCATTAATCTGATTCTGACTTTTATCAATCAAAAGATATTCACCTTGAGCGCTATCCTCAGCGGTATTGGGGTCGGTTTATTCATTGATGAAGTGGGTAAATTCATCACGGCAAACAATGATTACTTCTTCCCGGCAGCTGCACCGATTATTTATTCATTCTTTTTATTGACAGTCCTGGTATATACGCTGGTGGTTAGGCGTTCACGTCGTAACACACGCATGGAACTCTACCAACTGCTGGCCGATCTTGAGGAGATCCTTGACGAGGATTATTCCGAAATTGACCTGGAACAGTTACAGGCTCAGATAGAGATCGTCAGGCAAAATCCTGTGTATCATGCCCTCCAACCCATCTGCGATGGGTTGGAAAATTATCTTGATAAGGAACTGAAGAACCGGCCGAAATCCAAACCCATGATTCTTGATCGTTTTAACAATCGATGGATCGTTTTCCGCGACCGCCACTTTACGAGGTCCCGGATCAAATCGTTCCTTATTGGTGGTTTGCTTGGATTGTCAATTTGGGAATTGTTCTACCCGATCACCTTCATCAGCCATCTGCGGTCACCGGATTCCCTTCTGGAGCAACTCATCCACCTTGTCAACCGCGAACTGGTTACAGGACCAATCACCAGCGGATTATTCATCATACGGCTCAGTTTCGACCTTATCATGGGTATCACGCTGGCAATCTCAGTTTTCCTGTTTCTGATTAACAAGGATAAAAAGGCAAGTGCCACAGCTTACATCTGCTTATTATTTTTATTAACAACTCTGAACCTTGTACTGTTCTACTTTGATCAATTTTCGATGATTTTTAATGCCGGGGTTCAATTCATCGTTTTATTGACTCTCATTTACTATCGTAACAAATACCTTCAGATAGCACTATAATTCGGATAGATAAAGGATTACCATGCCACTTTATGAATATGCTTGCCGGGGATGTGGTCGACAGTTTGAAATGATTCGTTCAATGAACGATGCAGATAAAATCATTGAATGCACATACTGTAAAAGCAAGGATACCCGCAGGGTTTTATCGGTCTTTTTTGCTCATAGCAGTGGCAAATCGCTTGCAGACAGCGGTTCAGGTTGTGGATCTTGCTCCGGTGGGAATTGTGGAAGTTGCAATCATTAAAGGCATAAGAGAGTCAATTAACTGCCCATCGCTCTGCGTATAATTACCCCTTATAGCATTTTTTCAAGGTCTTTTTTACATCCTCAATATAGACAATAAATCCGGAACCCCCAAATCCCTGGGTTGACAATCCTCCTACGATATTCCCCCATTTCAGACATGTTTCCAGGTCGTTGTTGTCCAGGTATGCTTTAAGAAATCCTGCATCGAAGCAATCGCCTGCTCCGGTTGTATCCAAACATTTGACCGGAATGCCGGGTACATGCGTTATTTGACCATTCTGGATCGCATAGGCTCCATTCCGACCATCTTTTATTACAACCAAATTGATCAGCGATCCCAAATCTTTTAAACAATCTTCAAGCTTATCTGATCCAACCAGCCTGCGTGCTTCACGGGCATTGGGCATAAATATGTCTACAGCTTTCAATGATCTTACGATCTTCTGATCTGCCAGGGTACCGGCAGACGAATTGCCATCCATAACCAGCAGCATTTTTCTCGAGCGTATAAGGCTGGCTCCGAGTGTAAATATCTGCCCGGTATACAATCCACTGATGAACAATATCCTGCACGGTGTGGTAAATATTCTTCTAAGGTATACGGGGTTGATAATTTGCGGATCAGAGTAGCTGATAAATGCCCGCTCGGTTTTATAAGATGCTGCTACGGTGATATTGCGATATGGTTTGTCCTTAAGGGAAAAACAAACAGGAGTTAATCCCTCCTCCGAGGCTGCTTTCAATACGAATTGGCTGAATTCATCGTTACCGAAATTGGCTGCCCAGGCAACATTCACCCCCAGCCTGTGTAAAGCTGCTGCAGTATTATAGGTTCCACCCGGGAGCATGGAAAACTTTCTACCATATACTTCTTTTCCTAAAGCCGGCGCTCGTTCTAGATCGGCAAAGATCAAGTCCAGGGAGTAATCCCCCAGTGCCAAGACATCATATACCATATCAGACCAACCGAGGGAAATAATCGCCGTGTTGTGCCATATACCCATCCAGGATTTTTTTCGCCAGTTGATAATCCTGGACCAGGGGGTGAAGCGTTAATGCTTGCAGGGCTTTTTCGAAAGACTTTTCCAAAGCTGCCTCGATGGTCAACATTTCACAGGCTTTTACCGCTTTCATTAACCCCAGGCAATGATCAGGAATCGCTTCGACTGGTATGGGTATAATGCTGTCCCTGGAAACGTTGCATGGTATTTCCACTATATCGTCCTCAGCCATGGCCTGGATAGACAACTGATTGGGCACATTTAATATCATACGACGATCTTTCTTACCCTGCAGGCTTTCAATTAATTCCAGCGCAACCCCGGCATAACCCTCAGCAGACACTTGCTCGATAAATTTATCGGTTTCCGGGTTTCCTTTTGTAATCTCCCGCCCTACCTCATTTTGCATATAAGTACCACTGCGGTGATGGGTGTATTCCTGATATGCCTTCTCGATCGCCTGGTAATCTTTCATCTTTAACAAATCGTTGATTTTTTCGAACAGATCCCTGTTCTCATTCAGAATCTGCTCACCGCGGGTAATACCGGCCTTTTGAATGTTAGCCACTGCCTGGCGATTGTAGTAGTAATAATACAGGTATTCATTGGGGATCATCCCGAGCGCTGCCACCAGTTTTGGTTCAAATGGAAACTGGGGAATACCTCCAATTTTCAACAATAAATCAATAAACTCCGGTAAGTGGTCATGTCCATCTTTTCTAATGGCCCTGATCCAGCCGAGGTGGTTAAGTCCAAAATAATCGAGCTCGACCTGTTCGTTTTCTGTTCGAAGAAGACTGGCAAAGACCGAAAGGAATTCCACCGGTGCATCGCAAATACCAACCATCTTTTTCCAATCGGTTGCGGAGTGAAGCGCCTGAACCAACATGCCGGCCGGATTGGCAAAATTGATCAACCATGCATCCGGGCAAACGGTTTTCATCTGATCTGTTATGTCGATCAATACGGGAATGCCACGCAACCCCATGGCAAACCCACCCGCTCCGGTGGTCTCCTGCCCCAACAAGCCTAATTTTAGCGGTACGCGCTCATCGATCACGCGCGATTCGATCCCACCCACACGAAAAGTTGTAATCACAAAATCGGCGCCCGTCAAAGCTTCTTTTAGATCTTCTGTGCGCGTGATCTTATAGTCTAACTTTCGATTGTTTTCCAACTGATGTGAGACGGCAGCGATCGTGTTTAATCGAAGCGGATCAATATCCATTAAAGACAATTGGCTTATTCCAAGGCGCTCTTGCCGTTTATACAGTGCTTGAATCAGGAGGGGTGTTCGAACACCCCCCGCGCCAATGATCGCTAATTTCATCGACTGTTATCCTTTCGTGGCTTGCAGTTTGCGTTCGATTTCAGCTCGTTCTTTTAATTGATTCCGAAGGATCTTGATATCCGGGGGCACCAATCTCGTTGCGAACATGAAGAAGAAAGCGCAAAGCAGCCAGGTGCTGATGCAAATGATCAATATTGCATCTTTTAGAGTCAGGATATCTGAAATGTACCCGGCAATCAAGGGAGACAATGCAGCTCCCGCCGATTCAATGAAACTCTCCACGGCCAATCCTGTACTGCGCACTTCCGGAAGGGATACGTCGTAGACTGTAGCAATGACATTAGGCGAGGCAAAGGGCATAAATAAAGCGGTCAACATTAAGAACACTGTGAAAGTCGTTTTATCCCCCAGCGGCACATTCAATGTCAGATACAGGAAAAATGCGCCCAACAAAACGCCTATGGTGGAAACGATCAAACGGCCACTGGGGGTTTTCTTGAATAAATAATCACCCAGTGCGCCTCCAATGAAGTAGCCGGATGCCATCACCAAAATTGCAGGTGCCATGGCAAACAGGATGGAATTTGAATCGTAACCACGCTCCCGCTCCAAATACGCGAAAAACCAGTAGGTGATCACGTTCCACGGGAAGACACCAAAGAATCCCTGCACGAAGATGATGAGCATGCTTGGTTTCTTGACCAGGTCACGCGCGACCTTCCAATCGAATTTGTAAACCCCCATTTTTTCAAGGTCTGCCAATTCCGGCTCAGAACCACCGCGCAACGGTTCGCGTACGCCGAGGAAAATGAAGATCGCAATGATGATACCCATCGTTCCGGTGATATAAAATATCGACCGCCAACCGATCACACCCGCCAGCATCAATGCCAACACCATTCCAATCAGATAACCTAACGGCTGGGCAATCTGAAGAAAACCATAAATACGGCCACGCGTTTTTGGTTCGAAGTAATCTGCAATCATACTGAACAAACCCGGATAGCTTGAATCGTCGATTCCGGTAGAAGCACGGGTTGCGACGAATAGCGGGTATGTAGGTGCAATGGCACTAATCCAGGTGGATGCTCCCCACAGCAAAGATGCCAGGGCGAGCAGTTTGGCTCTCGAATATCGATCGTAAAGCCAGCCCCACAAAGGGTAGGCGATCACTCCGACGATCAATGCGCCGGTGACCACCGCACCCATCTGGGTATTGTTGATTCCAAACGTTTCCTGGATCGGCGTGGTCAAGGGACCGATAAGAAGTTTATCCGCCTGGTGCAGCAACATGAAAAAGAAAAATACGATTACAGCATACCAACGATTCTTTGTGTATTGTTTTCTTTCAGGATCCATGATGATCTTCTCCAGTGTTAGTATCCCAACGATGATTATTCCAGCTGTGGCGGGAATATTCCATTTTATCCCAGAATAATTGTTATTAGGTCAATAGATCCTCGATCAGCGGATGAAAACGTGTTTGGCGAAAAGCTTCTCCTAAATCGAATCCTGCCTTGGCGCCCACTTTCGTTGCTTGTAACTGCATAGCCAATCGTAAGGCGGTTTCGGGATCATCAAGTGATTCACCAGCAGCAGCTTTAAGATCAACACCTGCCAACTGTGCCTGGCGCTGGATGTCCTCCACCAGGAATTTCACCTGGCTTTTATGCTCACACAGGGCAGCCATTTTATTGTCAAAGGTGTCACTAATATCCTCGATATAATTGGCGGCTTCAAGGTCCTCGGTATAAAATAACTTTACGGGGGTGAAATGAGGTTCTAGCTTCTCCTGAAGATGTTCTGGATATAACAACGGCAGGTATGCAAAGTTGACCGCTTCACCGGCAATGCGCGCCACCATGCAATGGTCCGGATGCAGCTCAGCAGCATATAAATAATCTTCTGTTATAAAAATATCAGGTTTATATTCACGGATCAAATGTACATATTTTTCGCGTAATTCAGTGGGTTGGAGGCGGTCAAGCTCAAAATCGGTGTAACCAAGCAGTATAACCTTGTCAGCGCCCAGGCTTTTCCCTGCATTCATGGCTTCCTCTCTCCTCACGTCTATTAATTGTTGTCCGCTTAATTCAAATGACCCCTTTGACCCATCGGTGGTGGTTACGATCACCACTTTATCCCCCGCCCGGGTGAATTTTGCCAGAGTTCCACCAACAAAGAACTCAGCATCATCAGGATGAGGGACTATCGCAAGGACTGTTTTAGACATTTTTGTTATCTCCAGATGTGAGAAGCACCCAAGTATACCTTCGCCTTATTAAAGGAAACAAGGTGTCATTCATCATTTGAAAATACAAAATACTACACGCTCCAAATGTTTGGAATATTTCCTGTCAGGAAGAATATTTTGTATGGAACTATTTCAATGAACTGTGAACTATTTAATCACAATGTGGTTGTTCTTCATGGATAGGAAGCGATTCCCCCCAATGATCAGGTGATCGACAACCTCCACATTCAAAAGCTCACCTGCCCTGACCATCTCCTGTGTCATGGCAATATCCTCAGGGCTGGCGGTCGTATCCCCACTCGGATGATTATGCATGACGATCACGGCTGCAGCATTTTTTCTTATTGCCCCTTTGAATATCTCCCCAATTCGAATTGAGGATGCATTTAATGACCCCTTATATAGCTTATCAATTTCGATCAATCGATAACGGGTATCGAGCAGTATAACCCAAAGTTCTTCCTGTTCAAGTGCGCTCATTTCAAATTTTACCAATGCTGCTGCATCATCAGGGCTCATGATAGCCAGCTTCTGATCCCCGATCTCGTTGGTCATCCGCCGCGCTATTTCCATTGCCGCCATGATCTGGGCAGCCTTGGCTGGACCGATGCCAGGTTCTGCGCAGAGAGCATTAAAACCGGCTTTATAGATTCCGGATAGATTTTTATGGTGAACCAATAAACGTTGACCAATCTGGACGGCATTCTCCCCCGGTATTCCCGATCCAATCAGGATCGCAAGAAGCTCCGGCGCACTTAATTTCGATGCACCATGTTTTTCCAATCTTTCACGCGGACGGTCATCCAGATTGATATCTGTAATACGGTAACCCGGAGTTATCTCTCGTACCACACCTTTATTATCGCATATTAATATAAATACACAAGCGCGGTGATATAATTAGTTTGCCTGTTACTAAATCTGTTTTTTTTATGGAGATCCTAAAATGGAAGTAACAACTAGTCGTTTCAAGCACTGTAATTTGATTGCCGTAAAAGGTCGTGTGGATAGTAATACTGCACCCGAACTCAGTAAAGTCATTGCCAAATCCACTGATGCAGGCGACTTTCGCATCGTAATAGATATGAGTGGTGTGGATTTCCTTTCGAGTGCAGGGCTGCGTGTATTAATGCTGGCTCAGAAAACCTGCAAAAGATATAATCGCGGCGAACTCAAACTGGCAAAAGTTCCTGCCAAAATTAAATCCGCTCTTGACCTGGTCGGTTTTACCATCCTGTTTAATTTCTATGACGATCCGATAAGCGCTGTCGGAAGTTTTTAAACAACTCAAACTATCATGAAGCATGCCGTTTTTCCAGGTCGTTATGAAAACCTGGAAAAAATATGCGACCTGGTCACCGATCAGGCAATACAGGCAGGTTTCGACGATACAGCCGTATATGCGATCCAAACGGCAGTCGACGAAGCCTGCTCGAATATTATCGAACACGCATATGGCGGTGAAAACCGCGGCGACATCGATGTTTCGATCGATACAGAAAATCAATGCATTACGGTCAGACTTGTTGACCACGGCAAACCATTCGATCCAAACAACATCCCAGAGCCGGATATCAATGGGTCTCTAAGACAACGGGAGGCCCACGGCTTGGGTCTTTATTTCATGCACAAGCTGATGGATGATGTCTGTTTTGAATTTTCGGAAAACAGGGGTAATGTTGTCACGATGGTCAAATGCCAGCATCGCCGGATTTAAGAACCCTGGCACGTGATAGCGCCTCTCTCCAATGGCAGCATTTTTTCAGCGTTGGAGAGAAATTGCTGTCTGCCTCCAATACACAGGAACAACACGAGATCCTGGTGGAGTCGTTCACCGAGCTGGCGAAGGCCAAAGTCACAATCTGGCTGGTCAAACCTGCCTATCCCCTGCCCGGAGACAACTCACTGGTTATCAAAAACCCTGAAAAAGACAGCCTGGCAGGCAAAGCCCTTCTCACCTGCCAAACCAACTCCTGGTCAAAGAGTCGGAATACTTCCGGCACTTATTTTGACAAACTGGCTATTCCCCTGATCGCCCAGGAGACAATTTTGGGCGTCATTCAACTTGAACGATTAGATACCAAGGGATTTAATCGTTTTGAGAAGGACTTATTCCAAAACCTTTCAGCCTATTATGCTCTTGCACTTCAGGCAAACCGCCAGCTTACTCTAAAAAATTGGCGTTATGAACAGATCAACCTGGTAAGGCTGGTCAGTAATCAAATTGCGAACGTTTTTGATATCGATGAGCTGGCAGAACGAGTTACCCGGTTGATCCGTGACTCATTTGCTTTCTATTACGTCGGGATTTTCACGCTTGAGCCGGATCGAAAGATATTGCGGTTACGGGCAAGTTCTGCTTCGCCCAAGGTAAAAAAAGCTCAGGTCGCCAGACTTTTTACGGTTGATTTCACGGTTGGTAATGGCATGATAGGCCAGGCAGCCCTTACCGGCCGGGAAATATATTCCCCGGATGTAACCGAAGACCCGGTTTTTCGTTTTATTGATGCAATTCCCGAGACCAAATCGGAGTTATCCATCCCCATCAAGGTTGAGAATCATATTTATGGGGTTCTTGACATTCAAAGCAAACAGCGGGATGCGTTTCACAGTCTGGATAAAATGGTGTTGGGGGCGCTGGCAGACAATATCGCAATCGCCATTGAAAATGTCACGCTGTATAACCAACTTCAGGAGCGGGCGGAACAGATCAGCACGGTCGGTCTGGTCAGCAAGATGATTGCGTCAATTCTCGATCAGGACGTTTTATTAAATGATATCGTCCAGATCATTCAGCAACAATTTAATATCCCGTATGTCCATTTATGGCTGATCCACAAGGGGCGCAAACAGATCCTGTTCCAGGCAGGCAGTGGATCCCGAAGTCAAACCATCAGCGATGCAGGCTTTTACTTTGACCTGGAATCTTCTGATGGATTGATTCCCTGGGTTGCGCACAATGGAAAACCTGCCTTGGCAGCCGATGTCCAAAAGGATGATCGCTATCAACCATTCAGCCTTGGACCTTCAGATACACGCTCCGAATTGGCGTTGCCATTGATCTTCGGAGGTGATGTCGCCGGAGTCCTTGATTTACAAAGCAACAAGCTCGATGCATTTAAAGAAGAGGATCTGGATTTATACACAGCCCTGGCCGATAATGTCGCGACTGCGCTGCGCAATGCATCATTATACAGAACGCAAAAATGGCGAACGGAAATTGCAGAAAGCCTGCGTGACGTGGCGGGTATGCTGACAAAAGACACCGGGTTGAATGATCTTTTAAACATCGTGTTGGACGAATTGAACAAACTGCTGCCCTGTGAAGTTGCCGCGATCTGGTTGCTCAACGAATCCTATAATCCGGAACAAGCTTCATTATCCAGTGAACTTGAACTGGTAGCGGTCAGTGGCTGTTGTGACGATAACGTCAACAAACTTCAGACCTTGCAAGCTGAAAAGGAGATGTGGTTCAAGCAGGCAATCGATACGCCACATCCGATCATACGCCAATCCGGTGAGGCAATCGGACCGCTTGGTGAAGCAATGGGTTACAAGGGCGATTACTCTTCCATAGCTGCAGCATTGACGGCAAATGGCAAGACACTGGGTGTGATTGCTTTAGCCCATTCCACACCTAACCGGTACGGAGATGAAGCACGGGGCATGATCGAAGCGTTTGCCAGCTACGCTTCAGTGGCAATCAGCAACGCAAGACTGTATGCATCTGCCCAGGAGCAAGCCTGGGTATCGACCGTGTTGCTGCAAGTGGCTTCAGCCATCCAGTCTGTAACCTCGCTGGAAGAGATGGCAGCTACGATTGTAAGGTTGACACCGTTGCTGGTAGGTGTCAAAGCTTGCGCCATGCTTTTGTGGGATCCGATCAGGGAAGTATTTCTATTACAAGCTGCACATGACTTTAAGCATATCCCGGTAGCGGAATTTTCAGATCACCCCATTACCCTGGCGGATAAACCCATTTACCAGCAATTGTTAGCCAGCAATCAACCAATAACGGTATCGAATCCTGGCATGGAATTGGACTTCCTGGAACCTTTGTTTTCCTGGGGTGAAGAGAAATTTGCATCCCTGTATCCGCTGATTTCTCATTCAGAACTGCTCGGGTTGTTGATCGTTACGTATGATGAGCCTGGATCCGGTATCCAGATGAATCAAGGTGCATCTGAATATCGCTCATCGATCATTATGGGAATCAGCCAGCAGGTGGCAGTCACAATTGAAAACATCCATCTGCTTGAAACCCGCCAGGCAGAGGCTTACGTAACCGCCGCCCTGCTGCAGATAGCCCAGGCTGTGGTTACCATGAATGACCTCAATGAGATCCTGTCTTCCATCACTTATTCGCTACCAATCCTGGTTGGTATAGATGAAGCCTGGATCTTGTTATGGGATTCAATTGAAAGCAACCTGGTCGTTAACCAGGTAATCCTCGATGGATCATCCAACCTGGCTAAATATGCAAATTTCCGTTTTGAAATAAAGGATTATCCAATCCTGTCTGCAATTTTTGAACAAGGAAAACCGGTCATTCTCCCGATGGTCAAGGGTATGGATGATCCCCATTCCTGGGAAAATTTGCAAGCCAATGACTCCGCTTTAAATATCGAGGAATCGCTCAAGATCAACGAAGATATCATCATCGGATTGCCCCTGGCAGTAAAAGGTGACACCTACGGAGTTCTGCTGGTCATGGATAAAAATACGGCAATCAGCGCACGTGAAAAGCGTTTTGAGATCCTCACCGGCATCGCCCAGCAGACCTCGCTTGCCATCCAGAACGACCATCTCAATAACGAGATGATCGACCGTGAACGTCTCGAGCGTGAATTCCAGCTTGCAAGACAGATCCAGGAAACTTTCCTGCCGGACCATCTGCCTACCGTTGACGGCTGGGATCTGGGCATTCGCTGGCTGCCTGCCCGTCAGGTTGGCGGCGATTTCTATGACGTGTTTAAACTCCCTTACGATCGAATTGGGATCGTGATTGCCGACGTTTCAGATAAAGGCATGCCGGCTGCCCTGTACATGACCGTTGCGCGCACGTTGATCAGAGCAACGGTACGCGAGGTCGAGAGGCCGGCAGAAGTACTGGAAAAGGTCAACTCGCTGATGATGATGGATAACGAGGGTGGTTTGTTCGTTACCGCGATATATGCCATCCTGAATACGAGCAGCGGTGAGTTGGTGTATGCCAATGCCGGGCACAATCTGCCCTATGTCATGCGCAATAATGGAAAGAGCGTTGAAGCCTTACTACAGGGAGGCATGTCCCTTGGTGCATTGGCGGAGATCCATTTGACTGAACACAACATCACCCTCGAAAAGGGCGACTGCCTGTTGCTCTACACCGATGGTGTTACGGATACCTTTTCCGAAAGCGGCGAGGCTTTCGGCGATCAGCGCCTGGTGGAGACTTTGAGCCAGATCGGGGAGTGCACTTCCCAATCCGTCATTGAAAAGGTTCAGAACAGCCTGCATGCCTTTCGTGGAAATGCTCCACCCAGCGATGATGTCACACTGGTGTCCATCCGGCGGGTTTCATAATTTTTTCGTACCTGATGACAGTAGGGCGGCTTTTCTCTAGACCCCCATACTTGGGGGCTAAACCGCCAATTTAGGTGAACCCATAAAATGGCGGGATAGAATCCCGCCCTACGGTTCCTTCTTGACTTGGTATCTGGTGTATGATATATTATGTCCTCTTTGGGGGCGTGGTGTAGCTGGTTTAACATGCGGCCCTGTCAAGGCCGAGATCGCGGGTTCGAATCCCGTCGCTCCCGCCAAAAGAAGATCCTCGTTCCTGAGGATCTTTCGCTTTAATAGTTCGGTTCAAATCCCGCCCCCCGAGGGGGTGCTTCGCGATCGCTCCCGCCAAAAGAAGATCCTCGTTCCTGAGGATCTTTCGCTTTAATAGTTCGGTTCAAATCTCCCCTAAGGGGGACACACAGTGCCCGCCCCCCGAGGAGGTAGAAGCGATTCCCGAAGGGACGCAAAGCGCGACTCCCGCCAAAGAAAAGGTCCTCACTTTTGTGAAGGTCTTTTTATTTATGTCCGGTTCAAATCAGAATGCCGGGTTGTAAACTCGATCCAGTTCACGATCACATCCAGGGCTAACTCCAGATTGCCTACCTGACAGTGGTTCTGAGCCTGCTCGGCCCGTGTAAACAGTCGCGCTGTCAGCGAACGCACATTCTTGAGCGCTTCGATCTGCCGGTAAAACTGTTCCACCGGTATCCCAAAATCTTCAGTGCCGGCCAAAAGCAGCACATCCTGTTTGACCAGATGAAAGTAATCACCCTTATTAAAGATTTTGAGTTTTTGAAGATATTCGAATGGTGTCTTGACTCCCAGGAGATACATGGACTGGTGCACGCCCCAGTCAACGACCATGTTCTTTTTCATCGCTTGTCCCATCAGTGCATTCAGAACTGGAGCTGCATGCAGGCGCAACAGGGATTTCACGAAAGCGCGCTCGACCGGCACGAGTTTTCCGAGCCAGATATTGTAGGAATTGAACAAAACATCCCAGGCGATCGCGCGCTTGATACGCGGTTCAAAAGCGGCGGCCTCCAGAACCATGTAGCCCCCCATCGAGATTCCAATCAAAGTAACATCATCCAGATTGAAATAATCCAGGACTGCCTTGACAGGTTTGTGCCAGTCGGGTGTCAGCGGTACTTGTTGCTCTGCCAACACACGTCCCTGTCCGGGCCCTTCAAACAAGACGATATCATATCCCCGTTCGACCAGGACCATCAGGATAGGAAAGAATTCTTCGATGCAGCTATCGGAGCCGCCAAAGATGACAAGGGTTCCCCTGGGCTGGTCGGGTGTGAAGCGATAAGCGGGCAGGGAAACCTCCTGGGAATCCTGCTCGTAGGAAATAGCGAAGCGATCGCTGTCTTTGATCCCCCACCATTCCAATGCAAGCTGCAGGAATTTGTCGCGGGTCGGTTTTTTCCGGGGATCGTTCGTCCACATAAAAAATTCGGCCGAGCGATAATAGTATGCAGCGTGAAGTTTTCGGCCCTGTCTTAAAGCTTTGTCGCCCAAAGCCAGAAATGCTCGAACGTAGGATGAGTAGTCCCTGAGTTCAGGGGCGACTTCACGCATGTCGTCCAACGCCTCCTTGCCCAGATAGTTGATCCAGCGGTTCATCTGAAAATTAACGCCGATATCAGGATGCAGATCGTCATAATAACCATAGTAAAATTTGAAATGGGTTTGTGGCTTTTTCATTGCTTGTATTGACATCGTAAGCTCTCCTTTTTTAAGTTGACTGTACGTACACAGATCATGAGGATTGATCCATGCGGCCGCGATAATTCCATCTACATGGCAACAAACATATGAGAATGCGACGGCTATCTCATCGTTGAGCAGGACAGTAGATCGCCTGGTTTGTCACATCAACTTTCCCGAAATGCATACTGAACAGTTCGTCATGTATGGTATAATCGTCATCATTATTATATGGCATCCCAAGGATGAGTCAAGAAATCGGACCTGCCGAGTTTCTTACCACCTTCATGATTGGACGGATATGCAATGATGAACACTCCCCCTCAATCCCGCCATGAGCGACGCCGGCAACAAACCCGTAAATTGCTGATCCAGACTACGGTGCAACTGGTCCTCGAAAAGGGCTACGATGACATTTCGATCCAGGACATCACCGACCGGGCCGACCTCGGTCGCGGAACTTTCTACATCCACTTCAAGGATAAGGAGGAGGTTGTCTGGTCGGCAGTTCAGGATCTGATCCTGGAATTGGAACAGAAAGCCCACCTGCAATATAAAGATGGCATCCCGGACCAGCCGGAGTATTATGGCCTGCTATACATCTTTCGCCAGGCCGAAAAGAACCGCGACCTGTTCCGAGTCATCTTCAGTGGGCGGGGGTCGGCGGTGCTGACCAGGCGAGTGGAGGATTTGCTGGCGGTTATCTTCTTATACGACCTTCAGAACCGACCTTTCCTGCGCGATCCGATCTCAGATGTGCCGGTGGAAGTCGTCGCTCAAATGACAACCGGCCTGATCACCCGCATGATCGATTGGTGGCTCAACACCCCCAACAACTACACTGCCGAACAGATGGCGGGCATGCTGTACCAGGTACTCTATCGCAAAAAGCCCCCCACCGTACATCCCTCATAAAGAAAGATCCTCATTTTCTGAGGATTTTTCTCTTTATTAATCCGGTTCAAATCCCCGAAGGGGGCGCAAAACGATGTCCAAAGGGGACTTATACCGATTTCCCAGTGTTGGATACAACACTTTTCTCAAAGGGAAAAGCTGCTCGATTATTCCAAGAAAACCTTAACAAGATATACAGAAAATCTTCATATGTTATTCACATCAGAAATGTATCATTCTGGCTATCAATAGCAATCAAATAACAAGGAGATACAAATGAAAAAGGCTATTCTTGGATTTACCCTCATCGCGACTTTGGTCCTGGCACTCGGATTAACCTCCCTGGTTTCAGCCCAAAGCTCCGAACCCACTCCAACCCCGGAAAGATGCAGCTGGTTTGAAAAGATCTTCGATCGGGAAGATTGCGTGATGGGTCGACCGGATGGATCACGAATCAACGACGGCATTTTGCACGACTATATGGTAAATGCTCTCGCTGAGAAACTGAGCATCAGCGTCACCACGCTTGAGGAGCGCTTCAATAACGGTGAGAGCATGTCTCAAATTGCCGTAGCTGAAGGGTTGAGCTTTGATGAGTTTCAGACCTGGATGCTTGACGCCCGCACCCAGGCGATCGATCAGGCTGTAAAAGACGGAAAACTCACAACCGAGCAGGCTGACTGGATGAAATCGCATCGTGGTGCCATGATGTTCGGCGGCTTTAGTCGCCAGGGTGGCATGATGTTTGGCGGATCCGGCCGCTCCGATCGTTCGGGCCGCTTCGGAGATCAAATCTGTCCGATGTACCGATAAACTGATCCATTGATCAATAGACCAGAATACTCACAGATAAGTATTCTGGTCTTATTTTGTTCATCCCACTTTGAAAGATATGTATTATCATCCAACCATATTATGACTGACACTCGTTTGGTTATGGGCGAGCAATGAATAATCTTGTGCTGGTTGTCGACGACGAACCTCAGATCAATGCAGTGGTCTGTGCATACCTGAACAAAGCCGGCTATCGGACCATCACGGCCCAGGACGGCAGCTCTGCACTGAAGCTCTTTCAGGAAAAACAACCTGCACTCATCCTGTTGGATATCAATCTGCCCGGAAGGGATGGTTTGGATATTTGCACGACCATCCGACACGAATCGGATGTTCCGATCATTCTATTGACTGCCCGATCCGAGGAAATGGACAAGCTGGTCGGGTTGGAACTCGGAGCGGATGATTATATAATAAAACCGTTCAGTCCACGGGAGGTAGTGGCTCGGGTCCGGACGGTCTTGCGACGCAGTGGTGGCAGCTCATCTGATAATCCCGTCATTAAAACGAATGGACTCGAGATCGACCTTTCACAACACACGGTCATCATGGAAAAACAGCAAATCGATCTGACCCCGACCGAATTCGATCTGCTTGTGATCATGGCGCAGCACCCCAAACGTGTTTTTTCACGGCTGCAATTATTGGAGCAGACACAAGGCACTGCTTATGAAGGCTACGAACGGACCATTGACGCCCATATAAAAAACCTGAGATTAAAACTTGAACCTGATCCACGTCATCCAACCTTTATTCATACCGTTTTTGGGGTCGGATATAAATTCGAAGAGCCCGCAAATGCGTAATAGCCTGTTGCTAAAACTCCTGGGGGCATTCCTGCTGGTGATCATCATCGGCGGACTGGTGGTCGGGATCTCGATCTGGCAGGCGACCAGTAGTGCATTTTCACTCTACACGACCAGGGTCGGGCAAGCCTGGGCGGAGATGCTGGTTCCTTCTCTTGAAAGTTTCTATTCGACCAATGGCAGCTGGGCCGGCGTCGAGAGTCTTCTGAATTCTGAATTGCCGGTCGGAATGCCGATGATGGGAAACCGCGGTCCGAGCAATAATGAACGAGGTATGGGGATGGGTTTGAGCCGGCTGCCTGGGCAGCGTATCCTGCTTACCGATCAGAGTGGTTCGGTTATCTACGATACGTCCGGTTTGTTGACTGGTCAGACCCTGGCTGCAAGTCAACTGTCCAACGGTGCATCGATTTTCGTTTCTAACCAGCTGGTCGGAACATTAATGATAGCCCAGGATGAAGGCTCCCAGCTGGCCGCAAATGCACAAATTTTCCTCAATTCCGTCAATCGTTCCATCCTGCTCGCGGCGCTGACCGCCAGTCTGATCGCCATAATTATTGGCATCATTCTATTCCGGCAGATCACAGCTCCACTCAGCAGGCTTAAATCCGCTGCAACGGCGATCTCGGAAGGTGACCTGACCCAGCGCATCACAACCGGCACACAGGATGAGCTGGGAGAGCTGGGTCAAGCCTTCAATCGCATGGCTGACAACCTCTTAATGGCAGAAACCCAGCGCCGGCAATTGATCGCGGATGTCGCTCACGAACTGCGTACACCGCTTGCCGTTTTGCAAGCCAATCTGGAAGGCATGATCGACGGCATGGTCCCGAAGGATCCGAAACATCTTGCCATCCTGCACAATGAAACCCTGCTGCTTAACCGGCTGATATCCGATCTGCGCCTTTTATCCATTGCTGAGTCAGGGGAATTGGTGCTTGACAGGCAGAACGTAGATCTTTCCAGCTTTCTACCGAAGATACTGGAGAAATACCAACCCTCAGCCGTGGAAAAAAAGATCAAACTGGAGTATCAACAGGAATCCAGATTATCCAAAGTAAGGATCGATCCCGACCGGATCTCCCAGGTGGTCATGAACCTCATCGCCAATGCCTTGAATTTCACCCCAAAAGGCGGAGTGATTGCATTGACCGCCAAACAAGCAGGAAAGATGGTGTCTATATCGGTCTGTGATACTGGCTCCGGCATCCCACCGGAGGAGCTCCCTTATGTGTTTGACCGGTTTTACCGGGTGGATAAATCACGCACCCGCAAGACCGGCGGGTCGGGATTGGGTTTGGCGATCGTGAAACAACTGGTGGAAGCTCATGGGGGTAAGGTGTCTGTCGTCAGCCCGGTACGGTCGGATTCTAGATATCCAGGTACTTGTATCAGCTTCACACTGGCTGCTTCGTCTCATGTCGACAAATAGTCTTCCATGCGGATGCGAGCCTGCGCCAGGCGTTCGACCAGCTCATCATCGTCCATATCCTGATCCGATTTGTCACACGTTGAGAGGGTACACTCCAGATTAACAGCGATCAGCTTGGCTCGGTCGATTGCTTTCAACAAACCGGGGAGATCCAGGTCTCCCTCCCCGATAAAAACATGTCTCTTTTCCTTTATACAATCACTCAGATGAATGGTTTTAATCGAGCTACCAAGCACGCTGGCCGCCTGGATGATATCGACCCCCATCTGAGTGTAATGCGAGGTATCGAGCGTCACGCCCAGCCCATATTCATCTACGAATGATTTCAATGGACCTGGGGTATTGAGAGGAACGGTATAACCATCAAAGACTTGCATATTTTCGATGGATATCGGGCTGACCTTCCGATACTTCTCCAGACATTTCACCAGCTCACGGGATATCCGGTTGAACCAGCCATCCTCCACTATCCCTTCGACATGCGGGGTGTGGAAGACCAGGCAGTCTGGGGCATGCCCCATGACATCCAGGTAGTTGTCGAGCACCGGATCGACAAAGCCCGTGGTTGAATCGACCGATTCCAGCACACCACCGGTATCATGGATGCTGGTGATTGTTAACCCTGATGCTTCAATCCGGCGCACGGCTTGTTTTGCAGGGATAATCCTTAAATGTTGTGCCATGCACCAATCTTTTCGTTCCCAGAACAGATCGAGTTCGATGTTCTGAAAACCTGCCTTTGTGATCAGGTCAAGCGTGCGCTCGAAGGGTATCCAAAACAAGGTCGCGGTGGATATGGATGTTTTCATCGTATTTCCTTCAGGTATCCCAGTTTTGTACGGATGCGCCGAACGACGGCCTGCGTGACCGGTCCAGCCTCCAACTGCTCTTCCCATTCAGCAGGATTTTTAAGGTCAAACCACCTTACCTCAGTAATGGCATACTCTTGGAAGGCATCAGGCTCAGGCTCATAACCGGGTTCCGCTTCTCCACTGATTATTTTGCATAAATACGTCTTCAGGTGAATGTAAGGACCCATTCGAGCGCCGACATCATCCAGCAGAAGATGCTCGATGGCAACCGTCAATCCGGTTTCCTCGAGCATCTCCCGCCTGACACAGGCCTCTTCCGATTCACCCGCTTCGCGCCCTCCGCCGGGCAGTATCCAATACTCTCGGCCTGACTCATGCTCGTGATGCTGGATGAGCAGGAGTTGATCATCACGAATGATGGCGCCCTGGTAACGAATGATGCGGTCCATTAATAATCAGACATACCTGTTTGGGTTTATTTCAAGGTATGAAAGGAATACCCAACTTTTCCTTGATATACACTAATAACGCTCCCAGTAATAAACCCGCCAGTATTACCAGGGCAAATTGATACCAGGGTACTTTCTTGGGCATATTTGTAATTTGCATGTGTTGATAATAAGGAACCGATAAAATGCCCGTATCGATATACTCCAGCTTATATCTGGAGACCTCATTTTTGTCATCTATCACGGCCCGATGCCGGCACTTCGGCCAATCAAAGATGAACTGCTCGTGCAGGACTTTTAATTTAATATAGAATATGTGAGTGACTTCCTGATACCATATGATGTGACAGTCAGAATATTCCCCACAGGACAGGCATCTGGCCATCGTTTTCTTGATCGTCTTATATCTATGGTCGATACCGCCCGCATGTGCACCGATCATAGATCACCAAATTGCTTCCATTGAATCCAAATGCTATAGCCCATATTTCTAGATTATGATCACTTTATGTAGCTTGGCTTTCGGCCTGCACTGGTGAAACACTAAGACAGGCTTATTTTCCACCAATCTTATTACCTTGATTTTTCCTTAGTGAACATCTTTACAAAACCATTTGCGACGCATCATGTTGAAGTAATATATTATCGAAGAAATATTTTAGTTTATCGATACCAGCTGCTGGTAATATGGGTAGTTTCCAGCAATTTTCGTGCTATACCTTTTATGGGCTGGAACCATAGCTCAAAGCGCGCGGGCTCATTTTCCAGATTTCCTCCGCATACAGTAATGTTTGCATCATAAAAGAACATATCTGATGGATTACTGGACCAACCCACGTATTCCATTGAGCGATACTGCATATCTTCTGAACATAGTTGCTCACCATTCACGATATCGAACACTTTGGTAAATAAATACCCAAACTCACCAGGGTTTATGTATCCACTAACTTGACAGTACCCAGTTATTTCGCAGGATTGATCACCTCTCCATTTATTTTCCTCGCACCTTGCTTCATCAGACACAGAAAAACTTTGTTTTCCGGAGTGAATAACTGAGATTTCTGGAACAACGAAATTTGAATAACCTTTATTATTTATTTCTTCGCCATTTTCAAGCACAAGCGTGAATTCGTTGTTTATTTTATTTAATATTTCCTGTGTAAGTTTTCTCTCAAGATTAGGTGAAACTTCAGCAATATAAAGAAACAAATTCGGATTCGATATTACCAACTCAGACATGAATATATTCTCGGATGAAAACAATTTCAATCGCTTTGTTTTTTCTCCTGGGTTCACCTTCGTAATTCTTTGAGCATCTCCGAAGGAACTATTTTCATATGGTTCCATAAAAATAATTGTCTCCGTATTTGATATATTTGGCTCTGTACCTGAATAATATCGATCATTCCAGCTCATTTGATATATTCCACATATTTGTTGCCGTCTGATCGCTCTCCATACTCCACGGTATTGCTTAAGTTGCCAATCGGCACTTGAGGCAAGATGACGCAATAGAAGTGAATTGTTACTATCTGTAAAGTTATTATTTGTGTTGTCCTCGACTGTGATTTCACTCTCAGAGAAGTTATTAATTACATTGTTCTTAACGGTAATAGGAGGGGAATATCGTAAATGGACAACAGCCATTATCAATAAAACAATGATTATTGCCACTAAAATTACTTTTGCTATACTATTCCTTATTGATTTTCTCATAGTTACCAAATTAATTTGCGATTCTATATTTACGATTTATTTTTCCTAAATATCCATTAGATTATGTAAAATTTTAATGATTGTATCCGTATTCTCTTCGCTCAACAATTCCGGCATGCGATAAGGCTCGATATCGATCACAGTAAGATATAGTTTCAAGAACTTCCGGAACTTTCTAATTCCATTGAGCTCACCATAAAATTCAATTGACAACCTGAGGTGTTCGAGAGTAACTTGTATCACCGCTTCCCGTCTGATGATCGATTTATCCACTCGCTGCAAGATCCACGGATTACCGATCGCCGCCCGCCCGATCATGACCGCATCACAACCGGTTTCAGTGATCATCCTGTCGATATCCATGACTGTTTTGATATCCCCATTACCGATAACCGGGATCTTCACCGTTTTCTTGACCTCTGCAATGGCATTCCAGCGTGCCGGATGTGTGTAGGTCTGCATGCGGGTGCGTCCATGAACGGCAATTGCCTTCCCGCCGCTGCCCTCGATGATCCGTGCGATCTCCAGGTAATTCAGGCTGTCCTCGTCCCAGCCCAGGCGGATCTTGCCTGTGATCGGTATATTCAAATTTCTTGTCAGCAATTCAAATGTCTGGCGAATGCTTTCCGGTTGCTTGAGCAATCCCGCACCCGCTCCACGGTTGGCAACCGCCTTGACCGAGCAACCCAGGTTGACATCCAAAATATCCGGTTGATAGGGCATCAGCCGCAGGGCAGCATCCAGAATTCTGACAGGATCGTCGTCATAGAGCTGGAACGCCACCGGGCGTTCGGCTTCAGTAAATACCAGTTTCTGCTTGACAAGCTTGATGTTGGAAAGCACCTCCCTGGCGTTGATAAACTCGGTGTAACTGATGGCTGAACCGAATTCACGGGCGATGCTGCGGAAGGGTTGATCGGTGATGCCATCCATTGGCGCAAGGATCACATCCCCCATAATGGGAATTTTTCCGATGTTGAAAACTTCTACCTTTTTTTCCTGCATATCAGATAAAATTATAGCATTCTAATTGGGATCGTGTAATGGCTATGCGCAAATGGAAATACAACCGGAATTAACCTCCTCGAAAATAATCAAACCCCGCCGTAAACTATCGCGCGCCAGTTACACCCTGCTGAGTGCCTTCCTGGCGGTGATCCTGCTGACCATCATCGTCTGGTGGCCGCTGGTCGAAGAATACGTCGGTTATTTCAACCCTGCCATCCCGCTCTGGCGCCAGTTGGACTGGCTTTTGATCGGCATCTTCCTCTTCATGTCGACCATGATCATGATCAAAGCCGATCTGAAAGTGGATGCCTGGATCGTGCTGGTCGGCATTTTCGGTGGTCTCTCGATCGAGAGCTGGGGCACTCAGACCCATTTATGGAACTACTTCACCAACGAGCGCCCTCCGCTATGGATCATCCCTGCCTGGCCGATCGCCAGCCTGGCCATCGACCGCATCTACCACTATCTTGACCGGTTGACCCGCCGACTGCCGGAAAAGTTCTTCACAGCCCTTTACTGGATGGTTTTCACCGGTTTCCTGCTGTTGATGGTTTATTTTGTATGGCCCACCCTGGATAAATCCCTGACCTGGCTGGCGCTGGCCGTCTGCACCCTGCTCACCTTCAGCCGCAACGATCGCCGCAGGAACGCGCTGCTCTTCATCGCCGGCGCCGGGTTGGGATATTTCCTCGAGCGCTGGGGAACGACGCGCGAGTGCTGGACCTACTACACCCGCCAGACCCCACCGCTGTTTGCCGTGCTTGCGCATGGGCTGGCTACCGTGGCATTTTTCCGTGCAATGGATATAGTCCTGGACCGGGCACGTGCACTCAAAACCCGCTTCCCATGGCTTTCAGGTTTTCCCCTCCCGGAAAAAGACCCCCACGGTTCCAGATACTCCATCCCCCCAACGGGTTAACCCATCTCTCCCCCCCCGGTGTGATTGCCCCGGCATGCCTGGCACATTACCCTGTGGGTATGAATACACTACCAGAACTCGTCACCGGGCAGGTGCTGTTGCTGGTTGCCCCCCAGGCAGCGCGCCAGGCCATGCTGGCACTGGCCGCCCGCATGGCGCACAGCGGACCGCTGCGCGTCCTGGATGGCGGCAACCAGTTCAATGCTTACCGGGTCGCGCGCGAGGTGCGCCGCGAACGGCTGACGGGGGGTGACGCGCTGAACAGCATTTCCCTGGCGCGCGCCTTCACCTGCTTTCAAATGGAAGCGCTGCTTGCCGCCCAGACCGCCGCCCCCACCCCGCTGGTCATTCTGGACATGCTGGCCACTTTTTACGATGAGAACGTGCCGTTCAGGGAGCGCGAATGGCTGCTCAGGCGCTGCAGCGATCACCTGGCACGCCTACGCGGCCGGGTGGCAGTGGCGATCAGCGCCCACCCGCCGCGTGCCGGCATGCCTGACGGCTTGCAACTGCTCGCCACACTCGAGGAGTCGGCTGACCGCGTCTGGCAGTTGGAAACACCCTCCGCATTAAGTCTTCAGCCCGCCTTGTTCAAGGTGTAAGCATGGGACGCACACTTCCATCCATCACCCAGACCTTCCTGCAGGAGCAGGCCGAGTTTGCCCGCTTCCGGCGCGCATTGCGCCGCAGCGACCAGCTGGCGCTGGACAGCCTTTTTGCTGCCGCCCAGCAGCACCTGGCGGCTGCCTCGTACGCCGCTCATGCCCTGCCGTTCGAGACCTTCCTGCTCTCCATGCTGCTCGAGGAGCACAAGGAAGTGCTGCGCCTGCGTCACCTGGTCGAGCAGTTCCTCGCAACCTCAGGCAGCGCTCCACCCGCCGATGGAAACCAGCCCTCAGACCCTGATCCAGCATAGCGGCTGGCTGCTCGACCTGTATGCCGGCTCCAGGGATGGGCTGGTAGTGTGGTTCATCGGTGAAGATGGGCTGCGTTACCGCCTGAAGCAGGACTTCCCGGTCACTTTTTACGCCGCTGCGCCACCCAGCCACCTGAGCGAGTTGGCCGGTTTTGCGAAACGCTTCGGCCACCAGGTTGAGGTAACATTTACCCGCCGGCGTGAGCTCTTTTCGGGTGATGACATCCCGGTGCTGGCGATCCGGGTTGCCAGTCCCGCCCAACAGCCGGCCATCTTCCACCAGCTTGCCGGGCGCTTCCCCGCTGTCATTTTTTACGATGCCGACATCCCCCTGATGCTGCGCTACGCGGCGCTGCATAACACCTTCCCGCTGGCTTACTGCGCCTTCCGCAGCGACCCGCAGGGCAACCTGCATGACCTGGAGGTGCTGGACAGCCCCTGGGATCTCAACCCGCCGGCCGCACCGCTGAGGGTGCTGATCCTCGAACCGGATGTCAACCCCAGCCACGCGGCACCGAAGTACCTGGTGGTCAAGGATAAACAGCACGGCTGCCAGCTGGATTTTTCGCCCGCGCGCCCATTCCTGTTGAATATACGCGCCCTCCTGCAGCAAAAGGATCCCGATCTGCTGCTGACCCGCTGGGGCGATACCTGGCTGCTGCCCAAACTGCTCAAGCTGTCAGAGGAGTTCGACATTCCGCTGCCCCTCAATCGCGATGCGGGCAGTGCCATCCTCTACCGCCCCGAGCGCTCCTACTTCGCCTATAACCAGATCATCCACCGCGGTCAGCAGATGCACCTCTCAGGTCGCTGGCACATTGACGCCCACAACGCCATGATGTGGGGCGATTACGGGCTTGAAGGGGTATTTGAATTGGCGCGTGTCACCGGGCTGCCGATGCAAACCACGGCGCGCGTTTCACCCGGTACAGGTATTTCCGCCATGCAGATGACGGTTGCGCTGCGCGACGGCATCCTGATCCCCTGGCACAAACAACAGGCCGAGGACCTCAAGAGCGCCGCCGAGCTTTTCTCTGCCGACCAGGGCGGTCTGGTCTACCAGCCGACCATCGGGCTGCACCGCGATGTGGGCGAGATCGACTTCGTTTCGATGTACCCAAGCGTGATGGTGCATTTCAACATCTCACCCGAGACGGTTGGCGCCGATGTACCCTCAGCCGAGACCATCCCCAGTCTGGGGTTGAAGATCGACCGCCAGCATGAGGGGTTGATCCCACGCACGCTGCGCCCGTTGCTCGAAAAGCGCGTTTCGCTCAAACGCAACCTGACGCTGCTGCCGGTCTGGGACCCGCGCCGCAAGCGCTACAAGGCATGCACCTCGGCCCACAAGTGGTTGCTGGTCACCTGTTTCGGCTATCTGGGTTACAAGAATGCCCGCTTTGGGCGCATCGAAGCCCATCAGGCGGTCACTGCCTATGGGCGCGAAGCACTGCTCGAGGCGAAGGAGGCTGCCGAGCAACTGGGGTTCACGGTTTTGCATATGTACGTGGACGGCATGTGGGTGAAAAAGGACGGTGCGAGTACCAGTCAGGACTTCCAGCCGGTCCTGGATGCGATCCTGGAGCGCACCGGGCTGCCGATCAGTCTGGACGGCGTCTATCGCTGGGTGGCATTCCTGCCGTCGCGCCGCGACGCGCGTGTTGCGGTGCCAAACCGCTATTTCGGGGTCTTCCAGGATGGCACACTCAAGATGCGCGGGATTGAAGCCCGCCGCGGGGATACAACGCCTTTCATCGCCCGCGCCCAGCTCGAGATGATCGAATTACTGGCGCGAGCCGGGGATGCTGCCCGCCTGGAGGCAACCCTGCCCCAGCTGGCTGTACTGCTGAGGCGGAGACTGCGCCAGATGTACTCGTTGACGTTGCCGCTGGAAGATTTCCTGGTTACCCTGCGCGTCAGCCGCAACCTGGATGAGTTCCGGGTCCCCTCGCCGGCCGCGCTGGCCACCGCACAACTGGCGGCGATCGGCAAGAACCTGCGACCCGGGCAACACGTGCGCCTGCTGCTGACCCGCGGTGAGCCGGGTGTGCATGCCTGGGATCTGCCCCAGGCCCCGCTGCCCTCGTCGCTTGACCTGGAGCGCTACCGTGTGTTACTTCTGCGCGCTGCAGCCACGGTCCTTCAACCGCTGGGTTTGCCGGAAGACAGGTTGGAGTCGTTTATTGCCGCTCAGGAGCATCAGTCGCTCCTGCCCGGAATGCGCCAGGCCTGGGCAATCGCCGTTTAATCACCGGTTGCTTTTCGTTTCAGAATTTCATTCTTCTGTTCGCTGGAAAGGAAAGCCGCCTTCAAACCATCCATTTGCATCTTTCCCAGATGCTTAGTTGAGATGCCCATCTCGCGCTCGGCCAGTTCATATTCATGGCGGACCGGTATGCCGCCGAACAAGGTTGGGTCATCGGCGTTTAAGGTAACCTGTAAATTGTTGATAAGAAAGATCGGAAGGGGATGTTTTTTGTAACTTGGAACCGAGCAGGTGAAATAATTGCTGGTCGGGCAGCTTTCGATGGTGATATCTTTTTCCGCGATGAGGTCCATCACAGCCGGATCGTCAACCGCGTGTACTGCATGGCCAAGCCGGTTTGGTGACAGCGTTTCGATCGTCTCCCGAACACTTTCGGCTCCGGCAAACTCGCCGGCATGGGCTGTCAATTTCAAACCGGCAGCTCTTGCCTGGTTAAAATGATCGCTGAAAAGATGCGCCGGCCAGCGCGCCTCGTCACCTGCCAGATCCAGACCGACGATACCTTTTTCCCTGTAAGCCAGGGCTGGTTTGAGTTCTTGCAGGCAAACCTCCGGTCCATAGGTCCTTGATAATATAGCAATCAGGCGGGCTCTCAAGGGAAATTGCCTGTCTGCCTCCTGCCAGGCTTCGCAGACAGCTGCTGTCACGCTCATGGCATCCAGCTGATGTAATTCTGCCATGAAGAGCGGGCTGAAACGTAATTCGACATAATCCAGACCCTCCTGGACTGCATCTTCAATACACTCATAGGTAACCCTCCGGCAAACATCATAATCAACGAAAACCTGCCGCAAAATGTCAAACTTTGGCATTATTTTGAGGATATCGGAGGTCGGTTCGTTCATCCACACGGCAGTCTGCAATCCCGCCAGACCTCCTTCAGGCAACGGTAATCCATGCTTTTTTGATAGCTCCATAACGGTGTTTAACCGGATGCTGCCTTCAAGGTGCCGATGCAGGTCTACCAGTGGTAATTTGGGATCGATCATTGGCCCTCCGGACAAAATCAGTAACAAGGTTGATACCGATTATAATTCCTGCGCCATGACAAAACTAGCTGTCAACTATTCGCCGCAGGCGTCTGAACTGTTACATACCAAGGAAATTGATTTCCATTTATACAAGTGCCCAGATTGGGAGAACCTGATCGCCGCTGCCAGCAATGAGCTGCCGGTTTACATCCATTTCGATTTTTTTGTCGGCAATGAATTCCTGGCCGATGTGGATTGGGGTGCGATCGATGAAGTCATTGAAGCGACCGGCACGCAGTATATCAATACCCACCTGGCCAATGACCCAGGTCTTGATCTGACCGATCCCAGGCAAAAACGTCAATCCTACAAGAAGATCCTCAAGGATATCGGGTATATCACCCGCCATTTTCACCCCTACCAGGTGATCGTCGAGAACCTGCCCCATCCGATCATGAACCGTACAGACATCCGCCCGGAGATCGACCCCCAAGTATTCACCGAACTTGTTAACGATACGGGAGTGGGAATGTTGCTCGACATCGGGCATGCACGCATCACTGCCGCTTCTTTAGGGATCGATGAACGGGAATTCATCTCGCAATTTCCGCTTGCGCACCTATCCGAGTTACATATAACCGGTGTGGGAGATCACGATGGCCTGCCCCACGATCACCTGCGCATGTTGGATGCCGATTGGTCCACCCTGGACTGGGTGTTGGGAAATATCCAGTCAGGGAATTGGCGTGAGCCGGAGATCATGGCTTTTGAATATGGTGGGATAGGGCCAATATTTGAATGGCGCAGCGACATCAATGTCCTGAAGGAACAGGTGCCACTATTACTCGCGCGGCTTGCTGCTAACGGTCTTTTGTAATTGAGTGATCTCGATCTTATTCAAGTTCCTCCACGTTCCCGGCTTTAAATCGCCCAGCAGGACGGTCCCGATGCGTATCCGGATAATGCGTTTTACCGGTAATCCGATCCGTATTCCCACCTCGCGAATTTGGCGTTTCTTCCCCTCGTGCAGGATCACTTTTAGCCACGTGCCTTTGGCATCCACGTTTATGATGTCCACCTTACAAGGTGCCGTACGATAACCATCTTCCAGAACGACTCCCCTGCGCCAGATTGCTAATTGCTCGTTATCCGGGCGATGATTCACCAGAACCTGGTACTCTTTTTCATGTTCATAACGCGGATGGGTCAACCTATTTGCCAGTTCCCCATCATTCGTAAGCAGGATCAATCCCTCGCTGTCATAATCCAGTCGACCTACGGCAAAAATATGCCCCACTTTGGGAACGAGATCGAAGATTGTCTTTCGCACCTCTGCCGGGTCTCGATCAGACAACACACCCCTTGGTTTGTTTAATGCGATATAGACCATTTCAGTGTGCGGCTTGATGACCTTCTTATCCACCTGTATGGTATCTTTTTTGTAATCTGCCTTGTCACCCAGGTGGATCGTACTACCGTTGACCGTCACCCGCCCGGCACTGATCAATTTCTCGCATTCCCGACGCGACCCGAATCCCGCCTGAGCCAGAATTTTCTGGACGCGCTCATCTGTCATATTATTTGTCCAGATCTAATGGATCTGCCGGTTTTTCTTCAAGGATTTCGAGCGGCGGTAGTTCATCCAGACTATTGATGCCAAAATGCTGGAGGAATTCCGGGGTGGTTCCATACATGATAGGGCGTCCGGGTCCCTCCGCTCGCCCGATCTCTTCGATCAAACCCTTGCTTAGAAGACTTTTGATCACTCCATCGCTGTTAACGCCACGGATGGAGTCCAATTGTGGACGCGTGGCAGGTTGTTTATAAGCAATGATCGACAGGGTTTCCAATGCCGCTCTACTGAGCCGGGAAGAAGCTTCCAATCCAAGGAAATTCTCGATCAGTTTTCCATATTCTGACGAACTGGTTAACTGAACTTTGTTTTTATGCCATTGAAGGCTCAGCCCGCGTTGGCTTTCCAATCTTTCGTTTAACTGTTTTAATGCATTACTGACTTCGGTATTGTTTTTCCCTAGCACTTCAGCTAGCTGGGAACTTGATACAGGGCCTGATGCCACAAATAGCAATGCTTCTATTGCTGCGACGAGGTTGCCATTTTCTGATAGATCTGTCAGATTACCCTGAACATCTGTCATGCTATAATATCTCCGCGCCAGGTTCCTGGCGCAGTAGATTATACACGATATGCTCCGTCTAAATTTCAATCTACCCATCAAACGACCGGTTATTTCCCGGTTTTCTTATCCATCTCTGCTCATAACAGTAGTTTTATTGATCAGTAACCTGACAGGATGTGGAACGCCTTCACCCGAATCGTTATCTTTGACAATTCCTGTTATCGCAGATGGCAAACAGATCACCATCACCACGCGCTCGGGTCAGACAGTTGTAAACGCATTAAGGGATAATGGGATCGAGCTGGGAGAGCTGGATCGAACAATCCCGCCCAGGGATGCTTCATTAAGATCCAATTTAACGATTACGGTTACACGGGTAAAAGAAGAACTTGAAACGATCCAGGAAGAAATTCCCTTCTCCACCAATATTCTGCCGAACGAGACCATGGCGATTGGCGATCGGCGCATCATCCAGGCCGGGATTAATGGACTTCAGGAAATTACTTATCGTCATTTATCTGAAAATGGATTGGCAGTGACCAAAACGGTCGTGGATACCACAATTATTCGTGAGCCCCAAAATGAGATCATAATGGAAGGGGTGCACGCTCCAAGCACGCCGCTGAGCTTGAACGGAAAATTGGCCTATCTCACCGCCGGCAGTGCGTGGTTGATGGACGGCTCAACCATCAAACGTCGTCCGCTTGTTACAACCGGGGACCTCGATTGGCGGGTTTTCGAGCTTTCTACTGACGGCAACTGGTTACTATTCAGTCGCAAATCTCAAGAAGGTGAGACGGCAGTGATCAACACGTTGTGGGTTATCAGTACCATCGAGAAAGTCTCGCAGCCGATCGATCTCGGGATCAAAAATGTTGTAAATTACGCAGGCTGGGTTCCGGGCTTATCGCGGACCATCGCATTTTCCACAGCTGAAGCACGTACAACCGCTCCCGGTTGGCAAGCTAACAATGAGCTCCAAATTATCAGTTTTACAGAAAACGGGAGTGTATTCTCACCTACCGAATGGTTGCCTGCGAATTCAGGAGGAGTGTATGGGTGGTGGGGTTCAAGTTTTACCTGGCAGCCTGATGGGTCTCATGTCGCAATACTTCGACCGGATGGAATTGACCTGCTTGAGTCCGGAAAAAAACAGATCCTCACTCTGACCAACATTCTCTCATATCAAACGCATGGCAGTTGGGCCTGGGTCACTCAAGCCTGTTGGGCTGCAGATGGAACAGCCTTGTATACGGTAAACCACCGTAACGATAATAGCGTATCACCTGAAGATTCAACCCATTTCGATCTGGATGTATTCTATCTGGAGGATGATACAAAAGCAACATTGCGCCAGGATGTTGGCATGTTTGCAACTCCATCGATTTCCCCCGTTTACAATAAAGATATTTATTTGGCATATCTTCAAGCATCCTTCCCTCTGGAGAGTGATACCAGCCCATATCGCCTGGTAGTCATGGACCGCGACGGTTCCAATGCAAATGAACTGTTCCCACGCGAAGGGGCTAGTGGTATGCTGCCACAACTGGTACAATGGCAGCCGGTTGGATTAAATTCAACAGAAATCCGGATTGCTGCAGTATATCTGGGTAATATCTGGTTAATCGATGTTAATACCGGAGCATTACAACAAATCACAGGTGACGGGCTTACAGAAAGATTAACTTGGAAATGAGGTATTGATGAGAGTATTAATTTCGGGCGCGGCCGGATTTCTTGGGTCACATTTATGTGACAAACTTGTTCAACAAGGACACCAGGTCATCGGTATGGACAACTTCATCACCGGCAGTATCGATAATATTGCCCACATTGCCGGAAATGAGAATTTTATATTCATTAAACATGATGTTGCAAATTTTATTTTTGTACCTGGTCAGGTGGACTATGTTCTACATTTTGCCTCTCCGGCCAGTCCCAACCCAAACTCTCCTTATGGCTATCCAAACCTGCCCATTCAGACCATGAAAGCCGGTGCCCTGGGTACGCATAATACCCTAGGTGTTGCCCGTGCTCATAATGCGAAGTTTTTGTTAGCCTCGACCAGCGAAATCTATGGCGACCCCCTCGAACACCCTCAGAAGGAAACCTATTGGGGTCATTGCGATCCCATTGGTATACGTTCGGTATATGACGAGGCAAAACGTTTTGCCGAAGCACTCACCATGGCTTATCATCGCTTCCATGGTCTCGATACCCATATCGTGCGCATTTTCAACACATTTGGTCCTCGCATGCGTCTTGATGATGGGCGAGCTGTTCCCAATTTCATACAACAAGCTTTACGGGGTGAGGAACTTACAATCTATGGAGATGGGCAACAGTCACGAAGTTTCTGCTATGTCGACGACCTGATCGATGGAATCTACCGCCTCATGATGTCTGACGAACATGATCCCGTAAACATCGGCAATCCCAGCGAGTTAACCATCCTTCAACTGGCAGAAAAGATCAATCAAATTATTGGAAATACTGCTGCGATCAAACTCAAGGCAGAGTCAAGACTTGGCGATGACCCTCAACGACGACGACCAGATATCACCCGTGCAAAGAATATCCTTGGATGGCAACCTCAAATTTCGTTGGAGGAAGGATTAATCGCAACCATCCCATATTTTAAAACAAAACTGGGTATGGCATGATCCTGACCAATAAAAATGAGCGTAGACGTTTCCTGCGATTCCTGGTTGTCGGTGTCATTGGTGCCATTGTTGATTTCGGCACGTTTAATTTATTGACGAATATAACTACAATTCTGCCGGTGGTCGCAAGTGTCATCTCATTCTCGGCCGCAGTCACAAGCAACTTCCTTTGGAACAGATATTGGACCTACCCGGATTCACGCACCAAACATGTTGGTCATCAGGTTGCCCAGTTCTTTGTTGTCAATATCATTGGTTTGCTCATTCGCACACCTTTGTTTGCCTTCCTCCAACCGCGTATGATCGAGTTGGCCGAAAGGTATGCCAGCCAGGCACCGCTGTCTTCAACCAGCATCGGTCATAACCTTTCATTGGCTGTGGCAGTCGGTGTTGTTTTACTATGGAATTTCTTTGCCAACCGTTATTGGACGTACTCAGATGTATCATGATGTATGTTTATGAAACCGGAAACCAGTGTATCTCACACTCAACGAATTGAAGCACTTTTGGAAGGAATTCTAATCGATCGTCCGCCGGTGGCATTGTGGCGTCATTTTCCGGTCGACGATCAAAACCCAGAGAACCTTGCCAGAGCAACAGCTGTATTCCAGGAGTTGTATGATTTTGATTTGATCAAAATTACTCCCGCCTCATCCTTCCAGATAAAAGACTGGGGCGCCGTCGATCTCTGGAACGGTAATCCTGAAGGAACACGCGAATATACACGTCGGGTCATCCAAAAACCGGATGACTGGTTGAAACTCAAACCCTTGAAAGCAAACAAGGGATGGCTGGCCGGTCAACTCGAATGCGCAGCCTTGATCGCTGACCGTTATCAAAATACTACGCCTGTCCTTCAAACAATATTTTCACCGCTGGCCCAGGCAAAAAATCTGGCGGGGGGAAATCAGCTTATTGTCCATCTGCGTAAATATCCTGATGCCGTTCTGCAGGGGCTAAAAGTCATCACAGAATCTACCATCGGATTTGTCGAAGCTTTGATCCAAACTAAAGTCAATGGTATCTTCTATGCCGTTCAACATGCACAATCTTCCATATTAACGGTCGAGGAGTTTAACCACTTTGGAAAGGCATTTGATCTTCCGATACTTCAGACAGCACATTCACTTTGGTGCAACATGCTGCATATACACGGAGAAAACCTCTTGTTTGATCAAATACTGGATTACCCTGTTCAAATACTCAACTGGCACGATCAAAGTACCCCACCCAGCTTAAAGAAGATGCTCACTCATTTTGATGGGGCTGTATGCGGCGGTTTACGACAATGGCAAACCCTTGTACTTGGTGACCCACAGACCGTACGCCGGGAAGCCGATGAGGCAATAAAACAGACCCGGAGGCACCGGTTATTGCTCGGCACAGGCTGTGTGACCCCGATCACCGCTCCTTATGGCAACCTCATGGCAGCACGCCGATCAGTCGAGGTGTAAGTCACCTATGTCAAACCCGAGGATCATCGCTGGCTCAGCCCGGGGCTTTCGGTTGAAAGCTGTTCCCGGTGACACTACCCGACCGATCACAGACCGCGTAAAAGAAAGCCTTTTTAATATCCTTGGGGCAGATATCAATGGGTCCACGTGGTTGGACTTGTTTGCAGGTACAGGCAGCGTTGGAATTGAAGCACTGAGTCGCGCTGCTTCATTTGCACTCCTTGTGGATAAAGAACGCAATGCCGTATCTACTATCAAAGCCAACTTGCAATTCACCCGTCTGGCCGATCGCGGGAAAGTCAACTTAATGGATGCCTTTGATCTCTTGAAATCCTCGGTTGATAAAAAGTTTGACTACATTTATATTGCCCCACCGCAATACCACGATCTCTGGCGAAAAGCCTTAATTGGGCTGGATGACAATCCAGGCTGGCTGGCACCGGATGGATGGATTATCGTCCAGATCGACCCGATCGAGTATGTCTCTGTAACATTGAAGCATTTCAACGAATTCGACAAGCGACGTTATGGCAGCACCCTGTTGGTTTTTTATCGTTAGTTATTCCCCAAACCGGACACAAAGCCTTTCATCCGTATCATAATAATATCGTGCGCTGAATGGTTGCATTCGATCATCCATCTTATGAACTCTGGGTAAAATAATCGGGAGATCCTCAACCAGCGGATATTGTACAATCTGATTTATTTGAACCCATTCCAACGATCCTTCCGTGGACTCAATTAATACATCTCCCTCGTATTTCCCTTTATATATATAGATTGCAATACCACGCTCCCCCCCCGCATCGACCATCACCGTGCCGCATAACGACAACTTTTCGACCTGGATGCCCGCTTCTTCCTTTAGTTCCCGTCTTGCGGCAGATAATACATCCTCTCCTCTTTCAATATGCCCACCAATTCCATTGTACCGGTTCGGCCAGATCTTTTTTGCGGGATTTCCTTTTATCAGGAGCACCTCATCACCTCGAAAGATGAATATCAGAACCCTCGGGATGACACAATAGCGATTCCTGCTGACACCCTGCTCTTCTTGCGGCATTCATGCTCCTTAACAAAAATGGGATAGATCCTTACGATTCTATCCCATTGGGTTTAACTCTGGCAACTCTTAATCAGATAGATCAAAAAAGTCACCCAGTTCTTCAGGCTTTGATTCCGTGCCCAGGTAGACCTTATAATCTGGCCGGATATTGATGGGCTTGATATATTGGTTCATCACTTTACGGGTATTGGAAATGCCCAATGACTGGAAGATCTTCGTGAATTGTTCCTCCCAGATATTTCCCAATTCTTCCCTGGCGACCTGCGGCAAAGCCCAGATATCTTCTTTAAAAGCTCCCAAAGCGTTTTTTCTCATTTTATAGAAGAACTGCTCATCGGTCATCTTATCCGTTTTTTCTGCAATAAACTTATCTTTGACATAGGCATACATTTTATCTTTGAGTTTTTTGGGTGCTTTATCGAAAAAGATGTTCATAAAGTTGGTTGCAAGATGGACCTCGCAGGCTTCTGCATCTACAAATTTACCAAATGCTTCTTCAGGTAAAGTTGATGCGCCATGCTGGACTGCCCCACCCAAACCGTAATCCGTACGAGCCAGGCGGCTTAATTTTTTCATGGTTTCAAAGTCAACATTGACATGCGCTATGGAACCATCAGGGAGGACTACACCACCATGCGAGGTTCCGGTTTGGATGCTGATCTTGCTCAATCCGGTTATTCCGGTAATCTGGTTATTGAGTTCATCAGCGTAACCATCCAGGTATGCGCGTAACTCTTCCACGTTCGAATTATGACCACCCACTTCACCAATTTCTCCTCCAACGGAGATCACCACCCCATCCGGTTGTTCTGAACGAATATAAGTCGTGAACATCGCCGATAATTGAGTGTTCAAGACTTGTTGTGCCTGGATGCTGGTCTGTTTCAGGTCGACGAGTGTTGAGGTATCGACATCGATGTTATAGAATCCTGCTGCAATGGATTCGCGGATCAACGACCTTAATGCATCGACTTCAACCTCGTGATTTCCAAGATACCTTTTCGCCGAAACCTGATAGTGATCCCCTTGCAGAAACACTGGTCCTTTGTACCCTTCAGCGATGGCAGCGCAGAATACCGACGTGGCATATTCCGAAGGACGCTGATCGGTGTAAGTCATCTCCGATCGGGCTATTTCAAATATTACGGGTCCCGCATCAAGTTTTAATATTGTACGGAATGCTGCCCGGGCAGCATCAAAAGTCAATACACGCAGGTTTATGGCAGGTACCCCGAATGCAGCTTTAACATCACCCCTGCCGCGCGCCATATACAGATCGTATATCGAGGCGGGGATGATACCTAGCTCCAAAGCGATGATGCGGGCAAGGTAACGCGCAAGTCCCTGCTTGGTACCGGTTTTAAGCGCAGATATCTCAGCCAGATGATGTACGTTTTCTCTGAGCTTCTTTTGTTCATTAATTTTCACAGCCCCCTGGCTTATGGTTATGCTGTCATCCAGTTGTCGAAGTATCTCTTTTATTGCATTTGCTGTCACTTTATCACCTCAGAAAAGCGTAATTCTAACTCAGGAACATTGGTACGCCCATAAAGTCTTTAATTTTTGGGCGATAGCTCTCTATATCATAAAAAGCCGGTACATCCACCCGCTTCTTCCCAGACATGATTAATTCTATTGGAACGGTAGTATATTTTCCACCGTGCAAGGCAACCATCTTGCCGGTCTCTTTTCGGTTAACCAGTTGAGCTGCCATATTTCCATAGGACATTGCCACCATGCGGTCGAGGGAATCAGGTGCACCTGACCGCATCAGGTAAGCCAATTGCTGGTACATAATATCCTGCCCGGATCGCTTTTTTATTTCCGCTGCTACAACAGCACCAATCCCACCCAGTTTACGATGTCCAAAAGCATCTTCCTCTCCCGTCTCGTAGACATCGCTTCCGTGCATGATTGCGCCTTCGGAAATTGTCATCATGGCATAGTTTGATGGATTATTGCGCTTATCCTCAACCAAAAATTCCACCAGGCGCTGAATATCAAACGGTACTTCTGTGATGATTGACCGGTCGACATAGGATAAAAAAGAACTGATCAGACAGGTTTCCCCGGAATTTCTTCCGAACAATTCAACGACTCCAATTCGCTCGTGCGAACCCACCGCTGTGCGCATATTGGTAATAAAATCAACCGTACGTGTGATTGCTGTGGAAAATCCAATGCAATAGTCAGTACCATAAATGTCATTATCCATGGTTTTGGGGATGGCAACTACTGGAAAACCTTCACGATGGAGTCTGACCGCATAGCTAAGAGTATCATCTCCACCAATCGGGCATAAAACGTCTATACCAAGATGATCCAATACACGTTTAATATGCTCGGTATAGTCCATTGTCCCATTGTCATCCACCTGTTTACCGAGGTGGCTGTTACTAAGAAAGTCAGGGATCGATGTTGGTTTAACATTTTGCGGGTTGGTGCGTGACGTATGCAGAAACGTCCCGCCTGTACGATCGATCGTGCGGACGTCCTCCCTTGATAAATTTTTAATATAGTACTCATGAGTGGAAGGTTCATCGAGATTGTAGTTCAATAAGCCTCCCCAGCCACGTCGAATTCCATACACGGTCATGCCAAAATCAAGTGCATTGTTTACCAATGCCTTCATACATGGATTTAACCCTGGAACATCTCCTCCACCAGTTAATACGCCAATCGCCTTTGTCATTTTGTTACCCATTACTGCTATGTATTTTTTTTGGAAATAATCAGTTTAACTAACTTCCAATATCTTTTTGTGCGGGCAGGTTAAATTTGACACGCGTGCCAACATCAAGGTTTGAGTCTATCAGTAGTTTACCGCCCAATCCTTCGATCCTTTCTTTCATTAGGTCCAAACCACTATGGCTACCTTCTGATAATTTTGCGATATCAAATCCCTTGCCATTATCTTCAACAAGTACTTCGATTGACCGATCATTGAACTCGATCTGAATGGTTACGAGGGATGCCTGGCTATAATTCGATACATTATAAAGGAGTTCCTGTATTGAACGAAATATCACTGTATCAATCGTATGTTCGAGGTCACGATCAGTTCCGGTCATTTTAAACGAGACATCAATGCCGGTTTGATCTTTATAAGCGTCAAAATATTTCTTAAGAGTTTGGATCAAACCCTGATCATCCATTGTGAATGGTTTTAACTCAAAGATAAAATTTCTCACTCTTTGAAATACCTTCATGGCAGATGTTTTTAAACTATTTAATTCCTCTTTAGCCTGTGCGGTATCGACTTCATAAGCCCGTAAGGCTATTTCTGTCTGAAGAATAAAATTAGTTAAAGTTTGCGCCGGTCCATCATGCATAAGTTTAGAAAGGCGTGTTCGTTCTGCTTCTTCGATCTTTATAATGTCATCAATAGTATTACTCCGACTGCTTCCGGTTCCCCCTACAGCAGATGAAGTTTCTATGACCAGGTAATTATCAATCCTTTTCAAAATATCCTGGTAATGTTGCCAACATTGCTGATCAGATTGTACCTTTTCAAGTTGACCACGGATTAATAGATATCTTTTTTGAGCATCCAGTGCATTCTCATAGGCTGACTTTATATCAGTCCGTGGGATGGATTCAAGGTTTTCATTGGTCTGTTGGATACGAGTTGAAATATCTGTATTGCGTTGGGTAAGCTTGTTTACTTCCTGACGCATTTTTTCCAGGGAACTACTGGCATCATTAATGGTATTTTGAGCCGATCTGATTTCTTCCTCGACCAGCTTCTTGATGGTTTCTGCTTCGTTTATATCTTGTATAATATTTTTTGTTTCTACCATTTTTCACTCTGGTGCACTACATTTGATGCCCATCAAATATATGAGTATAGCACAAATCATTTCTTGGTGATTATCTCATTCCTTAATTGTCGATGACTCATCAATCAGCGATTTTCGATAAATCAGGTTTTAGTATCCACCATCGGATCCACCATAAACCGATAAAACCGATGATTGGATACAACAATCCGAGGATAATGAATATTTCATTTGATGCTTTCAGATTTCCGGCAATTGCAGCTATCCATGGAGAGAGAAAAAGGACTGCTGTGGCAATCCAAAAGAAGAGTCTGCCGTATGAAAACCAACGCGACATCCAAGTGTAGATTACCATCAACAGGGCAGGTATACATAAAATCAGAATACCTGTTTTTGCAGGGAATACAATCAGTGAGGAGATCAACATTGTCAGAGTTGCTACCCATAGAAAATGTTGCCGGCTTGTCGAACGATATGTGATCCATAAAACGATGATACCTAACAGTAAGCTTAGATGTATTCCGAGATTTAGCCACAAACCCTGAGAATATGATAATTTAATTATTTGAGAAATTATCGAGGAATATATTCCATTGTTACTAACATCCATTATCAATGATTGCAGCCAACCCACTGGCCACGTCGGCAATAAGATTAATGAAATGATTAATTCGAATATCAATCCAGCCCAGAAACTTCTTATGAAATACCTGCGTTTGTTAATCCCCGCCCATATTAAAAAGAAAATTATTACAAATACACTCATCTGAAATTCAATCAGTGCTATTGTCAGGATAAATCCCGCAAATTTATCCTGATGGATGCACAGCAGATAAAGTGTGAGACTGATTATCAGAAAAACTAATGGCTTTAAGCTAGATGTAATGATGCTGTGTAAACTGTAATAATTCAAAACACCAAACAATGCTGTAGCGATCAATATAGAAATGGGCAGTTTTTGACGAAAAGATAGTGCTAATAATATACTCCCACTAATTAATAAAATACAATTGATTGCCATCCATAAAGCTTTGGCAGCGACATAGGAGAGAAAAGTAAACGGCATGATGAATAATGTCGTTAAGACGGGGTAGCGGAAATAATCAACGACCCTGCCAGTTTCAAGATGATCTTCCCCATTAACCAATGATGTAATCTGTTCCCCATTTGTTAAATCATATGGACTGCGGTTTTCGTTTAACCAATTTTTAGCTGCCAGATAATTGATTGGAAATTCATCCATCCCTATCGCCTGATTCGAGAGCCGTTTTAATACGATAGTTGAACTTACCAGTGTGAGTAATAATAAGGCGAATAAAATAAGGACTTGGGAAAACCCGACTGAGTGCTTTTTCATTCTAATAACCCTGAAATATATTTTGTCATTAAATGAATCCTCCCCGCAGCAAGCTGCGGGGTATCGTTTTTATTCTTTATTCCTGCTAAAACAATTTAAGCTGTTCATCATAATGTATCGGCTTGTATTCCTTTTCTTTTCCTTGCTCTTGTACATACTTCCTTATCGTTTCTTCACTTCCGCGTTGCCCTACCGTACTTACATAATACCCATCTGTCCAGAATTCCCCACCCCATAGTTTCTTTTTCACTTCCGGTACTTTTTCAAATATCTCTCTCGCTGTTTTGCTTTTCACTACTTGTATGATCTTCTTCACACTGTACTTCGCTACTGATTGGATCAGAAAGTGAACATGATCTCCATCTGTCCCTATCTCGATAAACTTAATCTCATACCTTTTCTCTATTTCTAAACATGTACTTTTTAATACTTCCTCTACTTCATCTCCGAATACCACTTTCCGATATTTCGCTTGGCACACATAGTGATATATCAATATCGAGATGTTGTGACTCTTTCTCCATGTTTCACTCATCCCTTAATCTTACTGCTTTTCGCAGCAAGCTGCGGGGAAATGCCCTCTTTTAATCATATAAATTATTCATTAATATTCTATTCTGCCGATTTTCCAAGCCCAATCTCTTGAGGAAGAATCACTCGTTGTAAATGATAAAAAATTGTGAAATCTCCAATCTTTTTTTCCTGCCATTTGATGCCATTCTCATTAAACCGAACCCTTATATAAGAATCGAGCCAGGGTTGTCGTGCTGTTATGTATGCAATATCATTGGCAGTAGACACAAGATTGTCATAAGCAGGATACCGATCATCACGTTCGGTATATCCGAAATCGCTATGATATGGAAGTCGTGGTATGAAAATCAATTTCTCATCGGATAAAAAAGCCAGAGGATATGAGATCCAATACGTTGTATATCCCCGGGTTATCGAATTACTTTCTAAAAACACGATCAATTCATCCGTATAACTATGGTCGTATATCGTTGTACTGTCAAACTGGGTAGTGAAACCTGGTGGATTTTTCTGCCAGCATTGGATTATCCCGCCAAGGTTATAGGCTGCTAACAGAGCCAGTACAACCCATTGCCAGTTTTTAAGGTGAGACTGCATATTTGTGAGGTAAATACCGGTAATGATTGACAGTGGTGCACAGAAAGGCAGGAAATATCTGCCCGAAGGATCATTACCAAACGGCGTCAGGATAAATCCTGCCATCGTTGTTACCATAACCCCTACCAACAGAAAGCCTGAATCAGCCAGATCGGGTGCCTTTCGTACCAATTTTCTAAAGCCGATCAGAATAAACACCCATATGGCCACAATCAACGGAATGAGGGGTAATACCAGCCATCTAATTTCCCAAGGAGGACGCAGTCCAAATATAACGGTCACGCCAAAGATGACAAATGAAACCAGGCGGAGACCCAAACTTGCAAGGTAACCAACCTCTGTGTTTGATATAGCACTTCCAAATAATTCTGCCATCAGAGAATCGAAACCATGCTGAAATCCATAGAACCACCATGGCATTGCCCCGAGCAATCCTCCGATAAGTAACAGGAATAATCCGCTTTGGATTTTGTTTCTATGCTCAGCTTCGCCTTTTTGCAGTCTCTTCCAAAATAACAAGGCGATTACGGGAATTGAAAACATCAGGATGAGACCATTTACCCACAAACCAAACCCTGCCAAAAGCCCCAGCAACAGAAATGCATACCATTCACGTTTTTGGATCACCCTGATACCCATTAACAGGATCAAATTACCAAGGAATAATGCCTCACCATATCCACCCAATGAGATTGTAGAATACAATGTCAGGTTTACGGTTGGAATTGCCATTAGTAGGGCGGCTATCCAGCCTGCCTCAATATTGCCTGTAATCCGGAATGCCAACTGGTAAGTCGTGACCAGCGTTCCACAGAAAAGCAGTATTTGGATGATCCGAATGGCGACAACGCTCTTTCCAAGCACCACAAACATGCCTGCCACCAGCATTGCATCCAGACTGCCCATATAGGATTGACCATAAAAAAATATTGGCAGCTCGCCCCGCAGGATATGGGTTGCCATCAATCCAACCACCGCCTCATCTGCATTAAATGGCAATCTGTCGGTAATCAGCAGGAATACTTTTATTCCAACACCCAGGAGGATAATGCCAATCACCAAATACCATGGATGCCGGTATAGAATGGTTTTTGCCTTATTCATTAATTGATCCCATATTACAAAATTAATAATAATTTTACATCAAAGCTGATGGATAAATTTATTCGTTTGACTGTCAGACAATCGCCCTCTATAATTACAGTATGGGAGCAAAACTGTTCAATAATAAGAAAGTTGTAAATACTCTCCTTTTTGTTGTGATAGTACTGCTGGGGGTTAATTATTACTCGACCATTTCTTATGTACCTTTTCATCCAGATGAATCGACCTATATTTACATGAGCAGCGATTTTCACCAGCTTTTAAATGATCCGTCGTCCATGATCTACCGACCTGACCAGCAATCCGACCTGAAACAACATTACCGACTGATCGATCCCCCTTTAACTCGATATCTGATCGGCGCAGGTTTATCAATTGCGGGAATAAAAAGTTTGGTTGCAGATTGGGATTGGGGTTCCACCTGGGATAAGAATGCGGAGCTTGGAACCCTGCCTGACAAGCAGATGCTGCTCGTCAGTCGTATCTCAGTGGCCTGTTTCTTCCTGCTGGCCCTTTTTGCCATATTCAAGACAGGCGTACAACTGCATAATGAATTAACAGGTCTGATCGCCATGTTGTTGGTTGGCAGCAGTGCCCTCATCCTTTTACATACCCGCCGGGCGATGGAGGAATCACTTCTGCTGCTTGGTATCAGCCTGGCATTATGGTGCTTCACCTCCATAAACAAACGACCATGGTTGGCAGGACTGGCCCTTGTTCTGGCTGTCAACGCAAAACTCTCGGCTGCACCATTGTATTTAATGGGTTTTGCAGCAATTTTCATTATGGACACAATACAATCTATAAACTGGTCTAAACGATTGATCAATTTGTTGATCTTCACTTTAATACTGATCATCGGTACCTTTGTATTGAATCCAATTGCCTGGAATCGGCCAGCCACTGTTATTCAAGCAGCTATTCAAGAGCGCAATGCTCTCGTTTCAGAGCAACTTGCCTCCCTGCAAAATATTGACCCTCAACATGCACTGTCACATCCAAGTGCACGAATAGCTGGTCTCATCACCCACTTATTTTTCAGCCAACCGTCTGCACTTGATATCGGGAATTATTTGAAAGATTTGAAACCATCCATTGATGGCTATCTTGCGATACCCGGAACCTCGCTGATGCGTGGTTATCTGGGTGGTACGGTCATTTTCGTCCTGACGCTTTTTGGCATAATTCTGATGCTGACAAAATCACTTTTCCATCATAATACTCTAAACCGTTTCTGGATCGTGTTCCTGCTGGGATTTACATTTCTTGTCGTAGCCATGACTGCTACAATCTCACTCCCCTTCCAGCGTTATGTGATTCCATTACTACCCTTTATCTATCTTTTTATTGCATTTGGAATCAGTCAGGTACTAATGCCAAACAAAAAGGCTCCCATTTAAGGGAACCTTTTTTATTTAATCAATTATTCGTTTATTACTTGACTTCAGCAACCGGTTTTTTGCTCTGGAGAATGCCCCAGACGATGCCGGCGCCTAAAATGGCCACAGCTATCCAACCACCAACCCCAAGATCCTGATAGCGTACGATGATCGGCGCAGCCAGCAGACTTACCAGGTTTACCACTTTGATCATTGGATTTAACGCAGGACCGGCAGTATCCTTTAATGGATCGCCAACAGTATCGCCCACTACGCTCGCCTTGTGGCGTTCCGAGCCTTTACCAGTATTGGCTTTCAAATCGCGTGGTTCGTCTTCGATTGATTTCTTGGCATTATCCCATGCACCGCCTGCATTCGCCATGAAGACTGCCAGAAGTTGGCCGCTGAGAATAACACCTGCCAGGTATCCGCCGAGGGCTTCCACCTGTAAAACCAGACCAACCAGCAATGGCATGAATATAGCAATTACTGCCAGCGGGATCAATTCCTTTTGTGCAGAGCGGGTCGAAATTCCAACCACACGGGCATAGTCAGGTTTAACCGTACCCTCCATGATACCTTTGATTTTGAATTGGGCACGGACTTCTTCAACAATTTGCGCCGCGGCACGGGACACTGCGCGGATTGAAAGAGAACTGAACAACCAAGGTAAAGCACCACCGATCAACAAGCCGATAAATACTTTTGTATCTGAAACACGGATCGCATCCATTACTGGCATACCCATGGCTGCCTGGGCGCGACCAACATCGGTTATGTAGGATGCAAACAAGCTGACAGCGGCGATAACGGCTGAAGCAATGGCCACGCCTTTGGTGATGGCTTTGGTTGTATTGCCAACGGCATCCAGATCAGCCATGATCTGGCGTGCATCGGCGGTTTCCTTATCCTTGAGGTCATGCCAAGCCATCTCACCAATGCCATTGGCGTTATCAGATATTGGTCCATAGCTATCCATGGCAACATTATTACCGGTATGGCTTAACATGCCAATTCCGATCATGGCAACTGCATACAACACGTGTAGTGAGCCTTGTGCGCTATAGAGCAGCAGTGCGAAAATGAAACTTAATACAATGACGAGCAATGCCCAGACGCTGGATTCCATGCCAACTGACAGGCCGGAAAGGATTGTCGTCGCCGGTCCGGTATTCGTCGACTTGACGATCTCCTTCACCGGCGGTTTACGAGTCGCGGTAAAGTAGGAAGTCAGCGGATTGAATGCCACTGCCAATCCAACCCCAATGGAGGTTAACATCGCAAGACGCCAGTCGCCGGCATACAAAATGGCGACCAGGAAAGACCACAGGACAGTATTTACACTTGATACCTCATAGGAGCGGAACATCGACTCTTCTGCATCATGTGCACGCATGAATTTGATCGGAAATTTTTCCCAGATCGGCACAGTGAATGTACCAAGAATGGAACTGATGACACCGATTCCACGAATGATCAGAGGATAAACAATCCATTTCAAGCTATGCGAGGGGTCTGCGGCAACCAAAGCCAGACCCAGGATCAATGCTGAAACAATGGTGACTTCATAGCTTTCAAATATATCGGCTGCCATGCCGGCGCAATCACCCACATTGTCTCCAACCAGGTCAGCGATAACCGCAGCATTACGGGGGTCATCTTCGGGGATGTCTTTCTCAACCTTGCCAACCAGGTCAGCTCCAACATCTGCCGCTTTGGTGTAGATGCCACCGCCGACGCGCATGAACAAAGCCAACAGCGTACCGCCGAAGCCAAAACCGAGCAAGGCATCAGGTGCGGCTTTTCCAAAGATGATGAAGATTACTGTACCGCCTAATAGCCCCAGCCCATCGGTCAACATGCCTGTAATCGTGCCCGCATAATAAGCAATCGACAAGGCTTCATTAAAACCACGCCGTGCTGCCGATGCTGCACGAACATTTGCCTGGATCGCCATACGCATCCCAAGTTGCCCTACCAGCAGGGAGAATGTCGCACCTAATATGAAGGCTATGGTACGTCCGACAGCGATTACCAATCGTATCGAAGACTCCGATAGGAAACTGAATTCCTCTTTCGCTTCCGGGCTGAGTGGTAAGACGTACACACTCAGAAATAACGCGATTGTGAGGAGTCCTATAGCAGGCAAGATGGTTTTTAGCTGCCGGTTCAGGTAACTATCGGCGCCAATCCGGATTGCATTCCAGACTTCCTGCATTTTGGCAGTGCCTTTGTCCTTTTTCAACACATTACCCCGCAATAGCCAGGCATACAAAAGACTGATGAATGCAATGACCAGAACACCGATAATGGCAATCTGTTCAAAGTTGTTCAAGCCGTGTCGAGCCAAACCTAATATGTTCATCTAATCTCCTTTTATATTGATCGGATTAAAAAACAAAAACTTGATTGTCAGACAAGTTCTCTATTTTACCTATCCTAAAGCATCCTGTCAATTAAGAATTAAGATTGCTTTGAGACAGATTATTCAAATTAATATAAGTATACCACACTTGCATTCTAACATTTATTGCAATTACACTTTCATTTCACATGTTTTTCATTCGCCGCGGATGAATGATCCTACAACTTGATTATTATTAATATTAAAATACTTTATTAGTTATCTGTACAAATAAAGATTTCTCTATACTTGAGAATAAAAGCATTGTGAATGTTTTCCTTATAGATTAGTTTTGGATTAGAAATAGTGCAGGTACTTGACTTTTGTATACGGCTTGTTGTATAGTGATACACGGTATTTTTTGAGGTTTTATAAACCCAGATTCCCCTACAAATCCTATAAAGGGTTGTTTATACCTTTTTTTGTATGCTCGGATCACGCGACAAGGAGAGAAGATGATCAAAGTATCAAAGCTGACCAAAGATTACGGCGCCCGCAGGGCGATCGATAATCTGACCTTCAAGGCTGAAAGAGGCGAAATCATAGGCTTCCTTGGCCCGAATGGAGCTGGCAAAACGACTACGATGAGAATCCTGTCTGGGTATATGCCCCCCACTTCTGGAAAAGCGGAGATTGGCGGATTCGATGTCGTTGACCAGTCTCTGGAAGTACGTAAGATTGTTGGTTACCTGCCTGAAACCGTACCGCTATATCAGGATATGACTGTATTTGAATTCCTTAAATACAAGGCAGACCTTCATCATATTCCGAATGCTGAAGAACGGGTAGATGAAGTGATTGAAATGGTCGATTTGATCGATCGTGCAGACGGCTATATTTCAGCTTTATCAAAAGGTATGCGCCAACGGGTCGGTATCGGGCAAGCACTGTTGCACAAACCCGAAGTGCTCATTCTCGATGAACCAACAATCGGGTTGGATCCTGCCCAGATCATCGAAGTGCGTAATTTGATCAAGCGCATCGGTAAAGAACGCACGGTAATGCTTTCGACTCACATTCTCTCTGAAGCCCAACAAGTCTGTGACCGTGTTTTAATCATCAATAAAGGTCATATCGTTGCAGAAGACACTCCCGAGCGGTTACAATCACGATTATCGGGATCACAAAGAGTTGAATTGAAACTTCGGAAAGGCGTAGAAGATGCTCTTACCCTTATTAAAAAGGTACGTGGGGTAACCAGCGTAAGCGTGAAAGACGATAATCTGCTCGAATTTGAAATGAGTGCCAACCAGGATATTCGCCCTAACGTCGCCAAGGCTGTCATACAGGGTGGCTTTGATCTATTAGAGATGAAACAGAACACCTTGAGTCTCGAGGATATCTTCCTGGAGTTGACTCGTGATGAGACCCCTCGCCCTGCCCTAAAAGACAGAAACGAGTAATTTGTTTCTATTTATACATAGAGAGGCATCCAACTATGAGAAACATCTGGACAATTGCAAAGAGAGAATTTCATTTATTCTTTATCAGTCCAATAGCTTATATCACACTGATCGTCTTCCTTTTAACCATTGGGATCTTCTTTTATATTGAAATTTCCTACGCCGTTCAAAGCCAGCAATATATTCCCACAATGCAGACGAGTTTTCAACTGATCGCATTCCCATTGCTATTTCTGGCTGTGCCAGCCATAACCATGCGTACTATTGCTGAGGAGAAACGAACCGGCACACTCGAATTCCTTTTAACTGCTCCTGTTCGCGATTGGGAACTGATCATTGGCAAATGGCTGGGCGGTTTTCTGTTCTTCCTGGTGGCTCTGGCTGTAACACTGGTATACCCTTTTATTCTTAATTTCCTTGTGAAGCCAGGCATCGATTTGGGAACCATGCTGGCCGGTTATTTGGGGTTGATACTGCTTGCATCAGCCATGATCGCCATCGGTATCGCCATCTCATCCCTGTTCAATAACCAGATAGCTTCCCTCTTTGCGACCCTGGGTGTCATCATCGTTTTTTGGATAATAGCCAGCCCGGCTCAATCTATGGAAGGTCTTGGGGGTGAAATCCTACGCAACCTTAGTCTCACTACCCATCTTTATGATACATTTTTAGCGGGCATTCTTGATCTGAAAGACATTTTATATTATGTCAGCTTTACAGTTTTTGCCTTATTCATTGGAAAAACCGCAGTAGAAATCAGGAGGTGGGGCTAATGAACCCTAAAATACGTAAATATGCAGTGATCGGTCTATATATCTCCCTGGCGGCGGCACTTACTGCGCTCGGATTGTATATAGTATTCAGGCAATTCAACCTCCCCCTTCAGGTTGCTTTGGGATTCATCGTGATCGGTCTGGCTGTTTTCGCCATCATGGACCCCAAACGTGCCCGTGAAATATTTACCGGCAGACAGGCAAAATACGGCTCCAATGCCCTGGTTATGGCTCTGGCAGTCCTCGGCATCCTGATTATCGTTAATTATCTGGTTTTCAACTACAACAAAACGTGGGACCTGACGCAGGACAAATCGAATACACTGACTCAGGAAACCATCGATCTGCTCCAATCCCTGCCTGAAAAAGTGACAGCAGAAGCATACTTTACGAGCCAGGCTAATTCCGATAGTGCCCGTGCGACACTTAACCAATACAAATCAGTTTCATCTGGAAATTTCGATTATATCTTTATTGATCCAGTTAAAAATCCGGTTGCGGCTCAAAATGCAAAGATCACCACAGACGGTACCGTTGTTTTACGGATGGGTGATCATCAGGAACCGGTTCAAAATCTCAATGAGCAGGAAATCGATACAGCATTGATCAAATTGATCAACCCCCTATCCAGGACGGTGTATTTTCTGACCGGTCATGGTGAGCATGATATTACTGCCTCCGATCAGGAAAATGGTCTGTCTACTTTAAAGACTGTGCTCGAATCAAAGAACTACACAGTTGCATCCTTGAATCTTCTCCTTGATAATAAGATCCCTGACGATGCGAGTGTTATTGTGATTGACGGGTCAAAGAAACCCTTATCACAGCCTGAAGTCGACCTGATTAAAACGTTCATGGACAAAGGAAAAGGCATGATCGTCATGCAGGATTCCATTGCCCAGACTGCCTATGGTGATGTTCCTGATCCGCTGGCTGATTATCTTTCTGCCAGCTGGGGTTTGGTGCTAAATCCCGATCTGGTTGTGGATCTTACTTCCAGTACCGCGAGTATCGCCATAGGCGATCCATCAACCTATGGTTCAAGCCCAATCACCCAGAAGCTGAGGGGTACCGTAACCGTTTTTCCAGTGTCACGCAGCATAACAGCCACCGAAATCTCTGGTATCACCCAAACTGCTCTGATCAAAACCTCACAGCAATCATGGGGTGAGGTGAGTTTGACGGGCATAGAAAACACGACTGCAAAATTTGATGAGGGTCAGGATAATCAGGGACCATTGACCTTGGCATATTCTGCTGAAAATACAGCTACCAGTAGCCGTGTGGTTTTATTCGGTGACAGTGACTTTTCAGTGAACGGCAACTTCACCGCCTATGGTAATGGAGACCTGTTGGTCAATTCAATTGACTGGACTTCCGGACAGGAAAACCTGATAAACCTGACTCCACGCACGACTACACAGCGCGTATTGGTTTCTCCAAAAGTGTATACTCTTGGGCTGATATTCCTCATCACTATCGTCGTTATACCTGGTTTGGTTTTACTATCCGGCATTCTTGTCTGGATCCAGCGCAAGAAACAAGGTTAAGCAATGATCCGGAAGTCGACCTATATTCTTTTGATCATTTTAATTATCCTGGCCGCAGTGGTAATCTTCTTGCAACGCACACCTGGCATGAAAAGCGGTTCCTTCAACCAACCGACCTCAACGGAAAGCCCCATACTATTTAATTGGGGTGATAAATCTATCGCAGCAGTAACCATGTCAGATGATCAAGGACATGTGTTCAAAGCCAATTTGGATAACCAGAACAACTGGTTCATTGAACAACCAACCGGATGTCAATTGGAAAATGGGAAAGTTGAAAATTATCTGGTCCAGTTGCAGACATTTAGAATCATGGTGGAAATGGAAGCGCCGCCTGCCCTTGCAGATGTAGGTCTGACAAATCCGACATACACTCTTAAGCTAACCTTCATAGATGGTTCAATGCAGACCCTGTCAGTAGGTTCTGTAGTTCCAACCGGCAGCGGGTATTACGTGCAGGTTAACAAAGATCCGGTTGTGGTGGTTACGAAAAATTCCATCGATTCTCTTTTCGAGCTGGTTAGCACGGCTTGTGCAACTCCAACCGTAGAAGTCAATCCGACATCCACGCTGGAATTGATACTTACTGAACCTGTAACTAATGCGATTACTCCGGTACCCTGATTGGATGCAAATATCTATTGCATTTTATATAAAATAATTGTATTCTATCCTTACCAGAGTGGAACAATTAACCGGTTTTTGCATCTATTATCAAGAGGAATAGAAAAAATAAACGAATGATTTCTAAGGAAATTATCAAAGGTGTCGAGGAAGAGGATGAAGAGTATTCGCCCATAGCCAGATTAATTGATCTGGGGCGACAGAAATCGTACGTCACCATAGACGATATCATCCATTTCTTCCCTGATGCTGAACAGGACGTTGAACAATTAGAGGAAGCATTTGCAGCTCTCCTCAGCGCCGGCATCCCTTATGTTGAGGATGTCGCAAGTTTGGGTGAGCCTTCAGAGGAAGAGCTTCTCGCAGAAGAGGCGGAGGAAGAAGAAGAACCACCGGCTACCGATCTCGCTCTGGATGACCTCGCCAATATCGATACAGACGACACGATTGGTCTTTATTTAAAAGAGGTCAGCCGAGTTCCACTTCTGACAGCAGAACAGGAAGTTGATCTGGCTCGCAGAATTGAAACCGGACGGATCGTACGTGAGGAACTCGCCAAAGGCATTGTTGGTTATAAAAAACGCCAGGAATTACGTCGCAAGATTGAAGACGGATGGGGTGCCAGGGAACATCTGATCACAGCTAATTCGCGCCTGGTTATCAGTGTCGCGAAAAAGTATATGGGTAGAGGTGTGCCCTTTCTTGATTTAATCCAGGAAGGTAATATCGGGTTGATCCGAGCCACAAAAAAGTTCGATTACAGGCGAGGTCATAAATTCAGCACTTATGCTACTTGGTGGATTCGTCAGGCCGTAACACGGGCTATCGCAGATCAAGGAAGAACTATTCGCGTACCCGTTCATATGGGTGATCAGATCAATAAGTTGTTACGTGTACAACACCAGCTTACCCAACGACTGGGTCGTGAACCAACCGTGGAAGAGTTGGCAGATGAACTTGAGGTCCCTCCCAAGAAAGTTGAAAACATGATCCAGGTGGCTCGCAGACCGCTTTCCCTGGAGACCCCAACAGATGATGAAGAGGATTCAGTCTTGGGTGATTTCATTGAAGATGACGAAGCCTCACCACCAGATGATACTGCAACCTATAACCTGTTGCGTGAACACCTGGGTGAAGTGTTGAATGCACTACCTCCACGCGAAGTTCGTATTCTGCAATTACGTTATGGGCTTTTAGATGGGCAGGCTTACACGCTTGAAGAAGTCGGCAGAAAAATGGGTGTCACCCGAGAACGTGTTCGACAAATTGAAGCTCAGGCATTGAGTAGATTGCGGCATCCTTCGATCCGACGAAAATTGCGCGATTACCTGGGTGACTGAATTCTCATACTCACATAGCTTATATGGAATATAATGTAGACGTGCAGGTCAAATTTGACAGGCACGTCTATTGATTTTGGTACACTACTTGCATGACCTTGCATAATCTGCAAAAATAAGGCATATTTACTGATTGCGAAGGATCTTTAAATGGCTAAAGTATCTCTGCGAGGATACATCATTGATATCGATCACCTCATCGACAATAACCAACTTGATGAGGCGATTGCTCATTGCATCCATATTCTGAGTAATTATCCAAAACATGGTGATACTTACCGCCTGCTTGGGAAAGCATTTCTTGAAAGACAACGTTATCGCGATGCAGCAGACATGTTCATGCGCGTTCTGGCGATTTTCCCGGATGATTTTGTTGCGCATATTGGTATCAGTATCGTCCGTGAAGAGCAATCAGATCTTGACCATGCTATTTTCCATATGGAACGCGCCTTTGAAGTACAGCCGTCTAACACAGCTATACAAGACGAATTAAAGAGACTTTACGGCAAGCGTGATGGAGTCATTCCCGCTAAGATCCGCCTGACCCACTCAGCCTTGGCGCGTTTATACAGTAAGGGGGATTTAAATCAACAGGCAGTCGGTGAGCTACGTGTGGCGTTAAACGAATCACCTGTCAGATCTGACATTCTGGCTCAGCTTGCAGAGTTATATACCAAAGAAAATCAAACCTCCGACGCAATTGAAACATGCAACAAGCTAATCGAGCGCCTTCCTTATTGTTTTGGAGCTTTGACAGTCCTTACCCGGTTATTACCCGGAACACCCTTTGCACAGGACGTTCCGATGTATAAATCAAGGCTTGATGAACTCGATCCATACAATGCATTCAAATCCAGCATTACGCAACCATTGAGTGAAGTATCAGACGATTCGGTTTCAATTGAACCGTTGATTTGGTCACCTGAAGCCCAAGTGGCTGTAAATATGGTTGATTGGGCGAGTAGTATGGGAATAAATCTGGTAGAACCCCAAGAATATGATCCATCCATGATCCTGACAAAAACATCGGATAGCGTGAATCCTCAGATAAGCGATACCCCGACAAAACCAAAAATCAGGCAACCAAAATCATCATCCTCACCGGTGGATACACCAGCCGATAAACTACCTGATTGGATGGAGGCAGCAGGCTGGTCAAAAAGTGATCAATCCGCTGATAATTATCCAGGCCCATCGGAAAGCGAACACCATATAGCCAACGAGCCGTCCAAAAAAACGGATAAATTACATAGTTTGGCAGATACAACCTCATTGGAAAATTCTTCCACTCCTGAAATATACGCAAACCTGCACAGTACCGATGGGGTCTCAGACACATTCGAATCTGACCCTTCACAAGGTACTCCTATTAACCATGATGATTCCGAGAACCGGGACTCTGCTACCGATCTTTCGCCAGGAGCTATCCCCGAATGGCTTCGTTCGATAGCCCCACCTGAATACCTTGATAATAAACCGCAGCTGGATCAACCTGCAATAAGTGTATCAAAGAATACCAGTGATGAAGCTTTTAGTTCCATTTTTCCCACCAAAGAAACCACAAATTTAAAAACCGAGCCACCTGCATCACCAATGGCCGAATCCGATGCTAATTTTGATACGGTCTCTAAAGATCGTTTGTCGACGGAAGTTTCATCAGGTGATGAAGAGCAGATATTATCATTAACAGATAAATTCATCGCATCTGCTGGCAACGAATCTCATCGAGATATGGAAGGCGATTTGAAAAAAAACGGGATAGCAGATTCAACAGAAGAAAATATAAAACTGGATATTCCGGAACCAGTAATTCCTTCTGATGATATATCCCATGAAATAGATCCCCTCGCAAATTTACGGATGTCGTTCCAGACTGATGAGTCACAAACCGGTTTGTCAGTAACCGGTCCAGTACAAAGTGTGGCACCGCAACTCCCGGCCGAATCGGATGAACAAGCCGATAATTCTGCGATAAAGCATGCTGAAGAAATACCCGATTGGTTACTCACTCTGGCAGCAACAACTGAAACAACAGAACCATCACCTGACAATACTTCACGTGATAAATTGCCGTCATGGCTTCAGGATTTTGAGCAAAAGATTGATGAGCAACCGGCTTCACAATCACCATTGACAATGCCATCTATCAAAGAAGCACCTACCACAGAACTTCATCCCGACAGGCTGACACCTGACATTGTTGGACCTAATGAGGTTACCATGCAAGAAGAAATTAATTCTAGTGAGGAGGAAAGCAAGGAAAAACAACGACCTGATATGACATCCCCCCCACCTCATACCCCCTTAAGTACGGATAATTCAACTATAGGCACAACTCCAGCGACAGAAAATGAAGAGGAAGAGCGCCCTGCCTGGTTATCCAAACTTATAGGAATAGATGATATTGAATTACCTACTTCTGTCCCGCGTCATGAAAAACCTGAGGAAGCCGGTAAATATTCTGGCGTACCGGATAATCTGGATGATATCCCCGGTGCCACCCAGGCGGCAAGGATCATGGATGTTGTAGCCAGCAAGGATTCTGAAGACCAAGCCAGCAAACAGAAAGTTCTTGAAGAGCAGGTTGGTGAAGAGACAGTCATTGAAGAGCAAGTCAGTGAAGCACCACCAGTCCCTGAACCAACCCTTGAGAAAACCACTTCAGAACCACAACCGGCAGTCGTCCCGGAAGAAATAATTACTGCTGAGCCGGGTGAAGGTGAGCCTGTCCCGGATCTCAGCCTCATCGTGGAAGGTTTGCAGGCTGCAAGGATCATGGATGTTGTAGCCAGCAAGGATTCTGAAGACCAAGCCAGCGAACAGAAAGTTCTTGAAGAGCAGGTTGGTGAAGAGACAGTCATTGAAGAGCAAGTCAGTGAAGCACCACCAGTCCCTGAACCAACCCTTGAGAAAACCACTTCAGAACCACAACCGGCAGTCGTCCCGGAAGAAATAATTACTGCTGAGCCGGGTGAAGGTGAGCCCGTCCCGGATCTCAGCCTTATCGTGGAAGGTTTACAGGCTGCCTGGATGTCAGAGCACGTGGAAGATACAGACATGTTCAAGAGTATTGCGCCTGATGATATGGATTCATCAAAGCAAGGATCCACAAGTGATGAAACAGTCGTTATCAAACCGATAGAAGATCATCAAATAAAGGAAGATGTGGTACAGCCGGTAAAATCGAAACCAATCCTCGAGAAAAACCTCGATGCAGAAACTACCGTTTCCATTCCTGTTACTAAACTGAAACAACCACATGTAACCCGGCAGACTCCAGTGGTGGAGGTGCTTCCGGCGGATGACATCCTCAAAGATGCTCGTAAAGCATTCTCGCATGGTGTGGTGGATAAATCACTCGACCGGTATGTGGAATTAATCAACCGCAATCGTCTGATAGATAATGTAATCGAAGATTTGGAAGCAATGTCCTCAACCAAGCCAGACGACTCCTATATCTGGCAGACACTGGGCGACGCTTATACCCGCAGGAATAAACTCGACCTGGCTCTCTCTGCTTATCATAAAGCAGAGGATTTATTGAAATAATTTCTTTCCCTGATCGTCAGGACGGAGGTTTTTTTGGAACGTTCCTTGGTATTAATTAAACCGGATGGTGTGCAACGCGGTTTGATGGGAGAGATCATCCATCGGTACGAAGCGCGTGGTCTTAAATTGATAGCCGCAAAATTCATGATGGTCCCAAACGCACTGGCTGAAAAGCACTATGCTATCCATTTAGGCAAGCCTTTTTATGATGGATTAATTAAACGGATTACCTCTTCCCCTGTTCTGGTCCTGGCCTGGGAAGGTTATCAAGTGGTCGCTGCCATCCGGCAAACGAATGGAGATACCAACCCGCTTAAAGCCGCCCCGGGTACGGTTCGGCATGACCTGGGTATGATGTCTGAGTACAATCTGATCCATGCCTCTGACTCGCCCGAAAATGGTGAGTTGGAGGTGGCCATTTGGTTTAAGCCTGAAGAACTGGTAAATTGGCAATGTGACTCTGATCGTTGGGTGTATGTTTAACTGATTATTAATGCCTGAAAAACTTTTTTTGATCCGGCAATGTAGCAATCGACACTGCCGGTTTCGTTTTCCGGCCCCGTTCGAACAGACGCTTCAACCATTTTGTCCAAAATGTGGGCATAAACTGGTAAAACAAGGTTTATGTTATGCAAACAGCACGATGTCTGCACGTAAATCAGATCTTCACAGGGGCGAATTGTCCATACTGCTCGACAATGTACGTAGCGCTTTGAATGTCGGATCCATAATAAGAACTTGCGAAGGTATCGGAGTTAAGCATATCTACCTGTGCGGCATCACCCCCACCCCGGAAAATCCCAAGGTGAGCAAAACAGCTTTGACGTCTGAAAGCATGATTTCCTGGAGCTACCATCTCAATGCGTTGGATATTACAAAACAGCTTAAGCGTAGCGGCAACCAGGTTTGGTCGCTTGAAATCACACCGACCTCCATCCCACTTGATGAGGCAGTCCGACTGAAACACATTTTTCCCATGATCCTGGTGGCAGGCAACGAACAGGCAGGTGTAGACCCTGGTATCCTGGCGATCAGTGACCGCATTATTTATCTTCAAATGATTGGTATTAAACGATCTTTGAACGTTGCAGTGGCAGTTGGAGCCGCCAGCACCATGCTCCTTTCGACAAGCTGTGTATAATTGGTTGAAAGAGCATCCTGAGAGGTGATCATGCAAAATTTAAATCGTGCCATCCTGGAGAAGGAATTATTGCGCACTCACCGTATAAATAATATTGTGGGATGGGTTGAAGACCATCATGCCCGGTGGTGAATAATGTCAGATGATCTGCTTGATCTCAAACGAGCTGTTACAGCTCAAAAATTCTTTCATGTTTCCTGTAATACGACCGATCAAGATATTGTTCATATCTACCGGCGATTGGTTGCTTACGAGGTTCAGGTTGATCAGGTCGTGATAGCAGCTCTTGGTGGCTCCCTGCATCCTGATTTCAATATCCAACCGGATACGAAGCTGGATGATGAACTGATCGCCTATATTACTATTAAGGGATCAGAATTACAAAATGTATTACGTCAATACCAGAAATACAAGGTAAACCTGGATCACTTGCTATTGCTCGCGAATCGGGTATTGGAGAAAATGAGAACACAAAACAATCATGCAGTTAATCCGAATGATCGATATTCCACCGGCCGATTGGAGGAAGATTCTATGGAAGGTAAATCATCCCTTACACCCATATATCAAGCAGGTAACAAGTTTGAGGCAGAGACGATCCGCCTGCTGCTTGAGTCTTTTGAAATTCCGGTCGAACTGATCGGAGAGAGCGTTGGTAAAACCATGGGGTTGGGAGGTGGCCCACTGGGTGAGGTTGTGGTCTATGTTCCAGCCAACCACGTCAAGGAGGCTCGTGACATTATCGCTCGGATGGAGAAGGGTGAGTTCGAACTTGATTCACCAAACACCGAGGAACCGCCTGATGAACCCGTTTAGCAAACCATGCAGGTGGCTGCGCATGGTAAAATAGGTGCGCATCATGTCCCCGTGGCCTAATGGATAAGGCGATGGCCTCCGGAGCCTTAAATGCGAGTTCGAGTCTCGCCGGGGACGCTCTCGATACCCGGCAGGAAACTGACCGGGTAGTTTTTTTCTTTAGGAATAAGAATGTCTGAAAATGAATCCGGCTCTCAACAGCCCACAAAAATCCCATCGAACGATTACACCCCACCAATAGCTATGGTGGTTCATGCACATCCTGATGACCAGGAATTCTCGACCGCCGGAACGCTTGCCAGATGGGCAAAAGACGGCTGCCAGGTGATAAGCGTCATTATCACCAGTGGAGACTCCGGTAGCAATCTGGCCGATAAGGATGGACGCTATAAACCCGAGCTGGCAAAGCTGCGTGAAGCCGAGCAGTTGTCTGCAAATGCAGCATTAGGTATCACTGAGACAATATTTCTTCATTACCCGGATGGGACATTGCAACCAATTCTTGATTTACGTCGGGATCTGACGCGCTTGATCCGCAAATTCAAACCGGTGGTCGTAATCACAGGCGATCCAACGGTTAGATTTTTCGGAGATGAATATATGAATCATCCGGATCATCGCGTGGCGGCGGATGTATGCTGTGATGCTGTTTTTCCTTCTGCCGGCACACGTTTGATCTTTCCAGAGTTGCTGTCTGAGGGTTACGAACCACACGATGTCAGTTACGTTTACATGCATGGTTCCGAAAATAATAACCTCTATATTGATATCTCTAACACGTTGGAAATAAAGATAAAAGCATTGCAGCAACATAAAAGCCAAATCTCGGAAGCCGACGCGAAACACACCCTTACAGATTGGGCTATTGAAACCGGAAAACTAGGTGGAATGAAGTATGCTGAATGCTACCATGTCATGGTATTAATATAATGGTCCTGGAGGTCAGCCATGGATGAAAAAACCGCGCTGGAAAGATTAAAGCAACTACGCGCAGAGATGAATTTCCATAACTACCAGTATCACGTATTAGATGCGCCGACTATTAGTGATTATGAGTTCGACCAGCTTGCCAAGGAATTGCGGCAGATCGAAGCTCAATTTCCCCATCTGGTCACACAAGATTCTCCCAGCCAGCGTAGTGGAGGGCAACCCATAGCGAAATTCACCAAAATCCGACACCCCTCCCCCATCCTGAGCCTCGCCAATGCGTTCAGTCGTGAGGAGATCCAGGCATGGTTCGAACGTAATGCAAAACTGGATGAGCGGATGAATTCAACCGCTTTTGTGGTGGAACCAAAGATAGATGGCTTGACGGTCGTACTACATTACCAGGATGGACTGTTCGTTCAGGGCGCCACCCGCGGTGACGGTGTAGTGGGTGAGGATATCACGGCCAATCTACGCACTGTTAAAACCATCCCGCTTCGCATCCCTGTGTCAGATACATCCGTCCACCCGCCCTCCAGGATCTTCGTACGCGGTGAAGCTTATATTGCCGTACGCGATTTCATCAGGCTTAATCAACGTCTTGAAGAATCTGGAGAGAAGACTTACCTGAACCCGCGCAATACTGCAGCCGGCTCACTCAGGCAACTCGACCCCGGTTTGACTGCCGACCGCCCTCTAACCATGCTCGTCTATAACATTGTTGCATCCGATGGACCTGTTCCAACTACCCAATGGGAGACACTGAGGTATCTGAAATCGTTGGGATTCCCGGTTACCGGCCATGCCAGCCTGCATAAGGATTTAATCTCTGCCATGCAAGCATGCGAAGAATCCATCCAAAAAAGGGATCAGCTACCCTACGAGGCAGATGGCATGGTCATAAAAATCAATGATCTTTCACTTGCCAACGACCTGGGCGTGGTTGGCAAAGATCCGCGAGGAGCGGTGGCTTACAAGTTTCCTTCCCGGGAAGTGACAACACTACTTAAGGATATCGGGGTCAATGTCGGCCGTACAGGCGTTTTAACCCCCCTGGCAATCCTCGAACCGGTGGAACTGGGTGGCGTAGTGATTAAGCAAGCCACCTTGCACAATTTCGATTTCATCGCTGAAAAAGACATCCGCATTGGCGATCGGGTGTTGGTTAAACGTGCCGGAGAGGTCATCCCCTATATCATCGGACCGGTTGTTTCCGCTCGCAAAGGTACTGAAGCTGTTTATCACCCGCCCAGCGTTTGTCCAGCCTGTCATCAGGCAGTTGAACAAATTCCAGGGGAAGTTGCATGGTATTGCGTCAATGCTGCTTGTCCGGCACAGTTGATCCGGAATATCGAACATTTCGTCTCACGACCGTCAATGGATATAGACGGTCTGGGGATCAAGATCGTGGAGCAATTGGTCGAATCAAGTCTTGTCAGGGATGTTGCAGACCTGTATACCTTGAAACGTGATGACTTGTTAACACAGGAAGGGTTCGCCGATAAGAAGGCTGACAACCTGTTGGATGCCATTCATTCTTCAAGACAGCAACCATTATCACGTCTGATCAACGCTCTCGGTATCCGTGGAGTTGGTGAAGTGATGGCAGTTGATTTGACACACCATTATCGCGATCTGGATGAATTAAGCCGTGCGACAGAATCTGATCTCCAACAAATCGAGGGTGTCGGTCCCAATATAGCTTATGCCATCGTGGATTGGTTTCGTCGACCCGGCAACCGGTCAATACTTGCCAAACTCAGGCAGGTTGATCTTTGGCCGGTTGCATCAGAAAGCGATTTACCAGCAGGCGGTTCGTTGTCCGGTTTAACCTTTGTTGTCACCGGGACTCTGCCAAGCCTGTCGCGTGAAGCGGTTAAAGAATATATCCAGCAGGCCGGAGGCAAAGTAACCGACAGTATCAGTCGAAATACCAGCTATCTGGTTCTGGGGCTTGAGCCAGGCTCAAAACTGGAAAAAGCCCGCGAGTTGGGTGTGCCTGTTATTGATGAGGCCGGTCTGCGCAAGTTGGTTGAAGGGTAAGTTATTGGCTGACATCATCCTTAAATCAGGTCGCGAAAAGTCCGTCCGGCAGCACCATCCCTGGTTGTTTTCAGGGTCCATTGATCACTGCATTGGAAACCCGGCGATCGGTGAAACGGTCCGTGTGATTTCTGCACATGGAGAACAACTTGGCTGGGCGGCGTACAGCCCGGCCTCGCAGATTCGCGCACGTATGTGGTCTTTTAATCCCGATGATGTGATCGATACCTCGTTTATCAGGCAACGATTGGAAAAAGCCATTCAACTCCGCAGGAACTATGCTGAAAATAAACAAACCAATGCCTACCGGCTGGTACATGGAGAATCGGATGGCTTTCCGGGTTTGATCGTGGATCGTTATGGCGGTTACCTGGTAACCCAATTTTTATCGGCGGGCGTCGAATACCATCGCGATCTGATCATAGATCTTTTGGTTAAACTTTCTGGCATTCCAAATATCTACGAACGCTCTGATCTCGACGTTCGAATTCTCGAAGGGCTGGTTGAACGCACCGGCCTTCTGGCAGGTTCTTCCCCTCCCGATAGACTGATCATCCTCGAAAATGGCAGGCAATTCCTGGTGGATCTGCTGCACGGGCAAAAAACAGGTTTTTATCTCGATCAGCGGGATAATCGCAAGATAATTGGTGCCTATGCGCAAGGCACAAAGATATTGAATTGTTTCTGTTATACGGGTGGTTTCAGCGTTTATGCGCTCACAGCCGGAGCTTCTTTTATATCCAATATTGATTCCTCCTCAGATGCTCTCAACCTGGCAAAAGAAAATATCCGTTTAAATAATTTACCACTGGATAAGACGGCCTGGATCGAAGGTGACGTTTTCCAGGAATTACGCAAATTACGCGATCAGGCAGAGAGCTTTGATGTGATCATCCTGGACCCACCCAAATTTGCTGCCACATCCAGCCAGGTAGAGCGGGCTGCGCGCGGTTACAAGGATATCAACCTGCTTGCATTTAAACTTCTGAGGCCGGGCGGTGTACTTTTTACCTTTTCCTGTTCAGGCGGGATATCACCCGAACTTTTCCAAAAAATTGTTGCTGGAGCAGCGCTGGATGCCGATGTGGACGCACTTATCCTGGAAAAACTTGGTCAGGCATCCGACCACCCTATTGCATTGAACTTCCCGGAGGGGGAATACCTCAAGGGCTTGATCTGTCAGAAATAAATCGGGCGAGGAAAACCCTCGCCCAAAGGTGGAGATGGCGGGAATCGAACCCGCGTCCGAAAGGATCGACCCGCGGATATCTACGAGCGTAGCTGGGTCTTGTTTCTCGCCATGTGTTTGCTCACCAGCCGGCTACCACACAGCCAGCCGTTGGGACCCGAGAGTCCTCTTTCGCATAATAAACGGCGTCATATGCGGCATTCCTGCTTTGTTACGCCCGACTCACACACCGGCCGGAAATCGGGAGTGGCGGACGTCATCTCACGTGGAGATGATTGCGCTTCCTGATCACTTATGCAGCGAGCGGGAGAGCAGCATATTGAGTGCGATTGGCACTTGATTGTTTGTACTGAGTTAACGAGATCGGTACCTCTCGGCTCGCAATCCGGGATCAGCCTCTTCCGTCGAAGCCTTTCATCCCCGGTACCTTTATTATACATAAATTCTGTAAAGTTTTCGTAAGAATATTTATATTGACTTCGAATGAATTACCTTTATAATTGGTATAACAATACAGCAAATTCATTCATCACAGGCTGGTGGGTATTCGAAATATTCTTATGGTTTTCGTATTTGTTGTTAATTCAGTATTCATATCTGGCTACATTACCCAATCCCCCAGGAATCTTGATACTACGAACACTGACATCCAGTGGCAATATTATTATCTGGATGAACAGGAAACGTACCGGCTTGACAGCAAAGGGCAGACTGCTGGAAGTGATCAATCGACGCTTCTGGATACAACCGTTGACTTTATCCAGGGACCTGCCCTGTTATCCCTGAAAGGGCAGTTGCCCGAGACGGGGCTTACACTTATCCTGGATGCCAACCCGACGGTCGGCGCAGTTTGGGAATTGCAGGATGATACTGCACCTTATACAATTAAAATAATCAATTACACCCCCTATTCTGAATTAATCGGTTCATCTGGAAAGCTAACGCTTTCGGTTAATCCCAATCATACCAAATCAGAGGATCTTGTTATCATTTATCACCGCCCCTGGAAAACGGGAGAACCGCCGCAACACAAATTGTCTCTTTCGGCAGCCACTTTCCCGAAAACCCTTGATCTGAGTCGTAGAAGTGCATCACCAATAATTAAAGCCTCCGGACCGAGTGTGTCAATAAATTCAACCTTTCTACCCCAACCTTCTCCGCAGGATTTACCGGTTGATTATGACCTGCGCAATGTCGGTGGGAGGGTCTATGTGACCCTTGCCCGCGACCAGGGATTTTGTGGCTCCTGCTGGGCGTATGCCATTACGGCGGTGGTGGAATCCAGGCTGCTGATCGACAATCCGACCTTTGATCCGGCGACCTTCGATCTTTCCGAACAATATCTGATATCCTGCAATCGGAGCACCTTTGACTGCAGTGGCGGAAACTCGACTGCCAATGATTACTTGATGGATAAATATGGCCAGATGTATAATCCCCCTGGAGCGGTGCTCGAGAGCGATTTTCCGGAATCTCTGTATAAAGACGACTACCCTTCAACCAACCTCGGATGTCCTCTGTCTGTTCTGGAACACCCTTACCGCCTCAGCAACTGGGGTTATGTGGCTCAAGGTATTGATCCAATCCCAAACATGTGGAGACCGTACAGTGATAATCCCGCCGTCTTTGCGTATAACCGGGACCAGATCAAATCCGCCATTCTAGCATACGGGGCGGTCGGAGCTGGCATGTGGAGCGGTTTTGATTTCGGCAGTTATTCTGGTGGAATCTATACAGAAACAACCGGTACATCCACCCCGAATCATGATATTGTGATCGTCGGATGGCATGACACCGGCGACCCGGAAACCAGTTACTGGATCATCAAGAATTCAAATGGACCTGACTGGGGTTACGCCGGATTTGCTCATATCGGTTTTACCAGTCCAGTGATTGGGTTCGGGGCTTATTATGTAGATATACCGGATGTATATTCCGGAAATCTTGATAAGCAGCTCTATCTACCACTCATCGATCAGAACGCATCCGGCATTCCCGGTCATTGGGTGGAAGTGGTCTCAGAAGATTTCGAACGTGTTGATTTGGGTTCCAATTGGGAAGTGAATGATGGTGGGGCATATGCGTCTGAACCATTAACATACTCACCTTATTATTGGGGTATTTCTCAATGCCGGGCGACCACGACGGGTGGTCACAGCTTGTGGGTGGTGGGTGATGGAGCAATTGCTCCACCAGTTTGTGGAAGTGCTTATGATAGCTATGGCAGGCTCAATGCAATGGCTACATATGGCCCGGTTGACTTGACAAATTCCACATCAGCGTATGTGAAATTTAGCCTCTGGCTGAATATGCAACCTTATGGGGTATGGCATAAGGACACGTGGAATGGCTGGTACGAATATGATGGTTTCATGTACGGTGCGGCACCATGGTCGTCCTTCATGAGTTTTCCGTATTATCCGGGAACTGCGATGGGCAGCACATCAGGATGGAAGGCAATGCTTCTCAACCTGGCTGATATGGATGGTTCACATTTCGAGGGTGCCAACCTGCTCGGTAGAAATGATATCTATATCAATTTCAGCGCATGGAGTGATGGAGCAGAGATTGGCGCTTATCCTGAGGGAATATATGTTGACGACATTCTTATCAAAAAATGCATCGGCGGCACCTGTTTTCTGGATTGGTAAGCAGATCCCAATAAAAAAGCTGTCCACACGAAAAAGTGGACAGCTTTTTTTATAATTAATACAGCCTGGTTACTAAATAAACCGCTTTCGTATCTCCGCGCTCAGGAAGTCCAGAGCCCAGACAACCACAATGATCAACAGTATGGCAGTGCCGGCTTTGTTATACTGGAATGTGTTGATGTTCTGTGAGAGGTAGTATCCAATACCACCACCGCCGACAAACCCGATCACGGTTGAGATACGGACGTTGATATCCCAGTGGTAGATGATGTAAGAGAGGAAATCCGGCACGATCTGAGGTACAACCGCATATAAAACCACTTGCATCGGGTTGGCGCCAGTTGCGGTTAAAGCTTCGATCGGTCCCGGGTCGATATTTTCCACCGCCTCAGAAAACATTTTTCCCAGTGATGCGGTAGTCACGATCACCAGTGCAATGACACCGGCAAAAGCACCAAAACCGACAATCAGAGCAGCGATCACAACGATCACCATTGGTTCCCATGAGCGTAGGATATTAAATATTACTCTTGAGCAGTAATAGATCCCCGTACCAACGCAACCCCGTTTGGTAATGTTCGCCGCAGCCAGGAAGCTGAGAGGGACAGCCAATATTGTCGCAATGGTCGTCGCCAGCAAAGCCATGAAAATGGTCTCAATAATCGCGTTGATCACATCCTTCAAAGCCTGGGATGCCATAATGCGGTTTGATACTTGAGCCACATCGGCTTCGATTTGAGCCGTTACACCATTGGCTGTTTCTGTAATAGGGCGAACATCCGTCTGGAAGGTAAAATTACCATTCGCATCCGCCTTGAGGGCCCTGATCGACATAAGCTGTCCTGTAGGAAGCACCCAACGCAAGGTTACATTCAAATTCTTTCCCAAATCATAACCTTTTATCGTCACGATATCACGAGGATTCGCACAGGCGGGTTCGATGGAAATCCGAGGACCGGTATCGGCCATTGGAATTGGCTGGACCGATGCATCACACGGAACCGGAAAAACGAGCCTGATCTTTTGAGAACCGGCTGTCCGCGTATATAGATCCGGGCTCAACAATTGTGAAATGATGTCCCGGGCTTTGGGGAACGACGTGACCAACTTGCCGATATCCGGTTTCGTTACAGAAATACTCAACGTATAAGCAGCCACAATGGCAAGGGCGGCAAGCACCCAGATGATCTTTTGAAGGTAGGAAGGTAATTTCTTCATTTCACACCAGCCTTTGCCGTAATTGGGCGCTGAAAAAGTCCATGAGGATGACAACGACGGCAATGGCGATGAAACACGTACTGACCGCGCGATAGTCAGCAATCAAAATGAATTGCCATAACCAAAAACCGATACCACCACCTCCCACCAAACCAATGATGGTGGAAGTGCGTATATTGATATCCCAACGATAGATCGTCAGAGCGGCGAAAGGAGGGACGATTTGTGGTAAGACGCCATAACGGATGGTATTCAACCAGTTGGCCCCGGTGGCTCTTATGGCTTCCACAGGACCCGGGTCAATCCCTTCAATAAGCTCTGAATATAGTTTACCCAGGGCGGCTACGGTATGAATGGTGATCGCAATCATCCCGGCGAAAGGACCAAGACCAACAATCACAACGAAAATTATCGCAATGATCAGAGCTTCGATCGACCGGAATATATTCAGGATGGTCCTGACGATATAATAAATACCCAAGGAAATTTTATTGGTACTCATCAGGTTCCTGGCTGCCGGGAAACTTATGGGTACTGCCAGCAAGGCGCCGATCGTGGTTGAAAGCAGAGCCATCATCAAGGTCTCATAGATACCCTGAAGGATATACTTGCCCACATCTGAAAGCTTGATCCCGCCGGTCAGTTTTTCCTGCTTCAGGTGAATTTCATGTAATAGCGGTTTAGTAGGATCCGCAACGACTCGCTGAACCGCGGGAACAACTTCCAATTTGGTCTGGAGTTTTCCCTGTTTATCAGCCTGGAGAGTTTCACGAATTGAAACAGCACTGATGGGGTCTTGCCAGGTCAGATAAACAGGCATATCCGGCCATAGACCATCCGCGCTGATCGAAATGATGTCATTTATGTTGGCACAATCCGGGGTTACAACGATATGGATGTTGTTTTGTGTTCTTTCAGCTTTGGGTGGATTCGTCGAGCAAGGTACCTGCACCTTGACATAACCCTCAACGGTATTGCTGCGCTTCTCAAACATCGTCGGTTTGAGCATCTGGGAAAGAATATTATTGGCGCGAGTCGGGTTCTCAAACAAAGCCAAGGGGTTCATGCCTGTTACCTGCCAACCAATGCCATAAGCTATGACAAGCCAGAGTACAACGGCTGGCACTACCGATTTTCCCCTGGGTTGACTCCATGCATCCCAGATATTCCAAAGCCAAAGTAAAATGATTGGTATATACCACGCCGGATGACCATACCATACGACTGTCAACAAAATGGTTCCGACTGCCAGAAAAATTCCCGCCCCACGCTTGATCTTCCGTTGATAAATTTGACCGAGCCCTGGGACAGGTATCGAAAGAATTGCACCGATGAGCTTGCTTTTCTTATCTTCAGGAGCGCGGAGAGTCATCTTTCCTCCACAGTTGTCGCCCTGACTTCCTGAGCCTCCTCGCCATAAATATCCTTAAATTTCTGGCGGTCAATTTGCTTGGGCAATCCTTCGAAGACCTTGTATCCATCCTTCAAACCGATCACGCGCGTGCCATAACGATGAACGAGATCCAGAAAGTGGAGGCTGCAAATGACAGTCATCTTATCCACTTTATTGAGCTGCTCCAGGTACTGCAGGATACTATGCGCCAGCACCGGGTCCAGGCTGGCTACCGGCTCATCCGCCAGTACCATGCGGGGTTCCTGCATTAACGCACGAGCAATACCCACCCGTTGTTGCTGCCCACCCGAGAGTGCGTCGGCACGTTCATTCGCTTTCTCACTGATGCCTACCCGGTTGAGTGCTCGAATTGCTCTTTGATGCTCTTCCTCCGGCCAGACACCCAGAAGGGAAAGCCAGGGATTTGCGTAGCCCAACCTCCCGGAGAGAACATTCGTGATCACTTTTGATCGTCGTACCAGGTTGAATTGCTGGAAAATCATGCCAATTGTCCGGCGATACTCTCGTAATTCAGTGCCTTTTAGAGCAGTCACTTCAATGTCATTCCAAAAGATTTTTCCACTCGTAGGCTCGATCAACCGGTTGATGCAGCGCAACAGTGTAGATTTTCCGGATCCCGACAGACCGACAACAACCATGAATTCTCCATCTGGAACCTTAAAGCTGACGTCATTTAGTGCCTGGGTGCCATTGGGATAGACTTTAGTGAGATGCTCAACACGTAACATAAGGACCTCGTCTTAGGATTAATCTTGGATCTGGAGAAAAAGTAAAGGAATGATTGCAAAAAATAAATAAATAGAGGGGGGAAATCCCCCCCTCTATTTCTCGTAAGGGCTTATTTCACCAGGGTGGTGATATCGAGACCGGTTGATTCAAGATAGGTTTTGAAGGAATCATAGAAGGTATCATCCACGACCTTCAAGCCTTCGATCTGATAGCCGGCGCTCTTGAGGATTTCCTTGCCTGCATCTGTTGTAGACATGGTCATCAGGGCTTCAACGATCTTGGCGCGAACGTCAGCCGGTAGTTCCTTGGCGAAGGAAACATTGTCATTCGGGATGAAATTGGGAGTGCGCCAAATGACAACGACCTTGTCCATCAGGTCAGCCGGAGCATCCTTGAGTGAGGTGCGTGCATCGATATAGGTTGCGCCGAAATCGCAAATGCCACCAGCGTAGAGGGCAGTAATGACCGTCGGGTGCCCGATAACGAAGGCAGCCTGTTTGGTCTTGATGCCATTCTGAGACAAAAATGCCAGAGGAACCACATAGCCGGAAGCGGACAGCGGGTCGGTCCAGCAGGGTTTCTTCCCTTCAAACTGACCAAGTGCGGTCTTGGCATCTTCGGTGGTTACTTTGTTGGTTGCAGGATCAAAATAGGAGGTGAAACCCGAGGCGACATTCGCGGAGAATTGAACACCATAGGTGTCGCTGCCGCTGCGCAGGGTCACCAGACCGACATCAGCAAAACCTTTGTATTGAGCCAGCATGTAGACCAGAGGTGGCAACCAACCAACCTGGGCATTGCCGGAACCCATGGCTTCGACCAATGCTGCATAGGAATTCGGGATGGTCACGGTGATCTCATAACCCGTGAGTTCCTTGAGTTGGGCGGCAATTGCAGCGCCACCAGTGGAAAGCTGTTCCTGGGTGGCTGAGGGAGCCATGGCCATAACGATGGGGTGATCCACTGTACCCCAGGCAACCGGGGCTTCAGTCGCTACGACCACAGGGGCTTCGGTAGCGACCGGTGTTGCTGTCGTACCGCATGCTGACAGAAGCATGGAGGCTGCGACAAGCATTGCGAGAACCAAGTACGCTGACTTTCTCATTGTTCTTCTCCTTATAAAATAGAATTTGTTTGATAGGGATGGTTTCTAATCCATCCCTGCTTGCCTCTTTATCATAACTCTTAATATTTTTTATGGCAAGAGTTCCATTCCTGTTTTCAAACGTTAATGGCTGGTACTCCATAATCTGAACGCGCTTTCCGGATCGCATTCAGGGTGGTACTTTCGACCACAAGCACTGCATAAGCTCCCAGGATCGATAGATCGGCCGCTTTGCCGTTAAATTATTAAGGAGAGAGAAGTTTGACCTCTCACTCCTTAATTCATTAGTGTCTATAGTTACTTTATAAGTTGGCTTAGTTCAATCCCGGAGGCAGTCAAGTACGACCTTAACTGATCGTAGGCTGTGTCGTCAACCTGAGTAAATTCGCCTCCGCTGCTTCCGAAAAGATCATTGAGGGTTTTGTTACCTGCCTCGGTGCCCGCGATCTTCAGCATGGCAGCTGTGATGACATCACGCAAATCTTGGGGTAAATCCGGCGCATACGAGATATTGTCGTTGGGGTAAATGCTATTAGTCTGAAAGATTACTACCACCTTCTCGTTCACATCCGGGTGATCCTTGGCAATGCTGGAGCGTGCGTCAAAGTACAAGGCGCCATAATCACAGATGCCGCCATCGTAGAGCACCTGCACTGTCTGTGAGTTACCACCAGTAAAGACTGGTTCCGGAATGTCTGCATCCGTCAGACCGGCATTTTTTAGTAAAATAAGTGGAATCACGTATCCTAAAAAGTTTAGTGGATCGATAAAGCAAGCTTTCTTGCCCTTGAATTGAAGTAGAGCTGAAAGATCAGCCTCTGTATCAGGAGTGCTGACGACTTGAGTAAATCCAGAAGAAGTATTGGCAATGAATAATTGTGAGCCCATATATTCGGAGCCATTATGCTGAATAATCAAAGCGGCATCGGCATAGCCCTTTTCGTGGGCGTTGATGTAGGCTGGTGTGTACATCCAGCCAATCTGTGCATTTCCGGAGCCCATGGCTTCAACTAGGTCTGCATAGGAAGTGGGAATAACACCATTGAAAACAAGATCTGTCTCATTTACGAGCTCATTAAGGAGCTCCTGACCACTAGCCGTGATCTCCGAAGAAGAACTAGAAGGTCGAAAAGCTAAAATAATTGGTTTATCCGCTGACCCCCATTCTCCCGGAGCCGGAGTCGATTTCACGATGACAATGGGTTCCGATGTCGCTGTCAATTCAATAACACCAGTAGATTCTTGGGTCGCGGTCGACCCACATGCTGAAATTAACATGGATATACCGACCAGCATCGCGAGAACTGCATATACTGACTTTCTCATATTCATCTCCTTATAAATTATTATTAATTAGGTTCAGAGATTCAAAACCAGTTTTTAAGACTTTATGGCCGGTATTCCATAATCTGAACGCGCATTCCGGATTGCATTCAGGATTGAGTCACAGACGACTTCGGCTGCATATGCACCGATCGTTGATATATCAACTATTTTATTTCCAGTACTTAATACAAAGATCGTATCCCCATCCATCATTGTATGCGCCGGGCGGATCACTCTTGCCAGACCATCCTGTGCCATCATCGCCACCCGCGTTGCCTGGGCTTTGTTCAGCTTTGCATTGGTTGCCACTACCCCTATTACCGTATTGGACTTGCTGGCTATACGCAAAACCAGTTTTCCCGCGGGCTTGCGCATTACATCAAGTGTATTCGCAAAGGAAAAAGCTGCTTTACCGGATGTCTTTTGTGAAATAGCTCTGGTTCCTGCCAGAATATCATTTGTTTCGGGATCGATTACGTCGCCAAATGCGTTCACCGCCATGATCGCTCCAACCACCACCCCATTTGACAGCTTGAAGCTCGCGCTTCCAATGCCGGCTTTCATGGCATATTTCATCCCATAAATCTTCCCAACCGTTGCACCGATCCCTGCGCCGAAATTCCCTTGCTTCACAGGTTTATCCGTTGCATTCTTGCATGCCTGGTATCCCATTCCCTCATCCGGTCTGATGGTGGCATCCCCCACCGCCAGATCAAATAAAACGGCCGCCGGTACGATCGGCACCCTGGCTACTCCGACATTGACACCGACTTTTTTCTCCTCGAGAAAATTCATTACTCCCGTAGCAGCATCCAGACCAAACGCCGAACCACCGGTCAATAATACAGCGTGGACGACATCCACCAGGTTGACCGGGTTGAGCACATCTGTTTCCCGCGTTCCCGGCGCGCCACCACGTTGATCTACCCCCCCAACCGCACCTTTTTCGCAGAGAATGACCGTACACCCAGTTGCAGCTTTTATATTTTCTGCATGAGCAACTTTAATACCGGGTACATCGGTAATCGAACCATGCTCTATCATTATTTTTACCCCTGTCCCAATTTCAAATGATTGACAAGCTGGTCGATGACTTTAATCGCTACTTCTTCTTTTGACATAACCGGATATTCGATCTTATCACCACCTTTTATCAACATTGTTACCTGGTTTTTATCAACTTCAAAACCGGTGGATTTGCCGGATATATCATTGGCGACGATCAGATCCAGGTCTTTCTCAGCCAGTTTTTGCCCGGCATTCCGTATCAAGTCACGTGTTTCTGCCGCAAATCCAATGACGATATCCGGTTTATGGTTTTTCTTTCTGGCAAGTGCCACCTGCATCAAAATATCATCTGTCGGGACCAGCTTGAGGGATAATTTCCCTTCTTTTCGCTTAATTTTATCCTTGCTGGAGTTTGAGACGGTGAAATCCGAAACCGCGGCTGCCATGATTAAAGCATCCGCCTTTCCGCAAAGATTCAATACTTCACCCTTCATCTCTTCCGCTGTGTTGACTTTCACGCAAGTTGCTGCGAATGGCGGGTTTAGGCAGGTCGGAGCACTGATAAGCGTGACATCCGCACCGCGGTCGAGCGCTTCCTGTGCGATGGCATACCCCTGCTTGCCACTCGAGCGGTTGCTGATCATCCTGACAGGATCGATGGGCTCGCGTGTTCCACCTGCCGTTACAACCACCTGTTTGCCTTTCAATTCCCCAGAGCGGGATAACAAATATCGCAACCTGGCGAAAATATCATCCGGCTCAGTCATGCGCCCCCTGGCTGCCATACCCGAAGCCAGATGCCCTTCTTCGGGACCGACAATGATTGCTCCGCGTTTTTGCAGGATGGCAATATTGTCCTGGGTAGCATCATTCAGATACATCCCTCCGTCCATGGCAGGCGCGATGATCAATGGTTTTTCCGATGTTCCATTTCCATAAGCCAGCGTGGTGACGCTTAAGAGGTCATTCGCAATCCCATGCGCCAGTTTTGCAATAATGTTGGCAGTAGCAGGCGCAATGACCAAAAGATCCGCCTGGCGCGCAAGGAAAATATGCGGAACATACTCTTTATCACTCCACAGGTCAGAATCCGTATAAGCTTTTTGACCTGATACTGCAGCAAACGTCAAAGGTGAGACCATTTTCGTGCCGGAATCGGTGAGGATGGCTGTAACGCTACCCCCTGCCTGGGTTATCCTACTTGCCAACTCGGCTGCTTTATAAGCTGCAATGCTACCGGTCACCCCCAGGATGATTTTCTTGTTTTCAAACGGAATAGTTGCCATCCGATAAACTCCAGTATGTACTATTTTTTATTGCTTGCTCGATTTTGTTCAAAGATCAGGCGAATGCCCTCGAGGGTCAACCAGGGGGCAACGACCTCGATGATCTTTGTGCCACTGGCAATTAAATCGACACCTCCACCCGTCCCGATAACGTGTGTTTTTGGTCCAAGTTCTTCTTTGAACCTGGTTACGATACCTTCTACCAAACCGACATAACCAAAGAAAATACCTGCCTGGATGGCATGCGTGGTGTTTCGTCCTATGGCTGCCGGCGGTCTGGCAATCTCCGTTTTAGGTAATTTCGCTGTCCGCGCAAACAACGCTTCCGAAGCAATCCGCATACCTGGAGCTATTGCACCTCCCAGGTAATCACCGTTCTGATTGATTGCATCAAAGGTGGTTGCCGTACCGAAATCAACAATACAGGCCGGACCACCGTAATGATGGAACGCTGCGACCGCATTTGCCAGGCGATCTGTTCCAACCGCTTCGGGAGTATGATACAGGATCTTTATTTCTTTTACGGATTCGTGGTCGATCAGGAATGGTTTTTGATTGAGATAACGTTCAAATACTTCGACCCAGCGTCCCGTCAATGGCGGGACTACCGAGCTGATGACTACCTGATCGATATCGTTTTTCGTACGCCCATCAAGTTGTAGCAATCCTACCAGTTTTAATGCATACTCGTCCGGCATGCTTTCGTAGTCTGTTGCCAGACGCCATTTGGAACGTAACTCATCCTGTACGAATACCCCGATGGAGATATTGGTGTTGCCGATATTCATGCAAAGCAGCATCTATATTTCGTCTCCTTGTAATTTAACTCATTTTACTCTCAATGGAAGGCAAACGCAACCGACCTTCCGATATAATATATGGAAAGGATTATTAAGATGAAATCTGAGTCTTTACCACGCCATTTGCACGATGAGAACCGCAGATCTTGGAATGCTGCCACCGAAGCGCATAACAGCCATAAGCCTGATCAGGCAGGATTCCTGCGTGATCGCGGTCATACCTTATTCCCAGAGGAGCTTGAGCTATTGGGTGATCTGGAAGGAAAGAAGCTGTTGCATCTTCAGTGTAATGCCGGGCAGGATTCTCTCAGTCTGGCCAAACTTGGTGCGCTCGTCACCGGGGTCGATATCAGCGATACGGCCATCGCATTTGCCGAGCAACTATCCAGGGACAGCGGAATTGCCGGCAAGTTCATTCGTGCAGACGTGTTTGATTGGTTGGCTGACGCGGTTTTAAAAACTGACCGATATGATATTGTATTTTCCTCCTACGGTGCGATCTGCTGGCTTTCGGATATCTACCGTTGGGCGAATTGTATATCCAAAATCCTGGTGCCTGGTGGAAAACTTGTTTTAATGGAATTCCACCCCTATATGATGTTATTTGAAGAAGACTGGTCGTTAAAATATGATTATTTTACCTATGGGAAAAGCATGCACTGGGATGAGGGTATTGGTGATTATGTAGCACTGGCAGGTTCAGCATTGTCGCCGATGGGTCAAACAGGAGGCGTTAGGGATTTTAGAAACCCAACACCGTGTAACGAATGGACCTGGAACATCCAGGACATCCTGCAAAGTTCAATCCAGGCAGGGCTGAACATTCGCACATTTAAGGAGTACCCATACTCAAACGGAGCCAAATTACTGGATGGCATGATCGAGAAACCGGGCAGGCGCGTGTATCCCCCCACCCATCTGCCAGCTCTGCCTCTGATGTTCGGTTTGGTTGCCCAAAAACCGGATTAATAAAAACTGCCCCGTATTAATTCAGGGCGGTTTTTGTCTGTCCAGCCTTATTTTATAAGTGTTTCCTTCAATTTGGCCAAGTCAAAGTCGATAATGATCTTCCCATCGATATTGAAGGTCGGCGTAATCAGATGCCCGCCGGCCCATTTTCTAACCTGTCTCTCTGCACCGGGCGTGGTGAAGATATCTACCTCGGTGTAAGGGATTTCACTTTTTTGCAGCCAGTGGCGCGCAAGTTTGCAGTCCGGGCACCAGGGTGTGCAATACATGACAACTCCGCCAACCGGCAGCTCGGCCATACTTTTATCGAGGTCTCCTTCCAGTTTAACATGCCTGGAATCAATCTTCGCAAGCTCATCAAACAGAAGGTCATTGTCCGGCTGGTCGTTGATGTCATGGATGTCGATATATTGGATGACACCCTGGCTGTCGATAATGAATATCGCCCGTTCCGAATGTCCTTCCGGTCTGAATACACCATATTTACGCGCGATTTCGCCATGCGGCCAAAAATCGCTCAACAGGGGATAGCTGATACCGCCCAAACTGTCTGCCCAGGCTTTTAAGCAAGGGACGTGGTCAACACTGATAGCGATGATTTCGACGTTCCATCCTGCGAGTTTTGCCAAACTGGCCTCGTAGGAGGGTATTTGACCCGTTCATATGGGTGTCCATGCCAGCGGAAAAAAAACAAGAACGACTGTCTTGCCTCGCAAGTCAGCAAGTTCTATGCTTTTATCCAGATGGCTAGGTAATTTGAAATTTGGAGCAACATCACCTATCTTTAGATGTGTCATTTCAACTCCTTATTCGGACTATATTTGTCCTATATTATAGCATAACTGTCAAGTCATTTTAGGATAAAATATCCACAATAAATAAAAGTGAGGAAAATATATGCATAAGGTAATTTTGTTACGCCATGGTGAAAGCACCTGGAACCAAGAAAATCGTTTTACCGGTTGGACGGATGTCGACCTGACTGAAAAAGGCATTGAAGAAGCAAAATACGCTGCAGTCCTGTTAAATAACGGTGATTTTCAATTTGATATCGTCTTTACGTCGGTGCTCAAGCGCGCCATTCGGACTTTATGGCTCGTCATGGATGGGATGGATCTGATGTGGGTACCGGTCTATCGTTCCTGGCGTTTGAATGAACGCCATTATGGTGCATTGCAAGGATTGAATAAATCCGAAACAGCTGCAAAATTCGGTGAAAAACAGGTCCAAATCTGGCGTCGCAGTTACGATATACGACCTCCGGCTTTGACACCCGATGACTCCCGTTTCCCCGGAAATGAACAAAAATATGCGGATGTCGACCGGAAGGATTTACCACTGACCGAGTGTCTAAAAGATACCGTGGAACGCTTTCTTCCCTATTGGCACGAAACCATCTCCCCGGTGATCAAATCCGGTAAGCGGGTGATGATCGCCGCACACGGCAACAGCTTGAGGGCTTTGGTTAAATACCTCGATAACGTCCCGGAATCGGAGATCACCGAACTCAATATCCCGACCGGAGTACCCTTGATTTATGAGCTGGGGGATGATCTGAAACCAATCAAGCATTATTATCTCGGCGACCAGGCAGCAGTTGAAGCGAAAATGGCTGCTGTGGCAGCTCAAGGTAAGGCAAAATAATAAAAAATAATTCAGTTTCCCGGATGAAAACCAGGATTTGGTTTGCCAGGGTGCTGATTGCTCCGGTGGTATTCTTCAACCTGCAATGCAGTCTGGCATTTCTGCTGAGGCCTGCACGTTATGCGCCTTCATTTGATCTGATTGAGTTGCCTGGGATTTACATGATCCAGGGATTGGGTTTATTATTTTTGATGTGGAACATCCCCTATCTGGTTGCACTTCTCAATCCCCAAAAACATATCATCTCCTTGATGGAGTCCTTGATCATGCAGGCGATCGGTGTAACCGGTGAAACTATACTACTGGCAACGGTCTCTCCAGGTTATGTCATGCTGCATGCTTCTGTCGCCCGCTTTATCGTTTTCGATGCCGGCGGATTGGTTTTACTATTCATCGCTTTGTTGATAAGCCGGGTGAAAGCATGCCCTACGAGACCCTGATCACTACACAAGAACTTTCTCGCCACCTGGCTGAGCCGGGCTGGGTTGTGATTGATTGTCGTTTCGACCTGGCAGATCCCGGCTGGGGAGTCGGAGAATACTTAAAGAATCACATCCCCACGTCGCTCTATGCCCATCTCAACGATGAGCTCTCGGATAAAGTGACTATTAAAACCGGCCGGCATCCCTTACCGGATCATAAAACCATCACATCCAAATTTGGTACATGGGGGATATCAGCTGACAGCCAGGTGGTTGTATACGACCAGTCGGATGGTTCGATTGCTTCGCGCTTGTGGTGGCTCCTCCGCTACCATGGCCATACCCAGGTGGCAGTGCTGGATGGTGGCTTTCAGAAATGGGTCAGAGAGGGTTTACCTCTCCGCTGTGTTGTGGAATACAGCCAACCAGCCGACTTTCATGACATTCCACATTCTGAAATGGTTGCAGATATTGACCTCGTCAAGCACGTACGCCTTGACCCAAGCTGGTTGCTGATTGATGCGCGTGTCCCGGAGCGCTATCGTGGTATCTCTGAAACCATTGACCCGGTTTCCGGTCACATCCCCGGTTCTGTGAATCATTATTTTGGCGACAACCTTAATCCGGGCAGTACCTATAAGGACCCTATCGAATTACGTCAGGAATTCAACAAACTACTCGATGGAAGGAAATCTCATCACGTAATCGTATATTGCGGTTCCGGGGTGACGTCCTGTAGCAATCTGTTGGCTCTTCAGCATGCCGGAATCCACGGGGCACGCTTATATCCGGGGTCGTGGAGTGAATGGATCCGTGATCCTGCCAACCCCATTGCCACCGCATGACAAAACTTTTGCATACGGTTCACGTAGATATCTAATGGATTGTGTTTACGGTCAAAAATGCTATAATCACAGTAATAAGATTGTAATCTTATAAGGAGGTAAGATGAGCGATTATTATGGACAGGTTACCAGCAGTCAGGATATCTTTAAAAAGATCCTAAGCAAAGTCCCCGGTTTCTCAGGATACATTGAAAGGGAAAACCGACGCGCTGCCGATAAGGTCATGCGCGAGACTATCGCCAATCGTTTCGAAGCCATTTGGGGGCGCATTTCCGCTTTTCAGCGCGAATTGATTTCACAGGGTGAGATTAAATGGGTGGATGATATAGAATCAGCCGCCATTAAACTACGTCAGTTTATTGATCGCATCAGGACCACCACCTATGGATACTCCGGTCTGTTTGATGCTGTCAAGATCAATGAAAAGGAACTCGCACTGATCTATACCTATGATGAAGCCATGCTCTCACTGGTGGATGTAATGGATCGGGCGGTCAACAACATGGAGGAATCCATCGGCAGCGACGGTTTCCCGGCTTCGGTACGTAATCTGGTGTCAACAGCGCAGCAATGCGTCGAAACCTTCGACAAACGCTACGAAGCTTTCATGGGTCAAATCACCACACCACCCGCTCCGGTTCCAGCTGTAGATACACCCTCCATCGAGCCACCCGCAGCGGAACCTCCCATTTCGCCCGAGACCCCCGTTGATCCAATCAAACCGCCAACCGACAGCGGATCGACGCCCATTATTCCCTGATGAGCGCCGCGGCAGATTTGCTCATATTTTATTGCTTAGTAATGGACTCATGAGGAGATAAACCATGGCAAGAATATTCGATGTTGTTGAATACCCTAACGAGATGCTGGATGAGATCGTTCATCGCTTCCCAGAAGAAGGCGTTGCCGATCTGCGTATTGGATCCCAAATCATCGTACGTGAATCACAACGGGTTGTCTTCTTCCGCGATGGCAAGGCGTTGGACGTATTTGGACCTGGACGTCACACGATTGTAACCGCCAACATCCCCAAGCTGATCGACCTGATCGGCAAGGCATTTAACGATCGCACTCCATTTGTGGCAGAAGTCTATTTTGTCTCTATGCGTGAATTTGCGGATCGCAAGTGGGGTACCCCCCAGCCTATCATCGTACGCAATCCCGGTATGGGGTTGGGCGTCGCCCTGCTGCAGGGCTTCGGCACATACAGCTTCCAGGTCAAGGATCCGCAGCAATTTGTGACGCAGATCGTTGGAGCCCAGGGCGTTTATACGACTGGTGATATTGAGAACCGCCTGCGCACCATGCTGCTTTCAAAGTTGCAGGACTTGCTGGGCGAAACAGGCGCCAAGAACAGCATTCCTGAAATGATCGGATTGACCGAGGAACTCAATGCTGGTGTCAGAGCTAAAGCTCAGGATGATTTTGCCGCGGTTGGCTTGATCCTGAAATCATTCTACATCGGCAACCTGAAACCATCCGATAAATCCGCCGAGGAACTACGTGCGATGGGGATGCTGGATATCCAAACCTATACTCAACTACAGGCTGCCGACGCAATGCGCGAGGCTGCTCAAAACCCAAGTGGCGGTGCGGGTCTTACAGCCGGTATTGGAGCTGGTATGGGTATCGGTGGTGCCTTGCAGCAATCGTTGGCTGGGATGAATAAACCCACCGGCGAAGCTGCCGCTGCAGCCGCCGCTGCCATGCCGGATGTAATGTCACCTGCAGAAGCGGCTTCGTTCCTCAAGGTTTCTGAGGAAGATATCCTGGCTTCCATCAAGGCCGGTGAATTGAAAGCCAAGAAAATTGGCAATGCCTATCGTATCAGCAAGGGCTCGATCGAGACCTTCCTCAAAGGCTAACCCCGCTGGGAAAATAACCTTACCAAAGCCCGGTTTTCACCGGGCTTTTTGTTACTGCGGGTCAGCATGGTATAATGCATCGGTTTAAGCGCCACATCCGGAGCTTTCGAGAACAGGATGAAACTCCACGAGTATCAAGCAAAACACATCTTCTCCCGTTTTGGTATCCCCGTCCCCAAAGGAAAAATCGCAAATACTGCCAGTGAAGCCAAGCAGATCGCCGCTGAACTGGGTGGCAGTGTGGTGATCAAAGCCCAGGTACTGGTGGGGGGGCGTGGTCTGGCGGGCGGTATCCGGCTGGCGAAAAATCCTGCAGAAGCTGAGACTTTGTCAGCTGCCATCCTGGGCATGGAGATCAAGGGCTTACCCGTTCAACGTGTGCTGGTGGATGAAGCCGCCAGCATCAGCAAGGAGTTATACCTCGGGATAACCATCGACCGGGTTTTACGTTGCCCGGTGATCATCGCCTCGAGCACCGGGGGCGTCAATATCGAAGAAGTGGCACAGACGACACCCCAAAAGATCATTAAAGTCCCGATTGACCCATTACTGGGAATGCGCGATTATCAAGCGCGCGAACTGGCAGTCGGGATCGACCTCCCCCGTGATCAATGGCGAACCTTCATTGAAATCACCCGAAATTTATGGAATATCTATACATCCCAAGATGCGACATTGACTGAGATCAATCCACTGGTTCTAACGAAAGAGAATACTCTGATCGCGCTGGATGGGAAAATAACGATCGACGACAATGCTCTGCCATTGCACCCTGACCTGGCGGAGTTGCGCGACCTGGATGCCGAAGTACCCGAGGAAATCGAAGCCCGTAAATACGGCCTGTCGTATATCAAACTCAACGGATCGATCGGTTGTTTGGTAAATGGTGCAGGTCTGGCCATGGCAACCATGGATATCATCAAATTTCAGGGCGGTGAGCCTGCCAACTTCCTGGATATCGGTGGCGGTGCAAGCGCCGATCGCGTTGCCGCAGCTCTGCGAATCATTCTTCAGGATATAAATGTTAAAGCCATTCTGATCAATATTTTCGGTGGGATCACCCGTTGTGATGAGGTTGCACGCGGAATCCTTTCAGCGTTGGGTGAAATAAAACTTGAAGTACCAATCGTCATCCGCCTGGTCGGGACAAATGCCGAAGAAGGCATGAAACTTCTGGCAGGTTCAAACATGTCGACCGCAGAGACGTTGCTTGAAGCCGCAGAAAAAGCTGTCTCTTATGCCAGGGGAGGTGAGCATGGCGATCCTGGTTAATAAAAATACTCGCCTTATCGTCCAGGGAATTACCGGTCACGAAGGGTTATTCCACGCCAATCAAATGCTGGCTTATGGTACGAATATTCTCGCAGGAGTCTCTCCAGGCAAGGGTGGCGGTTGGGAAATGCATGAAAAAATACCGGTCTTTGATTCGGTCAAACTGGCTGTCGAAGCGACCGGTGCTAACACTTCTGTCATCTTTGTGCCGGCCCGGGCCGCCCCGGATGCAATTTATGAAGCTGCCGAAGCCGGTATCAGTTTGGTTGTCTGCATCACAGAAGGTATTCCGGTACTCGAGATGCTTCGGGTAAGTGCCTACCTTCAAAACCGAAAGACGCGCCTTATCGGACCCAATTCTCCAGGCATCATCTCTCCCGGTATAGCCAAGGTCGGGATCATCCCGGGTCACATCACAACCAGGGGTCCTATTGGTATCATTTCCCGCTCAGGCACTCTAACCTATGAAGTGTTGAATGCCCTTAAACGCTCGGTCATCGGTGTCAGCACTTGCGTCGGTATCGGTGGCGATCCGATCATCGGCAACAGTTTTATTGACCTGTTACCGCTCTATGAAGAAGATCCCGATACCGATAAGATCATTCTGATCGGCGAAATTGGCGGTTCTGATGAAGAAAGGGCATCAGAGTATATTTCCAACAATATGACAAAACCGGTTGTTGCCTTCATTGCCGGCAGGACTTCCCCACCCGGTAAAAGGATGGGGCATGCCGGTGCGATCGTCGAAGGTGGTTCCGGTTCAGCTGCTTCCAAAATCCAGACGCTGGAAAACGCGGGGGTCAAAGTTGCCCGTCATCCAGAAGAAGTCGTTGATCTTATCGCCTGACACCGCTTATACCTTCATCTCAAAGTTTTTATTAGAAGACAGCCGGTTCATGCAGACAACTTGAATTCCATGCAGCCCCTTATTCGTGTTGATCAGTTGAATTTCGACCATGTTGCCCCAAATGGTTCCCGAGTAACGGCCATCAGGGGTGTCACCCTGGAGATACAAACAGGGGAACTGGTTGCGTTGGTGGGTGCCAACGGCTCCGGAAAAACAACCCTCGCCAGACACTTTAATGCCCTTCACCGTCCTACCAGCGGTAAAGTGTGGATCAAAGGTCTCGATACGGACATTGATGCGAATATTCCAGCCATACGGTCAAGCGTTGGAATGGTTTTCCAAAACCCTGAAGATCAGATGATCGCCTCAGTCGTTGAGGAAGAAGTGGCATTCGGGCTGGAAAACATGGGTGTTCCAAGGAACGAGATGATCAAACGAATCCGGGCGGTGTTGCATGAATACAGTCTTTGGAAAGAACGCAACCGTCCACCCCACCTGCTTTCTTCAGGCCAGATCCAGAGATTGGCTCTGGCCGGTGTCCTGGTTATGCGCCCGGAATGCATCATTTTTGATGAAACAACCGCCATGCTCGATCCCCTTGGACGCCAGACGGTTATGCAATCGATTCAGGAGATGCACAGACAAGACCTGACCGTTATCTTTATCACCCACGCCATGGAAGAAGCGGTCCTGGCTGAAAGGGTAATCGTGATGGATGGGGGTCGTGTCGTCATGGATGGACCTCCCCACAAAATATTCTCCGATCCAAAAAAGATAGAAGCGCTAGGTCTCGAACTCCCTCGGGCAAATAGTTTTGCACGGCGACTATCAAAATGGTTACCTGCCATTCCTAATACTGTTCTCACTGAAGGTGAGCTTTTGGAACGTCTTCCCGGTTACAAAGGAAATAGAAGTTACGTTCTGACTAAACCGGCGGTCAAACAAAAATCATCAACCAGGTCGTTGATTGACGTACATGGGTTAAAACATGTCTATTTACAAGGCACGCCGCTCGAGCACCAATCCTTGAAGGGTGTGGATCTGTCAGTCAATGAGGGCGATATACATGCTCTACTGGGTGCCACCGGTTCTGGTAAATCAACTCTACTGCAACATATCAATGGTCTGTATCGACCTCAATCCGGTACTGTTCGCGTCGATCGGTATAACCTCAACGATCCCGACATCAATATGCAGACACTACGCAAGATGGTCGGACTGGTATTCCAGAATCCAGACATGCAACTTTTCGAACAATATGTGGGTGATGAGATCGCATTCGGACCACGACTGGCCGGGGTTTCAGGCACCGAACTGCGTCAGATCGTACGCCAGGCAATGGAACTGGTTGGACTGGATTTTGAGGAATACAAAGATCGCTTTACCATGGGTCTTTCTGGTGGCGAGCGTAAAAAGGTAACCCTGGCATCCGCCCTGGCACTGTCACCCCATATCCTGCTGCTGGATGAACCGTTGGCAGGTCTTGATCCACACTCGCGCAGGGGTCTGCTGCGTGCGCTTAACCATATGGTTCGTAATGGGCTGACCCTGATCCTCTCCTCGCACAACATCGATGAGATTACTGAGATCGCGTCTCATGTAAGCCTGATGCAGTCCGGTCGCATCGTTGCCTCCGGCAATGCCACCGCTATATTCGCAGAGTCTGGTTTAATGGAGAAGGCCGATCTGGTTACTCCGCTCGTTCCACATGTTGCAGATTACATGCGTTCGCATGGGTGGCCATTGCCACGAGAGATCTATCGGGAGCAGCAATTACTGGTTGCTGTCAAGGCCAGTATCGAGGGGGTGGCATGAACGATTTTGAATTTCTTAGAAACCTGCCTTTCGGCCAGTACCTGTCGCTCGACACCCCGCTCGAACGCATCGATTGCCGGGCACGCATCATTGCGTTCGGTTTGATCCTCTCAGCACTGACCCTTTCGCGTAATCTGATCGGACTTCTAATCGGGTTGACTGTGATCCTCATCAGCATGATCGCCCTGCGCTTTCCATTACGCTTTGCATTGCGTGGATTGCTCTCCCCGCTCCCGTTCCTGTTAATCCTGGCAATCCTTCAGGTGTTCTTTAACCCCCGACCGGACGAGGGCGCCCGGTTGTTCCAGATCGGCACCAACGTGATCGCCATATCAGACCTGTTGACCGGTGCCATGCTCCTGATCCGCTTCATCTCATTGATTTTAGGGCTGACCATTGCGAGTCAAACACTTTCCACTTCTGAGATCACTCACGGGATGGAAAGCCTTCTGACTCCCCTGAAATGGCTTCACCTTCCAGTTCATGACCTGGTGGTTGTCATTCAGGTATCCCTGCGTTTTATTCCCCTGCTGGCTCAAGTCGCTGAGCGGATTGCCAAGGCACAGGCTTCCAGAGGCGCTGCCTGGCAGAAAGGTAGCGGTAATCTGTTTAGCAGAGTACGGCTATTCATTCCCTTGCTTTTACCGTTATTTCTTACCTCTTTAAGGCGGGCGGAAAACATGGCGCTGGCAATGGATGCGCGTGGGTATGGAAATCAAAAAGAGCGTTCAACCCTGGTACAGTACCGGTTTGGATGGATTGACGCTCTTGTTGTTCTGATTTCTGTGGGGATATCTGCGGCGATCCTGGTAATTCCGCTATAGGTTGGAACCCTCTTTTTTCCCTACCCGTATCCGCCACCAGGCAGCCACTACAAATAAAACAATGATCGCAGATACTGCCATCTCTGGCAGACTGTTGGTGATGAATACTGCACCAATGACCTGCCAGGGATATAACCCCAATACTCCGATCATACCAAGCACCAACACCGAGTTGGTGAGGCTGCCTGCCAAACCGGCAGCGATCAAACCCACTACCTTCCAACGTTTCAGGGCAGTCCAGACCAGCCAGGCTGCCGGGCCGATAAACAGTCGGGGTAAGATTGAGATCAGGGGATTGGTGAAGATTACATCACCAGGTCCGTTTGGAGCCACCGCAGCCTGGATCATGCTGAATAGCCCAAAGATCAGTCCAATCACCAGCCCTACGATGGGTCCCTCCAGGATGGCACCGATAATAACGGGTACATGCATGATGGTCAGCGAAACGCCGGCAAACCAGGGGATGAAACCCCAGCGGGTTACCCCCAGCAGGATGGATACGGCAGCCATCACCCCTGCTATAACTATTTTACGTGTCCTATCTTGTGACATAGCACATTCTCCTTTTTTCCAGATATTTGTGCACCTTCATGACACGCCTTGCTACCAATAAAATGTGCGATACCGGGGATTCCTACCAATAATCATTGACGCATCATCAAATCCATCATCACGTCCTTATTTCAACCCGGCTCAGCTATCGAGTCATGTAAGCTGCGAGCGCGCGAGCTCCGCTAGCAATGGATACCCACACGCTCATATTTATAGTTGGTATTCCGACCGGTTCTTGGAAAACCAGTAACCTATATGCTTACTTTTTATGCGAATCTACGTATTTAACCACATCCTCAACGGATTTAATGGTGCGGGCATCCTCGTCAGATATCGTCAGGTCAAATTTCTCACAGAAACCATCGATCAGGAAGAATTGGTCCATCGAATCGGCTTTCAGATCCTCGATGAAGCGGGTTTCCGTTTTTATCCCTTTGCCATCGATTTTCAGAACATCCATTATTACCGCTTTGACATCCTCAAAAGTGCTTGCCATGCAGTCCTCCAGTATTTTTGATATTATATGTATTGTAATGGTCGCCAGTCTTATGTCAAGGCTTAAAAATCGGATACAATTTACAAATCCGTTACTATAAACACGATAAAATGAAAAAAGTTTCCCAGATAAAAACACGCAAGGCAGATCATCTGAAGATCAACCTGCAACAGGATGTCCAATCGAGTATCACCACCGGATTGGAACGAATCGGTCTGGTTCATCAGGCATTGCCTGAGATGGCGCTCGACAAAGTGGATACCAGTTTGTCACTTTTTGGACGCAAACTCTCAGCTCCCATTATCATTTCCTCCATGACCGGGGGAACTCCAGCCGCAGGCAGGCTGAACTTCATTCTGGCAGAAACCGCCCAAACTTGCCAGGTAGCCATGGGGTTGGGCTCCTTTCGAGCAGCCTTGGACCACCCGGAAGTAACCGCCACCTATCAGGTAAGACGGGTAGCTCCGGACATTCTGCTCTTCGCCAATCTGGGAGCTGTTCAGTTGAATTATGGATACACAAGCGAGCATTGCTTGCGGGCGGTTAATGAATGCAACGCTGATGCGTTGATCCTTCACCTGAATCCCCTGCAGGAAGCTTTGCAGCCTGAAGGTGAAACTGACTTTTCCGGGCTTCTCAAAAAGATCGAAGACGTTTGTCGGATCCTTTCGGTCCCGGTGGTTATCAAGGAAGTGGGCTGGGGCATCTCGGCTGCTGTCGCCAGGCAGTTAGTTAATGCCGGTGTGACTGCCATTGATGTGGCAGGTGCCGGCGGTACCTCCTGGTCTCAAGTGGAGATGCACCGTTGGGAGGATATCCATCTGGCCAACATTGTCTCGGTGTTTCGTGGTTGGGGTATCCCCACTGCCCAGTCCATTTGGATGGTCAAACAACAAATACCGCGATTGACCATCCTGGCATCCGGTGGTTTAAGGGATGGGATCGATATTGCCAAATGCATCGCCCTGGGTGCGACCGCAGGCGGTATCGCAGGTCCCTTCCTGAAGGCAGCCACTCAGTCGCTGGATAAAGCCATACAGGCTGTCGACGAAGTAAAACAACAATTGAAAATTGCCATGTTTGCAGCCGGAGCACGAAATCTCAAAGCTCTTTCGAAAGTAAAAACCATCGAAGTAATCCCCGTGCGCGAAAATAATGGCTGATCCCATTCAAACCAGGTTCTTACCGGTAATCGAAGATGCTTTGCGGGAACATTGGGCTCATTCCCTTGCAAATGCACCTGATGAATTGCGCCAGATGATCGCCTATCACATGGGTTGGGAGGATCAGAGCGCCGGAAAAACTGTACAGGGTAAACGAATCCGCCCTGCCCTTATTCTGTTGGTGATGGATGCTTGCGGGAAGGATTGGGTGCGCGCCTTGCCGGCAGCCGTTGCCGTAGAGTATCTGCATAACTTTTCGCTCATCCATGACGACATCCAGGACCAATCGAAAACAAGGCATGGCAGAGATACACTTTGGGTGCAATGGGGTATCCCTCAGGCGATCAACACCGGCGATTCGATGTTCACGCTGGCATATCTGGCATTGTTGAATACCCGCAGTCTATATGCCGAGGCAGTTGTAAATCGGATGGTTGAAACCTTTAGTCAGGCATGTCTGAAACTCACAGAAGGCCAACATCTTGATATACGTTTTGAAGATCAGGAGCTGGTGACAGAATCTGAGTACCTGACAATGAGTTCAGGAAAAACAGCCGCCTTGCTCGGTTGTTGTGCAAAAATGGGAGCCATCTTGGGTAGCTTGTCATTGAAAGAGCAGACACTGCTTGAACAATTTGGCATCGATCTCGGTCTGGCATTCCAGATCCAGGATGACATTCTTGGCATTTGGGGTGACCAGGCAAAGACCGGCAAACCTGCTGATTCAGACCTGGTTTGTGGAAAGAAGTCCCTACCGATCATTCACGCGTTGACCAATTCGTCCGAATTTAATGTCGCCTGGCAGGCTGACCATACCTCTCCTGCAGCCATCGCTCACTTGATGGAATTATTCAAGCAGGCAGGGACATATATCTATGCGAATAAGAAGGTTGAAGCCTATACTCACTCCTCGTTGAATGCGCTTCACCAGGCGTTCCATAACAACCCGCCGGCCTGCCAAAACCTCGAGGCGCTGGCGACCCAACTCTTGAAAAGAGATATCTAGTGTCAAAAATGCCATTTCGGGATAAAACTGTTCTAGTCACCGGTGCCGGGCGGGGTATCGGGCGCGCAATCGCGCTTCATTTTGCCAAATTGGGCGCCAACGTGATTGTGAATTTTGTTCGCAATGAACAACCTGCTCATGAGGTTTTCGACCAGGTTACGGCTCTCGGCAGACGGGCACTTCTATTTCGCGCCAATGTCGGAAAGCTGGAGGATATCGATCGCTTGTTTGAATCCATCGCGACAGAATTCGGAGAATTGGATTTCTTCATCAGTAATGCCGCCATCGGATTCAACCGGCCTGCCATGGCTCAAAAACCCAATGGCTGGGAGGGCACGATGAACGTGAATGCGCGCTCTTTCCTGTTTGCCACACAAAAGGCTGTGCCATTGATGGAAAAGCATGGCGGTGGTGCCATTGTTGCGATCAGCAGCCCCGGAGCATACCGGGTTCTTCCCGAATATATCTCGGTCGGTGCCAGCAAAGCTGCTTTAGATGCTTTGGTACGATATCTGGCGGTTGAGCTCGCACCCTTGAATATCTCTGTGAACGCGGTTTCACCCGGTATGGTGGCAACCGATGCCTTGAAACATTTCTCAGTAATGTCAGAAAGTGATTTGATGGAGCGCACCGCACAAACAACTCCGGTCGGTAGGCTTGCCACGCCTTCGGATATTGCCGGAGTGGTCGCATTTCTATGCTCCCCGGATGCCTCGATGATCCGCGGTCAAACCATCGTGGTTGACGGCGGATTTACACTATTAACCCCGCGCTGATCAGTCTTTAATTAAAATGGCACGTGCCGGCGCCGCTTCGGCGTTTCCCAGTTTAAGCGGCAGGCAATAAAGCGCATAAGTCCCAGGAGGGACGGCTGACAGGTTAAGACCCTCGACGATCACCACACCGGCGCCAAGCAGTGTTTCGTGAGTCGGCTTGCTCTTATGAAAAGGGGCGATCGAAAGATAATCTATACCCACCAGATGTACTCCCCGGTCAACGAGAAACTGAGCGCCGGTCAGATCGATGCCAACAAAATCGTTGTGAAAATGCTCTTCTGTCTCTGACCAAAAGCCAGAGTTTCGAGTTTTAAATAGTATCCGTTCGGTAAATAATGAACGGTCAATTCTACCAAGTACATCGGCATTAATGACGTCAACTTTTCCCGGTATTTCGATGACCGTGACTGGTCCAAAGAAATGCTGCAATGGCACCTCTGAGATCTTAGCCCCGTCGGTTAAAAAGTGGTATGGCGCGTCCACATGCGTCCCGGTGTGCAGACCCATATCCATACGGGATACATTTGCATTCGCCCCGTCTTCCAGCTTTTGTATCCTTTCAATACTAACACTCGGATCCCCCGGCCAGACCGGGAGGGTTGCAGATATTTCCACAGATATGTCAAACCATTTCATTTAGTCTTTTCCTTATTTCCAGTCATTGATCGAAAAAACCGTTTGCAGGAGTGACTGCCTTTCCTCAAGCGTCATCGGCCTCGGTCTTGAGTAGTCTTCCAGCATGGCAGTTAACAGCTCGATGCTGATCAGGTGGTTATCATAGAAGGTATACCGGTCGATAAACTCCTGACGGGTGGCATCAATCCGTTTACCATTGTCATAAACATTCATTTGGTCAAAAAATAAATTGCCCAGGCCGTAATGAATAAAGGCATCCTGTCGGAACTCCATCACTTTGGGCGTATGTGCCTGACTGCCTTGCACGACAACCGCGCCTGCATCCGCCAATGGGCGAAAGGCATTTTGTTGTAATTCACCTGCATAGTAGGAATAGTTTTCATAATATTGCACTGTAACCACAACCTGATACCCCTCTGCTTTCAAAGCGCGTATTGCATTGATGATCCAGACATAGTCATCACACGATGCTGCACCGCCACGTTCCTCGGTTGCCCAATCGAAAACGGGACCTGGAGCATTGCAGCCTATAAAAGCAATCCGGTTGCCATTATGCTCGAACAGTGCCGGCTTGCGGCTATCCGCCAGATCGCTGCCACCTCCGAAATACTGCCAGCCGCGTTCACGGTATAAATCCAATGTCAGTTCGGTACCATCCGCTTTCCAGTCGTTCAGATGATTGCCGGTCAATTCGATTACATCCGCTCCTACATCTTCCAGCAGACCGATATATTTGGGATCGCTGCAGAACATCAGGGATGTCGAAACCGGATTTGGTGGCGGGCAACCATTAATGAAGCTTATCTCGTTATTAATATGGGTGATGTCTGCTTCTCGAAGCCAGGCGCGTATATCCTGACCCGGATAGGTTATTCCATTATTTTCCATCTTACTGGCAGTTGCACGAACCAGAGCAGTTACACCTGTCATGACAACACTGGTCATTTTTGCAGTATCGCGATTACTCCCAACCAGCTGGAGTTTCGATGAAAAATTCTCCCAGATTGCTTCGCTGCCCGGTTTACCGCTTAAATAATAGGTTATTGCCAGAGGGTAACTATTTAAAGACTCATTTGGATTTAATGGTGAAATTCCATCAATATTGATGACCTTCCATCTCGGAGTAAGTTCCTCAAAGGGAATAATCGCCCAGGTAGTCAATTCTGGCCAGGTGACCAGGCTTTCGCCAATCGATAGTATCTTAGTTATCCCATCAGAAGGTTTCCCCCACACATCGGAAATTACTTCCAGAGTATCTTCACTCATGGTAAGAGTATTATATGCGAGCTCTGGCGCTGCCTGACCCTGCCAAAATTCACGCAGGGCTTCAGCAGACACATCATCACTAACAGTGGGAAACGGTGCAACCAGGGCATAAATGCGCATGGACTGCTGATAATCGGTATCACCCACGCGACCATCGTCAGGACCATGGATAATAAAAGTGGCTGACTCCTGGTCATTGACCCAATCTATGCCATCCAGAGATAAAATATTGGAAAAAAGATGCTTGGGTACTGAGCTCTCCCAATATATTGTTGGGTTTACAGATACGTTTGTGTTTGGATCAGCATTTGCTGATATTGCCGTTTGAGGTGTGAGAGCTGATCTACAACCCGTGACAAGGACCGCTGCGATCATTATTGCTTTTAAACAAAATAAAAATATTTTCTTTGGAGCTACATTCATCGTTGACCTCTGCAGATAAAGTTGATTATATACCTTGCTAAAATATTAGCCAGACCTGATAGCATCTGATAGCTAAGCTCCATATAATACTCACATCATTCAGTAATAAGGATACAGGTATGCGTGAAGTTGCTGTGATCGGGATCGGTCAAACAAAAATAGATGAACATTGGGATCTATCACTGCGAGACCTGGCGGGTGAAGCAGTCCTGGCTGCATTGAGGGATGCGCAGCGAGACAGCGCAGAGGCTCTATATATCGGCAATATGATGTCTTCCACTGCCAATCACCAACAACATTTGGGAGCGTATATTGCAGACTGGGTTGGTTTACATCAGGCTGAAGCCTATCGCATAGAATCTGCCTGCTCCTCTGGCGCCGCCGCATTCAGAACAGGGTTGATGGCGATAGCTTCCGGCGAAGTGGAATGTGCGATTGTCGTCGGAGTCGAGAAAATGACGGATTCACCCGGTGGTGAAATCACTGCTGCTCTGGCGACAGCTGCGGATGCCGATTGGGAGGTGGATCAAGGGGTGTCCTTTGTTGCCCTGAATGCTTTGATCATGAGACGCTACATGCTGGAGTATGGCTGGCGGCACCAGGACTTTGCCCAATTTTCAATAAACGCGCACGCCAACGCAATGAACAATCCTTCTGCACGCTTTCACGACACTCTCACACTTGAAAAATATGAAAAAGGTACGATGATCGCGGATCCAATCAATGTCATGGATGCTTCTCCGATGGGGGATGGAGCCGCGGCTGTCGTACTGGTCCCCGCAGATGCAGTTGACAAGATGGCTCATTCAAAAGTCAGTGTGGCCGGTTCAGGCTCGGCAACAGATACCATTGCTGCTCACGATCGTCGTGATCCCATCTGGTTGAGCGCTGCCGAAAAATCGGTAAAAACCGCCTATGGGCAGGCCGGTATTGCTCCATCAGACATCGATTTATTTGAATGTCATGATGCCTTCACCATTATGTGCGCATTATCGCTGGAAGCCGGCGGATTCTGTGAACGCGGAAAGGGTCCCCGGGTTGCTCTTGATAACGAAATATCAGTGAACGGCAGGATCCCGATTGCCACAATGGGCGGCTTGAAAGCTCGCGGCCATCCGGTTGGTGCGACCGGTATGTACCAACTGGTCGAGGTCGTTCAGCAACTACGTGGTGAAGCCGGACAAAACCAGGTGCCTGATGCAAGGTTCGGCATGGCACAAAACATCGGCGGCAGCGGGTCAAACATCGTTACGCATATCCTACGGCGCGCTTGATGGTTGCGGCATCCCTGGAGTAAAATTTCACTTCAGGATTCACCTGCGATGTCAGTGCTTTCACAAAAAAAGCTTTCCCAATTTCGATATCACACATATCGTGTATCTCATTTTAAACGGTTAATATCACCCGAACAGGCAATAGAATTTGTCAATGAACGGGGGTTTATTTTTTTCTGGCCTGTCAAAGGGATCCAACTTCCCAGCCTTTGGGTGGCAGCAGCAGGAGACCGTCCAGTGGCGGACGAGCATGACGATCCGGGACATGTGACCTGGGGATGGAAAGACAGCCTCTTGGGGAAACGCCACTGGTACTATGCAAAAATTCTGAAACGACGTGGCACATTCCTTTCAAATTCACTACTGCCATATTTTTATGCCCTTTCTGAAAATTACGGTTCCCCTGAGGAAGATTACCTCATTCAGTATCAGGAAGGTCGCCTGACCCAGGAAGCCAGACGGGTATATGAAGTACTTCTGGATCATGGACCGCTTGACACGATCGCCCTGCGCAAAGCTGCACGTCTTTCCAACTCTGATAGTGACACCCGTTTTAATAAAGCGCTTGATCAATTGATGGCTGATTTTAAAGTACTGCCTGTGGGAACAACCGATGCAGGCGGTTGGCATTACTCATACCTGTATGATACGGTTACCCATTTTTATCCAGACCTCGCGGAACAAGCCCGGTCCATCCATCAAAACGACGCCAGAGTTCAGATTCTGACATATTATTTCAAGTCGGTCGGAGCAGCGAGTAGCCATGAAATTCAACGGCTTTTTCAATGGAAAGTCGATCAAACTTCACCGGCTCTAGCCGGGCTTTCAGCATCCGGTTTTATTAACCAGGAGGTTGAAATAGAAGGTCAGATGGAAAACTACTACACATTGCATCGGCTTTCATGATACTCTCGCAGCGGAATGCTATAATCTCTAATGATGGCCGACTAAATACATTTATTTGAGGCAAACAGAGGTTCCATGATGGAGTTCCATATCTCCCGAGCTGCGCGCGATCTGTATCACTTTGACGAGGACCTCTTTTCATTTTCCGGTAATGTCATTCTGGCGAATTTCCAGGCGGTCAGGCAATTTGCCTATCAAATGAACCTGCATAAAGAGCGGGCAAAATCCCCAACCAGGGGAATGAAAGTCGGAGATATTAATGCAATGGGGATGATCGATGAGATACTGCATCTCGTTGTTGAGTTATACAGACAGCAGATCGACCCACAGATAACTCAGAAAGCCTTGCGCTTCTTTTCCAAGCAGATGGGACAGAAGGAACTTGACCAGGTTTTAACCCGTTTTATCCATGAATTCCCTTCCGTTCCAGTCTATCGCGGAATCGTGGAAGTTAATTCATACCTCAACGGTGTAAGCGGTGACCGGACGAACCGGGAAATCATTCTCGAAGAGATACTCCTCCTATGGCTGGCAAATGTTAACCCGGCATTCTCGCCATACAATGAACTTTTCGATGATTCCGGACTGAGGAAGGAAACTCCCTATCTGATTCTGATCGACAACTTCTTTACATTCTTTGATAAACAACCTTTTTTTGGCCCAGACCATCAAAACCTGATCGCCATGTTGCGGGCTCCGGCTGTCGCAGCACCCCAAAGCCTGCAAGGACAACTTGAGTTTATCCGCACTCACTGGGCAGCGTTGCTGGGCGATTACCTGCAACGCCTGCTTGGCAGTCTGGATTTTCTTGGCGAACAGGAAAAAGCCTTTATCCCTGGTGGTCCCGGACCCAATCTGGTCTATCAATTCGGTCAGATGGATGCCGAATCTGAGATGTTCAGCCGGGATAGCGATTGGATGCCGAATTGTGTTTTGATCGCGAAAAATACCTACGTATGGCTGGATCAATTATCACGCAAATACCAACGACAGATCTACCGGCTGGATCAGATCCCCGACGAGGAGTTGGAACGCCTGGCACGCCTTGGCATGAATGGATTATGGCTGATCGGATTGTGGGAACGCAGCCGGGCTTCTCAACGCATCAAACAGCTTTGCGGTAATTCCGACGCGGTGGCATCCGCCTATTCATTGGCAGATTATGCCATTGCCGGTGATCTGGGCGGCGATCCCGCCTACCAAATCCTGCGTTACAAGGCTTCCCGCTATGGCATCCGCCTGGCAAGCGATATGGTACCCAATCACATGGGCATCGACTCAGGTTGGGTGATCGAGCATCCCGACTGGTTCTTATCACTCGAACACAGCCCATTCCCAAGTTACACCTTCAACGGTCCTGACTTATCAACGGATGGGCGGGCGGGTCTTTTTTTGGAAGACCACTATTACACAAGGAACGATGCATCCGTTGTCTTTAAGCGAATTGACCGACCCGGCGGACGTGAGCAGTACATCTATCATGGCAATGATGGTACCAACATGCCTTGGAATGACACAGCTCAATTGAATTACTTGAATCCGCAGGTGCGCGAGGTGGTTATCCAAACCATCCTTTCCGTTGCCCGCCGCTTCCCCATCATACGGTTTGATGCTGCCATGACGCTGGCCAAAAAGCATTTTCAGAGATTATGGTTCCCTGAACCAGGCAGCGGTGGTGCCATCCCCACCCGGGCTGAGTTCGGCATGACAAAATCCAATTTCGACCGTATCATGCCACAGGAGTTCTGGCGTGAAGTAGTCGATCGGGTCGCCCGTGAAGCCCCGGATACACTCCTGCTGGCAGAAGCATTCTGGATGATGGAAGGTTTCTTTGTCCGCACGCTCGGCATGCATCGCGTCTATAACAGTGCCTTCATGAATATGTTGCGTGATGAAGAAAACGCCAGTTACCGCCTGGTCATTAAAAACACACTTGAGTTCGATCCCCAGATCCTCAAGCGTTATGTCAACTTCATGAATAATCCTGATGAGAAAACTGCCATCGAGCAATTTGGAAAAGGGGATAAATATTTCGGTATTTGTACGCTGTTGGCAACCATGCCCGGCCTACCAATGTTTGGGCATGGACAGATCGAAGGCTTCGCCGAAAAATATGGCATGGAATACCGGCGTGCTTTACTCGATGAAGGGATTGATGACACTCTTGTAGAAAGGCATCACAGAGAGATCTCCCCCTTATTACATCGCCGCTATCTGTATTCTGAGGTTGATCATTTCCTGCTCTACGATTTCTACATGGATACCGGCCAGGTGAATGAGGATGTCTTCGCTTATTCCAACCAGGCTGACGGTGAGCACAGTCTGGTGCTTTATAACAACCGCTTCAATCACGCAAGCGGCTGGATCAAACGTTCAGCAAGTTACACTCGAAAAAGTGGCTCTTCGAAACGGCTTGTCCATACTGATGTGGGAGAGGGATTGGGATTGGGTCATCGCGCGAATTCTTATGTCATATTTCGCGATCAGAATTCCAATTTGGAATATATCCAGAACTGCCAGGGCGTTCATAAACAGGGTCTTCACTTCGAATTGGGTGCATATCAAAACCAGGTTTTGCTATCATTCAGAGAAGTGACCTCAAATAATCAACATGATTATGCCCGGCTCGAATCATATCTGGGTAGTAGAGGCGTCTCGAGCATTGATGATGCGTTAGGCGAGCTGGCGTTGCTTCCGGTTTTAAATCCCTACAGGGCTATATCAAACGCGGATGTGCTTCAAAGACTGTTGAATGCTCGTCCGGGAAAAGGCATAGGATACCATTCGCCCGAGCACGCAAAAAGTGTCCGCCAGGATTATCTTTCCTTTCTGAATGCCGTAGCTCAACGGTCTGGTGGAATCACCAGCATAAACCAAAAAGTCGATGAGGCCATCAAACGCATAGGGATAATATTAAGCCTGCCAACATTGTCAAAGACCCACGCCATCCCGGCCTCCAGGCAATTTATACCAGCGGCAAAATATATCTCCAGCTTACCCCGGGATGAGTATGGAGACTGGCTGGGTTTGTTGCACTGGGTTTATCTCACCCCGCTGGTTGAAGCTAATGATTCAGCCAACCACCCCGATCAAGGAATTAGGTTCCTTGGTGACCTTCACCTCTCACAGGAATTAATTACATCTTTTCGCAACTGTGGACTAAATGATGAAAATGCACGTTTATTACAAAACCTCGTCCTCGGTATGCTCGCATTACAAAGCTGGCGTACCAGGACCAAATCACAGTCGATGGTTGAGCTATTTACGTGGGTCTTTCAAGACCCCCATTTATCTGCCTATTTGAAAATAAACACATTCAATGGCATCCTGTGGTTTGACCAGAAAGCTTTCAAACGGTTGATTTGGTGGTTGGCGATTACATCGATTTTGGCTGTCATCACTCCAGATAGCTCCGAAGCTGATCTGGTCGAACGCACGATCACAATTCATGCTGCTATTAAACGGATCCAACAGGCAGAAATGAAGGCAAACTGCCAGATAAAGCAGTTGATCGAGCAGCTGGCTGGTTCTAACCCCGCTTCCGTCTGAAAAGTAATTGATAGAGATTGCTGCGCCAGTTTACATCGCTCAAGTAATCCAGACGGGATTCAAATAATGACGGTAGCAACCCGAAATTGCGGGCAACCGAGTCGATGGCAGTTGTTCGATCTGCTGCGAGATAATCCAACCAGAAAACCGAGACCGGAAAAGTCTGAAAAGATTGCTCAAATATGACAGTCAACGCGCGCAAGTAAGCCGGCATGATGGGGACCAACCAGCGATGGATGCCGATCTTTCTCATGATGATTTCAACCACATGCCGAATCGAAAGAAACTCAGGACCTCCCAGAATATATGTCTGTCCGCGAGTTTTATTATCCTCCAGTGACCATAAAATGCACGTAACAAGATCTTCAATCCACAGAGGTTGAATAAGGGACTCACCCCCACCAGGTAAAAGAAAAACCAGCGGAATACCATTAAGCAGCCTTGCCAACCCGGTGGTCAAATGATCCCCGATTCCATATAACAATGTTGTCCTGAATATGGTGTAATCCATTCCTGAATTCCGGATGTGAGTCTCTGCAATCCCCTTTGCCTTGAGTATAGGGTAAGCAGATGCACGGTCGGCGCCAATATGACTGAGATAATAGATCCGGTCTACACCAGCATCTCGGGCTGCACCTGCGAGATTCTCAGTCCCCTGAATGTCCACTTTCATCAGATCAGCTTTATTCCCCGAACTTTCCGAACTAGCCAGGTGGAACACGGTTTTAACACCCTTCATTGCAACCCTCAAGCCGCGCGGTTCGCTCAAGCTGCAGACGGCTACTTCGACCGGTATGCCTACCGGCAAACTCGGACTTTTTTCGGCAGGCCGAATCAGGATGCGGATGGAGTGACCCAGCTCATTAAGTCTGCGGATCAGCGCGCGACTGACAAAACCAGTACCACCGGAGATCAGTATCATCGCTGAAATTATAGCAGGTTGTCCCACTTTATTTGGCATCGTTCTTGCACCATAGCGAGGTGAGGATGTTCAAAACAGGAATTTAGTGTTGAAAAAATCATGTCAGACCAGATGCCGGAAAAGCAAAATAGATTAGGGTTCCAATATTTTTCTGACACACAGCATTACCGCGAGTCGGATTTGCGGGCATGGTTGCCTGAATTGCAATCATTGGGCGCCGCCTGGCTGGTATTGACCGCTCCCGCCGATCGTGCCATTCCTGAAGTGTTCGTGCGAGGTCTGCTTACCGGTGGCATCCAACCAATCCTTCATTTTAATTATTCAGTCCCTTCGATTCAGAAAAACAAGGATTTACCCACCTTGCTTTCAACTTACGCCAATTGGGGCGTGAAGTATGTCATTCTTTCAGACCGGCCGAACACCGATCAAACCTGGTCCTCAGCGACCTGGGCACAGGAAGACCTGGTTGAGCGATTCCTGGATATTTACCTGCCCCTGGCTGAAAGCGTCACTCAACTGGGTATGGTTCCTGTCTTTCCTCCGCTCGAACCTGGCGGGAGCTATTGGGATACAACCTTTCTTCAATCCATCATGCAATCGATCGTACGCAGGCAAAAGACGAAACTACTTGATACGCTGGTGATTGCGGCCTATGCCTGGACGCAAGGCAAACCATTATCCTATGGTTCAGGCGGTCCCGAACGCTGGGCCGGAGCACGCCCATACTTTACACCAGAGGATGAGGAGGATCAGCGTGGTTTTCATATTTATGAGTGGTATCAAACCATCATTGAATCCGTGCTTGGCAGATACCTCCCGATCATGCTGCTGGGTGCTGGTATGCCTGGCAATGACCTGTCGGGCATTGACTTCGAGATAAACCCTTCAGAACATGCATCCATCAATATGGCGATTACACAGGCACTCAACGGCGAGGATGTAGCGGATCCTTCCGCCAACGGAAAGATCGTTTCCGCATTGCCGGAATACATTCTGTGCGTTAATTTTGCGCGCCTGGCTGCAACTGAAAATATACCGGCAGCCAAATATGCATGGTTCCAGCCGGGATCTAAAAATTTACCTGTGGTTGGTGCCATGCGGCAGTGGCAGAGTTCCAAATCAATCGACTATTCACCGGTATCTGCTCCAAAAAACGTATCATCCACACCGGTTGATTCGACCCGCTTTATTGGTCATTACATCCTGTTACCCAGTTATGAATGGGGAGTATCAGACTGGCACCTGGATGTGGTCAAACCTTTCGTCAAGAAATATCAAACCACAATCGGTTTTTCCATTGATGAAGCCAAACACGCTGCCCGTGTAACCGTTATCGGGAATGCCCAATCAATTCCGGAGGAGACCGTCGACCAGCTCAGACTTGCAGGATGTCTGGTCGAACGTATCAGTGGCGATGGCACCAGTATTGCATCACAGCTAGCTGAGAGGTAACCCATGACCTTAGGAACAAATGCACAGACAATCCATCACACCCCCATAGCAGCCAAGCCGCCGGTATTGAAAGTTGTTGGAGTCGGCGGTGGCGGCTGTAATGCAGTTAACCGCATGATAGAACTGGGAATCAGTGGTGTTGATTTTGTAGTCGCCAACACCGACGCCCAAGCCTTATCCGCCTGTCTGGCACCCGTCAAGTTGCAACTCGGTCCACATTGCACCAGAGGGTTGGGTGCAGGCGGACAACCGGAAGTCGGTCAACTGGCGGCTGAAGAAAGCATTCGCCCCATCGGTGATGCTCTTTCGGGAGCAGATATGGTTTTTGTAGCCGCTGGCATGGGTGGTGGTACTGGAACCGGAGCCGCTCCGGTTATTTCACGCATCGCTCACAATATGGGTGCAGTTACGATCGCAATCGTCACCATGCCGTTTGCATTTGAATCCGGTCGTCGCCAGGTGAATGCCCGCCAGGGCTTGGATAAGATACGCCCTTACACCGATACCCTCATATCCATTCCCAACGATAAACTAATGGAAGTCGCCACACGCGATTTGACACTTGATCTGGCCTTCAGGCTGGCAGATGATGTTTTACGTCAGGGTGTTCAAAGTATTTCAGAATTGGTAAATGAGACCGGGATGATCAACGTAGACTTCGCTCACTTGAAGCGCTTGATGCAGCAAGGTGGTGGGTCTTATATGTCCATCGGTTATGGGCAGGGTGAAGGGAAAGCCCGCCAGGCGATCGATCAGGCGTTGCACCATCCACTGCTGGAATCGATCCCCGTGGAAAGTGCGACAGGTATCATTGCAAACTTTACCGGTGACAGCTCCCTCAGTTTTTATGAAGTCGCCGAAGCTTTGACTTTATTACAGGAACGCACCGGAAATCATGCTGAAATCATACCCGGGCTAATGAATGACGACCGCCTTCAGGACCGTGCCCAGGTGATCCTGATCATTACCGGGCTGGGTGGCAAGGCAGTCAATCAGGAAGTTCCGCTTCCCCTCCCCAGGGCAATCAAACCTATTCCAAGCCAGCCAACTTTTCAACCGTCACAGCCTTCATATCTCTTTGAAAGCAATAATACTTCCGCTGATCGCAATAATGCTCTCACCAACCTGGATATGCCGGCTTTTATCCGCAAGCGTTATCGAATGAATGGATAGAAAGGAGTCATGATGAGTTCAGACATCATCGAATCCATTTGCAGTCAGGTTTATGCTCAATTTCCCGATTTGAGGGGGGTAAAACCCATCACCCAAAAAATGGCAGGGCCTGCCATTGGAAACATTCTCGTCATCTTCAAAGGATCCACAAAGACAGCCAGCGGTAAAAATCTTCCCCGGGTGGTCAGAGTCGTTGCAAACCAATCTGGCAAGGTAATCAAGATGACAACATCCCATTAGGTATATCCGATTCTCCTCAAATCGATATATAGCCGAAAACATAAAAACCCTTGACGGGGTTTTTATGTTTTTTCAGGTCATTTTGGAGTGTTTTTATATGATTTTTATTAATTCTTTATAATAATACCTGTAAATTGCTGGATTAGTGACCTCAAGGTTGGTATAATGCCTTTGCATTTTTAAGTTGCAAAACAATATTGGAGAAAATAATGAATTCCAGAAATCAAACTTATCTGGTGTATTTTTTACTGCTGATCTCTCTGCTTGTGATGGGATATATGGCTATCAAGAATCAGAGCGCAACCCCGGAACCATTAACCATCAACCAGCTTGCCTCTGATGTTCAATCCGGTACCGTAGCAAAAATATCCGCCAGTGAGAACAGGTTGACAGTCGTCTATCGAGATGGAACTGAACGCCTAACCAACAAGGAACCTGAAACATCCCTGATCGATCAATTAAACAAATACGGGGTAACTCCTGAAGCATTGACCTCATCCAACCTGAAAATTGAGATCAAGCTTCCAAGTTTTTGGTCAAGTTTACTTTCCTCTTTGTGGTACATCCTGCCCATGGTGGTCCTGGTGGTTGTATTCTGGTATATCCTGCGTCAGGCGCAAGGATCCAATAGTGCAGCCATGGCTTTCGGTAAATCCCGTGCGCGTATGTTTGCAGGTGACCGTCCAACTGTGACCTTTTCTGACGTCGCCGCTCTCGTTGAAGCAAAACAGGAGCTGACCGAGGTTGTTGAATTCCTTAAAGAGCCAAAGAAATTCATTGCGCTCGGTGCACGTATACCCAAAGGTGTTTTGCTCGTTGGTCCTCCAGGTACAGGCAAGACCCTGCTTGCCAAGGCTGTATCAGGCGAAGCCGGCGTACCATTCTTCTCGATCTCCGGTTCTGAGTTTGTTGAAATGTTTGTCGGTGTAGGTGCCAGCAGGGTTAGAGACTTGTTTGACCAGGCCAAGAAACATTCCCCCTGCATCGTTTTCGTTGATGAGATCGACGCCGTCGGTCGCCAGCGTGGTGCAGGTTTGGGCGGCAGCCATGATGAACGCGAACAAACCCTGAACCAACTTCTGGTTGAGATGGATGGTTTCGATACCGATACCAACATCATCATCATGGCAGCCACCAACCGTCCCGACATTCTCGATCCGGCGCTTTTGCGCCCTGGAAGGTTCGACCGCCGTGTGGTGCTCGATAAACCGGACATGCGTGGGCGGGAGGATATCTTAAAAGTACACGTACGGGGTAAACCCTTGGGACCTGATGTTAACCTTGGAACGATTGCCAAAGGTACTCCGGGTCTGGTTGGTGCCGATCTTGAAAATTTGGTCAATGAAGCCGCCATCCTTGCGGCACGCGGTAATAAAAAAGTCATCGAACAAAAGGATTTCGAAGAATCGATCGATCGCGTAATCGCCGGTCCTGAACGCCGTAGTCGCCTGATTAACGACGAAGAAAAACGCATCATTGCCTACCACGAAGCCGGTCATGCAGTCATCGCCAACGCACTACCGGAAGCAGATCCGGTGTCGAAAATAACGATCATATCGCGCGGCATGGCGCTTGGTTATACCAAAAACCTGCCACAGGAAGATCGCAACCTGATGCCCAAGAAAAAGATGGAAGCGGAACTTATTACAATATTAGGTGGTCGTGCAGCAGAAGCCCTGGTCTTTAATGACATTACTTCAGGTGCCTCCAATGACATTGAACGGGTTACCCAAATGGCACGCACGATGGTTACACGCCTCGGTATGAGTAAAAACCTTGGGCCATTAGTCTATGGTCAAAAAGAAGAATTGATCTTTTTGGGTCGCGAAATATCTGAACAACGTGATTACTCTGAGGCTGTGGCGGAACAAATTGACAGCGAAGTCCGGCATCTAATTGACGATGCATACGATCGTGCGATCAAAACACTGAAACAACACAGAAAACAACTGGACGCAGTCGCCAAAAAACTGCTTGAGGTCGAAACACTGACGCGTGAGGAATTCGAAAAGATCTTCCCACCTCCCCATCCCAAGACCAGCGGAAACCCGATTCCCATCGAGCCTGTAAAAAAAGCAAAAAAATCTACAAAATAATACTACAAAAGACTGCCACGTTTGGCAGTCTTTTTTTTATCCAATGAATATAGCAATACTGAAAATTCAGTCAATATTAATTCCATTGAATCCTGCCTTCGCATAATTACCTTGCCCAATATTGTCTAATACATAGTAAAATAATGCACAGATTAGACTTTACCTACGTTGCAATGATGTCAATATCCTGTTCTCAGTCATTCTTTCATGTTCCCAGGGTAAACCCTTACAGCAATACTCTTTCGATTACATCATACGTTTCCGGCATTATTTCGCGCATAATGTAGTCATCGTCATGCTATCATGATTTTTAACAATAAGGATACAAAAGGAGATTGCCCGTGACCAGTAATACGGCCGGTTCTCAAACTTTTTATGACAACGTGCTTAAATCCACTCCAGATGGCGGGAGATTGAGGTTATGTCTGGAATGTGGCGATTGCAGTGGGATTTGTCCTTTCGGTTATTTAATGACCTATCCCCCCAGCAGGCTGATCGCAAATGTCCGCGCTGATCGATTTGATAAAATTCTTGATACAGACACTGTATGGATGTGTGTATCATGTTTTGCGTGTACACAGGTTTGTCCTTCCAAAATTCCTCTTACCAATGGGCTGATGTCGCATACAAAAGAGGAACTTATACTGGCAGGCAATATTCCGACCGAGCTTCAGAGCGCATTGGAAAACTCCCAACGTTATGGCAACCCGCTGGGAGAATCCCCTCGCAAACGAGCAGATTGGGCGACTGACGTAATTCCCGAGATCAAACAGATGGCCAAATACAGGCAACCTGTCGATATTCTCTGGTTTGTGGGTGATTATCCATCCTATCATCCGCGTGTACAATCCACTACAAAAGCCATGGCCAAAATTTTATCCAAACTTGAAGTGGATTTTGGTATCCTTGGTCCCGAAGAGAACAGTGATGGAGACTCTCAACGCCTGGCCGGTGAATTCGGTTTGTTTGAAATGCTTGCTGAAAAAAACGGCAAAGCTCTCAATAGATATGAATTTAAGGAAATCATCACCACCGATCCTCATGCATTTAATGCGTTTAAAAATGAATATCCTAGACTGGAAATATCTTACCCTGTAAAGCACTATACACAATTTTTATTTGAACGTCTTGAATTACTTAAACCCCTCTTAAAACATGAAGTAAAAGCAAAAGTCACATATCATGATCCGTGTTACCTCGGCCGGGCAAATAGCATCTTTGAGGAACCCCGACAGCTCCTGGAAGCAATTCCCGGTATAGAGTTAGTAGAAATGGCTCACAATCGAACGAATAGCCTTTGCTGCGGCGGTGGTGGCGGTGGAATGTGGCTGGACGGTTTCCAATGGGAAAAAGCGCATGTCCGCCTATCCGAATGGAGAGTAAAGGAAGCAATGGTTGCCGGCGCAGATATTATGGCTGTGGCTTGTCCATATGAAACTCCTCGTTTTGAAGATGCTTCGAAGACAGTAAAAGGCGCTGAGATTCTATTAATTCGAGATATTGCCGAATTACTGGCTGAATCCATGGGTATCTAGAAAGGAATAGCTATGAAAATTGTGGTACTTGCCAAACTTGTTCCCGATCTAGTTGAAGAAATCAGTATTGATGCCAGCGGAAAAGCCATTGATATGACCTGGCTCCGTCTGGTCATCAATGAATTCGATGACCATGCCATCGAGCAGGCTGTCATAATGAAAGATCGCGATGGCAGTCATGTCACAGTGATTGCTCCCAATAATGATGGTATTGATGATGTGCTGTTCACTGCCGCCGCAAAAAATGTCGACCAGTTGATAAAACTGGATGGTGATTTTCAAAACGGCGTTAATAATCATGCCTTGGCGCGAGCATTCACGACAGTCATTAATGCCATCCAGCCTGACCTTATCCTGACCGGTGTTCAAGCCAACAACGATCTGGATGGTTCAGTCGGATCACTGGTCGCCGGACTTTTGGGAATTCCATATATTGGATATATATCGACTGTAGCTGCAAATGATGGGAAGATAACCGTTAAAAAAGAATATCCCGGTGGATTAATAGCCGAACTGGAAATAAAACTTCCTGCGGTTTTGGGGATCCAGGCAGCTGAACAACCTCCACGCTATGTCGCTGTCAGTAAAGTACGTCAGGCAATGAAAACATCCAGCATTGAAGAACAATCTGTAGCCAGTCTCGATCCTTCCGGAAGCGCCGAAATCAACCGTATGTTCCAGCCTGAAGCAGGTAAGCAGGCGACCATGTTTACAGGCAATGCAGATGAAGTTGCTGACAAGCTTGTAGAAGTGCTTCGGCAAGCAGGGTTGTTATAAACAAGGAGAAATGCAATGAGCCAGGATATATTTGTTGTTATCGAGCATATCCAGGGAAAAATCTCGGATATATCATATATCATGCTCGCCGCAGCACGCGAGCTTTCGAAAGGACAAGGTGGCGGTGTATCTGCCCTCTTGTTGGGAAATAAAGCCAAATCACTTGCAGAAAAACTAAATGCAGACAAAGTCATCTATTTCGAACACACAGCACTGACCGATTTCTCTCCAGAACCCTATCTGCAGCTTCTGAAAGGTTTGATCACAAAATATCAACCCCGCATTGTCTTGTTTGGCAGCACATCCATTGGCTCGGATATCGCAGGACCATTATCCATCCAGCTCGGGTTGCCGCTTATCAGTTCTTGTAGAACACTTGGTGAAAATGGCACGTTCACCAGCCAAATATGTGGTGGAAAGATCATGGCAGAGGGAGTTCTTTCAGACACCACTACACTTATAACCATAATTCCAGGTGGTTACCCGGTTGAACAAGGTCAGAAAGCCCAATCGCCCACTGTCGAAATGGGTGATCTGCCAGAATTCGAATCACCCCGTGTCATCCTGAAAAAATACATCGAACCTGAAACCGGAGACGTGGATATCTCGAAAGAAAACATCCTCGTTGCGGTTGGTCGTGGAATACAGAACCAGGATAACATCGAATTGGTTGAGCAGCTTGCAAAATCTCTCAACGGCGTGGTCTGCGCTTCACGCCCTGTTATCGATCAGGGTTGGTTGCCCGTTTCCCGACTGGTGGGGAAATCAGGCAAATATGTCAAATCTAAATTATATCTGGCCATGGGCATAAGCGGAGCACCGGAACATACCGAAGCGATCACAAGCAGTGACATGATCATCGCAATCAATACGGATCCAAAGGCGCCGATCTTCAATATCGCCAAGTACGGGATCGTAATGGACCACTTTGATCTGATCGAGGTGTTAACCGGAAAAATCAGTCAAGCCAAAGCCTGATACAAATTCAATAATTTTTAAGGAGAAGACTCCATGCCTGAGCGTGTTGATTTTTGGGGCATTCCAAGTACCTGGGGACCACCGTCGATTTATGTATATGTATTGATGGGTCTGGCAAGTGTCATTTTGGTTTTCCGTTTCTATCAACGCGCTCGCCTCTGGTGGCGGATCGGACTGCCGGAAGTTCGCTGGAACCATTTTTTCGTCAGGGTTGGCAGGTTGTTAAAATATGCGATTGTACAAACCAGAGTATTAGATCAACGCTATCCCGGGATCATGCATGTTGCGCTGGCCTGGTCCTTTTTTGTATTTTTCATGGGCACGGCACTGGCAACATTGAACTCCCATTTTTTTGTGTTTCTGACCGGGAATGCCTATCTTTTGTATAAATTAATGCTCGACCTGTTCACTATTTTCTTTTTCATCGGAGCCGGTCTGGCAGCCTACCGACGCTTCATTGTAAAACCTCCCCGCCTGACTCTCAGCCCTGGTTTTACCCTATCACTGATACTGCTCGTCTTCGTCGTTATTGGAGGATTGCTGACCGAATCGTTACGTCTTGCGATTACAAAACCTGTTTGGTGCATCTGGTCTCCCGCAGGTTGTTTGCTTGCTCAAGCCTGGATTTCCACGGGTGCCTCTGAATCCACACTGCTAAACTGGCACCTGGGTATCTGGATTTTCCACTTATTGTTGGTCTCAGTTACCCTTATCACTTTACCTGTCGGGACTCTGTTACACATCCTTACCGGACCACTCAATGTGTTCTTTTCAGACGTTGACCATCCATTCGGTTATCTGGCGCCGATTCCAGAAAACAAAACCGGTGAACAGATATTTGCCAGTACTTTACGAGGATTGACCTGGAAGCAACTCCTGGATAGCGACGCTTGCACGGAATGCGGCCGGTGCCAGGATGTCTGTCCGGCATTCGCCTCGGGCACGCCACTCAGTCCCAAAAAAGTCATCATGGATATTCGTGAGGCTCTAAAACAGGATGGTCCGATGGCCATTAATCCATCAGTTGAAATTCCCCTGCTGGTCGGAACAAGAATTAAGAATGAAGAATTGTGGTCCTGCACGACATGCGGAGCATGCATGCGTGAATGTCCGATCCTGATCGAGCATGTCAATACCATCGTTGGGATGCGCCGCCATCTGGTCATTGAAGGTCAGATGGATACTGAATTGCAGGATGCCCTGTCGAATCTCGGGCGCTATGGCAACTCTTTCGGGCAGTCCGAAAGGATGCGCGCAAAATGGACGCAACCCATCACCCCGGTCATCAAGGATGTCCGAAAAGAGTCCGTTGACTATTTATGGTTTGTGGGGGATTATGCCTCGTACAATCCGGCGCTCACAGATATCACAGTCGCAACAGCCGAGGTATTCCAAAAGGCCGGTGTGGACTTTGGAATCCTTTATGATTCCGAAAGAAACGCTGGAAACGATGTCCGGCGGGCCGGAGAAGAGGGATTGTATGAGATGTTGAGCGAAAAGAATATGGCCGCTCTCAGCAAATGTAAATTCAAGAGCATTGTGACGACCGATCCACACACCTATAATACTATAAAGCACGAGTATCCATTGGATGATATCGGTAATCCGCCAATCATACATTATGCAGAGTTGCTGGATCAACTGATTTCCTCCGGTAAATTGAAGCTGACGAAAAAATTGAATTACCGGGTGACCTATCACGATCCATGCTATCTCGGTCGATACAATGGCATCTATGATATACCGCGCAGAGTGATCCAGGCGACCGGTTGTGAGTTGGTTGAAATGCCACGCACACGAGATAGATCCTATTGCTGCGGTGCAGGCGGTGGTCATATATGGATGGCTGAAGGAAAAATAAAAGAACGCCCAAGCGAATCCAGGATTAAAGAAGCCGCAACACTTAATGATGTCAAATATTTCATTGTTGCCTGCCCCAAAGATGTGACCATGTATCGCGATGCTGTAAAAACCACCGGCAATGATGCAACGATTGCGGTCAAGGATCTCATTGAGCTTGTGCGAGAGGCGTTATAAAAATTGTTGGGAGTATGTGCAGGAAAATCGGTTCGCGATTAGTTTCATTGAAAAAGCCCGATATCAAGCTCCCAATTGCTACCAGGCTGATTGTCAGTTTCTTATTGATCATTTTCATGACCAGCATTATTTTCATCCTGGTCGGAATTAGAATGATTAATGACAGGATAGTTAATGAAACTCAGGAAAAAGTTCGAAATGATCTGAATTCTGCAAGGGTTATCTATAATAATCAGCAGAATCGCATCAGCGATGTGGTGCGGTTGACAGCAAACAGATCACTACTCACCGATGCGATCTTGAAACATGATCTACAAAGTATTGCATCCGAGTTATCCAATGTACGCCAAAGGGAACGATTGGATATTTTAACGATCACCGATTCATCCGGAAAAGTGATTCTCCGCAGCCGGAATAATACCGAAATCGGAGATGACCAAAGCACTGACAGGCTCATTTTGAATGTGCTGGTAAGCCATGAGGCTGCTTCTTCAACGGAAAACGTTTCGGCGTATGAACTGGCAAAAGAATCTCCATATCTCATAGAGCGGGCATATCTTCAAATCATCGACACACCGTTATCGAAACCCAGTCTGATAAAAGAAAACACATCCGGAATGATGCAAAAAACGGCTGCTCCGATATTTGATTATGCGGGTAATTTGATCGGGGTTATTTACGGCGGGGTGCTGATTAACCAAAACTACGAAATTGTCGACGAAATCAAGCAAACAGTTTATCAGGGACTTAAGTATAAAGGTGAGGATATTGGAACTGCAACAATTTTTCAAAATGACGTCAGGATATCGACGAATGTATTCAATACGGATGGCTCGAGGGCGATCGGTACACGTGTATCCGGAGAAGTTTATGATCAGGTAATTCTGGCCGGGAAACAATACATCGGCAGAGCATACGTGGTCAACAATTGGTACATCAGTGCATACGAACCCATCAGAAACATGAATGATGAAATCATCGGGATCCTATACGTCGGTATTCTGGAACAGAGGTATGCTGACAGCCGGCGTGAAATCATCATTGCTTACTTAACGATCACCTTTATCAGCACCCTGATAGCCATGTTATTGTCCATCAGGATTTCCCGGACCATCTCCCAGCCACTTTCGAAACTTGTCCTTGCATCGCGGGAATTAGCAAAAGGGAATTTCGAAGTAAAAGTCGATATTAAGTCAAACGATGAAATGGGGGAGCTTGCATCCACTTTTAATTATGTTACGCAATCACTGAAAGAACGGGATGATAAATTAAAAGAATATACCAAGAGCAAAATCATGGAGTCTGAACGATTGGCGCTCATTGGCCAGCTGGCGGCAAATGTAGCTCATGAATTGAATAATCCGCTGGTTGGAATCGTAACATACTCTCATTTATTGCTTGAAAAACTCGCTCCTGATGACCCCTCTCGAGATGGACTTATTAAAATAGTCACCCAGGCAAACCGCACCCGGGACATCATCAAGGGTTTATTGGATTTTTCGCGCCAACAAAAACCGGATAAGATCTTATGCAACCTCAATGATGTAATAACTGGTTGCATTTCCTTGTTGGAAGATCAGGCAATATTTCATAATATACATATCGTTAAGTCGTTTGCTCCCGATTTACCTCTGGTGGTAATCGATCCTTCACAGATGGAGCGGGTATTTATCAATCTTATGCTCAATGCAGCTGAAGCCATGGATGGAAATGGTAAATTATCCATTACCTCCATATATGATCGTGGTAATGATGCGATAGAACTGCGTTTTTCTGATACCGGGCCTGGTATATCAGAAGAAAACATCGGGAAAATATTCGATCCATTCTTCACCACGAAAGACACCGGTCATGGAGTGGGTTTGGGCCTGGCAATCAGTTATGGCATCATCAAAGAACACAAAGGCACCATCTCCGTTGAAAGTAAACACAAGAAAGGGACAACCTTTATTATCAGATTGCCGATTTCCACAGCAGACACGGGTGAAAAGGGTATTGTTAAAGAATGAATGACAATAAGAAGTATAAAATTCTGATTATCGATGATGAAGAGGTTGTGCTTGATTCCTGCCGCATGATCCTGGAAGGATCCGGCCACGAAGTGATGACAGCCAACAACGGCGAACATGGTTTAAGTCAAATAACTGAAAACCATCCGGATCTGGTTTTTGTGGATCTGAAGATGCCAGGTGTTTCCGGTTTTGAAGTACTCAATAAAACTCGGGAACTTGATCCAAATATCGTTACAATCGTTATCACCGGTTTCGCTACCGTGGACTCTGCCGTGGAAGCGATGAAAAATGGAGCCTACGATTTTCTTCCCAAACCTTTCACCCCCGACGAATTCCGCTTGATCCTGCAACGTGGTTTGGATAAGCGGCAGCTTGTGCTGGATACGATACGGCTAAAACGGGAAAAAGATCTAATCAGGGAACATTTTGCGGCAATAGTATCCCATGAATTAAAATCACCGCTCGGTGCGGTTCAACAGAACCTCTACGTATTGGAGACAGAGCTTTCAGCGAAGATCAGTGAAGATCAGATGAATCGAATCCAACGGATGAAATCACAGATCGATGATTTGATTAACCTGATCCATACCTGGCTTCGTGTAATTTCAATTGATATCGATCAATTGCAAAGCACATTCAAGCCGGTTGCACTTTCTCTGGTTATCACGAAAGCGATTGATGCCATTCAACCTCATGCGATCCGCAAGGATATTGAAATGATTAATGACTTCGTAGAACCCGTCAATCAAGTAAATGGGGATGAAGGGACTCTGGTAGAATCTATCGTGAACATCCTGGGCAATGCTGTAAAATATTCCCGCGATGGTAGTCGCGTAACAATAAGTACAAAACAAAAAGGTGATGAAATTAAGATAGCGGTAACCGATATAGGCGCAGGAATCGCAAAAGAGGATTTACCCTACCTTTTCGATGATTTTTACACAGGTGATACCGGTCAAATTGCTCCCAAAAGCAGTGGTTTGGGGCTGGCAATAACTCGCCGGATTATTGAAGCTCATAAGGGAACCATTTATGTAGAGAGTGAGCTGGGTAAAGGCAGTACTTTTACGATCAGCTTACCGGCAATTTGAATGATCTCTTCATTAGTTTAATAATATAGTTGAGGTCCTGAATAAATCATAACAGAATAAGGAGATATCTGATGGAGACACAAAAAAGACTTTTGATAATAGATGATGATCCGGATTTTGTATCTGGGATCAAAGCCATCCTGGATAGGGCTGAGTATGCGGTTGAGGTTGCATACAATCCAAAAGATGGGTTAAAAGCCCTAAAATCAAAGCACTATGATCTTCTCCTTCTTGATATAATGATGGGTCGCGGCGCCGAAGGTATCATGGTTGCCAGGAAATTGCGTAGTGATCCCGTTCTGAGAAAAATGCCTGTGCTCATCATTACCGGCATTCGAGAACAAATGGCATTTCTTTTCCCCGGTCAATCGGTCCACCCCAATTTTGTGGAAATCGATGAGCTGGTCGAAAAACCGATTGGCCCCAATTTACTCTTGGAAAAAGTCGGCATGCTACTGAGAATGGCAGAAGAGAATAAAGTAGCGAAATAACCACAGGAGAATTATTAATGAGTGTTGAGCTGTCTTTCAGCAAAGAAATCGACAACCTCATGTATGCGTCGCATGGCAAACCGATCAAGGATTGCCTTCAATGCGGTACATGTTCAGGTACTTGCCCGGCAATAGAATTCATGGATCATTCACCTCGGATGATTATCGGGATGATTGGTGCAGACTTGAAAGAAGAGGTTCTGGAGAGCAATACCTACTGGACCTGCGCATCCTGCTACCACTGCACGGTTCGCTGCCCGGCAGGTATTGATATTGCCGATATGATGTATGCATTAAAGAGATACTCAATGTGGAAAGGCAAACATTCTGATATGATTGGCCGGGCGTTTGCCGAGAGCTTCGTAAAGATGATCATGGGTTCCGGCAGGTCATTTGAGCCCATACTGACCGTTGCTTATCTCCCAAAATTCAGTGCCCAGGAGATCATTCAAGAAGCGTTAATGGCTCCGGGATTGATTCTTTCCGGAAAAATGCCTCTCTTGCCCAAAAAGATCAAAGGGTTGAAGAATTTCCAGCGGATGCTTAAAAGGATCATCCCGATAGGAGACCGGCCATGAAATCATATGCGTATTATCCGGGGTGTTCGCTGGAAAGTTTAGGTAAAAATTATCACAGCTCATTGATGGAGGTCAGTAAAAAACTGGACATCGAGTTAACTGAGCTGGAGGATTGGAACTGCTGTGGTGCGACCGAGTACTTTCCGGTGGATGAGTTACTGGCATATACTCTGACCGCCAGAAACCTGGCAAAAGCTGAAAAAACCGGAAACGACCTCGTTGTACCGTGCAGTGCTTGTTATAAGAATGCTTACTTTATCAATTCCTATCTGCAGAAAGATGCTGATCTGGCAGAACATATTAATTTCGCCCTGGAGGCTGATAACCTGCATGTCAATGCAACTACAAAAGTGTTGCATCCGATCGAGGTGTTTTGCCAGGACATCGGTTACGATGAAATCGCTTCAAAGGTTACCAATTCTTTAAAGGGTCTGCGAGTCGCCCCATATTATGGCTGCCAGCTCATCCGGCCCAGAAAAGGTACTGAAGAGGTTGAAAATCCTCAATACTTTGAAGCACTGCTTACCGCCCTGGGTGCAGAAGCCGTTGATTACCATTCAAAAACACGTTGTTGCGGTGGATCATTGATGATATCGAATCGTAAAGCAGCGTTGGACATGGTTTACAAGTTACTCCAGGAGGCTGATGATCTGAAAGTCGACGTTATTGCCACAACCTGCCCCATGTGCAATGTGAATTTGGAAATATATCAAGGTCATACCAATCGGGAATTTGGCACCAACTATTCAATCCCAATACTGTATTTTACGCAGTTAATGGGTCTGGCGATGGGTGTAAAACCCAGCCAGCTTGGGGTGAACAGGGAGTTTGCTTCAAAAATCCCGGTTGTATCCAATGGTTAAATGCTGTATCAACATGGACACCCGGTATGATGATCTCATGTTATCAAGAAGAGTGGGACCCTGCTGAGATCAAAATACATAACAGGAGAATGATTAATGACTGAAAAAATTGGTGTTTACGTCTGCCACTGTGGCACAAACATCGCGGGGATAGTGGATGTTGAACAAGTTGCTCAATGGGCTGGCAGCCGTTTGAAGGATCGCGGGGTGATAATCGCCAGAGACTACAAATTCATGTGTTCCAGTCTCGGCCAGGAATTAATTGAAAAAGATATCAAGGAACTGGGCCTGACCAGGGTGATCGTTGCAGCCTGCTCCCCTCACCTGCATGAACGCACCTTCAGGACTGCCGCTGCAAATGCAGGCTTAAATCCATATTTATGCGAGCTCGTATCCATCCGTGAACAGGTATCCTGGGTTCATACCGATAAGGTCGCAGCCACAGAAAAAGCGAAAGCTGTTATTTCAGGCGGTGTTGAACGCGTGATCTATAATGAACCGCTTGAACCGCTTCACGTCCCGATCAATTCCAATACACTGGTAGTCGGTGGCGGGATTGCTGGAATTCAAGCTGCTCTGGAAATTGCCGATGGTGGCAGCCATGTTTATCTGGTCGAAAGAGAGCCTTCAATCGGCGGACACATGGCACAATTTGATAAGACTTTTCCAACCCTGGACTGCTCGGCCTGCATTTTGACACCCAAAATGGTTCAGGCCGGCACTCACCCGAATATCACCCTGCTCACATGGAGTGAAGTGACCAAAGTCGATGGATATGTCGGAAATTTTGACGTAACGATCAAGAAAAAAGCCCGTTTTATCAACACAGAGCTTTGCACCGGCTGCGGTATTTGCAGTGAAAAATGCCCCAAAAAAGTAGTGGATGATGTCTTTGAAGCCGGTATGGCAAAACGCAAAGCGGTATATACGCCGTTTCCACAAGCAGTTCCCAAGTACCCGGTCATTGATAAAGAAAACTGTATTTTCTTCGAGAAAGGTACCTGCAAGGCATGTGAAAAGTTTTGCCCGACGCATGCCATCGATTTTGAACAAAAAGAAGAAGACGTCACGATCCAGGTCGGTAATGTGATTCTGGCAACCGGTTTTGATCTCTTTGATTCGCGTCGTATTTCCCAATACGGTTACGGCCGCCTGCCCAATGTCGTAACGAGTCTGGAATTTGAAAGGGTATGCAATGCTTCCGGACCAACCGGTGGGAACGTTGTCCTCAGTGATGGCACAACGCAACCAAAATCCGTGGGGATCGTCCACTGTGTCGGCAGCCGCGACCAGAACTATAACGGTTATTGCTCTTCCATCTGCTGCATGCAGAGCCTGAAATTCGCCCACCTGGTCCATGAGCGTACCGGTGCAGAGGTCTATAATTTTTACATTGATATGCGTACTCCTGGTAAGGGTTATGAGGAGTTTTACCAACGCCTGCTGGACGAAGGCACTCACTTTATTCGCGGTAAAGTCGCAGAAATATCCGATGTGGCACGTATCCCTGAAGAAGAGGGGAAACTGATCGTACAGGTCGAAGATACACTCATTGGAAAACAGCGCCGGATTCCACTGGACATGGTGATCTTATCAGCCGGACTTGAACCACGTTTTGATGCAAAAGAGACGGGTAAACTATTCGGGATCGCCTGCAGTTCGGACGGTTGGTATATCGAAAGGCACCCCAAACTCGACCCGGTGGCTACCATGACCGAAGGTATTTTCATCGCCGGCTGCGCTCAAGGTCCCAAGGATATCCCGGCATCTGTAGCACAGGGTGCCGCAGCAGCAGCCCGCATCCAGGGCAGGATCCAGCAAGGTGAGATAGCGATCGAACCCATACGCGCCAGTATCAATGCGGATGTCTGCTCGGGTTGCAGGCTATGCAACGATTTATGCCCATTCAGTGCAATCGTGTTCCATGAAGATAAAATGGTTTCAGAGGTCAATCCTGCCTTATGCCAGGGATGTGGCACCTGCGTTGCCGCCTGCCCTGCAGGAGCAATCAGTGGCACCGGGTTCAGCAATCAACAAATCCTGGCTCAAATTGAAGGATTATTGCTGGTCGATACGTCCAATCCTGATACGCAAAAGATCACGGCTTGATGAAACGGAGATAATAAAATGGAAAACACAGATATTTTCGAGCCGGTCATTATCGGTTTCACCTGCAACTGGTGTAGTTATCGTGCGGCGGATATGGCCGGTACAGCACGCATAAAATACGCGCCCAATATCAGGTTAATTCGTCTAATGTGTTCAGGACGTCTTGACCCAACATTTGTCCTGAAAGCTTTTTCGGATGGCGCAGATGGAGTATTAATTACCGGGTGCCACCCCGGTGATTGCCATTATGTCGAACAAAACTATAAAGCCCTGCGCCGCTATACCTTGTTCAAACGCGTACTATCCCAGTTCGGTATTGAACCGGAAAGGGTTAAATTAATCTGGGCGAGCGCAGCTGAAGGGGCCATCCTGGCATCCGAATTTGATAAATTTATCGCTGAGATAAAAGCTCTGGGACCACTTAATTGGCCGAAACTCAAAGCAAACTCGATCCCAACCCCCGAATTGGAGGAAGTATCAGCATGAGTACTAAATCGAAACCAAAGTTCGCAATGTATTGGGCTGCCTCGTGCGGCGGGTGTGAGATTGCTGTTTTGAACATCCACGAGAAAATACTGGAAGTCGATGCAAATTTCGACATCGTTCTCTGGCCGGTTGCAATGGACGCCAAATACAAAGATCTCGATGCTATTCCGGATAAATCCATCCTGTTGACATTATTTGACGGTGGTATCCGAAATGATGAGAACGAACACGTTGCCAAAGTTTTAAGGGCCAAATCTCAAATCATGGTTGCCTTTGGCTCCTGCGCCTGTGAGGGCTGCATTCCAGGACTGGCCAATTTCAGCCCGGCTCAAGATATCACAAACACTGCTTACCATACGATTACGACCGATAACCCGGATGGAATCCTTCCCCAGACAACCTGGCAGGTTCCCGAGGGCGAACTTCATATACCGACCATTTATCCCGTACTCAAAACGCTGGATCAGGTAGTAGATGTCGATTATTACATGCCTGGGTGCCCACCTGAGTCGCATCAGATTGCAGCCGTGATAGACCTGGTGGCTCAGGTTTTGCAGGGCAAAGCAGAGTTACCGCCCAAGGGCTCGACCATTGGCGCTGGGATCTCAACTGTATGTGATGAATGCAAACTTACCCGCAATATAAAATCGATCACAGAATTTAAACGAATTCAACTATCGAAAATTGAACCTGGTCTGTGCCTGCTTGAACAGGGCATTCCGTGCAATGGACCGGCTACGCGCAGTGGTTGCGATGCCCGTTGCCCATCGGCAGGAGCTCAATGCATCGGCTGTTACGGACCCGCCGAAGGTGTGATCGATTATGGCGCCCGTTTGGTTAGCGCTTTTGCTTCTGTGATAGATAGCAACGATGCGGAGGAAATTAAACGAATCATCGATGGCATACCTGATCCAGCGGGACAATTCTATCGCTTCAGCCTGGCCGGATCATTGCTCGGGGCGAGTAAATCCGCCTGGAAAAACGATGGCGGAGACGGGAGATAACTATGACTACACAACGAATTACGATCGATCCTATTACCCGCCTTGAAGGGCATGGTAAAGTCGAAATATTTCTGGATAAAGATGGCGAAGTCGCCAACACCTATTTTCAAATTCCTGAATTGCGTGGATTTGAAAGGTTTTGCGTTGGCCGACCGGTGGAAGAAATGCCCCTCCTCACCAACCGTATCTGTGGTGTATGCCCGGAAGCGCACCATATGGCTGCGGCAAAAGCCGCGGATGCCGTCTACCATGTCGACCCACCTCGAACCGCAAAATTGCTGCGCGAATTGCTCTACAGTGCTTTTTATGTGACCGACCATACAACCCACTTTTATGCACTGGCCGGCCCTGATTTTATCATGGGACCGGATTCGCCGGTTGCGGAACGAAATATTTTAGGAGTAATCCATAAAGTCGGCCTGGAAATTGGTGGCAAGGTCATCCAATGCAGAAAGAATGGTCATAATGTGATTGAGATGATCGGTGGCAGGAAGGTGCACCCCTGCACTTCCATCCCCGGTGGTCTCACAAAAGGTATCACAGAAGACCAGAGGAAATCCATTGAAGAGATGGGTCGTTGGGCAATTGAATTTGCTCAATTTTCCATTAAACTATTCAATGACATCGTTTTGGGGAATAAAGCCTATGTTGACCTGATCCTCGGAGATATCTATACGCACCATACATACTATATAGGTATGGTCGATGATAATAACAAAGTCAACTTCTATGACGGCAAAGTCAGTGTCGTGGATCCGGATGGTAACCGCCTCGGTAAGTATGCGCCCAACGAGTACACAGATTGGATCGCCGAGCACGTCGAGCCCTGGACGTACTTAAAATTCCCCTACCTGAAGAAAGTCGGATGGAAGGGTCTGGTGGATGGCAAAGACTCTGGTATCTATTGCGCCACCCCACTCTCCCGGTTAAATGCAGCCGATGGCATGGCTACCCCGCTTGCCCAGGCTGAGTATGAGCGGTTTTACAGCACGCTGGGCGGCAAACCCGTCCACCAGCGCCTGGCTACCCATTGGGCAAGGTTGATCGAATTGCTCTATGCTGCTGAAAGATGGGTCGAACTTGTTACTGATCCCGAGATCACGTCAGATAATTTTCACACCATCCCGACTGAAACCCCGACTGAAGGGGTTGGGATCGTCGAAGCACCCCGTGGCACATTAACTCATCATTACACGACGGATGAACGCGGAGTATTAACAAAAGTGAATCTGATTGTCGGTACAACCAACAACTACGCTCCGATCAGTATGTCCATTAAAAAAGCTGCACAGAACCTGATCCATAAAGGTACCGTGGTCAATGAAGGGTTGCTTAATATGATTGAAATGGCATTTCGGGCATACGACCCCTGTTTTGGTTGCGCCACTCATTCCCTGCCAGGCAAGATGCCTTTACAGTTGACGATCCATGACGTTGATGGAGAAGTCGTTGATGTCATGAAACAGTATTGTTAAAGCTCTTGATATCAAATCATCATGAACCTGAAGGTACAAATGTGTAGTAACCTTCAGGTTTTAATATTGGTGCTTTGAATAATGAAGCGTATTCTGATCATTGGTTTGGGAAATCCTATTCTTGGAGACGATGGGGTTGGTTGGCGCATCGCAGATGAAGTCAACCAATGGCTACCGACAGCAGAAGATATTGTTAAGACTGCTGTGGAAGTGGAATGCGCTTCTCTGGGTGGGTTGAGCTTGATGGAACGCATGATCGGTTATGAAAAAGTGATATTGATTGATGCTTTGAAATCAGGGCTGTACCCGGTTGGCACCATTCGTGAATTTCCACTGGCTGAACTTCCCGATCCTTCTGCAGGTCATAGCGCGTCACCACACGATACAACATTATTGAATGCATTGAATACCGGTAAGACGATGGGGATCACACTCCCCTCGTCAATCACCGTATTGGCAATCGAAACGTTAAATTGTAACGAATTTTCCGAGATTCTTTCACCACCCATATCAGCTGCTATTCCGGCGGTTGTCGATCACGTAAAAACGATATTGCGTATGATGTTGGATGAAGAATGAATTGTTAATATTTTTCTGGTTTTCAATATAACGGGCTTCAATAATTATTCGACATATAGTAAAATAACAATAATCAATTATTATGTGGAGAACTTGTGATTGAAACATCCGGCTCACTCACCCATCATGCACAAAAGGAAAAAAATTCAGCAGCGTTAAGTTCCGTTATCGCAGCAATCGGTCTCACATCTTTCAAAATCGTTGTAGGCACCATCACCGGCAGCCTGGGTATCCTGGCCGAGGCGGCGCACTCAGCCTTGGATCTGGTCGCGGCACTTATGACCTTGTTTGCCGTAAGAGTGTCAGGTAAACCGGCTGACGACCGCCATCTCTACGGGCACGGCAAGATCGAGAATCTCAGTGCGCTTTTTGAGACTATGCTCCTTCTGGCGACCTGTGTCTGGATCATCTACGAAGCGATCCAGCGTCTTTTCTTTCGTCCCGTTAAAGTGGAAGCCAGCATCTGGGCTTTCATTGTCATGGCCACCTCGATCATCATCGATGTCAGCCGTTCCCGGATACTATACAAGGCTGCCCGCAAGTATCGCAGCCAGGCACTCGAGGCAGATGCCCTTCATTTCAGTACCGATGTCTGGTCTTCCAGCGTGGTAATCCTGGGCTTGCTCTTGCTCAGGATCAGTGAACTCTTCCCGAAACTTGCATGGCTTGACAAAGCAGATTCGATTGCCGCGCTCGGGGTCGCAATGATCGTCATTTATGTCAGCATCGAACTCGGCTCCCGCACCATCATGGGTTTGCTGGATACCGCCCCGAAAGGTTCTGTTGAGCATGTCAAAAAAGTAGTTGAAGCCATCAAAGGCGTTGCAGATTGCCACGACGTGCGCATCCGTACCTCAGGACCACGATTGTTTATTGACGTCCATGTGTTATTGGACGGCAGCCAAAGCCTGGAACGCGCGCATAAAACGACTGAAACCATTGAGCGTACCCTCCATCGTGAATATCCTGATTCGGATGTGATCGTTCACCCGGAGCCGATCAAATCAAACCGGGAAAAGAGATAATACAATCTGAGTATTAGTTTTGAGGTCTACTCTTGCTTTCCCGGGAAATTTGTGAGATAGTTATTTCAAACTAATAGGAGGTTAGTATGAACGGCTACGTTGGAAAAATCGAAGATAAGACAATGAAGAATAAGTATTTCCGAGAGGTGCTCTTCACAGCAAAGAATATGCAGCTGGTGGTGATGAGTCTATTACCCCTTGAAGATATTGGAATGGAAGTCCATAAGAAAGTGGATCAATTTTTCAGGATCGAATCCGGCGAAGGCAAAGTCCTGATGAACGGCAAAGCGTCCAAAGTGAAAGCTGGCGATGCCTTCATAGTCCCGATGGAGACTGAACATAATGTGATCAATACTTCCAAGACTCAAGCTCTCAAGCTTTACACGATCTACACCCCACCCAACCATCGCGATAAAATCATCCATAAAACCAAAAAAGCTGCCATGGCGGATAAAACTGACCACGTTTAATATTTTCTGGCATCAAACCAGACCTGTGAAGACCAGGACTGTTGGTCCTGGTCTTTTTTTATATTTTTTCTACCCGAAAAGAGTATTCCTCGACCTCGACCTGCCACCTGCCAAGTTCGTGCATGTCATATTGCACTCGCAATAATCCCGTCCTGCGCTCGACATTCACCAGCTTGATCGGTCGCTTGAACTGGAAGGTGATGATCTGGTCATCCCATTCCCCCTGCTGCTCGGCGTCGTAGCCTTTGGGTGCTTCATATGCTTGCTCGATCTCTGTCTCACCCAGCAGCATGCGTAATATCGCCTCAGGTACATCCACTGCCTCCAATAAACTGGCACGCGCCTGAGTCTCCACTTCCTCCACCCGCTCTTCAGGCGTCAGGTCCCACTGGACCGGTGACCAGATCCCAGGCAGGTCATCCACATTGATCATTTCAGCTTCAATAAAAGCAGGCATTATCTTCTCCAAAGGGTGGTTTTCATATAACATTTATATCACATCGATCATTCCATCACAGGTACGGTGATCTGGCGACTTAAGTGCACTTATATCGAATCATGCTTCATCAGAAATAATTGAGATAAAATTGCTTTCTATGCCGTCAATACAATATTCCTCTCTACCGGGCACGGTCTTCCCCTTGCATGTAGCGGTCATCGCCGATACACACGTTCCCGATCGCATACCCAGACTCCCGGATAGTCTGATCGTAACTTTACGCAAAATGCATCCGGATCGAATCTTTCATGCCGGAGATATCTCAATATACTCGACTTTATTGGAACTTGACTCGATTGCCCCGACCTTTGCCGTAAAAGGAAATCGCGATCTGATCTTAAAACAGGACTTGCCTGTCAATCGTCGCCTGCTGATCGGGAATAGTAAAGTGGTTTTAACACACGGGCAGGGATCACTTCTCCGTTATATCAGCGACAAGCTGAAGTATTACAAAACAGGATATGATTTCGACCGTTATCGTCGCTACTTTGACAAGGATTTTCCCGAAGCAGATCTGGTGATCTTTGGGCATACCCACACGCCGGTTGACATCATTATTGCAGGCCGGCATTATTTCAACCCGGGTGCATGTTACCCATGCAAATCAAACGATTTCAAACCACGTTTTGGTTGGATCGAATTTTTAAAATCGGGAAAGATCAAGACCCGATATATCTACTTCAAGGCATAGGTTTCAATCAATTTCATCGGATCGACTGCCTGGAACACTCCACTTACACGCCAGGTACAATAGGCAGCCATTTCTTCAGGCGTGGCCGCACCGCTGTAATGTGCCATACTTGTAAACGTTGCATTTCCCGGTCCATAGCGTATCTCAAGATGAAGGTGTGGATTTCCAGACTTGCCGCTATTCCCAACCAGGCCGATTTGTTCACCACAAGATACCTGCGCGTCGATACCCGCTTCGGCAGGTTGATCCATATGGGCATACAAAACATAAATGGACGGTTGATCGATTCTCCATTCCTGATCGATGGCGGTCGTGGATGGACAGGTCAGATGTGTCTCAGGGCTGGCCGGGGTCGGTTGTGGAAAGTTTGCAAAAATGGTTTTTACTGTCGTTGGTAATTTTTCAAGCGCAGTCTCGATGATAATCAGATTGCCATAGGGTGTTTTCCCGGAAGATATCGATGCCACCCGACCAGCCAGCATGGCATATATGGGTGAACCCAGCATGACCTTGCCGGTATCTGGATTCGTGTAATAGGCAAAGTCCACTCCGTGGTGCCCGCCATCGCGCGCATCTGCGATCAACGCCGGACTGAATGGGTTGCTGATGAAATTCTCCAACTCACTCAATTTAATATCAGCCAGCGGTGAACAAATTCCCAGCGGCACTTGCGTTTCAAGAACTGCAGCTGATACATCAGTTGTGGGGGTCAGGCTGCTATCTGGATGTTTTGCGTTAACCGAATCCGTCGCTGTCTGGTTTGGCGCGGTTTTTACACATCCGGGCAGCAGGCATAAACAGACCGCGGTAAAGACCCCGAGTATGGTCAGATAAGCTTTCATGACGTAACTAACCTTGAATCCGGACATGGTTTGCGGTCGAATGGTGAAGATTAAACGATCTTTCTACACTCCATGTAGAACCGTTTTTCCCTGGCTTCACCCATCGAGAAGGTTTTACGCGGCAATACCCCATCCAGAATGACCGTCCGGAATAGTTCGTTTTTATCCATTCCGGGCAGGTAAAAGCCGACGTTGCCCGGCACCGCTGCCAGCCGCTCGACCACCTCATCCCCATGGATGTAATCGACCTTTAATGCGTTGTGTTCCTTTAAATACTGGTCGATGAATGGTTGTAAAGATCCGACAGCCAGATTGGCAGATGGTTGCTTAAATTCAATCGCCAATGCAACACCACCGGCGAGAACACCGATCACCTGACGGTTGGCGGAAGTGCCATTAATGTGATCGAAAAGACTCTTCGGATCAGCCAGAGAGGTCACATTTAGCGTGTTATTGAAATACTGCTGCATGTCCGCGGTAAGATCGCGGGTCACCCCAAACAGGATCCGGTGGATGGGTTCGAATTCCAACCCTTCATCGTGGACGTTCTCAATTTCAACCAGCGCATAGCGCGAGGGGTGATTCAACCCCACCGACGATTTGTTTTTCTCCCAAATGGCTTTTGCGGTTGCCAGCGAATGATTGCCATCCCCCATGGCGAACAGTAAAACACGTTCCTCACCTTGCAAGCCGTAACGATCTTTGAAATCGCCGGGTTCAGCCAGCATTTCGAGAGCTTTAACTACCTGGCTTTCCAGTTTTTCATCTTTTAGGCTATAACCGGTCAGATGACCGCTATCGAACATCAGATCAAAATCATAGATTTTGGGGAGCCTGGACCGTTCGGCATACAGCGGTTCGATCACCGTCCGTTTCGGGTCATCGATCAACACCAAAATATGGGGTAATTCCAGTTCAGCACCTTCACGGATGCGCATGCGCGGTGGCAGGCGGTCGACGATCGTTCCTTCTGTGGCGCGGATCAAAGTTTGCGAACCGGCGGAATAATCATACTGCTCGAGATCAAGCGCGAGCATCAATCCTTTGCGCGTCCTGCCATCGACCTGCCGTTCGACCAGGATCATTCCCCGGTGTTCTACAAGCATCCCGTCCTGCAGATAGCGCCGCATGGCAGCCTGGGTGGTCTGGATCCGCTGTTGTTCCTGAGCGGTACCCAGCATGACTTCCGGGAGGATCAGATGGTAGGTTGAGGGTGCATCACCGACCAGTTTTTCAACGCCCTTCCAGTAATCAGGCTCTGAAGTGAACTGGTCACAGGCAATGACCGCCCATTTTTGTAGATTAATCCCGGTTTTTGGAAGCAGGATATCCGGGATCTGGATCCCGATCGATGCGATATTTTTCATGGAGACTCCATTGGGTTGATGTGACGAGAGTAATTTTACCAAATTACCGGTAGAAATATGTTTCTTAAACCTTGCTGGGAATAGTATTACTTTTATTTATCTTTAACATATTTTATTCCCACTTGCATTAATCTAAAAATGTTTATATAATATTAGTATGCTTTTGCAGCCAAGGGGCGGTTCCATTAATTCAAAGGTGAGCATGATTGATGATGGTAATTAAAACTTAATATCATTTGCGGAGGGAACCATGCCATACCAAACCATTAACCGATGGGGGAAAAAGGTATCTTTCTATTTCAACACCATCATCATACTCTCATTGATGCTAAGCCAGGTCGGCATTCAACATTCATCAGCCGTAACCCTTCCTATAAAAAATAAACACCTGCCGTTTGCTGGAACAAGCCAGGGAATCGATATGTACAGCGAGGAGTATTCGGCCCTGGATAACCTGTCCCCTGACCAAGATGCCAGAGGAGCTGACTTAATTGATTATGGTGCACAGTTAGTATGTACAAACACGAATGGTATGTGTTCGGACACAAATCCAGGAGTGAGCATTACTGAAGATTTTTACTATTCGGGTGGTTACTCCGGTGAGTCATATGAAACCTTTAATTTTCATATCGATTGTGACATCAACACGCCCGGTTGTACCCAACACGATATCTATTATGTAACGACAGTGGAATATAGCTGGTCTACACCTTACATTTATTCACCACCACCACCCACCCCGTTGTTAAGTATCTCTTCTACGGCCTATCTTAGCCCATTACCAAATGATAACCATGGAACCGGTATCGTTTACCCACAAATATGCAGTCAAAATGGGATGTATGCCGATTCGTGTAAAGTATCTACTCAAGGCGTAATTGCTGCTGAAAAAATCAATCCCGGCGAACAAATCAGTAACCATTTCTATATCAATCATCATGTCAGTTATAAAGGATCGACCTACGGTGAAACCATCCATTGGACTTTAACAGTTTCATTCGATCCAAATTTGATCGCCGACTATCTGCCCGAGGACTCTGTCTGCGTCATCGGCAATTGCCCAGGATCATATCACGAAGGGCAAAACTTCTATGGCCATCCGATCAATTCTCGCACCGGAACGATGTCCTATCCTGTTACAGATTTGAAAATAGCCACCAGCGGGGGTGATCTATCTTTTGACCGGGTTTATATATCTTCGAAGAATCTGAAAGATGAGTTGCCAATTGGTTATGGCTGGTCAAGCAACCTGACGCCACGGCTGATCTTTTCCACCGATCCGGGTGGTAAACCTGGAATTGTGTTGTATAAAACACCACAGGGCAACACCTATCAATACTGGGATACCGGGATGGGAACCTATACTTCCTGGTCCGGGGTCAAGGATACCTTGACAAAATATAACGGCACACCGGTTACCTATACCATTAAGGAACCGGATCAAACAGCTTACCTTTTCAATGAGAATGGCAGGGTGAATTCGCGAACGACCGCGGATGGGGCTTTGTGGACCTATCTCTATGAAGCTGGCGGCCAATTAGATAGAGTCGAAGCGGACAATGGCACTCACTATATTGATTTAGCATATGATACCCAAGGCCAATTGATTTCCATTTCAGATCACTCGGACCGAATGGTAACCTACGGCCGCGATAACAAAGGCAACCTGACTTCCGTCACGGATGTGCTGAATCAAGTATGGACTTATGAATACAACGAACAACATCAACTGACAATAGCTAAGGATCCTAATGGAGAACAAGTCGAACGAAATGAATATACAACTGCGACGGAGCACGATCCCTTTTTGTTAAATTTCAATAACTATCCATTAGGAGTTTACAGTGTTACAGGGCATAACTCGACCTATACAAGAGAGATCCTTGATGGCGGCAGAACTTATCATATAACAGGGGACACTGCCCAGATGATATCGCACCCTGTCGCCATCACCCACGATACCGTTATCGAATTCGATTACCGGAGCGATATCCAGGGCACCGTTCAAGGCATCGGTTTGGAAGTGGATAGCTATAATATGTATGACGAGTGGCGTATCGTCGAATTGTGGGGAACGACTAACATTGGTTTCACCAATTATAAGGATTATGGCAGCTCAACCCCGAATTGGCGGCATTATGTCATTCCTATAGGAGACCTCTATCTTGATTTGCGTCCAGAGACCGGCCGCCAGCAATCCCAACTTATTTTTTTCAACTATAGTACTTCCCCCTACCTCGCCGACAGTTATTTTCGAGACCTGAAGATCTACGAGAGTACCGGTTATTCACCGATGACCTTTGATAGCAGTGCTTTCAGTAATTTCTCCAACCAGGATGGCACCTACAGCATGAGTGTTGAGGATAACGGCTTGACCCTTCACTTGACCGGCAATACTTGGAAGAAGCTGCCCCTCAATTACACAATCACAAAGAATACTGTGCTCGAGTTTGACTTCAAAAGCCCATCCCAGGGTGAAATCCATGGGATTGGCATGGATGATAACAATACTGCTGATGGGAGCCGTACATATCAACTTTATGGCACGACCTTGTTCGGGAACCTGGCTTACAACAACTATTCCGCGTCAGCCCCCGATTGGAAGCATTATGTCATTCCAATCGGCCAGTATTACGATGATCGTTTCGTCTACCTCTACTTTGTAAATAATCACGACGTCACCACCCCCACTGCAGAAAGTTACTTTTCCAATGTACAGATTTTCGAGAATGATCGAAAACTGACCAGTCAATATGATGGGGCAGACAAGCTGGTTGTCTCATTAACTTACAATCCAAATGGTACGACTACGGTGACGGATGCGCTTGGCCAGGTGATCACCGATACCTATAACGAGGCTGGGGTTCTCTCCGGCAGTGAAGATCCATTGGGGAATGTTAACAGCTATACCTATGACCCCAATTTCAGGCCGTCTACCATCACAGATGGCGAAGGAAATGCGACCAATTTGATCTGGAGTAATGATGGGATCGATCTTGAAGATCTCGAAGACGCGAATCATAACCATACCCATATCGATTATAGTGACCACAATCCGGTCAGTATATTGGATGCATTGGGAAATGAAACCCATTATTTCTATGGTGATACCTATTTCACATCCCTGGTGACCAGGATCGAGTATCCGATTTCATTCGACGGGGGCGTCACTCAAATTGGTATGGATTATCAATATTATCAACCAGGCAATCCTGAAGACCAGCCGGCCGGTAAATTAAAGCTGGTCACGGATGACCTCGGCAATCAGACATATTACACCTACACGCCAGCAGGCCAGATCGAGACACTGACCGCCGGTTATGGCACGCCGGATGCCCAAACCACCACTTATGTGTACGACTCGCTTGGGAACCTGACTGACCAGACCGCCCAGGGCATCACCACCCACACGTCCTATGATCTCGCCGGAAAGACAAGCAGTGTCGTGCGCAATTACGACCTGGCGCACGGGATCAACGAGGATAATCTCTATAATCTGACCACAAGCTATACTTATGATGTCAGGGGGAATCAAATCGCGGTGACCGCGCCGGATGGCATCATCACTCGCACCTATTACAATGCGTCCGATAAACCCTACGCTACGATCCAAAATCTTGTCATTTGGCCGATCGAGGTGAATATCCCACCCGAGCGGGGTTTGACAGCCGACCATGACCTGCGAACGGACTATTTCTATTCAGACGATGGAGCTCTTATCGCGACCATGGATCCGGCCGGCATCATCAGCCGGACCTATTACGATGCCGCAGGGCATGTGGAATACGTCGTTCAAAACCTGACCGGTCAAAGCATCGATTACGAGGTTCCACCCATTTATGATCCCGACTACCCCGATCGCAATGTCCTCATGCAATATATATATGATCAGTCCGGAAATACCATTAAAACCATCGCCAACGCAGGTGTTGTGACTCGTACATATTACGATACACTGAATCGGCCCCTAAGCGTTGTACAGAACTTTCTTGATCCAAATAATCTATACGCAACTACTCCTCCTCCACGCGAATCGAATGACTCCAACATCCGCACGGATACTTATTATGACCAGAATGGGAATGTTGTCGCAACCGTCGATCCATTGGGTGTGATCACCCGCACGTATTATGACGCCCTGAACCGTCCGGTAACGGTTGTGCAGAATATCGATATCGCCACCTTTCCCCTGGATAATCCCGCCAAACCTGCCCGGGTATCAGAATTCGTCGCAGCGAGCCAGAACATCCGCACCGACACATTTTACGATCAGGCAGGCAATGCCATCGCCACGCAGGACCCCAGGGGTGTCATCGCTCGCACCTATTATGACGATGCCAATCGGCCTTTTATGATCGTGCAAAATCTGGTTGGACAGGATATTTACAGTACTGATCCCCCATTATACGGAAACGAAGATTATAACCTTCGTAACAGAATTACTTACGATCCATACGGGCGTAAAGAAACAACAACTGCACCAACACCTACCGATCCATTTGGTCGAGTGACCAGATACAGCTACGATGTATTGGGTCAGGTTGCAACCGTAACCGCTAATTATTTGGAGGGTCAGGTCCAAAACTATCTGGATCAATTCAATCTCATTACCACGAATACCTACGATTCAAACGGTCGTATGGTGGAGACGAAAGATACGTTGGATCGGGAGACACTGAGCAGCTATGACCATGTCGGTCGATTGCTGACCACCACCCGGAATTTTCTACCCGGGCAGGAAATGAATTATCTGAATCAATACAATATTGTAACATCCTACACCTATGACATCCTCGGTAACCGCCTGACGACGACGGATGCCAACGATCACACCACTTCGACCAGTTATGATGATTTAAATCGTCCCCAGGTCGTGACCGACCCGAATGGGCACGCCACCACAACCCATTACGATTCCGCCGGCAATGTCAGCTTGGTGACGGATGCGCTCGGTCATACCAGCAGTTTTACCTATGATAACCTCGGGCGCCAGGTCACGATCAGCGATCCTCTTTCCAATGCCACTACCTATCACTACGACTCGAACGGTAACCGCACCGAAGTTATTGATCCCAACAATGTGGTTACAGTGTACGAGTACGACAAACTCAACCGCCTGAACGCTGTGGTCGAGAACTACCTCCCCGGTATAAGCCCGACGGTCGAGATAAATGTTCGCACGGAATATACGTACGACGCGAACGGCAACCGCCTGACCACCCTGGATGGAAATGGACAGTCCACGACCTTCGGGTATGATCCATTAAATCGCCTCAGATGGGAACAAGATCCAATGGGGCATACCTGGCAATACAATTATGATGCGGCGGGAAATCGTGGAACACTGATCGATGCCAACGATCAGACCATCTATTATTTATATGATGATACCGGGCGCCTTGGTACAATCGATTACCCCGATCCGATTTGGGATGTTACCTTCATATACGATGCAGCAGGCCGTCGTCTGACCATGAATGATTCGATGGGCACAACCTCATGGTTCTATGACGAGATGGACCGGGTAACTGATATTATCCAGCCATTCACGAATGCTGTCCGCTATGCTTATGACGCGGTCGGTAACCGGACCAGTCTGACCTACCCCGATCAGAAAGTGGTCACTTACCAATTCAATGAAAGCAACGAGTTGATCAATGTTAGTTCCGATGGCATCGGGGCGGTTGAATACACTTATGACCTTGCGGGACAGCTTAAAACCATACTCAGACCGAATGGGATCGATACCACCTATAACTTCTTTGAAAACAACCGTTTGCAGGATATCGCGCATACATCAGACACCGATATCCTGGCCTTCTACCAGTATCAATACGACCCCGCCGGGAACCGCACACAGGCGATTGAAAACGTTAACCAACCTGAAGGCGTACGCTACGGTTTAACGTCCTCCAATCCACAAGTTGGAAACCGCACCGGCTCAGCTTCGCTGGCTTATAACTCCCCGAATCAATCCAGCGTGTTCGATCAATCTGTATCCGGCGTCAACTTTGCCTTCGTTTCAGACCCACTTTCAAGCTGGAAGGACCGGATTCCAGCACTCAGGAATATCTCCCCCCAGGATCAAATACTGGATACATCGCTGGAATTTGCCGCCCTGGTTCCAATTGACCCACCGGCTCCGGTGTCTGGTTCTCTGGATGAGATTGGATCAGATCCCTTTACCGCAATTGCCGATGGGTCACCTTTCAGCGCATCAGCACACCACGCCCAGGGAAACAACCCGTTTATAGTAAATTCAACCGATGACGCCGGGGATAACGACCTTGATGATGGTGTCTGTAACAACGGAACGGGGGTCTGCACCCTGCGCGCCGCCATCGAGCAGGCCAACGCCAACCCGGGACACGATGCCATCACCTTCAACCTTTTCGGAGAAAGTCCCTTTGTAATTCAACCTTTACAACCTTTACCGGCTATTGACAATCCCCTGGTGATCGACGCCTCCACCCAACCGGGTTACACCGGCACGCCGCTGGTTGTGCTGGATGGCTCCCAGGCCGGAGAAGGTGCGGATGGGCTGGTGATCGCCGCCGGCGCCGGCGAGGTGCGCGGGCTGGTCATCAATAACTTCGATTCCGTTGGGATTCGCATCGGTGGATCAGGCACCATCATCGCAGCCAATTACATCGGCACGGATGCCGGCGGTACGATCGCGCAGAGCAACCGGATCGGGATTTTGGTCGATAACTCATCCGGTAATCAAATCGGCGGGCGCTCGTTGGAAAATCGCAACCTGATCTCTGGCAACCGCATCGGCATCTACCTGCATGGCAAGGATACCAAAGGCAATCAGGTGCACGGTAATATAATTGGTCTGGATGCTGGCGGGGATGCATCGCTTGGCAACAGTATCGGCGTCCTGATCAAGGAATCTTCAGGTAATTCGATCGGCGGAAAGGATCAGGCGCATAACCTGATCGCAGGCAATGCCATTAATGTGGAGACGGTGGGAGATGTTTTCGGCGAAAACGATATCCAGCCGGGTGTCGCCAACCGCCGGCCGAGCCTGCCGCCAGTTATTTTGCAGCCTGGCGGGACAAATCTTACCCAGGATGACGCAGTAAACATCTATCGTCCATCTTTATCATCGGAATCCAAACTGGGCGGCGGGTCGAAGAATGATGCTGCCATCCTATCGCCTGTCACTGCTTCATTTATAGCACCTCTGTCGGCCGGATCCACTTATGTGGTGAATGCCACCGGGGATCAGCCGGATAAGCGCACCAGTGACGGTATATGCTATACCAGTGCAAGAACCTGTACCCTGCGCGCCGCCATCCAGCAGGCCAATGCAACTGCCGGGCTGGATACGATCACCTTCAATATTCCCGGCTCGGGACCTTATGTAATATTGCCAACCAGCGAGCTGCCGGCCATCACAGATCCTGTCATCATCGACGGCACGACCCAGCCAGGATTCTCCGGGACGCCCATCGTCCAGGTGCTGGGTACATCTGCCGGTATACCTGTCTACGGATTGAGGATCAGTGCCGGCTCCAGCACAGTGCGCGGTCTGGTCATCTCTGATTTCAGCCTCGATGCGATCGTTCTCAATACCGCCGGCGGCAACCACATTGCTGGCAACTATATCGGCACCGACGTGACCGGTAATTCAAAGCTTGGCAATTTTAGCGGCTTTTTCATCGATTTTTCGCCCAATAACGTCATTGGCGGTCTGACCGCCGCAGATCGCAATCTGATCTCCGGCAACGACGGCTTCGGCATGGAAATATTCGGCTCGCCTTCAACCGGTAACATCATCCAGGGTAACTACATCGGTACGAACGCAGCCGGCACTGCCGAGCTGGATAACCAGGATGGCATCTCCATCAATGTCGCCCCCAACAATCTGATCGGCGGCACCGAAAGTGGCGCCGGCAACCTGATATCGGGCAATCGCATCGACGGCATCTATGTCTATGCGACGAGAGCCACTGGCAACCTGATCCAGGGCAATTCCATCGGAACCGACCTGACCGGCAGCTACGCTCTTCCCAACGGAGAGGACGGCATCTATCTTGAGTACGCTCCAAATAACACCATCGGGGGGACGGCTCCAGGCGCCGGGAACCTGCTCTCTGGCAATACTTACGATGGGGTCCTGGTCTATGGTTTCGGATCCACCGGCAACGTCATCCAGGGCAACACCATCGGGACCGACCGGACGGGGACTCTCCCGCTCGCCAACACCGAAGACGGCGTCGGCATCTGGAGTGCTGTGAGTACGACCGTTGGCGGTGCGGCGGATGGAGCTGGCAATCTGATCTCGGGCAATGCCCGCTACGGCGTGGCTGTTTATGAACCCGATGCCAACTCCAATACGATCCAGGGCAACCGGGTGGGGACCGATGGCAGCGGTTTACAGGACCTCGGGAATAGCTTTTCAGGAATATCCATCACTTCGGGCACCGGCAATATCATTGGCGGCGCCCTGCCCGGAGAGGGCAACCTGATCTCCGGCAACGATGAGGCAGGTGTATTCATCTCCGAAACAGGCACGAGCAACACGCTGGTCCAGGGCAACTTGATCGGACTTGATATCAACGGCGAATTGCCGCTCGGCAATACTCTGAGCGGCGTGCATATTCAAAATAATACCTCGGGCAACACCATCGGTGGGTCCCAATTCGGCGCGGGCAACCACATCGCATACAACGGCGACAGCGGTATTTATATCCAATCCGGCACCAGCAACAGTCTCCTGGGGAATACCCTCTGGGGCAATGCCGCCCTGGGCATCGACTTGTCTCCGGAAGGAAATACGCCGAACGATACGGGTGACACCGATACCGGTGCCAACAACCTCCAAAACTTCCCCGTATTGTCCGCAGTCGTCAGCGGTGAGACCACTCATGTGACAGGTTCGCTCGACAGCGCGCCGGATACGACCTATCGCGTGGAGTTCTTCTCCAACCCGGTCTGCGATCCGTCCGGTTACGGTGAAGGTCGGTTGTATCTCGGCTTCTTCGATGTGACAACCGATTCCAGTGGGAACGCACCATTCGAGGTGACCCTTTTGGCAGCCACAGGTGATGGCGATTTCGTCAGCAGCACGGCAACCGACCCGTACAACAACACCTCAGAATTCTCGGCCTGCATGGCGGCCGTTCCGCCCGCCACCGCCACCCCGACGGCCACAAGTACATTCACACCGACACCTACACCAACAGATACCCCAACTCCAACCCCGACCGAGACACCCACGCCCACATCGACCGAAACCCCCACGCCGACGCCAACGGACACAGCAACCCCCACCGACACGTTGACACCGACTCCAACCGACACCGAGACCCCCACGCCGACATCGACCGATACCGAAACGCCCACGCCGACTCAGACCGATACGCCCACCGCGACCCCGACGATTACACCCACCGCCACGCCCCCACCGCCCGGCGGTCCGGTGACGATCATCTACACTTACGATCCGCTCAACCGATTAACCGCGGCGGATTATAGTGATGACACCTTTTTCCACTATGGCTACGACAAGGTGGGTAACCGCCTGACCCAGGTCACGGATCTGAGTACCACAACCTACACGTATGACATTGCAAATAGAATGACCACGGTTAATGGCGTGACCTACACCTGGGATGACAATGGTAATTTGATCAACGACGGCGTGAACACCTATACCTATGATATCGAGAACCGGTTAAGTTCGATCGCTTCAGGTACGGAAATCAGCAGTTACACCTACAACGGCCTGGGCGACCGTCTTACCCAAACGGTGGTTGGCGTCACCACGCAATACACGCTCGACCTGAATGCCGGTTTGACCCAGGTCTTGACCGACGGCACGCAGACCTATCTCTACGGCTTAACCACCCTTACGGGTGCAGGCCGCCTGGGCCAAAAAGATGCTACTACCATGGAATTCTTCCTCGGAGACGCTCTCAGCTCGGTCAGGCAAATGACCGATTCAACCGGAACGCTCACACTCGAGAAGCGCTACACTCCATTTGGCGAGGTAATTAGTGAAAGTGGATCAAGCGAGAGTGTCTATAGCTACACCGGCGAGGTTTCTGATGAAAGCGGGTTGGTTTATCTGCGGGCGAGGTATTATATGCCGGGGAGTGGAAGGTTTATTACAAGAGATAATTGGGAGGTGAATTATCAAAATCCATTATCATTTAATAAATGGGGTTATGGATTAAATAATCCTATTCTTTTTTCTGATCCAAGTGGTTTAATTAGTTGTGAAAATAGTAAGGATAGTGAATGCATTAGCGCAGCAAATCAACTGCTTAATGATGCGAGGAGAATTAAAAGCTATGTGAGCATGATTAGTCAAAATCCTCATGATCGGTTAAAACCTGTAGAAGCATTTGCCCAATTAACCGCTTACGCATATCAATTATTCGATAACAATGTGAATGGAATGATGTGGGGATTGACTAATGTGCTTATTGGACTTGATCCAAATGATTATAAATACATTACCCTTCAACCCGTGATCGATAAATATCCATCAAATTTAATTGGTGTTTCACACCAGGGCAAATATGACGTCGGACAGGATTGGTTGCCTTATAAGAACATTTATGGAGAATTTGATAGGGGCGATTGGAATATCAATTATTATGATAATACGCCAAATCAAGCGTTTCATTTTTGGTACTACGCGGCTTCAAGATTCTATGATGGGGATGCATTTGCCATCTTGGCTAACGTTTTACATGATCCTTATTTTTTGGAAGATGAAGATTGTTTTGGTCCTGATCTTGAAAAACTAAAAAACAATAAGAATACTTGGTTATCATATTGGGCTTCAAGAACCAATGCAACATCAAGGGAAGATTATTTGTTGGGATTAAAAGGAATTGAATTTGGTCAGAAAATGAAATGGGCGAGTATTTATAAATATAATGTTAATCCTGATTCTTGGATAAGGAATAATCTAAAATGAGGTGACTAATGAAAAGAACAATAATAATATTGATTATTTTATTTCTACTAGCACTCCTAATTTTCGTTTCGATGAACATTACATCTTTGAAGCATGATATCATAAACTATAATCATACTCGCACAATTGAAGCAGAGATAATGTTAAGGAAGATATCCCAGAAGATAGGGACAGATTTTAATAGTTCTCTTGCTTTGCGAGAATATGTGTTTTGTGAACTACTTAAGAAAGGTATGAATCGTACAGAAATTTATACTTCACTATCAAAAATTGGTGAAATAAAACCAATCGATACACAGGTCGACTTTATTAATTATTATCTTTATTACAATCTATCCCCGATTATGTTGGAATTTGATTCTCCTTCAAATGATGCCAGATTAATTAATTGGTATGCATCAACAGAAAGTAATTTTAACGCTCCACGAGCATCGTGTGAGAATAATAATTAGTAAAGAATCAATACCACCTTTTACAGACTATCTGTCTGTAAAATAAGTTAATAACCGCGCCCTGAATAACGGACTGACCTAGGTGTTGACTTACGGCTAGGGCACGACCACTTGGACCTATGACACCGGTAACCGATACATTCGACGACAACGTCAGCTACACCTACGATCCGTTCAGCCGTTTGACGCTCGCGGACTATTGCAATACAGACGATTGTGCCTACACCTACGACGCGGTGGGTAACACCCAAAGAACGGGTGCACGCCGCCTGACCCAGGTCACGGATCTGAGTACCACCACCTACACATATGACATCGCGAACCACCTAAAGGTGGCACGTAGCATGACCACGGTTAATGGCGTGACCTACACCTGGGATAATAACCACCTGAAGGTGGCACGTGGGAATTTGACCAACGACGGCGTGAACACTTATGCTTATACGATCGAGAACCGGTTATCCTCGATCACCAACGGTGGCGAGACCTCGTACTACTACTACAACGGTCTGGGAGACCGGTTATTCCAGCTTGTGGATGGAGTGACCACCCATTACATGCTCGATATGAATGCCGCTCTAACTCAGGTGTTGACCGACGGCACGCAGACCTATCTCTACGGCTTATCCCGCCTGGGCCAAAAAGACGCTACTACCATGGAATTCTTCCTCGGAGACGCTCTCGGCTCGGTCAGGCAGATGACCGATTCGATTGGAGCGATCACCCTGGAAAAACGCTATACCCCGTTTGGCGAGGTGATCGCATCAACGGGAACCGGTGAGAGCGTTTACGGCTACACCGGCGAGGTGACCGACCCGAGTGGGTTGGTTTACCTCAGGGCGAGGTATTATGAGCCGGGAAGTGGAAGATTTATCATAAGAGATACTTGGGCAGGTAATGATAAAAATCCAATTTCATATAACCATTGGTTGTATGCCAATAGCAATGCTATTATGACAGTTGATCCCAGCGGGTATGTACCGTGTGTATTTGGTGGAGATCAATTTTGTATACTCGATAATGGCGCATTCATAGATGAAAGCCATTTTGCACTAGATGAGGCAATAGATTTTTGGGAAATTTTGCAGGGTTATCCAGGGAAAGGCATACAGTATATTCCATTATCGCAACCAACAGGAAATACACATATTGGAATGATTTTTACAAGTAATTATGAAGTTGATATCCCCAAAATATCTAGTATTAGTAGTATCGGGGCTGGTATTTGGTGGGATTATCAAAAGCGGTTTGAAAAATGGCAAGCGACCAGATTTCTCCCATTTGGAACCCATTCTTCATTTGAAACTGCAGATATACCATCAACCTATCTTGCTTATGTGAGTGCCGTGAGAGGTTATTCATATGAAACAATTGTTGGGATACTTGGTGGTGGTTATTCATCTCCGACTGCTCCTCTTGGTCATGATCTCTTAGATATCGCTAGTTGGAATGCTTGTGAATTGCTATACTGTATACAATCATCCTGTTTTGTGTCAGGTCAGAAAAATGATACCATTTTCCTCAAAACCCATAACAATGATGGTACATATCGCTTTATTCCCTACCCCGGTTCACTATTTATTCAGCCATCTAATCAATACTGGAAATGGATTAATAGTGCAGATGCTTTTTATCTAGAACCATAAATATCCTATAATAAATATTTGTCATAATAAGAGGTCTGCTTTGAAAACCAGTATCAAAATATTTCTTGTTTCAATAATAACTATTACTGTTATCCTGGCTTATATCTATATTGTTATTTTAAAAATAATGAGTCTGGATCCTCAACAGAATCCTCCAGAGATAGACAAGCCTATTTCAATAACTGCCGCATTATCAGAATTTTCAATTTCTACAGTCCAAGGATTATCAGAGATTAGTGATTTGCACTCACATTTTATTGAAAATAACGTTATTGCAATGACTCAGAACCACGATAATCCTGAAATTCTACTAGTCATTTATCAAGATGGTATATTCAGGCAGTGGGATCTTAACAATCAGATCATCTTATCTGAATTTAATTTTTATACTGCAAGTAAGAACGCCACAAATTTCAGTGAGGATGGCTCTTTTCTATTAACTCCTGGAGAGGTTTCTTCAGCAGGGTCTACTGGTTACAACATATGGGACGCAAAGAATGGGGAACAACTTGATTGCTTTGGTCCGCAGTGTACTAATAATAACCCAGATAATAAGTGGTATCCTCATCATGGCCTTTTACTCGATGCAAAAAGCAGATGGGTAATTAAATTCAATGGCTCAGTCATTTCATTTAGCGGTTTTACGGTAAATAGAAGTCATATATTAAACCTCGATAGTTTTGATAATGACTTGAATTATACAGTCAGTAAGATAACGCAAGATAAGTTTGGAGATTACACAGTTTATTTTCTTGACCAGGGTTTTGGGATAATCAAGAAAACTGAAACTTTAGCAGGAATTGATAATACCTTTTTTTCTAAAAGGAAAACTCTTGGTGAATATAGGGCAAATGAACACATCACTACGATCGCAATGTCGTTTGATGATACAAATACCTGGTTTGCAAGGCTGACAGGCACGGAAGTACAAATATGGGATTTGCGAAAAGGTACGTCGAAACCTAAAATACAATTAAAAGTAGATTCAGGAAATACATTAGCATTTGATAGAACCGGTTGTATTCTTGCTATTGGTAATAATAAAGGTATCTTACTTTATAATCTCGAGAATCTTGAACAAATTAAATTTATTGAAGTCGGTGAAGTCAATTCGATTTACTTCTCCCGTGATAACAGACTTCTTCTCTTGAGCGATACGAGTGGGACTATCCATATCTGGGGTGTTCAATAGTCGATAAATTAAATTATTCGGCTTATCCCGCCTGGGCCAAAAAGATGCTACTACCATGGAATTCTTCCTCGGAGACGCTCTCGGCTCGGTCAGGCAGATGACTGATTCAACCGGTACTCTCACGCTCGAGAAGAGCTACGCACCCTTTGGCGAGGTGATCACATCAACGGGAACCGGTGAAAGCGTTTACGGCTACACCGGCGAGGTGACCGACCCGAGTGGGTTGGTTTACCTCAGGGCGAGGTATTACTTGCCGGGGAGTGGGAGATTTATATCAAGAGATGCATGGATAGGGAGTTACTCAATTCCGATGTCATATAATAAATGGTTATATGTCTACAATAATTCAATTAATTACCTAGACCCATCAGGTTTTCAATCATCAAGCAATTCCACATGTAGTGCAAATGATGTATATTGTTTACTACCTAATTATGATGATGCCGTAATAGATATAAAACATTTTTATGATTCGATGGAGTTGGCAGTAGATATTCAATATAATTTAGTTGATAGTATTGGTAAACTCTATACGTTTCCTCTACCGAAGACTTTTAATATTTCTGGGATTTCGTTAACATATGAACCTTATTATGTAGTTAGTCTCCCAACATCAATTTCGAAAAATGATATGTTATTTAAAAATATAAGCCTCGGTATTTTTATGAATTTCCAATATGGTTTAGAGAAATTTGAAAGTCCCGCTGCTCTCCTCGCTTTCATCCCCGGTATATGTGGTGGTGGTAATTGCTCCGGTTTTTCAAATCCTGATTTACCATCCGATTATCTTGGATTTGTGGCATATACCTATAAAGGAATGTACGGATATGACATACTGAATAATATTGTAGATCAATATTTTGGAGGAGGTGGTGTTGGCCAAAATGATCTTCCCAAGGGTCTTATAGGCTCAATTAGCGATAGCATTGAGTGTTCAATATTCAATAACTGTTCCAACAAAAATCCCTATAATAACTGTTGGGAATTTAAGGTATTAACAAATAATAATGATTTTAAATACCTTTCTTGGCCATCTGGTTGGGATTTTGAATCAGAACCTATGGGTACCTATTGGTCAGTAGGTAGAATATATTAATTAGCTTTAAAAAACATACTTAAATATTTCTATCATGATTTATAGGAATAAAAATGCATAAAAAATATCTTCTTGTCTCCATTAGTATTATTATTCTGATTTTTGTGATTTCCTGTAACACCCACACTAAGAATAATGAGACTTATCTGGTAAATTACTTATCAATAAATAGTTTTAAATTGACAGATAATGTTCTTCTGCAAGATCCCGATAATAGCCCAGTAGTCAGTATTTGTTATAAAAATGATAAGACAATTTATATTGCATCAAGTAAAAAAGGTAAATTAATTCATTATGATGTGCAATCAAATTCGATTTTAGGTGATTATATTTTGGGTTTCGCTCAAACAAAAACCCTTGCTTTTTCAACCGATTGCAGTAAATTAATCGGATCGAAGCATAGGGAAATAAGCGAAGGCAATACTGAATATGTGAATGATATTCGAGTGTGGGATACCCAGGAGGGTAAACAAATTAAATGTTTTGGTTATTGTGGCGATAAAGATAATATACCTATGCATAAAGGTGCTTCAATCAATTTAGATGGTGATAATATAATAATATATTTACTTTGGCATTATATGATTATAGGTAATCAAAATAGTAATGGCGATGTGCGTCCAAATCAATCCATTAAACCAACAATTGAGAAAATAATATTTAGTCCATTATCAAATAATTATGCAATATCCTATCTGGAAGGGGGTATTGAATATGAGAGCAATTCATTATTTCAATCTCGATGGATTAGTAAGAATAATAATAGTGAAGCTTATAAGGTCGATGCCCTCTCAATTAGCCCTGACGAGCATTATTTAGCCCGTATTAGAAATAATAAATTATCGGTATGGGATATACGATTCCTTAATCATAAAATAGTAATAGATGAAAACATAGACGGAGAGAATATTCTCGCGTTTGATCAGTCAGGAGAAATATTATTTGTAGCTGGAAACAATCATATTATTATTTGGGATATTAAAAATAATACCAAAATAAAAGATCTTGAAGCAAATGCAGTTACTTGTATGACTGTTAGCGATGATAACAGTTTAATTTGGGGTGATTCGGATGGAACTATCCATCTTTTGGGTGTTCAACAATAAATCGATATCCTATATTTTGAATACTCACTTGACAAATCCTCTAACCTGTTTTTCTCTCCCCAGTTTTTATGTATAGACCGGAGAGAGGGTATTAATAATAACCTGAACGCCGGCTTGACCCAGGTGTTGACCGATGGCACGCGTACCTATCTCTACGGCTTAACCACCCTTACGGGTGCAGGCCGTCTTGCTCAGGAAGCGACGACCACCGAGTACTTCCTCGGTGATGCACCGCGTAGCTGCAAAGCAAGCGGAGCGTCCCCGAAACACTATCCCCGAACGGGGATAGGTGAAGGGGATACCTTAAGGCAGATGACCGATTCAACCGGCACGCTCACTCTCGAGAAGCGCTATACCCCCTTTGGCGAGGTGTTGACTTCAAGTGGTACAGGCGCGAGCGTTTACGGCTATACCGGCGAGGTAACCGACCCATCAGGGCTGGTGTACTTGAGGGCGAGGTATTACCAACCCACCTCAGGTATATTTATTTCTAAAGATACCTGGGTAGGCATATATCATAAACCATCATTATCCAATAAATGGGTATATGCAAATAACAATCCCATTAAGTATGTAGATCCAACTGGAGAAAAATTTTGTATTTATGAAGTGGCATTCCAATGCATATCAAGTAAGCAAGAATTATTGGTTGTGCTTGGAAGAACTGTTCCGATAAATCTTGCTCCAGGAAATCACTGGAGATACACAGATGCTTTTATTGATCAACTTGGCAAGAAACATTACGCGGGGGTTTCACCAGACTTTGGAAAGAATCATCATGAAATTGATTATTATACAGATGAGTGTAATCATCGCCATCAGATTTTTGACAATGCCGTATACATAACCGATGATGCTAGCGAAGGCGATATCAATTTTTTAATAACAGTTATGTCTCATGAAGCTGGTCACACATGGATTGAATATTTACGAGAACATTCAGTGAATTACAATACAGCTGTTTATCCAGATTATTTACAGATGTATGAGGAAATATATATTAATTTTGTACTATTAGAATCATCCAAAATAACTGACTTCAATAAGACTATTTTACAAGATTTAAATCAGAAGCATTTTAAATTTATGGGTGTAATGTCGAGAGAGGTTGCTGAGAATGAGCTTAATTTGTGGTATGGTTATTTATCAACCTCATGGCTTTTATCTTCTATATATGGTTCCTATTAATTATAAAGGAGCTAATAAATGTATTCTAAAATTGCATTAACTCAAAAAATAATAACGATATTATTTATGATGATTGTATCGGTTGTTCCATTATCAAGTTGTATAAATAAAATCCCTATATCAGCAAGAACTACAGAATTACCAACAAATTATGAAACCGAGTTCAATAATATATTAAGGACTGCAGAATCCCCTAATAATCACTTTTTGTTATTAAATATTACAATAGATGAAGGAAAATGCTACGCGGTTAATACAGATATTCCAATTAAGATAGATTTTATTAATACCTCTCCCAATCCATTATTTCTTCAAAATAGTTTTATTTTTTATAGTGCCGACATTAAATATATAGGTGAACGATCAGCTGCTGATATTATCGTGTCAATCTATTTATCCGATGGAACAAAAGCTTACCGTGAATATTTCTTAAATGATGAATATTGGCCACCTTTGAATAAAAGTTTTATTAAAATAGCTCCTCATAGTATATATGACATAGAGATTAGTTACCGTTTTCCGGATAAGATAATAATTTCCAAGAATGATCAAATATTGTCCTCAGAAAATCAAATTTATGATATTTCCATTGTATATCGCAATTATGATCCTTTAGAAATTGGAGCATGGGTTGGCAGAATAGAATCTAATAGAATAAAAATATGTATTGAATAATTTTGTGATTCTTTTACTACCAAAGCTCGAGTACTGAAGTAGTTCACAGACTCGAATGGTAACCGGACTTCGGTGACCGAATCCCTGCACATCGGTCAGCCGAATGAGAGCATCACAACCATCGGCTACACCTACGATCCGCTCAGCCGTTTGACGCTCGCGGACTATTGCAATACGGACGATTACGCCTACACCTACGACGCGGTGGGTAACACCCAAAGAACGGGTGCACGCCGCCTGACCCAGGTCACGGATCTGAGTACCACAACCTACGCGTATGACATTGCCAACCACCTAAAGGTGGCACGTAGCATGACCACGGTTAATGGCGTGACCTACACCTGGGATAACAACCACCTGAAGGTGGCACGCGGTAATTTGATCAACGACGGCGTGAACACTTATGCTTATACGATCGAGAACCGGTTATCCTCGATCACCAACGGTGGCGAGACCTCGTACTACTACTACAACGGTCTGGGAGATCGGTTATTCCAGCTTGTGGATGGAGTGACCACCCATTACATGCTCGATATGAATGCCGCTCTAACTCAGGTGTTGACCGATGGCACACAGACCTATCTCTACGGCTTATCTCGCCTGGGCCAAAAAGATGCTACTACCATGGAATTCTTCCTCGGAGACGCACCGCGTAGCTGCGAAGCAAGCGGAGCGTACCCGAAACACTATCCCCGACAGGGGATAGGTGAAGGGTATACTTTAAGGCAGATGACTGATTCAACCGGCACGCTCACGCTCGAAAAGAGCTACACCCCCTTTGGCGAGGTGATCGCATCAACGGGAACCGGCGAGAGCATTTATGGTTACACCGGTGAGGTGACGGATGAAAGCGGATTGGTTTACCTGAGGGCGAGGTATTATCTTCCTGAAAGTGGAAGGTTACTTACAAAAGATTATTGGCCGATAAATTACAATCAACCAATAACGAATAACCATTGGATTTATGTTGATGCGAATCCAATTATTAATACTGATCCGACAGGGAATCGTAATTGTAAAACCCCACTGTCAAGAGAATGTCAAATTGGTTTAAGCAATCTATATCAAAATGCATCGTTTATTAAAAATACTGTGTATTCTGGATCTATGCAACCTGTCGAAGGTTTTGCGTGGTTTATAGAAAAAAGTAAGTCCCAATTTACCAATATTGAAGATCTCATTTGGGCAATGACACTGGTCATAGATGATTTTGATAAAAATAATGGCCCAATCTGGGCTCAAGCAAATAGATCATTTCATCTTTCAAATGCAAATAGCTCCTTTTTTATCCAACAAGATTGGCTGGCATATATGAATAACCCCATTTACGATAAGAATCGATGGTGTGATCCAATTAATCCAAACAATTGTGTAAATTCTAAGTGGACTTATTCTTTAAGAGGGGATTGGAATCCAAGTTATTGGGATAAAACTGCAAACCAAGCGTACCATTTCTGGTTTTCTGTAGCAGTTACTTTTTTTGATGGAGATATCTTTGCTTTTATAGCTAATGAATACCATGATAGAGGTGAACAAACTACATATGATTTTATAAACTCAAATCCAACCCAAGCTCCCCCACCCTATAATGTCTCATCACGACCTGATAAAAACCTAAGTATTAAAGGTATGGAACTTGGACATATATTAAAATCGTATAGCATATTACAAAAACTTAGTTGTCATGCATTCCCATACGATAAAGCATTTAATATCGAAGATTGGATAAGAGCGAATTTAAAATAGTTCAGGGACTCGATTATGCTTATAAAGCGAATTGTTTTACTATTATTAGTTTGTTTAATTCTGACATCAATAGTAATTCTTCTAATTATTGATCACGATACTAAAAAAGCTCAAATAGAACTTCATAATCGCCAATATGATCTTCTTTGCAATAAAATCCATTTAGGTATGATGAAAGATGATGTATTACAAGTATTAAAACAAGTGGGAGACTATAGTCCTGTTGATGATAAATATGATGTTATTCGTATTGTTTTTCTCAATGATAATTTAAGAAACATGTATGCATCTTTTGAATTGGAATTCAAAAACGATATTTATATTGCCTCTTATGTTAGAGGTTTCGATTGGGTTGATAACATTTGCGATATATACACCGCAAATAATACTGTTACACCATAACTAAAAATATTATTCAGGGAAAATTGCTAATACTTGTATTTATTTTCTAATAATTTATTTCTATTCATTCGGCTGGCTAATTCTCACCGACATAAGCGACTGCCCTTATTACCATTACACCTATGACGCTGTGGGGAATCGGCTTGCCGAAGTGACCGACCAGGGCACAACCAGCTATGGATATGACATCGCCAACCACCTAAAGGTGGCACGTAGAATGACCACGGTTAATGGCGTGACTTACACCTGGGATAACAATGGCAATCTACTCAACGACGGCGTGAACACTTATGCTTATACGATCGAGAACCGGTTATCCTCGATCACCAACGGTGGCGAGACCTCGTGCTACTACTACAACGGTCTGGGAGACCGGTTATTCCAGCTTGTGGATGGAGTGACCACCCATTACATGCTCGATATGAATGCCGGCTTGACCCAGGTTCTGACCGATGGGACAGATACTTACCTCTACGGCTTAACCACCCTTACGGGTGCAGGCCGCCTGGGCCAAAAAGATACTACTACCATGGAATTCTTCCTCGGAGACGCACCGCGTAGCTGCGAAGCAAGCGGAGCGTACCCAAAACACTATCCCCGACAGGGGATAGGTGAAGGGTATACCTTAAGACAGATGACCGATTCAACCGGCACGCTCACTCTCGAGAAGCGCTATACCCCCTTTGGCGAGGTGATCGCATCAACGGGAACCGGTGAGAGCGTTTACGGCTACACCGGTGAGGTGACCGACCCGAGCGGGCTGGTGTATCTCAGGGCGAGGTATTATGAGCCAACCGATGGGAGGTTTATATCAAAGGATATCTGGAGCGGAGATTATTTTAGAACACAATCTTTGAATAGATGGAAATATGTTGAGGGAAACCCAGTTAATTATACTGATACAAGTGGTAGATATATTGATCAAACCTTAAATGCAACTCAAAATCCTTTTGATAGATTCGATCGCACCTTAAATTATATGTACAGCGAAATGGTTCATAATTCAAGGAGTATGAGTGCCGAATATATGCGAAGCTTGCTTACTGCATCTACATTTTGTCCAGAGTATCTAACGGGTAATGACCCATTCTATTACTTTTTAGAAGCACCACTTACTGCATACTGGATATTCTTCAATAAAGTGGTAAGTGGTGGGGAATGGGATCATAAACCAAAAATCAGAAGTTTGCTTGGACTAAATAGAAGCTGGCAGGACCTTTATTATCCAATACGTGGAAATGACGAATATGAAGTATATTACGATATTTGGTCAAATATTCATTATGGATATGTAGGTTCAGCTATTGGGTTCGATGAAGACTCACTTAAAACATTTGCGAATATGGAGAAATATGCTCCACTCCCATTAAAAGCGCTTGTAAAAAAGTATTTTGGCCAATATGATCCGGGAGATGAAATTAGTGTTGAAATAGGTATAGGAATATGGAAGGCTAATAGGTATTCAATATCACAATCAATATTACATAGTGCAATACTTAACCGCCTACAATCATATTTTATTTCTCAAGATCAAAATGGAAATGGTCATTTAGATGATTACGAAATTGACCCAGTTCTTGGTAAATTACTTCAACGTGGATATATTAAAAATGGTGAGCTTGCAGGAGATTGGAAATAAGATGAAAAATAATGTTACTATAATAACATTGATAATAATATGCATCATCACTGCTGTAATTATTTATTCCGTTAAACCTAATAAGCAGATATCAATTGATGAGATTAAATCGAGTCTTAATCAGCTAGATTTACCAACTTCGCTAACCTGTGACCTAGCACCGATGGAACTGCAATGGGAATATAAGGTTCTTGATAATCCAAATGAATACAGGCATTTAGGCGTTGATGCGGATGAAGATACAATTGTAATAAGGTGGGGAGAAGAGCAGAAGAATATATTTATTTATGCCGTTATTGAAAACCGTCACAACTTACTTTCAGCATTAATGACATATTATCTAATGGATCCTAAAGGAATTTATCAGAAAGTTTATCCAGACATCGTTAAGTATGATAAAGATATTACAGGTCTTCCTCTAGATATCGAGAGTTTTCAATGTGCCTCAGTCTTATCAACTTATGTATGTTCAACTTGGTTTTATCGAGCAGTATATGATAATTACTATGTATTTATTACCGAACCTGGTCAGGAATGCGTCGATAATTTTTTACATATTACTCAGACAATAATGTCAAAAATAATTATAGAATTGGCAAAAGTGTCTAACTAACAACGTTCTCTTTTGAGAGTAAAATTCTTTGTAATCCAATTATTGCTCTTGGTTTTCTGATCAATGACTTTCATCATTTAATATTAAAAGCAAAACAAATTCCTATCTCATAGAAAGATAATTTATATAATATGAGTCGCCTTTCCAGCCTGGGTCAAATGAACACTACGAACACCGAATACTTCCTGGGTGACGCCGCGAAGCTGCGCAGCATGCGGAGCGTCCCCGAAACACAATCCCCGGAGGGGATAGGTGGAGGGGATACTACAATCAGGCAGATGACCGATTCGACCGGTACCATCACGCTCGAAAAGAGTTACACCCCCTTTGGCGAGGTATTGGCTTCAAGTGGAACCGGTGAGAGCGTTTACGGCTTCACCGGCGAGGTGACCGACCCGAGCGGGTTGGTGTACTTGAGGGCGAGGTATTATCTGCCGGGAAATGGGAGATTTATTACGAGGGATAGTTGGGAAGGTGACTAACTTCGTCCTATATCATTAAATGATTGGTTATATGGTTATGAAAACCCTGTTAAATATTCAGATCATAAAGGATTATTCCCAAGTTGTGATGAGAAGGAATTAGAAAAATCAGATTTAACACAGTGGTTAATTGACGAAATGAATACAAATCGAAAGAGCTTGACAGCAAGTATAATGCGCAGGAGTATCCAACATTGGAATGAGACAAAAGAATTGGATGATCCGATGATCGGAGGGGGTGATATTGGTTCCTTAGCTTTTGGTCTTTTTATTTTTGCTGATCTTGTGCAAACCCACGATGTTTACGATTTCAAGTTAAGAATAAATGACTATATAGGAGATAATGTACGAATATCAAGAAATTGGTACCGGTATGATGTTCCCGGAAATCTTCATTATGGCTTTCTCGGATCGGATATCGGCATAAGTGAGAAACTATTATTATGTGGTGGAGATATTGCTACAAACAGTAGTTGGTGCAGCGGATCCGATGATCCATCAGATAAACAAGCTATTAAGGCAGGAGTTGCATTACAGAAAAACTCACAAGGCAGGGATCTGGATAAAAATATACTAAATATTATTCTGTCATTGTATGGTTTGTCTAAAAGAATACCTTCTGCTCCACCGCAAAAGAGCCCAATATGGGGATATGGTTGGCCTTATCGAGTAGGCACTTTCGATGATGGTAGCTCCGGCATCATATTTAGGCACCGACCATTATAGATCAGTAGGAAGTAATAATGAAAATAAAATTCATAATCGTGATTCTTGTTACCTGTATAATAATCGCTATAGTAACGCAAGCTTGCCTCTCGTCAAAAGAACCAGTTCCTGAGCGGAATTTCAATGCTGCCGATCTTCTAATCGATCAATCACAGTTGACATCTGATTGGATATCTACATCTCGCTCTGAAGAAAGAAGTTGTGATTCTTATGGTTATTTTAATTGTACAGAATTAAGTGAAATTACTTTTACTGATCTACTGGCAAATATTAAACATAGCGTAGGAAGATTTGAAAGCGAAAGGTTTGCCACACGTAATTATAATGAGCATAATTTTACTAGAAATTCAAATGGACAATTGCCATTCTCTTGGGCACCACTAATTGGCTTCACCTATAAAAGTCCAGTCGCTGATCAATATAGAGTCGTTTGTGATACAAAATGGGACGGTTTCTTTTGTATTATTGAAGCTCAGTATGAAGAGTATGTGTCTCTACTTTTTTTTCATGGGTCGATGGTGCAGAGTCTAGCAATTTACGACTTGGAGTTATTAGCGAAAGCGATTGATTTTAAGATGGCTAATTACTTGGATAAATAATAAGCTAACGAAAATCCTTTACCCACTAGATTATGAATATGTAGATATATTCCATATAAAACCGAATCGTTCTAATCAACAAGATTAGATTGACTCAGGTGTCATCTGACGGGACGGTTACCTATCTCTAATACTTATCCCGCCTGAGGTAGATCTCGCCCACATCGACCGAGTATTTTCTGGGCGACGCTATAGGAAGTGTCAGGCAGATGACCGATTCGACCGGTACCATCACGCTCGAAAAGAGCTTCACCCCCTTTGGTGATGTGTTGAGCGAAAGCGGAACCAGCAAGAGCGAATACGGCTACACCGGCGAGGTGACCGACCCGAGTGGGTTGGTGTATTTGAGGGCGAGGTATTACCTGCCGGGGAGTGGAAGATTTATTCAGAAGGATCAGTTTATTGGTTATGCAACAATACCATTATCAAACAATTCATTTATATACGCATATTCTAATCCGATTTCTTTCCATGATCCATCTGGGTTTGATCCTATTACTGATATTCTTGAAAAAATATATCAGAGCACAAAAGAATGCTTTGAAAAAGGCGATTTGAAATGCGTTGAAAGGAATTATTATTTGATTGCTACGGGAGGATCACAAGTCGCAGGTTTAGCAAGTGCACATTTATACAATTTCTTAGGGAGTGGAAAAGATATTACATATTTACCGTATAAGAGACCATATGATTCTCATATTATTGTTAGTAATGTAGAAACACAAACAGGAATCAACATACTTCTTTCTGAAATAAAAACAGGTATTATTGAACAAATACAAAGTGGAAGTATGTCGGGAATAAAAACTAGTAGAATTCGTCAGGTTGAACCCAAGTCTGATCCTCAACTATATTTTGCGTTTAATAAATTTACTATTTGGATTGAAGCAGAGTATAAATATAATTGTGATTCCAGAATAGCAATCATTAAACCCCATATCCGTTTTCAGGATACATATAACTGGCATCCTGGATTTATTGCAGGAGGGTATTATGAGGGTTATTGGGCTGTACTTGCTAAATTTAAAGATGATTGGACTAATGCATTGAAAACCGCCGGTATGGCTCATGAATTTGATATTAATGGTTATTGGGATAATCCAAAAATACAACAATTTATTAATATTGAAAACTAAATCTGAGGAATAGCAATGAAAAAGAACATAATTATTTTATTAGTAATGTCAACTTTACTATTGTCGTCTGCTTGTATGAGAGAAAAAAGTAAAGTCTGTGTTAATGTATCTATTTTATCAACAAAAGAATTAACCCGTCTTCTCTCAGATATATCCGACCCATATGGTTTATTCTGGCCTATTACGGATGAACTTAAAAACCGGGGATCCCTTGCGGCAGAAGCTGCACCTGCCTTAGCGAAAGCTTTAGCTTACCCTAGACGCGATACATTTATGGCATGGGAAGCATTAATCAATATTGGACCAGAAGCAAAAACAGCAATTCCTTTTTTGCTTGAAAATTTGGCCAATGAAAGGGCAGATATCAGAGCTTATTCAGCAATCGCTCTTGCTTCCATAGGTCCATCAGCCAAATGTGCTGTCCCTTATTTAGCACCATTATTATGGGATACAGACCCACAAGTACCTTCTTCAGTAGCAAAAGCATTAGATTCGATCACTGGAATCGATTTAGTAAGGACTAGTGATAAATTTGATCCTGCTTATCCAAATCAGATAGTCCTAGATAACAGTGGATCTACAAATGGTGTGCCAGATGATCCAGTGTCGAAAATAGCTAAAGAATGGTGGTTAGAGACAGGACAACAAATGATCTGGCCAACTGAGAACTGTATTGAAAAATAAAAACACCAATTTATTGGACGAATAACAAGTTCATAGAGTTGTAGATATCTTGGCCTAGATCACAACAATGACTAATACAACAAGCTTACTATACTGTTGATTAGAAGAATATAAATCTCAAACTACCAGGATCGATATCACAAAAAGCTAACGAGAATACCTACCTTTACGGCTTAACCACCCTTACGGGTGCAGGCCGCCTGGCGCTGCTTTGTACTTTTCTTCATTTTCGCCCGGTCACCCACAGAGAGAGGTCCAGCCCAAGCGTAATGCTGGGCTGGGGTGAGGGTTCCAGAATAATAATAAGCGGGCCACAGCTCCGACCCCCTTTCAGAGGGCGGACGAGGACACAAAGCGTTGTACTCTGCTATGTATTGGTCATTTATTTTTACACCCCTGCCATATGATCAATTCCCAACTTCTGTTTTTTCCTCTCCCCGGTTCTCGGGGAGAGGTCCAACAGGAGGCACAATGTGCCCCCTGTTGGGGTGAGGGGTCCCTACTCTCCCTCACACAATGAGAACGCCAGAATGGCGTCCAGAGGAGTGCGGTGCCCTCGCTCCGGAAATTACCCGGGGCTTCACCCTCTCCCTCTTTGAGGGAGGAGGTAAAATTTTGTATTTTTTAATCAAACACCTGCCATATAAGCAATTCCCAATGTCCCGGGTCCCGCATGCGTGCCGATCACCGGGCTGACCTGGTTGGAGATCATCTCAGCCGGGTTGAATACTTCTTTACAGCGTTCTGCCAGATGCCTACCCTTCTCCAGTACATTGGCGTTCAATATCCCCAGTTTGATCGGAGTCCTGTCCCCGATCCGCTCCCGTACCACTTCGATCATGCGATTGACTGCCTTGCGTTGGGTCGGGACGCGTTCGATGGGCTCGATCTTTCCATCCACGAGTTCAAGCACCGGTTTTAACCCCAAAGCAGTGCCTAAAAAGCGTGCCGCGCCACCGATACGCCCACCCCGATGCAGGAATTCCAGGGTATCGACCACGAACACCACACCGGTATTTGCGCGGGTTCGCTCAGCCAGCGCCAGGCAATCTGCCATGCCGGCACCTTTTTGTGCCGCACGGGCAACTTCCACCACCTGCCAGCCCATCGCCAGTGAGGTGGATGCAGAATCAAATATTTCGATGGTTGCCCCTGGAAAATCTTCCCTGGCTTGTATAGCGGATTGGATCGTACCGGATAATTTCTCCGATACCAGCATTGCCAGAATATCATAGCCGGCATTGATCAACCTGCCATACACCTCTTTGAATTCCGGAATGGATGCCTGGGAGGTGGATGGCATGACCTTTTCGGTTGTCAGGCGTTGGTAAAACTCCTCCGGCTGTATGTCTATCAAATCTCGGTACGTTTTATCACCCCAAATCAGTATCTGATGTACCAGGTTTATATTCAGTTGATCGACATATTCCATCGGCAAATTGACAGTCGTGTCGGTGACAATCGCGACCTTGTTCATCATTTTCTCCTTTACATTTGCGGGATATGTTTTCTAAAACACTCCAGGCAGGTAAAGTTACTGGCTTTATTTTCCACTCCCACAGCTCACCTGCAATTACCCCACCGCTGAACTTGCCATAATCCTACTTGACCGATTGAGCCAGACAGACTAAAATGTACCCCTGCTTGCCTCCCCCGGGCTTGATTGCGCGGCCAGGCAGGCCTATTGATTTATAGCATGTTTGAATCTCTAAGCGAGCGATTAAACAAGGTTTTCCAACAACTGCGCCGGCATGGCAAGCTTTCGGCTGCCGATGTCGATATTGCCATGCGTGAAGTGCGTCTGGCTTTACTGGAAGCCGACGTTCATTACAGCGTCGTCAAGGATTTCATCAGCCGCATTCGCGAGCGGGCAGTCGGAGTTGAGGTATCAGAGGCGCTTAACCCCGCCCAGCAGGTGATCAAGATCGTCAACGACGAACTGATCGCCACGCTTGGCAAACCTGCCCGGTTGAACCTCACGGGTCAGAAACCCTACGTGATCATGCTGGTTGGGTTACAGGGAGCGGGTAAAACGACCGTGGCGGCCAAACTGGCAGATCACCTGCGAAATCAGGGAGAACGCGTATTGCTGGTGGCTGCCGATCCTTACCGCCCGGCAGCGATAAAGCAACTCCAAACCCTGGGTGAGGAGATCGGTGTGCAGGTTTTCACCGAAGACAAGCTTGCCCCCCCGGATGTGGTCAAACATGCTTATGACTCCGCCCGAAAAGGTGGATTTTCGGTTTTAATCCTGGACACCGCCGGCCGGTCCCAACTGGATGATTCTCTGATGGCTGAATTATCCACAATAAATAAAAAAGTGCCTGCGACCGATATATTGATCGTGGTGGACGCGATGACCGGTCAGGAAGCGTTGAATATTGCCACTGGATTTAATAAAGCCATCCCGTTGAGCGGCATCGTTCTGACCAAAATGGATGGCGATGCGCGGGGCGGCGCCGCCATCTCGATCCGTTCTGTAACGGGCATACCGATCAAATTCCTCTCCACCGGTGAGAACCTGGACGCGCTGGAAAGTTACGAACCGGAACGGCTGGCCTCACGCATCCTCGGGATGGGTGACATGCTGACCCTCATCGAGCGCGCAGAAACCGCTTTCGAAACAGAAACCGCCCAGGCTCAAGCCGAAAAACTCAGCGCCGGTCAATTCACTCTTGAAGATTTTTCCGAGCAGCTGAAACAGCTTAAAAAGATGGGCGGTGTCAGCCAGATCATGGACATGTTGCCCGGTGGGTTGGGTGCCGCTGCACGGATGCAATCCCCCGAAACAACCGAAAAGGGGTTGAAATTGACTGAAGCGGTCATCAACTCCATGACGGTGGCAGAGCGGCGCCACCCGGACTTATTGAATGCCAGCCGCAGAAGGCGTATCGCCAGTGGTGCGGGAACAGACGTACAAAATGTCAATCGCATCATCAAGCAATTCCGCGAAGCCCAACGGATGTTCAAGACTTTCAAAAAATCCGGGCGGCATGGATTGCAAGGTTTAATGAAGTGAACAGACAGTTTTACCGGGGATGGCGCCCCTTCAGCGCCCCTCACCTTCTGGCAAAGGCTGTCTTTTACGATATAATTAATGTAGGATAATTCAAAGCAAGGGAGAACATTTTCAATGGTACGAATTCGTTTACGTCGTGTAGGTTTGCGCAACCAACCCAGCTACCGTATCGTGGTAGCTGATAAGGAAAGCCCGCGTGATGGGCGCTTCCTTGAGATCGTCGGTTTTTACAACCCGCGCACCGAGCCAGCCACGATCGAGTTTCAGGAAGACCGAATTTACGAATGGCTGAGCAAAGGCGCCCAGCCGAGTGAACCGGTCAGCCGCCTTTTCAAGGTGGTCAGCCTGATGGATCGTTTCAATCGTTACAAAGCAGGCGAATCGGTCGATAAGATCCTCGCGGATGCAAAGATATTCTACGATGCCCGCGTTGTCGACCCGCGCACCCGCCGCGATGCAAAACCTGAGACACCTGCCAAAAAGAAAGCCAAGGTTGAGAAGGAAGAAAAAGCCGAACCGGAAGCAACCAAAAAAGAGGAAGCTGAAGCCAAACCCGTAGAGGCGGAGAAAGTCGAAAAACCGGTGGCTGAAGCAGAAAAAATAGAAGCCCCTGAAGTCAAGGAAGACAAAGTCGAACCCATCAAGGAAGAGAAGGCTGAACCTGTCAAGGAAGAAAAAGCCGAACCCATCAAGGGTGAGAAGGCTGAACCTGCCAAGGAAGAAAAAGCCAAACCCATCAAGGCAGAAAAGACTGAGCCTGTCAAAAAAGCGAAAGCAAAAACCAGTATCGCGAAGGAGTGATCGTGAAACAGCTTGTCGAATATATAGCCCAAGCGCTCGTCAGCGAGCCCGAACATGTTCAGGTCATAGAACGTGGGGGCAGTCACGTCCGGATCGAATTGCGGGTTGTCCGCGACGACATGGGTCGCGTGATCGGCAAGGATGGGCGGGTTGCGAATGCAATGCGCACTCTGCTGCGCGTCGCGGCTGCCCGCGAGGGCAAGCAAGTCACTTTGGATGTGGTAGAGCCTCGCTAAGGCCCTGCCCGATATTTCTTTACAATGCCTGATCCAGAAAAATACCATGCAGGCTCGCCGGCGAAAGGCGAGCCTGTATTCTTGGCAATCGGACGCCTGCGCAGCGCGCACGGGGTGCATGGGGAGATCAACCTGGAGATATGGACGGATTTTCCCGAGCGTATTAAAGCGGGCAACAGCTTGTATCTCGGTGATGACCGTCAGGAGGTGATTGTCACGGCCGTCCGCGGCAAGAATCGACTGCTATTGTTATCCCTGCAAGGGTATGATGTGAGAGAATCGGTTAATACCTTAAGGAATCAGATTGTCTATACGCAAACCGCCAATCTGCCAAAGCTTCCCCCTGGTCAGTATTATCACCACGAGCTGGTGGGATTGCACGTGGTCGATGAGAATGACGTTGAGATAGGCATGATCCAGGATATATTGGTAACCGGTGCCAATGATGTGCTTGTCCTTTCCGATCACGGAAAGGAACTCCTTATCCCATTGATCAAGGATGTGGTCCTTTCCATCGATCTGACTGCCGGGCTGGTGAAAGTAAAACCGCCAAACTGGGATTAACTATGGCGGATGATCGTCTCTACTGGGTCGGTTTCAATCTCATCAAAGGCATCGGTGCAGTGCGGTTGCAGGGACTGCTCGATCACTTCGGTGATTTAAGCCTGGCGTGGCAGTCATCCACGTCCGAGCTCGAACAAGCCGGTCTAAGCCCGAAGATCATACAAAATATGCAGCAGATCCGCCAGCAGGTGGACCTGCCCCGTCTCGTTTCCGAAATCGAAAAACAGGGTATCCAGGTTTTAACCTGGCAGGATGAAAAGTATCCCGCCCGTTTGAAGGAGATCAATCAACCCCCACCCGTCCTGTACCTGCGTGGCAGCTACGAACTTGAAGACGCCTGGGCAGTCGCAGTGGTTGGTACGCGTCACATGACTGCCTATGGGCGTCAGGTTGCAGAAGAAATTGGTAATTTCCTCGGCAACCACGGGATTACCGTGATCAGCGGTCTGGCGCGTGGGGTGGATGCGGTGGCACATACTGCAGCGCTGGACGCCGGGGGGCGCAGTATTGCCATCCTTGGCTGCGGTGTGGATAAGATCTATCCGCCTGAAAATCGTGGGTTGGCAGAAAGGCTGTGCGAGGCGGGCGGCCTGCTAAGCGATTACGCACCAGGGACTCCACCCGACAGCTCCAACTTCCCACCGCGCAACCGGATCATATCCGGTCTCAGTCTGGCAACCGTCATTATCGAAGCGGGAATGGAAAGTGGAGCGATGATCACTGCCAGCTTCGCTGCTGAACAGGGTCGCGAGGTATTTGCCGTTCCCGGCAATATCCACGCCCCTCAAAGCGCCGGTACCAACCATCTTATCCAGGAAGGTGCCCACCCCCTGCTCGACCCGCATGAGCTCCTCAGCACCCTGGATCTGACCTGCGTCGAGGAGAAAATAGCCACCCGGCGCAACCTGCCGGCAGATCCGACTGAAAGCAGGTTGTTATCCGAAATGGGTCTCGAGCCTTTGCATGCCGATGAATTATCAACGCGACTTGATCTGCCGATCGAGATGATATCCGCCACCCTGACCGTCATGGAACTGAAAGGCATGATCCGCCAGGTGGGAGGGATGTCCTACGTGGCAGTCAGGGAATCTGCCGGAATCTATGGAGTAAATTAATGACCGATAAAAAATTTTATGCAGTCATTATGGCCGGTGGGGGCGGGACCCGTCTATGGCCCCTATCGCGTCGAAAGCGTCCAAAGCAATTATTGAAATTGATCGATGATACCAGCATGTTTGCCATGGCAGTTGACCGCCTGCGCGCCATTCTGCCGGTCGAGCGCATACTGGTTGTGACCGTCGCCGACCAGGCAACTGACCTGCAAAAGGACGTTCCGGATATTCTCATGGAGAACTACCTGATCGAGCCGATGCCACGCGGGACGGCATCGGTTGTCGGACTGGCCGCCATCCGATTGCAACAGATTGCCCCGGGCGCGACCATGGCAATCCTTACTGCCGATCACTATATTCGCAATATCCCACTGTTCCACCAACTACTCGAAGCAGCCTACGATACGGCGCAGGACGATTGGTTGGTCACCCTCGGTATTCACCCAACTTTCCCCTCCACCGGATATGGTTACATCCAGCATGGCGAGATCATCCAGCAGCACCAGGCTCTGCCTGTACATCGTGTGCTCAAATTCAAGGAAAAACCGGATCTGGAGACTGCCAAAACCATGCTTCAAAGCGACGACCATAACTGGAACTCAGGCATGTTCATCTGGAAGGTCGAGACCATCCTTTCAGAATTTGCCCGCCAGATGCCCGAACTATATCAGGGATTGACTGCCATCGCTGCTGCGTTTGGAACACCACAGGAGCGCAAGGTGATCGAACAGGTCTGGCATGGTCTGAAACCCAACACGATTGATTATGGGATCATGGAAAAAGCCCATTCGGTGGCGGTGATCCCTGCCACAGACCTGGGTTGGGATGACATCGGGAGTTGGGAATCATTGTTTGAAGTATTACCAACTGATGAAAACGGAAATATATTTATCGGTTGTGAACCTGTGACTATCGACAGCGATCATTCTTTAATCATTTCAGAAAATTCCGGTCGCAAGGTGGCCATGATCGGAATGGATGACACCATTGTTGTCGACACAGGTGATGCCCTGCTGGTTTGTAATCGACACGATGCCCAAAAGGTTCGTGATGTTGTCAAGCTGCTCGGTGAACTTGAGAATAGCAAATACCTTTAGGAGAGTGCTCTGTGGATGCCTATTGTTTCAAATGCAAGGAAAAACGCGAGATTACAAACCCCAAGGCTGAATTCAATAAACAGGGCAGCGCGGTGACCACGGGCACCTGCAGTGTGTGTGGAACGAAGATGTACCGTATGGGTCGCACCACTGAACATGAATCTCTGCCCCAACCCGAAAAAGTCGGTCGTCACGCCCTCCGATCCGGCAAGCTGGTGATCGTCGAGTCGCCTGCCAAAGCGCGCACGGTCGGTCGCTTCCTGGGCAAAGGATACACGGTAAAAGCTTCTGTCGGGCATGTGCGCGATCTATATCGATCCGAACTGTCCGTCGATGTGGATAACGATTTCGAACCCAAATACCGGGTTCCAAACGAAAAACGCCCGGTGGTCAAGGAGCTTAAGGAACTGGTTAAACACGCGGAAGAAATCTATCTGGCGACCGACCCCGACCGGGAAGGAGAAGCCATCTCCTGGCATTTAATGGAAGCGGCGTCCATCAGTCCATCGCTATCGCACCGGGTTGTCTTCCATGAAATCACCAAGGATGCCATCGATGACGCATTCAGCCACCCGCGCAAGATCAACATGGACCTGGTCAATGCCCAGCAGGGTCGCCGTATCCTCGACCGCCTGGTCGGCTACAGCATCAGCCCGATTCTGTGGGAGAAAGTGCGCAGCCGTCTTTCCGCCGGCAGAGTCCAATCCGTTGCACTGCGATTGATCGTGGACCGCGAGCGCGAGATCGATGCTTTCAATCCGGTTGAATACTGGTCGATATCTGCCGAGTTCCTGCCTGAAGGATTGAAAAACGGTTTTATGGCCAAACTGGCAAAAATGGACGAGGCAGACCCCATACTGGGCAGCCAGGCAGTGGTGGATCCCATCATTGCCGATCTGGAGAAATCAAGCTATGCCATCAGCCGCATCAAGAAGAGCGAACGACGTCGTAAACCCTCCGCCCCGTTCATAACCAGCACGATGCAGCAGGAAGCCTCCCGCCGGCTTGGATACACTGCCAAACGCACGATGGCAATCGCCCAGCAACTCTATGAAGGCATTGATGTCGGTGATGGTGGAACAACCGGCCTGATCACCTATATGCGCACCGACTCGATCAATATCGCCGAACAGGCTCTAAAGGAAACCCGCGAGTATATTAATAAACGTTACGGCAACGACTTCCTGCCCCCCACCCCCCCACAGTACAAGACCCGCACGATCGGCGCCCAGGAAGCTCACGAAGCTATTCGCCCGACTTTGGTTAACCGCACTCCTGACACGGTCAAAGAGTTATTAAGTACCGATCAGTTCAAACTGTACCAGCTGATATGGCAGCGTTTTGTAGCTTCCCAGATGGAATCGGCGGTTTACGATACTCTATCTGTTGAAATTACCGGAAAATCATCCGCTCACAATTATCTGTTCAGATCTTCCGGTTCGACCTTGAAGTTCCCGGGGTATCTGATCGTCTATGAGGAAGCGAAGGATGAGGATCAGGCTGTGGATGAAGAAGAAAATGTCAAAATCCCAGCCGGCATCACAGAAGGTCAGAACCAGAAACTCGTCAAACTGCTGCCAGAGCAGCATTTCACCCAGCCACCACCGCGTTATACGGATGCCAGCCTGATCCAGGCATTGGAAGAGTTTGGCATAGGTCGCCCTTCAACGTATGCCCCCATTCTTTCCACCATCCAGGATCGCGGATATGTTTATCGCGAAGCCAAACGGCTTTTCCCGACCGAAACCGGCATTCAGGTGAACGACCTGCTGGTCGAATACTTTCCGGATATCGTTGACACCGGTTTCACCGCTCGAATGGAAGCCGACCTGGATAAAGTGGCTTCAGGACATTTGAAATGGGTTGAAACCATCCGGGAGTTTTATACACCTTTTGCAATCACCCTGAAACGCGCGCAGGAAGAGATGCCGGTCACCAAGGCGGAATTGGAAAAAATTGGTCGCGCATGCCCCGATTGTGGCAAAGACCTGGTCATCCGCTGGGGTCGTTACGGTAAATTCATCTCCTGCAGCGGGTTCCCGGAATGCCGTCATACCGAAGCATGGCTTGAGAAAATCGGTGTTATCTGCCCGAAGGATGGCGGTGATGTCGTCAAACGCAAAACCCGCAAGGGACGGGTGTTCTTTGGTTGTGCCAATTACCCCACTTGCGACTTCACCTCCTGGAAGGAACCGCTCGCCATACCCTGCCCGAACTGCAAAGGCATGCTCGTGGTTGCCAATAAACGCGAAGCACAATGCCTGGATTGTGAAGAGACTTTTCTGTTGGAGAATCTGAGCGCCGAAACAACCAGCGCCCCCGGGATGGCATAATCATTGCACCCATAATTCCAGCGTCCAAAGGATGCATACCTGGAATTTATCTTCTCGGGAGTCTTTTATGAAAAAAGTACTTGACATTACACGACGACCCTGGCTGCTGCCTGCCTTGCTTGGATTCCTCCTGGGCGCAGCTTTTGGTCTATTTGCGCTTGGCTGGGGTATTTTCCCGGTCACCTGGGTGGATGCCAGCCCGGCTCAACTCACTTCCAGTTATCAGGAAGATTATCTGCGTGCTGCCATTGATTCCTATGGACGCAACCAGGACGTCCTGACAGCCCAGCTTCGTTATCAAACCCTGGCAGAAAAGGGTTCCGCTTTATTAACCCTGATCACCAATAATCCCCAAAAACAAACTGCGGATGATATTTCCAAATTTTCTGCCATTGCCATTGGTACATCCATCAGCCCGGTATCCAACCAGACACCAGGCGCCGGAACCGCCACTTCCACAACTGCAGGCAAGTCGACCATCGTCATTTTGCTGAGTGGATTGTGTTTATTGATGCTGGTGATCGGTGGAGCACTGGTTTACATCCTCTTCTTCCGAAACCGCGTTGCACGAAAAAAGGATGAGGAAGATCCGGCTCAGGGGTACGTGTACGAGCAAATCGACCAAACGGTAATTCCTGAGACCGCCCCGGTGAAAACCGAACCGAAACCAAAGGCACCTTTTACCGAACGCACACCGGTCCCGGAAGCTGCGCCGGTTGCCCAATTCATGACCTCCTATGCTTTTGGTGATGATCTGTACGACGACACTTTCAGCATCGATGCACAAACCGGAGAGTTCCTGGGCGAATGCGGCGCTGGCATTTCGGATACGATCGGGGTCGGAGATCCCAAGAAGATCTCAGCCTTTGAGGTCTGGCTGTTTGACAAAAACGACATCCAGACTGTAACCAAGGTGCTGATGAGCTCTCACGTCTATAACGATCTGAATGCCCGCCAGCGGCTCGCGATCCGGGGTGAACCGGTGCTTGCCGAACAGGGTAAAATCGTCCGATTGGAAACAGCCACATTGCGGCTTGACGTCCGCATAGTCGATATGAATTACGGTCAAAGCACATTGCCAGGCAGCAGTTACTTTGACCGTATGTCCCTCGAGCTTAACATCCATCAGAAGTAGTTCAGATTATTGTGAAGCACATAGTGAGCCGGGTAAAAAGCCCGGCTCTATATTTATTTACTTAAACTCTGTCATCTGACAAAAGTCAGGTGTTATTTTATGTCTACGATCTTGATGGTCATTTCCCCGCCCGGCGTGGTCACTTTCACAACATCGCCCACCCGGTGATTCATGACGGCGCTGCCAATCGGTGATTCAAATGAGATCTTGCCATTGCGCGGGTCGGCTTCGGCCGGGCCAACCACGTGATAAGTCTCCACCGGGTAGTCCCCTTCCTGAATGCCCACATGAGCACCGATATCCACTACTTCGCGCCTGACATCCTCCTCCACCGGAATAATGACCTTGTTTTTTAAGATCCGCTCCAATTCCATGATCCGCCCCTCGATGAAACCCTGCTGCTCTTTGGCATGGATGTAATCCGCATTTTCCGATAAGTCCCCCTGCTGAATGGCTGCACGCAAGCGTTTCGCCAAATCATCCCTGACCGGACCTTTGAGCTCCAACAGCTCCTTGTGTAGTTTTTCTTCCCCCTCCGGGGTTAGATAATGCATTTCTTCGGTCATGTTTTCACCTGGTTTCAGGGCAAAGTTGTAGGATCGAAAAGGCGCGCATGTTCGTCCAGGGCAAAGCGGTCTGTCATACCGGCCAGATAATCGCAGATGGTCCGTTCGGGTCCGATCTCGTAGAGTATCTGGCGCGCGTTTTCAGGCAGGATACGTGGTTCAGAACGGTAGGCTTCAAACAGGTCTATCAAAAATCGTTCCGCTTTGGTCTGCATACGCAGAACACGCCAGTGTTGATACAAATTCCGATAAAGAAAATCCTTCAATTCACGGTTGCGTTCATAAAGTAGTTCTGAAAAACCGGCCAGGTTGCAATCCAGTTTTTGGACCTCTTCACGGGTTTTCACTTTATGTTTCTGGATGCGTTCATCGGTCGCCTGGATCAAATCGGTCACTTCGATGCCGATCAATGTGCGTATCAGACGGTGACGAATCATATCATTCAGGGGAATACTGACATCCCAGCCAATACTTTCCACCAGGTTATTCCAGAGAAATAAGTTTTCCAGTTGTGCCGGGTTGATCATCCCCGAGCGAAGACCGTCATCGAGGTCGTGGGCAGTGTATGCCAGTTCATCTGCCAGATTGGTAATTTGAGCTTCGAGATGACCGCGCAAGTGAGGATCATAATCCCGTGCATCTGAACTATCATATTCAGATTCGTGCTTGACCATGCCCTCCAACACTTCCCATGACAGGTTTAGACCCGGGAAGTCCGGAAACCTTCTTTCCAGTTGTGTGACAATCCGTAAGGATTGTTTATTATGATCAAAACCGCCGTAATCCTTCATTAACTTTGCCAAAGCTGCCTCGCCCGAGTGCCCGAAGGGAGGGTGACCGATGTCATGAGCAAGACAAACAGCCTCCACCAGGTCCTCATTGGCTCCCAGTGCGCGGGCAATAGTGCGCCCGATCTGGGCGACTTCCAGGCTGTGGGTTAATCGCGTTCGATAGTAATCCCCTTCGGTATTGATAAAGACCTGTGTCTTGTATTCCAACCGTCTGAAGGCTGTCGTGTGCAGGATGCGGTCACGGTCGCGTTGAAAAATCAAACGATAATCCGGTTCCTCATCCGGGTAGCGTCGTCCTCTGCTTCGGCTGCTCAAACAGGCGTAGCTTGCCAGGTTCTGTTCTTCGAGTTCTTCCAATTTTTTTCGATCAAAATACACTGAAGTCACTCTCCTGATCAGGATTCATGAGCAACAAGAGGTTCAATCTTCCGGTTGCACAGCAAAGTTCCGGCTTCCTCACCATCCAGGGCAGCGGATAATGTGCCCCTCGCTTCCCCTGAGAAGATCAAAACCTCAAGCTCATTGACATTTTGGACGATCTCCAGCATGGAGGTCACTTTATGGTACATCCCTCCGGTGACATCCACAGCAGCAGAACCGCGCAGTTTACCCTCGATCTCGGCCAGGGACGTTGGGGTGATCATTGAAACCAGCGATGAACATTGAGGAAAATCCGCCCACACCCCGGGTTCCTGCCCGGCTAAAAGGATCTTCTGTGGCTGCAGAGCATTTGCCAGGTATATGAATATTTCCTCGGTCGAAAGGATGGTTCCACCGCGGGTTTTATCGAAAACCACGTCCCCATGGATCACCGGTAGTAAATTATTTCTCAGGGCGTTGTTGATGCTCTCCACCTCATATTTGATGATCTTCCCGTCATCGGTCGATATTGTTGCAGAGGGTGGAATTACGATGACCGGCAACTCCGCTTCCGTGAACAGTTCGATTACTATCTGGTTCAATGCTCGCGCATCCCTCCAGACCTCAATGAAACCGCGCCAATCCTCTTCTGATCTTACCCCGGCGCGCGTCCCGTATTTTGCAGCTGAAGTGTGACCGAAGGAACCTGAGCCATGCCCCACCAATAGTCTTAACCCCGGATTACGTTTCAGACCTGCCGCGATCTCTCCTGCCAGGTTTTGGATGATATCGCGGCGTGCCGAGCGAGCGGTATGTTTATCGGTAATGAGTGAACCACCGAGTTTTAAGAAATACAGGCGTTCGGGGGGAGTCATGCTCTGGCTCGTTGCATTTCCTGCTTGAGTGATGAAATGGCAGGGATGGGGGTTGGATCACTCCCAGACAGGCATGCCAGATAGTAGGATGTGAAATCGCCCAGATGCACCAGGGACCAGATCTGTTCGAGGTCATTTTCTCCACGAGCCGTGACGATATCTGTGTTGATACCTTCCTTCATCATCACCTGACGGCTCAGATCGACCCGTAATTGATTCCCTTTCGTATTGGCATCCGCTTTCAGAAAAACCACCACCATCTGGTGCAGCACTTTTTCCGGCAGGTCGAGACCTGCCAGACTGTTGTGATCAAATTCCGGCAGGCTGTCGAACTGACTCCACGATTTTGCCACTTCGTTGAATTGGCTTTTCCACCGTCTGGCAACCGGGGTCAGGATGTCTGCGCCTACGATGACCGGAAAACGGTCAAGCATTTGTCCTGCCAGGCGTTTTGCAGGGTTATCTTTAACCTGAGATTCCGGGATCAATGATCTCATCTGGCTGCGCATCTCTTTCACCGCGCCATGAAGTTTATTCTCCTGGTCGGGGATGAGATGCAATCCGGCAAATGCAGCCAATAAAAGACCGAATGAAAAGCCCACTGCTGCCCGTGGTTGTCCGATATGCACAAACTGCATCACCGGAGAACCGGCCGCCTCAGCTTTTTCCTTGAGTGCACCACCTGTACTGATCACAATACAGCGACATTTCCGTTCCAGGGCGGCGTCGCAGGCTGACAGTGTTTCTTCGGTATTTCCGGAATGTGAAGACGCGATTACGAGTGTATGGTTACCGTTTGCCCATGCCGGCAGGCCGTAATCCCGGTGTACCACGACCGGCACGCTGCAGATCGTTTTAACATACGCTTCGATCAGGTCCGCACCGATCGCCGAACCACCCATCCCGGCAACGATCACCTGCCGGATCCCCTCTCCTGATCCGAGCGATACCTGATTACCCAGCTTCCAGGCAGTCTCAAGCTGATCCGGTAATGCCAATATATGTTGCAGCATATCCTGAGGATCGCCAGCTTTGATTTCAGATACATTATCGATATTCATAGTTTATCCTTATTGAAAGATGCTGCCTCATTCTACCTTAATTCTTGACGTGCCAGAAATCCGCTTTGTTGCTTGCAAGATTGGTTACTTTAAAGTATATTCATAATTCGAATAATCCAACGACGAAAAAAACTTATGACAAAAAAAAGTACCGCATGGCTTGAAAAACCAGTCATTAAAAGCTTCCCCAACTTTACAATCGAATACCTGTTGATTGGCCTGATCATTATCCTGGCCGTCATCTCTCGTCTTGACGGTCTCGGCTTGAGAGTAATGAGTCACGATGAGGTCAACCATGTTGTTCCTGCCTGGAGCTTATACCAGGGTCAAGGATACATCCACGATCCGGTCACTCATGGACCGCTGCAATTCCCATTGATGGCACTTTCTTTCTTCCTCCTGGGTGACAATGATTTCACCGCCCGTCTACCGCACGCTCTTTTCAGCATCGCCACGGTCGTCTTTGCCATCTTTGGCATGCGCCGTTTCCTTGGTCGCGGTGGCGGCATTATTGCCGGCTTCCTGTATTTGATCTCGCCCTTCTTCCTGTTTTATGGGCGCTATGCCCGTAATGAAGCCATCATTGGTTTCCTGGGATTGCTGCTGATCTACGCCATGCTGGCTTACCTGGAAACAGGTAAGTTCCGTTACCTGATTTTGTTGACGACTGCAATGGTCCTGCATTTTATATCCAAGGAAACTTCATTCATCTATACTGCTCAGGCATTGCTGTTTGCGTTGTTCTACCTGGTCGATCGGGTGACCCGGGCACACTGGAAAAAACCGCAATACCAGCTATTCTTCATATTATCTCTTCTGGCAACTGTCATATTCCTGATGTTTACAACCGGGCTGTTCATTAGCAGCCCGTCAGCCGTAACACCCACGATCAGCTCCGAGGGGACGACCCCTGCCACTGCAGCGGGGCAAACCCTTCTATCAACTTTGCCGGAACAGACTCTTATTTTCTTACTCATCTCAGCAGGATTGGCGATCGTCTGCGTTGGTGGAATGTTATTTTTCCTGTTTTCCGGATTTGGTATAAAAAAGCTTACCCGGATGCGCATTTTTGACCTGCTGATCCTGCAAGGCACTCTGGTCCTGCCCATCCTGGCAGCTTTCTTCATCCGTTGGCTTGGATACGACCCACTGGATTACAGCCAGACGGGCATCCTGCGTTCGACGATCGTTGTTGTGGTACTGGTGATCGCGTCGGTTTGCATCGGTCTGTGGTGGCGGCCGAGGGAGTGGCTGATCTGCGCCGGACTGTTCAGCGCCGTCTTCATCCTCTTTTATTCGACCTTCTTTACCAACGGGCAGGGGATCGCCACAGGCGTAGTCGGTTCACTGGGTTACTGGTTGTCACAACAGGGAGTCAACCGGGGAAGCCAGCCGTGGTACTACTTTTTCGGCATTCAACTACCCATGTATGAATTCCTCCCGGTCATCGGGACTCTGGCTGCCATTATCATCGGTTTTTCCAAACGGTTGTGGTTTTCGCAGGCAGGCAATCCATTCGAATGCCCCACTGCGCTGCCGGTTGAAGAAGAAACAGATATGGCAGATGAAACCCTGCCGGTCAGTAATGATGATCAGAAAGGAAAAGAATCGCCACCCACCCTGTTCCTGCTTGTTTTCTGGAGCATTACCAGCCTGGTGGCATTCAGCATGGCAGGCGAAAAGATGCCATGGCTGACATTACATATCACGCTGCCTCTCATCCTGGCCGCAAGCTTTGAATTTGGGTATCTGCTCAACACCTTTGACCGCCTGGCATTTGATACGAAAAAAGGCTGGTTGCTTCTTCTATCCCTGCTGGTCGGGCTGGTGAGCGTCTGGATGTTGGTTTCAACCCTGCTGGGAGAAATCCCCCCCTTTCAAGGTAAGACCATCGAGCAGCTAAACAGCACCGGGATATTCCTGTCGGCAGCGCTATTCGCTGCTGTCAGTTTGTTTTTCTTTTTCAAATACGCGCGCGCCTGGGATCATGGACAGCTTTGGCGAGTACTGCTGTTGACCGTTTTTAGTTTCCTGGCAGTCCTTACCGCCCGTACCAGCTTTCGGGCATCCTTCATTAATTATGATAATGCCAAGGAATTCCTCGTCTATGCTCATGCAGCCCGGGGACCCAAAGACATCCTGGAGCAGATCGAACAGATCTCCTATCGCACTACCGGCGGCAAGGGCATCATGGTGGCGTACGATAACGATGGGTTGTACCCTTACTGGTGGTATTTGCGGGATTACCCCAACCATCTCTTCTACGGTGAGAAACCAACCCGCAGCTTGCGCGATTACGCCATGGTCATTGTCAGCGAAGCAAACTATGGTACGGGTGAGCCCATTTTCGCCACCGGATTTGTCAAGATCGATTACATGCGGCTGTGGTGGCCGATGATGGATTATTTCAATCTGACCTGGCAGCGTATATGGGATGCCATCCGGACGCCCGCCATGCGCTCCGCAATCTTTCAGATCTGGATAAATCGTGACTATACGCAATATGCCGCGTTAACCAATAATACAACCTTAACACTCGAAAACTGGCAGCCCAGCAATCGTTTTCGTTTATACATTCGCAAAGACATTGTGGATAAGCTCTGGCAATATGGTGTAAAAGCGGTAGCCGAACCCGAAGCGGTCGATCCTTATGAGAAAGGCCAGATCACCCTGACCGCCGATATTACTTTTGGGCAGCCTGGCAGTGAACCGGGTACCTTCAACGCTCCACGAGGGATCGCGGTTGCTCCCGACGGTTCAATCTATGTAGCTGACACGAATAATAACCGCATCCAACACCTGAGCCCGAGCGGCGAGGTGATTGCTACCTGGGGTACCTTTGCCGACTCGAGCCTGGGTGCTGCCCCCGGTGGTACATTCAATAATCCCTGGGGGATCGCGGTTGGATTGGATGGTTCGGTATACGTTGCGGATACCTGGAACTACCGTATCCAGAAGTTCACCTCCTCCGGCAATTTCATCACAATGTGGGGCATATCCGGACAAGCTGAAGATCCCGAAGCGTTCTGGGGACCGCGAGCTGTGGCAGTTGACAACCTCGGTCATGTGTATGTGGTTGACACCGGCAATAAACGCGTGGTGGTATTCGACCCCAACGGCGTATTTATTTCTGAATTCGGAACGAGCGGTTTCGAAGCCGGGCAATTCGATGAACCGGTTGGAATTGCCATTGGTCCTGAAGGCAAGGTCTATATCGCTGACACGTGGAACCAGCGCATTCAGGTGTTCGAACCGGATGAGACCGGTACTATCTTCACACCCATCGCAAAATGGGATGTGGCTGCCTGGTACGGACAATCCCTCGATAACAAACCCTACCTGGCCGTGGATACGCAAGGCCACGTCTTCATCACCGACCCGGACGGCTACCGGGTGATCGAGTTTTCCAGTGCCGGAGAATTCATCCAGTACTGGGGCGATTACGGTGGGACGGCTGACCGGTTCGGCATACCGGCGGGGATCGCCGTGGATGGCTCCGGCGGCATCTGGATCAGCGACGCAGGGAATAACCGCTTGATGCACTTCACGCTGCCGGTGCAATAACGCTTTGCCACCCAACCGATGAAAAACAGGTCTGCGTTTGAATGGATCCTGATAGTCCTCCTGAGCATCCTGCTGGTGGGAGCGATCGCATGTTTCGGTTACCTGGTGACTCAGTACCATTCGCTCGCAAGCCCGCTCCCGGTTCTTTCAGCTGCTACAGATTCACTTTTACCGGAGACTGTATCCACATTCACAGGAACCGAAGATCTCAGCGCTTTGCAACCCACTCCCTCCCAGATCATGATCAAGGCAGTTACCAGGAGCCCCAAAGCCAGCAGCACCCCCACCCCGACACAGTATATTTTAAAACCCCTGAACACACCTGGGATTTCCCCCTATAGCCATTTCCTGTTTGGACGACCCCTAGATATCTCGCAACCCATCTGGCCGCTGGCAGAGCTCCGTTTCGGCTCAGCCACCAATCGCAGCAACGAGAGTGGCATCCATACCGGTCTGGATCTGCTGGCTGATTATGGCACACCGGTTTACGCCCTGGGACCCGGGGAGGTGATCTGGTCAGGATACGGCATCGAAAGCTACCTGGGACCCGATAATGCCTACGGGGTGGCAGTTACCATAAAGCATGACGCGGTCATCAACCATCAGTCAGTCTATAGCATCTATGCCCACCTGAGCGTAACCCACGTGGAAGCCGGCGATCGTGTCGCCCGGGGGGATCTGATCGGTGAGATCGGTTTGACGGGCAATACGTCCGGTCCGCATCTTCATCTGGAGGTCAGGCTGGGCGATGACAGTTCCTTTATCACCCGCAATCCGGAATTGTATATCTCCCCCCTGCCGGGGCATGGTGTGCTGGCTGCCCGTCTGTTGAACAGCGACGGATCGATTCTACATAACCAGGAAATGGTCATAGAATCGCTGGAAGATCACCAGATCTGGTCGGCGACCTCCTACGCGACCGGTGCCGCCACGTCCGACTATATCCTTATGGAAAACCTTGTCGTCGGGGATTTGCCGGCCGGGCAATATGCGATCGTCGTCAATTACGGCGGTGCGAAGCTGCATCACAGCGTTATGATCTACCCGGGGGAGATCACGTTTTTCACATTGCAGGGTTATGCCGGCTACAGCGATGGTCTCCCGCCTGGTGCGCTTGATCCGCTTCAGGCAGCGCCTTGATGCTCGTCAGGCAGCGCCTTGATGCTCGTCAGGCAGCGCCTTGATGCTCGTCAGGCAACGCCTTGATGCTCGTCAGGCAGCGCCTTGATGCTCGTCAGGCAACGCCTTGATGATTGTCAGGCAACGCCTTGATGATTGTCAGGCAACGCCTTGGTGCTCGTCAGGCAACGCCTTGACAATTCGAACGTTTGTGCTAAAATCGTCTTATCCGGCTAAAAGGACAATTGCATGAATCCAAAACCTACTTCTGCTCAACCCCCATCCGATAACAGCAGTTCTATCGATGCGCGCCGAGTTGTACTGGAAAAAGCGCTCAGCGACATTACCAAACGATATGGTGAAGGCTCGATCATGCTGCTGGGCGATGCCCACCACATGAAAGTCGAAGCCATTCCCACCGGCTCACTTTCACTGGATATCGCGCTGGGTATCGGTGGGATACCACGCGCCCGAATTACAGAGATATACGGTCCTGAATCATCCGGAAAGACCACCATCTGCCAGCATATTGTGGCCGAGGCGCAAAAAATGGGCGGCACTGCCGCCTTCATCGACATGGAACACGCCCTCGACCCCAGTTATGCAGCCAAATGTGGCGTGAATGTTGAAAACCTGCTCATTTCACAACCTGACACGGGCGAACAGGCGCTCGAGATAGTCGAAACACTCGTACGAACCGGCGCCGTTGATGTCGTGGTGGTCGATTCTGTAGCCGCGCTGGTTCCACGGGCGGAGATCGAAGGCGACATGGGTGACGCCACCATGGGTATGCAAGCCCGCCTGATGTCGCAGGCTCTGCGCAAACTCTCGGGCGCCATCAACCAGACCAAGACGGCCGTCATCTTCACCAACCAGCTGCGCCAGAAGATCGGGGTGATGTATGGCAATCCTGAAACGACCACCGGCGGCCTGGCATTGAAGTTCTATGCCTCAGTCCGTATGGACGTGCGCAAGATCGAACAGATAAAAACCGGGGCTGAAGTCGTCGGCAATCGCACGCGCGTCAGGGTGGTCAAGAACAAGGTGGCTGCTCCCTTCCGCACGGCTGAGTTCGATATCATGTACAACGAAGGCATTTCCAAGATCGGAGACATGCTCGACCTGGCTTCTTCGCTCGAGATCATCTCCAAACGTGGTGCGTTCTTCTCGTATGGAGACATCCGTCTTGGGCAGGGTCGCGAGAATGCCAAGGAATTCCTTCACCAGAATGCCGAACTGGCAGCTGAGATCGAAAAAGCAGTCCGTCAACGCACGATGGGTGGCGAACTGCCGGCAGCCATGATGCCCGATACTCAGGCCGACCTGTCGACAGAAGAGCTATAACGGATCTTTCAAACCGTTGCTGTAACCGTTACCGCTGCCTTTCCACAATCTGAAATCCTTTACGATCGATCCGCCGATGAATTCACGCAGGATGGAATTATCCGGCACAAGTTCGGCATCCAGCGGCAGGAACCACGAGAGGAACGCCAGCAGCCGTTTGGCTTCGATATACTCCGGAGTTCCGAAAACGGTCTGGCGCAGCAAAGGCTCGACCAACGGTTTAAGCACCGACAGCTCATAGACCAGTGCCGAATTAAAGAAGATATCTGCATTTTCCTGATAGGGAAATATATGTTCCTTCTCACCGCGCCGCACCGATTCCCAGCGGTTGATCGTCTGTTGGGCGGTGTACCCACGTTCGCGTGCATCGCGCACGATGCGCCGCAGCAGCCGTGTATCGGTGGTGGAGATGCGGTTATGGCGGTCGAGGTTAAGTTGGGTCAGACAGGAAGCGTAAATGCGGAAGGTCTGCCCGATCGGGAAGCCCGGGATCAGGTCCGGGTTCAACCCGTGGATGCCTTCCAGGATGAGCAACTGCCCCTCTTCCAATCTAATGCTGTCACCCGGACAACTCCTGCCGGTTTTAAAATCATAATGCGGCAGTCGCACTTCCTCTCCGGCGATCAGGCGGCTCAGATGTTGGCTGAGCAGCGGCCGGTCGAGTGCATCCAGGGATTCGTAATCGAACTGCCCGCTTGCATCCCTTGGCGTCCGTTCGCGGTCCACGAAGTAGTTATCCATTTCGAGCGCGAAGGGCGACAGCCCCTGCGCCAGAAGCTGGATCGCCAGCCGGCGCGAAAAGGTCGTCTTCCCGGAGGAAGATGGACCTGCGATCAACACCACCCGCACCTTGTCCTTGCGTTCAAGGATCTGATCGGTGATGGAGGAAATTTGCTGGGTATGCAAAGCCTCGGAAACCAGAATGGTATCCTTGATCCGCCCATCAGCAATGGCTTCATCCAGGTAACCCACACTCTCGATCCCGAGTCGCTGCAACCAGTTGCCGTACTGGCGGAAAGCGGCCAGCAGCTTGGGGTACTCCGGCATGGGTTGAAGCGATTTGGGCGTGTTGCGGCGTGGGTATTTCAGAATAAAGCCGTCACCCATCAATACCAATCCGAAATATTGCAGGTAACCGGTCGAAGGCACCATGTAACCATGATGGTAGTCGCGGTGGGTGCCCAATGTGTACAACACCAGTGTGTTTTTCTCGCGGAATTTCAACAGGTGCACCTTCTCGGAGTAGCCCTGTTCCTTGAAGTACGCCACGGCTTCCTTCAACGGGACTTCCTTGCGTTGGAAAGGCAGGTCAGCATCCACCAGTTCGTTCATACATGTCGTCAGTTTATCCAACTCAGCCTGATCGAGCGGTTTACGGTTCATTACCTGGCAGAAATACCCTCCAAAGGAGACCGAATGGTCGACCGACAGGATGGCATCCGGGTAAAGCTTCTCGAACGCAGCTTCCATCAGGAAGGTCACCGAGCGCCGGTAGATGCGCGCACCGTCATCCTCGGTCATCGTGACCGGACGGACTTCGGCATCCGCCTTGAGCCTGTAAGTAAGCTCATGCAGTTCGCCGTTAATAACGGCTCCGACGATCGGGGGCTCATTGAATTCGGGAAGCAGTTTCAGAAACTCGCTGACCGGCCGGCTGCGCGGACCGGTGATGATACGCCCATCCGGCAGGTTTGCTTCGATCGTGGCGCGTCCTGTTTTGGAAACTGAAAATGCTGCTGGATCTGACATATTCCGTGTCATTCTTTCTGCCCGTACTTTGCGGGGGGAATATTTTATCACTTTCCCGGGAATGGATGTCATTGGTTTTACGACAGCCAACCCTGCCCAATCGCATTATACTTGTAGTCACTTTACCATGCCGTTAGATCAGCTCCTGCGCATCTGGCGCAAAGACCCCACCATCACCGACAGTGTTGCCGCCTGGCAAACCCTGCCTGCCTGCCCGGCTGTCAGTGCGCCGTTCCCGCCCAACCTGCACCCGCAACTGCTGGCTCACCTGCAGAGGCAGGGTGTGAGTGCGCTGTACAGCCATCAAGCCAGCGCTTTCGAGGCCATCCGCCAGGGCAGCCACGTGGTGGTGGTTACATCGACCGCCAGCGGCAAGACCCTGGCCTACAACCTGCCCATCCTGGATTCATTGCTGGCTGACCCGCAGGCACGCGCTCTCTACCTCTTCCCGACCAAGGCGCTCACGCAGGATCAACTGCAAAAGCTCGAACAGCTCAACCGCGGACTGCCTGACGGTGGCATTCCCCCGGGGATCTATGACGGCGACACGCCCGCCAATGCCCGCGCCGCCATTCGCAAGAACGCCCACATCGTGCTGACCAATCCCGACATGCTGCATACCGGTATCCTGCCCCATCACACCCTGTGGGCAGATCTGTTCACCAACCTGCGTTACGTCGTCCTGGATGAACTGCACACCTACCGCGGTGTTTTTGGATCGCACGTCGCCAACGTGCTGCGGCGTTTGAGACGGGTGGCGCGCTACTACGGCAGCAACCCGCAGTTCATCATGACCTCTGCCACCATTGGCAACCCGGGCGAGCTGGCGGGAAAATTGATCGAAGACGACGTGGTGGTGATCGACAACGACGGCGCACCCCACGGTGACAAGCACTTCATCATCTACAATCCCCCACTGGTTAACGAAGAGCTCGGCATACGCCGCAGCGTTTTGATGGAAAGCGTGCGCCTGGCGGGCGATTTGCTCAGCCAGGACATCCAGACCATCCTGTTCGGCAGGTCGCGCCCGGCAGTCGAGTTGATGCTCTCCTACCTGCGCGCCGAACGCAGCGACCAGCCCGGGAAGGTACGCGGCTACCGCAGCGGCTACCTGCCGCTCGAACGACGTGCGATCGAGAAGGGACTGCGCGAACGCGAGATCGATGCGGTCGTGGCAACCACTGCGCTCGAACTCGGTATCGACATCGGACAGCTCGAGGCGGCTGTCCTGGCCGGCTATCCCGGCACCATCGCCGGCACCTGGCAGCAGGCCGGCCGCGCCGGGCGCAGCGACAAGCCCGCCCTGGCCGTTTTGGTAACTGCAGCGGATGCGCTCGACCAGTTCCTGGCGCGCAACCCGCAATACTTCTTTGGGCGCTCCCCCGAACAGGCGCTGATCCAACCCGATAATTTGCTGATCCTGCTCGACCACATCCGTTCGGCAGCCTTCGAGCTGCCTTTCCAACCGGGCGAGGATTTTGGGCGGCTGCCGGTCGACCAGCTGCTCGAGTTCCTGCAATATCTCGAACAGAGCGGGCAGTTGCACAGTACGGACGGCACCTACTTCTGGATGGCGGACCAATACCCTGCCAGCAAGGTATCGCTCAGGAACATCTCCCCCGACCGCTACCTGCTGCAGGTCGAGGAGGAGGGACGCTTGCGGACCATCGGCCAGGTGGATGGCGAGAGCGCTTTCTGGATGGTGCATCCACAGGCGGTCTACCTGCACGAAAGCCAGACCTACCTGGTCGAGGAACTCGACCTGGAACATCACATAGCCAGGTTAAGCCCATTTACCGGGGATTATTATACCGATTCGATCTCCAGCACCACGGTACAGAGCCATTCGGTGGTCAAGGAGGAAAGCTGCCCGGGCTGCGCGCGCACCTACGGCGAGCTGATCGTCACCACCCAGGTGACCGGTTATAAGCAGATCCGCTGGTACACCCACGAGCAGCTCGGCACGGGCGAGGTGGACCTGCCGCCCGGCGAACTGACCACCATGGGCTATTGGCTGATGTTGAAAGACGATACGGTCGAGGAGCTGCGCGCGATGGGCTCCTGGCGCAACGACAGCAACAAGTACGGACCCGGCTGGAACAAGCTGCGCGAGCAGGTGCGGGAACGCGACAAGCATGCCTGCCAATCCTGCGGTAAACTGGAAACGGGTGGTCAGCAGCATGACGTCCATCACAAGTTTCCGTTCCGAGCCTTCACCAACCCCGAAGCTGCCAACCAGCTCGAAAACCTTATTACGCTGTGTGGCGTCTGTCACCGGCGTGCCGAGCTGTCGGTGCGCATGCGCTCGGGCCTGGCAGGACTGGCGCACCTGGTGGGTACGCTGGCGCCGCTGTTCCTGATGTGCGACGCGCACGACATCGGCATCCATTCCGACCCCCAGGCGGTATTGCATTCAGGAATATTGGGCGACGGTCCGCACCCGGCGGTGGTGGTATACGACGCCATCCCGGGCGGCATCGGGCTGTCGGAGCGGTTGTACGAGCTGCAGCCTGAGTTGCTGGGCAGGGCGCTCGAGACGGTTAAAGAATGCCCGTGCGCCGACGGCTGCCCGTCCTGCGTCGGACCGGGCGGCGAGTTCGGTTCGGGCGGCAAAGCCGAGACGCGCGCCATTATCGAAGCATTATTAAATACAGGGGGCAAACCGGCATGAGCCCGCTTTCCGACCGGTTGAAATCACTGGGCGTCAGGCTGGGAGTCGAGGGGCTCAAGAAACCCGAACCCTCCGAACGACACCCGATCGATGAAGTGCTGGAGGGCAGCTTCGTCAAGACGATCTACGGCGAGTGCTTCAAGCTCGAGCAGTTCTTCCCGGCGGAGTATACGCACGGCAACGTGCATTTGCATGTCCTGCCACCCATCGAAAGGCTGGCGGAGTGGGCGCGCCTGGCGGATGCGCTCGATCCCGAAGCGGATGATTTCGTCTTCCTGGATACCGAGACCACCGGCCTGGCGGGCGGGACGGGCACCTTCGTCTTCCTGGTCGGGATCGGGCGCCCGGTCGAGGGCGGCTTCAAGCTGAGCCAGTTCTTCATGCGCGGACCGGCCGAGGAGACCGCCATGCTGGCAGCGCTCGAGCAGGAGCTGGGCGGGCTGAACGCGGTGGTCAGCTACAACGGCAAGGCTTTCGACCTGCCGATGCTGCGCGGGCGCTACACTCTTAACAAGCTGAGCTTCCCGCTGGCAGAGACCCCGCATTTCGACCTGCTGCCGCTGGCGCGCCGTCTGTGGCGTGACCGCCTGCCCAGCCGCACGCTGGGGGAGGTCGAGCGCCAGATCCTGGGCGCCGGACGGACGCAGGAGGAAGTGCCGGGTTACCTGGTACCGCAGCTGTATGTCGATTATCTCAAAAGCGGCGATGCGCGCCCGCTGGCAGGTGTCTTTTACCACAATGCCATGGACGTACTGTCGCTGGCAGGCCTCTTCACCCACACCGCCGGGCTGCTGGCCGATCCGCTCGGCTTCGAGGAACTGCCCGGGCTGGACCTGGTCGCCCTGGCGCGGTTGTTCGAGGAGCTGGAGCACTACGAGGATGCCGTGGCGCTGTACGAGCAGGGGCTGGGGCGCGACATCCCCGAGCAGCATTTCTGGAAGACGGTCGAGCGCTATTCGTTCTTATATAAAAGGCGGGGCGAATGGGATAAGGCGGTGGCACTGTGGGAGAAGGCAGCCGGGCACGGCGAGGTGTATGCCTGCATCGAGCTGGCGAAATATTATGAACATCAGATGGGGGATTACCAAGCAGCGCTAGCTGTATCAACAACCGGGTTGCATATTATTGAACAGTATGATTTTATGAGTTACCAGTATAAATGCTCACTGGAATCTATCACCCATCGTATAAATCGCATTAATTTATTGATTGAAAAACACTAAACACGTGTATATATGGCCAACTAGGTGAATGTTATTTATTTGGTACTTTTTTTAGAAAAACCGACCGAAGTTTGGTTTTTTGCCCTAAAAGCGAGCTGATTATAGAACCTGTATAAAATGGATTAAGTCTGGATAGGAATTTTTATTTTTCCAAGGCACCAAATTGAAATAAGTAACTGCAAATCGAACACAAATATTATCGTTATTACTTCCATTTTCAATGGGACTATGATGGATTGGAAAAATACTATTAGTACTGATGACGTTAAGACAGCAAAAATCAATTGCAATATAAAGATAGTATTAACCAAAAGTTGAATTTTCTTGTAAACTTTTTTTGTTTCCTTTTTCAAAATTGAATCTGGGATATTAGAAGATGTTTTTATTATATCGATATCCTTTTCCAAATCTTGACAAATTTCGATTGCATCCACGCGCAGAACACGCAAAAGGAAGGAGGCAAAAAGGGAGTAAGCAACAAACGCAATTGCAACAATGATAGCATAGGAGGGTTCTGCTCTTAAATTGTAAATTGCCAGAGCAGCAGCAGAAACTGATAACGGTATCGATACAAGCTTACCAAGCAATTGGTCGATAATATCTCTAATATTAGAGAAATATTCGTCGCGTTGTTTACGGAAATTCTTCTTCAAATCTTCGAAATTAAATTTTCTTAGAAAAACCTCATAATTATTTTCGCTTGCTTGAATAATAGTATCCAATTTTTCTACAAACTTTGGAAATTTTTGATCATGATTAAATGACGAAAGGGAATCTATCAATTGTTCCTTAAAAAAGAAACGAAACTCTTGTGATTGATTGATTTTCGTCATTTCTAAATACTTATTCTTTATTATTATATTTTTAGGAAAGATTGAAGGTATAGAAGGATAGCCTAACAGGAATTTACCTTTTTCAGGAGAAACGAGAATGAATTCTCTATTTGCAACACTATGATACTCGATGATATTTAGCGATCTAAAGTCTTGGAATATTTTCCAATAGTAAAATGTATTCTGTATAAGGAGGTTTGTTGGATCGGGCTCTAAGCCTAAAAAGGTATTATCGCGAGAAGAATCATAATAAAGGTATTTGTCATTTAAATAATAAAGAATTCCGATATTTGAGCAAAGTGTCTGATCTGATACTTGTTGCTCGAATAATTGCTGGCTATTTTGTAAAAAGTGATCTACGTTATAATACAAACCAGAATATCGGCTCAAACTAATTGAAATCTCATTTTTCCCAATTTTATCGTAGACTATGCCAACCCTATCGAGAGTTTTTTCCTCATTTGCTCTAGATTTGAAATCATAAATGATTGAGTCTCCAGCCTCAAGTTTATGACCTATACATGTTTGCCCTATTTTAAATAATGTTTTAACTACATCAATCAGTTCCATGCTTTTCGATTTCTTTTCTTAGATCATTAGCGAATCTTTCAGATTCAATAATGACAATATTTATATTTCCTTGATCAAAACGTACTTTCTTTTGAAGCTCATCTCGAGAAAATCTAATATGTATACCATCTGAATCTAAATCTATTCGAATAAATTTTTTCATTACTCTTCCATCAGGCTGAAATACTGTATCGATCGTGATATCATTTTTTTCGGCGAAATCTACCAAATATGATTCATTCGAATAAAAGATTTTACTTAGGTCGTTAATATTTATTATCTTCGATGGGGAAAACTTTACGTAATCAAATATTTTTGATCTAAAAATGTCTCTAGGTATTTTTTCCCCTTTTTCATCACGAGGTAAGTCAACCTGATTTATCAATTCATATAGATTTTCGGTAAATATCTTATTACTTTCCCTTTCTTTTACGGAAATCCAATTGATAAAGTACTCAGAGATATTCTCCATCTTTCTCTTGATGAAGCTTAAATATTTACCATTATTCTGCTTATATTTTGTTATGTCAATCTTACATGCCATTGCCAATTTATCTAAATCAAGGTGTTCTGCAGGATTAATGATGAACGAGGTCTTGCCCTGATCTTTCTTAAATAACATGCCAATAGTGTCTCTTATAAGGAATACTGAAATATAATCCCGTACATCATTTTTGTACTCTGCAAATACCAAGAACCCACCTTTTGCAGGAGAGATATTCACAACTTGATCTCGTAGGTTTTTAATAGCCTCCCGGGAGAAAACAAGGAAGGCATCATTAGTATTTTGTTCTATGTAATCTCTGAATTCCTTGGGAAAAACATTTCCATTTGTATCATTAAATATGGCATTAGTAATTTCTGATTTTCTATAACTTGCATCTAATCTTTGAATAAGACCGAGTGACATATCATCAATATGTAACAGCTCTTGTGAAAGATCCACTGACGCTGATTGTTGACCTTCGATTTTATTTAATGAATGAACAACTATTTTATTTACCTTCATAATAGCCTCCACTCGTGTTATCTCTGGTATTCCTTAATGAGTATCAAGATAATTATGAATAATATAATAAAAATATATTTCATAATTTCAACTATAACTATACAAGAAATCCATATAAAAATCAAGATAAATATGAGATATTAAATATGACCTAGTATGTATAATATTCATTCTGTAATAGTGTAGATCACGGGTAACCATCCCGTAAATTAGTACCATCAGAAAGTAGAAACTTCTGTCAAAATTAGACCGAGGATCAACCACGTGAAGAAGTCATTGTTCAGCGAGACACAAATCGTCAAAATACTTAAGGAAGCAGAAGCAGACATTTCCGTGTAAGAACTGAGCCGGATACATGGTTACATGCCTAGTTTTCCAGTATTGAGGTAAGAGAAATCCGAATAGATTATTCTCTTAACTTGCCAAGCGCTTCTGCTATTTCCTTCCCTTTCGCTTCTATTAAATCAAGTAATTCTTCAGGTGTGCGTAAATCTTCCTCAACCTTTGCATTCGGATTGACCGCTTTCAGGTCATAACCGAGTTTTTCTATTTCATCTCGAGTAACTGTCCAACTTCGGGCTGAATCAGCCCGTGTGGGTAACAACTGGAAAAATTCCTCAAATTTGTCAGCTGTAATCGGTGTCTTCTTTCCGACCTTTATATCCGAGAGGTCGTAGTACCAGATTTTTTCTGTTGGTTGTCCTTTGGTGAAGAATATAAGGTTTGTCTTGACTCCTGCACCCGCCGCTGTGAAGACTCCACTGGGTAAACTAACGATTGCCAATACATCACAATCATCAAGCAGTTTGCGTTTGGTCTGGACGAAAGCCGTCTCATTGGTTCGGAATAGCACTCCTTCGTCAAGAACGATTCCGCAAGTTCCACCACTTTTAAGACTATCAATTACATGTTGAAGAAAAAGAACTTGGGTTGCACCTGTCTTGTAGGCAAAGCGCGTCTGGGCTTCCTTACCTTCTTTGCCGCCAAAGGGTGGGTTGGTTAGCACAACATCGAATAAAGACGGCGCACCCTGAAATAACCCGCCAAAGACCTCTTGACCGGTTAGCGAGTTACCATGCCAGAGCCGTGGCTCGTCAACCCCATGTAAGACCAAATTAGCCAGAGCGATGGGATAGACGAGATTCTCTTTTTCACGCCCGTAAAATGTATTTCGTTTTAGATTTTCGAGCTCGTGTCCAGTGGTCAAATCACCAAGGGTATCTCTCATGTACTCATATGATTGGGCAAGAAATCCCCCTGTCCCGCAGCAAGGGTCGTAAATAATTTGGCCAGATTTCGGGTTAACAACCCTTACCATGACACGGATGATTTGACGTGGGGTAAAGAACTGCCCACCATCATTGCCTTTCTCGCCCATCTTAAGCAGGAGCCCCTCGTAGACTTGAGACAGCGCAAAAATATGAGTCGTGTCAATGTTCTCACGACGGATCTCATGAACTTTATCAAGGACATCTAAAAAGTTCTTTTCGGTATCGACACGCACGTGTTCCACGCCAGATAGGATTTCGCTGATTACTTTCTGGCGCGAGCTTGCATTAGGCCGCTCGCGTAACCCTTTGAGATATGGCAATAATTCACCATTAACAAAGCCAAATAAAGCCCCTAGAGCGCCGTCGGCGAGTTCTTTGCGCTTCCAACCATCGGGAGCAGCCCAATCTTGCCAGCGATAAGGGGATTCAAGAGAAGGCGAAAACTCTCCCTCGACCGCTTCGGATGCTTCGGCTTCTTGAATTTCATTATCATCAAGAATACGCAGAAAAAGAATCCAAGTCAGTTCAGGTACATATTGAAGTGCGCCAGCACAATTTGAACGCCGCAGGATGTTACAAATACTCCAGACAAAAGAATCCAAGCTTGATTGGGTAGTGAACATACGCTTGTTAGTTGTGTTGTTTTTGACTGAATCTGGCATATTCTAAATTACTCCGCTGAACGCATGCCTCAGCAATGTGGGGGTAAGTTGGTTTATTTCGGCAAGTTGGGTTTCAATCTGGCAAATTAAATTTTTTGTATGAATGATTTTCTTGTTCAAAAATAACGCAATCTGCTTCTGTTCATCTAATGGCGGGATAGGGGCATTCCATGCAAATAATTGTTCTCGATTAAGTTTTGGCATTCTAGCACGACGAGACTCCTCATCAGCATAGTTCGTGAATTCATCTGAAACCAAAACCCAAGACAAGTATTGCGCATCTAAGACTTCATGATTCACTTTGATAGGATACATGTCAGCACTACAAACGCCCACGAAATCGACAACTGTAACCTTCTTTAGATAGGGCCGAAGTTTTGAATACAAAACATCGCCCGCATCAAAAAGATATTTCCCGCTTTTCATACCTTCATCAGCAGCACTATTTAAATATAGTAATTGGCATGTACCACTTTCAATATTTTCACCATTAACATGTGGTAGTATTCCATACTCTGGCTTCTTCGGGTCAACCTGTCGAGCGATTATTTTACATACCTCACCAAGCAATCTACGATTCCATTTTTTTGTTTGTCTATCATTAAAAATACTTCTCAAATATACAGATGGCAATTCACGCGCTATCTCTATTTGTTCCTCTGCAAATTTGTATACCTTTTCAGCTGCTGCTATTTGCTTGTTCAATCGCATAGCAATACTTTTTTGCTCAGGCAAAGGCGGCAGAGGAACGGGGAAACGTTTTAAAGCCTGAATTGCTAATGTTTGTCGCCCACCACCCTTTGCTCCCTCAATAGCCAATTTTTTTGCATAAGGACTATTTAAATAGCACTCAAGGTACTCAGGATATACAAATTCTTTGTTAGGTTTAGCAAGCGCTAAACCAACAAAAATAGAAACCTCTTCATCAAAATCAACCTTTTTCGCAATACCTAAAGTGCCAATTTTTGTTACTAGAATATCATCTTTCTCTGGCTTACACCTTGTTGTTAACTTTTCATGCTCATCTTGGGTTATGAATTTTTCATATCTAATATATGTTAGGGGCTTAAAGGGGCGTAGATTAGCTATCGAAATAAATCTAACGCCTCTATTAACATATAGCGGTGTTTTATGAGCCCCATCTGTTATCTGAGAGCAAATATCATCAAGCTTCACCCAACGCCAACCAGCAGGTAACATGTTATTTGTCTTCATCGCTCACGTTGCAAAAATCCGCACCTTTGTCTCGCGTAAAACATCGGCAGGGCGTCCCAATCTTCGAAGGGCATCCAACCCACCGGATTTCTTCACTTCGGGTGTCTCGAATACAAGCTGGTTCTCTAATCCCTCAGTACCGGCGCGCGCAAACTGTCCCGCTAATGCCCATAACGCCTTTGCTGAGCTAGCTGGCATTCCACTTAGCCAAGCAGCATGTTTGTATTTAAAGGCATCAGCGCGTTCTTGACGGGTGAGAGGTCGTAGTCCATATCCTAGATCAGCCAAAATATCATAGAGGTCATAAGAATCTTTTTTCTCTATCGAGCGCACAAGCAATGCTGACCGTTCTCCATCTGGCAACCCGTCAAGTAAACGCTGGCGATCTGGAGGGTTAATCCATAATTTCCGAAAGCGTTCCAATGTGGGTGCTTCTTCCACCAATCGAGAGGACAAGCGTTCCTTATATTCCTCGATTGTTACAGGTACTGCTTTACCGTCCACCATTGTCAGGATGGAATGACCCGCATCAGTGATGGTTACATCGAAGCCTTCAACTTGTATCGGCGGTGAAAGCGGTTCTTGTGGCTCTGCCTCACCCTCCCTTGGCTTGACGAAGCGAGTAACAAAACTCTCTCCAAATAATCGTGTGGCATTTGTGTAATCATAGACGCAGAACATCAATTTACCGCTTGGCGGGTGCATGCGGGTGCCACGCCCTACCATCTGGTAAAAGGCAATCGCTGAACGCACATACTTGAAAAAGATCACATTACGCACAATTGGGACATCTACACCTGTGGTTAACAAATCAACAGTGCAGGCTATAAAATAACTTCGTGAACTGCCGCGAAGATCAGCCAATTGGTCATTTCCGGAACTGGCAGCAGTGCATTTGAATGAATAATGATCCAATTGCCTATTACCGTGAGTGTTACACCATTCTGAATATAAGTTGTTCATTCCGATTGCAACTAAGTCAGCGTGGGTATCTCGAGCACAGAAAATGATGGACTTCTGCTCCGGTCCCCCATTAGCAATCAGCAAGTCAAACAGGTCTTTACACATCGTATTAACCCGGTCCGGCATCATTAATCGGGCTTCGAAGGAACTAGCTTCATAATGTTGCGCATGAACATCAGATATTTGTAATTGCTTGCCAGTGATAGGGTCTGTAAGGTGTTTATCAATTAGGTCTTCCCTTTCAACGCCGGTCTCGCGTTCGGATTCGTCCTTTTTATCTAGGAAAATATCCCGTTGGACTACTTCACAGGCAGCAAGGTAACCATCTTCGATACCCTGTGCCATATCATACTCATATACTGGCTCACCAAAATATTTCAAGTTGTCAGATGTGATTTGCATGTCTTCCGGCGTCATTTCTGGTCCAGTCAACTGGCGTGGCGTGGCTGTCAAACCAATCTGTACAGCATCTGGGTTTCGAGTTAATACAATTGACCATTTACCCCATGCGGAACGATGACATTCGTCGATCACGATGTGACTGAAAAAGTTTTCAGGATATTGTTCGGTAAGGAAGCTCGTATCTCCTTCAACCGAATCCACACCAAGGGTTTGATAGGTGGCAATATGAATACGTGCATTTTTCGCATTATTGGTGCCATCTGATTTTCGATATACCTCAGCCGCATCTGCGCCAAACATATTCTGGAAAGCCGCCAACCCCTGACTGCGCAACTCATCTCGGTCACAAATAAATAACGCCCTTCGCAATTGACCGGCATCCGCAATACGCTTAAGTAGGTTGACAGCAATAAACGTTTTACCCGAACCTGTAGCCAAGGAAAGCAATGCTCGCTTATCCCCAAGTGCGATTTTTTCGAGCGCCGCACGAATTGCAGCATCCTGATAATAACGACGGGTTGCCTCACCGCCCGTATAGCGTGCAAGTAAGGGTCGGGCTGCCGTCGAGTCAAGCCGAAAGCCCATTTCCTGCTCGTAGTCGGCTCGTAAATCAGTCGGGGATGGAAACTCAACAATAGGTCGGGGTCTACTTGTTTTCCCGTTAGCTCGGTCGAAGCGTACAAACATGTGGCCATTAGTCGTAAAAACAAACGGGACATTCAATCGCTTTGATTCAGCGTATAGTTTTGCTTGCTCAAGACCGTGCCCCGGGGGTAGATGCTCTGCCTTGGCTTCAATCAGCGCAACCGTAACAGGTTGCGCGTCCATTGTCACCTTGACGCGGAGGGTGTAATCTGTACGCTTGTGCTGGTTTCGGCGTGGTTGCCCATCGAGTACTTCAACTGCTCCGGGAGTTTCCTCGCGCCGAATTAAATCCTCTGTCCAGCCACGTGAATGCAGGGTGGGGTCAATCAGTTTGGCACGGGTGTCAGATTCGGATAAGGACATATTATTTAATATATTTATTAAGGTTGTAAGATTATAACTTATATAAACTTTAAGGTCATCCAGTCCAATGATATAATAGCGATATCACTCAGGAAAGGGGTACGGTCATGAAAACCGAAATCTTCGTAATAGCCGAAAATGCCAATCTAACACAAGACGGCAAGATAAATATCTTTGCTATATTTAATAAGATTAATTCACCCCAGTTTCCGACAGTTTATCCTCGCCCTACGATAGTAATAAAACTCGCATTAGAGTTGGGCGAACGTCCAGATAACCGAAAGGTAACACTTTATTTTGCAGGCGAAGATAGTAATTCCCAACAAGTAAAAATGTTTGAAAACGTTGTTACTTTTCCACAAAGGGTAGGTGGACTCAACCCAGATACTGTAGTAATTTTGAATGTGAATGCAATTGGATTTGAGAAACCTGGAATGTATCAATTTATCTTGCACGTTGACGACAACTTTCAAGCTAGTTTGTTGATATATGCGGAGTTATTACAACAACCACCTCAATTAGGGGCGTAATGAAATGGGGGGAGAAGCCGCCAAACTACTCGCAGATGCCCGTAGGTCAAAAGCCGGATGGAATCGAACAAAACTTGATAGTCTTTACCTTGGTTTTGGATTTATAATAAAGAATAGCAGAGGCCCACACGATAAGGTTTATCATCCTGACCACCCCGAATTATTTACTTGGTTACCGCGTCATACCAAACTTGGTGAATACAATATCGACAATGCCATAAAATTAATTGATAGGCTTCAGCAGTTGAAGGAGAAACAACATGGCTAAAACACAACAAGAACATGCTACTATATTATCAAAATATCCATACACGGTAGAATTATTTAGAGACAAAACTACCGATGGTGATTATATATTTCTTGCCCGCAATCCTGAATTAGAGGGTTGTATGGCACAGGGATTGACCGAAGAAGAGGCTCTCAGCAATCTTAATGAAGTTCGTATAGAACATATAGAACATCTTCTCGAACATCATCTTCCCGTTCCATATCCCAATCGCGCGGTGGCGAGTTCGCAAGTAAGCGGGGGAAATATTGTTCTTAGAGAACTCCCCGCTATCAATCTTTCTGGTATTAAAGAACACTTAACTAAGGAAGTTCAACCAGATACAAAAGAGTTAGTTTTTTCAAGTACACCCATTAAATAGGCTAAAAATCCTACTATAGTTGTTTCAGCAGGTGTATCATATCTGACACCGCTTCAATGTCTCCCGTTGCTAGTTGTTCTACATATTCCTTTGGTAAGGTACAATCCTCATTGTAGATCATGGTTTCTCCTTTCTCTTTGACCACTGAAAGGATACCGTGATCTACACTGTTACAGAATGAATGTTACACTAACAATCAAGATTGAATAATATTATAAAAGCACTATAATGAATTTATTCATTTCAGAACTTTCAGAAAGTGAGGGTGAAATTATGAAATTGCTGACCGTTCTTTCTATATCAATTCTGATCACAGCTTCCCTGCTCACAGCCTCGAACCCGGCGACGCTGGCGCCCGCTGACAATATCATCATAGTCGATATTACTGATGATCAATTCGATGCCAGCTCGGGTCCCGGAACCTGCTCACTGCGGGAAGCGGTCACAGCTGCGAACACAAACGCGGCTTTCGGTGGCTGCTCTGCTGGTTCGTCAGAGACAATGGATGTTATCCAGTTGTCAGCTTTGACCTACACCCTGACTCGTGCGGGATCTGAGAATATCAACGAGTTTGGTGACCTGGATATCTATAATCCGTTCATCACGGGACCAGGTCTGTTTGCACCGGCCATCGCCATTGGCACAAAGATCGTTGGGCTGGGTCAGGGTCAGACGATCATAGATGGCAATGAACTGGACCGGGTATTCGATGTGATCGGATCCGGAGTCTTGTGGATGACTGATCTTACCATCCAGGATGGACATTCCATTAACGACGATGGTAAAAATGGCTGGGGGGGTGGAATTTACAACGCCGGATTATTGACTCTTGGCAGTGTAACCGTTACCCATAACAGTTCTGGAAGGGACGCCTCCACAGTTGGTGATAAGCATGGCGGCGGCATTTACAACAGCGGAACACTGTATATCTCATACAGTACCATCAGCAATAATCAAACCCATAACGGGTCCGGCCCTGCCTTATATAATGGAGGAAATGGTGGTGGCATTTATAACAGCGCTTCAGGTTATGGCAGTCTGACCGATAGCACTGTGCGTGATAACTTGACCGGTAATGGTTCCAGTTATGCCTGCTTGTGCAGGGGCGGACACGGGGGAGGGATTTATAATGCCGGATCCTTTACGATTGAAAATAGTACGATCAGCGGCAATACGACGGGGAACACCTCCGCAGCGGGTACTGGGGGAAATGGAGGTGGCATCTACAATGCCGGCACGATGAGCCTGCTACAATCCACACTGAGCGGCAATACCTGTGGCAGTAATCAAATTCCATCCAGTGATGGTGGTTCAGGTGGAGCAATATACAATTCCGACACCGGTTCATTCTCCGTGGCAATCGATTCAACGACCATCAGCTATAATGCTGCCGGGAATGGAAAACCTGCCGGTAAGGGGGGAGGCATCTTCAATGCTGCTCTAGCCGCCAACGTGACCTTACATAATACGATCCTTGCCCTGAATAACAATCCAGGTAACTCTTATCCCGAATGCGGTGGGACGATCACATCGAATGACTACAATTTGATCTATAGCATAACGGGTTGCACCGTCAACGGCTCAACCACCCATAATATTCCCGCAGGGCAGGACCCTTTGCTTGGGATTCTCAGGAACAACGGGGGATATACTTTTACCCATGCCCTATTCCTGAACAGTCTCGCAATCGACACAGGGGATAATATCGATTGCGGGGCCTCCGATCAACGCGGAGTGACCCGACCCATTGACGGAGATCTGGATGGTATAGCACAGTGCGATATAGGCGCTTATGAAAGTGAGCAGTACTTCTTCATGCCTTTAATGTTCAAGCCCTGAGATAATATTCCGATCCGCCAAAATAGTAGGGGCAAAGCATCCGTTTTTATTGTACGATTTCTCTTTGAAACAATATTGCTCAATGCTTCGCCCGTACGGTGATTTCCGGGTGCCATGTACTGATCAATACTCCCGCGATCGATTCTCCCGATCTTCTGCCCATTTTTCCGGATTGCTGTCGATATAATCCGAGATTGCCTGCCAATCCCTTTCTTCGCGGATGATGTGTTCGTAATAATTCCGCTGCCAGACCGGCATGCCGGGGGTGCCATTCATCAGATTGACCCGCAACGTTGTTGATGATTTGAATGATCGAATGATCGTTGCCAGATTACCGGGAACCGGTTTGCCAAATATCCCTTTTGCAGGGGCATGGCGTTCCACAGATTTGTCTATATTTTCAATCGATTCCGCCATGCCCCTACCCCGAAACACAATAATTCCATGCACGTGATTCGGCATTACGATATATTTATCCAAATGGATATGAAAGAATCGTTTTTCCAACCGTAACCATTCATTCCTGATGATTTTGCCAACCTTTGAAAGATTGACCATATCACCTGCGATCTCACCAAATAGATTTTCCCTATCTTTAGTTACAATCGTGACAGAATACGCCCCCTGTCTATAATCCCAATCCGGCAAACGGATCGAACGGCGATGGTAAATACGATTATCCATATAACACTACGGGGCTGCGAGATTGCAAGCAGCCCCGTTCATTGGTAAGGGCATGGTCATCATTTCTCGCAATATGATTTTTATCAATACACCATGCCCTTGCGCTGATTCACAATCTATTTCTTCGATGCCTTCCAGGGTACGAAGTCGAAGGTGGCCGTGATCAACCCGGCCGCTTCCTGAATGTCCGTGACGGTCACACCAGAAAATCCGTATTTGGGATCTTCGTTGCCACCCCACCAGTAGTAGGCGCTGCTGTTGGGCGCCGTGTAGCTGGAGAAGCTGTTGACACCCATCAAACCGGGATACAGGTCGCCCACCAGGGTCCAGGAATAGCCGCCAACCGGAGCGGCATACCAGGCATGCTCCAGATCCCAGCGGTCATCCGCCTGAATGATCGAGATGCCGTAATGTGTTTCACCGGTCCAGGCTTTCTGCCAGCCTTCCGAGCGAAATTCCTTCCAGTTCTCCGCCTCGTTCGGACGCCAGTAATTGCGCGTCAGGACAGTGTCATCCACGTGATAGATGGCAAGACCGTGCGGTCCAAAGCGCAGCAAGCCCTGGTCGAACCCGATCCCCTGCCGGTTCTCGAACAGGAAGTACTCCTTGCCGTTCGAGCTCGGGACGATCATCTTGTACGACACCGCGCTGAATTCTGCCGGCGGCAGCGTCAGCACCATGGCATCCGCCGCCTCGTCGATCACCACCGGGTCCATCCATCCCATCCGATACTTGCTCCACGCATCCAGGTGGGCGGGAGAGTTGCCGCTGAAGATGCGGTCGGCCGGGTAGCGGTTCCAGCTGCCACTTGCCATCAGGCTGTAGACATCCGTGCCGTCGGATTCATACCCATAGTCGTACTGGTCGGGCAGGCCGAGCACATGCCCATATTCGTGGGCATACACTCCAACCGTCGGCGGGTAAGGCCCCGAGACCACGCCGGTATAACCGGTCAGATCGCCGCCGACTTCGGGCATGACAGCATAGTTATTGATCTTCACCCCGTCGACGATCAGGCCATTCAATCCGGTGCCCTCGCTCAAATCCCAGGAATGGGACCAGAACAGGCTCGGGTCTGCGCTCCACTCGGCGCCGGTGCCGGCATACACCACGAACAGGTTGGGCACTTCGCCGTTTTTCGCATACTGTGAAAAGTCGATCATCGGGTCAGCTGCCAGGACGGCGTCCCGTACGAAGCCCTGGGCATTTTCCGGGAACAGCCCGAATGAATTATCGTGGATGCCATCTGCGCGGCTGTAATAGCTGTAGGGATGCCCGACATTGATCCAGCCGGTGGTGCTGGGCATATTCAGGGTGACCACATCGATCGCGCCGTAGGATACTTCCTTGTAGTAATTGTAGAGCGTTCTGTCCGTTGGATAACCGGAATATGGTTCATATTCGACCGGATCATAAGCGGTCCCGAACAGCATGTTATCAAAATATGCCAGGTCGAGCCGGTCAACCGGCCCACCCGGAGGGGGCGTTGTGAATTCAGCAAACAACACGATGACATTTTGCTGCGCATCAGGGGTCAGCTGGCCGACTGGATCGCCCACCGGATTGAACTTCTTTCCATGATTCGCCTTATCCGGTGAAGGCAAGTGGAATGCCTTTCCCTGGGCACGGATGGCTTCCAAAACGTCAGGCTGCAAGGTTACGATGGAGAATCCTTTAGCTGTCGAAGCCAGAGCCTGGCTGCTGCCTGATGGCACGACCATGGCATCGATCAGGATCGATATCAAAATAAACACCATTGCTTTGAGAATAACTCGCTTAAACATAATCCTCCTTTAATCAGCTATTGTTTTATCTCAACACCTGACAAGATTATCAACTCTCTACCGAACTTCCTCCTTTCCATATGGGGCAGGAATACATGCCATTGAATCCGGCATCAATAGTTATAACCGGATATTTAAAATTGTAATTGTTTGAGAAGGGTGGAATGAATCCTGGCGAGTTTACTTTACGACAGGAAGAGCCAGATAGAGTGAGCCCTCCACGAACATCATCCTATATAGCGTAGTTGAAATTCAAAATAAGGATAGCTCACCTCATTGATACTGTCAAGATGGATGTGATCTCGCATGGCGACCACCTGAAAAAGATCGTGCAAATCATCATCGGCAATATGAAAACCATCCAGCCGATGAAGGAAGCTTTCCAGATGGCAAAGCGTTCTGATTGGTGGGCGGTGATGTCGCCATATACCACCCCGAGTCTGGTGTCGCTTATAGTTGTTGTCAATGGGAATTAATATGGGGCGGCGCACAATCTCGCAGCCCCGTTCATTGGTAAGGGCATGGTAATCATTTCTCGCAAAATGACTTTTTATCAATACACCATGCCCCTACGCCGATTCACAATCTATTTCTTCGACATCTTCCAGGTCAGGCAGTTGAAGCGAACCGTAAACATCCCGCCGATCTCCTGAATCTCGGTAACGGTTACGCCGGAGTAGACATACTTCGTCTCGTTGTTCCCATCCCGGAAATAATTCGCGCTGCCGTTTGGTGTTGCAAGACTGTTGAAACCGGTCACGCCCAGGAACCCTGAGCAGATCTCCATTGGACGTTGGGACGAAACATCCGTGAAACATGTTCGATTTTTACAATTATCATGGCCAGGGGATGCTTCGCCCGTACGATTAATCAGAAAAGGCTCAACGCCGGGCTGGTAATATTTCAGTCGTTGAGCCTTTGCACTGTTATCTTAACAATAACACGCCCATCATCATCGGCCAGATGAAAACCGCCAAACCGATGATGGCCGCTTTCCAGATGGCGAAACGCTCGGTCTGGTAGGCGGCGATACCGGCATACACCGCTCCGATCCCATAAAGCACGGTGTACAGGTATTGTGGGAAATACAACACGAAATCATGCCAGAAGGGACCATACTGCATCTCGAGGGCTGGTACTTGATACCCACCGAAAACACCCGAGAACAAACCATCCATTAAAATCGCCAGGATCCAGAATGGAAAAAAGGTGAAAACAGCCTGGTTGAGCCATACTTTCAAGGGTGCCTTACCGCCGAACAGCTTCGACAGGAGATGTGCGCTGCCGGCCATCAGCATCCAGGCAGCTCCCATCAGCGGCAGCATGATGATCGCCAGGAAGGTGCGATAATGCTCGGGTGGAATATTCACGACCGGCAGCATGACGAACGCACCCCAGGTTTTGATCCAGACCTCCAGGTCGTGTGCAGGCGGCGGGTAGGCTTTTTGCGCCAGCGCGAAGGAGATCGCCAGATAAATGGCAAAACCGAGAACGACCCACACTGCCGGGCGGATGGATGTCTGACGCGCGATCTCGCGACTGGTCCTTACCGGCTTGAACAGCATTCGCACCAGGTAGTACGCATTCCAGCGCACCGTTCTTATTTTATGATTCTTCATTTCTTTCATTTTCTTTTTCTCACTTCTTAATATTATTTTCAAGCTCAAACACTTTCACAAGGCTCATCATCAACCTGCCCAATCCGGCCGAGATCGGGCTGTCGATGGATAGCACTTCTGCCGTGAACGCACGGATAACCGCCCTGCCGGATGGCGTCGGCTCATAGTAAGCCCGTGGCGGTCCTAGGGAGGTTGCTTGCCAGCGACTGGTGACCAGGCCGCGTTTTTCCATCCTGCGCAGCAGCTGGTAGATGGTGCTGGCGCCCAGGCGGATCTTGCCTCCGGTGCCGTCTTCGATCTCCCGTTTGACTTCCAACCCGTACATCGGGCGCAGCAGGAGCAAGCCGAGCGCCCAGAAGCTGAACATGCCGCGCTTCCACTCGTTCATCATGCGGTCGATCGTTACCTGCTGCAAATCACTCATAGGATGCTCCATGCGGCGATTAGTATATCACGTTATGATATACTGTCAAGTGTTATAGCAAAAGCATTTTTATCCCTTAAAATGATATTTACCTCTCCACCCTTTACGCTGCTTTTTAATGGAATCAAAACGGCTTATACCTGGCATGATATAAGCCGTATGTGTTTGTTCTTTCTATGATCTATATTATTTATTGATCAGCGGTGCATATACCATTAATTGCAGTTCATAAGCTCCGATATCGCAGCCGTTGATGCCATCCCGGTTGCCATCTATCGGGCGGATGACACCGCGCTGGTCGGTCACCGGGCAGCCACCGGTGTTGGCAGTATCCACAGCCGGGCTGGTGAACGCCAGCGGGAAGGTCATGCTGATCCCGCCGTGAAAATCAAAGGAACCCAGCAGGGGATCGGTGGAAGACTGGTTATGCTGCCCGCCCGGCAGGCTGCAGCTCGTGCCGCTGTCGATACTGTAACTGCTTGTAAGGGCAACTGCTCCGATACACCCGGTAGAAATACCGGCATCCAGGATCGAGTTATGAACAATAACAGGGATGCTGGGTACGGCATTATAAATATTATATGCACCGGTCAGACCTGTCAAATTATTCGACATGGTTACATGATCCAGCGTGGCCGTGGCAACCGGATCGCTGGTATAGAGAGCGCCTCCTACGACATTATTATTCCAATAAAATGATACGTTGGTCAGCGTTAACCATCCATCATTGGCAATGCCCCCGCCATTACCGGAAGCAAATCCATAGCTGATTTCAGAATTGGTGATATCCATGGTCGACCCGCCACCTCCCGGAAATCCGGTATAGATATTCCCTCCGTCTACATTGGCATTGCCGTCGTGAACACGGCTGTTGCTGATATTCATCGGTCCATTGTTATAGATATTACCACCGGATCCGTGCTGAGAAGTGTTACTGTGAACAATTGAGTAATTGATTACACCTAAATATCCACTCGAAGACCACACTCCCCCTCCGTCGCTGTAGGCATTGTTTCCGTTAACTTCGGAACTTTGTAACTCGATATATCCGGAATTATTGGCAATTCCCCCACCCCTGGCACTCGAGCCTGTGGCTGTATTGTCATATACCTGGGAATAAGAAAGATTAAGATGGGACACTGGTTCGCCTTCATAGGTGTTGTAGATACCCCCACCGTAACCCGGTGCACTATTATTGTGGACCGATACATAATTCAGGTCCAGGGTGCCAGCATTGTAAATAGCCCCGCCATTACTTGGGGAATTACCATATTGGAAGGTAATGGCGTCGATGGTCACCGACATACCATTATCGATCCATAAGATCCTGTCACCGGTTGGGCCATTGATGATGGTGGTCATAGAATCATCTCCGGTCAGGGTCATATTATGGAGAATATTGAGGTCACCGGTGGCATTTAAATACTCACTTGCGGCTCCGGTCAACGTATAGGTATCGGGTGGCAGGTGAATGTCGATAACTCCCGGGTTGAGGCATCCACCAAAGTTCCCCATAATATTTACCGCCTCGATTGCCTCGCGCAACGAGCAGGTGGCACCCGGACCGAATTCATCCACGTTTGTGTTGACTTCAATCGGACCGGCAGCCGATGCCGGACTGACCCGGGTGGGGGCGACAATGACCATCACCAGCGATAATGACAACAAGAACATCCGTACTGCTTTAGGAAAAACCATATTCATATCCACCTTTCATCCTTTCATCAATTGAAAATTTATTGTCAAAATATACTATCAGGAGATTATATACTACTATATAGATATTTATACTCCTAATAAGATTGTTTTTCAATAGATTTCGATTAATAAATAATAAGAGTATTTCTGGTCAATTACTTAACAGATGAGATGATCTCTGCAGATTGAATTCCCCCGTTTTCAAAGGTGGTCACTATAATTCGGTATAACAGACCGGATAGGAAAGCAATTCTCTTATCGATGATGTATTGAGAGATTCTCCCGATCCTCTTCCCATTTTGATGGGTTGTCCTCGATATAATCTGCGATCGCCTGCCAATCCTCTTTATCGCGGATGATACATTCATAATAATTGCGCTGCCAGACCTGATTTCCCGGCGTGCACCGCAGGACATTGATTCGTCTGGTTGAAACCGATTTGTAATTCTGGATGATCGCCCCCAGTGATCCATGGCTCGTCCCGATCGGGCGTCGGGGCGAAGCATCCAAAAAAGCATCAAAACCTCGCTGATTTCTCGTCAATTTGGATGCTTCGCCCGTACGGGTAATTTCAAGGACGCAATGGAGATGGTTGGGCATGATAATCCACGTATCAAGCCTGACTTGAAAATGCTTCGGTAGGGAGCTAAGTACGGTGGCCGCACATTTCCCAATGGAATTTAAGTGCACCTGCCCATCTTCCAATACGCCGAACAGATCACGCCTGTCTTTGGCAACCAGTAGGGGCATGGCAATTCCTTGACTGACCCGGGGCATCAGTTGATTCTGCCATGCCCCTACTCTGGATGATCCATTGCCCCTCCCGAACATTATATTCAATTATTGGGCACGGCAGAAATTCATCAACATATCTACTTTATGATCACAGCCGTGCCCCTACTTAAGAATTTTTTCCACCATCGCAAGTGCTTTCTCAAGTCCGGCCGGGTTCCTGCCACCGGCTTGCGCCAGGGTGGGTTTGCCACCGCCGGAACCATCGATGAGTGTGGCGATCTGTTTGACCAGATTGCCGGCATGAACGCCTTTTTTGACCAGATCTTCGCTCACGGAAGCAATGATCACCGGTTTGCCATCCACCACGCTGCCGACCACGCACACCCCGCTCGGGTGAACCTGGCGAAATCGGTCGGTCATCGCACGCAAGGTATCCGCATCCGCATCGGGGATTACTGCCGAGAGCAGCCTGATCCCGTTGACATCTTTGACCCCTGCCAGTTTCGATTCAAAGACTTCCGCTGCCTGTTTCTGCCGAAGCGCACCTATTTGTTTGCGGGTTTCGGCTGCTCCATCCACCAGGCTGCGCACTGCCCTGCCAACCTCATCAACCGGGACTGAAAGCTCACGCGCGGTTTCCTTGAGTGTTTTTAACCTCGCCTGGATGATGGCGTAGGCACGCTTGCCGGTGACGGCTTCGATGCGCCGGACGCCGGCTGCGGCTGAGCCTTCGCTCGTGATCAAAAATAATCCTATAACCCCGGTCTCATCCACGTGCGTGCCACCGCACAGCTCATAGGATATCCCCTGTTCATCACCGATCGTGACCGTGCGGACGGTATCGCCATATTTTTCACCGAAGAGTGCCATGGCGCCTTCTTTCATAGCTTCTTCGCGCCCCTTAGTGACTATGCGCAACCGATAATTTTCAAGGATGGCATGGTTGACCCCGATTTCGACCTGTTCGAGCTGGCTGTCGCTCAGCCCCTCGGGATGCGTGAAATCAAAACGCAAGCGGTCTGGTGCCACCAGCGAACCTGCCTGGCGGGCATGCTCACCCAGCAGGCTGCGCAATTCAGCATGCAATAAATGGGTGGCAGTGTGATTGCGCTCGATATCTGCCCGCCGCTCGCCATCCACAACTGCGACCACCTTATCCCCCACCCGTGGGCTGCCTTTCAGCACTTCCCCGACGTGCGTAATAATCCCGGCTGCCGGTCTGCGGACACCTTCTATACAGATCTCCCACCCATCCGGTTTCTCCGACCTGAGTATTCCGCTGTCCGACACCTGCCCGCCGGATTCGATATAGAAATGCGTCTCCGGCAGGATCACCTCGACCGTGTCTCCACTTTCTGCTTCATCAACCGGCTGCCCATCCCGAACGATCGCCAGGAGCGTACCCTTCACTTCCAGGCTGCCATAAGGGTCGTAGCGAACACCTGACTGATCAAGTTTCTTTTCTTTTATCAACCTTTCATGTAATTCCCGGAATACCTCGACATCTGCACCACCCTGGGCTCCCATGGCTTTACCGGCGCCTGAGCTCACGCGGTGCTCCTCCATTGCCTGCTTGAAACCGGCCTCGTCCACTTCAAGCCCCTGTTCGCGGGCAATGTCGCGCGTGATCTCCAAAGGTAATCCAACGGTGGCATACAGGGTAAATGCCTTTGATCCATCAAGCATTTTGCTGCCGGTTCTTTTTAAATCAGCCAACAGGTCATCCAATTGCAGGATACCGGTTTCCACCGTACGCGCGAAGCGTTTTTCCTCGCGGGTGATGTTATCCAGGATCGTTTTCTTATTGATCTCCAGCTCCGAGTAATGGCTGCCATAGAGTTCGATCACAACCTGTGCGATTTTTGCCAGGAAGGGTTCATTCAGACCGAGCTTGCTGCCAAAGCGCTCCGCCCGGCGGATGATCATGCGGGTGATGTAGTTCCGCCCGGTATTGCCGGGCACCACCCCATCGGCGATCAGGAAGGCAGCTGCGCGGGCATGGTCGGCGATCACCCGGTAGGGAGTGAAATTCTCCTCCCGTTCGGTATCGCTTTGACCGGAGAGTCGTTGGATTTCCTGGATCAACGGCCAGAACAGGTCGGTGCGGTAATCCGAATTGACCTCCTGGATGACTGCCACCACGCGGTCCAAACCCATGCCGGTATCGACATGCGTGGCGGGTAATGGCACCAGTTCATCAGGACCCAGCCGGTTGTATTGCATGAAGACGTTGTTCCATAACTCCACGTAGCGGCCGCAATTACCGCCCACTTCGCAGACATGCCCGGACTGATCTTTTTTCATACAGCACATCTCGCCCATGTCAAAATGGATCTCGGTGCAGGGACCCGTCGGGCCGGTCTCTGCCATTTCCCAGATGTTATCCGGGAGCCAGACCAGATGCCCTGGATCAAAACCGGGTTGCACCCGCCAGATCTCAGCTGCATCCTCGTCTGGTGGAATTCCACTGTCATCGTTCCTGAATACGGTCGCATACAGTTTGTCTTTCGGCAGCCCCCACACGGCGGTCAACAACTCCCACGCCCAGGCAATGGCATCTTTCTTATAATAATCTCCAAAAGACCAGTTCCCCAGCATCTCGAAGAAAGTGTGATGGCTGTCATCACGCCCAACCTCTTCCAGGTCATTATGCTTGCCGGCCACGCGCATGCATTTCTGCGAGTTACAGGCGCGCGTATAGGCACGCTTGTCGGTACCCAGGAAAACATCCTTGAACTGCACCATGCCGGCGTTGGTGAAAAGCAAAGTGGCATCCCCACCCGGTACAAGCGAAGAGGAAGGCACAAACGTATGCCCCTTGCCGATGAAAAAGTCAATGAAGGATTGACGGACCTGGGTGCCGGTAAGATGTTGCATGATTTCTCCTGTCGAAAGTGATTGGGAGATTATATGCCAAGTGGAGCGATGCATCAATGCCGGGCAGGTCGGAGGGCAGGAATAGCCTTAAACCCTGGAATGCTTTACAATCAAGCCCAGCCATGAACAAGAATACCTACCTATACATCGCAGTCTTCACATCCGGGCTGGCAGGTCTGGCGGTTGAAATGGCAGCTTCGCGACTGCTCGGCAGCGTCTTCGGCTCATCCAATCTGGTCTGGGCAGCCATCATCGGTCTCATCCTGATCTACCTGACTTTGGGTTATTTCATCGGTGGAAAATGGGCAGACCGCTCGCCCCGCGAATGCACATTTTACGGCATCCTGGCATGGGCCGGTTTGACAATCGGGCTCGTGCCGTTGATCGCACGCCCGGTATTAAGGATGTCTGCCAATGCCTTCGATAATCTGCAGATGGGCATTCTGTTCGGCTCGTTCATCGCAGTGGTGGTACTGTTCATCATCCCCGTGACCTTGCTCGGCACGGCATCGCCTTTTGCCATTCGCCTTGCGATCCAGGATGCCACCACGGCAGGCAGCATCTCCGGCCGGATCTACGCCATTTCAACCCTGGGTTCCTTTATCGGCACATTTCTCCCGGTATTGGTGCTGATCCCGTTGATCGGAACCTACCGCACCTTCCTGACCATCAGCGCCATCCTGCTTCTGGTTGCATTCATCGGTCTGTATCGCTCCGCCGGCTGGCGTGTCGTATTACACCATATCTGGATGCCGGTCCTGCTGGCGCTGGCAGCTTTTTTCGCCCTGCGTGGAGCGGACCGATCGACCTTCGGTATGATCTATGAGACCGAGTCAGCCTACAACTATATCCAGGTGCTCGATAAGGATGGTTTCATCTACCTGCGGCTGAACGATGGGCAGGGCGTCCATTCCATCTACCACCCGACCCTTGTGAATTATCACGGTCCCTGGGAGCAGGTGCTGGTAGCGCCATATTTCAATTCCCCTCCGGTCACGCCCAATCAGGTCAGGCGCATTGCCATCCTGGGTCTGGCAGCCGGGACGGCTGCGCGCGATGCCAGCCTGGTGTATGGCAGCATCCCGATCGATGGCTATGAGATCGACCCTGTCATCGTGGATGTCGGGCGTAAATACTTTGACATGAATGAGACCAACTTAAATGTCTACATCCAGGATGCCCGGGTGGGTCTGGCTGCCAGCCGGGAGCAGTATGACATTATCAGTGTGGATGCCTACCGCCCGCCCTATATCCCCTGGCATTTGACCACCCGTGAATTCTTCGTGTCGGTGTACGAACACCTTTCGCCGCAGGGGGTTCTGGTCATCAATGTAGGTCGCGCCCCGGATGACCGCCGGTTGGTGGACGCCCTGGGGACAACAATTCTATCCGTATTCCCCACCATCCATGTCGTGGACGTACCCGGATCATTCAACACCATGATCTTTGCCACCCGCCAGCCGACCGCGGCGGAGAATTTTCCGGCCAACTTTGAACATTTAAAGACACTCATTAACGTTCACCCATTATTGCTCGAAACCATGGAGATTACGGCGGGGAATATGCAACCTCAACCCGAACATACGGTCGTATTTACCGATGATCGCGACCAGATCGAATGGCTTACAAACGGTTTGGTCTTGAAATTCCTTTTTTCCGGAGAAACACAGGTATTACAATGAAACCACTGACACACCGGTTACACATCGCTTCAAGTTGGGTCCTGACGTTTATTCTCCCACCCATGCTGCTCATGACCTCCATTCTTTTGTTGATGAACCCCGTCTTTCTCAATCTGGAATACCGCCGGCTGGGTTTCCCGCCGGATGGCTATGGTTTTACGCTGGAAGAGAGATTGAAATACTCTCAAATATCCGTGGCTTATCTGCTCAATGGAAGCAAGATCGATTACCTGGGCGACCAACTACTTCCCGATGGTAATCAATTATATAATGAAAGAGAACTAAGCCATATGGTGGATGTAAAGACTGTGGTCCAGGGTGCCTTGCATTGGTGGCTGGCCGGCTGGTTGCTTTTGATCCTGATCTCCATTTGGGCGCTGCGTGGGGGTTGGAGTCGGGAGTACTGGTCAGCGATCATGAGAGGGGGTTACCTGACGGTTGGATTGATTATCCTGTTGCTCATTTCGCTGGCGATCAATTTTGATGCGCTTTTCACACAATTCCATAAGCTATTCTTTGAGAGTGGCACATGGGTCTTTTATTACACCGACTCATTGATCCGATTATTTCCGCTGCCTTTCTGGCAGGACTGTTTCATCGTCACCGGCAGCTTCAGCTTGTTGGGAGGCATTCTGCTGGGGGTCATCGGTCACAGAAAGGTTTTGAAGCAGAGATAGGTTTCCCCTCATTCTCTTAAAGGAAAAAATAAAAGTGCCAGGATACTTCAGCCTGGCACTTTTTAGTTCTCAAATACCTAATGAACGTTAACCGGATTATCTTTGTCTGCTGACGGATCAAAAATATGAACCAGATCCATGTTGAACAGCAGCTTGACCTTGTCACCCATCTTAAAGCGTGTTCGGGGGTCCACCCGGGCAACATAATTGGTCGTACCGCTGACCATGTACAGGAATATTTCATTGCCCATCAATTCGGTCACTTCAACTTTACCTTCGACCGGTTCGGTGTCCACACCCGGCGGGGCAAATTCGGGATTATAGATATTCTCGGGGCGGATACCAAAGATGACTTCATGATCCACCAGTTTCTGGAAAGACGCGCTTCGTTTTTGTGGGATCATGAGTTTGAAAAAGCCTGAGTCGAAATACAATTTGCTGCCATCCTTGCGGATGTGCCCGTTGAAGAAATTCATGGCCGGCGATCCAATAAAACCCGCCACGAACAGGTTGTTTGGATGGTCATACAAGTTTTGAGGTGTATCAAGCTGCAGCAGCAAGCCCTTGTTCATGACCGCAATGCGTGAGGCCATCGTCATGGCTTCCGTCTGGTCATGGGTCACGTAGATGAATGTCGTGGCGAGCCGATTGTGGATCTTGCTGATCTCGGTGCGCATCGCCACTCTCAATTTGGCATCCAGATTGGATAGCGGTTCATCAAAGAGGAAAACCTTTGGCTCACGCACGATGGCACGTCCGACTGCCACCCGCTGGCGTTGACCACCCGAAAGTTCGCGAGGTTTTCTCTTTAAAAGCGTTTCGATGCCCATGATGCGGGCTGCTTCTTCTACGCGTTCCTTGATCTTGGCTTTTGGGACGTGGCGCAACTTCAAGCCAAATGCCATATTGTCATAAACCGTATAATGTGGATACAAAGCATAGGATTGGAAGACCATGGCGATGTCACGGTCTTTGGGGGCAATGTTATTGACCACTTTGTTGTCGATCAATATATTGCCGGATGTAGCTTCTTCAAGCCCTGCCAGACAGCGCAATGCGGTAGTCTTGCCGCAACCCGATGGACCCACCAACACCAGGAATTCCTTGTCAGCGATCTTGATGTCAAGATCCTGCAAGGCTGTCACTTCACCAAATTTTTTCCAAACGTGCTCGTATGTAACACTAGCCATGTTATCCTCCAATTCTCAAGAATATAGTGATTTAATTATATGCCCATGTTTGTTTTTACACAACATTCAATAACGGTGAATTTCATGCCAAATACCTTGCAGAAATATCCCCCTGCCCTTAGAATGTCTGCATGCCTGAAGATATCACACCCATCCGCCAGCAGTACCTGGAAATAAAACGGCAGCATCCTGATTCGATCCTGTTCTTCAGGCTGGGGGATTTTTATGAAACCTTCGACGAGGATGCCGAAACAACCTCGCGTGAACTGGATATCGTGCTGACTTCCCGCAACGTTGCCAAGGGTAAACGAATCCCCATGGCTGGCATCCCGTACCACGCAGTCGACAATTATCTGTCACGCTTGATCGAAAAAGGCTACCACGTGGCCATTTGCGAACAAATGGGAGACCAACCTGTCAAAGGTCTGTTCCCGCGCCAGGTGACGCGCATCGTAACCCCCGGCACGATCATCGAGCCAGGGCTGTTGAAATCCGAGAACAACAATTACCTGGCCGCCGTGATCCTGTCTGATAAACAGGCCGGCATTGCTTACGTCGACATCACGACCGGGGAATTTGCAGCCAGTCAGATGGAGGGTGAAGACATCACCCAACTGGCACGTTCCGAATTGGTGCGCCTTTCCCCGGCCGAGATCCTCTGCCCCGAAGGTCTCGAACTCGTAAATGGCTCCGGTGAACACCTGACGCACCTGCCTGACTGGCATTTTGAAACCGGGCGCTGCACCAACGCACTCTATGATCTGTTTCACGTCTCCACCCTGGATGGTTTTGGTTTGAAGGGTCTGCCACTGGCGATACAGGCAGCGGGTGTGATCACCCAATATTTAAAATCCCACCAGCCATCGGCACTGGAACTTCTGACAGGTTTAAAGACCTACCACCTGGATGACTTCATGACGCTGGATGCCGCCACCCGGCGCAATCTGGAGCTGACCGAAACGCTGCGCAGTAATGAAGTCAAAGGATCTCTCCTGGGTGTCCTGGACCAAACCGTAACCCCGATGGGCAAACGGCTGATCCGCCAGTGGGTTTCCAAACCGTTATTGAATATCACCGACATCAACCGGCGGCTCGATTCGGTTGAATACCTGGCTGGTGCCGGCATGCTGCGGGCAGAGTTGCGGGGTGTCCTGAAGGAATTTTCTGACCTGGAGCGCCTGGTCAACCGGGTCGTATCGGGTCATGCCATACCGCGCGACCTGGTTGCGATGCGCAGCTCGCTTAAAGCCCTCCCGGATCTGCATGTCCTATTCCAGGGGAAACAGGGTGCGCTTGAATCAATATTCACCCGGGTTGACACCTGTCAGGCAGAACATGAGCTGCTGGATAAGGCAATTTCCGATGAGCCACCCGCCACCCTGACGAACAGCGGAGTCATCCGCAGCGGATATTCAAATGAACTGGACGGAGTGATTACCGCTTCACGCGACGCGCGCGAGTGGATCGCCAATCTTGAAAGCGTCGAAAAAAAACGGACCGGGATCAAGACCCTGAAGGTGGGCTATAACAAGGTCTTCGGTTACTATATTGAGATTTCCCGCGGCAGCGCGGATCAGGCACCCTCAGAGTATATTCGTAAACAGACCCTCGTAAATGCCGAGCGTTTTATCACCCCGGAAATGAAGGAATATGAAACCCTGGTGTTGAATGCCGAGGAACACATCCGCGAGATCGAGAACCGGTTGTTCAAGGAAGTGTGCAGTCACCTTTCCGGCCAGGCCGGAAGGCTGCTGGAAACCTCGCGCTCTCTGGCAGAATTGGATGTGGTGGCAAGCCTGGCAGAATCTGCCGTGCTGTATGATTATCGCCGCCCTCAACTTGTCGATGATGCCACCCTGGAGATCAAAGACGGGCGGCACCCGGTCGTCGAACACACCTTACAGACCGACCGCTTTGTCCCCAACGATACTGTTTTTGAACCTGGTGAAATGATCCGCATCATAACCGGTCCCAACATGAGTGGAAAAAGCACCTTCCTGCGACAGGTGGCACTCATCGTGCTCATGGCGCAGATGGGCAGTTTCGTGCCGGCCGGTTCAGCCCGGATCGGTCTGGTCGACCGCATATTCACCCGCATCGGTGCCCAGGACGAGATCCATGCCGGTCAATCCACCTTTATGGTCGAGATGATCGAAACTGCCAACATTCTTAATCACGCCACGCCACGCAGTTTACTGGTACTGGATGAAATCGGACGCGGTACCAGCACCTACGACGGACTTTCGATTGCCTGGGCTGTGGTGGAATATATCCACAACCACCCCGAACTGCGCGGACGGACACTGTTTGCCACCCATTTCCATGAACTGACACAACTGGCTGACCTGCTGCCCGGCATCCGGAATTACAACGTTGCCGTCAGTGAAGCGGATGGCGTGGTGGTGTTCCTGCATAAGATCATCGCCGGTGGAGCAGACCGTTCCTATGGTATCCACGTTGCCCAGCTGGCAGGCCTGCCGAAGCCTGTGATCCAGAGGGCGTCGGAATTATTAAAACAGCTTGAATCAAGCTCAGGTAAAGCAGTCCGGTTGGATACCCCCGGCGTTAAACAGCAAATGGTGCTTTTCCCTGAAACCAACCCGTTGCTTCAGGAGCTGGAACAACTCGACCTGAATGCGCTTTCACCGATAGAAGCGCTCAACCGCCTGTATGCCTGGCAAAGCCAATATCTCAGGGGGAAATCGTCAAAAAAGACCCACTGACCGGCTGAATACGGATGGTCAACAGACCGTTTTCCACCCGCCAGGTTTCGCTACCTAGCAGGTCACTAAAGACACTCCCATCTCCAAGACCATAACGGACGGCATCCAGACTGACTTCACGAATTTCACGGCTGGCATTCTGGACAACAATGATCTGCCGGTCATGGAGTTTTCGCATGAATACCATGAAACGATCTTCTTCATGCAGGCGTTGGAAATCGCCCTTTTTCAATGCGTCCTGCGATTTACGCACCGCAATCAGCTTTTTCACCCACTCGCGCAGTTCCTGATTCCATCGCTCACTTTGCCATATGAAAGCTTTTCGGCAGTCAGGATCCTTTCCACCGGACATGCCGATCTCATCACCATAATAAACCGCCGGAATTCCGGGAAAGGAAAATAATGCCAGAAAAACCAGCTTGATCCGTTTGATATCTCCACCCATGGAAGTCCACAACCGATCCACATCGTGTGAGCCCGAGAGGTTATACATGGCATACACATTATCCATCGGGTAACGGCCCAACAGCGACTCGAGCTTGCTGGCATACTCCGCGGCCGAAGACCGTTGGTTCATGAAACTAAAGATGGCTTCGCGCAGCGGATAATTCATCAGACCGTCAAAATGTCCCTCCCCAACCCAGCGTGGATCGGCTTCCCAAATCTCACCCAGCAGGTAAGCTTCCGGGTTTGCTTTTTTGACGACCTGTCGAAACTCTGCCCAAAAGGCATCATCGTTGATCTCATTGGGTACATCCAACCGCCAACCATCGGCTCCCATCTCGATCCAGTAACGAGCGACATCAAATATGTATTTCCTGACAACCGGGTTGCGTGTGTTGAGTTTTGGAAGACTCTTGAACTTCCACCAGGCATGGTAATCGACCGCATCGCCAGGCGAATAAGCATCCACCGGGAAATGATTGATGGTGTACCACTCCTTATAGGCAGAGTGTTCCTGGTTTTCCAGGATGTCATTAAAAGCAAAGAATCCTCGCCCGGTATGATTGAAGACCCCATCCAGCACAACATGCACACCGTTTTCATGAGCGGTCTTGATGAGCTGTGTAAAATCCGCCATCTTTCCAAGCTTTGGATCGATCTGGTAATAATCCACCGTGTTGTATCGGTGGGTGGAGGGTGACAGGAAGATCGGGTTGAGGTAGATCGCATTGATACCAAGCTCCAAAAGATAATCCAGGTGTTTCACAATGCCCTGCAGGTCACCGCCGTGAAAACCGTGAATGCTTGGTGCAGCATCCCACGCCAGGACACCGGCCGGGTCGTTGCTGGTATCTCCGTTCGCGAAACGATCGGGAAAGATCTGGTAAAAAATACTGTCGTAAATCCATGATGGAACTGCCATGAAGGTTCGATGTTTCCTTATATGTAGTTGGTTTATTTGGAAATTGAGACACCGATCAGGTGCCCGATCCCGAATGTGATGGCGGCTGCTATCATGCCGAACAATGCCTGTCGCAAGCCCGAAACCAGGGCGGAACGCCCGGTTAGTACGGTGATGGCTGCACCCAGAAAGAACAAGCCGATCGCGCTGAGTGCCAGGCTGATGATGGCGGCATTGAACCCGTTGGTGAACAAGAAAGGTGAAACCGGGATGATCGCTCCGATTGCAAACAATATAAAGGATGTGATGGCAGCTTCCCAGGCTGAACCACCCAGGTCTTTCGGGTCGATGCCCAGCTCCTCGCGAGCCAGCGTGTCGAGCGCGCTGGATGGGTCAGTCACGATCTGTTTGGCAAGCTTGTTCGCCTGGGCGGGTTTCAACCCCTTGGCCTGGTAGATCAATGCCAACTCCTGGGCTTCCTCTTCAGGAGCAAGATCCAACTCCTTTTTTTCGGTCGTTATCTGATGCTGATAGAGCTCACGCGAACTCTGAACTGACAACCACTCCCCCAACGCCATGGAGATGGCCCCTGCCAGAAGACCGGCCAGACCGGTGACCAGGATGGCTTTGCCTGACATGTTTGCTCCCGCCACGCCCATGACCAGACTGAGGTTGCTCACCAGCCCGTCATTGGCACCCATGACTGCCGCCCTTAACGCATTCCCACCACCCGCGCGATGACGACCTTCCATCTGTGCCAGTAATCCGCCCCGCATGCCCGGGATGTTCAGACTTGACACTGTATTCAGGAGTCGTTTGTGCGACCCTTCCTGAACCTTGAAAATCTGCGCCTCTTTTTCAGGTTGGGTGGCATATACGTCTGCGCCGTCTCGCTCGCGGGAGGCTGCTGCCGGGAGGACCACACCCGGACCGACACGTTTTGTCAACCAGATCAAAACCCGCGTCCGCCATCCGATAACAACATCCGGTGTATCGCCGGTTTCAGCAATGGTTTTCCTGCGCCAGAAGTCTGCGTGAGTCTCTTCCACTTCCGCCATGCGGGTATAGACTTCAGCCAGCTCAGGTTGTTTTTCTGCAGCTGACATGGCGCGGTACAACGCCGCCGCTTCCAGCTCGTCGGTCAGGTTTTCAATGTATCGTTTAGCAATTTCACTGTTCACAGGATCTTATCCTCCTGGTTGTCAGCCCAACAACCCGATTAACTTTTCCGGTTTATGGTCGAACTCTTCCAGCCGGTATTCACCATTCAGCAGAGCGGTAAGCGTTTGCGTCAGCAATCGATTGACAGGAGTGGGAATGCCAAACCGGACGCCATATCTTACCACAGCACCATTTAAATATTCCACTTCACTGACCCTCTTACCACTCATCAAGTCAATATAAAAAGATGGCATTTTTTTACCGCGCCGGTTACCCAGCAAGCGGGCAACCAGCGGTCTGGAGACTGCATCAGGCATATTCCGGATGGCATTATCGAGGTGTTTGATCGAGAGACCCGGCAAGTCCACCGCGTGGAGATCGAGTGCTGACATGATATTCAACGTCTCACGCAGTTGAGCCAGTTCCAGGCGCACCAGGTCGTCATTTTTGAATATCTCTGCCGGTGTCATCTTTAATATGGCTGATGTGGCGTTATTTACAAGGTTGGTCAACATTTTTGACCACTTCATGCTGGCGGTATCCTGGTAACTACGTGGATTAAGTTTTGCCTCTTTCAATGCCTGAACCAGCCGCAGGGATAGCGGGTGATTACCACCCACCCCCATCCCGCGCTGGTGTTGAAGAATGATATCCCCCACCCGCTGACGGTTGATCTCGTGGGTCACCATCCCCGGGATCACACTCTCCCGGCCCAGAGCCAGTTCCAGCGCGGATTCATTCTCAACGCCGTTTTGAAGGCACAGAAAAACCGGAAGCCTGTCGCGGTAGGGGATGAATGACCGGATGGCAACCTGGGTGTCATAAGCTTTGACCGCAAAGACCGCCACGTCAAAATTCATCATCGCCAGCGCTTCAGCAAGCGTACTTGCCACGCACGGGTTGAGGATGGCAATATCCTCCCGGTTCACGTGCAGGTGCAAGCCGCGACTCCTCAGCTCATCCACATACTCAGGACGTTCCAGAAAGACCACCGGGTAGCCGGCATGCGCCAGACTTCCGCCGACAGTGGTTCCGATGGCACCTGCTCCGAAGATCAGGAATCTCAACCGCTCCGGAACCGGATTAATCATTTTTCGTTGATGTCATCCTGGGTGAGATGTTCATGGTTATTTATCGTTACTACGTCCCAGATATGTTCATCGGGGTAGTAGTCGAAATGGCTATAACCTGTATTCTCGAGTTTAAAACGCACTCCCTGCCGGTTGGCTTGCGGGATGATGCCAAAGATGGCATGGGTCAACTGGTTGAGGAGACCCCCATGTGATACAAGCAGGTAACTCGCCGGCTTGCGTTGCAGGAGTTTGGCAAGGACCTGCCCGGCGCGTAGAAATAGCTGCCAATCACCCTCGCCATCACCGCTGAATGACCGATACGGTGTCGTCAAAGGACGATGGTTGACCAATTCTTCACGACGATTGACCAGTTGACCCGAAAGACTGCCGACATCGCGTTCCAGAAGCAATTCATCGACCTCGACAGGTGCCTTAAGCCTGGCTGCAATGATCTCAGCTGTATCGCGTGCGCGTGAAAGAGGGCTGGACAATATCAAATCGAAGCGGACACCCTCCATCTGCCATCGATCCGCAAGCAATCGAGCTTGTTTATGTCCTTCTTCCGTGAGAGGGAAATCCTGTTGACCTTGCAGGAAACCGTTGGCATTGCCCAAAGACCTGCCATGTCTCAATAAATAAACCCGATAACATTTACCCTTCAAAATTGATCCCGCTCCAGTCTACTCGACCCAATCAAAAGAACGTGTAACCGCTTTTTTCCAACCGGCAAATGCCTTTTTCCGGGTCTCCTCCGGCATGCCGGGTTCCCACCGTTTATCCATCACCCAGTTCGAACGCAATGCATCCAGATCCTTCCAGAAACCGACGGCCAGACCGGCGGCATAGGCAGCTCCCAGGGCAGTGGTCTCCGCCACTTTCGGACGGATAACCGGGACGTTCAGGATGTCAGATTGAAACTGCATGAGCAACTCGTTGAACACCATGCCTCCATCCACTTTCAAGGAAGTCAATTTGACACCTGAATCCTGCTCCATCGCATCCAGTACTTCGCGGGTCTGATAGGCAGTTGCTTCCAGGACCGCACGCGCCAGGTGCCCTTTATTGACGTAGCGTGTCAATCCCACAATCGCCCCGCGGGCATCCCCGCGCCAGTAAGGGGCAAATAGCCCTGAAAAAGCCGGTACGAAATAGATCCCTCCGGCATCCGCGACGCTGGCGGCCAGGGATTCGATATCTGACGATTTCTGGATGATACCCAGGTTATCCCGCATCCACTGGACCAGTGCCCCCGTGATGGCGATGGAACCCTCCAGACAGTATACTGCCGGCCGGTCGCCAATTTGATATCCGAGGGTGGTCAACAGCCCACACGTGCTGGCTACCGGTTTTTCCCCAGTATTCATCAGCATGAAACATCCGGTGCCATAGGTATTTTTTGCTGCCCCGGGGGAATAACAGGCCTGTCCGAATAAGGCTGCCTGCTGGTCGCCGAGATCCCCGGATACCGGAATACCCTCCAAGATATCGCGGGCTTCTCCATATCTTTCTGAGGATGGCCTGATAACAGGCAGCATCCTTACCGGAATATTAAGGAGTTCACATATATTCTTATCCCAGTTAAGAGATTTAAGATCCATCAGCATGGTACGCGAGGCATTGGTTACATCAGTGATATGTAAACCGCCTTGAGTCCCACCGGTCAGATTCCAGATCAACCAGGTGTCAATGTTGCCAAACAGCGCATCGCCGGCTTCAGCCGCCTGGCTCAAACCTGGGACATTTTCGAGCAACCAGGCAAGCTTGGGACCCGAGAAATAAGTTGACAGCGGCAACCCCACCCTGGCTCGAAAGCGGTCCTGACCTCCATCGCGTGCCAGTTCACGGCAGATGGCGTCTGTGCGCGTGTCCTGCCAGACGACAGCCGGGTGATATGGTTTTCCTGTCTGGCGGTTCCAGATGACGCTGGTTTCTCGCTGGTTGGTGATACCAATCCCTGCCAGGTCTTTTTTATCCAAGCCGGCTCTTGCTAATGCCGTTGTAATGACCTCCTCAGTGCGCTGCCAGATCTCCAGAGGATCGTGTTCCACCCAGCCCGGTTGTGGATAATACTGCCGGTGTTCCTTTTGAGCAGTCGTGACCACCTGCCCTCTGTGGTCGAATACCATGAAGCGGGTGCTGGTGGTGCCCTGGTCAATGGCTGCGATGTACTTCGTCATCCCTCATTTCTCCACATATTTGGAATAGGATCAATCCATCCAGTTGCGGGTGCCACGCAGAAATTCCGCGCCCGGCATGCTGCGCTTACCAGCCGGCTGGAGCTCATCCACCACCAGTATTCCGACAGCCGTCCCCCAGGCAGGCTGACCCTCAACGACCAACCGACAACCTGTCGAAGGAGTCAGCGTGGACAGCGCATGGGCGCGGTGTATCTTCAGGATCTGGCCCTGCCAGGTCGTATAGCATCCCGGCCAGGAGTAGTAAGCGCGCACCTGGCGCGCCAGAAAAACTGCATCCTGGTTGAAATCCAACTCACCCTGCTGCCTGGTCAGCATGGGTGCTTTCGTTACCCGTGATTCCTCCTGCTCGCGCGGGGTGATGCTCCCAGACAGGTAACCGGGCAGCGTTTCGATCAGCAGGTCCGCTCCCAACTGAGCCAGCTTTTGGTTCAATGACCTTCCGGTATCCTCCTGTGTGATGGGAATCGACCTCTGGGAAAGGATCGGACCGCTATCGAGACCTGCGTCCATTTTCATAATGGTGATGCCTGTCTCGCTGTCCCCCGCCAGGATGGCAGCCTGGATGGGTGCGGCACCGCGCCAGCGAGGCAACAAGGAAGCGTGTACGTTAATACAGCCTTGACGCGGCAAATCCAACACCTCCTGGCGCAGGATCTGTCCGTAGGCTGCCACAATAATGAGATCGGGCGCCCATCGCCTGAGCACATCCAGCACGGCAGGTTCACGCAGTTTTTGCGGCTGGATGACAGGCAACCCCAGCCGATCTGCTTCCTGCTTTATGGGCGGTGGTGTCAGTTGCCTGCCCCTGCCGAAAGGCTTGTCGGGTTGGGTTACGACCCCATTGATAGCGTGGTTTTCAGCCAGCGCTCTCAGTGCTGGCAGTGCGAAATCGGGTGAACCCATGAAAACGACGGAAGTTTTCATCGTTGGAATTCTAACATAAGAACTTTCTAATAACCGCCCGTTAGAATAATCAGGCACTTGATTTTTATACATTTTGTCACTATAATATAGATATTGTTGATAATATATATAATAATAAGGAGAAAAAATGACAACCAAAAGTACCACCTCACCTGAAGTAACCAGCGACGACAAACTTTGGGGCTTGCTGATATACCTGTTTAACCCGCTGGTCCCTATCCTCGTACTCTTGATGGAGGACAAGAAAGCTCGCCCATTCCTTAAATATCACAGCATCCAGGCACTTGCTTTCTTTGTTGCCTACTTCGTCATTAGTTCTGTGTTATCGATCATAACGGTTGGCATAGGCGGAATTATTCTGGGTATCGCTGCATTTGTATTATGGATTCTTTTCTGCATCAAAGCCTACCAGGGACAATGGTTTGAGATCCCGGTCATCACCAGTTTCTGCAAGAAACAGGGCTGGATGTAATTCAATCCATTCATATCAGGTTCGAAAGAGTCTGCAACCAGGCAGACTCTTTTTCGTTATATACTAGTGAAAACAATTATTTTTGGAGAGGAAAAAATGAAACAGACTATTGATTTGACGATTAAACCCGGAAAAGTTCAGGCAATTTCGATCATGCTGCTGGTAAATGGCATCCTCAACATCCTGGCCGGACTGGGTGTTACTGCTCTTGTCGTTCTCGGGACAATCGGTTTTGGTATCGTGTGCGCGCCGGTCACGATTTTACCAACCGTCCTGGGTATTTTCGAGGTGATCTATGCCTCCAAACTGCTTTCATCACCCCCCAGACCCGTGAATAACCTGCAAACCATCGCCATCCTGGAGCTCTGTGGCATCGTGATCGGCAATGTGGTTTCCGCGGTCATTGGCATCCTCAACCTGGTATTCCTCAGCGAGCCGGAAGTCAAGACCTATCTTGACAGCATCCCCCCGGAAGTACCGGCAGTTCAGCAATAATTTCAGTTATTTCTGAGTTGTAACACGGGTCCCTCGGGTGTGTCAGTTATCTGCCATCCGAGGGATTCAATTTGTTCACGAAAACGATCAGCTGCCTTCCAATCCGTACGGTCGCGGGCACGTTGCCGCTCGTCGGCCAGGGTGATAACATCCGGCGGAATAATTACCTGCCTGCTGTCAGGCTCACACTCGACCAGCATTTGCTCGATGTTTGCCGACCATTTGTCCGGTTTCCCGATCGATCGAAAATCCCCCATTTCTGATATTTCGAACGAGGTGCGGGGTTCAAAGGTATTTTCAGTACCCTCCCGGATCAGGTGAACCTGACCGGAGCCCATGACATCGCAGCGCTCGCCGGTCAGATCGATGACCAGTGTGGTCAGCTCATCGATTCCAACCACAGTAACGCTCTCAGGCAATAATCCATAAAGCTCTTCAAACCGGCTCTTGCCCATGAAGCAGTGGCTTGTATCCAGCTCATCCCCACCCTCCTTGTTGTTCCAGTGGGGAATGATGACGGTTTCGAGCCCAAAAGGTGAAAGGAAATCCAATCCCTCCAGCCAATGCGGATCTTCGCCGACTTTAAAGATCTCATACACCGGCAGTGAGAACTTTCCGAACGCTACTGCAGCCGCTGAAGCGAGAGCCAGTGATGTGCCCTGCCGGAATTTTGCGCGCATCAATTCCCAGGCCAGGCTGCCGCGCAACTGGCGCACGGCATAACTCGGGCTGCCCGGGCCCATGAATAACAGGGACGCCTCTGCCATGGGTTGTATCACAAGCGGGTTGTCCGGGCTGAGATCAGTCCCCCTTCTGCGTGCCGGGATAATTTCAACCGTGGGCTCGTAGTTTTGCAACCGGTTGCGTAGATAATCCGCCACCCTGTCCGCGACTGCCGGGCTGTTCAACTCAAAACCGGCCGGCGTTTCCAGTACGGCTATCCGGCTGCCGGAAGGGTAGTTTTTAATGAATCGCTCAAAAACCTGACCCCCGGAACGGGTTGTCTCTCCCGATCCGATCAAGGCGATCAATCCCGGGTGATCTTTGCTCATCATCTATTCAGTTTATCACTACTTTAAAGCAGGATTTCAGTGAAATCTCTGAACAACTGCAATCATAAAATCTCACCCGCCTGGCCGGCGGGTGAGATTTTCTTTCATACAAATTTATTATATTGGAAATACTTAACATCCAACATGGGTAATGCCCGGAATACATTTTGTCGGTTCCACGGTTGGTTCAGGTGCATAGGGGCATAATCCCGGTTCGTTCCCGGTCGGGTTTTTAATCCCGACCACCCAGCGGCAGGTGTTATCCCAACCCCAGAATGCTTTGACAGGGTAATATTCTGGCAGTTCGGATAACGATGAACCTGCAATGGCATGTGTAAAGTGGTCATTGTAATCAAACCAGGCCGGGTTCAACATTTCGGTCACGCCTGCCCACGCTCCCCACATATATTTGTCATTGTTCCTGATCAGGGAATACTTGAATGCCAGTTGTACGCTATTGGCGCTGGATGGAGAAATGCGCGCCCAGGCCGCATCCGGGTCCTTGATACAGCCTTCATCGAAGGCAAGGGTATCATAACCATTTCCAGGATGAATATCCGACGTTATGGGTATACTACCGCCAACATTCTTGTTGGTATCCTCGTAAGCCTTGACCCCTTTGCTCGACCATTGGGTACCGGTCGGGTTGACGCCATAGATGATGAAATCGCCGCGTCCGTCCATGTTGTTATCCACTTCGATGCCATACGCGCCATTCATCCCGCCGGACGCATTTTGTCCACTCATGAGTAGCGTAATGAAGACCCACTCGCCCGATCGGGCAAGCTGGGCATCGATAATATCAATGTCCGGAAGGTAATCCATGACATTCGCAGTGAAAGGCCTTTCAAAGATATTCTGGTCGAAATTCTCACCGCCGTTGGCACGATGCTGGCCGGCCAGCGTGGTATCGTCGCGGTCATGCATACCACTATCCCGGTTGGTGGGCGGTTCCGGAGGGGTTGTCGCATGTGTCGGAGCACATACAGTAGCCGCACCGGTCTCAGCAGTCGGGCTCGTACCGGTTTCTACTGAGGGGGTCACCCCTGCCACAAGCCTGCCTGCCATCTCGGTGCCAAGCGCAGAGAATGTCTGGGTGATATAAGTTGTATCTGTGGGGGGATTGGTCAGGTTGACGCTGCAGGCAAGTACGGTCAGAATTAGAATGATGCCGATACCCGCCATCTTCATATTCCCTTTTTTATGATCCATTGTTGCCTCCTCGAAGCTTTGGTTTCATTATGATAATTACAAGGGAAATTATATCCGCATAGTCCTATATATACAAATCGTGACCAGTTCCTATTTACGCAGCGTGAGAGAAATAAAACGATCGCGCAGATCTGCGCGATCGGGTGAAAGTGGGCGCGAACCCCCAAAGAGCGGGGGCTTGGAGCAAACCGACATGATCTTCGTCCACCCTTGGGTGCACGTTCTTCGTGCCCCTTCAGGGGTATCGAACCGGCATGATCTTTGTCCACCCCTGGGTGCGCGATCTTTGCGCCCCTTTAGTGTCTCGCGAAGCACCCTCGAAGAGGGCTCGGTGTGAACCGTCCGTTCTTATTAATTTAGATTCTGGATTCTGTTCGCTTACTTAAATTAAAAGTGGGCGCGATAGGACTCGAACCTACGGACCTTGCTCCGCACCCTCGAAGAGGGCTCGGTGTGAACCGTCCGTTCTTATTAATTTAGATTCTGGATTCTGTTCGCTTACTTAAATTAAAAGTGGGCGCGATAGGACTCGAACCTACGGACCTTGCTCCGCACCCTCGAAGAGGGCTCGGTGTGAACCGTCCGTTCTTATTAATTTAGATTCTGGATTCTGTTCGCTTACTTAAATTAAAAGTGGGCGCGATAGGACTCGAACCTACGGACCTTGCTCCGCACCCTCGAAGAGGGCTCGGTGTGAACCGTCCGTTCTTATTAATTTAGATTCTGGATTCTGTTCGCTTACTTAAATTAAAAGTGGGCGCGATAGGACTCGAACCTACGGACCTCACGGATGTGAACCGTGCGCTCTAACCAACTGAGCTACGCGCCCAAAGTGCAGAGATTTTATCATGTCGGGGCGAGGTCGTCAAACTGATCTCAAAAACTCTCTGTTTCCTCTCACTATTTAACTGTTACTCAGTTTTTTGAATCAATTCTTGTTTCATCATCCTGCTGATTGTTGTGAAACCGGTAATTCCATGAAAAACGTGGATCCCTGCCCGAGCTGACTCTCGACCCACACCCGCCCCCCATGTCGCTCGGCGATATTCTTGACGATCGACAGCCCCCAGCTGGTTTTGGAGGAATCCACTCCGCCTTCCTCGAAGGGCGGTCGGTCGAAAATATGCGGCAGGTCCAGCGGGGCGATGCCATTGCCGTTGTCGCTGACCTTGAAAAGCACCGAGGTCCGGCTGCTTTGGACCTCCAGGCCGGCTTTGCCGCTGACCGGGGCATATTTTATGGCATTCTCCACCAGATTGTACAAAGCCCGCTCCAGCAATGCCGGATCGACCTCGATCTTCTTGTTCTCCGTAGCTGCCAGATCCACCTGCAGCTCGATCTTTTTCTGGACAGCCTGATGGCGAAGCGATTCGATCACACCCTTGACCATGGATCCGATCTGCACGGTCTGCAGCTTGAGCGATTTGCCACCTTTCAGGCGGTCGGGGTCGAGCAGGTTGTTCACCAGGCCTGACATGTCATCGATGCCATCCAGGATTTTTTGGAGGTAGTTCTTCTGTTGCTCGTTCAACTCGCCGACCATCGTGAGCATGGAAGCATACCCGCGCGCGGTCAACAGCGGCGAGCGCAGGTCATGGCTGACCGTCGCCACGAACTCAGTCTTCAATCCGTCCAGCTCCTTGAAACGGGTGACATCGCGCAACAGGCAGGCTTTTCCAACCTGTTTGCCTTCCAGCAGGACCGGCGACAGCGTGGCATAGAATACCCTGCCGTCCGGGTACTGGATCTCTTTCGAGATCTGGTCATCGCCGACTGCCGTGAGCAGTTTTCGCAGTTCTTCCTGTGGGAAGACCTCGCGAACCTGTTTCCCAACCAAGGTGCTTTCCTGAGCGCCGGCCAGTTCGCGTGCTGCCGGGTTCAACAGAATCAAGCGTGCCTTCTGGTCGATCACCAGGACCGGATCAGGTGTGGCAGCTAAAACGGCCTCCAGCCGCTGCCTGCCCAATGCGGCCGAATCGTACAAACGGGCATTGGTGGATGCCAGGATCGCTTCACCTGCAAGTGTTTTAAAGAATCGTATTTCTTCATCGGTGAAATTACGGGGGTTATCGTAAGCCACCCAGAAAGTCCCATGTTCTTCCTCTTCACTCATGAGTGGGATGGCTATCAAAGCGCCCGGGTGTGATTTTTCCGGCGGGGAGGTCAACGCCCGTCCGCGTTGCAGGTTGTTGATCACCAACGACCCGTGCTCGCGCGTCAACTCGCTGATCTGGTCATCCAGATAGGCATACGCCTCGCTGGAGGGACCGGCTCCGAAACGGGCAACCTGTTCAGCATCTCCGTTGCCCTCATTCTCAATGATGATCCTTGCGGCACTGGCGTTATCACCCAAAGCAGCATCCAGAATTGGTGTTAATGCTTCCCGGATCGCCAGACTGGATGCCACACCCTGACTGACCTCCACCAGGCTGTTCAACTCATCCATGCGGCTTTTTAGAGCATGGCGCATTTTTTCAAATGCCTGTGAAAGCTGGCCGATCTCGTCAGTATCTTTCATTGGGCGGATGGGCACAGCCAGCTGCCCGTTAGCGATCTTTTCGGCATCCAGGGTCAGGCGTCCAATACTCTGGCTGATGCTGCCAAGCGACAGCCACACCACCAGGCTGACCAGTAGGACGATCCCAAAGGATGGCAACAACATCAGTCCGGCGATGCGTAAGACTTCCTGTTGGATCACCCAACCCGGGGTAAGCACACTGATGCCCCATCCGGTCGGAGGGATCTGTTGATAATACAGCCATTGGCGTGACCCATCCATAGACAGAGTTTGATAAAGCCCTTTATCCTCAGGCTTGATGACAAAGAATTTTGTCATTAATTGTGAGGTGGATGGGTGAAAAATCACGTCGCCGTTCTCATCGATCAACTCGACCAGCATTCCATCGGCTTGGGCAGCATCGAACGCAGCCAACAGCAGTTGCCCCTGCGGGTTGTCTGAGAATTCGGCTCTGCCGATCAAGACGCGTATCGGGTTGGCATTCTCCCCCTGGATGGGTTGGATGAATGCGATTTGTGCTGAACGCCCGTCCCGCAAGGCAGGCAGAGATGCCAGACGGAGCTGCCCATCCTGAAATGAACGCGCGATCTCTTCAGACTCGAAACCCTGTGGTTCCCCCTGCTGGTAATCCATTTTGGGAAAACTGGCAACCACGCGCAACTCCCGGTCAATCACGATTAATTGGTTGAATAACGGTTTACTGTTCGACGCCTCGCGTAATGCCTTTTCAACCTCGGCCGGGTCCTGATAAAAAAGACGGGCGTCTGCAGCAAGCTGGGCAATACTGTCAGCATCGCTTTGCACGAAGGATTGAATGATCGTTGCAACCTTTTCCGTTTCGATCTCCGAGCGGGAGGTCTGGCGTTTGAGGATACTGCTTTCTGATGTATGCCAGGCACCCAATGCGGCGAGAATGTACAGGATTAATACCCATGGAGCAATGTTCATGGCAAAACGTGCCTTAAGATTGCGTTCGCCGGGTGAAGCCGTTAAATATTCGGGAATGAGAAGGTCCGCAGGAGCCAGTTTATAGAATCCCTCGCATAATAAGCCTGCCAGCATTAATTCCAAAGCTGAAATGGTGATGAACGTTGGATAGGTGCTGAACACCTGATCCAGGCGAAGAAAAAGCGATCCATTCCCGGTCAGCAACACCCCAAGGACATGGATGGTACCAGCCCCAATCGATAGGACTGCTGCTGCCATGACAGGATGTCTTGCAGCGCGGAAAAATGCCGTCCGGTAGGGCTGCTTCACCAACCAGGCAAAGATCACAGCCAGAAGTGCTGTTTCGAGAGGGGGCAGGATCGTGTGACTGATAAAAAAAGCCTGAGCTGCTCCTGAAAGGAACCCAACGATCAAACCGGGAAGCCCCCCGAATAACCCGGCCGCCAGCATCCACGGTAATGCGGAAAATACCATCAGAACATAACGCCCGTCCCATGCATTCACGCCGGCGGTCAGAATGAAATCCTTTTGCGCAAACGATACACCAATGATCCCATTGAAGAGGATCCCCAATCCCGCCAGCACGATAACAAAAGGCCAGCTCACACGCACCCGTCTGCCTCCGCGCCGGATCTCTGCCCGGATCATGAGTGCAATGATGGCACAGAATATCAGGGCTCCGATGATCGAAACGAGGTTGTCAGGCCAGATGATCCTGTAAGGCGGTGCGTGGGGAATAAGGTTGATCTGCATGGACAATCAATTGATCGCTGGTTTTCCTGCCTGTAAGCTGATCCAATACTATCGAAATTTGAATTGACTTGACGACTGCTGCAATTAATATTCAGGCAGCAGGAATATTATAACGCCGGTTTATTTAAAGAGCCTGATTATTGGGAATGACTATTAATATTCATCGATCACTTTGCGTAATAACCTTTATACTCCTCAGGCAATAGCGCTGCAATGTGATGCATTATATGATCAACTTTCATCTGACGCGCTTCTCTCGGGGATGCCGCTGAATCTCCCAGACCTGCCGGCAGGGAGAATGGTTTCCCAATAATCACCCTGACTTTGGGGCGCAACCCATGCACGCCACGCTGGAAGTAATCATCGGTTGTACCTGTGATGCCAACCGGTAGGACTTGAACGCCGGTCGCTTCTACGAAATAGACAACCCCGGGTTTCCCCTGTGCCATACCCCTGCCATGAGAGCGGCCGCCCTCAGGAGCCATCAGCAGGGGTCGTCCGCTGCGCAATGCTGCCAGAACGGCAGAGATGGAATCCCGGTCCACCTCACCTCGCAGGACGGGGATTACCCCGTATAGTTTCGCCAAAGTGCTCTGGCCAGGTCGGCTCCAGATATCCTGGGCTCCCAGGGCTTCCAGGGCTTTTGGCCAGATAGCCAATAACAACGGTGCATCGTAGAGTGATACGTGATTGAATACGACCAGGTATGCGCCCCGGCGGGGTATGTTCGCTCTACCCGCAATCCCGATTGGGCTTAATATAGTAAAAATCATCCTGATAATCGGTCGTACGATCCAACGAAAGAGGATTTTATACCACGGCAGTGTAAATCGTCCGTGGCTCATCGGATCAATGCCCTGACCTTTTCAAATACCTGTTCGATGGAAAGATGGTCGGTATCGATGATCCTGGCATCCTCTGCCGGCTTGAGCGGTGCAATTGCACGGTGTGAGTCAATTTCATCCCGCCGCCTCATTGAGTCGGCGATTTTCCGGTAATCCGGAATGCCCCCATTGGCAAGGATCTCGTGATAACGGCGATGGGCGCGTTCTTCAACAGAAGCCACCAGGTAAATCTTCAGATCCGCTTCAGGAAAAACCACCGTACCGATGTCGCGACCGACCATGACAACTTTACCACGCGATCCTATCACTCGCTGCTGGGCGGTCATGGCTGCACGGACCCCGGCGTAGGCTGAAACCGGTGATACCCAGGCATCCACCTCAGTCGAGCGGATTTCATCGGTCACATCGATATCATCCAGAGTTACATTGTAAGAACACCCCGATCCAGGGGAAGGAGGTTGCACGTCAATCTTCACTTTCTCAGATAACTTTGTGACTGCCTGTTCGTCGTTCAGGTCCATACCAGACTTGAGGGCAGCCAGTGTAACCGCGCGATACATGATGCCGGTATCAAAATACAGATAATTCAACCAGCCGGCCAGGTGTATCGCAAGGGTCGACTTGCCCGAGGCGGCAGGACCATCTATGGCAATAATGTTGGGTTCTGTCATGATTTCCCTTGTCTATTGTATTAAGGACTGGCCGCCACTTACAAACAGGTCCTGTCTGACCCAAAATATTAGATTGGTAGGGGACTCATATGCTGTTCTATGGAATATCCATTCCAGTATTCCAAGCGTATTCATCGTACGCCAATCGGCAGTAGTATACCAGGCGAATGTCTCTCCCCGATAAGTACCGGATAATTCAGGCCGGTACACAAAATCGGTGATAACCACATCCGGTGATGCTGCGGGAGCGAGGGTATCCACAAAAACGATCTTTTGATAATCCCTTAAAAACCAGCGCATCGAAGGGGTATCGAAACGAACAACCATGACAGACAGGCTGTTGCGAACGCCGGTTCCCCACACAGAAAATTCGTTCAGGTCATTTGCCAGTGTTGCGGCACCCGTTATCCTCGCATCCTGTCGCCACAGATCGGGCGCGGATCTGCCATTCAATCCACCTGAAGATACGCCAAGTGAAGTCATGATCACCAGCGCTACCATCCCCAATCCCAGCAATGCACCACGCACAGCAACCGTAATACCCCACCCGTACGCCACCAATAAACTGACGATGACCATGACCACCACGCCACCCAAAATTGCCAGGGAGCGGGTTACATCCAGGCCGCCAAATCCACCCAGCACCCAGACGATGTTGAGAATGATAAAAATCAGCAGGGTGGTGACCAATGCGCCATGACCCAGCATCGGCAGGACAGCGTCACGGGGTGTATCTACGAGTCTGGCGAGCAACCAGGCCGACAGGACCCATAGAAACACGATAGACCATGCCGTATCACCCATCTGCCTTCCCGGATACAACAATGTAATCGTTAATAAAACCAGGAAAGTGAGAAAAACTTCCTTGCGATAAGGTTGTTTTTGGATGACCCCGGTGATGCCTTCAGATAGTCCGACAAACACGGGAATCGTCTGGTAGATCACCAACGCAACCAGAATATGTGGTATTGAAACCGCCCCAATGGTATACCAGCCCATTAAATAATCCAGAAAGCCGGTCGCTACGGAACTCAAGCCTGAGGGGTAGATCGCAAAGAAACTCCCACCGAGCAGTACGGTGATGACCAGGATAGGCCAGGTATCCTTAAGGTATACAACAACCCATGGAACGTGCGCTTTGATTTTAGTATCGGGGGTCCGTTTGTCATTGCGAGACGCGCGGAGGCTGAGGATATTAAACAAAACAACCGCCAATATCAAACCAACCAACCCAAACCAAAAGGCTGCCCCTGCCAGCAATGCCAGCCCGCCGAAGAAAGCGGCAAGGCGTTTATGCTTCTTCCAGCCGAAACAAGCTGCGGCCAGTGTAAATGCCAGGGCAGGCATGACCGACCCTGCCTGGCGGGAAAGCGTCACCAGAGCCGGGTCGATTGCCAACCCAAAGGACAGGATGATCGCAGGCAGCTTCCCCAATTCGTCACGCATCATTAAAGGCAGCAGTACCAGCAGACTACCAGCAAGCGCCGGGAGAATCCGGGCGAGAAAATCACTGCTGCCAAAAATGAAGAACAAAGCCCCCGTGATTAATGTATACAGGGGTTGGCCACCATTCACCTGATGGGAACCGGCCATCAATTGGAATGCATTCAATGCCTGAGCAGCTTCACTGTCAGATAACGGCAGGCTGGCAAGATTAACCAACCTGTATGCCACAGCCACCAGGATGGCAATTGCGTACAACCATGGTTCGTATCGATTCAATTTCTCACTCATATCACGCAATCCTACCCATTTATCCACCATTCTGTAATGTTTTAAAGATAACCACTGATCCCTGCTCATATACGACAGACAGGTTTTGTCTGAACTTCAATTGGTTAACAGGATATGTACTCCACTCCAGGTTTCCAAGATAGACATACTGTATACCATACTGCTTGATGATCTTATCCGCTTCCAACCAATCTGCTGTCGAATACAGAGTTTCGATATCGTAAGCCCGCGAACCCATTTCTTCACCACCACCCCGCCACTGACTTTCATGACCGGGCCAACCCAGTACGGTTGGATAACCGCTCAGGGTTGAAACACGCGCATAGGCGGTATAACTGCCACCGATCGCCTCAGCCACGATCCCGGGTTCCTGAAGGCTCAACCAATCAATCGCCTTTGCATCGTCCGGGTATTGTACGGTGAAATACTGATTGCCGTTCAAAGTCCGGGATTGTATTGTACCGAAATGATTGGTTTTTTCATCGAGCATAACCGGCGCATAGATCATGGAAGCAACCAGTACGATCAGCAATCCCGCCCGGATGACCCCCCAACCCCGCCCACGCAGTTCTGAAAGTACCCGGATAAAAGCGTAGGCGGCGCATGTGCTTAGCAGGATCCAGGCATGAAAATAAAACTTGAAGATCGTGTTCATCCGCCAACCAAACTGATCGCGCAAATAGAAAAACTCCGGGATGACGAGCAACAGGATGCCGACGCTCATCACGATCAGGGAGAAATCAGGCTTTGGCCCAATTGGGGGATAAGACTCATTTGGCGAAGCATCCAGGTTCGATGGAATCGATTTCGGACGTGAGAGGAGCGCGATCAAGCCTGCCAGCAACCCCAATAAGGTGAGCCAGGTTCCTGGTGCCAGGAGGCGCCTTTGCAGACTATCCATTGCTACCGTAAGATAGGACTGACCCTGAGCGTTGAAAATCGATTCCAATGCCACACGGATAACAGGGATGGACCACGCAATCCAACCCGCCAGTAGCATGGTTACCAACAACAGGACCAAAATACCCCCCGATACAAGCAGGGCACGCCAAAAGTGCCGGCCCGTCTTTTCGCATTGGATGCTCCAGGCAAGAAAGGCGGTCAGTGGGAGCAACAATGGCGCGAACATCACCCAAAAATGGGCACCGCGAGTGGCAAAGATCAGACTGGGTACAAGCCCGCCAGCCTGGCTCGAGAAGCTGAGGTAAAACGGCAGGTAAAGGACAACACCGGTGAGAAAAACCAGGAAAAACAACAGCAGGCTATCCATCAGTAGGCGGATATTTATAGTTTCAGTAGTAGACCGTTTAATCAAATATGCCCCGGCAAATATCAGAACAGCAAATGGGAAATCCCAGATGTTCAGGAAACCCAGTCCGCCAAGACACACCCCTGTGAACAACAGGTCACTCCACCGGATTGGCAACTGGATTCCCCACAGGGAAGCCCCTTTTTTCTTTCGGGTGTGATACAGGTTCAATGCGATTGCGATGCCCAATAAAACGAAAGGCATCGCCAACAAATGTGGGTGTAGATCGGCTAAAAGATAGGTGAATTGTGGAAACTCATCAATTATTTCGCGGGGAGCGCCCAGCAGGTCGTAATCCTGGACGACACGCGATGCACGCCACCAGGACAGGTAGCGAGTCGGCAGCCAGCCAAAGGGCAGATGCGGTTGGTCAGTCAGATCAAGAATATCAAGCCACCTCCAGAAGGGAGAAATCCAGCTCCCATCTGATAATTGTTTCCAAAAAAAGCCACGCGCGTGAATGATCTCAAGGAAACCTTCCAGATTTGAAACTATTAAAAGGAACAATGGTCCGAAGACAGGGAATAAATATAAACCGCCTTTTTTTGTTTGACTTTTTCCCCAATTTCCAAGTGCAAGCAGGTTGTAGACGATCCCATAAGCCCCGGTGGCAGAGAGTGCAAACCAAAGCGCGATGGCCAGGTTGAAACCCATCCCCGACAGCACTCCACTCAAGCGGGTCAACATCGCTACGAGAACATACCCAAAATAATAGTAAGAAATCGCGTACCCGGATAGCCAGGGGTCATTGGGTGGCATGCCTGGTGAGCGCAATATGGCATTGATAAATGCCAATTCCATGGGCTTCTCGGTACCGGATATATCCGGGTTTGCCGAGCGGATGAATGCCCATAACGCAAAGGCTCCAAGGAATACAATTTCTGTTGTAATGACCAGCCTGGTATTGTCACCCAACCAATTGACTATAAGACGTATCCCTTTCTGCCCGGAAATCACCCAACTGCTGAGTAGCAAGAGCCCAAGCGCGATCAACAGGCTCGCAGCGTTGTTTTCCAATATCCGAAGAGATGTCAATAGCCAAAATAGAAAACCCCAGATCAACAGACCGATCGCACGTGCGAAGGTATAACCACGATCACGCAAATTCGGCAGGTATTTGAATGCCACCGGAAAAGCGATCAGCCCGATAACTGTTGCTATCAGATACCAGGAGACGAATCCGACAAGGTCATGCAAAAAAGAATCCACCTATTCCAACTCCGCGGGAAATATAAACTTGCCATCCGGATGTGGAATAAACGGAATCACTCTTCGTACCGCATCCAGGTTGAGCCTGCCATAAACATGCGGGAACAGTTCATTACCGGTTGATGGTTCCGATACCCAGCGGCAAGCCAGAATCTCCGGATCGATCTCCAGCAACACCAATCCATGTATCCCGGCATAATATCGCCCGGCAGTATCTGCCACCTGGTCACGAAACGAGCAATGGATAAATCCTTCGCTCGTCAAAGTTGGTGCGGCATAGTAACCTTGATCAACGGCTGCCAACCACTCTGACTCCTGGGTTATATGATAGATAAGCATCATTTCTCCATAGTGCCTATGCGCACTTAATCTTTCATTACTTCATAGATGGCTGTTAAACCATCGTTGTAAACTTCCCGCCACAATGCATTCTTCCAGAGCGGGAACTTATCCAATCCGGCACCGGGGTAATAAGCCTTTTCCAGTTGACCCACAACAATGTAAGAGACATCATATTTCTTAAGAAAACCCATTGCCATTACCCTATTGACGGTATTATAGAACTCGGAGATATCTGCAATGCGCTGAGTTACAACGGTTTCCTGTTGAACGGCGCGTTGCTGGCGCTGGTGCCAGTTCCACCCCACCACTCCTGGCAAACCGGTATAGATCGTGAATCGCGACCCCCAACGATACTCCGGGGTGTTCCCTTCCACAATCACAGGCGAACCTTTGATATTATCCTGCATCCACTGGATGGCATAATAATCTGATTCCAAATACATCAATAACCCCATATCGTCATAAACGGCATACTGCATATAAGTCATACCGTCCAGTGAGGGAGGAGTCTCCGGTGCCATGCGATCCTGGATTTTATCCCGCGCGGCTGTCAGCGGAAATAGCGCTGCACCGGCGATCAAAACCATTACCCCTGCCTGCCAGATACTTCGCCAGCGGAAGTTCCATTTATTAATCACCTGGATCGTCCAGGTAAAAGCGGCTGCCGTGGATACGGCAAATAAGGTCCAGGCTTGCAGGTAAAACTTAAATACCGTATTCATACGCCCGATATCATCTTTAAGCACGATCAGCTCGACTGCCAATGTCAGTGTCAGGGCGGTGCCGGTCAGGAAGAGGACGATACGTTTGGCATCCGATAGTTTCGCAACTGACAGGAGGAAGACGATCCATATACCCAATAGAAGCACCAGCCAACCGATTTCGAGTTTGAACATGAAGGTGGAAACGATGAAAGCAGAGAGGGCTACCGCTCCGGCCAGATAAAACCAGCCGGCATGCCTGCGCCAGTCTGATACCACCTTCAAAGGTGTTGTATCCATCCACTTGTAGGTTTCCCACCCCAGCCAGATCACGATCACGAACAGGAACAACCCCCAATGGCTGAGGTAGGACCAGAAAGGAGTGGTCTCGCCAGTCCAGAGGTTGCTGCCAACGGTGCGCGCGTACCATTGGCTGAATGGCTGATATAAATTTTGGGCTGATAAAACCAACACACCCGCCAGTACGGCAGCCAGCGCAATCCTGGTTGCGATTTTACCCTTTTCGACTTTTTCCCTGGCATGCGGAAGTCCGTACTTGATGGTTGAATAGATCAGCGCTGCCATGGACAATACCAGGTAGGTTGGATAATCCCAGGTATTGGTGGGTCTCAATGCGCCAATTGCTATCGCACCGAAGATAAAACCCGCTACCAGGCTCAAAATGAAGTGTCGCCCATCCTTCTCGCCCCAATGAGATTTACCCAGAACGATCGATATAGCCCAGCTAAGGGCAAACAAGGTCACCGGCAAAGCGATCAGATGGGCATGCAGATCAGCATACAGGAACGAGAAAGCCGGAAACTCAGTGATCGGTCCATCACTAATCGCCCGGCTGGGAATCCAATACCAATCGCCCGGGTAGTAGGGCATGATCGGGGATTTAAAATATGCCAACAAACCACTGAAGGTCCAGGCGATCCGTTCAAAAATGTTGGAATTCAGGATATCGCCACCCGGGGCAGCCAATCTCATAAGCCCATGCCAGATCATCCGCACGGTTGCCAGGTTTCCCAGAATACCGGTTGTAAGAACGGCGGCAATACCGGTCAGTCCGGGCAGCCAACTACCGAAAGGTTTGGAATGCTGACGATAGCCCCCACCGGCACTGAATAAATTCCAGCCGACCGAATAGGCGCCCAATCCGAGCAAGCTGAAAAGTGTCGGCAGGATCAGGTTGTAGGCAAAGGACGGAATCAAACCAAGCCATTTGACCAGTGTTCCGACAATCACGAAGCCATAATAGTAATAATTGATATACCCGCCTGACAGCCAGGGGTCGTAGGGAGGGAAGCTTGTGGATTTAAGGACCGCATTGAAATACGAGAAATCCATCGGTTTTTCCCCACCTTTGGATGGGTGCCATAGATCAGGATTGCCCAGGCGAACTGCCAGGAAGATCAAAAACAAACCCAGTGCCACAATTTCTACGGCCAGGTAGTTTTTCCACTGCTTCTTTAGATCATCCAGCAGACTTTTTCGTTGGATGTAACCGAAGGTCAAACCAACCAGGGCAATACCAGCCAGCACCAGGCTTATGGTGATTTTGGTATAAGGCACTCCAGCAGAACCTGCCAGCCAGACAATGATCGCCAGTAGCAGCAATCCCGCTATGCGGCTGAGCGGATAGCCGCGGTCGTTCAATCCTGGGAAAGCCAATCTGACCAGCGGGTAGCAAAACCAGCCCAGCAAGCTGACAACCAGGTACCAGGCCAGGATGCCCAGGATAGGCGAACGATTGATCAGGCTGTCACGCGCAAACAGTTCCGACCAGGTACCTCCTGCCTGCTGCGCGTCCAGACGGTCCTCCGGTAACATCAGCGATTTCTCTGAAATGATCCTGCCGGCATCCTTTGGGAGCAGGTGGATGATATTGCTAATGTTTACTGCTGTAAGAATTTCCCTCACGCGCCTGGGATCATAGTCAGAAGTCTTGCGAAATATCAACACCTTGGGATGATCATAGACAGAGAAAGCTTCTTCTGCGAACTGATCGTTAAACTGAAGTGCTCCCAAATTGGGGTAAGAGGTAAATGTCTCTGCCAATTCGAAGCCAAATTCACCGCTGAACATACCCGGTTCGGCGATGTTATAACACCATACCAGCTCTTTGCCTTCAGGACATCCCAACAGGCTGCGATAATAGGCGCTGGTAAGCGGATACCGCTCAGGGATGCGGGTGGTCGTGCCCCACTGGCGGTTGGAGCTGATGAAGATGGTATCCGCTTGATCGAGCGTCGTTAAAAAGAGATCGAGCTTGGTCTGAGTATCATCCCAATACAGTTCGAAATTCAGATCTCCACGATAAATGCCGCTGTATTGATCACCTGCATAAGCATTTATTCCATTCACAGGGTAAGGTATGGCATCATCCCAACTACTCTCATTGGCAGGTGCCGATCCATAGATCGCGATGGCGCCTTCCCCATTCACCAGACAGATCTGAAGCGTATGAACGACGGCCGGATCAAGCTCAAGGGGTTGGTCGAACTGGAAACTGGCACCTCCACCACGAGGATCCGACCCTGCAGTGAAACTGCCACCGGTCATGGAGCTGGCAAGGCCTCCCTGACAGGGATTCGCACCGGCATCGATAACAAGCCGCAAGGTCTTTTCACCCGCCATTGCGGTTTGATCGACCACGTGCGGCAGATAGATGGATTTGATCGCCCCCGATCGAACAAGTGAGAACCCCATCGAATATGGCTGCCCCGCTCTAACCTGCTGGACTGTGACCGGCAGTACCTGGTAGCTGGTCTGATCATCCACCTGAAGTGTCAAAGAAATGGGTCCGGTCAATGAAATACCTGCAGACCCAGCAGATATCGAAACAACGATCAGATACTCGACGCCCTCTTCAAGGGTAACTGAAGGCATGAATTGGAAGGTATGAGAGCTTCCACGCAGGTCTTCTGAGACAGTAAAAAGATCCGTCAAGGCAGCCCGGCCCAACCAGCTTTCACGCGTGTCCACAGGACTGATGGAGACGTTCAGAGTTGTTGATGAAGCGTTTCCCGGATCGGAAGCAATGTGCGGGATGGTCAATTCGCTCAACAAACCACCGGATTGCGCCCTGAAACCGATCAGATAAGGTTTGTCGGCTTCGACCAGCATACCAGCACGATAAGCCAACGGTTGAATGTATTCACCTTCGCCTGTTGCCAGCTGCAGGTTGATCGGTCCGGGGATATTTTGCATGATCCATTCGCTGGCTGCCAACCGGGATACCGGCCTGGTGTAAATACGCGTAAAAGCAAACGCCCAGGCAAAGCTGCCCCCGATCGAAAGAACGATCAGGATGACCGCAAAGATCTTTAACCAGGGGATTTTAGCAGACGCTCTGTTACGGGTGTTCTGCCACACCTGGTTCAAAACCCAGGCAGCCAGAATGGCTGCCGATGGGTAGATCAACATCTGATAACGCATGGCACGCACCCAGACAACTGCCTGCCAGAGCGAGTAAGCGCCCGTCCAAAGCCATAGAAGGATGTGCGGCGCCCATTCTCCTTTGATAATACGCCATGCCATCCACAGGAAGCCTGCTAAAGCGGTCAACCCAAATGGCAAACCCATGCCCCATACCAGCGTATTCTTCAGGGCGAACCAGATCGGGCGGTTTGCCCACTGCAGAGCAGGTGGGAAGTCTGCCATTCCTGAACTCTGAACACCAAGTTCCTTCAAGTTGTCCAGCCATTTCGGATTCGGCAGGATGCCGAAAAAGCTGGGTCCCGTAAAAGCGTACGGCTGCAGGATGCGGAAAGTGATAAAAAAGATGAATCCTGCCATCCCCAAATAAATGCATACTCTGATGATCCGCTGGATCGGCCAGTCCTGACTGTGTAATCCATAACGGACCAGGACCGCCACGGGTAGCAGGAAAGCCAGCACACCAGCATTGATCTTTGAGGCGGTTGCCATCCCCAATGCCATGGCGAAGAGTCCATAGGGTAGAAATGACGAAATTAATGATGTAAAGGATGGATCTCTTTGTGTTGTCCAATCGATGACGTCCCCATTTTTCCGATCTTTTAATGAGGTGGCGAGACGGACAGCCAGGTAGACTGTCAGAAATCCGAATAGATTGGCGAAGGTATCCACCGTGAAAAAGTGTGCCTGTTGGATCGGTACGACGCTGAAAGCTGCAAATGCAGCGGCGATCACACCGACCGACTTGCGATACAGACGATTGCCGATTAAATAAACCATTACTACGGTAAAGACATCCGCCAGGGCAGAAAGCTGTCGACCGACCAGAAAGATCTGGTCGTAACCCGTTTTCTGGAACACCTCAGACAGGTAACGAACTATGAAAAGTGGGAAAGTTCCATAGACAAAAAAACCAAAGCCGACATTATGCGGGTTCAGGGTGGAACTGGCGGTATTGAAATATTCTGAACTGGAGCTGACCGAACTCACCCCTGCTGCAACCATGGTCAGGAAACGCTCATCCGGGTGCAGGTGGGCATTCTGATCCCAGTTCAATCCGATGAAACGCAGGTAGACGGCCATCAGCAGGATGACCAGCAGGGCAATATCCAACAGCCAGCTCTGCCGTTTTTGCTGTGTACCGTGTGAATTCACAACTTTTTTAGTCAAGTACCATCACCTTAAGGCACCCTGAAAACCATGAAATTCTTGGTGTCCACTTTGGATTGGTAGATGGACATTTGGCCGCCGGGATACAGGCTGGAGAGTTGCACCAGCGCATTCGTATCCTGTGGATTAATGATAAAAAGCTTGGGACCAGATTGAGAAATAGTGTCTTTGAATTGTTCGAGCCAGATGGCGTAGTCATGACCCGGATAACCGGCATCGAAACCGACCACGCGTGTATCCACCCAGTAGGGGTAGCCAACCACCCAGGCCTTGTCGAGTGAACCTCCGCTTTTTGCGAACTGTTGGATCAATTCCCCCATCTCGGAAGTATTCCAGGACGATCGCTGGTAAACCGAGTAATACTGGTTGAAAACAAGATCGTAATTTTGGGCGCCAGACCAGATCAATAAAATTCCAACAACGATCCATCCGACAATTTTTCCGGTTAACCCCCTCACCCTGGCATGGATGGAGGCTAATAACGCATCCAGAGCCAGCGCGATGACCAGAAAAACCGGAACCATTGCGCCGGCGGTGCGATTCAGGCTTGGATTTTCTGCAGGGAAAGCCAGTGAAATGATGGATGGCATCATCAGGATCGGGATCGACAGGATGATGAACAGGTCCTGCCAGGTGCGGCGGGCAATATAACGGATCACCAGCAGGACCAGGCCGATGATGAATAGTCCCGCTGACACCACGTCCAATGCCGGTCTGAACGTGACCGAGTGCACCCAGATCTCACCATCTGAAAAATTCAACATGGTGACAGCATTCCACAAGTTTTGCATGAAGATCTTGATCGCCGGACCGGGTAAAGGCTGTTCGATCGTACCCACGCGCGTTAGAGTCCGATAAAAAAATAAATCCGGATGGTTGATCGCATAACGGAGAAGCGGGATGAACACGACCAGTGAAATTAACGTGATGATCACCAGACCGATCACAGCCGTGCGGCGTGTCTGACCTATCTGGCGGTGAAGGATGAACAATACAAATCCGATCACGAGCAGGATCGGAACGATCCGAAAGGACGTGTAGCCATGCAACCCGATGCCAAGCGCCAATCCCGACCAAATGAAATCATTGCGGTTTTGTCGTCTGAGCCCTCTCAACAAGTAAAAGAGAGCCGGAGCTACAAATAACGGGTAGAACGGGAAGCGCAGCCCAAGGCGGGAGATCACATTTGCCCAATAGGCGATACCGATAAATGCGACTGCCAGTACGCCCACCCGCTTGCCGGCGTATTCTTTCCCAAGCAAGTAGATATAGGGAAGTGTAAGCAAGCCTGCCAATGCGGTACCCAATTTCAGTGAGAAAAATGTTATGCCGGAGCCAAACAGTTTGATGACCAGTATGGTCCAATAGAATTGGAAGAACTCCCGACCGGTATTACGCGCAAAATAAACCGGTGATTGCCCATTCATCACATCCAAAACATCCATCAGCTTTTCGGCGTGGTCGCTGACCATTTCCGGCGGAACCTGATCCAGACGGTAGAAACGATAGAAAAATACCGCGACGATAATAACCTCGATGGCTATCAGGCATGGCAGGAGCTTTCGCCAGTTGATTTTCGTATGAAAAGCAATGCGGATGCTGCGCAATCCACCCCGCAAGGTTTCCAGCGGGTTTGTCCAGAATGCCAGCATGGTCAGGAAGATCGCAGTCAACCAAAGGATAAGATTCAATACGGTAAACATATCCTGGTCGAAAAACAGGAAAGCCAGTAATCCAAATGCCAGACCGAATAACAGGAATTCCAACCTGAACGGTCGATCGGTGCTTTGCATGGTCGGTCTTAACGGTGCAAGTCGAATTTCCTGAAGAAAATAACCGGCAACCAGCACGACGGCCGACAACAAATAGAGCACCTCTGCCATACCGACCGAACGACGCGGTGGTTCGAGGTTCAATTGGGCGATGAGCGCCAGGATCAAGGCTCCGAATGCCAGCCAGGGGATACCCAGTTGGCTCAGCTCTTCACGTGCGGGTGAAGGATCGGAAATTGGTACAAATCCCTCCAGGGCATCGCCATCAGCCCGACTGATCATCTGATGATCGATGATTTGAGACACACCGGGGACAATTTTTCCCGCGGCGGGATTAACCTTTTTCTCCAGCGGCGGGAGGGCGATCGGCTTCGGACGGCGTTTTTTCCCGAAGGTCAGTTTGGATTTTAAGTAATCGAGGACGGTTGGCTCACGCATGGAGATTTCAAAGGCTGTGTACCTGCTCAGCCAATCGCCAATTATAGTGCATTATCGGGTTTGTTCTGTAATCTTTTTAATAGGAAAATACATGAAAAACGAAAATCCCAATCTATTAACCTATAAAATCATTGTTTTATAGGAAATAATTCAGCTATTTGTTGACAATACTTAATAATGGTTTTCTTGTACATTACCTCATCATCACTTAGCCCTTCAACAAACTCCCCATATTCAGCCAAAAAGTTTTGAAACTCATTCAATTGTTTATTAAGTAATTCAAAATTTGGTTTATTTGTGATCTTACGCAATTCTTTAGCCATTGAGATAGCTCCTTTTACATGATTATACTGATTTATAAATAATCAGCGAGGGGCGGGGATTAAGTTTGAGTGAGGATAACTCTCACCCGCCCCATACAGAAGCCCACCAGATTGATTCTAAGTCGTTTATAAGGTGAGCGCAGGAAGCGTATTGGAGCGAGGTCATACAGCCAGCGGTTTTTGCTCAGCGTGTGGGCGAGCGCATCTTACACTGATATGGTAGAAAAAGCGGTATATGAAAGGCATCCAAACTGCAGAGCTGTAGCTATTACTGCCATATCAATATATGTCATATAATTGTAGCTATGAAAGACATGCTTGGTTTGTATATCGAAACAACTAATGTTATTAATGCACTTATTGAATATCAAAAAAGCATAGAAACAGATATTAAAGAGAATACACCCCGAAAAATAGCAAAGTATGAAGAAAAATTATTAAATGACGGTATTGATTTTACAAAAAATGGTTTAATTCAATATGAATGGACATATTCCTATTTCTTTCCCCTCATAATGCGCTATTCTTATATTTCCCTCTTATGGACAGCATTAGAAAATCGACTAAATTCTTATTGTAGCTTCATTCATAAAGAATACAAACCAATATTTTTTGTAAATAATATTAAAGGGGGTTATTTAGAAAGAACGAAAGATTACTTTAAACAAATTGATAATTATAAACGTGTCGAATGGACATTTATTCAGCACCTCTACATTGTAAGAAATTGTATTGTGCATTCTTTCGGAAAAATAGATTTACTGACAGATAATAAACAAATACTAATTAATATTATTAAATCAAAAATATATACTGGTTTAACTTCTACCGAAAATGAAGGTAGTATTACTCTTATCGTATCACCAGAATATTGCGTAAAAGCTATTGGTGAGGTAAATGACTTCTTTAGGTCATTATTTAACGCTTCTAATGATTTAATTAAAATATAGATTACCCTCTAGTGATTAAATAGTTATTTCTTTTCAATTGGTCTTTTCATCATGTAATTGATTTTATGTTTACTACCTAAACCAGATTCAATCCGAGCACTGGCACAAACCAATTCCCACCCTTCCTCACCCATTTGCGCAAATAATTTCCCGTACTTATCGGATAACTCTTCATGCTTGCCATTTGATTTATAAATATAACCTTCAACATTTGTACCTGATAGCGGGCCGCCAATGGTTACTTCTATTTCTGCATATTCCCATTTAGTCATAGTTGCTCCTTCCACAGTAAGATGATTATATACTAATTGTTATATAACAGAAAACCCTCTCTTGTTTAGGGAGAGGGTTATTTTTTACTCAATTGGTCTTTTGAAAATTGCTAAATTGGTCGTTTACATTTAACCGTTTCTGATTCACAATCAGGACATATAATTGCAAAATCGAGGACTGTTGGCTCATGCATGGGAAATTCCCCGGCAGTATGCCTGCTCAGCCAATCGGCAATTATAGTGCATTAACGGAGTTGTTCGGCAAAAAGGTATCCGATTTCGGGATGAACGACATTCCTCCTGGTCGTGACCCGGTACCCCAGCTTCTCCAAGTGGGATACAAGTTGGCTGTGATGTCTGTCTGATTGACTATCATGGTATTCCATCACAATTCGCCTGAATGCTCTTACCGTGTCCCGATCAGAATCCAGGAGGATATCAAACTCCGCCCCTTCACAATCCAGCTTGATCAGATCAATATTCTTCAGGTGGTTCGAACTTAATACGTCTTTCAGACTTACAGCCTCCACGCTGATGCGTCTATTGTCTGCTTCATTTTTTGACCCGGGAGTGCTGGTAATTTTCAGGGGCTCCTTGTGACTGAGATCAAGATTTATACGACCAGTTTTATTCCAAACAGCTTTGGGGATCACCTTTACATTTTCCAAATTATTCAGCAGAAGGTTTTCTCGCAGCAATTCGACCGACTCAATAAATGGTTCGTAAGCGATCACATGTGTTTTCGGATGCCCGAAGGCGGTAAAGATACTGAATTCGCCGATGGCGGCACCGATATCGATCACAGTCCATCCATCCTCTATATCACATCCATATTTCGTATAAAACCGATCAATGAAAGTCTCCTTGATGCTCCAGATATCCATTTTGCCCCTCACCCGCATTGAAATAGAGGTTTTTTTTAATTGTACGGTGAAGGGTCCAATCAAATCCACATTCATGAAAACCTTCATTACCGTCAGCCAGTTTTTAAAACCGAACAGTAATTCAAAAATGGATTTGAAATAATACCAATATTTAGCCATCCGTAATCATCTTTCGCCTGGCAATATAAAAGCTCATAGTGCCATCATCACCGGCGGGATGGTCAAGAAAATGACGTGTCAGGAGCCAGGGAATGATCAGATTCCAGCGCCTGCGGATCAATATCCAACGCCCGGTCAGTTGACGGCAGAACAGGGAAGGAAGCCCGAAGAGATGCCCCCATTCCAGAATATGCAAGGCGCCAGGGGGGAAATAATCCCAGGTTTTCACAAGCTCAAAGCCGGCTTCACTTAAACGTCGTTCCCAGGTTTCAGGCGAATCGCAATACTTATGCCGTGCAATCAAGTTATAAAAACGCACATACCGGTCTGCCAATCGCGGGAGTCTCAATTTCTTAAACAAACCCACCCCCCACAGGTTGTCATTGAAACGTTGGTTGGGAGTACAAAAAACAAACAAACCACCCTGTTTCATCACCCGCCCCAACTCATTCAATACTTCCTGGATGTACGGTATATGTTCCAATACAGAATTACTGATGGCGCTGCCAAAAAATTCATCATCGAACGGTTGGATGGCACCATCTGCCTGGATGGATTGAAGGTAGGCTTTGCGCGCATCCGCTTCGTGAACCGCTTCATGAAATGGGTCCAAGCCGATATCCAATGGGCGTGCGAAAGCGACGGAGGCGAAATGGCCATCCCCGCAACCCAGATCAAGTGTTGGGGGTACAAGCTGGATATCCTGATAAAAACTATCTTCCACGGCTCTGAGCATCGCGCGGAAGTATGGCAGGTCACGCAGGTGACGCCAAAGGATCCGATCCAGATCGACTGAGTTCATTTCCTGCGATATTCCTTGAACACTGCTTCATATCGCGCTGCCACATGATCTGGCGCAAAACGGGCAAGTTCCTTCTTTGCCAGCGGGGATAACTTTATAGGTTTCTCCAACAGTTCATTAATCGCCTTTGCCAGAGCGATGGGATCACGCGGTTGGACAATTTTTCCCATGCCGGTCATTAACACCGGTTGGCGGATGCCAGGCATATCACTGGCAACCACGGGGGTTCCGTAGCTCATCGCTTCAACTTGAACCATGCCGAAAGAATCCGTGGAATTGATTGATGGAAACACGATCAAGCTGCATGCCCGGTAGAATGCACCCAGTTCACGATCCGGGATGATCCCCAGAAAAGTCCAGTGGCGATGAAACTCAGCGATCAAGGGTGCCAGTTTCACTGCGTAAGCTTCTTCTCCCATAACATTTTGATATTGGCCAACGAACATCACCCGGGCATTCGGGTGTTCTTTCAGCACGGTTGGCAATGCTGCAACAAGCTGCTCCACACCCTTCTCCGTCGCCAGGCGTGCCACCATTCCAATGACATGTTCATCCTTCTGGATATTGTACTTTTTTCGGAATGTGTTGACCTCCCCGGTTGATACCAAAGGCATTTCTATCGGTGGTGGTGACTCGATTACTTTTTTTAAAGAACCGTTCAGATAAGGAGAATGCCTTGCAAAATCGAGTGTATTGGTAATCACTTTTTTGGATAACAGGATCGAGATACGGTTTGCCAGATTTGAGACGATATTCGCGATGTGGTTGATCGAACCTTTAGGCAGCAATAGGTCACAATGGTAGGTAAGAATGACCGGCTTGCTCCGCAAGCGGGCTATGATAGCCATGATCATTGCGTCAAATTGAGGCACATGCAGGTTGACCACGTCTGCTTCTCCAATAAGCTGCCAGGCTCTGGCAGGCAAGCCAGGCATGATCACACCTTTGCTGACATGGAACGCGACCGGCAAACGGATGATCCTGACGCCGTCCAAAACTTCCGTTTTCGGTAAATTCCTGTCATATTGCGAGGTCAAAACGGTGACCTTGTGCCTGTGGGCTGCCAGTGCCCGGGCAAGACGTTTTACATAGATCGTCAAACCGGATTTATGCGGATGGTAGTAAGTTAAAGCAATCAGTATGCGCATCGATGATTTATCAAGAATCGTAGGGTCTGTCGCTTATTGTATCCTGAAAGGATGAGTAGCCTGATTTAGTCTTCTTCAAGCCTCAGGATCGCCATAAAAGCATCCTGGGGAATCTCCACACTGCCGACCATCTTCATCCGTCTTTTGCCCTTCTTCTGTTTCTCGAGCAGTTTCTTCTTCCGGGTAATATCTCCACCGTAGCATTTTGCCAGGACGTCCTTGCGCAGCGGCTTGACATTGGCGCGCGAGATCACCCGTCCTGAGGCAGAAGCTTGAATGGCAACCTCGAATAACTGGCGCGGGATAATTGCTTTCAATTTCGTAACCAGGCGCTGACCTTTATGATAGGCATCTTTTTTATGAACGATGGCTGCCAGGGCGTCCACCGGATCGTCATTAACCATAACCTCCAACTTGACCAGTTCATCCCGCCGGTAATCGGCAAATTGGTAATCAAGCGAAGCATAGCCTTTGGTGCGCGATTTCAGGTCATCAAAAAAATCGATGATAATTTCTGATAATGGAATGTCATATGATAGCTGCACGCGGTTCGGTGCAGGGTATTCCTGAACGAGGAATATCCCGCGTCGGGAGGTGGCGAGCTCCATCACGGTTCCGTAATATTCCGTGGGAGTGAAGATCTGCACTTTCATCCACGGCTCACGGATCTCAGCGATGCGCGCTTCTTCGGGGAAGCGTGCCGGTGAATCGATCAGCACTGTTTCACCGGTCACAAGCACCACCTCATACTCGACCGATGGCGCCGTTACGATGATATCCAGGTCATATTCCCGTTCGAGACGTTCCTGGATGATCTCCATATGGAATAGACCCAGAAAACCGCAGCGAAACCCAAAATTCAATGCTTGTGAGGTTTCGGGTTCGTAGATCAGGGAAGCGTCATTCAACTGCAGTTTTTCGATGGCATCCTTCAGGTCGCCGTAATCATCCCCATCGACCGGGTAAATACCGGCGAATACCATTGGTTTGACCTTTCGATAACCTGGAAGCGGGTGATCAGCGGGTTTACCTGCCTGGGTGACGGTATCGCCCACCCGGCATTCCGAAACGGTTTTTAACCCGGTCGCAATATAACCCACATCACCCGGGTAGAGATCATCGACCGGGTGCATACCCGGTCCGAAGTAACCGATCTCGACCGGTTTGACCTCTGTATTGGTTGCCATTAATCGCAGGGTGGTGTTGGCATTGATTGCGCCATCAAAAACTCTCACATAAGCGACCACACCCTTGTATGAGTCGTAATGCGAATCAAAGATAAGCGCTTTTAATGGCGCATCGACCATGCCCCCCGGTGGCGGGATCAGGTCAATGATGGACTCCAACACCTTGTCTACATTGAGACCGTCCTTGGCTGAGATACGAATGATCCGTTCGCGTGGCGTTCCCAGTAAATTGGTCAGATCTTCCGATACCTCATCCGGACGGGCGGATGGCAGGTCGATCTTGTTGATGACCGGGATGATCACCAGATTGGATTCGAGCGCCAGGTACAGATTTGCCAGTGTCTGAGCCTCAATGCCCTGGGTGGCATCCACCACCAGCAATGCACCTTCACAGGACTCCAGAGCGCGCGAGACTTCATAATTAAAATCAACATGCCCTGGTGTGTCGATCAAATTCAATTCATAGATCCTGCCATCCCCGGCGGTATAGCTCATCCGCACGGCAGAAGCCTTGATGGTCACACCCTTTTCACGCTCAAGGTCCATGGTATCGAGCACCTGCTCGGTCATGTCGCGGTCCGAGATCGTGCCGGTGAGCTGAAGCATGCGATCGGCGAGCGTGGATTTGCCGTGGTCAACATGCGCAATGATGCAAAAATTACGAATATGATCGTTCATGAATGGTTCAAAGTATACCTTATAGACCCGGCGTCAGACCCGGTTTGTTGCCCCCAGGGGCGTCCTGTTTTGTGCTAAAACAGTCCTCCAGTAACGCAGAAATACCTGGCGGACCGGTCGTTTGGCGCATCAGATGGATCAGAAACTCTCGATTACCTTTGGGACCGGTTAGTGGGCTGTAGATAAGCCCCACGGGTATTAATCCGAGCGAAGAACTGAATTCCAATATTTCAGTTACAACCGCCTTATGGACATTTTCATCCAATATGACCCCTTTACCACGACCGGTTATCTTACGTCCCGCTTCGAACTGTGGCTTAACCAGGGCAATGATGCCACCTTTGAGTGGATCCAGCCATTTGTTTGCAACCTGCAGCAGGATCTTCAGAGATATAAATGAAGCATCGATGGTCACCAGGTCGATGGAGTCCGGCAGTCTTTCAATATACCGGGCATTGGTCCGCTCCATCAACATCACGCGCTCATCGTTGCGTAGTTTCAGAGCAATTTGTCCGTAGCCGACGTCGATCGCATACACCTTTGCGGCACCTGCTTGCAGCAGGCAATCCGTGAACCCCCCGGTTGATGCGCCTACATCTGCACAAATTCTGCTTTTTATCGATGGCTTGAAAACATCCAATGCGGCCTGGAGCTTCTCGCCCCCACGCGAAACGAAACGTGGTCCGCTTGTCAATGCGATCACCGCCTGTCTGTCGATTTTTTCGGCCGGTTTGAAATGCGGTTGCCCATTTACGCACACCTCACCCGCCATGATCAACTTTTGCGCCAGGCTGCGCGATGTGCAAAGATCGCGTTCAATCAGCAAAACATCCAGACGTTCCTTCGCCATGATACAAAAATTCTAACAGATAAGTGGCAATCATGATATGATTGCCGCATGATTCGCGCCCTGATTAAAGCTATGCGCATCCCCCAATGGATTAAAAATGGCGTTCTGCTGGCGCCAATATTATTCGATCAGCAAATCACCAAACTCATTCCACTCGAGCGCAGCCTGGCTGCATTCGGTTTGTTCAGCCTGCTTTGTTCGGCAGTTTATTTGATCAACGACCTGTTCGATATCGAAGCCGACCGTCAGCATCCGGTCAAACGCAACCGCCCGATCGCATCTGGAAAACTACCTGTGAAGGTGGCGATTGGCGCGCTGATCCTCCTGCTGGCCATCAGTCTTCCGCTGGCATACCTGCTTTCTCCCAACCTGGCGTATATCGAACTCGCCTATCTTTTATTGATGCTGGCTTACTCGCGCTGGTTGAAACATATCCCGCTGGTGGACGTGCTGGTGATCGCTGCCGGCTTTGTGTTGCGAGTCATGGCAGGTCTGAGTGTCATCACAGTGAAATACTTTTCACCCTGGTTATTCGTGGTCACCACCCTGTTGGCGCTTTTTCTTGGGTTCGGCAAGCGTCGATCCGAATTGGCAGTTCTTGCGGAGGGTGCCAAAGCCCACCGGCGCGTGCTGGATGGCTATACCATCCCGCTGTTGGATCAGATCATCACCATCGTTACCACGGCCACCATTCTGACTTACAGCCTGTATACCTTCTCGGCTGAGATCACCCCTGGCTCCCATACCATGATGCTGACCATTCCATTCGTACTGTATGGTATCTTCCGCTATCTGTGGCTCATCCAGGTCAAACACGCAGGTGGTGCACCCGAAGAGGCGCTGATGACAGATCATCCGATGCAAGCCTCTGTGGTTCTGTGGGGTATTGCAGTCGTTATTATTTTGTACGTCATCCGATATTAGTTCAAGCCATCATGCCTGCTTTCTATGCATATGCTCCCGGCAAGGTAATCCTGACCGGTGAACACGCGGTTGTTTATGGTCAACCGGCAATTGCAGCACCTGTTCATGAAGTCAGGGCGCGTGCATCGGTGGAAGCAAATCCAGGAGGGGATCCCGCGTCTGTTTTTATCCTGGCACCCGACATTGACCTGAAAACCAGCCTGTCAGATCTGCCCCGGGATCATCCCATGCTAAACATCATAAAGGGTGTTCAGAAGATACTGGGGACCAGCCACCTCCCGGCTCTGACAATCACAGTCAGTTCAACCATCCCCATCGCAGCCGGATTGGGTTCCGGCGCTGCCATCTCGGTGGCAATCACCAGAGCACTATCGGCCTTTCTGGGATCACCCCTCAGCAACGAGCAGGTATCGCAACTGGCATATGAGACAGATCGTTATTATCACGGAACGCCTTCCGGTATCGACAACACCGTCATCAGCTTCGGTCGCCTGGTATTTTTCCAGCGCGAGCATCCGATCGAAATGCTGGTAAATGAACAGGATTTCACTCTGGTGATCGCCGATACTGGAGAAAAAAGTCGCACCGGAGAGGTGGTAGCTGAGTTGCGCAAGCGTGTACAGTCTGATCCGCAACGTTACCAGCCACTATTCAAACAAATCGGCGACATCACCCTGGCAGCCCGAGAGGCGATCGAGCAGAGTGATCCTGCCAGACTTGGCAACCTTTTTACGGAAAACCATACCCTGCTGCAGCAGCTGGATGTCAGTTCGACAAAACTGGATGGTCTGGTCAAGGCTGCACTGGATGCCGGTGCGATGGGTGCCAAGCTTTCAGGTGCGGGGCGTGGTGGAAATATGATCGCAATTACAGCTAAACCAACCGGTGAAAAAGTCTCCAACTCCTTGAAGTCAGCCGGAGCTGTGAATACGATCATCACGACTGTACCGAAGACCATCTGAGCAGAATTCTGATGGTATAATTTCGACGCTCTATGGGCAAAACTGGAGAGGTAGCATAGTCTGGCCTAATGCGCTCGCTTGGAGAGCGAGTGTCCTGAAAGGGACCGCGGGTTCGAATCCCGCCCTCTCCGCCAGATAATAAAGAGACCCTAAGGGTTTAGAAAACCCTTAGGGTCTTAATTATTTTATGCGTAATTACACGTGGTTTTGATAACCTTTAGGGTTTAATCTTAAATTTATTCATTTTTCTTAGAAAATAAAATATCAGGGACGATCAATACTTTCTGACAAACAAAGAAACCTTTTCAAAATGAGGGTATAAAGAATTACGCCGCTATGCTTCGCATAAAATGCAAATTATTCTCCCTCTCAACTACCATCGCAAAGTCGAAGCAATCAATCTTTAAAGCCAGCTCCAGGTCTTCTGGAGGATAATCGGACTGTGTACCATCATAATGATCCGCTGAACGGGAGCAACGGACTCTTTCAGACATACCATCCCAATCAACCTCCCGCCCAAGCAGTAAATTCTCAATTGCGTCAGCGCAGGCAACATCTTCATCCCCCCAGCCTTCTTCCAGATGTGCCCCGGTATGGATTAATGTTACCTTTTCAGGAGTTAATCTTTTGATATACCTGGCAGTAGCGGATACATTGGTCAGGGCAGCTGTGAGAATAGTGCTTGCCTTTGTTGCAAGCACCACCCCCTGGGTTCCAGCCGTGGTTCGCTGTATTGCCCGCTTGCCGGATAAATCCATACCCATGATCTCTGAGGGGGAGTTACCCATGTCAAATCCCGGTACCCTGGCTCCATGCACTTCACCCATGAGTAAGCACTCAGGCATTTTCTTGCGAAGGTCGAAGGCTTCTTCCACACCCGATACAAGAATGATTTCTTTTACGCCCTTGCTGAATAGATAAGCAGCTGTTGTAAAGGCACGTAATACATCGATCGCAACCACTAAATCGGTTGCAGTACTACAAGTTGATAGTGTAGACCGTGCAATTTCCACTAGATTTTCCTTATCATTAGTTATTCAAAACCTGAATTAATAAATTAATTTCTCGAAATCCATCTTCCAGCCTTTTGGCCGGTATTCGCCACTGGCCTTGTGCTGTGTGTATTCACCTTTGAACTCACCATGTGCTATCTTTACCAATGCATCGAGCAACGCATCGATCTCATCTGTCGTGTTGTAAAGTCCGAAGGAGATCCTTACCAGACCTGGGACGGAACGCTTGTCATGCGCGCGCATTTGGTCGCGCACAACTTCTGCCTCGGCCTGGTTGACACCCAGCAGGCTGAGCAGGTAGGGATGGGCACAAAAACAACCGTGTCGAACGCCAATGCCGAATTCATATCCCAGGATGGCAGAGACCATTGCATGCTGGTACTGTTCGAAGTTCACCGGCACAACCCCCAGGCGTGCAAGCGTATTTTTGGGGTCGTGGTCGCCAAAAATGGTCAACCCGGGAACCTGAGGTAGTCGTTCCAATAAATAAGTGGTCAATTCAGCTTCGTGAGCAGCGACATTATCCATGCCGATCTTATTCAGTGTACGGATCGCAGCAGAAAGCGCTACCGCCCCGACCACATTGGGGCTGCCGGCTTCGTCTTTTTCCGGGGGATCAGTCCAGGTGACGTCATCCACCGTGACGATCTCGACCTGACCTCCGCCGCGCAGGTCCGGGTTTCCGGCTTCAAAGGTATCACGCCGTCCGATCAATGCCCCGGTGCCAAAGGGTGCATACATTTTATGCCCTGAGATAAAGATGTAATCCAGGTGTTGCGGGTCGCCCAGCGAACCCATCGATATTTTACGGTGCGGGGCGAGCTGGGCACAGTCGACAGCGATCTGGGCTCCCGCCCGGTGGGTCTTTTCCGCCAGGCGGTGGATCGGATTAATAAAGCCGGTCACATTGCTGGCACCGGTGATCGAGACCAATGCGACCTGCCTGCTGTATCTGGAGAGCAGGCGATCGAAGTCCTCCTCATCCAGGCTGCCGTCAGGGTGGGTTGCGATGTGTTCCACCTGACCGGCACAGCGCCATGGCAGATCGTTGGAGTGGTGTTCCATCAGGCTGACCAGCACCACGTTGCGCTCAGGCGTGAACGGGAGACGGTGCGCCAGCTTGTTGACCGCCTCGGTGGTGTTCTTGCCGAAGATGACCGTGTGGGTTTGCGGATCCGCACCGACGAATGATAGGATCACGTCGCGAGCGTTATCGTACGCCCAGGTCGAGAGTTGCGATTTAAAGCCCGTGCCACGATGGACAGAGCTGTAGTACGGTAAAAACCGGTCAAGGGTATCCTTGACCGGCTGCATGGGCGGGGTTGAAGCGGCGTTGTCGAAATTGATATATTGACAACAGGTGCCATCCAGCAAAGGCACCTGCTGGTCGAGCCCTACGAATAGATTGCGGTAGTCGGGGGAGTTGGTCATGCGCTATTTTGCTATTTGTGTAATATAATTTTACGAAGTACTGGGGTTTGTTTATTTTTCATCGTTTGTTACACAATGTATTCATGAACTATTAAACATATCAAGCAATTTTTCATGCACTTTTTTTCTTAGGGAGGAATTAAGTTTACCGATAGGTTTTATTATTATATGATTTTCGATAGTAAAAATTTTACTAGTGCGAATTATACTTTCTTGAATTAATCCAGTTTGTGCAATTTCACTGGCCTTGATATGAATTGAATCACGATTTAATGGCATTTGAATAGACGAAGTTATAGCTGCTAATATACAATCGCTATTATTTACGTTATACCAATTTGCTGATATTACAACTGCCGGTCTTTTTTTTACCCCCAAATTATCGCTGAAAGGATATGGCACTAATACAATATCGCCCTGATTAAATATTGTCATACAATGCATCCTCGTCGTTATCCCAAAAACGGAATGACGATTCTGCAAGCAGTAACCATTGAGGTATTTTCATTTCATTGTAAAAAGTACTATGAATCTCTTCTTTAATAACTACCTTTTCTTCTGGATAATGAACACATGGGATAAGATCATAGAACATAGGATTTGTTGTGTACAAATCTAATGCTCCGGCAACCATCCCCGAAGTTGTCTGAATTGAATAATTAATATTCTTACCAGTATTAATTGGTGATTGATCGAGAGATAATAGTTCTATGTGCTTAACTACCATGTTCCCATCCTTCAAATGTTCTATTGTCTTCGAATATTCTTTGCATGGGTCCATTTGGATTTGGTATCTGTTTCTTACATAATATACCACGAGAGGTATAGGTGTGACTACCATATCCGACACTTTCAATTAATGCACGATGATATTCATAATTCATTGTATCTAACAAACCAAGCTCTAGATCAGGCGAGTAGGGCTCAGATAATTTTAATTCAGCGCTGATATCCTTATACAAATCCTTAATTAACTTACTTTCTATTAGGGTGGGTGTAATTATATTTAACCCTAATTCATTTTCCGCTTCGCGCCTATAAATAGTGTAATCATGGCTTCCCGATTCACTACAGAGAAAATCAAGGATTTTTGAAATCTTTTTCTTGTCCGAAATTGTGTGTTTGAGTAACCTTCTACCAATCATTCTTATTTGGTTGCGTGTTCGATAAACTTGGCCAAGAACTAAAGGATGAACATGATTCGCCATTTGCTCAAATAACTTAGTGAGATCGGCGCCATTCTTTATGCCTATGTTTTTCGCTAAATCGATAAACCCATTTATTGCCTCGACACTTACAGGCGATCTCGAATTTGGCGGCGCTCCAGGTATTTGTGGATTTAATGGCGTGTTTAATGATGGGTCAATTGGGCCTAACATCGCTTGCTTAGTCATAATAATCGTACTTGCGCCTAAGCATATTAAAGTGCCAGAACTTAAAGCTTTTGATGGAATTATGACTTCATATTCATCACAGTACTGGTATAAAAGATTAGCAATACTCCAAGCTGCTAATGTCTCACCACCTCGTGTATATAGGAATAACGAAATTTTTTTTGTTTCACCAATTTTATCAAGATGGTTTACTAAATAATCTACTACCTCGGCGGCAATCTGGGTTTCAAGGTTTCTTCGATCACCAGTTATATATGAAATTATTTTGGAGTCCCTAGCTTTTCCCAATTTTTTATATAAGAGTTGACGATCAGCGTATCCCATACTTCCTCATTTATATTATTTAATTTAGGCATAATATTTCTGTTATGTATGCATATATTATATTACAGAAACTAATACCCAATTACTAACATAGTATAAGAGGTGCCAGGCACATGTGATAACAAACCAAATCCCCTAAAAAAGCATATTGGGACTTGCTTTTTCCCCCCATTTCGTATATACTATGGGAAATAGTGGAGCAAAGTGGTATAAAGTGGGTCGCAGTGGTTCGCCGGGATTTCCCGGCGTTCCTGCTAAATAGGAGTATTAGAACAAATGTTCCTCGGGCAGTACGAACACACCATCGACGACAAAGGGCGGTTGACCATCCCCTCCCGTTATCGTGAGTTGCTGCCTGACGGTGCCTACGTCACCCAGGGTTTCGACGGCAACCTGATCGTCCTGCCACCCGCGCTCTATGAACAACTTTCCAAACGCATCAACAGCCTCAGCCTGACCGAACCCTCTGCCAGACTGCTGCGCCGCTTGATGTTTTCGTCGGCCGAGAAGGTGGACGTTGATAAATCCGGCCGTATTTTAATCCCCTTATTCCTGAGACAGAATGCCAACCTCGACACGGCTGCAATGGTGGTCGGGTCAGGCGATTTCTTCGAGATCTGGTCGCCGGATGAATGGGCAGGCCAATCCGCCAAGCTGAAAGACGCGGATGCCAACGCCGAACGTTTCGCCGGCCTGGACCTGTCTGCATAGTAGCTATGAAGGAAGAGGATGGATAAACCCTACCCTCACCTTCCTGTACTTTACCAAGAGATATTGACGGCATTACAGCCACACTCGCCCGGCAGGTACGTCGACTGCACTCTGGGCGCCGGTGGTCATGCACAGGGTATTCTAAAAGTCAGCGCCCCGGATGGGGAATTGCTCGGCTTCGACCTTGACCCTGAAGCAATCGAGATTGCCAGCCGGCGCCTGGCAGTATTCAGGCATCGGGTAACGATCGTCAGAGCCAATTACACCAGCCTGAAAAGCGAACTTCACCGGCTCGGCTGGAAGCAGGTTCAAGGAGTGGTGTTTGACCTGGGCGTCTCTTCAATGCAGTTCGATCGGCCTGAACGGGGTTTCAGCTTTCGTGAAGACGCCCCGCTGGATATGCGCTTCGACATCGCAAATGGAAGAAGCGCAGCCTATCTTGTCAATACACTGGGCGAAAAAGAGTTAGCCGATATCCTCTGGCGCCACGGCGAGGAACGTCTTTCCCGACGGATAGCGCGCGCAATCCTACGCAATCGCCCGATCACGACCACCCGGGAATTGGCTGAACTGGTGCGCAGAGAGCACGGCGGGAAAGTCAGCCGCATCCACCCCGCCACCCGCACGTTCCAGGCTCTACGCATTGCGGTCAACCGCGAGCTGGATGCGCTGGAGGATGTGCTTCCACAGGCAATCGAAGTACTTGCCCCTCACGGCAGGCTATCCGTCATCGCCTTCCACTCGCTGGAGGACCGCATCGTCAAGCAATTCTTCCAGCGTGAGAGCCGGGATTGCATTTGCCCGCCCGAGCAACCGGCTTGCACCTGTAAACACCGGGCGAGCATACGGGTGATCACGAAACATCCGATCACCCCAAGTGAATCAGAATTGAAAATCAACGAGCGCGCACGCAGCGCCAAACTCCGAGTTGCTGAAAAACTTTAACAACCGATGAACGAGAGTCAAATCAAACAGGAAACGCAGACAAGCGCCTGGACTCCGGTAAAACCGGACAGCATGGCATGGCATGGTAATTGCATGGACAACGCGCATGACAACACAACGACTTACGCAAGCCTATCGACAAACCCCCTGGCGCACCCAATTCCAATGGATTGGGATTTTCCTGCTGGGTCTGATCCTGCTGGCAACCGTGGCGGGCATTTACCTGAGCGTGAGCGCGGGTGCCGCAGCGGTCGGTCGGGAGATCCAACAGTTGGAATACGAGCGTGAAATGGCCGCACGCGAGATCGCCGACAAGCGCACATTATTGGCGCAACTCACATCCACCGGTCAGATGGCTAAACGGGCAGGCGAACTGGGCTATGAATCCATCCAGCCGGGCTCTGCCCAATACATGGTCATTCCCGGTTTTATTCCACGCCAACCCGCCAGCCTGGTGACCAGTTCCGCCTACAGTGCCTACCAGCCTTCGCTGGTGGAACCGCGTTACACACAATCATTACTCGAGTGGATTACCGAGCAATTCATCTCTTTTCAGAACAACTAAGCCATGACTGAGCGCGTATTCACTTCACGTTACAAGGTTATCGGGATCATTTTCCTGGTGGTTGGTTCGGTCATCCTGATCCAGATGTTCAGGCTTCAAACCAGCGCCAGCGCCAAGGCATTGCTGAAAGCCTCGGAACGTTACGCCGGCGTCCAGCGCCTGGTTTACCCCGACCGCGGTAACATCTATGACCGCTGGGGGCACCTTCTGGCAGGCGACCAGCAGGTGTATGAGGTCGGCATTAACCTGCAGGCTTCCAACCGCGACCCCGAAACCCTCGCAAGCGTCCTTCAGGCGGTTCTGAACGTGGATTATGCCACCGTACTCGAGAATGCCAAGATGCCCTATGTCGAAGGCAAATCCGAGTACATCGTGGTCACCGATTTCGTTTCAGCCGACAAGATCAACGCCCTGGCTGAGCTTAAACAACGCTATGCAGATCTCCCGGTTGTAAAAGGACAAACAAATCCAAGTTTGGAAGGACTCGAATGGAACGGGCATCGTGTCCGGAATTACCCGGAAGGTACGCTGGCTTCCAATATCCTGGGATTTTTTGCCTATGGTGAACGGGATTCCGCCCGCGGCTATTTTGGGATCGAGGAGAAATACAATGACCTGCTTTCGGGCGTGCCGAAGCAGGTATTCATTCCATCCGATCCTCACCAAATGTACGACATACCCGACATGCCGCCCGGCACCAGCCTCGTGCTGACCATCGACCGCTCCATTCAGGCCAGTGTCGAAAACACACTGGCTCGTCACATTAAAAAGACCAAAGCCAAGTCTGCCACCATCGTGGTCGAGGATCCCGAAACGGGGGAGATCCTGGCACTGGCCAGCTACCCACTGATGAACCTGAACGAATACTGGCGCTATAAAGAGATCTACCCCAACGCGAGCTCATTCGATCGGGCAGTCAGCAGCGTCTACGAACCGGGTTCCGTTTTTAAAGTCCTGACCATGGCGGCTGCCCTCGATAGCGGCGCGGTAACCCCTGATACAGTTTTCGTGGATACCGGCACATTCGAGGTCGGCGGTTACACGATCTACAACTGGGATTCAGGCGCCTGGGGACCCCAGACCATGCTCGGCTGCATGCAGCACTCCCTGAATGTATGTCTGTCGTGGGTCTCCTCCCAGATCGGAGCAGAGACTTTTTACAATTACTTACAGGCATTCGGGTTTGGCAGGCCAACCGGCATCGACCTGGCCGGTGAAGCTTACTATCCGCTGCGCAGACCCGGCGACGCACAATGGTTTGACGTTGATCTGGCAACCAATTCCTTCGGACAAGGTATCGCTGTGACCCCTATGCAAATGGTCATGGCGATCTCAGCCGTTGCCAATGAAGGCAAAATGATGGCCCCACATATCGTGCGTTCGATGGTCGATAACGGCCGGCAATACGACGTCACCCCGCAGGTGGTTGGAAATCCAATCCGACCTGAGACAGCCCTGGTCGAGACGGAAATGCTGTCGACCTCGCTCGAAGAGGAATCGTCCGTGGCGCTGGTGCCCGGCTATCGCCTGGCAGGCAAGACCGGAACGGCAGAAATCGCGACGGAATACGGTTACACCAGCTACCTGACCAATGCCTCCTTTGTTGGCTGGGGCCCGGTGGATGATCCCAAATTTCTCGTATACATATGGCTCGAGGAACCGAAGAACAACAGCTGGGGCTCGATCGTGGCTGCCCCGGTGTTCGCAGAAGTTGTGAAAAACCTGGTGGTCCTGATGAATATCCCTCCTGATGATGTGCGATTGCAGCTGGCAAATCAATAGATGTTCAAACTGTCGGATCTTCTGGAAGCAGTCACGGGCAAATGCCCTGAACAAGCCTCGCTTGTATATCCCGAGGCTGCCATTGATTCGCGCCAGGTGATCCCCGGATGCATGTTTGTAGCCCTGCCAGGAGAAAAAGTGGACGGTCACGACTTTGTGAAATCCGCTTTTGAACGTGGCTCCAGTCTGGCTCTGATCCAGCACGATTTGAAAGATACCCTGCCAACGCTTGACCTGAGTAATGGCAAACTCCCGGAACCACTGGAGATCCCTTCAGTTCCATTCTGCGTCAAGGTGAAGGACAGTTTGAAAGCCATGCAGGAGACTGCCCGGCTCGTACGCAGCCATTCGGCTGTCAAGGTCATCGGCATCACCGGTTCGGTGGGCAAATCGACCACCAAAGAGGTCATCACCGAAGTCCTGGCGCAGCGTTACCATACTCTTAAAAATCCAGGCAACCTGAATAACGAAATCGGGCTGCCTCTCACACTGCTCAAGCTCGGTCTTGGACACGAACGGGCAGTCCTGGAGATGGGTTTCTACGTTCCGGGCGAGATCAGGTTCCTGTGCGAACTGGCAAAACCTGAGATCGGCGTGGTCACCAATATTGGCACGGTACACGCCGAGCGCGCCGGTACGCAGGAGGCCATCGCGCGCGGCAAAGCCGAGCTGGTGAATGCTCTACCCGCCGCACCGCGCGGAGTGGCAATTTTGAATCGCGATGATCCCTGGGTAACAGGGATGGCTATGCAGACAAAAGCGCAAGTGATCTTTTACGGGCTCGACCCCCAGGCAGACGTCTGGGCTGATGAGATCGTCAGTCTGGGTCTCGAAGGCATCACCTTTCACCTGCATTATAAGGACGAAACTCTGCATATGAAAGTGCCCTTGATCGGGCGTCACTCCGTCCATACTGCCTTGCGCGCCATCTCTGTCGGTCTGGTAGAAAGCCTGACCTGGCAGGAGATTGTGGGTGGTCTGACTTCCGGCCAGCCTCAATTACGGCTGGTTGCGGTTCACACATCCAGCGGTGCATTGATCCTGGATGATACCTACAACGCTTCACCAGAATCCACCATGGCAGCCTTGAACCTGCTCGACGACCTGGGCGGCAGGAAGATCGCCGTACTGGGCGATATGCTCGAGCTGGGTCAATTCGAGCATCGCGGCCATGAGCTGGTTGGTTCGCGTGCCGCAGAAATCGTCGATAGCCTGGTCACATTGGGTGAGAGAGGTCGCATCATAGCCGATGCTGCCCTGCAAGCCGGACTGCCGAAATCCCTGGTGATGAGCTTTGATACCACAGACCAGGTGGTCGCGTATCTCAAGAAAATCCTTCAACCCGATGATATCGCACTGATCAAAGGCTCGCATGGAATGCGCATGGACCGCATCGTGACAGCCCTGGAGGTCAATTCATGAAAGACGCTTCCCTCGCCATCACCCTATCGGGTTTAAGTTTCATGCTGGCAGTCATCTGGGGGGGACCGCTTTTACGCATCCTGAAGCATTTCAAACTGGGCAAACAAATCCGAGTTGAAGAACCTGATCGCCATCTCATCAAGATGGGCACCCCCACCATGGGTGGTTTCATGATCATCATGCCGGTTGCCCTGTTGACCATCCTGTTGAACGCAGTTTCACTCATCGGCTTGAAAGTCATCGGACGTTCCGTGATGGTGCCGTTGATCGTCATGATTGGGTACGGAATATTGGGTGCCGTCGATGATTGGGAAGGTATACACGGCGTACGCAAGGGCACAGGCATGCGCGCCCGTACCAAATTCATCTTTCAGGTCCTGTTCGCGCTGGGTATTGCTTTGGTCCTGCGCTACGTATTGGATGTTCCACAGCTTTACTGGCCAGGGCGCGAAGAACCCTTAAACCTCGGAATTTTCTACGTTCCGATTGCCATGTTTATCATCGTTGGTGGTTCGAATGCGATCAATTTCACCGATGGGTTGGACGGATTGGCTGGACTGATATCTGCCACTGCATTCATCGCGATTGGCGGCATCGCCCTGGCACAAAACCAGCCATTCCTGGGTCGTTTTTGCTTCACCCTGGTGGGTGCCATTTTCGGTTTCCTGTGGTTTAACGTCCACCCGGCGGAACTGTTTATGGGCGATACCGGCTCACTTTCACTGGGTGCCACACTGGGTGTTGTAGCGCTGATGACCGGTCAGTGGCTGGTCTTTGGGCTGATTGTCATCATTCCGGTTAGCGAAGCCCTCAGTGTAGTGCTACAGATCCTTTATTTTAAATTAACAAAAGGCAAGCGTATCTTCCTGATGGCTCCCCTGCACTATCATTTTGAGCTGCTGGGGTGGAGCGAAACGCAGGTCGTTCAGCGTTTCTGGTTGATCAGCCTGGTGTGTGCAATGCTGGGGGTGGCAATCGCCTTAGCCTAGGATGTCAATGAACGATTGGTCAGGCAAACACGTTTTAATGATCGGAGCAGCCCGGCAGGGTCAGGCTCTGGCACGCCACCTGGCAAGACGTGGTGCCAGAGTCACGTTGAACGATCAAAAATCCTCCGAGGAGCTCACCTCAACCATCGTGGCGTTGAGTGACAGCGGCGTTCAATTTGTGTTTGGCAGCCATCCGCTCGATTTGCTCGATACTGCCGACCTGGTATGTGTTTCAGGTGGTGTACCCTTGACATTATCGATCATTAAGGAAGCCCGTCGCAGAAATATTCCGATAACCAATGATTCACAATTGTTTATGCAAGATGTTACCTGCCCGGTGATCGGCATCACCGGTTCGGCCGGGAAAACCACCACCACCTCGCTGGTTGGACGCATGGCTCAAATTGCCATTGAAAAAAAGCTCGTTCGACATGGAAAAGCCTGGGTGGGTGGCAATATCGGCACGCCCCTGATTGACCAGATCGACCAGATCCAGTCCGGTGACCTGGTCATCCTGGAGCTTTCCAGCTTCCAATTGGAATTAATGACCACCTCACCCCACCTGGCTGCCGTACTAAACGTCACCCCCAATCATCTTGACCGGCATGCCAGCATGGCTGCTTACAGCGCTGCCAAACAACGTATCCTCGACTTTCAGATCGCCAAGGATGTCGCAGTCCTGAACCGGGAAGATTCCGGCTCATTTGGATTGAAAGATGCGGTTAAGGGCAGGTTGGTCACCTTCGGTATCCAGAAATCTGACCTGCCCGGCACATTCCTGGATGGAGAGATGATCTCGGTGCGCGAAGATGTATCCACCCGGCCGTTCTTCTCGAAAAAACTGGTCGAGTTGCGAGGAGAACATAACCTCGTTAATGTCATCGCCGCAGCGGCGATTGCCTGGTCAGCCGGCATCCCGGTTGAGGCAATGGCTGCTGCGTTGGTGGGCTTCACCGGCGTCCCGCACCGGCTCGAATTCATCCGCACCTACAAAGGCGCGCGCTGGTACAACGATTCAATTGCCACCGCACCCGAACGCACAATCGCTGCTCTGCGCTCGTTTGATGAACCATTGGTGCTGTTGTTGGGTGGGCGCGATAAAAATTTACCTTGGGAAGATCTCATCCATCTGGTTACGGAACGTGTTGATAACCTGGTTTTATTCGGTGAAGCTGCCCCAAAGATATCCGCTGCGTTGTCAGCTGCACCTGTAACCGGTTTACCTGAGACGACCACAATATGCGGAGGGCTGGAAGAAGCGGTAAAGGCAGCTGCAGAAGTGTCGGGTGATGGCGATGTCGTCCTGCTCGCCCCTGGTGGAACAAGTTTTGATGAATTTCGCGATTTTGAAGAACGTGGAGACAAGTTCAAACAATGGGTGAACAAGCTATCGTAATCGATGATGTTGCTGCGGTTGATCCGCGCGTTCTGGCGCGCCGCCGTACGCGCATACGTACTGACGTACCGATCATCCTGGTGATCGCCACCATCGTGATCTTCGGATTGCTGATGTTATATTCAGCCAGTTCGGACATCTCCCTGCTGGTCTTCGGTAATGCAACCCAAATCTTCCGGCGCCAGATCATCTGGCTTCTGGTTGGAGGTCTGGCTGCAATATTCCTCAATTACTTCGACTATCACAAATTTCGCCGCCTGCTACTACCCATGCTGCTGATGTTATGGGTGTCACTGGTGGCAGTGTTGATCATCAAGGATGTGCGTTTCAATGCCGCCCGCACGCTGCTGGGTGGCTCGATCCAGCCTTCCGAATTGGCCAAGCTGGTCATTATCATATATCTATGTTTCTGGTTATACGTTCGACAGGACAAGTTAAACGATATTAATGTCGGTTTGATCCCGATGGGCTTGATGCTCGGATTCACAGGTGGTCTCATCTGGCTGCAGCCCGACCTGAGCGCGGGTGCAACCATCCTGATATTGGGCGTGTTGCTGTTCATCCTGGCAGGCGGTGACTGGCGTCAGATCGTTTTGATCACGGTGGTCGGTATCCTGGTTGGGTTCGTCATGGTCAAGGTCATCCACACCGGCGAAGCGCGCATCGACAGCTACATAGCCGGTCTTAAGGATCCCATCAAAGCCAGCTACCAGGTACGCCGATCGCTCGAAGCGGTCGTACGGGGTGGCTTGTTTGGGGTTGGGATCGGACAGGGAACCGTGAAATTGACGGGACTTCCCGTTCCTCACATGGACAGCATTTTCGCCATAATCGTCGAAGAAACCGGCATGCTGGGGGCTATCTTCGTCATGTCGCTTTACGGTATTTTCCTGTGGCGTGGTCTGACGATAGCTAAACGTGCCCAGGATCAATTGGGCTCGCTCCTGGCAGGCGGATTGACGATCTGGATTGTCATGGAGGCGGCCATCAACATGGCGGTCATCATCGGGCTCTTCCCGGTGACAGGAAATGTTCTGCCGCTGATCAGTTATGGCGGCTCGAACATGGTCACCACAATGGCAGGCATCGGTATCATCCTGAGTGTTGCCCGCAATTCCACGATCAAACAGATCGAGAAAGGAGACAGCCTTGGTACGGTTGTTAATCTGCGCCGGCGGGACCGGAGGCGGCGTGTATCCCGCCCTCGCGGTGCTGGACGTGTTGCGCGACAAAGTTGACCCCGTTTTATGGGTCGGGAGTGAATCAGGCATGGAAACCGATCTGATCGCACGCACCGGGTTGTCGTATGCGACCATACCGGCTGCCGGTGTGCATGGCGTCGGTTTGCGTTCGCTGCCCGGTAATCTTCTCCTGCTTGCGCGCGGGATCAAGGCTTCACGATCTGTCTTGAAGGATTTCAATCCCGATGTCCTGTTCTTTACCGGTGGATACGTGGCGGTTCCCATGGCGCTGGCAGCCCGCAAGCAGGCAAGCGTTTTATATGTTCCAGATATCGAACCTGGATTGGCGCTCAAGACTTTAGCCCGTTTCGCCACACACATCACCATCACAGCTGCAGAGTCCAAAAAATACCTGCCTGCCACCTCAACAATAACGGTCACCGGTTACCCCACCCGTCCGGAACTGGGCGGCATGGATAAACATCTTGCCCGCAGACAACTTGGCTTGAAGCAGGACGAAATGGTCCTGCTGGTCTTCGGCGGCAGCAAGGGAGCACATTCGATCAATCAGGCGCTCCTGACCTGCCTGCCACAATTGCTGGAGAAAACCCAGATCGTCCATATCACCGGACAGGCAGATTGGCAGACTGTCACCGAAACCTCATCAAAACTAAAAAAACATTTGCGCGTCCGATATCATGCTCATCCTTATCTTCACGCCGAAATGGGAGCCGCCCTGGCATCCGCCGACCTGACTGTCTGCCGGGCTGGAGCATCGACCTTGGGAGAATTGCCTTTGTTCGGGTTACCCGCTGTGCTCATCCCCTATCCCTATGCATGGCGCTATCAGAAGGTCAATGCCGCATACCTGGCAGAGCATGGCGCGGCACTGGTCCTGGAAGATAGTCGGTTAAACGAAGAACTGCTCTCAACCGTGAGTATTTTGCTGGCCGATCGATTCAAACTGGGCGGCATGCAAAAAGCCATGTCAGCGCTGGCAGTAGGCGATGCCGCCAGACGGATCGCACAAATTATTTTGGATACTGCAGAAGCGAGGAAACATGATTAGTCTGTCTGTTCTTTTCTGGATATTTGTCATTATTTTTGCCTTTATCGGCATTTTGCGCGGGTGGGCTCGCGAGCTGTTGGTCACCTTGGGCGGTGTGTTCGCCCTGCTCCTCCTGGCGCTGATCGAACTCTATATTCCGGCCATCACCGCTCCCATGAACGCAACTTCGCTATTCTGGTTTCGCACGATCGTCCTGTTGGGGCTGGCAGTCTTTGGGTATATCTCGCCGAAGCTGCCCCCTCTGGCAATCAATGTCAAATTATCTTATGAGTCATTGCAAAACTCGATCCTTGGAATGATCGTGGGTGGATTCAATGCCTACCTGGTCATCGGTTCGGTGTGGCACTTCCTGGACAAGGCCGGCTACCCGTTCTCCAACATTCTTACCGCACCGGATGGCGCCACCGCCACAGGTGAGAAAGCGTTGTGGTTGATCGGGCATCTACCTCCCACTTGGTTGAATATCCCTGCCATCTACCTCGCAGGTGTGATCCTGGTCATCATTGTGATTGTGGTGTTGAAATAATGAAACATATCCATCTGATCGGCATCGGCGGCACAGGTCTTTCTGCCATCGCCCGCGTGCTACTGGAAAGCGGATACGAGGTTAGCGGTTCAGACCGCTCGCCCTCACCGCTCAGCGAAGCGCTCGTTGCGGATGGCGTGAAAGTCGTGATAGGTCACAATCCCCGGAACATCCGGGGGGCCGATTTGGTCGTGCGATCCTCTGCGATTGCCGATGACAACCCCGAAGTCGTGGCAGCCACCAAGGCGGGTATTCCCGTGCTCAAACGCTCCGAATTCCTCGATCAAATGCTGTCTGACAAGTTGAGCATCGCAGTGGCAGGCACGCACGGCAAGACTACCACCACAGCCATGATCGCCTGGATGCTGGTGAAGCTTGATCAGGATCCTTCCTACATCGTTGGTGGTGTCCTTAAAAATCTAAACCGCAACGCCCATTCCGGGAAAGGTCCGATTTTCGTCATCGAAGCGGATGAATATGACCGTATGTTCCTGGGGATCAAACCCAAGCTGCTGGTGGTCACCAACATCGAACATGACCATCCCGATTGCTTCCCCACTCCCGAAAAGTATTACGAAGCATTTCTGGACTTCACAGCCCAGCTTGAAGAAAGCGGTACCATCCTGGGTTTTGGCGACAACCCCGGTTCTGCCCGCCTGATTGCCGACGCATCCAAACGCGGTCAAATGACATTCACGTATGGATTGGATCCCTCAAACGATTACCAGGGTCGCAACCTTGCCATCAACGCGATGGGCTGTTTCGACCTGGAAGTATGCTATCACAACAGCCTGCTGGGGAAACTGCAGCTGCAAGTGGCAGGTGAGCACAATGCTTGCAACGCTATTTCAGCAGCAGCCATAGCGCACCAGTTGGGACTCCCCCTTGAAGGAGCCTTTACTGCGTTGCGTGGCTTCCGAGGCACCAGCCGGCGCTTTGATGTGCTCGGTGAAGCCGACGGAATAACAGTGATTGATGACTATGCGCATCACCCGACAGAAATCCGCGCCACTTTGGCAGCCGCCAGGGCAAAATACCCCGCCCGGCGCATCTGGGCAGTCTGGCAGCCACATACCTTTTCGCGCACCCGGACTCTCCAGCAGGATTTCGTCGACTCGTTTGCGGATGCCGACCAAGCCATCATCACAGCCATCTATGCTGCCCGTGAAACGCAATCTGATTTCACGGCGGAACAGCTTGTCCGGTCCATAAAACACCCGGCTGCCCGTTATGCAGCCACGCTCGAAGAAGCAACCGGATATTTGCTGAAAAATCTACAGCCCGGCGATGTATTGATCGTTTTATCGGCCGGCGATGCTGATCAGGTCAGTTCAAACGTCCTGACAGCCCTTCAAGAAAGGAAGTAAACCATGTTACAGACCAAGGAAAGAATCATCATCATGGAGCCTCCAAAGAAGCAGGTGGTTAAAGCTCAAAACCTGCCCGTTTTTGTCGAAGATCACTTTAAGCAAGCGGACCTCAAAAGGGATCTATCCGAATCCCAGCGAAAGGAACTGGTGGTAAAGCTGATCGATTTTGTCAAAGCTTTCTGATCACAATGAACAACGCACTTCCGCTTGACAACCTGCGCGACCTGTTTGGCGACCGCCTGCAAGAGAATGTAGTGATGGCCAACTATACGACCGCGCATGTTGGCGGTTCGGCCGGCGGTTTACTCCCGATCAACTCCGTGAAGGAGCTCGAACAGGCCGCCAGGTCATTGTGGAAGCTGAATGTACCTTTCAAGCTAATCGGCAGCGGCGCGAACGTATTGTTCAGCGATCAAGGGTACCCGGGTGTGGTTCTGGTTAACCATGCCCACACGATCAAGATCAATACCCAAAGTGCTGCGCCCGGTGTGTGGGCAGAAAGCGGTGCTAACCTGGGTGCCATCGCCCGTCAATCTGCCCTGCGTGGATTAAGCGGTTTGGAATGGGCAGCCACCATCCCCGGCACCTTCGGAGGTGCAGTCTATGGCAATGCCGGTGCCCAGGGATTGGATATCGCCGGCACATTGGATTCAGTCGAGATCCTTGTGAGGAGTGGCGATAAACAAATCTGGAATGCCAAACGTTTGGCGTTTCAGTACCGGTCCAGCGTGCTCAAGCGTGAGCGCTCCGAGGAGGTCATCCTGTCAGGTCATTTTAACTTGACACCAGGTGACCCGAAAACCATCCGGGAACGCATGGAAGAGTTCTCGCGTAAACGCAGAACCAGCCAGCCGCCAGGTGCCAGCATGGGATCTACTTTCAAGAATCCACCGGACGATTTCGCCGGTCGCCTGATCGAAGCCGCCGGCTTGAAGGGTAAACGCATGGGCGACGTTGAGGTAAGTCCCCGGCACGCCAATTTCTTTGTAAATACCGGGCATGCCACGGCACTGGATTATTACAACCTCATCAAGTTGGTGCAGCAAAAGGTCGCTCAAACATCCGGCATCCAGCTTGAGCTCGAAATTGAATTGGTCGGAGAATTCGGAGATTAACGCAATCATGGCAGACAGGATCAAACTGGGGATCATTTTTGGAGGCAGGTCAAGCGAACATGAGGTCTCGCTCATGTCTGCCGGCTCTGTATTGAGCGTTTTGGACCCCAAAAAATATGAGGTCACCCAGATCGGAATTACTCACGATGGAACCTGGCTCGTTGGTGACAACCTGTGCGAGTGGATGGGGCATCCCGATGCAAAAAACCAGACTTTCGCAACGATCCTGCCTGATCCCAGTCGTTCAGGACTGTTTGCCATTCAATCAATCGACCATGAAAATCAGATCAAGTTAATTACCAACCTGGATGTCGTTTTCCCGATTCTGCACGGCAGTTTCGGTGAGGATGGGACCATACAAGGGTTGTTGGAGCTGGCTGACATAGCTTATATCGGTGCAGGTGTTCTGGCTTCCTCGGTCGGCATGGACAAGGCACTCTTTAAAGACGTGATGAGGGCACAGAACATCCCGGTGGTCGATTCTATCACTGCCACCCGTCGCCAGATATCGAAGGAACTGGAATCTGTCATTTCCAGAGTGGAAAAATTCGGTAACTATCCGGTCTTTGTCAAGCCTGCCAATATGGGTTCCTCGGTCGGCATCACCAAATGTCGCAATCATTCCGAGCTGGTCGAAGGCTTGATGGATGCAGCCCGTTACGACCGGCGCATCCTGATCGAGCACAGCGTGAATGCGCGCGAAATCGAGGTGAGCGTACTCGGTAATGAGGATCCGCGTGCATCAGTAGCTGGTGAGATCCTGCCATCCGGTGAGTTCTATTCCTACAACGCAAAATATATCGACGATGCCTCAAAGTTGTTGATCCCGGCACCCATTAGTGCATCCGACAGCACAATGGTGCGCAAATTCGCTGTGCAAGCTTACAAAGCCATCGACTGCGCCGGCATGGCACGCGTGGATTTTTTCATCGATAAAACCACGGGAGAAATATTCCTGAATGAATTGAACACCATCCCCGGATTCACAAAGATCAGCATGTACCCCAAATTGTGGGAAGCCAGCGGTCTGACCTACCCACAATTGGTGGATGAACTGATCAGCCTGGCATTGGAGCGACAGGTTGAACGCAACCAGATAGAACGTCGCTTCGGGAGCAGTCGGAGATGAGTAAACTGTTCTCGAAAGACAGTCCCGACAAGCGAGCAGAATCCTTGCGCCAGCGCCGCAGCCAAACTACGCGGGTGCCCTCCCGTCCTACTCCCCTGCCGCAGGTTATGCCACCCCTGCAGGTGACCACGCTCGAAGCGAATCGCCGCTCTGACGATCTTTCTGATGGATTATTTAAAAAGTCTTCACGTTCGGCTGGCACGTCCCGCCCTTCAATGATGACCCTGGTTTATCCTCCTCTGAAGGAAGCAGACTTAAAAGCCACCAAAAAAACGGATGGCACTCAGCAGACAGACAAGCCATCAGCTATCAGAATGTTTAAACAGTTGATCGGCAGGGATACACGCGCTGCCAATTCCATGACGTCGAAAAAACCTGCAGCCCATCACCCATCAGTGACAACTCCCCACTCGGTTTATATCAATCCGCGCCTGCTTGTCCACGAACCCGTAAAAAGGAAAGTATCCATCAAGGGGCTAAACCTCGGATGGCGTTTACTCTCCCTGGCACTGGCCGGCGCTCTGAGTTATGCAATCTATTTCATGTGGACTTCCCCCTTATTCAAGATGGTTACACCCACTGTAACCGGCAACGTCCGTGTCGAGAGCGCAGATTTTATCAAAATCATGGCAGTTGAAGGGAAACCAGCCTTCGCCATTGTACCTGTCGATATCAGAAATACCCTGCTGAATACCTTCCCCGAACTCGTCTCGGTCGATCTTACTTTTCACTTCCCCAACACGGTCAGTTTGAAGGTAAACGAGCGTGAACCGGTTTTGATCTGGAAACAGGGCGGACAGACAGTCTGGCTCGACATCTTCGGCATCCCCATGCAACCGCGCGGGCAGGCCGGCAACTGGTATGTCGTCACCGCGGAGGGATCGGCAATAGGTGCCACGCCAATCGACCCGGTCAATAAACCCGGCTTGTATAAACCGGTGGCTGATTCGGGCTTGATCCTGACCGTCCTGACGCTTGGCAACCTGACCCCGGCCGGAACATCGATCGCATATGATCCGCTTTACGGGATGGGATGGAACGACCCTCAGGGTTGGAAGGTTTATTTTGGTTTTAACACCGATGGATTCGACAGCAAACTGGCGCAGTATGCCGGGATCGTTGCCAACCTGGGCAACCAGGGCATCCACCCCAGGATCATCAGCGTCCAGTATCCCTACGCACCCTTTTATCGGTTGGAGTAATAACCATGGAAGAGCATACCGTCGTCGGAATTGACATAGGAACCACCAAGATATGCACCCTTGTTGCCCGGATCGAAGGGGAACATGGGTTGCGCATCATCGGCGTCGGTATCGAACCCTCGCAGGGTATCAAAAAGGGCACGGTGGTCGATATCGCCAGTGCCACCCAGGCGGTTGCCCGTTCGATCGAGAAAGCCGAACGCACCTCCGGTTACGAGATCACATCGGCACTTGTCAGTCTGGCCGGCGCACATGTTTCGTCGGTCAACAGCAAGGGTGTGGTCGGTCTGGGTGGACGGGTGATCGTATCGCAGGATATCATCCGCGCTCTCGAAGCCGCCCAGGCAGTCGCCATCCCCCACGACCGGGAAGTTATCCACGTCATTCAGCGCGGATTCTCGGTTGACGGGCAGGAAGGTGTTCGCACGCCGGTGGGCATGCATGGATACCGCATGGAGGTCGAAGCACATATCATCACCGCCTCGGCAGCCACGGTCGAGAACCTGCGTCAGGTGGTCGCGGCTTCCGGTATCGCCGTCAGCCAGTTCGTGCTCAACCCACTGGCTTCTGCGGAAGTCGTCCTGACCGAGAACGAGCGGACAATGGGCGCGGTCGTGGTCGATATCGGTGGAGGCACCACCGACATGGCAGTCTATATTGATGGAGATGTCTGGCATACAATGGTGCTGGCAGTCGGTGGCAACCATATCACCGGCGACATCGCCCAGGTGCTCCGGCTGCCGATCAGCCAGGCAGAAGATATCAAGAAGGAATTTGGCCACGCCATCGAAGCCGAGATCGCCAATGACGACACCTTCCAGGTGCGCACCTTTGGCGTGGATAAACCCATCCCCATCAGCCGCCGTGAGCTGGCAAGTGTCATCGAGGCGCGCGTGGAAGAGATCTTCATGCTGGTCTGGCAGGAGATCAAGCGCTCAGGCTATGACGGCCTGCTTCCGGCCGGCCTGGTTTTGACCGGCGGATCGGCATCGCTGCCCGGTATGCGCGAATTGGCCAGCCGGGTGCTTGGAATGCCTGTGCGGGTTGCCCAGCCGGAAAACCTGGTAGGGCTGACCGACCAGCTCAACTCGCCTGCGTATGCGACCAGCGTCGGTTTGCTGCAATGGGCGGTCCTGATGAGTGAATCCGGTCTGGCATTGCAACAGACGCATGCACGTTCGTTCTTCCACAAGAAGCCCTTTGAAGTCGTTAAGACCTGGATCCGGCAGATCATGACGCCGTGACCCGGTTTGTTTTGAGGAGAGAGTAGAACAGTACTACAGCAAGTCGGCAGATATATCGATCAACACAAGAGGAGGTACGACAATGGAAATATCAAAATCACAAACGCTGGAAGCCTTCGCCCGTATCAAGGTGGTCGGGGTAGGCGGTGGCGGCTGCAACGCCGTCAACCGCATGATCGAAGAAGGCATGCCGGGCATCGAATTCATCACCGTCAATACCGATGCACAGGCATTATTAACTTCAAAGGCACCCAAGAAAGTCCGCATCGGCGATAAATCGACCCGCGGTCTCGGTGCCGGTGGCAACCCGGATATCGGTCAGAAAGCCGCCGAGGAATCATCCGAGGAACTGTATGACGTCCTCAAGGGCGGCGATATGGTCTTCGTGACCGCCGGTCTGGGTGGCGGTACGGGCACCGGCGCAGCTCCCATCGTGGCGCAAATAGCCAAGGAGATCGGTGCGTTGACCATTGGTGTTGTCACCCGTCCCTTCACATTTGAGGGCTCGAAACGCCAGCAATCCGCCGAACAGGGTGCGGCTCAACTCAAGGAGCATGCTGACACCCTCATCATCATCCCCAACGACCGGCTGCTGCAGATCGTTGACAAACATGCCAGCCTGCAGAATGCCTTCCGCATTGCAGATGATGTGCTGCGTCAGGGTATCCAGGGCATCTCGGAGCTCATCACCGTCCCCGGATTGATCAACCTGGATTTCGCCGATGTGCGCACGATCATGTCGGAAGGCGGCGCCGCCCTCATGGCGGTCGGTCAGGCCTCCGGTGAGGACCGCGCACGCGTGGCTGCCGAGCAGGCCATTTCCAGCCAATTGCTGGATGTGACCATCAACGGCGCCCGCGGGATCCTCTTCAACGTTACCGGTGGACCCAATCTGACTCTGTTCGAGGTCAATCAGGCGGCGGCGATCATCAAGGAAACCGCTCACCCGGATGTCAACCTGATCTTCGGTGCGGTCATCAACCAGGAAATGGGTGACGCTCTGCGCATTACCGTGATTGCCACGGGTTTCGAGCGTTCGGGTGTGATGCGCAGTGTCCAAACGCCCATACGCCAGACATCCGGCATCTTCATGCCCATGAACCGGTCTGGTGGAACACTCACCCCCGCCCCCAACGGCGAAGCAGTGGGTGTAACGTACCAACCCGTTCTGCGTGACACCGATATCGACGTTCCAACCTTTCTGCGCAATCGTTTGAACAAGTAAAATCGGAGCCGCCCTCGTGTTGATCGCGCCATTGACTTTACTGAAAACCCATGTGAAAGTCGGGGGGTTCAAGTAACTGCCCCGCGCACTATTCACACAGCCTGGCCGGATCCCTCCCCCGGCCAGGTTTTGATTTTAAGCGAGCAGGTTGGGTTGACCCCCACCTGCCCCCTGAAGAGGGGGTGCGGGAGGCTGGGCGCTAAGCGAATCCGAAGGACACCCTTTGCATAAGCCTATAAATATCCCTGACCGGTAACCTGCACTTTTCCCTCTCCCCCGGAAAACGAGTAGGTTGAGTTGAGCGATTAGCGAAACCCAATAACCCCATTCATTCTCTGCCAACATCATACCGATCCTTGAATTTCACATCAGATGCCCAATCAAGTGGGTTCCCATCCTCTTTCTCGCCCCGCGTTAGCGGGGAGAGAATTTGAAGAGAGGGGCAGTGATCAGCCTTCATCGCATCTCCAGTTCATGAAGAATATCTTCCACGACTCCCTCCGTATTTTGGAAAACATCATGATCCCAGTAGCGCAAGACTTTAATTCCAGTCACGTCAAGGATGGCAGCCCTTTTTTGATCATAAACCATTTGATCTTCATCAGAATGCTGCTCCCCATCCAACTCGACGGTCAGCTTTTTCTCCGGGCAGTAGAAATCCAATATGTAATTCCCTACTGGGTGCTGACGACGAAATTTGTAACCACCCAATCGTCTGGCGCGCAGGAAATGCCAGAGGTGAGTCTCTGCCTCTGTTCGATTTGTGCGTAGTTTCCTGGCCAAGCTGATGATATTCCTTCTCATATAATCGAAAGACCCTCCCTCTCTTCAGTTCTCTCCCTCCAGATGGAGGGAGAGAAAGGATAAATTTAGTTCCCTCTCCCATGATGAAATTATATTACAAAGAAATTATTAATACCTGGTAGATGTATTAAAAAGAAAGCATCCCCGGCCAGGTTTTTGTTTAAACGTGCGTTTCTTTACACATAACAATCCTCCCATTAATCCGATGATTAGAATAAGCTATAAAAATCCCGAATCTATTGCATATCCCAAATGATTATGCTAGAATGATTTTCATTGACGCACATATACGGGGGTTACCCCCAGTGTTATCCCCCAGCTATGGGGGTTATTTATCAAAAAAACAGGAGCTCCAGACAGCGGTGAACTGTCCTTACTGCCAAAAAGAAGAAACGCGTGTTCTTGATACGACGCCTGACAACAAAGGCGGTGTACGCCGCCGGCGGGAATGCGAACACTGCCACAAGCGTTTCAGCACCTATGAACGCCCGGTGACAACCTTGCCATTGATCATCAAACAGGATGGCACCCGCGAAGAATTCGAGCGCGAGAAAGTCATCCGTGGCATCCGTATCGCCTGTACCAAACGCCCGGTGTCTGCCGACCAGATCGAAAAGATCGTTTCCGGGATCGAAACGGCATTAAAAGAGAGCACCCGTCAGGAAATACCCGCCCGGGTCATCGGCGACCTGGTCATCGCCAGCTTGAAGGAGTTGGACCAGGTTGCCTACATCCGCTATGCCAGTGTTTACCTGCCACTGGATGATCTGAAAGCACTGCGCGACGAAATCAACAGCCTTTTACTCGAAGGATAAATATATAGAATGACAGCCCCCGCCCTCCGCGAAAAGCAGGAACGGTTGCCCACCCCCCCACTGCCCGGCGATCTGCCACCGGTCGAACTGACCGATAATGCCCGCCAGGTGCTGTTGAAGCGTTATGTCCGGCGCGGGCAGGACGGCCAACCGGCCGAAACGGTGGAGGAGATGTTCTGGCGGGTGGCATACCACGTTGCGCGGGCAGAAGAGACCTGGGGCGGTGATGTAGAAAAACGATCCCGCGAGTTCTACCGGCTTCTGACCAGCCGTCGCTTTTTCCCAAATTCACCAACCTTCACCGGCGCCGGCACACCGCTCGGCCAGCTGGCTGCATGCTTCGTCCTGCAGATCTCCGATGACATGGGCCGGGCACCGACCGGCATCTTTTCATCCTTGCGCGATGCAGCCCTGATCCAGCAGACCGGTGGCGGCAACGGGTTTTCATTTTCACGCCTGAGACCATCCGGCTGCCTGGTTAAATCCTCGGCCGGCAAAGCCACCGGTCCGGTGGGTTTCCTGCGCGTGTATGACCAGGCATTTGGCGAGGTCGCCCAGGGTGGAACGCGGCGGGGTGCCAACATGGCAGTTTTGCGCGTGGATCACCCCGATATCGAGGATTTCATCAGTTGCAAAACCTCCGAGAACGCCATCACCAATTTCAATATTTCGGTCGGCATCACCGACGCCTTCATGTGCGCGGTCGAACAGGACACTCTGTGGGACCTGCGTTTCCCGGACGTGACCGATCCGCGCTATCGCACGGTGGATGGCACCTATGAAGACTTCGAAGCGGCGGGTGTCCCCTTCAAGGTTTACAAGCAGGTCAAGGCGCGCGAACTGTTCGACAAGATCGTCATCCAGGCACATCACAACGGCGAACCGGGGTTGCTGTTCATCGATGCCGCCAACCGCCAGAACCCCGTTCCCCATCTCTATCAACTGGAAGCCACCAATCCCTGCGGCGAGCAGTGGCTGGGACCCGGCGAGAACTGCTGCCTGGGTTCGATCAACCTGGCGGAACACTGTGCCAAAGAAGGGCTGGTCGATTGGGAGGGGTTGCGCGAGAGCATTGAATTGTCGACAATATTCCTGGATGACGTGGTGGACGCCAATGCCTATGTACCGGCCGTTCCGATCCTCAAAGAAGCCGCTCTGCGCGCCAGGCGCATCGGCCTGGGGATCATGGGTCTGGCAGACCTGATGTACCATGCCGGACTGCGTTACGGCTCGCCCGAAGGGCAGGAATTCGCCGCCCAGGTGATGGAATTCATCCGCTACCAATCCATGCAAACCAGCGTGGAGCTCGCGAAAGCGCGCGGGGCATTCCCGGCCATCATGGGTTCGATCTATGATCCCGAGAGCCTGCTCTGGAAGCCACCCCAGCCGTTGGCGCCATACAGTCATTCCTGGCAGCGTCCGCCGATCAACTGGGACGACATCGTGGAAGGCATCCGCGCCAACGGTATCCGCAATGCTGCCCAGACCACCATCGCCCCCACCGGCACGATCGCGACCGTGGCAGGCTGCGAAGGGTACGGCTGCGAACCGGTCTTCGCGCTGGCGTACACACGCCATGTCGACGATGGCGGCAAGGACCTGCAGCTTTCCTATGCCAGCCCGGCTTTCGAGCAGGCGCTCGAAGAGGCAGGCATCGAGGAAGCAGAGCGAAAAGCGGTGGTTGAGCGCATCCTGCAGGAAGGTTCCTGCCAGAATATCGCCGAAGTGCCCGAGCGCCTGAAGGATGTCTTCGTGGTGTCGCAGGATGTGACCGCAGAGGAGCACGTGCGCATGCAGGCATCACTGCAGGCCTTCGTGGATAATTCGCTCTCCAAGACCATCAACTTCCCTGCCGGGACGACGATCGAAGAAGTCTCCAAGGCCTATTTGTTAGCCTGGAAGCTCGGCTGCAAGGGCATCACGGTTTACGTCACCGGCTCACGCGAAAAGGTGGTCTTGGAAACCAAAGCCACCTCCGATAAGAAACAGGGCTTGAAACTGTACGGTGAGAACATCCACAGCGAGGGCAAGGAGATCCCGCTCGAGCTGTTGTGGACCGAAACCAAGAAATCGCGCCCACGGTTTTTAAAGGGTTACACCTATTCGATCGAAACCCCGGTCGGCAAAGCCTTCATCACCATCAACGAGAACGGCGGCGACCAGCCGTTCGAGGTGTTCGTCAACGCTGCCAAGGCCGGCTCGGATATCACTGCCGACTCGGAGGCGCTCGGCCGGTTGATCTCGTACAACCTGCGCCTGACCTCGACCATCCAGCCGCGCCGGCGTTTGAAGGAGATCCTCAGCCAGTTGACCGGCATTGGTGGCGGGCGCTCGCTGGGCTTCGGACCCAACCGCGTGCGCAGCCTGCCGGATGGCATCGCCCATGCGCTGGACGAATACCTGAAGGATACCGAAGCGCAGGAGAAAGAGGAAGAAGGCGGGAACGGCAACGGAGGGAATGGAACCCAGGTGAAACCCCCGGTCGACCCATCACAAGTCATCGGCGACCTGTGCCCCGAATGCGGGCATGCCGCCATGGTCAATGAGGAAGGCTGCCACAAGTGCTATGCCTGCGGGTACAGTGAGTGTTAGTCACTGAAGTGCCTGGCACATCCCTCTATTGATTGCTTAATCGCAAAAAGATCAACAAGTCTGTTCGTTTACCAATATGGGCATATTATATTTAGTGCCGGGCCCATTTTCATCAGGTGCCAGGCACTGGTGACAATTTTCAAGTTTATTTTGTATATCTTTATCGATCAATCAGAGCCTTTCATATCACCTCCTGCGCGAAGTGCCAGGCACACGACGATGCCGCCATGGTCAACGAGGAAGGCTGTCACAAGTGCTATGCCTGCGGGTACAGTGAGTGTTAGTCACTGAAGTGCCTGGCACATCCCTCTATTGATTGCTTAACCACAAAAAGATCCACAAGTCTGTTCGTTTACCAATATGGGCACATTTTCATCAGGTGCCAGGCTCTGTGACCCTCCTCAGTGCTCGGCACTTTATACTAATATTTAATTAACTATAACGGACATCTTTTCTCAATTTTTTCAAGAACAATGATAATCCATACTAGTGCCGGGCACTTTTTCCACGGTTAGGTGCCAGGCACTGGTGACAATTTTCAAGTTTATTTTGTATATCTTTATCAATCAATCAGAGTCCTTCATATCACCAGCTGCGTGAAGTGCCAGGCACAGGAATCACCAAAATACAAATATAATATAATCATTGATCTTGATGAGGATATCATGCCGAAAAGAATGGTTGATTACCATCCTGAGGGGATTTATCATCTCTACAACCGTGGTGTCGACGGCAGAGAAATATTCCTAAATCATAACAACTATACTTTTTTTCAGAAATAAAATAATCAGTTATGCTCTCCTAACAAATAATTCCATCATTGCTTTTTGCTTGATGCCAACACACTACCATTTGCTTGTCCGGCAAAATGGTGTTAAATCAGCGGGATCGATATGCCAGCTTTCATGCAACAGTTATTCAAAAGCATTCAATTCCATGAACCATAGAACTGGCGCTCTTTTTGAATCAAGGTACAAATCTATATTTGTTGACCGCGACGAGTACTTGTATCAGCTTTGCCGTTATATTCATGCCAATCCTGTGAGGGCAGGACTAGTGACTACACCAGAAAAATGGTTATACTCAGATTATCAATACTGGATCAATGATGCTGAAGATTATGACGATCCATCCTCAATGAAGGGATATTTTTCCAATGGTGTGGAGTATCGTGCATTTGTTTTGGATTACTTAAATGATATTGCTTCGATACCCCGAGGTTTTAATAAATACACTCTGGAAGAATAACAACCTATCATTTGAAATTTGATGGATAAATAATAACGAAGTGTCAAGTGCCGGACTTTTTCTCACTATCAGGTGCCAGGCACTAATCGAATAAACCCCTGCCAGATCATTGCTACGACAATATCACATCAACCTCTAAACAATACCTTCATGGAAGTGCCAGGTACTGTGCTTATTAATGACAAGACCTGGAACCGATCAGGATTCCGGGTTACCTGGTAACCTTATGCGGGCAGTCCCCCAATCCGCAAGATGCATCCGCCAAGCGCTTGCAGGCAGCCGGCCACGCCCATAACGCATTGAAAACCTGGGGATGCACCTCTTTGCCCTCGATACCGAACAGCCGTGCATTCTTTTCCATTTCGCCGCTAACCGGTACTGATAACTTTTCCCAACCCTTCAGGCTCACACCCCCGATCCGGTGGACCAGGTCAAGCCAGCGGGCTGAGATCACGGGTCCCGACAAAACCGGGAAGGTGGATTTACTTTTTTCCAGGTAGCCCTGCAAAACCCGGGTGTCATCCTCACAGGATTTGATCAGGTCTCTCCACGAACCCTTGAAACGTCCCTGGACGCCACGACAGATCTGCCACCAGACGCGGGCGATATATTGTGGACTCTGAATATGCTCTTCCCGCATGGCATCCAGGACTTGTTGAGAGGTTTGGAAGGCAACCCTGGATGGATCCGCCAACCAGTGCCCTGCCTGCAATACCAACCCGGACCAGCGTTCCTGTGAAAGAGGATTGATATCCAATACCACTCCCAGGGTCAGAATATTGATACGCTTTTCGAGATCTTCCACACTACCTGTGATGCGGGCAGGTTCATGCCGGCCACACAGGCCAAGCGGGTGATCGTTGTATGCCTGGACAAGATCTGATGCTGATTCCATATTCACTCTATACAAAGAGAGACGAGGGAAGTCGATCCTTCCCTCGTCTCGATTAACATTTCGTTCTATTGATTAGGCAAGCCTTTGGTGGCTGTGCAGTTTGATGTCCATACACCGCCATCGGGAAGACGGCAGAAAGACAAGTCGTAAGGTGCGCTCCCATAGGTGTACGTGTCGAACAGGGTTGAACCATTTGTACCGAGCAGACGGACGTCATCACCGGTGTTGTTAAGATAGTTCGACATCTCCATGAAATAGTATCCGCCCGGCTCGAGAATGGTACCCGTGGGGATCTGCTTGGGCGCTCCGCCCCCGTTCAGCAGGTCGTCGATCCACATTCCACCGATATCCAGGCGGTCAGCGGTGGTGTTGTACAGCTCCACCCACTCGGTGGTGAAAAGCGTCTGCGGGGCAGGCAGGAACTCATTCAACAGGACTTCCCCGATGACCGGTACGCGTGGTTCGGTAGGACCACCGCCCGGGTTGGTGGCCACGTAGGAATCTCCATTTACGGTGTAATTGGTACCATCCGTCACCTGTACCACCACATTCCCATCCACAATGACCGCATCATAATAACTGCGGGTGGCGTCTCCGATCTGGGTGAAGTATTGCTTTGTGCCGTTGGTGTACAGCCGATCCAGAGTAACCTGATCCGGGTGACCGTAAGTGTTGGTGCTGCCAACGCTATAAATTGCCACATCCGGGTTGAGCGTCGTCACATAGCTGGCATTGGTCGAGTGCGCAGAGCCATGATGATTGACGGCGATCACCTCCACTTCCTGGGCGATACTGGCTGCCACGCCGGATTCGACATCATCGTAAACATACGCAAACTCGCTGGTGGCATATTCTCCATCGGTATCGCCACCCGAGACAAAATCGAACATGCCCCAATTGAGCCAGACCGTGATCGAATAATCATTCTCCGAAGGCGGGAGCGCATCCAGGGTATGGTCGCCCTGCACCGGGGTTATCCCATCGGCCATCATGACGCCTTGCGCGTCAACCTGGACGACCTTGACGGTCACGCCATCAGCAATACCCAGGTCGATCTGCGTGGTCGAGCCAGGTTGCGCCAACTGGCGGATCTGCCCGCCAATCGTGGTTGGGTCGGTAGCCCAGCAAGCCCAATTGGAGGCTGTACCGGATGTTGTGCCGGCATTGTGATATACAATTTCGAGGTCAGGATCACAGATGCCATCATGATTGGCATCCACCCAGGTGCCGCCATCGCGATCGATCAGCACGTCTGCAGTGATTCCCTGCTGCTCGAGCAATGACCAGATCCCACCATAACCGGGATAACCCATGTGGTCCAGATGCCAGTGGGTTGCCATGACGTAATCGAGATGTTCACTGCCGGTGATCCGTCGAATTTCACCGGCAACCCAGGTTGCACCCTGATTCGTGTTCCAACTGGGTTCGTAGACATCGATCAACATTGTTTTCCCGCTCGGACCGATGATCAGTTGCGACTCGCCCTGGCCGACATTCAAAATGTGAACCTCGAGTGTTCCGGGCGTCCAGGTACCAGGATCCAATGGCGGACTATTAGTCCCACCCTGGGTCGGGCTGCATTCAAGTGCGCTCCAGCTGCCACCATCCGGCTTTCGGCACCAACTCATGTCATAGGTGGCCGTTGCGTAAGTATAGGCATCGTAAATGGTTACCCCGTCATCATCCAGGAAGCGCACATCATCACCGGTGTTATTCAGGTAACTGCTGAAGGTCATGACGTAGTAGCTGCCTGCATCCAGAGTTGTGCCTGCCGGGATTTGCATTGGTGATCCGCCTCCGGCTGCGATATCGTCTATGTACATGCTGCCGATGGTAAGTGTCTCGGATGTGGTGTTGTACAACTCCACCCATTCGCTGGTCTGGGTTACGCTGTTGGCTGCGACAAATTCATTGATCAGGACTTCACCCGCAACGGGTTGCCGCGGACCGTCCGGGATATTATCAACGGTCACCGTCGCACTCACGATCGAGGAACTGCCAATATATCGGGCAGATACCACATGTGATCCTTCACTGTAGGTAGTGGTATTCCAACTGTACGTCCAGGATTTGGTACCGCTGGCACGCATCCAGGCACCGCTGTCGATCGTGACCTCGACTGCCGTACCGCTGCCTGTTCCCCTTACCACGTATATCCCGCTGACGATTTCACCGTTGACCGGCGCCGTCATCGAGACCGGTCTGGCCGCCGAGACGACGCTCGTCATCAACAAAGCCATCACCAATGCGATGGATATACCCCCCTTAATCTTTACTTGCCATGTTGAATGCATCTTGATCTCCTTTTTAATTTGGGGTGGAATAAAAAAAGCGATCAGCTAACATCGGTGATAGCTGATCGCTACAGGATCCGGACGACAATCTGCTTTTTTGGTACGAACAGGTTGATAATTTAATTTCAAAACCTGGACTCCATCTTCAAATAAAAATGAAACTCAATGGTCATTATATCATAGCCAACCATAGTAAATTGCACAATTGTTCATATAAGGTTTACAGATATTGACACTGCTCGCAGAAAGCCATATTCCGGGATGTAACCAAATATTACCCAAGCTCAGGGTTGAGATGAGGGAAATAATAAGTGCCAGGAACCGACGATACCCCGACAAAGATGTTTACACCCCCTCCACTGTTTACTCCATCCTAATTGAAAAAGGGGAAGACAAAAAATTAAGAAAGGATAAAACTTAAGTACCAAGTCTCACGATGGAACGCGCCGCCAAAATTTTAAAATGGTTGCCCGTGCGATGCCCAGACAGGTACATTTTCCGCCCTGCTTCACGAGACCAGCCGACCGGCCGCGAGCGAAGCGAAGAGAGCTCCTGCTTCGTACTCTTAATTCCATTGCTTATCCTATCAAAATCCTGTAAAATAAAAATTCTTTGAAAACAATCCTTCCAGGCATAATATAATCTGAACTGCGTTCTCGAAGCAATCGCAAGGGCTCTCAGGAGTAAATAACCTCATGAAAAAGTATCAATCTATCAGTTTCATCTCGGGCATTCTGGTCGTTCTAATCTACTTGACGTTCGCACTCCTCGCCTTCATACGATACCCGCTGCCTTACACCCCAATCAGGAATTGGTTTAGCGACCTCGGGAATATCAACCTGAATCCAGGCGGGGCCATCTTTTACAATACCGGGATCATCGCTACAGCATCGTTGTTAATTCTGTTCTTTCTGGGTTTATCCAGCTGGAAGATGGAGAACAAAAGAGTACAGAATATCATGTTACTGCTGTCCCAGGGGTTTGGAATATTGGGTTCAATTTGCATGATCATGAGCGCAATTTTCCCCATTAATATTTTCAAAGTGCATTCTTTCTGGTCCACATCCCTCTATGTCATGCTGTCGACGGCTTTCGTATTTTCCGTTGCCGCGCTGCGATACCATCGCAATATCCCTCTCTGGCTGCTGATCCTGGGTCTTTCAACGGCTCTGGTAGTAATGCTGACCAGTATCCTGCAGAATGTATATATACTGGAATGGATCACGGTCCTTCTTTTTCTCAGCTATGTCTTTCTGGTTGGACTCGAGACAAGACGGCTTGCGTCCGGGGGCTGACATTCTAAACAAGGTTAACGATCTCAATATTAATACTATTGCCCGGTGCCGTCTTGAATTCACATACATCTATTAATTAGCGGGATACCCCCTAAGAACAGGAGCTTTGAGAGAATACCCGCCCTGCTAATTTTATAAAACCCCAAAAAGTTGGATAAGACTTACAGGCATAGTCTCACCATGAAGCGCGCCCCTAAATTTATAAAATAATTGCCCGTGCGGTGGGTAGTCACCCAACCTTCCACAAACTTGTATGTCTTTTGACATTCCTGTAAAATGAGATCGTCAATTACCATCCAGACCGATCTCTTTGGACTTCTTCCCAAAAGGAGTCTATTGTACCGGTCTTTTTTTAACAGGCTATCAAGGAGAACGAGTGTCAAAGCCTGAACCCGGTGTGACCCCGGGGGAAAATGTAAATGAAGCATTGCCGCTGGAGCAAAGCAAACAATTGCTTCGGACGAAACTCTACATCCCTTCGATTCGCCCGAACCAGATCGCCCATCCTCGTCTATCCGGCTTGATCGATGGCAGTTTGGAGCGGTCCCTCATCCTGGTATCTTCGCCCACCGGTTATGGTAACCAGGCAAAAAGTGAGTATTCTGTGGTATCTAATATTTTTTGATCAGCGAAACCCTCCAGGGATATGATCACATCTTGACATTTGATATTTTTTTGATCGGGAGACCACAGGATGCCAAATGTACATTTGAAGGCCCTGGCACTGCGAATCTCCGTATCCGATCCACTGCGCAATCCGATCAGGTGCAATTTTCCATCTATCTGCTGGATTACTAATTGCCCGTCTGGAGATATATCCGGAAGTTCCAGATAACCCCTGTCGCCGATCTGACCAGCTCTGAATTGACCGTTTACATCGAGTAAATGGGGTTTAATCACCCCTTGTTTCAAATCAGCCGTATCCAGCCATTTATATCCTTCTTCACTTTTGCCATAATAATAAAAAAGCAGGGTTGGACCAGAAACCTTGCCAATATAGAGTGCTGGTGAAAATTCTTGATGTATATTCCCCTCCACATCCATAATAAAAGTGCGATTGGGATCCACAGCAACACCCGACTCTACCGTTTCCGGCATATCCCCGGAGTAACCGCTGAAAACCACGGTTGAGTCGTCAATCCATTGGGGTAATCCGATATCAGCGCAGATAGTACTACCACCCCCACCGGAATAACGCAGTTGACTATATGTAGCGCAGGGACTTTTAAAAAGGATGGAGTTTGTACTCTTTGCCAGGTCCAATAGGTATAGCCCACTATAAATGTTATCCGATAGGTTCACGGAGTAGATGAAATAACGATTGTCAGGTGAGAACGCTCCATTAACTTCTATACTTTGGAAATTAATATCTGGTAAGGTCAGATTTTTAAATTCCCCATTAGTCAGGTTTAATAACATCAGTTTAAATGAATAGATGTCTGTTATCAACATGGCATATTGAAGATCATGTGAGCGAATCACCTTCGTAGCACTGGCTTTATTTGTACAGGGTATACCCGTCCAAAGAGGTGCTGGAGATTCCATCCCCGCTTTATATTCATAAACGGTATATTGATCACCATCTCCGCATATATATAATAAATTCAGATATAAGAATCTACCAGCCAGAGCAGGTCCCTTTGGTCCAGAACAGGCTGATAATCCGGTTAGCAAAACTAATGCCAGAAGGGTCAGATTACGGACGTTATGTCGTCGAGATATTAACATTTTACAACATCAATAACAAGAAGACTGAAGAACGGGTTATACAATTCTTGTCATTAAACCGCCTGACAATTATCTATTCTGCATTTTTGCTTTATATCAAGCATGTAAAGGTGAGTATACAACTTTAACCGAGAAAATTGCCAGGCGATTATATGCTGCCTTTTCTGCCTGTACCCCGAAGGGGCACCTGTACCCCGAAGGGGCACCTGTACCCCGAAGGGCACCTGTACCCCGAAGGGCACCTGTACCCCGAAGGGGCACCAATAACCCATAGGGCTGTTCGCGTGTAATCCGCACGCAACTCCACAAAAGCTCGCCACCTTGCTTTTTCCCCCATTGTTCTTTATGGGCGCTGTCGCCCAAGATAGATAAGACTTACGAGCCCAGTCTCACCATGGACCGCGCTCCCAAAATTTGAAAATGGTTGCCCGTTCGGTGCGCAGACAGGTACAGCTTCCGCCCGACGTCACGCGACCAGTAGCCGACCGGCACAATATTCGGTGTTTTTTTGAGATCCGGCAGGTACATCCCGAGCAACCACAAAGCGTTACTGTCATAACGGTCATGGCTGACCTGGTGGGTGGTTTCAAGCCGGGTGATGAAATAAGTAAGAAAATCTTCCAGTGTCCATCCCGTTTCTCCCTGATAGGCTGATGTATTCAGGGTTTGTAAATAATCACGCGGGGTGAAATACGTCTCCAGCCGTTTTCTTCCGCCGACGACCTTCCCCTGCCCCGGTTGAGGCATGACCGGCATCGGCTCGATCAGTCCCACACTCCAGCCGGGCACAGCACAAAAACGGGTGTTCTGCATTACTTCTTCTTTGGTAAATCCCTGATGGTTCTGACCGATATAGACCTGGGGGAAATAAACCACAGCCGGAGTATCCAATACCTGGCGCACCCGCTCCCAGATCCAGACCGGTGCGCGCGTATTTACATCAACCGGTATATCATCCTCTGTGGCATTCATTTTTGTCCGTAATATTTTTCCCGCTGCAGCATGATCAATGATGACCGTTTTAACCCGATCCATAAATCCTGATACAGGCATTGCGATCGGCGTTAACTGAAGCAGGGTAAATCCCTGCCGACTTTTCCTGTCCACCAATTCCTTGTTTCGGGTGAATAGTTGCCTCAGCTGTTCCCGGGTCGGTACCGGGTACTCTTTCCCGTCAAATCCGACCACCCCTGATTTTTGCGATCGTGGAAGATTTGCCAATAAACCTGTGCGGGTCAATGTAATTATGGTGCGAGCGTACTCCTGCTCAAGAGTGGTGATATTCAAAGCTCACCTCACAATGTTGTCACAAGTATGGCCGGCCGGCTGATGGGCAGAGGTTATTGATCTTTTGAACGGCTTCTATAAAGCAGCAAAAGTATGGAATTAAGAGACAACAGCAAAACCAAACCGATATAAGAAAGGATCTGGTACACAGTGCCCTGAAACCCCTCGTCAATGCCGTTATAGGTAATCCACAGGATAAATAGGACGTTCCCTAAAATTGCAATGGCTCGCATTAGTGAGAGTATCAAGTTTTTATTCACGATCAAATTATACGCTGATTCCTTTACAAGCTTCCTGGTGATGATGGGTCGGCTTCCCCTGGTACCGATTACTCCAGCTAATCACCCCCAGACAGGCTGCTGATCAATATTTTTAAAAAGAGCAATGCCCAATCCTGGAAGTTTATTGCTTTTAATTCGGTCCGATTGTCGGCCAATCTTTTTATCAGGATTTTTCCAGAAATGATACTCGTGGGACGCGGAATGGTTGGAATGTAACAACCGAAAAGGACTGAATCGGATTTAACCTGGAGCGGTTTGATCACAAAATCGCTCTCAGAGGATTTGAACTTTGATATATCGGATATGACCGAATCAAAATCCTTATCGAATATCCATTTCTCTTCCATTGCGTAGCTCACCAAACCGTGCAAATTTTAATCCGATAGCTGTTAATATACTCCATCCATTAGCCAGTCCTGCTGCCGAGTTTGTTGATCGATTACCCGGAAAACAATCCAAGCATAGCCGGGATGACTGAAACTATACACTTGATTGCCGATAACAGCATACTCTAATGCAATACTTATATCTATCACCCGGGTTAAAGCTTCCTATGCCGGGCACTTGATTATTAAATAATATGTGCCTGGCATCTGTTTCCGAAAGTGCCAGGCACAATTCATTAAACCGATTTACTTTCTAATTATTGGAAACGCAGAACCAAAGAGATATGGCGAATTGTAGCCGATACGGGCACCACATAGCTGTATAGCGGTACTTTTATCATTTTGATCCCATTTCAAAATATAACTATAATTATAATTATCAATTGGGATACTCAGATCCGACACTGTATCAGTACCCACCCCGCTCATAAGTGATGTGTCAGTCGACGCTAACCAATAAGTACCTGAAGCTGAATAGTCGTTAATTTGCCAAAAACGTAGTCTCCCATTAAACCCCGGTGTGCCGTTATTATCAATTGCGTAAAGTCGTAAAGATGTAACAATGGATCCATTGGGAAGGTTAACCGAAACATTCAGATCCCCAATTCCGCTCGTTGCGTAGGAGCAACCATAAGATACAGAGTTTACACTGGTGTCGGCATATATTGGCACAAATACAGACCCCGAGTAATGGGCATAGTCTGCGCCCATCACTTCGTCGGGATCTTCAGGCGCTTGGATTCCGCCGGATCCCGGGACGGGGGGATCACCTTCCTGGGATGCGTTATTAGCCAGTGTGGATCCAACCCCGGCAAAGACCGCTACAACCAGCAGGATCGTGATTAAGCTCGAGAGGAAAGCGGTTAATACGATATTTCGTGAACGCATGGTAATCTCCTTGTTAATATGACATTAAAATCTCTTGATTTGAAATATTTATCTTTGGACCGTTAAACGCTCATCTTATCTGCACCGCACCTCCTTGATTCATAGATTTAAACGATCAGGTGATTAATTTTAGAATTAATCATAAATAAAATGTGAAACCAAACCTCACATGATATGCATTACTTGACCTAAAGGCGAATTCGGATTGAGAATCCGTCGTGAATTTCTTACTTATCAACTTATCCCCAAATAGAGTGACTATCTTGACCATCGTACTCCTTGAGTTGAATTATCGGTTGGGTAACCGAATTAGAGTGCCAGTTCAGACTTAAAATAAGTCGCGAAACCAGCGTCGGATGGTTTCGCTTGAATGACTACCAGGATATTAATTCAGAAGGCAAATACTAACAATCATGTCCTGGATTGATGTTCCGGCTATTTTTCAGTTGACTATTTTATTTAATAATTATTACATGATTACTCTCTGAATGCAAGTGTTTATATGAATTCAAAGAAGTCGATTTTCCAAATCACAAACAAACCATTGGTTTGCGATACGGAAAAGGAAAATATATATTTTCATATTAATGGGAAAGAGGAAAAGACCCCCTGCTGACCTTTATCCGGTCATCGGCGATCTATGCCCTGAATGAGGGCATGTAACCATAAGTACAATGCCATCTGGGATTCTATATGTCGACGATCATATGATCCAGGTAACGAAAAATGTGTATTATTATTGTGTTTATATCTTATATCAAGTCCATTTGTTGATTTCTCAATATGTGCTATTGACTTTATATAAATTCATATGTACAATAATTCATGTAGTCCAAGAAACAAAAATCCAGACTATCGATCATCAGGTCTTATAACATTCATTTAGTGATAAATAGAGTAGTGATATAACACAGCCAATGGGGGCAAGAATATAGCCAGTATTTGTGCACGATGGAATTATTATACTTAAGCTTTTAGACTTTTCTATACAATTGAATATCTATTCCAAATGAACCAAAGGAGGACGATTATGAACAAGAAATTGTTACGGTGGTTTGCAATTGGTTTGGCGTTAACGTTGATGGCTGTCGGTTTCAGCGGAAATATAAGTGTTCTGGCACAAGAGATCGTCACCCATAGCACTGGAGAAACTGAAGTAAGCGATATCAGTGACAGCCGCAAAACCGACGACCCACTCGGGAGGTTCAGTATTCCTATCGAGAATGAGTTGTCAGCATATACCGATAGCAATGCATATATGGAAATACTGGCAAGCGATTCATCTACTCAAATTGGTAGCGATGACCCGCAAGGGCGTAATTTGATTAATCCCCCTGAGGTGCAAATAGGATCGGGTGTCAATAATCAAGCACTCAATGAAAGCCTGTCGACAACGGAGTTACTGCCACCAAGCGATGATCAAATTATAGAAGGTCCATTGGCACCAGAAGCTGTATTAGGACAAACCAAAGTACTGGTTATCCCGGCTGCCGATTTTCGCAATGATAGAGGAGATAATTGTTACTTTTTCCCATTTTTAGATGGCAATGTGTATGGCTCATATCAGTGTTGGATGATGGCCCCTGTCTATTTACCAGATCATGCGGTAATCAGTTGGATGTATGCTTCAGTAATAGATAATTCTGCAACCGAAGACTTCTATGCAACTTTATATCGTGTCGATAACTATTCAGGAGTGGTTAACACAATATTAACTCTTAATACAACCGGTCAATCTACTTTGGTGCAAAATATCTACGATGATATAGCCTCATATACAACAATAGGTTGGGAGTGGTCATACTATATAGGCATGGCCTTCCATTCGTCTGCCATCAAATTGTACTCCGTACGAATCTGGTATTAAAAGGAGATTACCATGCTAAACCGCAGAGCTGGACGATGGCTTGGGGCGGGGTTCTTATCTGCCCTGGTTTTGACATTGGTATTTTGGCCGGTATCATTGCAAGTTGCATCTCAACCAATGGAACAACCAGCAGAATCTCCCCAATCGCCTGCAATATCAGCAACATATTTGGTAGAGGTCATCCCCGCAGCCGCCTTCCGGGATAACGGAAGTTTCGGCGGATATTTTTTCCCGTTTGCGGGTGGCTATCTGCAGGGAAGTCCGGGGCAGGTTTGTCTCATGGCACCGGTCTACCTGCCAAATTATGCCATGATTGACATAATGTATGCATCCGTCTATGATCACGATGCTGCTGCAAACTTATATGTAGATTTGTATCGTGTCAATAATTACACTGGTACCAGGAACTATATGGGCGGCATAGTAACTACTGACGTTTATTCTTCTCCAAACCTCGAAGTCTTCTACGATGATACGATTAATTGGCCCAGTGTCTTTTACCCGGACTATACCTATTATTTGGGAACTTGTCTTGATTCACCACTTAACTGGTTATTCAGTGTCCGAATTTGGTATTACATGAACTACACGTATCTACCTCTTCTAAAAAAATAAATAAAGTAAACAATTAATATCATATATCCGGAACCTTAAAAAATAACCTTGTTACTAACAGAGTGCACTCAAGGTGCACTCTGTTTTTTTATGGTTAAATATCAATACGAATGAAGACCTCATAAACACAACCTTTCTCAAACAACTGTTTATCTCTATCTGCCTTCAATCGAATAAAACGCGGTTCATTCTTACTAGAAGGAGATTACCTGCGACACACAACCGCTTTGAATCTTACAATTGAGAGCAACGTCCTGACAAGTGCCTGGCACTTCCCGCAGTCTATTTATTAGCCTATATCCTCAATACTGACCTGAAGTCAGTGTAAATCGGATACTATCTACCAGTGCCGGGCACTTCATCTCACAAGAAGATGGCAGGCAGTCGTGGTAATTATCCAATCTAATACATGCAACCTAAAACTCAAACATAGAACCTATATTTCTCCGGCTGCATGTCATACCAGCTCTGATTGCCAACAAGTAATGGGTATTTTCCTCTGCATGATCCCCTTGTCTGTAACTAAGACTATAATTACTTTTATTTCTTCAGGAGTATCCATGGCCGAATCAAATCCCAACAAAAAACAGATAACAGTCCGCCCTAACGGACCTTATCAGGTTGAAGGCGCGCTACCCCTGGTTCACAAGACACAGATCGTCTCGGAATACGGCGAACCGCTGACCTGGCAGAAAAACGAGACTCTCCATCCGGCTGAGGAACCTTATTTCCTCTGTCGCTGCGGTCATTCCACTGACAAGCCGTTTTGCAGCGGCGCACATAAAACCTCGGGCTTCGACGGTACGGAAACGACCGATAGCGGCTTGACGGTCGAGCGCCAGGAAACCTACCCGGGCGGTATCGGAATTGTTGTGAAGAGCGATGCTTCGCTCTGAATGAGCTCGGGTTTTTGCGGCACGCGTTTTGCCCATATCAGCCGGATGGTATCGGAATCGGACGATCCCCAGGTCAGAGCCCAGATGATGCGCATGATCGAACACTGCCCCTCCGGTTCGCTCACTTACTCGATCAAGGCAGGTGAAGCGGATATCGAACCTGACCTGCCCGAGCAGGTGGCGGTCACGACCGAGATCACCTCGGATGGACCAATTGACGGTCCGTTGTGGGTAACCGGCAATATCCCGGTGGAGCGCTCGGATGGCGAGCCGTTGGAAACGCGCAATCGGGTGACTCTCTGCAGCTGCGGGTGCTCTGGCAACAAACCTTTGTGTGACGGCAGCCATCGCGATTAACCTCGCTTGTGACTCGACCGGTTAATCGATCCAATTACAGGAGTAAAAAGGAATGAAGAAAAAGATACTGGTAACCTATGCGACCAATGCCGGTTCGACCGCCGATGTGGCCGAACTGGTGAAAACTGCGCTCGCCAACAAGCAGCTCGACGTCGAGTTGCGACCGCTGGGAGAGGTACTGTCCGTGGAAGCGTACGATGCGGTCGTCGTCGGCGCCCCGATGCTCCTGGGCTGGCAGCGCTCTGCCAAGAAGTTCATCCATGAACATCAGGATGAGCTGGCAAAGAAACCTGTGGCATTTTTCCTGACCGCCATGAGCTTGATCGAAAATCGCAAAACACAGGTGGACGGCGTTTCAATCCAGGTTGACCCGGGTCTGGCAAAACCACCCCGCAACCCGAAAAGGTTATCCTTTAAAGAGCTATACGCTCTACCCTTAAATTACGTCCGTCCGATATTGAAGGCTGCGCCACGGGTCAAACCACTTGCAATCGGTCTGTTTGGGGGCTACCTGAACCTTTTCACTCTCTCCTGGCCGGCGCGCCTGTTCGTCCTGCTGGTCATACAGGCCAAACCGGGTGATCTCCGGGATGAGTCCTTCATCAAAAATTGGGCGATCAACGTTCGCACGCAGTTTATAAAAAGCTGGCTGAAATAATCCAGCCAGCAGCTTATTAAATATTCAATCTGTAATTATATAACGATCTCCTGAACCCGCCCAACCTTGCCGTTGGCGAGCATGACCTTGATGCCATGCGGGTGAGTCGGGCTGCTGGTCAGGATGCGCAACACAATCCCTTCGGTTAGAATACCGCCGGGTTGGTTTTGTTTCTCCACGATCTTAACCCGCAACCCGGGACGAATTTCTTTGCGCGTTGGCGGAATCATTTTGCACCCGGGTTCTACCGTCGGTAACCCTGCGGTCCCCGGCCGACCTGGCGATGCTGCCGATCGTTTTGCACTGCTTTCGGATTCACAGCCGGCTGCGCTTTGTAATCGAAATCAGACAACACCTGGCGGGGAAGGGCTTGTTTCATCAGCCGTTCCAGGGTGCGGACCATATCCGCGTCTTCGGGTGTTATCAGCGTAAAGGCATCACCTGTGTGTTCGGCGCGCCCGGTGCGGCCGATGCGGTGAATATAATCATCGGATGTATTCGGCATATCAAAGTTAATGACATGCGAGATGTGTTCGATATCCAGCCCGCGCGCGGCAATATCCGTCGCAACCATGATCTGGTAAACGCCTTTCTTGAAGCCGTTTATTGCGATCTGGCGCTGGCTCTGGGTGCGGTCGCTGTGCAAACTGGTCACCTTGTAACCGGTGCGGCCGATTTGCTGGGCCAGGCGGTGGGCACGGTGCCGGGTGCGGGTAAAGATCAACACCGAAGCGGTATCGGTTCTTTTCAAGAGTTCGAGTAACAGGGCAGTCTTCAGGTGCTGCGGTACCGGGTAGAGCGCATGCGCCACCGTATGCACCGGTCGTCTGAGCCCCAGGGTAACCCGTTTGGGATCATGCAATGCCTGGGCTGCCAGTTGTTCGACTTCCGGAGGAAATGTGGCAGAGAACAGCATGGTCTGCCTGTTGGCCGGTACGAGTTTCAAGACACGTTTTACCGAAGGCAGGAAACCCATGTCAAACATGCGGTCTGCCTCGTCCAAAACCAGGACCTCGACCCCGCCAAACTTGACATGCCCCTGCTCTGCCAGGTCCAGTAAACGCCCGGGGCAGGCAACGATGATCTCGACGCCCTCCCGGAGCGCCCGGATCTGCCCGGGTGCTCCCACGCCACCATAAACGGTCGCGCTGCGCAGTTTTGTACCGTATGCCAGGTCGCGGACGCTTTCATGGATTTGCTCCGCCAGTTCCCGCGTAGGGGTGACGATCAAAGCGCGCGTCCGGTTGCGAGGTCCGTTCATCAAACGGTTCAAGATGGGCAGCACGAAGGCAGCCGTTTTACCCGTTCCGGTCTGGGCCGTTCCGATCAGGTCCTGACCGGTGACCGCCGCCGGGATGGCTGCTTCCTGGATGGGTGTCGGCTCGCGATAGCCAAGCCGTGTGATCCCCGCCTGGAGGCGCGGATCCAGATTAAATTGATTAAAGTTCAAAATCTTCCTTTGCTTCAGGAGTCAAGCGGATGTCAGGGGAATTGAGCGATGCCCAAAATGTAACAGCTGCAAAGACAACTGAAATAATTGGTCAAATTATTTGCATTGATAGTGCAGCAAGCTACCAATCAGTGACCGATTATAATTTTTATAGTTTTACCCAAGATCTTGGATTTCCGAATATACCCCGAATGTTCAAGGCGCTGCACGGAAGAATTCAAAATAGTCAGGCTGAAATATTATACCACAAGGTTATAGTTTAATGAAGGAGGTACCATATAATCTTACAACATATCATATTTCAGAATTGTAACAGCATCAATTATAGATTCCCCCTATAATCCCTCCGAAAGGTGATGACTATGTCCGGGAGAATATGCCGCGGAACCTTTGTATTCATGATCTGTCTGTCGATCGGATTGCTAACGGGTTGTTTCTCGAATCATGCCCGAGGGAATACCGAACCTCGGCACATTGCCCTCGTGGGGGGTACACTGATCGATGGGCGTGGAGGTGAACCAATCCCGGATACAATTATTCTCATCAATGGGGATCGTATAGAAAAAGTAAACGTGTCAGGCGAGCTCGATATCCCCGGCAACACCAGGATCGTGGATGTCAGCGGGTCGACGATCCTGCCCGATTTTATCAACACACATGTTCACCATGGATTTTCAGAAGAAAACCTGAAAGCCTGGGCTGCCGGTGGGGTAACCACCGTCCGGGATGAAGGCCTGCTCGGCAGCCAACGCATCGAGGAGAAACTTGCCTGGCGCGAGAGTATCAAAAATGATCCCAGCTATGCGCGGTTGATATCCGCCGGGCAGATGATCACCGTCCCGGGGGGCTATGGTTCATTGACCGTTACTTCCCCAGGGAACGCACACCAGGCAGTACTTGAAGAACTGCGCCTGGACTTCGAATAGATCAAAGTTGCGCTTGAGGACGGGTATGCCGGCGAATCGGGGCTGGCGAAGTTGACCCCGGATGAACTGGCAGCTATTACCGAAACAGCGCACCAGGCGGGCACGCGGGTTTCAGGTCATATCACCGAGTCGGCATATATCGAAGCCATGCTGGATGCCGGCGTGGATGACATCGCCCATTCGGCATATGATCCCATTCCGCCTGATATCATCCGGCGCATGGTGGCTGAGGATGTCATCCTGATCCCGACCTTCACCGTTTTCCGCAATTACGGCGCGTCGCTGGACGGTTGTACCGCCAATCTCAGCAGCTTTGTGAAAGCCGGTGGCAGTGTGGCACTCGGGAATGATTACGGCGGCGGCCCGGAGGAGTTTGAGCTGGGAATCCCGATGTTCGAGATTGAAATGATGACATCCGCCGGGATGACCCCCATGGAGATTATCCTGGCTGCTACTTATAACGCGGCCGTCGCAGTGGGTCAGGAAGATCAGATCGGTACAATTGAAGAGGGAAAAATCGCCGATGTCCTTGTGGTGGGTGGTGATCCAATGGAAGACCTTCAGGTGCTGACGGATATTCGACTGGTAGTCCGCAAAGGGACCATCATCAGGCAATCGGCTGTCTCAGTCTCTCACTAAGGCACAAAAGAGTTGCCTTCCATCAGGCATCTCTTTTAATTTTAAGCTGGCTTGGGCGACTTCCGCCCGTCATACTCCTTCTCGTTGCCCAACACTTCGTGCAAGTACGGCATCCAGTCGCTGGTCAGGATACCCTGCGGGCAAACTTCTTCACATTCCCCGCAATCTTCACAATTTAACGCTTTCTCCCCGTCAGACAGGTGGCGGTATAAATCGCGCGAAAGCCAGTATTGACCTGTCAACACGCCCTGGTTGAACAATTCGAAAATTCGGGGAATGACAACACCATGCGGGCAAGGCTGACAGTATAAGCATTTGGTACATGGGATAACACCCAGCATCTCATAAGTAACCCGTGCATGGTGGATAACAGATTGCATATCAGAACTCATACTTCCGATCTTCGAGCGGGCGGCGCTGGAGATGTTTTGATCGACCTGCCCGGGTGTTGACATGCCGCTTAACACGACCGATATTTCAGGCTGGTCCCATAACCACTGCAGCGCCCAATCAGCAGGCGTTCGCGCGGGATCAGCATCTTTGAATATTTTCTCCACCGGTTCGGGCGGATTTGCCAGTGCCCCACCCAACAACGGCTCCATGATCACCACTGCCAGGCCCTTCGAAGCTGCGTATTTCAAGCCTTCCGTTCCTGCCTGATGCTCGATATCCAGATAATTATATTGGATCTGGCAGAAATTCCATTTATCGTAATCATCCACAATCTGTTTGAAAGCTGGCAGTTCGTCGTGGAAGGAGAAACCAATCGCGCCGATCCTTCCGTCGGCAATGGCTTTTTCTGCCCATTCCCTCACCCCCAGATCTCTCAGACGCGGCCAGCGTGTACCCGACATGGAATGCAGCAAGTACAGTTCAAGATGATCGGTTTGCAAACGCTCCAACTGCTCATTAAAATATCGATCGAAATCAGTTTTTTCCTTGATCAGCCAGGCAGGCATCTTGGTCGCCAGCCGAACCTTATTGCGGTAGCCATCTTTCAACATACGCCCTACGAATGATTCACTCTGACCTTCGTGATAAGCATAAGCTGTGTCGACGTAATTCAAACCGTTATCGATGGCATGACGGACCATCCCAATCGCCTGTGGATCATCGATGGAATCCATTTTGCCGTCAATCACCGGCAGGCGCATGCAACCAAACCCGAGCGCGGATACCTCCCAGTCCAGTTTGCCAAATTTCCTGTATTGCATGGTTAACCTCTTTATTTAATAATATCGGCTGCAGACAGACCAATGACAACATCGGCGGCATTGATGCAGTCGTATGGCATGGACCCCGGCTCGAGCTCGATGCGTTTGGTGGAATTCGTCTGATCGCCGGCCGGGTATTGATAGACCACCAACACAGGGTTGCTATTGGTGGTATCGGTCCACTGGTCTATCTGGTAGACCACCTGGCCGAGATCTTTGGTGTAATTGCCAAATGACCAGGTCTCAGGCGCGCCATGACCCAGATTGTCATGCATACTGCAGCCATCAAAGCTCTTATGGATCAATTGCTGGATCTGTTCCCCAGCCTGGTTGGAGCCGGTGATCCAGATGACGGCATCCCAGTCTGCCGGGTTGTAGGTCACCCAGATGCTGAGGTAGGAGCCGATCTGTGCACGCGCATAGACCGGCTGATTCACGGTCGCTTCCACGACGTTTTGTGTCACTTCAGCCGGCGGTTGCGCAGATGGCGGTTCCGGTTGCGCGGTCGGGATGACCGGCGCGCCGGTCGGTAAATTGATGCCACAGCTCAGGATGACAAGCGTAATAACCATAAGCAACAAAGACAAGCGAGCTGGGTGGATTGTATGCATGGGATCTCCTATAAGTTGAATAAAGTGAGAAGCCTATTATAACTTCACCACTTCAGGTTTCTTCACCTTTGCTTCTGCATATTTAATATAATTCATTAAATGTCCGGATTACTCAGAATAATCAGAGGACTTCCACCCCTGCCCCATCGGATGCCTGGCAGATATAAATCTCAGCCTCCAAGCCCGTTTCCTGTAGATAGAGCTTCGTTAATTTCTGAATGAAGTCTTGCACATCTCGTCTTTCAACCAGGTTGACCGTACAGCCGCCAAAACCCGCTCCGGTCAGGCGGGCTCCATAACATCCCACGAGTTCGATAGCTATACGCACCATGCTATCCAGTTGTTGGCATGAAACCCGGTATAGATCTCTCAGGCTCGTATGACTTTCAATCATCAGAGCGCCAAATCCCACCAGGTTTCCCCTTTCCAGCAGGTTGACCGATCGTGTGGTACGCTCGATCTCCTCGACCACATGGCGGGCAATCGGCATGATTTCTTCGGTAAGTCGTTCTTCATAGGTGTTAAGTTGATCATGCGTTACATCCCGCAGAGCGCGGATCCCCGGCAGCCAGGTGCGAAGTTGTTTGATCGCCTCTTCACAGGCTGCCCGACGCTCATTGTAAGCGCCTCCCGACAATCGGTGCCTGATGCCACCATCCGCAATGACGATAGTCACGCCCTCAGGCAGCGCCACATATCTGGAAGTCAAGGATCGGCAATCCAGGTAGATCGCCTGCCCCCGCCTGCCACAGGCAGACGCGTACTGGTCCATGATCCCGCAACGGACACCCACATACTGGTTTTCTGCCCGCTGGGCAATTTGTGCAAGTTCCACATCCGTGGAGGACCACCCCCCCACAGCCTGCCAGGCTTTGCAGAATGCGATCTCCACCGACGCGGATGAACTCAATCCCGCCCCACGTGGCACGTTTGAGGTAAAGGCAGCCTGTATGCCCGCCAACGGCAAATTTTCGAGAGAAGCGACCCACAGGATCCCGGCGGGGTACAACGCCCAGCCCGGCAACTTTTTCTGACTGCTGTCGCGTTTGCTTTTCAGGAAGCGGGGTGTCAAATGAACCTCCTGGTTAAAATCCGCTGCCAGGATGGTCGACTCCGGTGTACCGGATGGGCTGAATGCGATGAATGACTGCCGGTCGATGGCCGCCGGCAGCACGAAACCGTCGTTGTAATCGACATGCTCACCCATCAGGTTGACCCGCCCGGGTGCCCAACCGATGTATGCCGGCCGGGTGCCAAACCGTTTCGCAAATGCCCTGAGCACCTTCTCTTTTGGACCCATGTTCATGGCCTGTGTTTATAATGGCTCTCAGCCAGCGCGCGTAACCGGTTTGCAGCATCTTTGGGCGTAATATCGCGCTGCGGCGATACAAAGAGCCAATCACCGGTCAGCAGGTTGAAGCGACGAGCTGGTGATCGATCGTTTGGCATTATCGATTTCATGTTTTGGACCTGGCAGCTTTGTACTCCACCACCTAGTTTACCAGAAGAACACAAGACAAATGCGATACTTCCCAGAAAATAAGCAGTTATCCGACTTTTTATGGTACACCGTCCTTTCAGAATACCATTCTGGCTTTATAATTCCCACAATGCCAAGTAAGATCCATTATCATAATTTAATCGTCATTCTTCAGGTTTGCTTATTCGTAATATTGCTCATACTGCCTCCCACAACCGGGGGCAAAGCCGAGTCAGCGCCGTTCAGCGCCTATGACCTGATCGGAGCCGTGAACGCCCTGCGGGCGGCTTATGGACTTCCGGCTTTTAATATTGACGGCAGCCTGATGGCATCGGCCCAGGCCCATACCGAGTACCAGGCAGTCAACCAGACCATGACCCACTACGGTCCCGGCGGGAATACGGCCAACGAACGCGCAGCCGCAGCCGGTTACCTGGGGCGAGTCTCTGAGAACATCGCCGTTTTTACGCTGGGTTTCGATAATGTCCTGAGCTGGGTGGTCTACGAAGCCTGGGCGGATGACATCCATATGAACACCATGATCAATTCCCAGTACACGGACGTCGGGGCGGGTGTGGTGGTTGGCGGCGACCGGGTTTATATCACGCTGGATGCCGGCTGGCCTGAAGGACGCTATCCCCTGCCCACGCGCATGACCTGGACACCGGGTGGTCTTTCAACCCCCGGTACACCGATGCCTGCCTTTGAGCCACTCGTGGTCAGCACCCCCCAACCGGATGGTTCGCTGATTCACGTGGTCGGTTATGGTCAATCGCTGATCGGGATTGCCGGCGCCTATAGTGTTTCGGTTACCGACCTGGCAACCCTGAATAACATCAACCCCGACCAGATCTACGCCGGGCAGAAACTAATAATCCATCCTGCAATTACACCCACAGTAAGTCTTATCCCCACCCAGGACTTTACCACAACCCCACTTGTGCAATTTTCGCCGACGCCAACAACTACACTTATTCCAATCTCGATCGTTCATAGCCCGATGCGATTGACCGGCATTGTTATTATCGCCGTTTGCCTGATCGCTTTTGCCATTATCCTTTGGGTTGGCAGAAAATAGGATATAAATCCGGATATCCCTTATCATATTCCCCAATATCAGGGATACCATACACGATTGGACTTGAATAATTGATGAAGAATATCATCAATAAACTTGATACGCTTTTTCCAGTAATTAATATTTATCACTTAAATCTTCCCTTTTTTTTCTCAAGTCATTCTGTTTTGTCCATTTTTCATATCCTTTTATGAGTTAGGGAACTTCCTTCCGCGGAACAGGACCTTTGGGTTTGACTGGATCAATGTCTTTTCAATAAAAAGGCTCCCTCCTTTTTATACCCCCTGGTCCGTTACTGTCGTTTCATTTCTTAATTGGCCGGCACTTATAAGCCTGACACTGGCTGCCAAAAGCCCTGGCAAGTATAAAAAGATCAAAAAATCCTTTTAGCAGCGTATTTGTGTTTTTGTCATTATCCCTTGTTTGGGTTATTTTTCTAGGGCAGTTGGACGGTTTGGTGCTTTTGGGTTTATTGGGATTACCCTGGCTGACTCCCCTGGCGTACCTTAAACCCCAGATCTCTATTTTTGCATTTGGAGCAAAATAATCATTTATCATCGCCTGTCTTATATGGCTTATCATCTCGTTTATCATTTGGGGATTTTGGCCCAATACAATGTTTAATATCAACGCCTTTCATCCGGAGGGCAGGTATGTCAATGATATTGCCTTTGGATGGTTTGGCATGATAATCGCATTCCCTCTGATGTGGTTATCGAGAGGGGACATGGATATGTTGATGCTTTCTGGTGCATTCATGGTCCCCCATCTTATGCCATTCAATTTATTACCTCTTACTCCCGCCGTTGCACGATTATCATCTTTTAAAGCCTTTCTGGCGTTCCTCCACTCCTGGTTGCCGTTTTCGGCAAACTGGATTGGGAATAACGGCTGGTGGTCAGGCTGGATATTTGTCGTTTATCTATGGACATTGTTGGCGTACGATCGTTACAAGCTTCCGATTGATCAATAGTTCGAACAAAAGAAGACACGCAGGTCATCCGGTTCGTCTTATTATTTATCAATCCGATTTTGCAGATCCTCACCCTAATCATTGCTGGCCAGCCCCCTGTTAGATTCGTTAGAAGTCGACATCCTGGCTATCATGCCAGTCCCAACCGGCTGCCTCCAGTTCGAGCAGTGCGGCAAACCGCCCCCCCTTTTTAACCAGGTCGCCGGGTTTACCCTGTTCGATGATGCGCCCGTTTTCCATGACCAGCACGCGATCAGCCTCTCTTGCGGTCGACAGCCGATGAGCCACGGTCAGGATGGCGCGTTTGCCGGATTGTTCCAGTAATGCTTGGCGGAATTTGGCTTCACTGGCACTGTCAACCGCCGAGGTGGCTTCATCAAATAACAGCACCGGGGGCGACCAGACCAGGGTGCGCGCCAGCGAAAGCAGCTGCCGCTGTCCGGCGGATAATTGCACCCCCCGGCTGGTGAGATTCCCGATGCTGGTGGCATACTCTTCCGGGAGGTCTTCGATGAAATCCTCGGCGCCGCTGATGCGGGCAGCCAGGCGGATCGCTTCGAACGGAACGCTATCATCCCCCAACGTCAAATTTTCCTGCACCGTGCCAGAAAATAATTGCACAACCTGGGGAACGACTCCCACCACCCGCCGCCGCTCGGTTTCAGGGATGGCGCGCGGATCGACGCCCGCCACGCGCACCGTGCCCTGCCAGGGCGAGTACAAGCCTGCCAGAAGATGCAGGATGCTGCTCTTGCCGGCACCCGTGCGGCCGACCAGGGCGACGTGTTCGCCGGGATTCACCCTGAAGGATACGTCCCTGATCACCGGTCGATCCGGGTGATAACCGAAAACAACGTTTTCCACCACGAGGCTGCCGGTTGAATCCGCAACCACATCGGTGGAGGGTTTTTCCTCCACCGGTATCCCCAACACCTCGAAAATGCGTTCCACCCCCGAGAGCGCGCTCTGGACGGTCTGCCACTCCTCCCCCAGCTCGGTAATGGGATCAAAGAAACGCTGATAAAGAAGGATGAACGCGGTCAGGGTGCCCAGCGAGATCTGGAAACCCTCGAAGAATGAATGCACACCACTCCAGATCAACAGGGTGATGACGACCGCCATCATCACGTCCATGATGGGTGCATACACGGATGCATAGCGCGAAGTTATGTTGGCGGCATTCAATGCCTGTTTCAAGGCTGCCCTGAAACGTCCCACGAAGGCAGCCGCACGGTTGTAAATCTTGATGACGGCCAATCCGACCAGCGTCTCCTGCAACTGGGTGTTCATCAGGCTGACTGCCAGGCGGTTGCTGCGCTCGGCTTCCCGGATGCGCACCCGGATGGCATTGGTCACCCAGACCAGGCCCGGGATGGTCAGGGCGGAAACCAGGCTGAGTTGCGGGCTGAGGAAAACCATTGCCGTGCCCAGCGTGACCAGCCGGATCAGGTCGGTGACCAGCATGGAAACACCCGAGGAAAACAAGGTGTCGATCGTATCCACGTCCGCCGTGCAGCGAGACAACGTGTCGCCCAACGGAACACGATCATAGTAGCCAAGCGGCATCTTTTGAAAATGATCGAACAACCTGACGCGCAGGTCGCGCAATGCTGCCTGAGCCGTGGAAGCGGTCAGGTAACTCCCCAGGAAACCGATCACCTGGATCAGCGCAACCACTCCCAGGTAAACCAGTGCCAGGCTGACCAGTCCCTGCGGCTTGCCGGGCGTCAGATGATCGTCGATCACCCGCTGCATGACCAGCGGCGGGACGAGTTCGCACAAAGCACCGGCGAGGAGCACCAATCCGATGGCGAAGATCCTCCGGCTGTAGGGTTTTATTAGCACAACCAGATTAGCGCGCATCCCGCCGCGTGCCTTCATGCCGCAACCCCCGCCGGTTTCGATACCCGGCTTTGGGCTTTGAAAATATGGGCATACAGTCCGGCGGCAGCCAGCAATTGCGCATGGGTGCCCATTTCGGCTATGGCACCATCGCTCAATACGATCACCCGGTCGGCCAGTGGGAAAGTCAACAGGCGGTGAGATGCCAGGATGATGGTTGCACGGTTTTCGGGTGCTGCCTTGCGCCCGCAGGCGACCCGTAACGATTTGATGATCTGGTGTTCGGTCTGCAGGTCCACCGCCGAGAAGGGGTCATCCAGCAAGAGCAGCCCGGGGCGCGCGTGAGGTGATATCCCCAGCGCGCGTGCCAGGGCAATGCGCTGGCGCTGCCCGCCTGATATGCGCAATCCCTGTTCCCCGATCTGGGTGTCGATACCCTGCGGGAATGTCTCGATATCCGGCAATAGTGCCGCCACGGCAATTCCCTGCGCCAGGTCCACATTCGGGCGGTCGAAAGCGATATTCTCGCCGACACTGCCCGAGAACAGGTAAGCCTCCTGCGCCAGGTAGCCGGAGCGATAGGCGCGTTCTTCCGGCGGGATGTTCTCAACCAACCGGCCGTTCCATAATATGCTGCCGCGTCTGACCGGATAATCCCCCAGGATGGCATGCAATAACGCGGATTTTCCACAGCCAACCGGTCCGGTTACCGCCACAAACTCGCCCGGTTGGATCTCGAGATTGATATCCTCCAACGCCGGTTTTCTGGTATTCGGGTAATAAAAGCGGACTTTCCGCAGGGAGACGCCCAGCGGCCGGGGGGTGATGAACTGCTCCGGCTCAAGCAGTGCGTCTTCCGCCGCAATGCGCCAGGGATCAAAGGAAGCTTTTGGCGGCTCACCCTTGACAGGCAATGCCTGCGCCAACCAGGGGACCAGGCGCTCGTAAGCTGCCGCCCCACTCTGGATGTTGTTGATCAATCTCGGCAGGCGATTGCTGCGACTGGAAAAGCGCAGGAACATCTGGGTGAAAGCCACGAACGAACCCACCGTCAGCGTCCCGGCAATGACCTGCTGCCCCCCAAAAGCAAGGATCAGAGCGATCCCCATCATCATTAATGTGGTGTAGACCGGTGCCATGCCGTCGCGCAACCGTACGACTGCCAGGTTGGTGTCTGCCTGTTGCTGCGACAGCTTACGGATCTGCTCCAGTGAAGCGTCGCTGCGGCCGAACAGGCGCAAAACCCGCATGCCCGTCAGGTTTTCCTGCAATGCGGCGGTCAGGCGTGAGTTGGCAGCCCGCGCCGCGCCGGTGCGTCGCCTGACCCGGCTGCCAACCAGCTGCGACAGGAGCAGTGCGAAGGGCGCCGGTGCCAGCGCCAGCAGGGTCAGTTTTGGATCGTAGATTGCCATGGTGACGATCAGCGTGATCGAGAAAAGCATCGTATCCCAGATGTCCACCATGAACATTCGGATGGCTTGACCAACTACATCCACATCCCCGATCACGCGCGCCATCAGGTCACCCACCGCCACACCATGCAATTTTTCCATCGGCCGGTCGAGGATACCGCGCATCAGATCAGCGCGCAGGTTGGAGCGGATGCGGGCGGCGGCAGTACGCACCCACCAACGGCGGCCGATGCGCGGCAGTTCCGTCAACAGCGAGCCGCCCAGGAATGCCAGGGCTGAAAGCGTGACCGCCCTCAGGTCTGCCTTGCCCTGGTCGAAAGCCAGTACGGTGTCGATGGCTTTTCCGAGCAGTATGGCCGGCAGCGAAGCCGCAGCATTTGCAACCAGGCCGCAAAGCGATCCCAGCAATATTTCACCGGCCACCTGGCGGTAGTAGGCACGCAGTTCCCAGAGATAATGTGGTTTCATATCGGTCAAGTGATTATACGTCAGGAAAACACGATCACCCAGGCAGATGCCGGAAGAGTATACGATTATTGCAGGATATCTGGTAGAACTTTACCAAACTTGCGGTTTCCCCACCAACCTGGCAGATAGATCAATGATACGCTCCTCCAGGTTGATCTACACACGCTCCCCTTTATATTATTTGAGTCACCTCGCGTTCCCGATCCCGTTACTTTACACACTGACTTGCACCAATTACTTAAATACATTTATTGACGAAGTTCTCGAAACTGAACATCTCCCCAAGGTATTTAAGATATACCAAACCAGTCAAGATTATTTAGCAAACACCGATAATTTCTGATTTGTTTGGAAATTATGCTACAATAACGTGGTTTGATTCTGTTAAAGAACACATACCTATGAGTTTAATCTCTTCTGCAGATCAACTCAATGACACCTGCTTAAACACCTTTTTTATCATTGCGCTTACAAGATTTTCACTTACGATATTTGGAGGTATTCGTTGAGAAGTGCTCGCAACTTGAGTTTCCACCTTCCTCCAATATAAATATTCAACAAAGTGCAATTAATGAATAATATGATTGCTCCGCGATTCATCAGGAAAGGTAAATTTATTATTTATAAATTTACGATAGCTTTGAGAAAAGGCTGGAAAAAGTTATTCTCTTATCGTAAATTTTATCTGTCCTGCGATATCTGTCTGGGTATTACTGCGGTTTTGATTCCCCCCGGGCTGGTGGTTTACCATCGCTGGTTGAACCACCCTTCGTTCGAAAATGTTCTTTATAAAATGTGGTTTGAAACCCCCCTCTTGAAGCAATTATCCCTGCCCACATACTTTTTAATCATTTTTCCCCTGTTCATCCTTTCGATTTACTGCTTTGGTATGCTGGCAATAATAGACAGGGTTAAACTCCCGGATCCGATTACTGAGGTCACCGATGATAAAAACCCGTTGATCAACATCCCCAAATGGCAAAATAACACCAGTACATGCCTGTTCATTACAGCCGGGATATGCCTTGTCGCCGATATGGCAGCCTCGATCATCCGGCAAACGATATCCGGGATCGAGGTGCTGGGTATCGCACTTCTGTATATCTTCGGGCTGATTCTGAAGGAGTTCAAGCTAAACCGGATCATACCTTTCCTCATGAAACATACCGGTTGGGTCGTTGCCTGCTTGGCACTCTATTCAGGGGTACTGGTTGCCTTACAAAGTCTTTTCGGTGAAAAGGGTCACCAATCAGGAGCCGGTGCCATCCTGGTCTTTATCATCGCTGCGATCATGATCCGCTTTTACGGGAGGATCCCTGTCATCTTATGGATAAGCCTGGGCACCTTGATTCTGGTCACCTGGGGGATCAATTCCTGGCGTTTTTCCGTGATCGGTGACGAGCATGATTTTTACAGGTCCGCGTCCTATATTGCGACAATGCCATTATCTCAAGTAGCGAAGAATTTCTTCAGCGCGATGGGTGTTTTCGGAACACATACCTTTCTGGCTTCCCTGGTTCAGGCAGGTTTCATGAAGATATTCGGGGTAAGTAATTTTGGCTGGCGCATCTCCAATCCGGTGATGCTTTCCGCCGCCGTGGTGTGTTTTTACCTGTTTTTCAGGAAGTTCGGCAAACAAAGAACGGCGCTGGTCATTGCCGGGTTGCTGGCTTGCTCCGGTTATCTGATGAACTTCGGCAAGATCGGTTACGATAATTCCCAGGCTTTCTTTATGTTTGGGCTGACCTTATGGCTGGCAGCCGAGGCGGTGTTATCGCGGCGCCCGGTGATGTATGCCGTGCTTGGTCTGGCGATGGGCTTTTGCCTGTATTCATACCCGGCAGCATTGTATATTCTTCCTTTACCAGTGCTTTTGATGGCACTCTATGATTTTCCACGAACCAAACAAGCAGTTTGGCGCTGGTTATGGTGGATCGGAATGGCAGTGATTATCGCCGTGCCTTTATTATTTCAGCCAGTCTATGGCCAGGGAAAATTGGAGGGGTTGTTCATCCATAATCCGGATATAGACCGGATTGGAATCGGATTTATGTTTGGCTCGGAACTTATCTACTCCTTGTTTTCATATGTCTATATCATCAACGAATCACATTTTGTCACCTCATCCCACATCGATCCCATCAGTGCCGTCTGGGTTCCGATTGGAATGGCATGGATAGCCGTGCAATTACGAAGGAATAAATTCGCTTTATTCTGGGTATTAAGCTTCGGGCTAATTTGGTTTTTGGCAGGTGCATCGCACGGCAGGCAGTATCCACCTAATACGCGCATGATTATGCTATTGCCTTTCTGGTGTTCTTTTGTTGCCTTTGGAATCACCTGGTTGGCAGAATGGATCGAGAGCAAGACAAAGCATGCTCAATATAGTAAAGCAATACTCGCTGCAATAATGATTGTCATTGTCGCGGCGAACCTGGTGCAGGTCAAATGGGTTTTTCCACGTCGCTATGCTGGTTCACAATCACTGGAGATGGTTTTCGTGCGGCTTACACAGCGAGTAGATAACGATCCACTTAATGCGAAACCAATTTATCTGTTCGTAACCGATGAAGCATGGGGAATAGATGGGTTACGGTTACTGCAAGATCTCTATCATTCACCCCAATCGAAATCGCAGCTTGACCAGATCGTTATGACCGGCGCAACCCTGGATGCGAGTCAATTGGTGAAACTTAAGGCTGATAACACGATCATCATTCCGCAACCGTGGATGAAATCAAAACTGTCAGAAGCATTAACCTCTATATTGATAAAAACCGGGAAAGTGGTATGCCCCATTCGAGTTGCGGTCGACAAGGATGTAAAATTCACGGCATATTTTCCACCAAATCTGGCGTATTTATGCCCGTTCAAGGGGATTTGGGAGGAATAGACCTATAGGGTTCGTAGTTGCGGCTCAGGGTCAACCCTCCGCCGGCGTTTACCATCTGACGTACATTATTGACACCCAGGGGTGTGCAGAGCGATGCATCACCGATGAAGTAATCCCTCCCTCCAGTATAGGATTGGGCGATCCGTTGCGACCCATATAAATATGTATTGGTCCCATCCGTAAGCACCTGGGATAAACTGCCGGAAAAATCAAGAACGTGATTAACAGTCGTCTTCACTGTAGGCTGGCTACATGAAGTAATAATATGATTAAGGTATGAATCGATTCAATAATCTTTCATAATTGGCATAAATTATCGAAGAAAATCCAGACAGCACTGACATTATTACAATAATCGATATTATTGTCGGTTTACAAAAACCAGAAAATATTACAGGGACGCGTTTCTGCAACAAATAGATTAGAAACGCGGTAACACCACCTGCCAACAGCGGCCGGAATAGATACTCAATCGCTAAGAAAAAGGGTATACCGAATTGCCCTTCCATGCCTAGATAAGAATATGAATAAAGAATACCCCGCACTACATATTCACCCAATAACATTCCAATTAACATACATAAAAGACAGATGAAAATCGCTTTAATTATATTCATTTTACTTACTACCATTTGTAAGGAAATCCAATACCTCTTCATCAGAAGATTTTGTATATATTGGTATTAATATATCCATATCACACTGGCGAATAATTGAATTCCCGACAAAGAAATTACTTAAATATCGCAAAGTAGCAAACCTCATATCTATATCCTTTTGTGTAAAACCAAAATAATGGTCTGTGTCATAACCGTATTTACCTCGTGCGCTATCACCTGGCTTTGTAAATGTATAGAGATAAAGATCAATTAACTTATCATATGTTATTCTATTTACTTTTTCATCAGTATACTTATTTCTTAGCTTGGATAATGCGTCTGGATGTTTTGTATAAAACTCGACTATCAAGATCGAATTACGATAACAACCAATAGACGGGATGCAACCCGCAATAAAGGAATCATTAAAATGGCCATTGCCCTCAGGATAACGATAACCTTCATTCCAATGACAATAAAAATCTTGAACTTGATGGAGGGATGAACCCAGTAAATAAGGATCATCGATATTTATGGCTTCCTTGGCATTACGGTCTGCAATGTAGCTAGGTTTAAAATGTAATTCGGGGTGGCCTACTACAGGTAATGGTTGAAGCAATTTACTATGATCAACATTGTAATCACCATTCGCAATGATCTCAGCTATTTGATCAACAAAACCGCATGCTAATCCTATACACCAAGCGTGACCAGCCCTAAGCGCCAGTTCTTTTGTGAGATCGCGATGTACATTGTCACTATATAAACCTGTTGGATCGATATATTTGATAGGATTAGAATAGCCATATATCCATAAGTTGTATGAGCTTTGGGTATTTATATTACTTTTCCATGTGTCTCTTGTAATGAACCGCCCGCTTGATGGCATATAATACCTCGCCCGTAAATTCACCAGCCCGGTGCCATCCACCCACTCACCGGTGAAGCCGTAAGACGTGCTGCGGCTGCCCATGGCGCTGTAGGCTGTCCCATAGGGTTCGTAATTACGGCTCAGGGTCAACACATTCTCGGGAGTAACCATCTGTCGTACGTTATTAAGTGCATCGCCGATGAAGTAATCCCTCCCTCCAGTATAGGATTGGGCGATCCGTTGTAAGCCATATAAATATTTATAGTTCCCGTCCCAAAGCACCTGGGATAAACTGCCGGCAAGATCCAGCGTATACTCGACCGTATTCCCGTCCACCGTCTGGCTCAGGCGGCCTGCCCCCAATTGGGGGTCTCCCCGACAGGGAACAAGCCAAGTCATTAGATACTATTACTTCAGTTTTATCATTCCTCCACATATGGAACCAGCCCATACCCATTCCATGGTTGTATACTCTTTTGGATAATATCCCAATAGTTATGGATTATCATTCCTTTTTCCATCAGTGATTCGTATGCGTCAGTGTCAAAATAATAAACATCAAAAATATCCATCTCAGGTGTGATCCGGGCATATGCTCCTTCAGGTTTCCACCTATAATCGAATAAACTGATCACTACACCCTTCGAGGGATAGATCCAACTGGCATCCAGCCACCTTGAACCAGCCGTACCAGAAATAACAGATATTAATTCAGGTTCACCATAAAAATCCATCATCTCTTCAATATGTATGTTCCTGCTAACAGAAAAATCAAGCAATACAACATAATCATCAATGTTATAAAGAACCAGGCCCATTTCTCGAACACTTTTTGTGAATACCCAACTTGAATATCCATAAGCTTCGATGATTTGTGATGGGGTGGGAGAAAACCCTTTTGAATCAAAAAACATGGATTGTGAGAGTATCTCGACTGCTTGAACAAAAGTTGTTCTCCCAGGGGTGATATTCTGCCAACATGGGTACTGGCAAACAGGATCATCCATCAACACTGAGCGTTTTTCCACACATCCACTCAGAATTGCCGCCGCCAGCAACCAGTAAAAGCATAACAACAATCGATTTGAACGCATATTTCTATTCTCCTGAGATGGGAGTTACATTCATACTTGGTTGAGGTGTAATCAGAACTTCTGGTAGTGCACAATCCGGAATCGGTATGGGTAATGGGTCAAAAAATGGATCTAAAGTTCGTTGATATTGCTCGATAAATTTTGTCATCCAGGTAACTCGTACCGGATTCTCGCTCTGAATTTTTGAATCGGATATTACGATTTTTTCGAATGTTACCGCAAAGTCTTCGCTGGGGCCATGATAAGCGTAATCATAATAAGGTAGTTCTGCATTTTCATCTCTTAGCATTTGTTTGTAATCGGAGCACTGGAAACGTAGTGAACACCGGGATGGATCAACTCCTAAATGGCGCACCATGTCATCTGATGGCCCACCACCGAAAATAGAAGCGTAGCGCGTATTACCTGTAACATTATCGACGATATGACCAAATTCGTGAATGATATCGACCTGGCTAATAGAAGGAATCAGTATAATACTTCGTGCTTCAACATGGTGATAACCTTTCTCAATCCAAAATTCACTTGCGTGTGATAAATATACTGGCGATAATGCTCTCATTCTTCCTCCCCCATTTCCACCATTAAGACCAAAATAATTTGAAATTTGCTTTGCAGCACCACGGAATAAATTTACTTCGCGGAGTTGCCACGAACCGATTATATGCCACCCATAATAAACCTTTAACTCATGGGATATTTCAAGACATGCTGTATCTGTTACCGAGCAAAAACCGCTCGGATCAATACGGTTAATTGGATTTGCTTCTACGTAATTCCATACATTCAATGACAAAGGATTGTTGAAATTACCCTGCCATGTGTCCTTACTAATAAAATGCCCAATCGAAGATTTGTAATATCTCGCTCGCAAATTGACCAACCCGGTGCCATCCATCCACTCACCGGTGAAGCCGTATGCCGTTGTCCGGTTGCCCATGGCGCCGTAGGTCGTCCCATAGGGTTCGTAGTTGCGGCTCAGGGTCAACACATTGCTGGGGTTATACATCTGGCGTACATTATTGACACCCAAGGGTGCGCAGAGCGATGCATCGTCGATGAAGTAATCTATTCCCTCGCTGTCATATTGGGAAATTCGTTGCGGCCCATATAAATAGGTATTGGTCCCATCCGTAAGCACCTGGGATAAACTGCCGGCAAGATCCAAATGGTTTCTACCAGTGTTTAAATAGTTTTTCTGGCGCATGTGTTTTAATAAAAATGTAGGAATTTACTTAATTATTAAGATTGAAGAGAAAAACAAATATGTTTGAATGATGACTACTTAATTACTTGTAGATCATACCCATAGCCATGCCATTGCTTGAGGTTTTTTTGGAATTGATTTTTATTATCCAGATCGTAAACCTCTGATTCGATTACCCAATTATATAAATTGGGGTCAAAATAGATTACTTCGTCAATCTTCATTATTTCATTTATTTTTATACTATCGTCGGATGATCTCCAATTATTTTTATAATAGACTATCATGACACCTTCGGTAGGGTATACAAAAAATACTTGCAACCACTTGGAGTCCGCCCAACCAGAGATTGCGGATATATAATCAGGTTCTCCATAATAATCTATAAATTCACTTATCGTACTTCCTTTTGTATCGAACCTAATTTCCGCGACGATATTACCAATAAAAATTATTCTTCCACTCGTTTCCCGTATATTATTTGTAAATACCCAACTATCATAACTCTGTTCTTCATTTACTTTAATAGGAGTTACTGCAGGTTTTGAGGCTAAGAACAATAAATCGCGAAGTATTACAAGGGTTTCCTCACTCGTAGAAATACCCGGTTGAATATTCTGCCAACACGGATATTGGTAAATAACATCCTCAGTCAAAATCGATTTCTTTTCCTGACAGCCGGATAGAGTTATTACAACAATAATAAAACTTATTAATATTTTATTTAATTGATTATCCATTGAATATTGTTCAATAGTTATGGAGTGGGCGTGACTTGTGGTAGAGAACAATCTGGGATCGGAATATCTTGAGGAATAAACCATAAATGTTCATAAATCTTGTCTTTATAAACACTTTTAGTATCATAGAGGCTTTCAATATATTTATTCATGTTATTGTTGTTAACCTCATTCGATTTTCTCTAGAGGAATTCTTTACATATAAATCTATATTTAAACTCATTCGGGGATCTACCTGACTTTTTTGCATTATTTATTTCGGAAAAACATCTAGAAAAAGTCGCCATTTTGTTTAACTCATACTGGTGGGAAAAAATCTAGTGACTACCTAATACCTTAGGGTAACCATCGATATTCATTGATGAACCAACGAGGTAATCGATACGATTTGTCCAGAAGTGTGTTGTAGACCATTAAATAACGACGGTCACCTTCACCTCCCCCCCACCATTCAAATGCTAGCAATCCATCTGACGACCAATTTGGTATTTTTAGTTCAGTTGTAAGCAACTTGGTCAAGTGGGTTTGGAAAGAGTAGGAACATATTCCTTTTGGTGCTGGAGTAAAAGAATATTTCACAATCTCATTTTCGTAATCCTCATAACAGCTATATACGATCGTTTCGCCATCTGATAACCAGCTCACCCACATGGCTCTATCAGTGAAAACAGGCGAAATGCTGCTAAAACCATCATCTATTGAAAACACCTGACATTGTTCTAAATCATCCTTGTTATCAAAACAAAGATTAACAATAGCGAATGGTCCCGGTGACCAGGTAATACCGACGACATTAATATTTTTCCTTTCTCCTGTGTCCCTGAATTCCAACTGTGTCGCTGATAGGATTTTTGTCTGAACATCCAGCAGATAGAGCTGTTGATAGTCTTCATCCGATAGCATATTGAATAAGATTTTTTTTTCGTATGGAGACCATGCCATATTTATCCCTTGCCAAGTAATCCCATCTACGTATTGAACATTCGCTCCTTTGTCAATACGAAGAATCTGAGATAGATGATGGCTCGCGATATCTAAAACACCTATAAATTGTATAGGATCATCGAAATCCCAACCATCGTTATACCTCAATGCTATGCTTTTTCTATCAGGAGCCCACTCGACACTTATCGGGTAAACATCATGAGTTGTAAGACGGTCTATTCTACCCAAGTCATAGATATACAAAACATGATCATAATCTGAAGCCAATTCCTTGCTGTGCAAATAGATATATGGTAGTAAATAAACCAGACTAGTCATTAATATTACAATGAATGAGGTTGCACAAACTATCCAAATACTCAATCTCGTATGGTTTTTATCCATTGATATCCAGATGTTTATCTACGTTAGAAATCATTGGCATCAATAACTCAGATAATTATTTCTAGTATCTTGATTATTACACTAGACTAATTCTTAGTTGGGGCAATCATTTGATATGATGATATCAGGAATATAAATGATCAGCATTGCCTGAACTTCAGTCCAGGTATCATTCATTGAGTGGATATTATTGTAATACAAACGACCTCCAAAATTCATTTCATAACCCCCAGAGTGTCCGGCAATTAATGGGGATCTTTGTTAGGGGATATTTTTATTGTGATACCTATCAGTAAGAACTCCATCACCAATCACGATGGTTGCATGATTAAATAATCCATTATTAGCTCGAACATGGGTTGAGTGTAATTGATGGTAAAGTACAACATCACCTTTTTGTATTCCATAACCAGATAAATTAAATTGTCCATAATTTTCTAATTGCAACGGACTTGGAATTACTTTATTATCCGGATAATATTTCCATGCGTCAAATCTTTCTGGGTGTGTAGTTTTCATATACTCATCTTTTGAATTATTATTTGAAAGAGGATAGATATTTCCACTAATTACCAGATTCCTTGCTTGTTTTACTCCAATGAAATATCCAAAGAATTCGTCAGTCAAAGCCCATGCGTTTCCACCATTACGTTTAGGTTCCCACTAATCGACTTCAGTATAATATCCACCCGCATGGACAGCTTGAGATACAAAATTAGTACAATCACTATCGCCAAAGTTCGGATACTCCATATTACCTAATACCGCAAGCTATTTATTTGGGATTCCCCAAAGAATTACGTACTCTTTTTCTTCAGTAGTTGTTTTTCCTTTTGATGTTAGCAGGAACCTACCATCTGGGCTAAAATTCAATAATGAAGAAAAATGGGCGGGTACAGGTAGGTTTAGTTCGTAAATCTTCTTTCCATTGTAAATATCCCAGAAAGCAATAATTGAATCAGATACTCCAGCCAAGATATTTCCATCTGGATGTAAGGCGATAGAAGTAATATCTATATCTTTATCGAATTGAATTTCTGGAATGCAATCTTGTGGGGAGACTATCGAGACGATATTTTGATCTGGTGTTCCCACTACTACCAATTGGCTTTCAGAATTAAAAGCTGAATATCGACCTTGAATATTACAGATCTTCTTTTGCAGCGTAAGATCATAAGAATAGATGGTTGACTCTGGTATTAAATCCTTTTCAATATTAGTCTTGCTTGTAGTTACGTTATAGCTTAGATATCTACCATCAGGACTCAAAGAAAGTGATTGTACCCACCCCGTAAGGGGTTTAATAAGATGTTGGCATGTTTTCTCGATTAAATTCCATATCAATACTGTGGATGACCCATATGAGTCGAATATGTCTCCTCCACTCCAATGACTCGTAATCGCGTTATCTGAGCCAATTAATGCTTTTACGCTATCTGCGGAAGTAAAATCACAGGTGTTAGAATCCATACCAATAAATACTTCGTTGCCATCAGTATCAATTTTATAGATTCCATTTTCATAGTAGTAAATAGAATCATCCTGATTCACATCAAGCGGAGATACTATATATTTAGGACGTATTTGTGCGGTAGTTGATTCATAAGCATTAAAAGCTAAAAGACCTTCAGAAGAAGGAAGAACAAATCTACGGCTGTCTGAAAACCAAAGGTTGTAATTCTCACCAAGGTAACCAATTTCTGTTATTCCCCATTCTCGTAAAATAGAAATATCGTTCAGGTTATCAGTTGTTATTATTTGAAAAGTTGTTGGTGTTGTTACTATCGAAGGTATTGCTGAATAACTCACAAAGGGAGTATTATTCGTATCCATATTATTTTCATTATCCGTAGGGGAAAATAATCGATTAGGGTAATATGAGGAACAACTTAGAGCAAAAATAATTAATATAAATATAATAACTATAAGTTTTATTAATTTCAGATCATAATCCATAGTAGACCTACTTGCTAGAAGGTAAAAGACAAATAAATATAACCAATCAGTTCACGGGCACAGTTAAAAATAACCTATTTATTAGTGATGATTCCAATAATATGAGCGTAATGATCGTTAGTGTAATATTCTTTCTGTAAAAGTGTAGATCACGGTATCCTTTCAGTGGTCAAAAAGAAAGGAGACACCATGATCTACAAAGAGGATTGTACCTTACCAAAGGAATATTTAGAACAGCTGTCAGCGACAGGTCTGGAGACGTTGCCAGAGATGATCAGGCTATTGATCAACGAAGCCATGCAGATCGAACGCACAGAGCATAACCAAGCCGAACCGTATCAACGTAAAGGAGACCGTCGTGGACACTCAAATGGGTTCAAGCCCAAGACAGTCAAGACCCGGATGGGTGAGATCACCTTTGATGTTCCACAAGTACGTGAAGGTGGTTTCTATCCCGGGGCATTGGAGAAAGGACTGCGTAGTGAACGAGCCTTAACGATGACCCTGGCGGAGATGTATGTTCAGGGAGTGTCCACCCGAAAAGTAGCAGCCATCACCGAGCGATTATGCGGCATAGAAGTATCCGCCAGTCAGGTCAGTCGGGCAACAGAACAATTGGATGAACTGCTGGAAGCCTGGCGCGACCGGCCATTGGGAGAAGTGACCTATCTATACCTGGATGCACGTTACGAGAAGGTGAGACAGGCTGGGAAAGTGCAGGATGCTGCCATTCTCATCGCAAGTGGGGTGAAAAATGATGGAAAACGAGCAATTTTGGGTATTTCCGTGTCTCTTAGTGAGGCAGAAGTCCACTGGCGCAAGTTTCTGGAAGGACTGGTGGTTCGAGGGCTACACGGAATGTGCTTGATAGTGAGTGATGACCACGTGGGTCTTGAAGCAGCCCGAAAAGCCGTTTTCAGCGGTATTCCCTGGCAGCGCTGCCAGTTCCACCTGCAGCAGAATGCTCAGAGTTATGTCCCCAGAGTAGGGATGCGTTGGGAAGTGGCGGAAGATATCCGTACCATCTTCGGCGCACCGGACCAGGAAACAGCTGAAAGTTATCTAAAAAAGGCTGTGGTGAAGTATTCAGTCCCGGCACCCAAATTAGCGGATTGGATGGAGGTTAATATCCCTGAAGGTTTTACCGTTTTCTCTTTCCCGAAAAACCACTGGCGGCGCATCCGTACCACGAATAGTCTGGAGAGACTCAGCCAGGAGATCAAGCGGCGCACCCGAGTGGTGCGGGTTTTTCCGAATGAGAAATCATGCTTACGCCTAATTTCGGCGGTTGTGATGGAAATAGGCGAGGAATATGAATTTGGTAGAGTTTATTTAGAGATGGGATCGGGTTAGGCCTCTAACCAAAATGTTGGAAGGATCTGTGTTGCATTTTACAGAAAATAGGTTGCGTAATCTAATGATCTTGACAAGTTTAATAGAATAACAGAAGATATAATTAATCAAATGTTTTTCGTTAATCATAATTCAAAATTTAGTAAACTCGATACTAGAAAAGAAGTGTATTAATTATATGTAACCTCATTAAGCTAGCCAACCAAAATATCTAACTAAGTATACTGGCCACCATGGGCCACCCCTATTTTTATATTCATATTTATTGTCGATCACCATAAAATCCTTCCAATCCTTATATGCTGCATTACCTTCACCCATATATATATCTAAACTCTCATGTGTGGCATCTCGAGCCAAACCGCCTCCAACATCCGTAACGATAAAAATACCATCATTATTTCCACGCCTTGCTAAAAATTCATCTATCAACCACGGTGCATCTATTCGAATTGTATTGCCAGTGGACAACTTATCACTGCCAGAGTTCCTTGCAACAGTGTGAAATGGTATAAAGTTAAGTAGACCTGTTTCCCATTCAAATACTTTTTGATTTTTCCTTGTGCATGTTATAACCCCACCATTGTTCATTAGACGACCAGATCCCTGTGTGCAGATACCCCGACCTTCAGTAGTATTTAGAAAATTACTTCTTGCTCTTTTTGCGAAATTAATATCATCTGTATATTTTCCTTTTTCCATCGATAAATATTTATAGGGTTTATCAGGATCTGCAAGTATTGGTATAAGATCACCAGTCCATTCTTCTTCCACGGGCATATAATATCCCGATAAATTGAAGTCCCCGACATAATACTCCATAATATGACGATTAAAGTTATTAATACAGTCATATCCGGATGGATCGCTATGATCAACTTGATCACCTTCAGTATAAATCCACCTATTTAATGTTAGGGAGCGATAGTAATCTCCTTTCCAAATATCCTGCGACGTAAATCTTCCGTTAATTGAATGATAGTATCTCGCCCGTAAATTCACCAACCCGGTGCCATCCGTCCACTCACCGGTTCTGTGCTGCGGCTGCCCATAGCGCTATAGCCCGTCCCATAGGGTTCGTAGTTGCGGCTGAGGGTCAAAACATTCCCGGGAGTTGCCATCTTACAGACGTTGTTCACACCCAAAGGGTGCGCGAAGCAGTGCGGCACCCATTAACTAACCATAAGCTCCGTTAACGGATTGTGTAATCCTCTGCAGAATAAATAAAGTGGTATTGGTATCATCCGATAATATTTAATAAATTACACGGTCAACATCTATTGGTACTTATTCACCTGTTTTTCAAATTATCAGCAAGAAATTGAATTATTATATTTTTATTTGAAGTATTTGGGACAGTGGAAAACTCATCGAGAAAAATAATCAGTCGACCTTTTTGAAATATAACAAAAGAAGAATATTCATTTCTTGGTAGACAAAATACCTCTATAGAATCGCGTATTTCTTTAATATAGGATATACAATATCGATTATCTTCGATACCGCCTTTGATTATCCTGGTTTTATCTATAAACAATGGACTCTCGCATTCAGAATTAATATATTTACTTGCTTCTAAACTATCCTTTTCAAGAATTAGTGTTACTTCGACATACGATCTAGTTATTCCAGGTAGTTCTTCTAAAAGTTTTCCCCCATCAAAGAAAATAGCTGAAATAAATGCACCTGAGTAAGAATCTTGACTTAAAATGGGATCCTTTAAATTATGAATTGTATCAAACAAACTAAGGTCAATAATATCCTTAATTTGTTGAACAGAGCCAATATCAATATCTTTATCGTAAAGTGGTGAGATGTCAACTTCTTGATCACCCGCATAGATTTCTCCACAACAGCCCGTAATTAGGATCGTGACAAACAATAAAGATTGTAATCTCACGAGTAACATATCTGTAGACTCCTCGGTTCTTATTCTTTACTCAATACCATACACCAACAATTTGTGAATATTAAACTCCTTATATATGTCAGGTGGTAACCCCAAGTCAAACTCACAATAAGGTATCGAGAGAGTTGAAGATAGTTTGTACAGATATAAACCTATATAAACGTTTAGAGTATTTTCCATTTTAATTTCTCTATCTGATCCTTGGAAATATTTATCAGTATCAAAACCGAAATAATCTCTTTCAAGCAAGGTTAAGCTATAGTTACTTCCATTATTATCATTTCTTAAGTATAAATCAATCAAATCCCAATCAGTTAACTGATAATAATTAATTAGATTTGGATTTCTGGATCTAATATTAGCTATAACCTGATTGCGTGGATGAGCCGGAAAAAGGGAAGGTTTCCAAAAACCGGATTTATCACCGTGGCCACCATAGAAAAAATCCGATAACAAAGGTTCACTAAATGAACTAATACCTCTTGATTTCGCTAGAATCCCATGAACACCATGGCCTAAGAATTGATTATGGTAACCTTCATACCAATGACTATAATAATCCTCGAGTAGATGCAAGGAACCTCCAAATAAATATGGTTCACCAAGATCAATAGCATTATTGACTCTCGCTAATGTAATATTTTGCGTTTGAAAATGGCAGCCTGGGCAGGTTCCCACTGAGGATAAGATTGCACTTCTATCGACCTTTAAATCCCATGACGCTATAACTATAGATAACCGCTCTAAATCAAAGATGGACAAAGCTGGTCTTGATTGCCCATCAAGTAAAACCTTACGCCTAGTTAATGTATAATGAACATAGTCACCATAATACCCTGTTGGGTCAATATATTTTTGAGGATTAGCATAGCCAAATATCCAGAAATTGTATGATATTGGGAATTGAATATTACCATCCCAAATATCCCGGCTCATGAAACGACCATTCGATGGTAGATAATACCTCGCCCTCAAATTCACCAACCCGTTGCCGTCCATCCACTCGCCGGTGAAGCCATAAGCCGTAGTACGGTTGCCCATGGCGCTGTAGGTTGTCCCATAGGGTTCGTAATTGCGGCTCAGGGTCAACACATTGCTGGGGTTAAACATTTGGCGTACATTGTTAACACCCAAGGGTGCGCAGAGCGGTGCATCGCCGATGAAGTAATCCCTCCCTCCAGTATAAGATTTGGCAATTCGTCGCGACCCAAATAAAAAAGTATTCTTTCCATCGGGCAGAACAAAGATTTAGTGTTAGTGATTATCTATTTTCTCAAGTTATCTGCCAAATACTTAATCACAATATCTTTATTTGTGGTTTGCGGAATAGTTGACAACTCATTGAGAACAATTACTAACCTGTCTTTCTGAAAAGCAATAAATGATGAATACTCATTTCTTGGCATGCACAATACTTCTATTGATTCGCGAATTCTTTGTATATATGATATGCAATATTGATTTTCAATGATACCCTCATATATGATCTTGGATTCATCTGTGAACAAAGGTGTTTCACACACTGAATAGTAACTATCCCTTGCACTGAACTTATCCTCAAAAAGCTGGAAATGTACTTCTACATTAGATCCACCCGGAAATGAACCAAGAAGTTTACCCTTGTTAAAGAACCAGGCGTCAATATTAGAACCGATGTAAGGATTAAAAATTGGATCATAACTACCTGCTTCATCAAATAAGCTCAAATCAATCAACTCTCTGATTTCATGAGCTGATCCTATATTTATTTCAATACTATAAAGAGGAAGTGGATTAATATTCTGTTTTCCAATGATTATTTCTCCACAACAGCTAGTCAAGAAAATATTGTATATCAATACAGTCAGTGACAATATAATATAATTTTTTATGTATATTTTCTGTTTCAAACTATTAATCTCCAATTAAGTAGATCCATATAATAAAACACCGCGTATATAATTCTCTTTATTGCTTTCTGGTGGTAAAGTTAAATCTAATACTCCAAATCCACAATGCGGGCGATTAATTCCTCCTAAGAATAATCCAATGGCAATATCCGTCATTGCTCTCATTTTATATTCCCGGTCCGAGGTACTTATACTTTTATCTGTATCAAATCCGAAATAATCTCGTTCCCGCATGCGCTGGTCAAGAGTAACAAAACCAGTACCTTCATATCTTAAATATAAATCTACAAGATCCCAATCATCAGATAATTCATTGAGATCGATTTGTTTATTACGAGACCTAATTTCCTCAATGAGTTTTCCACGCGGGTGGGCTGGGAAAGGAGATTTCATCCAATAACCGTGTTGATCCCAATGCTCACCCTGGAAAAATTCAGACAATAATAGATCATTTCTTACAACTGTACGCATTGTATGAATGGCATGACCATAAATTTGATCATGGTAACCTTCATACCAATGGCTAAAATAATCCTGAATGAGATGCATCGTCCCCCCAAATAAAGTTGGATCACCAGTTGATAGTGCATAGTTAACACTGTTAAATGTCCCTGATAGTGATTTAAAGTGGCAGCCAAGGCAGGCAAATGAGTTGAGCACTGAGCTTTTACTGTCGACTTGTAAATCCCACGCAGCAATTACGGTGGCCAATTTTTTAGCGTTCACAATTGAAGTTACTGATGACATTTGTGAAGCAATACCCAATACTCCATAATATGTTAACCAATAATGAGTTTTTACGCCATAATGACCAGTAGGGTCCATATATGTAAATGGGTCGCTATTTGCATACAGCCATAAGTTTTGTGATATCGGCTCTTTCTGGCTCACTCCCCAAGTATCCATCGTCGTAAATCTCCCGCTCACCAGCTGATAGTATCTCGCCCTCAAATTCACCAACCCGGTGCCATCCGTCCACTCACCGGTGAAGCCGTAAGACGTGCTGCGGCTGCCCATGGGGTTATAAACCGTCCCATAGGGTTCGTAGTCGCGGCTCAGGGTCAACACATTGCTGGGGTTAAACATTTGGCGTACATTGTTAAGAGCGTCACCGATGTAATAATCCATGCCACCGCTGTTGTATTGTGCAATTCGTTGCGACCCATATAAATAGGTATTGGTCCCATCCGTAAGCACCTGGGATAAGCCTCCGGCAAGATCCAGCGCATAATCGACCGTAGTCGCATCCACTGTCTGGCTCATGCGGTCGCCCAGACCGTTATAGGCGTAGCTGTAGGTATGCCCGCTTTGAGATACTCCTGTCAGCCGGTCGCTGTGATTGTATGTATACGTGCTGAGCCCGTCGCTCATCAAATTCCCGTTATTGTCCCAGGTATAGGTTGTGCCATCCACATTGCTCAAGCGGTTGGCTTCATCATAGGCATAGCTCAAGCTGACATTGCCCGGTGTGGTTTCGGTCAGGCGGTTCCCGGTGGCATCATAGGTGTACTGGAACAGATCGCCATCTGAGCTGTCGGCCGAGGTAAGCCGGTAGAGTGGGTCATAGGTATAATCGATCGTCCGGGTTACCGTTTCACCCGCCACCCAGGCCTGTGAGCGCCAGGAGTTGAAATCATCGAAGTATTCGGTCCCCCGCGTTCCGGAATCCACTCCTTCCACCGTGCCGAGTTTGATTGTATCCAGCCGCACGGTATCGTTATCGACACTCGCGATCAACTGTTTGGATACGCCATCGACCCACAATTGTAGCGTCCCATCGTGAACCGTTGTGGAACTGGCAGCTTTCCACTCCAACTGGATCGTATTCGGTGCATCTGTGATCGAGAACCAGGAGGTGCTGTTCCAGGCGCTATCGTTCAGCGTTTCCAACCTTATCTGATAGGTTTTCTTGTACTTTATTTCGACCCTGAGCATACCGGCTCCGGCCACGTTGTATCCATAAAACAGGTAATGCACCTCATTCGTTGATATCGTGGTCGAATTCGGGTCAAATTTGAAACTGGCTTTGTAGCGGGTTTCATTTTTCGGCGACCAATCCACCACATACAGGCTGTTGTTGTCGTCGATCAGGGCATTCAACCCGTAAGCCCCGCTCATGGCAGCCTGACTCGTGATGCTCAGATCGCCCTGGTCGGTTTTCGAGCGATTCCATTTCGAAAGATCGGCCGATTCATAACTGTCTGAGAACAGCGCATCACTGCCGGGATTGGTGACTGCCAAAACCATGGTTTCCGTAGCTTGAGTCCGGTTGCCGACCTCGTCATAGATATAGTCAAATGTGGATATCGTGCCCGAGGTCAGGGCATTCACCTTCTGCGCCAAGTAGCCGTCACCGCTGAAGGCGTAATCGATGGCTGCATTGTTGGGCAGAAGTGTCCAATCCGGCTGACCCTTACGATCATAATAATAACGGGTTATGGTGGTATCCCATGCTGTAGCCGTGGTCATCCGTCCTGCCAGGTCATAATCGTAGCTGACCTGTTTCAGATCGGGGTAGGTCAGCTTTTTGCGGTTGCCTGAAGCGTCATACAGATACCCAACCGACTGATTGTTCGGGTCAGTGATATTACTTGTGCGGCCCAGACCGTCATAAACCCAATGGGTCGTCCCCAGACCGTCGGTCATCGTGTCATAGCTGCCAGCTGCATTGTAGGTGTAGCTCACATCCGGGTCGGATCCCGGATAATCCAGACCATACATGCGGGATAGGTCATCATAACTGTAGCTTGTGGTAAAACCGTCGGCGTCGAGCTTCGAGATCATGTTACCAGCAGCGTCATAGCTGGAGGTGGTGGTGTGGCTCAAGGGATCGGTTTCGGTCTTCTGGCGATTAAGACTGTCATAGGTGAATATTGTGGACTGGTTTCTCGCATTTTTACTGGTCAGCAGGTTTCCATTTGCATCATAAGTGTATTCCGTACGCACGTTGGTCTGATTATCTGCGGGTACTCCAGACAGATAGTTCTCCACCACTGCGGTTAACCGATTCAGGGAATCATATTCGAATTTCGTCACAACACTTTTGGCATCAGTTATGTAAACCTGGTTCCCAAGCCCGTCAAAGGCATATTCCGTTCGATGCGAGAGCGGATCGATAACGGCTTTCATCCGACCCACAGTATCGTATTCGTGCCAGGTGTGATTTCCAAGCGTATCCTCGCTGACCAGCAAATTACCGGCTCCATCATAGGTGTTCCGGGTGATGATATCGTAATCAGTGTAAGGTGCCGGGGAATAATTAATGCAAGGATCCGATACGGAGGGATTATCGATGGATCTCACCACACGTCCCAACCCATCGTAACAGGAATAGGTTACTTTATCCGTTGGATTAATTGTTTGAATGACCCTTCCCAAACCATCGTAAGAAGTAAGCGTCCGAACATTCTGATCGGGATAATCGGGATTGAATCCCGGCGGGGTCGGATCGGTGATGCTCCAATTTGTCAAATTATCAACAATCTCGATCCGGCGGTGAGCGCCATCATAATAGGTTCGGGTGATCCTGCCATCATTGGCAATTTGGGCGATCTCATCCCCGGGGCTGTCAAAAACGACATCCGACCTTACATTTTGATCCGGATAAGCGGGATTGAAAGTCGGAGGAACAGGATTTTCAGGAATTTGCCCGGTCAGGTTTTGGATCATGGTCACAGTCCGTCCCAGGCCGTCGAAGTAAGTCCGGGAAATGATCCCGTTCGGAGCGATGTTGGCGATCGTCTGGCCGGTATTATCGTAGACCGTCTCGGTCAGAACATTTTGATCCGGGTAGGCAGGATTATAGGTCGGAGGCGTAGTCACTTCGATCCCCGGGCCCTGCAGATTGCGAACCACGTAACGCTGCCGGTTCAATTCATCGTAGTACGTGCGGGTGATGATCCCCTTCGGATCGACAATCGCGATCTGATTCCCCGCAGTATCATAATAATAATCCGTGCGTACGTTCTGACCCGGATAGGCGGGGTTATAGGTTGGAGGAGTCGTGGTTTCAATCGATTGACCGGTCAGGTTCTGGACGGTGGTCGCTAGTTGATCGAGCGCGGTGTAATACGAGCGCGTGATCCGCCCCAGAGTATCGATGCCGGCAATCACGTTCCCATTGGCATCATAAACCGTATCCGTGCGGATATTCTGATCCGGGTAGTCCGAATTATAAACAGGCAGGGTTTCGACCTCATAGGATTGCCCGACCAGATTTTGAACCACGCTGACCGGCCGGTTTGTTCGATCATAATAGGTGCGGGTGATGATGCCGAGCGGGCTGATCGTTGCGATCTGGTTTCCGGTCGGATCGTAAACCATTTGAGTGGTCACATTTTGATCCGGATATGCTGGATTGTATGTGGGTGGCGTGATGACGGAAATATCCTGACCGGTTAAATTGCTGACCACGTATTCAGGCCGGTTCTCCGAGTCATAATACGTTCGGGATTTAATTCCCAGGGTATCGATGCTCCCGATCATATTCCCGTTGATGTCATAAACATAATCTGTTCGAATATTCCGGTCCGGGTAATATGGGTCGTAGACCGGTGGGGTTGGATTCGAGATCGTTTGTCCGTACAAATTATTTACCGATGTGACCAAACGCTGGTTTTCATCAAAGTAGGATCGAGAGATAATTCCACTAGCAATATCCTCGACGGCAATGCTATTCCCGCTCAGATCGTAGTGATATTTCGTCATGCGATCGACTGCAGGATCATCCAGGGGCACATAACTTTCAGAACACGGTTCCACCGACCAATTGCCCTCTCCACCCGAAGCATTGCCTACAGACAGGGTCAAATGACCGGTGGCATTGTAACAGGACCAGTCCTGCCGGCCGGAAGGATAGATCACAGCCTTGATGTTTCCCCATTCATCATATACGTATTGTGTATCCTGATCGAGGGCGTCTGTGACTTTGATCAATTGCCCTGCCGCGTTGTACCAATACCAGGTGATATGACCAAGCGGGTCCTCTCTTGTCTTTAGCAATCCGACCGGTGCCGGTGCATCCGATGCGTCGGTATAGGTGTAATTCGTTGTATTTAACAGGGGGTTGGTGCTGCTGGTCATCAGGGTGTCGGAATACCCATACTGATAGGAGACATCGCTCGGCAACGTAACCGATTCCAAGTTGTTCAGCGTATCATAGAAGAGATCCGTCTGATTACCCTCCGCATCCGTCATACTTTCCAGGTTTGCAGCATTAGTACTCCAAACCATCGATAACTCGTTCTGATTTTCATCCGTTACTGTTTCTGGCCGGAAATTCGAATTATAGACCGTGCTTTTGGTTTCATCGAGGCTGTTCGAACTCGAAATCAGCGTATTGCGGTTGTCATAGGCGTGGGTGATGTCATTCCCCTGCCCATCTGTGATGATCCGCGTACCATCCGCGTTGAACGTAATGCTCATGACCAGGTTCCCCTGCCCGTCATATTGCTGGTAAGCCCGCCCCTGCACGTCATATTCGGTATGAATGATGACCTTGCTGCCAGGATCGGTCAACAGCCGGAAATGGTGAGTTGTGTCATAGGTCAGCGTCCAAAGCTGATCCTGAATATCCGTCACGGAAACCAGGTCATATGCTGCGTCGTAGCCATAGGAAACGCTTCTGCCAAGGCTGTCGCTGACCGAATCGACGTAACCTGCCGTGGTATAGACAATCTCCAGATAATCGGAACTGGCATCATCGGTGATCCTGTATAGTCGATTGTTCACATCGTAGCTGTACGACCAGCTGTGACCTTTTCCATCCTCCCATAGCGTCAACTTGCCGTAATCATCGAAGGTATAAACGCGCTGCGACTGGTCGGTGATCGTATAGGTGACAGGCGTGCCTGCCTGCTGGACGAGCGAGCTGGTCAGCCCAACCTCGGGGCTGAACGTCCCATCCCCGTTATCATAAAAGAGATACGTATTGAGCGAGTGAGCTTTGAACAGTATTCCTTCCGGATTTCCACCCGGATCGGCCGGGAAGATCAACCGGGTGTCCTGGTTATGGGTCCAGCCATATCCCAAAGGTAACGTGTAAGAATTAACGGTCCCTGATGAGTAATAACGTTGTAAAGTCAACGGACCGGCAACGGTGGAAATTGAAATATCGGTAAATGAGACATCGAACCCGCCGGTGCGGGTGTTGATCGGATCCCCTGCGAGCCCTTGCGTCGATTGGGGGATGGAACATTCCCGATCATCAGGATTGATGCCGATGATTTTATTACCCCCACAGGTCGAGTATGTGGATTTATTTGAAATGTATGTTTCTAATGCAAACCTGACAACAAACGCATCATTGCCCTGGCTGAATGGTTGCAGCACTTCTGGTGTCGTAGGAAAGTCCGTTGAACCGGTCCACCCGGCTAAATATACCGATGTATCAGGACCTTGGAATATACCATAACCGATCTCTTGCCCACCCCCGCCAAAGAATGTCGAATAGCCGATCGATGATCCATCTGCCCCTACTCTGGTAAAATATGTATCATTTTGTCCATTCAGAGAAAATTGAATTGCATCCAACGTAACAGGATAATCAAGAGAACTAGTCCTTCCTGTTATAAAAGCAGTCCCATCTGGAGAAACGTAAACGTTATTGCCATAATCGTCACCGCTCCCGCCAAAAAGGTTCGCATAAATTTCCCCACCGCTTGAACCGAATTTGGCGAGAAATATATCCTGGCCACCATGATAAGTACCGCCTGGAAAATCCGATGAGCCGGTTGTTCCAATAACATATATATCCCCAAGGGAATCGCTTTTAATATCGATACGACCCAGGTGCGCACCTTCTATGCCGGAACCACCCAGATAGCCGGAAAAAATAAGGCTGGAGCCCGATGGATTGAGCTTCGCAACAAAGGCATCCTTATTTCCGCCATATGGGTTGCCGAAGCCACCCACCCTTGGAAAATCCGAAGAATCCGTGTACCCGGCGATATTGATGTTTCCAGATGGATCCAGGATAATCGAACAATCAATATCCGTAATACCAGCAAGACAATCCTGGCCGGATCCCCCTAAATATGTTGATAAAAGAAGGGTGGATGCATCTGCGGATAGCTCGATAATGAATCCATCGCCAGCACCATTATAAGACGTATCATACGCTCCAACTGTCGTTGGGATTCCACCCTTTGCAGTATAACCCACAATGAAAGCATGACCACTACCATCAACGATAATATCCTTGCCTTCTTCATCACCAAGAGCCCTTCCAAAAAGTGTCGAGTAGATCAGCCAAGTTCCTGTACTGTTAAGTTTGGTAACAAATGCGTCGTACCCGTAATTTCCAGTTTGAAATGCCCCATAGGTTGCGGGAAAATCCCAAGAGATGCTCCAACCGGTAATATATGCCGACCCGACATCATCCAAGGCCACACTGAAAACTTCATCAGTCGAACTGCCGCCAAAGAAAGTCGAATAAATTAAACTACTGCCAAACGGATTTATTTTGCTAACAAACCCATCTCTATTACCGTTCATTGATGTCTGAAATGCACCGGGAGTGGTTGGGAAAGTCGCTCCAGAAGTATAGCCAACAACATACGAATAGCCTTCAGAATCGACAATAATATCTGAAGCGACAGCATTTGTACCTAAAATGGTGGAGAACACCGTTCCCCAGACCATTCCCGAGGTCTCCATTAACCGCATTGCATCACTATCGTTGGTAAAATCCCATACATAGGTAGTATCGAAGGTCTGGATGTCGCCATCTACCATCCCTGTACCATCCGGCACGGCAGGAGCCTGTGTTTCAGCTGTCTGTTCCTGAGCTTCAGGGCCGTTGTTGGCTGCTATTTTCCCGAAATGATCATTCGAGATCAGGATATACTCATTGTCCCCAACCTGTGGAGCGATAGTGCCAATACCCAGGGGATCACCATCTGCCCACACAATTTGCATTTGCGGCAGAAAGAGCTCCCCGATTGCAGATGTAAATTGAAGCGTTTGTGAATTTAAACTGATGCTTTGTGTACCTTTTACCTGGAAACGAATATCATTTCCGCTTTTCTTATTGATCCATTCCAGCAGGCGGTTTGAATCACGGACAACCAATTGCCATGCTAATGCTCCGGAATTGTTGGAAATCTCCAAATCGATGCCCGGATACAGGTCGATATAGCGTATCCCATTCCAAACCGGCACATCCGGTCGCCAATTATTTTCATCATTTCCATAAAAATAGGATACCTTTGATTCTGACCTGTCGAAACCTTCGATATCCGGTTGCTTGTTGGAATCAACGAAATCGATCTGGATGTTCACACCTTTTTGTTTTTTATCAATGCGATCATTTCCATCGGCAGATGGATTCAATGATGACGCGAACGGATCATCTGGTTCCAATAAGGTTATCCAGATCGAATCCCTTGAAAATCGCATATAGGAACTTTTTTGTTTCATTTGGAAGATTTCTTTTGGATCGAACTGACCGACATTTTCGACAAACAGAAAGGACGTGTCAGGTCTTGATTCTGTTTGTTCGATATCAATATCTGGCTCTGAACTCGAATGTCTATCGCCCAGTACCGCAGCCTTCTGCTCGATGATGGGTCTTATAAGAACGTCAGAAGCAGCATTACTCAGCAAGTCTGATCCTGCTCCTTTATTGACCGTTTTATTGGATTGATCAGTACCTGCAGATCCAATAGCCGCTCCAGGCGCAAAAGCCTGGAGCATTAATGTGATAATGATGATAAGGGATACCAGGGACATCTTGAAATACTGTGACCCACCATGAAATGTTTTCATACAAACCTCCCGAGTTCCATGAGTATAGAATGGATTTTGTCCGGTTTCAATATATATAGATATCACCTTAATATTAATAATAGGTAGGCTCAAAAACAGGCTCAAAAAGGGGGTAAAAACAAGCATAATCTGTGGATTATGCTTTCAATAATAGCTTCTGATCCTTGAAGCTGACTAAAATTTTATAGTTAAGGATTGAATACCTTGAACGTTACGGTTTCCCCATCCACCAGAATTCGACACCTGCCACCCGCCCTTCGCTGTCAAACCGAACCCCCTCGCCTTTCAATAATTCCAGCTGCATGGCATTCCCGATCCCGTCGCCGTGGACGCTGACCTTGCCCTGGCTGTTGATCACGCGCTGCCAGGGGATGTCGGGGCGGCTGCCGCTTTTCAGGGCTGCCATGGCATAGCCCACCTGCCTGGCGCCACAACCGACCATGCGCGCGATCTGGCCGTAGCTGATCACTTTGCCGTACGGCACCTGAGCGGCAATCTCGTAGATGCTTTTGTAAAGTGTACTGATCTCGGACATGTGTTCCTCCTACCGAAAACCCTAAAGGTTTTAAAAACCTTTAGGGTTTGATTCATTTGATTGGTTTACACAACCCATTCGTTTGTTCTCGTAGAATGGTGCGTTTTCGCCGCTTCTTCATATTATATTCCGCGGATCGACTTTGCATGTCAGTCTATCCCTTTATCCGGCCTGACGCACCCTGTTTTTTCGGTTTATACAACCCGTCCGGGTTGGTACCGAGCGTGCCGGATTTGTACGACAGCGGGTCGATCGGGTGCAGCGCCTTCGCCTGTGCCGGGCTGATCAACCGGAACTTGCGCAGGTGCTTGAGCGCCTCCTCGATCACATCGCAGCCGTGGTCATCCCACATCCAGCCTGTTTCATCATAACGTCTCAGATCGACTGTTACGGAGTAATAGCGCAGCGTACGCAAGCCGTTGACGTTGTAGAAATCCTCGAAATACGACATGATCAGCTCGCGCATCGTCCGGTAGACCGGCTCGCGGTAGCGCAGACCGGCGAAGTTGGATTTCGCCACCGCCCCCAGGCAGCCATCTTTTTTAAAGACCGCCAACACATGGTCATCATCCATGTCCGGATCGGGCAGCAGGTCGACGATCAAAGGCGGGTAGCCCAGTCGTCGCAGCCCCAGCGCCCCGAATAACCCCCCATCCAGGCAGTGCGCCAGGTGGTCGTCCATCACCCGCAGCGGGTTGCGGTTCTGGTTCTCGGGGCTGTAGGGGGTGGCATCCAGGTATGCCTGGATCTTCACCGGGCTGGTCAACGAATCCAGCGTTTTCTTCTGCCCGGAGGTCAAATGGGATTCAAATTGCTGCATCGCATTCATCAGTTCACCTGTCAATTTTGTAATGTCGGTATATCGTGATATCCATTATAATAACAATCCATTAAGTGGAGTAGCCAGATGCCAAAACGACTGATCCTGGTGGCAGGCAATATTGGAGCCGGAAAGACTTCGCTGACCGAACGCATCGGCGAGCGTCTGGGCTGGCGCACGGCGTTCGAGTCGGTGTCTGACAATCCCTACCTGCCCGATTTCTACAAGGACATGCGCGCCTGGTCCTTCCACCTGCAAATCTACTTCCTCGGCCACCGCGCCGAGCAACACCTGGAACTGGCGGGCGACCAGGTCTCCGCCATTTGTGACCGTTCCATTTACGAGGATGCCTACATCTTCGCGCGCGCCCTGAACCACCTCGGCAACCTGAATGAGCGCGACTACCTGGCTTACCGGCGTCTGTTCGAGCTAGTGGTCAGGAACCTGCCTGCACCGGACCTGCTGATCTACCTGCGCGCACCGGTGCGCGTCCTCATGGAGCGCATCCAACGTAGGGCGCGCAACATCGAGACCGGCATCACGGCTGAGTACCTCACATTGCTCGAAAGTTACTATGACGAGTGGATGGAGAGCTTCGACATCTGCCCCGTCCTGACCATCAAAACCGACGACCTTGATTTCGTCCACAAAACCAAACACCTCGAAACGGTCGTTCAGTACATCCAGGAGAAACTGGCCGGCAAGGAAGAGATGGTCTTCGGCGCCTGAGCCACCCCGATATTATTTAACCCTATGATACTGTTTATTGAAAAATTCCTGCCCCTTCTGGTCTATCCGCTCGGATTGGCATTGCTGTTGATGATCCTGGCGCTTTTTCTGCGCCAGCGCTCGGCCGGCGAGACGCTCGCCATCGTACTGGCAATCCTGGTCCTGTGGTTGTGTTCGACACGTTATGTAGCGCTTTCGCTCGTAAAATCGCTCGAATGGCGTTACCTGCCCTCGCAGACGCTACCGGCGGCGGATGTCATCGTGGTGTTGGGGGGCGGGACAGAATCACCGCAGTATCCGCGCCCGATGGTCGAAGTCAATGCCGCCGGAGACCGGGTGATCTATGCCGCCGAGCTCTACAAGCAGGGCAAAGCTTCTTTCATCCTGGTCAGCGGCGGGAACGTCCCCAGCCTGGATGCACGCACCACCACCCCGGCGGAAGACATGGCGATGCTTCTCAACATGCTGGGCATACCCCGGGAGGTGATCTGGCTGCAGCCCAACTCTGCCAACACCGCCGAGGATGCGCAGTATTCCAGCCGGATGCTCAAGGACAGCGGTATCACACAGGTGATCCTGGTCACTTCAGCCATACACATGCCGCGCTCGGTCGGACTTTTCACAGCCCAGGGCATCCAGGTCATCCCGGCGCCGGTCGACTACACCGTCACCCGGGAAGTGTGGAATGACCTGTGGGGTGGTAACTGGCAGGAGATGATCATGTCTGCCATGCCCAACGCCTCCAGCCTGGCCCAGACCACCAACGCCATGAAGGAATACATCGGCATGCTGGTCAATAGCCTCCAGATAATCGATTAGTTCCCATCCCCGCGAGCCAAATCTACCATGGTATGAGACACCCAAGGGGGTCGCATGGAATCCTTGCTTGATTCGGTTACAATTCCCATTCGATCCAATCATGGAAATATGCTTTGCAACCCATCCAACCCTTTTGCGTAGATAGGGTTAGAACGACCCAAACTCAGGAGCGCAGTGTGGCAAACCCGGAAAGCGAATGGCTCGACCAGGCGATCAGCGGCAACGATGATGCCTTCACGCGCCTGGTGGAAACCTACCAGACGCCGGTCTATAACCTGTGCTACCGCATGCTCGGAAATGCCGGAGATGCTGAAGATGCCGCCCAGGAAAGTTTCTGGCGTGCCTGGCAGTATCTCAAGCGCTACGACCGCCAGAGGTCATTCGTAACCTGGTTGCTATCGATAAGCGCCCATTACTGCATCGACCAGTTGCGGAAACGCCGCCTCGAGCTGGTCCCGCTCGATGTGCTACCTGAAGAGGATGCACCCGACCCAGGTCTATCGCCTGAAGCTGCATCAAAGTTACGTGAGGAAAAGCAGCAGATGCGCAAATTGCTCAACAGGCTCGGACCGCAGGATCGGGCAGCGATCGTCATGCGCTACTGGTACGATTTCTCAGAAGTGGAGATTGCCACATCGTTGTCGTTGACGGTCAGCGCGGTGAAAAGCCGGCTGCACCGGGCTCGACACGAACTGGCTCTCGCTTACGATGAATGCTACGATACAACGGCGCTCGCAGAAAGGAGACGCTATGAGTCACCAGCCTTTTGAGATGTGGCTGCTCTCCGGAGCAACCCTCGACAAAACCCAAAATTACCAGCTTCAGGAGCACCTGAAAACCTGCAAGCCCTGCAGCAAGCTGACCTGCAACCTGACACGGGTTGAGTATCAACTCAACACGGCACCGAGCGTCCAACCGCGGGCAGGGTTTGCCGAACGTTTCCAGGCAAGCCTGCCTGCCCGGCAGGCAGCACGCCAACGCCGGCAGATCTGGTCGATCATCATTTCCGGTCTGTCGATCGGAGCGGCGATCTACATCTATCATATCCTGCCGGATCTTGCCAACCTGTCGATCGGGGCTCTCCTGTCTTCACTGGTTAATAACAGCCTGTCTCTGGTCGCTTCGCTGTTGCGTATCAGGCAGATCTCAGGTTATGTGTTGATGGGTATTCCTCTCGTCATCCCACTGGCAGTCTGGATCTCCCTGACAACCGTCTTCTGCATCCTGAGTCTGATCTGGGTCCTGGCGCTGGGACGTATCCTCGCGCCCAAAGGAGAAAAAGCATGAAACATAACATAAAAATCACCCTTCTGCTGTGCCTGGTGCTTGTGGCAGCTCTTGCCACCAGCGCTTTCACAGCCTCCGGTCCGCAGGAAGATAAAGTCGTCTTTGGCGGCACGTTTGTCCTTTCGAGCGGTGAAACCCTCAACGGCAACCTGGTCGTCCTGGGTGGCGCAGTCACCCTCGAACAAAACTCCACCGTAACCGGTGATACCGTCCTGATCGGCGGCACTCTGGATGCCGATGGGAATATCACCGGCACACTTGCGATCGTCGGCGGTTCTGCCCATCTGGGCGACAAAGCGGTCGTGAATCGCGATGTCGTCTCGGTCGGCGGCAGCCTGACCCGCGCGTCCGGCTCGCAGATCAAAGGCGAGGTAATGAACTTCGCCCACGCACCCTTAAGCCTGACCATCCCGGGACTGCCCGGGGAACAACTCGTCCCGGTGGTGCCGGTGTATGAAACTGCCAGCCTGATGTGGAAGGTCATTTACTTCCTCGGCGTGGTGGTATTCACCTCCGCCCTGGCAATGCTGATCGCATTGCTGTGGTCAAAACCCACACAGCGGGTCGCCAACGCCATCGCGGTGAACCCGATCGGAACAGGCGGTTTCGGTTGCCTGACTCTGATCGTCGCCCCGGGTCTGCTGGTGCTGGTCGCCATAACCATCATCCTGAGTCCACTCAGCCTGTTGGGATTCCTACTGCTGCTGGCAGCCATCCTCTTCGGTTGGACTGCCATCAACCTGGAAGTCGGCAACCGCCTCGCAAAACTGTTCAAGGTGAACTGGTCGGCACCCATTGCCGCAGGCATCGGTGCGTTGGTCTTCAACTTCGTAGTCTTCGGTCTGGGCTGGATTCCATGCTTCGGCTGGGCACTGGTCACCCTGGTGGTGTTGTTTGCCCTGGGTGGCGTCCTGACTACCCGTTTCGGAACGCACGACTACCCCGAAGCACCCGTCTCTCGCCCGCTGCCCATGAAACCGGTCGAACCCGGTACACCGTACGCTCCGGCAATCACCTCGCAGCCCATACCGTTCTATCCTGAGGTCACTAAACCGGCTGCTGCCAAATCGGCAAGCGCCGGTAAAGCACCGGCATTAAGTAAAGCCAAACCAAAAACTGCCGCGAAAACACCCGCGGTAACCAAATCCAAACCAAAACCGGCGGTCAAAAAACCATCCCGGACGGTAAAACCAAAATAAATCCGTGCGGGTCCTCCCGCCAGACTGGAGAAAAGAAAATGAAACCAACTCTCATCCTCGTTACCATGGTACTACTGGCAAGCACGCTTGCCTGCGGCATCTCGGTCAATGTACCCTCGGTGCAGACCGGGCCAACCCAGACATTGGATATTAACGAAACCCTGCCGGCCGGTTCGGGTGTAACCGAACTGACCATCGAGATGGCTGCCGGCAAGCTGAACATCGAACCCGCGTCAGACAAAAAGCTCAGCGGCCGGGTCGATTACAACGTAAACGACTGGATGCCAACCATCACCACTGATACCAATTCGCTGACCATAACACAATTGCATGGCAAATCGTTCGGGAACTTCACCGGCAACGACGTCATCAACGACTGGGATCTCAAGATCGGCAACGAAGTATCGCTCGACCTGACCGTCAATGCCGGCGCCTACAAGGGGCGGCTCGACCTGAGCGGCTTGATGCTGCGCCGGCTCGAGATCAACGACGGCGCCAGCGAAGGCGATGTCAAGTTCAACATCGCGAACCCCGAGACCATGGAAAAACTGGTCTACCGCACCGGTGCCTCGAAGGTCAGCCTGTACGGCCTGGCAAATGCCAATTTCACCAGCATGTCTTTCGACGGCGGCGCGGGTGATTACCTGCTGGATTTCTCCGGCACGCTCATCCAGGATGCCTCGGTCATCGTGCATACGGGCGTCAGCTCGCTTACCATCATCATCCCGGCCGGCATGCATGCCGTGATCACCAACAACGGCGCGATCTCCAACGTGACGCCTGTCGGCACCTGGACGGTGAGCAACAAAGTTTACGAAGCCAGCGGCGAAGGTCATACACTGACCATCCTGGTCGAGATGGCGATCGGCAGCCTCAAGCTGGTGCATCAATAAACATCGATCATAACTAGTAAAAGGAGTCTGAGTAAAACTCAGGCTCCTTTTTTTCTCCAGTGTCATTCAAAGTGGACGAGGGTAAAGAAATACCCGCTATGGGAAGTATCGGCCGCTATGATTACAAAATCGTTAGAAACTACCTTTCAGCCTTGACCCTATCCCCAGCCTGCTTTACAATTCCTTAATGGTATGGTTACAAGGTATTACCCTGTTAATCTGAAAGATCCCCGCAATTTTCCCTACTACAATTTAACCAGGAGTGAAAATGGCTGATTACCTGATCCGCGACAGGTTGTCTGAGCTCGACCCGGCGGTCGACGAGTTGACCCGCCTCGAAAGCGAGCGCCAGCGCCGCAAACTGATCCTCATCCCCAGCGAATCCACCGCCCCGCTGGCGGTGCGCGAAGCGCTCGGCTCATCCTTCCAGAATATCTACGCCGAGGGCTACCCCGACGAGGAAACACGCTGGATGAGCGAGGAGGAGATCCTCGATTACCCGCGCCAGCTTAGCTCTTACCGGCGCTATTCCGACCCGCGCTACTACAAGGGCGTCGAATATGCCGACGTGGTCGAAGCTCTCGCCCGCCGGCGTTGCGCCGAAGCTTTCGCCGCCAACGGCATCTCAGCCGGCCGGCTGTATACCAACGTCCAACCGCTTTCCGGCGCACCTGCCAACAACGCCGTCTACACCGCGCTGCTCAACCCGGGCGACACCATCCTGGGCATGAACCTGCTGCATGGCGGTCACCTCAGTCACGGCTCTTCGGTCAACCGCTCCGGCAAGTGGTTCAATGCCATTCATTATGCCGTCGACCCCCAGACCGAGCAGATCGATTATGAAGTCGTGGCAGCCCTCGCCAGGGAAAATCAACCCAGGATCATCATTGCCGGCTATTCCTCCTACCCCTGGGTGCCTGATTGGAAACGCTTCCGCGAGATCGCCGATTCGGTCGGCGCGATCCTGATGGCGGATATTTCGCACATCGCCGGGATGATCGCCGCCGGTGTGATCCCCTCGCCCATCGGCATCGCGCAGGTGGTGACCTTCACCACCCATAAGACGCTGTGCGGACCGCGCGGCGCCTGCATCATTACACATGACGCAGCGCTGTCTAAAAAGCTCGACAAGGCTGTTTTCCCGGGCGAGCAGGGCGGACCTCACGTGCACGTCTTCGCCGCCCTGGCGCTGACCTTCAAACTCGCAAAAACACCCGAATTCAAAGAACTGCAGAAACAGATCATCAAGAACTGCGTTGCATTAACCGAAGCACTGAAAGCTGAGGGCTTCCGCATCCCCTTCGGCGGGACGGATACCCACCTGACCAATATCGATTGCAAAACCATCGTCGGACCCGACGGCACAATGCTTTCGGGCGACATGGCGGCGCGCATCCTCGATATCGCCGGGCTGGTCACCAACCGCAACACCATCCCCGGTGATAAAACCTCTGCCAATGCCTCAGGCGTGCGCATGGGCACCCCCTGGGTGACCCAGCGCGGCTTGAAGGAAGCTGACATGAAAGCCATTGCCGGCGTGATCGGCAGTGTGTTGAAGACTGCCGTGCCGTTCTCGGTAGAAACCCGCCAGGGTCCGGCTCAACGCGCCAAGGTCGATTTTGATGCGCTCGAGAAAGCCAAGCTGACCGTGCGTGCTCTGGCTGAAAAAGCCGGCGCCATCGAAGACACCGCCACACACGGCTACCCACACTTCTTCTATATCGACGATAAACCTAATTCAACCGGCGAATGGGTCAGCTACGACCTGAAAGGCGCCAAGCTGCGCCAGTACCTCAACTACGCGATAACGTCTGACATAGCCGCGCTCAAACCCGGCAAGAGTCAACCGACCCGCCTGGTCACAAGCCATGGGGAGCTGGAAGCCGGTTTAACCTGTATTAGCAACGAGCATTTCCGCCTGACGGTTGCCTCAGACAAAGCCAACCTGGCTGCCACCTGGCTGCGCGACCTGTCGGATGGCTACACCAGTTTCGACGAAGACCCGACCCGGCGCATGCCCGGACCGGTTGTCGTCCAGGAGTCCTCTGAAAAAGCCACCAAACCACCGGCAGGCGAAGCCGTGGATGCCACCAAACCCTATTACATCGGCATCAGCAAAGGCGACGGCAAACCGCTGCCCAAATTCGTGTGGGAGGAAAAGGAAGCACCGCTGCGCAAGACGGCACTAAACGAGACTCACCGCAATCTGGACGCCAAGATGGTTCCGTTTGCCGGGTGGGATATGCCGGTCTGGTACACCTCGGTGGTCGAGGAACACCTGGCATGCCGCCAGGCTGCCGGGTTGTTCGACGTCTCTCACATGGGCGTCTATCAGGCGGAAGGCATCGAAGCCGCCCCCTTCCTCGACAGCGTATGCGGTAACGATATCGGCGGCCTGGGAGTGGGTGAATCCTGCTATACGCAATTCCTCGACCCCGATTCCAACGTCATCGATGATTGTCTGGTCTACCGCCGCACGAGTGAGAAATACCTGGTGGTGGTCAATGCTTCCAACGATGACAAGGACTGGGCCTGGCTGAACGCCGTGCGCGAAGGCAAGGTCCTGATCGATCCATCACACCCATGGGTAAAAGCCTTCGGGCGCGAAGTCGTGCTGCGTAATTTGCGCGATCCCAAGGCTGGAGCGGATATGCGTGTCGATATCGCCCTGCAGGGGCAGAAATCGCGCGAAATCCTTCTGGGGTTGGGATGCGATAAGGACACCAAAGCGCGCATCATGGCATTGAAACGCACAGAACTATGCGACGCCGTGGTGGGCGGTTTCGACCTGGTCGTTTCGCGCACCGGTTACACGGGCGAGAAGATGGCATTCGAGTTGTTCATCCATCCGGATCAGGCGGTCGTATTGTGGGATGCTCTGATGAAAGCCGGTACCCCGTTGGGGATGAAACCCTGCGGACTGGGTGCGCGCGATTCGCTACGCACCGAAGCCGGGTTGCCGCTCTACGGGCACGAGATGGGCGGCGAACGCAACCTGGGCGTGGCGGAAGCCGGATTCGGCTCCTACGTCAAGATCTACAAGCCCTGGTTCATTGGGCGCAAGGCGTTCATGGAACGTGAGAAGAACCGCCAGGGCGTGGTTGCGCGTTTCCGTTTCACCGAGAAGGGCGTACGCATGGCGCACAACGGTGACCCGGTAGTCGATAAAAAAGGCAAGGTGATCGGTGTCGTGACCAGTTGCGCGGTCGACAGCGAAGGCTTCCTGACCGGTCAGGCATTCGTGGATCGCTCCGCCGGCCTGGAAGGTACGCCCATCGCAATCTTCCAGAGCGCAGCCAAAGAACCCGGCAAGGCACCGGCCGGACTGATCCTGGGTGACAGGGTCAGCCTGCCCACACCGGCCATGATCGTCAGCCGGTTCCCGAAATTGTAGTGGTTTACCAGTCTACGGGTGCTTTGCACCCGTAGACTTTCGTTAAACAGGTAAAAGCAATCGTAATACGATACTAACTTTTGGAGGCAGAATGCAAACACCTTGGGATTTCCGTTATGCTCAACGCACACAACGCATGGGCAGTTCGGCTATCCGGGAACTCTTGAAGATCACTGAAGATCCAGAAATCATCTCGTTCGCCGGCGGATTGCCGGCACCGGAAGTCTTCCCATTGAAACAGATCAAGGAAGCCTGTAATATCGTGCTCGACGAGTTGGGGCCGGTATCGCTGCAATACGGTTCGACCGAGGGCTACACCCCGCTACGGGAAATGATCGCCCGCCATACCTCACGCTATGCAGTCGATGTCACCGTCGATAACGTTCTGATCACTTCCGGCTCACAGCAGGCGCTCGATTTGCTCGGGAAGATCTTCATTAACAGGGGTGATCGCATCCTGGTTGAATCCCCCACCTACCTGGGCGCTCTGCAAGCCTGGAACGCTTATGGTGCGGAATATGTCACCGTTTCATCCGACGAGAACGGCATGGTGACAGAGCAGCTGGAATCCGCGCTGCGTTCCGGACCCAAATTCATCTACGTCCTGCCGAATTTCCAGAATCCCTCAGGCACCACCCTGCCGCTGAAACGGCGAGAGATGCTGGTTGAGCTCGCCGACCGGTACGGCGTCCCGATTATCGAGGATGACCCATACGGGCAGTTGCGTTTCGAAGGAGAACATATCCCGTCGGTTATGACGGTCGACAGCCAGTCCAAGGGCGGTCATGACCACACCTATAACGGCAACGTTATTTATCTCAGCACATTCTCCAAGATCCTGGCTCCGGGGCTTCGCCTGGCATGGATCATCGCTCCGCCGCAGGTGATCCGCAAACTGACCCAGGCCAAGCAGGGTGCCGATCTTCACACCGCCACCTTTAACCAGGTGGTGGCATTCGAGGTCGGTCATGGTGGCTTCCTTGATGAACATGTCAAAACCATCCGCGCGGTTTACAAGGAACGCCGCGATGCGATGCTCGAAGCGCTGGAGAAGAACATGCCTGCCGGTGTGAAGTGGACTCATCCACTGGGCGGCCTGTTCCTGTGGGCAACCCTGCCCGAAGGCATGGACACCCAGGAACTGTTTAAAAAGGCGGTGGAAAAGAAAGTCGCCTTCGTACCGGGCGCATCCTTCCATCCGGATGGGCGCGGTAAGAATACCATGCGGCTCAATTTCTCGTACTGCAAACCCGAGATCATCCGCGAAGGGATTGCCCGCCTGGCGGAGGTGATCAAAGAAGAACTTGCAGCTGGAAAATAATTCCTTAATAAAAATAAAAACCGACCTCGATGGGGTCGGTTTTTTATCTCAATAGTCCTGGGTTATTTCAAGTTGATATTCAATGCTGCCAGGAGTGCCACCAGCATTGGCGCCAGGAACAGCGCCGGCAGGAAGCTGCCCACCCGGATCTTGCGCAGTTCGAGCAGGCTGGAAACGGAAATGGCCAACAGCAACACACCACCGGTCGCCAACATCTCGGTCATCATGGCGTCCGACATGAAAGTCTGGACCTGGCGCGCCAGCAGTGTGATGGCACCCTGATAGACCAGCACGGGGATGGAAGAGAACAACACCCCCAGACCGAGCGATGAAGCAAATGCCATGGCGGCGAAACCATCCAGCACCGCCTTGATCACCAGCGTGCGGACGTCGCCGGTCAAGCCATCCTGGATCGAACCAAAAATCGCCATTGGACCGATGACGAACAGCAGCGAGGTGGTCATGAAACCGCTGATGAAACGCGCGCTCTCGGTATTGCCGACTTTGTTGAAATGCCGCTCGAAGAACTCACCCAGCGATTCAACCCCTTCCTCGATGCGCCACCACTCACCCAGCAGAACACCGATCAGCAGGCTGGCAAGCACGACCATCACATTTTGGGTTTGCAGGAAGAGCGATATACCGTATGCCAGCGTAAACAGACCCAGCATTGACATGATGGTATGACGCAGTTGCTCGGACAGGCGGTTCGACAGCAGCAAACCCAACGCACCGCCCAGGATGATCGCTACGGCATTAATAATTGATCCCATTTCCTGTTCCTATGGATTATTCCGGTTTCACTGTTTCGCCAAAGTGGGTTTGATGGATTGCGTTTCCAGTTCGTATAATTCGAGCGCAAACAGCAGGGAAGACACGCGGTTGAGGTAACTCAGGTTGGCCGGTGCCACCTTCCTGCCGCGGTCGACCTGGTGGACGACCCGCCTTTCCACCCTGCGCGCCACCGTCCGTGCGAAGTCGAGCGCCGCCTCGCCGGGCGAATCACCCGGCACGATGAATCCCTTTGGTAACTTGGTCCTGGCAGCCACGACATCGATCTGTTCTTCGAGCCAGGTCACACGCTCGGGATCCAGAATGCCGTCATTCCTGTCTGCCTTCCCGGCAACCGCCAGACTGGCCATCATATTATAGATATCACGCTGGATGGCAATCAGGATCGTGCGGGTCAGCTCCTGCCCTGCGACCGCACGTGCCATTCCAAGCGCGGCAGAAAGTTCATCCAGCTCCCCAATGACATCGATGCGACGACTGCCTTTGCTGACCTGTTGCTTGCCAACCAGACCTGTTCTTCCGCCGTCACCGCTACCACTATAAAGTGCAGGTTTTCCAGTGACTCTTCTCATTTTAAACTTCCATAGAGATACCAAAATGTATCTTTTGAAAATCCGGATTGGAGCTCTTCCTCCCAGACGAAATCACCTGGAACAAAAATCGGCTTCAGGATTGCATCCATGCTCTGCAGCATGAACTGCAGCGGAGTAAGCAACAGACTGCCCGTATCCTGCTCCTCCCACAATAACTGAACCATCACCCTTTGAGACACCTGATTGGGATAGCTGTTTCTGGCAGCGACTGGATCGCCACGATATTCATCCAAATATGTCTGCCATAAACGAGTGCGGCTGGTCAGATCCTGGCCAACCTTCTTCATCCACAATCGCTCGTTACGGATCTTCGACTGAAAAATGAGGGTTTCATAATCCCCTCGTTCGGTTGCCAGCTTGTCAGATAAAGTTCGCGCCTTAAGCCTTTTCAGCATGAACAACACCACGCCGATGGTCAATGCTCCAAATGTGAATCCCGGTTCCCGGGCAATACCCGGTAGTTGCCAGAAAACCTCTTTCGATCCCAGATACCGGTCCAAAAGCGGAACTGCTTCATATAAGTAATTTATTTCCAGATCAGCGTTTAACATCGTTTATCATTAAGATCAAAAACGACAGGTTTTTTCCCTGTCGCCATTGACAACCTTTAATTTCCTTCGGATGAGACTTCCTTCACGCCGCGTTGGGTGACCAGGTTCCAGCGTGGGAGCGAGATCAAGCGGTCGCTGATGTCGAAAAGTGGGCCAACCGTCACCCCGCGCATCTGGCGGTCGATCGAAAACGTGTAAACGTTAAAGAATAACGGGATGGCCGGCACTTCCCTGGAAAAAAGTACCTGGAAGTTACGGTATAACTTGGCACGTTCGCCCACATCAGGTGTCGTGCGCGCCAATTCCAGGTATTCGCTGGCGATCTTGTTCCCCCACTGCGAATAATTCTGCCCGCCGGTCGCCATGGCACTGTCCCAGAATGGGTAGGGATCAGGGTCATGCGATCCGGTCATATTCAGCTCGACCAGTGCCGCCTGGTAGGTGCGCGGTATAAGGTAATCACTGATGATCTGGTCGTACGCCATCGGCATGATATCCACCTGAACCGATATGCCCGCCCAATCCTTCTGGATCTGTTCCGCCATTGCCTTGTGGAAATCGTCATTCGGATACAGCAATTGGAACTGGAGGACAACCCCATCCTTTGATTTAAGCGAACCACCTTCAGCCGGGATGGAGTATTCCGCCGCTGCCAGGATCTGGCGGGCACGTTCCTGGTCGAAATCGTACTGAGTGACCCCTGAGAAGTATGCCCAGCCACCCGGCATGAACGGACCGTCTGCCACGACCGCCTGGCCGCCGACCAGATTATTGATCATGGCGGTACGGTTGAGCGACAGGATGAGTGCCTGGCGCACATTAACATCGGCGAAGTAGGGTGTCTCGCTGTTATTCAGATTCAGATATACCAGGGTCAACTTGTTGAGCATGGAAGTATGGCTGGCAATGTTGGTTTCCATCAGTACCTCGGTCAGGACGTCGGTGGTGACCTGGCTTATGCCTTTCACCTCACCACTTTTGTAAGCCTCGAAGGCGCTGGCAGAATCCGGATAATAGTTGAAAATGACTTGCTGAAGAAAAGGGCTGTCGCCGTAATAATTCTCATTCAGCTTCAGGACGATACCTGTCACCTGGGATTTATCTATGATCAACCGGTCAAAGCGATACGGGCCTGTCCCTACCGGCTGCAGGTTGAAAGGATCCTCGACCAACTGGTCGACAGTCTTTCCGTCCAACAGGTGAGCAGGCAGGATGCCAAAACCAACATAATCCAGGAACGGGGCGAATGGTTCCGGCAGGCGAAACTGGATGGTGGTTTCATCGATCTTTTCGACCGCCACTTCGGTCCAGAAGGTGCGCAGATCCTCCGGGATGAGCGTGCTGGGATCCCGGAACAGGTCGACGGTGAAAATGATGTCATCCACCGTCAGCGGATCACCGTCATGCCAGGCGATTCCCGATCGCAGTGCAAAATTATAGATCGTGCCATCCCTGGAAATGCCCCACGATTCCGCCAGGTCGGGCAGCGGGAGACCGCTGGAATCATAGCGCACCAACCCGCTGAAGATCAACCGGTCGACATCGTGATCCGCCTGGTTATGCAGGTCCAGTACCGGGTTGAGTCGCCCAAATTCCCCGATCAGAGCCTCGGTGTAGACTCCTCCGGCACTGGGGGCGGAGAGTAATGACCCGCTGATCGGTTTCTGGACGATCAAAAGTATGCCGACAATAACGGCAGTGACCAGGATGATGATGAGTTGTAAACGGATTTTTTTCATGAAGTATGTTAATAATGAAGGCGGCTGCCCCACGAGGTAGGGAGTCGCCCTCAGACCTCAGTCAGAAGCCAGGTACCGCCTTCTACGTGTCACATGCTTAAAGGGCTGCGATGTAAACATCCACCAGGATCAAGGCAAAGAAAATGACCGCCAGGATAATGGTGATAATAAACAGAGTTTTCTCTACGCCGCGGCGTGCCATGAAGACGCCGCCCGTATCCACATTGGCAAGAGCGCCCATGCCGGTGCCTTTGGATTGCAGGATGATGGTAGCGATCAGGGCAATCGACGTTATAATCAAGGAAATATCCAGATAAGTTTTCAAGTGTTGCCTCCGTTAATTTTACGGACTAAATTATACCTTTACGTGCAAACTTCCGTCAACCGAGCGAACATGAGCGAAATCGTCGTCAATCTTCACATCCATTCCAGCTATTCGGACGGGCATGGCACCCATGCCGACCTGGCGCGGGCTGCCATGAAAGCCGGCCTGGATGCGATCCTGGTCACCGACCACAATGTTTATGTGGATGAGATCGACGGCTATTTCAAGGACGGTCGCCAGAAGGTGCTCGTGCTGGTCTGCGAGGAAGTGCATAACCCGGCCCGCGATCCCCAGAAAAGCCACTTGCTGGTATTGGGAGCCAGGCGCGAACTGGCACAATTCTCAGACCGCCCCCAGGAATTGATCAACCAGGCACGCCGGGCTGGAGCAGCAACATTCATTGCCCATCCCTTCGAGGATGCCCTGCCCGCATTCGGGGAAGGTGATTTGAGCTGGGACGATTGGGATGTCACCGGTTACACCGGTATCGAACTGTGGAATGCGATGAGCGAATTCAAGAGCCGCTCTACCACCACATGGAAAGCCATCCAGTATGCCTATAACTTCGAGAAACTGGCGCTGGGTCCGCTCGAGCGCACGTTGAAAAAGTGGGACGCCTTACTTTCCACCGGTCAGAAAGTGGCGGTCGTGGGTGGGTCGGATTCCCACCAATACGATATCCGCAAGGGTCCATTGCATAGGATCATCTTCCCCTACGAGCAACATTTCCGGGCAGTCAATACCCACTTGATCCTGCCGCGAGCTCTCACGGGAGAAGTTGAGACAGACCGCGCCATGATCTACGATGCGCTGAAGGCCGGGCATGCTTTCGTGGGTTACGACCTGCCGGCATCCACGCGCGGGTTCACCTTCACTGCCCAGGGCAAGGAGGAGCACGCGATCCAGGGGGATACGATCCGGTGCAAGGGCGGGGTGACCCTGCAAGCGCGCCTGCCCTTACCGGCCGAAGCGCGCCTGATCCATAACGGCAAGCTGGTCAAGGAATACGGTCACACCGAAGCGGTCGCCCACAGCACCAACGTGCCGGGTGCATACCGGGTCGAAGTCTATCGCATGTTCAAGGGCGAGCGGCGTGGTTGGATCTTCTCGAATCCCATTTATTTGAAGTAGAAATTTTTGCGGGATATCCCCAAATGGGGGCTTCGCAATCCCGAGATACATGAAAAAAAGTCGGCGTTTGTTTTCTACCCCTTGATCACCGCCAGCGGTTTGAGCAACGCCACTTTCTTTGCCAGCCCCGCTTCGATCACAACTTTAACCACCTCGGATACATCCTTGTAAGCTTGTGGAGCTTCCTCCGCCAGACCGGGCAACGATCCGGCGCGGATGTGGATGCCGCGCGCTTCAAGCTCGCGCTTCAACTGCTCACCACGCACGGCATGTTTGGCAGCCGAACGGCTCATCACCCGTCCGGCACCGTGGCAGCAGGAGCCGAAGCTAAGCACCATCGCCCGCGCTGCGCCCGCCAGCACCCACGATTCGGTGCCCATGCTGCCCGGTACCAGTACCGGTTGACCGCTGGTTTTGAGTTCCTCCGGCAACCCCGGCGCACCCGGCCCAAAAGCACGTGTTGCGCCTTTGCGGTGGACGCAGACCTTCATTTTCTTCCCGTCGATTTCATGCGTCTCGATGTTGCCCATATTATGGGCGATGTCATATACCAGGCGCAGGTGCCAGTTTTTCACCTTGCCTGCCAGGACCTGTTCGAAAGCTTCGCGCGCATGCACAGCCAGCACCTGGCGGTTGGCAAAGGCATAGTTGGCGGCGCAACGCATGGCAGACAGGTAATTCCTGCCCTCAGGCGAATCCAGCGGCGCGCAAACCAGCTCGCGATCCGGAAGCTTGATGTTGTAACGCCGGGCGGCATCCTGGAAGGATTGGACGTAATCCGTGCAAACCTGGTGACCCAGCCCGCGTGAGCCGCAGTGGATCTGCAATGCCAGGCAACCTTCGACCAGCCCGAAAGCAGCGGCAGCTTGCGTATCAAACAAGTGCTCGATCACGTCGATCTCGATGAAATGGTTGCCGGCGCCCAGCGAACCAAGCTGACCCTGACCACGTTCGCCGGCCTGGCGGCTGAGCGAAAGCGGATCGGCACCCTCCAGGCAGCCACCCGCTTCGGTCCGTGTAAGATCGACCGGCTCACCATAGCCATGTTTCACCGCCCAGGCAGAGCCCAGACGGCAGACCTGCTCCAGTTCATTTGACTTTAACGCACGTCCGCCTTTCACACCCACGCCGCTCGGGCACTTCTGGTCGAGCGCCAGCACCAGGTCCTCGAGATAAGGTTGCCCGGCTTCCAGCGGGATGACGCTGGTCAGCAGGCGTACGCCGCAATTGATGTCATACCCGATCCCGCCGGGTGAGATGACGCCCTCGGGGTAGCGCGTGGCTGCCACCCCACCGATCGGGAAGCCGTAGCCCTGGTGAACGTCGGGCATGATCGCCACCCGGCCGACCAACCCCGGCAGCGTGGCGGAGTTTATCGCCTGTTCTACCGAGCGGTCGCCAAGCGCATCTTCCAGCAGGTGTCGGCTGGCAAAAAAACGCACCGGCACGCGCATATCCGGGCGGTAAACCGCCGGGATCTCCCACTCATAATCATTGATTCTATTAAAATCCTGCAGTGTGATGGTCATCTTGCACCTCACAGGTCAAAAACGATCAGTACCCTGTACAACCGCTCTTCCTGCCGTATCTCCAGGTCGTTGAAGGTTACCGCCTTGATCTCGCGTTGGATCGAACCAAGAGGGGTCCCTTCCAGTATTCCAATTAATCTGCCGGGCAGGTAATGAAATTCCATTTTTGTAAACATCAAGCGTTCCTGGTCAAGAAGGAATAAAAGCCTGGAGAGGAACATCACCAATAGCGATTCATCATCTGCCGCAGAAAGTTTAAATGAACGGAGCGTTGAAGATACCTGGGAAGGTGTTGCACCCATCAGGGAATACATACCCTGCGCCGCCTGGCGGAACAAGGCAGGCAGGTCACGCGCCCATACCTCCAGCGCTGCATCCGCACCGTGGCCAACCTCGCGAAATCCCTCCGTAAGGAGCTTCTTCATCCCCTACAGTATAATATAGCCTTCAAAAGGATCACCGTGAAACTGGATTTATTGGATCGTATCGAGCAACACCTGTCAAAGCTGATCGAAACACCTTTCCGGGCTTTCTTTCCCAACAACCAGGCCGGCTTGTTGCTGGCGAAACGACTGGTGGAAGCCATGAGCGACAACCTGGGCGTGGATGAAGGCGGGCGGTTAACCGTCCCGGTCTATTATGAGATCCACCTCAACCCGATCCACGCAGCCCTGTGGCGCGATCCACCTGACCTGACCGGCATGTTGACGGCTGCCATCAATCAGGCTGCCCGCGAACAGGGAGTTACTTTCGAGCTGCATCCGGTGATCAACGTCACGTTCGACGGCTCCATCGGTCTGCAAGACATCCGGGTCACCACCCTGGATGAGAGTGAACTGGCAGGCGCGACCACCGAAACCCCGGCAGGACTGCCGGCAGCCCGCGGACTTCCTGAAGAGGCATTCCTGATCATCAACGGCGACCGACACCTGGCGCTCGACCAGCCGGTGATCACCATCGGGCGTGCCGAAAGCAACCAGCTGGTATTCAACGACCCGCAGGTCAGCCGGCTCCACGCCCAGCTCAGGATCATCGACGGCACCTTCCATATATTTGACCTGGATTCGGCCAGCGGCACGCTGGTGAATGGCAAGTTGATCCAACAGGTTGCACTCTTCCCGGGCGATGTGATCGAAATCGGCGATGTGAGCATGGTTTACGGTCAGGAGTCGCCAGCCATTGATGATACCGCCGGGATGCCGGCCATAAGCCCGGCAGAGGATCCGACATGAGCGCCGTCGTCGTCCTGATCCTGCGCATCCTGATGGCAGTTGCGCTATACGCGTTCGTCGCATTTGCCTTCTACCTGCTGTGGAAGTCCCTGCGCAAACCGATCACGGCCGGCCGCGAGAAAAACAGCCCGGTGTTAATCCTGAAACCGGCTGACGGAGCGGATGGAAAGACACAGCGATTTGACTGCCCCGAAGTGATCGTTGGGCGCGAAAAAGGCTGCCAGTTTTGTATGAAGGATGAAACGATCTCCGCCCGCCATGCCAGGCTGAGCTATCATAACAATCAGTGGTGGGTGGAAGACCTGGGCTCGACCAATGGCACCTACTTGAATTTATCACCCGTCACCACCCCGACCGTGCTGGTGGGCGGGGATACGCTGATGTTTGGGAAGGTCAGCCTGAATGTTAAAATCGAATAACGACCTGGCCGGCAAACCGGCTGGGCTATTGTGAGGGTACCCATGGCTGAAAAACCTCTGCTGGCCGTGATCGGCGGTTCCGGTCTATATAGATTTGAAGGGCTGGAGGATGCCCGCGAACTGGATGTCGACACCCCCTTCGGACATCCCTCGGCGCCGATCGTGACCGGCAAGCTGGAAGGCGTGCTGGTGGCATTCCTGGCACGGCATGGCATCGGTCATACCCTCCTGCCCCAGGAGGTCAATTACCGCGCCAACCTTTACGCGCTCAAATCGTTGGGGGTCGAGCGGGTGGTTTCGATCAGCGCGGTCGGTTCGTTGCGCGAGGATTACGCCCCGGGTGAGATCGCCGTCCCCGACCAGCTGATCGATTTCACCAGGGATCGCCAGCGCACTTTCTTCGGTGAAGGTCTGGTGGCGCATGTCGGCACGGCCGACCCGTTCTGCCCTGATTTCTCCAAACAACTTTTATCCGCGCTTGGAGAAGTGGACGCGAAAGTGCATGCCGGCGGGTCGCTGGTCACGATCGAGGGACCGCGTTTCTCGACCCGCGCCGAGTCACAGGTCTTCAGATCGTGGGGCGCTTCGCTGATCGGCATGACCGCCTGCCCCGAAGCCTTCCTGGCACGCGAGGCCGAGCTGTGCTTTGCCATCATGGCACATGTCACAGATTACGACGTCTGGCATGTCAGCGAGGAACCGGTCACGGTCGAAAAGGTACTGGCGATCCTCGATAAAAATACCCACATCGCCCAGGAGGCAGTGCGCGCGCTGCTGCGTAAGATGACCCCCGAACGTCCGTGCAGATGCGGGTCGGCGCTGGAAAATGCCATCATTACCAGACCCGACCTTATCCCCCCCAGGACGCGTGGTATACTCGGTTTGCTGGTGGATAAATACCTGAAGTAACCACGCTACTCCAAAGGGAGGAGGAAGGAACAAGTGGATCATGGTAAAAGAAACCATTTCAATTAAAGGTGATGTCGCTCCTGAATTCGAGCCGGTAAGAGAGGCTTTCGAAAGAAACTTCATCGAACGGAAGGAGCTCGGCGCAGCCTGCGCCGCTTATTGTGGTGGCCGCAAAGTGGTGGACCTGTGGGGAGGGCTGCGCGATGAACATAGCGGCGCAGAATGGGAGGAAGATACGCTGGCCATGGTGTCATCCACCACAATCGGGCTGACAGCACTCGCCGTCGCCCTGGCCCATTCCCGGGGTTACTTCGAACTGGATCAGCCTGTTTGCAATTATTGGCCGGAATTTTCCCAAAGCGGGAAACTACGGATTACTGTCAGACAACTGATGGCTCATCAGGCAGGTTTGTGCGCTATTGACCCGCCGCTCACTTATGAAGATGTCAAGGATCTGGACACCCTCGCCCGGATACTCGCTTCCCAACAACCTGCTTGGGTGCCGGGTACCCGACAGGGCTTTCACGCGGTCACCCTCGGATGGTATGCCGGCGAACTGATACGCCGCGTCGACCCCTCTCACCGCTCGCTGGGTCGATTCTTCAGAGAGGAAATTGCCATACCGCTTGGTCTCGAGTTTTACATTGGTCTTCCGTCAGATATCCCTGATTCAAGACTGGCATCCATCCGGGAATTTGGCCTGTCCCAGACCCTGACCGAGTCCAACCTGCTGCCCATCAAAATGGCGCTCAATTACCTCAACCCCAACTCTCTCACCAGTCGCGCCTTTGCCACCCCAATTCCAAAGACGTCGGATGAGCGCAAACGGAAACGTGACTTCCTGGCCGTGGAGGGACCCGGCTATAACGGTGTCGGAACAGCCCGCAGCATTGCCAGAGCCTACAACATCTTCGCGCTTGGCGGCAAAGGACTGAGGTTGAAATCCGAGACGCTGGAGGCACTCGTTACCCCGGCTCCCCCGCCCTCCGCGGGGCTTGAAGACATGGTGACCGGCCTTGAAGTGTCCTTCTCCCTGGGCATGCTCAAGCCGTTCCGCGGTTACAAATTCGGAAGCAGCCCCCATGCCTATGGGATGCCGGGGGCAGGAGGCTCCTTTGGATATGCGGACCCGGATACAGGCTCGGGCTTCGCCTATATCCCCAGCAAGTGGAATTTCAGGTTGCATGATGACCCCCGGCAAATATCCTTGTGGCAGACCTTCCAAAATTGCCTTTCACGTCTGGTCTGATGTATTGCCGCGTCTGACCCATAACAGCCATGCTCCGCAAGCGGATTAATAAACCGGTTATTTTAAACACGAATAACATCGAACAGCGCTTGTTGCTGCTGGCAGGCGCTTTTCTCACCCTGTCTGCCATCGCGCTGACCCTGGCTCCGGCTGTGCGCGCGCATAGCTGGTCGGTCAGTTACCGCTGGACGCACTGGATCGGGTTGGCCGTCTGGGCGGCTGTGTTCACGTTCGTCACCTGGCAGGCGCGCCGCAAACTTCCCGAGCGCGACCCGTACCTCCTGCCCCTCACCGCGTTGCTGGCCGGTTGGGGTTTGCTGGCGATCTATCGCCTGTCCTTCTATTTCGGGCTGCGGCAGACCATCTGGCTGGCAGTCGCTTCAGTTTTACTGGTCATTCTGTTCCATCTCAAAGACCCGCTCGCCCTCCTCAGGCGTTTCAAGTACCTGTGGCTTACCGGTGGGTTGCTGCTGATCGGCTTGACCTTCCTGCTGGGGGTATACCCGGGCGGCAGCGGTCCTACGTTGTGGATCGGGTTGGGCGGTGTATATCTGCAGCCTTCCGAACCGCTCAAGCTGTTGATCATCATCTTTCTCTCCGCCTACCTGGCTGACCGCCTGCCGCTGCAGTTCTCGCTCAAACAGACGCTGGCTCCACTCGGGCTGGCATTCATCACAGCGTTGGCCTTGCTGATCGGCCAGCATGACCTGGGCACCACAAGCCTGATCATCATCCTGTTTGCCGTCATCCTGTATTACGCCACCGACCGGCTGCGCGTCCTGGTACTCAGTGGTTTCCTGCTGCTGGCCGGCGGTGGGTTGGGCTACCTGTATATCAACATTGTCCGTCTGAGGGTGGATGCTTGGTTGAACCCGTGGCTCGATCCGAGCGGCAGGTCCTACCAGCTGGTGCAGTCGCTGATCGCGGTCGCCTCGGGCGGCATCTTCGGAAGTGGGATCGGCCTGGGCAGCCCGGGGCTCATCCCGGTCACCCAATCGGACTTCATCTTTGCTGCCGTCGGGGAGGAGGGCGGGCTGATCGGATGCCTGGCTTTACTGCTGGTCTTCTGCCTGCTCATCCTGCGCGGTTTCAAAGTTGCGCTCAGAAGCGACGATCTGTTCAAACGTTTCCTGGCCGGCGGCATCAGCGCCTACCTGGCACTGCAGACCATCCTGATCGTGGCGGGCAATATCCGCCTGCTGCCGATCACGGGTGTGACCCTGCCCTTCCTTTCCTACGGTGGGTCCTCGCTGCTGACCGCCCTGCTGGCGGTCGGCATCCTGCTGCGCATCAGCGCAGATGAGGGGGATGCAAGGCAGGCTGCGCAGTTGCCATCGCGTCCGCTGACCGTCACCGCCGGGATGCTGTTCGCTAGCTTTGCCCTGCTGGCGCTGGGCTGCGGCTGGTGGGCGGTCATCCGCAACGATGCCCTGACCGCGCGCACCGATAATCCGCGCCGCACCATCAACGACCGTTTCGTGCTGCGCGGCCGCATCCTCGACCGCACCGATAATGTTATCAGCCAGACCGAAGGGGATTCAGGCGCTTACACGCGCCGGCTGCTGTATACCCCGCTCAGCCCGGTTGTCGGCTATACGAACCCCGCCTACGGCCAGTCCGGGCTGGAGGCAGCCCTGGATGAATACCTGCGCGGTATCCGCGGCACCCCCGCCCTGGAGCAGGCGGTCAGCAACCTGTTGTACAACCAGCCGCTGCAAGGGTTGGATATCCGCGTCAGCCTCAGCCTGGCATTGCAACAGCGCGCGGATGAACTTCTGGGCGACCAGACCGGCGCGGTGGTGTTGTTGAACCCGGTGACGGGTGAGATCCTGGCGCTGGCTTCCCACCCCACCTACGACGCCAACCTGCTCGAAACGACGCTGGGAGCACTGCAGGCGGATGATCGCGGGCCGCTCCTGAACCGCACCACGCAGGCGCTGTACCCGGCCGGCACCAGTTTGAACGTGTTCCTGCTGGCAAACGCGCTCGCAAACGAGCTGCCCGACCCTCCGGCGCTTGCCACAACCGGGCTGGATGGCACCCTCTTCCCGTGCGCACTCTATACCGGCCCGCATGCCGGTTGGAAAAGCCTGATCGCTTCCGGCTGTCCGGTGGCCGGGTTGAGCCTGTCCGGTTCTTTCACATCCGCATCCCTGCCCACGTTCTACCAACAACTGGGGTTTTATTCCAAACCGGCCATCCTGTTGGATGCTTCATTTAATAGATTGCCTGATCCAACGCCGGATATCGTCCACCTGGTGCTGGGTATGCAAGGTGCCGATGTCAGCCCCTTGCAACTGGCACTGGCTGCCGCGGCAATCAGCGCGGAGGGGGTCATGCCAGCCCCACGCCTGGCGCTTTCGGTCAACACGCCCGGGAGCGGCTGGGTGATCCTGCCGGTCGAGGGCGAATCCCAACAGGTCTTTTCCGCCTCGCAGGCTGAAAAGACGGCCGAACTGTTGAAGGTGGAAGGCCAGCCCTTCTGGCAGGCATTGGGTATCGCGCCCCTCACCCCCGATCGCACCATTCTGTGGTACCTGGGCGGGACTCTGCCCGGTTGGAATGGCACACCGGTCGTGGCGGTTGTGCTACTGGAGAGCAACCTGCCTTATCGGGCGGAATTGATCGGCGCGTCGCTCATCCTGGCTGCACAGTAAAAGATCAACCGTCATTGCGAATTCATTGATAACAACGTAGCGGTGCACAGCTCGCTCTGCGTCCAGAGGAGTGCACCGCTACGAATTATTTTTCATTGGTTGATCAAACGATCTTCACGAAGCGTCGCTTGCCGACCTGCAACACGCCCGGTCCTGGGAACGGCGCATTGGAATCGCTCAGCACCTTGCCATCCAGCTTGACGCCCTTCTGGTCGACCAGCCGGCGCGCCTCGCTGCGCGTATGGCTCATGCCGGATTCGATCAAGACATGCACCAGCAGCGCTCCATCTTTCAGCTTGAACTCAGGCATCTCCACCGGGATATCCCCCTGCTGGAACAGGCGGATAAAGGCATCCTCGGCCTCACCGGCATCCTTGTCGGTGAAGAGCGAGGCGACGATCTCGCGCGCCAGCTTCATCTTGGCATCGCGCGGGTGCAGCTTGCCGGACTTCAACTGCCCTTCAATGGTGTTGATCTCCTCCGGTGTCCAGCGCGTCACCAGCCGGAAGTAGGTCGGCATGACCGAGTCGGGCAGGCTCATCACCTTGCCGTACATATCGGCCGGGGTGGCATTCAACGGGATGTGGTTGCCGAGTGATTTCGACATGCGGATGACACCGTCGGTGCCGGGCAGGATCGGCATCAAAACGCCGATGTTGGGGCGCGCTCCAAGCTGGGTCATGATCTTGCGCGCGGCGGTGATGATGTTAAAGAGCTGCTCGGTGGCGCCAACCTGCACGTCGGCTTTCAGCATGTAGGCGTCGTAGCCTTGCATGATGGCGTAAAAAGTTTCATGCAGGTAGACGGGATCGTTGCGCTCCCAGCGCAGCTTGAAGTTCTCGCGCATGACGAATTGCTGCAGGGTGAAGTTGGAAGCCATCTTGATCAACTGCTCGAAGGTGACCTTCGACAGCCACTCGGCGTTGTAGCGGATGGTCGTTTTTTCACGGTCCAAAACGCGAAAAGCCTGGTCGGCGTATGTCTGGGCGTTGGCCTGGATCTGTTCGGCGGTCAACTGCGGGCGCAATCTATCCTTGTCGGAGGGGTCGCCGATCAGCGAGGTGAAGTTGCCGATCAAAAAGGTGACGTCATGCCCGAGTTGCTGGAACTGGCGCAACTTGCGCATCGGGACGGTGTGACCGAGGTGAAGATCGCTCGAGGTTGGGTCAAAACCGGCATACAGCTTCAGCGGCCGGCTTTCTTTTTCAGCCTCGACCAGGCGCTCGGAAAGCTCTTTGGCCATGGCGGCTTTCAGCTCGTCATCGCCGTACTCCGTACCCTGCATCAAGAATTCGACCTGTCCTTTGATATCCATAAGTCACCTCGTTAATTAAAAACGCGCCCGTTGCAGCCTGGACGCGCAAGATCCTCAGACCACAAGTATCTAGAAGGATTGAGAATAATAGCACTCACTTTCCATGTGTTGATTATAACGCATTTGAGGATAACGTAGGGCGGCATTGGCCTGCACCTCGAAGGGGTGATGCCGCCAAATTAATATAAACCTGGTTAATTGGCGGGATGTAATCCCGCCCTACGTCCCACATGCTAAAATAGCATATGCCGAATTATCGTAGATTGTATCTCCCCGGACAACCGGTCTTCATCACGGCTGTGACATACAAACGCCATCGCTTGTTTGATCACCCTCGAACAATTGAAATATTACTCAACACAATCAATGCTGTTAAAACATTGCATCCGTTTGCAGTACTCGCTTATGTAATAATGCCGGATCACTTTCATTTATTATTCAAGACCCCGGAAGAATCCCCCAATTATTCGCCAATCATCCACAGTATCAAACGTAACTTTATCCGGAATTATCGGAAAACCAATATTAAAGATAAATCACCAATCTGGCAAGCACGCTTCTGGGACCATGTCATCAGAGATGATGATGATTTTAAAAAGCATCTTGACTATATCCATTGGAACCCGGTTAAACATGTATTTGTAAATGATCCCATTGAATGGCAATGGTCGACATTCTCAAAATGGCTTGATGATCGATTCTATGATAAGTCGTGGGGAATAGGTGAAATGCCTTCAAATATTAGGAAGATGGAATTTGAATGACAGATAGTAGGGCGGTTTTATAAACCGCCAATTCATATAAACCCATTTATTCGACAAAACGTAGGGCGGCATTGGCCTGCACCCCGAAGGGGTGATGCCGCCAATTAACCAGAACCTCAAATTATTACAGGATAGTCTCCAAAGAACGTAAGACAAAAAAATACTACAAATTTACTAAATCCCAAATAGAATGTCGATCATCAAAAACGGCGGGGTATAACCCCGCCCTACAAAAAGAAAACTGATAGGATCTACGGTTGCGGAGTTGCCATAAGGACTATCAATGGCGGACCTGGTTTCTTTCGTCTGAGTTTGACATGCTCGGCCATTGTTGAAATGCTGATGGATCGTTCAGATATCCTGGTGCGGATAGCAGGAGGAAATAGTATACGAATACCTTCACCGTAATCCTTGCCAGAATCCCTGGGAAGCTCCACACTTTGAATGGAACCATCCGAGTCGAGAAGGATTGCTGCTGGAATGCTTGCCATAGGTGCCCACTTCTCGCTTTCTCCGTTAGGGGGCAACCCCAGGCAAATAGCCCATACATAAACTTTGTCTTCTTCCCGCCCCAGTATCTCCCATTCACACAATATCTCTTCAGGTGGATGTAGAAAAAACAACCGGCTCACCAGGGCACGTTCATATTCCTGCCATTGCACCAATTGATCAGGATTGGCTGTCATGGCTACCGGTAATGTTGGATGCTTTGTTGCAGTAACCGGAAGGAGTGTTGGTGTTAATGAGGAATAAGTTGTCGGCACTGTACCTGTCTCAGTAGTCATTGGAACAGGTGCGCAGGATGCAAGAAGGAAAGCCAGTAGGATTATCGATACAGGTATTTTCATGATTTTTGGTTTCTGACTTTCGAGTAAATGCCTGATCATTGATCATACCAAATCTGGAAAATCGTAATCTAATCCTTTTAATAAATATATTCTATATTATTTTGTTATTTTTTCTGGTTATACAATAATTAATATTCTTTTGATAGTGCTCTCCCAATCACAAGCTGCTCCGTGGTCAGCGGAGTAACCGTAGGGCGGCATTAGCCTGCACCCCGAAGGGGTGATGCCGCCAATTAACCAGAACCTCAAATTATTACAGGATAGTCTCCAAAGAACTAAGACAAAAAAATACTACAAATTTACTAAATCCCAAATAGTATGTCGATCATCAAAAACGGCGGGGTATAACCCCGCCCTACAAAAAGAAAACGCGCCCGCTGTAGCCCGGATGCGTAAGATCCTCAGATCACAAGTGCCCAGACAGCTTGAGAATAATAAGAAAGCTCACTTTCCATGTGACGATTCTAACGCATTTAAGGATAACGTAGGGCGGCATTGGCCTGCACCCCGAAGGGGTGATGCCGCCAATTAACCAGAACCTCAAATTATTACAGGATAGTCTCCAAAGAACGTAAGGCAAAAAAATACTACAAATTTACTATATTCCAAATAGTATGTCGACCATCAAAAACGGCGGGGTATAACCCCGCCCTACAAAAAGAAAACGCGCCCGTTGCAGCCTGGACGCGCAAGATCCTCAGACCACAAGTACTTAGAAGGATTGAGAATAATAGCACTCACTTTCCATGTGTCGATTATAAGGCAGAATATTAATTAGCCATATATATTATCATTCACACTTCTTGCAAAACTCTCCCGAAGAGATATATTTTTCGGAAAGTATGCCAGTTCAGGTGGCGATGGAAAACCCTGAACCTATCGAGCCCAGCCGCAGCGGATCAATGACTGAGGTTCATAGAATATTGTCTCGTGACTGATCAAATTTTCAGAAGTCTGCAGAAGTACTGCCACCTGAACAATACACGGCTGACCTTCCAGGTCAGTCGCCTGGACGGTGTAAAGGCCGCCCGTCACCGGCGAATCTCCCTGACCTTCGCCAAAGGCCAGGGAAAGGTCCCACAGCACGCCCGGATACCAGCCCGTGTATGACTTTGCAAAGGATCGGATGGCCGCCTGTCCTTCCTGCCTTTCCCCGAAAAGCGTATCTTCCCGTACGGTGTCCGATGAGTATAGGGCTCCCACTACCTGTGGATCTCCGGAAGACCATGCCATTTGATAAGTGGAGAGCAGGGCTCGTGCCTCCTCAAGTCGCTCAGAGGTTGCCCGGTGAGTTTTCTCTATCGAGTCCAGTCCGTAAAACAGTGTCCAATTCGTGATGTGATTATCACTGATCTTCAACCGGTCGACCTCGACCATCGGATCAGCTTGTGTAAATGCGTAACCACCCAACCCGAGATTCCACAGATCGCTGACTGTAATTCCCTCATCTTTTGCAATATAGGAATCCTTGAGCTGCGCCTCCCATTTGGAGCCAAATGAGGCAACCGAGACGATCAGGCGAATGATCTCGTCAGGTCCGGTTACAAAGTCACTGTAGGTCCTGTCACGCATGACAGCATCCTCGGTAAATATAGTCCGGATTAACTGATTATCGCGGGTGTTCCAGGCCTTCACTTCAGCAGAAGCCAAAGACTCGAAAGCTGACGATGTCCGTTCTAATTCAGATAATGACAAGGGGGGTCGTGGTGTGGGTGACGGGGTGGGAACAAGCTGGCAACCGGTCAATAAAATCGCCAGAGTGACTATCATTACAAAAATTTTTTTCATGACAAACCTTTCTCCATGCTTCGTATGATCCTAACTTATATATAGAATCAATTTATGCTTATTCACTTTTACAATCACTTTTTTGCGTGATGAATGCACTTTTTCATTTATACCTTGATTTGGTCACAACTCCAGATAGCGTAGGGCGGCATTTCTACAGACCCCCGTTCTGAGGGGGGAATGCCGCCATTTTATTTTCACCCTAAATATTCGGCGGTATATCCCCCAATGAACGGGGCGCTGACGCACCCTAAGAACGGGTGTAATTAACGAACCCCGCCCTACAAAAAGAAAACGCGCCCGTTGCAGCCTGGGCGCGCAAAATCCTCAGACCACAAGTATCTAGAAGGATTGAGAATAATAGCACTCACTTTCCATCGGACGATTGTAACGCATTTGAGGATAGCGTAGGGCGGCATTGGTCTGCACCCCGAAGGGGTGATGCCGCCAATTAACCAGAACCTCAAATTATTACAGGATAGTCTCCAAAGAACGTAAAACAAAAAAATACTGCAAATTTACTAAATACCAACTAGTATGTCGATCATCAAAAACGGCGGAGTACAACCCCGCCCTACAAAAAGAAACCGCGCCCATTGCAGCCTGGGCACGCAAAACCCTCAGACCACAAGTGCCTGGAAGGGTTGCGAATAATAATAAACTCACTTTCCATGTGTCGATTCTAACGCTTTTAAGGGTAACGTAGGGCGGCATTGGCTTGAACCCCGAAGGGGTGATGCCGCCAATTAACCAGGACCTCAAATTATTCTAGGATAGTATCCAAAGAAAGTAAAACAAAAAAATACTGCAAATTTACTAAATCCCAACTAGTATGTCGACCATCAAAAACTAAACAGCTGTGTTTCAAAACCATCTTTTTATAAACCTCTCCAGACTGTGACGCCACTGGAAGATGGATCTTCACTATTTACCCATTGGTAGATTAGGAAAATAATAAGCCCATAAATCACCACGAATAATATTATTATTGAAATCTTTTTTATTGTCATAATTATGATTTACGATAATTATATAGATATCCTCTCCCTTCCACAAGACTCGGAAGGCGGCGCGCTACTTACCTACCTCAGGATGGGAAGCTATCCAGGCTCGAATATCGGGGATATGATCCCGGTAGTGACCGTACGACTCACTTCTAAGGATCCGGCAAGGGATCACGTCGTATGAAACACCTTTAACGTGGTGAGCCCCGAAGAGATATTCTTCGGTATGAGCTTCGACCTCGTTGATCAATTCCTGGAATACCTGCTTCGACTCCTGCAGGATATCGTTGGGATCGCGGTCTGCGATTTGCTGATGTAGCAGGGCGTTGAACTCATCCAGGCTCAGATCGTCAAGCCAGATCCGGGGAGGTGTCTGCAGTCTCAGCGCAAGACCGAGCGCCAGTCGGCGGTCGTACTCGGTGACATGGGCGATGATATCCTTGATGGACCATTGCCCTGGCGCCACCGGTTCTGACATCCGGCGAGGGGGGACTTCGGCGATCAATGCATCCCATTCGTTGCGAGCGGTGGTTATCGCTTGGATCAGTTCCGACTTGGTGGTGGGCTCTCTCATGGAGATGACACACTCCTTTCACTCTACTGAGCTGACATTCAAGGTGGGTGATTTTTTCCTGTCAGGTGCTAAACTGTCAAGCTTTTATTTGTAATTATCCTCTCCCTTTCATGAGCCACGACGAGGTAGATATATCCGGTTATGTCGGGACCCTACCAATTGAAATTAATAGACACTGGATTAATAATTAGAGTTCACCTCTGCTACAAATTTAATCGGTATCGGTAATGGGGTAGACTGTAACTGAATAGCCAGTTCATTGGCTTCGTCTATAGTGAAGGAACCCTGGATCACTCCTTCTCCTTCAGAAATTGCAGATTCGATCCGTGGGCAACTGATGATCTCTTTATCGATCACAATCGCCAGGTATTTACCAACATTATCGCTGGTATGTTGGGTAAAAATTCTTTTACCCTCATCCGTCAAGGAAAATGTGATCACATACCTGCCCAAATCATCCGTAACAACCATTGTAGTTGCAAATTCGCGGTTGGTCATAATCGTATGCCACTGTTCCCCATCCGACGGTTTTAAATACCGAATCTCAAGATCTGTATTGATTATCGTACCGTTGGGCAAGGAGGTGGACCCTAAATCTACAAATTCTAAAAGTCCGATTTTTACCATATTGTCGACGAATTTATTCGTATCAATACGGGCGGGGATTTTTCCAACAATCATATTTTTGTCTGAAACGAAGAACTTTACTCTTGAATATCCCAGACCGTGAGCCCGCTCAGTCATTATCCTTGCGGTTTCAGCGAAGATCGAAGGGTCTAGGGTACCTGTTATCCGGAAGTAATCCGGCTCAAAGGTGACCGTTTTCTCAAGCAGAGAATCTCGCAAAGAAAAATATCCGAATCCGATGCCAGCCATAACCCCCAGAATAGCACACAGGACCAAAACGCCTGCCACTACACCTAGAATTATTTTAGAATTTTTACTCATAACACATTCTCCTCCGAGAGTACTGATCGTTATTCTACCCGGTAAAGGTTATTATCCATAAAGACGGTTTTTCTAAAAACCGACCATTCTACTTTCACCAGTTGAAGAACGAAGCAGAGTATAGCCCTTCGCGCAGCACTCTCGAAGCGCAGCATTGCCCTCGCGCAGCACTTCTCGCGTAGCTCACCTCGCGTAGCACTCCCTCGGGGAGCCGGAGTGTGTTCCATCGGGCTCCTCGCGAAGCACCGTTGTCATCCTTTAGTGTCTTACTCATCCATTATCCAAAGAATTATTTGGATTTTGTTGTTGAGATTGGGAATAAGCCTGCATATAACCCTCAACAATCTGGTTGATTTTCTTTCTAATGATCATTGGGTCGCTTATTCCCCGGAAACTCTCCTTTGTCCCACCGGTACCGATTACGGTTACCGTGCCAAAATTTAGTAGTCTCCCTAAAACATTTTGATTAACCGATATACTTTCAACTTTCGGTAAAAGCATTTCAAGTGTATGCCTGCGAATAAATCCGGTTTTTGCAATAACCCGACGATTCGATACAGCAAATTCAGTCGTTGTCTTAGCAATTATAGCTTGAAGCCCGAGTAAAACTGAATAGAGAAAGAAAAATCCAGCAACACAAAGTACAGTAAATAAAAGGATCGATGTTGTTGAATTATTTTGACCCGCCATACTAAAGGAGTAAACAAAAAATGCGGCACTTGCCAGAAATGAAATTATCGATGGAATAAAAATCGCCGGGTGAATCTTTGCGGTAAAAAGTACCCTCTCATTCGGCATCAGATTATCTTGAATATAACTCATTGTTTTCTCCTGGTTTCGATGTCAATGTATTCCCAATAAAATGGGGTAATCCATACCGTTAAATATTAATCATTTATCCAATTGTATTAATTATCCGTTTAAAGTCAAGCGATTATTGGCAATTAATTAATATTACCGCTCCCTTTCAAAAGCCGGTTCGGGGATGTAATTATTCAAGCCCAAAACTGGCAATGATCATCGATCATCTTTTACTTTTATTGTGGAGTTACTAAAGCAAGGGTGACTACAATACATAATATCGGTCCAATGAATACCAATGAACCCAAAATTATTGCGCCCAGCGCTCTCCAGGCTGAAAATTGATGGACTTCTCCCAAACATTTAATTAACAACACCAAAGTCCATATACTCGCAATCAACTCGATCACAGCGAATCCCATAAGCAGGATATACAAGAATGGATTGGCATCCATTCTTGGGGTTGAACTACTAAATAATTCTTTACCGAAAATTATCAACTGAGGTATCCATAGCGGCAAGAAAAATATGGATGGCACAGAAGACCACGCGATATCCGCTCTTACTTCTTCGGAAGTTGCCTGTCCGCCCAACCAGCTACCTGACCAGCGATAAAGTGCACCAAGCATATACATTAAGATGATTCCGCCTACGGGTCCTATTACAACACATATGCCAAGCAAGACTGGCAATGACAATGAATCGCCCATGTTTTGGGAGGATACTCTATCAAGCGACCGAATAATTCCTGATAACACCGCTAGGACGATGACATATTTTGTCGGATCTGTGTCTACGATCTTTCGAATCGTTTCACGTGGTTTTACCCAAATGGAAATGAAGGGTGAAAGTGCTTGAGGTTCTGGTTGTATTTGTAGTTGTGCTTCCATAAATTACTCCTTTGCTAATTTTTGACTGAAGGAATTCGATAAAATTAATGGTGAAAAAATAAAGTAATAATATCTACATACCTGTATAGTTTTCTAAATTTATCCTAATCTTATATATCATTGTATTTATTTTCTAATAAAAGTCAAGTGATTTATTACTTTAAAGATCTATCTTTCACAAGCCACAACCTGCCCTCAAAATGAAAACGAACCCCCAGGTGGGGGGCAGGTGGATGTCGAAATCCGTTACTTTTTATGGAGATCAACTTTAGCTTTCTTGATTGATTTCTTCTTTCTTCGCCTATCTACAATACGCCATATAGCTGGAATCAATATCGCAGTAAGGATGATCGTAATCAGCCACTCCCAGTCATTAATGATTATTTTCTGCGTCCACGTGACCGTTACTTCAATGATCGCTTCATACGATATCAGTCGCCAGTATTCCTTCCCCTCATAGCTGACCAGCCTGAACACGGTCAGCGTTAATTTCTGTAATCCTTCTTTCTTTGCTGTAACATTCCATCGCCATTCTGTTGGTTCTGTCGAAGTAAGGAGTTGTTCTGGATTGTCGTGAAGCTCCTGAATAACAAAAGCGTCAGGGTCGGCCGCATGCAATTCAGCCTTCATTCTTGGGGTGACGTTCACCGGAGCAGTTATCACAGCCCCCTCTTCAGCAATATTGGTCCCCAAATCTTGAGGGGAAATAGACGGGCTCATAAGCAATTGAATGGTTTTTGTCTCACCCAGTTTCATTGTTGCGGGTGCATTATAGGCAAGGCTCCCTTCCATTGATTGTTTCAAGGCAGAATCGATTTGCATCAAATCTCCCTTGACAGAGGTGGGCAATGTTGTTCTTGCCGGTGGTGTTAGAAGAATTGTTGGTTCAATGGCATAAAACATAGTGCCACATGCGAGTTGAGTGATAATTACCACAAAACCAAGCATTGCGATCAAACCAACCCTAAAGACTCGTACATTAACCATATCTCCTCCGTATCCATCTCTATCTACTTCAAGATATGATATTTCTTTAACCAAATGTGGTTTATTGGGATACTATGCAGGTTTCTTATGCCAAATATCATCAACGAAGAATAATTCAGATCGGGAAGTTTGGGTTGAACGAAATGAAATCCAATAAACACAAGCATCTCTATCCGGAATCTCCCTACTCATCGGCGAAATAACACCGCTAGATGTCCTCGCCCGAGCCTGGCTTGGATTGCAGCAGCACTTAGATGCTCCAACCTTCGAACAGGTCCTGCGGCTCCCAGAAGTTGACGAAATCCTTGCCGTATTGCTTCATATAAAGGTCAACGGATTCGCGGAAGCACTGCGAAGCATTGGGGCATAGGGAACGCAGGTGTGGCGGCGACCAGGTTACTTTCAACTATGTTGTATTCCATAATAATACAGGGTTTGCGGTTTCTACCTTTCCGCCAACCCTGTTGAAATCCTCTGCTGAAGCACGACCCACAGGTCTCGATCCTTACTTCAACCCCTCGGGGTAAGGCAATAATCCTTTCCAGTCGATGGTGATCTTCACCGGTTCTGTTCCCAGAGAAACCGTTTCGCCCTGCTTGTTCATCCAATTTTCAAATCTCCACAGTTCTTCTTCCGTGGGGTAACCATAGCTGTGGCCAAAAAGCAAGTCGCTGATCACGAATCCGGGGCTGCCGGAAACGGTGAATGTGTGGAATTCCGGCGATTGGTTGTAAAGATACTGGTGCACCAACCGATAGCGGGCGATTGGTATATCGGGAGATTTTTCGGTAGCAATGTCAAAGCTACCGATCACGTAACCGCCGGTGACACTCGGTATTAACTCTGCCCTGTCTATCACAGGCGTCTCGATCTCCCATGCCAGATCCGGAAGTAATGAACCTCGCATGTCTGGATAGGTGAAGTATACGTTCCGATACCGGATTGAATTCCAATATGGCTCGATGAATTCGGTGCTGATCGTCACCCAGGTGTTTTGAGGTATCATTTTAAACTTCGAAAAATCCCAGTCCACCGTCAACTCCCGGCGTGGTTGATTTTCAGTTATGGAGGGAGTACCCTCCCAGTCGAGCCACGTCCTGTAGGTCAGGATATCCACATCGGTACCAACCAGGTAGTGGAGATCACTGGCTTCCTGCTCCAGGTTTTGCAGGATCTTATAAGAACCCAGAACCCGTACGGTGTTTACTCCGTATACACCGCTGGTTGGGCTCAGAGTGACGGCATTGATGATATAGGCGTGATTGTTGCTGTTGCCGTAGTTGAAGTACCAGCCATTGCCTTCATCGTCGCCGCTCGGATTGGGATTGGTGTAAGCATCGTAGACATAAGCCTGAACATCGCCCCCGGCATCGGTGTCTGAGTCGGTGACATGTATTTCAGCAGGATTGGCGGTGAGTGGATTCATACTGGGATTTTCATCCCCCCATCCGGTAATGGCATGACCACCATTACACCCGTATACTGATACACCATTGGGCCATCGAATGGCAAGCCCAACCATGTTGAAGTCGCGAAGCTCATTGCCTATGGTTTGGGCACCATTCGTGTCAGCCCAGGGAACGCAACCCAAACCTCCGAGGACAGTGACGACCGTGTAGGGATTGGATGTCCAGGTATTATTGGCCGAAGCCAGCCACCATTGGATCGCCGACTGGGGCCAGCCTCCAAGAAGACTATCATTAGCCGTCCATACTGCGCTCATATCAGCGAAAATATCTTCTGCCCGGTCCTGTACCGTCGTTCCGGTGCCAAAGCCGGCACCGGCCAGCATATTGGATGCGGTATGCATCCAGCAGGAGTTGTTCCCCGAAGCCACGGGAAAACCTTTGTCCGAATCGGGAGGCGGATTCATAGCTAGGAAAGTTGTTGCAGGTGTGGCTGGAGAGACCGTGGGATTCGGTACACAACTCAGAATTACCAGTAAAAAGACAAACAGAAATATGTCGATTCTACGGAATAGCACAAGAGTACTCATAAAGCACCTCCTTGTTGGATTTTATTTCCATCCCATGACCAAACAACAGGATATCCACAATTTTCAATTCAAACAACCAATCAATATAAAATGTTATAGGTAAAAAATGAATCATTCCCTTGCCAATAACCATTGATTAAACGCCAATAACGTTCAATGAATAATAATTATTATAGATATGGCGGCTTGGGAAAAACAACGTACCAAGGTACAGTCCTAGATGTCATCCATCTGCCTATTGGTACGCTCATTTGCCCAAACCCAGGCGATCGCCTCCCACCGGGATCTGCAACCTATCTTGCTATAGATGTTACCGGTATGGTATTTAACTGTTCGAATCGTAATTAACAATTTTTCGGCTATTTGTCGATTATTTTTCCCCTGTGCCACCAGTGTCAACACTTCCAATTCTCGATTGGTTAATGCGGTTGGATAATGCATATCATGCCCGGATTTATTACATCATTCCTGGATGCGTAATTATCCATTCAACTTGCTCGGGTCGATCATCGATAAATCTAAAGACTATTCCAATAAATTAATCCATTCCTATCTGGCATTACAGTGCCTCCAAGACAAGTGACAGAAGGTATGGCAGGCCGAGTTGAGCGACACGAATCCCGGCAAACAAGTTGTTATCCACACTCGGAAGGTTTTTATTCATCCGCAAAATAACGCCGCTTGATGTCATACTCTGATCCGGTCTTAAAATGCTTCGGCACCCATAGGGTCGGATCTTCGAACAGGTCCTGCGGCTTCCAGAAATTGGTGAAATCCTTGCCGTATCGCTTCAAATAGCGGGTCACGGATTCCCTAAAGCGGTGGTGGGCAAAGATGCGCATGAACTCACCGAAATAGATATCCGCCACGCGACTGTCCCCGCGGATGACCACCATATTTTCGTCATTGGTGTTCACGCTCGGCTCGCTCCAGTTGGCCGAGCCGGTCAGCGTCACCGGCCGGCTGCCCAACGGATCAATGAGCATGAACTTGGTATGCACCCAGTTGACATTGACACCCAGCGGGCTGTTTTCCTTGTGCCAGCCGTCGATCCAATCCACGTAAATGCGCTCGCCCAGTGCCAGACCGATGTTGGGATAGCGGCGGATGCGCTCGATGTCGGCGACGGCGGCTGCACGTGAGGCTGCGTTTCCTCCATTTACATACTTATCCAACAGGGCGAACCGCAGTGCCTTGTCGTTCCTGTCGAAAACCGGCCGGAAATCCTGCACGATGCCGAAAGGAAAGGTCATGAAAAGAGGCTTGTCGGGCATGCCTGCCAGTGCGATCCACCAGTCAAAAACACCCCGCCCGCGATGCGGGGAAAACACCGGGGTAATGGGATCTGTCTCATTGGCGGGTGGCAGCGCATTGTTGATCTCTGCCCAGTCTTTGAGGTCCTTGCCAACCGGATCTGCTTGTAATGCAGTCCAGTACGCGAGGTAGGCACCGGCGATCTGGGGGTCATGAATCGTGTGTCCCACGTTCAGCTGACCGAAAAAGGCATTGCAACTCAAATTGGTGGAACCGGTCCATACCGAAACAGGATTACCGGCCTGGCTGAGCACGATGAACTTGTTATGCATCAGTTTGGCATTCCTGCGCGGCACACACAGCGCGCTTATTCCCGCAGCCTTGATTTGCTTTTCGTTTTCCTGCCCGGTGGCATCATCCTTTGCATGGTAGATGATCTTGACGTCAGCGCCGGCGTTGGAGGCTGCTTTGAAGGCTGCAAGCGCTTTATCCCATTTCAGTTCGTAGATTGCGGCGCGCAAGCTGTAGCTGTTGTCCCTGGCCTGAGCGATGAAGTCGAGCAAACCGGGTAGCAGATCGCGGGTCAGCCAGTCATAAGCGGGCTGACCGGCCTGCTCGAGGCTTTTTCCCGGATAACGATAGGTGAAAGCTTGCGAAGCAATCGCGCCACGATTGAAATAGACGTCATGGGTGGAGCCCGACAGCGGTTCCGTATCGATGGTAATGACGGTAGCCGTTTTCTCGGTTAATTCTCCCGGTTTTCCGACCATGGGTATCACCCGGTAGGAATAACGATAACCGGGCTTGGCCGAATAATCTGCCCACTGAAACGCCTGGAAGGGATGCTCATGACTGCTGGCATCTTCTATGCCGGTGGACGGTCGAATACTTGCGAACGTTTTGTTGCCTTTCAGCCACCAGGTTTCTTTTTCCGTCAGGTCGGTCCGCTGGATCGCAAATCCCATCAGATCCTTTGCGTCGGATTCCTTCATGCTGAAGGCCAGGAAAACCACATGTGTCCCGCTGATCGCCCGGACGGTTACAACACCCGCTACCTTGTTACGCATCTGCAACCTCCTTTACACCCTGATGTACCACCATCATTTACCCGGGGGTTATGCTGTCTTGCCCTGTGCCGTTTGCTCGATATGTTATCCGATACTTGTCCTGCGATCACCCGGGTAAATGTCGTATTACGGTTTAGCTTCTATAATTAAAACCAGGATTCAAAGAACTTCCGGGTCCCCTTCCTGGTCGGTGTGGTTGCATTGACCGATTCATTGATGCCAACGGCAGAGGCATAGACCAGGCAGCCATTGAAGAATGCCAGTATCCATTTCAGCCATCCCGTTTCTGCAGCCAGGGCGGCGACCAGGTATGCCAGCAGCATGGCGAGGATAAAAGCCAGTACCTTTTTAATGGGTTTAAATTTTTCCCCAATCACACTGGAAAGCACATTGGGAACTAGAATTGCCGCAGCGGCTGATCCCTGCAGACTGAGTAGGCTTTCCAGTGTGAAAAGATTATTTAGGTTTTGCATGTCATTTTCTCCTTTTCGCAAATGCCCCTACCAGTTGACACTCACCATAATAATTTAAACCTAACAAACTATTCTATTGAATGTGATAATCATAATAATTTTAATTTATATTGTACTTAGATTGAGCTAATTGTCAAGCAATTATTGGTAATCCCCGCCTCATGAACTATGCGTAGCTCCCCCATAAAGAGCCGGTGAGATGGCAAGCTACTTTAAGGATGTTCCTCTATTTGATCACCAGATACCCGGTATCAGGCGATAACGCACCTGGCGCGCATACTCCCGATAATCGGTCAACTCGGCCTGCAAGGTGCGATCTTCGAGCGCAGTGCGCAGTATGAGCAGGAACGCGCATACAGCGCCGGCAAGTATTGCCCACCAGGATGCCAGCAGGACGCCCATGCCCAGCTCGAACAGGATTCCGCCGACGTAAGACGGATGGCGCACAAAATGATACGGACCATTGGTGGCGACAGTGTGACCACGCTCGGACTGTATGCGCGCGATCTGTGAGAAAAAGGTATTGCTGGCCATCGCCCATCCAAAAAAGGCGTAGCCCAGGACACAAGCCGTCAGACCGGTTATTTGGGCAGCTACGGGAAAGCCACCCGTCCAGCCATAACGCTGATCGAGCCCGGCGAGAATATAGCGCACCAACTGCGTCAGGCGCAGGATGCTCACGATGGCACGGTCCCAGCCTTTAGCTCCCCTGGGAGGAGACAGGCGCTCGGCCATCAGGTCCGGGTTTGTGCGCAGGAGGATGATATCCATCGCCATAAACCAAACCAACCACACAGCGATGGCAGCCCAGGCGGACCACCAGTCAATCCGCCCGGCCGACCAGAACAGCGCCACGCCCGCGCCGATCAGACTGAGGATCTGATCCAGGATATAGAGGGCGAGGAGCTTTTTGTTCATATTCATTCGCTTCACAGAGATAGTGACAACCTCTTGATTATCCAGTCTCTTGATAGACGGTCCTATTTCAGTTTACACCAGATTTATTTTTATTACTCAAAAGGTCAAGTGCTTTTTGGCGATTTAATAATGGAACCTCTCCCTTTCACGAACCGCGCTCTTTGCGCCCCCGAAACGAAGTGTAGGGGGTTCCGTAGCTCACGTCTCGTAGCACTCCTCGCGAAGCACTCCCTAGGGGAGCCTCGGGGAGTCTTGGGGAACGTAGCGAAGCGCAGCCCCCTGAAGGGTGCAGGTGAGCAACGTAGCAATCTAAAGGAGAACGCAACGAAGTACAGCCCTCCAACCCAAAATATCTTCCTCCCTTAAGCAAATATGACCGGAATGTGGGCAGCGAGTTTATGACGTACAGTTGATCTCCACCTTGTTGCTGATCGTCACATAATTGCCGTTGTACCAGACCTGAAGGACCACATCATATATTCCGGAATGATCGTACCTGTACGAAAAACCATCATCGGCACTCTGGAAGGCAACTGTCTCAAAGTTCTGATTCGTTATCCGCCATAGAAGGTTTTTATTCGATGACATTCCAGCCACTTCGGAACGCGTCACAGTACAACCGTCTGGTTCCACCGATAATATCGCCAATGCATCTGGTTTCCCTGTAAAAGGTTGACTGACTTGTGGAAATAGGATCAGGGCGAGAGCGACGATGACCAATAAACCACCGATCACTCCATAAATGATCCTTCCTCGTTCGATACCTAATTTTTGGACGATATCTCTGGATCGACGAGTTCTAAGCATCCATTCCCACTTTAAAACAGCCCCTATCAGCAACACCAGGCCACCCAAAATCATAATCACGATCACAAAGGTCTTCATGATCAACCTCCTTGTACGTTAAAACATTTTCGATGTAATGACCGATAAGCAATAGTATAACAGCCTATAAACAGTATGTAGTGTAATAAAGTTCTTCCTCTTCCCTCCCCTTTTATTGCATTTCAATCATCACTTTAAGGTAATCCCCACCCAACTCCTCAATCTCACGGTAAGCTTGAGGATAGTCACTGAAAGGAAAGCGGTGGGTGATCATCGTATCCAGGTTGAGTAAGCCTTGCGAGATCAATTGAACAGCACATTCATAATCCTTCTTCTGGTACATGAGTGTCCCGGTTATGGTCAACTCACGGTCCTGGACCAAACCCAGATCGATGCATGGTTTTTTACCAAAGACTCCAACCACCACAATGACCGATCCCTTCCGGGCATGTTCAATCGCCTGGCTGATGGTATCCTGCGAACCGACACATTCGAGGATCACATCGGCTTTATCAGGACCAAACGCCTTCATTAACTCATCCCCCAGGTTTACCCGGTTGGAATTGACCGTCAATGAAATACCGCATGCACGCGCCAAAGCAAGCTTGAATTCGCTGATATCGGTGATCAGAACTTTGGAAGCACCAAGCGATCGCGCAACCTGGGCGACCAGGTTCCCGATCGTCCCGGCTCCGAGCACAATTACATTTTTCCCGCCCACATCACCAAAGCGCGAAAGCGCATGGATGGCTACCGAAAGCGGTTCGATCATGGCAGCCTGATCAAGAGTAATATTGGCAGGGGCTTTCAATACCTTGCCGGCGGGTATAGAAAAGTATTCCTGGGCGGCGCCATTGACCTGAAAACCCATCACCTTCAATTGATCACAGATATGCTCCATATGGTTTCGGCAGGAATAACAGGTTCCACAGAATATCTGGGGCATAAAAACAACTTGTTCACCTTTGCCAAAACCGGTCACACCTCCACCGATTTCTGCAATCACCCCCGAGACTTCATGACCCTGGACGATCGGGTAACTGGTGTATGGATGAAGCCCGTGATAGACATGGATATCCGAACCACAAATTCCAATCCGCTTGACCTCGATCAGGATTTCCTGAGGAAGCGGTTTTGGGCGCTCAATTTCCCGGAACTCAATCTGACCGGGAGCAATCATGACTGCCTGTTTCATAATTACCTCAATCGATTGACGTTACAATACTATCGATTCATGCAGAATGATTATCTCTATGCTCATTTTATTGATCTTATCCCGGATGTCAAGCGTTTACGGGTGATTAACACCCAAAACTTCTCCCTATCAAGAGCTGCGTTAGCCCCCCTTTTTTGGGGGGCGAACCGTTCTCAGTATTGCCCCCCGAAGTGTAGCTACCTGTATGGGGGGTTGCGCAGCACTCCTCGCACCAGCATCCCCTCGGGGGACGGAGCGGAGCGTAGCCCCCTTAAGCGTAGCTTCCTGTATGGGGGGTTCCGTAACACTCCTTGCCTGGCACTCCTCGCGGAGCATTTCTCGCGAAGCATTCCCTCGGGGAGCCTTGGGGAACGTAGCGAAGCTTAGCCCCCTGAAGGGGGCAGGTGAGCAGCGAAAGTATCCATCGCGTAGCACAACCTCGGGTTGCGTAGGTGGACAGCACGCATCGAAAGGAGCAGTTCAAGCCTTCTTTGAGGGTGTGCCCGTCCGGCGAGCCTGTTGGGCTTTTTTTATATTCTCGGACCAGGCTCTCTGTTGTGCCTCGGTTGGCTTTATTCGCTCAGGGACATTGGGTCTGTCCTTCGCTTCGAAGATGTCTCCCTTAATGTGCCTGGGTATTGATCCCAGAGTTCCGATCACCTTTCGGGCATCCTCGTTATCGGCAATCAATGTATCGCCTTCAAGATGGGCATCCTGTTTGCCGATGAGCCAGGCATGCGTATCCCAGGACCCGCTGCTTCTCTTGCCGGCCAGGCGCAGGATATGACCCTTTTCACCGACATCCTGGTAGCGGAACGTGGAAAATTCATCCTTCGGTCGGACAATAATCCGGAAGTAGTCGCCTTCCCCTTTCGTACCCGGTTTGGCGCGCTTTCTTCCTTCAGGTTGGGCTAAAGCTCGTTGCCGGGGTGTCATTTCCTGCCATTTCTGTTGGGCTTTCCTGATGTTTGCCTGCGCGGCATCTTTTTGCTTTTTGGTAGTCATATACTCATCTCTCCAGGTAATTTATTTAATTTACTTATTCCACATGCTGATAACGTATCCTACTGTAAATCTCCAGGTTTTCATGAGCCTCGGCAGTTTGAGGGTTGCTTTTTTAAGGTGCACTTCTGAGAATGAAGGGTAGGAAGGATGCATAGGTGTATGGGCTGAACAGGGTGACAATGTTCTCCAGCGGCCGGCCGACAACCAGCTGATCATTGGTGTAGTCGTATCTACTGTTTAGTAAATACCCACCGTTCAAAAAGGTACCAAGCACACTGTTTTGTGCAGTGATCATCCCGGTAACACCTGTGGTCCCATCCCCCCAGGTCACCGCGCCAGAATCTACAAGGCCGGCATTGTCCCAGAAGCGGCTCCCCACCGCATAGTCCCCATTCTCCAATACCATTGAGAAACTGGAACCAACTTGATCGTTGGTCGTGCCACCCATCAGGCTGTTGCTTGAACTGACCTGTCCAATAGTACCGTTGGTCCCATCCCCCCACGTCACAGCCCCGACATCCGTTAAGCCGCCGTTATCCACACTAGAGCTGATCACAATGTAGTTCCCATTGGCGAGCGCTCTTATATCGTTATTTCCTACCCAATCATTGGTTATAACGCCTACCAGACTGTTGGCCACACTGACCACATCGGTAATGCCAGTCGTACCATCTCCCCAGGTTGCAGCACCGACACCGTTATTCCATTGAGGGCTGCGAACCACGTAATTCCCGTTAGTGAGCGCTCTTGTGCTATTACCAACCCTATCATCGGCAGAACTTCCGACCAGGCTGTTGGTCTCATTGATCAAGCCAATGGTTCCACCCATGCCGTTTCCCCACGTCGCCGCACCAACATCCGTGGCACTGACACTATCCCAATCCAGGCTGTTCACCACATAGTTACCGTTGGTAAGGGCTGCAACACCATAATAACCAACCTTGTCATGCGCCGTCCCGCCCACCAGGCTGTTGCCCGTGGTAACTGGCCCGGTTGTGACACCCGCTCCACTGACCCACGTTGCCGCCCCGGCTTCAGTGGCACTGCCATTAGCCCAATACGGGCTGGTAACCACATAATTCCCGTTGGTCAGCGCTTTCACCCCCCATCCGACTTGATCATTAGCCATGCTGCCCACCAGGCTGTTGCCTGTGCCAACAGTTCCCGAGGTGCCGGACGTGCCATCCCCCCAGGTCGCCGCCCCGACATTTGCCGTTCCGCCGTTATCCCATCGACTCGTTAATACGATATAGTTCCCGTTGGTGAGTGGATAAACATCAAATCCGACTTTATCGTCGGTCGTGCTGCCAATCAGGCTGTTGCTTACGTTAATTAAACCGACGATCCCCGTTGCACCATTCCCCCAGGTCGCCGCTCCGACATTTGCCGTTCCACCGTCATCCCAGACATAATTGCACACGACATAATTTCCGTTGGTGAGTGGCGTCACATACCCATCGAAAAAATCGTTAGACTTACTGCCCACCAGGCTGTTGCTTATGATGACCAGCCCTGCAATACCGCTCGATCCATTTCCCCATGTCGCCGCACCGGCATCTGTCACCACCGAGACAGTGTCGTTCCAATCTGGGCTGAACACGACATAATTTCCATTGGTAAGTCGTTCTACATAATCACCGACATGATCATAAGCAGTGCTGCCCACCAGGCTTTTGCTCGCATCAATCACTCCCGTAATGCCTGTCGTGCCATTCCCCCAGGTTGCTGCGCCGGCATCCACCACTCCACCGTTATCCCAATCGGGGGTATATACTACATAGTTTCCATTGGTCAACGCCGTAACGTACGAGTTACTGAAGTCATTGGTCTTGCTGCCAACAAGGCTGTTGGTCTCATTTACCGTGCCGTTAACACCAGTCGTGCCACTCCCCCACGTCACAGCACCGGCATTAACCTCTCCGCTATTCCAGAAAGTACTGCGCACCACATAATTCCCATTAGTGAGTACGATGACACCGCCTGAACCAACCTGATCGCCGGCTGTACTGCCGGTCAGCGTGCTGATGAGCGCACGCGTTGCGCCATTATACAGGTATACCGCCCCCACATCAGCAGTCAACCCGTTATCGTATGCGAGGTCGGTCACGACGATGTTACCGTTGGGCAGAGCAGCCACACTATCGCCGAATTTCCCGCTTCCGGGCGGGCCGACAATGTCACTCTGTGTGCTCGATACGCCAGCGGTGACGGGATCAATATTCCCCAGCAGCCCGCCCAGCAAAATTGCGATCGTTACAACCGGTCCAATGAACAAGGTGATTGAGCTAAAGCGTTTCATGATCTTTACTCCTTTCTTCCTGTTACACCAGTCTAAAAAAAATAACAATGTCATCTAAAAGCTTTGATCTCAAAGGGGTCAGGGCAGCGGCAAAGGCTCTCTCTCCAGGCAGATTAAGTGCGCTTAGACTCACGCCCAACCCTCAGCCTCCAAAGCATCATGCAGTTCATCCGGATGGTGTCGACACCGGTATTCCAGATGGCTGGACTCGTTATGGGCTTTACTGTATGGCATGCCACCTGCCATACGATTGCGTTCGTGCAGTTCGTGCAGCAATACGAACCCCCTTTCCTTTTCCTCAATGGCTTCGTCGATCCAGACCTCACTTGCCGGTACGAATTCATAAACGTGATCATGCCCTCCGGCGGTGAAATCGATATCGAACGCGCTTCTCACCAAACGGCCATTAACGATCCATACACTGACACCATTCTCCAGTTTCTTCCAAAGTGATTCGTGAACCACTTTGGCATCCGGTAACTCTTTCCCTTGATGCGTTACCTTGCGGATGTCCCCTGCCCGTCGCCTTTCTCTGCGCTCGATCCGGTCAGCTTGTGTGAGCGCATCAATGTAAGATACACCTTTCGCCATGAGATCATACTCTACCAGCAGATGATCGATAAAGAATGCGCGCTCATCGTGCTCAGCTTCATGGTCAATCCAGAATTCTTTCAAAGGGATGTACGGATACCGGTAGTGTTGACCAAAATTCGTGAATTCTTCATCAATGTGCCCGCGGATATATGCACCATCAACTATCCAAACCTGATAGTCACCGCGCTTATCGACCATTTGTAGATAGGGTGCCTTGAGTGACTCTGTCATGGAAGTTTCTCCTTAACACTTTTCACCGGCTGACTCCCGCGCGGGCCAGAAGATACGAAGCACAGGGATAAATCAGGATGGTGAAAGATAAGACAACACTCTGTAATACCTCTGCAGCTTAATTAAGCAATCACATTTTCCATCTTCGAGTAGAAAAACTTCTTGGCGATCTCGGTGACCACAACATACAGTGCTGTCAATCCTATCATAGCCAACATGAGAGGCACCGGCAGCGGGATGAAACCAAACACGGACACGAAGGGCAGGTAGGGCAATACCAGGGCAATAGCTGTAACGACCATCGTACTCACCAATAAAAGTGTCCCCGGGCGGCTGCGGAAGAAAAGATGGCGCGTCCGAACGACAAGTGCGATCACAAGTTCGGTCAAGAGCGACTCGATAAACCATCCGGTTCGAAATTCTTCAGGGGAAGCACGGAATAGAAAGAGTAACGCCCCAAATGTCAGAAAATCGAAAATCGAACTGACCAGACCAAATAAAATCATATAGTCACGGATAAAAGTGGTATTCCAACGGCGCGGTTTTGCCACCCACTCTGGATCCACATTGTCACTTGCGATAGTTGTAGCTGGAATATCGGAAAGGAAATTGTTGAGCAGGATTTGTGGCGCTAGTAAAGGCAGAAATGGCAATAATAACGAAGCCCCGGCCATACTGAACATATTGCCGAAGTTGGCACTGATGGTGGTGAGGATGTATTTTAGCGTGTTGGCAAATGTCACGCGACCTTCGGCGATACCCTTTCGTAAAATGTCCAGATCTTGCTTGAGCAACACGAAGTCAGCAGCATCTTTAGCCACATCCACGGCCGTATCCACTGAAATGCCGACATCGGCAGCGTGCAGCGCCGGTGCATCGTTAATGCCGTCGCCCATGTAACCGACCACATGCCCGGTCTTACGCAATGCGAGAATGATGCGCTCTTTTTGGTTTGGATCCACTTCAGCAAAGATGGTCGTAAGCTCGGCCGCATGCCAGAGAGCCTCATCGCGCAGATCATTTAACGCACTTCCTGTCAATAATCCTGTGACCGGAAGTTTTACCGCTTCAGCAACGTGCCGTGCCACTTTCTGGTTATCGCCCGTGATGATCTTAAGTTTTACTCCGAGTTTGGCAAGGTCAACGATGGTTTTTTGTACATCAGCCTTTGGTGGATCGAAGAACAGCAGGAATCCATTGAAGATGAGATCGCTTTCATCTGCGTGCGAATATGATTTAGTTCGTTTATCCACGGGTTTCGTTGCCACACCCAGAACGCGAAATCCCTGACTGCTCCAGTCGCTGAAACGTTTTTCAATCGCGGCTCGTCTCTGATCGTCCAATTGGACCGTTTTCTCTCCAATCTGTACTTGCTTGGAGATACTCAGAATGATATCCAATGCGCCTTTGGTGATGAGGGTGCGTTCACCCTTTGCGTTGGCAATGACCACACTCAGACGCTTCCGCACAAAGTCATAGGGGATCTCATCCACCTTCTGCTCGGTGCTGATATCAAGCTTGGCCTTTTGGGCGTACGCGGTAATCGCCTCATCCAATGGATTGTTCAGACCAGTTTGATAATGTGCGTTGAGATAGGAATTGCGCAATACGGTTGTGGATGCTTTGCCTTCAGGGTCCAATGCACCATCGAGTCGTACGACTCCTTCTGTCAGGGTGCCGGTTTTGTCGGTACATAACACGTCTATGCTGCCAAAATTCTCAATCGCATTCAGCCGGCGCACGATCACGCCTCGTTTGGCCATTTGCTGTGCGCCATGAGAAAGTGTGATGCTGATAATGGCAGGCAGTAACTCCGGGGTCAGCCCAACCGCCAGGGCTAGCGCAAAAAGCAACGAGTCAATGGGCGGCTTGGCCAGGAAGATATTGACGGCCAGGACGATGACTACCATTACCAGCATAACCTGTGTCAGCATATGGCCAAACCGCGCGATTCCGCGTTCAAACTCCGTTTCCGGTGGTCGCAGGTTCAGTCGTTCGGCAATCTGTCCAAAGATTGTGCTTTTACCGGTCTGCACGATCAATACTCGTGCTGAACCGCTGCCCGCACTCGTGCCCATAAAGACACAATTAGTGCGCTCCCCCAGGCTGGCTTTGGCTGTGGCAATCCCCGCCTTCTTCTCCACGGGAAATGTCTCGCCGGTAAGCACAGCCTGGTTAATAAAGAAGTCATTTGCTTCCAATACAACACCATCGGCGGGAATCAGGCTGCCTGCCGAGAGCAGTACCACATCTCCCGGCACGACTTGTTCGGAGGGTAACATCCGTGGTTGTCCATCGCGCAGCACACTCGATTTGATGGTGACCTGTGACCGAAGTTTCTCGACAGCATTGCCTGCCCGGTATTCCTGAACAAACCCGAGCATCGTACTACCGATCACCACAGCCAGCACGATACTGGCATCGATCCACTCTCCCATGAAAGCAGAGACAATGGCGGCGAAGATGAGGATGAGAACGAGAGGACTTTTAAACTGGTAAAGGAACAGTTGCAGCGCCGTAGCTCGCCGCTGAGCTTTGAGTGTGTTCTGCCCATATTGCTTGATACGGTTTTCTGCCTGTGTTTGCTGGATACCTTTCTGGGTGCTATGCAGTTCAGAAAGTAGTTGCTCGGCCGGGCGACTCCAATAGGTCAGCGGAGTCGCCTGTGTAGCCTGTTGCCCCTTTCGTCGATGAGTACCTGAAAAGATACTGGAGGGTTTCATATGACCTCTAGGACAAGCCTTCTTATTGATACACCGATTCTACTCCGCATTTGGATTAATAGGTCTCACCTTCCCATTCCATTTTACCAACGCGTTTTGTTAATCATCCAACCAATTGTCATATACCACCAGATGGGGCAGGTCAGCTTCTGTAAATTCATCGCCATAGCTTGCACTTTTTAACATGAGGTCATGCACGACCAGCAAGAATAATGGTTAGCGAGGTTGCATGTCCTTCCACACAAGTTTCTCATCAGTCCTTTCTGTAAAGAAATCCGGCCATTGACCATCACCTTTTCCGGTAAAACCACCATCTGGAGCACAAATCTCATTTCCGTCAGCATCATAAAACGTACTGAACAGAACACAGCACTGTTGTGGAACAAAGTACATAACCTGGCTCTTGTATTCGTAGCGCCAGATCGATTGTGGTGGATTTCCAACCGGTTTACTTTGATATTCATCGATTTACTGGTCAACCCATCTGGGAGTCACCTTTTGAGTAGATTGAGAACACGCTGTAACAGCTATCATGAGAATCGCAATCGTGAGATAAAGTGTACTCTTAGGACTCATTCCTAACATCGGGGGATAAAAAGATATCGATCGTCTCTATCGGTCTACGACCGCGGTTGCGATAACCCTGGTGTGGTCGCTCTGTGTTGTAATGGACCAACCAGGTATCTAAATCAGTTTGTAGTGCCTCGACAGATTCGTACAATTTCTTCCGGAACGCTATCCGAAAGAATTCATCCAGAACCGTCCGGTTGAAACGCTCGACGAAACCATTTGTTTGAGGTCGACGAACCTGGGTCTTGCGGTGTTCGATGTCATTTAATTCCAAGTAGAACTCATACGGATGAGTATCTTTCCCACAAAACTCTCGCCCGTTATCGGTGAGGATAGATTCAACCTTAAGCCCCTTGTCCTGGTAGAAGGGGAGGACGTCATTGTGGAGTACTGCCAAAGCTGCTTCCGGCTGTTTGGTTGTGTGCAGGAAGCCAAAGGCATAGCTGCCAAAAGTATCGACCACTGTATGCAGGTAAACTCGCCCCACACCTTTGAGCACGCCAACATAAAAAGTATCTTGTGAAAGCACCTCACCCGGCTTGTTGCTCTCGATATGCCGTTCCCTGAAGCAAGGGTTGGCTTTCTCGATCCAGGCCACTTGGGCAGGTGTCAGCTCAATCTCCTGGTTCAAACTGCGCTCCTCCAACTTCAACAACCGTTCATAGCGAGTTCCCATTTCATGCTTGTTCAAGATATTCTGGATGGTGGGATAACTAATTCTAATTCCATCCAGAGATAGGCTGTCGCTCAGCTTGTTGCATCCCCAGGTAGGATGCTCCAGGCTCATCGCCAGGATTCGATCCACATGTTCCGGGGGTGTCGTCAGGGGATTGGATTTGGGGATCGGAGGTAGATCTTTCAAGCCTTCGATTCCATGTGTTTGAAATCTGCGCTTGTATTCGTAAAACTGTGTGCGCGAGACTCCTCGCTGGCGACAGGCTTCACTGACATTGCGTAAAGTCTCTGCCAACTGTAGAACACTCAACTTGTGCTGTGCAACTCGTAACTTTGCATCCATCGTGATCTCCTTGTATAATTTTACTGGTTATTCACGATGTTAGGGCTGTTTCACTAGGGTACAGATAAAGTTTTATCACAGCTGTACTCCTTCCTGGCGGGTGGGATGTCGATATGCCTCTACTTCAACAGGCCAAGATCTGCCGTTTGCAGGAAGCGTGGCGGTTTCCGTGCCTTCAGAGCCTGCTCGAACGAGTATGCAAGCTTAAGGAGTTCCGGTTCCCGCCAGGCTTTGGAAAAGAAGGAAATGCCGACCGGCAGGCCGAAGATCTCGGCCGCCGGAACGGTAATATGAGGATACCCGGCAACAGCGGCCGGCGAGGTGCTTTCCATATCCCAGCTACTGGGATCACCATTGGCAAGGTCGATGGTCCAGGCAGGACCTCCAGAAACAACCACGATGGCATCCAGCCGTTTATCGGCCATCAAGGCATCGATGCCCTCCTGCCGCATGAGCCGGTGGTTGCGGGCTAGCGCTTCCCGGTACTTGCGTGAAGTAAGTGAATCCTTTTCCTGGGCGGCAAGCATCCGCTCCTGACCAAAGTACGGCATTACACGGCTCTTGTTATCGTCATTAAATTTGATCACTTCCTCAAGTGAATGGACATTGGCGCGTGGGCCAAGAGTGCCGAGGTACCGGTTGAGATCCGCCTTGAATTCAAAGCAGAGGACTTCAATCTCGGATTTACCAAAATCATCCCAGTTCGGGAGATCAGCCGGGTCGATGATCACCGCGCCCATTTGTTTCATGAGGTCGATGGACGACTCAAGGATCTTGATGATCCGCTTGTCTGTGCCGAGCATATTCCTGGCAATGCCGATCCGGGCGCCTTTGAGCCCATCCTTGACGAGACATTTTGTATAGTCGTTTAATCCCCGCGTCTGCGATAAACGGGTGGAACGGTCCTCCAGGTCGGTACCCATCACGCAGCCCAGAAGCACAGCCACATCCTCGACCGTTCGACCGATCGGACCGGCTGTGTCCTGGCTGTGCGCGATCGGAATGATGCCGCTGCGGCTGATCAGACCCAGGGTGGGTTTGAGACCGATTACACCACAAGTTTGTGATGGGCAGATGATCGAGCCATCCGTCTCGGTGCCAAAGGCGCCTGCACACAATGAAGCCGCCACAGCTGCAGCTGAACCGGACGAAGAGCCGCAAGCAGTGCGATCGAGTACATAAGGGTTACGGGTAAGCCCACCGCGACTGGACCAGCCGCTTACCGAATGTTTCCCTCGAAAGTTGGCCCATTCACTCAAGTTCGTCTTTCCCAGGATAATCGCACCGGATGATCTCAAGCGCTTCACCAGGAATGCATCCCGGCTTGCAATCGAGCCCTCCAGAGCCAGAGATCCGGCTGTGGTCTGCATGCGGTCATGTGTATCCAGATTATCCTTAAGTAGGATGGGGATACCGTGGAGTGGTCCCCTGATCTTTCCAGCCGCACGCTCCTGGTCCAGTTTTTCGGCAATCGACAGGGCATCCGGGTTGATTTCGATGACAGCATTAATGGACGGTCCCGATCGATCAATCTTTTCGATTCGATCCAGATATTGCCCGGTCAGGGTGAGAGCAGTGATTTCACCCGAGGTCATCTTCGATGCAAGCTCGAGGATTGATGTATCTTCTATTTGCATATTTACCACTTGTTCCCTCCAGAGTATTTTAGCATTTTGAAATCAACTCAAGTTGTCACTTGACAGATAATCGCCCATTATCTTGTTGTAAAAGAAATTAACAGATAAATCAAGTAGAGTATACCCCGAGCGACATGCAAGTATTAATTGATGTTGATCGATTTATATTGTTTTCGGTTCATGGGAAATGCAATCGAGCTATAGCGAGCCGCGAGCTGCAAATTTTTAGCCTGTCGATCATCAAAAAAATAGATTGAATATCCTGGTTAAAACGGAGTATATGATTCTGCCAAATCCCAAGAGAATAAAGACCCAGATCCCGATCAAAATAAGTGTATCCAAGATACTCGTTTTTTCCTCCCGGATTGACATGGCGCAATACTCTTCAAATCTTGCAGATAGATTTGGGTGTTTTCCGTCTTTCAAAAATGTATTCATCCATTCCAGGTGCTTCTCCCAGGCGGTAACTTCGCTGCCGGGGAAGCTGGTTTTGAATAATCTGGTTTCCACATCATTCAGGGTTTTCGTCTCAGAATTGACCGAAATGATCAGGGTACCATCTATGAACTGGGAGTAGAACTTGGTATTCAAACCGTTGATCAATGCAATGGTACCGGTCTCGTGGTGGACAAGGAGCGGATAGTAAGCTGTCACCCGCAAGGGACTGGTGATCCTGACGATTTCGGAATGATTGCGCATCATAAAATAAATGGGGGTCAGGAGGAGCAGGCTGAATGGGAATTGGGTTTCGCTGTAAGAGAGCAAATAAGTGAAACCATTTTTCTGAAGCTCAGTGATCACCCATTGATATCGATTGCGGATGGTCTGGTCCAGGGTAATGTCGTTGTTGATCCGAGTGGTGATTATCATATTTATTCTCTATTTTGTTTTCGTTGTTGTGGTTTGATTTATTTTCTGCTAATCTACTCGTCCTGTTATATGTAACGTCAGCTTATATTTATCACTTCAGCCCGGCAGGAGCTTCCGGGTGTCGGTATACAAGGTAGCTAATTTTTCCTTCCACATATTACAAGTGAACTTTCGATATAATGGACCGAAGGATCAACCTTTTCTGGTTGCCACTGATCTGATCTGTCAGAATAAAATGGACTGTCTGCTGCTTGTTATACACCTTGCACACCGGATCAGCATAATCGATTCCCCAGATATCCTCCCACCCAACCTCGATAACCTTTCTGCCCATCCAGTAAGTCACAATCAATGACTGATCACAGATAATTAGTTGAGGATAATGCCAAAACTTCAGAGGGATGTTGTTGATGGAAAATAACCTGAGCATGAAAATAACGATGGTAATACCATCCATTAATCCCGAATTCCTGAAGATGGTGCGACCGACTATCGCTGCGAGAAAAGCGATTGTTAAAATGTTGATCGAAATAAAATGGATGAAGATGGTTTTTATTATTAAACTTGAATTGCGTGGGGACATCTTGCGCCGGAAGGTCAGCGAATGGATTGCGATCCAAGTTCAGGATGGTTATACCAGAAGTAGGGTCAGGCGGATCATCCACTACCCAACCCCAACGTACAGTCTTCAGGGTTAGTGGGGATCGCCCCTCAACAATCTTAATCAGAGCTTCGAACATGGTTTCATTTTTATCAACAGAAACCTCAGCCACCAGCCTTCGATCGCCGGTAGCTGTGACGCGACCAATTTTATAGATGATCCGTGGGTGAAGATGCAACAGGATATTCTCGACTAACTCTCTCGGACTATCGACCACAGATGGAGTATCGATAAAACTGAATATAAGAGTGTATCTTTTCATTATATTCTCGCAAAACAAATAATTGTAACACGTCCAATAACTTGCACATCATTTTTTAAATAGCCTCCCCACACTGGGGCGATGCAAAGCAGAGCCTCTCATGCAATCTATTAAATGGGGAAGCTGTTAAAAAAGGGGCAAGAGCAATGTCAATATTATAGGTCATGCGTGTGTCGTCCAGGCTGATCTTGGTTATTTTATTGAGCAAGGTTCAATTCTATCCCTGTACTGGGGAGATTTATTGAGAGGTCATGGATCTATCCGTGATAATTCCTTGTAAAATAGCGTACGCCTGTCATCGATTAATTTGTGAAACAACCCGTTTGTTGATAAAATGGGCCCATTCATAACCAACAATTTCCACAAATATCAGGACATGGTTAAAACAAAACATACATTGCCGTTTCAGAATATGGCCCCGGGGGCATGGGTCAATCTTGTGCTGGTGGTCATGGCACTCTTTTACCTGCTCCAGATCATTTCTGACCAAATGAAAAGCAAGCTGTGTATCAATCTGGCAGTCGACTACTGTACCTATTGGACAGTCGGCAGGCTTAGCACAACCCATGGTTATGCAAGCATCTATGACCAGACACTTATCTACCAATCAGAAAGCGTCTTCTTTACGAGTGGCGATGCTCAATCCATTAAAGATCGTACTATTCCTTTTGTTTATCTGCCGGTATTCGTGTTCCCATTCCAGATCCTCTCATTTCTTGATTTACGGACCAGTTTTATTGTTTGGACCTTGATCAACATTGCCGGGGCTTTTCTCTACCTGCGGTTCTTCGCTCGATCGATGACCGGCAGTCCACCACCGATGAGATTGCTTTTTATGTCGATTTTATCGATACCGTTTTTCAATAATTTATTTGGAGGTCAGACGAACTTATTACTCATGATAAGTATCGGTGAATTCATCCGTGCAAATGTTACAGGTAAACCTCTGCGTGCCGGGTTATGGCTGGGGGGTCTTCTGCTCAAGCCACTTTTTTTGATCCTCATCCTGCCGTTCTTGCTCCTTCACCGGTCGTATAAAACCTTGATAAGCTTTTCCCTGGTTGCGGTTATAACCCTCATCCTCTCATTCGCGATGATCGGAGCAACGGGATTCCAGGCTCTGTTTCAGGTTTATTTGGATTCTGCCCAAGGGGGTAGCGCCAGTATGCCGATCATCATGATGAATTGGCGCATGTTGGGTGTGCATCTGACTGGATTCGTATCGGCAACACTCGGCCGGGCAGTCGTGATTATCGGAACATCCCTGACCCTCATCGCGACCTGGTTCATCACCAGGAAATCCTACCTGCCGGATCAATTCAAATCTATCCTGGCGTTCCTTGGTATCCTGGCTGCAACCGGAGCCGTTACCTGGCATGCGCATGCCCCCCAAACAGTCATGTTTCTACCTTTGTTCGTCTATCTCAGTCTTAAGAGCCGGTCGGCCGAGCGTATATTCAAAATATGGGTCTTCTCACCTGTCTTCTTCAACATCGCAAACCTTATTCTTGCGATTACCACGCATTTTGCTCCATGGGTTAGTACCCTCATTTTATTGCAGACAGGCGTGCCAGCATTGATCCTGAACCTGGTCATCCTGATCTGGGCGGTGTTTGAGTGCCGGCGCGGAAAAACCCCCGATCAGATCCCGGTTCCTGTTGCCGGTTAGGAAACACTATTCCAGAGTATCCGTTCGGAGACTAATTCGTCCGCTGCCCTATACAATCCGTATCGTTATTAATCCATGCAGGCCAACGATCTCATCTTTACCTACGCATACAATGATAGCACCCTCGGTATCGCTTATAATTCATTAACCGTAATCATAGCCACCCGCTGATGTTAACGAAGAAAAAACGCTCTCTGCCCTTTCAGAACTTGACATCTGAAGCCTGGATCAACCTTGGGCTGGCAGCGGTTCTGTCTTTTTATATCCTCCAATTCGGTTTTGACCTGTTCAATCGGAATTTCTGCGGTAATCTGGCTGTGGATTATTGCGCCTATTGGAGCGCCGGGAAGCTCAGCAACACGGTTGGCTATGCACATCTCTACAATCCAAATCTGTTTGCCCAGGTTCAGAAATCCATCTTTCCTATAGCGGCCAGCGATCCAACCAGTTTCCATAGTGTGCCTTATGTCTATTTGCCGGTTTTCGTGCTCCCTTTCCAATTGTTCGCGCTCATCAACCTCCAAACCGGATACTGGATTTGGACATTGGTAAACCTGGTGGGGTTCAGCCTGTACCTGCGTTTCTTTTCCCGGAAAATGAACGGTCAACCACTACCGCTCAGATTATTGTTCCTGCTGCTGCTCTCCCTGCCGATTTTTCAAAACCTTTTCTTGGGTCAGATTAATATCTTCCTGGGCATCTGTGCCGGTGAATTTTTACGCTCTTATCATTCCAACAGGCCGTTTCGCGCCGGTCTTTGGCTGGGCGGCTGGTTGATCAAACCCCAGCTCCTGATCCTGATTGCACCGTTCCTGCTCGCTAGCCGTTCCTGGAAAGCCCTGGCAGGCCTTCTTTCCGCCACCCTTGCACTGCTGGCGATCTCGTATGGCATGGCTGGAATGACCGGATTGCAAGGCTGGTGGGAAATACTCACCGGTTCAGCCCATGGTGGCGCTGCAAGCAACGCAGAGATCATGATGAATTGGCGCATGCTTGATCTGAACCTTACGAACTTCGTCACACCTTTGTATGGCAGAATCGTTCTCATCGTGGGATCAGCGATCACGGCTGTCGCAGCTCTTTATCTTGCTATGAGATTTAAACCCGGGGATACGACCCGTTCCATGATCATCTTCCTCGGTCTGTTTGCCGCAACCTGTATGCTTGCCTGGCATGCACATTTTTCCATGTCGATCATCCTGATCCCACCGTTGCTCCTGCTGACCCTCCAGAAACGCCTGCCAAATAAATTGCTTCTGTTGTGGGTATTCCTGCCTACCGGCGTGTTGCTGATCACTTACCTGCTGGCGGCACTAGCCCAGGCAGGCTATCTGCCAGCCGGTATCGCCGTTTGGTTGGATCTGGCGACGGGTTTGCGTGGATTGGTATTGAACCTGATCCTGATGACCTGGGCAGTCATGCAAATAAGAGTTATGAAGACCGATGGCTCATTTCAACTCCTCAACAATAGGAACGACACATCGGGTTAACCTTACACTCGTATTTGCATCTGATAATTCCATCGCAAGCTCGTTGAGCTATTTCCCCCTGGTGACAGTTTTACGGATCATTATTTTGATCCTGTATAAATTGTGAAGCTCGTAGGGTAACTTTCCATAGCCTTCATTTTCGGTAGGTCAGCGCAGCCCCCTTCAGGTGAAATCCCGATTTATTTCGGATTCCACCCAATCTAGCCTGTGTTAATGCTGTTATAATCGGAACTTATGGACGGACTTGGAGCCCCAGTGTTGGTCCTGAATGCAAACTATGAACCCCTCAACGTGTGCGACGTCCGCCGGGCTTTGGGCATGATATTCTCTGAAAAAGCCCGCCTGATGGTCAACGGACGTGGCAAAATCCGCACGGTCAATGCCCTGTTCGATTTACCCTCCGTCATCCGTCTAGAAAACCAGATCAAGCACCCCCGCCCGCGGGTCAAGCTGACCCGACGCGAGGTCTTCCGCCGCGATCATGCAACCTGCCAGTACTGTGGCCGGCGCGCCTCCACCCTGACCATCGACCACGTCACCCCACGCCACATGGGAGGCGAGCATGTGTGGAACAATGTCGTAACTGCCTGTTCCGCCTGCAATCATCACAAGGGCGGGCGAACGCTCGTAGAAGCTCGCATGAAACTCCTGCACCAGCCCAAGGAACCACCGGCTTCTGCCGCCTATGTTTTCGGGCGGCATCTCGAAGCAAATTCCGAGTGGGAACCCTTTATCACCGGCTGGTAATCCCCCCTACACTTCGTATACTGCCCCATCCTCCGCCAGCGTGACTTCACCAGCGAATTCGGTGCGCGCCTCATTGAGCAGCTCGGTGCTTTTTTCGGCCGGGTAATGGATCAAGACCAACCGTTTCGCTTCCGCCTGGCGCGCAATGTCAGCCGCCTGGACGCCGGAGGAATGACCGCGCGTCTCACCAACCGACTCATGCAGCAGAAGGTCGGCTTCTTTGCCAAGACGCATCACCGCCGCGCAGGGCTCGGTGTCGGAGGAATAGGTTGCAATACTACCGCTTGCGAACTCCATACGCAACCCAATAGTGGGGATCAGGTGGCAAACCGGTGAAGCGACCACCTTCCATTCGTCTGTGATGATCACCGAAGTGAGTTCCTCCGCCTTCAGGCGGTGGAAGTTGACGGGGTAAAAACCTTTCCAGGTCTCCCATTTATAGAGTTTCATCATAGCTTCGGCACGGTCAAGCGTATCCTCCAACCCATGGATGACCAGCTGTGTCTGGCGCTTGAGTAACCATAGCGTGATCAGCAAGGCCGGCAGCCCGCCGACATGGTCGGGATGGAAATGGGTCAGGATCAGGTCAGTAACCTGGTCAATACCGATCCCTGCGGCCACCAACCGTAAATAGGTGGAGTCTCCGCAGTCGATCAATGTACAAGTGTCCTTCAACGTAACCAATAACTGGCTGTTGGCATGTGCAGCATCCGGGACGGCTGCGGATGATCCAAGAATGGTAATCTTCGCCATAATGATTAAAAGGGGCAGGTTACCCTGCCCCATCTCTCAAATTTGATTAAGGTTTAACTGTCTTTTTGGGAGCAGTCTTTGGTTTAACTTTTTTTAGTACGGTTGTTTTTAATTTTGTTGTTGATGTTTTCGTTGTCGTGGCTGCCCTGAGCCTGGAAGTATCCACCCTGGCAGTACTGTCCATCTTTGCTTCAGCAGTTTTTACCTGGTTTTCAGCCATCTGTTTTTTCTTCGAGACGTCTGAATATTTACTATGGCGCCACAGGAATAACCCCGTAGAGACCAATGCAACCACCGCCATGAGGGTCTGGTTGGCGTTGATACCGGCCACCTGCGAGGAATCCAGGCGTAAAAATTCCAGCAGGAAGCGTCCCACACCGTAAACCATCAGGTAAATAAGGAACAAGTCACCATTCTTAAGCCAGTTCACCAACCGCTTTCCCAGATACAACAGCAAGCCCATATTCATCAGGTTCCAGATACATTCATACAGGAACAACGGATGATAAGTAGAAAATATGCGGAATTCCGGCAGGCGGTACTCGGGGTCAATGGTGATTGCCCACGGCAGGGTCGAAGGCTTGCCGTAAACTTCCTGGTTGAAGAAATTACCCCAGCGTCCGATGGCTTGCGCCAGAGCCAGGCCAGGTGCAATGAAATCCGCCCACATACCAAAATCAAGTTTCTTCCTGCGGGTGTAAATGAATAATGCCAGACCACCGCCAATGACCGCACCCGGGATACCCAGCCCCCCGGCTCTGAACCTGAGCATTTCCAACGGATGGGTCAGGTAATATATGGTAGTGATACCCTGTTCCACCATGGAGGGTGGTGGGGTGAGGACATGCCACAGGCGCGCGCCAACGATACCGCCGATCAACACCCAGGCAAATACATCCCAGATGATATCGGGATTCTGACCGCGCTTTTTTGCCTGGTGGGCAGCGAGGAATGCCGCTGCCAGAGCACCCAGCATGATCAGGATGCCATAGAAATAGATCTTAAAACCGAAAATCGTGAAACCATTAGGCATTCTTCTTTCTCCTTGCTTGCTTTAGGATCTTTAAGTTCTTATATTGTAATGGATTATTTCAACTTTTCAACCGGTGTCGTCTGATCCGGTTGGATCAGACCAAGCGCCTGCTTACGTACGTGCCAGATACGCTGAAACGCGGTGAAATTGGCAAAAATTGCTATGATCCAGACAGATACCAGTGGGATGTTAAACACAAGACCGGGGACGATCACCAGGTAACGTTCCACGCGGCTTAATATACCGACCTTGGCAGTATAGCTCAGGCTCTCAGCCCGTGCTCTGACATAGGAAACCATTACCGTTCCGACCGCTGCGGCATACAAAACACCACAAGCCAACCAGTCCTGTTTCTGGATGAAATATGCCATCAGACCGGCAAAAATACTCAAGTCAGAATACCGATCGCTGACCGAATCCACGAAAGCTCCGAAGCGGGTGGGCTCGTTACGCAACCTCGCCATGGAGCCATCCAGGGCGTCAAATATTCCACTGATCAGAATGATAAAACCGCCTATGGTCAGTTGTCTGAAACCCAACAACACGCTTCCGGCAATCGTACCCACCAGACCCATTATGGTCATCGTGTTGGGTTGTACCCCGATCCTGTTGAAAAAATCTGCCAGAGTGTCCAAAAATCCTTTAAAGGTTGCACGGAACCATTCATCCAGCGAATGGAAGTGACCTCTCTTTATTGGATCAGGATTTGTTATTCGTTGTTTGCGCATGAGATAATTGCTGCCTATGCTATCGTACAGAAGGATGCCTGTCAAGTTCAAACTCTAGGATTCGGTGTCAGAGTCATCCGCGCCGGTCATTAATACTTCCCGGTCCTTACCCCCACCGAGTGAGGGACCCACAACACCCATATCTTCCAACTCGTCCATTAACCGGGCAGCCCGTGGATAGCCTATGCGCAGTCGGCGCTGCAGGAGCGAGGCACTGGCGCGCTCATAATGACGCACCAGATCGACCGCCCTGGCAATCAAAGCGTCACTGCCGGTATCTTCCTCTTCAACCGCGAGCCCTTCCCAGGGGGCACTCACATCGTCGCGGGGTGTGTTTTCCTGCCAGTAAGCTATGATGCGATCCACTTCTTCATCTGTCACCAAAACACCCTGCGAGCGTAGAGGAGCTCCGGTCTCCGGGTTCAGATAAAGCATGTCTCCCCGTCCTAAAAGGTCTTCAGCACCGGTGGTATCGAGGATGACACGTGAATCGATTGAAGAGGCGGTTGCAAAGGAGATTCGGGCCGGGAAATTGGCTTTGATGACCCCGGTGACAACCTCTGTGCTTGGGCGCTGAGTGGCGACCACCAGGTGAATACCTGTTGCACGTGCTTTTTGAGCCAGACGCGTGAGCATCTGCTCAGCCTCGACCGGTGCCGACATCATCAGATCCGCCAATTCGTCGATCAAAACAACCAGGCGCGGTAGCTTCTCGGTTTCCCGGAGGTCAATTTTCTGGTTGTACACATCAATATCCTTGGCGCGCATATCTTCAAGCAGCTTGTAACGGCGTTCCATTTCATTCACAACCCAACGCAAAACGATCAGGATGCGTTCCAAATCTGTCTCGACCTTCCCATACAGATGCGGCAGGTTGTTAAACCTCACCAACTCGACCCGCTTTGGATCGATCATGATCAGGCGTAGTTCCTCAGGAGTATTGCCCATCACCAGGCAAGTGGTCAATGCAGCGATACAAACAGATTTACCAGAACCGGTCGTGCCAGCGATGAGCAGATGTGGCATATTCGACAGGTCAGCCACCACCGGTTGCCCGGAGACATCACGCCCTAACGCGATCGCCAGAGGGGAACGCATGCGTCGGAAAGCGTCAGATTCAAGAATGGAGCGCAACCTCACTTGAGTCGAGCGGCTGTTGGGGACTTCGATCCCGACATAGGAACGCCCCGGAACAGGCGCCTCGATGCGCAGCTGACGGGCGCTGAGCGCCAGTGCCAGATCTCGACTGAGGACAGAGATCTGAGCCACGCGAACTTTCTGGGATGCCCCCTCACCATTCGTACCGGGCCGTTCGATGAAACCGGGTTCGACTGCGAATTGTGTAACAGTAGGACCGGTGCGATAACCAACCACTTTCGCGGGTACCCCAAATTCAGCCAGGGTTTTTTCGATCAATGCAGCCGTCATGTTGATATGGCGTTCATCTGCACGATTGCTTGTGTCGCCCAGCAGGAGGGTTAATGGTGGAAGGCTGCGATCGCGGTTTGTTGCAAAGGATGTATGTCGTGCAGCGGAATTACCTTCGGCAGTCGAATTAACCGGGATTACTCCCGAGTTGCCGCGTTTAACCTTTTGTCTGACAGAGGTTGGGCTCTCTTTACGGTCCCCAACCTGTTGGATGACAGGCGTGACCGGCAGGATGGGCTCTTCCCCAATACTCACAACAGGGGATGTGGGTCTTTGTGATTCAACCGCAGATAACCAACCTAAACGGAGAAAGACACGGTACTCAAGTCCGAAACCAAACAGAACGCAGATCATGAAAAGCAATATAGTCACCAGGATCGCCCCTACGGGTGTCAGCAAATCTGATAATAATCGGATCAACCCCCAACCGATCATACCCCCATCCTTACCGGCTTCAGCCCGGTCCACCGAGCTGCCACCGATGATCGTCAGCACCATCAACAGGGAAAAGAATGCTCCCTCCAGCTCTAAAACACGTACCAGCCGTGGGTGTGGAGCTTGTCCGGTAGGTATACGGATCGAAAGCACGCCCAGCATAACCAGCACTACTACCAGGATTGCGCTGCCCCAGCCAAGCCATTTGGCAATCACCAATACGAGGGGTGTGATGATCGAACCATTGGTCAGGCCCAGAAAACCAAGCCCCAAAATAAGTGCCAGCGCGATCATGGCAATCCCTGCCATATCCCAGTAAAAGCTTTTAAAGTTGCGAAAAAAATCAACAATATGCAAATAAACCGATTTTATCCAGGTCATAACGTTTCTCTCCCCCAACGAGTAGCAATGTATATGCCAACTGCAGCGGAAAAGCTTATTTCACGAGATTCAATCCCAGGCGACGCTTAATGGAATCGATCTGAAGAATGATGACATTCACAGGTTGGTTGACATAAAAAACCTCATGCAGGTCAGGAGAAGAGTCGGTCAGATGAAGTGAAGTCTGGTGGATCAACCCCTCCACTCCAAACTCCTCAAGTTGGGCAAAGGCACCAAAGGCGGTAATGTGGGTGATCATTGCTGGGACGATGTCCCCGGGTTTGCATTTCTGGGCAAGATCCTCCCAGGGATTGGGGTACAACCGCTTCAGACTGAGAGCCACGCGTGATTTTTCTGTGGAAATTTGCATCACCATTAATTCAACCTGCTGGCCAATCTTTAATAAATCACCCGGATTGCCGACCCTGCCCCAGGAAAGTTCAGAAACGTGTACAAGCCCCTCAAGACCGCCAAGATCAATAAAAACGCCAAAGCTGGTGATATTGGTGACAATCCCGGTTACCCGGTCGCCGGGATTCAACGATTCCAACAGGTTTTTTCGACTTCCCGCATCGACTTGCGCCGCGCGTTCTGACAGAACAACCCGTTCGTGAGCCGGATCGCATTCGATCACCTTGACAGAAAGGCGCTTCCCCAGCAAACCAGCCAGCACACGTCGCTTTTCATTTTGCTGTTCACCAAGCGGAATGCGAACAAGATGTGAGGATGGAATAAACCCATCGACTCCATTCCCTTTTACCAGCACACCGCCATGGTTATAGCCTGTTACCGCAACCGTGATGATTTGTTCATTTTCACAGAATTTCTGGATTTGATCCCAGTCAGACCCCTGTTGTTTTGGGGGTCGCACACACTTTTTATTTATTACAGGAGGAGATTCAGGCTTGGGATTGCCATACCGGTCCTCTTCAGAGATGATTGATTCCCACCAACTATCATCCGGAGCTTCTTCCGGACCTGACAATCTGCTTAGCTGTTTGTCTTCCACATCCAAACCCTCCCGTGCCATTGATAATAAAAACCATATTTATTAATCCTGCCTGATAGCGACCAAATGTACTTGGTGATTAATTATACAACCGTTTAAAACAGACCATTCATTTGCTGTGAAGCTGTGCGTGTTCCTCCAGCTCAAGGATCGACCGGGCAATCGTTTCGATCGCAACCCGTTGTTTTCGATAAAGATCAGCCTCCGACATAGCCAGGCGCATGGCTACCTCGCGTACCTTTTTCCCTTCCATGAATTTCATATCGAGAATATTGTACAGGATCCATTCCCCGGTGAAGCGTCGCTCCCCTTGCGGTCGCGTTTGTTCGATCGCCGAGCGCAAGATTGCACGGAGTGCATTGGCAGGATTGTTATCATTTATCTGACTGGCATTCCTGACAATCTTGAGATGCATCAATGGACTACTGGTTAGTTTTGGACCACCCCAATAGTGGTCAAGTGCTTCCTTAACCCAATCATTGAAATCATCTCCTGGTAGTTTATCCGCATCCAGAAGAATGCCCGCCCTGTCATAACGGGATGCCGCCCGCAGTTGTTGGATGAGCGACATGGCGGGATTGAGTGCCTTGAGGTTTGCAAAAACCTGCTGTTGCAATAGCCTGTCTTTCAAGGCCAATGTCGCACGGTTAACCAACACTTCAAGCGCCTGTTCCTGTTCATCATCCAGTGTGGAATGATTGTGGCCGGTGAATCCCATCAAGCCCAGCATGACCGGCAGTTGATCCCCATCGTGATCCAGAAGTGGAACCAAGGTGTATTTTCCCCAACGGAACCGATCCTCGAGACCTGCGCGCCCCTTAATCACTTCGGTCAACTCCTGGGGAATCTCACTGCGTTCAAAAAGCGCGTCCTCGCCGGTAGTCACGATCATCTCCAGCCCCTGGGGATTGATGGCAGCGATGAATGCCGTCGGGGCTCTAAGGCGATCACTGGCCGCTGCCACGATCATCTCAAGGAACTGGCGTAAATCATGGTCGGTCATCAGACGGTCTTCGAGGGTCCGCAACAGACTCAAGTCTTCAGGATCCCCCTCCAGGAATAGCCAGCGTTCAATGTAAGGGGAAAACAACGTGATCATATATTCAAACAACAGGATAGATCCGACCAGAACGATCGGGACAAAAGCAGAATACGGATTTCCAAATGTGGCACCAATCCGTCTGGCGATCGTGACCAGGCCCAATACCAGGCTGGCGGTCACCGGACCGCGCAATATCCATTTGAACAAGCGGCTCTTGACCACCCGGTCTGGCCAGGGAATGCCAAAAAATGCTACAGCATAGGACATGACGACGATCAACCCACCCATGACCAGGTTGGCACTGATCGCCATGATAAGGAAAATGATCGGGTGCCCGCTCAGCAGGCTGGAACCATACAACATGAACGGGTAGGATCCAATAGCAGGGGCAATTGCACCAATTAAGAGGTAAATCATCCTGCGGCGGCTGGTGGGTGTTAGCGTGCGGCGATAGGCGCGAATGAAATTAATCCACGATATGCCGATTACCCCGGCATAGTACAGAGTAAAAATTGCTGTCCATAAGGTATGCTGCAAATGCTGACTTGTGCCACTATTCGAGACAAGCGGACCGACCAGGTTTCCCTGTATTAATTCGAATAGAAAAAACATGCCAATTAGATAGGTCTCACGGATCACCCAGCGCCGGCGCCAGCGACTCGGACGACCGGTGGTGGCAAGCAGTGCGTCAGAAAAATGCAGATAGGATGAAGGTAGAAAAACCAGACCCACCCATTGCAGTTTGAGCCAAAGCTCAACCTCCCAGGTTGAGGTGATGGTGGATGCGACCGCTTCTGTTGCACTGATGATCGTCACCCATGTCAGTATCAGTGCGAAGGTACGTGCCACGCGGTCCCGCAAGTTGAAAGTTAAAGCATAAAGTAACAGGGAAAAGCAGGTAATGGCAACACCTGCAATAACGATCTGGTTGATCGTTCTGAAGATTACCAGCCAGGTAGCTTCATTAAACATTGATGTAACTCTGGTTAACGAAGATACTGGGCGAAGAAAATGGCAATATCCTGATTGGCGTAATAATGATCATTGTATCCGCAAAACTGGTAACCCATTTGCAGCACCATATGGATGGCTGGCGTATTCTTGGATTGCATCTCAACTACCACGCGATTGTTTTTCCGGTCTTTTGCCCAGTCCTGCGCCGCCATCAACAACGTGGTACCTATCTTTTGACGACGGAATGGCTGGTTGACCACCAGATCGGTCACCCAGGTTGTGGACACAGCGATCCCTTCTGCCAGACTGATATAAGATACCGGCAACCCTTCCACTATTCCGACCAATAACGCCGAACGTTTCATCCAGTCCTCCAATAACATCGCGGGGGGGCGTGGGTAAGCAACCGGTACCACCCTTGGAAGACGTGTTTCACGGAAGTGGATATCTGACTGCCCCTCAGAGGAGTTTATATCCATTTGCCATACGTGGCTGGTCTGGTAACTGTGATCCAGTGCCACCAGCAATGGCAGATCGGCAGGAACAGCTGAACGGATTTCAATACGCGGCATCGTGGTTTATCCTTCTCCAATCAGTTTTACACCAATTATACAAAGTCCGATAACATTCGAACGGTTGTCTGTCACAACCAGTCGCAGAAAGTATTCGCCTGGCGTTAAAAGCGAAGTATCCCACAACCCCAATGTTCCCTCAGGATCAAGAGTACCATTGGCGGCGATGATCATCCAGGTACTACTACCGGGTTGTGAATATTCATATTTATAAAACCCAAAATCCTGGACATTGATAACACCCTTAAGGGTGACTGTTCCATTCAGTTCCGATCCATTTCGAGGTTCGGTCAGTTCAAGTTTCCCACTAACACAGTTCTGGCTTTCCGCCACTTCCATCGTTGGGGTCACATCTCCACCCTCCCCCAGATTAAGCGCAATCGGTTGGGGTGTCGCCAGCTCAACCGTTGGGGTGGGCATAACCTCGACCCGCGGTAACATGGGAGTAACAAACGTGGTTACGATAAAAATAAAAAGCATCAGAACAACCATGGAAACCAGGATGGAAGCATTCGAGCGCATCCGTTGACCGGCGATCTCTTTTTCAAGCCCGAAAATAGCCAACCGGGCATCCCGCCATGCCAATAAGAACCGACGGATGTAGACGATGCTGATCAAACCGATCGACACATACAGTAAAATCTCATAATCCGACAAGAAGTCCAGTAAATCTCTCATGTGGATCAACGATGCGTGGTAATTCTTAATAAATATCAGGTTTGCGTGCGACCTTAAGACCTCGATCAGGGTAATGAGCGCAGCACTCCACAGATGACGGCAGTCAGTTTGGGTACTAGAATCTTCCCGGCTTCCAACACCTCTGCATGGGTGGTTATTGTGTTTCCATCCAGGTTGGCCTTGTTGCTGATTCCTGATATACCCAGAACGCGTGTCCCACCATGGCGGGCAACGATTACCTCTGGTACAGTGGACATGCCAACTGCATCCGCGCCGATGGTGCGTAGGAAGCGTAAATCAGCAGGCGTTTCAAAGGAAGGCCCGGCCAGGCAGACATACACACCCTCCCGATAGCTTACTTCTTGTTCGTCTGCCACTTTTTTAGCAAGCTTCATCAATTCGCGGTCGTATCCCTGACTCATATCAGGGAAGCGTGGCCCCAATTCATTTAAATTTGCGCCTCTTAAAGGATTCAAGCCGGCCATAGCCATCAGGGCAATATGGTCCTTGATCAACATCAATTCGCCGGGTGCATATTCGGGATTGATCGCCCCGGCTGCGTTGGTGACAATCAGGATCTCGATCCCCAGTCGCTGCATGGCACGTACCGGTAAACCGATCTGTGCGATCGAAATTCCCTCGTAGTAATGACTGCGACCCTGCATAACCAATACCGGCTTGCCCTCCAAATTACCAACCACCAGACGCCCGGCATGCCCCTCGATGGTTGAACGATACCAATGTGGGATATCCTGGTACGGGATGATATCCGGTTTGTGTACAGCATCCGCTAATCCTCCCAATCCGGATCCAAGGATCAAAGCCACTTTGGGTTGGTAGTTTGTTCGTTTTCGGATGACGTCTGCTGCCTCATCGATCTGCGGAAGCGTAAAATATTCACTCATGGATACCTCTATATAATAATGTATACAAAAATTATATCATTCTAAATATAACGTGGGTTCTTACGGCAGACATGATCCAGAGCGTGATATTGATCAACCCTTTACTGCCGTCCTGAATGCAGAAATGACTTTTCCAACCGCTTCATCATCGATCCAGTAATGGGTGACAAGGCGGAATCTGCGTGGATTGATAACTCCCACACGGATGCCCTGTTTTTCCATTGTCGCTGCAATATCTCCCGTATTCAATACAATCTCATCCTTCAAACTGATATAGACCATATTGGTAGGTGGCATTCCCGTATCCAGAAATAAACCCGGGATGGCGCTGATGCCTTCGGCAATCTCGCGTGCCCTGCGGTGATCCTCTTTGAGATGACTGACCATTTCCTCGATGGCGATAATACCGGCGGCAGCCAGAATGCCGGCCTGGCGCATCCCACCTCCTGCCTGTTTACGGATTCTGCGTGCACGGCTGATGAACTCAGCCGAGCCACACAATACTGACCCGACCGGGGCACATAACGCCTTTGAAAGACAAAATGTGATCGAATCTGCCGGGGCTGCCAGCACTTTCACCTCCACGCCCAGCGCCACCGCCGCATGGAAAATTCTGGCTCCGTCCAGATGCAAAGGAAATCCCGCCTGATGCGCAATATCAGCCACCTGTTGGGTGTAAGTTGCATCCAGAACTGCCCCGCCGCAGCGATTATGGGTATTTTCAAGGATGATCAAACGGGTTTTTGGGAAGTGAACATTTTCCGTACGGATCGCTCCCCGAATGTCCTCCAGGTCCAACCTGCCATCCGGTTGATTAGGCAGTGTGTGTGGAAAAACCCCACCCAGGGCAGACATGCCGCCAGCCTCATATACAAATGAATGGCTGATGTCTCCAAGAATGGTCTCGTCGCCCCTCCCGCAGTGTGTCAGTATTGCGACCAAGTTACCCATCGTCCCGGAAGGTACGAACAGACCGGCTTCTTTGCCCATCCGTTCGGCACCCAACTTTTCGAGCTTAATTACAGTTGGATCCTCTTCATACACATCATCTCCAACCATCGCCTCTGCCATTGCCTTCCTCATGGAAGCTGTTGGCCAGGTAACAGTATCCGAGCGAAAATCAATGAATGGCATTTTTTCATTCAACATGGGAGTACTCCTGATCATTACTTTTTATTCTGCCGTAGTTCAGCTAAAACTCGCTCCAACTCATCCGGCAAAACGGCTTCGAAAGTGGTGACTTTTTTCCCACCAGGCAGAGTCAGACTGAGACGTAAGGCATGCAAAAAGGTACGTTTTAATCCGAGACTTGGGTGGCGCTTGCCATACACCAGGTCGCCTGCCACCGGGCAGCCAAGAAAAGCCAGGTGCAACCGGATTTGATGCGTGCGTCCGGTGGTTGGGTGGGCTTCGATCAATTCGTGGTCCGGGAAAACTTCAAGACTGTGATACTCCGTTACCGCCTGACGACCCCTGGGCGGGGACACAACAGCCATTTGCTTTCGATGCGACGGGTCGCGACCGATGGAGGCCTCTATGCGCCCACTGGGTGTCGGTGGATGCCCATCCACCAGTGCCAGGTACGTTTTCGATACTTTGCGAATCTTGAACTGCTCCTGCAAATATTGGAGAGTCCTGTCATTTTTTGCAATCAGGATCAAACCCGAGGTATCCTTATCCAACCGATGAACCACACCTGGCCTGATCTCTCCCGAGATGCCAGCCATATCGGGTGCATGTGCCAGCGCCGCATTCACCAGAGTATGGGATGCATGACCGGCACCCGGATGAACCACCATTCCGGCGGGTTTGTTGACCACCATCAGATCCTCATTCTCAAACAGGATCGTCAAGGGGATGGCTTCTGCCTGAATGTCGGAAGGTTCAATCGGAGGAATTCGAATCGATACAACCTGCCCGGTATTCAGAACAACCCCTGCCTTTTCAGGGACCATTCCATCCACCGTAACGAACCCATCATGGATGAGCCCCTGCAGCCTCGAACGGGAATAATCAGGCAGGCAGGCCACAAGGAATTTATCCAGACGGTTACATTGTGTTTCGTTGACGGTAAATTGGTACGTTACTTCAGACAACTAATCCTTCTTTTGACCAGTTGAATCCGGAATGTCGGCCAGTTTCGCTTTCTCGGCTCGTCTTTCTTTTATGTCGCGATACCAAACCAGTGAAATCAGGAGGATCGTTCCAACAGTGATACTGCTGTCGGCGACATTAAATACCGGGAAATTCCCTAAGGATATGAAATCAGTTACACGGCCTTCTTTTGTCAAACGATCGACCAGGTTGCCCAACGCCCCACCGAGCTGCATGCCGAGCACTACCCTCATTGGCCAATCGTCCGGATCCAAACGCGGATAATAATAAATGATGCCAATCGACACGATGATGGCCAGGATGGTGAAAACACCTCCATACCCCTGCAACATACCAAATGCGGCACCACTGTTATCCCAATGGATAATACGCGCATAAGGTGCCAACCATTCCCAGGGTGACCACATCTCGCTGAATGCCAATTTGGTACGTACCAGCTCTTTTGTCCACTGATCAAGACCAACCACCAGAGCTGTCACAAGGACGAGGAGTGAATAATCCAATATTAGTTTTTTCTTTGTTGGTTTCATTATCATTCCTGATTAATTGATATCACCCAAATAGCTGGATGATCGGTTTTCAATTGGTCCCATCAATAACGGGCGGATAGCAATCGGGTACAGGCGGTGATTCATGAGGACCTTAATGGGCAGCCATCCTCGATGATTACCGCTTTGGCAGAATTGCGAGTTCGTTTCATTATACCCGTAACCTCGATCCCATCTTTCTCACAAAGAGTTCCCCAGGTGCATGGATATTTTTGACCCTTCATTTACTTTAATCGATACTGATAGACCCTTGAAAATGCACAATTCCTGTTACAGAACTGATACAAGAATCCCATGTAGGTATACTTACCTTCATAGTAAAATCCTACATATACCTTGATTAATACAGGAGCAGGATCATGGCAATGAAACTGACCGATATCAAACCCTTCGCCGACAAGCTGGTCGCGAATATGGAGACCGTAATCGTCGGTAAACGCCCCACCCTCGAGTGGGTCACTATTGGATTACTCTGTCAGGGTCATATTTTAATAGAAGATGTACCGGGTGTTGGCAAGACAATGTTAGCCCGCAGCCTGGCACGTTCGCTGGGATGCACTTTTAAGCGCCTTCAATTCACACCTGATATGCTACCAAGCGATGTGACCGGTGTGTCGATATACAACCAGGCGGCCAGGAAATTTGAATATCGGCCGGGTCCAATCATGACACAGATTTTGCTGGCGGATGAGATCAATCGTGCCACTCCAAAGACACAATCTGCCTTGTTGGAAGGGATGGAAGAGCACCAGGTGACAGTGGACGGTATAACGTATCCCCTGCCCAACCCATTTATGGTGCTCGGCACCCAAAATCCGATTGAATATGAAGGCACTTTCCCACTACCAGAAGCACAACTTGATCGCTTTCTGATGCGCGTTCGGATCGGCTATCCCTCCCTGCACGAAGAGATGCATGTTCTGGAGTTGCAGCAATTGCGCCATCCAATTGAAAACCTCAAACCGCTCATCACACTCAAGGAATTACAGCAAGCTCAAGAAATCATTAAAACGGTATTTGTATCGCCTGCCATTAAACGCTATATTGTAGATCTGGTCCGTGCTACTCGCGAACACCCGGATATCTACCTCGGATCCAGCCCTCGTGGAAGTCTTGGTTTATCGCGCGCAGGCCAGGTGCGTGCCGCCATGCTTGGTCGCGATCATATCCTGCCAGACGATATCAAGGCATTATCGACAATCATCCTGCCCCACCGTATCATTGTCAATCCGGCTGCGCGGTTGCGAAACCTTACCTCCGAAAAAGTCATTGCTGAAATAATCAGCGAATTACCCATACCGACCGGTGATGTGACCAAAGGATAACCTGTTGCTAAAGATTCGTGCATCTTTTTGGGTGGTCTTGTCCTTGTTCGTGGCGTGTGTTGTTATCACCAGGATACCGCTTTTTCAAAAAGATGCAGTTATATTTTCACGGCTGGCGTTTTTATGGGGAGGTCTTTTAGCAGTAAGTTTTCTTTGGACCTACTACGGTCTGCGTAATATTCGTTTTGAAAGGCGCACTCGCACATTGCGTCATCATGTGGGTGAACCCTTTGAGGAATTTTACCGGGTGACCAACCAGTCATGGTTGCTGAGACCGCATATTGAAGTACTGGATCGTTCGCGGCTGCCTGCATCCCAGGGTACGCGTGTGTTGACTGCCATCGGAGCCCATCAGGCACGATCCTATCAGGCATTCACCCTCTTGACCCGCCGCGGTTTATTTAACCTGGGTCCGACAGAACTGCGCTCAGGCGATATGTTCGGACTTTTTCAGGTCACTCGAACTTTCGTTTCGGAATCCAACCTGCTGGTTACACCCTACATGGTGGACCTTTCGGCATTTGCCTCTCCACCCGGTTTATTATTCGGTGGCCGATCGCAACGTCGCAGAACGCTCGACACTACTCCGTATGCTGCCAGTGTCCGGGAGTATTCCCAGGGTGATCCTTTAAACCGTGTTCATTGGCCCAGTACTGCCCGGCGTAACAAGCTGATGGTTAAGGAATTCGAACTTGATCCACAGGCGGAAGCCTGGATATTCTTGGACGCGCAGGAGGAACTTCATACCAAAGAAGATGAAGACTTCCGGAAAGTTGAACATGAACTGGCAGACAGTTGGCTCTATAAAAAGCATCCAACCATCACCCTGCCGCGTGAAACGATCGAATATGCAGTCAGCATCGCCGCTTCGCTGGTAAAGTTTTACATCCAGAATGGTCAGGCAGTCGGTCTGGGCGTTTCCATGCAGCAAATGACCGTTTTGCCTGCGGAAAAAGGGGAACGCCAATTGAACAAGCTTCTTGAAACTCTGGCTTTCATCGAACCGAGCGGCAAACTTCCTCTACATGCATTGACATCAATGCAGGGTGAACATATCCCGATGGGCAGTACACTGGTGTTGATCACCCCGTCACCCGGCAAGGAAGTGTACATCACAGTTGAGGACCTCCTGCGGCGCAAGCTGCAGCCAGTGGTGGTATTACTGGACGCTTCCAGTTTCGGTGGATATGCCAGCACACAAAAGATATTTAATACACTGACTGACATGAATATACCGGTCTATCAGATCAAATACGGGGATAACTTGAAAACTGCACTTCAAGTGGAAACACTCCCATCCCAACCTTTGAATTGGTGGAAAGAGTCCTGCGAGGCTGCCTCAATCAGCACAGACCGATAAAAAAAGGGGGTATGGTATAATTTTCGGGATTTACAGCGTAATCCACTATATAGACTCGTAAGGAGTAACTTTGGCGTTTAATCCCCTCAATTGGTTACTGGGGTTATTCTCTTTAGATATCGGTATTGACCTGGGGACTGCAAATACACTGGTCAATGTGCGTGGTAAGGGGATCGTCATTAATGAGCCGTCATGGGTTGTCATTGATAAAAAAACGCGTATGCCGATCAAGATCGGCATGGCTGCCAAGGAAATGATCGGGCGCACGCCCGTAACGCTGGTTGCCATCCGCCCTTTACGCGACGGCGTTATTTCTGAGTTCGAAATAACCAAAGCGATGCTGGAATATTTCATTGGGGGCGCCCACCAGCAGAGTATCGTACCTCTACCCCGCCCACGGGTTGTGGTTGGGATACCATCCGGCGCAACCGAGGTGGAAAAACGAGCAGTATACGATGCTTCGATGGCTGCCGGTGCCCGTGAAACCTACCTGATCGAAGAACCACTCGCAGCTGCGCTGGGTGCCGGTTTGCCCATCCGCGAGATCCGCGGAAGTATGATCGTCGACATCGGAGGCGGAACAACGGAACTGGCGGTTTTTTCAATGGATGGCATCATTGTTTCACGCTCGTTGCGTGTGGCAGGCGATGAAATGGATCAGGATATCGGTCAATATATCCGCAATAAATATAATCTCTTCATTGGTGAGCGCATGGCAGAACAGGTAAAACTCTCCATTGGTTCAGCCTACCCGTTACCGGAAGAAAAGACCATGACCGTGCGCGGACGTAACCTGATCACCGGTTTGCCCCAGGAGCTCGAGATCTCATCGGTGGAAATCCGTGAAGCCCTGAGGAGCTCTTTGCAGGTCATTATCGACACCATCAAGGATGCCATGGATGAGGTGCCACCAGAAATATTATCCGATTTGCTGGAAGAAGGCGTCTGTCTGTCGGGTGGCGGCTCACAGTTGCTCGGGTTGGCCGACCGCCTGTCTGACGAGTTGAAAGTCAGAGTATGGGTGGCAGAAGACCCGATGACCTGTGTGGCTCGTGGAGCAGGGTTGGTACTCGAAGACCTGGATGGCTCTGCTCAATACCTGGTCGGTCTTGAGAGAAAACCAACCCGCGCCTAGGATGTGTTAGAATTCTGCCTGGGTGGCTGTAAAAACCACCTGGCAGATGTATTTTAATAACGAATGAATCGTTCAACCTCCCACGCAATTAGAATCATCATAATCAGTGTTGTCTCTATCGGTCTTCTGGCTTTGGCATTCGGCGGGTATTTAACTCCTCTGTTTAGTTTTGGTTTAAATCCATTTGTCACGGCTCAACGTTGGGTGTCGACCCGCTACATGGCTCTGTATGATTTCGTTACAGCCCCCCGTGATGTGGCAAGTCTGAGAACGCGCAACACCGAGCTGGAGAGTGAAGTATCGCGTTTACAAACCCAGATCATCGAGCTCCAACAACAGATCAGTGAAACCCGCATCCTCTACGCCTTACTGGATTTTGCCCGTGCCAACCCCGAGCATGAATATGTAGCGGCTTCGGTCATCGGGCGCGATCCCAGCCCATTTATGCAATATATCTTGATCGACAAGGGTTCCAATGATGGCATCCGTCGCGGTATGCCGGTGGTTACACAGCAGGGATTGGTCGGGCGGGTCGATGCAGTAACAGCTAATGCAGCCCGTGTGATGCTGATTACCGATCAAAATTCATCGGTTAATGTCCGTCTCCAAACCACACAGTCTGAAGCGGTTTTACACGGTTCACAAACATCTGACCTGACGGTTGAAAACCTTCCGCAGGACATTCAAATCGTTGAAGGAGATCTGGTCCTTACTTCCTCAATTGGAGGTACCTATCCGGCAAATATTTTTGTCGGTCAGATACAGACCATCCATAAAGCTGAGGGACAATTGTTCCAAACCGCATCCATGCAGCCGGTTGTAAGTTTTAATGCGCTCCAGGCAGTACTCATTATCACCAATTTCCAACCGGTGGAAACTCAGCCGCTGATACCAACTGCGGTGCCATGAAATCCTATACAACCGCCATTACCCTTTTTTTGATAATCCTGTCAGCCGCCATTCTTCAGATGACAGTATTCAGCCGGCTCATGTTGTTACACGGTGCGGCCGATATTGTGCTTTTGACACTAATATCCTGGAGTCTTCAGGAGAACGGCCCCAATATGTGGCCCTGGACGATCCTGGCCGGTTCGATCATTGCCTTTGCTTCGGCGCTCCCTATTTATACGCCAATCCTGGGTTATCTGATCGTCACTGGACTGGCGTGGTTGACCCAGCGCCGTATATGGCAAACCCCATTGCTTGCCATGTTGCTGGTAACCCTGCTGGGGACGATCATCTATCACCTGATGTCAATGGCAGCCTTGTTCCTGAATGGTTCACCCATCCCATTTGAAATTGCCTGGACTCAGGTTACGATGCCCAGCCTCCTGCTGAACCTGTTCCTGGCTATCCCGGTTTATGCAGCCATGCATAGCATCAAGGATCAACTTTATCCGTTGAATACCCAAGCATGAAATCTTTTCAACAGAAATTTCAACTTCCAGAAAACTGGCGCATTCTGATGTTGTATGCGCTGATCGGATTGCTGTTTGGTTTTTTTACAATCCGGCTGTTCATCCTGCAAATCATCGAGGGGTCGATTTATGTGGCACAAGCTGTCGAAAACCGGACCTCCGAAGTGAATGTTCAGGCACATCGCGGGGTGATCACCGACAGGAACGATTTCGTCCTGGCACGCAACGTTGCTTCCTATAATATCGTTATCACTCCAGCTGACCTTCCGGGAGATGAGGGCGCCATGCAGCAGGTCCTGCGCGAACTGTCTGCCATGATCGGCATACCGTTAAATAATGGTGAGCTTAATGACGAAACAGCCAAGCTTTTTAAACCCTGTGAGACCGATTTTGGCATCAGCCAGATCGTGGAAATTGGAGACACCAACAAACCCTACTCACCAATCGAGATTGCGTGTAATGTGGATGTAACTGTCGCCCTGGCAGTTGAGGGGAAATCTGCTGACTGGCCGGGTGTCGGTGTGAGTGTCAATCCGGTGAGGGAGTATCCGACCGGGGAATTGACCTCAGAGGTCATCGGCTTCCTGGGACCCATCCCGGCCAGCCTTGAAGAGTATTATACGGGGCTTGGGTTCCTGCCGGGCAGGGACAAAGTCGGATACGCCGGTGTCGAGTATGAACTACAGGAAGAGCTGGGAGGGAAAAATGGTCAACGTGTGATCGAAGTGGATGTTGCCGGCAAGGAGATCCGCGACCTGGTCGAGCCGATCGATCCACAAGCGGGAAACAACATCCGTCTGACCATCGATACCCGCCTTCAAAGCGCAGCCAAGACCGCGCTGAAATCCGAGATCAATTACTGGAATACTTATCTCAATAAAACCCTCTCTTCCCAGGGAGTGGTGATCGCCATGAACCCGAAGACTGGTGAAATCCTTGCGCTGGTGTCCTACCCGACGTTTGAGAATAACCGCATGGCTCGCCAGATCCCGGCTTACTATTACCAGCAACTACAGGCTGATCCCAACCGGCCACTTTTCAACCATGCCATTTCGGGTGAGTATCCGCCAGGATCAGTCTACAAACTGGCAGCGTCACTTGGTGCTTTGAATGAAGGGCTTATCACTCCCGACCAGTTGATTAACGACCCCGGTAAAATCACCATTATTAATAAATATTATCCTAATGATCCCGGTAAAACACGGGACTATGTCTGCTGGGATAGAGCCGGGCACGGTCTGCAGGACTTCCTGCACGGGCTGGCAAACTCCTGTGATGTATATTTTTACAAAATTGGTGGGGGATACGAAACGGAAGTCCTAGAAGGTGTAGGTGTCTACCGATTGGCAGAGTATGCCCGTGCTCTGGGTTACGGCAGGGCAACAGGTATCGAACTGCCAGGCGAACAATCAGGGCTCGTCCCGGATCCAACCTGGAAGCGTATCAACGTAGCTGAAACCTGGTCGACGGGTGACACCTATATTACAACGATCGGACAGGGTTACGTGCTTTCCACACCATTGCAAGTCCTGGTTTCCTTTGCAACCATCGCAAACGATGGATTAATGATGAAACCCACTCTGGTCAAGGACATTCTCGGTCCTGATGGTGAAGTGGTTCGCAGTTTTACCCCAACAGAAGTATGGGATATAACGCAGGACATGGTTGTGAATGAGATCGTTGACAATGAACCAACCGGGAATAAAAAGAACATCGCTCCTTGGGTGATCGACCTTATTAAGGAAGGCTTGCGCATGGTCATCACGGAAGGTACAGCAGTCAAAGAGTTTGAAGGTTTCAACTTCAATGCAGCCGGCAAGACCGGTACAGCTGAATACTGCGATAATGTAGCACAGTCTTTAAACCTCTGCCAACCCGGCAACTGGCCGGCACATGCCTGGTTTGTCGGTTATGCTCCATATGACGATCCTGAAATCGTTGTGGTTGCTTTTGTCTATAACGGGCGTGAAGGTTCCACTGTGGCAGCTCCCATCGTCCGTAAAGTTCTGGAGGCTTATTTTGAACTAAAGCAGATCGATGCTACATCAGGCCGCCAGTAACTGAGTGAGACTTTTATAAAAGACCATCTGCTATAATGAGCATTGATGAGATTCGCATGAGCGATGTGTTGAAAAGCCCGATCCAGATCAAGGGCATCCGCGAGGGTTTGTTGATCAGCCTGGGCGAAGGCTCTTTCCTGGAGCTTCAGCAGCAGCTTCTCGGGCATATCGATCATCAGCTCGTCTTTTTCCGCGGAGCGCGCCTGGCATTGGATACCGGCAGTTTGACGATCAAAGCCAGAGAATTGGGAGCCCTACGGGATCAACTCTCTGAACGGGGCGTGTCCCTCTGGGCGGTGATCTCATCAAAAGAATTAACTGAAACAACCGCCCGCATGCTCGGTTTGGCAACCCGCCTCACAGATGCAAAGTCTGAAAAACAAACGTCAGGCTCCAAAAATGATATGGAATCAGGCGACAAGGCAGTTTTGGTTCGCAAGACACTGCGTTCCGGGGTATACCTTGAACATGATGGGCATGTTACGATAGTTGGTGACGTAAACCCTGGTGCTGAAGTCTCAGCCACCGGCAGTGTTGTGGTTTGGGGCAGGTTGCTCGGTTCCGTGCATGCAGGCAGCCGCGGAAATCCCGAAGCTGTCATCTGTGCGCTGGTAATGTCGCCAATTTATATTCACATTGCAGGATTGATCACGCAATTATCCGCCCGCAAGGGTAAACCACAACCCGAAATAGCCAGGATAGCAAATGAGAAGATCATTGTTGAAGCATGGAAACCAAAATCCCATTAAACAGGCAACCCCATGAGCGCCAGGTCAGTCACCATCACATCCGGGAAGGGAGGGGTTGGTAAAACCACAGCAACCGCCAACCTGGCTGTTGCGCTTGCCAGTTTGAACCAAAAAGTCGTTTGTATTGACGGTGATATTGGTCTGAGGAATCTGGATGTTGTCATGGGCCTCGAGAACCGGATTGTATATGACCTGGTGGATGTGATCGAAGGTCGCTGCAGATTGCGCCAGGCAATGATTCGCGATAAACGCATGCCTGAATTACATCTCATCCCGGCTGCCCAGACACGCGACAAAAGCTCTGTATCGCCATCCGATATGGTAAAGCTGGTGGATGAGCTCCGAAATGAGGCAGACTGGATCCTGATCGATTCCCCGGCCGGCATTGAGCGCGGTTTCAGGAATGCCATTGCCCCTGCCGATGAGGTCATCGTCATCACCAACCCCGAAGTGTCTGCCGTACGGGATGCTGACCGGATCATTGGATTAATCGAAGCCGAGGAAAAAGGCCCTGCCAGACTGCTCATCAACCGGTTGAATCCCGCCATGATCAAACACGGTGATATGCTTTCGGCGGATGACGTCCTGGAATTACTGGCAATCGAACTGCTTGGCATCATCCCCGAGGATGAGGCGGTAGTGGTCAGTACCAATCGCGGAACACCCATTGCGCTGGATGGAAAGACACAAGCCTCCCAGGCTTTCCACAACATCGCCCGCCGTATGATGGGCGAAACCGTTCCACTGCTCGAATTTGACGGCAGGTCGGATTTTCTTGGGCGGCTCTCTCACTTGTTCAAGGCATGAGGAAGTACCTATGATAACCGTTTTTCAACGTTTGACCGGTAAACCGAAAAGTGCCTCCCAGGCAAAAGACCGTCTGAGGTTGGTATTGATCAACGATCGCAGCGGGCTTTCGAGCCTTGAGCTGGAAGAGATCAAAAATGAGATCCTGCAGGTCATCGCCCGTCATATCGATATCGATCCGGCTGCTGTGCGCATCACCATGACCCAGGATGGTCGTGAACAGCGCCTGATAGCAGACATCCCTATTCGGACCACCCACCGGAGAAAGCTCGGGTAGAACGCCTATGCGCAGCCAAACCTGGCGCAATTTCGACTATATCCTGTTTGGTGCCGTCCTGATCCTGACCATCTTCGGCATTGCCATGATCCGCTCGGCAATCGCGGGCAATGTCGTCCTGACACCGCTTATTAACCGCCAGATCCTGTTTGCCGGCATCAGTCTGGTTGTGATCTTCCTGACGGCCGCTATCGATTACCACTACTGGTCATCGCTTATCCGCCCGATGTATATCCTTACGGTGGTTGCACTGGCAATCCTGACCGTCGTCGGTCAGGTGCGTTTTGGTTCCGCCCGTTGGTTCGATACCGGCGTGATACTGGTCCAGCCATCTGAACTGGCCAAGATCGTCCTGATCCTGTCTCTGGCGGATTACTTCGCTCATTCGAAGGATAAACCTCATAATTTTCGCTGGATCGTGCAAAGCTTCCTTACCATGGCATTCATTGCAGTTTGGATCGCCTTGCAACCCAATTTAAGCACCACCATCGTGATGATCGTCCTGTGGTTTGGTTTGTTATGGTTAAGCGGATTACCAACCAAATATTTACTCATATTTACCCTGGTCGGGATGATCCTGGCTGTGGCTGCCTTTCCATTACTGGAACCTTACCAGCAGAGTCGTATCCTCAACTTCGTTTTCCCGAATACAGGCGCGCGGCATGGCGACACATACAATGTCGATCAGGCATTAATTACGCTTGGCTCAGGAGGATGGTTCGGCATGGGCTACGGGTTGGGTACACAAGTTCAGTTGCGATTCCTGAAAGTGCGGCATACCGACTTTATATTTTCAGCCATCGGGGAGGAATTCGGTTTTCTGGGCATGCTGGTATTGCTGGGCTTGCTCGTGCTGGTCATAATGCGCTGCCTGCGGGCGGCACAGTTATCACAGGATGCGTTCGGCTCATATATCGCCTACGGTTTTGGCATCCTCATTTTTTTCCAGGCTGCCGTGAATATAGGAGTTAAATCTGAACATCATCCCGGTAACGGGCTTGACTCTGCCGTTTGTCAGCTATGGAGGCAGTTCTTTATTATCCCTATCCCTGGGAATCGGCCTGATTGAAAGCGTCATTTTGCGGCATAAACCCACCTAGTCACATAAGACAGTTATTAAAATCGCCTGGTTGTTTTGATTAACTGCGCATGCACACCTGGTATGCGTTTTCCAATTGCATCCATCCCCAACAGGACTCCCCCGACTGCCGGAATTGTGTTCAACCGAATCAGATTTGCCAGTGGTGCGACCGAGTGGATTGATTCTGTCATGGGATCGATCAGGATTGTCCCACCGTCATACATGCTGCCGACCAGGATCACTTCGAATTCGAGCGACTCAATATCAAGCTGGTGGATCACGCCGACCGCCATGTTGCCTAACTGCTGACCCGCCCAACGGATGACTTCGCGGGCAACTTCATCCCCATCTTCGGCACACCTGAAGACAACAGGAGCGAAAGAGGCATCGATGTCATAAATGCCCAGGCATAATCCTTCCACCAGTTCCGTCGTATCCTTCGCGCCACATGCTTTTACGAATTCACTCGTTATAGAGGTGGGTTTCCCACGCCGGCTCCATTCAAGCGAAACAGCTTGAACTGCTTTTTCGACAAGTTCTGTCCCCCCAGCCCCCTCAGCCATCCTGTTACCATGTCCGGTAACCCGCCCAATATTACGCTCTTTATCCCATCCCCAGCAGTTGCATCCGGTACCGGATACCACAGCCACTCCCCAGCCTTCGGTTGCACCGGCAACCAAACCGATCAGGGTATCATTGACTATCTCCAGCGGGCAGGTTATCCCGGTCTTTGCGATCGAAGCCAGCATGATTTCTCTCTCGCTGACCCAATCGTACCCGGCGATCCCGAAACCGGCACCTGCTATCTCATTCAGGTTGATTGCGGCCGTAGTCAGTGTCTGATTTATGATATTCTGCATTACATTGACCATTTGCTCATAACCGACGGATTCGTGGTTACCGGCACCTTCTGTACCTAACGCTATCGCCCTTCCGCTCTCATCTGCAAGCAATGCATGGCTTTTTGTTCCACCGATATCGACCCCAAGGAAATACTTCGTCACTCTCGATCTCCGATATTCCTGGCTAAAGACTCATCCTTTTCATTTATAAATCCAAATGGGACAAGCTTGACCCCACTCCGTTCAAGGCGCTGCTGTAATCCAGGTTGCACCAGGATTTTCAGCTCCTCACCTCGGCGCGTATTATAGCTGGATTTATGCATGATCTCTTGATCCACTTCAGCCGGGTGACACATCCATTCGGTCACTCCCGGCTGCAAGTCAACAATCATCCTGTCAAGCATTGCATTAGTTGCCTGATCATCGTAAAACCTGCCATCAAACCAATCAGGCATTTTTACTTCAGATAATTTTTGCTCTTCCTTGAAGAGCACTGACCCAACCATAAAATCTTCCAGTGCTCGCCGTACCGGGCAACCAATCCCGGAAGCCAGCTCAAGATAAATCTGGAACAAGTTTTCACTGAAACACATCGCATGGTGGTGTGCATCCAGGTGGTCCGGAATTCGGCCTGCAATCCTGATGAATTTGTCTATCTGAGCTTGCCACTCGGCGCACACTTCTCCCGTATCGATGCGTTCCATATCTCCCAAAGGATCATGCTTGAACGATTGTCCGTCCTCAGACAGACTCATCAGTACTGGCAGGGAGCCGGCAGGCAGGATGGGTTTTCCGGAGGTCATTACCAGATGAACCCCGATACCGATCTGTGGGCAGAGCTCGATCAACCTTGGCAGTTCTACTTCGATATGCGGGCTGTTCATCATAGCGCTGGTTGAGGTCACGATCCCCTTGAGATGAGCCATGCGGATACCGGCAGATACGCCGGCTGTGTGACCGTAGTCATCCGCGTTTACGATCAGGTATTTCATTTTTCTCCAAAGAACATTGGCAGATACTTCCGGTTGGTTTCCAGCAGGTCCTCTAAAACTTCCGAGATCTTGTTTGCGCGAGGACCCAATGGATGAACGAGCAGTGCCTGGTAAGCTTTTTGCCGGTCGCCCAGGACAGCCGCATCGGCAGTTAAAAGTTCATAGGATTTTACGGCTGCCAGTAATCCAAAACAAGCCGGCGGCAGTGGTTCTGCTGATATTGCCCGTATCCCCTTACGGTTCACACGGGCGGGCAGTTCCAACACCCAATCATCCGGCCAGCCTTTCACAGCTCCATGATTCGCAGTATTAACAACATGTACTTCTCCCAAGTCATTGTGGATCGCATTCAGTAATTGTGTGGCTACGGTCGAATAGTATGCCCCACCGCGCAGCATCAGGTCCTCAGGTGGAGCCGTAAGAGCAGGATCGGCATATTCGCGCAGCAAATCCTTTTCGATCCCAATAACTTCTTCCGCCCGTGATGGTGGCCAGTGAGTTTGCTCCTGCAGGACCTGGTCGGTATAGTAATAGTATCTCAAATAATAATTGGGGATCATGCCCAAGGCTTCGATCGTGGCAATATCCCACTCGGGCTTCTCTTCCTTTTTTAACCGATCCAGCATACCCTGCATGACATCCTGCCAGACATCCACACCATTCACCACCAGACCACGATGCCAGGAGAGATGGTTTAATCCAAGTGTATTCAACTCGACATTATCCGGGGTAACAATCCTGCCACTGACCGTACGATAGGCTTCCAGCAAGGTGAGCTTGGTGTTAATGGCAACATTGCACACCCCCACGCTGTTGACCTCGGGAGCGTATTTTGAGAGCGCTTGTGTAACCAGACCTGAAGGGTTGGTGAAATTCGCCAGCCAGGCACCCGGCGCAGACACCGCGCGCATCTCGCGGGCTATATCCAGTATGACGGGGATCGTCCTGAGCGCCTTTGCCATACCACCCACACCGGTCGTCTCCTGACCCACCAGCCCATGCCGTTGCCCGAGGTATTCATCGTTACGCCGGGCTGGCATCTGACCGACCCGCAACTGGGTGATCACGTAATCGGCTCCGCTGAGAGCTTCACGCTGATCGAGGCTGAGGCTGATCTTGAACGGATCGTCGTTCTCAGCCACCATACGCCGGGCAAACCCACCTACAATTTCCAGCCGCTCCCGGTCGATATCCATTAAACTGAGCTCAATCAGCGGAAATGTTCCAACCCGCTCGATGAATCCATTTACCAGCTCGGGAGTGTAGGTCGAGCCGCCACCAATGACTGCCACTTTCATAACAGGCACTCGCTTTCTTAATGAAAACGAGGGATGCTTTCACCCTCGCTGTTGACCATCAGCTCGAAGAATTCACGCGCTTTTGTGACCGATCCAACCAGTGGGTTGGTTGTCAGGGCTGCCAGAGCCGTTGACCGGCTGCCGGTCAGAGCAGCCGAGATCGTTAACTGCTCATATGCTTTTACCTGTTGCAACAGACCTCTCATACTTAAAGGGATGGGGTCTACTGCCATCGCTTCGATCCGATCTCGGTACATTCTCACCGGGATTTCAATGCAGGCATCCGCAGGCAGGCCTTTGAAAACCTGGTTGTTCATTACATCCGCGACGATCACATCACCGCGATCCTGCAACATGGAACGGATGACCTGCAGGACGGGCAGATAGTATTGCGCTCCACCCTTGGATTCCAGTATCTGTTTTGCTGTATCGTTGAAACCCTGGCTGGTTAATAAGAGCTTGATCTTTTCCTCGGCTGCTGTGTCTTCCTGGCCTTTTGTATGTGACTGCGCAGAATCCTCCTTGAAGGTTTCAGCCGGATAGTAGTAGTACCGGTTATACCAGCCGGGGATCATGCCCATACATTTCAACCAGTCTGGATCGATAAGACCGTCAACTGCACCGTACTGATATAAGCCGGTCTCACGCTCAGGCGAGCGCGCAATCAGTTCCGGCAGCCGGTCAACACCGTCAAGAGTGACATGCCGGATCCAGCTGAGATGATTTAAACCAAAGGAATCGATGCCCACCTGATCAGGTCGAACCGCAAGCATTTCACTCAGAGCATAGGTGGTATTGATCGTGATATTGCAATACCCGAGCGTTTTTACCGTTGTATGATTGAGCAAGGCCTCGGTCAGGATCCCGGCCGGATTGCACAAGACCATCAGCCAGGCATGCGGCGCCAACCGCTCGATGTCTCCCGCAATGGATAACACGGCAGGCAGCGTGCGCAGGGCGCTGGTAAAACCGCCAGCTCCGATCGTCTCGTTCCCGATCAATCCGATACTCATCGGCAGCTGTTCATCACGGATCTGCGCTGCAATACCGCCGGCACGGATCTGGAGGATGATGAAATCCGACCCGGCGATTGCTGACTGGCGATCGGTTGTGCAAGTCAGTTTCAGATCCAATTTGTTTTTAGCAACCAGCTGCCCGGCAACTTTTTCAATGAGTGACAACCGATCTGGATTTTTATCCACCAGGCATACTTCGGTGACCGGAATGGTTTCCCGGTAATTTACAAGATCTTCAAACAACTCGGGGGTGTAACTCGACCCTGCTCCGATAATTGAAATCTTGATACCCATTAAACCATCCTACCCTTTGAAAGCACCCGCCAGCAACCCGCGCAGGAACTGGCGCTGCATGACAATGACAATGATGATCACCGGCAAAGTAGCCAACACCGAAGCTGCCATCTGGCTGCCCCACACAACCATCCCCTGTCTCAGCTGCATGCTGGCAATGCCGATGGTCAGAGTGTACATCTCCTCTTTGCGGATGATCACCAATGGCCACAGGTAATCGTTCCAGATACCCAGGAACCTGAACACTGCCAGGGTCCCGATCGCCGGCCGGCTGAGTGGCAGCATGATCTGCCAGAATTGCCGGAAAAAACCGGCTCCATCCACTTTTGCCTGGTCCAGAAGCTCACTAGGGATCGTTTCCATGTATTGTTTTAACAGGAAAATCCCATATGCATCGATAACCCCCGGTAGAATGAGCGCAGAATAAGTATTGACCAGTTTCAATTTTGAGAACAACCAGAAACTCGGGATCAGATTGGCATAGATCGGAAGCATCATCGTCCCGATCATGATCCAGAACAGGACGTTCTTGCCTTTAAACTGGAACTTGGCGAAGGCAAATGCGGCCAGCGCATCGAAGAAAAGGACGATCACCATACTGATGGAAGTGATAATGGATGTATTGAGGAAATAACGGGGAAAATTGATCTTCAAGGTGAGGTCCTTGAACTGGTATCCAACCAGCAGGCGCTCATATTGTTCCAGGGTGGGATGCTGAGGGAAGATATTGGTCGTAAATATCTCTGCATCCGGTTTCAGGGACATGCTGAGCATCCAAACATAAGGCATCAGATAGAGGATGGCGAAGATCGAAAGGAGTACAACCACCCCGGTGGTGAGAATTTTTCGTCTTTGGCGTGTATCCATGCTTTAACCTGTCAACTAAAATTTTTATTGTTTAATATTCTTCATACTTGATGAAGCGCACGTTCAGATAACTTGAAAGGAACATCAGCAGCGACAGAATGATGGCGATGGCGGAGGCATATCCGAATTGGTGGTATTGAAAACCCATATCATACAGGTACATGGCTATGGTTTGAGTCGCTCTGAGCGGCCCGCCTCCGGTTAGAAGCTGAGCCTGACCGTATATGCCCCACAGGAAAATGACACCCGTTACCAATACAAACAGCAATGTGGGTTTCAGCAATGGAAAAGTCAGGCACCAAAATTCTGACCAGCCATTGGTCCCATCCACCCTGCCTGCGTCGTAAATTTCACCCGGGATCGATCGCAATCCGGCGGTGATGATCAAAGCATCCCAACCCAGCCCTGCCCAGATCAGCATGATCAATAAAGCAACCATCGCCCAGGTCGGGTTTTGAAGCCAATCAATTGGTTGCGTACCGATCGTCATCAGGATGTTATTGAACAATCCATAATCCCCGTTGAAAAGCTGTTTCCACACATAAGCGATGACCACTACCGATGTCACCGATGGGAGAAAAAAGATGACCCGTAAGATCGAGGCGGCACGATCGGGTACCTTCTCGAGCATCACCGCCAATAATGTGGACCCTGCAGTCCCGAGCAACGTGCAAACAGCTGTGATGATGAACGTGACCCTGAAGGCATTCCAGAATTTGGCATCCTGAAACAGGGTTGCATAGTTCTGGATATCGGCAAATTGAATGGGTTTCATCCCATCCCATTGGGCGAAGCTGAGAAAGATCGAGAACAGGATGGGTCCGAATTGGAAAATAATGAATAATATGAAAAATGGTGCGATATAAAGGTAGGGTGTGATCTTTTGTTCCCGACGATTGCGGTTAACATAGCGTTGATATCGTTTGGCTTCCTGCTCGCTTTTTTTGTCTACCATGGATCCTCCGAAAGCTCGAGGGAATCAGGTTCCGATCTTGCGATCGGAACCTGATTTATAACGAGATTATTATTTGGTTAACTTCGGGGCAAGGTCGACCGCCTCATTCAGAGCAGTGGCTGCATCCATCAGCCCGGTGGTCACCTTGGTGACAGCTTCACCGATCAGATCGCCAACCATCAGGCTGGGTAACTGCATCGGCATGACCGCCAAAGACCAATCTGCTACCAGCCGGCCGATAGCCTGGCCAAAGTATGGGTTGATCTCATCAAAAGCGGGGTCACCCCAGGAGGTTTTCAGGGAGGGCACACCGGCAACAATCTTGTAGTACTCAGTCTGGTTTTCAGGAGTCAGGGCGTATTTCATGAACTCCCATGCCATATCCGGTTCCTTGGCTTGCTTGGGGATTGAAAGGCAGGCACCACCGGTTGCGGCTGTGTAAGTCCTGCCGGCTTCACCCCACGGCAGCGGAGCAATCGCCCACTTGCCTGTCAGATCCGGCGCACCGGAAGCAAGCTCGGTGGCGAACCACGAACCGCGCATGACCGCCATCACATCCCCACCCTGCAATGCGACCATCGGATCACCATCCGTATCCATGCTCCACAACTTGCCGACCTTATACTTGTTGACGATATCGTTGTAAAGGTTCAAAGCCTCAACACCCTTATCGCTGTTGAAGATGTACTCGGTGCCGGCATCATTGATCAGATTGCCACCCAGGGGTGCCAGGAATCCCTGGTACCAGATGTAGTAATCGCCCTGGTCCATCAGGATGGCAGGTTTGCTTGTTTCCTTGACCACTTCTGCCGCCAGCTTGAGGAAATCCTCAGTGTTGGTCGGGAATTCGGTCATCCCGATCGCAGTCATGGCAGCATCGTAGACATCCTTGCGGTAGAACAGGATGTTGTAATCAAGATCCAACGGCACGCCGTATTGAACGCCCTGCCAGGCATACATGTTATAACCGCCGGGCACGAAGTCAGCCACCTTTAACTCACTGGCCGCCTTGTCGAGTGGCAGCACGGTTTCACCGCGGATCAGGTCTCCCGCCCACATTGGATCAAGCGTGACCACATCCGGGACACCCTCGCCGGAAGCCAGAGTGGTTAACACCATCTCCTGATACGGGTCGTATTCAAAGCGTTCCACAACGACCTTGACTCCCGGATTGGCGGCTTCAAAGCCGGGGATAAGTGTATCCAGCCAGTCGGCAGTCCACACAAAACCCCATACGGTCACTGTTTTCCCTTCGCCTGTTTCCTCTGCCGTCTTGGCAGCCGGTTTGCAGGCGGTCAACACCATCAGAGCAATGACCACAACAGATAACAGTATCAATATTTTTTTCATTTATCCATCTCCTCTTGTTTTCAGGTCAACTATTGCTCACACCACACTTATTCTTGCCTGTTCCACCTCCTTACATCGATTGATCAGTGATTGCACCCACATGAACGCCGGTACACTATTTCAGTTGGCAATAATGTTACCGGTTCTACACCTTCATTAGTAAGCAACTGGAACAACTCCTGGGCTGCTTTGCGCCCAACCTCCTCGGTCGGAGCGCGCACGGTGGTCAGTGGTGGATCAAGATACGCTGAGATATTTTGATCGTCAAATCCGACCACAGCCACATCCTGTGGAATCCTGCGTTTCAGCATATGCAGCGCATCCAACACGCCAATGGCGGCATCATCATCCCCGCAGAAAATGGCATCACACGGGTCTGCCTGCCGGCTGAATAAATCCAAAACCGTCTGGCGCGCCACGTAACGATCGAACTCACCATCCAGAACAAGACTTTCATCGATCGGGATACCGTGATTTTTCAGCGCTTCACGATAGCCCTGTTCACGCCAGAAGGAGTCTTCCTGTAATTCAGGTCCGCGCAAAAAAACGATCCTGCGGCGTTGGTGGTGCTCGATCAGGTGGTCGATCAGTTTGCGACTGGCTGCCTTGTTTTCCACCGTAACGCAGGGTATCGTAACACCCTCGGGATGCGTGCGGTGGATCAATACCATCGGAAAATGCTTGCGTTGCAGGTCAACAATGGCATCATTTCCCATACTGTCGACAAACACCAGCATGCCATCGGTGTTATGCGGTCCGATCGGCAGCGGTGGATTTTCGCCATTTTCATTGTGGTAGCTGGATACGATCAGGTTATAACCAAAACCCAGCACGACCGAGTCGATCCCACGCAGCAACGGGGCATAGAAATCAGCACGGATATCCGCCAGCAGCAACCCGATGACGTGCGTCTTTCTGGTCGCCAGATTGCGTGCCGCAGCGTCCGGAGCGTAATTCATCTCTGCCAGGATCGATTCGAGGATTGCAGCAGTCTCCGCTGCCACCGGTTGGCTTTTATTGATGTAACGGCTGACCGTGGCAACCGAGACACCGGCCTTCCTGGCGACATCGCGAATGGTGATCGAGGAGGATTTTCTGGTCATTATGTAACCGGTTACATTATTGCATACTTTTTTTGAAAATGCAAGGGTTTTTATGGTCTTTTTGGCTTTTGAACTCTGAAAATACCCGCCCTGGTGGATGCTGTATAATTAGCGGCTATGACAAAACCCCTCTCTCCTGCCCGCGTCCGTTTCGCTCCCTCGCCAACCGGTTCGCTCCACCTGGGAAGCGCGCGCACCGCCCTGTATGATTACCTGCTCGCCCGCCAGACCGGTGGGCAGTTCATCCTGCGCATCGAAGACACCGATCGCAAACGCCTGGTGGAAGGCGCGGAACAGGAGATCTATGACGGCTTGCATTGGCTGGGGCTTGACTGGGATGAAGGGCCGGATGTCGGAGGTCCGTATGGACCCTATCGCCAGAGCGAACGCAAGGAGATCTATCAGGACTACGGGCGCCGGTTGATCGAGAAGGACGCTGCCTACTACTGCTTTTGCACGACCGACCGTCTGGCAAAGGTGCGCGAAGAGCAGCAACGCCACAAGAAGATCCCGCATTACGACGGCACCTGCCGGCGGCTCGACCCGGGTGAGGCTGCCCGCCGCGTTGCAGCCGGTGAAAAGTATGTCATCCGTTTCAAGATGCCTCGAGAAGGCGCCACCACGGTTAATGATATGTTACGTGGTGACATCACCGTCGAAAACAAGAATTTGGATGATTACATCCTGTTGAAATCCGATGGCTTTGCCCTCTACCACCTGGCAGCCACCATCGACGACCACCTGATGAAGATAACGCACGTCATCCGCAGTGCGGAATGGCTGCCGACCTTTACCCTGCATGCCTTGATTCACCGGGCGCTTGGCTGGCAGGAACCGGCCTGGGTTCACCTGTCGGTCTTCCTCAAGCCTTCCGGCAAGGGCAAGATGTCGAAACGCGATGCTACCGAGTTACGCAATGACGGGCGCTCGATCTTCATCAAGGACCTCGAAGCGCTGGGTTACCTGCCCGAGGCGGTCATCAACTGGGTGGCGCTGATGGGCTGGTCATACGACGACCACACCGAGTTTTTCAGACTGCCCGACCTGGTCGAGAAGTTCAGCATCGAAAAGCTCAACCCTTCCCCGGCAGCCATCAACTTTACCAAGTTCGATCATTTCAACGGGTTGCATATCCGCGCCCTGACGCAGTCAGACCTGGCAAGCCGTCTGAAACCCTACTTCGAGAACGCCGGCTTCCAGGCGGACCTGGAAACGCTGGGCAGGATCGCCCCCATCATCCAGGAGCGCATGGTCACGCTGGATGACGGGCCTGAACTGGCGGGCTTTTTCTTCAAGCCGGATGTTTCACCTGAGCCAACCGAGCTTGTCGCCAGGGGGCTGACCGCGGAGCAATCCGCCGCTGTGGCCAGAAAATCGTACGAGGTGCTGTCAGGGTTGGCCGATATCACCCCCGAGACGGCCGAACCGCCCATGCGTGCGTTGGTCGAGGAGCTCGGTTTGTCTGCCGGACAGGTGTTCGGCATCCTGCGCGTGGCGGTCACCGGTCAGAAGGTCAGCCCGCCGCTGTTCGAGAGCATGGCCATCATCGGGCGCGAGAAGGTCCTGGCGAGAATTCAAAATGCGATCCGGTTGCTCGAGAACCAGGCTGGATGATGGCGCTCGTCGAAAATGCAGGAGATTAGATAAAAGCCAGGGGAGTAACTGTGATGAGGTCGCCTATTAAGCGGTTTTTTCTTACCTGTTTGGGAGAGCGTAATTTCAGCCGTTTTTTATTAGGAAATAGATTTGGGGGAACTAAAAGTTTATCTAGTTAATCCATTATTGATAAACGTTGACTTGCTTCTATTTGATGGATTATTTTTTCATCAACCTCTAATTCTGCTGCTTTCTCAGACCAAGTCCTAATAGACTTAATTACCCTGTCAAGCATTTCAGAAGCTCGATAAGTTTTGATACCTCCAATCTTTGCTAGAGCAAATAAATCCTCTTTCGTAAACATATCAAGCTTACCGTTAATACTCATTTGGTGATTGCTTGTCCAATAACTTGTAGGGTTAAATGAATAGGAAACATCATATGCTGGTGATAGCCTCCATTCTCCACTCTGATTCATTATAAATTCAATATTTTTTACGTGGTCATCTTGATTACGGCCAACCACATTAAACATAGCTCGTAAAACTTGTTGTTCTAAATCCGTATGAGATAAACCTAACAGTTTCATTGTCTGGATCGCCTGTTCATACGAATAGAGCGCTGGTTGGTTGTAATCAACATGACACATAGCACAGAGAGTCTGCCTGTGCAATTTGCTTCCATCATCATCTCTGTCAAACCGTTTTGTCATAAAATGACTACGCCCTCCCTCTTTGTGGAGGTGACATCGTGTCATTTCAATACCAGCTTCTATTGCCATCAGGTGATAGGCATATTCAATTTTTCCATAACCTTGCGGGGAGGTTATTTCCTTGTCTCCTCTATTTCTGATTCCATCAAATTTTAATATCCAATATTCAAAACCGGTTGAGGTCTTTATTTGACCGGAACGGAATTCATTGGTTTTTGGATTCCAAGCAAGAATTGCTTTAGGTCTTTTACCACCTGCAGAGGTTCCAACTCGTAGAATATCTTCAAGGGATTCTCGGTCATCATCTCCTGTAAACATTCCATCTAAACCAGCACGTCGTTCAAGAACCCTGTTTGCTAATTCTAAAAGATTCGCTACCTCTATTTCTTTCGACTTTGAGGATATACCACGAAGTGCGGGTCTATATTCAAGACCACCCATACCTCGACTTCCGATATAACAAAGTCGCTCAACTGAATTAAAACTCTCTTTTGCTCTGCCTATAGAGGCTAACCATTCATCAATCATTGCATTTCCAAATTTATCTGGAATGGAATCTGCAAGTAAACCCGGCAATCCCCAGAATGTATCTTTTGGGAGGGCTGGAAACTCGTACGGATATTCAGACAACGGCATCATTAACGGTGACAGCTGGATTCCACTTCTTACAAAATTAGGGTCATATTGAAAAACCCCGACTTGCCTATCATCTACCCAAGTTACTGCGCCAATCAACCTTTCCCATAATAGAACTTTCGCATTAGTCATTTTTTATCAACCGATTCATCACCCCAAGTCCACGCCGTCTCTTCTTTACCCGATTTTTTGGGATAGGCGTGTTTACGTTCAATCCCACTAATATTGACACGTTCAATAGGACGTATAGTTGGGTCAGGTAAAAGGATTTTAAGATTCTGTTGGAGTCTTAGCGCTATCATAACCCGAATAAAAGTATCTAAGGACACTCCTTCACCATCCTCAAGATGCTGAATAGTTCTAGATGCAACACCCGACTCTCTCGCTAATTGAACTCGAGTAATATTCCGGGCCAGTCTTATGTTCAGCAACTGCTTGCATAGGGAATATCTAACTTGTTCACTTGTTGCAATGGAAAAATCAATTTTATTTGACATATACACTAACCTCATTTGGTAAAGTAACAGCCACTGGTATGCCTATTGCTGAACGTAATATATTACAAAAGGATAAATTATGCAAGGTTAATTAGGCACTTTTATGCTTAAATTACCCATTTTATAACATATATAAGCACTTTATTGCTTAAATTGGGTATTATATTGAATAACCTTGTGGGTTCTGTTATAGGTACTTTTATGCTTAATTTACAGCAATTTTGTCATATTTAAGCATATTCATGCTTAATTTAGATATACGCTTACAAGAACCCCTCCTTTCCCTCTTGTATGGGAGGGAGGTTTTAATTTTTACTATTTCTTTGTATAGTGGATATGGCTGCTGTTCAGTTTGAACCTTAACAAATCCGAAATACCGAATAAGGACAACAGACTATTTTTTTCAAATGTTTGGCTTGTCGAAACCGGCATAGGTATGGTAAGATAGCCTCCGCACTGGGGGCTCGTCTAATGGCAGGACAGCAGACTCTGGATTTGCTTATAGAGGTTCGACTCCTTTGCCCCCAGCCATTTCCAAAAAAAACCATCGTAATTGATGGTTTTTGTTATTTTCGGAGAGGTTCGCCTGTACCCCGCAGGGGCAATCCCATCGAGGGGTCTGCGATCCTTTACACTATGAATAACATAGTGCTAGCCCCCAGCCATTATACTAAAAGCCATCTCCTAGGCTGGTCTTTTGTATTTGTAGAGCGGGATTTCTTAATCACACCCGTTCTTAGGGTGCCAAGCCGACAATTAAAATATACTAGATGGCATGCCGATCTTACTATGCTCTAACCATATTTTTTGATAAAAACAGGATATTTCCTAGTACCCATCCAGGGATATTTGGACTAATTATCTAATACTTCCATATACGTACTCTATACTTATTACTATTGCGTTCGTATAATAGTATAATAGTATAATGTTTACAAATACTGGCCGGGTAATTCTGATTAATTTGGAATAATAAGGTTCTTGCTCAAATAAACGCTATTGGTATCCATTACAGTACGAGCAGTAGATCTTTCATAATTAAAGGCTAATAAAATTCATCTATCAGGGAGAGAATCTCATGCAGCCAAAAATGAATGCTCGCTGGGGGAAGTCCATCCAATTTACAATCAGAATATTTATCCTGCTATCCATTATCCTTTACCAACCGGGATTCCAGGTCACGGTGGCAAAAGCCGAGACACAGGCAGCCGATATCCCGCTGACCTCGAATGATGGGCTTCTGGTCAGTTCAGCGTCGAACGAGTTGCCGGCCGAAGAGGCATCAACCGCTAATGCTGAGGTTGCGTCGGCAGACAACAGCGAAGGCAACCCATATGGCGCCACGCTGACCTGCACGGGTGAGGTTTGTTCTGATACCAACCCCGGTATCTATCTAAATGAGACGATGAAGTTAACCAAATACTGGGCGCCTACGGATTGGGGGACGCCGGAGTATTTCAATTTTCACATTGACTGCGAAGAATCGTCGCCAGGCTGTACGCAGCACACCATCTATTATAAGACCACGCTTAAATATAAATGGTCGTCGCCATATACCCGCTCACCCACCCAATTCATTGTCTTGCAAGCCATCCTCAGTACAGCTTTAGATACCTATGCCACGGGAAAGATCGATCCGGTTTATTGCGGTATTCCCGGTTCATCCAAGGGATCCTGCACGATCGTAACCTCGGGGGTGCTGGATGCCGGCAAATTGAACCCAAGTGATAGCATCGACAACCATTTCTACATCAGGCGCCACGTGGGTGGATTTGGCATCTACGATACCGAAGAAGTGGATTGGACCGTCGAAGTCTCTTTTGATCCGAGTATGATCGATGGATTCCTTCAAGACGATGCAACCTGTATCCTCTGTCCAGGCTCGAACAATTCTCAATATGACTCGATGGCAGCTCCCATTAACTATATTGGTGACCCGGTCAATACCCGCACCGGCGCCTTTACTTATCCTGTTAAAGACATTACCATCCAGACCTCGGCCGGCGAGTTGGCTTTTGAGCGTACTTACTTATCCACCAGAAATCTGAAATACGAGTTTCCACTTGGATATGGTTGGTTCGACAACCTGTCCCCCCGATTGATCTTCCCATCTGATCCGGACGGTCGACCCGGAATGGTTCGTTACAAAAGTCCGAGTGGGAATATCTACCAGTATTGGGATACGGGCGTCGATACCTACGTTCCTTACTCCGGCGTCAAAGAGATCCTGACCAAATACACCACCGATACGGTGGTCACCTATACCATTACCGAGCCGGACCAGACCGTCTATCTCTTCGATTCGACCGGCAAGGTTACCAGCCGCACGACCTCTAAAGGTGACAGTTGGGACTACATTTATGACGCCGATGGTTATCTCGATAAGGTCGAAGCCGATGGTGGTTTACACTATCTCGACTTCAGCTATACCACCCAGGGACAATTGATTTCCATCGCCGATCACGCCAACCGCAGCGTCACCTTTAACCGTGACACCGCCGGCGATCTGGTGACGGTCACGGATGTACTGGGGCAGGATTGGACTTATGATTATGACGAATCCCATCTTTTGATCGAAGTGATCGATCCGGATCTGAACACCGTGGTGAGAAATGAATATGGCACTACCACCGAATACCATCCGCATCAGCTCGACTTCAATAATTATTCCGTTGGTATTTACAGCAATGATTATGGCAATCACACCAGGGTGGTGGAAGACGATGGCAGGACCTTCCATATCACGGGGCATGCCAGCTTGACGATCCCCTTCTCATATACCTTAACGAACAATACGGTCATCGAATTCGATTATAAAAGTACTTCACAGGGCAGAGTTCAGGGTATTGGATTTGACGATAACTGGTACAACATCAACGAAAACTGGCGTTGCATGCAATTATGGGGCACGGTTGCCTTTGGAAATACGAACTATAAGAATTACGGCACCTATACCCCGGAGTGGCAGCATTACGTGATCCCGATCGGGACCTATTACACAGGTCAGCAGAATAATATGGTCTTCTACAATGATGATCATGATTCACCTTATGATACGGAAAGTATTTTCAGGGACGTCCAGGTATATGAATCGACCGGGCTCAAACCGATCACTTTTGCCAGCAATACCCTGACCGATGTCACTTCTCAGACCGGTACGTATACCATGGCCATCGAGGATAACGGCTCGACACTCCACCTGACCGGCAATGTTTGGAAAACCATGCCGGTTAACTATAATGTCACCCCGAATACCGTTATCGAACTCAATTTCAAAAGCACTGCCGAGGGTGAAGTGCATGGGATCGGTCTTGATACAGATAAAGGTCTGGACGAAATCAGGACATTCAAACTCTATGGTACCCAATCGTATGGTAAGGAGATGTACAACAACTACTCCGCTTTTGCCCCGGAATGGAAACACTACATCATTCCGGTAGGTCAATACTACACCGGTCCTCACATGAATCTTTATTTCGGTAACGATCATGATGATGTGACACCTCCCACCGCGGAAAGTTATTTCTCCAACGTAACAATCTACGAGAACAATCAAAAATTCATGAAACAATACGACGGCGAGGATAATCTGGTGGTTGCATTGACCTTCAACGAGGATGGAACTACAAACATTCAGGATGCGCTCGGAAATATATCCACCGACACCTACAATGGCGCCGGGGTGCTTTCCAACAGCCATGACGCGTTGAACCATGACACCATTAAGAGCTACGATGCAAACTATAAACTGACCTCGATCACCGATCCTGCCGGGCACACGACCGGACTGACCTGGAACGACGATGGCGTCAACCTGCTCTCGACCATCGATGCGTTGAACCAGAGTACCAGCTTGACTTACGACAGCTTCAACAACCTGACTTCGGTTACCAATGCGCTCACGCATGAAACCACCTATTCTTACAACGGGACCCTTTTGACCGGCGTGACCGATGCACTCGAAAATACCACCTCATACACCTACAATACTGACGGCCTGATCGAGACCATCACCGACCCGTTGGACCGGATGACGTCATTCACCTATAATGATGACGGTCAGCGCACATCCATGACCGACCCCGGGTTAAACACCTGGTTATATACCTATGATGACCTGGGGTGGCTGATCGACACGACCGACCCGCTCGAACGTGTTAACCATAACGAATACGACGCGACCGGGAACCTGGTCCGCGTCACCCGCAATTACGACCCGGCAAAGCTGCAAAACGAGGATAACCTGTGGAACATCGTCACGGAATACACGTACGACGCCCGCGGGCGCCAGATTTCGGTCACCGATACCTATAACCAGGCAACCGTCTATACCTATGACGATGCCGACCGGCTGCTGACCACCACCGACCCGGATGGCAACGTTACCACCAATGCTTACAACGCCGGCGGGCAACTCGTCTTGACCATCGATTCTCTCAACCACACCACCGCCTATGAATATGACGCCCTCGGCAGGGTCATCACCGTCACCGATGAGCTCGGCAACCATACCCATACCGGCTACGACCCGGATGGGACCGTCGCCACCACCACCGACGCACTCGACAAGGTCACCGGTTACACCTATGACGAACTGGGCAGGACTATCATGGTGACAGACGCGCTCGGCAATCACACCCACACCACCTACGATGCGCTGGGCAACGTCGAAACCACCACCGACGCACGCGGCAATGTCACCACCTATACCTACGACGCGCTTGGACGGTTGACCTATACGGCAGACCCGCTCTCGGGCGTAACCCAGACTGTCTACGACGACGCCGGGCAGCAATCCCAAATGATCGACGCACGCGGTAATTCCACTTTCTACACCTACGACGATGCCGGCCGGCTGTTGACCGTCACTGACGACCTGGGCAATGTCACCGCCTATGAGTACGACGCACTCGGGCGCAAGACTGCCATGGTCGATGCCCGCGGTTCACGGACGAGCTACATCTATGATGCGCTCGACCGCGTGGTCAGTGTGACCGATCCGTTCGGTCACAACAGCACGACGAGCTACGATGCTCTTGGCCGGGTCCGCTCGCGCACCGATGCCAACGGCAGTGTTACGAGCTTCACCTACGACATCCTCGGCCGTACCGCCACCCAGACCGACGCGGAAGGCGGCGTGACCAGCTACACCTATGACGACCTTGGCCGCCGCCTGACCGTCACCGATCCAAACGGGCATACCACCGCCACCGAGTATGACGCGCTCGGCCGCGCGGTTGCGGTGACCGACCCCAACGGGTATGTCACCACGACCGCTTACAACCCCGCCGGGAACGTCATTTCATTGAACGACGCCCTATCCCATACCACGACCTACACCTATGACGACCTGGGGCGCCAGGTCGCCGTCATCGACCCTGATAACCATTCAACCGAAACCGTCTACGACGAGGACGGCAACCGCATTCAGTTGGTCGATCCGACCGACACGATAACAAAGTACGAATTCGATGCCCTCGGGCGACTGACCGCGGTGGTCGAGGATTACCGCCCGGGCTTCAACCCAACCGTCGATATCAACGTTCGCACGGAATACACTTACGACGCGAACGGCAACAGGCTGACCATCCTGGATGCCAACGGGCATGCCACCGGTTTTACCTATGATGATCTCAACCGGTTGGTCGTGGAACGCGACGCGCTCGACCACACCTGGAGTACGACCTATGATGAGGCCGGCAACCGCGCAAGCACGACCGACGCAAAAAATGTGACGGTGAACTATACCTACGACCTGGCAGGCAGGCTGACTCTGATCAACTTCCCCGACCCTCAGATAGATACGAGTTTCACCTATGACGACGGCGGCCGGCGCTTGAGCATGACCGACAGCCAGGGCACGACCACCTGGACATACAATGATGCCAACCGCATCCTTTCGATCACCGACCCGTTCGACCAAACGGTATCGTACGGCTACGATGACGCCGGAAACAAAACCAGCCTGACCTATCCCGATCTGCAGGTTGTGAATTACGGATACAGCGCTGCGAACGAACTGATGAGCGTGTCTTCGAGCACTGTTGGCAGCGTGAACTATTCCTATAATGCCGTCGGGCAGCTCCTGAGCGTGATCCGCCCGAACGGCATCAACACCACCTACAACTACCTGGATAACGACTGGCTGCAGGGCATCACCCACGCTTCGAGTACGGATACCCTGGCGTCCTATCAGTACCAGTACAACGCTGCCGGCAACCGCATCCGGGCGGAAGAGTTCATGGCGGGCAATTCCGGCACCGGCGTACCGACCGTCGTGATCACCGTGGTGGATTCCGCCGGCATCCCGTTGACCGGCAAAACAGTCTACGCTTTCAACGGCAGCACCTACAGCAACTACAGCCAGGTCACCGACATGAACGGACAGGCTTCCATTACCCTGCCTGAAAGCGACTATCGCTTCCGTGTCGATGTGGATGGCACCCAGTTCTGGAGCGGTGCCAGTGACCACTGCACGGTGGGTGTTTGCGGCAGCGTGTTGATCACGGTTCCACAACCGGTACTGGTCTCCGTGCAGGATTCCGATGGGAATCCCCGCATGGGTCTGCCGGTGTATGCCTACGATGGAACCACATATACGAATTACCAGGGCACGACCGGTTCTGACGGTCAACTGTCCCTGCGCCTGCCCGCGGGCTCTTACCGCTTCAGAGCGGATTTCAACGGCACCCAGTTCTGGAGCGCCGCTGAAAATAATTGTGATGTGCCGGTTTGCAGCATGGCATCGGTGGTGGTCACACTGCCTGTCACAGTCAGCGTCCTGGATGAGCTGGAGATGCCCCAGGCCGGTATAGCGGTTTATGCTTACGACGGTGCTGTGTACACGAATTTCAGTGGTACGACCGGCGAAAACGGGCTGGTTTCCTTTACCCTGCCGATCGGAGCCTATCGCTTCCGGGCGGATTTCAACGGCACCCAATTCTGGAGCGATGCTGCCAACCCCTGCGCTGTACCGGGCTGCGCGGCAGCCACGGTTACGGTAACACCGTCCGTGATGATCAGCGTCCAGGATACCGATGCCACCCTCAAAGCCGGGTTGAAAGTCTACGTCTACAACGGGAGCACGTATACAAACTACAACGGGACGACAAATACGGATGGACAGGTCGCCTTCACGCTGCCGCAAGGGAATTACCGCTTCAGGGCGGACCTGAACGGCACCCAGTTCTGGAGCGGGGCAGAAAACGGCTGTACGGTGCCCGGGTGTGATGCGGCGGTTGTCGTGGTGACGAAGCCGCTCACGGTAAGCGTCCTGGATACGGATGGAGCGCCCAAAGCCGGGTTGAAAGTCTACGTATTCAACGGCAGCACGTATACCAACTACAACAAAACGACCGATGCGAATGGCCAGGCGATCTTCACCCTGCCGTTGGGATCCTATCGCTTCAGGGCGGACCTGAACGGCACCCAGTTCTGGAGCGATACGGTGAACCATTGCACACTCCCCGGCTGTGAGAGCACCACGCTGACCGTCACCAGGCCGGTTACGGTGAACGTTCTGGATTCCAACCAGACACCCCAGGTTGGCGTCAAAGTCTATGCCTTCATCGGCAGCACGTATACCAACTACAACAAAACGACCGATGCAAATGGCCATGCGATCTTCACCCTGCCGCTGGGATCCTATCGCTTCAGGGCGGATATCAACGGCACGCAGTATTGGAGCGCAAGCGAGAACCACTGCAGCCTGCCCGGCTGTGAAACGGTCGCGGTGGATGTCGACCTTCAAGCCACCCCCACCCCGACAGAAGAACCCACTGCCGAGCCAACCTCAGAGGCAACCCCCACCCAGACGGGTATGATGCTCGATGGGATCACGGGCAAGGTCCTGGCGGCGATCAAACTGGAAACTTCAGCCCAATCGGGTTCCAACCCGGTGCTGGTTACCGTCCTGGATACAGCCGGCATCCCGGTCTCCGGGTTGAATACCTATGCCTTCGATGGCAGCACGTACACCGGATTAAGTGGGACGACGAACGAATCCGGGCAGGTCACTTTCACGTTCGCCGAAGGGACATACCGCTTCCGCGCCGATCGCTACGGCACCCGGTTCTGGAGCGGATCTGAAGATCACTGCAGCATCCCCGCTTGTGCAGATGCAACCATCACAGTTACCATCCCTGTGACTGTGAGTATTGACGATACGAACGGTCTGCCGAGCGCCGGCTTGAACGTGTATGCCTTCTCGGATTCCGTCTATACCGGTTATCACACTGTAACCGATGAGAACGGTTCAGCCGTCTTCACCCTGCCGGAAGGGAGCTACCGCTTCCGGGCGGACCTGAACGGTACCCAGTTCTGGAGCGGGTCAAGCGATCTTTGCACGCTGCCCGGCTGCACTGAAGCAGCCGTGACCGTGACGGTCCCGCTGGTCGTCACGGTGGCCAACCATGCCGGCATGCCCTTCGAAGGTCTGAACGTTTACGTCTTCGATGGAACTATTTATACCGGCTATAACGGGAAGACGGATGCATCCGGTCAGGTCGTCTTCACACTCCCCGAAGGCAGTTTCCGCTTCCGGGCGGATTACGACGGCGTGCCATTCTGGAGCGACTCAGAGAACGGTTGCAGCCTGCCGGGCTGCACGACGGCTGCCGTGAGCATCCCCGGCGGCAATATCACCGAGACCAATATTACGATCGATTACACTTATGATCCCCTCGGGCGTCTGACATCTGCCGACTATAGCGATGGTCAGGACTTCTCTTACACCTATGACGCCGCCGGCAACCGCTTAACCCAGGTGATTGGGAGCACGACCACCACCTACAGCTACGATAATGCTAATAGAATGATCTCGGTGGATGGCCTGACCTACACCTGGGATGATAATGGCAACTTGATCAATGACGGTGTAAATACCTACGAATATGATATCGAAAACCGTTTAACCAAGATCACTAACGCCGGTGGGACCTCGCTCTATGCTTATAACGGACTGGGTGATCGGTTATTCCAGGTTGTGGATATTGTAACCACCCATTACACGCTCGATCTGAATGCCGGGCTGACCCAGGTCCTGACCGACGGGACAAATACCTATTTGTATGGGTTGAGTCGCCTGGGTCAAATGACCACCACGATCACCGAGTATTTCCTGGGTGACGCGCTGGGCTCGGTCAGGCAACTCACAGACCTGAGCGGCGATATCACGTTATCGAAGAGCTACACCCCCTTTGGCGAGGTGATCGCGTCAACCGGAACCGGTGAGAGCGTTTACGGCTACACCGGCGAGGTGACTGGCCCGAGTGGGTTGGTGTACCTGAGGGCAAGATACTATTCAGCGTCTACTGGCCATTTTATTACAAAAGATATTTGGCAAGGGAATTTTGACAGGTCCTTATCTCTTAATAAGTGGTTATATGCTTTAGGCAATCCAATAAATTTAATTGATCCGTCTGGGCTACAAAGTGAAAATACTCCTTATGTATGCAATTGGCCAAGTAATATTAATTGGTATTGTAATATTCTAAATAACCCAGAAACAAATCCAGAAGTATTGCGGACTTTTTATACAGGTGTATCTATTCTTGGTAGGACCGATAAAAACCGTCGTTATGCTTCAGATAATTTGGTTCATTTCCTAGAAAATAAAGGCACAACAGTTAAGATGGAAAAAGGATTTATAGAAGATGTTCTTCTTACTGATGGGAATGAGATTAAGGCGATAGAGAATAACCTGAAGCAATACTTTAATAATGGTATCCAACCATTAGCAACATTAATACCAGACTGTAGCACCACAATTAAACGGTTTAGTTCATCGGGATCTATTTCAATTCGTGGGGTCTCGACTGATGCTTTATTCTATGCCTGGAATGCACATAATATTAAAATTAACTATAAAGGTAGCCTCTTTAGTGATAATTTGGGAGGTTATAAAATAATTATTCAGAGTGACTTTCATGCATATGACACGTATGATTGGCATGGTATTGGGGATGGTAACCTAACTGCAACTTTTGATGCTCCTTTCGGTACAATAACTGTTCCTGATGAGTGGGCGGCAAGAGTGCAAGAAGCAGGGCTTGGTATGCAGTTTGATATGTATGCTGATTGGTCAGAATTAGCGATATACACTATCAATAATGGAATTACTTGGAGTTCGGCGAAAAAAATAACGGAGTTGAGGTGGTTCCCATGAAAAAAAACGTTTTCTGGCTATTTATTGCGTTCATTTTTTTACTATCTTCATGTCATCCATTAGCTCAAACTATATCACCTACTCCAACATTGCCCATGGAGGTCAACAAACTAGCCGCATTGCTACATGACCCAGATTTTCAAACAAGATTACTCGCAGCTGATAAACTAGCTCAATTAGGACCTGCTGCTGCATCAGCAATTCCAGATCTTATTTTAGCTTTAAATGACACAAGAGAAGTACGGGAAACAGCAGCATATGCGCTTTCTCAGATGGGTCCTTTGGCGGCACCTGCGATTTCAGAGTTGATTAGGTTGTTAAGTGATGATGGTATAGGAGTTAGGGTTTATGCTGTCATGGCGCTTGGAAATATTGGCCCTGATGCGTACGTTGCAACGCCAAGCATAATTACTATTCTATTATCAGATGAAGATCCCGGTGTAAGAACTTTTGCAGCCGAAGCTCTCGGGAATATTGGAAATCCAATTGCAATTGATGCTTTAATAAATTCTTTCAATGATAAAGATGAGTTTGTGAGGAAATACTCGGCATTAGCAATAGGTAAATTTGGAGAAGATGCGAGGTTTGCTGTTCCAACTCTTATGAATCTAGTAATGAGTGAGGAAGTCGATATAAGTGCAGCTGCAGCGTTTTCTTTATCAAAGATAACAGGAGAAAACTTCCCAGATTCCAATGGTACGGGTGTTGGTTTTCAAATAGGAGAGGACGGCGAAGCAATAATCGTTGTAGCAGCTCGTGAATGGTGGGAAAGCACAGGTAAATTCGAGGATTGGGATAAGTAATTATCAAACGCTATAACACAAGTTATTATCTTCGATGTTCTATAGAAAAATAAATATGACCAGCTATGATGTCATATCCTATCTGGTCGTGGACTATTACTCCAATACCCATGACTCTGTTGGGAACACCCAAAGAACGGGTGCATGTCGCATGACCCAGGTCACGGATCTGAGTACCACAACCTACACCTACGATAATGCTAATAGAATGATCTTGGTGGATGGCGTGACCTACACCTGGGATGATACTGGCAATTTGCTCAATGACGGTGTGAGTACCTACACCTATGATGTCGATAATCGCCTGACCTCGATCACAGCCGGGACAGAAACGAGCAGCTACATTTACAACGGTCTGGGCGATCGTTTAACCCAGACCGTGGCCGGCGTGACGACCCATTACACCCTTGATCTGAACGCCGGCTTGACCCAGGTCCTGACCGATGGCACGCATACCTATTACTACGGCTTATCCCGCCTGGGCCAAAAAGATGCTAATACCATGGAATTCTTCCTTGGTGATGCTCTCGGCTCGGTTAAGCAGATGGTTGACTATAGCGGTGATATCACGTTATCGAAGAGCTACACCCCCTTTGGTAATGTTATTCACTCAAGCGGGGATGGCGTGAGTATTTACGGCTACACCGGCGAGGTTTCTGATGAAAGCGGGTTGGTATATTTGAGGGCGAGGTATTATATGCCGGTGAATGGGAGGTTTATCGCCCGTGACTTTTGGAATGGTAATTACGGGAAACCACTATCACTAAACAAATTTAATTATGTGGAAGGAAATCCGATCAATCTGGTGGATCCCTCAGGATATTTCCCTACATTTTGTCACTATTCTCCAAATGGGGCACTATACGAACTTTGTGTATTAGCATATTATGGTTTAGAACCAATCAGTGTTTATAAACTTGGTGAACAAATTAAAGGGAGTCATGGTTGTTACTACGGAATAATAAATTATAGATCATCTGGATATCTCGAGGGGATTGAAGGATGGCTTGCTATGATGAGAGGTGGTTTTGAGTTAGTATATGATTTTGCCACTATGGAAAGAATGCGTTTTGGTTTTTGGGGTTTTGGATTGAATGACGCGGTTGATATAGGAAGTGGTGTGTCATTTTATGGGGGTCATATAGAGGGACTACGATCAGATACACAACTTAGTAAGCACTATCTGGGTATCTCCGTTACTGCTCAAGTCGGTATATCAGCCGATGCAATTGTGGGCGGGGGTTTAGGAATAGGAGGTTTTATGTCTTTGGATGATCCATCTCTACGAGGAACCACCTGGTACGTTGGCGGAAGTATGTCAGATGATGTGCTTGAATTGGTAGATCTCAATGGAGAAATGCTTACATATTCACCTTATGAAACAACTCGTAAATCTTATGTTTTACAAGGTAGTAATCGAATTAATTATCAAGAACTCGTAAAGGATATACTTACAGGCGATGGTACGGTTTGGGGTTTCAATATACCAATAGCAAATTACGGCAATTTATCGTATAGCTTGAATAATAAAGCGATAACTGCATCAAGGTTGTATGGTGTTTTTCTTGCTTTGCGTAATATTACTGCCTATGAGGAGATTCACAATGCGAATGGTTATTCCAAGGATTAAGATTATTCTTTTTTTGGTCCTTTTGTTATTTCTTGATGGTTGTGGGTTTCCTGTCAGTTTACATCGACCACCATATATACATCAGCCACACATTGTAACTTCTCCATATACTGAGTTGTGGTCATTGGAAAATATTTATACAATTCAAGATAGTTGGAGTTCGATGTTAGCAGCTAATTCAAGTATGGTTTGTTTTGATGGTGCAACGCGAAATAATGAGGAATTCAGTATAAATTGTTTGAATTCTGTTACCGGCACAGTTATATGGCAGAAAGATCCATGTTCAATTACTAATATCGCAACCATGCTTGATGGGGTGTATGTAGCATGCGTTAGCCCTACTGGTGTAATTAAATTCGATTTAAATGGTACCGAAACCTGGTCAAAATATTTTGGGGGATCAGGTATCAATTATATGCAAATTGCTAATAATCAAGTACAAGTATTTACAAGCAGTGATAAATTGATAATATTAAATTCTCAAGATGGAGAAGTTGTTAAAAGGTCCTCATATAACAATCCGGTGTTTTTGTTTACGCCAACAATTACTTTCGAAGAAAAAGCTGGACTTCAAGCCATCGATAACCTCTCAAACACTGATCTATGGCACGTCAGATTAGATCATGAAATAATAACTTCACCAACATTTTTAATAGACAGAATTTATATCAAGACTGGGCAAATTCTTGGTAGTGTATATTCAATTGATCGCGCGACAGGTGACATTTTATGGAAGACCGCTGATAATATCGTTAGCAATATAGCTTATTCAGAATCCCTTAAAAAGATTTATCTTCTCACTCGTAATGGGCAATTGCTGAATATTGATTGGGATAATGGGCAACAAGTCGTTTCAGCAGAAATCTCATCGACTCCATTTGTTCTAAATGGAGAGGAAATTGTGGGTGGTTATGAATTGGCTTTCGACGATATTAATCAAATACTATTTGTGTTGCTTGGGGACAGTAGGCAATTATTTGCCTTTCAAATAATTAAATAAACTATTATATGTCTTTCCTATTTCCACCATGACCTTAACGGGATCGCTGGTCATCACGGTGGCCAACCATGCCGGCATACCCTTTGAAGGATTGAATGTATACGTCTTCGATGGGATGGTTTATACCGGCTATAACGGGAAGACGGATGCATCCGGTCAGGTCGTCTTCACACTCCCCGAAGGCAGTTACCGCTTCCGGGCGGATTACGACGGCGTGCCATTCTGGAGCGGGTCAAGCGATCATTGCACGCTGCCCGGCTGCACTGAAGCAGCCGTGACCGTGACGGTCCCGCTGGTCATCACGGTGGCCAACCATGCCGGCATACCCTTTGAAGGATTGAATGTATACGTCTTCGATGGAACGGTTTATACCGGCTATAACGGAAAGACGGATGCATCCGTTCAGGTCGTCTTCACACTCCCCGAAGGCAGTTACCGCTTCCGGGCGGATTTCGACGGCGTGCCATTCTGGAGCGACTCAGAGAACGGTTGCAGCCTGCCGGGCTGCACGGCGGCTGCCGTGAGCATCCCCGGCGGCAATATCACCGAGACCAATATTACGATCGATTACACTTATGATCCCCTCGGGCGTCTGACCCGGATCGACCACAGCGATACCAGCCAGACCCTGGCGCGCTTCGCCTATACCTATAATTCAAACGGCAACCGCACTGCCGTGACCGAATCGCTACATCTCGGCCAGCCGAATGAGAGCATCACCACCATCGCTTACACATATGACACTCTCAACCGGCTGACACTGGTGGACTACAGCAACACAGACGATCACAGCTACACCTACGACGCAGTCGGGAACACCCAAAGAACGGGTGCAGGCCGCCTGTCCATGACAGCCTGGGCGGGCGGCGAAAGCGTCACCAAGCAGTTTTTGAAGGTTGGGTTAGCGGGTTCATAGCATCATATTCTTATTGTCTATATGCTACATATAATCCAACACGTTTTAAAATAATATCAACAGCGTAACCCAACATCACACCAGGCAGGGATTCACTCATTCGTTACCATTTCTATTCGCTTCGCTCAAGTTATGACGGACTCGCGTGAGATGATATTGTTGGGTTTCGCTACCACTCAACCCAACAAAAATATCCGTAACCATTCCCACCATTTTACGTAGACATTGATGATAAACCTCACTGCATCGACAGGCTCATGCGGCGTATAATCTTATTGAAAGGCATATTCAAACCATCATGGAAATCACTCTGGCTCTTGGCGGTGGCGGCATCCGCGGATTGGCACATATCGGTGTGCTGCGCGTGCTCGAACGCGAAGGCTTCACCATCCACTCAATAGCCGGCACTTCCGCGGGCGGGTTGATCGGCGCAATCTACGCCTCGGGAAAATCCCCGGACGAGATGCAAGCCATCATCACCAACCTCGACCAGAAGAAACTATTCGGGCGCACGAAGACGGACGGTCCTTCCCTGCTGGGCCTGTCAGGACTGATCAACCTGCTGACCGAGGTGGTCGGCACGAAAACCTTCGACGATTTGCGTCTGCCGTTTGCCTGCACTGCGGTCGATTGCATCAGCGGCCAGGAGGTCATCCTGCATCACGGCAGCGTTTTGCAGGCGGTCACCGCCACGGTCGCCGTCCCGGGCGTATTCCCGCCGGTCAGGATCGATAATACCAACCTGATCGACGGTGGGGTTTTGGACCCCGTTCCGGTCCGCCCGGCGCGCTGGCTTGCCCCTCACCTGCCGGTGGTGGCGGTGGTACTCAACCCACCCGCCCCGCGTACCGTTCTGGAGCCGACCATGCCGATCCCGATTCCCGGTCCCCAACCCCTGGTCGAACAGTTCGCCAAATTCCGCCTGGCGCAGGCTTTCAACATCTTCCTGCGCTCGAACGAGATCAGCGGACTTGCCACCACCGAGCTGCGCTTGCGGGTTGAAAAACCGGATGTCATTATCCGTCCGATGCTGGTGGGTATCGGGTTGCTCGACCGGGTCGACCCTTTGAAACTGATCGCTGCCGGTGAACGTGCCGCGGAAGAGGTTCTGCCCCAGCTACGCAAGGCAGCCGGATTCACTGCTAAAATCAGCAGGCGCACCCTGCAGGTGCTGAAGCCGAAATCCAACGGCACGTTCCGGCACGACTTGAGATAGCTGCCATGCGCGACCTGCGCAAATATGCCCGTCAAACCAATATGCTGCTGATCATCGGATTATTCGTCCTGCTTATCGTTGTCGGCCTCGGCCTGGTATTCTTTTTTTGGGGCGCCGGGGCGGCTACTGCCGGCCTGATCTGCGTGGGTGTCGCCATGCTGCCGGTGCTGGCGGTACTGGGCGTGATCTGGATCCTTGACCGTCTGGCAAGAAAGGCTCGCGGTGAGTGAGCCTCAGCTCCTAAACCGCCCGGATGGCGTACTGGCAGTCAGAGAACCCGGACTGCCTCCGCCGCACCGCCTGCTGGTATTGCTCCACGGCGTTGGGGGCAACGAATTGAGCATGTGGATATTCGCAGAGGGGCTGCCGGCTGACTACCGGGTGATCGCTCCGCGCGGACCGGTCGTCAAGTCCCCGGGGGAATACAGCTGGCGCCCGACCATTATGGGGCGGCGTTCACACCTGGAAGAAAATATCCAGCCTGCCAGAGACCTGGTTGCGCGTATCGACGCCTGGGCAAATGAAGCCGGGGTGGATGCAACCCGCTTTTCGGTCATGGGGTTCAGCCAGGGGGCTGCACTGGTATACGTGCTGGCCGGTCTCTTCCCGCAGCGCCTGCTGCGTGCAGCCGTACTTTCCGGCTACCCGCCGCGTGGCCTGGATCTCTCCACGAAACCGTTGACGGATATTCCGTTCCTCGTCACGCATGGTACGCAGGACGACATCATTGCCATCGAAGAAGCGCAGAAAGCTCTCCCGATGCTTGAAAAAGCCGGTGCCCGGGTGACCTACATAGTGGAAGATCTCCGCCATGTTGTTGGCGATAAAGCCCGGCAGGCAATCCGCTCCTTCTTCAAATAAAAAAAACCCCGCCAGCCGGTGGGGTTTGTGTCAGCAACCTTCCTGGAATCACCTGCCCTGAATCAGGGACAGGATACCCAATACTATCCCAAGCAAACCGACCACCAGGATCACCCAGCCAACCGGCAGGCTGCCGCCCCCGGCGGTGTCTTCGAATTTCGGGATGGCGATGGTGGGTGCCGAAGTCCAGGTCGGAAGATGGGTCGACTCAGGGGTGGTGATGAACTGCGCTGCCAGGGTGGCATCAATGGTGGCGGTCACCAGTGGCGTGGGCGTGGGCGGCGGCTCGACAATCGGCAACGCACCACCTATCACCGTGACCAGCGGGCCGTAGACCCAGGCTTTGCCGGTTGGAACACCGGCATAATCGATCAGGATCCAGTCGCCGTTGCGACCTTTGGCAGGCGCAGTCTGCCCTGAAAGCAGGACGCCGATCTTCGGGTACAGCGTGGACGGTCCCGAGCGGACGTTGATCTGGTCCTGGTCAAGGTTGACAGTAATAAATGGACCGGTAGGGCTCGAAGTGACGGTCGGGATGTTCACAGTCGGCAACTGGGCATCCGGGGCAGCTACTGCAGGATGATAACTGGTGGTGACCAGTACCAACCCGCAAAGGAACAAAAGGCCGGAAATGATCATTACGAACGATTGTCTGGAACGGTTCTTGATTATAAGCATTGAAACCTGCGGTTGCGTTCAGCGTATGTATGCTGAACGGCAAAATACATGAAGATACAAGGTTTACCGATTATAATCGATGGCATGGAACAACGCATCTATCACGGCAGCCTGATCCCTGAAACAATCGCCCGCGCAGTGACCGCTCAATTCGACCGCGGTAACCTGCGCACCCAGACCTATGGGCAGGATAACCATTTGATCGTCCAGATCGCCACACGCCAGGTGCGGCAATCCGGCGGGCAGACGGCATTGACCGTCGACATCCTGCAGGTCGCGGATGGCATCATGATCAAACTGGGCGAACAGGACTGGATGGGGGTTGCCGCCAGCCTGGGCTGGACCGCCATTGCTACCGCGCTCAACCCGCTTAACCTGTTGGGACGCCTGGATGATATCGCCCAGGATGTCTCTTCGCTTCAGATCAAGGAGCAGGTGTGGCAGGTGATCGATTCCGCCGCCCGCGCGACCGGTGCCAGCCAGGAACTTTCAAAACGTCTGAAACGCATGGTGTGCGAATACTGCAATACCGCCAATCCGGTCGGACAGGGTCGATGCATTGCCTGCGGTGCACCACTGGGAGATATCCAGCCAACCACCTGTTCCAAATGCGGCTTCGTCGTAAACCGGGGAGAAACCTATTGCCCGAACTGCAAAACGCGATTGGTCTGAACGCTTTTTGACTCAAAAAGGAAGGATCACTGTGGTCCTTCCTTTTTATTTTTAGCAGGATCATTAACCCGGTTGGTGCCAGCGCCGCCCATCACGGGCGATGAACCCATCCGCTCCTTCGCCGCCCCAGCTCCCGGCCGGGTAGTGGTGCAACGCTTCCGGCGGGTCAGCCCGCCACGCTTCAATAATGTCGGTTGTGAATGCCCAGGCCTGTTCGACCTCATCTGCGCGGGTGAACAAGGTGGCGTCACCCAGGATGCAGTCCAGCAACAGGCGTTCATAAGCCTCCGGTGGTTCACCCCCGAAGGTGGCGGTGTAATTAAAGGTCATCCTGACCGGTTCGATCTGCTCGATCTGACCGGGCGCTTTCGCACCGAAGCTGAGGGTAATGCCTTCATCCGGTTGGATGTTCAAGACCAGCAGGTTGGGAGCATCCCCTGCCAGATTACGCGAACCAAAGAGGGAGATCGGCACCTGTTTAAACTGGATGGCAATTTCAGTCGAACGAGTCGCCAGGCGTTTTCCGGCGCGTAGGTAGAACGGCACCCCCGACCAACGCCAGTTATCCACATTTGCAGAAACAGCCAGGTAAGTCTCAGTAATGGAACCTGCTTTGACCCCCTTTTCAGCCAGGTAAGAGGATACCTGAGCACCATCGATAACCCCGGCATCATATTGTGCCCGGTAGGTTCGTTCGCAAATCTCACCGGCGGTCATGCGACGCAGCGACCGCAAAACCTTGACCTTCTCATCGCGCACAGCATCCGCCTGATAGATCACCGGTGCTTCCATGGCAGTCAGGGTCAGCAACTGGAGCAGGTGGTTCTGGAATACGTCGCGGATGACGCCCGCCGTATCGTAGTAACCCGCCCGGGTTTCTACACCCACCGTCTCTGCCATGGTGATCTGGACGTGATCCACATAACGGCGATTCCATAGCGGTTCAAAGATACCGTTGGCAAAGCGAAACACCAGTATGTTCTGGACGGTCTCCTTGCCGAGGTAGTGATCGATACGATAGACCTGGGATTCGCGGAATACCCGATGAACTTCCTTCTCAAGAGTCAATGCAGAATCCAGGTCACGCCCGTAGGGTTTCTCGATCACGATACGTTCCCAGCCTTCCGGTCGCCGATTTAAGCCGGCTTCACATAATTGCTTGACGATGGTGACATAGTTCTCCGGTGGAATAGCCAGATAAAAAAGGCTGTTTTTGATACCCATTTCGGTCAGTTTTTTACCCAGTCTCTGGTAGCCCTCCGGGTCTTCAAAAGTCGATTGGAGGTAAGTGCAACGCGACACCAAACGGCTCAACACCTTTTCATCGACCGGTTGGGTGCGCGCATAGGTCCTGATCGCGGTCCTCAACTCTTTACGCAAGATCCGGTCATCCCAATCACGGCGCGCAAAACCAACGATCTCAAAATGTTCGGGCAGGCGGTCCTGGCGGGCAAGCTCATACAACGCCGGCAGCAGCTTTCGATGAGCCAGGTCGCCCGTCACGCCAAAAATGATCAGGGCACTATGATCATCGAGTGTTTCCTTTACCTCGCTCAGGTCGGTCATAGGGACTTCTCCTCTTGATCGAGCACGGCATATCCACCAAACTCATGCCGCGTGGCTGTCAGTAATTTGATGATCTCATTCAAGGCACAAGCAAAACTGAACCTTGTCAGTCCATCCGTAATGCCATGACTGGGGTTGGGCTCAACGACCGCATGGACGGAGTGGATGGATTGTTTTGCCAATTTGCCGCCCGTGTGGTCCAAATCGATCCTTATCAGTGTCATGTTTGCCGCTTCATTCCAAGCATGTAAATTGTACCCGATACGAACGCCAGATCGAAACCAATTGTTCACAGAAGAAGATATATAATGGATAGACACAATCGGCTATAATGTATTAACAATTCAAGTCTCAGGAATTTTCTGGAATCAGGGTCGTGATTAACATTATCGCTGATACACTCTGTGGAATACCTGGCGAGGAGCAAGCGAAGCTTGGTATTCCCTTTGTCTCAATGATAATCATTATCGACGGGCAGACATACCGGGATATGATTGATATTGATACTCCCACTTTTCTAAAGGAACTAAAAAAAGCGCTTGTACTGCCCAAGACCGCCGCTCCACCACCGGAGGATTATATTCCCCTCTTCCACAAACTGGCTCAAAAAGGCGATACCGCCATCGTCATCACCGCCTCCAAGGAGATAAGTATGACCTATCGTTCCGCCTGGATCGCCAGACAGGAGTTCCCGGATGCCGATATTCGCGTGGTGGATTCGCGCACCGTGGGGGGCGGACTGGGCAGCATTGTTTTGCAAGCACTCTATTGGGTCAAGGCCGGCTGGGATGCCGACCGGATCGTGGCAGGCATCAACTGGATGTCACAGCGCGAGCGGATGTTTTTCCTGGTGGACACACTTGAATATTTGCAAAAAGGCGGGCGCATCGGCGGCGCCGCTGCCCTGATCGGAACTGTCCTGCAGATCAAACCCATCCTGACCCTCCACGATGGCAAGGTGGAACCCTATGAGAAGATCCGCACCAAAAGTGCTGCTTTAAACCGTATCAAGGAGTTGGTTAATGGAGGCTGTCCGCGCAAGCCGCAAGCCTGGCTGTCGGTTTCACAATGCTCGGCGCTCAAAGCTGCCACGGAACTGGCAGCCGACTTCAAGAAATCGTTGGGATTCAAATACGTGCCCATATATTTAGTTCCGCCTGCCATCGTAGTAAACACCGGTCCGAACATCCTCTCGGTCAGCTACTTCACCGATGAATAACCGGCTGGAATGACTGTATCTCAACTCGCGCAGGGCAACCAATTGTCCACAACGCAGCCCTGATCCTGGCCCAAACTTCCCTTTTTGAATGACTTTTCACACATTGCCATAATCGGCTATAATTCTCACGCCAATCTATCATTATTAATCTTTGTTCCATAGTCAGGCTCATGATCAATATTATTGCTGATTCACTCTGCGGTATTCCCGGAAGCGAAAGACCAAAGTTGGGCATTCCGTTTATTTCACAGTTCATCATCATCGATGGGAAGTCATATCGCGATACGACGGAAATCGATACTCCCACATTTTTAAAAAAATTGAAGACGGCAAAAGAACTCCCCAAAACTGCCGCTCCCCTGGCGGAAGATTACATCCCACTCTTCCGCAAGCTGGCACAAAAGGGTGATACTGCCATCGTCATCACTCCCTCGAAGGAAATAAGCGGCACCTATCGTGCCGCCTGGGTTGCCAAACAGGAGTTTCCCGATTTGGATATCCGGCTGGTCGATACCCGCACCATAGCCGGCAGCCTGGGCAGCATCGTTCTGCAGTCTCTCTACTGGGTAAAAGCCGGCTGGGATGCTGACCAGATCGTGAACGGGGTTATCTCCATGGCTCACCGGGAGCGAATCTTTTTCCTGGTCGATACCCTTGAATACATGCAGAAAGGCGGGCGCATTGGCGGCGCGGCTGCATTGATCGGGACCATCCTGCGTATCAAACCCATCCTGACGCTGCATGATGGGCAGGTGGAAGTCTATGAGAAGATCCGCACAAAAAGTGCTGCCATCAACCGACTCAAGGAGCTTGTCGAAACCGGCTGCCCGAAAAAACCGGAAGCCTGGCTGTCTGTCTCGCATTGTTCGGCTCTCGAGACCGCCACAGAGCTGGCGAACAGCTTTAAAAAGACTCTGGGGTTCAAGTACGTTCCGATTTATGAAATCCCACCAGCCATCGTCGTGAACAGCGGCCCGAACGTCCTTGGGGTTGGTTTCTTCGCGGATGAATAACCTGCCGGATTAAATAACACTCCGGTCGCGCAGGGCAACCAATTGCCAGCAACGCAGCCCTGATACTCGACCAAACCTCCCTTTTTGAAAGACTTTCCATTACATTGTCACAATCAGCTATAATTCGCTCGCTATTCTATTCTTATTAATCTCTGTTTTGTGGTTTGATTTATGATCAATATTATTGCCGATACTCTCTGCGGGATCCCACACGATCAACAAGCGAAGCTTGGCATCCCATTCGTATCCCAGATCATCATTGTCATGGGAAAGTCCTACCGTGAAGGTATTGATATTGATACCCCAACGTTTTTAAAGAAATTGAAATTTTCAGCGGAACTTCCTAAAACAGCCGCACCACCGCCTGAAGATTACATCCCGCTCTTCCGCAAGTGGGCTCAAAAAGGTGACACTGCGCTGGTCATTACCCCCTCGAAGGGCATGAGCGGTACCTTCCGTGCAGCCACGATTGCCAAACACGAGTTCCCGCAATCCGATATCCGTGTGGTGGATACGCATACAATCGCCGGCGGGCTGGGCAGCATCGTTCTACAGGCACTCTATTGGGTCAAGGCCGGTTTGGATGCCGACCGGATCGTGGCAGGCATCAAATCGATGGCGCAACGCGAGCGGGTCTTCTTTCTGGTCGATACGCTAGAATACTTGCAAAAAGGGGGACGTGTCAGCAATGCATCCGCCCTGATCGAAACGGTCATGCAGATCAAACCCATCCTTACCATCCACGATGGGAAAATTGAAACCTACGAGAAGGTCCGTACCCAAAATGCCGGTCTTGTCAGATTAAAGGAACTGGTCGAGGGAGGTTGCCCTCACAGGCCGGATGCCTGGCTGTCGGTTTCGCACTGCCTGGCACTCAAAGCCGCCACGCAACTGGCCGCCGATATAAAGAAATCGATGGGCTTCAAATATGTTCCCATTTATGATGTCCCACCCGCCATTGTCGCGCATGGCGGTCCGAACCTCCTCTCGGTCAGCTACTTCACATAGGAATGACCGAATTAAAATCGACGGGGGGGTTCGATCCAAATAATTGTGATCTATTCAACCCCACCGGATGCAGGGGATCCAAACCCGTATCCGGCTTTCTATTTAGTCGGTATTAATCGCCAACACAACTCGCGGATCCTTTGTATTTTTAAAATGCATCCTGTGTCAGTATTCAACCCAACACCAAAATCGGCTATAATCCAGGTATTAATCAAATTTTAATCTTTCTCATGAGGTCAGGATAATGATCAACATCATTGCTGATACGCTCTGTGGAATACCACGCGAAGAACAGGCGCAACTGGGCATACCCTTTGTAGGTCAGGTCATCATCATCGATGGGCAGTCTTATCGTGATGATACCGAGATCGATACACCAACTTTCTTAATGAAACTGAAAACCTCGGTTGAGCTGCCCAAGACTGCCGCGCCCCCGCCTGAAGATTACATCGCGCTCTACCGCAAACTGGCTCAAAAGGGCGACACCGCCATCGTCATCTCCCCTTCGCAGGAAATAAGCGGTACCTACCGTGCCGCCTGGGTCGCCAAGCAGGATTTTCCGGATGCCGATATCCGTGTGGTGGATACCCGCTCCGTAGCAGGTGGATTGGGCAGCATGGTCATGCAAGCGCTTGCCTGGGTCAAAGCCGGCTGGGAAGCCGACCGGATCGTTGCAGGCATCAGCTCCATGGCAGAGCGTAACCGTACCTACTTCCTGGTCGACACACTCGAATACCTTCAAAAAGGTGGTCGTATCGGTGGTGCATCTGCCCTGATCGGGACTGTCCTGCAGATCAAACCCATCCTCTCCATTCAAAATGGAGTGGTGCAGCCCTTTGAAAAGATCCGTACCAAAAGCGCCGCCATCTCCCGTATTAAAACACTGGTTGAAAAAGAATGCCCGCGTAAACCGGAAGCCTGGCTGTCGGTTTCACACTGCTCGGCCCTCAATGCTGCCATGGAATTGGCGGATGGTTTTAAATCCACATTGGGGTTCGAAAACATACCCATTTATGAGGTCCCGCCCGCCATCGTCGTGCACGGCGGTCCGGACATCCTCTCGGTCAGCTTCTTCGTGGAGAAATAGCTGACCTGAAACCACCAGGGGGGAATAAGGTTCGACCCAGGCAAATGCAGTGTATTTAACCTACGGATGCGGGTGTAGACCACCCGCATCCGGCTTTCCTGCCTGCCGGCATGCCATCCAATTTTACAGGTATACTTAATCCCGCAAAAAAAGGAGCGACCAATGGAATACACATCTCTTGGCAGGACAGGGCTGCATGTCAGCAGGCTCTGTCTGGGTACGATGAACTTCGGACCCAAAACCGATGAAACTGACAGCTTCAAGATCATGGATAAAGCCTTGACACTGGGGATCAATTTTTACGATACCGCCAACGTCTATGGCTGGAAGCTCGGTGAGGGTCTTACGGAAAAGATCGTCGGGCGCTGGTTTGCGCAAGGCGGCAAACGGCGCGAACAGGTCGTCCTGGCTACCAAAGTATACGGGCGGATGGGCAAGCAACCGACCGACAAGGGGCTTTCGGCCTATCATATCCGCCGCGCCTGCGAAGACAGTCTCAGGCGCCTGCAGACCGACCACATCGACCTGTATCAAATGCATCACGTCGACCGCTCGGCACCCTGGGAGGAAATCTGGCAGGCCATGGAAACCCTGGTCGCGCAGGGGAAGGTGTTGTATGTTGGCAGCAGCAATTTTGCCGGCTGGCAGCTCGCCCGGGCGCAGGAAATCGCCAAAAACCGTCACTTCCTGGGTCTGGTATCGGAGCAGAGCCTGTACAACCTGCGCGCCCGCAGCATCGAGCTGGAGGTCATCCCCGCCTGCCGCGCATATGGGCTGGGGTTGATCCCCTGGAGCCCGCTGGGAGGGGGACTGCTGGGCGGCATGAAGGAGAAAGTCGGCGGCGGCCGGCGCATGGATGAAGACACGCTCAAGGAGTACCTGGAAGCGCGCAAGCAGATCGACGCCTACGAAGCGCTATGTGAGCGACTGGGTGAACAGCCGGCCGACGTTGCGCTGGCATGGTTGCTGGCAAACCCGGTCGTCACCGCCCCCATTATCGGACCGCGCACGATCGATCAGCTGAAAGGCAGCCTGAGAGCTCTGAAGATCCACCTCAAAACCGGCACGTTGAAGGAATTGGACAAGCTCTTCCCCGGACCGGGGGGCGAAGCGCCCGAAGCCTACGCCTGGTAAACCGTGCGTCTTAAGCCCGAACGCATCAAGTCGATCATCAATCTGACCGCCGTCAGTGTCATCATCCTGTTTGGGCTGATGCTGATGACCTCGGGTGGAAGCGTCATCTTCATGGCAAGATTGATGTTCTGGGGCAGGTCGGATACGGGCGATGTCTCCAAATTCGCAGCCAAGAGCATTGCCAACCGCACGTCTGCTTTCTATTTCGAGCAAGACCTCACCCCCGCCCTGTTCGAGACCATCAGTTACACCTGGCGGGGTGAGCCGCTGAGAGCCGATCTCGACACACTGATGACCGACAGCGGAACGACCGCGCTGATCGTGATCCGGGACGGCAGGCTCCGGTTCGAGCATTATTACAATGGCACCAACCGCGAAACGATCAATACCTCCTTCTCGGTCGCCAAATCCTTCGATTCTGCCTTGATCGGGATTGCAATCAACGAAGGGTATATCAAAAGCGTTGATGAAGCCATCCTCAACTACCTGCCGGAACTCAAAGGCAAAGGGCTTGATGGGGTCACCATCCGGCATTTGTTAACCATGTCGACCGGCATCCGCTATCTGACCAAAGAAGACACATTCCCATTCATCTGGATCAGTGATGAGGCGCGAACCTATTATATGCCCAACTTGCGCGACCTGGCATTACGCATATCCCCCGGCATCGAAGCGCCCGGAGAAAAATTCCATTACAACAACTACCACCCGCTGCTCGAAGGACTGATCCTGGAACGGGCTACCGGCGTGCCGGTATCCTTCTACATTCAGGAAAAACTGTGGAAACCGCTGGGGATGGAGTTCCCCGCCACCTGGTCGGTCGACAGCAAGCTGGACGCTTTCGAGAAGATGGAAAGCGGCATCAACGCCCGCTCGATCGATTTTGCCAAGTTCGGCCAATTGATGCTGGAGAACGGTTTCTGGGAAGGCACCCAGCTTATCCCGCAGGAGTGGGTCAAGGAATCCACCGCCCCGGGATCCAGCGATCAACGCCCGTGGTTGGACGATGAAGAATTCAAGGAAAACAACGGGTATTACCAGTATCACTGGTGGGGGAAAGCCCGCCCGGATGGGCATTATGAATTTATGGCGATCGGTAGTTACGGGCAGTTTATCTACGTCTGCCCGCAAAACCGGATCGTGATCGTTCGCAACGGCAACCGCGAGGGGCACGTGGATGACTGGCCGGCCCTGCTGCAGGCGATCGAAGATCAGCTGGTGTCCGGCGAAAAGTGAACGGTTCGATCGATATCCCGGTACTGTTCGAGGATGATTCGCTGCTGGTGATCGACAAGCCGGCCGGCGTATTGTCGCTGACCGACGGCTACGACCACAGTTTGCCCCACCTGGCAACGATCCTGGCACCTCATTATGGACGCCTGTGGCTGGTGCACCGCCTCGACCGCGACACCAGCGGCGCGCTGGTCCTGGCGCGCAGCCCCGCAGCCCACCACATCTTGAACGACCAGTTCAAAAACCGCCAGGTCGAGAAAGTCTATCACGCGCTGGTAGCCCGGACTCCGGACTGGGAAACCTTCTCAGCCGATTTCCCGCTGCGCAAGGATGGCGACCGCCAGCACCGGACGGTGGTCGACCCCGAGCGCGGCAAACCCGCCCTTACGGATTTCGCAGTTCTGGAACGTTTCCCGCGCGGCGCCCTGCTCGAAGCCTGTCCCCACACAGGCTATACGCACCAGATTCGCGCCCACCTGCGCCGGATGGATTGCCCGATCCTGATGGATACACTCTATTGCAGCCCCCCGGCTGTCCACTCCGTGATCGACCGCCTGGCGCTGCATGCCTACCGTCTTTCCTTTCTGCATCCGCTATCCAACCAATTGCTGACGTTTATCGCTCCATACCCGCCTGATTTTTCATCTGCAATCACCCAGCTTCGCACACCCTTAACCTAGCTGATAGCAATCCAACTACAAATAGTATAAGTTTTAAGCGATTGTCTTTTTACCAGCAGCATTTAGCTTTTTATTTACAGCAACTTTACAATTTTTACTTAGCTCCGGTTGAACATAATATGATCAAATAATTGTTCGATAACTTCAAGGTTCCATTCGGCTTCACCGTATTCAACCTCAATTATCTCTCCACTATTCGTATCTTTTAATGGGTGTGCAGTAAAGTTGCCAATTTCACGAACAATATCAAGGTTTTTCTGTATATAACCTGGTAAGGTGGGCATGGCGTGATCTATTTGGTCGCTTAAATTCCTTTGGTTATATCCTCCTGCTTCTTTTAGCGTGTTTTGAAGACATCTCCTCGATAATGCAGCGCTTGCTTTCGGGCTAAGGTTTAATACTAAACCGGCCTCTGTATAATCTTCCGAAATACTTATGGGCACTTCTTTTGGTGTGGGTGGTCTAGAGGACGAAAGGGGATATATTACATGTTCGTTATCAACGCCAAACCCAAACCCAGTCTCATGCCCAGATTCTAAAGAAAAATTTCGTTTTTACATGAAGGGCAAGATACTATAGTAATTTCAAAGCTATTTTTGTGATCATCATCTTTATAATAGCGTTCAGTAAATAGAGGCAACAACTTAACAGTTACAAGGCAATGAGGGCAAACAACTTTGCTAGAAGCATCATATTTAGGCATATTTCCTCACAATCTTAAAGTAGATCAACCCTAAGATAACAATATCGTTTCAGAAGTTTAACTAACAGATATTAATTTAATTCCAATTAAGTTACATAATTATATATCATTGATATAATTGCATTATGGCAATTACATACCACCCGGATCGTGGTTCTATTCTGATTTGTGACTTTAGAGGATTTTATCCGCCGGAGATGACCAAAAGAAGGCCAGTTATTGTAATATCACCTGAAATGAAAACCCGTCCGGGCCTATGTACGGTAGTTGCTCTGAGCATCACGCCACCTTCTGTAATTACACCTTATCATTGCAAGTTAATAATTAATCCACCATTACCCTATCCGTATTCTTCGCCTTTTCAATGGGTAAAAGGGGATATGGTATATTCTATTTCTTTTCAACGGTTAGATTTTATACGTGTCGGAAAGGGCAAAAACGGTAAAAGGATCTACGATATAAGAGTACTTAGTAATGCCGATATGGATACTGTCCAGAGATGCGTGTTAAGCGCCATGGGAATTCATATTTGACTTATTGATGGATTGTAGGTATACTATATTTGTCTCTGCTCTGCTTAGGCATCAGAATTAAGTCCACTATTTATTTAGTGGCCGCCACGCCAAGGAGAACGCAATCCTAGCATGGCGCCTGAAAAAGGCCCGTATTGGGGCCTTTTTTATTATGTATGTAAAAATGTTTTTAAAGGGGAAGTTATCTTAACCTAGTGGTTCAGGGTATAATCGCGCAATGGGGCGTTTCTCAAACGCCTCTTTTATTATTCCAAGTGAGGTACCTTGTGAACAAACGCATCCTGACCATCCTCGAGACGCTGGGGGTCTGCATCCTGTTCGCGCTGGGCGTGATCCTGATGAAGGTCGGCCTGAAAAGCGTGGATGCCATCACCCTGGCATGGCTGCCATTGGCGATCGGCATGCTTGGCATGTGTGCTTACACTTTCGGGATCAAGCGCCGGCCTATCCCCAAAAAGCTGGACAGGAAGATCTGGATCTACATCGTCATTATCGGCATCTGCAATTTCACCATCTCACGCATGGTCAAACCCTTCGCGCTCGAGACCATGCCCGCCAACACCTACTCGTACCTGACCCAATTCCAGGGCTTCGTCACCATGGCACTCAGCGTTGCCATCCTGCGCGAGGTGCCGACCGTCTGGCAGCTGGTGGGCGCGGCGGTGGCTTTCGGGGGCTTGCGGCTGTTCTTCTTCCAGGTTCCTTCAACCCAGGAATGGCTCGGCATCATCCTGATCGCGGTTGCCTGGCTGGCGACCGCTTACACCAATAACGCCACCCGCAAGGTTATGCTGATCACGAACAACGGCATCGACAATACCGTTTTCTCGACCCTCACGATCCTGATCGGCGGGATCGTCGCAATCGTGATCGGACTGAGCCTGGGCGGGCTGCCGCACGTCCCGGACCTTGCCAGCTGGGGTGTGATCTTCTACCTCGGGCTGGTGTGGATCGCCTTCAACCTGACCGCCTGGAACTTTTTCCTGCGCACTCTGCGTTCCTACGAAGCCAGCATCCTGAGCGCTTCGGTGGTGATCTTCACAGCGTTGCTATCGCTGGTGATATTGGGCGAGAAACTGGCGCTCAACCAGGTGTTCGGCATTCTGACCATGATCATCGGCCTGGCGCTGGTGCAGGTGCGCAAAGGCAGGTTGGACGAGCTCTGGCGGCGTATCTTCAAACGCCGGGAAGTCCCTGAAAAGAGCGCTTAAACACAAAGAGGCAGGCGAACCTGCCTCTTTTTTAGTGTCGTTAATGAGAAGCTAGATCTTTTTCTGGTATACGCGGTGGTTCTTGTAGGCTTTGCCGCCCAGGTTGATCAGATCCCTGCGCATTTGGACCGCGGTCTCAGCCACCTGGGTCATCTCGAGATGCTCGAAGCTATAGCCCGGGGTGTTGAGCGTTTTCTCCATCTCCGAATACATCAGGGCGTTGCCGCCCAGGCCCTGGTACTCCGGCAGGATGCCCGCCCCGTTGCCTGACAGCCAGTTGGTGCGTTTAAGACTCATCATCAGGTCCACGATCGCCCAGGGGGTCAGGTTCCCCCTGGCACGCTGGAAAGCCGCGGTGATATCCGGGAAGCCTAAAAGGAATCCAACCACCTCGTCGTTGTGGGTGATGACCTTGATCAGATTGGGGTCCGCCACTGTCATAATGTCATCCAGCGCGTATTTGATCTCTCTGGTGGTGAGTGGGTAATATTCCCAGTTATTAACAAAGGTTTTATTGTAGGCTTCGCCGATACGCTGCGCCCAGCTTACCAGCTCCTTTTTATTCTTGAAGCGCTTGACGGTGAAGGTGCCGCGTTTCTGGACCAATTCGGCCGCTTTATGGACTTTATCAGGCAGGCGGAAAGATTTGCGCGAAAGGTAACAGGATACAAAATCGACTGCTTTGGTGAAACCCAGTTTCTCGACCAGCTTCACATAATAAGGATAGTTATAGTTCATCATGGTCATCATCTGGTGCTCTTCGAAACCTTCGATCTGGATGCCGTAGCCGTCGAAGGAACTGAAGCCCTTGGGACCGACGATGTGGTTCAGGCCGCGTTTCTTCGCCCATTCGAAGACGGTATTGAAGAGTGCATCCGCCACCTCCTGGTCATCCTCGCACTCGAACAGGTAGAACTCGGCATCTTTCACCTTGTGATATTTGTTGAAGGGCTTGTTCTCAAGAGCCGTGATGCGACCGACGTCGCGCCCGTCCTTGACGGCGATGAAATGCTCGGCATCCGAGTGTTCGTAAAAGGGATGTTTATTGGGATCCAACTGGGCGCGTACACCGACCTTTAAGGGCGGGCACCACTGCGGGCAGTCCTTGTACAACCGGAATGGGATTTCTATGAAGCGATTGACCTGCTTTTTGTTGCGGACATCGACCTTTTCGATTGTGACCATGTTTTTAACTCCATGAATAAGCATAAAAGAATAAATTCCGCCGGAAAATCCAGTATACACCCAACCGGTATCTGGAACAAACACAGACAAATACTATAACACTTGTGCCTGCCAGACGTATCGCCTATAATGATCATGAGGTTTGCCATGAAAAAACAGTTCATCTCGATCACAACCGTCATCGTTTGTTTATTATTACTTCAACTCGCCTGTGGATTGAGTTCCCCGACCCCCCTTCCGGCAACCCCCACCCTGCAACCCCCGGCACCGACCGATACGCCGCAGCCGACCCCCACCCTGACATTACTGCCCGCGCTGCCCACGACTGAACCGCCGCGGCACAGGCAATACTCGGTGGCGCTGCGTAAGCCGGGTGAGACCGCCAACATCCGCTCCGCCCCGGGCGAAACCAACCCGGTCATTGGTTCTCTGAGCACAGCCTTTGGCCCGGTCTACGGCACCGGCAGTCTGGCCACCGTCAACAACCAGCAATGGATCGAAATAACCTTTTCCGGTTCGAAAACCGGCTGGGTCAGCGGTCTGTACCTGACCGAGGCCGTCTCATCCGGGGCATTCTGCGCCGACAGCCGCGTCGCGGAGCTTTTGACCCAATTGAAGACCGTGCTCTGGGATCAGGATGGGGAGCTGTTTGCCAGCCTGGTCAGCCCGACGCGCGGATTGACCGTCCGGCTGCTGACGGGCGGTAATTGGGCCAGCTACACACCCGAGCAGGTCTCCTGGCTATTAAGATCCAGCTATCAATTTAATTGGGGCAAGGCGCCCGGCAGCGGGCTGGACGTGGTCGGGTCATTCCCGCAAAAGATCGAACAACCCCTGACGGAAGTGGTCAACTCGGACTATCAAACAGCATGCAACCAGGTCTTGGTGGGCGGTGCCAGTTACCCGGCAGTCTGGCCGGATTTCTATGCCGCTTTTAATTATGTTTCGCTTTACCGCCCCGGAGCTGCCGGCGACGAGCTGAACTGGCGCACCTGGCTGGTCGGGTTCGAGTACGTCAATGGGCAGCCTTACATTATGACCCTGGTGACCTACGCCTGGGAGCCGTAAACATCTTATAAATATATATATTTTGAAAGTTATTTGGTGAAATAGAAGTGCTATTTTACAGAATTGGTACTTTTTTGTAAAATAGCACTTTACACAAATAGGCTATTTCTGTAAAATACAAGCTATAACGCTTCATCTTCCCCCCATTCAAAAAGACGTCATCTATTAAACGTCTCGTCATATCCACCGGAATACAGTGGATCAGAAATATGATCGCCCAGGAGACACACCATCGTAGTTTGGTTTGAATACGTTAACGGCCAGCCCTATCTGATGAGCCTGATTCAATTCAACTGGGAGTCGTGATGATTTTTCGAAAATCCGGGATAACCTTGCTTGCCTGAAAACTGAATACTGGTATAATCATTCTTCGCCGGTCACGAACCGGCAAATCCAAGGTAGAGCGAAGGTAACTTCTGGTAGACCAGCCGAAAAGCGGGCTGGCCCCCTCCGGGGGTGAGAGGCGCTCGAGGAAGAGTAAAATGGAAAAGCAAGTCATCACTGCCGAGAAACGCACGGTCACCGGTAAACAGGTCGGCCAGCTGCGGCGGCAGGGCAAGCTCCCGGGTGTGATCTACGGTCACCACCTGGAAGCCACCCCCATCACGATGGATCTCAGGGAAGCCACCCGCATTTTGAACAGTTTGACGGCCTCCAGCCTGGTCAACCTGAACGTGGATGGCGTGGAACATTCCGTGCTGGTACGCGAGAAACAGCGCGACTACATCAAGGATTTCTACCTGCACGTCGATTTCCTGGCGGTCTCACTGACCGAAAAACTGACCGCGCATGTCAGCATCGAGATGACCGGTGAATCCCCGGCAGTCAAGGACTTAAACGCCATTCTCGTGCACGAGAAGGATGAGCTGGAAGTCGAATGCCTGCCGCAGGACCTGCCGCAGCGCATCGTTTTGGATATCTCCACCCTGCTCAAGATCGGTGACAGCCTGACGGTCGCGGATGTCAAGCTGGGCGACAAGGTCACCATTCTGGATAACCCGGCTGACAAGCTGGTGGTCGTCACCGCTGCCAAGATCGAAGAAGAACCGGTCGTGGAAGAAGTGGCAGTCGAGGAAGAAGTCGAAGCTGAAGTGATCGAGAAGGGCAAGAAGGAAGAAGAAGGCGAGGAAGGCGCAGAAGGCGCAGAAAGTAAAGAAGGCAAAGAAGGCAAAGAGAAGAAGAAATAATCTCACCCTCTCGAGCTATAATAGAAAAAACCTGGCAATGTCTCAGCCAGGTTTTTTTATTTGACTACGAAGATCAGTTCAATCCAAGCGCATCCAGCAGCGCCAGCATCATGCGCGCGCTGATGCCCCACAGCACCTCGCCCTGCCAGGCTTCGAAGTAGATGATGGGGATCTTCTGCCCGCGGATCACGGTTACACGCTCGCTGTGGTTTGCGGGGCGTGCGAGGAATGCCAGCGGGATGGTGAAAGCCCGGCTCACCTCGCTGGTCTGCAGCTTGAGCGGGAATGGCCAGGGGACGGCTGCCACCACCGGTGTGACCAGGTAGTTGCTGATGGTCAGGTAGGTTGGCAGGCAGCCCAGCACTTCCACCCCTTTGGAAGGCAGACCGATCTCCTCCTCCGCTTCGCGCAGCGCGGTTTGCTCGTCGCTGCCGTCAGACGGCTCCATTGCTCCGCCCGGATATGCCACCTGGCCTTTGTGGTCCTCGACGAACTCCGTACGGGCAGTCAGCAGGACGCTCCAATCGCTGTTCTCCCGCACCAGCGGGATGAGCACTGCCGCGCGGCGGATGCCATCATTTCGGGTGGTTAAAAAGCCCTCATCCTGGATAAATTGCTGTGATTTACCGTTGCGCGAGAGGCGCGAGCGAAGCTCCGCAACCGTAAGCCTGGCAAGGGCGGATTTTTCGCAGGAATAGTTCATTCAGAGCGAACCGGGCTCCCGCAGAACAGGCACAGCGCCGTGATCTCATCCACCCACTCGACCTCTTTGGGATTGACCAGCGCGCCGCAGGACGGGCAGCGTGGTGGCAATACCGGTTTCTTTGCCACTCCACCGGCGACCTTTTGTGCAACAACTTTACCCGCCAGGCTGGCAGCCAGCCAATCCGCGATCACTTTAGACTGTTCGGGATATCCCTGTTCGGTCAATTGATCCACAACCGCCTGGCCGACGCGCTGCAACTCGGCCCAGCGACCGGCGCCCGCCAGCAGTTCCAAACCCTCACGTACTTTAGCGACGCCTTCCTCCACCTGGCCTGCCAGGACAGATGCGCGGCCGGCCTGGATGAAGAAGAACGGCGCGCGCGGTCCGCCGCGCGAACGTGCGAACTCGGCGATCTCTGTGAAGGCAGCAGCCGCTTCGGGATACTGCCCCTGCTCCATCAGGTTGTGTGCCTGCGCCACGCGCGGGTTGACCTGCCCTTGCCCGCCGGCCGGGACGCCCACCGGCATGGCCATGCGCGCGATGGGGCGGATGATACGTCTTCTGCGAAACATGATATACCTCCTAATCCGAAGATGAAGTGTCAGCCAGTAGATCCAGGCTTTCGGGAGTTTCGTCAATATTTACCGGGCGGGCAAAGATCAGGAAGCCGGTATGTGCCACCATGCGGTCGGTCGGGCGGAACCTGGTGGCTTCCGCCTGGTAGTAGCGCAGCATGATCTCGCATACGTCCACAAAGGCATAGTGTTCCTTCCGCAGCACACCCAGCAGCAGGATGACCTGGTTTGCCGTCGGCAGGATGCAACCGAAGCAGCCGCCCGGTTTCAATGCCTGGCGCACCTGCTGCATGTATTCGTAGGGGTTGGGCAGGTCGAGGAAGAGCGCATCCACCCCGCTCTCTTCGAAGCCCTCGCGGATATCCCGGTTATGGAAGACGACTTGCGGCTCGAGCCCGAAACGCTTCAGGTTGTTCTCCGCCTGGCGTTGCGTATCCGGGTTGGTTTCATAGGTGTAGACCTTCCCCTCGCTCCCGACCGCAAATGCCAGTGCGGTGGTGAGCGCGCCCGAGCCGGTGCCGGCTTCGGTCACCTTTGCGCCCGGCCCCACCCCCAGCGTCAGCAGGATATAACCGATATCCTTCGGATACAGGATCTGTGTGCGGCGCGGCAGGTCGCGCAACAGGTCTGCCAGCGCCAGTTGGATCAACAAAAATGGACTGCCCTGGTGGCTTTTAATCGGACTGCCCCACGGCAGACCGATCAGGTCGTCATGCTGGATCACCCCACGGTGGCTCTGAAAGCTCGTCCCGGCCATGAGCGGGAAGATGAAGTGTTTGTGGCGCAAACCGACCAACTCGACCAGGTCGCCATCCTGCGGGGAGGTATTTTTCGTGTTCCAGCTCATAACGTGGAAGTCAGTTTATTCATGGATTTATTGTTTTCCCGTGTCTGTATTGGATGATTATAAACGAACTTTACCAGGTCACTTCACACAGGCATACCTTCCGGTATAATCAAGTCCTGATCATGGAAAGAAAATCAAAAAATTGGCGCCTGTTGCGCCATCCCCCGGCCGGCGGCGCGTGGAACATGGCAGTCGACGAAGCCCTGCTGGAATCGGTTGCCAAAGGCGCATCGCTGCCCATCCTGCGGTTGTATGCCTGGGAGCCCGCCTGCCTGTCGCTAGGGCAGGCGCAGCCGGCAGCCGACGTCGACCACGAAAGGCTCGCCGGGCACGGCTGGGAACTCGTCCGCCGCCCGACCGGCGGTCGCGCCATCCTGCATACCGATGAGCTGACTTACGCGGTAATCGCGCCGGTCGACGAACCACACGTCAGGGGTACTCTGCTCGAGAGCTACCTGGCGATCTCTCATGCGCTGGTCAAAGCGCTTGAAATCCTGGGGCTGGAGGTGGCTGCGCGGGATGATCCGCAAGCGAGCCAGGCTGCGCGCAGCCGCAACCCGGTCTGTTTCGAAGAACCTTCCAGTTATGAAATTTTATTCGCAGGCAAAAAGATCATCGGCAGTGCCCAGGCGCGGCGCGGAAATACCTTTTTACAGCACGGCGCGCTGCCGCTGACAGGCGACCTGACCCGCATCACGCGCGCGCTGGCATTCCAGGATGAGGTTGCGCGCCAACGCGCCGCAGCAACCTTGCTCGCCCGGGCAACCACGGTCGAAGCGGCGCTTGGCAGGCAGTCCTCCTGGGGGGAGGCGGCGGATGCCTTTGCGACCGGCTTCAGCCAGGCACTGGGGCTGGTCTTTCAGGAAATCGATCTGAGCACGGATGAATCCCGGCGGGCGGAAACGATCATGCGGGAGAAATACGCCGGCGCTGCCTGGACGCTGCGCATTTGACACCGGTCACTTCCCGGATAAACCAATTCACCCCGAAGGGTGTGATACCATTAAGCCAGATCCTGACGATATCCATTTGATCATGAAACGTGCTTCGATCCCGGTCATTTTTATTTTACTGGTGACTGTCCTGGTCGGCAGTTGTTCAAGCGGGGTGTCACCCAAACATGCCACCCAGACCGCTGCCGCGCAGATGACCCTGGCGGTCAGCGCCCCCACCCCTTCGCCGCTCGGCAGCCAGGCCAACCCGTTGCGCATGGGCTACGTCAGCGACCCGGCCGATGCGCAATCCCTGAAGGACGGGCGCCAGATGGCAGCTTTACTAGGCGATACTACGGCATACTCGATCGAGCTGGCGCCCCAGGCAAGCTACGCGGACCTGATCATCGCCTTATCCGAGGGACGGCTTCATTTAATATGGTTACCGCCGATCACTTCACTGGCAACCCAGAAGCTGGGACTGGCAAATGCCGCCCTGATCGTCAACCATTACGGCGTGTATGCCTACGGCACGCAATTCCTTGCCAATGTTACCCTGGAAGCAACATCCTACTTCGACCCGGTCAGCAACACTAATACGGCCGACGTGGTCACCGCCCTGGGGCAGTTCGCCGGGCTCAGGCCTTGCTGGGTGGAACCGGAGAGCGCTTCGGGTTACATCGTGCCGGCCGGCATCCTGTCGCAGGTGGGGGTCATTACCCAGCCGGCGGTGTGGAGTCAGACCCAGACGGCGGTCATCCGCAGCCTGTATGTGGGCGGGGTGTGCGACTTCGGGGCGACCTTTGCCATCTCGGGCGATCCGCGCACGGCTTCCGATGTTCTCAACGACCTGCCGGACGTGATGAGCGTGGTCAAGGTCATCTGGCGCAGCGACGCCATCATCCCCAACCTGAGCCTGTCGGTCAGTCCAGCGGTGGATGAGAAAATGGCCAGGAAGTTGAGCGACGCCTTCATGGAGTTCGACCAGCAGCCTGATACATTAACATTGTTATCCAGCATGCTGGCGTACGATATCCAGGGTTTGAGACCCATCACCAACAGTTATTTCGATGCGCTCAGGTCTTACCTGGATACATTGCAGATCGACCCCAATAATTTGATCGGAAAATAGATCCGTGCCTGGCACTTCGGACGAGGCAATCGGCGGCGTGTGTAAAATCAGGTTAATCCAACTGCATGACAAGCTGTTGGTCTTCACCAGTGCCTGGCAGATTATTGCCAGGTACCTGGCACTAATTTTCACCTTCCCATATCATTTAACACTCAGGATAAGTGAATGCCAAAGATCAATATTTATTAGAGAAGAAGTGCCAAGCACCTGTGTGAGATTGTGCCAGGCACAAAATGGTTCAATACAAAGACATGGATATTAATCTAATAGTTATCAAAATATAATATTTTATTGTATAATGTAATTAATCCTAATAAGCATTAATCAAGTAGAGTATTGCAGGATTGGCTCTATCATCATTCAGCCTGGAACAAAAAAGCGAATCCCCGGATCGATGGATTCGTATTTTTAATTATCCATCGATGTCCTTGAATGGGTCCGATAATGAGTTTTCAATAAAATGGAGGTAGAGATGCAAATAATACAAAAAAATGATCAGCTGTCGGTAATCGTAATCCTGTTATTCATCTTGCTATGTCTGACTGCATGCACCAATGGTCCCGTAAAAACACCTGGTTCCGGTGTCGTAGGGGTTACAGTTTTTACTGTGATCTACCTGGCTGATCCAGCTGAAGCGATCGATGTAATTTTCATCCCGGATAATAGATATGGCGACGTGGCAATCGAGCAGAATCGTCAGACATTTCTGAACGATATATCCGAATTGATCAACCAGGGTTTTTACCAAAATAATACGATTGCCAATAATTTGGGATTGTTTAATTTCTGGTACATGAACACACCAGGTGACGTACAAGCTGCAACAGGCGATGCTATCTGCCCGACAGTGACATGGCCCGATCTTACGGATGCGGCATTTGCCGAATCCATCGTTCTTCTGCATCCTAATGAGTTGCGTGACTGCGCCTGGGGCAGACTTGTTACATCTGAATCAGCCAGCCACAGCACCGTCGTGCATGAAACCAGCCATGCAGCACTTGGTCTGGCAGATGAGTACTGCTGCGATGGTGGTTATTGGGATAACCCGCCCCAGCTCTATGATCAAGAAAACACATGCACAGGCGACACCAACAATGTTGGTTGGCGAGATTGTAAATCCTTCACCGCAAAGAATGGTAATGTCTGGTGGCGTTCCGAAGGTACGATCCACGATATGATGAGCTGGGGTAGTACGGTCGTTTTGGAGTACGGTACTGCCGACTGGTTTATCGTGAGAGGGGTATTAACAGGCTTGGGACCAGCAACGGTTTACGACCCAGACGTGTTCGCACCGGATAGCTGGGATATGCCATAATCGGTGGTTGATCAGGTTGCTATGACATAGAGGAGAAATAAATAATGAAAATGCATTCGAACCTTAGAACGTTAATGATCCTTGTCTTGGCGGCGATCGCTATTCTTCTCGGTATCGGATCCCAGACACTTTCGAGTGTTGAAGCCCAGGAAAAATTCCAACCGCCGACCCCTGTACCAGCATCTGCCATGACGCCGGCTCCGAAACCAGGCGATGATCGACAAATTGCGATTCTAAATCTGACCGTTTTCACCTCAGCGGAAGGTCAGATCGAAAATATCACTTTGGATAAAGGCCGGATTATTTATGGCTATGCACCGAATGTTTTTGGAATAGCCGGGCAATGGACCATCGAACTGGTGGGAAAGCAGGTTTATCATTTCAAAACTTCGGATCCGCGCCAGGTTCACGTCCTTGACGGGAATGAAGAAGTTCCCCATTCCACATTTATTTTGACCGGTAAATTCCCCTGGGAATTGGTCGTGCCTTTGTACTCCAAAGCAATTGATCTGGGAATCGTAACGATCAATATCTATGATGAGAACGATCAGCTTATCTATTCAACCCCGGTAAATCGCGAGGAATGGTTGAAACTCGGTCAGATCCAGTAATAATCAATTGATCTTTGACAAAAAGAGTAGTCTTGGCAGATAAGAGTTGCCCGGAAACAATATTCAACTCTTGTCTTTGACTACTCTTTCAATATATCTGGTTTTCCCGATGTCATGAATATCACGGGTACTGATCTGCTGATTTTGCTCATACATCCCCACACCAGGCAACCGGGGAGAGGGTAAATAGAACGGTTATTTCGACGCGCTCAGATCTTACCCCGATACATTTATCGGGAAATAAATCTCAAAATTAGTGTTCATTTTCAATTAATATTGGCGTGTTACAATACCGCGATGTTTAAAAGGATCCTGATCGTGATCATTAGAACCCTCCTCATCCTTTCTGCCGGCGCAGCCTTGATCCTGCTTCTGGGAAGGCTGTATGCCGGCTGGTATGCCGGCTCGCGCATCTACACGCCCGATGCCGTCCCGGCGGAACGCGCCGCGATCGTCTTCGGCGCCGGGCTGTGGCGCAACGGCAGCCCCACCCCCGTCCTGCAGGACCGGATCGATACCGCGGCCGACCTGTACTTCGCCGGTAAGGTCGAGAAGCTGCTGATGAGCGGCGACAACCGCTTTGTCGACTACAACGAACCGGGCGCGATGCGCGAATATGCCATCTCGCTGGGAGTACCGTCAGAGGATATCGTGCTGGATTATGCCGGGCGGCGCACTTACGACACCTGCTATCGCGCCAAAGCCATTTTTGGTCTGGAAAAAGCCATCCTGGTCACCCAGGGCTTCCACATGCCGCGCGCATTGTACACCTGCAACCGGCTGGGGCTTGTATCGAGCGGTGTGGTTGCCGACGGGCGCATTTACCGCAAAGTATCACTTGTCTACTGGAATTTGCGCGAACTGCCGGCCATCCTGACCGCGTTGTGGCAGGTTAATGTCTCCCACCCGCTGCCGGTGCTGGGCGATTTCGAACCGATCTTTCCACCGACACCGACATCATAACCCTGAGCTTTTTTCCTCCCCTAATTGTGCTTTTACCTCTCCCTTTCATGGAGAGGCAGGCCATTCATAATATATGCAATCCTGGAATGATGCCGATGTTCAATTAGCGTCGAATATTAAAGTGTCTAGGTGAGGGTGAATAACAAGGTTGGGCGATTTCGAATCGATCTTTCCGCCAATCCCGAAGCAATAATATTAATGTTGGGTCGCTCTGCGTCCTTCGGATCGTTATCACTCATCCCAACAAAGCATTTTCCCTCTCCCTTTGGGAGAGGGCATCGCCTTCATTAATAAAACGTACTCAACTTACGGTGGTTTCAATCTGGTAGATATCCAATCCTCGATCGAATGATTTTATTGAGAAAGCACCCACAAAACGTCTCATTCAGAGCATATTATCCTGTTTTGCCATTTAAACAACAATGGGTTGCACGCGCAAAACGCGTACAACCCCGTTTCATCAATTTCCCTGGGTGGTGCCGGATGATCCTAGATAAAGATGATCTGTGCGCCTTCTGACAGATCCATGAAGTCACCAGCAGTAACAATATCGATCACGCCGTCGATAAAGTCTTCTTTTTTGAGTTTAAACATGTCAACCGACTGCTTGCAGGCATACAGCTTGGCGCCCGCATCCACCAACATCTGCATGTATTCCGGTACGGTTGGAACTTGAAGGTCCTTCATCTTCTTTTTCATCAGCGCCGTGGCAAACGGGGTCATTCCGGGGATAATGCCTATCAGTTGTGGGATGCCGATATAACCGGGAATGCCCATCATGTTCATTTTCATGCTGGCATTCGCCACGGGTGGAACTTCAAGGTGATCCACACGCGCCTTGTTGATCATATCCATCCCCCAGAAGGTGAAAAAGATGGTTACATCGATACCGTTGCCAAGCGCAGCCCAGCCCATGATCAGCGCGGGGTAGGCCATATCCAGGTTTCCTTTGGAGCAAATAAAAGCAATTTTTCGAGGTTTGTCAGCCATTTTCATTTTCCTTGATTCTATTCATTTTTAATAATGCATTACTTCTTAGTCGGGTTACCCTAAACACAACCTTCCGGTTTGCGCAGACCGGCAATCTTTGCCACCTTCTTGGCAGGACCTTTGGGAAACAACGCAAAAAGGTCCTTCGTACTGATGCCGGCACCGTTGGTGATGGCTCGCAAGGTGGGTGCGGCGCCGCTGGATGCAGCGCTGGTCCGGCAGAAATCGATGACCTTCCAATGTTCGGGGGTCAGTTTCGGGATGCCTTCCTCTTTGGCGATCGCGACCGCGATCTCCCTGGTCCATTCGGCCGGGTTGGTCATAAATCCTTCGTCGTTGATTTCGACTTTCTTACCTGCAAATGTCTTTTGTGCCATGGGTTATTACCTCCTGTGGAATATCTGTTTTCGTTTTACTTTTCGGATTTCTTCTGTTGATGCTTTCCAACCATGCTGAACCTGGTCGGCAGAGGGACAGGGATCCCCTTCAGCATCAGGTCATAATACATAAAGCGGAAAGCGAGTTTGCCCCAGTGATTGATCGGGGATTCCCGTAGCAGGGAGAACGGTCCTACGAACGGCAAGGGGTAGGCGCCGTAAACAGGCTCCTGCTCATATGAAAAATCGATCATCACCGCTTTTCCATAACCACTCTCGATGAAACACAGCGAATGGCCATCAAACTTTTGGGTCATCTCTTTTCCGGCGATATGGGCGAGGATATTCTCGACTGCTGTTTCCATTTGGAAGTGGACCACCGATCCGGCTTTCGATGCCGGGATATTGGCTGCATCGCCCAGTACCCAGATATTTTCCCATTTTTGAGATTGGAGGGTTTCCTTGTTAGTTGGAACATAATTCAAGTCGTCGCCCATTCCAGAGCGTTTGATGACAGGTGCGCCCATATTGGTGGGTATGCTGACCAACAGGTCGTAGGGCACTTCCCGCTCATCGTAGGAAATGATCTTGTTCTTGCCGGAATCAACCTGGCTGACACTGAAATCGGTCTCCATCTGGATACCGCGTTGGATCAACAGATCACCCAGGGCCGCAGCCGATGTCGGCTTGGTGAATGCTTCGGAGAGGGGTGTCGCGTAGATCAACTCAACCTTGTTGCGGATCCCACGTTTTTTAAAATACCAGTCTGCCAGCAGGAGAAATTCCAACGGGGCGACCGGGCATTTGATCGGGTTCTCAACCACATTCACCACCAGGCGCCCGCCCTCCCACTTCTTCATATATTCAGCCAGAGCTGCAGCGCCATCAGCCGTATAGAAATCGTGAATATTCTGCCTCCAGCCTCCATCCTTCAAACCGTCGGTTTCTTCAGGATGAATGTCTGCACCCGTTGCAATCACCAGATAATCATAGTGGATCGTTTTTCCATCTTTGATCAGTTTGACACGGTTCGTATCCGGCTCGATCAACTCAATATCCGACAGGATGAATTCGACATTTCCCGGAATGAATTGATGCTTTGGTTTAACCACATCCTTGGGTTGATAGATCCCGAATGGGATAAAAAGGTACCCAGGCTGATAGAAATGATCATCATCCCTATCCACCAGGACCACTTTCCATTCCCGGCTGTCAAGCCTGTTGGCCATTTTACGGGCGATCATCGTACCGGCAGTGCCGGCACCAAGTACCAAAAATACTTTCATTTATTGTCTCTCCCGGGTATTTGGGTCACATCGGTATTTTTGGCGAGGTGCCCCTGGTAGGATAGTTGATCAGCCAAAACGGATCGAAGCAGGTCCAGCGCTTGAATGACCCGCGGGTCGATCAACGAATAAACCACATTCTGGCCATCACGTGTTGCATTAACCAACTGGCTGTTGCGCAGGTTCTGTAAATGCCGGGAAACTGTCGGTTGGTTGACGCCAAGGATCTTGACCAGTTCCCCCACAGAATACGGTTTTTCTGAAAGGCTGTAGAGGATCAGTATACGCGTGGGCTCGGCCAGGGCAGCGCAGATTTGCGCATGCAATCGCATCACTTCATTGGTTAGCTGTTGATCGATCATTTAATTTATCCCTATAAATGTTCATGCATATATGCTTATATAATATTTACCATATTCATTGATCTTCCACAAGTGACATTTGTCATTATTCATCCCCAGGTGCAAGCAAAGAAGTATGTACCAGCATGGATCCATATAATAACCATTGATTTGTTATCCAACGAGACTCGTATCACAATAAACACCGATCGAGCTATATCCTATCAGCACGAACCACCGGGATACAATCAGTGCTTTTACAGGAAAACTCTATAAACCCGTGATCTTTATCGTGCAACAGGTTTCCCCAAACCCTTGCTTGAAGTCGAATGCCTTGACGATTTCGTTGGGATCCACCACTCATTCCGAAGGACACACGCTCTGCTTCCAGAGGATAGTGCCCAATCTACAAATCTTTTTCATATACAGGTATTCCTGGAACGATGTCTTTATTCCATATTCATCGGGTATTTGTGTGTCAAGGTGAGGGTGAATAGATGAAGTTGGTTCACTCTGCGTCCTCCGGATCGTTATAGCTCATCCCAGCCTACATTCTTTTCCCTCTCCCGGAGGGAGAGGTTGCGTTTCTATTGATCACTTATATTGAAAAGTTATGGTGATGTTCATTAATTTTCCAGAAAGAACATGTAAGGGTGACGGTATTAAATATTATTGTTTGGATTCGTTAGCACTCATCCCAATCTACATGGTTCTACATGGTACGGTTCTTGTACCCTACTGCCAGTACCAATACTGGAGGTCTAATGGATCGCAATCAGGCACTCGCCATTGTAAATGAATATGTCAAGAACCCCAACCTGATCAAACACATGCTGGCGGTGGAAGCCGCCATGCGTTACCACGCCGAAAAGCTGGGTGGGGATGTCGATCTGTGGGGCATCACCGGTCTGCTGCATGACTTCGACTGGGAAATCCACCCGGACGCCGAGCGCCACCCGCAGGCCGGGGCTGCCCTGCTTCGGGAACGCGGTGTACCCGAGGAAGTCGTCAAAGCAATTCTCGCGCATGGCGACCACACCGGTTATCCCCGCGAAACGATGATGGAAAAGGCATTATCCGCCGTGGACGAACTGACCGGCCTGATCGTGGCGGTGGCGCTGGTGCGCCCATCGCGCTCACTGCTCGATCTGACCTCCTCTTCGGTGAAAAAGAAATGGAAGGATAAAGCCTTCGCCGCCGGTACCAACCGCGCGGAGATGGAAAAAGGCGCTGCGCAGTTCGGGGTTGAGCTCTGGCAGCATGTCGACAACGTCATCCTGGCTCTACGGGTGATAGCGCCCGAACTGGGCCTGGTGGGCAACCCGCCCGCCTGAGGAACCGCATGACACTGACCGGTAAAGGTTTCTGGATCTGGAAGATCAAATCCTGTGAAGGTGGCGCCGCTGCGAAAATCGCCAGCGAGGCTTTGTCGGCATCTCTTACCCACGTGCCGATCAAAATCGCCGACGGACCTTATCAATACAATTACGACCGTGTCGCCAAGGTCGATCTGATCGCCCCGGTGCGCGAAGCCTTAAGGCTTCTGAACATCCAGGTGTGGGGCTGGCATTACGTCTACGGCTACGACCCGGTCGGTGAAGCCCGCATTGCCATCCAGCAGATCCAGCGTTTGGGTCTGGATGGTTACATCATCGACGCCGAAGCCGAATATCAGGAAGCCGGGAAAGCCAATGCTGCCACACGGTTTATGAGCGATCTGCGCGCGGCTCTCCCCAACCTCCCCATTGCACTTTCGAGCTATCGCTTTCCGACCTATCACAAGGCGCTGCCCTGGTTTGAATTCCTGAAAAAATGCAATTACAATATGCCACAGGTATATTGGGAGGAAGCCCATAATCCGGTCACACAACTGACCCGCTGCGTCAATGAGTTTAAAGCTCTCAGTCCCTGGCGACCGATCATCCCCACCGGACCAACCTACTCCACCGGCAGCTGGCAGCCTAATGACTACGACATCAAGCGCTTCCTCGATACCGCCAAGAGCCTGGGATTGACCGGAGCCAATTTCTTCTCGTGGGATGAATGCAAAGTGTCGATCAAGAGTTTGTGGAATGTCGTCTCCACCTATCCGTGGGGTGGTCCACCGCCCGCCGATCTTCCCCAGCGTTACCTTGCAGCGCTTAACACCCATGACCTCAACCAGGTGCTGGCGCTCTACCAGTCACGCGCCGCACATGTCACCTCCGAGCGTACCATCCAGGGTACGGAAGCTTTACGCGCCTGGTTCAATCAGTTATTCACGAGCATCATGCCGGATGCACTGTTTGCCCAGACCGGCTCAAGCGGCAGCGGTAACTCGCGCAGTCTGACCTGGCAGGCGACCAGCGGTGCCACGACCTTCACCGGCAGCGACACATTTGGACTATCGGACGGCAAGATCACCTACCACTTTTCGATCTACAAACGCGTCTAACTCACTTCTTGGCGTGGTTCGGCGCTGCATAGGGTTGCATGACCGCCACGATACCATCCCCCGCTCTCAACTCGATCAACACCTTTCCCCCGGCTGATCTGCCGCGTTGAACGGCGTCATCCAGGCGCACCAGTTTGGCTGCCAGGCGTATGAATTGCAGTGTGATGGTGGCGTTCTTTTTTCCGACCAGACTGCCTGCCAGTCGTTCACCGTCCGGCAACTTCCAGGCGATCACGCCCTGCCCATAGCGCCCCTGGGTGGGGAATTCCGCCAGGTCTACCCGCTTGGCGAGACCTCCGCGCGTGACCATCATCAGCTCGCCTTCCGCCGGCAGTACCTCTGCCCCGATGAGGCAATCGCCACCCGCGAGCTTCATACCCGATACTCCGCCTGCCACCAATCCCATCGGGCGCACCTCCTCCTCGCTGAAGCGGATCGCCATTCCGCCTTCCGACACCAACATAAGCTGGTCTGTTCCGCCTGTGATCCGTACCCAATCCAGCCGGTCACCTTCATTCACCCTTACCAGGGTGAATGGCTGGGCGGATGGTCCCGGCAGTTCTTCCAGCGAAGTTTTCTTGAGCATACCCTGGCGCGTGACGGTCAGCAGGTAGCCGGATTTGTTCTTATCGCCGGTTGGGTAGGCAAAGATCACTGCCAACCCTTCCTGGTTCACCAGCGGAGAGAGTTGTGTCACCGCCACACCGCCGCGTTCTTCCAGTGGGATAGAGTGCACCGGCACAGCCACCGCCCTGCCACCGGGAGTCGCCAGGTACAGGGTTTGGTGGCCGGTGGTGCGAACTGCCTGGATGGGCGCATCACGCCCGCTCAGACGCGGCGCTGCATCTCCATCACGCCGGCTGATCACGCCGTCAGCGCTGAGAGTAATCCATGCAGGCTGATCGGGAGCCATTGCGCTGGTAACCACCATTTGTTCGATCTTGCCGCCCTTCTTCAAATTGACCAGTTGCGTGCGGCGGCGGTCGCCGAATTTCTCCTTGACCGCCAGCAATTCGTCGATCACAGCCTGGCGCATCTTGCGCGCCGAGCGCAGCAGGCTTTCGAGTTCCTTGATCTGCGTCAGGAGTTCCTTGTATTCTAGTTCGATCTTCTTTCGCTCGAGCGCCGCCAGGCGACGAAGCTGCATGTCGAGAATGGCAATCGCCTGGAGCTCACTTAGTTTGTAGCGTTTCATCAACTTTGCTTTTGCGGTCTCGACATCCGGCGCGGTTTTGATCAACGCGATAATCTCATCCAGATGCTGGAGTGCCACACGCAGTCCCTCCAGGATATGAGCGCGTTGGCGTGCCTTCTCCAGATCATGCTCGCTGCGGCGCTTGACCACTTCGAGCCTGTGATCGATGTAGACATGCAATGCCTGCTTGAGCGATAACAGGTGCGGCTCGCCGTTCACCAATGCCAGCAGGTTGATCCCGAAGGTACTCTGCATCAGGGTATGTTTATACAGAGCCGCCACAATCTTTTCCGGTTCGGCAGTTTTCGAAAGTTCGATCACGATGCGCATGCCCTGGCGGTCGGATTCGTCCCGCAGATCGGCAATCCCTTCCAATGTCCCGGCTCTTACCAGCTCGGCAATACGCTCGATCAGCGAGGATTTATTCGCCATGTAGGGCAGTTCGGTGATGATGATGCCGGTGCGCCCACGTCCCATATCCTCCAGGTGGGTGCGGGCACGGATGACGACCCGCCCGCGCCCCGTACCATACGCTGCGGATAGCCCTTCCGTCTCAGGATCGAGCAGGATCACACCGCCGGTCGGGAAATCCGGTCCCTGGATGTATTTCATCAGGTCCTCGACAGACAAGTCATCCAATTTCTCCCACTTGTTGAGCATCAAAACCAGCGCATCCACCACCTCGCCCAGGTTGTGGGGCGGGATATTGGTCGCCATGCCGACCGCGATGCCGGTCGCGCCGTTGACCAGCAGGTTGGGGATGGCAGCCGGCAGAACGGCCGGTTCCTTGAGCGTACCGTCGAAATTATTGGTGAAATCGACCGTATTCTTTTCGAGCTGTGCCAGCATTTCCAGCGCCGGCGGCGTCAGGCGCGCTTCGGTGTAACGCATGGCAGCCGGGGCATCTCCGTCGACCGAGCCAAAGTTGCCCTGCCCGTCCACCAGCAGGGTGCGCATGGAAAATGGCTGTGCCATGCGCGCCATGGCTTCGTAGACCGCCATATCGCCGTGGGGATGGTACTTGCCGAGCACCTCACCCACGATGCGCGCCGATTTCTTGTAGGTTGATTCCGCACGGATCCCCATGTCGTACATGGCATACAGGATGCGTCGCTGGACGGGTTTGAGCCCGTCGCGCGCATCCGGCAGGGCGCGCGCAACGATCACGCTCATGGCGTAATCCAGGTAGGATTGCTGCATTTCCTGATCGATGTCAACTTTGCGGGTCAGACCAATTTCCATGGGGGATTCTCCTGGATGGGTATGATACGGTCAATCAGAGGGCACGTCAAGCCAAATCCTCTTTTTTAAGAAAAAGGTGATCCCGATAACTTATCAGGATCACCCGCGATGAGCCAGACCGAGAAGGATTAGCCTTTGAATGCCCACTCACCCTTGCGCATGATCGGTTCAGCATTGCCATCCCTGGTAATGCCATCGATATCCAGCTCTTTTGAGCCGACCATGAAATCGACGTGCACTCCAGACTGGTTGCCGCCGGCTGCCATGAACTGATCATCAGTCATGCTTTCGCCACCTTGCAGGCTGAACCGGTAGGCACGGCCAAATGCCAGATGGCTGGCAGCGTTTTCGTCGATCAAAGTATTGTAGAAAAGGACCTTGCTTAGCGAGATGGGCGAGCTGTAGGGAACGAACGATATTTCGCCCAGACTGGTGGAGTTTTCGTCTGTGGCAAGCAGCTGTTTGAGTATTTCTTCTCCTTGTTTAGCGGTTGCCTTGACCACCTTGCCTTTTTCGAATGTCAGGACAAACTCATCGATCAGGTTGCTGCCATAAGTCAACGGGCGCGATGCACGTATCGTGCCGTCGATGCGCTCACGATGTGGCAGGCTGAAGATCTCTTCTGTCGGCAGATTGCCGATATAATCGATGCCCGATTCACTCTTGAAACGTGCGCTTTTCCAGATGGCACCCTCCGGCATTCCCACAGTCAGGTCAGTCTCGGGTCCGGTGTAATGAAAAGCAGCGTACGCTTTTTTGTTCAGGTAGTCCGTACGGATCGCCAGATCCTTTACATGAGCTTCCCAGGCAGCCACCGGATCAGGCTGGTCTATGCGGCAGATCTTAAAGATCGAATCCCATAAACTGGCCACTTGTTGATCCCGGGCTTGCCCGGGGAAGACACGCGCCGCCCAGCCGGGTACCGAACCTGCGACAACACACCAATTGACTGCATTGCGCGAGATGTATTCGCTAACCGGCTTGTATTTTATAGCGATTGTATGCATTTCCTCACCGATCAGGTTGGTATCCTGCCCTTTGAGCAGGTCAGGATCGTTTGCCGTAATGGTCAGTAATGCGTCTGCATGCTCCAGATATTTAACCCGGGCGCTTACCAGCCAGTCAGCGAACTCGTTGAATGAATCTCGCGGCGCAAGTTGATAACGCAACAAGTGCAATTCCGGATCACCCCACACGACATCCACAAAACGGGCGCCGGCTTTATAAGCGCTGGTTGCGACCATGCGGACAAGCGGTGCAATCTCCAGGGACACCCCACGCGAGTTGGGTCCGCCTATGATCAAGCGCTGCCCAGGTTGAAGGTTCAAGCCAATCCTGACCACCACGTCGGCATACTTCTGGAGCATCTGCTCAAAATCCTGAGACATGTGTAATCCTCCTCATGAGAATAATAGTATTAAATGTAATACGACTGGTTAGAACCAGCCGCACTCCTTGATATCGCTGTCTGCCAGCAATTTCTGTGTCACCTTATCCTGTTTTTTGGATGGACCCATCACCTCGAAGGTGCAGATCATCGATTTGCCGTGTTTCTCTTGTTTGTATTTCATCAACTCAAGCCCATTATCCCTGAATAAATTTTTCAACTGTTTGAATTTATCCCAGTCAATGGCAATTGTGACCACGTAGGTGCGGTCTTCCTGTGTGCTGGCGAGGGCATGCTCGAAGCGTGAGAAAAGGAGTAGAACCATCATCGCCAGCACGGTGGTGATCGCCAGCAGGACGAACTGCCCCATGCCGGCTGCCATGCCGAGCGCCGCCGAGAGCCAGATGGTGGCGGCAGTGGTCAACCCGGTGACCCGCCCGCGTTCCTCGAGGATGACACCCGCGCCCAGGAAACCGATGCCGGTGACGATATTGGCGGCGATCCGGCCGGGGTCATTATTGGTTATGCCTGCCATGTGGATCGATAGGATGGTGAACAATGCCGATCCGGTCGAGATCAGAATCAACGTCCGAAGACCGACCGCCTTGCGCGAACGTTCGCGCTCGGCGCCGATCAGACCTCCTGCCACGAGGGCTGCCATTAGTTTAATGAGGTCAAGCCAGTTGAATTCCATATTGATACCTTTTATGTTTAATTGGGCGAAACCTATTATAACCGCCAGACAAGTGTTACGGTTGATAATTTATGCACCAATGTGGTTTTACTCACAAAAGCCAATAAAGGCACGAAGCATAAAGATTGAAAGTGAATGTAGAAAGTAGCCAATGAAGACAAAATTGCTAAAACGGAGGGATTCTATCCCGCCCGACGTGCTTTCATTTGTTTGGGTTACTGATTAATCTGAGCAAAATAATGCAATAGAACGTAGGGCGGCATTTCACCGGGTGGGCTGAGCATCGGCGAAACCCTCCGGGGACGCTCCGCTGAAGAGCAGCTCCGCGCCATTGGGCATTGTAGTAATACAGCCCGGTTTCGGACTCGCTGTGCGCGCTCATGGCACCCCACTGACCGGTGTATTTTTCCTCTTCCTCGCCCCGTGCAAACGGGGAGAGGATGTAAGGAGAGGGGGTTTTATCCATCAACGCTGTCTCAATTCCAATAGAATATCTTCTATAATTCCCTCAGTGTTTTGAAATACATCATTATCCCAATACCGAAGGATTTTTATACCCATTTCCGCAAGCATGACAGCCCGGCTACGATCGTAGATCATTTTTCCTTTAGTGGCATGCTGACTACCGTCCAATTCGACAGCCAGCTTTTTCTCCGGACAATAAAAATCCAAAATAAAATTGCCAAGAGGATGTTGACGTCGGAATTTATACCCATCCAATCGTCTTGCACGCAGGAATTGCCACAGGTGAGTTTCAGCCTCCGTCCGGTTAGCCTGTAATTTTCTCACGAGGGTGACCGTATTGGAATATCCCTTAAATAATAGACACGATTAATGTGCGGATAGTTGTTCGAACTCCACCGGGCTGAGATAACCCAGGGTGGAATGCAACCTTTGGCGATTGTACCAAACTTCAATGAACTCGAATATAGACAATCGCGCTTCATATTTCGTCCTGAATTGTTTGTATGCACATTCTCCTTTCAGGGTAGCGAAAAAGCTTTCCATGGCAGCGTTGTCAAAGCAATTCCCGGCGCGACTCATACTGAGCCTACAATGAGAAACCTCAAGCAGATTGAGATAAACCTCGCTGGTGTATTGACTGCCACGATCGGTATGATGAAGAACATGAGTTGGCTGATGACGATTGATCAATGCCATTTCCCAAGCTTTTTCCACTAAATGGCTGTCTACTCGATCAGCTATAGCCCAGCCCACAATGCAGCGAGAGTACAAGTCGAGGATGGCAGCCAGGTACAGCCAGCCCTCTGCTGTATTGATGTAGGTGATATCACCGACCCATTTCTCATTAGGCTTGTCAGCTGTAAAGTCCTGGTTCAGTAGATTGGGAGCAATCCTGGCGCCTGAACATTGTCGCTTGGCTTGTGGATGCCATTTAGCTACCCGTATCGGCACGATGTGAGCTCTTTTCATCAGTCTTGCCACTCGATGACGTGAATAAGAATAGCCCTGACGAAGAAAATAACGCTGAATGCGCAGGCTTCCGTATGTTTCTCGGCTCATTTCAAAGACTTCACGGATCTTTTCGAGCAAATCCGTATTCGCCTTTTCTCTAGCGCTGACTGGCCGTCGTTTCCATGCATAATAACCACTACGTTGAACCCCAACAGCATGACACATCCGTTTGACTGAAAATTGTTCTTCATGCGCTGCAATGAAAGCATATTTCATACGTTTCTTCTCGAGAAGATATTGAGTGCTTTTTTTAAGATCTCTCGCTCCTCCTCCAGGTTGGCTACCTCACGTTGTAACCGACGGATTTCAGCTTTGGCTGCCTCCATATCGCTAGGTCCAATCTGAAGGGGTTGTCCTTCTTTAGTCATGATCTGGTACCTCGCACGCCATTTAAGCAGTAATCCAGGGGTTATGCCTAGTTCACGTTCGAGTTGCCCCGTACTTTTCCCCCCTTGTTTCAGCAGTTCTAAGGCTTCAAGCTTGAATTCTTGTGTGTATACTCGGTATTTCCTATCTTCCATGCCTGATCTCCTGACTTCTATAGTCTAACTGATCAGTACATTTTTTGTGTCCACTTTTTCGCTCAATTCCAGTATCGCTTTTCAAAATATCAAATATCCCTCCCTCTCTTCAGTTCTCTCCCTCCAATCGGAGGGAGAGAAAGTATTGACCCTGGATTCCTCTCCCATAACGGGATTATATTATAAATTTTATTTTCGAATGACGATTAGAATTTGATATATAAACGAGAAGGCACCCCGGTGCGAGCTCGCTAGAGTTCTTAGTAAGCTCCGATATTCTTGTCGGAGGTCGCGTAACACATTTAGCTTTGGCGGGAAATTAATCAAATCAATAGCGCCCCGGAGGGATGTCCGCCAATCACGGCGACATTTCGCTTGCCTCGTACTTATTGAGCTTTGCCGCCGATTATTGTGAATTGCCCATTTAATCGGCGGAATAGCACCCAAAGAACGGGGGTCAAAAGAAATCCCGCCCTACGAAAACTCGACAATCCTTCCGATCATTACAGCAAACAAAAGAGGTTGAGTAGAAACACTCAACCTCTTACATTCCTTAGTATTCTGAACTATTTCGCAGCCACCGTCTCAGCGCTTTCGGCGGGTTTTTCAGCTTCGACTTCAATTGTTGGCTCGGCAGTCTCCGGTTCCGGTTTGGGGCTGAAACGCCCGGGAATATAGCCTGATCCGGCCGGGATCAGTTTGCCAATAATGACATTTTCCTTCAAACCATACAGCGGATCACCGGTGGAAGCAATAGCGGCGCCTGCCAGGACTTTGATGGTGTGCTGGAACGAGGAAGCCGACAGCCATGATTCGGTTGATAAAGAGGCCTTGGTAACGCCCAGCAATAACTCGCTATAACGGGCAGGTGTCTTGCCTTCCGCCGATAGTTTCTCATTGGTGCGGCGGATTTCCTGGCGATCGGCCATATCCTGCGGCAGGAAGGGTGTATCGCCTGGGCGCAGGATCTGCACTTTGCCAAGCATCTTACGGATGATGACCTCGAAATGCTTGTCGTTGATGTTCTGCCCCTGCGAGCGGTAAACTTTCTGGATCTCGGTCAACAGGTACATCTGAGCGGCTTCGCGCCCTTTTATGCGCAGGATGATATGCGGGTTAAGTGAGCCCTCTGTCAGTGGTTCGCCGGCTTCGACCTTGTCATTATCCTTAACGATGATGCGCGCAGTGGAAGGGATCTCATATTCTTCACTCTCGCGTTGTTCATAGCTTACGATCACCTGGCGCTTCTCAATTCGCACACGCCCGGCATGCAGAGCAGTGATGGTGGCAGCTTCCTGATAGGCAACCACGTCACCCACTTCCACCTGGCTCTCGTCGGTTGCGACCATCGTCCAGGATTCAGGGATGTCAAACGCGTCACTGACCATCTCGGAATGTTCGACGCGGATAATACGCAGGTCACTGGAACGGTCACCCTGAATGATGTGAGCGGTGCCTTTGATGTGCGAGATGATAGCTTCGCCTTTCGGCATGCGCCGGGCCTCGAACAGTTCCTCGACACGCGGTAGACCGGTGGTGATATCACCGCCGGCTGCCACACCGCCGGTGTGGAAGGTACGCAGTGTGAGTTGTGTACCGGGCTCGCCAATGGATTGCGCGGCAACCGTGCCGACTGCAGCCCCTTGCTCGACCAGCTCACCGCGTCCAAGGTCCATGCCATAGCATTTGGCGCAGATACCGTGCACCAGTTCACAGGTAAGCGGGCTGCGTAATTTGATGGTCTCGACGCCGGCACCGCCGGTAATTGCACGTACTTTTTCATGATCGAGTAAGTCGCCCTTCTCGGCCAGAACCTCTCCGGTCAAGGGGTCGATCACGTTCTCAGCCAGGATGCGTCCGAATATGCGGGTTGCCATGGATTGACCGGCCACGTCATCTTCAGCGCGAATATAAATGCCTTCCTCGGTACCGCAATCTTCCTGATTGATGACGACGTCCTGAGCGATATCCACCAGACGGCGGGTCAGATAGCCTGCATCCGCCGTGCGCAGAGCCGTATCTGCCAGACCCTTGCGGGCGCCATGGGTAGAAATGAAGTACTCAAGGGCTGTCAGGCCCTCGCGGAAGTTGGATTGGATGGGCAGCGGGATAATGCGCCCGGCCGGGTCAGCCATCAGACCGCGCATACCTGCCAGCTGGGCAATGGGACCGAAACCGCCTTTTGTGGCTCCCGATAGCGCCATGACCGCCAGATTACCGGTCGGGTCGAGATAACGACGCACCGAATCACCCACCAGCTTGGTGGTCTGCTGCCAGATGTCGATGATACGTTCGTTCTGTTCCTGGTCGGTCAATAGACCACGCCGGAAGTCGCGCTGCACGAGTTCGACATCCTGCAGGGCTTTCCTGATCAGCTCTTTCTTCTCGGGCGGGATGGTGATATCTGAAACCGCGATGGTGACACCGGACTGCATCGCATATCTGAAGCCGATCTCTTTAATACGGTCTGCCACGTCGGTGGTGATCTCCTGACCGCAAAGGTCGTAAACATCGGCGATCAGGTCCTTGACACCACCTCTATCCAGTACTTCGTTGACAAACTGGACTTCGGTTGGGAGGATACGGTTGAATAACGCCCGCCCGACGGTGGTTTCCAGGATACGGGTTTCTTCTTTTTCAAGGCGGCTACCCTTGTCGTCGTACCAGGTTTTAGCTTTAAGCTTGATCTTGGTATGAACGTCGACCTGGTCGAGACTATAGGACAGATCGACATCGTCGATATCTGAAAAGGTTCTGCCTTCACCCTTGTGAGGCAAGCTGTGATCCATGGTCAGGTAGTAAACCCCAAGGACCATATCCTTGGAAGGGGTGATGATCGGTTCGCCATCAGCCGGTTTCAACAAGTTGCGGGATGCCAGCATCAACGTACGCGCCTCGTGAACTGCCTTCTCAGATAGCGGCACGTGCACGGCCATCTGGTCGCCATCAAAGTCAGCGTTGAAAGCTGTTGTCACCAGCGGGTGAAGCTGGATGGCGCTGCCTTCGATCAGGATCGGCTCGAATGCCTGGATACCCAGGCGGTGCAGGGTTGGTGCGCGATTGAGCAATACCGGGCGGTCCTTGATGACCTCTTCCAACACCTCCCAGACCTCCGGGCGGTTGCGTTCGATGAAACGGCGTGCGCCACGTACGTTGGCGGCGTAGCTGCGTTCCACCAGACGAGACACAACGAATGGACGGTAAAGCTCGAGCGCCATATTCTTGGGCAGACCACATTGGTACAGCTTGAGATTGGGACCGACCACGATGACCGATCGGCCGGAATAATCGACACGTTTGCCAAGCAGGTTGCGGCGGAAGCGCCCCTTCTTGCCTTTCAACATGTCTGAGAGTGATTTCAGTTCACGGCGGCCACGGCGTGAGAGCGCCTTGCCGCGCTGGGAATTGTCGATCAACGAATCGACGGCTTCCTGGAGCATGCGTTTCTCGTTGCGCACAATCACATCCGGTGCGCCCAGTTCCAACAGTCGTTTAAGGCGGTTGTTGCGGTTGATCACCCGCCGGTAGAGGTCGTTGAGATCCGAGGTGGCAAATCGTCCACCATCCAGCGGAACCATCGGGCGCAGGTCGGGCGGAATCACCGGCAGGACGGTCAGGATCATCCATTCCGGACGGTTGCCCGAGCGGCGGAAGGCTTCCACCACTTTCAAGCGCGTGGTGGCTTTCTTGCGCTTTTGTTTGCTCTTGGAGGTCTTGACTTCGCGCCACAATTCTTCCGACAGCTTGTCCAGATCGAGACGGCGCAGGATGTCATAGAAGGCTTCAGCGCCCATGTCGGCGCGGAAAACCTGACCCCAGCGTTGTTTCAACTCACGATAGCCGTTTTCGGTGAGAAAGGTAAAGGGTCGCAGATCCATCAATTCATCGCGCTGGTGGACGTTGGCTTTATGACTGACATCCGATTGTTCGTCGAGCTTGTTGCGGTAGCTCTCCATCCTGGTGTCGGCTTCTGCCTTGGCAGTATCGATCTGCAGTTTAAGGGCTTCGATCTCGCGCTGCTTTTGTTCCTTCATCTCGCCTTCAATGAGGTCGATGCGTTCCTTCACGACTTGCTGCACCTTGGAGATCAAGTCCACCGCCACTGTAGAGCCGGGCTCAGCGATGATGACCGGTTCGGGGGTGGAGGTAAATTTTATTGCCGAGCGGATGGTCTTGCCATTCTTATCCTGAATGGTGGCTTCGAGTTTCTGACCTTCTTTAATGACCGGTTCGATCTTCTCGGCGATCTGTTCGTCATAGCGGGATTCCAGTTCTTTTTCCTGCTGTTTTAATTCAGAGATGGTCTTGTCGCGTGCCAATTTTAATTCCGCGATCTGTTTGTTGATCTCGGATGCCTGTTCACGGTCAGAAACGCTTAACTCATCCTCGAGTCGTTTGAGAGCCTTCGTGCGGGCATCTTCATCCACATAGGTCACGATGTATTGGGCAAAATACAAAACCCGGTCAAGATTGCGGCGGGTGATATCCAACAAAAAGCCCAGGTAGGAGGGGATGCGGCGCGTATACCAGATATGGGCAACCGGGGTTGCCAGTTCGATATGCCCCATGCGCTCGCGCCGTACAGCCGAGCGGGTAACTTCAACCCCGCATTTGTCGCAGATGATGCCCTTGTAGCGCGGATTCTTGTACTTGCCACAATAGCACTGCCAGTCGCGGGTCGGGCCAAAGATGGCTTCGCAGAATAGACCGTCTTTTTCAGGGCGCAGTCTTCGGTAATTGATGGTCTCCGGTTTCAGCACTTCTCCATAGGACCAGCTGCGAATGGTTTCCGGTGATGCCAGGCTTATTCGTAATGAGGTTAAACTTTTAGTTTCCAAGGTTGGCTCCTACCGCGATGGCAAATAATGTCAATAAATGCGATTAGCGCTAGAGTACTTTTACCCTGCGCTTTGATTATAGTGGATAGTTTTGGCATTTACCATGCAATCCTACATTTTATATCAAAGAGCATAGAATGTCAATGGGTATTTCCCCTCAACACTTGGCAGTATGATCAACCTGTCGTGACCAGTATAACACAACCTCCCGGATGTTTGCGGGTTATTGCATAAAGATAAGCCATGAACCTCGCACAGATCCGGCACATAATCTGGGATGTCGACGGCACGTTGTTCGACACCTACCCTGCCATCAGCGCCGCCATCCTGGCCGCCCTGGCAGAACAGGGTGTCGCGATCGACCGGGAGCAGGTCATCCAACTGGCAAAGCTGTCGCTTGGCAATACCCTCCCCGCCCTGGCCAAACAATACAGACTCGAGCACGAGCGGTTGTATGTGCGCTACGAATTCTTCCTGGCCGGTACACCGCTCGGCAGCCAGCGGCCTTTTCCCGGTGTCCGGCAGCTGCTAACCCTGATCGTCCGGAGCGGTGGTTTGAACCTGATCGCCACCCATCGGGGAACTGACTCCCTCATCCCATTGCTGAAATACCACCGTCTTTACTCGCTTTTTTCAGACATCCTGACTATCGGTGATGGCTATCCTCGTAAGCCCAATCCTGCCATGTTCAACACACTGCTCTCGCGCCATGGTTTGAAACCCAGGGAAACACTGGCGATCGGCGACCGCGACCTGGACCTGCGAGCAGGCAAGGCTGCCGGGGTAATGACCGCATTTTATGGGGATGCACCTCATGAAATCGAACCGGATATCGATATTCCGGATTATCTTGAATTTATCAAATCAATTAATTCATAGCGAGCGATCGCAGTTTTGTTGGAATTGAGAGTCAATAATATCGCTGGTATTGATCTCACTACCCATATCTCCCTAGAATGTATTCTTCAGTACGCTTATCCTTTGGGCGGGTAAACACCTGTTCGCCCGGCCCGAACTCGACCAGCTCACCCTGCAAAAAGAACGCCACCCAATCTCCCACCCGCGCGGTTTGCTGGGTATTGTGGGGAGCGATCACGATGGTGTATTGCTTTTCCAACTCCCGCAACAAAGACTCTATCTTGGCAGTGGCAACCGGGTCGAGCGCGGAAGTGGGTTCATCCAGCAGGATGACCTCGGGTTTCAATGCCAGCGAGCGTGCCAGGCATAAGCGTTGCTGTTGCCCGCCAGATAGTGCTATGGCAGGGTCGGTCAGGCGGTCGTGAACTTCATCCCACAACTCCGCCTGCTCGAGCGCCTCCCGAACTGCCCGGTCTAGCACTGCCCGGCTGCGCTCACCTGCCACCTCCAGCCCGTAGGACACATTTTGATAAATGGTCAACGGTAACGGCAAAGGGCGCGAGAAGACCATGCCCACCTTGCGGCGCAGTGCGATCACGTCGGTTTGCGGATCGAGGATATCCTGCCCGTCGATCAATACCCGCCCGGATTGAGCCACCACATCCGCCAGATCATTCAGACGGTTCAACACGCGCAGGAAGGTGGACTTGCCTCCACCTGACGGACCCATCAATGCCGTAACCGCATTGGCGGGGATCGCCATCGACAGGTCACGGATCGACTCGGTACCATCCGAGTAGCGTAAACTCAAGTGTTCGACGATGATCTTATCCATGGCTCACCATTGCCGGCGGGCACGCGCCCGCGAACGGATGACGGTCGCGATAATGTTCATGCTCAACACGAAAACCAGCAGCACCAGCACCGTGCCGTACTGGATCTGGACCGGCATGCCCGGCACCTGGGTCGAGATGACAAACAGGTGGTAGGGCAGCGCCATGGTCGCATCCAACGGAGAGTTGGGCAGACGGGGCAGGAAGAAGGTCGCACCGGTGAACAGGATCGGTGCGGTTTCGCCTGCCGCCCGTTCCAGCCCGAGGATCACACCGGTCAGTATGCCGGGCACCGCCTGGGGCAGGACCACCCGCCGGATGGTCTGCCAACGGGTCGTCCCCAGTGAGGTGGAGACCACCCGGAAGGCATATGGAACCGACTGCAAGGCTTCCTCGGTGGTGGTGATGATGACCGGCAAGGTCATGATCGACAGCGTGAGCGAAGCTGCCAGGATGCTCGTTCCCAGCCGCAGGAAGATGACGAACAATCCCAACCCGAACAGGCCATATACAATGGAAGGGATGCCCGCCAGATTGATGATGGCGATGCGGATCAGACGCGTCAGACGGCTCTCGGGTGCGTATTCTGACAGATAGATGGCTGCAGCGATGCCGAGCGGAACTGAAAATACAGCCGTGCCAAGCGTTAAATAGAACGTCCCGACAATGGCGGGCAGTATCCCGCCACCCTTCATGCCGTTCGAGGGCATGCCCGTCAGGAACTCCCAGCTGATGGCCGGCATACCCTGAACGGTGATGTAGACGATCACTGCAATGATCGGGACCACCAGCAGGAATGCGAGAACTGCCAGCGTGGAAAACCCGATCCGTTCTGCCAGGCGGTTCGAGATTCGAAGTTTGAAGGGTTTAATTTGCTGCATGGCTGTTCACGATAAGACCCGCTCGGAACGCTTGCGGGTGCGAAAGGCAATCCTGGAAGCCATCACGTTGACGCCCAGAGTGATCAGGAACAATATAATTCCAATGAAAAATAACACATGATAGTGCGGGCTGCCACCTGCCACCTCACCCATTTCAGAGGCAATGGTGGCAGTCATTGTACGGATGGGAGCAAAGAGAGCGCCAAGCGACTTTGGCATGACGGGTGCGTTGCCGGTCACCATCATGACCGTCATGGTCTCACCGATCGACCGGCCGATCCCGAGCATGACTGCCATCAGGATACCCGAACGGGCAGCCGGGACGGTCACGCCCCAGATGGTCTGCCAGCGGGTGGTGCCGAGCGCCAGGGCTGCCTCACGGTACGATTTCGGAACCGTGTTCAAAGCATCCTCCGAGATCGAGACGATGGTCGGGATGGCAATGGCACCCAGTAACAACGAACCTGCCAGGGCGGTCAACCCAGTCGGCAGGTCCAGACTCTCGCGAAGAAAAGGCGATAGTACCAGGATGCCCAGAAATCCCAGCACCACAGAGGGGATGCCCGCCAGGATCTCAATCAATGGTTTGAGCACTTCCCTGGCCCAGTTTGGAGCGATCTCAGAGATATACACAGCGGTCAGGATTCCAACCGGTACACCCACCAGGGCAGCGCCCAGGGTCACCACCAACGAGCCGAGGATCAGGGGTAATATCCCGTAATAGCTTTCGATCGGGTACCAGACCGTATTGAAGAGATCCGATAACCTTATCTCCCCCAACACCGGCAAACCGTTGGCGATCAGAAAATAAAAGATCATCAGGACAAACAGGATGGAGGAATAGCCGGCAGCCTGGATCAGGCGGGTGATGATCCACTCGCCGCGGGTTTCCCTGGTTTTTCGCTCAAATATGTCAGCCATATTCTACGGTGTGATCGGGACGAACCCCAGCTCCCTGACCAGTTGTTGCCCATCGGAAGACAGGATCCACTCGATGTAGGCTTTTACGGCAGGGGATGGTTCACCGGGGGTGTACATATAGAGATCGCGCGCGATCGGATAGGATTTGTCATTGACCGTATCCACCGATGGCAGAATATACGGGCTGATCGCATCCTTTGCCACGGCAATCACCTTTACCTCGGCGGTGATGTATCCCAACCCGTCATAGCCGATGGCATGCGGATTGTCGCGCACCTCGGTAATGATGCCCTCCGAGGAAGGCAGCAGCAAGGTATCTCGGGAAAAAATGTCGTGGTTTTCCTTGTTTCCCAGACGGATGACGGTCTCGAGAAAGTATACATGGGTGCCCGAATTGGTTTCGCGTGAAAGACGCACGATTTCCAGATCCTGCCCGCCCAGTTCCGCCCAGTTATTGATCCGCCCGGTGAAAATATCCGCCAGTTGCAGCAGGGTTAATTCGTCGATGGGATTTTCATGGTTGACAATGATGCCGATCGCATCGCGGGCAACGGTGAATTCAACCGGGGTAATGCCTTTCGCTTCGGCTGCGTCGATCTCTTCCTGTTTGATCTTGCGTGAGGCGTTGGCGATCCCGACCGTGTTATTGATCAGGGCGGCTATGCCCGTTCCGGAGCCACCCCCGGTTACAGACAGGCTTACCTCGGGATGCAGTTTCTGATAACGCTCCGCCCAGGCCAGAGCCAGGTTGACCATCGTATCGGAGCCTTTATTCTCGATGTATACGGAGGCAGCTGCAGAGGTTGATGTGGAAGCATCCCCCACCTGGCAGGCAGCCAGCAGGACGATCAACCCCAGCAAAATGAATTTATTCACGACTCCCATGGTCAATGATTATAGCCGACAATCTGAGTAAGGTGATTAAAGAATAACGTAAATAGCGATAAAAATAATTACCAAAGGTATAATACCCAAATCGTACTTCTTGTAAAGAGGTAACTTCGCGCTTAGCTATGTTGGCTGACATGCACGACAATCGTTTGCGGAATGGAAATGGATCCATGCGTGCCGGATAAACCTTGAGATGAAGCTGATAGCTCGTTCAACTGGCAGGCTAAAGAAAAAGGAGACAGTACTGACATGCGTTACGGTATCATGGCAATGCAAATGGGTCTGCTCATCCCATCAGACAAGACGGGCAATGACCTGCTTTCCTATGTGATGGGTTTTGATCATGCTGCCCTGGTAAGCCGGCTGGCAGATGATGGTTTCGACTTGATCGAATTGGGTGGTGACCTGGGGATGTTCTTCCCCCAGACCTTCTTTCCTCCCGCCATCGATGCACTGCAAAAACTCAAAAAAGATCGCAATCTGAGCTACACGGTCCATCTTCCCTTATGGTCGGTGGAACCCTCCACGCCCCAAACACACGTGCGCGAGGGCTCGACCCGCGCGTTGATCGAGGTCATCCAGGCTACCATGCGGCTCGAACCGGAATGCTACGTCCTGCATGCCACCGGGTCGCTGGCAGCTGAGTTCTCCCAGATGCGCCTGCCGGATGAGGGCAAGGGTTTGATCCTGCGCCTGTTCCAGTCACACGCGCTGCAAAGCTTGAAATCGATTCTGGAGGAAACCGACCTGCCCAGCCGCAAGCTGGCGATCGAAACCATTGAATTCCCCTTTGAATTGATGTTCGAGCTGGCAGATGCGCTGGACCTGTCGATCTGCCTGGATACGGGACACATCCTGGCGGGTTTCAGCGGCAAGGTCGAGCTGTTCGATGTGCTCGAGAAAGTACTCCCCAGGCTGGGCGAGATCCACCTGCATGACTGCCCGCACTATGCCAAGGAAGGCAAGCTGGGATACGGCAAGGACCACCAACCTCTTGGGACTGGCGATCTGGATGTTGCTCGCTTGTTAAAACGACTTGAAGAAGCCAACTATGAAGGTCCCATCATTTTTGAACTTACCACTGATGAAGCCAGGCATTCTATGGAATATATAAACGCGATAAATAATTAATGAACCACTAAGTACACAAAGACCACGAAGAAAGAATATTACATAAAAAACCAAGACTAAAACTCATTATTCCGCAATCAAGGAAGTTGCAAAATTCATGATTGATACTGAAGGTAATAATCCAGAGTACGAGATCATCGGTAAGGAAGTCGTAGATTCAGCGATAAAAATTCATCGATTATTAGGACCGGGATTGCTAGAATCAGCTTACCAGGAGATTATGGCCTATGAACTTAGACAAAGGGGGTTTTCTGTGGAATGTGAGGTGTCTTTGCCGATTGTTTATGGAGATCAAAAGATAAGCATTGGTTATCGGATTGATATGCTACGTAGATTCAACTCACAAGTGCAACTGAAGGGCTGAAAGGAGAGGCAAGCTGGTGTAGTATAAGTGCTTCAAAGACAGCCAGTCAAAGGAGCACAAATGAGACACTACACACAGCTCACCCAGGAACAAAGATACCAGATTTATGCATTAAAGCAAGTGGACGAGAAACAGGAAAAGATAGCAATAATAGTAGGGGTAAACAAAAGCACGATCAGTCGAGAGCTGGAGAGAAATACAGGGCAAAGAGGATACCGGCCAAAACAAGCTCAGCAAATGAGCAACGCCCGTAGATATAAGGGGCAGAGACGAATTGGGTCTGCGGGGTGGAGCATGGTTAGAGAACTCATACAACAGGAATGGAGTCCAGAACAAATATCAGATTGGTTGCGATTAAGAAGAAGACCGAATATAAGTCATGAAAGGATCTATCAATATCTACTAGCGGATAAAGCCGATGGTGGCAAACTCTACAAACACCTGAGGTGTCAAAAACAACGAAAAAAGCGATATGGAGCCTATGAACGTCGTGGAAACCTTCCAAATCGCGTCTGGATCGACCATAGACCTCTTGAAGCCAACCATAGGGAAAGATTAGGTGATTGGGAAGCGGACACGATCATTGGGAAGAACCATCAAAGAGGGATCATTACTTTGGTAGATAGAAAAAGCCGATATGTATTATTACGGAAGGTTGAACGAAGAGTGGCCGATGAAGTCGCTGAGAGTATGGTGGCAATGTTGGATGGCTATCCAGTATTAACCATTACTTCTGATAATGGTCGTGAGTTTGCCAAACATGAAGTGGTATCTGAATATTTCAAAAGTTCATTCTTTTTTGCCCACCCATTCTCTTCCTGGCAAAGAGGTACCAGCGAAAACACCAATGGTTTGATCCGCCAATACTTCCCGAAAAAGCATGACTTTGCTACAATAACTCAGAGCGAGATCGATTTGGTTATGTCGAGGTTGAACAATAGACCGAGGAAGTGTCTGGGGTTTAGGACACCTCTTGAGGTCCTGTCCAATTCACCAGTTGCACTTGGTACTTGAATTCAAGCTAATCAATAAACAAGTAATTATTGAAAATAAGATCACGGAACAATTTTTACGTATCCATGAGGCACAGCTACTAACCTACCTGAAATTATCAGGTTGCAAGCTTGGGTATCTACTGAATTGGAACGTCAAACTCATGAAAAACGGAATTCACAGGATGATGTTTTAAATTCATTCTTCTACTTATTAAAACTTTGTGATCTTTGTGATCTTTGTGGTTAATATTCTTTTGGAGGAATGACAATATGAAAATGTTACGTTGGTTCGATCATCTGGCGATCAACAGCTACTGGCTGGGTATTAATATCGCCTCCGGCATCCTGACCCCGATCCTGATGCCAGCTCTGGTGGTGATGTTCATGCCGGCCGAGATGAAGAACACCTACCTAGCAACCGTGCGCGTCATCGGTTTGTCGGTAGCCATGTTATTCCAGCCGCTGGCAGGCATGCTGAGCGACCGCTCAACAGCCAGGATGGGTCGCAGGCGCCCATTCATCATCTGGGGCGCCATCCTCAACGTGATCTTCCTCTTTATCATCGGCGCATCGCCCTCCTTCTTGGGAGCCGATTCCGACGCCAATCTGAAGCTGATGCTGGGCATTACAACGGCCTATGGCGTGTTGCTGATCGGGACGATCCTCCTGCAATTTTCATCCAACCTGGGTCAGGCAGCCGTCCAGGGGCTCATGCCGGATGTGGTTCCCGAAAACCAGCGCGGGCGTTCCTCCGGTTACAAGTCGTTACTGGAGTTGCTGCCGGCAGCTCTCGTCGCACTTTTCATCGGTGGGATGGTTGACAGAGGCCTGATCTGGCCGGTGATCGGAATCATCATGGCGGGCTTTGTTATCACCATGCTCATCACGGTGATATTTGTAAAGGAAGAACCTCTCAAACAAAAGCCGACCGGTAAGGTGCTTGAACCGATCCTGCGCATCATTGCCCTAACCGCCATCTTTGTCGGTGTCACGCGCGGAGCCATCTGGCTGGTCAGTTCCAGTGGCAGGTTGTTGACCGCAGCGGGTGTTTCGATCAATACACAGATCATCCTGGTCGGTCTGGCCGGCCTGATAGCCATGGCCGGTTCGATCTTCCTGGGAGTCTACTTCGGAGCCCAGGTCGGGATCGGCAAGGATGCCCGCCAGCACATGTCTTTCATCTGGTGGGTCATCAACCGCCTTTTGTTCCTGGCAGCGGTCGGCTCGATCCAGGGATTCGCGCTTTACTTCCTGCGGGATGTGATGCACGACCCCAAACCGGCTACCACCACCAGCATCCTGATGGCAGCCGTCGCAGTATTCCTGATGTTGGCCGCTGTGATCGGCGGATATGTGGCCGATCGGGTTGGAAAGAAACGGCTGGTGGCACTTGCCGCTGTCATAGCAGCTGTCGGTGCTGTACTGCTGATCTTCTCGCGCAACCTGCCGATGCTGCTTGTCAGCGGTGCCTTCATCGGCCTGGGAACCGGGCTGTTTTTTGCAGCCAACTGGGCACTTGGAACCAAGCTGGTCCCCCCGGCAGAAGCTGGGAAGTACTTGGGGATATCCAACCTGGCGGGCGCCGGGGCGGGCATCGTGGGCGCCGGGATTGGTGGACCGATGGCGGATTTCTTCAACAACCTGCAACCCGGTCTGGGGTACCTGGTGATCTTCGCCATCTACGCCGGTTTGTTCCTGCTTTCAATCCTGACTTTGGTTAAAATCAAAGAGCCATCAGAAAATTGAACGATCAGATATGAATTAAAGTGCCCGGCTTATTGGGTGGTCGGGCACTTTATTATTCTGCAATCCCATCTCAGGCTGAGGACTGCCATTGAGATATAATTGGCGGGTTGTAATCCACACGAGGTTAAGATGGAAATCGGAAATATCGAACAAGTTGACATCGATCACCAGATGCGATCTGCGTATCTGGATTACGCCATGAGCGTCATCGTGGCGCGAGCCCTGCCGGATGCGCGCGACGGTTTGAAACCCGTTCACCGTCGCATCCTGTATGGCATGCACGACATGGGTATCCGCGCCGGAAGCGCATACAAGAAATCCGCCCGCATCGTTGGTGAAGTGCTCGGTAAGTATCACCCGCATGGTGATATGGCAGTTTACGAAGCCATGGCGCGCATGGCACAGGACTTCTCCATGCGCTACCAACTGGTCGATGGTCAGGGAAATTTCGGCTCGGTGGATGGCGACGCCCCGGCTGCCATGCGTTACACCGAAGCTCGCCTGGCGCATATCGCCGAAGAGTTGCTGCTCGACATCGACAAAAACACGGTTGACTTCGCAGATAATTTTGACGGTTCACTGCAGGAACCCCTCGCGCTGCCTGCCAAGCTGCCCAACCTGTTATTGAACGGCTCGTCCGGGATCGCAGTCGGCATGGCGACCAATATTCCACCACATAACCTCAGGGAATTATCAGCAGCCATCAGTCACTTGATCGATCATTACGATGAACTGGATGAGATCAGTACAGATGATTTAATCGAACATTTACCGGGACCCGACTTCCCGACCGGCGGGATCATCGTCGGACGCGAGGGTATCCACCAGGCATACACCACCGGGCGCGGTCGCCTGGTCATCCGCGGCATGGCGCATATCGAGGAAATCAAGGGTGGTCGTTTTGCGATCATCATCACCGAGATCCCCTACCAGGTCAATAAATCCGGTTTGATCGAGCGCATCGCTGAATTGGTGCGAGGCGGGCGAATCGATGCCATCTCTGATCTGCGCGACGAATCAGACCGGCGCGGAATGAGCATCGTAATCGAACTTAAACGCGGTGCCCAGCCCAAACAGGTATTGAACCAGTTATACAAATACACACCCCTGCAGTCGACCTTTGGCGCCCACTTGCTGGCGCTGGTCAATGGTGAACCGCGGGTTCTAACCCTCAAGCGATCGCTGCAACTGTATGTAGAGCATCGCCAAAATGTCATCACCCGCCGATCTCAATTCGAACTCGACAAAGCCCGATCACGCGCACATATTCTCGAAGGGTTGCTGATCGCCCTGGCGAACCTGGATGATGTCATTAATACCATCCGCCAATCGCCGGACGTCGAAACCGCCAAGACGCGCTTGATGCAGCGTTTTAAATTAGACGACCTGCAGGCACAGGCCATTCTCGATATGCAACTTCGTCGCCTGGCAGCGCTGGAACGTCAGAAAATACAAGATGAACACAAGGATCTCATGACGCGGATCGCCTACCTGGAAGATCTGCTCGCCCACCCAAAACAGATCCTCAAAGTTATCCAGGATGACCTCAAAGAACTGGCGGAAAAATACGGCGATGAACGCCGGACACGTATCGCCGGCGATGCCAAGGAAGAATTCAAGGAAGAGGATCTGGTCGCAGATGAATCCATCTTGATCAGCATCACGTTGCGGGGTTACATTAAGCGGGTTTCTGCCGGTGTTTATCGCACCCAATCCCGCGGCGGGCGAGGTGTTACCGGACAGGCGGTGAAGGAAGAGGATGAAGTTCTGATGCTCATCCCGGCGCGTACGCTGAATACCATTTTGTTTTTCTCGGATAAAGGCAAAGTCTATTCCGAGAAGGCTTATCAGATCCCGGATGCCGGACGGGCTGACCGCGGTATCCCGTTGGTGAATATCCTTGCCATGGAAGCGGGTGAGAAGATCACCGCTGCAGTTTCAATCCCCGGCTTTGAGGAGGATGGATTCTGCACGATGGCAACAATGAAAGGCAAACTCAAACGCGTGGCTCTTTCAGAATTTGCATCCGTCCGCCCTTCCGGTTTGATTTCAATCACGCTTGAGGACGGTGACGAGCTCGGTTGGGTGCGCTTGACCAGAGGAGAGGATGACATCATGCTGGTGACGGCCGGCGGCCAGGCATTGCGTACCAGGGAGAAGAATATCCGCTCGATGGGCAGACCGGCAGCCGGCGTGGCAGGCATTAAATTAAGTAAAGATGACCGGGTCGCCTCAATGGAAGTCGTCGAAGCCGGAGGAGATCTCCTGGTGGTGACCGAGCAGGGTTACGGGAAGCGCACACCGCTCACAGAATATGCGCCCAAGGGTCGGGCAACAGGTGGAATGGCGACCATCAACCAGGCCAGTCTTGATAAGATCGGCAGGATTGCCGCGGCCAGAATCGTTCAGGAAACCGATGACATTACCCTGATCACATCTGGCGGTATTGTATTAAGACTGAAGGTCACTCAGGTCAGTCAGAGCGGTCGCGCCACGCGCGGTGTGAGATTGATGGGCGTCCCCACCGGGGATCGAATGGCAAGCCTGGCGCGCATATCGGCAGCCGAACTCCAAAAAAGCGGCGTGGCTGATAATGGATCTACGAATGGTGAGATCGTGGAAAACAACGGGGATCAACCCCGCCTGATGGATATATAAATCGCAAAGTATAAAAAAGACCAATTACCGGTTGTTTTTATTTCGGTATGACCACTGTGCCGGTTGCCAGCAGCACGACAAAGCCGATCACGATACTCGCGGCAAACAACAGCAGTGTAACAATGAAACGCTGCATCGGGCTGAGAAGTTGCAGGATGCCAACTTTCTTTGGCTGCACGGGCGGCGGCGGTGGTTCAATGCCTTTCAGGTAATCCGATTCACTGGCCTGTTGTCTTAGATCATCGAGCATGGCAGCCTCCTGAAGTATTATACCGCTCTCAAATGGACATCGCCGACCGTCACTTTTTCAAGCCGGCCATCATCGGTTTCCAGGATCAGGTCACCTGTTCCATCGATTCCGGTTAACTTTCCTACCAGGTCTCTGCGATGATTGCCGGTAATGCTTACCCGTTCACCGGTGAACGCCAGATGACCCGACCATTCCGAAAAGAACTCTTCGGAACCGAGTTTTTCGCGCCAGTAAATGAGTTCGGCCAGGATGGCTGCCAGGAGCTGCCAGCGATCAACTGGTATGCCCGTCTCAGCTTCAACACAGGTGGCCGGGAAGAGTAATTGATCCTGCGGTGGGAGGGAAGCCCGGGTGATGTTGATCCCGATCCCGACAATGATGGCTTTCAAGACATCACAATCCCAGACATTCTCAACCAGTATGCCGGCCAGTTTTTTCCGTCCTGACAGAACATCATTGGGCCATTTAATCTCAGCCGGCAGGCCGTATAGATGTTCGAGTGCTCCACGGATGGCAAGTGCGCCCAGCGGAGAGAAGAACGACAGGTGCGAGTTCTCCTGAGTGTGGGGACGAAGAAGCAGTGAGAAAGCCAGTGCAGCGCCGGCATTCGTCACCCATTTTCGGTCGGCGCGCCCGCGCCCTGCACTCTGGTGGTCAGCCACAGCCAGTGAAAGATCGGCGGCACCCTCACCCGCCCAACCCAGGCAGTAATCATTTGTTGACCCAATGGTCTCAAAATAACGCACATCTGCCAGATGCAGGAGTTCAAGATATTTTTTTAACCAATCGGGGAATCCAGCTTGCATGATCATTTAGTGTCGGATAACTGCTGGCGGTGCAATAAAAGCCAGCCTTTTGGCATCATGGAAGCATGGTCCAGGGATTGATCGTACCGCCCTGGTATCGTAATTCGAAATGCAGGTGCGCTCCGGTGGAATTACCGGTGCTCCCCGCATATCCTATCACCTGTCCCTTGCCAACACCCACGGCACAGGAGACGTTGATCGCGCTCAAGTGGGCGTACAGGGTGGCATAGCCGTTCCCATGGTCGATCATTACCAGATTACCGTAGCCATTGGGGTTCCAACCGGCATAGACGATCGTGCCATTGTCTGCAGCGTAGATGGGTGCGCCTTCACCGGCAGCGATATCGATGCCCTGGTGACCGTCCCAGTAATCATTACCCGATAGAGAATGGTTGCCGGCCGGCCAGATAAACGAACCGGTTCCCAGGAGGACATAACCGTCGACTGAGCAAGATCCAGGTCCGGCCAGGGTACGCACCGCGCCATTTTTGCCGGTCGGGATGACCGGAACGACCCATTGTTTATATTCACCCTTCCCGCCCGGGATCATGACATAAGCGCCCGGTTTAAAATCCGGATTGGTGATATCCACGTCGTTACTCACCCATAGGATGATGTCTTCGGGATTGGCGCTGTACCTTGCCGCAACCGCATCGAGTTTGTCGCCTTCCTTCCAAAGATAGTAGACACCATCGGTCGGTGGAATATTGAGCTTCATGCCTACCGAAAGGTAATCAACACCGCCCGACAAGGTTTCTTCATTTGCCCACAGGATGGAATCGGGCTTTACGTCGAATTTCTTGGCGATGCCATAGATCGAATCGCCGATATCCACTGTGTATTCAACTGCAGCAGTGCGGTAGTCGGCGGCGACATCCGTATGGTGATCTGTATTACGAAAGATCGCCTCTGAAGTGACCTGCGGGACATACCCGGGCAGGTTCCCCAATACTCCGCCGTTATTACCGTTCGAACCATACGCCGTTGTGGTGGCTATCGAGTCCGCCCCAACCTGATCCGGCAGCCATAAGCCAATCGCTACGAGGCTCACGACCACTACGCCGGTGATACCCCAGCTCAACAAAGCAGACCACCGCTTTTTTAGAAGCGTATTTGGTTGCTGTTCACTATCTGATGCAACTTCTTTCTTCTTAAATAACCGGGGGACATTAAAGCGCATTATTCTTGGGCCAAACCTTCAAGGAATTCCAGGTTGTTACGGGTCTTGAACATACGCTGCAAAATGGCCTCGGTTGCCACTGCCGGATCCATGCCGGCACCTTGTGGAGGCTGGTTGATCATCTGGATGTACATACGTCGCATCAGCCAGACGAGTTTTAGAACATCCGGACCGAGCAACTGTTCTTCGCGGCGCGTCGATGAACGTTCGATATCGATGGCAGGGAAGATCCGTCGTTCCTGAAGACGTCGGGATAGATGCAGTTCCATATTGCCGGTACCCTTGAATTCCTCATAGACGACGTCATCGAGTCTTGAACCGGTCTCGACCAGCGCCGTCGATATGATTGTAAGCGAACCACCTTCCTCGAGATTGCGGGCAGCCCCAAAGAAGCGCTTGGGTGGATACAGTGCCGAGGGATCCATACCTCCGGATAGGGTGCGCCCGGAAGGATTCACGACCAGGTTATAAGCCCGCGCCAGGCGGGTGAGGGAATCCATCAGGATGACGACATCGCGGCCGATCTCTACCAAGCGCTTGGCTCTGTCAAGCGCGATCTCCGCCGTTCGTACATGAGATGATACCGGCTCATCAAAAGTCGATGCCACCACTTCAGCATCCACCGAGCGGTCCATATCTGTCACTTCTTCCGGACGTTCTCCGATCAGGGCAACTATCAAATGGGCTTCCGGGGAATTAGCCGAAATGGCATTTGCGATTTGTTTTAGAATGGTGGTTTTGCCGGCCTTGGGGGGGGATACGATCATGCCACGCTGACCCCTGCCGATGGGTGCAATCAGATCGATCACGCGGGTTGACAGAATATGCCCTTCGGTTTCCAGGTTGAAGCGTTTTTCAGGGAAAATGGGGGTGAGGTTTTCAAAGTTGATTCGTCGCTGAAGCTCGTCAGGTTCAAGTGCGTTAATGGTTTCGACCTTTAATAGACCATAGTGCTTTTCAGCTTCGCGTGGTGGGCGAACATGTCCGATGACCATATCGCCACTGCGCAAATCAAAGCGTCTGAGCTGCGCCTGGGAGACATAGACGTCATCCGGACCTACCTGATAATTGGTTCGCAGGAAACCGATGCCTTCGCTCATGATCTCCAGCACCCCACCGCGTACTTCAAGACCTTCCTTGGCGGCTTCTGCCTGCCGGATGCGCAGGATCAGATTTTCCTTTTTTAGGCGTTTGGCATTGGGAACTTCCAGCTCTTCTGCCATTTTTCGAAGATCTTGTAGCTGTAGGTTTTCCATCTCGGAAATTTTCATGGGTTTATCAACCTTATTAAATGAATTGACCTAAGAGGACCAAAATAAATGACAAGACCGCCCTCACAGGCAATAAGTAAAGCACATCTCATTAGGTAGTACGGGTTAATTTCACGGGCAGGGATTTATTGGTTTTGCCGAATTTGGCAACAAACAGCGCTATATATCTTATTCCTATTTCAATTTGCTTGTAATTTATTATATCAAACATACATTTTTGTTGCAAGTCAAGGGAATGCAGCCAATCCGGCAGAGATGGCAGACAGGTACAAAATAACCGGCTTTTGTTTGTCAATATAGAACATCGCTCCGAATAAACCTGTCAGGCCGAAAAAATAATATAAGGGCTCTGACATGGCTGTTACATAGACGCCAATGAATAGTGAGGAAAATGCGACAAGTGCACCGATCAAACTGGAGAGCACCATGGAGCGCGAATAATAATAGGTATAACTTCCCAGCATCAGGATCAAGCTGGAAAAGAACGCACCAGTCAACCATCGGACAATAATAAAAGTAATTTCGGGCAAATAACCAAGGATCGCCAGCACTAATGATTATAAGGGAGCCCAGTATAATAAAAGTACAAAACGACCGCTTGGATAATAAATTCCAAACTCTAATTCATTGACCAGATTCCGGGCAGCACTGTAATAGGAGGCAGTATCGGATTCAACACCAATCCCCCCCGGGTAGCATACGCGATCAATCCCCCACCCAGGACTGATAATAAGATCAATATCAACCAGAACAACTTGTTGTTTGGGTGAATGACCCTAATTCCATAGTAGTAATGGAAGAGTTTTCAAATTATCCATCTTTATATTGGAAACGTCTACCATAATCACAACGTTCTCCCTCCCGTGGTCCGTTCTGTACATGCAAAGTATCTGGAGATTTCAATCCCCCATAATGACGGCCCACCAAACCTGCCATTTGCTCACCTTTGTAGCAATGGTCTGCTGGGTGGGGGTCGGTTGGGGCGTGAACCCAGCCGGAGCGAGCGGGATGATCGGAATATCCCCGGGCTTTGCCATGTGACCTTCCTGGCGTGCCCACTCCCCCACCGAAGCTTCAGATGTGGCATAGGCAATCTGGGTATCCAGTGCCTGCGCCGTAACCGCCAACGCCGTGACCCGTACGATAACTTTATCTTTTTGATGGTTCAGATGCAACAATTCTGAGAGTCGATTGTTGAAATCCATCATCAACACCACCAGGAGTATGATAGCACCGATCAGGAGTGCCCGCCGGGTATCAAGATGAATCTTTTGAAAAAATGCTGAGAGTTTTCGTTTTATCATGATTGCCGTAGAGGATGCAAACTTTGTTCCAGTATATCAAAAAACAGCCCCGCAATGCGGGGCTGGTGTGCCGAAGGAGGGATTTGAACCCTCATGAGCGTACACTCACTACGCCCTGAACGTAGCGCGTCTGCCAATTCCGCCACTTCGGCCGGGTGACATAATTTAATTCAATTCTCCGATATTGTCAACCTTTGATTTATTCCTTCCAAAATTGCGACTGCTCCCGCTTAAATTATTGTAGCGATATGAGATGAATGCTATAATAAAAATTCGGGAGGAGCTGCATGCAAACCCCCTTGGATCAAATTTTCACGATTCTCGATTCAATTCCGGCCAGTCTGGGAATATACCTGCTATCCAGTGTTCTGTTGCTAATCGGCCTGGTAATGACAGTAAGTTATTGGCCTCAAATACCAGCCAGCATTTCCAGGCGGTTGGCCTTTGGGTTGTTGCTCATGCTATTGGTGGAGTTGCTTGCATTTTCGTTAACCATGCTGCTTAATAATAATCCACAGAGTAGCCTGACATGGTTGCCACCCATGGACAGATTCCAGATGGCATTTATCCAGTTATGGTTATTGTGGATCTGGGCTTTCCCTACGCACTCGAATTGGGCGGATTACCTGGTGGGCATCATCAGTTTTGGTTTGCTGGTGGCATTTGGCGCAACCATGAGCGTCTGGACAACAGCATTCCAGCAAACCGGTTTCAACGCACATTGGCTCGATCTCACCTGGCAGCTAAGCTGTTTGGGATTTCAGGTCGTTATGCTCATATTCATCTACGCCAAACGACCGCGTTTGTGGGGTATCGGTGTTATGACCTGCCTGCTCTATATTATTGGGGAAGTCATTCAATTAGCGATGCCTGCCCTATCTGGCAATTATGCCGGTCCGGTAAGATTGGTCACCCTCGTGGCTTTGCCACTGCTTCTACTCCTTCCACAACGGTTCATCTCGCCTGCCAATGTTATTCATGCGGCTGAGCAGCGACGCGGTGAAGATAAGAGTATTCGCCGCCGCTACAGTACAGAGCTGGGTACGGCGTTGGGTTTTCTCAGCCTGGCTTGGGAGGATAATCCGCGTGAAGCAATGCAACAATTGGTTAAATCGATCGGCCAGACATTAATGGCCGATATCTGTCTTTTCGTGACGCAGCCGGATCGCAATGGTCAAGTGACGGTACTGATCGGCTTTGATTTCCTTCACCAAACCTATATCGATGAGGTGGCGATAGCCCGCGATGATATCCCTCAGGTGGTCGATGCGCTCAGCATAGGTCGCAACCTGAGGTTGCCTGAGGATCATACTGCAACCCCGGATACAACCACACTATGTAAACTCATCAAACACGAAGGCTCCTCCTCCGTCCTGGCGCATCCCGTGACCATTCCAAACGCCTGGCAGGTGGGCGGTATCATCCTGCTTTCACCGTTCAGCCACCGCGCCTGGGTTCCCGAAGACTCAGTCTATATTTCCGGTCTGGTCGAACCCTTGATACGCATCATCGAGCACAATCAAGCCCAGCTCGACACCCACACCCGTTATCAGAAAATGACCGATGATCTGCGTGATAGCGGACAGCACATATCCAACCTGCAGACAGAATTACAGAAACTCTCGGTGCAGCTTGATACGCTAAATCTTCAAAAAGCTGCCAAAAAGGCGGATACCGACAAGTTGGAACCTCTGGTGATCGCCATGACCGAAGCTGAGCAGAAAGTCGCCAGCTTGGCCGCCGAAAATGACAATCTTCGAAAACAGGTTGCAACGATGAAGGGTATTTCTGAGGACGAATACCAGTTACATGAAAACCAGCTTGAGAAGGAACTGCACTTGTCGCTGGAAGAGGTTGCACGTCTGAAGAATATCCTGGCAGACGCTGACATGAAAACACGCCAGCTCGAGCGGGAATTAAAGGCACGCTCCTGAAACAGGCGAATGCAGTATAATCCCCCAAATGTTCCATAGAAAAGAAATGCGTAACAGGCTGTTGCTATTTATATCAGCCATGCTGCTGGCGCTCCTCTCATGCCGTTTGCCCATCATCGGGGATATCTCGAATGTCAATCCGCAGGTGCTGGCGATGCATCTGATCACGGAGAACCCCGGTGCTACATCTACCCCGACACCCTTTCAACCACGCGCCAACACCCCCACCCTGCGATTCAGCCCTACCCCCACGATTACGCTTACGCCGGAGATCCCTGATTACCCCGGTGCGCCACGTGCTCCCAAACTGGATAAACCGGATGGACTCATTACCATCCTGATCCTGGGCAACGACTACCGCCCAAGTGCGGGTTACCGCACAGATGTCATCATGCTGGTATTCCTCAATCCCAAACTGGGCACGGTCAGCGTCGTATCTTTCCCGCGCGACCTGTGGGTCTACATCCCCAACTGGCAGATGCAGCGCATCAACACCGCCTTCCCGCACGGCGGATTCGGGTTAATGCAGGATACACTGGAATACAATCTGGGCATTGAGCCGGATTTCTACGTGATGACCAATTTCGATGGATTTAAGAGCATCGTAAATACACTGGGAGGTCTGGAAGTCAACACGGCCAAAAAACTTTCTGATTCCTGTGAGATCCCTCCGGGCAGCGGAACACGCTGGTGTTCGGTCGGACCTGGTGTCATGCATATGGATGGTGACCTGGCGTTATGGTACGTTCGTTCGAGATACTCCAGTACAGATTTCGACCGCGAGCGGCGCGCGCAGGAAATGACGCAGGCTCTATTCCTCAAACTGATCAGTGTGAATGCGCTCACCCGCGCACCGGAACTCTATAACCAGTTTGTCAAGGCCGTTGAAACCAACCTGGGATTGACCGACATCCTGCCGCTGTTATCCCTGGCGTCACAACTGGGCGATACCAGCGGGGTAAAGCGCTATACCATCGACACCAACCAGGTCACCGGTTGGGTCACTCCCGGTGGTGGCCAGGTGCAACTACCCAATATAGCAGCCATCCAGGCTGTCTTAAAATCGGCCATGGGTATCCCGTAGCCCCCCACAGCCCTCGATCAAAAGTGGTTAATTCCCCAGAAATATCTCTGAATTGAACCAGCCTGTGACAAGCGGGTCAGGCAGCTTTGTTGGATCATAAGGCAGCCAGGAAAACCCCTCGGCGAAATAGTCGGCTGTGGAGTGGTTGCCATAAACACCAGTACCCCACCAGTGATATTGATCGGGAATGCCGGAAGACCCATTGCAAAATCGCAACCCGGACGGTTTGCCGCCCAGGTTAATCACCAGACGATCTGCGGCACCCTTTCCGAAGATGGTATGGGGAAATATTCCTTTCTTGGGCAGACGATTATCGATTACATGCCCGAGTTCATGCAGGAAATGACGTTTGGGTGAGGGAAAGGTATCGAAGTGTTCAGCCAGCCAGATATCCTTTAAAGGGAAAACTAACGAAGTTGGCAGTCTGGTCAGCTGCGCAGCGATGATTGCCGGCAACCCGCCACGATGGATGCGCGTTCCGTGCGTGTTGGTGATGATCCATTCCCAGCCATGACCTCCATTGATGTTGTCGACGAAAGCTTCCAGGTCCATACCAGCATAATGGATCAGTCTCACCTGCTGTATGGTAAATCGATTATCAAGAAACCAATTGTATTCTATGTTTTTTCTATTGATAATATACTATTGATCAACAAACTTTTTGATTAAGTTTAACAAGAACATTAACAATTATTAGAATATTTATTTAATTGTTCTACGAGTTCATGTACTGTTGTCGAAGGATCATCGACTGCAGGTCTTCGAGGAGTATATTCAGTTAACAATAATTTGGCGTTTCGGATTGCGTCTTTTTGTAATTCGTGTAACTCAGAATAAATAGTCTCACAATTTTTTTTGTAGGTATGGCCTAATTTTTTGTTAAGATGCTTTTTATAGTCACTGCGAGTAATAGCAGATCTCATCAAACAAAAATGTAAGACATACCAGAGTTCAAAAGATTGATTTGAATAAGCTATCTTAATATGATTTCTTCGTGCAAGCTTGATTGCTTCATTAAACTGTGATACAGAATTATCATCTTTATCAAACACACACCAGATTTGATCATAATCATCTTTTGCTTTTAATTCTATCGCCTGTTCTACAAGACTTTTTGTGTTTGCACCAATACCCATCGCATCAACTACAATAAATGGTCCACGAAAGCATTTAAAATAATTAGGTTCAGTTTTTTCACCTTCACAAACAATTAGAAATCTCTGTCGAATATTTAGTGTATTCACAGACCTTTGCATATAAGGTCTACCATGCGGTTGTAAAAACGGTTTTGGATTTTTCAAAAGGTTATCCAAATTAATTTATTATTTTTTTTATTCCACCTAAAAAAGGAATTGCTCCATAACGACCTTTAAGATAATCACTCTCGAATGACGCATCGTTTCTTATCTTAATATTATTGATTTTAATTTCTGCCAGTGAATAAAGATGGCTTGAACAGTACTTGTCCTTTTCTAAAAACCATATTTGATCTCTACGAAATATATTATTAGATAGAAGATTAGTATCATGAGTTGTAAATATTAGTTGTGCTCTTTTGGGATTATTTTTCAAAGAATTAAATAATGAAATTAATTCTTTTGTAATTAATGGATGTAATCTTGCTTCCATTTCATCAATTATTAATAATTGTCCTTGACTTAGAACATCAATAATCGGACCAGCAAGATAAAATGCCTTTTGCGTCCCCTGAGATTCATCTTTGTCCATATTAAAAGTAACATAACCTACCGGATTTCCATTTTCATCTAATTTTGGATGTTGTGTCTGTACAATCAAGTGATCCATTCCACGTCTTGCTTTAATTATTAAATTCTTCAAATCTTCAGGCATAGTTTCAGGTAATTTGCGTTTTACTTTTTTGCCTTCAAAATTATCAATATCTAAATCAAGGTTTTTTATTAAATTAATTATTCTTTTTTTATACTTACCATCAATAACTTGCTGGATTGTATAATCTCGATAGAACATATCGTCAAGACCAGATACAATACCAATATTATCGAACCATTTAATTATAGTTAAAGCTATCTCACCATTAAATTGTGCAACAACTGAAAGGAACAATGCGTTATCTCGAGTCTTCGAATCTAATCCTTTTCCCTCTTTAAATAAACTTTTAGAATATTTAATTTTATTATCCTCTCTTATAAAGAGCATAGCTTCCTTTGTTGATGGAACAGTAAAAAGCCATTCAGATACTATTTTTTTATTATTAGCTTCAAATCCGTATCTATACTGTTTATCAGATATTAAAAATACAACTTCAAAAAATGAAGGTTTATTCTCCGTTGCAATATTTAAACGAAATGGATCTAGTTCAAGAGGTTCTCCAGTTTGTTTATCTTTTGCAGAAGAAAAGACTAGATGACACATATCTAAGAACGCACTTACTAAATTACTCTTACCGCTCGAATTTGCTCCGTAAATTACTGCGCTTGTTAGAAGGGTTAATTTATCATTTATGAAAATAGTATTATTCTGATTTACTAATATATCACGCGCATTCGTCTTTGTTGCGATCATACTGAGGGTTGCAGTATCCTTAAAAGATTTATAATTTCCAACATTAAACTGTATTAACATAATAACCACCTATTTTGAACGTATTATTGATAATTTTGTGTAATTTTCACGATATCTAATATTATACGTTCAATTATTCAGAAGTCAATAGAACAGAAGTTCTTATTTCTAATCTACGTAATTGGATTCAATGATCAATATCGTCTCTTGACATTTTCATCACCTATGTTAAACTATGCGTATCGACTATGCGAAAGGAGTCTCCATGTCTACCGATCCCCGCCCACTCTCCGCCCACCTGACCCCTGCCAGCCCACTCATGCCGGCAGTGAAACTATGGGAAATCTACCTCTCCGACAAGGGGCGTTCGCCCCACACTGTCAAAGCCTTCAGCGCTGACATCCAATTACTTGGCAGTTATCTCGAACCCGATAGAACGATTGGTGCCATCACCACCGATGATTTGAATAACTTCCTGAACTGGCTCCAAACCCGCCGCGGTGTACCCTGCTCACCAAAGACTCTGGCGCGTCGCATCACATCGCTCAAGTCTTTCTTCCGCTGGTTGCAGAAGAGTGGCGTCTTGGCGATTGATCCGGCCGAGAAGGTCGTACAGCAATCCGTGATGAGCCCGCTGCCCGAGATCCTCACGACAGAGGAGTGCCAGCGCATCCTGAAGACCGCCAATCGTCACCGGACCGCCACCAAACCGGATGCGCGCCCATATACGCTGGCAGCACTGCTGCTGGCGACCGGGATCAAGAAAGGTGAATGCCTGGCATTGTCACCCAACCACTTTGACCTGGAAAACCCGAACGGCCCGTTGCTGTTCATCCGTTATTCCAGCCCAGCCAGTCGCTATAAGGAACGCAAGATCGCCCTCCCGGTTGAGTGGGTCGCCGCCTGGCACGAGTATACCGTTCAATACGCTTTCGAGGAACGTGTATTCCCCTGGTCGCAACGTCGTCTGGAATATCTGTTGGAAGACCTGGGTGAGGAAGCCGGTCTCGGCAAGCATCTCTCCTTTGACATGTGTCGCTGGACAGCAGTCGTCATGGATTATAAAAATGGGATGGAACCCGAAAAGATCCGCCAAAAGCTGGGAATCTCGAAGATCCAGTTCCGCGAGGTGGGTTTGAAGTTGCGTAAACTGGCAGGTGGATCCACCACCCTGAAATAAAACAGAATCGGGCTTCCAAAGTGAAGCCCGATTCTCTTTAATTATGCTCCGGCACATGTCTTGCCAGTCTCAAATGAAGCACTGCCTTACTTTCATCCCCCAGCCGGAATGGTTGCGCCAGACGGAACCCCGGCAGCCAGACGATCTCATCACCTGAAAAAACCACCGGCCATCCAGCCCGCACCCGACGCGGAAGTTTGACATTCACCCAGAAATCCGACAACTTCTGACTGCCCTCGATCATGCCGAGTGGTTGGAAGCGCTGACCGGCATGTGCGCAACTCACCCTCAGCAGTGCAGGGAGTTTATCCGCATCGACCCATGCTTGATTCGGGTCGGAATTCTCCAGCGCCTCAACGTGTGCATTCTCAGGATTATCGAACCATTCGCTACTGATATGCCAGTCGTTCCCCACCTCCACCCTGCCCGGGAAGGGTAATTCAGCCAAAAACCCCGCTTGAAGCTGTGGCAGGTCAGTCCCCGGCAGGTCAACACTCCAGGTCATAAGATACAAACGCTCTCCGTCCACCCGTAAACGGATACCGCCCGGCAGGTCACCCTGCCAGCTTGTGGGGGATGATGCGATCACCTCCAGACAGCGCTCGACCGCTGATGTATTAAAATCACGCAATTCCTTCACCAGTTGAAAGGCTGCCTGACGCAGGACCCATGCCTGCAGTGCCGGATCGAGCTTTGAAAAGGCTGCCAGATCAAAACATACATAACCATCGCCACGATCTTTCAAACATTCCAGAAATTTTTCTTCTGTCAAATTTTTCAGGATACGATAATCGCCCTGTAAATGTTTTACCAGTTGCAAGATATGGTGACGTGCCTGTGGGCTGAAACTTTCCAACAGAGGAATGATTTCCTGGCGCAGCCGGTTGCGGGCATAGACAGTATCGCGGTTGCTCGGGTCGATGCGCGCCACCAACCCTCTGGTTTTACACCAGTCTTCTGTTTCGGTACGCCAGACACCCAACAACGGGCGTATGAGGGGAATCCCGGTATCGAAAACCTCAAGGAAACCACGCCAAGGCATGCCCTTCAGCCCGCCCAACCCCGCCCCACGCAGGACGTGCATCAACATGGTTTCGACCTGATCATCGGCAGTATGCCCGACCGCTACTGCCTGGGCATTGTGCTTGTTCGCAATCTCAAACAGGAAGGTATAGCGCATCTGCCGGGCGGCTTCTTCGATCGAAAAGCTATGATCGCGGGCAAATACGGATACTTCGCCGCTGCCGGTTTCGTAAACCAGGCCGTTCTTCAAAGCATATGCGCTTACGAAATCGGCGTCCGCCTGTGAATCCGTCCGCAGCCGGTGGTCAAAATGGGCGACCACCAAGGAATAGCCAAGGGTGCTCAAACAGTCCACCAGGGTCAGGCTGTCGGCTCCGCCCGATACCCCCACAACAATCGGAGCACTCTTTACCAGAAGGCATTCCTTGGAACAAATGTGTGCCAGTGAGCTCAAATCCATCTGGTCATTATAATGCCTGACCGAACCGGTTCCACTCTAACAATACTATGTGCCCGGTTATCAAGGCTTGCCTTTACTCTCGATTTATGCTAGACTAAAATAATATTCAAAGGATGGGTGATATTATGGCAGAACGAATTCTGATCATTGATGATGATGTCGACACGTTGCGATTGGTGGGGTTGATGCTCGAACGGCAAGGGTATGAAATACGCACTGCCAACAACGGTGCGCAGGCGCTGGAATCCGCCAGAGGGGAACACCTCGATCTGATCGTATTGGATATCATGATGGCCGACATGGACGGGTTCGAAGTAACCCGGCGACTTAGAGCTGATCCTGCGACAGCCGGTATACCGATCGCGATGTTCACTGCCAAGGGGCAACTCGAGGACAAGGTGGCAGGATACGATGCCGGGGTGGATGAATACCTGACCAAACCCATTCATCCGGCCGAATTGAATGCCCGCATCAAGGCTTTGCTGACCCGTTCAGCCAAGCCCAAGCCCCCAACCAAACCCATCACAGAACCTTCCCATCCCAGTTCGATAGTGGCAGTATTATCAGCCCGGGGGGGGCTGGGGGCATCAACGGTTGCCATCAACCTGGCGGTCAGTCTTTTTCAAAAACACCGTCTGCCTGCCATCGCGGTGGAACTGCATCCCGGGCAGGGCAATTGGATACTTGAGCTGAACACCCGCCCATCTGAGGGTATTTGCAACCTGCTGCGTTTGGATCCTGCGAAAATCACCCAGAATGCGGTAATGGGTGAATTGGTTGACATCATGGCAGGTATACGCGTGCTGGTTTCGTCAAATCTACCCAAGGATGTCGTGTTAATGGGCGCCACCAAACAAATAGAGGCAGTGCTGTCACAACTCGGTGCGCTTTCTCCGGCGGTTGTGATCGATCTCGGATGCAACCTGTTTCCGGGTTACGAACGCGTTCTAAGCCATGTAAATGAACTGGTGATGGTCACCGAACCTCATCCAATCACGGTCCGAAAAACACGCCTGCTGCTGGATAGTTTAAAGGAGTTGGACTTCGGACGCTCACGCCCGGTATCGATAGTCCTGTTGCACCGTCAACGCGCTGATATCCAGTTAACCTGGAGCCAGGTGCAGGAAGAACTGGGTCTGACGGTGGATCAGATCATCTCGCCCGTTCCAGAAATCGCCTATCATGCTGCCGTCAACCATGTACCTCTGATTCAGATGCAACCAGACGGACTGGCAGCGCAGCAGTTCCAAAAACTGTCAGAGCGGATTGTACAGCATATCCAGTTGGTTGAAACCTCGCCGGCGGGTAGCCAACACCCAAAGGGTGCTGCATAACCTAAGATCAAGCACGAGAGACCATTTGAATTCTTATTGTTAATCCGTCTGATGGTGTGGTTTCATTATCCGGCGGATCATTATAGTTTGTTGGATAAAATTACCTGCCGAATCAAACAATCTTCAGGTCAAGTTTTAGCATCATGGGCGCCACAAGCTGGCGCCTTTTTTATTGTTAACTGGAATTATTTGACAAATCCGATCAACGCGCGCCGCGTCGACCAAACTGGCGTTCGAGCAGATCGGCAGAAAGGTGGATCATGGTCGGCCGGCCATGCGGGCAGGTGCGCGGGGAGCGGCAGCATTCCAGACCCTCCACCAACGCTGCTTGTTCCGCAGTGGATAATACTTTACCTGCTTTAACCGCAGCGCGTTTGCAGATGCGCGCGATCAGGCGCGCTTCCATTTCGTTTTTCAGCGGCTCTTCATCTTCCTCGAAATCCTCAACCAGCGCCTGCAAAGCATCTCGTGGGTCGATATCCGCCATCAATGCTGGGACGGAACGGATCAGGTAGGCCGATTGTCCAAAGGCTTCCACGCTAAAACCAAAGTGGTTTAATATTGGCAGGTTCTCCGCCAGCAACGAGGCACTCTCGGGCTTAAGCTCCAATGTGACCGGTTGTAACAGCGCCTGTGAAACCACCTGGTTGGAATTGTGTTGAGCCATCAATTGCTCGAACAGCACCCGCTCGTGGGCAGCATGCTGGTCGATCAGATAAAGACCATCGGGACCTTCCGCCACCAGGTAGGCAGCGCCCACCTGCCCCACCAGTCGCAATAACGGCAACCTCCCCGGCAACCCGGCTTGGGTTGCGGGCGACCCGCTTAGGGTTGCTGGCGACCCGCTTAGGGTTGCAGGCGACCCGCTTAGGGTTGCTGTCGGATCCTGCTGGGTTGGCTGGGAAGCAACCGGCGTTGTCCCGGCAACCGGTTGCTCGCTGTGTGGTTCACCGGCCATCTGCCAGGCGAGGTCGGGTTCACGGCTGGGCGGCTGAGAAGATGACCACCAGGACCTGCCTTGTTCCAGGTGCGGGATGGGTGCATAAGCCAGCAACGCACGCCTTACCGATCGCTGAACGGCACTGAAGACGCGGTCAGGTTGCCGGAAGCGGACTTCCGCCTTGGCAGGATGGACGTTGACGTCCACCTCTTCCGGTGCCAGGTTAATGAAAAGGATCGCCAGCGGATAACGGCCGACCATGATAAGGGTGTGATAGGCCTGGATGAGTGCCGCTGCCAACGGCACGTCCTGCACCCAGCGCCCATTGATGAAAAAGGTGATCTCGCGCCGGTTCGAACGTGTGATCGACAGCGGGCTGATGAACCCGCACAGGCTGATGCCTTCCTCCTCGGCGATCACCTCCAGCATCTGGCGCGCCGTATCCAGCCCATACAGGCTTGCCAACACCTCGCGCCGGTCGCCGGAACCGCTGGTCTGGAGTGTCTGCGTACCCTCCGCCATCAACCTGAAACGCACCGCCGGATATGCCAGCGCATAGCGCGTGACAAGCGCCGTGATCTGTTGACGTTCGGTTGCATCCTGCTTGAGAAATTTGAGCCGCGCCGGGACGTTGTAGAACAGGTTCTCGACTTTAACGACCGTGCCGGTAGCTGCGCCGGTACCCTCGACCGGCAGGGCTTTACCGCCATCCACCACAAGCCGCGCGCCTATTTTGGCGCCAGGTTGACAGGTGGTGATCGTCAGGCGGGAAACCGAACCCACCGAGGACAGCGCTTCTCCGCGGAAGCCCAGGGTGGCAATATGAAAGAGGTCTTCGGCGGATGCCAGCTTGGAGGTGGCATACCGTGCAACAGCCAGCGCCAGGTCCTGCGGGTCGATCCCGACTCCGTCATCGGCTACCTCGATCAGGCTTTTACCCGCACCCTGGATGGAAATATTAATCTGATGCGCGCCCGCATCCAGCGCATTCTCGAGCAATTCCTTGACCACCGAGGCGGGACGTTCGACCACCTCGCCGGCGGCGATCTGCGAAGCGACCTCATCGGGCAGGATGCGAATGGGGGTCACAAATTATTTATCCATGCTGACTACCTGGTGTTCCCAGGCGTGCCAGTCACCAAAACGTTCCTTGACGATCTTCATCCCCTCGCCCGGGCATTCCAACCCGGCCAGCTCGAGATCGGCATCCATCATGATCTTCACCAGATCATCGAAAAGGACCTTAGGTTTCCAGTTGAGCGCTTCGCGCGCTTTGGTCGGATCCGCCAGCAGGTAGTCCACCTCGGTCGGTCGGAAGTAGCGCGCATCGATCTGGACGTGATCGCGGTAGTTCAGGCCGACATAGCCAAAGGCTGCCTCGAGCAGCTCGCGAATGGTGTGCGATTCGCCCGTGCCGATTACGAAATCATCGGGGGTGTCACGTTGCAGGAGGTCGTACATCACCTCGACGTACTCGGGTGCATAGCCCCAGTCGCGGCGCGCTTCCAGGTTGCCAAGATAAACTTTCTTTTGCTTGCCGGCCTTGATGGCAGCCACAGCGCGTGTGACCTTGCGGGTCACGAAGGTTTCGCCGCGACGCGGGGATTCGTGGTTGAATAAAATACCGTTGCAGGTAAACAGGTTGTAGCCCTCGCGATAATTGCGCGTCATCCAGTAGGCATACACCTTGGCTGCGGCGTACGGGCTGCGCGGTGCGAAGGGAGTCAGTTCGTTCTGGGGTGGTTTGGCGTCACCGAACATCTCAGATGAGGATGCCTGGTAGAAACGCGTCTTCAGACCGCTCTTGCGGATGGCTTCCAGGATGCGGGTGGTGCCCAGCGCGGTCACATCGCCGGTGTATTCGGGCATGTCGAAGCTGACGCGCACGTGGCTCTGGGCGGCCAGGTGATAGATCTCATCCGGGCGGACGTTATAGATGATGTCGATCAGGCTGTCGGCGGCAGTCACGTCGCCGTAATGCAGGTGCAGGTGGACCTTGTCACCGTTGTGGGGATCGCGGTAGAGGTGATCGATGCGGCGGGTATTAAAAGTAGATGCGCGCCTGATCAACCCGTGGACCTCATAGCCCTTGGAAAGTAATAGTTCAGCCAGGTAGGAGCCGTCCTGGCCGGTAATGCCGGTGATCAATGCTTTTTTCAAATGAGTCCTCTTTTTACGTATAGAGTTGGGCGGCATTTTTAATAACCCCCGTTCTTAGGGGACCAAGCCGCCAATTTTCTGCAAGATTTCGACGGGATGGAAATCCCGCCCTACATTCTGATAAATCAAGTATAACCATGCGGGGGGAGGATGTCAATTAAATAAAAAGTAGAACAGATACTCCTACCGACAAATAAATAATAATTACCTATAAGAGGGAAATAATAAATATCAACAGATCGCCGGAAACAAATAGCCTCAATTGCACCGGATAACCGTGAGTAAGTATTAAATTACTATTATCGGATCCAAATGGATGTAACAGACTGAATAGAAAAGGTACCCTATAGAATTACGAAATTGTAACTTACCGACATTTGTCCCCGCTCTTAGGGGATTCGAAGTCCGAACCAGCTATGCGCATGACTTACATGGGGTGTTATAGCGTCCACATAGTACCCTATTTGGGTGCATGGAGTCCATAGAATCCACAAAGTGCCCGTTCTTGGGGTATGGTTTCCATGCCGTTTTTTAAGAATTTCACCAAATTGCACCACAATACGATCTATCTGTGACATGGTAAGGCGACTCATGATCATTTGGTAATTAGATCCCAGAACATAACAATAAAGTATGTAATAACGTGGTGTTCATAGAATTCCTGGTTCCTATGGGTTTTTTTATTAATTGCACTAAATTGCACCCTCGTACGATCTATCTGTGATTTGGAAAGGCGACCAGATGAAGAAGATATTATCTGGGTAAAAAACCGAGAATACAAAAAATTCACTACATTTAAATATGGAAAATTCTTAATGGAGTCTTAAAGGGGGATTTTACTGATCCTTCTATTCGTACCATGGGAAAGCGAAATCTAGTATATATGTTATGATTTAAAATAGCTTCTACCAAAACGCTGTCATTATTTAGAGAATAAGGTCGTCAAATGAAATAAACTTAAGAGAGTAATTCCTATTTTTTTTTCGAGGGAACACCTTAGCCTATGGAATTAACCTTACGTGAAGCTTTAAAAATTGGACCTTTGTCTGAGGCGCAAGTAATTGCCGGTCATCGTGGCTTAGATCGTATTATTCGTTCTGTGACAATGATGGAAGCGCCAGATATTTTGGACTGGGCACATTCAGGTGATTTTTTAGTTACAACATCATACCCATTATTAAATTGCGGAATTCCAGGAAATGAGTTCATACCCAAGCTTTTTGAGAAAGGCATTACTGGATTGGCTGCAAAACTTCATGATTTTCTTAAGGAATTCCCTCCCGCCATGATTGAAGCAGCCAATTCGCTCGGGTTTCCTCTTATTGACATACCCACAAAACATTCTCTAATGGAAATTATTCAACCGCTAACCAATGAAATACTCGAACGTAGAACATCAGAGCTGGTACAATCCCAGACCATACACCGCCAGTTTATTAATCTTGTACTAAGTGGTGGTAGTTTTAATGAGATTGCCCAGGAGATCTCACAACTTGTCAAACAACCGATTTCCATAGTTGATCGGATCGGAAAATTAATAGGTAATAGTTTTGTAATCGGGTACAGTAATACGTTTGATGATTTCATTAATATTGAAGGTAAAGATGAGATGTATCTCTCTCCGAATTACTCTCCGCAAATAATAAAATCATGGGAGAACAGAGAGATTAAACGGGTGGTAGCAACTGGTCAAAACAACCATGTAGACCACATGATTTGCCCAATTAAGGTGGGGACATTTCAATTGGGACAGGTGATTGTCTGGGGAATTCTGGATCCCAAAAGAAATTCGATGGATTTCGTCGCAGTAGAGCACGGAGCAGTCATAGCTGCATTAAAAATAATGGAGCAACGTTCAATTAGTCAAGTTGAAGAACGTTTTAAAAAAGAAATTTTGGAGGGATTATTATCTGAACAGGCAAACGTCAGTAAACGAGCTTTTAACCAGTTATTCGAACTGGGGTTCAAACCAATCACACCATACGTCGTGATTATCGCCGGCCCGGATCACCCGAATGAGAATATTTTAAATCGTTACGAGCAAAATAACATTACTGAAAGTCTCTATTTGGCAAAACGTCATATACGTTTGCTCAACCACGATTCAATCTTCTGGGACCAAGGGACAGATCTTGTTGTATGGTTTCCATTACATCAAGGTAAATCATCAGATATTGATAACCTAAGTGGGGCATTAAACAAGATTCTAGGTATCATCAAAACCCGTAACAACCCATATTCTATCTCCATGGGCGTAAGCAAGCCAGTTAATTCTTTTGAAGATTTTCATAGAGCGTACGATTATGCCAAACAAAGTGTTCATATTGGGCAAATTCTCCATCATGAATTAAACGGGCAAGTAACGAATTATGATGATCTTGGTATTTTTAAGATTGTAACGACTTCATCAGATAGTAAAACTGTTGAGGAATTTTGCCTGGATTCAATCGGGAAAATAATTCAATATGATAAAGATAAAGGAACAGAATTATTTAATACATTGAAGATTTACATGGAAAATAATTCTAATGTCACCCAGGCATCTAGAAGACTTTTTATCCATTACAATACTTTACGATACCGCTTGGATTGTATTGAGGATTTACTTGGATATTCATTAAAAAATCCGCAAAATAGGATCACGATTGAAGTAGCAATTCGCCTTTACCCATTTGTAAATATCGATAAAAAAGAAAATCAATCATGATAATAAAAATGGGGGATATTTTTATTTTCGAGCCAAAGTAAGTTATTAATTCTCCAGATATTCATATAATCTAAATTATCCGCGTGCTTAAACAATAAAGAAAACGAGTGTCTTTATTGTTAAACATTAACAAATGACAATCCTGAATGCCGTTAAAGAAGAACATTGATTACCTAATCTTCAAACCATATAATATATTTGATATCTACAATAATTACCCGGGTAGAAGATTAAATTGTCAGATCATTGCAATAGAAAATTGCAAATCAATATCGAGTTTAACCAATGATTCAGATAGCAGACAATCGTTGCAGAAGTAATATGCTAAAGACAATAATGTCGATATTTTACAGATATATAAACAGGTCAGATTGAATATTAAAAAGAGTAAAGTAGATGAAAAGAGTAGTTATTAAAAAGAGCGACTATCGTGATTCTTTATTTCTAATGAGACTGTCGAACGAAGTATCAACTTGGCCCAAAGTAAAACAAGCCGTCATTGTAATGGGCACGCCGAATAATAAACATATTCTGGAGCAAGTCGGTTTATTAGACAAATTATGTGACACAGCAAAACCTGAGGATTTAATAATTGCAGTTGAGTTCAAGGAAAATGTTAATGAAGACCGTTTTTTTTTACAGGTGGGACAACATTTAAATAAATCGAAACCTTCTGATATGGATTGGAAATATTAAAAAATATCTTAAGCTGGATTCAAGAAAACCTCAAAGGAAATCAAAGGAAAATCATTATTGAATCTCACATTCAAAAAGAGGAAGTATGAATAGCCAGATGGAATTAACCGACAGGATCGAAGAAGCAAATCAAAAGACTATCGAAGTGATGGTGGCGGGAAAACCCATCTGGGTGGGTGACAGGATCGCAATTGATGTAATTCCTGGAATGACTCGGAATATGATCCTTCACTCTGGTCCTCCCATTGAATGGGAACGCATGTGCAATCCTCAAAAGCAAGGGATACTTGGAGCAATTGTTTTCGAAGGATTTGCGTCAAATTTAAATAGGGCTGAAGAATTAGTAAAATCCGGGGAGATTATTCTATCTCCATGTAATAACCACATGGCAGTCGGGGGGATGACAGGTGTCACCAGTGCATCCATGCCTGTCCATGTTATAAAAAATGAAACTTATGGAAACATTGCGTATTGCATGCCGCATGAAGGGTCATCTTTTAAAGCATTAGGCTGGGGCACTTGTGATCAAGAAACAATAGATCATGTTCGTTGGATGACGAATGAATTATCACCAGTTCTCAGTGCTGCAGTGATAGCGGCAGGTGGGATTAACGTCAATGAAATTATTGGCCGGGCAATCCAAATGGGCGATGAAGCTCATAGCCGTTGTACCGCCGGAACATTATTGATTGTCCGGAAACTTGCGCCATATATCATTCACCTGGATTTCCCAAAAGAAGTTATAAAGCGTGTTTTTGACTTCCTGAATATTACAGATATCTTCGCACTTCATGTTTTTATGGGAGCTGCAAGGTCGATTGTAGAACCAGCGAAGAATATACCTTATTCTACGATCGTGACAACACTCTGCCGAAATGGTGTTGAGTTTGGTGTTCGAGTAAGTGCTCTTGGCGATCAATGGTTTGTCGGACCGGCGAGTAAAATTCGGACAGTTTTTTTCTCGCCGGAGTGGAATGATAAAGTCGCAGGGCGTGATATTGGAGATAGTGCAATCATGGAAGTGATCGGAATGGGTGGCATGATTCATATAGCCGCCCCAGCTCACGAACATTTGTTAGAGGGAACATTTACCAGTGCGTTGAAAAAGACGGATGATGCATACGACATATGTTATGCCGAACATCCCTCATGGTCGCTCCCAAACCTGGATTTTCGAGGAGTCCCATTTGGTATCGATATCCGGAAGGTTATCAAAACCGGGATTACTCCAATACTTGATACGGCAACACCACATATTAATGGAGGATTTATCGGAAGTGGCGAAGGACATGCACCAATCGAAGCTTTCGAATCCGCTTTAAAGGCGTTCGGCGATCTATCTGAAGTGAAAGCTCTAAAGGGTTGATCCTGTTGTTTTCGTTGATAATGGGTTGTAAAACGGAGGTGATAATTACAAGATAACAATTTATGATACATCAATTAATAACTAATAAAAGCGCTAATCAATATTCTAGAAAAGAGGATGATATGAAGAAGAGCTTTTTAATAGTTTTAAGCTTGATAATGGTAATTAGTTTGAGTATTTCCGCCTGTCAACCCGCCAAGAAGGCTGCCGTTGAAACCACCCCCACTGGTAAACCATTCAAGGTGGCGCTGGTTATCAGCAGCGTCATCAACGATGCATCCTGGAATGCCATGGCTTACAACGCGATCGTCAAGCTGCAGAAGAAGTATCCGATCGAGCTCAAGTACTCCGAGAGGGTCCTCCTTCCCGATATCGATCAGACTTACCGGGGATATGCCGATGCTGGATTTGACCTGATCATCGGCAACGGGTTCGAGTACGGGGATCCGGCAGTGAATATGTCTGCCCAGTATCCGAAGGTGAAATGGGTCATCGTGGATGGAACGTCTGAAGCGGACAACGTCCAGTCCATCCAGTTCGGCAACCAAGACACCGCGTACCTTAATGGCTACCTGGCAGCTTCGATGTCGAAGACGGGTGCGGTGGGGGGCATCGGAGGCGAGGAACTGCCCAACATCGTGCGCCAGATGGATGGCTTCCGAGCTGGAGCGCTGGCGGCCAACCCCAAGGCTAACGTAGTCATCACCTACGTGGGCACCTGGGTGGATGCCAACGCCGGTTTTGAAGCAGCCACCGCCCAGATGAACCAGGGAGTGGATGTGATCTTCCCGGTGGCGGATCTGACGGGAACGGGTGTCTACCAGGCTGTCAAGGAAAAAGGCAAGCTGATCGTGGGAGCCGATGCGGACCACTGCTCGGAGGCGCCGGGCATGGTGATCGGTAGCATTTGGAACGACGTCGGTCAGGCATTGGAGATCGTGATGGCCAGTATCGCGGATGGAACCTTCAAAGGCGGTGTCCAGTACATTGGCCTGAAGGAAGGTGTGGTCATATTTAAGGTGTGCCCGAATTCCGGGGTGCCGGCCGAATTGGAGACCAAGCTTGGCAAGGTCCGTCAGGATATTATCGATGGAAAGATCGAGGTACCCGGCGGCCAATATTAGACGGAGTAATGAATAACTCAAGCCTATAGTATGGTAAGAGGAATGATCATCTATAGGCTTGATTTTTACCAGCAGTTTATCAAACTTGCAAAGGAATGTAAACAATTCCTGTTTGATGGAATAATTAATATTAATATAAAAACATGTAGGTTAAAATAGGGTGATGATTGCTCCATTTGCTTCAAGTTGGCGATACTTCAAATAAAGAATATTCTCAATAGTATCCGACAGGTTCTGGAATTCAACAGCATGAATGAGAGCTGTATATATAAATCTGAAACCACTACTAAATGTGTTCAATAATCCATAATGGAGGAAGTATGAACAGCACGCTGATTACCGATGGAATTATCGTAACCATGAATCCGACCAGAGAAATAATCAATGATGGAGCAATATTTATAGAGAATGGGAGGATTAAACAAATCGGTCCCACAAGCCAGCTGACCGACATTCAGGCGGATGAAATTATCTCAGCGAGAAACAAAATTATCATTCCGGGATTGATTAATGCCCACACCCATGCTGGTTATTATATGATGCGTGGACTAGGGATGGATATGATCCTATTGGATTGGCTGCATGATTTGGTGTGGCCCTGGATCGGCACCATGAATGAGCAGGATGCATATATTGCCTCCCTGGTGAGTTATATAGAGTGTTTAAAAGGTGGTACCACCAGTTTAGTTGATAATCAGAATTACTTTGTGAGCCACAGTTCAAATTACGACGCTGCTGCACGAGCAGCAGTGAAGAGCAAGCTTCGGGTGACTTTTGCCTGTGGTTTTCTCGACGTTCAATTTATTGCACCCCTGGGTTTGATCAGTACACCAGACAAGATCGAGGATGAGAATCGGCGCATGATTACCACATGGCATGATCATGGCCGTATCAAGGTTGTAGTAAGTCCGATCAATCTTATTTACTGCAGCGAGGAATCTATTCAGCGCAGTTTACAAATTATGGCCGAGACAGGCGTGGGGATGCATACCCATGTTGCGGAATCCCGTAAAGAATTCGAGGCGATAAAGGATAGATTTGGGAAGGGATATATTGAGGCATTTCATGATATGGGCGCCCTGAGTAATTTCTTCCAATCCGTACACACAGTCTGGATCTCAGATAATGAAATTGACCTGCTCGCAAAAGCGGGAGCTTCGGTTATGCATAACCCCACCGCGAATATGCTCCTTGCTTCTGGTATTGCACCAGTGGTGAAGATGCAGGCAGCGGGAGTAAATGTAGCGCTCGGTACGGATAATCCAAACAATAACAATGACATGCTGGAAGCGATGAAATTTGCGAGCCTTGCTGGAAAAGTGAGCACCCTGGATCCACTTGCCACACCAGCAATCTACGCCTTGGAAATGGCTACAATCAACGGTGCTCGTGCTTTACACCAGGAAAACGAAATTGGATCCCTGGAGGTTGGAAAGCGGGCGGATATTGTCTTTGTGGATACCCGTCGTTTACACAATATACCATTCTATGATCCAGTTACTACCCTGGTATATTCGGCAAACGATTCCGATGTGACCCATGTTATGGTTGAGGGTGATTTCCTGGTGCGCGACGGCAAAGTACTTATTCTGGATGAGCAGGAACTGATTGAAGAATGCCAGCAGCGTGGACAGGATTTAGATCGTCGTATTAAAGCTCAGTTTGGAACACCGGCCAAGATGGATAAATCGTGAAAAGCCCCCGGATACTTAAAGATGATAATAAAGATTCATTGTACCTGATGATCGATACCACAACAGCTGAGGTAACAGGTGGTTCTGTACCCTCAGAGATTAATTTAATATTATTCTAGATCAGGATATTATATAAATGGTACCTGCAGCTGTGGTTATGCGAGGCATTCATAAACGTTTTGGGAATAACCTCGCCAATGACGGGATTGATATTGAAATCAGACCTGGTGAGATTCATGCCTTGCTCGGGGAGAACGGTGCCGGCAAGACTACTCTGATGAATATTTTATATGGTCTGATACAACCAGACTCTGGAGAAATTAATATCCATGGACAGCCTGCCCATTTCTCTACCCCAAGAGATGCCATTCGTTCCGGGGTTGGGATGGTCCATCAACAGTTCATGTTAGTACCAAACCTGACTGTTGTTGAGAATGTTACTCTTGGGCTCGGGACACCCGGGGGGATATTTTTCGAGAAAAAAGAACCGATTCGACGAATTGAAAACCTGGTTCACACATATGGACTAAAAGTCAATCCGAATGCAGAGATAAGCCATCTATCGGTGGGAGAACAACAAAGGGTTGAGATCATAAAAGCGCTTTATCGTAATGTCGATATCTTGATTATGGATGAACCCACCTCAGTTCTCACTTCCCAGGAAACCGACCACCTGTTCAAGGTTTTATCTTCATTCACTGCAGCCGGGCACACAGTTATTTTTATCAGTCACAAATTGAACGAAGTACTCAGTATTAGCCAACGAATAACCGTTCTTCGGGATGGGCATCTGGTTGGCACAATCAATACATCTGGCTCATCCAGTAGACAACTCGCCAGAATGATGGTCGGACGTGAGATATCTCTTGATATGGATCGGGTTTCTCATAATATCGGTGAGTCGGTCCTTGAATTACAAGGGGTCTGGGCAGACAATGACAGCGGTCTTCCAGCTCTCAAAAATGTCTCCTTTACCGTCCATCGTGGCGAAATATTTGGTATTGCAGGTGTTGACGGTAATGGGCAACGTGAGATGACAGAAATGTTGCGAGGATTGCGACCAATCAAACGGGGAATAATTAAATTAAATGGTATCCGCAGGACCAATTACACGCCAAATCAGGCAATTAATATGGGGATTGGTCTCATTCCAGAAGATCGCAGAGGTGCAGGTATGCTCACTGATCTTCCAGTCTGGCAAAATATTTTACTTGGCGCACACACAAAACCGCCATATGTACGACAGGGATTCTTACAAATAAGTCTGATACAAGAGAAAGTGAAACAACTCCTAAACGAGTTTGATGTACGCCCTTCTGATCCCAAATGGATTGCTGGGAGATTATCGGGAGGAAATCAACAGAAGATCGTTTTAGCACGTGAGATCGATCGAAAACCACAGCTATTAATTGCATCGCAGCCAACGCGAGGCCTCGACATCCAAACTACAGAATATATTCGGAGTCGCCTCATTCAAGAAAGAGACCACGGCGCAGCCATATTACTTGTATCTACGGATTTACAAGAGATTCTTGCGCTTTGTGACAGGATAGCTGTTATCTATGAAGGCAAAATCATGGATATTATTACTTCAAAAGAAGCCAATAACGAACAAATAGGTCTGCTAATGGCCGGTGTAGACAAAGTAGAACAGGAGACCATTCCAGGTGCATAAAGCTATCCAATGGCTCGCTAATAGAACAAAACCGAATCAGCTTAGAAAGCTATTGGTGCGGATCGCCCCTCCTTTATCGGCACTGATTCTGGCAATCTTATTCAGTGCTCTGACAATGGCATTGATTGGCCGTAACCCACTAATAGCTTTTCCAATGATTATCTCCGGAGCTTTCGCAAGCAAGATAAGCATTGCCGAAGTTCTGGTAAAAACAACACCGTTATTAATTGTCGGTATAGGAACTGCTTTTGCCTTCCGTTGTCAAATGTGGAACATCGGTGCAGAAGGCCAGATGTTGATCGGAGCCTTATGTGCCGGGGGGGTGGCGTTAGCCTCACCAGAAATGCCTGCTATAGCATTAATTCCACTTGCGGTAGTCGCCGCCTTTATTGGTGGTGGAATTTGGGGTGGGATAGCCGGTTTTTTAAAAGCAACACGAGGTGCCAGTGAGATCATCAACACAATCATGTTAAATTACGTTGCCGTTTATCTCACTAATTATTTAGTAACCGGTCCTCTTAAAGAGACCAAATATCTCCCTCAATCGAAGCTGTTCCCACTTACTGCCAACCTCCCTCAGCTCATGCTCCCAACCCGATTAAATATTGGGTTGCTGATCGGAATACTTTCAGCAGTAATCATCGCTATCATTTTGTGGCGTACTTCGCTTGGGTTCAGCATCTTTGCAGTTGGAACGAATATCAAAGCAGCCAGGACAGGCGGTATATCAGTCGGGACCACGATGACTGCCGCAATGTTCGTTAGTGGTGGATTAGCCGGGATTGCAGGGGCAGTGGAAGTGCTTGGCCTTTATCACAGGATCATGGATGGAACTTCAGCAGGTTACGGTTTTAGTGCAATGGCTGTTGCAATTCTTGGTGCATTAAACCCACTTGGTATTGCCGTTTTTGCATTCCTTTTTGCTGCGTTACGGGTTGGGGCTGACAACATGCAAAGACAGCTTGGAATTCCGCATGCTATAGTCGGATTGATTGAAGGGGCAATCATCATATTTTTACAGGCACGTTATGTATTGCCCAATTTATATTCAAAGTTAACGAACCGTAAAGCCAAACTTAAAAAACTTGAGATTGATGAGAGTTGATCTATGTGGGAAACAATATTAAGCCAGGTTTTTATCTTAGGGTTGCTTACAGCAGGTATTCGGATCGCAACCCCGCTTCTACTTGCTGCGCTCGGTGAGATCGTTTGTGAGAAAGCCGGTATATTAAATATTGGTATTGAGGGGACAATGCTTGCAGGTAGTTTGGCTGGCTTTTTAGGTGCCAACTACACTGGTAACGTCTGGCTTGGATTGCTTGCTGGTCTTATTGCCGGGGGATTAGTTTCATACATTCAGATATACCTCAGTATTAAATTGGGCACCGACCAGGTTGTAAATGGTATCGCCATTAATCTCTTCAGCCTGGGTTTGACCAGTGTGTTATATCAATCGATATTCGGGGTTTTTCTCCATACCCCAAGAGTAACCACTTTACCTTCGTACGCAATCCCTTATTTATCAGATCTTCCGATGATTGGAAAGGTTTTTTTCAATCAATCTCCTATGATCTACCTCTCCTGGATTCTTGTACCGATATTCTATATAGCAATCTTTAAGACTGATTTCGGTTTAGTTATAAGAGCAGTAGGGGAAAATCCGGCCGCAGCAGATTCAGCCGGAATAAATATCGGGCGGGTGCGTAGTTTGGCAGTAATGATAGGCAGTATGATGGCGGGATTAGCTGGCGCATTTCTATCCGTTGCACAGTTAGGGCAGTTTAGCGATAATATGACAGCCGGTCGGGGTTTTATTGCTCTGGCGGTCGTCATTTTTGGACGATGGAATCCTTTTGGGGCACTGCTCGCATCACTGCTCTTTGGGATAGCCTACGCCCTGCAACTCAGTCTGCAAGCTCTCGGTTTCCTCGTGCCTTATCAATTTCTCCTCATGCTGCCTTATGTAATAACCATGATCACAATCATCGGCGCTTCAGGACGTCGAGGTGCACCTGCCACCCTGGGTGTACCTTATCAAAAAGCTTGATTCAGGCATTAATCTCTTTTGATGGATTTATAAATTGGATACCCAGTATATATTCAATTACTTGCTCAACAGCCAGTCGTACTCCAGGTGTAACATAACAACTGGCACATATTCCCGGGGCAGGCCACATCCATGGTCATAATCAGGAGGTAACATTATGTTAATCGTTCGCGGCGGAATCGTCCTGACAATGGAAGAGGAACGACCGGTTATTGAGAATGGCGCTGTTGTAATTGAAGGCACAGACATCATTGAAGTTGGAGAGGTTGAACCTCTTACTCAGAAATATCCATCAGCACGAATACTTGGATCACAAGACGATTGGGTTCTTCCAGGATTTGTAAATGCCCATAACCACTCCGATAAGGTTGGAAGTTCCTTCCGCTCCGGAATCGTGGATATGCCTCTGGAACGGTGGCTCATTCGCGTGTATCATACCAGCTTATTTGAAGGACATAAGAGAATTGCACAACTGGGCAGATTTGTTCAAATCGGCGAGATGATTCGAAGCGGAATTACCTGCAGTGCAGACTTTTTCTACGGCGATGAAAATGATCCATACTTTGGCTCAGAGAATGGTCTATTGGCCTATAAACAATCCGGTATGCGAGTGGTGTTATTTATAACAGCTATAGACAAAGCCGCACTTGATAATGGCGATCTGCAAAATTACTTACCCCTTATGCCACCCGGACTGGCAAAGAAAGTTAGCGCCTTGGGTAAAACCAGCGCTGGGATCCAGAGTAATTTCCTTGATGGCTGGAGACGGGTATTCGAAGCCTTTCACGATCCGAATGGCATGATCAGAATTGCAATTGCCCCTGATGGGCCGACGCGTTGTACCCCCGAGTTTTTAATGAGCCTTAAATCTACAGCACAGAAGCTGAATACACTCCTCCAGATCCATGTTCTTGAAACGAAATACCAGAGACAATATTGGCACAACACAAATGGTGAACCTCTGATCCAATCTTTGCACAAACTTGGTTTCCTGGGACCAGAAGTAAGTTTTGCTCACTGTGTCTGGCTAACGGAAAAGGACATGGACCTATTATCTGAGGCAGGTACTTCAATAGTGCATAATCCGAGTGCCAATTTGAGATTATGCTCAGGAATCGCTCCTTTGCGATTATTGATAAAGCACGGAATAAATACCGCATTTGGTACCGACGCCATGGGATTCAGCGATGATAATGATTTTATCGAAGAAATTCGCCTTGGTGCATTATTACAAGGTATTCCCGGAATAGAAAGCGAATCATTTTCAGGTAGAACTGCGCTTGCCATGGCGACAATAAACGGTGCAAGAGCTCTGGGATTAGCAAACCTGATTGGTTCCTTATCTCCAGGGAAGCGTGCTGATTTGGTTACTATTTCGGCCAAGAGGATGCTTTCTCCTTTATTGAATCCCATTCATTCCCCGGAGGAAATTATTTTGCGACGTGCCCGTCGGGAAGACATCCGCCATGTGCTGATAAACGGCCAGGTGGTCATGGATGAGGTACAAATAACAACGTTTGATCCGGTGACTGTTGAAGAAGAATTGAAAGCTTGTTGTAATGATATATGGAAGGAGAGCAAAGAGAGAGAACAATGTTTAATGTCTACCTTAAATGAAGTAGACCCGATCGTTGAAAATTTCTTTCGGAAGTATGATGATGGATCTCTTCAGGCAGGTAGTGTATACAATGCCCGCTGAGATTCTCAACCGATGGAGTATCAACATCGCAGGCTGCCAGGGTCTGATTTAGCTCTGTAAACCTGTTTTCAAGACTTTTTTCTTGTCTGAAGAGTAGTTTGGCTGGAATTCGACGGGTTAGATGGATGGTAATCTCTCAGCGGTAGTGTCCATATTCAATTACTACCAGCATCAGTGCTCAGACTATAGGGTTCTGTATACCAGCACTTTCGATCAGAACCCTCTATAAAGGATATCTTACTTTTTTTACAATATCATTCCATGTACTTTGAGTCGAAAGGAGAATTTAGATGGAAACTAAAGTAAATAAAATTCCGATGAATAGTCCGGATGATCTAAACGGATTACTTGCACTAATATCCAATGGTTCGATCAAACCACATGAAGTCATTGCCATAATGGGAAAGACGGAAGGAAATGGTTGTGTAAATGATTTTACGAGGGGATACACAAGCTTAGCCCTCAAAAATTATTTCTCAGATGCACTCAATATTCGCCCAGATGATGTTGGTAATCGGATTGCTATTATTATGTCCGGTGGCACGGAAGGTGTTATCAGTCCACATATTACTGTTTTTTCAAAAACCGAACCCTCCAACCAAAAACCCACCGGGATGCATCTGGCTATAGATTCGACCCACACCAGAGATTTTTTACCTGAAGAAATTGGAAGGTTACCTCAAATATTTGAAACAGCGAAAGCTATCCAAGATAGTATGAATGGAATGGGAATAACTAATCCTCGAGATATTCATTTTGTGCAAATAAAGTGCCCACTTCTAACCGCATCAAGAATAGCTGATGCAACTTCGCGCAGTCATGACGTTGCCACCCATGATACTTATAAATCAATGGGATATTCAAGAGCTGCATCGGCACTCGGGGTTGGTCTCGCCCTTGGTGAAATTAATGAAGATCAATTATCAGACGAAACTGTATGCCGGGATTGGAATTTATTTTCCGAGGTTGCTTCAACATCAGCGGGGATTGAATTACTGAACAACGAAATAATTGTGATGGGCAACAGTTCCTCCTGGGCTGGAGAACTTGTTATTTCACACTCCATTATGAAAGATGCAATCGATTCAGAAGGGGTGATCGAGGCCTTGAAAGCTGCAGGGATAAAGTTTACTGATGGGCGAATAGATAAGGATCAACCAGCAAAAATCATTAATGTTTTTGCGAAAGCTGAGGCTGATCCCGGAGGAAGTATTAGAGGACGTCGCCACACGATGTTAGATGATTCGGACATCAATCAAACCCGCCATGCACGAGCTGTTGTAGGTGGAGTAATTGCTTCGATTGTCGGAGATCCAATGATATACGTTTCAGGCGGTGCCGAACATCAAGGTCCTCCTGGTGGAGGTCCTGTAGCTGTAATTGCACAAAGTTAGTCCAGGACGTATCTTGACTTTCGGACCTGAAATTTATAAATTCTTTGACACTACCTTAGTGTAATCAGAATCGTTAAATCGTATATTGGAAATACTATGAAATCCATCCCATCTGGTCTGGAAGAGTCATCTCAGAATAATTATGATTACGTTGTCCGCAATATTTTTGCGCCAACGCTTCGGAAAACCATTGATATCGGGATCATTGACGGTAAATTTGTGAGGATTGGCGAAAACATACCAGGGAAAGGAGCCGTCGAATTTAATGGGGTCGGATTTCTCGCAACACCACCTTTTATCGATTCTCATGCGCATCTGGATAAAGCCTTTTATAACCCTTCCCCTAACCTATCAGGCACGTTGGGAGAAGCTCTCAAGATCTTTTCAACAATGGATGGTAAAAACTTTGAAAAATCATTTATTCCCAGAGTAGAAAGAGCTTTATATCTTGCGCTTAAAAATGGCACACTTTTCATTCGAACGCATATAGATATCTGTAACCAACTCTCCCTAAAATTATTGGAGATCTTAAATGATATCAAGAAGCGATGGGAGAACATAATCGATATCCAGGTCGTCGCTTTCCCTCAAAATGGATTCATTCATACCAAAGAATCAATTCAATTTATGCGACGTGCGATGAGGATGGGTGCTGATATTGTTGGAGGAATACCGGCTCTCGAAAAAACTCCACGAGATTCGTTATCTCAAATAGTGATGCTATATGACCTGGCAACTGAGTTTAATAGGGATATTGATATGCACATCGATGAAACGGATGATGCAAATTCAAGAACTTTGGAGATGCTTGCTGATGTTGCTTTCAGATATAAATGGGAAGGTCGTGTTGCAGCGAGTCATTGTTGTAGTTTAAATTGTTATGATGATAATTACGCAAAGAAGGTAATCGAAAAAGTATCAAAAGCGGGAATCAGTGTCATCACAAATCCGTCTACAAACCTGAGTTTACAAGGGAGAAGTGAAAAGACTCCTGTCATACGCGGAATTACAAAAATTAAAGAATTAATTGCTTCGGGCGTAACTGTAACCTGTGGGCATGATAATCTCCAGGATGTCTTCTACCCTTTTGGTCAGGAGGACATGCTCGAGACTGTATTATTAACTGCCATCAGTGCCCAAATGACAGGTATCGACGAGATCGATACCGTCTTTAACATGCCCCTGCATGCTGCTGCAAAATGCCTGGGGATTCATGATTATGGTATCCTTGAAGGAAATCATGCCAACCTGGTAATTATCCCGGCAGATGGCATTACAGATCTAATCGCCAGCCGACCCCCGCGCTCTTTAGTAATGCGTAATGGAAAGATTTTATGTAAAACAGATCAATCGACCGAATACTATATTTAATGTATGATTGTTTGGAGCAGCCATGAAACTTGGTGTAAATGGAACGTTGATGCGGGAATTACAGCACAATGAGATATTAATAAAACATGGTGCCGGATTTATAACAGAAACAACAACCGCTCCGTGTTATCGACTCTGGTCGATCAATGATGAATATCCTGGCATGCTCCGGGTAACTTCAAATGGTCAAAAGGTAATTTTGGAAATCTGGGAAATTCCGGATCCGGAAATTATTGAAATATTGAATACAGAACCAAAAGGTTTAACCCTGGGAACTGTTTTACTTGCAAGTGGAGAAGAAGTATTTGGAATCCTGGCGGAGCCGTATATCGTACAAAATTGTAGAGAGATTACCCAATATGGGGGTTGGCGAGCCTATATTGCGAAAAAACAACCTTAAAGGGTAGTACGTTACACAGGGTATCGCTTATTTAATAATATTAAATATCCATGAATTAATCACTATACTATACCTTGAATATGGAAGATATGAGATAATATGAGTAAATTGTAACCATTTTATCGACCTTTTACTCATATGACAAAAATATCAAGTTACAAAAAACTCTATGATATCGCTGAAAATCAAGCGGGTTATTTTTCCACACGCCAGGCTGAAGCAAATCATTGTTCCAAAAAAAACCTTTATATCCTTAAAAAAGGTGGAAAACTGAAACGTATTGAATGGGGCATTTATCGCTTTACATATTTTCCATCATCTCCATATGAAGATCTCTTCCTCGCCATTCTCAAAACCAGTGGGAAGTCGGTACTATCACATGAGACAGCGCTTTCTGTTTATGAACTATCAGACACTCTCCCCGGAGAAATAAACATCATAATACCAAAAACCCATTCCAGGCGGCGTCAAAACATCAAGTATCACATTCAAAAAATAACCGATGATGAAATTACCAAGTATAAGGGACTGCCAATCACCACGGTTGAACGCACCATAATTGATGTACTGAATAGTGGTGGGGATATCATTCAGGTGAATAAAGCGATCATAGAAGCACTCAATCGGGGTATGACCACAAAAGCACAACTGCTGGCTCAAACACAACGCAGCTCTCCGAAAACGCAACGACTGTATAATGAACTGATCAAGGGATTAAATAATTGAGATATCAAAATGGGTCAGCCTTCAGGCGTGCGCTCGAAGAACGATTAAATAACATCCATGCTCAATCGGGTACTCCGATTCTTAGACTAAGGAAGCTGATTGCCTTTGATCGTTTCATCGCTCGTCTGATGACAATTGACCCGGATTGTTGGGTGCTTAAGGGTGGATTGCTGGTCCAAATTTATATGGGGGAACAGTCACGAACAACAAAAGATATCGACTTCTTGTCAATGCACAAATCAAATGATCTTCATAAGATATTAATTCAAGCGGGTAATACAATATTAAATGATTGGTTTTCTTATGAGGTCAGCCGACCCAGCATTGATCAATCTGATAGTCTCGGTGGAATCCGCTTCAATGTCATTGCATTTCTGGATACCAGGGTTTTTGAACAATTTCATCTGGATGTAAATACCAGTGACAAGTTGGTTCAACCTGTTGACGTCCTTTCTTTACCAAACCTGCTGGAATTTGCAGAACTCTCTACTACGAGAGTCCGTTGTTATTCCATTACCCAGCAAATCGCAGAAAAAATCCATTCACTCACCCGTGAGTACAGGAGTGGTGGTGTATCCAGAGTGAAGGATTTTATCGATATCCTCCTGCTTGCCGGAACCAGGAGGATTAATATGTTGGAGTTCCGACATGCCATTCAGATCACATTCAAAACACGAAATACCCATGAAGTCCCAACATCGACGCCCCAAATAGATAAAGCGTTTTTCAAGAACTACACAAAGCTGGCTAAAGAAGTCAATCTCCTTCAACAAACACCCATGGAAGGGAATAAAGCTATCGATAGGTTTTTATCACCAGCATTATCAAGCAAGTCTTATTCCTATTGGGAACCTAAATCATGGAGCTGGCATCAATAACCCTGACAATAACAGACTCAGAGAAGTCATCGCTAGTAAAATTTACAATAAAAATCTCCATTCAGGAGATTGAGACCTTTACCAGTCTCTTAAAACATAACATACGCCTGCTCATCTAGCAATATAATATATATATCTCTGCATTGTTGACCTATTGTATGAACAAACATATATTGCATTTTGTACGAAGATCCTTTCTTCAAACTCTACGTAACTCAACCTGGAAAATCTGATCATGGAAATCACCACCAGCCTATCTGTAGCAAACCGCAAAGCCTGGCGCGACTGGCTAAGCAAACATTACCTGACTGAAACAGAAGTCTGGGTGATCTACCCCCATAAGACGACCGGCAAAGAGCGCATCACCTACAACGACGCGGTCGAGGAAGCATTGTGTTTCGGCTGGATCGACAGCACGGTCAAACGCCTGGATGCCGACCACTCTGCCCAGAGATTCTCGCCGCGCAACCCGAAAAGCCCCTATTCCCAGACCAACAAGGAACGGCTGCGCTGGTTGATAGAGCATGACCAGGTCATGCCGGAGGTACATGCAACGCTCGGTGATCTCCTGACCGAGCCATTCGAGATCCCGGCAGATATTAAGCAGGCGTTGCAAGCCAATGAGCAGGCATGGCATAATTTCCAGAAGTTTTCAGGTCCCTACCAGCGCATCCGCGTGGCATACGTGGATGGCGCACGAAAACGACCGGCAGAATTTCAAAAACGGCTCAATAACTTTATCCGCAGGATGGAGCAAAACAAGCAATTCGGGTACGGGATCGAGAAATATTATTAGGTGCGTCATCCCCTTGCAGGTCTTGGGCGCACCCTACTTCCATTGGTATACTCCTTGCATCGACATGCCATGCCTATCGTTAAGGAGGTAGTATGTCTACTATTAAACGACTCGATCCCTTCCTGATCATTCTATGCCTGATCCTGGTTGCCTGCAGCCTGCCCGGCATCACCTCCACCCCGCTCGCGAAAACTCTGTTACCGATCGTCACCCCGGCGACTCAAATGGTGGCCGACACTCCGGTTACGAGCGTCTCCCCCACCTCCAACCGACCGCTGAGCTCGCCCATCGCAGGCACAGCTCAGCCGCTTACGCTCACCAGCATCAAGATGTTCGACGGCCTGCATGGCTGGGCAGCTGCCAGCGGCGACACGGATAAACACCCGCATCTCATCACCACCTCCGATGGCGGTGTGACCTGGAAGGAAAGGACCCCGGCCGGTATGGCTGCCGAAACCGGATACGCCGACTCCCTTATCCTCTTCACCACCCTGGATGCGAATACGGTCTGGGCGACGCTCAGCAGCCAGACGCCTTCACCCCTGCTCACCAGCCTGATCACCTGGGGGACCACAGACGGCGGGGCAAACTGGTTTTCCAGCGACCCGCTGCCGGTGACCGACCTGGCGGTCGAATTCTTCATGCCGGATTATTTCGGCTTCTCGGATAAGAACAACGGCTGGCTGCTGACCCACAACGGCGCCGGCATGAACCACGACTACGTCTCCATCTTCACCACCAACAACGGCGGCGCGAGCTGGAAGCGCGTGGTCGATCCCTACATGGACAACCTGATGATGTCCTGCTACAAGACCGGGATGGTGTTCTTCGACGCCAACCGCGGCTGGGTTACGATCGACTGCCATGGGGTTAAACCCGGGCTGGATTTCTACACCACCGCTGACGGTGGCAATACCTGGCAGGCAGTCTCGCTGCCCTCGCCGGGGGTCGAACCGGGCTATTTCAACAACATGGATAACGCCTGTGGTCTGGACGGCATCGTCTATGCTGCCAACCCTCTCCTGACCGTCTCGGTCACCTGCATGCACTACGGCATCAGCGACCCCAACCGCTGGTTGTATTCTTCCATTAACAACGGTACAACCTGGAGCTGGCATGCCACGCCCGGCGGCTATGGGGAGACCTTTTTCCTGACCCCCACACAGGCCTGGTTCCTGGGTCACATCAAACAACAGGATGGCTATGCCAATACCTTGTATGCCACCTCCGACGGCGGAGTTAATTGGGCGCCGGTCAAGAATGTCAACTGGGGCGGAACCCCTCAGTTCGTGGACGCCCAGAACGGATGGCTGATCGCGGAAGCCGGACCGGAAACCGCCTTTGTACGAACGACCAACGGCGGCAAGACCTGGGCCGAGACCAAAGCGGTCATCGTGCCCTAGGTTCACAAAATGGCTAAAAAACGACTTCTCATTCTCGGTGGCTATGGAAACACCGGCAAATACCTGGCAGAATTGCTTTTTAAATATTCAAGCGCCGACCTGGTGATCGCCGGGCGTAATCTCGAAAAAGCCCGACAATTGGCAGGAGAATTCAATAAACCCGATAAGAAACAACGCGTCACCGCCATACAGTTGGATGCTGCCGATCCTTTTGCCCTGCGTCAGGCGTTCAAAGGGATGGACATGGTGGTGGTCGCGTCCTCGACGGCGCGTTACACCGATAATATCGCCAGCGAGGCGCTCAAGGTTGGTATCGATTACTTTGACGTCGTCTTCTCCAATGAAAAGGTAAGAGTACTCAAGGCATACGAAGAAAAAATCAACAAAGCCGGTCTGTGTTTCATCACCGAGGGTGGCTTCCACCCCGGATTGCCGGCTCTCATGGTGCGCCACCTGGCCGACGAATTCGACCACCTGAAGCAGGCGCGGGTCGGCAGCATTATCCAGATCGACTGGAATACACTGGAGCTGTCTGAAGCGACCGTGATCGAGATGGTCGAGGAATTCAGAGACATCGACATGAGTTGTTTCAGGGACGGCCGGTGGATCAAGCCCGGACTGAAAGGTCCCGAGTATATCAAAATGGATTTCGGTCAGCCATACGGCAGACGCGTGGGTGTGTCGATGTACCTGGAGGAAATGGGAGCGCTGCCCGGTTTCTACCCGGATCTGAAAGATACCGGCTTCTATGTCGGCAGCTTCAACTGGTTCGTCGATTACGTGGTCCTGATGCTGATGTACCCGGTCCTGTGGTTGTTCCCGAAGAGCGGTGTGAAGCCGATGGGGCGTTTGATGCTGTGGGGGCTCAGGACCTTCTCGCGACCACCCTATGGCACGTTGCTGCGCTGTGAAGCTCACGGTGAACAGAATGGAAAACAAAAATCCCTGGCGTTGACGATCAGTCACCCGGATGGCTATTACTTCACCGCTGCTCCGGCTGCCGCCTGTATTTTGCAGTACCTGGACGGATCGATCCGCAAGCCAGGTCTGGGCACCCAGGCGATCTTATCAAAACCAAATAAATTAATGAAAGACCTGAAGGCAATGGGTATCACCATCAAGTTTGAAAAACTCTCTAAAAGGCAAAAATCATGAGAAAAACCGATTCAATCATTCTTATCATCGCCCTGATGGGTGTCATCACACTGGCATTTGGAATGCCCGGATTGGCAATCGCCAAACTTCAATCCCAGGAGGGCAACAACGGCCTGTGGGCGGTCAATGTATATCGCACCCTGGCCAATGTCGCACCGGTGGTCGGTGATCCCGTCCTGACCGAACAGTGCATGTTGCATGCTGCCTACATGACTGAAAACAAGGAAGCCAGTCTGGAAGAGGATGCATCCAAATCATTGTATTCGCCCGAAGGCAGCATCTGCGCAGGCAACGCCCTGATCTACCTGCTTCCGCCCAATCCGCAATCGTTGCAAGCCAACCGAACGGTGGATGCCTGGCTTGAAAGTCCGACCCACCGCATGTGGTTGCTCTACCCCACCCTGGCAGCGGTCGGATACGGCTATAAGGTAACCCAGGTGAATGACGGATGGGTGACCGGCGCTGCATTGGACGTATTATCAGGCATTGACTTCAACGCCGATAGCGTCTATCCAAACTGGCCGGCGCGCTACCCCGCCCCCGGGCAGGTGGGTATCCCAACTGTTCGCATGCCGGTCACGGTCTGGTGGCCGTATGCCGGCCCGGCGCCGGCCATCAACCTGACGACCACCACCCTCACAACCGAGGCCGGCGTCAAACTGGCTTTCACCTCCAACAATAACCCAAATACCTATGGTGGACACAAGCACATCACTCTCATCCCTGACGATCCGCTGACGAATAACACCATCTTCGTGGTGCATCTGGAAGGCACTTATTCCGACCAGCCGTTCACTTATGAGTGGAAATTCTCAACCGGCACCACGGCCATCCCGGAGTAGCTCTCAGGAGGTGTATTACTAACGGAATTTCCGATGACCGATGGTCTGTCCTGGGGATTCATCCTGTTCATCGGAATGGTGATAGGCTGGCGTATCTGGGTTTAAACCAACATGCACCGGTAAACCGGTGGTGGACCCTGAAACCTGGCAAACTTTCCTGCCGAAGGTTTTTGCCGACGGTGAGCTGGTAAGTTGGGGATCGACAATCGTCAATTCGCTTCATCAAGGGATGCAGGCGGGAGAAAGCATGCCTCGTATACTGTCCGGGGCGCGGATGTAGCATGGGAAATGTGGTCGGTGACGGGGATGGTGCGGCTGGTGATCACTTTTCTGACAGGCAGACTGATTCATAACACTCCTGCAAGGTTTATTGGAGTTAAAAAAGTTGACTTGCTTACTATATCAATGGACACATCTCCCTTATAATAATGGTCAATGACCCGCTACATGGCTTTTGACATAGAGATCGCACACCCACTGCCCGAAGGGCTGGATGACTGGAAAAGTGTGCGACCGCTCGGCATCACCTGCGCGGCCACCCTCGCGAGTGATGGGGAACTTACCCTTTTCTCTGCGAAGGATGATACCGGGGAGTATGCGGAACGCATGTCTACCAATCAGGCAAGCCAGCTGGTCGATCATCTGCTGGTTGCCACCCGCTCCCGCTATACTCTTTTAACCTGGAATGGGTTGGGTTTTGATTTTGATATCCTGGCGGAGGAAAGTGGACGTCAGGTAGAATGCGCCGCGCTGGCGCTCGAACATGTGGACATGATGTTCCACCTCTTTTGCCTGCGCGGGCACGGGCTGGCGCTCGACAAGGCTGCTCACGGTATGGGATTGCCCGGCAAACTGCCCGGGATGAGCGGAGAGCTGGCACCTCAATACTGGAAAGAGGGAAAACAGGGCCTTGTGCTGGATTATGTAACCCAGGACGTGCGCACCACCCTGGCAGTAGCGGATGCGGTGGAAGCCCGTCGCGCCCTGCGTTGGATCAGTATGAGCGGCAATGAGCAGTTCCTACGCCTACCGGACGGATGGTACACGGTTAAAAAGGCGCTGGAGTTACCCCTGCCGATCACCACCCGCATGCGCAACCCGTGGACGCGCTCGAAATTTACTGACTGGTTGAAACGGACTACGCTTCCCGATGCCAATAAGATATAAAATCTTTGGATGCAAGAGAGATGACAATGTCAATCATTAAGATCATTCAAATAGCTTTTCTAGCCTGTGGAAGCCTGGTTTTTATCATTTATTCCTGGCGTTATCTGACCAACCCCCGCGTTCATGGCTTTTATCGTTTTTTTGGCTGGGAGGCGACATTATTATTGGTGACCTTCAACCTGCCCGTCTGGTTCAATGATCCGTTTGCGCCGATCCAGATCGTATCCTGGGTATTATTGATTTTCTCAATAATCCTGGCTATTTATGGCTTTATCCTGCTGGTCAAGCGAGGTAAACCGCGCGGATCGTTCGAAGACACGACCACCATTGTTGCCGCCGGTATCTATAAGTACATTCGACACCCGCTGTACCTGTCGTTGATCCTCTTCAGCTGGGGAGCGGGTTTGAAGAATCCTGACTTGCTCAGCCTGGTGCTGGTTTTTGCTGCCACACTATTTTATTTCCTTACGGCAAAAGTTGAAGAAGAGGAAATGATCACGAAATTTGGGGATGTATACCGCGAGTATATCAAACGATCGAAGATGTTCATCCCATTTGTTTTCTGAATAAACCGATCAAAAAAAGCGCAGGCTCAATGCCTGCGCTTTTTTCTATTTGGCTACTAACGGAATAAAAAACAAATTCCTTATTCCTTCAAATGCACCGATATCACAGACTGCCCCGATCGGGCGGATCTGATTGATTTGATCGTCTACCATGCAGGCAAGACCACCCCCACCCGGAGCCAAAGGGTTGCCCGCATCCAATGCTGGGCTGCCGGATAAAAGGGAGTGGGTTGAGGTTTTGCCACCATGATTTCCAAGCGTCGACAGCAAAGGATCTAATCCGGTCAAGTTATGCGTTCCGGTGGTCAGGGTGCAACCGGTGAAATCCTTCACCAGATTGTAATCGTTGGCTACCAACGTGCCCGTGCAATCCTGTGAAAACGTGGTCAGGTTGTGGTTATTTGCGAGGATTGTGTTGAGGATGGTAAAAGTTGCGTTCGGATCGACATAGATCCCACCGGTACCGGGATTGTGGCTGGTTTGATTAAATGCGACTGTGCTGTTATTCATAGAGACTGTTACGGGACCACTGACAATGATGCCACCCGCCAGTCCTGAAGTGCTTATATTGCCCGATATGGTGCTGTTATTGATACTCAAATTGCCAAAACTGTCGATACCGCTGCCATTACTACTGGAGGTATTTCCACTGATCGTAGATCCGGATAAAATCAATGTACCTCCAGTAACCTCGATACCCCCGCCAAACCATGCCGCCGAGTTTCCGCTGATCGTGGTATTGCCGATCTGCAGTGAAGACCCTGAATCATAGATCCCCCCACCCGATGTAGACGCCTGATTACCTGCGATCGTGCTGAGTATTATGATTCCTGGGTTGTACGTAGACAGACCACCGCCAACAGTACTGACACTGACATTCTGGGATACAAGCGTCGAAACCATATACAGGGTGTCATGGGCTGCCAAGCCAGCACCTGAATCAGCCTGGTTATGCGCGATGATATTGTTAAGCGATGTAAGTGCTGCATAACTGCGGATGCCTCCACCATCATCACCCGTCAGGTTTCCCCCATTGATGGTCAATCCTGATAGTTCAACGGTAAATCCACCAACCGGCGAATCGATGATGCGATCGTCCCAGCCACCCACTGCAGTAATCGTTGCGCCTGTAGTCAATCCATTAATTGTTAACCCGCTGAGAATATCAAGATCACCGGTAAGATTGGCGTCATCGCCTTTTCCGAAGATCGAGAGTGCATAAGTACCCGATGGAAGATCGATCGTATCGGATCCAGGTGAGGTATTTGCAGCCGTGATGGCTTCGCGCAACGAACAATCGCCCGGATCACAACTCCCGGGGGCAGGATCATCGAAGCGGGTTACGCTGAATGTGGATGCAGCTACAATTGATGGGGATGCTTTGAAAAAGGAGATCATACTCAAACTCAATGCCAGCAAAAATACCAACCCTTTATGGTTTTTTTTGATCATTGTTTCTTTCGTATATAGATGATTTTTACCTTTATTATCTTCTTTATTATACATCGAATAATTAAAAAATCAAGTCGTAACAAGTCAGATCACCTACTCTAACGTTTTTATTAATTTCAAGATCTATCGACCATCTGACATCCGGCCATGGTCGTCTTATTGGAATCAGTGTAGTAGTTTGCGAGAAACCACCAGAGGGATTGGCAGTCATCATATTTATTGGTTAATTAGCAACAATAATCTAATTTGACGGTTTCCCAAGCGGAGGGTATAATCACTTTTCGTGATTTTTTAAATATTGGAGCAAGCATGAGTGAGTCAACCGTAATTACCGATGAACTGAAACCCAAGACACAGGTGACCGGCAAAGTCCTGAAAACCGCTCTGGGCGGCGCGCTGGTCGAACTGTCAACCGGACAGAAAGGGCTGCTGCATATCTCCCAAATGGCAGACACCGAAGGCAAAACTGTCAACCGGGTGGAGGATGTACTTAAAGTTGGTCAGGAGGTTACGCTGTGGATCAAACGGATCAAACCCGACCACATCGAACTCACCATGTTAAAACCGCTGGCACTTGATTGGCGTGACATTAAAAGCGGTATGGTCGTCAAAGGCAAGGTTGCCAAGCTGGATAAATTCGGCGCATTTGTCGATATCGGCGCTGCCCGCCAGGGGTTGATCCACATCAGCGAGATGGCACATGGGTATGTCAAGACCGCCGGAGACGTGGTCAAGGAAGGCGAAGAACTGGATGTAATGGTTTTGGATGTCGACCGCCGCAAGCGCCAGATCAAACTGAGCATCAAGGCACTGACCCCTGAACCGGAAAAGCAGGAAGCCCCTGCCCGACCGGAACGGTCGGAACACCCGGCTGGCAAGGGTCGAAATACCCGCAGACCCAAGAAAGAAGAATTCCAACTCGAACCGGAACCTTCCATCCCTGAACCGACCGCCATGGAGATCCTTCTCAAGGAAGCCATGGAAAAAGCCAGTGCCAAGCAGAAGTACGAAAAACGTGAAAAAGCCCGCGCCATCAAAAAAGTGGATGAAGACCAGGAGGAGATGCTGACGCGAACCCTCGACAACAAAGTTCAAACCACCTGATCAACATGAATCAGTGGACTCACCGCCAGAACCAAACGAGAAAAACCACCGGGAGGTGCCAGACAAAGGCCCTCCCGGCTTCATTATCCTGAGAGGGAGATATGCCAGGCAAACAAGAACCAACACGTTACATCTACTTCACCGGGGGCGTGGTCAGTTCTGTCGGCAAGGGAGTCACCGCTGCCGCTGTAGGCAGGCTGTTGAAGCAGCGCGGTCTTAAAGTCGCCGTTCAGAAACTGGATCCCTATATCAATGTTGATCCGGGAACGATGTCGCCCTATCAGCATGGCGAGGTATACGTTCTGGATGACGGTGCTGAGACTGACCTCGACTTGGGTCATTACGAACGCTTCATCGATATCCGCCTGACACGCGACTGCAACGTAACCACCGGGCAGGTTTACGCCGAGGTGATCGCCAGGGAGCGTCATGGAGATTACCTGGGCGGCACCATCCAGGTCGTCCCGCATGTCACCAATGAGATCAAGGAGCGCATCGGTCAGGTTGCACAATCGACCGGTGCCGAAGTCGTGCTGATCGAAGTGGGAGGCACGGTTGGCGATATCGAGAGCCAGCCGTTCATCGAGGCCATCCGCCAAATGCGCGCCGACCTGGGGCGTGAGCGGACCGCCTGCGTACATGTTACCTGGTTGCCGCATATCGGAGCAACCGGCGAACTTAAAACCAAACCCACCCAGCACTCGGTGCGCGAACTGCGGGCAATGGGTATTGCGCCTGACATGATCGTGGCGCGTGCTGACTTTCCGGTGGATGCTTCCCTGGTCGATAAAATCGCATTGTTTTGCGATGTCGAAAAACGAGCCGTCATTCCAATGGTCACCGCTCCCAATATCTATGAAATTCCACTACTGCTCGAGCAGGCTGGCGTTGGGGAATATCTCATGCAGCGCATGGGATTGAAAGCCCGCCAAAAACCCGACTGGTCGGAATGGCAGGCGCTGGTAACCTCCATGCGCAAAGAACGCCCGGTTGTGAAGGTGGCGCTGGTCGGCAAGTATACCGAGTTGCAGGATGCCTACATGAGCGTACGCGAGGCACTGCGGCACGCCACCATCGCCCAGGGGGTGGAGCTCGATCTGCAATTCATTAACTCGATGGAGCTCGAGCATGGCAAAGGCTGGGATGAACTGCGCAGCGCAGCGGGGATCGTCGTCCCGGGTGGTTTTGGTGCACGCGGTATCGAAGGCAAGCTGCTGGCCATCCGCCACGCCCGCCGGAACAAGATCCCATACCTTGGCTTGTGCCTGGGCATGCAATTGATGGTGGTGGATTTCGCACGCGAGATGCTGGGGGATGAAAAAGCCAATTCAACCGAATTCGATCCCGACTCAACCATGCCAGTTATCGACCTGTTACCCGAACAGAAGATCGTCACCGACATGGGCGGTACCATGCGATTAGGGCTGTATCCCTGCCGGCTGGTACCGGGCAGCCAGGCTGCCGTGGCTTATGGCGTCAAGGAGGTCGAGGAACGGCACCGTCACCGCTTTGAACTGAACAACGATTACCGCACCGCCCTCGAAGCAAAGGGCATGCTCTTCTCAGGTTTGTCACCGGATAACCGCCTGGTCGAAATTGCCGAGATCAGGGAGCACCCATTCATGCTCGGAACACAATTCCATCCAGAGTTCCTGAGTCGCCCCACCCGGGCTCACCCACTGTTCAAGGCATTCATCGGTGCCGTGAAAAATACAACCGGTATTCAATAATTCCTTTCTGCACCGGATAATCGGGGTTATACTTACTTATTAATTTTTCAGATGTAAAGGAACACCTATGGATAGCACAATCGAATTAATCGAAGCCATTGAGATCCTTGATTCTCGTGGCAACCCCACCGTTGAGGTCAAGGTCTACCTGGCAGATGGCTCTGAAGGACAGGCTGCCGTCCCGAGTGGAGCCTCCACCGGCATCCATGAAGCGCTCGAACTGCGCGACGGCGACAAAGCCCGCTATGGCGGCAAAGGCGTCACCAAGGCAGTCGATAACGTCAACAACCAGATCGATGACGAGCTGTTTGAAATGGACGCCTTCGACCAGCGCGGTATCGATCTTTCCATGATCGCATTGGATGGTACGCCCCACAAATCCAAGCTGGGTGCCAATGCCATCCTCGGTACCAGCCTGGCGGTCGCCAAAGCCGCTGCCAACTCGCTGGGCATTCCGCTCTACCGCCACATTGGCGGTGTCTATGCGCACGTCCTGCCCGTCCCGATGATGAACATCCTGAACGGCGGTGCGCATACAGCCTGGCAATCCACCGACGCGCAGGAATTCATGATCATGCCACTTGGCGCGCCCACATTCACCGAAGGGCTGCGCTGGGGGGCTGAGATCTACCATGCCCTGAAAGCTGTGTTGAAAGCACGCGGCTATACCACCCTGGTGGGTGACGAAGGTGGGTACGCTCCTGCGCTCAAAGCCAACGTGGAAGCGGTCGAGGTCATTCTTGAAGCCATCGAGAAGGCGGGATTTAAAGCCGGCTGGGATCAACAGGTTGCCATTGCACTCGACCCGGCTGCCTCTGAACTCTATGATGAAAAAACCGGAAAATACAACTTGCGCAAGGAAGGCAAACTGCTCTCTTCCGAAGAGATGGTCGCTTTCTGGAAGAACTGGGTCGACCAGTACCCGATCGTCTCCATCGAAGACGGTCTGGCGCAGGATGACTGGGATGGCTGGAAATTGCTGACGAAAACGATCGGTGACAAGGTGCAGATCGTGGGTGATGACCTGCTGGTCACCAATCCAGAAAGAGTTCGCAAGGCGATCCAGGAAAAAGCCGCCAACGCTTTGCTGGTAAAACCCAACCAGATCGGCACCCTGACCGAGACTATTGAAGCGGTCGAAACCTGCCATCGTTCCGGGTGGCGGGCAGTCACCTCGCACCGCTCGGGAGAGACCGAGGATACCACCATCGCAGACCTGGCAGTAGCGCTGAATATGGGTCAGATCAAGACCGGCGCCCCCGCCCGCTCCGACCGGGTTGCAAAATACAACCAGTTAATGCGCATCGAAGCCGAACTGGGAGATGAAGCTGTCTATGCCGGTTGGTCGATCCTGAAAAAATAACACCCAAGATATCAGTGAGTAGCCGGATTCGCATGATGAATCCGGCTTTTTTTACAATTTTCTTATAGTAGTACAACCCCCGCATTTTTAGTGAGTCTTATGACACGTAGAAGAAGAAATGGGCTTAAGATTTCACCTTTTTCATGAAAACTTCATACTCATAAGCTTCGCCAGGAAGATCGCGGAAAGCCTGAGGTGAGTGCCCGGTGGCTTTGCGAAAAACACGACTAAAATAGGCTTTATCTTTAAATCCCACTTGATGGGAAATATTCCCAATATTCTCTGCTGTGTTCAGGAGCAACGCCTTGGCCTGAAGAATACGGTAACGATTGAGGTAATCCCAGGGGGTTAATCCCAGTTCCCGATTGAAGACACGGCTGAGGTAATCCTCACTGACGCCCACGGCGTCTGCGATCTCCCAACGTGAGAGGAAATGGGTATAGTTTTCATGCAGATAAACCACCGCCTGCTTTACAAGTGAACTTGTATGAGGTGGCAGGACATCCATACCGAACAAAGCCCGGTGCAACGCTGAGATGGTTTCCGTTTCTGACCAGATACCCTTGCTTTGGAACACAACATGGTAGTGCTTCTCCAGCCGTTTGACATCTTCGAGGCTCATCACCTTATTGCTTAAAATGATCACGGGCACCTGGCGCAGGCGTGGATCGGCACGCATTTGGTCAAGAACGTCAGCTCCTCCCAAACCGGGCATAACCAGATCCAGCAGCACAAGAGCGGGAAGCTCTTCCTTCATGATCTCAAGAGCACAGGCACCATCTTCTGCGAGGCGGACCGGGTAGGTTGGGAGAGCATTCTCCACCAGGGCCTGGTGGGCAGAACGCACCTGCAGTTCATCGTCCACGATCAGGATCGGTCCCACGACCTGCAGCGGGTAAAGGGCATCCAGGGTGGCAATCAGCGACTGGTTGTCCCCCGATTTGAGCACAAATCCGGTCATAGCAGCAGTGTTCCCCAACATGTCGCTCTCGGATTGGCCGAACAGCATGAACGGCACCCGGCTCAACCCACGATAATGTCGAAGACGACGTACGAGTGTCCAATCTTCGGGACGCATGCCAGCCAGATCCCAGGCCAGAGCTATCGGACGCGTCTCGATAACTGCCTTCTCGAGATCCTCGATATTCCTGAGTTTGCGGATTTTCAAGTTTTGGTGCTGGCTTATCTCCAGGATTTCCTTTGAGGGTTGGTCAGAGGATGAAATCAATAACAACACAGATTCAGCGTCGGACAGAGGTAACATCTTCTCCTCAGCCAGGGCTGGCAGCGGCAGGTAGATGTGAAAAGTGCTTCCCTGACCTGGCTGGCTGTCCAGGGTGAATGTGCCCCCGTGCAAAACGATCAGGTGGCGTGTAATGGTCAATCCCAAACCAATCCCGCCAGAAATGTACCGATCCCTTTCGACCGTCACGAACGGCTCGAAGATGCGCTCTTTTTGGTCATCTGGAATTCCCATACCAGTATCTGTGACCCAGATATGCAACTGTGGAGGTATGACTTCGGCACCAACTACCACCTGACCACGTTCGGTAAACTTCCGAGCATTGCTCAGCAGGTTCAGTAAGATTTGCCGCAGGCGCACAGGGTCGGCACGGATAACCGGCAGACGTTCCGGCAATTCGAGATGCCAGGTTACGTTCGAGGTATTCGACTGGTCAGCCATGCTGTGAAAAGATTCCGACAAGACGGGCAAAGGGTTCATCAATTCCAGCGACAGGTCGAGTTCATCTATTTGAGCGCGTGATAAGTCGAGCAAATCATTGATCACATGCAATTGGTGTTCGGCATTGTTCTGAATATGCTGCAAATCCGTGATCAGCTCTCCAGGCAGTCTGCTATGATACGGGTTGGGGGTTTCCAAAGCGTTGTGAGTGTATCCCAGGATGATATTAAGAGGAGTACGCATCTCGTGGCTTACGTTTGCCAACAGATGGGTCTTGATGCGGTCTGCTTTCTCGGCTGTTATCCGAGCTTGTTGGATCTCCCGAAACAAGAAAGCTCCCTGGAGGGCGCTGCTCAGGTTACCGCGTAAAAGTTCGTAAACGTCACCTTCGTGAGGGCCAAGTTCGAAGACCACAAAGCCTAGCGGCTTTTCCTGGAAATAAAGAGGCTCTACGACCAGGCTGTACCGTCGACAAGGCAGCAGGTCGGGAGGTACAAGCTGGTCCGCCGGAAAGAGTCTGCCAGCCGGGTCAAGCGGGATCCGGCCTTGCTCGGTATATGCCAGGATGAGCCTGGCTTGCTCCAACGATACGGACGGGTTCTCGTAGAGCGCAAGGTAAGCGCTGGGGATCCCCAGGCGTGGCAGGCATTCGGTGAGGGCATCTGTCAACTGAGGGATATCAAATGTGGTCAGGAGGATGCGGGCTGTCTCACGCAAGTTTTCGTCCTGGCGTTCAGATTGCCATTGCCAGTAGGAATGAGAACGTTGGATGGCTTCGCTGACCACGATGCGGGCTTGCGCAAAAAGCGATTCGCTCCAATTTATTTTTTCGGCTGGAATACCGTTGAAAGCCCAGCGGCGTAAGGCCGAGATAGCTCCCTGCCAGAGGTATAGTTCGGTGTTCTCACGCATGGCACGGTCCAGCACATCTTCCAGGGTATGGATGAAAACCCCGTTCGAAGCTGTTTCGACTTCGGTCAGGAACGCATTGCAGACCGGCGCAATCCATTCTGCTATTTTTCCTTCTCCGATATTCACCTGGGCTGCCATCTCACTCAAACAATCCTTTCGAGAGGCAAGCATCTGCTCCCAGGCTTCTTTTTCAGACAACCTCCAGCCAGCAGGCTCTGGTATCTGCGCCGCCTGGGCTACTGCTGTCGACGGGCAACCGCAAGACTGACGCACCACCAATCCGGCCTGCAAGGTTATCAAGGCCGGGACGGTCTCTCCCATCCATTGAGCCAGCAGGATCTCCACCGCTTTGGCTCCCTGATTATAAAATGGCAAATCCACGGTAGTGAGTGGAGGGGTGGCCAGACGTTCCTCGATGGAGTTGTTGAAGCCGGTCACCGTCACATCCCTGGGCACCTGGAAACCGCGCTCCTGTAATGTTTTCAAAGCCCAAAGCGCCAGCATGTCACTGACGGCTACAACCGCCTGGAAATCCACACCGGGTCGAAGACCGCGTTCGTCGAGCAAAATATTCACCGCCTCAGCGCCGGATTCCCAACGAAGAGGGCGTGTGATCAACTCGGGTTCCAATGGTAGATTGTAAGCCTGGAGCGCATCGATGTAGGCACGGTAACGCTCCTGGGCATAATAGTGCTCCTCCGGGCCGCGGATGAATGCCAAGTGTTGGTAGCCGTGGTCCTTGATTAAATGCTCCAATAGCACTCGCATGCCATGATAACTGTCCAATGAAACTGTTGGCGTCCCCTCCATGAACTGAGCCAGGCTTACGATCGGTAAGGATTGATAGCGAGAGTGGAAGGCGTTGATTTCAGCCGGACCTACGACACCGCCCAGACTGGAAGCCCAAGTGATGATCCCATCCAGGCACCCCTCTCCAGCCAGGTCATAAATCACATTCCTCTGGGATTCGTATGCCATCTGGGCCTGCAGTCTTCCACCAGGGAAGCAGATCAAATTAACATCCAGCTGTTCGGCGGCATCGATCAGCCCCGGCCACAAAGCCCGGCTTGCGCCAGTATGAAGACTGGCGAGCAAGAAGCCGAATGTGGGACGTTTCTTCCATGCCTTACGCCGTTTTGGGAACTTGGAGAGATAATTCATGGGTTGACTGTTCATTGGAGAGCGTATATTTAATAGAGTGTACTCTCCTTTATTGGGTTTGGGAAGCACACGGAAAACACGTACAATATATCAGCTTACAAGGCACCCTATACCCAATCCGGCGATTCCAATTCATTGGGAGTTGAAGTGAGAAATGGAAAAATGGGACCTTCGATAGAACGGTTTTTTCCATTAACTGGACGCCAAAATCCATCTATCAACATCTATAATTATTATGCACCTATGAAGACTCCAAATTTGGAATGAAAAATCACTGCCGTCCATTGGTGTGTTGGGAATATTTCCTTGTAATGTACGAGGAAAAGACAACCAATAATGTCAGATAACATAATTCAACCTATCCTCACTGACGGTCTTCCCAAGAATATCAACCATAAACGCAATCTATCGCGGGTATGGAAAAATATCGTGAAATACCGTTGGATGTATCTCATGATACTTCCTCCCTTGTTGTACTTTGTTATCTTCCAGTACCTTCCACTCTGGAATGCTCAGATTGCATTCAAGGATTTTAAACCCCTGTTGGGTGTCTGGAAGAGTCCGTTTACCGGCTTCGATCATTTCGTTACCTTCTTTAATTCTTACTACTTTAAACAGTTGCTAGGCAATACGTTAACGATCAGTTTCCTGAAACTGGTACTTGGAATTCCAGTTGCCCTGATCCTGGCGGTTGGATTGTATGAGACCTGCTACAAACGGTTTCGCGCCATCGTCCAGACTGTTGCCTATCTGCCTCACTTCCTGTCCTGGGTGATCATGTTCGGTGTGTTGCTCATGCTGCTTTCACCGGGCGACGGATTGATTAACGACATCATAAAAGCTAACGGGGGAAAACCGATCGCTTTCCTCACATCCCCGGATTGGTTCCGAGTGGTGGTGATTGGTTCAGACATCTGGAAAGATATGGGCTGGAGCACCATCATCTACCTGGCCGCGTTATTGGGGATTGATCCAACTCTATACGAAGTGGCTGCTGTAGATGGGGCTACCCGCATGCAGCGTACCTGGTTTATCTCCCTACCACTAATACTCCCGGTGGTGGCGATTATCACCATGCTGCGCCTGGGGCATATCCTTAATGCCGGCTTCAACCAGATCTTTGTCTTGTATTCGCTGCCGGTTTATAGTGTAGGTGACATACTTGACACCTGGGTTTACCGGCAGGGTATCCTTTCTTTCCAATTCAGCCTGGCTACTGCAGTGGGCTTATTCAAGGGAGCGATCGGTCTTGTGCTGGTGGTGATTTCCAATAAAGCCGCCAAGAAATTCGGCGGATCCGGGTTGTATTGATCAGGAGAGAGAATGAAAACCGGCATTAAGTTAAAGGACGACCTGCTGTTCCAGATATTGGTAAATGGTTTTCTTCTGACGGTGTTATTAGCGATTACTATCCCTATTTGGCGTGTCTTTATGATGTCATTGACACCTCTGGGGTACATCGACGACAAAACCTTCGGTCTTTGGATTCCACCCTGGGCATGGTCGTTTGAAGCGTACAAACAGCTATTCAATCACCCGGCCTTTATTCGGGCTACCATGAACAGCACTTTTATTACAGTGGTGGGCGTCATCATCAGCATGCTGCTAACAGTGCCGCTGGCTTATGCACTCTCCAACCAACATTTACCGGGACGAAAATTTATCACTGGTTTAATCCTGGTGCCGTTCCTGTTCCAAGCCGGTCTCATTCCCACCTATCTCGTCGTCCAGCGCTTGGGTTTGGTGGATAACCTGTTTGCGATCATCCTGCCAGGCGCGGTGAGTGTCTATAACACACTGGTGATGAAAGGATTTTTCGAAGGTCTGCCGGAAGAACTTAAAGAGGCAGCCCACCTGGATGGGGCTAATGAACTGCAAGTTATGTGGCATGTGATCCTGCCGCTCTCGAAACCGATTCTGCTTACCATCGGCTTGTTTTACGCGGTTGCGCTCTGGAATGAGTTCTTTACACCAATCCTGTACTTGAACGATAACAAGTTGATGCCTCTCCCGGTCCTGCTTCGCAACATACTCATGGCCGCCAATATCAATGAGTATCTCGAGTACGATGCCTTCAGTAATGCTCCCATCCAGGCATTCAAAGCTGCCAGTGTTTTTATCACGATGCTGCCCATGGCGATTGTATACCCATGGATTCAAAAATATTTCACGAAGGGAACCCTTTTAGGAGGGGTCAAAGAATAGAAATCAGTAAAGGAGGCGTCAAAGGTAAGATACGAAAATCCTGTAATAGCTTTCTGTTACAAAGCAATTTACGATCTTAATCTAAAGAGAGGCTAAAAATGAAAAGACAGTTAATTAAAATTTTCCTGATCGTTGTATGTGTGTCCTTGGTGCTAAGTGCTTGCGCACCAACTGCAACCCCAACACCTGTGGCACCTGTGATTACAGAAGCCCCTGCCACCCCGGAGATTCAGCCGGCAAACCTGGATCTCTGGGCCAGTGGTCGTGTAACTGAAGCGGCCGCCCCACCAGATGATTGGGTGGCATATCAGATCATGAAGGATGATCTTCTGATCACTCTGAATCTCGTCCTGCTTCCATCCTCAGCTTCGGATCAGGATACCAAGATCAACACGGCTGCTGCCAGCAATTCGCTCCCCGATCTGTTCTTCGTCAACCGGGACACCTGGTTTAACCTGGTCCAAGCTGGCTTGGTTGCCAAAGTAGATGACCTGCTCCCACTGATGCCCGAACGCACCAAAACGCACTATAGCGACCCTTCCAGGAATGCGCTCGTGACAGTGGATGGATCGATGTACGGACTACCGGATCCAGGTCAAATCCCGAGTACCGATGCCCTCGTCATCCGCACCGACTGGTTGACCAAGCTTGGCCTTAAAGCCCCCACAACTCTCGATGAGTTCATGGAAGTGGCGAAAGCTTTCACCTTCGATGATCCGGATGGAAATGGCAAAGCCGACACCTATGGTTACTGTGCCTTCATTGATGGTTCTGGTTTGTCTTCGATGGGCTTGGGACCACGCTTCGATTGGATCTACGGTGCCTATGGTGTCGCAGGCGTCTGGAATCTTACCAATACCGATGCCTTTGGTCTGAATGCCCGCAATGCCCGCTATATGGAAGCTACCCAATTCATTCGTAAAATGAATGAAGACGGCGTGATCGATCCCGACTGGCCGACCCTTAAGAAGGATGACTACCGTGCTGGTTGGAAGCAAGGCAAGTGCGGTATGCAGATGGAGAACTTCGCCGCCCTGTCCACCAAGTCCAATTACAAAGCCTTCGATGAAAACTTCCCGGATGGTCAGTGGGATGTTCTTCCGGTTCCTACCGGTCCTTACGGCGACAAATCTGCAGGTACGATTATCAGATCTGCCCGTATCTACGCCGTTTCACAGAGGGCGATCGATGCTGGTAAAGGTCCTGCCATTGCCCGCTTGTTGGAATGGATGGCCACTGACGGGTATATGCTGCTCGCATTTGGTCAGGAAGGCGTCAACTACAACCTGGATGCGAAAGGCTATGTGACCACCGAAGGTATTGATAAAGCCCTGGCCTGGAGTGCAGCCGAGACGCAACCTCTGACTCAATTGGCAAACATGGTCTACATCTTCTCCGATATTGAGTTGCAGGCCCGCTATCCCTCCTACACCACCATCAACGGTCGCACGATGGCACCCCTGACCTACCTGGCAGGCTTCACAGCAGAACCATGGACGGAAGCCACCGGCGCCGCCATGATCAATCCACCAGCCAACGCGGCCGACTTCACTCGTTTCTACAGCGAGAATATCGTGAAGTTCGCTCTTGGCCAACAGGTGTTGGATGCAACCACCTGGGCGACTTTCCTGGCCGGATTGGATTCACTGGGTGCAGTGGAGTTGGAGGCGGCAGCCAAGAAAACACTGACCGATGCCTCTTACTGGAAGTAACCCGACCTAGAGATCAAGAGGCGGGCGGTTTGTTAACCGCCCGCCTCTACCGTACCAACTTTTCGAAGCGAAAGCGATCATGTCCATAATTGCTATAAAAATCGCTTACATTGGTGGTGGAAGCCGTGAATGGGCACGTAAAATGATGCTCGATCTGGCGCTCTGCCCGGAACTTACCGGTGAGATTGCCCTCTACGATATTGATGTAGAAGCAGCCCACCTGAACGAACAATTGGGCAACTGGCTCCAGGAACAACCCGGCGTTGTCTCCCGTTGGCATTACCGGGTCGCATTCACTCTTTCGGAAGCTTTACAAGGGGCAGACTTCGCCATCATCTCTATTCAGCCCGGTCCATTGGAAGTGATGGCGACGGAAATCGACATCGCTGAGCAATATGGCTTGTATTACCCGGTTGGCGATACCACCGGCGCGCCAGGTTTGATCCGTGGATTACGTGCCGCGACGATATATGCCGGTTTCGCTAAAGCCATCGCCGGGCATTGCCCGCATGCCTGGGTTATCAATTACACCAACCCGATGGCAATTTGTACCCGCGCGCTCACCAGGATTGACCCAAAACTTAAAGTTATTGGTTGCTGTCATGAGGTCTTTTCGACGCAACGCATGCTGGCTCAAATTGCTGGCGAGTATTTGGAGGTGGAAACCCCACCTCGAAGCGAGATCCAAGTTAATGTACTGGGTATCAACCATTTTACCTGGGTGGATCAAGCCACCTGGAAGGGAAACGATCTGCTCGAAGTATTACGCCAGCATATCGTCAAACCTGGAATAGTACGTACCTATACGCAAGCCGAAGTCGAGAGCTGGAACGACTGGTTTCACTGCGAAAACCAGGTCAAATTTACGCTTTTCCAGCATTTTAATATTCTGGCCGCTGCCGGCGACCGACATCTTGTGGAATTCTTACCCGGTTTTATACATTCTCCAGAAATTCTATTCAACTGGGGCATCATATGTACTCCAGTCAGTTGGCGGATTGCCCGCTGGCAGGCAGCTCCACAACAGACTCGCGATTTGATTTCGGGCAAAACCTCATTCGAACTTAAGCCCAGTAGTGAGGAAGGTGTTGCGCAGATCAAGGCCATTGTTGGTCTGGGTAATCTCGTTACCAACGTTAACCTTCTTAACCAGGGACAAATTCCCAATCTTCCGCTAGATGTTGTTGTTGAAACCAATGCCCACTTCAGCCAAAACGAAGTCCGCCCCCTTTCAGCTGGTTCACTTCCGGCAGGATTGGCTTCGCTCATTCAACAACATAGTACCAATCAGGAACTTATCATAAATGCTGCCGTGGAGCATGATAAAGAATTGGCGTTCCAAGCTGTTTACAACGATCCATCCACCTGTCTGCCAATCGATACTGCCTGGGAGATGTTCAACCAGATGTTACTTGCCAGTCGCGACTATCTGCCTGGCTGGAGCTTTCAGTGAAATTATCACAGATTTTTTTATCTCACAGATCTCATTCCAGGATGCTTTCGCTATGATCTCATGGGCTACCCGCATGACGGATTCGATCTTATTGAATTATCCGCGCACACAGTGGAAATGGCACTATGAACATGGCTTGTTTGTGAAAGCGGTGCTTGAAGTTGGTCAGGCTACCGGAAAGGCCCGTTATTTGCTATTTGTCCGCGACTGGGTGGATTCTTACGTTATGCCTGACGGAAATATTCGCACGTATCGGGTGGATGAATTCAGCCTGGATCAGATCAATCCCGGGAAGCTGCTTTTCCATGGTTATCACCAAACCGGCGAGAAACGTTATCTCAAAACGATCGAACTATTGCAGGAACAGCTCAGGCATCAACCACGCACTTCAATCGGCAATTACTGGCATAAGAACATATATCCTCATCAAGTATGGCTGGATGGTCTTTATATGATGGCTCCATTTGAGGCTGAATATGCCACCATATTCAACAAGGCCGAAATTTTTGATGATATTACGCAACAATTCATAACCATCGAGCAACATGTCCGCGACCCGCACACCGGGTTACTCTATCATGGCTGGGATGAGTCAAAAAAACAAAAATGGGCAAATCCGGATACAGGTTGTTCGCCGCATTTCTGGGGACGGGCAATAGGATGGTATGTAATGGCAATCGTGGATGTATTGGATTTTCTTCCAGTGGATCATCCTCGCAGACCCGAACTAATTGAAATACTAAATCGTCTTGCCCATGCCCTGACGCGCACCCAGGATCCTGTCAGTGGATTATGGTATCAGGTGGTCGATTTACCTGACCGTCCCAAAAACTATCTCGAGTCATCGGTATCGGCCATGCTAGCATATGGATTTGCCAAAGCCGTACGTAAAGGGTACCTTGCGCTCGAATATCTCTCGGCAGCACAGCGCGCCTATCGTGGTTTGCTCGAGAACATGATCCGGGTTGATGCAAGCGGCGTACTTACCCTAGAAGGGATCTGTGTCGTAGGTGGCTTGGGGGGCGAACCCTATCGGGATGGTTCATTTGAGTATTATGTCAGTGAACCTACAGCTCCCAATGACTTCAAAGGTGTTGGTCCTTTCATCCTTGCTGCACTCGAAATGGATACTGCCGGAATGCATCCTTCAAGCATTAATATTACTTGATACTTGATATTGACTTTAAAACCATGGAATCATTTTTTTTCAACCCCCTCGAATTTGGTGCTACCGGTGACGGCCTTACCAATGACACGTTCGCTTTGCAATCTGCCATCGATGCCTGTGCAGCACGTGGGGGTGGGACGGTTTTCATTTCGGCAGGGCAATATCTCACCGGCACGCTCTTCTTCCATGACAATATTACCTTGCATCTCGAAGCCGGTGCGATACTGCTCGGCAGCCAGAATCCCGCCGATTATCCTGTCACTCCCAACCGTTGGGAAGGCGCCGAGCAATTAACCCATGCTCCTCTGCTGGCAGGGAACGACCTAAAAAATATCGCAGTCATCGGGCGTGGTACCATCGACGGGCAGGGAGAATCCTGGTGGCGTGCATTCCGTGAGAAAACGCTCAGCTATCCCCGCCCGCGCCTAATTGGCTTCGCCGACTGCACCAACATACTGATTGAGGGTCTGGTCCTGACCAATTCACCAGCCTGGACAGTCAACCCGGTTCGCTGTGAAAACGTCAATATCCATGGGCTGACCATCATCAACCCACCTCACTCCCCCAACACCGATGGCATCAACCCCGATTCGTGCTGTCTGGTACGTATCTCCGATTGTCACGTCAGCGTCGGCGATGATTGCATCACCATCAAAGCCGGCACCCAACATGAACAACCCGAAAGACTCTTCGCCTGTCGCGACATCGCCATCACCAATTGCACTCTCGAACGCGGTCACGGCGGCGTGGTAATAGGCAGCGAGATGAGCGGTGGTGTTCAAAACGTGGTCATCTCAAATTGCGTCTTCATCGGCACCGATCGCGGTATCCGCTTCAAATCACGACGTGGACGCGGCGGCATAGTCGAACATGTACAAGTCAGCAACCTGATCATGGATGGAGTGCTCTGTCCCTTTACCATGAACCTGTACTATCACTGCGGCGCGCATGGTGATACAAACGTGTCAGACAAAAACTCCCACCCCGTGGACGAGGGTACGCCCACATTCCGGCACATCCATTTCAGTCATATTACAGCTGTGGACGTCAAGACCGCTGCCGGTTTTCTTTATGGGTTGGCTGAGATGCCGCTGGAGGACATTTCCTTTAGCGATGTGACCATCTCGTTAAGTGGTGGCATGGATGCGGCTCACCCTGAAATGGCCGATGATATTCCCAGCATGTCTCAAGCTGGATTTTTTATTCGCAATGCCCGCAATATTCGCATGGATCATGTTCAAATAACCGGGCAGATCGGTGAAGCCTTCGACATGGATGCCTCTGTCGAAGCAAAGATCCACCCTTAACCGATCCCGGAGTAGTGTTTACCAATCCTGGAGGTTTATTAATGAAAAAGATCATTACCTTTGGCGAAATCATGCTACGCCTGGCGCCACCCGGTTTCCAACGCCTTACCCAAACCCGCATGTTGGAAGCTTCTTACGGAGGTGGTGAGGCCAACGTGGCAGTTTCACTAGCCAACTACGGGGAACCGGTCGAGTTTGTCACCCGTCTGCCCGTGAACGATCTTGGTGATGCCTGTCTGGCCACGCTGCGTGGATGCGGGGTGGGAATAAGCTACATCGTCCGTGGTGGAGAACGATTGGGTATCTACTTCCTGGAAACCGGAGCCGTCCAGCGTGCCAGCCAGGTCATCTATGATCGATCCGGATCGAGCTTTGCGACCATCCAGCCAGGGATGATCGATTGGAAGACCATCTTTGCCACCGCGGATTGGTTCCACTGGACCGGCATCACGCCTGCCGTCTCGCAGGGTGCAGCAGAAGCCTGCCGCGAAGCAATTCTCACCGCGCGTGAAATGGGCCTTACCGTCTCGTGTGATCTAAATTTTCGCTCCAAACTATGGAAGTGGGGTAAGCCTGCCGGGGAGGTGATGAGTGAAATGGTAGGTATGTGCGACCTGGTGCTTTGCAATGAGGAGGATGCCGAAAAAGTCTTCAACATCCGTGCCCGGAAAAGCGATATCACTGCCGGAGAGGTTGATGCCGATTCTTATCGTTACGTTTGCGAAACACTGGCAGAGCGTTTCCCCTCACTCAAGACCGTCTCCATCACCCTGCGTGGTTCACACTCCGCCAGCCACAATACCTGGTCGGGTGTCTTGTGGCAAAAAGGTGCCTTCAATACCGCTCCCACTTACGATATCCTGCCTATCGTCGATCGTGTCGGCGCTGGCGACGCGTTCATTGGTGGCTTAATCTTCGGCTTGCGCAAATATACCAGCGACCCTCAGAAGGCACTCGATTTCGCTACTGCGGCATCCTGCCTTAAGCACAGCGTCCCGGGAGACTTTAACGCCGTCAATGTAGCTGAAGTCGAAACCTTGATGGGTGGCGACACCTCAGGCCGGGTATCACGCTGAGGGTAGCAAAATGCATCTGGTAACCTTTCAGCATCAAGGTTACGTTCGGCTCGGAACGCAAGTCATCCGAGATGGTAGCTCGTATATCCTTGACCTGAACCGGGTACAGCAGGATATCCCTGCCGATCTTCTTCTCCTTTTGAGAGCCGGGGGTTCCGTGTTGGAACTGGCACGTGAAGCTTCGGCTTCGGCAGATAAGTCGCAGTGGATTCCGGAAAGCGAGGTGACCCTGTTGGCGCCGCTTCCCCATCCCGGTAAAATCCTGTGTGTGGGACATAACTACAAAGGACACATCGGCATTGGGCGCGAGGAACTGCCTGAATACCCGAATATATTCAGCAAGACAGCCAACACCATCACCGGACCCGGGCAACCTATTCTTATCCCACAGGTGACAAACCAAGTGGATTACGAGGCGGAACTGATGATTGTGATCGGTAAGACATCACGACAGGTGTCTGAAAGGGAAGCCCAGGCAAACGTGGCAGGCTATACAATATTCAACGATGTGAGCGCCCGCGACTTCCAGAAACGCACCAGCCAGTGGTTGCTCGGAAAATCCTTTAATACCTTTGGACCAATGGGTCCGACGTTGGTTACAGCTGACGAGATTTCCGATCCACATTGCCTCGACCTGGAATTGACCGTTAACGGTGTTCCCAGACAGCACACGAATACCCGGGATATGATCTTCAGCGTTCCCTTTTTAGTCTCCTATCTGAGTGCGGTAATGACCCTCGAACCGGGCGATGTGATCGCAACCGGCACCCCGGCCAAATTGCCGGATGCCACCAACCCCCAGCGATTTCTGGAGGCAGGTGATGTGGTACGGATTACAATAGAGAAGCTTGGCTCACTGGAAAACACGGTTGCGGTTGAGACGGCCGGAATCTAGACAGGAAATCACCTATGGCGCGATATATGCGTTTGGAAGTCATCAATACGCTTTTAGAGATTGGCGTTGTTCCTCTTTTCTATCACAGCGAACTCGAAACGGGTGTCGACTTGGTGAACGCCTGTGCCCAAGGGGGGGCTCGGATCATCGAGTTCACCAACCGCGGTGAGATGGCTTACCCGGTGTTCGTCGACCTGGTAAAGCACTTTGCCAAAGCGGACCCGTCTGTCATTCTGGGTGTGGGTTCAATTATTGATGCACCCACCGCGGCGCTCTTTCTGTCAGCAGGTGCTAATTTCATTGTCGGACCAAGCCTTAACCCGGAGATATCGCATCTGTGCAACCGTCGTAAGATCCTCTACATCCCAGGTTGCACCACCATGAACGAGATTTCCGCAGCCGAGGAGTTGGGCGCCGAGATTTGTAAACTATTCCCGGGCGAAACCCTCGGACCGGGGTATGTCAAAGCAATCATGGCTCCCTGCCCCTGGTACCGCCTGCTGATCACCGGTGGTGTGGATGCAACCCAGTCCAGTATCAGCGATTGGATCGTCGCCGGAGCTGCCGCGCTCGGAATGGGTAGCAAATTAATTACTGCACAGGCAATCAAAGATAAAGACTACGGTACCATCACAGCCAAGGTGAAGCAATGTATCGGCTGGGTGAAGTCAGCCCGCAAGTAGTTAAACTAAAGGAGAATAAGAAATGAAATACCATGCACTCTTAACCGCCAAGCAAGACCTCACTCATTTACCCATTAACCCCTGCAAATTGCTCGACTTTGCCTTACTTAAACTGACCGTCGGCGAAACCCACAGCGCCGAGACACCCGGGCGTGAAATCCTGGCCGTGATCCTGGGAGGAAAGGCAACCTTCGAAGTCAATGGCAAACTTTTTGAGAAGGTCGGCGGACGACCGAACGTCTTTGCCGGCAAACCACACTCTGTCTACCTCCCCGCCGGGGCAAAGTACACCATCCGGGCTGAGAGCGCCGTGGAGATCGCCCTGCCCAGCGCTCCCAGCGACCTCAAGACCGATCCTTATCTCATCGCGCCGGTGCAGGTGGCCACCGGCAGCTGGGGCGCAGCCAACTTCAAGCGCCATTTCCACCAGATCCTGACCCTTGCCTCCCAACCCGACCTGCCCGCCCGGCGACTCATCGTCGGTGAGACTTTCACCCCCAGCGGTAACTGGAGTACCTACCCGCCCCACAAACATGAAGTGGACGATTTGCCACGTGAGGCATTCCACGAAGAAATGTATTACTTCAAAGTCAACCCTGGCGAAGGTTTTGGTATCTGCCATTATTATAATGGAGAAAAGGAAGAGGAGAATTTCACCATTCGCGACAATAGCATCCACATGATGTCGCATGGGTATCACACGATTGTCTCCGCGCCGGGCTACACGACCTACTACCTGTGGTTCCTGGCGGGCAACCAGCGAGTCCAGGCCACGGTGGAGGATCCGCAACTCAGTTGGGTCAGCAAGACGGTGGCAATGCTCAAGGAACTAGGCCATTAAGCGGATCCGGTAGTTACCCGAATCTCGAGCGCCGAATGCCTGGATGTATTGGGCTCCTCACAACTTGAAAGGTATCCTATGATATTAGACTCTTTCAAACTCGACGGAAAAGTTGCTCTCGTCACCGGCGCAGGCCAGGGGTTGGGCCAGGGCATGGCAATCGCCCTGGCCGAAGCCGGGGCGGATGTGGTTGGTCTGGACCGGGGACCGAGCGAACAGACTGGTATGGCTGTCCGTGCCTTGGGTCAGCGTTACCAGCAGGTGGTTTGCAATCTGCGTGACACAAAAGTAGACGAATATACAAAAGTTGTCGCCGGGATCGTCGCTGAAATGGGGCGTCTCGACATCCTGGTCAATAACGCCGGCATCATCCGCCGTGCCCCGGCGATCGAATTCAGTGAAATCGATTGGGATGATGTTCTGACCATCAACCTGAAGGCAGCCTTCTTCCTGGCACAGGCTGCAGCACGGATCATGGTCCCGCAGGGAGGAGGTAAGATCATCAACATTGCTTCGATGCTCTCTTTCCAGGGGGGAGTGATTGTTCCCTCGTATACGGCTGCCAAAAGTGGTGTGGCGGGCATTACGCGTGCCCTCGCCAACGAGTGGGCAAAACACAATATCCATGTTAACGCCATTGCCCCCGGTTACATGGCGACTGAGAATACAGCTCAATTACTCGCTGATCCGAACCGCAGTAAGGCCATACTCGAACGCATCCCGGCCGGGCGCTGGGGCACACCTGACGATTTGAAAGGTGTAGTTGTATTCCTTGCTTCCACCGCATCCGATTATCTTTATGGGTCGATCATTCCTGTGGATGGTGGATGGCTGACGCGTTGAGACCTGATGCATATCGAAGCCGTACTGGACGACGAAGCAGTCTATGCTGGCTGGTCGATCCTGAAGCGATAATTTTCCAGACAAACACAATCAAACCCGGATTGCTTTAACTGTGATCCGGGTTTTTTATATGCTTCGATCAGGATTAATCATACGGAGGGGGTGTGAAGCGAGGGCAGTAAGGATGTACCAACGGCATATTAATGTAAGGATACTTTATGCCATAGATCGGGGTCGGAGAGAAATACTCACCGCTCGAATAGGCAAAGTTCCATTGGGTATTTTCGAGTTGGTGACAGGTGATGAAACCACCAAACGATCCACTTTTGTGGTTGAGGATCGGAACGATCGGCAGCGGCAGAACTCGCAGCGTATACAAAATAGCCGCGATAACGCAAACCACCAGGCTGATTTTTATCGCCAGGAACACTAATTTTTTAACCTCTCTGGCTTCCTTCATCGTCTACCTTATCAAGATATTCTGAAAGTATTACTAACGGCAATCAGCCTATATTGGTGATTCGATCTCATCCAATATACGTAAAATGGTCTCGGTGTGGGGAATATCGGACATTGAATTCCCGTAATGCTGGTAGCGGATAATCCTCTGACGATCAATCACGAACATGGCAGGCATACGACCCAATTTCCAAAAATTGACCTCCTGGTTGAACCTGTCAGCCACCTTGTTGCCGATGTCTGCCAGACCGACGTAGGGTATGGCTTCACTTTTCCAATATCGCTTGAAGGCATTCGGACCATCCGGTCCGACAGTCACGATCTCTGCATTACGTTTTACAAATTCAGGATAATCCTGGCGCAACTGCGCCATATGTGCCCGGCAGAATGGTCAGGCAAATCCCCGGTTGAAGACCAGGACAATATTCTTCTTGTCGCGATAGTCAGATAGCCTAACGGTGTGACCGTTTGTATCGGTCAGGCTGAATTCGGCAGCCGTTTTTCCGACCATATCATCCTTAATCATGATATTACCTCATTCAGTGACGATTCCCTAGTCTTTAAGGAATTTTACTACTGCCTGCAGGATTTTTGCCAGATTGTCACTCTTACTCTCCAATGGACATCGGCAAGGCGATGGTTGCCTCAACCACCTGGTGGGTCTTATCCTTACAACTGAATAGTGCCAGGCTGGCCCAATTCTGTACACCGTGCCAACCAAACTGGCTGTGGTTGCCCCCTGCGATCACCATCCAGGTAGTATCGGCCGGCACATTACCAACCATCAAGCGCTTGCTCATGCTCCCTTCTTTGGGATAATCAATCCGATAAGCACGCACAACTCGAAGGTTTTCGACCTGATTTTCATTCGTCATCACCATTTATTGCGAAGATTGACCTGCCGCGCAACCTGATGAATGAGCTTGGGTTATAAAGAAGTGACAGCCTGAATAACGGATCATTCAATAAATGCAATCGATAGTTGCAGAATATCAGTTAATAAATAGATTAAAATTCTATTTTTCAATAATGAAACCTTATCAGTATGAGATAATTCTAACCTGAAATCATCCATCAGCAGGCCAAATCAGAAATAATCGCCTGTAGAACATAAGACACATGCCTGTCTGCACATAATTTGCCAGGATCTCAACAAATTTTCGAGGAGGAACCATGTCCAAAGTAAAAATAATCTCGGACAGCACCGCTTATCTGCCCCGGCAATACGTCGATCAATATGACATCACTATCCTGCCATTGGGACTCATCTGGGAAGGTAAAACCTACCGTGATGGTGTCGATATCACCACCACCGAGTTTTATACACGTCAGTTAACCGCAACCACTCTATCGACTACCAGCCAGTTGTCAGTTGGTGCCTATACAGAAGCCATCCGGAAATTGCTGGATCAGGGGAATGAAGTTTTGATCCTGCCGATCTCGAGCGGCGTCTCAGGCAGTTACAACGCTGCTGTTCAGGCACTGGCTGATTTTCCTGGTAAACCGGTTGAGCTGATCGACACGAAGCTGGTGTCGATGGCGCTCAGCTTCATGGTGCTGGCAGCCGCGCGCGCGGCGGAAAAGGGTGCCAGTCTGCAAGAGTGCAAGCAGGTTGCCATAGAATCCTATAAAAAAATCGGAGTGTATTTCACCGTTGAAACCCTTAAATACCTGGCTGCCGGCGGTCGCATCGGCGGTGCCAAGCGCTTGATGGGCACGGCACTCAATATCAAGCCGGTGCTGGCCATCGTTGATGGCAAGATCGAACCGGTGACCAGCGTTATTTCCACACGCAAGGCGATGGAGAAGATTCTCGACCTGATCGAGAAGAATATTGCCGGGCGGAAACCTGTCAGGATTTCCGTCTTCCATGCCAATGTCCCGGAGGTTGCTCAGGATTTACAGAAACGGGCGATCGAACGATTTCACCCGGAAGAAGCCATCCTGAGCGAGGTCAGCCCGGCGATCGGCAGCCATACCGGACCGGGTACGATTGCCGTTGCCTACATGGCAGGCTAACCTTACTAATAGGAAACCTAAAGGCGGATTGAAAAACATCCGCCTTTTGATTCTTTTATTTGAACTGAAGTTTGAGGTTGACAATCTGGTATGGTCTCAAATCCAGCCTGATCTGGCAGTTATTCACAGCGAGTGACGTTTGGTTTTCTTCCAGCAAGTTCGTCAGCCAGGCAGATTCCACCGGCTGAGCAAATTCCAAAACAACCTGGCAACGTTTGCGCTGGCTCTCATACAGGCGCAGGATCACGCCCTGCCCATCTTCAGCAGCCTTGATGGTCTCGATGATCACATTGGGTTCAGACACGGTAACAAACGCGCGAGTAGCGGTCTGGGGTTTTTTCCCTTTAGTATGCAGGCCAATTCCGATGTCTGGTGATAGCCATGCAAGCGGGGGATCATTCAGAGCATAGGCTGCCGCCTGGGTGCGTTCATCCCAGTCGCCGGTATGCGGGAACAGGCTGTAGGTAAAACGATGCTCACCATAATCCGCGGCCGGGTCAGGGATGGTAGGGCCGCGCAATAGGGTCAGACGAATCACATTGTCATGGATATCATGACCGTACTTGCAGTCATTGAGCAGGCTGACACCATAGCCACCCTCGCTCAGGTCGACCCACTTATGGGCGCAACTCTCAAAACGAGCCCAATCCCAGCTGGTATTACGATGGGTCGGTCGTTGTACGTTGCCCCACTGGATCTCGTAGGTGGCCAATGGCGAAAAAACCTCAACCGGGAAAGCCACCTTGAGCATGGTGGAACGCTCGTTCCATTCGATAAATGTATCAAAATCCAACCGTGCGCTGTTATGGCAGAGTGAGATACGCTGAGTGTATGGGCTGGTAAGGATCTGGCGTTTGATCTCGAGTGTCTGGCACAGCGGTCCATTTTCCACCAATTGAACCGAACTGGCAGGGTCAGCCAGGTAGAGTTTGTCGTCATAAAAGATGTCAATTTCCCAGGCATCAAAGTCTTTCGGGCGATCCTCGAAGGCCTGGAACTGGTTGCCGGTCGCTCCTTCAACCAATACCTCGCGCTTCGCCAGTTTGTCATAAACACGGATGATATCACCTGCAAGATTGAATTCCACCCGCACCAGGTCATTCTCCAGGACAGGCAGCTCACCCTTGGCTATTTTTGGTGTGGGTAATTTTACCGATCGATGCTCGCTGGATGATGCAAGGCTGATCGGTATATGACTATAGGGGGGTAATTCACCACCATCCACCAGGCATCCTCCATCCACCACCTGGGTTACCAGTGGCTTGCCATCCCAATTAGGTTGCATGCCTGCCGGCAAGCCATCCGGGATGAAAACCGGTCGTGTGCATGGGAAGGAGGTCGGGTTGACCAATAAGAGCTCTGCACCCAGCTTATTTGAAAGAACAGCCAATGCTTGATCACGGAACGAGGTGACATCCTGGCTCAGCTTGACATACTGCGCCTGCGATTCCTCATAGACCGGGGTGATGCTGGAACCGGGGATGATGTCGTGGAACTGGTTCAGGCAGACCGTGCGCCAGGCTTCGGTAAAGCCCTCATGAGGGTAGGTATAACCAGGGTCGATCAAGCTGGCAGCGACTGCCAGAAACTCGGCGTCATGCAACAGGAATTCACTCTTGCGGTTGGCGCGCTTGTTGCGCGCCTGGGTAGTGTACGTGCCGCGGTGATACTCGAGATACAACTCACCGTTCCAGACCGGCATCATTTTTGAATCAGCCAGCGGTTCGATCGTCTCGAAGAATTGCCTGACGCTGGATTGTTTGACCTGTGGCAGTCCAGGGAAGTCACCCATCACACTGATGTTCTCCAGCATTTCCCGCGTTGGTCCCCCGCCGCCGTCTCCGAAGCCATAAGCCATTAACAGATCTTTTTGCAGTTCTTTCTGCTGGAAGTTCTTCCAGGCACCCAACGCTTCAGCCGGATTTGCCATCGAGTTATAGGTGCTGGCATACGGGCTGCCGATCTCTTTGACGGTGGAGAAGTGGGTCAGGATGCGCGTGCCGTCCAACCCCTGCCACAGGAAGGTGTCGTACGGCAGGCGGTTATACTGGTTCCAGCCAATCTTGATGGTCATGAAATATTTCAGCCCGGCCTGCCGGATCAACTGCGGCAGCGCCCAGGCATAACCGAATACATCCGGCAGCCAAAGTACCGGACTTTCGGCACCCTGACCGAAATGCTCGCGGAAGAAGGTACGTCCGAGCAGGAACTGGCGCACGAGTGACTCCGCTCCGCTCAAGTTGCAGTCCGCTTCAACCCACATACTGCCCATCGGCTCCCAGCGCCCTTCCCCGACCCGCTTCCGGATGGCCTGGAACAGCTCGGGAGAATCCTGGCGGATGAAGTCGTACAATTGTGGCTGGCTTTGACTGAAGTGATAATCGGGGAATTGCTCCATGTATCGCAGTACGTTGGTGAAAGTGCGCTCGGCTTTACGGCGGGTCTGACCCAGCGTCCACAGCCACGCCACGTCGATATGCGCGTGCCCGCTGGCGTGCAAGGTCACATCCAATGACGTGCCGGACTTGGCAATGCCCTTCTTGAGTATTTCGAGCACCGGACCCACGCTGGCTAAGAATGCGTCACTATCCGGGGTGCGTGTTTCAAGCCGGCAGTAGGCATCGTTGAGAACGTTCAGCAGGCGGCTGCGTGCCGGGTCGTCTTCGGACAACTGCCCAACGGTTTCCACTGCCACGCGGGTGAGGATGACCAGTTCGCGTGTGGGTGGGTGGATCTGCACGGCAGAGCAGTGGTGCATGAATAATTTTGTAAAAAAGTCGCCGCCTTCCGCCCCACCCAGCCCGGTCCAACCATGCAACGCCAGCGTATGGGGCTTGCCGTCCGTCCAATCCGGCTTCAGCAACACCTCCTGGTGGTGGCGATCGCAGGCGGCATAAGGTTTGCCATCGATGTAAACCAGCGCTTCGGGATGGCTGAAGTCGCCCGCCTCACCCAGTGGCAGGTACAGCGCGATCGGTTGTTTTTCATCCCATTCGGTTGGAATGGTGAACGAGGTGCGCAGGACGAAATCGATCATCCAGGAACCCCAATAGGTATTGGGTTCGATTATCTGCCAGGCGTTATCGTCAACATCCCTGCCGACCGGCGGTGGGCTGAGTGGGCCATCGAGTGCCTTGTACCGGAAATCGGGCAACGTGGATTGTTGTATATAAACCAGCGGGGCGATCAGACCCAGGCGTTTTTTGATCTTATCGAGCGTCCAGCGCATTTCGTGGTACATCTTCCGCTCCTTGGATTGTTAGTGATGGTGGGGATATTATACGCGGTGTAACCGGTTGGGCGTTTTAAGGGCTTGAAATGGATCATCCACATCCCAACAAGCCGGATTGGCCTTGATGTAATCGCAGATGTCCTCCAGGTCTTCCTCATCTCGAATGACGTGCTCGAAATAATTACGTTGCCAGACGGCCATTCCGCGAGTATTGCGAACCTGGTTGATGCGATAGGCTACCGACGATTTATATGCACGGACGATCACCCCTAGCGAACCTGGTAGCGGGGGTTTGTTGGTCAATGCCCACGGCGGATCCATCTTCTTCGTAGGGGTTGAGCGTTGCTCAACCCTTGTGGATTTTTCCAGGAGGGCGGAGCGACGCTCCGCCCCTACATTCGAATCGTGTATCCAAATAATGCCATGAACGTGGTCAGGCATGACCACAAATTCCTCATCGAATAATTCAACAATCCGTCGCAATTTCTCCGTCCGTAACCATTCCTCTTTCGCAATTTCACCCATCTCATTCAAATGCATTCCACTATTTTCAATATTTCCAAAAAGTTGTTTTCGGTCAGAGGTCACGATCGTAATGAAATATCCTCCCGGAGCCGTGTAATCATACTCCTGTAAGCGCAGAGATTTTCTATTTAGGTTCATTTGGTACCGTCCAACAATCCCCTTACCCGTACCCAAACCGCATCGAAATCACCCTCGGTCAGCCGCCCGGTCTGGGTGTTCTGGCGGCTGGGATGGTAGGAGGTGACCAGCCATGGCAGCCCCTTCCCGAGCTCGAATAAGCGGTTATGGGCAAAATCGATCCTGGGAACAACATCTCCGCGTCTCCGATAAACCGCCAGGATGCCATCCAGCGCTATCCTGCCCAGCGCAACAATACCTTCAAGACGAGTGAGTAACGCCATCTCTTCCAGAAGGTAAGGCCGGCAGTTGGTCTGTTCCTCGCGCGTTGGTTTATTATCCGGCGGTGCACAGCGGCAGATTGCGGTGATGAACACATCCTTTAGGATCAGACCATCGTTGGGATCCTCCGAATGAGGTTGGTTGGCAAAGCCGGCACGTTGCAGCGCACGATAAAGAAAGACGCCCGAGGCATCCCCGGTAAACATACGCCCGGTACGGTTGGAGCCATGGGCGCCGGGCGCCAGCCCCACCACCAGGACGCGAGCAGCATGATCACCAAAGCCCGGGACGGGCTTGCCCCAGTACTCCCGGTCGCGGTAGGCACGCTTACGCTCATGCGCCACCCGCTCACGATAAGCGGTCAGCCGCGGGCACTTGCGGCAGGAAATAATCCTGCCATTCAGGTTTGCCCACCCATTGAAATTCTTAGGCATTAATAATGGCTTTATAATATTTCTCTTCTATGATTCTGTAAGCCGGGTGATATGCTTCCCGGTAAGCAGTCGAATGGTGAACGGGCTGGAACTCTCCGATCTTACGGTCGGTAAAATAATCTTCCATCTTCTTCGGATTGAATGGCAGCTGCCCAGTCTGCGCCAGGTTAAGAGCCGCTTGCCAGTATTCCAATAATAGATCCGTCGTGCCCCGGTAAGCCTGGGAGCTCTCCCAAAAAGCCCGACTGAGCTTTAATGGGTCGCCAAGTGTCTTAATAAAAGGTCGCAAGTGCACGCGCAGGATACGCCCATCCGGCGAGATCGGTTCAGCCGGTGGCTCTTCGGGACCTTCCACCAACCCACTCAGCTCCTGCATTAAGTAATTGTGAACGGCATCCTGGTTCAGCGCGGCATGCTCCGCTCCCAGCGCGGCCTGGTAGGTCAGCTTGTAGAGGTCCTGGACCTCCATCAGCGGGTAGCGTTTCAGATGAGCGAGGATGATCTCAGCAAAGGGCGGCAAGGGTTTATTCCACCGCCAATCCCAACAGCGTCTTGAGCGCACCATTCTTGCTGCGGCGCGCCAGGTCGCGGGGCGAGACGCCCGAGTCATTATGATGATTCGGGGCGGCGCCATTCATCAGCAGCAGTTCGACCATCTCGAGTTGTTCGTTTTGAACAGCAGCATGCAGTGCGGTGTAGCCGCCCTTTTGCGGTGCGTCCACGCGGACACCGTGTTCGAGCAGCAGGCGGGCGATCTCCAGGCTGCGTCCGGCAGCAGCCGAATGCAATGGGCTGATGCACTGCGCATTTTGTGAAGGCGCATTCACATCCGCTCCGCTTTTCACCAGCAATCTGGCGCATTCCGGATGGTTGAAGAAACAGGCCAATCCGAGCGGTTGAAAACCATCCGCTCCGACTACGTTTGCCTGGGAGGGATCTTTTTCCAGAATTTGTTTCAACTGGTTCACATAACCCAGTGCAGCAGCCTCGAACACCGGCAGGCTTGGCTTTTTGCTCGCCAGGTAGCCGGCGATCTCAAACTGGTTATTATAGGCTGCCAGCAGCACGGTGGTGATACCCTGGTCGGTGAGCATGTCGGGCAAACGCGGGTTTTTCAAGAGCAGGTTTTGCACCTTCTCCAGCGAGCCGTGATCCAGCGCCTGGAAGTATTCCTTTGGGATTTCACTCATGGTCCTTCGCTCCTATAAAATCGGTAGATGCCGCCCGGCGTGGTCAGAAAGATATCTCCATAAAGATTGACCGCCAGACCGCTTGTGCCGGATGGTAAATTCCGGGCGAACAGTTCCGGCTCACCCTCCGGCGGATAGCGCCAGAGCTGCCCCTCGGGCATTACCAGCAACCATAACGTGCCTCCCGGTTCCGCCACCAGGCTGCCGGTTGGACAGCAGCCTTTGAACTGGAAGGACCGGATCAGCTCTACTTTTGCATCAACCGTTATCAATTTCAAAAGGTAGCGGTCCACCACCGGACCGGTCAAGTAACGCCCCTTTTCCGACATGTAGGCAAAGAGCTGTCCATCACCGGCGATTGCCAGGTCATATTCCTGCGGTTCGCGTGGCAGGATGGCATAGTACTTCTTCACCAACCCCTGCCAATCGTATTCATAGATGCGCTGGCTGGTCGACAATGTGGCAAAGACAGTCCCGCTGTTGGGGTCCACGTCCAGCGAGACCACCTCATAATCGGTGGATGTATCGATCAGGTATGGCTGATCGGCAGGCGCCGGATAGTACATCAGGCGATTCCCGGAGGTCGCACTGGCGGTGGCAAGGTAGACCCCTCCACGCAGGTCGTATGCCAGGGCAGTGATCCGCCCGGAGATACCATCATATGCCACCTGGCGTGATCCGTCGCTCCCAACACGCACGATCTGAGACGGCATCGCCCCACCGCAGGTGGAAACACCCATATATAAAGCTCCGTCAGGACCAATATCAACAACACCGGAATTCAGTCCTTCATTCGATACCATCACCCCGTTCTGCCCGGTTGCCAGGTCACCCCATACCACCTGACTGGTGGTCGAATCGATGAAGATGACCATGCCGTTCTCGGTGATGACAAAGTCACCCGGCCGGCTGGTGCAGGGGCTGTATAGGGTATCGAATCGTTGTGGTTGCCCTCCTTGCGGGTCAATTTTAGCAAAACCGGTCGCGGCACTGTTCCGATATAGATTGCCGCTGCCATCCAGGCTGATATCAACAACTTCACCATCAGGGATACCGGCATCCAGCAGCAGCCGGCTTCCGCTGGGATCAACCCGTACAACATCACCGGTTGCTCCATCGACCACAAAGAGCACACGCTCCGCTGTAACGACCAGATCGTTGATCTCCTCAAATCCGCCGGTGACCTCGACCGACGAAACGCCGGGTGACTGGCGCAGGACGGCGGTCCGATCATCGCTTGCAGCGTAGATCTCTCCGCTGGCTGCAAAGAACAAGGGGTTTCCGACCACACTTTGGGACCAGAACTCATGCGTGCCGTCCGGATTCAACCGCCACAACTCATTGCCAACTTTCATCAAGACGCTCTCGCCCGGACCGTTGAAAATTCGCCCGACCTCCAAACCGGCTGTTGGCAGGATATCGGTTACGTCACCCGACCCGACATCCAGCAATGAGATACCGCCGAAATTCCCACCCCGCTGCAGGTAGACCTTCCCGTTCTGGCTCTGGGCGATGGCCCTGACGTCGGCAGCAGCCGGTGCGACCAGGCGTTCAGCCAGGTAAGTAGCGGGAAGCATATAAGCGGCAGCCAGCTCAGGCGGACTGATGTCAGATCGTGTTTCAATATCGGGCTCATCCGCAGGCTCGGGTGTTTCGGAAGGTTCCCGGGTGGGTAGTGCGATGATCGGGATGGATTGTTCGGTGACCAAAGGCGTGGGCGTAGTCTGACCGCAAGCGACCAGGAGAGTCATGCAAAGAATGAACAAGAACATTTTTTTAACCATGGTTACGATCTGATTGCCAATTATAAACAAGAAAAGGAGGTTCTCCCGAACCTCCCGTACCTGGTTAGGAAAGCACTCTCATTCCGATCGGGTTTTGCCGTCGTCACCCTCATCCGGAAGGTCGAGTAGTATTTCCAGATCATGAAGAAGCTTTTGCAAGGCACCGGGCACTATCTCATGCCGCATCTCACGGCCATCCTTATGGCTGGTGATCAAACCCGCCTTACGTAATAGCTTGGCATGGACACTGACGGTCGGTCGCTGGAGGCCCATGAATTTAGCGATTTCAGTATTGATCATGCCAAAATGGCGTATGATACGCAGGATGGCCAGCCTGTTTGGATCTGCCAGTGCCTGAACCCGGCATGCCAGATTGGCTGTCTTTTCACCAAAACGTTCATAGATCGCTCCCGGCTCAGCAATGGATACAACCAGTTGGTTTGGGAAAAGTGACCATAAATCTGCGAGGCCAAAAGGTTCGACCCAGAAGAAGATCCTCAATTTTTGACTATGGACACCATTCAGAAGGAATGGGTGCATATGGAGCGGATTCTGTGCCGGCAACCAGTCAATTGCAGGTACCACACCTGCCTTCTGTCTATCACCCAGCGACAGAATAGCATGTGATTCGGCACGTGCCATGAACTCCAGCCGTCCCACACGCCATGGTTGATAGGTTTCGAAATATAAACGGTCAAGCCACATCCAGAAACGATCATGCAGTTCACCGTTCCTCGCAATTTTTACAAGATGGGTAAAACTATTCCGCACGCCGCGTTCATACCTGGCTGTATCCGTATATTGAACACCAAAGGAAGGATAAAGCGATCCAGACAAGCGTACATCAAGATCAATCAATCGTTCCGTTTGATCCAGTTGAAGGTCGGGATGGATATCGAAGGGGAGCGCAAAGACAGAGAGTCTATCCAGCATTTCACTTGTAGACAATTTGCGCATGGCCAGGGTGGCGGTCTGGTAATCTTCCTCCCCAAAGACCCCTGCCAGGTAAGCCATTTCATCCATCAAGGCTACCATATCCAATGGTCTGCCCAGCATTTCATCCCATTCATCAATCCAACCTGCCGGGAGTTTATCCACCAGACTGGAGAATTCCTGGTGAAAAGCCGCGCTCCAACCGACGCCGCGCACTCCCGAAAGCAGGACATCCAGCTCCAAGGCGATCGACCGGCCTATCTGCCAGCCACCCATGTTGACTGAAGTATCTTCTACCATCAAGCTCCAACCTCAACTGCTTGAATCTTACCACGCAGGTTGATCATCGTGACAACGGCGACGACCATGATGACAACCGCCCCGATTGCAAAGAATGGGCCCATAGTTAGAACACCCGGAACAACCAGGGGGATGATCAGGATGCCAAACAATTGCCCCATGACAGCTGTACCTTGAAACAAGCCGCTCATCCTGCCCAGCACCGCCGCGGGGCTCAATGTCTGGAGCAGTGTACCTGCTTGAATGTTAATGAGGCCAACACCGATGCCCCCTATCAGGCATACGAATGCAACAATCAGGCTCATTATCCAGTCAACATGTATCAAGGTTCCAAGTGCCAACCCGGTGGGTATGGTAGCAAGTAGCATTAATCCTGAAATTATATCTTTCCAGGGATCCGAATTTGTCTTGCGCGACATAAGCATAAACGAGACCCCTACCGTACCCAATCCGACCAGTCCAATCGACAATCCGAAGAACTGCTCCGTTTGACTCAGTACATCCCGGAAATAGATGGGAGCCAGCGTATCGAATCCAATGATCACAAAGATTGTGATGAAAAGAGCGACGAACAATAAACGCAATAGAGGTAACCGCTTTAAAACAGGCAGGACGCCCTCGCCGGATTCTTCAGCCTTGTCTTGTTTATCTGAGGGAATTGCCTTGTGAGGTTTCAAGGATGGCAAACGGCTCAGGATCAAGGCCGAGAGGGCAAAAGAGACGACATCCAGAATGATCGCCTGATGAGGATTCATCACAGCCAGCACCAGGCCTGCTAACATGGGTGCACCAATTTTGATGATACCCGACAGCTGTTGAAAAAATGCGTTCGCCTTGGTTAAATCTTCAGGTGCTACAAGACTCGGAACAACCGATTGCCTGGCAGGCCCCATGATCGCCAGCGAAGCGGCTTCAAGTGCAAGGATCACCAGAATCCATTCCAGGCGCGTGACAAAGATCAAGCCCGCGATCAAGACACCTGAAATAAGCTCACTGATGATCATCAGCTTTTTCCGGTCAAAATGATCACATAGCCAGCCTGCCACGGGGCTGAAGAGTAAAGTGGGAAGCAAACCGGCCAGCATGATCAGGCTGCTCTCCTTCACCCCACCACCTCCCCTGAAGAGCACCAAGGCAAGGACTGCCATCATCGTTATCCAGTTGCCAATATTGCTTACCGACTCAGAGATCCCAATGATCACCAGGGATCTGTTTTTTATGAGTACCTTTATCGTAGTCATTTATTCACCTCTTTATTCGTAGTTAATCATCTACGTTATATTATACCTATCAATGGGGTTTTGTCAATAACCAATTTTGTATTTGGGGTGGGACTCGATCAGCCCAAATAGATTAATATCATTGAAAAAATGGAGGCCATTACCAGGCCTCCTGGAACATCAAACAAGAAATATCGCTGCAATATACGGGATCAACACCAGCAATGCCATCAATGGATGACCCCGACGGGTCTGGTTTTTCGAATCCCAGTTAAAAAGATAGATGGCCAGGCTGAAAGCCAGGATCATGCTGACCACAAGCACACTAATGCAGATTGTTGTATTGAAGGTCGTGGGTTGTCCGTAAGCCAGACCGAGATAAGCTTGCATGGCGTGCGAGCTGGGCAGCAATGCAGCCAGCGGTTGGGCGCTTGGCGGCAACATACTGATCGGGACCATCATCCCACCAACCAGCATGGAGGGCAGGAAAAGCAGTTGTGACCAAAGAACCGTGGCGCGAGAATTGGTCGAGATCACCCCGATCAGCGCACCGATCGCGCCAAAATTGAATGCCACCAGCAGCGTGATAAGGATAAATGGGATGATGTTCAGAGGTACCTCTCCGCCGAAGAATGGCTTGCCGGTTAACGTAATGATGGTCGAGACGATCAGGGCATGAAAAATAGTAGTCACAACTGGGACAATCAGGATCGAAATTGCGGGAATGCCATTAATCTTATAACTGCGGAAGACCCCCGCCTCGCGTAATTCAACCAGCGGATTGGGCAACCCCAGGACAGTGCTTGCCATGGTGGCAAACACAACCATGGCAGGTACGAGCACCTGGGCAAAGCCCGGATTGATCCTGACCATGATCAAGCCCATCATGGCATAGAAAGCCAGCGGGAACAGGTAATTCATCATCAAATGATTGGAATTACGCAAACCGGTTTTGAATTCAAAAACAAAATGGTTGATAAAAGCGTTCATTTCCTGCCTCCGGGAGTGGTGATCTCGAGAAAACGTTCCTCGAGCGATGGTCGTTCCACCCGCAGGTCGATCAGGTGGTCCTTTTGGCGGTCAATATATTTGAGCAGCGCTGATACGCTTTCACCCGGGTCCTTGCTGTAAAACACCGAGTATTCATCCTTGAACACATGCTGGGTAACAGCCGGGAATTTTATTGGTTTCTTCTCGAGCACCGAGTCCTCGGTCCGGACTGAGATCTTGGTCAATCCGGAGCCGGTGGCGGTCAGTTCGCGCGGGCTGCCGCTTTCCACCACCCGGCCGTGCAGCAGGATTGCAACGCGATCTGTCATTTTCTCCGCTTCGGCCATATCATGCGTCGCCAGCAGGATGGAAGTTCCCTGTTTGCGCAGTTCATCCATCATGCCGTGCAGTTCGGTGCGGGAACCGACATCCAGACCTGCAGTCGGCTCATCCAGGATGATCAGCGGGGGTTTATGAGCGATTGCCAGGGCTAATGCCAGGCGCCGCTGCTGCCCGGTAGACAATTGTTGGTATTGGGTTTTAATTTTTTCGTCGAGACCCAAACGCTCGATCAAATCCAGACGGGGTGCCACCTGATGGTAGGCGCAAAAAAAGCGCATCGCTTCACCCACTGTCATATTCCCCGGCAATCCCGAGGTTTGAAGCTGGATGCCGATGATATTTTTCAATTTACGCGGCTCGCGGGTGGGATCAAGCCCAAGGATATCCAACTGCCCACCATCCGAACGGCGGATGCCTTCCAGCGTCTCCAGCGTGCTGGTCTTGCCGGCGCCATTGGGTCCCAACAAGCCAAAAATCTCACCACGTCGGACTTCAAAGGAGATATCATCCACAGCCACATAAGCACCGTATTTTTTTCTGAAGTTTCTCACAACCACCACAGAATCATTCATCGCGCACCTCTTTCTTCACAAAATGATCATGATGTGAACAGTTTAGTTGTGTCCCGTTACATAATCGTTACAGTACACATAAATATTAATATCCAGCATCACATTAAATTTTTATATCACTTTTTACATAATAAGTTTGTATTACACAGAAAGGGAAAACCATGGTTTTCGATAAGTGATGTGGTAACCAGCGTTGGTAAATGCCGCCACACCTTTCGCATTTTGGCTGCTGGTACCCAACACAGCCACTTCGATACCCCTGGATTTCAACAATTGCCAGCCGCGATGGATCAATGCGCATGACAATCCCAATTTTTGGTGATCCGGATGAACGAGGATTGGATCCGTCCAGCCTTCCTTGCGTGGAAGTTTTTGATTAAGTGAAACATCCATCCCACAGGTGCACAGGCCAATAATATGTCCGTTCACCGAAATAGCAACGAGATCCAATTCGCGTTCGTAGGTGGAAGTCCGCATGATCGAAAGCAGTTCTTCCCTGGTCATACGATCGGTCCCATAGGCGGCATGGTAAAGCGCCAACACATCATCGACCTCACACTCACCTGCCACAGGTCGGATGGCATAACCTGATGGAAACTCGACCGGCGGAATGGGCTCAGTGAGAGAACGCTCAAGGTGAAGTGTCATCAGATCCTGGGGAATGAAACCATGGGCTTTCAACAGCGCAATGCGCGCCAGTTCATCCTCATCACAATTAGTATCCAGCGTCGCGTCGACCTCGACGGCTCTGTTTGTTTTCCAATCCTTAAATCTCTGAATCCCCCAAACAAGCATCTTCTCATCCAATTGGGAGGTGTCCAGCTTTGGATCCACCTCGAACCAGATATTGTTATTTCGGTTATCCACTAAAGAATAGCCGACCAGCCGTTCGCTGTCATCAAACCATAGGCGGGTGTGTGTTTCAATATCCATCGAAGCCATCATCTCTTCGAAATCCGTAAATGAGGGATACTGGGATAGTTTATCCGGTTTTCGAGCCTCGGCAATAAACTTTACCAGCCTGGCAAAATCGTCAGGCTGGTACATGCTGGATTGGTATTTCTCTCTCATGGTATCTTCGATATAAAACTCAAAGATCAAAGAAGAATTACGCACGCTCCATGACGACCGCGGTGCCGTAAGCCAGTACCTCGGTTACACCATCCATCACATCGTTGGCGTCGTAACGCATGCCGATGATGCCATTGGCACCCATCTCGTCAGCATGTTCGAGCATCAGGTCGTAGGCTTCCTGGCGGGCTTTCTCACACAGCTCGGTGAAGATCGAGATATTCCCACCAAACAATGTCTGGACGCCGCCTGCGAAACTGCCGAGTACACTCCGCGAACGGACAGTCACCCCCCGCACCAGACCCAGATTCTTTCTTACACGGTAACCTGGGATTTCAAATGATGTAGCGATCATTTCATGTTCCATGATATTCTCCTGTTCTTACCTGTCTACGCAGATGCAACACCGGAGTTGCAGGGGTCATAAATTTTTATTTCTTTACCGGAGCATTCAGATGCAGGAAATCCAACAGCAGCCGGTTGAAAAATTTCGGGTTATCCTGGTTGGCGGCATGTCCGGCACCCGGGATGACCACATAACGTGCCAGCGGGTCGCGCCAGGCCCACAACGGCATCACCTTCTTGAAATTACCCAGATTATCATGTTCACCGTGCGCCAGCATCAACGGGCACTCAATGCGATAATCCTCTTCGTAATGCAGGCAGAGCGATAGTGCATTCCAGATATGATTAAAAGTACCGGCTTTAATGGTTTTTGAAGATGCCTCGGTGAGATACGCCTGCACTTTCGGGTCGATCGAGCTTCTACCGGCCATCTGTGAGAGCCAGACACCGGATGGATATTTTTCAAGGATTGGAACCCAGAATTTAATTTGAAGTTTTTCGAACCTCGTCAGCTTCCAGGTGTTGCAGGCACAACCCAAGAGAAACATAGCGCTCACCCGCTCCGGGTGATAGAAGACGAGCTCCTGCGAGATGTTGCCACCCATCGACTGCCCGACCAGGACAGCCTGCCGGATCTTGAGCTTATCCAGGATGGCAACCAGGTCATCTGCCGCACCGGCAACCGTAAAATTCTCTCCGATCGGCTGCGATTGACCGTGCCCGCGCACATCCCACACCATTACACGGTATTCGCCTTCGAGTGCCTTCACTTGCGGATTCCAGGTGCGATGATCGATGGTGGCACCGTGTGTCAGCACCACCAGCGGAGCTTTCTCAGGTCCGGTCAGCCAGTAAACCAGGGTGCTGCCCGAGCGTTTTAATTCCTGCTTGATCAGTTGTGATTCTGCCATATGTCCTCCAGAGGATAACTTGGATGATGATATCAGTCTTTATTTTAGCTGAGAAGTGCAGTGCGGGTGGCGAGTTGTCTCATTCAGGATGGAAGACAAGTAATAAGGGCACTACTTCGCCGGCGGCGCTTCAGGTTGTTCGTCCGGTTAGGGCAACCTATTATAGGATTTCAGTATGATGAAATGATCTTGCCAAATGCGGTGCCACTCATGACGCCGATTGCCGGATCCAACACATTGCCGCGTAATGGAAAATCCTTCAATACTTTAAACATGGTCCGTCCTTTTTTAAACCATCTTTATTACTTTATCCACCAGTTTGTAAAACGGTTTCAGGATATACGATTTATCCGATTTGTATTGCTGCCAGTGGATGCGATCTTCTTTATACTTTGTATGCGGCGGTTTGTCTTCCGCCGGGTAACCGATATGCAATAGACACAAGGGGAGAACATCGTTTGGGATATCCAATATTTTTCGTACTGCTTCCATTTTTCTGGGACGCGGATAGACTCCCACCCACACCGCACCCAGATCGAGGTTGGCAGCTGCGATCAGGATGTTTTCCACTGCCGCAGAGCAATCCTGGACCCAGTAGGTCTCACCCGCGAAACTCGATGCCACCTTCGGGCTGCCCAGCACAGCGATGATCAGTGGCGCTTGCATTTTGCCGTACTCCAAGGCAGCCCTTAATTGTTTCAGAAGCGGTTCCTCGCTAATGATGACAAACTCCCACGGTTGGCTGTTAACTGCCGAGGGGGCGGCCATGCCCGCTTTGAGCAACAGGGTGATCTTTTCGACTTCGACCGGGCGGTCTTCGAAGCGGCGAATACTGCGGCGTTTCAGGATGAAATCGATTTTATCAATCATGTCTTTGAATTTTCCTATAATCCCAACAGGATCAGATTGCCGATAAACAGACATAGCAGCCCTGCACCGAACAAATTCAGGACCACCAGTGTAGCCGGGCGGGTTTTATCAGCGCTATTCCCGCGCCGTATTGCTTCCTCGTGGTTCCCATTCCCTTCCGTCCCTGTGTTTTTTCTGAATGCAACATAACCACGCCCTCCCATGCTGATGGTGCCAAATGCAATCAAAATAACGCCTCCGATACTGATATAGCGCCCAAGGATATCATAGGAATGATCGCCGGTAAACCACCAGATCAGCGAACAGACCATCACCGTGAGGACGATTGTTAACGCTAAAACCGCAACGAATTGTAGAGCTCTGTCAGGCTGGAGAGATTTTTTTATCATTCCAATTATCCGGATGATTGCTTATGTGAAGATTGCCCATTATTGTCTTAATAAAGCAGGCAGATATGCAAAATAAAAAGAGTGCAGATAACGAAACATTGTGATGAATATCTCTGTGTTCTCGTGTGTACCGGATAAATAACCGCTATCGGATCCCTTTGCAGTCAGTGGTACATCTGTGTTGGTATGGTTTTCTGTAGAAAAATCAGTGCAGAAGGTTTCAAGTGATCCATAAATCGGGAAAGGTCCTTCACCAGCGCTGCAAGAAGATTCCGGCCGTAATAACGACAAACCTCCGGTCTCATGATCGGCGACCACGATCAACAAGGTATCCGGGTTAGCAACGGCGAAATCCTTTGCCACCTGGACTGCGTCATCGAAAGTCTTCACATCATCGATCATATTGGCGCCATCGTACGAGCTGGCAGCGTTATCGATCTGGCTGCCTTCGACCATCAGGAAGAATCCCTCCGGATCGGTCGAAAGGCTGTCAAGCGCCGTATCGGTCATGGCTGCCAGGGTGGGCGAGTACGTCCGGAGCATTTTTTCATGTGCAAAGAATCCGATCAATTGATGAAATCCGGGTGTCAGGCTGGCAAATGCAGTAGGTATGCATACATAATCATAACCAACGGCGTTCAGGATTAAGTTGTGACCATCATCCCGGTTTCCAGCACCATAACAACCAGAATAGGCATACGGTATCCAATCCCCCTCCCCACCGCCCAGTAATATATCCACATTGTGGGCCAGCATCTGGCTGGCAATTTCCAGTACCAGGTAGCGGTCCGTGATATGGGAAGCGAAGGCAGCCGGGGTGGCATGGGTGATCTGGCTGGTCACCACCAAACCGGTCAACAGACCTCTCTCCTGGGCATAGTCGAGAATGGATTTTAGATTCGCACCATTCCGGTCAACACCTAAATAACCATTTTTCGTCTTGACCCCGGTTGCCATGGCAGTACCGGCGGCAGCAGAGTCGGTGATATCACTATCAACATTTAATGTATGGATCAATCCATGCACCGGCAGGCTGTCCATCGCCAATGAACCTGAAAGACCCACCTTGCTCCACTGACCTGCCAGACGATGATTGGCGCCCATGCCGTCACCGATCATCAGGATCACCCGCCGGCGGGTGGTGCCCGCCATTGGAGCAGCAAACACCTGCTCCTGATTACTGACAGGTATATATCCCCTGGAAAAAGGATTTGTTTGCAAGAGGAGGATAACAGCCAGGATAACCCCAAGGTTACCACCCAAACGTCTCAAGGATACGGATTTGCGTCTATACGACGGATTTTTCTCCATGATGTTAATATTATAAATGAGTTCCGCCCGTATAATCCACGCAACCATATTGACCATATCGCCACTTGGGTGTACAGTCACCGCAACCACAAAGGAGACCATCCCATGTCAATGACCACCTATATCAATCACAGGCTCGTGAAAGGTGAGGACTTGAATCATCACGGAACCCTGTATGCCGGTCGTACGGCAGAATGGTTTGTTGAATCGGGTTTTGTCGCCGCCGCAGCCCTGACCCGCCCGGAAAATATCCTCTGTCTGAAAATACACGGGATGTTGTTTAAATCTCCGGTGGCAAAAGGCACCGTCGTCCGCTTTGAAAGCCGTATCTGCCTGACAGGTAAATCGAGCATGGTCGCATACATTCAGATGTTCGCCGATCAGATCGAGGTGCTCGAAGGCTTTATCACATTCATTAATGCAGGACCTGACCACAAACCACTCCCGCACGGATTGGTCGTTACTGCTGACACCGATGAGGAAAAAGCTTTGCAGCAGCGTGCAAAGGAGTTGTAATAACCCGCTCCACTCCAGGTCGAAATGTTCAGATCGATCCACCGGTGATCTTTTATCTGCCCCAGCGCGGCTGCCAGTCGCATGTATCGTTATTGGTCAATCGCCGGACATCCGAGCCATCCACGCGCATAATATAGATTTCACAACCGAACTGCTCCTGTAAATGGTCGCGGTAGGACATGAAGGTAATCCACTTGCCGTCCGGTGAAAAAGACGGCGCCACGTTATCCCCCCCGTTGGTGATCATCCTCAACCCTTCACCATGAATTCCAAAGGTATAGATATTTCGGTTGTAGACAGAAGCTTCGCCAATATAGGTGCTGAGTAAATCCCCGCTGGAGGACCAGTCGTTCCTACCCCGCAAGCCGTAAAGATCGGTCACCTGCTGGACGTCGGTGCCATCCCGATTCATGATGAAAAGTTGCACCCTGCCTTCCACGTGCCCGGCGAACAGGATGCGTCTGCCATCCGGTGACCAGGTCGGATCCCAGCCATCACGATCATAGAGGATGGTCACCTCCCCGCCCTGGCGGGGAGTCAGTGCGATGGCATTGTTGTCCTGCGAGCTGACGATGGTGAAAACGATCCAATTGCCATCCGGAGAGATGGCAGGTGATGCCACTTCCTGTTTGACGGTTGGGATCTCAACGACCTCACCTGACAGGCTGGTTTCGTAAAGCTCGAATTCACCATCACGATTGGAAGCAAATACCACACTCGCCCCATCCGGCGCAAAGGAAGGGTAGTAACTTTGCACCACCGGCCAGGGTACAAGCACCCGCTGGTCGTTGCCGTCAGTATTCATCACACAGATCTGATTGTGGATCCGGTCCAGCGTACAGGCATATGCGATCTTGCCGGCCGGCTTATCGGTGGAGGTTGACTGCATTGTTTCGATCGGGTTGGAGCCATCCGCGGTAGGGCGCAAGGTCGGGAAGATCAGGGTGGGCTTGGGGGATAAATTACAGGCGATTGTGATCAGGATCAGAACCCCCAGAGGAAGCCGGAAAGGATCAGAGAAAATTGGAAGTCGTTGTCGTCGCATGCGGATATTGTAACAGCCAGTCGGGTGGAAAGAGTAAGGGCGCAACCCACCTGCACCCTACGGGTGCGGTGCTCTTCGGGGCGATGCGCCCTTACCATCTTTTTATAATGTGAGCGATTGGGTTGAGCAAAACGAAACCCAGCAACAAAAATAATCGGATTGTTGGGTTACGCTATATCCATAAACATATTAATCTTCAAACAAGATCATTGTCTATTGGCATTATTAATAATTACATATCGCCATCGCTAACCCAACAATAAATAATTTTGATTTGAAGTAGATACCGTCTTAAATGTCAAGAGGCAAAATTGAATTGATCATCATAAATCGGGTCAAAAGGGACTTGGTTCTTGAGGACGCCGAAACACAGGTGAAGCAGCTTACGCATCGAAGCAACCACAATAGCCATCTTGGGTAAATTACGATCTGCCAAACGGCCACAAAAACGATGAATGACCGGATTATATTTCTGGGCAACGATCGCAGGCATGAATAGGATACAACGCAGGAAAGCACGACCCTGTTTAGAAATTTTGGTTTTCTTGTGAACCGAAGATCCGGAGCTGAAACCTCGCGGATTAAGACCAGCATAAGCGGCCAGCTGAGGAGCATTTTCAAAAGACGAGATATCACCAATCTCAGCCAATAACCTGGCGGCTGTAAGCTTGCCAATCCCAGGGATCGATATCAACAGATCACGCTGTGATTTTAGGTAGGTGTCCTGATCAATAAATTGATGTAAGGCTATAGAGGTATTGCTGATACACATATTGAGGTAATCGATATGCGCTTGCAGATCAGATAATACCCAGGCATCTTTCTCACCTGAAAGCAGGCGGTTGCGCTCTTGTTGCCGGGAGGTTTGCAGGTCACTCAGGCGGCGAACCAATGCTCTCAAGTGTTTCATATTATTAGATAGAGGTTTCCAGCAGGCAGGTTTCTCTTTAATGCAGAACTCAGCGATCAAAGCGGCATCTGCTTTATCGGTTTTATTGCGGTGTAATTTACTTTCCCCGTATCGTTTGATCCGGGCTGGGTTCACGACACTCACTAGATGCTTCTGCTCATATAAATACTCCGCAACACTATCACCATACTGCCCGGTGGCTTCAAGACAAGCATGGACCCGGTCAACATTGAGTGAATCAAGCCATTGGTGTATTTGCTGGAATCCACCCATGTCATTCAATACTTTTCTATGAAACCGCTGATCCAGTACCAGGTCCAATGTGTCTTTGGATACATCGATGCCTAAGACATGATCCATATTTTTCCTCTCTTTTGGTACACTTAGGATGGTATCGGTCAGGCGCAGATATTGGATCATCCTTGTGAATGCAAGCTCATCTCTAGGTAGTTAGAGAGGCTTCAGATACCGTCCGATCTCTGTGAGACTAAGGTGAAGGGATCAGATCTACATTTCAGGTTACTTACCTTGAGGTTGGGTCCAGATTCACCTTCACCAACCCGACCGATATCTTTAACCTCTCTAGCATAACCTATCTATTATGATACAAGGTTGGGTTAGGACTGTTCTTTAGTCCGTAACCCAACAATAAAATTGGTCAAAAATCCAACAATCCAAATCATTCTCTACCAACGTCATTACGATCCTTGAATATAACATCCGCTGTCCAGTCAACGGTATATAGACCGTCTTCGACATACCGATGAAAGGTGGAATACTTCCATTCGGTCGGTAACTCCACCAGACCATGGTGTACAGGATTGTAATGTATATACTCGATATGCCTTTCCAGATCTTTCTCATCCCGGATTTGATGTTCCCAATAACGTCTCTGCCAGACTGTTTGTTCTTTTTTAAGGAGACGTGATGAAGTCTGAATATCTTCCTTTCCTCTCTTAAACCTGCGGGTGAAAAAACTCTTGATCAATCTCAAACGGGTGGGATAATCCGTATCTTCCACTGGAAGTTCCCAAATTGAATGCAAATGATCCGGCATGATAACTTGCGCAATGCTCTCAAATGGGAGCTTTTTTCGGACTTCCTCGATTGCTTTTATAAGCAACCCAACATTTGCTTCGTCTATAAATAGTGTACTTCTTTGGTATGGAACGATTGTAAAGAAAAATGTTCCCCCCATTGCATATGACCTGCGATATTTCATCGATCCCTCCCGAAAAGTGGGTTGTTGGGTTACGCTATAACCATAAACATATTAATCTTCAAACAAGATCGTTGTCTATTGGTGTTATTAATAATTATATATCGGCATCGCTAACCCAACCTACTATAATTAATTTTGATTTGAAGCAGGTTGGTTTAGGACTGTTCTTTGGTCCGTAACCCAACCAGTTTAAAAAATTAGCATCGCATCGCCGAAGGAATAAAAACGATAATTTAACCGGATGGCTTCCTGATAGATCGCCAGCAGCCTTTCGCGCCCGACAAAGGCGCTGACCAGCATCAACAGGGTCGAACGCGGCAGGTGAAAATTAGTTACCAAAGCATCCACTGCCTTGAAGCTAAAACCGGGCAGGATGAACAGACTGGTCGGTCCGCTGAAGGGTGCCACTGTCTTACCTGGTTGCGCGTTCAAGGCAGCGCTCTCGAGCGTGCGCACGGAGGTCGTGCCGACCGCCACCACCCTGCCACCCGCCTTTCGCGTGCGGTTGATCAGTTCGGCAGTTGCGCTGCCCAGCTCGCACCATTCGGAATGGATGCGGTGATAAGAAGGGTCTTCCTCCATAACCGGCGCAAAGGTATCCAACCCGACATGCAGGGTCAAATAGGCGAAACCTATCCCCTGCCGGGTAAGCGTATCGATCAATTCGGAGGTGAAATGCAACCCGGCGGTCGGGGCGGCAGCCGAACCCGGCAGGTGTGCATATACCGTCTGGTAACGTTCGGGGTCCACCAGTCGCGTGTGGATATAGGGCGGCAAGGGCACATGACCGTGGGCTTCGAGATAAGATTCGATCGGCTCACTGAAGCTTACCAACCGGCGGGAACCATCCAGCACAGTTTTGATCTCAACCTGCGGCCCGCCTTCAAGAGTCAACCGTTTACCTGCCATCAAGCCCTTACCTCCCACAAGAGCTTCCCAACGCGTCTTATTACGGCGGTTGAGTAAAAACAATTCAACCCGGCCACCGGTCTCCTTGCGCGCGAAGATGCGCGCCTTGATGACACGTGTCTGATTCAACACCAGCAGATCGCCGGGTTTGAGATAATCACCGATCTTCGAGAAAGTCGAATGTTCAAGGTTTCCATCCTGGCGATGTACGACCAACAAGCGCGAACTATGGCGCGGCTCGACCGGAGTCTGGGCGATACGCTCAGGCGGAAGTTCGTAGTCAAAGTCAGAAGTTTTCATTAATTCAGCAAATGGGATGTGTGGTCCAGCAGCTTTGGATCAAATTCCTGGTTAATTAATTGAATCCTTGAAGGCTATAACAAACGTGGCTGCTTGCCGTTTTCTTCTGTGGGGGTCAAGCCCAAATGCTCGTAAGCGCGGCGGGTTGCTTGCCTGCCCTGCGGTGTCCGTTCCAGAAATCCCAGTTGTAACAGGTACGGCTCGACCACATCCATGATCGTATCCGGCTCTTCGCTGATCGAGGCGGCAATGGTTGCCAGGCCGACCGGACCCCCGTCATATTTCTCGATCACCGTGCTGAGAACACGCCGGTCGACATCATCCAATCCCAGCGAATCGACATTTAACAGGTCAAGGGCCTGGGTGGCTGCAGAGCGCGTGATCAAACCATCGCTGCGCACCTGGACGTAATCCCGCACGCGTTTCAGCAGGCGCAATGCCACACGCGGAGTTCCGCGCGCCCGGCAGGCAATCTCCTGAATGCCATCGGTCTCGGCTATCACCCCCAGGATACCGGCGCCACGCCTGACAATCTCCTGCATGGCAGCCTGATCATAATAATCCACCCGGTAGGTGGCACCGAAGCGCGAACGAAGCGGGGCGGTTACCAATGCCAGGCGGGTGGTGGCTCCCACCACGGTGAAATGGGGTAGCTTCAGGCGAATGGAACGCGCCGAGGGTCCCTTGCCGATCACGATATCAAGGCAATAATCCTCCATGGCGGGATAAAGCACTTCCTCGATCGCCCTGCCCAAACGGTGGATTTCATCAATGAATAAAATATCGCCGGCCCTCAGGTTGGTGAGGATGGCAGCCAGGTCACCGGTACGTTCGATCGCAGGTCCGGAGGTGATCTTGATACTTACCCCCATCTCGTTCGCCAGGATGTGAGCCAGGGTGGTCTTGCCCAGCCCGGGCGGTCCATAGAACAATACATGATCGAGTGGCTCGCCCCGTTGGCGGGCTGCACTGATCAGGATGGTCAGATTCTCTTTGATTGGTTGTTGACCTATCAGTTCACATAGTTTTGCCGGGCGCAGTGCTTGATCGAGTTTGTCGTCGCTCTGGGAGTTGCCATCGATCATACGCTGTGGAGATTGTTCAGTCATCGCGTTGATTATACCCTCATGCCTGCCACGCGATAAGCGACTATAATTATCCTAATTCTAATCAGCATAGTTTTTATACTCCGGAGAATCCATATGACAAATGTATTCGCGTCACCTCATCCGCTGGTGGCACACAAATTAGCCAAGTTGCGCAGCGTTGATACCAATCCAAAGAAATTTCGCGAGCTGGTTCGGGAGCTCGCCGCCCTGCTGACATATGAAGCCACTGCCGACCTGGCGGTTAAACCGGTCGAAGTCCAAACCCCGTTGGCGACCATACAGGGTTCCGAGCTGCTGGAAAAGATCGGCCTGGTCCCCATTCTACGCGCCGGATTGGGCATGGTGGAAGGTGTCTGGGAATTAATGCCCTCCGCCGAAGTCTGGCATATCGGCATCTATCGCGATGAAAAAACCCTCAAACCCGTGCAGTATTACAATAAACTGCCGATCGAACCACGTGCATCGGTCTGTTTGATCCTCGACCCGATGCTGGCAACCGGTGGCTCAGCCGTGACGACAGTGGATATCCTCAAGAAATGGGGGGTAAAGAGGATCAAGTTCGTCGGATTGATCGGCGCACCTGAAGGCATTGCGTTGATGCAAAGTCACCACCCCGACGTATCGATACACCTGGCTGCCGTGGATGATCATCTCAACGAACGCAAGTATATCGTCCCGGGTTTGGGAGATGCCGGAGATCGCCAATTTGGTACGGGGTGATTGGATATTACGTAAATATGTACATCTGAGCGATGACGCTTGACACTATTCACCTGATGCCAATCTTGTGATAATATATGAGAAGGTTAATCCTACTAATTTTGTCCTATTTACAAAACCTGAGGAGGTTTGAATGCCCGTAAAGGGATGGATCGAAGTAAATGATAAATATTGCAAGGCTTGCGAGCTATGCGTATCCGCCTGTCCCCAGGCAGTTATCGCATTGGATGAGAACACGATGACAGCCCATGGGTACCACCCGGCCCGACTGGTACGCGAGGGCTGCACCGGTTGCGCCATCTGTGCACTGGTCTGTCCGGATGCCGCGATTACCGTCTATCGTGAGGTACCCCAGACTACCAGAGTTGAAGTAAAGGAGTGAGCGATGACCAAACATTTGATCAAAGGGAATGAGGCCGTCGCCGAGGCAGCCATCCGGGCAGGACTCGTCGCTTACTTTGGCTACCCCATCACCCCTCAAACCGAGCTGCTGGAATGGATGGCAAAACGCATGCCGGAACTTGGACGTGTTTTCGTCCAGGCAGAAAGCGAACTGGGTGCCATCAACATGGTTTATGGTGCGGCAACCACCGGCGCACGGGTGATGACTTCCACTTCCAGCCCGGGCACCAGCCTGATGATGGAAGGCATCTCCTATATCGCCGGCACCGAGTTACCAATCGTATTGGTGGACGTCATGCGTGGCGGACCCGGTCTTGGCAACATTGCTCCCGCCCAGGCAGATTACAACCAGATGGTACATGGTGGCGGTCATGGTGATTACTACCCCATCGTCCTGGCGCCATCCAGCGTCCAGGAGTCAATCGACCTGACCGTTCTGGCTTTCGATCTTGCAGAAAAATACCGTGCCGTTACCATCGTGCTTACCGATGGCAATATCGGTCAGATGATGGAACCGGCCGAATTACCCGCCATGCAGCCCCTCAAAACCGATATCCCTGATTGGGCAGTGGCAGGCATCAAGGACCGTCAGCGGCGCGTCCTTACCTCGATCAACCTGGAACCCCGTTTGCAGGAAGAGACGAACATGCGCCTGATCAAACGCTGGATGCAGGTTACAGCAAACGAGGTGCGATACAAGACTTACTACATGGATGATGCTGAGTGGATCGTGACCGGCTTCGGCTCCGCCGGTCGCGTGGCATTATCCGCCGTGCGGGCGGCAAGAGCAGAAGGCATCAAAGTCGGTTTGGTCCGTCCGATCACACTCAGCCCATTTCCAACCCGGATTTATAACGACCTGGCGACCAAAGCCAAAGGCATGCTGGTGGTCGAGATGAACACCGGTCAGATGCTGGAGGACGTCCGTCTGGCAGTGGCAGGAAAAGTACCGGTGGCTTTTTACGGGCGTATGGGCGGAATAACCCCCTTCCCGGATGAGATCCTGGCGGAGATCCACCGCATGCAAAAGGAACCCATGCAATTGACAGAAGATCCCCGCGCACGCTGGTTGAAGCAATTTGAGCCCGCGCGGTGATAATAGGAGAGCTATTAATGGTTAATCCCATAACACAACAACCGGTTTATACCCGACCTGCCATTTTTACTGAGACACCCAATACTTTCTGTCCCGGCTGCACGCATGGCATCGGCATCCGCCTGGTGGCGGAAGTGCTGGAAGAGATGAAAGTCACCGACCATACCATCGGCGTGGCATCGGTAGGCTGCTCGGTTTTCGCTTATAACTTCTTCGATTTCGATTTCGTCCAGGCGCCGCATGGACGGGCTCCGGCCATGGCAACCGGCGTCAAACGCGTGTTACCCGACCGCATCGTCTTCACCTATCAGGGCGATGGTGATCTGGCATCCATCGGCATGGGCGAGATCGTGGCAGCCTCTGCGCGTGGCGAGAACATTACCGTAATCTTCATCAACAATACCAACTACGGCATGACCGGCGGCCAGATGGCCCCGACCACCCTGCCCGGCCAGAAAACGACCTCGTCACCCAACGGGCGTGATGTGGAAACCGCGGGCTACCCGATCCGCACGGCGGAACTGCTGGCGACCAACACCGGTTCGAGTTACGTCGTCCGGCGCAGCCTGCATGACCCCAAGAACATCCGCCTGGCCAGGAAAGCCATCCGCATCGCCTTCGAGACCCAGGCGCGCGGGCTGGGTTTCTCCCTGGTCGAGCTTTTGTCGACCTGTCCGACCAACTGGGGGTATTCGCCTGTCGAATCGCTCAAATGGCTTGAAGAGCACATGCTTCCGTATTACCCGCTGGGTGATTTCAAGGTTTCACCCGCGGTAGCCGAATTTAAAGTGTAGAGGGAAGGGAATAATGCAAACAGAAGTAATCGTAGCCGGATTTGGCGGGCAGGGCGTACTCTTCACCGGGCAGCTCCTTTCCTATGCCGCCATGGATGAGGGTAAGCAAGTCACCTGGATCCCCTCGTACGGTCCAGAAATGCGTGGTGGAACGGCCAACTGCACGGTGGTCATCGCTGATGAGGAGATCGGTTCCCCGTTGGTACGCAATCCGAAAGCGGTCATTGCCATGAACCTGCCCTCACTGGATAAGTACGAAGCAGTCATTCAACCTGGTGGTTTTTTGATCGTGAACGGATCGATGGTCAACCGGGAAGTGAAACGCAAAGATATACACAGTGTGGTCGTGCCTGCCAATGATATTGCCGAGGAATTGGGTGATAAAAAACTCACCAACATGGTGTTGCTGGGCACGCTGCTTGGCAACCTGGACGTGCTCCCACTGGATGCGCTTAAAAAAGCACTCAAGCAACACCTGCCGGAGCGCCATCATAAGTTACTGCCGCTTAATTACATGGCGCTCGAGAAGGGCGCCAGCCACAAGGCTTAACCACAAAGCCGGGCTTTTACAAGTCCGGCTTTTTTATCATTTTAGGAACGAAACTAAACCGGTGCCTCAACCTTGATGGAAGGATCATACTCATAAATGATCGTTGTGGTTGATTTTACGCCGGCTGCTTCTCCGTCGACCACGATCTGGTAAACGCGCCCATCCGTGGCGCCCAGCCAGAGTCTGTTGGTGCTGGTAGAGGCAACCCCCGCCACCGTTACATCCGAGGTATAGGTGAAGATCAGGGTGGGTCTGCCATCCAACACCTCAGCTCCGGCAAACTTCACGTTCTGGATCGCATCGAAAGCTTTTACTGCATCAGGACCCAATAAACCAAAAGCAGAGGAAAAGTCCGCACTCAATGGGACCTGCAACCACGTATCACCTTGCTTCATATATCCTTGCTGTCCTATTATGACACCCTCAACCACACCCGGCATGACCATATGGAAACGGTCCGGCGGTTGGAATTCAACCGTGTAATTTGTGGTTTTGCCAGCTGAAACCATGGTCATGGTCGAGCGAAAAGGCTCAGACATCATCTGCTTTGAAAGCGCATCGATCAAATAGGCACGCGGATCTTCCATCGCTCCCTGGGGAACTGCGTTTGCAGCAGTTGTCGCGAGCGCCTGAACTTCTCCTGCCAGGTTCTGAGCATTGCCTGCCAGGGTTGCCACCTGCTGCGCCCCGCTGCTGATCGTATTCGTCAAACCGCAAGCCACGGTGACCAGTATCAAGAGCGACAGTCCTGCAAGTATTTTGGGTTTTATCATTTTGACCTCTTTATAAGTAAAGTAATTATACTAATATTATCTTATTATGCTTATTTTTATTATCAAATACTAATGCTGGCACGCAGGAACAGGATCCGGGATTATTTCACAGCTGGCGGGATCTGAGCGGTTAAATCGGCAGGATCGATCCGGGGAAAGCGGCAGATCCGTATTAAACAGGTGGTTGAAAATCAGGCGAAAGGTATTCACCGGTGTTTCTGCAGTATATAGGGTATATTTCCCACCCGGGAGGCGAATGGCATTTAAAATAGCGGTAGCCCAGATACCCGAACTCGGCACCCCGTGGTCGCCCTGCAGGATGATGACGGGATCTCCGGGCTGCGCCAGGATGCGATCGATCAATTGGAGCATCTGGCTATTCATGAATAACGTTTGATCAATAAAACGTTGGCGATAGAGGGAAGGATCACCAAGCTCCGGGTCGTCGTTCAGGGTAAAGGGGGTGTTTCGCACCACCGGCTGCCCATCCCTGGTGAATACAAAGGGGGTATGGGGTGCCAGTATGTGGGCGAAAACGAATTTGGGTGTGGGGAGTTCTTCCAGCCGCCCCAGTTTATCCAATTCATACAAGATGCGTTGGCGGTGAGCCACATAGGTGGCGTCCAAAAAATAGCGCATGCCGGAAGGAAGCCGGCTCGAAAAATCGTAAACCAGGATGCCCGCGCTGGATTGCAATAAAAGACTTTCATAACGGGTCAGACCGCCGGTGAAAACGTTTCTCGTTACGGGTGTCAGATACACGTCAACACCCGGCAGCTCGGTCGGCATGTAACCGGAATCGAAAGCGACAATGGTATAACCGGCATGCGCCAGTGAATCAATCACCCGGTTATTCTGAAGGTAGGGGTCCAGAAAACTCAAATTGCGATATCCAGTTCCAAGCGGCGGGTCGAGCTCATTCAGATACAACATATCCAGCGAGGAAATCAGGGAAGCCGACGTCGAGGTGTAATTACTCAGGCCGCAATCAGCAATGGTAAAGCCGCGAGAACGTAACTCTTCGATAAAACTTGAATTATCATAATCCAATACGGCTTTGAAGGCATCCTGACGGGTGTAGGTATCCAGAATGATGTAGTAAATATCCGGGCGGGTATTGGACCTCTCTGTCAGGAGCGCAATGGCCTCGTTGGATATCGTATCCTCCCCACCCTGCACTTGCGCATTTAACCGGTGGGCTTGATACCCCGCCAAAGCCAACTGGCCGATCTGAGTCAATACGAGTAGCGCAGTAATGACATTCAACCAGACCGTCAACCGGAGCGGGGAACGGCGATCCTTCAAGATCAAAAATCCCCCTCCCATTAACAGAAGCGCGTAGAGAGATAGTAAAAATCGATGCCGCCCAATATCAAGCCCGAAGAGGGAGGAACCTTCCAACAAACCATAGACATGTCCGTAGCTGAAAAAAAGAAGCAAAAGCAGGGTGGTGATCAGACCGGCACGCTGCCAATCCTTCGCCAGCCACCTCGCCAGGCATTGCAACAAGGCAGTGAGGGAAAAGAAGATCAGTAATGGCCGCAGGATTTGGAAAACAGGCAGTCGTTGCTGGTTCGCAACCAGCAGTGACAGGAGCGCAAAGAGAACAAACAGGAATGGATGCCAGATGAAGTCCGGAAGTTTCTTTAAAAACGATTTCATGGTAGTTCGATTATACAACCCAATGAAACCCACTCGAAATAAATCCAGGAAGGCTTCTAATAAAAACCGTATACTTATTAAGGTGGAAATTCTCTGCAAAAAGCAGATGGATTATATCGACGTGGATCGAGCTCGTGGTGGTATAATTTGATTTGTAACGGGGACCAGGTTTCTTATGGAGACCTGGTCTTTGTCAAAAAATAGAAGGGTAAACGCAAGTATTTTATGAATTTTCTTATTACCGGCGGCGCAGGTTTCCTGGGTTCCGGATTGGCAAATCTGCTCATCCGGCAGGGACACAATATACGGGTAATTGACGACCTATCCACCGGCAATCCTGACCGGCTTTCACCTGATATCCATTTCACGCGCGGTGATATCAACGACCGCCCGAAACTCTGGACTTTGCTGCAGGAGGTGGATTGCGTCTACCACCTGGCAGCCCGTGTCTCGGTTCCCGAATCGATGCTCTATCCGAGGGATTACAACCTTGTCAATGTTGGCGGTACCGTGACCCTGATGGAAGCCATGCGCGACGTGGGCGTCAAACGGGTCATCTTTATTTCATCCGGTGCAGTTTATGGTCACCAGACCCACCAGCCACTAAAGGAATCGACCACACCCCACCCGGATTCCCCGTATGCAGTCTCAAAACTCTCATCGGAGTATTACGTGCGCACGATCGGGAAACTGTGGGGGATCGAGTGCGTGTGCCTGCGGGTGTTCAATGCCTATGGACCCGGCCAACACATCCCTGCCGCGCATGCGCCGGTCATCCCGACCTTTCTGCGGCAGGCGATACATAATGGGACGTTCGTCATCCAGGGTAACGGCTTGCAGACACGCGACTATGTCTTCGTCGACGACGTGGTCAGCGCCATGGCTGCCGCTGCGACGGCACCGGGCATCGACCAGATGGTACTCAACATCGGCAGCGGCAAGGAAACCTCCATTCACGACCTGGCCAAACTGGTTGTGAAAGTCACAGGCTCCAAGCCGGAAATCATGACCAACACCCAGGCCAGCCCGGGCGTCTCGCGCATGTGCGCAGATGTCTCACTGGCGGCTCACAAACTCAAATACAAGACCCTCGTCCCACTCGAGGTCGGTTTGAAGCTGACCTTCGAACAGGATGAAAACCTGAAAAAGATGAACGGCAAATCTACCGGCTGAATCGCAGCTTTCTCCCTGCCCATTCTTACATAATTCCAATATTGTTCTTGCATTTTTTATAGACCGGAACGGTATATTAACGACATTAAAACGGAGGTAAAAATGTCGCTATATTATTATTCACCTTATCCGCACCGGATGCGCCGTCACATGATGGAACGCATGATGAACGGCATGGGAATGGACCGCCAGTACGGGAGCGAGATCATGTTCCCGGTTGACGTTGAAGCCAAAGAAGATATGTATGTGATCACCGCGCTGTTACCGGGTATCAAACCGGATGAGATCAATATCCAGGTTGCCAATGATACCGTTTCGATCCAGGGCGAGATGAAGCTCGAACGGGACGAAAAGGCAAGCTACTTGTTGACCGAGCGTCCCAGCGGCAGGTTCAACCGGGCATTGACCCTGCCTACCACGTTGGATCCGGAACATATCGAAGCTCATTTTGATAATGGAGTCCTGACCCTGTCGATCCCCAAGGCTCCTGAAGCCCGTCCCAGGACGATCAAAGTGACCATCAAATAACAGGTTGGGATTACCCGCCTTATGCTGCCCGGCCGGTGGTACTCACCGGCCGGGTGTTGTTTAATTGAATACCCACCCCCCGTTGTTTATTTTGACAGATTCTCGTTGTGGTTTTTGATGCAAACCACTTCCCTGCAGTTTTGTTGTTTTTGATAATAATCAAGATGAGCTTTTGGGTCAGGCCGGACGAGTTGTCGTATTTGATACCTCAGTTGTTGTAATGATAAGCCTGTCACGCAATGGGTGCAGGTAGACCCTTGCCACCATATATCCAACGCATGATCAGTTTTTCTCCAAGGCGGACGAGCATATAGATAAAAAAGGTATCAAGCAGCAGGGCGATGCTGGTTGAAAGCTTGAAGGTGAGGATCGCCGCGGTGATGAACACGGCTGAAATGCCTGCCATCGATACCGGAAATGCACAGCGCTGAATAAAACCCGGCGGGGAATTTGCACCGGTGGTTAGATGGCTTTGAAGAATCCCTTTTAATTTTGGAACATCCTCAGCAGAAGGAGGTACTAAAGTGAAAGCGACCGTACCGGGGAAAGAAGCTGACCAGATCTGTATCATGGTTTCTTTAACATTCATGCTGAAATGACTGAAAGCGCTCCATGGGAACAGCCAGTCACTGTAAAGGATCCCGTCATCCGATATGGCATAATGGCTATCCCCGGCAATCAACTCGGCGATCGGTCCGAAGATACTTTGCCCCCACATAAACCCTATGAATGCCACGCCCACGGCAAGAAATGGAAAATAAATAATTGTCGCGATGGGATTCGCAAGACCGGGTATTTCGAAATCGACAACCGGGCGAAAGGCGATCATCGCCAATGCAATAAAGCCGACTGCAATTAATGCCAGTCGGTGGATGTTTACGGCAACCCAGGAATTCAATTCATACCTGTATACTGTTGATGGATGCTCAGCCCAGGTGAGAAGTACTTTCCTGTACTTTCGGGGAGCTCGTATTTTTCGGAGGCTCATTACGATCTTGACGAAACCATACAATGCGGGTAGACCGAAACCGAGCAAAAGCAAGGGCTGCATCATAGCATAATAAAGTGTCATAGTATTTCTTCCTTTCAAAACTTAAATTGCGATCTGACTGGTAACATCTTACAAGCCTGGAATATTTACCTCCAGGGGTCCCTGACTGGTAATACGGATCAGCAACGCTACCAACAACCAGTTGCTTTCGCAATTAATTTTATTTCTTTTCTTTAATAAGTACAAACAAAAATACCGCCCCAACGACCGTCAACCATATGGCGATTATAATGACCGCTCCGCCGCGAATGACCGGTTTTCCTTGCTGCAGCAACTCATCCACCCGATTTCTGGCGTCGGACAATACCTGAGGTGGGATCATCTTCAAGGCAAGCGCTATCCCCAACGGGACGATAATGAGGTCATCGAGATAACCGATCACCGGGATGAAATCCGGGATCAGATCGATCGGGCTGAAGGTATATGCCAGCACCAAACCCATAAAAGCTTTGGCATACCAGGGAACCCGTGGATCACCGGCGGCAATATATAAAGCATATGCTTCTCTTTTTAAGGCTTTGGCTCGTGCTTTGAGCTTCTCGATCAATATTTCTCTCCGCATAATCTATCATTTGTAATTTAGCCGGCTTTTTTTTAATTAACCGACTGGCTAATGGGAAATAGCAATTGTCGTCGCTTAAAAATCTTCGAGGTTGATAGTTTGAACTCCAGCCTGTGTATAGCTCTTGATCACCTGCGGCACGTGCAGTCGCTTATCTTTTTCATACAATTCGCGCAATTTCTCAAATTCGGGTACGTCGCCATACGTCAGATCAGAGACCCGATCAAGGAATGCCAGATCATCCGGTGTGAGTTCCTCATCGCGTTTATCCATCAGCCCCCAGGCATCCCAGGGCAGCAGTTCAACCTTATTTAATGAAGCCACATCACGGATAAGGTTACCGCGCACCATCCATAAGCCCTTCATGTCGAAGATGCCAAAGGTATCCGGATCAGCCTGCCCCGCCCGACACATCTGCCAGGCTTTCCCGCCGGTCAGGAACTGGTCGCGCGATACGTCCAGCGGATCGAACGGGATGGTTAGTTTTTTGCACTGCAGTTCATCCAGTTGTGAATCCACCAGCACCCAACGCTTCCGGTCTGCATTCCAGTACTCGACCACCCAGTGGTCTTCGTGGTGACCGGGGATAAAGTAGCTGGCGAACCCGCAAAGGGCACGCGCCGGGATGTTAAAATGCCGCAGCATGGCGGTCAGCAGGGCCGAGAAATCACGGCAGTTGCCGACCAGGCGTTTCTCAAGCGGGCGGGCTTCGGTCAACGGGCGCGGGTCGAGCTCCAGGATGCGCGTCAGCATTTTTTCGACAAATCGCAGCTGGACTTCCTCTTTGCGCGCCGCGTCCAGCCGGATGCCGTACTTTTCGATCCAGAAGACGTGGATCATCAGGCCTTGAACGATCTTGACCAGTGAGGGGACGTCACGTGGTAAGGGATCGAAAAGATTGGCGTGTGTGCCAGGGGAGGTAATCTTTCCGTTTGTCAATAAGAATTCGAGTGTGGTATTCACCAATACTCCTATATGATTGTGGTTAGCCGATTGCATGTAATATACGGAAAGAAGTTGTTTTTATTAAACTAATCCTATCGCTTACTCATTACTAATACCCAACCGAAAGCAGACTTCCCAATTCTGCGTGTTGATTTTACCACCTCCATAACGGCTTTTTTAAGAGGGAGAGTGCCATCGGTGAAGCATCTTGCTTAAAATAAAGGCATCCCGTCCTTCCTGATCATGCACACCGCTCGTGAAGCTGCCGTTGCCGAATCGGGGGAACTGACCGGGCGGTTGAAGGTTGCCAGTATTCCCGTCTGGACTTTACTGCGGAGGGCAAGACGCACGCTTCCATTAATAGGGACATAGGAAAAAAGGGAGATGATGTCACCGAACAGATCCAGTTGTTCCTGCAAAACCTGCCGTTGTATCAACGTTGAAGGGGATGATTTTTAGCATCAAAGAAACGTAGGGTGCGTTGTTGGCGCGATCGTGCATCCCATTTACCCCCGACTTAAGCGATCGATCACCCGGACAAGCAGCAAAAACGCACCATCTTTGAACCGCCAGGGTCGCAAAGATCTCCTAGATCATCGTTCCTCACCTCTCTCACCCTCACTTCGAAGTACACGGAGCTTCACCCTCTCCCCCCTGTAAACAAAACATGGGAGGGAGAGGGTAAAAAATAGGCACACTGTGAGTCCTCCGGAGATATCGTACTATGTACTAATAGTGTGAGGGGTCCGAATAAAAAATATGCCCACAGTGCTTTGCGTTCTTCGGATGTGAGAGGTCCATCTCACCACACTCATCATATCTTCATGCTGTCCCAAAAGTAAGGGATAGCCTCTTTACTTTTTAAAAGAGCCGTGATTCAAGGGGGGAATGAAAAAAGGACACAGGCGAGTCACATTCAAGCCGTACGCGATGGAAGATATTCATCGTGATGGTGCACTAAAGTGCACCCTACGAAATACCGGCCAACCAGGTATACACCTGCTCCAGGTATGTACGTTCGTCACGCAACTCGCTCTCGACCAAGCGCGAGGGGATCACATATGCTCAATCAATATTTTTCCTCTCCCCGGGTGTCGGGGAGAGGGTGGGGTGAGGGGTCCAAACAACAAGCTGGTGAACTAAAGTGCACCCTACGGAATTACGGCCAGCCAGGCGCGCATCTGCTGCAGGTGAACGCGTTCATCCTTCAATTCGCTCTCTACCAGACGTGAAATGATCAGTTTATACCCTCGATACCGTACGCCGGAATCCCGGAAGAATTCATTCACTTCCATCTGGTTGAGAGCTTCGAACAATTTCCCGAAGGTGGCCTGGAGGAGCGCGATTTGCTCCGCAAGCGTCGGGCGGCGATATTTCTTCACGAGCAATGCATTGTAGCTGCGCCAATCCGCGTCCTTATGAGCGTAGAAATCCGGCAGCTTGCCATTTCGCAATGCCGTGAAGGCTTCCAGGTAGGCTTCGTGCCAGCCGGCCATATGCGCCAGCAGGTCGAGGATCGACCACTCCCCTATGAAGATCGATTGCTCCTTGCCGGTAGGCCAACCCCGGGCAATCGCAAAAATCGCTTGCCGATTCTCGGTGAACGCGCTCAGCAATGCAGCCTTATCAGCCTGAAGATCCCTTTTCATACAACCTCCTCACGTACCGGACGGCGATCAGGCGGCAAGCTTCTCCAGCATCTCGGCCGACCTGGCAACTGCCTGATCCAACGCGCAATAGCTGATTTCATCCGAATTGCGCGGTTTGAGCTCGACCCCGCCCTGCTTGAGCGAGCGGTCAGAAAGCGTCAGCCGCAGCGGCAGGCCGATCAGGTCGGCATCGTTGAATTTTACACCAGGACTTTCCTCGCGGTCGTCATAAAGCGGCTCCAATCCAGCCTTGCACAAACTCTGGTAGAGCTCTTTCGCTTTCTCCGAGAGTCCTTCCGTTTTGCCCGCCAGCGCGACCAGGTGGATGGGATAGGGAGCCACGCTGACCGGCCAGATCAGACCCTTGTCATCGTGATGTTCCTCGGCGATGCAGGCCAGGAGACGCCCGACCCCGATCCCGTAGGAGCCCATGACGACCGGTTTAAGCAGGCCATCTTCATCCAGGAAGTTGCAGCCCATCGCCTCGGAGTAACGCGTACCGAGCATGAAGGTGTTGCCCACCTCCACGCCACGCCTGGCGGTCATCGCCTCCCCGCATTCCGGGCAGGCAGCCCCATCGAAGGCGGCAGCGATATCCGCTACGATATCCGCCTGGTAATCGCGCCCATAGTTGGCATTCAAATAATGAAAGCCGGCTTCATTGGCGCCCGCCACCAGGTTGGGAGAGGCAGCCACCAGATCATCCAAGATCACCAAGGATTTACCCTTGCCGCTCAAGCCGATCGGTGACGCATATCCCGGGCAGGCGCCGGTCGCAACGATCTCCTCCTCCAGTGCCGGACGCAGTTCGCGGAATTTGAACGGGCTGTCTGGCGTAGCAGAGCGGGCTGCCAGCAGGTTCGCTAATTTATATTCATTGAGTTCCATGTCTCCCCGTACGACCGCAAACACAAACCGGTCGCGGGTGGTCACTCCATCGGTGGATACTGCCACCATGAAAACCGCTTTGGCGGTCTGGCTGGTTTCGATTTTCAGATAATCAGCCAGCTGCTGGATCGTGCTGGCATCCGGTGTGGCGACCTTCTCGAACGGTTTTGCGGCTTCCGAAGGCGGCGCCGGCCGTTTGAAACGTGCCACCTGACGGTTGGCAGAGTAGTCGCACTTCCCACAAAAGAGCAGCGTATCCTCGCCCACCTCTGTCAGGTACATATATTCATGCGCCAGCTTGCCACCCATCATGCCCGTATCCGATTGAACGGCGCGGGTCGGGCAACCGCAGCGCTCGAAGATCCTGAAATAGGTGTCGTAATGCGCCTGGTATTGCTGCTCGAGACCTGCCCAACTGCGGTCCAGCGAGTAGCTGTCGAGCATGGTGAACTCACGCACGCGAATCAACCCGGCGCGCGGGCGCGGATCATCACGCCACTTGGTCTGAATGTGGTAGATGAGGGCGGGCAGCTGGCGGTAGGAACGGATCTCGCTGCGCACCAGGTCTGAAACCAGCTCTTCGTGCGTCATCGCCAGCACCATGTCATGGCCATTTTTATCCTTGAAACGTCCCATCTCGCTGCCGATCTGGTACCACCGCCCGCTTTCCTTCCACAGGTCGGCCGGTTGTACCACCGGCATGGTCAACTCCTGCCCGCCGATGGCGTTCATCTCATCCCGCATGATTGCTTCTATCCGGGTCAGGCTGCGCCGTGCCAGGGGCAGATAACTGAAGATGCCGGCCGCCGCCTGGCGGATGAACCCGGCCCGCAACAGCAGTTGGTGACTGGCAACCTCGGTATCGGTCGGTGCCTCGCGCAGGGTGCGGGAAAACAATTTGGAAAGTCTCATGCGGATACTCCATTCATTAACAAAAATCGGGCTTCACAGGAAGCCCGACGAATATTCTTGATCGGTTATAGAATGCCGACCCAGAAATGGGCGGCTTGATAGAGACCGCTCGCGAGGACGTTGCCCGAACGGCGCATGATCCAACCCAGCAGGACGGCCTGAGCCAGTTGGATGATGGCCGGCAACCAGAAACTCGAAAAGACTCCGCCGGCCGCCTGCCAGACAAATGGCAGGCAGAAGAGGAAATACACCAGCGAGGTGATCAGCCAGCCGGCCAGACTACCCAGCCAGGCCGAGAAGCGTATCTGCAGGAAACCGCGGAAAATGATCTCACCCACCAGCGCGATCACCAGGCTCAGGATCAGGTGGTTGAACTCCAGGGCGGTTACACCATCCAGGATGCCATAGATCTTGCCGCGCAGGAAAATGGTGATGAGCGCCAGCGCCACCCCCAGCAGGACTGCCGGGCTGAGCGTCGGGCGGGATAATCCCACGCTCAACAGTGGCTGACGCCGAATGAGAAGCAACAGCGCCACCGGCAGCAGGATGGCAAACGCCCACAGGTACTGCAGCGGCGCATCCGTTGCGGGTGCGGTCACGGTACTCTCCGGCAGGGTTGGCAGGTGCAGGATCAGATTGGCATAAAATGATGCGGCAATCAGGACAACTGCCAGGATGATCGATAGAATAACTTCGCGGTGCTGGTATTTAAAAGCCACCGGGCGGATGGTGAAACGGCGGCTGAGCGTCAGCAATAAGGTCACAGCAACCACCCCGGCCCATTCGCTTACATTGATGATGATCTCGTTCATTTCCATGATACTACACCTGATTATTCCGTTTTCTTTTTCCAAACCGTTTCATCGCGCTGGACGCGTGCCTTGCGGGCCGCGGTACTCTCCACGGATTCTGGTTTCTTTTCCGGCCCGGTCTTTTTGACCGGCTCGTCAGGGATTGCACCCTCAGTCACACCTTCACTGAAAGTGCGCGTCGGTGGAAGGACTATCTCGATCTCCTCTTCCATGCGGATCTGACCGCGCAGGAAGGCGCCTTCCTCGGTCGAAAAGGAAGTTGTAACCACATCACCCCACACCCTTCCGGTGGAGCGGATCTCGACCTTCTCGGCAGTGATGTTACCGCGTATGGCACCCGCCACGACCACGGTGTTGGCTTTGATCTCTTTGCAGGTTACCCGCCCGGTTTCGCCAACCACCAGCAGACCGCGCAGGGTGATCTCACCCTCGAAAATACTTTCAATGCGCACGCCACCGCTCCCCGACAGATCGCCGCCCCAGGTGATACCCGGTCCCAGGACTGATGTCACCCGTTCCATCGGAATCGTTGGTGCAGATTGCGCAGACTGGCTTCGTTTAAACATCGTTGTCCGCCTTCTGCTCACCGGGTTCAGGCCAGGTTGCACCGGCATGAATAACCATCCCGGCCGGCACATCGGTTTTGACGGTTGCACCGTTGCCGACCAGTGCCCCGGATCCGATCGTCAAACCGATATTGATCGTCGCACCCATCCCGATGCGGGCGCCCTCATCGACGTTGACACCTCCGGCCAGCATGGCTCCCGGCGAAATATTGACACGTTCAGCCAGGATGCAGTCATGCGACAGGATGGCGCCATAATTGATCAGACATCCAAAGCCGATTTCGCACTCGCTGCCCACATAAGCCTGGGCAAAAACCTGGGCGCCATCGTGAACTGTGGCGCTCGGCTCGACAAATGCGGTTGGGTGGATGATGGCCGGGCAGGTGAATCCTTCTGCCAGTAATCGATCGAAAGCCGATTTACGCAACGCCGGATCGGTTATGCCGCCGATACCGTTCACTGCCTGGCGGATACCGCGCTTGAACAATTCGCCCAACAGGCGAGCATCCCCCAGGATTGGAATGCCCATCACCTCACTGCCGGCGGTCTTTTCATCATCAATAATACCGACCAGCTTAAAGGTGCGTGTCAGCTTTAAGAGATCGATGATCTGTTTACCATGCCCGCCGCCTCCATATAAAACGATCAACTTCGGGTTGAAGGCAGATTCGGAGGCGGGCATATTTTTACCTTTGAATGGATCGAACATGGTACGTTTATACCATTATTTTTGAATTTCGTCGTCCGGTTGAAATGCTTGCTTATTAATCACAAAACGCCAGGGAATGCTTTTCCACGGTTCAGGCACGGTGTTTAACCCAATGCGGGCGGTTGTCGTAACATTTTCTGCGGGGATGACCTCACCGGGCACGATCGACAATTCGCCGGCAGGATCGGACAGATCGATGCCATTCAACCGGCGATCCACCAGCATCGCCTGGGTAAGTTTGGCAGGCCCATCCAGCCAGTGAGCAGTACGTGCCAGGTTTGGGCGGTTTTGTTCGAAAAGCTCCAGACCTTCGAGCGGTTGGACGGCACGGATCAATACCGCCGCCGGGGAACCTTCCGCACCGGTAACCGCATTCAGCATCCAATGCATTCCGTAGGTGAAATAAATATAGGCATGCCCGGGCGGACCGTACATGACGGCATTTCGCCGGGTTTTCCCATTATGGGCATGGCATCCCAGATCTTCCTCTCCCTGGTAGGCTTCAGCCTCCCGGATAATTCCCACCAGACGCCGGCCATCGATCAGGCGCACGAGATGGGCACCGAGTATTTCCCGCGCCACAATGGGCGCCGGGCGATTATAAAACGAACGCTTCAGGTGGTTCAATCTGGACCATCCCTGGAAACCGGAAAACCCATCCGTGCAGGGGATGACCGGTTATCGATTATCCGGCTGCTTTCACGATTTTGATAAAATCCGGTTTCAGGCTGGCGCCCCCCACCAGACCGCCGTCGATATCCGATTGAGCAAACAGCACGCCGGCATTCTCCCCGGTCACCGAGCCACCGTACAGGATGCGAACATCCCCGGCGGTTTTTCGATCAAACAACTCGGAAAGTACACTCCGGATGACATCCCGGTGGACTGCATTGGCGCCCTCCGGTGTGGCAGCGCGCCCGGTGCCGATCGCCCAGACCGGTTCATAGGCAATCACCACATCCCGCATTTGTTCGGCTTTCAACCCTGCCAGGCCCAGGCTCACCTGACGTCGAACCACATCGGCAGTCTGACCGGCTTCATTTTCCGCCAGGGTCTCGCCCACACACACGATGGGGGTCAGGCCTGCCAGCAGGGCAGCCAGAAGCTTTTTATTGACGGTTTCATCGGTCTCACCGAAGTAGGTGCGGCGCTCCGAATGGCCAATGATCGCATACTGGCACAGTTCAGCCGCCATGCGCGGGGAGATCTCTCCGGTGTACGCACCGGATGTTTCCCAGTGCAGGTTCTGGACGCCGAGACCAATTCCGGTGTCTTTAAGCAACCCGGCTACACTGTAAAGACTGGTGAACGGCGGGCAAAGCACGATCTCGACCGAAGTAAGGTAATGCAGATCCGGCAGCAATTCCCTGACCAGGGTGGTTGCTTCGGCATTTGTCTTATTCATCTTCCAATTACCGGCTACAAATGACTTTCGCATAATTGACCTTTTTTTATTTTGGTAACGTGGTGAGCAGGTTGCGGGCATCATCCCGCACCCAGTCCGGCAGCGCCGTATTACTGATCGTGGAATTCAGCAGCTGTCTGGCGTTGGTAAAATCGTTCAGTTTTACATAGATCTCAGCCATGACCAGGTTCGCTTCCGGATAGGCTTTAACGATTTTGGGATCTCCAACCAGGCGACCAATCCGATCTTTTGCGCTCGTCCAGTCAGCTTTGTTAAAAACTTCATAGCGTGATAGTACGATCAGGTAGAGTGGATCATCCCGTGTTCCCTGGAACAAACCGCCCATTTTCGGATTCCTGGCTTCCTGAAAAATGACCTGACGCAGCCGGATGGCTTGTTCCGGTTTTAATATCGAAGGATCATACCGGAAAACCTGGAGGTAAAAGACCGCGGCCGGAAAATAGGCCTGCTGCCCGACCATTTGATCGCCGGCCTGTCGATATAAATCCGCTTTATCACCCGCCATCCCTTCGACCGCCCGGACCAGGTTCCAGAATTCATCCATATCATTGTTCTGAAAGGCTGCCAACGCCTCATTAACCACAGCCAGAGCCGGCAGTTGTTCAAGATTGGCGGGTGGTGGTAAAGAAGTCAATGTGGCAGCAACCGGGGTCAGGATCGCACCGGCACGATTCCCGGTCAACGTCCTGCCTGCGCGAATGACAAACAGGATCGCCATCAGTACGATCAGCACAAGACCCACCCAGGCACCGACCACCCAACAGGACCTGCCCTTTTGTTTAACCGGTTTTACCGGCTTGGAAGCGGGTTTGGTTGCAGGTTGAGGTTCCTCCACAACCGCCCTGGAGGCAGATGGGACGGTGGCTGGAGCAATCCTCTCGGCAGGCGGAGTAGTCAGGGCTGTTTCAAATGCCTTCACCAGAGCAGCCACATTCGGAAAGCGATCGTTGCGATCTTTTGCAAGCGCTTTTAACAGCACGACTTCCATTTCTTCGCTGAGGGATGGATTGAGCTTGCGCGGTAGAGGCAACGGCTTGTAGATATGATCGTGAACGATGGCATAAGGCGTGTCAGCATTGAAAGGCACCCGTCCAACCATCATCTCGTAAAGCATGACCCCAAAACAATAAACATCGGAACGGACATCCAGGTCTTTGACCCCGTTAGCCTGTTCCGGCGAGATGTACTGGGGCGTTCCGATCAGGATGTCGCTCGACAGGGTTGAATCGCTGGCAGCCGCCAGGCGTGCCAGACCAAAATCGGCCAGGTAGATCTGACCATCGGGAGTCAGCAGGACGTTGGATGGTTTGATATCGCGGTGCAGGATGCCCTTGTTGTGAGCATAGCTCAGCGCTGCACCGACTGCCTTGGTTATCTTTAAGATCTCGGCATCGTTCAAGCGACCTTTGATAAGCCGCGCCTTTAATGTCTCGCCTTCAATGAATTTAATCACGAGGTAGGGATGCCCTTCATGTTCCGCAAAATCATAAATGGGAACGATGTTTGGGTGTTCCAGTTTGGCAACCAGCTTCGCTTCGCGTTGGAAGCGCCCCAAAAAATTGGCGTCCTCCTTAAAAGCGGGATGCAGCACTTTCAGGGCGACATACCGGTCGAGCGCAGGGTGATAGGCTTTATAGACCGTCGCCATACCCCCCTGCCCGAGCTGTTCCAGGATCCGATATGGACCGATATTTTCTCCGATACTAAATGTCACAGCGATGCTCCGGCAATGAATAAAATATGATTATAGTACATATTCTGTCACCCCCGGCCAATCAAAATAAAAAAGGACTGGCAAGCGAAACCTTGTCAGTCCTCCTGCCGATATTCCAGATGCCTGCTTTACTGCTTGTTGCCAGGCAGACCAAGACGGACCGGTACATGCTGGAGTGCCGGACGTCTCATTGACCTCAGGTTTGCCAGCAGGCTTCCCAGTCCTGAGAATAAAAAGGCAGCACAATAATAACTCAGCCAGGGCAGCAGGCCGACTCCAATCGGTTCATCCCAGAGCAGGATCATACACATCCCGGTATAGAGCGCCACACTCAACTCGCCCCACACCAGCGGGCTGAATTTCACAGCATAGGTTTCTGACTTAATACTATTCATGCCAGCCAGGGTCGCTTTGGGGGTGCGGACAAATTCACCGCCCCGCCGGAACAAGCCCTCAAAAACTGCTGCTGAATTATTGATCACCAATCCAAAGCCCATTAACAACACGCCCGGGATGAGGACGATCCTCTTAATGATCGACGAATGGTATTCGGTCTTTGACAGTACATAAGCCAGCGGCAGTCCAACTGCCCCAATAATCGTCCACGGGAAGAGGGTGAATACAGGTGACCCCATCAACGCGAGCGGCAGGGTGGTCAACAGCAAAATGAGCATCAATGGAAAAGACAGGTAGAGCGAAAGCTGGATGAAACCCATTACCCGTACATGCAGCGGAAGGTCGGAGCTGAGCAGCTTCCAGCCCAGCTTGCGCAGGGTTTGCGCTCCACCTTTTGCCCAACGGTACTGCTGCTGTTTGAAGGATTCGATATCCACCGGCAGGTCATTCGGTACGACCACATCCGGCAGATAGGCGGGTTTCCACCCGCGCAGTTGAGCGCGAAAGCTCAGATCGAGGTCTTCGACCAGGGTATCTGACTGCCATCCACCCGCATCCTGAATGCATGCTTTGCGCCACATGCCTCCCGCTCCATTGAATGACATGAACAGACCATTCTGAAGCCGGGCATTGTGTTCCACCACGAACTGCTGGTTGAGCGCAAGGGCTTGCAGGTTCGTGAGCAGATTGTAATCGTGATTGGTGTAACCCCAGCGGGTCTGGACGAAACCAACCTTTGGTTTATCAAATTCGACCACCACCCGTTTGAGCCAGTCAACGGGCGGCAGGAAATCCGCATCAAAAATGGCAATAAAATCCCCGCTGGCAGATTTAATACCATTCTCAAGCGCACCGGCTTTATAACCACTGCGGTTTGTGCGATGGATCAACTCGATGTTAAACCCCAACGCCTGGTAGAGTGCCACCTGGTGCCTTGCCAGCAGCGTCGTGTCATCGGTGGAATCATCCAAAACCTGGATTTGCAATCGCTGTGGTGGATAATCCATGCGGGTCACCGAACGCAGCAATCTTTCGACCATGTAGCGCTCGTTGAACAGGGGCAGCTGAACGGTCACGCGCGGCCAACTCAAACGATCACTTTCCAAATGCGACCGGGCGATGCGACTGCGTTTGACCAGATACAGGATGCAGTTCACCAGTGAACTGATCCCGGCGATGGTCAATAAAATGATACTGGCGCCGTAAATCCAACTCAACGGCGCCAGGAGAAGTTCCGGCGTTACGAATTGCATAAGTACCTTTTCTCCAATAATTAATAAGGTGTTATTCTAACACACCATTTGTTCTTTATTGAACATAAATAATCGTCTCTTTGATATTAATAACGTAATAGGGTCGGGATAAGTTCCATAAAAGCAGATCATTTCATTCTGATCGAAATCCATTGGAATCATTTATTTTGAAAGAAATCGACCAATACAAACCGACCGCCAGGTTTAGCCTGGCGGTCGGTTTAATACATAAGCAAGACAATTGCTATTCTTGCCTTCAACAACCAAATTACTTATCCTGAAGCGCTGCCACGCCCGGCAGCACCAATCCTTCGAGCATTTCCAGCGACGCTCCCCCGCCGGTCGAGATGTGGGTGATCTTATCCGCCATACCGGATTGCTGTACGGCAGCCACGGAATCTCCGCCGCCCACAATGGTGACCGCACCACATTCTGCAACCGCCTTTGCGATCCCAAAGGTGCCGGTCGCAAAGTTGGGGAATTCGAACACCCCCATCGGTCCGTTCCAGATCACCGTCCCGGAGCCTTTCAGGGCTTTGGTGTATCCGGCGATCGTCTCAGGTCCGATGTCGAGGATGCGCCAACCGTCGGGAATGATACCGGTTGGGATGACTTTGTGTGCAGCGCCGTCTTCGAATTTATCTGCGATGACCACATCCACCGGCAGGTGTAACCTGGCACTGCCCTCTTTCAACAGTTCGCGTGCAGTCTCAAGCGCATCATCTTCAACCAGTGAATCTCCAACCGGGTAACCCTGAGCCTTAAAGAAGGTGTTGGCCATGCCACCACCGATCAGGATTTTGTCAGCCCTGGTAAGCAGGTTTTTTATAACCCCGATCTTTTCGCTGATCTTGGCACCGCCCAGGATGGCGACGAATGGACGTTTGGGATCCGAGATCGCCTGACCCAGGTATTTGATCTCCTTTTCCATCAAAAAACCGGATACTGCTGGCAGGTAATGGGTCACCCCCTCGGTGGAGGTGTGCGCACGGTGGGCTGTCCCAAAAGCATCGTTGACGAAAACTTCTGCCAGGGATGCGAGCTGCATCGCCATATTTGGATCGTTCTTCTCCTCTTCGGGATGAAAGCGGGTATTTTCAAGAACAAGCACCTCACCCGGTTTTAGGTCTGCGGCTGCCTGTTTGGCAACTTCACCAATGCAGTCTGCAGCAAATTTAACCGGCTTTTTAAGCAACTCTGACAGGTATTCTGCCACCGGTTTCAGGCTCAATTTGGGATCGGGACCATCCTTGGGTCTGCCCAGGTGCGAGCACAGGATCACGGCCGCATTCTGGTCAAGCAGGTACTGGATGGTGGGTATCGCGGCGCGGATACGGGTGTCGTCACCCACAACGCCGTCCTTTAATGGGACGTTGAAATCCACGCGCACCAGGACTTTTTTGTTTTTAAGATCGATATCGCGAATCGTCTTTTTGTTGAACATTGGATCACTCAATGATTAGAGCTTTTTGGCGATCAAAGCCGCCAGGTCGGCCGTACGAACGGAGTAACCCCATTCATTGTCATACCAGGCAACCACCTTGACCATATTACCGCCCATTACCATGTTGGTGGGCAGGTCAACAATGCAGGAGAAATCGCTGCCCTTGAAATCCATGGATACCAGCGGATCGTTGTACTCGCCCCTGGTAAAACTCATGATGCCCTTCAAGGGACCATTCGCGGCTGCCACAAATGCTGCGTTCAACTCATCCTTGGTCGTGGGTTTCTCAACCGTGGCAACAAAATCGACGATCGACACGGTGGGAGTTGGAACGCGCAGGGAATAACCGTCAAACTTGCCCTTCAGGTCGGGGATGACCAGCGCCAATGCCTTGGCCGCGCCGGTGGTGGTCGGGATGATATTTAAACAAGCGGCGCGCGAACGGCGCATTTCTTTCTTGTGGCCCATGTCGAGGATGACCTGGTCGTTGGTGTAGGAGTGAATGGTGGTCATCATCGCTTGCAAGATCTTGAAATTGTCGTGGACGACCTTGGCAGCCGGAGCCAGACAGTTGGTCGTGCAGGATGCATTGGAGACGACGTGGTGCTTGGCAGAGTCATACATGGCATCGTTGACACCCAGCACGACCGTCAGGTCTTCATTCTTGGCAGGCGCGGTGATGATGACTTTCCTGGCGCCGCCTTTTTCGATATGCACGCGCGCACCGGGTTTACCCTTGGCGGGATCGCCGTTCGCGTCGGTGAAGGCACCGGTCGCTTCAAAGACGATCTCGACCCCCAGCTCCGCCCATTTGAGCAGGCCGGGATCCTTTTCGGCAAAGACTTGCACCTTTTTTCCATCGATGATGATCTCTGCATCGGTAGCTTCGACCTTGCCGGGGAAAATGCCGTAATTCGAGTCGTACTTGAACAGATGCGCATTTTGTTCGGCATCGAACAGGTCGTTGATTGCCACGACCTCCAGTTCGGAGCCGTGCTTTTCGATGATGGCTTTTAATATCTGCCTGCCCACCCTGCCAAAACCGTTGATTCCAACTTTTGTAGCCATACGATCCTCCGTATAAGAATGACTAAGGGTATATATACAATTCGACAAGGTCTGAGACCTTGTCCAGATGACTTGGATTTAATCCGCTGAATTTTACCACAAATCAAAACCAAAGAAATATCAACTATCATTTAGTTTTCTGAGGATTGTAAATCGATATCATCTATCATATAATTTCTTTAGCTTAAACAAGCTCCCCCCGTCACAGATATCATCGAAGCCATCGCTTTAACCTTCTATGAATTGAGGTTTATGGTAGACAAGCATCCCCAACCTTTCAACTGCGGGAAAAAATGGAGGTAAGAATGTTAACGATGCTTTCAAGATTCAAGCTATTCGGTCGATTACTGGTTATTGGTATCATTCTGATAACCCTGGCAGGGAATCCTGAACCCGTATCGGCGGTTTCTTACAACTTTGCATCCCCGACAGGAACGCCGGTAAATGCCTGTACCTATACCGACCCGTGCAATTTACAGAAGGCTGTCGATATTTCGTCCCTCGGCGGTATCGTATTTGCAGCGGCAGGAACCTACCATCCCTACACAACTCCCAGTGACCAGGTCTTGCTCATCACTAATAGTGTTCATATTTATGGTGGCTGGGATGGCATCAGTGGACCTGATCCTGTACCGGATCCCACGGCAAACATCAGCATAATTGATGGACAGAATTCCCGCCAGGGAGTGACCATCATGCTGGCCGCGGACGAGGTGGTGACACTTTCCGGATTCACTATCCGTAATGGAAATGCCACGGGATTGATCGCTATATGTTCAGCTTCTGGTCCGGCTGGTTGCGGCGGGGGTATTATGGCGAGCGGTGGCAAAACGACTATTGAGGACTGCATCATCGAGGATAATGTCGCCTCCACTACCACAGATGCTACATACCGAACAGGATACGGAGGTGGAATATATATCCAGAATCCAGGCAACCTCGGTGTAACGATCCAAAATAATATCATCCGTTACAATGATGCCTCCACAGCCAGCTGCGGGACGTTGGCCATCGCCGGCAAAGGCGGCGGTATTTACATGGAGGGGGAATCTGCAAGCGGTGATATAACCATCACGGAAAATGAAATCTACAGAAATGAAGCTGCCATAGGTCCTGATTGCATCGGAAGGGGTGTCGGATTGACCGTTGTTGACGGCTCCGGGGTTATCAGCAGAAACTACATTCATGATAATAATCAGAACCACAGCTCATCCGGCAGCGGGCTGTTTTCAAATTCTTCATTTTCAGATAGTTTCGAATTATCTATTAATGAAAATCGATTCATAAACAACCAGGGAGCTGATGTTGTGTACTTGCAGTTTTTTAACGGTTCCCTTGCATCCAATACCATCATTAACCCCGAGTCTTTATACGGTGTCTCGCTGAACTCGAACTATTCAGGAGAGATGAGCGTTCTTGTAAATAACGTCATCGCGCAAAACATGAATACGAATATCCTGATGAACGGCGGAGCAACAACCTCGGTAACCGCAAACCTTTATTACAACACCCTGGATGATGCTCCCTATGGTATCTCCCTGATGAGTAATACCTACTTATCCCTTACCAACAGCATCGTCAGCCATCATAGCACAGCCGGTATTAAGAAGGACCCCGGGGGTACCAATATGGCTGTCTATATTGCCGACACACTTTATCATGGAAATACCTCTGATGGTGATTGGAATTCCAACCTTCGCCCTATTTCGGGTGACCCGTTATATGCTGATACTTTAAGCGGTGATTACCATATCCAGGCGATTTCTGCCGCCCGCGATACTGCTACCAGTGCCGGGTATGCCTATGATTTTGAAAATGATCCACGCCCGATGGGGTCAGGAGCCACTCCCTATGATGTTGGCGCGGATGAGTTTTGGTGGAAAATCATGTTACCGATGATCATCAAGTCTTCGGGTAGCTGAAATATCTATAGAAAAGTGACAGAAGTACCTGAGAAATCAGGCGTTTCTATCACTTTTTGATCGGCGGGCGCAGATGGAGATAACGCCCAAGGAAAAGCATGACCAAAAGGATAGCGGTCGTTTCTCCACCAACAAAAATGAAAACCAGCAGCACAAAAATATTCAGTGAAGGAGGAACCCCTTCCGCGATCAGACCAAATAACACCAGTCCGATACCTGACAGAATTCCGATCAGGGCTGAAAAGCGCCAGGGATGGAATCTTGGATTAGCGCAACCAGCATACTTTTCTAATGAATCCAACAGTTTACGTGGAAATTTTCCAAGATAAGTGATGAGACGGCCAAAGGCAGGCGAGCGGATTGCCAGCCTAAGGATTGGGAACAGGAATAAATTGTACACATCCCACAGCGCGTCGGCTAATTCTGCCGGACGATCTGCCGGTTCCACCACTACCTGCATGCCTTTGTAATTCCGGGAAGACTGCATCAGTAATAAAGTGATAGTCATGATAATTGTGAGCATGGCCAGAGAAACCAGGCCAACCAGTAACTGGATGCCGGATATGCTTGACTTCCAAACCGGATTGAGCACCCATGCCAAAATATCGACCAGAACGGTTACGGCAATCGCACCCTGACTGACCCAACAGCCGTGCAGGATATATTTTTCCTTCCAGTCTCGTTCCGCGTGAAGGTGAACGTCCACCGCCCGCGCCAGACTGAGTATGCCGGATATTACGGAGATCTGGAAAGCAAAAGAACCAATCGCATCATAGGGGTCATTAGCAAATGGATTATCGTTAACGAAAGGGGGAACCTTGCTGATGGTGAAAAATGTCCAGAAATATAGTGCACTGAACAGGTTAATGGAACTGATCGACAGGATATAACGGGTTGACCTGGTAACGGAAGCCGGGACTTTCATTATCAGACTATCGATCACTTCGATTTGGGGATAGACGACTCAGGAAACCTCATTTGCCACACCGGTTGAGGGTTTATTGCCGTTTGCCAGTGGTCCGGTGCGTTCGTAGTACAGGTCCATGATGACTTCCGCCAGTTTACCGCTATCATGACGCCAGGGAGTCAGGTCATCTGCCAGTGGTGCCTGGTACAGGGCGTATTCATCCTCGATTTCCGGTTCCATGGTGACATATTCAACCCCCTCGATCAATTCACCCTGGCAGCGGTTGTTGCAGACGATCAGGTCGAAGATATGCCCGCTGAGGTGCTGCTCGATGGCATGGATGTGATCTCCTCCGCTGTAACCATCCGTTTCACCCTCCTGGGTGGCAACGTTGCAGACGTAGAATTTCAACGCTTTCGAAGTCTGGATCGCCTGGCCGATCTCAGGCACCAGCAGGTTGGGCAGCAGGCTGGTATACAGACTGCCCGGTCCAACCACGATCAGGTCTGCACCCAGGATGGCCTGGATGGCGGGTGGAAAAGCCTTCGGGTTATCCGGTTCGAGCCAAATATGGTGAACCTTGCCGACCGTCTCGACCACGCTGATTTCACCCTTGACATGCATCCGTTTGGTGGAATCGGGGGCGACGATATCCGCCTTGAGCCGGACATCATGCAGGGTGGCGGGTAACACTTTGCCCTGCACTGCCAATACTCGCCCGGCTTCTGCCACGGCTTCCTCGAAGCTGCCGGTCAGGTCAGTCATGGCGGTCAAGAAAAGATTGCCAAGTGAGTGACCTTCCAGACCGGTGCCAGCGGTAAAACGGTACTGAAAGATCTGGCCAATCAATGCCTCATCATCCGAAAGTGCTATCAGGCAGTTACGGACATCTCCCGGCGGCAGGATGCCGGTCGAGCGCCGCAGCTCACCGGATGACCCACCTTCATCGGTCACGGTGACGATGGCAGTTAAATTGCGGGTGTGGGTTTTCAAACCGTGCAGCAGGGTGGCGAGTCCATGTCCACCACCCAAGGCAACGATTTTAGGGCCGCGTTCGCGCCTGCGATAGTCCTCGATTTTTTCCACCATGGGCTGACCGGGTTTTAACAGCGGTCGAATTAAAGCTCGATTGAGGTGGATGAGCCCATAAACCACCATAGCCAATCCCAGGCCGCCAAAAATGATGAAGCGCAGGGTCCGGTCGAGAAAACGTAATGATAGAAAGGATAAAACCGGCAACCACCAGGTCTCCGGTGCATTGCGGTAGATGTCCAAAACCAAAACCGCCAACCCGATACCCAGCAGGGTGGTGCCTGCCAGGACGACCAGCACCCAGCGCTTGACCCCCAGACCCGGAATAAACCAGCGCAGCACACGATTTAGACCGTGAGATATCTTTTTAGTAAATCCTGTTCCTTTGGATGACATGGGATTTCATGATAGCAGGGAATTAAACGCCCGTCAATTACAACTCGTTATATCAACTATGCGCACTATCTAACGGCAGCGATAAGAGATCATTGGAAATCCTCCGGTCGATGCGCCCCATGGGGTACGCACCAAGTGCCTCCGGTTCCACCCATGCCAGCTCGCTGGCTTCGAGCGGTTGTGGATCAGTGAAAACCAGTTTACATGTATATGCATGCAGCGTTACCCGAAAGTGGGTGTAGGCATGATGGTAGACGCCCAGTTCATCACCCACCACGACTTCAGTTGCCAGTTCTTCCACGATTTCGCGCCGCAAGGCTTCTTTCAATGTTTCACCTGCTTGCTGTTTGCCCCCCGGGAACTCCCATAAACCACCCAACAAGCCTTTGGACGGACGGCGTGCGATCAACACCCTGCCACTTCGGCGGATGATGGCTGCAGTTACCGTGATGTGTGGGAGCTTTTTTTTAGGTATCCTGACAGGTCGTTCCATCACACAACCCTGCCGGAATGCAAGGCAGATGCCCTTCAGCGGGCATTCAGCGCAGAGCGGGTGTCTGGGCAAACAGATCAAAGCGCCCAGGTCCATCAAGGCCTGGTTGTGATCTCCAGCCCTGTCGTGGGGCAGCAGTTCTGCCGCCAGTGTCCACAGGCGTTTTATCCCCGCCGGCTCATCGATGGGAAGTGAGAGATCAAATACCCGTGCCAAAACCCGTTTGACGTTTCCATCCAGCACCGGAGCGTCCACACCGAACGCGATCGAAGCGATCGCCCCGGCAGTGTACCGGCCCACCCCGGGTAGTCTTTCAAGCGAGCGCGGATCGCGCGGCAGATGGCCGTCAAAATCATTGATAAGTATTCCAGCTGCCTGCCACAGGTGGCGGGCACGCGTGTAATAACCCAACCCCTCCCATACCCCGAGCACCTCCTGCTCGGTTGCGTCCGCCAGTGACTGAATATCCGGAAACCGTTCCATCCATCGCCGGTAAAAGGGAATAACCGTCTCGACCCGTGTCTGTTGCAGCATCACCTCGGATACCCATGTGGCATACGGGTCGTTTACACCCCGCCATGGCAGCCGGCGAGCCTTTTGGTTATACCATTTCAGGATAAGCCTGGCGATTCTATTTTTCATAAAAAAGGGGCGCATCACGCTGTGTCCTGCGGATGCGCGCCCCGCAATTCTGCGATCACGCATATCAGAACTGAAAGCCATCTTTGGCAATGACGATCTTCTGATGGTAATTTTCGATCAGTCCGGAGAGTTTTAAATAAAGATCCCGCCACTCGCTGCTTTGGAGCATCTCATCCAGATGGTCGCGGTTTTCGCTAACCGCTCCGACCATGATCTGGGGTTGCTCACCAAAGACAGTCGCCCAGGCATCGGTCAGTGCAAAACCTAGTTTCTGGACTCCCGGGATGAACTCACGGATGACAAACTCGAAGTATTCCTGCTCGTGACCCGGGAGGATATCCCAGCTCAGGATCAATTTGGCGGGCACACATCCTCCTAATGGGGGGTGTATTCCAAAACGACCACCCGTGTTTCCTCCGGCAGGGAGTTGACCCCCCCCACCTTCAAGGAGGGAACGTGTTCAGCTTCCTTCAGTCCCATTTCTTTGAGGAACTTACCGAGCGGCTCGAGGTCAGCCCTGGTGGTGGGAATGGCATAGTGCATGGGAATGACCAGGTTGGGTTCCAGCAGACTGATCATTTCAGCCGCCCTGGAAGCATTCAGGCTGCCCCCGCCGCCCACCGGTACCAACGCGATGTGCACCGATCCGAGATCTTCCACCTCGGTCTGGGTCGGGACGCGATCGATATCACCCAGATGAGCGATGGTCAATCCATCGTAATCGAACACATACAACGTATTGCGCGGGACGATGGATTCCTTCTTCCCGTTGCCGTTGGTCTGAATACCGGTGATGAACACACCACCGATCTCAAATTCACCCGGGCTGGTGATGCGGTGTTCCGTGCCTTTTACCGCCTCCAGATAATTATGCCCGGGACTATCGTGGCTGATGGTGACGATATCCGCCTTGAGCTTAAGCGGGTCATACCCCACTGCCTGGCTGTCATAGGGATCGGTGACGACACTGGCAAAACCACGTTCGGCCAACCGGAAACAGGAATGCCCATACCAGATTATTTCCATTAAACCTCCAAAGTTCGCCCGTTATTATACTTGATTGAAAGGGAACCACAATCATAGATCGTACGTCTATTACTTATATAAATGAAATCATTTAACCTTGATATAATCATATTGACGAGCAAGAATCAACCAGTGAGGTGAAAAAAATGAAAATAAAATTCGGAATACTGATCCTGTTACTCATCAGTATGGTGATCCTTTCTGGATGCAAGGCGGATCAACAGAACGGTGGTAAGGAACCAACTGTAGATTCATCCAAAGGATATCCGCCGCCAGAAATACCGATACCGGAAGTCTCTCCACCCGGCTATCCTGCTCCGGGTAATGACTCACCTTCCACCGCGCCGGTGCGCGAGAATGCCAGCCTGATGAACATCGAAGTGTTAAGCATCACTCCAAATGAGAAAAATGCAGAGGATGTCATCCTGCATGTGAAGGTCAACACTACGGCTGCGACCAACGGGATGGATGAGTTCAATCCGAATCTGGCCGGACAGGAGATCGATATTCACGTTAATAAAGCTGACGCAGCCAACCTGGCGGTGGGCAACATTCTCAACCTGACAGTCAGCTACCGCGGCGATGAGTGGGGTGGCGGGTATTACGGTTCGAATCCTACGTTCGAAAGCTGATTTTCTTTCAACCCAACGAAAGGTTTAACCACATCAATCGGAAAAAATGGGTCGTCATGCTATGATGGCCCATTTCTCAATCTTTGAAGTGAAATGTTCATAAGGTTGACAGGCATGTTACAGGTTGGAAACAAACCGAAACAGCTAATTGACAAATAAGATTTAGTCGCTATACTTATCGATAATATATTCAGTTCACCCGGGAGGAGGTGAGGAACGTCAAGTGATTTTCGAAATAGCACAGTTTTTTACAATAAATCAAAAAAGGAGATGTAAGATGACGAAATCGAAAGCACTTTATACTTTTGCAGCGCTCCTCATCGGACTGAGCATGCTCCTGGTTTCCTGTAAATCAGCAGCCACACCTGTCTCCACCGAGGTAGTTGCTCCACCCGCTGTCACTGAGCCACCCGCCGGACCGGTTAGTATCATCATCGGTGTGACGGACCAGATCGCAAGTCTTGACCCGGCGGATGCTTATTCCACCCACGACTGGGAATTGATCCGCAATACCGGCCGGACGCTGTTGCGCTGGAATCCCGGTACGAGCGATCTGGTTCCCGATCTGGCCACCGCCATGCCAGCCATCTCGGCAGACGGATTGACCTACACGGTGACCATGCAGTCAGGTGTCAAGTTCGCCGACGGGCTCGAACTGACCGCACCGATGTTTGCCGAGCAGCTCAACCGTCTGTTGACCATCGGTCCTTCCTGCCCGAATGATGTGGCCGATGCCCTGGCCATCCCGTATGTGGAAAGCATCACTTCCACGGATAATGTCACCCTGGTCTTCAAGCTGAAGAGCGCTATCGCCTTCTTCCCGCAGTTGCTGGCTACGGCGCCCTACACCCCTGCTCATCCCACCACCTTCCCGACCACCGAGTGCGTGTTGTTCCCCGCCGCCCCGGTCTATGGCGTGGGTCCCTGGTTCATCAGTCAGTTCACACAGAACGAACAGGTCGTGCTTGAGCCCAACACCTTCTATACGGGTGACCTCACCCCGCAATCGGATAAGATCATCATCCGCTACTTCGCAGATCCTCAGACCCTGGCTCTGGCTGTCCAGAAAGGTGAAGTGGACATCGCCTGGCGCTTCCTGGGTCCGCAGCTGATCACCCAATTGCAATCCACCGAAGGCTTGACGGTTGGTACCGTCAAAGGTGGTGCGATCCGCTTCCTGGTGCTCAACCACGATATGCCTCCGATGGATGACCCCAATGTGGTCAAGGCAATGGCCTCCGCCATTGATCGCAACGCCATCGCTGATACCGTGTATAGCGGTACGGTCGTCCCGCTCTATTCCCCGAACCCGCCTGGATTCCTGGGAGCTTCCGAAGCCTTTGATACGATGTACAAATCACCCAACCTGCAAGCCGCCAAAGACTTCCTGGCTGCTTCCGGATACACCGAGGCGAACAAATGTGTACTGGATCTTTGGTATCCGCCCGAGCACTACGGCGCCGAGACTGCTGCCTGGATGGAGATCATCAAGCAGCAACTTGAAGCAACGGGTGCCTTTACGGTGAACCTGCACGCCCAGGAATGGGCCACTTACATCCCTGCCCTGTCAGGCGGTCAATCCTATCAGGCTGGTGTGATGGGCTGGTTCTTCGATTACCCCGATCCATCCAATTACCTGGATCCCTTCGTATACAACGGCGGCATGGGCACCGATGTTGCCCTGGCTGAAACAGGCAGCACGTTTGGCAAAGCCATCAACCCGAAAGCCCAGCAACTGCTGGATCTGCTCGCAGCGGCTGATGTGGAGACCGACCTGACCAAGCGCGCAGACCTCTATAAGCAGGCCCAGGATGTATTTGCCGACCTTGTGGTGGACATCCCGCTCTTCTTCCAGGCCGAACATGTCACCTATCGTTCCAACATCCATGGTTCATCCACTTTCGGCAGCCCCGATACTCTCAACATCGGCGGCAATGTCGAATTTGACTATTCCGTTCTATCCAAAACACCGTAAGCTGCAATCCGGGGGCGGGACTCATCCCGCCCCCCTTTTTAACAGGGACTCATGTCACCCATCGCCCTCATCGTCCTGTTCGTCAGCGTTCCTTCCCTGATATTGCTGCTATATATATTGGTCAGGGGCTCCACTGGTCTGCGGCGTTACATTTTAACCCGCATTGGCCTGACCCTTCCGATGATCTTCATCCTGGCCACCCTGGTATTCTTCATCATGCACATTCTACCGGGCGATCCGATCACTTCCGCCCTGGGTCCAAAAGCCACTCCTGAGATCGTCGCACGCGTCCGGGAAACCCTGGGGTTGAACAAACCCCTGATCGTGCAATACGGGCTTTTCCTGAAAAACATACTCACCCTCGACTTTGGAAATTCCCTGGTGGGTGGGCACCGTCCGATCATCGATGAGATGAGCGAGCGCTTCCCGGCCACCCTTGAACTGATCATCCCGGCTTCCATCCTGGCATTATTCATTGGCATAATCTGCGGCACCTTTGCAGCTTCCAGGCGCAAGTCTGCCAGTGATTATTCCCTGCGCATCTATTCCGTGATCATCTATTCCCTGCCCATCTTCTGGTTCGGGCTGATGCTGCAACTCCTGTTCGGTGTGATCCTGAACTGGTTGCCGATCTCCGGGCGTATCGATCCGGAGACCGGTACCAGCCTGCAGCATGTCACCAATCTGTACTTCATCGATGCCCTGATCAGCGGGAACTGGCCTGCCCTGGGTTCTGTGACTGCCCATCTGGTGCTGCCGACACTCACCCTCGGCTTGATCCTTTCGGGTGTATTTGTGCGCCTGACCCGCATCAACGTGATCGAAACCCTCCAGGCGGATTACATCGCGGCAGCCCGGGCACGAGGCATCCGCGAGCACGTGATCGTTTATCAGCACGCCCTGAAGAACGCGATGATCCCCATTATCACTTTGATCGGCCTGCAGGTTGCCATCCTTCTGGCCGGGGCGGTATTGACCGAGACCATCTTCTCCTGGCCGGGCATGGGCAGTTACCTGGTGCTGCGTATCTCGGCGCGGGATTATACCGCCGTACAAAGTGTCATCACCATGTTCGCCTTGCTGGTAGCCATCATCAGCCTGGCGGTTGACATCATTTATTCATTACTCGATCCGCGGGTGAGGTACTGAGCATGCCTTCCAAAGAAGAAAAAACACCCAATGCAAAAACCGAAACCTGGCAGAGCGATCTCGAACGGGTTGGATTGTTCCGCCGCCTGTTCCAGGCACGCAAATGGTACGGAGCCGATTGGTGGTTCGTTGCCGTTTCGACCGTGATGGTGTTCGGTTTCATCTTTGTCGCCTTGTTCCCCCGCTGGCTTGCCCCGTATAATTTCGACCAGATCGTGGGCACCAGTTTCCTGGCTCCCGGAGAGTATCCGGACCTGCCTGTGCTGATCACGCGTACGGATTCGACGATCGAATCCCTGCGCGACCTGGCTGTGACGACGGACGCAGAGCGTTCCGTTGTGGGCGTCATCCGGGGTTCCCCTTCAGCGGTAGCCGTCAACGAGCAATCCCAGGTGGTGGATGCACAACTGATCAGTGAGAACTCCGATTTGCGCCTGCGCCCGCGCATCAATCGCTATGTCACTGTCCCTGAACTTCTGGATGCCATCGTAGCGGGTGAGGTTGATGCCGGGGTTGCGAACGTGAGCGAACTTAAGCAGTTTGCCGCGGATTATCCGCAACTGCGCAGCGGGGCTTCCATCAGCGGCGGGACTGCCACAGCAGGCGGCTTTTTTATGGGGACCAACAATATCGGGCAGGATGTCTTCAGCCGTCTCATCTGGGGTACGCGGGTTGCCATACTCGTCGGGTTCAGTTCATCCATCATTTCTCTGCTGCTCGGCGTGCCGCTGGGTTTGCTGGCAGGTTATTTCGGTGGCAGATTCGACCGCTCGTTCAGCCTGGTCATGGACAGCTTGTATGCTTTTCCCGGCCTGATCCTGGCAATCGCGATCACCGCCGTGCTGGGACCCAGCGTTTACAACGTGATCGTCGCCATCGCGGTTCTCTACATCCCGACCTATTATCGCATCGTGCGTGGACATACCATGGCGATCAAGGAAGAAGTCTATATAGAAGCCGCCCGGAGCATTGGCGCCCGCCGGTGGGAGATCCTGTGGCGATATGTCTTTCCGAATGTCATTCCCTCGGTTGCCATTATTTTCTCGGTCAATGTGGCGGATGCCATCCTGACCGGAGCAGGACTTTCCTTCCTGGGTCTGGGCATGCCTCCCACCATTGCCGACTGGGGCATTGATCTGGCCCGGGGTCAACGCTTCATCCAGTCCGCCTGGTGGTTGATCACCTTCCCGGGCATAGCGATCATGCTGATCGTGCTGGCATTTACCATGATGGGTGAAGGGCTGATGGAGATCTTCAATCCCAAGCTGAGGGAACGCTGATGCCTGACGAACCCCTTTTCTCCATCCATGATCTTGACGTCGAATACCACACACGCGGTGGTGATGTTCGGGCGGTCGATGCGGTCAGCTTTGATATCCGTCGCGGCGAGATCCTTGGCCTGGTGGGTGAATCCGCCTGCGGTAAGTCCACCCTGGGCAAGGCGCTCATGCGTCTGCACCGCAAACCTGCCCGTATCATTGGGGGGCAATTGCTTTTCGACGGGCGCGATCTGATGGCCCTGACGGAAGATGAAATGCGCTCCGTGCGCGGCGGCGAGATAGGCATGGTTTTCCAGGACCCGATGACTTCCCTTAACCCGGTCCAAAGAATTATCGAACACCTCACCGAGACCATCCACGCCCACGAGCCCGGGACTTCCGACGAGCAGGCACGCAGGCGCGCCGGCGAACTGGCCGAAAAACTCGGCATCCGTGCCGAGCGTCTCAGGGAATACCCCCACCAGATGTCGGGAGGCATGCGCCAGCGCGTCATGATCTCGCTGGCTCTGGCATTGCGGGCCAAACTGGTTATCGCCGACGAGCCCACCACCTCACTGGATGTGATCGTGGAGGCCAAATTCCTCGACCTGCTGCGCGAGTTGCGCCAGGAATTTGACCTGACGATCCTGCTCATCACCCACAACATCGGTGTGGTAGCCGAGGTATCCGACCGTGTGGCGGTCATGTACGCTGCCCGCCTGGTCGAGATCGGCGATGTGCGCAGGATCTTTGCCGACCCCAAACACCCTTACACACGCGGTCTGCTGCATTCCGTTCCCAATATCACCCTCGGGGATAACGAATTGTACAAAATGGAAGGTGCCCCGCCCAGCCTGCTGCGCCCCCCAACGGGTTGCCGTTTTCACCCACGCTGTCCTGACCGGATGAAGATTTGCGACCGGAAAAATCCACCATTTGAGAAAGCAGACTCTGACGATCAGGTTGCCTGCTGGCTGTATTCAAAAGAAAGTGGAGCATGAAACCATCCGCTCAATCCCCTTTACACAAAGACCTGGTGCGCCTGGAAAATATCACCAAGCATTTCCCGGTGCAAAGCGGGTTTCTCGCCATGCTGCTCAACAAAGGCCATATTCCGGCCGTACATGCCGTCGATGATATCAGCTTCACCATCCGGCGCGGCGAGGTATTCGGCCTGGCCGGCGAAAGCGGTTCGGGCAAATCCACCGTTGGACGGCTGGTCCTGCGCCTGCACGATCCCACCTCCGGTCACGTCTTCTTTGATGGCATCGATCTCAACCGGTTAAAAACCGAGGAAATGCGTCGCCTGCGCTCCCGGATGCAACTGGTCTTCCAGGATCCGCTGGCTTCCCTGAACCCGCGCATGACCATTGGTGCGGCCATTCTTCACCCGGTCACAATCCATCTGGATAACATTTCAAAGAGTGAGCAGCGCCAGCGTGTTTTGAAAATCCTTGCCGCGGTGGGTATGAACCCGCCCGAAACCTTTTATGACCTGTTCCCGCACCAGATCTCCGGCGGGCAGCGCCAGCGGATCGTGCTGGCACGCGCCCTGGTCACCAACCCGGAGCTGATCGTAGCCGATGAACCGATCGCCATGGCGGATGTCTCCGTCCGTACCCTGCTGCTCGACCTGATGATGAACCTGAAGAAGGAATTCGATCTGACCTACCTGTTCATCACCCACGACCTGGCAACCGCCAAGTACATCTGCCACCGCATCGGCATCATGTACCTGGGTAAACTGATGGAATTGGGCGATCTGCGCGAGGTCTATTCGCGCCCGCTGCACCCTTACACCCAGGCGCTGCTGGCAGCCGTGCCGGTCCCCGACCCCAATAAACGCCGCACCCAGGAACTGCCCAAGGGCGAGATCCCCAACCCGATCGATCCGCCCTCCGGTTGCCGCTTCCACCCGCGCTGCACGATCGCCAAAACGATCTGCTCGCAGGAAGAACCGTTGTTGAGGGAATTGTTGCCGCAGCATACTGTTGCCTGCCACTTTGCCGAGCAGTTCAAATAAGATTTTCACTGGTATTCCTTGCAGATCAGGCGGTCCCGGCCGACTCCCATGCTTTGCACAGCATTACGTATTAACGCGGTTAACCAGATCCCTGGTTAGCTTACAAATTTGTTAATTGTCTTTAATCATCTTTTAATATATAATCACTTAATCCATTGGGATGTACTATTACTTTCTCAACAGGAGAACCCAGATGAACAAAAACCGAGTTCTTTTTTTAAGCATGATCGCAGTTTGCCTCACACTCGTATGTGCGTTCCTGTTCACCGGCCGCGCAGAAGCCTCTCCGGCAGCGCCAATTGACCTGACCCTGACCCAGCCGGACGGGGCCACCACCTTCACCGCCCGCCAGTGGGGTGACGAATGGAACAACGGCATCGAAACCGTCGAAGGCTACAGCATCCTGCAGCTGGAGGACGGCTGGTGGGTGTATGCCGAAGTGCAAGCGGACGGTCTGCTGGGTCCGGTGCTGGTCGAAAGCGCTCCGCGCCGGGTGGGGATAGACTCACCGGAAGGACTGCCATTGAACCTGCGCTCGACCGTCGTGCGGGAGAACCCCAACAGCTTGGAGTTAATGGGATTGGAAACCCCCGATCTGAATTCACCCCAGGCACCCACCCTGACCAATGTCAAAACATTACTTCTTCTGGCAAAATTTACCGGAACGAGCGAAACGTATACAGAAGCCAGCTTCCAGTCCTTGATGTTCTCAACGACTTCATCCTCTGTACGCAAATACTACCGTGAGATCTCCTTCAACAACATGGATATCATCCCTGCCGAAGAAACCTGCGGAACAACTACCAATGACGGCGTCACGAGCTGGACCGACCTCGGCTATGCTCATCCCGATACAGGCGACACTACTGATTCTCGTAATCAGCAGATCGTCAAGGACGTCCTGATTGCCAACGATGGCTGCATCAATTTCACACCTTTTGACACCAACACCAACGGTTACATCGATTCGAGCGAACTCCAGATCATCGTGGTGGTGGCAGGTTATGAAAGGTCTTATTCTGATGCATATTCGCCTTCGGTTTGGGCACATGCCTGGTCGCTTGATGGTGTCGGCGCCCCCACATTGGATGGCAAAGTTGTCGGTGATTACCCTTATGGTGGCTACGCCCAGTTCGGAGAACACCATGGCGCTCACCAGGCAACAATCGGCGTCATGGCGCATGAGTTCGGCCATGCCATCGACTGGCCGGACCTGTATGATACCGATCTATCATCCAATGGTGTGGGCAAGTGGTCGATCATGGGATACGGCAGTTGGAATAACACAGTCGGTGGCTATAGTGGGGATTCACCGGCGCATGCCGATGCCTGGCTCAAGTGGTACCAGGGCTGGATCACACCCACGGTTGTCAGCGGTGCCCAATACGATGTGTCCATTGCCCAGGCTGAAACCAACACTGCAGCTTACCTTCTAAGACCGAATCCCAATGGGGTGGACTGGCGTTTCTATTCGCACTCAGGGACGGGCGAATTCTTCCTGGTCGAAAACCGCCAGAAGGCTGGCTACGATATGGGTTTGCCCGGTTGCGGGCTGTTGATCTGGCATATCGACGAGTCGGTGACCTCTACCAATAGTGCCAACGCCAATGAGGACCACGCGCTGGTCTGGCTGGAGCAGGCGGATGGCTTGAACGAACTGGCAGGTACGAGCGACTACGGAGATGCCGGGGATCCCTGGCCGGGCAGTTCTGACAAGTACACCTTCAACTACGCCTCCACCCCCAACAGCCGGCTGTACTCGGGTTTAACCAGTTCAACTGCGGTACACGTCGACTCCACTTCCTGCGCCAGCAGCATGCAGGCCGATCTGACTTATCCTACTGTAGGGATGGAAAATTTCATCTACCTGCCGTTGATCAACAAACCAGGCCCGCCCTGGACAACCATTATGAGCCAGGACTTCGAGGGCAGCTTCCCCAGCAGCGGTTGGACCGTTGCTGATAAATGGACTTTTGATGGGTACCAGGCTTTCCCCGCCAAACGAACTTGCAGAAAATATGCCGGCTCCTACAGCGGCTGGATGGTCGGCGGTGGTGCCCAGGGCTCAGGACTTGGATGTGGAGCTAATTATCCGAATGACGCGGAAGCCTGGATGATCTATGGACCGTTCAGCACGGTTGGCGCGACAGCCGCTCAACTTAATTTCCAGCATTGGACAAACGTAGAAACATATTACGGTTCCGGCGTTGGCGATCGTTTTTGTGCTTGGGTTTCAGGCGATAATATTTATTACAATGGCTGGTGCTTCTGGGGTAGTTTCGGTGCCTGGAACAGTTTCTCATTAGACCTATCTAATGCCAATTATAATAACTACCTTGGTCTGTCAAGTGTCTGGGTAGCATTCACACTACAATCTGATTACATGATTAATTTCCCCGAAGGTGCCTATGTGGATAACATTGTGCTGCGTAAGTGCACCGCCAGTTCCTGCAGTAGTGGAGCGGCACCACTCTTCAGTCTGAGCGGAACACCACTGGATGCGTTGGACTACTTCCTCGACCCATTTGTGATGCAATTCAGTGGACCGGCGGGTGGTATCTTGAAATTGGATCAGTAGCATTGGTTTTCACCATAACAGGCGCCTAGTACGGCGCCTGTTTTTTATACCATCCAGAGTGAAAACCGGTTGGCTTTCTGGTAATCTTGAGCCACCCGGGAAGGGAACAGCGTGTGGAAGTTGAGCACATTTACCCTGCCGGTCACCCTGCTCCCCGGTTGTTCAGCGGGGTGACGACTAGCTAAACGGTGTTGAAACACCGGATGAACTTACCAGTCTGATCGTACCTGCAGTGGCTGGCGAGTATTCACCACTACAGGTACGATGTTTTATGGAAATAGCCTTGCCCGTTTTTTCCCCGGGCTTAATGTTTACGGTTCAACGATGAATTCCGTCGGTTCAATAATCAGGTCACCGGACAATAATGGATCGGTCATCGATGGAAACAGGTTCGCCGAGGGTGTTGGGGTGCAATTCGTGTCTTTACAGACCCTGAGAATGATGTTATCAATGAAGGCACCTTCACCGACGCTCGTCAGGTAATCACTCGTAAACCTGAATCGTATCCAGACTTTTGGTAACCCAATGACGCTGTGTCCCAGCCCGTCGACGTTTTTCAAATTCAGGGTGCCGTCTATCCAGCCACTTGAGTTTCCTGAGACTTTGTACCCATATTCGGTCGATCCACCTATACCGGCGGTCACCCACAAATAATCAAAACCAGTTTCTGAATTCAGGAACATTTTAAACTTGACCTCACCGTTAAGAATGCCATTTTCGGTGCTGAATGGTCCATAGGTCATGGAGGTGTCGGCATCGTTGGGGTAATTCGACCCGCAAATAAGCGCACCTCCATCTGCACCACCACCCACTGCCCAGGCGCTATAAGAGCCGCTGGCATAACGGCAGCCACGCCGACCCCAGCGGTAATCACCCGCCCCATTTTCAAGCATCTCCCACTTGTCACTCAGGTACGTTTCTTCAAAGCCCTGTTGCATAAGGACAATGAAACCAGGTCCCGGTTTATAATTTTTGAATATCAGGGGCAAAAAAGCTCTGGGAACGATCGTGGACAGGTCAATGATCGAATAGAAGCGTGGGTCAGAAACACCTCCCCCAGGTTGTGGATTGAAAACGGTGACCGCAGCACTGTTGCCGATACCTCCCAACGCGATCATATCACCGGCTGTAATGGTAGCCCTCAACTCATTGCTGCTGTAGTAATAAGTCGTCCGGTCTGATCCATTCCAGCGCACAATGGAATTGGAATAAAAATCCGATCCGAATAGCCTCAGTGTAAACCCGGAAGATGAAGGAGCGGAGTATGATGGGCTGAGTGAATCCAACGAAGGTACCGGATATCCATATAAAAGGTCAGCCGTCATGGTCGCCGCGCAATTGCTGATATTGGTGACCCTGACAAAACTATCTATTCCATTGTAGAGTTTGCTGTTCGGGGTTGTATACAGCGTAAAATTACGATTGCTGCTGCTACCCGGGTACGGATCTCCGATATTCCCCCGATTTAACTTCAGTTTCAGCTGATCCAGCCCATCTGCTTCGATCAATTTCACCAACGGGTGAGTTTCATTGGCATTTGCGGAATTGGAAGCAGTTACGGTTTCATCGATATGCCAGATCAACAACCCGCAACCTGGCAATGCAGAGTCGTACGAAGTGAGCTGGCGGTTCTCGACCAGGAAATACTCTCCCTGCCCCGAGTGCTGCCTATACAGCCAGTCCACTCCGTTTGTATTCGGCCGGAGCAGGATAGCGGTCGGGCTGGATTCCGCGCTTGGGATGGAGTGTCCATAAGAATACCCGCTGATGGTGGTAGGCGTCATCCAGCCTGCATACCATCTCAACCATGCATCCGGGAAAGCGGGCGAATCACCGGCATAGGTGAACCCGTTCCAGGAGCCGGCGCCCATTACCGACCAGTTGCCGACGCCAAAAGATGAATTATCGATGTCATACAGGTCAGGCCAGCGCAAGTCGTGCCCAAAATTATGCGCTATCACGCCCATCGTTCCTTTATGATCTGCGTGATACTCACCCACCTGGCTGTAGAATCCACCTGACCCTCCATTAACCAGAACCTTGCCATCCAGCGTGGGCGATCCAACATAAATACCATCAAACGAACCGCTGAGGTCGGAATTATGCGCCCAGACGGCCGGTTCATCCAGCCCCCCATAGGAACGCTCGAAACCGGCCACAACGACAATAATGTGCAGTTCATCCGCCGAGATCGATCCATTGCCGTTGGTATCAAAAGCAGCGTAATTAACAAAACTATTTGCCAGGATGAGACTATCCTTGCTAATATGCTTGTTCGTTGCATTTACCGTGCTGCCCGGATTTGGGTGGACAGAATAATATGCGCTCAGGTTCAACCAACCGACCACGCCATCGTTGGCAGTACCGCTGGTCTCTGCTGCCGGAACGATCGTGATCGCACCCCCGGAGACGGTCTCATAGTAATCTTTCAAACTACCGACTCCACCAAAAATGAGGCTGGACCAGTAACTGGGGTCTGAGCGCCCGGTGGCATTCGGGAAACCTGCCAGCAATACCAGCACCTTTTGTGTCCCGATTGTCGGCGGGGAATCCGGAGATTCGACGGCCTCAGGGGAAAGAGCCGGGCTGTCTGCCGGGGCGACAGGTCGCAAATGCTTCTTCAGTCCGGTTGGCAGGTCGCGGCCAACGATCAGCCGGCCCTGGTCATTATATGCCGATGATAACGTGCCATCCAATTGAGCCGTCAGATAATACCAATATCCACTGGTTGGATCACGCTCAATGCTAAAGCCTTCCCCGGTTTCAAGGCCATTACGATTTTCGTCACCCCATTGGACTGCGGTAAAGGTCGTGCCGTCGGGTTGGGTGACAATGAAGGTTACAGGCGATGCCGGGCTGGCCTGGGCAACCATGGTGGGTAATGCTGCCAGAAACAGTAAAGCCGCCAAAATAAAAATTATCATTAAATATTTGCGTTTAAACATCAGAAACGCCTCCTTTTATGTTTATTTCAAAATGGGTGGGAAGTAAATCTCGGAACATCCGAACATCGGTATGATTATACCCAAAATCTTGTTTTACTGTCGGGGAGCGCCTATTCCCGCTCTATCCAGCGTGGCAGGTCGGCTGGCGGCCGGTAAGAACGCAGGGCGTTCAACAGATCTACCGGCTCGTGCTCGATCTGGATCAGTTCGAGATGTTCGGGATAAATGAATTTTTCCACCAGGGCGTGCTGCAACATCGCCATCAGCGGATCAAAATAAGAACGGGTATTTAACAAGCCGATGGGTTTGGAAATCAGACCAAGTTGCGCCAGGGTCAGCGTGGAAAAGAATTCATCGAATGTACCAAACCCGCCCGGGAGAATAATGAACTCATCTGCCAGGTCACGCATACGGGTTTTGCGGGTTTCAAGGTCAGGCATGACGTCTTTTTCGAAACCATCGCTGAATGCCAGAGCGGGGATGTCGAGTTCGGGTGTGATCACACCGATCACCTTCCCTCCGGCGGTCAGGCAGCCTTCTGCTACCGCCCCCATCAGACCGGTCTTTCCGCCACCGAATATCATGGTGATCCTTTCGGCTGCCAGCAAACCGCCCATTTCCCTGGCCGAGTGAATATATTCAGGATTGAGGCGGTCCGCCGATCCGCAAAATACGCAAACTGATTTTATGGTCAACATGATCATACCCTTCTGGCGTCCAGCAGGTACTCGTTAATGTCTGCTGTCGTCCTGACGATGATGTTCGCACGGGCTTTTTCCAGTTCCCGGGGGGTTCCAAATCCACATAAAACGCCGGCAGTCTGGGCGCCGGCAGCACGACCGGCTTTGATATCCACCACCGTATCGCCCACCATCAGGCAATTTTCCGGTGCTACTCCCATCTGTCTGGCTACCCAGAGGATCGGATCGGGATAAGGTTTGGTTCGCCGGCAGGTCTGGCTGGTGGCAATCGCGCTGAAAAGGCCGGTAAGTTCAAATTGTTGCAAAAAAGCCTCTGTGCCTATGCGGCTGCGCGCACTGACTACTGCCAGTGGATACCAGGCTGCAAGCTCCTGCAAGGTTTTTTTTACCCCCCGAATGATCCAGAAATGATCCGGTTTTCGCCTCAGATTGTGGCGGTTCAGCCATTCGGATAACCCAATGATGGGTTTATCCAAACCAACGCGATCAGCCAGGTTATAGAGCAGGTTGCCCGGCGTTTCACCCGCCATGACGAGCCAGCGGGCAAGACGTTTCCGGGTTTCTTCCCGGACGAATCGATTTCCGAGGTGCATGCCATCGCTGAGATGCGCGACTAAATGGTTATCTGTGTCGCTGAGGGTCCCATCCACATCGAAACAAATGGCTTTGATGCGCGCCCGGTCTACTGGCATGTCAATCCTGTCTTCATGAATTGGGCAAAATTATAGCATATCGAAGTCTGCGCTATAATAAAACCGCCCGCGAAGCATTTCCATATGAAATCTGATATTAAGACGCGCGAAAAGAAATCATCTTCACAGACCGTATGGTTCTGGTCGACAGTCGCAATACTGATTGTCATTAAACTCCTGCTGGCACGCGGTATGACTTTTAACGGCATCGGGTACATGGCTGCCGATGACCGGTTGTTCATCCATCAGGCAACCTCGCTCCTGCAAGGGGACTGGTTGGGCAATTACAACTATCTGACCCTGTTTAAAGGACCGTTCTATCCGTTATTCATTGCCTTCATCTCTTTGGCAGGGATCCCGTTATTAACCGCTCAGCAGTTGCTTTACGCCGCTGCCTGTCTTGTGCTATGCCTGGCGCTTTTTCCCTCGATCCGTCACAAAGTCTTCCGGATCCTGTTGCTGGCAATCCTGCTCTTCAATCCGATGAGTGTCACCAATACTGTAGCCACGCGCGCGCTGAGAGAAGGTATCTATCCGGCGTTAACACTTCTCAGCCTGGCCGGTGCGATTGGGTTGGTATTACGTCTGGAAAAGCCGTTCAAAAACAGGCTTGGTTGGATGCTGTTGACCGGTTTTGCCCTGAGTGCCTTCTGGTTGACGCGCGAAGAGCGCGTCTGGATCATGCCAACGCTGACCATCCTGGCAGGCGTGGCTGCGTACCGGGCTTGGAATGAAAAAAATACCAACCGGCGTGCTGCCCTGGTAAGTCTTGCGATTCCAGGTTTGATGCTAGGGGCTGCCGTTCTGACCATCTCAAGTCTTAACCTGAATCACTATGGGGTATTTGCGATCACCGAATATGACAGCCCCGTTTTCCTGAAAGCTTATGGATCGTTGACCCGCGTGAAGCCGAAGATCTGGCAGCCGCTCATCCCGGTGGCTGCTGAAACACGTGAACGTATCTACGCCGTCAGCCCCTCTTTTAGAATGCTAGAGCCTTATCTGGAGGGAGACGTCGGTCAATTGTATTCCCTTTATGGCGAGCTTGTGAAAAACAACAGCCGTGAGATGGGCGGCGGGTGGTTTCATATCGCCCTGCGCGAATCGGTCGATCAGGCCGGATTGACTGATGGTGGTAAATTCCCGGCAGAATTCTACCAACAGTTGACCGGTGAGATTGAAAGCGCCTGCAACTCGGGCAGCCTTGAATGTAGTCTTCCGCGGAAAAGTTTTATGGCTGTTTGGAATGATGCCTACAGTAAACCGCTGCTGGAAAATAGTTGGAAAGCGATGACTTACCTGGTCGGATTCGAAGGCTTTGATGGCGGATTGAAGGATTGCCTGGGCTCGGATGAGCAGCTTGAACCATTCATTAACCTGACGCATGAAAGGTGCTGGCATACTCATCCCTCGGTGTTCGTCCAGGGCTGGGTGGTAAAGCCGGGGGAGGCCATCAGCATCTGGGTGTTTGGGCAGGATGGAAACAAGATCGTCAGCCCAACCTATCATACCTATAGCCCGGACCTGGTGGATCATTTCAAAGTCCTCGGAGTGAACGCTCCGGAAGCTGCCATCGCCCGCTTCCAGTTGGAAGCCGACTGCCCCTCAGGTTGTTCACTGGTTGTCAAGGGGGAGGATGGCACAATTCTCGAACAGATCAACCTGGCAGAACCAACCGGCTCACCCGATCAGGCCGATGAGAATGGGCTTTACTACCAGATCGAATCGATCGACTGGCGCCAGGGCGATGAACAGAAACTTGCCAGTCTGTTTAAACTCAATATCATCAAATCCAGAGTACTCTCAAAACTTGCCATCCTGTATCAGTTGATCACACCAATTTTCTCGATCGGATCGTTTTTAATATTCCTCTTTCAAACCATAATATTACTCTGGAAACGAAAAGATCCGGTTTATTGGGGAGTTGAGGCTGCGTTGTTGATTGCAATACTGATACGGGTGGTCATGGTGGCATGGCTCGAAACCAGCTCGATCCATGCAATCATCACGACCTATCTCTCTCCCCTATATCCGCTGATGCTGGTTTTCATTGGATTAAACATTTATTGGCTGGCATGTGAAAGTTCACGAAGTATCTTAAAACGAGATAAGAAAAAAACTGGTATCAGGCAGGTAGAATCACTTTAGGATTTCCCCCCTTACCTGTGATCCTGATCAGCGGAATCCCAAACGCCTGACTGAGAATGCCCGGGCGTAATACTTCATCCACCCTGCCGCAGGCTCGTACTTTCCCGGAAACCAATAAAATCACTTCATCAGCGATGCGCGCTGCCAGATTCAGATCGTGCAAGGCGACCAGCGCGCCCAGATCCAACTCCTCTGCCAGGCTGCGGATGCGATCGAGCAGCTCGATCTGATATCTCAGGTCCAGGTGGGCAAACGGTTCATCCAGCATCAATATCGGTGCATTTTGAGCCAGGGCGCGTGCCAGGAGCAGGCGTTGCTGCTCGCCACCCGATAGCTCCCCCACCCTGCGATCGGCCAGTTCCATCGTGTCGGTTCGCTGCATGGAAGCGCGTATGACATCCAGGTCCAGGGCGGATGTCTGACCGAGCCAGTTCATCCAGGGAGTCCGACCGGTACTAACCAACTCCTTTGCGGTAAAAGCACCCGGCAATTGGCGCGCTTGTGGAACGACTGCCAGCATGCGCGCACGTTCGTCGGGTTTCAACCTGGTGAGATCCATTCCATCAAGCTTGACGATACCGGATCGATAAGGGATGACTCCACTGGCAGCCCGGATCAGGCTGGTCTTTCCGGCACCATTGGGTCCGATCAACGCCATAATCTTACCGGAGCAGACTGACAAAGATACATCATCAATCGCCCGGCGTTCTTCATAATTCACAACCAGATGTTCGATTTCCAGCAGGGGGTTCATAGGATTTACCAGAAAGCCTGTTCTTTGGCGCGTTTCAGGACCCACAGGAAGAAAGGGGCACCCAGCATGGCAGTCACGATCCCGACCGGTAACTGCTGGGGGGCGATCACCACGCGCGCAATCACGTCGGCTGCAATCAGGAGCACCGCTCCGCCCAGCATGGATGCGGGCAACAATTTTCGATAGTCTGATATCCCCAGCAGCCGGACCAGATGTGGTATGACCAGTCCGACAAAGCCGATAATCCCACTGAAGGCGACCGCCCCGGCAGTGGCCAGCGTAGCACCGGCCACCACCAGCCAGCGCACACGGTTGACCCGGATGCCAAGCTGCTGTGCCTGCTCATCACCGAACTGCAGCACATCCAGAGGATAGCCCATCATCAGCAACAGCCCCAGTCCGGCCAGGATATACGGCAGGCAGGCAATCACCGGCTGCCAACCGGTCAAAGTGCCGCCGCCCAGCAGCCAGGCCAAAGCACGGCGCAACTCACCCTGCGAACGGAGCATGAAAAAGGAAGTCAGCGCTGTTGCAAAGGCGCTGACCGCCACACCTGCCAGGATCAGGTTGGTAGTCGGGGTCGTTTTTCCCACCCGCGCCAGGGTATAAACCAGCCAGACCGTCCCTATCGCCAGACCGAACGCTGCCAGCGGGACCATCAATAAACCTGCCGACGTATGGGGGAATTTGACGCTCATCGCCACTACTGCCCCCAACCCGGCACCGGATGCCACCCCGATCAGGTAAGGATCCGCCAGAGGATTGCGGAACAGACCCTGATAAGCAGCCCCACTGCCGCCCAGGGCTGCACCCACCAGCAGCATTAACAACGCATGGGGCAACCGCAATTGAAACAGGATGGTGGAAAAGGTGATGTGCTCGTTGACCCACTGTAGATCCGGGTGAATGCCTGGCAGCGTATTAATGACCAGCCGGATGAGAGTGGCAGGTGCAATGGTTACGCTTCCGATGGCCTGGCTCAGGAAAAAAACGACGATCAACAGCATGGCGAACCAAAGCAGGCTTCTGGAGTTGAAATGCCTGGTCATATCACTTGTTAAATACTTCAGGGTGGATCAGCTCTGTCAGGGTTTCAAGACCGGCGACCAGACGCGCAGTTGGCCGGCTCATCAGATCGTCATTGAAGGGGAGTACATTGCCTGATACGACTGCATCCAACACTTCCCACCCGGGGCGGGCTGCCACAGTCTCAGGAGTGACACCTGCGTAAACATCACCCAACAGGATCAGGTCCGGGTTGATCCGCAGGATTTCCTCGCTTGAAACCTGTACCCAGCCTTCACCGATCGATGCACCAATATTGTTTCCGCCTGCTTTTGTGATCAGGTAATCGCCGAAGGTGGAACTTCCAATCGTATACGGGCTGGCCGGGTCTGTCGCGTCCAGCTCATAATAGACGGTCGGTCTGGATATTACACCCGCCAATTTCGTTTCGATATCCGCCACTCGCGCAGACAGACCGCCGATCAGCAGTTCACTTTCCTGGTCATGCCCGCTCAAATAACCGACAGTTCGGATGTTATCAAACAATCCATCGAAATCCACCGGGTTGGAGAGATAGTAAACCTTCAAACCAAGGTTTTCAAGCGATCTCACCTGCTCGGGAGTGTTGATCTCTGCTGCCAGAACCAGGTCAGGTTCAAGCGCGGCGATATCCTCATAATTATATTGACCCATCGAACCACCAATATCCCTGACCTGCCCGGCTTCAATTGGGTAATTCGAAAAACTGTCCCTGCCAATCACCTGGCTGCCTGCCCCGACATCAAACAATAATTCGGTATTGGACGGTGCAAGGGATACGATCCGTTTTGCAGGGAGTTCCAGGGTTATTGATCGATCAAGCCCATCCGTAAGGGAAACAACCACAGGGGTTGTCGTTGAACCTTCATCCTGTGTCGTCTTGACTGTGCAGCCAATCACGAAAGTTGAAAGCAGGAATAATGCAAAGAATACTCTGGATTTATTCATATTGACTCCTCGTGTCCAAATAATGAAACCACCCCATCTCACAGATGGGGTGGCAGGGACTTCAACTCTTGATCCCACCGCCCATCCGCGAGGTTTGTGGTTTCACAAGGAAGGCGGGCGACCTGGCTTGCGGAGTCTCCGCTTACAGTTGCGGGTCAGCGCCGGACTTAAACCGGCTTCGCCTTTGAGCCCTACCATCCGGGGGTTGGGCACCTTTCTTGTTTTCATCCGGGATTGTATGCTGCAACTGCCTGCCTGTCAAGGAAAATGGGGGGTTGTAGTTTTTCGGCTTCGGATTATAATTTTTAAGGATATGAATAACGACTCACCATTCCGCAACGTCAGCCTTGAAAGGGCAATTCGCGACCTGGCTTTTGAAGAGCTCCGGCGGGCGTTGCATCTGCGCGCGAACAGCTTGTGGAACCGCATCCTGCGCTGGTCGATCTGGAAGCAAGCCATGCGATTCAGCGAGATGGCAGAAAAACTGGACCGCTTCATCGGGCAATACGGGCTGCAGGAAGGCACGCGTCGAAGCATTCAAGGTTTCTTTTCCAATATCACCACCCATGTCCGGCAGAGTCTTCCTCAAGAAGGCCCCCTGTTGATCGTCTCCAACCATCCCGGAGCAGCCGACATCCTGGCACTGGCGTCTGCTCTGCCACGCAAAGATATCAAATTCGTAGCCCAGGATCGGCCGATGTTTCGGGCAGTCACCAATGTCAGCGAACATGTGATCTATCTGAATTCACCAAACCAGATGCGGGCAGATTCCATCATTGAGATGATGGATTATCTGAAGCAGGGTGGGGCATTGTTGCTCTTCCCAAGCGGCATCTGGGAACCCGACCCGGCGGTCATGCCTGGCGCACGGGCGCACCTGGCCAGCTGGTCAAAGAGTATCGGGCACTTCCTCAGCCGTGTGCCGGAGGCTTATCTCGCGCCGGTATTTGTCAGCGGCGTCATCTCAAGACAGGCAGCCCGCTCAGCCCTGGTAAAGCTTGGGAATAGTTGGCGCAAGCGAAGCGAGATCATTTCCATCCTCTCCCTGATCGGCCAATTCAGCGCATTCAAGGATTGGCTGGTGTCACCTGACGTACATATCGGTGAATCATGGCGTGCCAGCCAGAAGGAACCCTCCCTTCAACCGGATTTCCTGACGCATGCTGCCATAGATTCAGTAAACCATTTGATGGAAGAATACGGGGTTGCATCCTGAACCCCCCCTTCCTGTAATCCCTCTTTTGCTCCATACGGACCGGATCCGATTATCACAGGTCATGACAGGAAATAGCAACCTGTCAAGAATTTTACGATCCTATGGACGGATAGTTGCAAATCTCCAGTTAATGGAATAGAATATTGTTTATCTGAAAAATCCGGAAAACGGTTTCTGGATATTATTAAAAGAGTTGAGATGTTCTCAAGACGGAGGTATTAATGATAAATCGGAAGCTAATCCCAGTGACAGCCGTGATCCTGATCGCGATCCTGGCTTGCAATGTCCCGGCGGCGCAGGTTGCCGGTCCGGATCTGGCAGCCACCTATGCAGCCCAGACCGTGGCGGTTGAACTAACTCTGGCTGGGATCACCGGCCAGACCCCCAACGTGCCACTCCAGGCGACCACGCAAGCAGTCGTCCCACCCACAACTCAACCCACGCCAACCTGGACTATCATGCCGACCATCACCCTCACGCCGGTCCCCTGTAACAAGGTGAAATTTATTGACGATCTTTCCATTCCGGATAATACCATCCTGGCACTCAATGCTGCTTTTACAAAAATGTGGCGCATCCGCAACGACGGTACCTGCACCTGGACGACCACGTACAGTGTATTTTTTGATAGCGGTGCTCAAATGGGAGCCGCCTCTTCGATTCCTTTGACACGTAATGTTTATCCGGGTGAAACGTATGATATTTCGATCCCGATGACAGCCCCATCATCTGCCGGCACCTACCGCGGTAACTGGAAGATGAAAGATCAGAACGGTACGAACTTCATCACCAACCCGCTCTACGTTCAAATCATTGCCCAAGCTGGCGGTAACACAATTGTTTATAACTTTGCGGATAACTATTGCGCCGCCAGCTGGGTCAGCGGCGCAGGTGTTTTGCCCTGCCCCGGTCCAACGAATGACATCCGTGGTTTTGTGGTACGCCAGGACAGCCCCAAATGGAGCAATGGCGGCCAGGAAGATGAGCATGCCGTGGAAACTCACCCACAATGGGTGGATGACGGTGTCATCTCGGGTTTGTATCCGGGATTCAATGTACTAAATGGCGACAAATTTGTATCTGACATCGGTTGCCTGTATGGGGGTTCAGCCTGCAATTTCAAGTACCAGGTGACCTACAAATCCGATGGCGGTCCGCTATCGCTGCTCATTCAGGGTACCAAAGTCTATGGGGAAGGACCAACTCGAATCAATGTCGACTTGAGCTCTCTGGCAGGTCATAGCGTCCAGTTTGCGCTGGTGGTTATGGCAAACGGGGTAGCCTCGCAGGATTGGGCGGTCTGGTTGATGCCATCCATCCGGCGATAATAAGTCCAATAAAAGACCTGGCATTTCTGCCAGGTCTTTTATAATAAGGAGCAACCATCGAAAAGAACCCTCCTGTCAGGGTTTCTTCCTTTGAATGGTTATCAACCAATTAATACCTGGCAGAAATCAGCCCCGTTTCATGCCTGACTTAAACGATATAGCCGAAAAGAATAATGCTGGGTATACTCAATCAACCATCCTTGAGGAGGTTGACATGGACCGTTACCGCATTAAACCCGGCAACTCAGTAAAACTCATAGACTTTAACCCGGATGACAAAGGCGATTGGAAAGATAAAAAGGACGAAGCCAAAGACCGGCTGCTCGAGCTGAATAAAGAACTATCGGACAATCAGGAACTGCTATACGCCGAACATAAGCATAAGATATTGATCGTTATCCAGGCGATGGATACCGGCGGCAAGGATGGCACCATTCGGGCAGTATTCGAAGGTGTCAATCCCCAGGGCGTGCGGGTGGCAAATTTCAAAGTCCCCACCCTGCCTGAGCTCGACCACGACTACTTATGGCGGGTCCATTCCCAGGTACCCGGCAAAGGTGAGCTGGTCATTTTCAACCGCAGTCATTATGAAGACGTGCTGGTGGTCAGGGTGCATCACCTGGTACCCGAAGAGGTCTGGATGCGGCGATACCGTCACATGGTTGAGTTCGAACGCCTGCTGGCGGAGGAAGGTACCACCATCCTGAAATTCTATCTGCATATCGATCTTGATACCCAGAAAGAGCGGCTGATCGAGCGCATCGATGACCCCCAGAAACAATGGAAGTTCAACCCCGCCGACCTGGGGGAGCGCAAGCTGTGGGGAAAATATATGGATGCCTACGAGGAAATGTTGGAAAAAACCAGCACGGAAGTTGCCCCCTGGTATGTGATCCCTGCCAACTCCAACTGGTATCGCAACCTGGTTGTCGCGCAGGTCGTCGTGGACACATTAAAAGGTTTGGACATGCAATACCCACGACCGGCGGAGAACCTGGCCGGTTATAAGGCTACTCTGCTGTCGGAATAGTCGTAACCCTATTACATACCTCAAGCGTTAATCACCGGTATAATAGCCCTCACAAAAAACCCGAGATTATTCGATTGAATATCCTGAAGCGTTTTTTTACCGAAATTATACAATTCCCATTTCACCCCCTGATCCTGGGTATCTATCCGGTCGTGACGCTGTATGCATGGAATCAGGGTGAGACCGGCTTTGACGCGGCGGTACGCTTGCTGCTGGTCTGCCTGACAATAGCGGTCATCCTCTTCGCGCTGTTGCGCCTGGCACTGCATGATTGGTTCAAAGCAGCCCTGCTGGCATCGCTCATCCTGGTGCTTTTTTATTCCTATGGTCACGTCTATGCCGAAATAAAGAGCGCCGAACTCCTGGGGGTCATCATCGGGCGTCATCGCTACCTGGCAGGCACGTGGCTCCTGTTGCTGGCGGGATTCGGATGGTTGATCCTGCTCGTAAAAAGCGATCTCACAATATTTACACGCATGATCAATCTCTTCGCGATTGTGTTGATCGCCATCCCACTTTACCAGATCGTCGATTACTCCATTCGGGCTGAAAGTGCCAGCCGGGCAGTGGTTGCTCCGCGTGGTGGGGTGCAGTCGCTCCAGGCAGCTATTGACCAGCCTTTGCCCGACATCTACCTGATCATCCTGGATAAATACGCGCGCGATGACGTATTACTGGAAGAGTTCGATTATGACAACGCACCATTTTTGGAGGAGCTCAGGTCGCGTGGTTTTTACGTAGCTCAATGCAGCCAGAGCAATTATTCCTACACCGGGGTGGCATTAAGCTCCGAGCTCAACCTGGATTACCTGCAGGAGATGCGCCCGGAATATTTCGTCCCCGCCAATTCGGCAGACCGCACCCTGCTCAGCCAGATGGTGCGCCACAGCGTTGTACGTGAGAGCCTTGAGCAGCTCGGCTATACCATGGTTGATATATCCAGTCATGAGCCGATCCAGATCAAGGATGCGGCTGTGTTCATCGATCCCAATGACCGGCTGGTGACCAATGCCAGCGCCGACCTTTTCATCAACCCGTTCGAAGCCATGTTCATCCGCACCACCGCACTGGCATTCCCGCTGGATATGGATATCGCCCGCAACCGCCAGGTGGCAAATGCCGTCAATTACCCCTTCCTGAAACACCTGCGCGCACAGCAGTACGTCCTGGCAAGCGCCGACCGGATCATTTCCGCCCGCAGCCCCAAGTTCGTGCTTTACCATATTGACATACCCCACCCGCCATTCGTTTTCGGACCCAACGGAGAGACGTATCAACGCCCCGAGGACGTGCCCGGTTATGACCTCCCTGCCGGTGACACCGCCGCACAGGAAGAAAACCAAAAAAAGCTCTATCGCGATCAGGTCATCTTCATTAATAAGCAGATCATACCGATCATCGACAAGATCATCTCGGAATCACCCACTCGCCCGGTGATCATCCTGCAGGGCGACCATGGCACCGATGGCTTGAACCGCATGGCGATCCTGAACAGCTACTATGTGCCTGAAGCGGTACAAACCCGGCTCTTCCCGGGAATCAGCCCGGTCAACAGCTTCCGGCTGCTGTTTGACGGATTGTTTGGCACGCACTACGGCCTGCTGCCGGATGTCAGCTATTATTCCTATGCGACCACTCTGTATGATTTCTCGATCAATCTGGATACCCGCCAGGAATGCAAGTAACAACCACTTTGTCATTACCATGAAAAATGCCGAATCATTTTCTATATTTGATTGTAACTACGGTTAAATTGCAGTATATCTACTAGTTGGGCGCATGTCAGAATGATATGATACAAATTCAGAACAAGGAGAAATGTCAATGAATAACCAGAATTCAAAAGATATGGAACTGTCCGAATCCAACAGGAAGACAATTTATAAAATTGGCGGAATGGCTGCCTTGCTAACCGTAGTAGTAGCATTTGTCGAGATGGTCATCACTTTCCTGCCAGGAGGAAATACACCCGTCGAAACGGTATTCGATTGGTTCACTCAACTTCAAGGCAATTGGTTTATGGGACTCAGAAACCTGGGGCTTCTGAATATTGTCATGTTTACTTTTGGAATTCCAATGTATTTCGCCCTCTTTACAGTCCACCGGAAAGGGTATAAAGCATTTGCAACGCTCGCAATGATCTTTTCCTTTGCAGGGGTAGCGGTCTTCCTTGCTACGAATAGGGCATTCTCTATGCTTGAACTGAGCGGTCAATATGCTCAAGCTACAACAGAGGCTCAACGATCAATGTTCGCAGCGGCTGGGCAGGCAATGCTTTCTGTCGGTAGAAGCCATTCTCCTGGTACTTTCATAAGCTTTTTCCTAGGAGAGCTTGCTGGAGTCTTAATGTCTATTCTTATGCTACGAGGTAGGATCTTCAGCAAAGCAACCGCGCTCATAGGAATTATAGGCTTTACACTATTATCGATCTTTGAAGTGTGTACATCTTTTATACCGGTGCTCAAGCAAGTAGCTTTGATATTTGCCATGGGCGGCAGTCTCTTGAATATAATATGGTTGATTTTACTTGGGCGAAAACTTTTTCAACTTGCGCATACGGGCGAATAAAAAACGTTATGGTGTTATGCCAAATTGCAGGTAGCGTATGGTAAACCCACCCAACACCGGCTCCAGCGGACGAGCGGTATGTTGCCGGATGTCAGCTTTTATTAATATGCCACCACGCTGCATGACTTCTCCCTAAACCTGGATACTCGACCGGAATGTAAATTACAATTTCTTGATCATAACCTCGAATAATGCCGTATAATTTTCTATAGTAGTTTGATATACGGTTAAATTGAAGTATATCTACCAGTTGGGCATTTATCCTTCTCTGCGGTGCGAGTAAATTCCTTATTTCGTTACTTGAAAAAAGGTGGGTTGGAGATTATCATCTCCTTTAATAATCTCAAGGTAAAGGTTTCGCGAGAATACAGATAAAGGAAAAACGTAAAATATGAAAGCATCAGAAGTCACAATAGATTGGCTTTGCTCGATTAATTTGGACGTACGATCTAATCTTTCCGTTCCGACAATAGAAGGCGTCTTAATCAAAGATTTAAGCGTGAATTTGGACGGCAGGGGAGAAGTGACCGAGTTATGGAGTTATTCGTGGCTTAACGAGGGCTTCTCGCAAATTCAACATGTTTACCAAAGTGCAACAGATTTTGGAGTAGTTAAATGTTGGCATTATCACGAAGTTCATACCGATCAATTTACTGTCACCAGAGGCAAGTTACAGGTAACGCTTGTTGACTTTCGAGAAGACAGCCCCTCGTTTGGCGACGTAAACACTATATTCCTTGGTACATTAAAGCCCCGGCTTCTAAAAATCCCCCCGATGGTAATGCATGGATGGAAAGCTCTATCCCAACCAGAAGTACTTGTTGTTAACCTTCAAACTCATGTTTACGAACCCACAGATGAGTATAAACTTCCATGGGATTGCATCATTCCTGAAGTATGGGAACCAAACAACGGATAATCAGTTTTTTCAAATTAGGATAACAGTAACAGAAAAAGAATCCATTTGTGGTCAGGTTTGATGTACAACGCAAAAATATCCAATAAAGGCCGCCTTTGCCAGTAACGGAAGCCGTCAGCCCGCATGAGCATCGCTGCATTGAAGAGTTGAATGCCATTGGAGAATCTTTGATTGAATTTCCCGAACCAAGGCCAAAGAAGAAAAAGAAATGGTAAGCTGATATCCTATCGGCTGGTGAGTTTTTGAAATTATTTTAAGTAACTATATGCTTGACACACCTGTTTCCCGGAGATAATATCAAAGTATGAACAACATGAATAGCTATAAAAAAGAGCTGTCACCAGAACAACGTGAAGAACTACTCAGCGCATTGAAAGCCCGTTTTGAGAAAAATATGAACTGCCATAAAGGCCTTAAATGGACTGAAGTCCAATCAAAATTGGAAGCGAATACTGAAAAACTGTGGTCGCTCCATGAAATGGAGAGGACTCGTGGAGAACCGGATGTGGTCGGTTTTGATAAAAAGACGGGCGAATACATTTTTTTTGATTGTTCGGCGGAAAGTCCTGAAGGTCGAAGGAATATTTGTTACGACCGTGAAGCGCTGGAATCAAGGAAGGAATATAAACCGGAAGATAACGCAATCGATATGGCAGCTGCCATGGGCATCGAGATTTTAACGGAAGAACAATATCGAGAGTTGCAGAATCTTGGAAATTTCGATTTAAAAACGTCGAGCTGGCTGAAAACACCATCTGAAATTAGAAAACTCGGCGGTGCCATCTTTGCCGATCGTCGCTACGACCATGTCTTCGTGTATCACAATGGTGCGTCCTCTTACTATGGCGTGAGAGGGTTTCGTGGTTCGCTGAGGGTCTAGTACCATGTCTATTTAAATCAAGCGCAGGCTGATCGTCCGTGTGGTGAAAGGTTAGGTCTGCTTATCAAAAGAAACCTATGGAAAAAGATGAGTATCACGAAGAAAATAATCTTCAGCCTTCTGGTATTTTTGGCGATTGCCTGCCTCGCAGCAATCGCCATCGAATCACAAACACAAGCCATCAGACGCCTTTACGATAATTTCATCCTGGATAACGAGAACCACTACCTGACATGTGAAGAATTGCCGCCCGAAGCGGAAGTACGCGCAGTTCTTGAGCGACATCAGGACGTCGTTCAAACCATTGAGGGTGTGAATCCGGGGAATGTCGGAGTAGATATCGACTCATTAAGCTGCCCTGATAAAGCTGATCTGGTAATTTGGTATGCCACCCATCAAAATCGGTTAGCGATCGAAAGAATAATTGGTAGTGGTACATTTTTCGGGGTACCTTTTCGGTTACAGAATCGCTAGCGCTGGTTTTACCGTAAAAGGTTGGTAATCAGGAAATCAAGAGCGGGCTGACCAGCGGCGAGGTAAAGGGGTAAATCTGTCTGCAAAAAGAGTGCAGTGAAAGAGAATCTCATTGGATTCTTGACCAAAACCTCGATACTTGCCGGGGATGTAAATAACAACTGCCTGGTTGTAACCTTAAATAATGCCGTATAATTTTCTATAATAGTTGATATATGTTTAAATTGCAGGATATCTACTAGTTGGGCAGTTCCTTGTAAAATGAGCGAAATCATATGATAGAAATTGACGTTGTTAAGATTTTGGAATTTTTTGATGAAGAAGTTTCATCAAGTCATCATCATGCTACTGCCATAAATGCGGTTGTAGGTGAAGATATGGGGGCTGGATTAATTTTGCATTATCTTAAACAGAAAAATATCTCTGCAAAAATATTGCCTGAAAAATGTACGCAAAAGACAAAGAGCGGCGTTCGTCTTGATAGATGGATACTTGCAGTTGAAAATGGAAAGAGGGTTTACTATCAGACTGAAATAAAAAATTGGTCAGCCCATGCAATTGGCGGGAGAATTTTGAAAATCAATGCAACGACAAAAGAAATATCGGAATATAAAATTGAAAGATGGAATCATTTTTGGGATGGCGAAACATTACGCGCCCACCAAGCAAGAAAAGTTCTTACACCGATGAAGCCAATTGAAAATAATAGTAAAGTTGAGCCTCTTATTTGTTTTTGGGATTCAATGCACCCAAGTGGAAAAAATGAACCTTTTTTCTCTGTTCCGATAAAAGACAAAAACTTCTCTCGGCTTTGGGTCTTTTCGATGTCTGCTCATCTTCGCAGTGCGTTATTATCTGGCGAGAAAAAAATAATCCTCGAAATGACTGACTCCGAATCAAGAATTGAATGGCAAAAGACAATGTTTCGTGTAAAATGAAAAACTGCTCAACAAAGCATGCACTGGACAAGTGCGGGGCCTTGACCGGACTTTCGGGTAGTTTGGCTTCAACGGCGGATTCGGCGTCTGGTGGCTTTGTCCACCAAGTTCCGCCCTTGCCGGTAACGCCTGCCATGGTAATGACAAAACAAACCTTAGTTTAATAACCGAAAGGAATGTAACCAGTGACCAGTTATATCATCGTCAGCATTATTAGCGGTATCTTGTTCGGTATTCTGGACGGTTTGATCAATGCCAATCCAATCGCGAAAAAGCTGTACGAAGTTTTCAAACCAATTGCCAAAACCTCGGTCAACTTTGTGGCAGGGATCATCATCGACCTTGTGTATGGGTTTATCCTGGCCGCTTTATTCCTGCTCGTTTATTCAAGTTTGCCAGGTGAAACCGGACTAATGAAAGGTATAAGTTACGCGTTGTTGGTATGGTTTTTCCGGGTGATGATGAGTGTCGCGTCACAGTGGATTATGTACAAAGTGCCATTGAAGGCCTTGCTTTACACCCTTTTGGCAGGGCTAATTGAGATGCTAATACTCGGCATACTTTATGGAATTGCTTTAAAACCCATAAAATAAACACGCAAGGGATGAATGGTATTTTTCTTTTAGTAACAATGAATCTATATTACGATTGAAATTGTTCAAGCCTGGCCTAGATCATGAGCACATCCTAACATCAGCTCCGGTGGGAAGTTGTTAAACTACTGGACCAATCCATTAGGCGACGCTTGAGGTACACATGGGTTACGATTTACACATCATTCGAAGAGCACACTGGTCTGATACTGGTGACGATATTTCGGCGGAGGAATGGCTTGCACTGGTTGCTGCCGATCCCGAGCTACATCTTGAGGTATCGAATGGGCCATACTTTGCAAGTTGGCATCGACCTTCACTGGATGGGAATCATTGGCTGGAATGGTCGAATGGCCAGATCAGTACCAAAAATCCTGCTAATGTGCTCATCGATAAAATGGTTGATATCTCCCAAAAACTAGGTGCTAGGGTACAAGGAGACGATGGCGAAATCTATCAGGACAGTGCTCATCATCCCCGGGTAGTGAGAATATCGGCTTTCAAGCTTTTTTTGTACAAGATGCAAAATCTATCCTCACGATTTTTCGCTCAGCCAAAACTACCTCCTCCTCCCTTCAAGGTTGGCGATCGTGTTATATGCAGCTCTCGCGGGCTCGCCACCGTAAAATCGATCAACCGGCGCGCCAACCATGGCTATGGAGAGCTTCGGGTTCTCTCAGATGATGGTAAAGAATGGACTCATATGTTGTTTGCTCATGGATATTCGAAGATTGAAGGTGAAGAGACACCAGGTCATCCATAACCGGATCCAACAGATAATGGCTCTACCATAGAAGATATGATTTCAGATGGTCCAAATTTGTATACTCTTATTATTAATATACTGTTCGTGTTTTTGTATACCGCATAGTGGTCTAAGATCCAACCATTAAGTCGAAAATAATTGTTAATCCAACCAGGAAAGGCTATCATGAAAGGAATGTCCTGATGTTCAAGAACCGGCGCGAGGAGAAGGATGTCCTCGGGCGCGGTGGCACCGCCCACCGCTATCGCATGCACCAGAATTGGTCTCATTGGGTGACGATTTCAACATCGAAAATGAGTCCGGGCAAAAAGTCTACAAAGTGGATGGCAAAGTCCTGCGCATACGCGAGACCCTGGTGTTCAAGGACATGGATGGCAAGGCACTCTGCCAGATCCAGGAAAGGCTGATCGCCATCACGGATACGATGACCATCAAGGACGGCGATGGTAAAAATTGGGCCACCATCCGGAAAGCGCTCATCTCCCCCCTGGTGGATCGCTTCTCGGTCAAGGTCAGGAATGGCGCGGATCTGTCTGTCACCGGGAATCTTCTGGATTACGAATACGAGATCAAAGACGGCCTCCGCAAGGTGGCTGAGATCTCCAGGAAATGGTTTCGCATCACCGACACTTACGGGGTGGAAATCGCCCCCGACCAGGACGATATTCTCATCCTGGCGATCACCGTTGCCATCGACATGATGGAGCACGGTGACGACAAAAAGAAGCCACATACCACCCCATAACAGAGTAGAAATTAAATATATGAAAAAGTCGCGAGTATTTCTTTGTGTTTTGAGCTTTTTTTCCGGTGCAGGCATCCTGCTGCAATGGATTATGGTATGGACCGGAAATTTCCCGGTCGAGGACAGTGTTCCAGGGTTCCGCAATTATTTTCTATCCTTTCAGGCTGCCGATCTATGGCTGATCCTGCTGGCTTTTATGACCGGGATATTCATCCTATTAAAGAATCAGAAATCCCTCTTGTTCGGGATAGCGCTCGGGTCAGCCATGGTGTTCTTTGGACTGTATGCATTACTGTATGATTTGAACACCGGGCTGTTCTTTAATTTCTCTGCAAGCGAGTTATTCGGCAAGGCTGTGACTTTCTACAATATACTTGCCGGTCTTTTGTTCATTTATCTTAGCTGGAGAGATAGACAGCTGGACAGATGAATTTGGAAGAGGATCGGAATATCAATCACCACCCCAAAAAATGAAATAAACCCCCATCCCAACCTGATATAAATCCATCCCTTTTCCAGCAGCGAAAAAGGGATGGATCGATTCTATTGCTTTTACGAATCAACTTGCTTGCCGTTATGGTTTCGGGGGTTTCACGTAGAAGTAACCAAACGCGACGGCGAAGAACAGATACAACACGACCACCAGCCAGCCAAGCGGATTCAGCACACCGGCAATCGTGGCGATGAGTGTCACAATAAATCCGATGGCATCATAGACACAAAGACCTAGGATGATCGCCTTCCGTGCTTCTGATGCAGCCGCTTTCCTGGCAAACCAGGTGACCAGCATGTTGCCGAAAAGGGATGCACCGTACTCTCTGGCAGCAAATACCCCTCCGGCAGCCAGCGTGGTTCCAAAGATGGAATAAAGAAATTCCGGAGCCACCAGGATGATCGTGCCGAGGGTCAGGCACACAACCGCTTTGATGATCATCAATAACTTAAACGACATATCACACCTCTTTCTTTTGGAATTCCTTGATAGATCCCCGGTTGATTTCTATCTCAAAAGCCGGACGATGAAAAACAACCGGACTACAGCAAGACCCAGGAATCGATAATCTGCACGATATATGATCGATCATCGATTCCAAGCTATGGAGAACCGACTGGTAAATTGCCCGTGGTTCCTTACTTCAAGGAAACCAAAGCCCACAACTCTCCGAAGCTGCCACCTCCTTTGACATGAAAACCTTTCAATATGTCCTTCCACTCAGCCTCATCGACAAGACCCAGGGGCGGTTTGCCACCCAGGCTGAGGTAAATCGATCCTCCCGGCTTAAGGATGCGTTGTATTTCCCTGACTGCTGATTCCCTGTCATTTTCCATGGAGCACAACAATCCGTTGGCAAATACGAAGTCAACCGATTTGTCCTCAATAAAACCCAGGTCGGCCGCTGTTGAGGCAACAGCTTCGATGTTGTGATAGCCGGTCTTATCAGCTTTTTTTTGTATTGATCCAATGCAATTATTACTCAGATCGACGCTGTAGACTTTTCCCTTTATACCGACCAGCCCGGCAAACACGAATGTAAAGTAGCCCCAGCCGCAACCAATATCGGCCACCACCTGCCCTTTCTTGATATATGGTCCAATTCGTTTTTGAAGGTGATGGTATTCAGAACGGTTGATGATCGTATCCAGAAATGGGGGCGGTCTCCTCAGGAATGCCCGTCGGGCTGCCCGTAAATATTTTGGTTCTTCCGGCTGTTCCTTTACCCTGGGATCATTCATTCCATGGCTCATATTCATACTCTTTTTCTATGTTATTCACTTGAATCGATACTCGAACGTGGACGAATTAAAGTCTTGTTGAGTTGTACAGCTTTCTTGCTATTATTTCTTCTTCCCAAGTGATTCGCGTATCTGGGACACCTCGGTACAGATAATCATCAAGAGAGCCCATAAGGAGATCAAAATCCATACGATGGGTGTGAAACCACCCAGTGTCAAATCAAAAGCTGCTGTAACGATACCGATGGCCATCAGGATCATGACCACCCACTCAAGAATATTCCGCAGGGTCTTATAACTCATGGCTATACCTCCTGAATATAAATGATGACCGATACATAGTAGCACGGGATTCATTCATTTTCAATACGATCCGGAAATAAAAATCCGGAATCCGATTGGGATCCGGTACCTCTTCATGGCGGACAGGAATATCCGCCCTACGAACAGGTACAAAATCGTTAATAAGATCAGGCAAGCTGGCCCCCTAATAACGGGGGTTCGAAAAAACCTTCCCTACAGAGCCAATCAGAACTGCATTTATTCACAGCCCCTGGCGCTTAAAGATGATTGTTGGATGTCAGGCTAGCCTTGATCAACCGCTTACGAAATCATTTCTGTGGGGGTTATTTAACCACAGTATAAATATAGGCGTATTCCAACTATTTTGAATGGTCATACACCGTTGGTTGTTTCCTCATCATTAAATTAAGCTATTGACTTTTTCCCATCGTATTGCTATAATATATTTGCATCATGAAAATAAGTATTGCAAGCTGCAAATAAGATACCATCCGTAAACCGTCGAGGGTAAATGGCTTATCCACTCACCATTACATCATCCGCAATGCGCGATATCAATCGTTCTGCCATTCTGGAGATCATCCGCCGGGAAAGTCCGATATCACGAACTGCAATCGCCCAACGGCTGGATGTATCGCTTGCCACGGTCATGCGCATTGTGGAAGAGCTAGTCGAGGACGGTTTTGTTCGCCTGCAAGGCTCAACCGAATGGAGTGGCGGCCGCCGCAGACCCTTATTGGAATTCAATTCGGATGGGTATGTCGTGATTGGAGCCGATCTGGGAGGAACAAAACTTTACGGGGCGGCTTCCGACCTGGGTGGAAATATTCTCGATGAAATCAGCATTGATCATCACAATTCCTACGGCGAAGATTGCTACGGCTTGCTGGTCGGGATGATCGATCATCTTTTAGAAAGCCCAAAAATCGAGGGGAAACGCGTTCGCGGTATAGGTGTCGGTGCTCCCGGTATAACCATTCACAAAGAAGGTGTTGTAAGCTGGGCTTACACCCTGCGTTGGAAAGATTTCCCATTGAAATCTCTCCTGGCTGAGCGTTATACACTGCCAATCACTGTAGATAATGATGTCAACCTTGCTGCTTTAGGTGAGCTTTGGTTTGGCGAGGGTCAAAATTGCAGGAATATGATCCTGATCAATATTGGCACCGGTATCGGCGCCGGGATCATCATCGATGGAGCCCTTTATCGAGGAATTAATGAGGCATCGGGTGAGGTGGGCAGCATGGTCCCCGGGAAGGAGTTTTTTGGTAAAAGCTATAAGGATTTTGGCGCTTTGGAAAGCTTTTCATCCGGGACAGGCATCGCAGACCGTGCGCGAAAAAGCCGGCCCCAGGATGATCAGCTAAGGGCTGAAGACGTTTTTGAAGCTGCCCGAAAAAATCGAAAATGGGCTGTCGAGATCATCGATGGCGCGGTCGAATATCTGGCAATTGCAATCGCCAACCTCACCGTGGTCTTTGACCCCGAACTCATCGTACTCGGCGGGGGGTTGACCCGTTCGGCCGACATGCTTGTCGAACCCATCCTGAAACTGATCGATGGGACCATCCCTACCCCGCCGCGTCTGGTGGTTTCTAAATTGGGCACCCGCGCGACGGTCATGGGAGCAGTTACCCACGTACTGCATAATACATCGAATTATTATGTTGTCCATAAATTATCCTGAGATCTGGGCAGCGTTCCTATTGCCGATTTTCTATCTAAATAACGATTACATCCATTAAAGGAGGTGAGGGATCCACAAATAATTCCAAGCATCAATAAGACACATTATTGCAATTTCATGGAAACAGATCGATTTGGTTGGGCAACCAACAAGAATTTAAGAAGGAGAAAACGATGAAAGCTCTTTTAAAGCTGTTTTCGATAGTGTTCGTGATCGTACTGGCAGTCAATGTGGCAGGATGCCAATCCAAGGTACCGGCCCCGACTGAAGTACAACCGCCGGTCACCTCGGCCGAAACACAACCCCCGGCAGCCGCCGAACCAGTTACCGTCCACATCCTGACGATGGACCAGGCAGCAATGTCCACGGATGAGGAAGAGGAAATTGCCCGTGCATTCGAGGCGGAGAACCCGGGTATCAAAATTCAATGGGAATTCGTGGGCTATGATTCAGTTCACGATAAATTCGTCACCGGCATGGCTTCCACGCCCCCCGCATACGATGCAGTCATGGTCGATGTTGTCTGGCCGGACGAATTCATCAAAGCCGGATATCTCCTGGATGTCACCGACCGGATTACAACTGAAATGAAGGCCGGGATATTCCCGTCCGCCTGGTTGGGTGTGACCCGCAATGACAAGGTCTACGGCATGCCCTGGTTGATGGATAACAAGTATTTCTTCTACAACAAGGATATCCTCGAACAGGCCGGCTTTGCTGCACCACCCAAGACCTGGGAGGAATTGGTCAGCCAGGCTGAAGTCATCAAATCCAAGGGGCTGGCGGAATTTCCAATTGTCTGGTCATGGATCCAGGCGGAAGCTGCCATTTGTGACTTCACAGCCTTGCTCTATGGAAATGATGGGAAATTCCTGGATGATGCTGGAAAACCGGCATTCAATAATGACAAGGGCGTAGCCACCCTGGCATGGATGAAGAAAACACTGGATGACGGCATCTCCAACCCCTCCTCACCGATTTACAAGGAAGGCGATGTCGAGACGGCATTCCTCGCCGGAAAAGCTGCCTTTGGTTTGAACTGGTTGTCGATGTACAGCAATGCCCAGGACGCGACCAAATCCACAGTAGTTGGCAAAGTGGGCATCGCGCCCATCCCGGTATTCGAAGGCTCGAGCGTCCCAAGCTCCTCAGTGGATGGTTCAAGTGCCTTCTCGGTCACTGCCACCTCACCGAACAAGGATGCTGCCTGGAAGTTCCTGGTTTATCTATCCAGCGAAGCAGTCCAGATGAAATATTCAGCCAAACAGCTCCCCATCTGGAAAGCCGCCTTCGAAGGCAGCAATCTGACCAATCTCGAAAATGCCACAACCATCGGTCCGGTGACCGTCCCGGCATTCCTGGCACAGTTCCCCTATGCCAACGAACGGCCGACAGTCGCATACTATAACGAAGCTTCTGCCGCTCTTCAGTTGGCTATCCAGGATGTCCTGACCGGTAAGAAGAACCCTCAGGAAGCACTGGATGCTGCAGCCGCAAAATGGGTTGAACTTGCGGGAAAATAGAATCTAAATTATAAACATGGGTGGACTTGTTTTATCAACAAGCCCACCCATAATTTTTATCCATGCAAACCGAAAATTTCGTTAAGTCCTATAAGAAATTATCACTCCGCCAGAAAGAATCCCGGCTGGCCTGGTTGTTCATATTGCCCAGTCTGTTGGTCATAATTGGAATCACTTTATATCCGATCTTTTCCACTTTTTTCCTCAGTTTTTTCAAGGCGCAGGCTGGCATCAACCAGGCGCGGGAATTCATTGGGTTGGGAAATTACCTGGCTTTGCTGAAGGATCAAACCTTCTGGCAGACCATCGGCAGAACCGGGTATTTCACAGTTGTTTCAGTAACTCTGGAAATAATCCTTGGGATCGCGATCGCTCAATTGATCCATTCAAAACCGCCCGGGTGGAGATTCCTGCGCATCAGCTTGATCATCCCGTGGGCAATCCCCACGATCGTGAACGGAGCCATGTGGCGCTGGATCTACAGCGGTGATTTTGGCGCCTTGAACGGCCTGCTCATGCAAATGGGATTGATCAAACATTACATCCCGTGGCTGACCGACCCGCTGGCTGCCATGAATCTGGTGATCGTTGCAGACATCTGGCATGTATTCCCCTTTGTCGCCCTGATCGTTCAGGCCGCTCTGGCAACCCTGCCCGATGGTCTGGAAGAAGCCGCCGCCATTGACGGCGCATCTGCCTGGCAGCGTTTCTGGTATGTCAGACTGCCGCTTCTTCGGCCGGCAATTCTGGTGGCGTTGATCGTCCGGTCGGTGGATGCCTTCCGCGTATTTGACATCGTCTATATCATTACCGGCGGCGGACCGGCTTTCGGCACGGTGACGATCTCGTATCTCACTTACTTGAATACATTCTCTTATGGCAATCTTGGAACCGGAGCTGCCCTGTCGTTTTTGATCTCAATCTTCACCATCAGCATGGCAATCCTCTACATTCGATTTTTGTACCGCCCGGAGGAGAATCAATGACCCACTCCAGAAAGTATTTCCGAAAATTCGGTTTATTTTTGATAACCATACCGATACTTCTGTTCATCTTCATGCCGATCTTCTGGCTGGTCGCATCAAGCTTCTCCAACCAGGTTGAGCTGGTGGCAACACCACCCCATTGGATTCCACAAAACCCGACCTTAAAAAACTACCTGGATATTTTCAATCCCAGCCAGGCATCTTCAGCTGTACCAAGGACATATGCAGTTTCACTATTAAACTCCATGAAGGTTGCCACTTCGGTTACTTTGATCTGCCTTGTGATTGGCGGGCTGGCAGCCTATGCGCTGGTCAGGATCCCGTTCAAATTAAAAAATCCGATCCTGATCGGTATATTGGGCACGCGTATGATCCCTGAAGTGTCGCTGGTGATACCGTTGTACATCATTGCCTCCCGTCTTCAGATGATCAACAAGCCTCCGGTTTTGATCATCACTTACCTCAGCTTTGCCTTGCCGTATGCCATCTGGATGCTGGCTTCCTTTTTCCAGACCATCCCGGTTGAGCTGGAAGAGGCTGCCCGTCTGGACGGTTGTTCCCGGCTGGCGATCCTTTTTAAGATCATTTTGCCGATTTCCACACCCGGCCTGGTCTCGACGGCATTATTTGTCTTCCTGCTGGCCTGGGATGAATTCTTCTATGCTTTGATCTTCACCAGCACCCTGGCAGCCAAGACCGTCCCGGTGGCGATCTCAGAATTCATCGGGCGCTTCTCCAGCAATGCCACCGGCATGATGGCCGGTGGTGTTCTGGCAGCCATTCCACCCGTTCTGCTGGCGTTGATCTTCCAGCGCTATATTGTCAGCGGGCTGACCAGCGGCGCAGTAAAAGGCTAGGTCTGTCAAATCTGTTTTTACTGGGAGGAGAAGCTTGTGTTAAGCTCTGAGAAAACATGGATAAAAAAAAAGGGCTTCATGCGAAGCCCATTTTTATTTACAGCTCCTGGCGCTTGAATACGAAACAGGCTGACATCAGGCATACCACGATCACCCCCAGACAAACACCGGCTGCCGGCCAACCGTTTCCCACCTGGGGGGTGAACAGACTGACGCCCCACGCCACCACCCGGTCCGGGATATAAGGCGAAACTGCCGGGATGTTACCAAATAACGAAATCAACAGGTAAACCCCCAGGGCGACCCCTGCAGCTGCCGCCTGCGAGCTGAATAACGTCGAAAACAGCAACGTGATCGCGGCAACCACCAACGTTAATAACCAAATCGATCCATTCAAGCCCAACCAGGCGCCAGGCGAGAGCGGCCCGAACAGAGCCAGGGTGTAATAGTATCCACCTAAGGCAGCCACTGCCAAAGCAACCAGGAGGATCACTGCCAACCCGAGGAATTTTGCGGTAATGAAAGCGCTGCGCGAAAGCGGTTTCGAAAGCATCAAGCCGGCCGTACCGCGTTCCTTTTCGACCGCCACGAGCCCCATGCTGAGGAGCAACGCCAACAGGATGCCGAACTGTTCGATGTTCTTGACGTATTGCCCAATTGCATCCATGATGGTGGGCTCCGGGATCATGGCACTGAACATCTCAGCTCCGGGGACGGCGCTGAAAATCTCTCGCATGAATTTCGCAAGTAACGGTGACATCATACCAAAAGCGCCCAACAGGACGACAGCCACGAGGAAGCGCTTCCCGCGCCAGGCTTCGAGGAGTTCTTTTCTCAAGGAAACGATCAGGTTCATTTTGCCCTCATATTACCGGATACCAGCTGCAGGAATACATCCTCCAACGTGGGTGTTGCCACTTCAAACCGCAGGACCGGCAATCCGGTCTGGCTCAATAAGCTCAATAATTCTCTGCGTGCAATCTCAATGTCATTCACGGCGATGCGCGCTGTCGCGCCTTCCAGACGGGCACCGGTCAACCACTTTGTTTTTAATTTATTCACCCATTTTGACAAGTCTGCTTCATGACCGGTCTCAACTTCGACCAGTAAGGCATTTACCTGGTAACGAGCCATCAATTCTGATCGGCGCCCTTCTGTCACCAGTTTGCCGCGGTCAATGATGCCGACCATGTCGCAAATGCGCTCGACATCTGTCAGGATGTGGGTTGACATGAAGACCGTCGCACTACCCTTCAGGGCTGCAATCATCTCCAACACTTCCTTGCGACCTTCGGGATCAAGAGCAGAAACCGGCTCATCCAACAGCAACACCTGCGGGTCATTCATCAGCGCCTGGGCCAGTCCCAAACGCTGCCGCATCCCGCGGGAAAACCCGGCAATGCGTCTTTTGGAGCTCTCGTAAAGCCCTACAAGTTCGAGCAGTTGCCTGGCCTGCTTCAGGCGTTCGTTTACCGGTTGACCAAATATCCTGCCCACATGATCGAGCAGCTCCAGGGGTGTCATCCAGGTGTAAAAAGTCGGTTCTTCCGGCAGGTAGCCGACCAGCCGCGCTGTTCCTCCACGGCTGTCGAGCGGTTTGCCGGCAATCGATGCCCGACCGCCGTTGGCTCTCGCCAGCCCGGTCAAAATACGCAGCGTGGTGGTCTTGCCGGCGCCGTTGGGTCCGAGGAAACCAAAAACACTGCCTGACGCGACCGACAGGTTGAGCCCATCCAAAGCCTTAACCGAACCGTAATGCTTGCTCAGGTCATTGATTTCAATCGCATTCATTCTTTCCTGCCGACAATTAAATAGATGATGGCACCCAGGAATTCCCCCAGAATGATGATCAATGCCCATACCCACTTGGGACCATTTACAGCTTCGCGTTTGACAAGGTCGATCAGCGCCCAGATCTGCAAACCAAGTTGCAGCAGGACAATCGGTATGAGCAGAGGCAGGTACTTTATTAATTCTGCCATATCAGTATTCATTTTTTCTCCTTGATTGATCTACAACCATCCCCTTACCCGTTTCTTCGAGAAGGGGATGGCATCATTTTACAAACGGGCTTTTACCCCTTTGCTTTGGGTGTTGCCTCCGGTTCCTTGGGCAGGTTTTGCTGGCCAAGCGAGATCATACCGCTCAGCCCGCCCAGGTTCATGGTGTCCACCGCGGACGAAGGTACGATCACCAGTGCACCCTTTTGTTTCAAGCCTTCGAACAGCATGTTCATGGCGCGCAGGTGCAGAGCGGTGGGATTATTAACGTAAGCTTTCGAGGCATCCGAAAAGCTGTGTGCGATCTGCTCTTCCGATTCACCCAGGATGACGCGTGCCTGGCGTTCCCGTTCCGCCTGTGCCTGACGGCTCATGGCATCCTCCAACCCGGCCGGTATGATGACATCGCGGATCTCGACTGACTGGACCGAAATACCCCACGGGTTGGTACGTTCATCGATGATCTTCTGCAGATCGGCATCCATTTTGGCGCGCCCGACCAGGATATCCGCCAGGTACATCTGGCCGATGATCTCACGCAGCGCCGTCTGTGATGCCCATGTGATGGCAGCCCGGTAGTTCTCGACTTCCAATGCCGCCTTCTCGGCATCCCACACCATCCAGAACAGAACGGCATCTACATCCACCGGGACGGTATCCTTGGTGAGGGTTTTTTCTGCATTGAAAGGCGTCACCATCACGCGGTGATCGATCCATGAGGGGATGCTGTCGACGATTGGAATGATCCAAAACAACCCGGGACCTCTCAGGCCGCGAAATTTTCCGAGCCGCAGAACAACTGCTTTCTCCCATTGACTGGCGACCTGAATGGCGAACATGCAGTACAGACCTGCCAGCGCGACCACCACCGCAAAAGCGGTAACGTAGGTTTCGGGTATGCCCAGGCTCTGGAGATAGACCGAACCGAACCCCGCCAGCAGGAATAATATCAGCGCGCTGACACCGGCCACGTTGCTGACGCGTATTTTGGAGCGCGCGATAGCCGCCGGGGTATTTCCTTGATTTTGTGACATATTGATCCTTGCCATTTTTCCTCTTTTCTACTTATCTGACTGGTTTCTATTATTCCAGTCTTCAATTTGTTTGGTGATTTCCTCTATTATTTCCGAAGGGTTTAAACCGAGGTGTAACGCTTCACGCAGGTAATTTTGCGTCAGGCTCTCGAGATTCTGTTCGCGCAACTTCTTAAGTGCGGCTTTGGTGGGTACCTCCCAGATATACGTACCGCGTCCCAGCTGTGTGGAGATCAGTCCGGCTTCATCCAGGATCCGATAAGCTCTGGCGACTGTATTGAAATTGACGCGTAGATCAGCAGCCATCTCCCGCACAGTCGGCAATTTATCTCCGACCTTGATCTCGCCCTGATGGATCAGTTGTCGCAATTGCTCCACAATCTGGGTGTAGATCGGTACCCCCGAGCGAAAATCAATTTGAATATTCATTGGTTTCTCTCACGACTTATTCTTCTGTCATGTCCATATTGTACAATCGTATTATTGTATTATCGTACTTATTGTATTATTGTATACCGTTTTTGATTTTTGTCAAGTGGGCACTCAACGATAAAGCCGGTTGATACAAGAGATAACAGTACACTTGCCCAGGAAATATTACAGGTGTATGATGTAAAGCATGTGATCAGCTGGAACGAGGGTTGATTAAATCAATTTCAAAGGAGAGCCCCATGAATAGGAAACAGCTTTCGCGCATCGTATCCGTGATATTGATCATTGTCTGTGCCCTTTCAACCTCCGCCGGCGGTGGAGGCGTTCGCTGGAAGACGATCCGCGTGGACGCAGGCACCACCATCAATTACCTTACGAACAGCAGTCTGAAGTTGTATGACGGCGTTCCGAGTGTGGCATATGGAGGCGACCATCTTTATTATGCCAGCCTGGTTGGCAGTAATTTCGTCACCACAACTGTGGATGCCAACTGGGGGGTCGGCATGTACGCCTCTCTGGCGCTCGAGCCTTCCACCGGGCATCCGCGCATTAGCTATTCAGACGACTCATATCATTCGCTCAAGTACGCGGAACAGAATTCTGTTGGACCTATCCATACCTGGACAACAACAACCGTCGATCTGAACGGTGCAGATGAGGCCGGAAACAAAACAGCTATTGCTCTCGACACATCGAATCTGCCCCATATCGCCTATACCAAGCAGGATAGGCATGTCTGGCACGCCTGGAAAGCTTGCGCTGGTTGTTCCTGGAGCCGGGAGGAAGTCGACGGTTTAGCAGAAGTGAGTGGGCGAAACATCTCCCTGGCGATTGATGGCAATGGTCATCTACACCTGGTTTATTATAATGAGATCACTTCCACCCTTCAGTATGCAGTCAATAATGGATCCTGGTATTTTAATAATTTTGTTGTTGATTCGGGTTTGAGTGGCTATCATGGTGTGGAACCATCACTGGTGCTCACCTCAGGCAACGCGCCGGCAATCGCATACGCGGATGGAACATCGATCAAATATGCCCAGAAGACCGGTCTTTACCCATGGAATTGGAGCATTTCAACCGTTTATGATGATTCAACTGCTGCGGATGATCCCAATTTCCCATCCCTGCAGCTGCCGAACGACGATGCCACTCAGCCCTGGATCAGCTTCATCGACGGTGATGGCTATGTCAGTCTTGCCACCATTGATGAAGGTGGTTCCTTACCTGTTTGCCCGGGAACAGACGGCGATTTTGGCTGCCAGTCCGTCGACAACAGTTCGATATTTGATGGCAGTATCTCCATGGTCGTGGAAACCGGCGCCTATAATTTAAGTCGCCTGATTTACCTCGAGACCATTACGGGTGAACTGCGTTACGGCACTGAAACCTCCCAGGGCAATTGGACCGATCTTCCGGTTGATTATTCCAGCAATACCGGTTTATCATCATCATTGGCGCTTGATGCTTCCGGACCTCATATCGCATATTACGACACTGATAAGACCAATTTTAGTTTTGCCGAATTTGACGGATCCGATCCAGGTATCAATTGTGGGGAGTATCGTTCGAATGACTGGTTCCGCTGTGATGTCATATCCAACAACGCAATGTTCGGATCACAGGCCTCAGTCGGGATCGGCTACGACACCTACCCGCATGTCGCTTTATATGACCGATCCTTGCCGATATTAAGATATGCTACCCTGAATACCTCCTGGGATAATGTAATAGTAGATATGTCATCCGAGAATATCGGTCTGTTTCCTTCCCTGGCTTTTTCACCGGACACACTCAAGGCAGTAATAGCGTACCTGGATGTCACCAACGGACACCTGATGATTGCCAAGGAATTACCCTCCCCTACTGGAAATTGCCCCTCCACCGGAGGCTATTGGCAATGTGACATCATCGAGGATGTCGGTCCAGACACAACCGGCATATCCCTGGCATTTGGGTATCAAAACAAGCCGGTGATCAGTTACATCGATGGCATCGAACACCTTGCCAAAGTGGCACGCTATTCAGGTCCGGCACCTTCAACTCCCTGCACAAATGCCTTCTGGTCGTGCGAATCCATCGCCCCCGGGCATACCACCTCTTATGGTCAGACTTCCATCTGGGCTGATCCCGCCAGCAGTGTCATCATGGTCAGTTTCTATAACAGTGATGGCATCGCATTGATGTTATCAACCTTTTCGTTGGGAGGTGGTTGGGTTCATGAATACGCGGATAATGCCATGTACTCCGGCATGGATAATTCCCTCACAGTTGTAGGGACAACGATGCCGGTTATTGCTTACAGCGGACATTGGGAGGATCTCAACATCGCTTACAAAGTTGGGAGCGGGAATGGGAACTGCGGTGAAGGGATGAATTGGTATTGTGAAGTGCTTGATTTCAAAGGTCGAGTCGGATATTACCCTTCCATCAAGTTGGACCCATCCGGGAGAATCTACATCAGTTATTACGATTTGACCAATGGTGATCTCAAGCTTACATTTCAGGCCTTGCCATCCTTCCTACCGCTCGTAAAGAAACCCTGATCCGATCTGTAGCGAACCCGGGCTCCTATGTGACAGGCAGAATTGCCTGTCACTTTTTTAAGGTACAATAGGACGCTGTAAAAATAAAGCGGGCGGGAATATTATCCCGTCATCCATATCTCTAAGAGGTGTTTATGTCAAAAGTTGCTTTAATCCTCGGTCCAATGCGACCGCCCTTTCTGATCCTGGCTCCGGCCTGCGCGCTGGCAGGTATCGGCGTGGCTTTCTGGCGCAACGACGGTCAGATCAACTGGTGGTTCGCAGTTCTTTGTATCCTGGGTGCGATCGCGGCGCATATCAGTGTCAACGCCATTAATGAATATTTTGATTTCAAATCCGGCCTGGACGCGAAAACGAAACGCACACCTTTCAGCGGCGGCAGCGGCACCCTGCCTGACAACCCCGAAGCAGCTGGTATGGCCCTGGGAACCGGTCTCGTCTCGCTTGGTATTGTCACTCTGATTGGTATCTATTTTGCCATCCAACGTGGTTGGCAAATCGTCCCACTTGGCCTGCTCGGAATGCTGGTCATCTATATCTATACCTTTTGGTTGCTCAAATTCCCCTTCCTCAGTCTGATCAGTCCCGGTCTGGGGTTCGGGACGCTGGTGGTCATGGGAACTGATTTCGTGCTGACCGGCTCTTATTCATTGGCCGGATTGCTGGTCTCCCTGATTCCATTTTTCCTGGTGAACAACCTCCTGCTGCTCAACCAGTTCCCGGATGTGGAAGCGGACAAAAGCGTTCAGCGCCGGAACTATCCCATTACCATCGGGCGCAAGCCCAGCGCAGTTATTTTTACCATTTTTAATATCCTCGCATACGTCTCGATCATCCTGGGTGTTACCGCTTTTCATTTCCCCTATCTGAGCTTGCTGGGATTGCTGACCCTGGTATTAGCCATCCCCGCCTGCCAGCGTGCCCTTCGTTACCCGGATGACATTCCCAACCTGATGCCCTCCCTCGGGCAGAATGTGTTGATCAACATCCTGACGCCGGTGCTGTTGGCAATCGGGTTGTTCATCGGAATATAAAAAAACCGGGTGAAGGTAAAAAACCTCACCCAGCTTTTTTATTTCTGGATTTTACACCAGGCGTACAGGGCGTCGTATACCTCAGATTGCATGGCTACGTTCTCTTCATCGTCGATATAGCGCAGCCTGAAACCTTCTGCAATCGCTTCGAGCCCGCGGGCAATCGGGTTTTTGTCAATTTCATCTTCAATATCTGCGCAATGGATAATATGCGCCAAACGCAATAAGGCCGGGTCTTTTAATCCATATTTACCGATGATTGCTTCAAACGAGCATTTCCCGTCATGATGCCCCAGTTCGACACCCGGCGCATCAAATGGAATACCTCCCGTTTCTTTCGCCGTTTCATCCACCAGACTGGCTGCCACATATAGAAACTCGGCATCGCTGTCGATAAAGCGTTTGATCAGCCATGGGCAGGCAACGCGGTCGACGTGAACATGAGCTCGAGTGATCCACAGCATAGAACCTCCTCAATAGAATAAAATTTGGCGTTCCTCAAGCCAAGCCATTTGCAGATTTCATATCACGCCCGAAAATCGCAAAGAAAGCCATCCCGATCAATCCAAAGGCAAAAGCTGTCAAAAAATTGACCTGGGGGCTGATATTCCATAAAAATGCTCCACCAAATGCTGCGATACTGACGATCACATCGCGGATCAGATAGTACACCCCAAATGTCAACGCTTTTTTATCTTCAGGGGCAAGATCCATGATCAAAGCTTTGCGTGTCGGTTCTCCGAATTCCTTCAAGCCGCGAATAATGAATGCGATCACCAGCATTGGGAATGAATGGGAAAAGATCAGGATCAACGGGAAAATAGAAAAGAATCCAAAAGTAATCAGGACGAAAGGTTTTTTGGTATTTCTATCTGCCAGGTATGCCACCGGGATGTAAATCAACATGGCGGTGACCATCTCGATGGTCGTCAGCAAACCAAATTGAAGGGGTGTAATGCCGTTATTGGTCACCGCCCAGATCACGACAAACGCATATGGGATCTGCTCACAAAACCTCACCAGGATATCTGAAATAAGCAGATTTCGCAGATCGGGTGTCACCAGCTTGAACGATTTAAACGGGTTGATGACTGCTGCATCAGATTTGGCTTTATTTTTTGGTTCCTTGATCATTAATTGCTGGGTGATCAGCGCCACCACTCCCATGGCAAAAGCTGCAATAAATGCCAGTCGGACGCCAACGCTTGTACCATAAATACCGATCAAAGTTCCCCCCACCACAGGTCCAAGTGCCATTGGAATACGCCGGACGAAGGAATGCAGGGTGACACCCATGGTGCGCTTATTGGTTGGCAGCACATCCGAGACCAGACTCATCACAGCCGGCAGGGAAATCGCCGTCCATGAGATGAAAAAGATCGAACCAATGATCACTGCCGGCCAGGTGGGAATGATGATGACGATCAGGAATCCAAATAAAGCGATCAGGTTGAAGACCAGCAGCGCCCGCTTATGACCGAGGCGGTCACTGAGGTACCCGCCGGGGAATGAATACAACGCACTGAGCAGGTTGTCCATTCCGTTCAGCAGCCCGACAACGATGGTGGTACCGCCAAGAGCAATTATGTATAAAGGCAGGAAGCGCTCTGCCATCTTTTCGCCCATCCCGACCAGGATGACCATCAGGAGGACTGCCACCATGCTTTTGCGCAAGCCCAGGAAATTGATCATCCGACGTCCGAATTTCTCGGGCGGTTGTTGGTTCGTTGTTTGTGCATTTGTGGACATGGTGATTTTAAAATCCTTCCAAATGGAGCGAGTACCTGATTTTGAACAGAATAATGCGCAATCATACCATCAATGGCACGCAAAATTAGTTCCAACTCGGATATAATCGGAAGCTGATCAATATGTTAAAAAGAGGATATCTAATGAGACTTTCAAAATTCATCGCAACTACTCTGGCAGTTATTGGCATTTTATTATCCAGCGCCTGCATTTCATACAGTGGGACGGGGCTGGTCATCTCCAGCCCGAATTTCACGGACGGTGGCGTGATGCCCTCCGAATTCACATGTAACGGTAAGGATATATCACCGGAAATTGACTGGTCGGGGGCTCCGGTTAATTCGAAAAGTTACGCGCTGGTAATGGTTGACCCTGACGCCCCCGGTGGGACGTTTACTCATTGGCTCGTCTACGACATGCCCAAATCCATGATCCTGCTCCCCAAACGCATGACAGACCTCGCCAAGATCATCGGCGGCACCAAACAGGGGACGAATGATTTTGGAAAGATCGGCTACAGTGGACCCTGCCCACCGGCGGGAGAAACTCATAGCTATATTATTACGATTTATGCTCTGGATGCCAATTTGGATCTTGATCCTGCGGTGAATATCATTCGTTTATTGGATGTAATGGAACCCCGTATTTTGGAACAGGCATCCATGACAGTGACCTATTCTCCTCCCGCCCAATAATATTTGGATATAAAAAATCCCCTGTTCTTCACAGAGGATTTTTAGAATCACCGATTATTTATTTTTGGCTTTGGCTTCGATCATCTTGCCGCCACTCTGGATACTGATGCGCCGCGCTTTGACTTCTTCCTTTTTGGGAAGGCTCAAAGCAAGCACTCCATTTTCAAAATCCGCTTTAATGGCATCCCCATCGACACCCGAAGGCAGGGTAATGCTGCGGGAGAAAACGCCGTAATGGCGTTCGTGCAGGTGATACTTCTCTTCCGAGACGTCCTCTTCCTGCTTCATTTCTGCTTTTACGGTCAGGGTCTGGTTGTTGTAAGTAACCTCGATATCATCGGCCTTGATCCCAGGCAGTGAAGCTTTGACAACATATTCGTTGTCCTTTTCGATCACGTCCAGGGGTAATGCCCAATCCATCGAACCATCCCACGCATCCGACCCACGCATGGCGCCTTCCATCAGCCGGTCCATTTGACGGCTCAATGACATCGCCTCACGAAGTGGATTGTAACGAATAATTGTGGACATAATGTTACCTCCTGTTTATAATATTTGTGTTCTTCCGTTTTGAATTATCCTCTCTGTGCGTAAATATTTGATATGCATTTCGTTAATAAAATATATGAACACATTTTGTCAGGATTTATCGGATGATATTGCTCGACCTGCGAGTTGGCGAGTAATACATAATATCCAGGAAGGATAAAAATAAAATGATCATTCTATCCATTTTAGCGGTCATGCTGGTGCCTTTAATAGCGTTTGTTTTACTCCCCTACCTGTTTATCACCCTTGATCTGGCACAGATACCAACCCGGCTCGGTTTTCAGGAAATCCTGGCAGGGGTGTTGATCGTGGCAGGTCTGGTGCTGGTCGCCTGGGTAATCTTTGCGCATGCAAAATATGGCAAAGGGACGCCTGCCCCCTTTAACCCGCCAAAGAATTTCGTTGCCGGTGGTGCTTACCGCCACTCGCGAAATCCGATGTATGTTGGTGCACTCACCATACTGACAGGCGAGTCATTGTTTTTCCGCTCCCCAGGGTTGCTGGTCTTCGCAGTATTACTATTTATAATGTTCGCTGTATATATCCACATCGAAGAAGAACCCCGGCTGGTCCAACGTTTTGGCGATTCTTACAAGACCTATATGAAAACGGTCCCCCGCTGGCTCAGCTTGAAACTACCTCGAAAATAGACATACTCAATAGACCTCGAAATCTCTCATAACCTGTTTCATCGATCCTATGTATTTCTTGAAGGCTTCCCGGCCGGTGCTTGAAAGTTTCAAGTTGGTGTTGGGACGTTTCCCTTTGAATGATTTCACCACCTCAACGTACCCGGCCGTCTCAAGTTTGGTCAGGTGGGCAGACAGATTTCCCCAGGTTAGTCCTGTCTGGTTCATCAGAAAGGTGAAATCCGCACTTTCCAAAACATATAGAACTGCCATGATCGACATGCGCGCCGGTTCATGGATGAGCTTATCCAGGTCGGTGATGGTCGTGAACCGGTCAGCTTGTTTTGGGGTCGCCATTTTCCACCTGCCCTCTCTGAATGGGATACTGTTTAATAAAACGGATAAACAGGACCAATCCCGGGATGGCGGCCAAAGCTGCTCCAACCAACATCGCAACCGGCAGGTCAAAGAACATATCAATGAATATGCACAAGCCAAAAAGAAAGGCTATATACATACCCCGATAGAATTCAATGAAATATGCGATGAGACACATAATGACGGTCACGAACAATCCGGCAAACAGCGAGATAAAAACATCCATGACCCCTCGCTGTGTCAAATTATCACCAAAACTTTGCAACCAACCCGGCGCTTTGATGATCCCCATCGTTATCAGAAGCACAACAACATTGAACAGTACGCTTACACTCAGGATGACGGCCAGTCCGAGTTTTCTACGTTTTCGTGCTGGACCGAATTTTGCAGTACCAAGTCTAGGCACTGTAATATATTTTTTCCCAAGCGTGAAGAGGGTAAAGATGCCACCGATACCAACCAGGTAGCCGATCATCCAAATCCATGTGGAACCATCCCTAAAATGGGCTAATCCGAGTATTCCAAGAATAGCCATGAACCCTGCCAGGTACAGGTCCCAAAGGCCATCCTGGAAGGTGGAGCGGTATGCCCTGCGCTCCAATTCCTTCAGATTCAATTGCTCTGACATTCAAACCTCCATTGCGATTCATTATACTTTGCATTACAAAGTTATTTACATTATACAAACTATTTTCGATTTGTCAATAGGCAGTATTAATCAATCCTCGCTTGATATGCCCTGCACTGATATATATAAGATCCTGTCAATTCTGTCACATCACAAGTGCACAACAAAAATCAATGAGACGGGATGAATAAAAAAGGATGATCATCATAAAAATGAGTGACGATAGTACTCCTCATCCAGGACCTGCAATGCTATAATATATTCATTCTTATGAATATATCTATTTCGGAATTATCAGAAACCGGGAAAATGGCTCAACTCTTCCAGTTGATCGGCCAGCCGATACGCATTCAGATCCTGCTGGCGATTGGCGACTCTGAAGCCTGTGTTTGCCATCTTGAAGCCGTCACAGGTTTGCGCCAGGCTGTCATATCTCAGCATCTGATGCTTCTGAGAAAAGCCGGACTGGTCACCCCCAACCGTTCCGGCCGGAATATCTTTTACCGCCTGGCAAAACCGGAAACCGTGCCTATGATTCAAGCTGCCGCAGAGATGTTGGCGATACCTGTCGATATGCTGGCTCGTTTCACAGCTGGAAAGATTCCGGGCTGCCCATGCCCAAAATGTGAAGAATATTGTGAAAACCATTCCTAGTTCGGTTACAGACAGGGTTCTATCGATTCGATTAGGTATTTATGAATATTGTTGATTTCATTTCATCATTGATTGTTGGGGGTCTGAGCAACCTGGCCGCCTACCTGGCAGCCCATGTTCTGCTCTGTCTGCTGCCTGCTTTTTTTATTGCAGGGGCGATGACCACCCTGATCCCCAAGGATACTGTCACGCGCTTTCTGGGACGTAACACCCCAAAACTCATCTCCTATCCGGCTGCAGCTTTGGCCGGATCGGTTTTGGCAGTCTGTTCCTGCACAATCGTCCCACTGTTTGCCGGTATATACAAGAAGGGCGCCGGGCTCGGTCCGGCAGTCACTTTCCTGTTCTTTGCGCCGGCTGCCAATATCCTGGCGCTGGTTTACACCGGCGGCGTGATCGGAGCCGACCTGGCATTTGCACGCTTTTTCCTTTCTCTCACTTTTGGCATCGGTATCGGTCTGATCATGGCACTGATCTTTCGAAAAGAGGATCTGGAGCATGATCAAGAAACTGATACGCTCTTTTCGGGTCGGAGCAATATGCGCCGTGCTTCCCAGGTCTTTCTTCTCATCCTGGTGGTCTTGCTGCTCTCCGGAACGCTCAAGGTTGGCCTGCTTTCAGATGCCTATGCTCAGATCACACTACCCCTATCAGGTATGCAACACATTCAGGACTTTCTATTTAAGTTGGTGCCATTCGACACCAGCAGGGGTGAAGAAGGTGTCACCGCCCAGGGAGCAATCCTGATTGGCTTGCTGGTGTTGATCGGTTTGACATCCTGGAAGGGTCTGGAAAAAATCCACGAAAAGTTCAGTACATGGACGTGGATCACCTTGGGACTGGCAGGTGTGACCCTGATGGTTGCATCCCTTGGCATGAACCCCCACAGTAGCGGGTTGTACATTCTGTTGACCGGGAAGTTTTTCGGAGTCTTGCTGGCGTTGCTCGGGCTTACTCTGTTAGCCTGGAAGGGTCTGACGCGTGATGAACTACGCGACTGGCTGTGGGAATCCTGGCATTTCATTAAACAGATTTTTCCACTCCTCATTGTGGGTGTCTTCGCTGTGGGTGTCATCCGTGTCTTGATCAAGCCGGAATGGATCGAGACCCTGGCTGGTGAGAATACCTTTATCGGTAACCTGGCAGGCGTGGTCTTTGGAGTATTCATGTACTTCCCCACCCTGGTGGAGGTACCGATCGCGCAGATGTTTCTCAGCCTGGGTATGCACCGCGGTCCATTATTGGCTTATCTGATGGCAGACCCCGAACTCAGCCTGCAAAGCATCCTGATCCTGGCGACCATAATTGGAAAACTCAAAGCCTGGGTATATGTGAGCTGGGTGGCTCTCTTCAGCACCCTGGCAGGTCTCATTTATGGCGCCTGGGTGGATGGCGTAAGCATTGGATTGCTGGTGCTGTATCTCGTTCTTTTTCTGGCAATCCTTGCATCCGTTCTCTGGCTGGTCAATCAACGGAAAATAATTAAAGCCGCATCCGCATAGACCATAAAACATCATCTCCTGGAGGAAAATATGCTTACCATAAAAATATTGGGTTCGGGTTGCGCAAACTGCAAACGTCTGGAGCAAATTACCCGAAAAATTGTCGAAGAAATGGAACTCGAAGCTGAGGTCATAAAAGTTACCGATTATAACGACATTCTAAAATACAACATTATCTCCACACCCGGATTGGTCATCAACGAAAAAGTCGTTTCGTCCGGGCGTATCCCTTCCCCTGCCGAAGTGACCATCTATCTCACCAGCGCCATGTTGGGATAATGAAAAAGAAAGTGCTATTTCTATGCACCGGCAATTCCTGTCGCAGCCAGCTGGCCGAAGCGATTGTGAATGCGCGCCTTGGGACTCAATGGACGGCATTCAGCGCAGGCACTCACCCAACCGGAACCATCCACCCCAATACAATCCAGGTTCTGAATGAAATCGGGATACATGACATAGGACATTCAAAGTCAGTCGAAGCATTCCGAAAGCATCAGTTTGACCTGGTTGTCACAGTATGCGATTCGGCCGCGGAAGAATGTCCGGTATGGCTGGGGAGCGGGAAAATCCTCCATTATGATTTCCCTGATCCTGCCATAACAAACGATATCAATGATTTTCGCAAGGTTCGTGACGACATTGAACAGGTGATCATACCATTATTGCATAATAATGAATTTTGATTTAACCATATTCTTTTACCATGGAGAATAATATGGCTCAAAAAAGCATTTCGACCAAACGTCTTTCCTTTCTCGACCGCTTTCTAACGCTCTGGATCTTTCTGGCCATGGCAATCGGTGTTGGATTAGGCTATTTATTACCGGGTGTGGAAAGCTTCATCAACCGCTTCCAGGTGGGCACGACCAACATCCCCATCGCCATCGGGTTGATCCTGATGATGTACCCGCCGCTTGCTAAAGTGCATTATGACGAGCTGAAGGATGTATTTCGTAACTGGAAGGTTTTGGGGTTGTCCCTCATTCAAAACTGGGTGATCGGACCCGTGCTGATGTTCGCGCTGGCAATTATTTTCCTGCGCGGGTACCCACACTACATGGTGGGGCTGATCATGATCGGCCTGGCACGCTGTATTGCCATGGTCATCGTCTGGAACGAGCTTGCCAAAGGTGATACGGAGTACGCTGCCGGGCTGGTGGCTTTCAACTCCATCTTCCAGGTGTTGTTTTATAGCGTTTATGCCTATGTATTCATCACGATCCTGCCCACCTGGTTCGGCCTGAGCGGCAGCGTGGTGGATATCACCATCGCTGAAATCGCTAAAAGCGTATTTATTTACCTGGGTATTCCGTTCATAGCCGGATTTCTGACCAATATGGTCCTGACACGACTTAAGGGCAAGGATTGGTACTACCACAAATTCATCCAGAAGATCAGTCCGATCACGCTCATCGCACTGCTTTTCACCATCGTGGTCATGTTCAGTTTGAAGGGCAACCTGATCGTCACCATCCCGCTGGATGTGGTTCGTATTGCCATCCCTCTTTTGATCTATTTTGTGATCATGTTTCTGGCCAGCTTCCTGATGGGCAAGGCCATTGGCGCCGGTTACCAGAAGACCACCACGCTCGCCTTCACCGCTGCCAGCAATAACTTTGAGCTGGCCATCGCCGTGGCAGTGGCCGTCTTCGGATTGAATTCCGGAGAAGCCTTTACTGCAGTCATAGGTCCCCTGGTGGAAGTGCCGGTGATGATCGGGCTGGTGAATGTGGCTTTCTGGTTGAAAAAACGTTTATTTTCCACCGGATAGAAATACAAAACTCGGAGATTACACCTCCGAGTTTTCTTTTTTCTGAGACTAAAGGATCATCGCAGGATCTCCCGCATCAGACCATATGCGGCCAGATCACCACTCCCCGCACGGCAAAATAGGGCCAGTGGACTGATCTCCCCAACTTCCAGGCTATCGATGTAAGCTTGACCACCCACCCTCAGAAAAAATGCCCGCACGTGCCGGTCATAAACAAATGGTGTTGACTCGTTGAATATTCCTGCCGTGGGATCTTGTTTCTCAAGTTCCACCAGCAGCCTAGGCTGCAAGTTTCCGCTGCGGTTCATCAGATCAAGGCTTTGCAGGATCTCGATGGCAGCTTTGGTTTCAAAATAGTACCGCTGGCTGGAGGCATTACCAATGTTGGCGTAACCCTCAATGAATGCCTGATAGTCCTTGTCATTCCATACCATGCCTGCCAGGTCGGAGTTGTTACGACTTTGGACGATGTGGATATACTCGTGCTCGGCCAGACTGGTCATCACGACCAGGGGATTTCCGATGATGGTATTGTCGCCATTCAACTCGTCCACTCTTAAAAACACAAGGTTTTTATTCATCCCCTGCGGGTCATCTAATACAGCCGGGTAATCCTCCGGCCCCATTTGCCAGTATTCGTGCTGGATAAGGTGTTGATATAGCTTTCCCAGGCTGCTTGATTCAACCGGGTTGAGAACGACCAGTCCAACCTGATCCTGATGAAGCAGATTGCCATACAAGATTGCCTGACCGTCCCGCTCCAGACTGTCGGTTGAGCAGTCAGCCGGAAAATAATACAGGGCGATTGAAAAACCAGCCGATTGTGCGAACGCCTGCCATCCCTGGATTGCATAACTCTCCATAATGCTTTCAGGGAGTGCCGTCTGATAACAGGGAGGAATGACGGTTGGTGTGATCGTCGGCGAAGGCGTTTCAGATGCAATCGCCATGCTTGTCATGGTCAGGGTTGGTGCCGGCTCGATTGTCTGGTCGAGAGTTACATTTTTTTGCTTCTGGCATGCGACCAGGGCTATCATCGTGATAACCACACACCAACTCATAGAACGACTTTGCCAATTGTGTAGCATATCTCTCTGATTTGTTTTAAAACCTTTGCTCTTTAATATTTTAGAATGCGGCCTAACCAATTTTCATCCGAATCGACCCGGATCAAAGCCATGGCCACAGCAGGCAAACTGCCATAATCCGGAAAAGCCATGTAACGTGGTTCCCAGCGGGGATTGAACTTTTCCTTGATCTTATGCAAACCTTTGAACTCGTAAGAAGTATCGATATGCTCATAGATATAATACAACCCACGCTCCGCCAAAGTGCCGTCCTGTTTTTGACCGTCACCCACAGTAGCTGACAAGCCAACATTGAATGTTTTTTGTTTATTCTTTTTTGCCCATAGTACCATGGAGATGAGCAGGTAATCCAAAATTCTCGGATCGTCTTCAGGTCGATAGCGCAATAAATCCAGAATGACGCTCTTCGTTTGCGATCTCGCCAAAACATTGGCGAATGCCACCGGATAACCATTCTGATCCTTGATCGTCAGAACCGGATTTGTTTTAATATAATTATCGTAGAACCATCCGAGAGAAAAACGCATTTCGGTTCCGCGGGTCATGGTAAGCCAGGCATCATTGATATGCCACAATTCCCGCATAACCTCACGAGGATGGGGTGGAGTCAGGTACTCCGCGGAATATCCTTTACGTTCCATTTTCTGGAGGGTTTTACACACCTGACGATATTTTGGATCCTCGATGGAAAAAGCCTTCAGATCGATAATCCCTTCCTGGCCAATCCGGATCTGTTTCAAACCCACTTCATCATAAAACTTCCGGGTTCCTTCAGGAATTTGATAAAAAGCCGGGATCCAGTCATTCTTCCTACAAAAGAGGATGAATTCACGAATGGAAACCGGCGCATCTTGTATTGGTCCGATCGGATCGCCCAAGGCAATTGCAACACGACCCTGGACCCGGTATGTTATAACCGAACCACTTTTACTGAAATAATACAATTTATCCATCAGCAGGGTAAACGGCACCAGGGAACTGGTCCCATATGCTTGTATGATTTTCTTTGCTTGATTTCGTTCAGCTGGTGATACAGAATACCTTGCCACGACCGGCCGTAATAAAAGGATTATTGCCCAACCAAAAGCGATGGATGCAATAATGTAGATTGAACCCGCCAACAAAACACCCAATCCATCAAGATTCATCGACGTAGGGCTGTCAAAGCCTGCCAACAACTCCCAGGTTTGACGCAATAACGTACCCAAATTGAAAGTGGGGGATGACTGGAAGAACAACAGATATGACCCCACCAGTCCGAATAATCCGGTGAAAAGAATAGATAACAATAACGTGATAATTCCCTGCCGGATAGACGGCGAATCCGAGCGGGCATGGAAGTGTGGATTTAAAATGATCAGCCAGCTTGCCAGAAGAACCGCCATGACTGCCATGCTGAAATCCAATTTAATGATCAGGTGGCTGATGGCGCTGAGGCATAAGACGATAATAGCTGCCATCCATGCAACGCGTTTGCGTCTTAATAACCCATAAGCCAACAGGATCAATGCGAATCCGGCCGCCAGGGCTGTCAGGCGTCCACCGGATTGGATCTCCAGGGGTAAAAATCGAGTGAACCATAAAAGGTTTTCAGGCAATACAACATGAAATGCGGAGAAAACATTCAATAATCCCATGGTCAGAGTAAGTAATGCCACCAAATACACCGGCAGGGAATCTGAAAACGGTTTGGCTTTGGGATTAAATATACGCAACTGCCGCAGCAGAATGAATCCAATGATCAACGGTAACCAGAAGGAAATACCACGAAAAGCCAACGTCACGACCGTGGTCACATCTTTGGGTATTCCCAGTGATGTGATAACCAACACCATGACACCCTCCACAATCCCGATGCCCTGAGGGGTTACAGATACAACGAGAAAAAGGAAGGTGATGGCATAGGTCGCAACCAGCACACCCATACTGACCGTTTTGTAAAATGCCATGTAGATTGCGAACAAACTCAACATGTTGACCAGGTGGGTCAAAAACGCCACTATAAACGTCATGGCAACCTGTCGGGGTCGCGAGGCAAATGCCAGGGCGGCATCGATAAACTCAGTCGAGGTCTTAAGGATCCAGTCTTTTTTAATCAATTGCGGTTTTCGGACGATCCGTCCGATCCAGTTCACCAATGATCTGACCCACCCCAAAATACCCAGTAACAGATTTGGTTTCCGCACAGCCAGGTTCAGAAGTACGACGATCACAATAATATAGAGATACATGATGGACCCGGTGATAATCTGGTATGCATACAATTGTGATCGGGCTGCCAGGTAAATGAATCCGGGGATCATGAGCAACTGGAAGGAGACCAGGAAAGAGAGATACACCAGGACAACGGCGGTGGTAGCACGGGGGACAGATTCATTCCGACGCCGGGCATCATCGATAAAAAGCACAGAACCACCGGATCCTGCCAGGGGCGTGGCAACATTCATAAACACCGATCCGAACATCACCGGGATCAATTCTTTCAGATTGCTTTTTACCCCTACCACAGAAAATGCCGTGTGATAGATGCCCGAATATAGAATGAAAAAGAGGTATTGAAGCAATGCAGCAACGAGAACCCAGATCCATTTCCCCTGCTCCAGGGTGTTGATTAATTCTTTTACCTGTGTGAATCTACTAACCAGAACATAGACAAATGTCAGTACCAGGATCCAGAACAGCCAGGTCAGGTTTTTCTTCATGAGGATAATCCAATACCAGACGCCAATTATAAGCTAAAGTTGGAGCGGTGATATCTGGAGTTTATCGCGGCTAAGCTATCATTTACAAACCCGGATGTATAATCAACCTGGGAAGGGAAGAGGTGTACTATGCGTTTTGAAGAACTGAATTGGATGGAATTGGAATCCTACATACATCACGACAACCGTGTCATGCTGGTGATCGGAGCCTGTGAACAACATGCCTTCCTAAGCCTGTTGACCGATATCAAGATCCCCATGGCGATTGCAGATGCTGTCTCTCAGAAAAGTGGGGTGATCGTCGCGCCTCCGTTTAATTTCGGTTGTTCATCTTCCTTTATGTCTTTTCCGGGAACAATCAGCATCCAGTCTGCGACCATGATGGCGGTAGTCGAAGACATCATCCTCGCTTTGTACCATCACGGTTTTCGGAAATTTCTGGTTCTGAACGGGCATGGTGGTAACCGGGCGGCACGGGCTCGGCTTTCAGAGCTCACGACCGAGATCGATGATCTGCGTGTGATCTGGTATGAGTGGTTTACGTCACCACGGATCAATGCCATCGCCGAGAAACACCAACTGCCAGGCGAGCATGCATCATGGATGGAATCCTTTCGCTTTACCCGCACCACGAATGTTATACCCGATAAACCCAAACCGGTCATCCCTCACGGAGCTGAGTTGTTGAGTTCGTCAAGGGTGCGCAAGCAGATTGACGATGGCAGTTACGGCGGACCTTACCAGGTTGATGATGCCATTATGGATGAAATATTCGACACCTGCGTGGCCGAAGTACTGGAGCTCGTCGACATTAAAACTGATCTTCCATAGTACTAAGGACAGAGGTCATCGCATAATCAGATCGTGATCGAATGAGATCAAATTTCCTTTCGGAAAATATTAGCTTCCCTTTTCATGATCCCCACCGGGTCACAAAAATGGCAATTGGCTCACTATTGATCCTGGCGAGCCTGGTCATCCCGCTGGTACCACTTTTCTTTGTTGCGGGGTACTGCCTGCGGATCTGCCAGCGGATCATCCATGATGACGGCCTACCCCACCTCCCGGAATGGGATGACTGGAGCTGGTATTTCCGAAACGGTTTCAGATTATCTGAAGCCGGATTGGTCTATGCTCTACCGGGATTAATCCTCTTAACCGCCAGTTACCTTATGGTTTTTTATCCGCTGATCGCCAACAGCATGTTCAGTATAATAACAAATACTCCCCAGGTACTTTCAGCCAACGCGATGGAATTGATACAAAACGGTGCCATCCTCATGGGAGTGGCCACCGTCATCAGTCTTGTAGGTGGATTCTTCTCTGCCCCTGCAGCCATGCATATGGTTTCCACAGGCAGTATTAAGGCAATATTTCATATACGTGAATGGTGGGAAATCCTGATACACGCTCCGGGCAAATTCCTTGGAGCATTTGCGCTCATATCATTTGCATCTATAATATTACTAACAATTTTTACTGTTTTAACTGCCACATTGATATTCTGTCTGCCGGCTGCCATAATTTTCAGTATTGGCGGGATCTATCTGTCAGTGACAGCCAGCGCACTTTTCGCATCTGCATATCGTGCTGGTGCGTTAACAAATCAAGAATCCAGATCCGGAGGTAACAATGTCTGAGTCAACCGTACCCAATACTCAAAATCTGATCACGGTTTTTAAATACCCGTTCACTGATCCACGCTGGTTTCAGAAAATGCTGGTGGGAGCCCTGCTCGTCCTGGCGAGCATGATCATCTGGGTAATCCCATCCGTTTTCGTCACCGGTTATTTATCCCGTATCAGCCGGCGCATCATCTCCGGGGATGGGCAGGCTGCCCTGCCCGAATGGGACGACTGGGGCAAGTTGTTTGTTGATGGAATCAAACTTGTTGGTGTAAGCATTATCTATTCCATACCACTGCTCATCAGCATTCTGGCTACGTATGCCATGATGTTCATTCCATACATTGGGATGTTGTCTTCCATGTCTGATTGGTCTGGGCATGGTATGAACAATGGATTCCCCGGCTCCTTCTTCCTGATCTTCCTCATGTACCCCATGATGGGAGTGGGTATTTTGATCAGCCTGGTTACCGCCGTTTTCCTCCCTCCTGCTTTAATGCATGTAATCGCGAGGGATTCTTTCAGTGCAGGCTTTCATTTCTCGGACTGGTGGAAAGTCTTCCGCGCCAATCTGGGCGGCTTCATGATTGCCAATCTGATAACCCTCGCAAACCTGACTGTCCTATACTTAGTTACTTATATCCTGATGATGACAATCATTCTGGGCTGTTTATCTCCTCTCGTTACGATAGCAACATCAATATACCTGGGAGCGTTAACCTTCACCCTGTATGCACAAGCGTATCGCACCGGTCAGGATAAACTGACGGTGATGTCTTCCATGATAAAAACCAGAAACGTTGAACCATCCAAGAAAAAAACATCTGATGGAGCAACCATAACCAAACGAAAACCGCGTACAACCAAAGAATAAAGTGATGTTACCATTTCAGTAAATTGATATGAGCCCTTTTTCTGGCGCACAGCCAGACCTGAAGGTCTGCCTCGCACAAATAAAGACGGTATTCACAGAACCAGTCACGATCATCGACTATGATGATCGCGGGGAGGACTTTTTCATCATCGAGGTCAACCACGAATGGATTTTTCGCTTTCCACGCAGAGAATACAGCCGCCAGGCACTTGAGGTTGAGGAAAACTTCCTGCCAGCTTTTCAACCGGCAACCACAATTGCATTGCCACAATATTGCATCGCATCCCAGAACATGGGTGGCTATCGAAAGTTGCCCGGGGTCTTCCTGACTTCTGACAAGATCAAAAATCTTACAGCCGCAACACAGCACACCCTCGCGCGTCAGTTAGGACAATTCCTCACTACACTACACAGCTACCCCCTCGGTAAAGCCAGGTCACTTGGTGTCACTACAAAATGGGCAGATTGGCGTGAAACGATTTCCCCGGAAATATTTGGTCAAATTATGAATGACCTGTTCAAACCGGTTAGAGGTTGGGCATCTCAGATACTGGAATCCTATTTTAATAAGCAATACCAGCTTTGTGTCATTCATGGCGACTTGAGTTTACCTGACCACATATTATTGGATGACAAATTAAACCAGATCAGTGGGATTATCGATTTTGGCGATCTGACCATCGATGACCCCGTCCGCGATTTTCTAAGCATTTATGAAGATGGGGGCAACGTTTTCTTTGCACAGGTATCTGAAAACTACCACGCGACAACCCTGGAAGGTCTTCATGACCGCATAATGATCGAACTCTACGCGCGCCCCATCTTTCATGCAGCATATTGTATTGAGACAGAAAATTTCCGAAAATACAAAGAAACACTACAAACTGTTTGCAGGAATTTCAGGGTTGTGGAGAGAGGTCTACCTTCCATACTATCAACAACATGATCAAACAGTCTAACTTCACTTGGTTCGATTAATATGTTGTAAAATTAGATATATCGTGCTAAAATGAATTTGGATACAGAATAAATGATGGGTGGAAGGAGATAATAATGGAAAAATTTACTGACTTATTAAAAACAGGGGATTTACGCACGGACGGAAACGCCGATCAGGTTGCCGGGCTCGTCCTTAAAGATACGAAACGTCTCACAGAGCTGCTTCCCTGCCTTGATAATCCCGACTCTGTGATCCGAGCCCATGCAGCGCATGCAATTGAAGTCATCGCCCGCGTCAATCCCGATCTTATGGTCGTGGAAACCCGCCGACTCATCCTGAGAGCCGAATCAGATGCCTACCCGATCGTGCGCTGGCACATGGTTATGGCACTGGGTCACATGGCCGGCCAGCTGAAAGATGCAGTCCCTTCAACCGAAGCATTGCTGGGTCGCCTGAAAGATACCAGCCCCCTGGTTCGAAGCTGGTCAGTGTATAGCCTGGTTGCCATGGGACGAAACCACCCGGAACAAGCCGCCCGGATCATCACCGCCTTGCGCAACCACGGCAAGGATCACAGTCCGGCAGTGCGCTCGCGCATCAACCGCGCTGTGACCCTCTTGCAATTTGCGGATCTTCCTCTGCCGAGCGCATGGATAAAAAACAAATAGTATAAATACCAGTATTCCTTTTTTTTTGGAATTGGCGCCTGGGAAAACATATTAAATAACCCAATTTATATTCATATCTTAAGGAGGACCGATGAAAGGTAACGAAAAAGTAATTACTGCTTTGAATTCATTGCTGTCAGATGAGTTGACCGCTACAAACCAGTATATCGTTCACAGCGAATTATGCGCCAACTGGGGTTATGAAAAACTACATGGTGTCATTGAGAAACGCGCCATTGATGAAATGAAACATGCCGAAAAGCACATCGCACGTATCATCTTCCTGGAAGGCATGCCGGTAGTCAGCGTATTAAAAGCCATCAAGATCGGCGATGTGGTTGAGAAGCAACTGGCCAACGATCTCGAAGCCGAATATGGCGCCGTCAAAGCCTATAATGATGCCATCAAACTAGCCGTTGAAATCGGTGATAACGGCACCCGGGAAATGTTGGAATCGATCCTGAAGGACGAAGAAGCCCATATCGACTGGATTGAAGCTCAGCAGGATCAGATCAAGCAAATGGGTCTCGCACCGTATCTTTCGGAACAAACCAACTGACCTTCGGATCTGGAATCCTATAAACGAGCATATTCCTATTTTTCAGGGAGTATGCTCATAGATTTTAATTAAAACAAGATCATTCGATGCCAGAGTGTAGAAATTATGAGAAAGAATTCAACAGGACAAAACTCAATCATCTTCCTGAAAAATGAAGATATCCCTGCCGCGGCCGGGGTGTATACACGCGCATTTTTGGGTGATCCGTTCACCATTTATACCCTGTGTAATGAGAAACGTCGCGTGGAACAGTTATTTTTCCTGATGGCATTGACTTTACGCTATAGCGTGCGGTATGGTGAGGTTTATGCCACACAAGGGATGGAGGGAGTGGCTGCCTGGATACCACCCGATTCCCCGCGTGAATCCAACTGGCGCATGCTGCAAGTCGGCGCACTGGGAGCGCTGTGGCGTATCGGACCGCGTGCCATCAAAGCATACCTCGTCGTAATGCGATTAACCGATAAGTTGCACGAACGCTTCGCACCCGAACCGCACTGGTATCTCAGCCAGCTGGGAGTTGAACCGAATCTGCAGGGTCAAGGGTTCGGACAACGCCTGCTTGCCCCCACCCTGGAGCGAATCGATCATGCGCAAGCGGCTGTGTATCTGGAGACATTAAACCCCAAAGCAATACCATTCTATAACAAACTTGGATTCAAAGTCTGTGAGGAAGTAAGCCTGCCGGAGGACGGACCGCTCATATGGTCGATGCGGCGTGACCCACAGATATGAAATATCCTTTCACCAGATACCCGGTATCAATCGATACCGCGTACGATGGCTATACTCCTCATACCCCTGCAATTCCCGCTTGAGGGTTTCATCCTCCAGATGGGTTCGCAATGCAGTCATTAATATTCCTGCCGCTACGGGGATATATGCCCAGATCGACCCCAGCATTAACGGCATTGCCAGATAACCAAGAACTCCCCCCAGATAACCCGGGTGGCGCACGCAGCGATAGGGTCCGGATTCAATTACCAGATGCCCTCTCTCTGTTTGTATCCGCACGGTACCGGAAAAGAAAGGATTGACTATCATTGCCCATGTGGCAATTGCCACTCCAGCTAGAATCAGGGGGATACCTAAAAGCTCGAGCCACAGCGGCAAATCAGGAAGCCAACCCCAGCGCTTATTCAAACCGGCTGTGATGAATACGAATAATGGGCCAAGGACGGCCATATAGGGCATAAGCCATTTATCCCAACTCTTCACATTGTCCGCCGACATCGAACGGGCTCGTTCCACGACCAGATCGGGATTTATCCTCGCCATTAATAGACGGCTGAACAAAGTGGAAAGCAAAGTCAAGCCCACATACACCCAGCCTTCCAGCCAGTCCCAGCGGCCTGCAGACAGAAACAAACTGAGTGGGAGACCGATCAAGCTGACAACTCCCAGGAGGATCGCTGTCAGGTCGAATTTTCGTCTTTCTTGTGGAGAATTACTGGGTGTATCTTCGTGATCGGTCAAATCTACCTCGTGTATTTGTTTAGCCATCAATTTCGTTAATAAATGGAATGATCATCAAATTAACTGATATTCAAGGAAAATTGTATTTTTCAATATAAAGTCTTGAAACCTGGTGACTTTCGTAAGGCTGACAGCTCCTCGTCCTTGAGTGCCCAATCCTTCAATTTTGGGTTTTCCTTGAATGCGGTCTTTAGGAAAGGGATGCCCTTCTCACCCTCACCGGCTTGCGAATAGGCGCAGGCGATATTGTAATTATTGATCCCATGCCAGGAGGGATCATCAATGAGATCGTTCAGCATGTGCATGCTGCGTTTTGCCAGGTGTACGGCATGTCCCGCCTGGTCACGGGCTCGATAGAACTCGCCCAGGTGGCCAACGGCATGGATATAACCAATGCCGGCCACCCAACGCCAGAGCGGCATCCCATTAGTCCAATGAAACTCTCCCGGGTCGGTCAATTCCTTCGCGGTGAAGGTGATTAATACAGCGGTGACCTGATTGACAGATTGGCTCAATAATGCCAGGATTTCCTGCCAGCTTTGGGATTCGTGTTCATGGAAGATTTTATCGTTGATTTTTTTGAAATCACCATAATCTGCGGTTGGTTTATCCCGCGGTCCTGCCAGATCCTTCACCATGACCGTGTACCAGTGGGCAATATGCGCAATGGTATCCTTTGCAGACCAATCCGTTGAAGAACCTTTTTTATTCCGTTCCTCCTCGGTAAGAAGTGCAGTTAACCAGAGACATTCTTCCTCCACCCTGCGGGTGATGATCTGAAGTTTCGTGTTCAGCGGCATGGCAATCCTCCTCTATGAATAACGATTCAACAAAAATTCATAAATATCTGATAGATGGTATTGGAATCATACCAGCAGTCATGCTAAAAGGGGAGTAGAGAATATCATTAGGCATTGTTTAATCAGTAAAATATTATCTACTGATAAATCGCTTTGAATACAGGATCGTCGCGCAAGCAGTCGAGATCGGTATCCTGCTTCGACCATTCCAGCAGGTTCGGTGACAGCTTTAAGGCTTCTTTTACCATTTGGATGGCTTCGGGCTTTCGCCCCACCAGGGCATACGAGCATGCTTTGTTGTACAGATTCCTGCCCCGCCCGACATCAGTGGTTTCAAACTTGTCGATCACTTGATAGACTTTGTCAGCGCAGGCGATGGTGGCATCGATCATGCTGTTGCGGGTAAAAATGTACTGCTTGTGGAACATGGCGTGGACGTAGACCAAGCCGGGGACATACTCGACCGGGGGTTGCTCGCCCAGCCACGTGAAGGTCTTGTTACTGCCAAGGTCCTCATCACTGAGAGGTTCCAATCCTTTGATGACATCCCGGCAGGCTTTCTCCCACATCCTTAGGGCTCCCTCCCACGTCTCCGTCTGGTGCTTTTCCCACACCACATCGTTAAATTTCAGGAAATCACCCAGATCCTCACGGGCATGATCGCGTGGCCAGGCAAGCCGGTCTGCAAACCGCTGAACATAGACCGCACAATGAATGACGTCATCCCGAACTGCCCAGTTGTTTAGCGCACCCTTTTGATGGAGAATTTCAGGCGATAGTTCGTGATTAAGATTCTTAAATTCTGATATAGCGTCTTCTATTATGGATATCAATTGGATTTTAAGGGTCATTCTACCTCCACAGAGAAAATAATCGTAACAATTGTACAATAAATCAAGACATCCCGCATATAATATTCTCCGTATCCGGAAAGTATTTATTACGTCTTATATAATGGCAATCCAAAATGAGTGATGAACAGGATCTCCTCTTGAGGGCAAAGCGGTTTGACCCCTCTGCCTTATCTATGACCTATGAATTATTCAGTCCTATTATCTATCGCTACGCATACCACTTACTGGGAGATCCAAATCTGGCAGAGGAATGTCTTGCGGATACGTATAAACGATTCCTGCAATCCATTAAGAATGGATCAGGGCCAAAAACCAACCTAAAGGCATACCTATATCGGATAGCACATAATTGGATCATAGATCGCTATCGAGACTCGGTTGATAATGACCTGGAATTATCAGAAGAATTTTCGGATGGGAAATCCGATCCAAAGTCTGAAGTCCATCAAAAACTTGAGCAGGAGACCATACGAAAAGCCGTGATGCGTCTGACAGCCGAACAACGTCAAGTGATAGTTCTTAAATATATTGAAGAGTACGAAAATGACGAGATCGCACAGATACTTAATAAAAATATAGGGTCAATAAAAGCCCTTCAGCACAGAGCATTGGCTTCATTACGCAAACTGTTGGCCGAGGATGTGAGGTAAGCGATGAAAAAGGAAGACAGGATCAAATTTGACAGGAAGATCGAAAAAGCACTTAAGTCCTTAACGACTGTTCCTGCTCGTAATCCAGTAACTATTTCACAGGCAAGAAGGATCTACCTGGCCGAAGCTGCAAAGCTATGGCAACCCGTATCTACACATTCAAATACTCGTCATATAGGGTGTATTGCCAATCTATTACCACGAAAGGAACACTTCAAAATGTCCACCCTTGGAACAATTCTTCTTGTCCTTACCCTGATTGTTGGCGGAAGTGGTTTCACGGCTGTATCAGCCCAGAATAGTCTGCCAGATAGCGCTTTGTATCCGGTAAAAATGTTCACTGAGGAGATCCAATTTGGATTAACCACCAACCCGATGGCTAAATGGCAACTCTCATTGGCGACGACGGAGCAACGAATGGAAGAAATCCGCACAATGCTGACGAACGGATCTGTACCATCCGAAGCAGCCGTGACTCGGTTAAATACACAAATAGAACAGACCATCCGGCTGGCTGCCGGTCTGATAAGTACCCAATCTACCATGGCACTGACTCAAACTCAGTCTCGTCTTGAAACCCAGGAGCGGCTTATGCTTGAGACACAAACAGGCGATCCACAAGGTGAAGCTGTAAGAGCCCGCATCCAGCAGATGATCCAGGTCCGTGTGCGTCAGATCCAGTCGTGTTTGCAAGATCCATTAAAACTGCAGCAACAATTGCAGCAACAGCAGCAAACCCAACAACAGATGCAGCAGCAAACCCAGCAGCAGATCCAACAGCAGACCCAGCAACAGACCCAGCAGCAAGATCAGACAGGGACTCAAACCAGTGATCCAAAACAGTATAAAACTCCCCAAAACCCAATGAGTACCGTAACGCCTATGCCTTGCTTCGGGCAAGGTCCATGCGGTAATGGAAAATAATTTCAGTAAATATTAAAAGGATTTCCATTCCTCCCGCAAAGACAGACACTCATAACCACCGAGTGTCTGTCTGCTTTATTTTGCGGACAAAAATCAACGTAGTAATTTTCTGGTAAGTATTATCCGGTATCCACGCCACTTATCTGCATGGAAAGATTGTATATCTGCAAAATATCTGTCTATTCTCTTCTAAAGTATCTGAGCACGGAAAATTACGTCATAACTTAATAGAGAAATAAATAATATATTCATGAAAACCAGGTGCCCATGAGAAAAATTTATCCATTTGAACGAGCCCAAGCACTTGTGGTCATTGCGGGAGCATTTTTGGCTTTGTTGGGTATGGTTGCACTCGCGATCGATGGGAGCATGGTTTATTCAGACCGGCGAGACCTACAAAGCGCTGCCGATAATGCTTCCATGAGTGCAGCCGCTGTTGCTGCTATTACTATGGATACCTATGCGATGACTTATCAATCTTTCGAGTGTGATGCTCCTGGTGTAATCGATGCTGAGCTCCAGGCTTTGAATGCTGCCATCAGTCGGGCAGGTACTTATGGTTACATGATCGATACCGATATCAGTGACAACAATGGCGTTCAAATCACCTGTCGAATGGTTTCAAACGCCGGTCTGGTGGAAAGATACCTTGATGTCGCAGTCAAGATTACCCACCAATCACATACCGGGTTCACGCGCTTCGTCATACCGAATGGGGTGCCCAATACTGTTGAAGCAATTTCCAGAGTGCAACCACGCCGGTCATTGACACTTGGAAATGCCATTGCCTCGCTCGGCTTTGATTGCGGGGGTGTGGACATGAATGGCAATGGCACAGTTGTGATCGATGGTGGTGGGATTTTTTCCAATTCCTGCATTGATTTTGCTGGCAATACGGATATCACCATTAATGTTTCCATTGGTGGAATCGGATATCTCACTACCTATACAGAGGTTGGAAATGTGGATATCAATGTGATACCCGAACAAGCCAGTGAAGGTCTCGCGATTGTGGATATTCGCACGCCGGAGTGTATCACGCAGCCAGATTATGGCGCCCTGGAAGTTGAAGGAACCATGATCATTGATGGCGGACGCTATGATTACATTAATCTAAACGGCGATGACCACTTAATCCTGAATCCCGGCCTTTACTGTCTTTATGGAAACTTCCAGACGAATGGCGATCAAATCCTCGAGGTAAATCCAGACGCCCCACTTAATCAGGGTGTCACCATCTATATGGCGGCCGGAGATCTTTTGTTGAACGGCAACAGCGAGGTAAGGCTTCGCGCACCAGCTATCGATCAACCTCCAGCGATCAAGGGTCTATTGATCTATATGCCCCCCAGCAACCCGGGGACAATAACCCTAACCGGAACCTTGGAAAGCTGGTTTCGTGGTACTGTTTATGCTCCGACTGGGGATATCAATGTGGGCGGTACATCAGATATTCAATATGCTACTGAGCTGGTCGGGGGTTCCGTACATGTTAACGGCACCGCCACAATTATCATAACAGATGATGCCTCAGTCAATTACACCAGACCACCATTGGTAGAACTATACAAATAATAAGCTTAAATCCCTATCAGACCGGAAAACTAGTTCACTAATACGCCTGCCGATAGTACAATGACCAGCGGTCAGGCTTCTCCCTTATCACTTCAAAAATGAGGCTGTGTTATACTGCCGAAGGGGAAGATTCTCCCCGGGAGAAGTTAAGCTCATGCAGCGTCTTAGTCATGCCATTGTCAGACTGCCTGGGAGCAATTTTGCAGATGGATTATCCAGCTCGAGACTGGGTACACCGGATCTCATAAAAACGCGTGACCAGCACACCCGTTATTGCGAAACGCTGGCAAACTGCGGATTATCATTGCGGGTGGAAGCGGCGGATTTGAGTTTTCCGGATTCCACCTTCGTAGAAGACACCGCCGTCCTGACCCCTGAATGTGCTGTTGTTACCCGCCCGGGGGCAGCCAGTCGACGAGGTGAGGTGGTTGCCATTCGCCCGGTCCTTATGGAATATTACAAAGAGGTGCATGATATCCAGCCACCAGGTACGCTGGATGGTGGCGACGTCTGCGATGCTGACGGGCATTTCTTTATCGGCGTTTCCGATCGCACGAACAAAAATGGTGCCCGCCAACTGGCGAACATTCTTTCAAGATACGGTTACAGCGCCAACCTTATCGACATAACCCATAAACCTGGCTTGCTGCATCTAAAAAGCGGGCTGGCCTGGTTGGGGGATAACCATTTGGCAATCATTCCGGCGCTTACCGGTGAACCACATTTCTCACCATATGAATTTGTCCTGGTACCGGAAGGCGAAGAATATGCTGCCAATTGCCTGCTGGTCAATGACCATATCCTGGTGGCAGAAGGCTACCCAAAATTTACCCGGGCACTCGAAGTGCTTGGTCATCCGGTCCATAGACTGAATATGTCGGAGTTTCACAAAATGGATGGCGGTTTGAGCTGCCTGTCGTTGAGGTTCTGATCCATCCGCTGAAAAACCATGATCAATAACCTGGTGCTCAAGCTGATTGCCATCCTTCTTGTGATACTTCTTATAAGTTTCACAGTCTATATCGTCCTGGAATACAAACCCAATATCAAGCAGCCATCCCCCGGGATCGCCGTCATCAGCCTCACTCCCCCACCCCCGAGCCTGACGTTTACGCCGACCGAGTCCCTGACTTTTACCCCATCACCCAGTGACACACCCGCCGGTACTTCAACCGATACACAAACAGCCACCCGCACCCCACCCCCTTCGAAAACGCCCTCCAACACACCACTACCCACCAAGACGATCATCCGCGCAGAAGTACTCGAGCGTGCCAACTGCCGTTACGGACCGGGATCCATGTATCTATATAAATACGGTCTGGTGCCGGGTTCCAACATGAACGTGATCGGTCGAATCGAATCCAATGCGTGGGTATACATACAAGCAATCGGGGGGAGCAACCCATGCTGGGTAAATGCTTCGCTGGTGAAAATCACGGGCGACCTGGCCGGTGTCGAGATTGTCTACCCCGGCAAGGCACTGCTGCCGGTCTCTCCCTATTACCCACCGGTGAGTTGGGTCAATGCAGCCCGCAATGATGCCACAATCAGCGTTTCATGGAACGATATCCCCCTCCGTGTCGGAGATGAGGAGGACGAATTCATGCAGCACTACATTGTGGAAGTGTGGCGCTGTGAAGGCGGCCAGCTCCTTTTCGACCCGATCGGAACGAATGAGCTATTCGTGTCATTCATCGATCAGTACGGATGTGGTCTGCCATCGCATGGACGGGTTTACGTACAAGAAAAACACGGCTTTGCCGGCTCGGTTGAGATCCCCTGGCCTTAGAATAACCAACTCCCTGATCAGAGGATTGCTATGAACGATAACCCAGCCCCAAATGGATCAGGAGGTTGCCTCTGTTATAATCATGTAAGATGAAGGAAAACCAGTACGATTATGGATAAAAGTATCTTTTTGGAAATTGGGGGCATTATCATCCTGATCCTTTTTAATGGATTGCTGTCAATGGCAGAGATTGCTATTGTATCCGCCCGCCGCACAAAGCTTCAACAGGAAGCTGATAGCGGTAATCGATCTGCCACAAAAGCCCTGATCCTGAAGGATGAACCGACTCGTTTTCTCTCGACTGTCCAGATCGGTGTCACCTTGATCGGCATCGTGGTCGGCGCAATAAGCGGTGCCACCCTGGCAGAACAACTCGGCAACTGGCTGGTCTTCATTCCAGGGCTCTCATCTTATGGTAAAACGCTGGGGGTGACCTTCGTCGTCCTGGTCATCACGTATTTTGCACTGGTGTTGGGGGAGCTCGTCCCCAAACGGATGGCAATGAACCGTCCCGAACGAATGGCAATCAAACTTGCACCAATCCTGTACCTATTATCACGCCTGGCACGTCCTTTCTCAACCATGCTGTCTTATTCCACCCGCAGGATTTTAATGATTTTCGGGAACAGTTCGGAGGAGAAATCGAAGGTTACTGAAGAAGAGATTCGCGTGCTGATCGATCAGGGCACCCAGGATGGGGTGATCGAAGAAGTCGAACAGGACATGGTCGAGCGTGTCTTCATCTTGGGTGATCGCATGGCTGACGAGTTGATGACCCCCCGGACGGATATCGTCTACCTGGATCTGACCGATCCGGTTTCAGAAACGCTCCGGCGCGTGGCAGACAGCCATTTTTCACGCTATCCTGTGGTCCATGGCGACCTGGACCACGTGGTCGGTATCACCACCGCCAACCAGATGCTCAACCAGATGGTAACCCTCAAACGTATCAACCTCAAAGCAATCACCCGGCCCGCCATGTTCATTCCCGAGACCCTGCTGGCATTCAATATCCTGAAGGAATTCAAAAAGACCGGTCGATCGATGGCATTGATCATCGACGAGTACGGCGGTCTGGCAGGGCTGGTTACACACAATGATGTATTGAGCGCGCTGGTGACCGACGTTACAGACGCCACACCCGGCGAAGAAGCGCAGGTGGTCACACGTGAAGATGGGTCGCTGCTGGTGGATGGCATGCTTCTGGTGGATGAGCTGAAAGAAGTGCTCAACCTGGAAACGCTGGAAGGCGCGGAGGACGGAAACTACGACACCTTGAGCGGGTTGGTGATGTCCACGCTCGGGCGCATTCCAAACTGCGGAGAGCATTTTGAAAAAGCCGGCTATCGATTTGAAGTGATGGATATGGACGGCAAACGGGTGGACAAGGTATTGGTACAAAAAATAAGCTGAAATAATCCAGCTTCTCCATTAACTCATCAAACAAGCAAGTTGGGTTGAGGACTGTTCTTTGGTCCGAAATCCAACAAACTGCAAATCTGCAAAACAGGATAATTAGGTACTTTGCGGTAGTTTAAAGATCAACGGTCTAAAAGTATCGACGAATTTGACCATGGTATCGAGCGCCCACTCCCTGCCCTGGTCGAGCTTGTCCTTGGTATCGGTGATCTCCATCGGTTTGCCGACCGAAATGCGTGAGGCGCGCTTTTCATTCAAACGCTCCCAGCGCAAAGAGAACCCCAGCGTTTTTTCGAGCTCGCGCTTGCGCTGCAGCAGATCATCAAAAGCCTTCTTGTTGGCTTCACGATTCCCCATATCAATGTAAAGTTCCACCTGCAGCTCTCTGCGCGCGGTGAATACCCAGGCGAATCCAAAACCCGAGCGCCCGGCGCCGAAAGCGATCCAGTTCTGGTCGCCGATGTTCTTCGTCTTGGCAATGCCCGGGCGAATTTCTTTGAAGCCTTCCAGCAGGCTGACGAAATATTGTTTGCGTTTTTCCGTAATGTCACCACTGACGATTTTCGAGCGGCTGGTTTCGATGGTGAAGATCATCGATTTCAGGCTGGGTCGGTTGTCGATCCAGGTCTTGGCTGATAGAAGCGTTTTCTTCTGGTTCTGGTCCAGCTTGCCGCGAAAGTGAGCCAGTTGATTGCGGATCTTGCGGACGTTCTCCATGTAGCTGCGGAACATGTTCTTGGGTTCAAAGGCACCTTCGAATTTCGACCAGTTCTCATCCGCCAGGATAACCTGCATGTATTCAGACAGGGTAAGGTCATCAACCGATTTGCCGAGCGAATCCTGAAATCTGGGATTGTTTTTGAAAGCATTGCGAAGGGCGATTTCCACCGAATTTTCAGGGAAGGCATAGCGGATGTATTCGCGCAGTTCTGATTCGATCTTTTCCACCACGATCAGATCTTCAGACAGGTCGCGGAAGTAATAGGCGGTATCGAAGTTGGTCACAATGCCTACCGGCTTGTTGTTGTCTTCGACTACAACGGCAAAGGCAGATTCCAACAGTTTGATGGCATCGAACAAATCCTTTTTAAGCGATATGGTCAGGGCTTCCTGCTGGCAGTGGTCCACCTTGAGATCCAACAGGTTCATACTGCCATTCATATCGAAATAGGTGTTGATGATCGACTGTTCCGAGATCATGCCTTTGATGTAGCCCTGCTCATCGACGATCGGCAACTGGCTGTAGTCGTAATTGCGCATGATCGCCAGCGCCTCACGCACGGTGGTATTCATCATGACCGTACGGGGGCTGCGGTGTCCTTCGATAAATTCCTTCAATGGGATGAGCATACATTGCTCCTTGTTTCTATTTTTCCAACTAACAAGATACTATAACCCAAACGGTCATGCCTGACGAGGGCAATCCTTGGTAAAACAAAGACCTCCAAATCGCTCTGGAGGTCTTCTGTTTTCTGCTGATAAATTACCAGCTGTTGCGGCGGTTGTTACCGCCACCGCCACCGCGGCTGTATCCACCGCCACCACCACCGGCACCACGCTCTTCGCGCGGGCGGGCCTGGTTGACGGTCAATTTGCGACCGCGCAGATCGCGGCCGTTCAGCTCATGGATAGCCTTTTGGGCCTCAGCATCCACCGCCATGTCCACGAAGCCGAAGCCACGCGGTTGACCGGTGAATTTATCCTTGAGCAGGTTGACATTCGTGACTTCGCCGTAAGAGGCGAACAGGGACCGAATTTCGTCTTCACTGGTGTCGAACGAGATATTGCCTACATAGATATTCATTGATACTTGCTCCTTAAGCAAAAAAATTTTATCCCACGCCGCATCGAGGTCGTGGAATAAAATCAAGATACCAGATACCGTCGAATGAGAATGAGGACGAAGAATATTATACCACCGAACTGTTAATGTTTTATAAGAACTGCTTTACAATTGGCAAGTCATGAAACCCGATCTGGATACGATCATAAACGCTGAACTCCATTTTAATTATGTCAGGGCTCCCGGCCCTGGAGGTCAGAACGTTAACAAGGTGGCAACCGCCGTGCAACTGCGTTTTAATGCTGCCGGCTCGCCCAGTTTGACGGCGGAAATCAAGACCCGTCTGTTGAAACTGGCAGGCAAACGTGCCACCAGCGCCGGTGAGATCATCATTAACGCCCATCGTTACCGCTCGCAGGAGAAAAACCGGGAAGATGCACTCACGCGTCTGGTAACCCTGATCCAACGAGCCGAATACCGGCCGGTTCCACGCCATGCCACCCGCCCGACGAGAAGTTCTCAGGAGAAACGGCTCGCCCTTAAAAAACGAAGATCAGAGATCAAACGCGGGCGTATATCGCCAGACAGCGAATAGTAAATATAAAAGATAAGGATCCATCCATTGACCAAACTTACTCACCCCCGCACTGAAGCCGCCCGGCAAGAGCAGAATCCGTCTGTGATCTGCCGCATGCCTTCCGGATGGGTTAACCTGGCCGAGAAACAATATTTGAGGGGTTACTGCATCCTGACTGCCGATCCGCCGGTCGAATCGCTGAATGCGCTCGAAGTTAACGCAAGGGCGCAATTCCTGACCGACATGGCTTTGGTCGGGGATGCACTGCTCGAGGTCACGGGTGCATATCGCATCAACTATGCCATCGCGGGTAACAACGTGCCGATTTTGCATGCCCATATCGTTCCTCGATATAAAACGGAACCGGAAAACATGCGCTTAAACCACCCCTGGGCATATCCAACCGAATACATGGACGGCACCCCGTTCGACCTGCAGCATGATAGCCCGCTGCTTTCACAAATCCGGGAAGCCATCGCCCGCCACCTGAAGTGAATATAAACCGCCGGCAGGCTAAATGCCGGCGGAGTATTATGGTGCACCCTAGGTAACTTTTTATGCGGTCTCGGTGATTTCGATCGTCTTGAGTGTCACCGCCGGCGCATTGCGCTGTCCGGGGTCACGCGCCGGGATGGAGAGCAATACATCCAAGCCTTTAATGACCTGACCAAAAACGCTGTGTTTGCCATCCAGCCAGGGGGTCGGTACGTGGGTGATGAAGAACTGGCTGCCATTGGTGCCCGGTCCGGCATTCGCCATCGACAACACGCCTGGTTTGTCGTGTTTTAGGGTCCCATCGAACTCATCTTTGAACCGATAGCCGGGACCGCCTGAACCGGTGCCGGTCGGGTCTCCACCCTGCACCATGAAGTCGGTGATGACGCGGTGGAAGATGGTATTGTCATAGAAACCCTGCCGCGCCAGGAAGACCAGGTTGTTGACCGTCACCGGCACCTTGAGCGCAAATAGTTCGCTAACTATATCGCCCTTGTCGGTCTTGAAAGTGGCGGTGTACTTCTTCTTTAGATCGATCTGCAATTCCGGGGGTTTGGGCCATTGTTTGGTAGTTGTCATTCGCTGTCCTTTGTTTATGGATTAAATTAATTGTAGCATATACCTTGGTATAAAATTTCTAATTACGCTTCCTCTGCCAACGCAATCGCTCCCAGCACCCCCACTCGGTCCCCCAAAACAGGTGGAACGATATACTCATCGATCTTTTCGAGGATAGCCGGGGATCCAACATACCCGGCAAGCAGCTGCTGCACACGATCAAGGATCATGGGAAATAACTGGAACTGCCTCATCACCCCACCTCCCAGGATAATGCGTTCTGGCGACAGCGCCAGGATCAGATTGACCAACCCGGCTGCCAGGTAGCCAGCTTCCATCTCCCAGACCGGATGGTCGGGCGGCAGTTCTTCCGCCCGCCTGCCCCAGCGAATCTCAAGCGCGGGACCGGAAGCCAATCCTTCCAGACAGTCGGCATGGAAGGGGCAACACCCCGGAAAGGGATCTGCCGCCCGGTCGTGGGGGATGAGCAGATGCCCCATTTCGGGATGCACCAGGCCGTGGACGACCCTGCCGCCAACCACCGCCCCCCCACCGATGCCGGTGCCGACCGTCAGGTAGATGAGCGAATCCAGTCCCTGCCCTGCACCCCAGCGCCATTCGGCGAGAGCCGCAGCGTTCACGTCCATATCAAAAGCGGTTTTAACCCCCAGACCCCGGTTGATCGGTCCCAGGATATCCACATTTGCCCAACCCGGTTTGGGGGTGGTGGTGATATACCCGTAGGTGGGTGATCCGGGTCTCAGGTCCACCGGTCCAAACGATGCCACCCCAACGGCTGCCAGCGTTCCATGCTCCTCCATCTGTTGCTGAAAGAAATCAAGCGTCTTTTGGATCGTGGCCTGTGGATCGGTGGTCAGGAAGCGCGTCTCAGCGCGGATATCTTCGGGCGAAGTGCCGACCGCACAGACAAATTTCGTTCCACCACCTTCAATACCGCCAAACAGTTGTTCAATCATCTTATCTGCTTTTCTACGAAAACTGGTTAACCTGGATTCCAATCTACCCTGGTAAAAAACAATTATAGGGTATTTCTCGGCTGGTGTCAGTATCCCGATTTGCGATTTTTTATCATGTGGATGATAATTTATCAATACGTTGATCCGGAGAGACAACATGCAACTCGACCTGACAAAATCCTGGCAGATCCATTTACGCGATCCTGGCAATCCAACCTGTCATCTGGCTGCCAGGGAATTGTCTGTCTTCCTGCAACAGATCTGCGCCAAACCCATACTGATCACGGATAAACCTGATCACAATAAATCCACCTTTGAATTAAGTTGCGGAAAGAACGTACTGGATGGTTTCGAATGGCGGGTTGGACGACAAAGGATTATGCTATCCGGCTCCAATCCTCGCGGCCTGCTCTACGCGGTCTATGATTTCCTCGAAACGCTGGGCTGCACCTGGTTCGCGCCCGGCATGACCGGCATGTCGATTCCGAAAGGGACACATATCTCCATGAAAAGATCGGTTGGTAAAGCAATATCTTCACTCCCCGGGCGCTGCCTGATCCTCGGTCACCATGCCTTTATGCAAGTCAGCGACGAATGGATCATCTGGGCTGCGCGCAACCGTATCAACACGATCTTCTTCCATGTCATCGATGAGCCTTTGGCTATTGGGGCTGCCCCCGAAACCTTTTATCAACAGATAAAATCGCATGCCGTTACACTGGCGCGCGAACGCGGGATGACCGTCGAGCATGGCGGGCATAAACTTACCAGCCTGCTCCCGCGCAGCCTGTTTCGTCGCATGCCGGCTGTCTTCCGCATGCGGGACGGTAAACGGACAAATGACCACAACTTTTGCCCGTCTGACCCCGCTGGTCTGGCGGTGATACGGAAAAATGGACGTACCTGGTTCGAATCCCATCCGGAAGTGGATATCTTCCACCTCTGGGCGGATGACATCCCCGGTGGCGGCTGGTGTGAGTGTGAGCGCTGTCAGGGTCTCTCCCCATCCGATCAGCTTCTTATGGCGATCAATGCGCTGGCTGAGGTTCTGGAACAGGTCAACCCTGACGCCCAGATCAGTTTCCTGGCTTACCACGACACCGAACAACCTCCGCAATATATCAAACCACGGCAAAACGTGTCAGCTTTATGGGCGCCGCGTATGCGTTGCTATGCGCATGCCATCGCAGACAGAAGATGCAAGGTAAACAACCCAAAATATCGCGCAACATTCAAGGACCTGGTAAAAGTTTTCGACCGAAACGGCGCCCGCCCGATCCGCGTTTTCGAGTACTATCTGGATGCAATTCTTTTCAAATCGATCCTGCCGCCTTTGATCGACGTGATGCAGAGCGATCTAAAAACCTACTGCAAAACGGGCGCCCAGACCGTCCAGGCATTGATGACCGGTGATGCGCCCTGGTATTCCCCCCAGTTGAACACCTGGCTATTTGCCCGGTTTGCCTGGAATCCCAGGCAGGATGCCAAGCTTCTGATCAAGCGTTTCAGCCTGGCGGCATTCAATACCAACCTGACGACATATTATCGCAAGCTTGAAAAAGCTTACCGTTTGGCACTCGACCTGGTGCCGGAACAAATAAAAATAGTGGGGGAGGAGGCATCGCTCGATGTGCTTCGACATCCACCGGTGGATATGGGAGATCCTTTCTTCTCATCGAAAAAATCGCTTTCTCGCAAAGTTAAATCCGGCGTGAAGATCGAACGGCTGATAAAAGCTGCAGAGGTTGCCCTGGACTCCGCGGCAAACGGTAACCCACTACTGGCACGTGAAAGGATAAGCTTCATCTTGTATAAAGCCTGGCTGCAATTTGATTGCGCGCGGGTTCAGCTCTACCGTGCTGTTGCAGAAAAGAACAAATCCAAAATCGAAACCGCTTTAAACAAGGCGAAAAGTTCCTATCAGTCGGTGCTGGCCTGGGGTGACACGCATATCTCTGACATTCGCCACCGGAATAATTTCCGTATGATCCACACTGCCATGTGGGGGCTGCGCTTAGCCCGGATCGAGCTGGATACCACCCGGCGCGGCATATCCGGCTTGCCTCTCCGGTTAAAGACCATGCTTGAAATGTTGACGCTGTTGTCGAAAATGCGCAGATGTTATGAAAAGTGAGAAAACCACTGATAGGAAATCTCAGGCGATTTCCTCAAGTCGAATGAACCGTCTGATTAACTTTTGCCTGACCCTTTTCCTGCTCTGCCTGACGGGTTGCATAAATAGTATAAATCCCCTCAGTGCAACCTCATCTTCCGATACGGAGGTGGATTCCATGAGTGTATCCCCCGAACGCTATACCCGCCTGAACAAAGGCATCAACCTGGCTTTCTGGTTCTGGCTGCCGCATGAAGACCTATCGGACATTCAGCAGAGGTTCAGTGACGATGACTTTGCCTACCTGGTTGATCTTGGTTTCACTTATGTTCGTCTGCCGATCGACCTGAGTTTCCTGCTGGATGAGGACGAACCGGATTTGCTCAATGAAGCCCACCTGAGCCAGGTGGATATGGCGCTGGACCGCCTGACGGCGCATGGTCTGGCCGTGGATATCGATATCCATTCCACCGCTTCCCCTGAAGCCCAGAGCCCCATCTTCTCGGAGAAATTGGAAAACAACCCGGCATTCCTGGAGACGTTTCAGATCTTTTGGGAAAATTTTGCCCGCCACCTCAGTCCGCGTGACCCCGAGCTGATCTTTCTGGAACTTCTTAATGAGCCTGTTTTCGAGAAAAACCCCCAGGATTGGCCTCCCATTCTTGAACAGGTGGCAGCCGCTGCCCGCCGGGGAGCACCCCGTCATACCCTTCTGGTCAGCGGAGTATCGTGGTCCAATATCGACGGCTTAACCAGGCTCGAACCCCTGGCTGATAAAAACATAATCTACTACTTCCACTTCTATGAGCCAATGACCTTCACCCACCAGGGGGCAGATTGGGCAGGTGACGACGTGTTGACCCTGCAAAATATTCCCTATCCCTCTTCCCCGGAAATTATCCAAAGCACGTTGACACAAGCCAAAACCAAACACGACCGCCAGACCATCCGGAATTATGGAGAAGAGCGCTGGAATACGGGAAAAATCCATGAACGTATCCGAATGGCAGCCGACTGGGCAAGTCAGCATAAAGTCCGGGTGATCTGCAGTGAATTTGGCGCATATAGCGAAACCATCCCTCCTTACGAACGCGCTGTGTGGCTTAAAGATGTACGCCTTGCACTGGAAGCCTATGGTATTGGCTGGGCAATGTGGGAATATGACGGTGATTTTAATCTGGTGACACGCCAGCAAACCCAAACCGGCATCTCTATCGTGCCTGTGAGTAGATTGCTCAAAGCTCTGGGGCTTGAATCTCAATAGGTAAACAGGTACTCCCCTTTGTTATAATACTAAAGTAGTCTAACGCCATCTACCCTGAGAAACCATGACCGATAACACCCTTAAACCCTTCTTCTCCCCCAAAGGCGTCGTCATCATCGGCGCTTCCACCGACCCTGCCAAGCTCGGATACGTGATGGCACGCAATCTACTGCGCTCCGGCTATACCGGGGCGATGCATTACGTCAATCCCAAGGGCGGCACCCTCTTCAATCGTCCTCTGCATAAATCAGTCAAGCAGGTGCCCAACCCGGTCGATCTGGCAGTCATTTTGGTACCTTCCCAGGCAGTGCCGGAAACGCTCAAGGAATGTGCGGCGCACGGTATCAAGGCTGCCATCATCGCCACCGGTGGCTTCCGCGAAGCCGGTAGTGAGGGTGCCGCCCTCGAGGACGAGTGCCTGAAGATCGCCAGCAAGCACGGGATGCGCCTGATCGGTCCCAATTGCATCGGTTTATTGGATACGCACCTGCCGGTCGATACCACTTTTCTTCCCCCACCTCCCCCTGCTCCGGGTGAGGTCGCATTCCTGTCTCATTCGGGAGCGATCTGCGCGGCGCTGACCGACTGGATGCGCGGTCAGGGCATGGGACTGTCACGTCTGGTCAGTTTGGGCAATCAATTGGATGTCACCGAAACCGACCTGCTCACCCTGACGGCTGCCGATCCGCATACTCGAGCGATCATCCTTTATATTGAAGCCATTCGCGACGGACAGCGTTTCATGGTTGAAGGGCAGAAAGCCAGCCTCGAAAAACCGATCATTGCGCTCAAGGTCGGGCGCTCGGCTGCCGGGCGCAAGGCAGCTGCCTCGCATACCGGTGCACTGGCCGGAACAGAATCAGCCTACGATGCTGCCTTCCGCAAGGCGGGCATCCTGCGCGCAGAAAATACTGAGGAAGCCTTTCATTGGGCGCGCGCTCTGGCATGGTGTCCGCTGCCAAAGGGCAGGCGCGTTGCTATCCTGACCAATGCCGGCGGTCCAGGTGTGACCGCGGCGGATACGCTTGAGTCCAACGGGCTGGAACTGGCAGTACTGTCTGAAGCAACGATCGAAGGGATGCGCGCGGTACTGCCACCCTTTGCCAGCTTGCATAACCCGGTGGATATCCTTGCCTCGGCTCCCCCGGATGCTTATGCCACCTGTCTCAAACTGCTGCTCGATGATAGCGGGGTTGACTCCGCCATGGTGATCGTACCGCCTCCACCGGCATTTTCCGCCGGGGCGGTAGCCAAAGCGATCATCCCGGTCATCCAATCCTCGGATAAACCGGTGATCGTCGTCCCGATGGGTGACCACCTGATCCAGGAGAGTCTCGCTTTCCTGCGAGCAAACCAGGTCGTTGATTATCGTTTCGCCGAGCGAGCAGTCTCTGCTCTTGGTGCCTTATGGAAACGCGCCGAAACGCTGGCTGTTCTGAAGGATAAATCTGGAAAATCTCCGGCCATTAAAACCAACAGGGCAGAAAAAGCGCTGTCAAAATGTGTGCCTGGTGCGTTCGTCGATCTGGATACAGCCAGTGAATTGATGAAAACCGCCGGCATCCGCACGACAGAGAGTCTGCTGGCAAAAAATGCCGGTCAGGCAGTATCGATCGCGGAACAATTCGATTATCCGGTCGCTATGAAGATCGCCTCGGCGGATATCAGTCACAAATCCGACGTGGGAGGTGTGGCTCTCAACCTGGACAGCTCGGCTGCCGTACAAGTGGCTTTCCAGAATATGACCGCGCGGGTCAAGCAAGCCCGACCTGATGCAAAAATCGATGGTGTGACCCTCCAGCATATGCTGCCACCCGGTCAGGAAGTGATCGTGGGTGTCGTGCGTGACCCGCAGTTTGGACCACTGGTAATGTTCGGTTCCGGCGGGGTCGAGGTCGAAGGTCTCAAGGATGTTGCCTTTGCGCTTACACCGCTCTCCCGTCGCGAAGCCGAAGAAATGCTCGACAGCACCTGGGCCGGCAGAAAACTGGCGGGCTACCGCAATATCGCCGCCGCCGACCGCGAGGCGGTGGTGGATGCGTTACTTCGCCTCGCCAGCCTGGCAGAAGCGCTGCCCCGCATCAGCGAGATCGAGATCAACCCACTGCGAGCATTGCAACCCGGCAAGGGTGCCTGGGCGGTTGATGTAAGAATTAAACTGTGATCCCGGTTGATGGAATAATTACCAATCAAGAGATCGATCCGGAATTGCTCGAACGAGCCAAGCAATTACGCTCAAACATGACCCCGGAGGAAAAGATCGTATGGGGTCATTTACGTGCAGGTAGAATCAACAGATTCCATTTCAGGAGGCAACAGATCATCGATGGTTATATTGTCGATTTTTATTGCCATAAAGCGAATCTTGTGATCGAGGTTGATGGCCCAATTCATAGAAGTCAAGAGGAATATGATCGGGAGCTGGACGAATGTTTATCCAGTCTGGGATTAACGGTCCTGCATATCTACAATGAGGAAATAGCTGAGAATATTAATAAGGTATTGCTTAGAATCGTGACTGTGTTAATTAAAAACACAGACGCCAAATAATACATGGAATATTTTTCGAAAGCACCTAACCCCTACCCCTTCCCGGGACGGGAAGGGGTTCCTTATTTTCCCTTCTCTCTCCAATTTGGAGAGAGAAGGGTTGGGGATAAGAGAGGTGCTCTCGACTTCTAGCCAGAGAAAAAGGCAAGGGTGTCTGGGCGGTTGATGTAAGGGTAAAGATGTAATTCGGAATATCACCCTGTCCAAAATTGCCTTACATATCGTAAGGGCGCACAGCGGTGCGCCCCTACGGAATGAATATACGAGATGTAATCTTAATTTCGAAGCGATAAAGAAATGCTGTCCAGCGTCACGCTTTGCAGAAGAATCCGCCTCCGAGCGGTTCCCATTTATTCTCAAGCAGATAATTGTATAACTGCCATTTCATGGTGAAATGATCATCCTGGCAGCTCGGCCTGACCTGCAACCGGTTGTCATACTGGGAAACACATGCCTCGCCCAGCATCTGGCAGACTTTCTTTAATAATTCCTTATCCGACGACTCGATGTAAAAGACCGGTGACTCGCCATCGTAACGGTGAACGACCTGGTATTTTGCCATCACTCCTCCTTTCCAACTCATTATAGCGAATAAAGTAATAAATTCAAGCCATCAGCTACAGGGTCCCGATAGTCCATAATTTCAATCGGTGTGGATCGCCTGTGAACAGGAAAGGCTACTTTCTGACTGTATATAAAAAATAGATCCCTATAACCCCTGTTTTGACCTGGTTGAAATTTACAGTAGACTTTTCGATACTCCTTCTCACACAATGAAATTTTTCCAGAGACTTGTGTCCGAAGTATTAAGGTGACATTTTGGAGATACATAAATAATTATCTTTTTAGTCTCCCATAACCACCTCGATTTCGTGATTGTATCCATCCTCTGACAGGTGAATTTCCTTATCTCCCAGTATTTCACCATCCAATTTTACCATCTCAACATTGTGAGAAATGTGTTGCGGATTATCTACTTTTATCTGATAACCTGTATTTCCGTATTGATAGTGAATTTCAAACCCATCCCAGGAAGACGGAATCACCGGGTCGATATGCAGAATGTTGCCGGACTTTTTAAAACCAAGAAGGGTTGTCAGGCCGAGTTGATACATCCAGGCAGCCGAACCGGAATACCAGGTCCATCCACCACGGTGCATGTAAGGCGACTTGCTGTAGATATCGGCGCACATCACGTAAGGCTCAACACGGTATTCATCGACTTTCTCCATAGAATCCGCCAGAAAGATCGGATTAAGTAGATCGAAGAGTTCACCTGCTTGCTTTCCATCACCAAGTTGAGCGAAAGCCCAGGCGGACCAGATGGCAGCATGGGTGTACTGCCCACCGTTCTCGCGTGTGCCTGGCAGGTATCCTTTGATATAACCCGGATCTTGCTCGGTTTTATCAAAAGGTGGTGTGAAAAGAAGCGACAATCTGTCCCCGGGGAAAACGAGCCGTTCCAAAGACGACTTCATCGACTGACGGCTGCGTTTGGGATTACCCGCTCCACTGATTACAGACCAGGACTGAACAATTGCATCGATCTGGCATTCTGGTTCCTGATGAGAACCGAGCGGGGTGCCATCATCAAAGTATGCCCGTCTATACCAGGCTCCGTCCCAGGCGGAGCGCTCAATGGCAGCGGCATATTCCTTTGCCTGGGAGCGGTAAACCTTTGCTTTATCGGTCTCACCTCGAAGGTCGCAAATTCTTGCGAAACGTTTAAGAACATCGCATAAAAACCAACCCAACCAGACGCTCTCCCCCTTTCCTTCCAGCCCAACCTTATTTAAACCGTCGTTCCAATCGCCAGAACCTATCAAAGGCATGTCGTTAGGTCCCTTGGTAGCACCTTTTCGGACAGCCCTGTGACAATGTTCGATCAAAGGATACGCTTTCCTTGTTTGCGGGTAAGTATTGTAGCGTTCGATTTCATCCTTGTTTAAGGGGGGAGCTTCAAGGAAAGGAATTTTTTCATCAAGAATATTTATGTCGCCGGTAGTTTCGATATATAAGGAAGTAACATACGGGAGCCATAACAAATCATCCGAGACGCGGGATCGTATTCCGCGCCCGGAAGGCGGGTGCCACCAATGCATGACGTCGCCTTCGGTGAACTGGCGTTGAGCGGCATTGATGATCTGGCCACGCGAAATGGATGGATCTATCGGAAGCAAAGCCAGTACATCCTGGAGTTGGTCGCGGAAGCCGAATGCTCCACCGGGTTGATAAAATGCTGATCGCCCCCAGACGCGGCAAGACAGGGTCTGGTAGAGCAACCAGCGGTTGAGGATTAAATCGGTAGCTGGTTCAGGGGTATGCACTTGCACTATCCCGAGCAGGTGATCCCAGAATGCCCTTGTCCGCTCCAGGGCAGCTCCCACATATGCGGAATCATGATATTTTTTTGCCAGTTCAAGTGCTTGTTCCTTATTCCGTCCCTGTCCCATAACAAAATAGATCTCTTCATCTGCATTTGGAAGCAAGTCGAGGTGCAACTGAAGGACAGCACATGGATCTTCTCCGGGTGAAAGACGGGTTTCCAGCCCGAGGCGGTGCAATGAAATTGGATAGGCGGGAGTTCCACCTCTTCCTAAAAACTCTATCCGGTCACCAGTTAACCCATGAATAGGTTTGCTGGCAATGAGGAAAGCAGTTCGATCACCAAATTCGGTATTGGAGGGATTGGTAGCCATTAAGCAGGCTTCAGCGGCATTAAACTCAGGAATGATATAAGGTATTGACGCGGCCCGTGTGGTACCCAGGACCCATTCGATATATTGGGTGGCCGTGATCCGGCGGGTATGGTCCCAGGTGTTTTCAACCCGAAGGTGGATAATTTTAACCGGGTCTTCAGGGCTGGCGAAGACCGTCAAGCGTTGGCGAAGACCATGGGAATTATTTTCAAAGATAGTGTAACCCGCACCGTGAGTCACGCGATAGGGTTGGAGTTCACCTGCAGGCAGGGGTGTCGGTGTCCAAACTTCGCCGGTCTCTTCATCTCGCAAGTAGAGCACCTCACCCGTTGGGTCGCAAACCGGGTCATTGGACCACGGTGTGAGACGATTTTCTCCGCTATTGATTGCCCAGGTGCACTGACTTCCTGTTTCGCTAACCATAAAACCAAAACTCGGATAACCGACAATGTTGACCCAGGGGGCGGGTGTCTGCCTGCCAGGTGGCAACTCGATGATATACTCTCGCCCATCCTTACTGAAACCACCATATCCATTATTAAATTGCAAAGGTTCGGTTAATGGGAGGGGATCCTTTTCAACAGCAACCAACCTGCTTTCTGGGGATCTGGTAGGGATAAATTCCGGTAAATGATGAACCTGAATTGGAAACTCCGGCATCTGATCATAAAGCGATCCGCGCTTCCCCGCTAAAACGAACCGCCCGGCAGTTTTCAGTAAAATGCGTTCCTCGGTGTTGATTTGGTCGGCGTAAAGGATATAAATGCCACCTCGCTTATTCAACCACTGCTCGCAATTCAAACGACTGACCAGGCGATAAAGCATTCCATTCAGTTCAGCGCCGTAATCGGTTTTTTGATAATTAAGAATGACGACATCCACCATGAAACGACGACTTCGCAAGAATTCATAGACTTGCAAAACCTGGCGTATCAGATCGACCTGTTGTGGATCCTCAAGCTCTACCAGAAGAATGGGATAATCACCTGAAATCCCAAAACGCCACAAACCGGACTGATCGAGCCGGTTAGTGGCAATCGTTTCAGGGGAAGTGCGGACAGTTTTGAAAGGATATACGAGCGCCGAGAGAATTTGTAAGGAATATTTAAATATTTGAGAATCATAACTTTGTTTCCCTAACCATGTTTGGGCGGTAATGTTGGCTTGATGAAATGAACGTTCAATTAACGACCATCTGCTAAATCGTCTTGCCAACGCCAGGACTGTCTCACGACTGTCTCCGACAAAGGTCAGAAAAGCCATTTCAGCACTCTCTTGTGCATCAAGCTCAACATCCTGCCCAAGTGCAAAGATCGGGTCAAGAGTGGCGCCAGTTGTACCGGTGAGGTATTGTTCAGAGTCAAGTGCCACAGGGTTACGGAAAGATCTACCCCGCCCTATGAAGAGATTACGATCTGCTTCATGTCTTACAGATGGTTGGGCAACACTGAATTCCCCTTTGCTTTCAACAACCAACATATGCCCCAGGAATATTGGTGTTTCGTCACCGGAACGGAGACGTCTTGTAAAGATTTGCAGGTTTAACTCGGGTTCAAATTCACTTTCGATAAACAATTTATTGAAAGCGGGATGGCGGTCATCTGCCGCGTGTTGTGTGAGAATCACTTCCCCATAGGAGGTTAGGCGAAGGTGACGCGGCTGGTTTTTGGTATTTTGCAAATGAATACGGCGGATCTCAACCGGATCATCCGGGCATACAGTGACTTCCATCGTTGAGGTTATTCCGTTTTCTGTGCGACGGAAAACTGCCATGTGGGCGAAGAATGTCACCTGTGTATTTTCTCCATTGGCAGGGACGGGCTGATACCCGGCTGACCAGAGCCCTGCCCCGGTAGCATTTCTACCGCGTTTGAGATTCAAATCTTGAATGTAAATCCAGGTTCCCCATGGGTCGAGTACACCATCTGCCTGCCAGCGGGTCAGATCAATGCCACGAAATGTACTATACCCCCCTCCCATATTGGAAAGGAGCACCCCGTAATTCCCATTTGAGAGCAGATTTACCTGGGGAATTGCAGTATGGACCGGTACACTCCAGGGCTTTATTTCAACTGAGGCTGCGGTTAACCGCAATATTCCTTTTACATCTTCGGCAAAAGGATTTTGCAGCGGAACTGACTGCGGGACCTGTTCCTGTAAAAGCAGATCGACACTTTGGATACGGGGGTCGCCATGCATCCGTTGAACCATGACGTTGTTTTGAAAATAATTGACCAATGACATTAAGATCATGCCCTGGTGGTGCGTCATGTACTCTTGCACTACTTTGGAGGTATCTCCCACCAGCATGCGGTTGGCTGTGAAATCAATTGATTCGTATAAGCCATATAAACCAAAGCAATTATGCTTCATCAGATTGATCAGATTTTGGGCCACCGCAGGAGGGTCATACCCGATTGCCATAATCGAAGCATAGGGAGCAATCACCAGGTCATCACCCAGCCCACGCCTAAAGCCCAAACCGGGTACACCAAAGGCACGATATTGATAATTTTTATTGGCGTCAAATAGATAAAAACCAGATTCAGAGATACCCCAAGGGACTCCTTTTGCTTTTCCATAATTAATTTGATGTTTTACAGCTCCTTGAGCGCTTTCTGCCAGTAAAGTTCCCGGGTAGGAGCGGAAAAAGAGAGGCGGCATCAGATATTCAAACATGGTCGCACTCCATGAAAGCAATACATATTCACCATCTACAAGCGTCAGCGGTCTACCTAATTGCAACCAGTGAGACTGAGGTATCTCCCCCTTTGCAATGGCAATAATTGAAGCAATCCGAGCCTCAGAAGCCAGAAGATCGTAGTAGCTATTGTCGAGCTGCCCGTTGTCGAGATTGTAACTATTATGAAAAACACGCCGTTGTGGATTGTAAAGAAAGTGGAAATCCATTTCTTCAATGAATTGCTCGGCGTGGATCGCGATTTGTGAGAACCTGTTCATGAGGTTATTGGCATTCACTTCAGCTTGAGCTAATGCTTTGTCCATTGCATCCAACCATTTCAGGGCATCGGATGCCAGTCTGGAATCATTAACCAGGCCGACCTTATTTTCCTTCATGAGAATGCGTAATTCTTTTGTGTTTATTAAGCTATGCTTGACGAAATCTTTGATCTTGCGAAGAGGCGGGTTATAAGGTAATTGAGTCCTCAATTTATTCAATACTTTGATAAATCGAGCTTTATTGAATATCTTGGGGACCTGTTCCAGCAATTGAACCCAGGGCACCAACTCGATGAGCGTTCGTTGGATAGCCTGGTGGTGGCGTTCAACTTGTGCCGAAACTTCTTGCAGTTTCTGAAGCGCCTCAAGATCGAAAGCTGAACGGCCTACTTTGACCAGCCGGATCAGTCTGTTTGAGAGATCCTGCCAAAATGGTCCGTTTACATTCTGAAAGAGTGCATACCACAGGGATGGGTCTGTACGGGCCGCCAGGATTTCATCATGCATTATCAAGATTCTACGGTTGATTTCTTCAACCTCAAGATCAAATTCGGCTTTTCGCATTCCCATTAGTATTTCGGTAAGATTGGAGAGAGTATCAAGGTACCCCTGCCACAGGTCCCATCGAAAAATTCGTCCGTTCGGAATGCTCTTGCAGGCTTGAATGGCAATGATCAGGCAGGCAGCCAGATTACCGCTGTCAACCGTGGAAATGGTACGTGGGTTGAGAGCCTGCAACGTCAGCGTGTCATACCAGTTAAGAAAGTGCCCGCGAAAGCGTTCGAGTTGATCCAATGTGTCCATCGTTGTTGAGAGACGGGTTGCCAATCCGAGGTGATCCAGGTAACCCAGGTCATAAGCTGCCAACGTGGAAGTGAGTAATAACCCGATATTGGACGGTGAAGTTTGGTGGGCAATTATCCCAACTGGCATTTCCTGATAGTGATCAGGAGGCAGCCAGTGATCTTCCGGGCCAACGAATCGCTCAAAAAAGCCCCATGTACGCCGTGCAACTTGGCGAAAGAGACCCGCCTGTTTTTCATTTAATGGAATCATGCGGTGCGTGATGGGGTGGTTGATCCATTCCGCGATCAGCGGAGAAAACATCCAAAGTATCAGGAGAGGTACGACGGAGGTCAGAGATGGAGCAACACCACTCCCCGTTATTCTATGTACCATTTGAATTCCACCAACGAGAAGAACCGTCATCAATGATGATGCGATCATTTTCAACCAGGTAGTATGCCGGTGGACCTCCAGACCAAAAAGGTGAGCAGTTTGGGCAGCTGTGGTCCACTGTAAGAGATTCTTGTGGCTGATAAGCAGGCGGTAGAGGGTGGTCAGGATGGCATCTGCTGCGTTATATGCTTCATATGGTAGAAAAGCAATCGCCAGAGACCAGCGTACGAGGTACCATATCAAGGGATGGAAAGCGGCACCGATTCTTTCACCACCCAGGGTCTGCAATGTACTCCTGGCGATACTGGTTAAAAGTGGGAACCCCAATGAAAACAGGAGTATCGCGATCCAGAAACCGGCAAGATTGGGTATGGAAATTGTACCCAGGATGAAGATGATCATGAGTGCTGGAGCAAGCATCGCCCTCAGTAAGTTGTCGAGCATTTTCCAACGATCAATGGCTGAGAATTTAATCCCGAATATTCCCGGCCGGATCAACCACGGTAAAAGCTGCCAATCTCCTCGGATCCATCGCTGCTGGCGTTTGACCTGGATGTAATAATTTGAAGGGTAATCTTCAACCATTGTGATATCTGTAACCAATCCAGCCCGGCCCAGGATCCCCTCCAACAGATCGTGGCTAAGGACGGTGTTTTCGGGAATTCGGTTGTTGACGCTGCGCTCAAATGCATCTACATCATAAATACCTTTGCCAACGTAACTTCCTTCGCCAAACAGGTCTTGATAGGCGTCAGAGACAGACCGGGTGTACAGGTCCAGACCGGTATCTCCTGCAAAGATGCGGGTGAACCAGGAATGGTTGGCACTTCGAGGGTGGATCTCCATGCGAGGTTGTAATACTGTGTAGCCAGACACCACCTGTCCGGTTTTCGCATCGAATTTGGCACGGTTTAATGGATGAGCAAGCGTGCCAATCAAACGAGATGCTGACCCACGCGGCAGGATCGTATCGACATCCAGGGTAATCACGAACCGAATGGAAAGTAATGCTGCGCTCTCCTTGGTACCGCTCGTGATGGTTGAAAATGACAGGTCCTTACCACCCCGCAATAGGAGGTTCAACTCATGCAATTTGCCGCGTTTTCGTTCCCACCCCATCCACCTTCCTTCCGATTGATTCCATAATCGTTGCCTGTGTAGCAAATAAAACAGTTGTTGGCCTTCCAGGATAGCAGGGCGAGAGCGATCATTGTGGACATTGTTACCGGTCTCTTTGATTGGACCAGAATTGTCATCGAGGGTCGACTGAGAGTCAGGAATCGATCGCGCATATTTCGCATTCAATTTTCCAATTGCTTCGATGGCATAATTTACCAGCTCTTCATCTTCAGGCAGTGTTTCGGTTTCTGCATCATGGAAATCGGTCAACAAAGCAAACAACAGGCCAGGTTCCGGGTTGCGCAGATAATGCAATTCGATTTGATGTGTAAGGCTATTAATATCTTCGTGGCTGCTGATCAAGGCAGGAATGGTTATCAGTGTCTGGTAACTCGCAGGAATTTCATCTTTAAATAAAAGCTTCGGCAGGATCCGCGGTTTTATCCACAGGGTAAGCAACCAATTGACCAGGCTGGAAGTTACCGTCAAGATGGGTACAAATAAGGTAAATGCAAGGATGAGAATCGAGATCCACAACAAGGTGGAACCGGATTTTAATAATTCCGGCAGGTCGATCACAGATGAGATAAAGGTGAAGATCAGAAGGGTCAGCGAAAAGATAGTGCCAAAATAAAAGGTGCTGGCATTGCGAAGCCCCCACCTTTTTAAGGATATTTTTCCATTCGGATGGTAACCAATTCTTCCTTCCAAAAGTGGCCGGCTTTTCCCAAGCAAATATTCTCCAACGTGGGAGAGTGGGTTATCCAGAGATTCCTTAACCGTTTTTTTCCGTCGATCTGCCCCGGTAAATTTGACCTTTCCGGTATAGTTCTCGCGGGCGAGGTCAAGAGTGATTTGAACCAGTTCCATTTCTTCCCGGTTACTTGCGAATGAAAGATACTCGATTTCTTTTCGGTATAGATCCCGGGTTTTAAAATCCATCAACGGGTAGATTCCGGCCGGATCTTTACGCAACGTTTTTTCTACACAACTGACCGTCTCAAAAAAATCGTTCCAGTTTTGTTCTGAAATTGTACGCAAGCTGAGAATAATATTGGCTACAACCCCACTGGCTACGGTATCATCTGTTGCATCTTGTTCTGACTTATCAGCATTAATAATTCCAGCAAGCGGTAAAGGGAAGACAGGCAGGTCAGGTTTGATTTGCGGGTGGATTATCACTATAAGCGTATGCGCGAGGGTTTCGATCAAACAGTAGCGCAGGAAAATAGGAAGAGCCCATAATTCGCCCATCGTAAGCGATACATGTTCCTGAACCTGGATCAAGATGGTTTGCAGATCGATCGCATTCAATAAGTAATTTTGGAAGGCAAGGATTGTTCGCGCAATTGCATATATCCGTGGCAAACCTCTTAATGACCCCTTACTTAGTTTGGGTAGCTGGGAATAAAACCTGGCCGGTAAATCTTCACCGATTTGCAAGAGGGCTTGCCGGATAACATAAAAATTGTCCAACACCCATTCAGAGGCAAGAGTAAGCGTTAGTTCCTGATTTGAAGCCTCCCTGAAATAAGTATGCGCCTTTGCCAACCAGATATCGTACAACTCAAGATCGTGCCCCCCTAAAGTGGTAGTTATCCCAGACTTTGATGGGATGCGACTGGTTTCCCTGTAATTACTTACCAGGGTATTGACCAACTCCTGCAATTGTCCGGTTTTTGACGAAAACAATTTTTTCGAGAAAGAATCATCCTTCTCTCGGGCTGGTTTTTTATGTTCATCCGGCATACTTATCGTCTCCCGGATTTTTCTGCGGCGATTTCCGCTGCGGTCGGTCTTACCTGGGAAAGTGGTATATCCTGAATGACAAGGACGGGCTTGGTGCCATGTTCCATATAATTACGGGTAATGGTCCCATAAGGCCAGGTGACTTGTCCAGAATAACCATGGGCGCAAAGGACGACAATATCGATATCTTCCTGGTCCGCCAATTTCTGGATTGCGGTAGCTGCACTTACATTCTCCACTACACGGGTTTCACACTCAACCGGTAAACGTATTTTCATTTCTTCGAGGTATTTTTTAACTGCAAGGCGACTGACTTCGATCAACTGATCTGTAAGCTTGATGATTTCGATTTGAAAGGGTTCCGGAATAGGCAGCTCGGGTGGGCGAATCACTGCTGCCAGGACAAGTATTGATTTTTTAGGAGAAGTGGCAAGTGTTTTATCGGAGGGTGGTATACCTCGTGCAAGTTCAATCCCGGCAGAAAGAGAACACTCAGCGCGACGGGAACTATCGATTGGAAGGAGGATTCGCCCGTATCCATTCAAACCTTCATCCATATTGGAACGGTTGTATGCTCGCACGATAAGAACAGGCAAATAGATCAAGTTGATGACTTTTTGAGTAACACTACTGATATTCCATCGGCTCAAACCCCCGGAGCCATGAGAACCGATAACCAGTAGGTCAATTTTGTCTGTATGGGCAAAATTAACGATGTTTTCTGCAACTTTTCCCTCCCGAATAACATAATCGACACGGCTCTTCTTTTCGCCTTTTTTGTTCAGGGGTAATTCTCCCAGGTTTTTACGGATCCGAATCGCGATTTCTTGCAGATACAAATCTGCTTCCGCTTTTCGGATCTGCCATGTCAATGGATCCACCGCTTTAGGGTTTTCGTGATAAGAAGTAGGTTCAAGAACCTGCAAAAGAATAATGTTCGATCCAAAGATACGGGCAAATAATTCAGCATGAGGGATAGCCTGTTCGGCAAGTGGCGATCCATCCAATGGAACCAGGATTCGTTTAAACATGTGGGTAACTCCTTTCTATAAGGGAAACCCGAATAGGGAAAACTTGTTGGTTAATTGCCGTACCAAGCAGTTCTCCGCTGACCATTGCCAGGAGCGCATTTCCAGATGGCGCTCTCCTCGATAACCCACGTAGCCCGGGGAATACGATAGATAGGTAATTTATACAGCACTCCCATCAATGTTTTGTGGATCTGCCTGGCTATTAGATTGTATAACCATTATACCTATTACCTCTTCCTTTTTACGAAGCAACAATCTAATTTTGAAAAAGCGTTCCCCTTTTCGGGAATGTATTTCATTTTCACGTCTTTAAAAAAATCAAGCCGGAGCCGACATCTGGAACTTTTTCTCCTTATCTAAACATTACCTCAAAGAGTTGCATTATCGAGCTTTACAAATTTACTCGATTGGGATTCGAAGGCTGGTCAAAATTGGCGCTCCCTGAGGATTCGCACCCGTACCAGCTCATCAGGCACCTTTATGTTCATATCCAGGATCTACCAGTTTACTGACTTGCCCCCCGAAGGGGTATTCGAGTAGGGCAAAATCTCATGCGATTTGGTTATATATTTGATTAGTAAATCATTCAGTATTACCGTCCTGGCAGATGAAATAAGTTTGTAATCACTGCGCGTTGCATTGAACCCTTGTCAAAATCAATTCTTACCTAGTACAATTGTTCTACTTTTTTTTCGGGACAGGAACCATGAACATCATTGAAGTCAAACATCTTAAACGTATCTATAAAGCCCGCATGGGTGTATTTAAACGGAAGGTCAAGGAGGTGATCGCGATCAGTGACATCTCCTTCGAGATCGGCGAGGGCGAGCTGTTCGGTCTGCTGGGTCCGAACGGTGCCGGTAAGACCACCACCGTTAGGGTTCTGGCCACCTTGCTTATCCCCACGGCCGGCTCTGCCACGGTCGCCGGCTTCGATGTGGTCAAACAGGCCAACGAAGTACGCAAGCGCATCGGGTTCATATTTGGTGGCGAACGCGGGCTTTACTGGCGCCTTTCCGGTTATGACAATTTGCGCTACTTTTCCAGCCTGTACCACGTCGATCCGGAGGTATCCAACAAACGCATCCCGCAACTGGTCGAAATGGTCGGTCTGAAGGATCGCATCAATGAACGCGTCGAGGGTTACTCGCGCGGCATGATGCAGCGCCTGCATGTGGCGCGCACCCTGTTGCACGATCCGCCGATCCTCTTCCTGGATGAACCCACCATCGGGCTCGACCCGGTCGGGGCGCGCGAGTTCCGCCAGGTCATTCTCAACCTGCAATCCGAGAAGAAGACCATCCTCCTGACCACCCATTACATGTTCGAAGCTGACATGCTCTGCCAGCGTATCGCGGTGATCAACAAGGGCAAGATCATCGCTCTGGATACGCCCCAGGGCTTGAAAAGCCACGTGGCTGACCTGTCGGTGATCGAGGTGGAAACCTATGGCGCCCCTCCTGTGACCATCGAGAAGTTGAGAAAGATGAAGTCGGTCGTTTCCGTTTCTGTCGAAGAGATCGACCAGCGCCAGATGCTGATCGTCCAGACCCCACGCGGTGCAGAAGCCGTTCCGGAGCTCATGGATCTTTTAAAAGCCACGCGTGTAGGGCGGGTGGTCGTGCGTGAACCCTCGCTCGAAGATGCCTACGTGCGTCTGGTGGGAGGTAAAACATGAAGCTAAAGGAAATTTCACAAAACTGGCGCGCCATGATGATGGTAGCCGAGATGACCTTTCGTATGCAGATTACCGACAGTTTCATCATTTTCGTCATCCTGATCCAACCACTGGCGATCGCCGTTTTAGGTTTGTGGATGCTCAAGGATAAGGGCCCGGATATCGGCATGTTCGTGATCGTAGGCAGCGGGATGACCGGTTTATGGAGCAGCCTGCTGTTCATCTCCGGTGGCAATATCAACTTCGAGCGTTGGGTTGGCACCCTCGAAATCCTGGTAGGCGTCCCCACTCCCTTTGAGTTGATCGTGTATGGCAAGAACATCGCCAGCGTGGCACAATCACTGGTTTCGATGATCACCGCTTACTTACTGGCAGCATTGTTGTTTGGGTACTCCCTCTCCATTCAACAACCCCTGCTTTTCGTGCTGTCGCTGATACTGACGGTCTTTGCTTTCATCAGTTTCGGGCTGCTGATTGCTCCGATCTTTGTGATCAATCCGACCATTGAAAACTTCATCAACGGGCTCGAGTTCCCGGTGTACATACTGAGCGGTTTTCTGTTCCCGATCGCCTTGCTGCCTGGCTGGACGACCCCCCTCAGTTATCTCCTGCCCCCCTACTGGGCAGCTGTTGCACTACATGGCACCTCGACTGGGAATGCTTCACTGAATCAAACCCTTTTCGCGTGGGGCATGATGATAGTATTCGGTCTGATCGACTTTTTTGTTGCCAGGTGGTTGTTTAAAATCATGTTGCATAAAGTCCGGGTGGATGCAACACTTCGGATGGAGTAGTGGTATGCAAACGCTGATAGTAAACCTTCGCTTATTCTGGCGTGGTGCGCTGCTGTCCTACGTGGCTTTGTTCACCTGGTTCCGGCCGGCTGCTTATGCTGCTTCCAAGATCGTCGGACCGCTGGCACAAATCCTGTTCTTTACTTTCCTTGGCACTTATGCCACCGGCACGGGCAATGCCCATTTTTACGTGATCGGGAATGCCATGCAAATCGCGGCAGTCAGTGGGATCTTTGGTGTAACCTTATCCATCGGAGGTGACCGCTGGAATGGCACTCTGCCCTACCTGTTCGGCACGCCTGCCAATCGCTTCGTCCTGTTCTTCGGACGAGCTTTCATACATATTCTGGACGGCGCATTGGGGGTGATGATCGGTTTCATATGGGGGGTTGTTTTACTCGGTTTGGATATGGGCCAGACGAATATCGGATTGTTGGCGTTGACCATCCTGGTCACCACCCTGAGCACCTGCGGTCTGGGTCTTCTGATGGGCTGCGTTGGGTTGATCACGGTCAACATCATGTTCGTCAACAACACGGTCTACTTCCTGTTGTTGATCTTCTCGGGAGCCAACATCCCATTAAACACCCTCCCAGCCTGGGTGCAGGTCATCTCGAGCGGGCTGCCATTGACACGCGGGATCGCCGCCGCCCGTGCCCTGATCACCGGTGCGAACTGGCAGGATATCGCTCCCCTCGTGGGGGGTGAACTGGCGGTCGGATTGGTCTATGGCTTTTTAGGCTATATCCTTTTTTCCTGGTTTGAAACCCAGGCCAAACGCACCGGGAAGTTGGAGAGCGTTTGATGTAACATGTAGGGTGCATCGTTTTTTGGTTCATTTACCCAAACAAGCTCAAAACGAAGACGGTCAATCGGTTATGTCATGCAACCAAGATGCACCCACATATAACAGGTGCATTGAACCGCACTCCATGCATTGAAAATGCACAATTTATCTGGTGCGGTGACACCCTTAGAATGGGTGCTTATGACCGCACCCAACGAATTGGTTGACGTAGGGTGCATCGCTTTTAGGTTCATGTTCCCAAACAAGCTCAAAACGAAGACGGTCAAACGGTTATGTCATGCATCGAAGATGCACCACATATAAAAGGTGCAGTGAACCGCACTCCATACATTGATACTGTACGTTCTGCCTGGTGCGGGCCACGCACCCAACGAATTGGTTGACGTAGGGCGCATCGTTCTAACGTGAAAGTATCCTGACCCACATAATTATTTATCCATGCATGTTTTTTCAAGCAACAAAGATGCACCTTTCCGAGAAGTAGTAGGGTGACACCCATAGAACGGGTGCTTATGGCCGCACCCTACTCTTGCGGTTCGAAACGTAGACCAAGCGCATTTGGAAGTTGGAGCACGCATAAGAAAATACCTGGTTATTCCCTTAAGCTAAATGTTAACTGAATCAACAACCAATTCTCCCTTGAAGATTATTACCGCCTGGCCCCTCAGGTACACCCGCTCCCCCTCCCAGCGGCAGCCCATCACCCCACCCCGTTCAGATGCCTGGTAAGCCGTGAAATCATTCTTGCCCAAATTGCCCGCCCAATACGGCGCCAGATAGCAATGCGCGGAGCCTGTTACCGGATCCTCGTTGATCCCCAGCCAGGGGGCAAAGAAACGCGAGACGAAATCGTATGCGGGATCATCCGAACGGCTCGTGACGATCACCGCGCGGGCATTAATGGAGAGGAGTTTTATAAAATCCGGATTAAGACCTCGCACCGCCTTTTCGTTGTCAAGTTCAAGCAGGTAGTAATCACCTTTGTCAGACGCAGCGACACTCGTACAAACCGGTTTTATCCCCAGCGCGGAATTCAGGGCATCAAAATCTTTAACGATTTTAACCGGTCGGAAAGGGAAATCCAGTTCGATCCAATCATCGATTCTTTTGGCAGTCAGCAATCCGCTTTTCGTCTGGAAGCGTGCAACTTCATCCGGTTTAAGCTCTCCGGTCTGCCACAGGATATGGGCAGTTGCCAGGGTGGCATGCCCGCACAGGGATACTTCCTTTTTAGGGGTGAACCAGCGCAAACTGAATCCATCCTCCATTTTCAGGACAAAGGCCGTCTCCGACAGGTTCATCTCCATGGCTATGGATTGCATCCACGGTTCCGGTTTTGTTTTATCCAGTACGCAAACGCCGGCGGGATTGCCCTTGAAAGGCTGATCAGTAAATGCATCCACCTGATAGATTTTCATTTTTCAATTCTCCTTTGATCTCAACCCGCATATATCTTCCATCCTTATCAACGATCTTATGCGATTCAATATCATCCAGGTAATACGGTCCAACCTTATCAGGGTTTCGGTTGTCAGGATCTCATTAATTTTTATCGGTTCACCAGATACCCGGGATCAAACGATATTTTACCCGTTGGCTGTATTCGGCATAACCCGGCAATTCAGCCTGCAGGGTTTTATCCTCGAGCGCAGTCCTGATCGTTATCCCGACCGATCCCATCACTCCCGGGATCAGCGCCCATAACGAGCCGAGCAACAGCGGTAAAAGGATGCCAAACAGCAAAGTCAGCATGTAAGTCGGATGGCGTATGTAAGCATAAGGCCCGCTGTCGACTACCTGATGACCGCGGTCGGTCTGAATACGCACAACTGACGAGTAAAAGCGGTTGGTTTTAACTGCCCAGGTACTGATTAACAGGCTGCCGACCAGCAATGCTGCCGCCAGTAAATGCAACCAGAGAGGAATATCAGGCGACCAGTGCCACCGCCCGGCATCCAACCCGCCGACCACCAGCATGCCCAGGATGGACAGCGCCGGTACCAGTGAGAGATAGCGGTCCCAGGGTTTGGCATCCTTGTGGACTGTGGTCCTTTCTGCCATCAGACCTTCCCCAGCCGCCAGCACCATTCCAATCGTAAATCCAAAGAATATGGCCAGGAATACCCAACCCCAAACTAATTTGAGACTTCCGGCAGAAATAAAATAAATCAACCCCAGGACGACGATAAAACCAAAAACCAGAATGGTGCGAAGAACCACACGCCCGGGTTTTCGATCTCTTGTATTATCAGTCATAGTCTTTACCTCCCACATCATTATAATATTATAAGCTTGCATGAATATCATTTTTAATACTTCATGGGGTGGGTTTCATTCTGTTATATAATCCTGCCAGTGCACATTTCGACATTCTACTGGTCAGGGATCATCATCCAAAAATGAGATCGGCGTTAAAAACATTCGTCCCATATCTTGTGATCGTTGCCATCGCACTGATCGGCTTTGTGAATGTCCTGTTTGCCACGCGCGGTGGCATCGGGGCGCAGTCGGACTCAGCCTTTTACGTCGGTGTGGCACGCAATCTGGCAGCCGGTCACGGTTTGGGACTTACGCGCCCGTTCACCGGTTTTGAGTTTTTCTCGATCTTTCCCCCACTCTACTCGCTTATCCTGGCAGGTCTGGCGGCATCCGGCTTTGATCTGATCGAAGCTGCACGCTGGATGAATGCCCTGCTGTTCGGCTTGACGATCAGCCTGGCAGGCGGTTTCTTTATCTGGAGATGGAAATCCTCTTTTGCCGGTACCCTGGTCGCTGCGCTGATCGCCTTTTCACCATCGATGATCGCAGCGCATGCCTGGCTGCTCTCGGAACCGCTGTATTACTTTCTCGGCACCATCTCGTTGCTGGCTCTGATCATCTTTCTGACCGGGCAACGTTGGACCTGGCTGGTTTTATCCGCATGCGCAGCAGCTCTGGCAGCCCTGGATCGCTACGCCGGACTGGCGCTGGTGATCTGCGGATTGATAACACTGCTTTTCCAACCATCCTCCGGTATTACGGTTCGGATCAAGCGTCTGGTGGTTTTTGGATTGATCAGTCTGGTGCCGACCGGGATCTGGTTGTGGGTGGCTCGTATTCAGAGCTCGACGATTGCCGGGCGTGAGCTCTTCACGCCTGACCAGATAGTGCCTCGTTTGGTGAAACTCATTGGACCGTTGAAACAGACCATCATCAGCTGGGTGCCGTTTTCTGATGTACTACCATTCATCTCCGATCCCCACCATTACAAACCATTCTGGATCATCGCCATCCTGGTGGTGATCAGCCTTGCCATTTTGCTGCTTGCAGCTATCCGACGCGGTAATAAAAACGGGATATTAATAGCTTCTCCGGTTTACATGTTGTGTGTCTTTTGTTTATTTATGGCATGCCACCTGCTGGTGTTTGCCGGTGCAACCTTGTTTTTATCGTCTTCGCCGGCAGCCGGTGATCGCAATTTTGCACCCCTCCTGTTTTCTTTTTACTTTCTCCTTTCAGCTTCGATGGTTATCATCCTGCGGACTTTTCAGGACCATAAACGGATAAGAATCACGACAGTTGTGATAGCTGTCATTTTGATAGGCGGAAGTATGGTACAGGGGGTTAAGACGGTGGCTGCCTATCCGGCGGATGGCCTGGGGTATAACACCCGTTCGGAGCGACAATCCCCCATTTATGATGCAATCCGCAAGTTGCCGGAAGACCTGTTGATCGTCTGCAACAACCCGAACGTCATACTATTCCACACCAACCGCGGGACTTACCCGATCGTCGAGCTGTATACGCAGAACCCCGAATGGGATTTCCCGGTCTACGGTCAGGGGCGAAATCACACCGACCAGGGACAGCTCGCCTTCGAACAAGGCCGTGCCGCGCTGGTATTGTTGCCGGATGCATACTGGGAATTCCAGCTGGTGTATGACGACAAGATCGACCGGCGCATGGCAGGTCTTATCAAGGGTTTATACGTCTATTATGACGGATATGATGGGGAGATCTACTTGAAAGATGAATCGGTATTGAATAATTGACAAATCGAGGAAGGATGGACATACAAACCGCTCAAAAAGAAATCCGCAGCTTTTGTGAGACGAATGCCGATCCGGTCCTGGTCAGGAAGTACGCCAGGTATTTTGTGGAAGGCTATGATGCCTATGGGGTGGACGGAAAATTGACCATGGCGCAGCGCAAGCAGTGGTTCGCCGAGTGGAGCAAGGAACACGACCTTGACTGGTTCCTCGACCTGGGCGACCGGCTGGTGCCAACCGGGAAGTATGAGGAAGGCTGGATCGCCATGGCTTTCATCATCATGCAGGTCAAATCCATCACCCCCTCCAGCTTCGAGCGCGTCGGTGCCTGGCTGGATTCTGGTCTGCACAACTGGGCACACGTCGATACCATCAGCGGCGATCTGCTGTCACAGTATCTGGTCAAAAAAGTCGTTCCACTTTCCGCCTTTTCAGATTGGCGAAATTCACCATCCAAGTGGAAGCGACGCGCCGTGCCGGTCACGCTGATCAAGGCGCTCAAGCTGGAATACACGATCCCCGAATTGCTGGAGTTCATTGATCCTTTGATGGGTGATGGCGAGAAGGTTGTCCACCAGGGATTGGGCTGGTTCCTGCGTGAAGCCTGGAAGCGTGAGCATGAACCGGTCGAGGTTTTCCTGCTGAAATGGAAGGATACCTGTGCGCGCCTGATCGTCCAGTACGCCACCGAGAAGATGAACAAAGAAGAGAAGCTTCGCTTTAGAAAAATAAAGACGAAGTGATCAGCACCCGGATCATTAGATTTTCAGCCTTCCGATCAACTCCCCCACCTCGGATATGACCGCACCCGAACATTCGACCTTTTCTGCCCTGGTAAAGGTCATAAAGCGCTTAATTCCCGCCTTGAGAGCGGTCTGGAAGCGCCGGTCCAGTTTTTGACCCTCCTCCAACCAAAAACCCTTGATCTGCAGTATAGCGGTGGAACGCTCCAGCTTGGAATCAAAGCGCGCCACCAGCCGGTCGCCATACAGGATCGGCAGGGTGTAATAGCCCCAACGGCGCTGGTGGGCAGGTTTATACACTTCCCAGACATAGTCAAAATCAAATAGTTTGACTGCCCGTCCGCGCGCGCTGACGATCTCGAGCGGTGCCAGGATGGTCACCTCCTCGTTGGTTGTAGTTTCCAATGGCTGCCATTCATCGGGGATGCGCCCCGCCAGGAGCGACTCGAGCAGCGGCAGGTCCGTGGATAATAAAAACCGTGGCTCGCGACCGTCCTCGCGGAGGTTGATCCTCTGAATGATGCCATGAGACTCAAGCGTCGAAATGCGGTCAGCCGCTTCTTCCGGGTTTACCTTGCGTTCGATCTGACCGGCAAACTGGTTGCGCCATTCCCGTGCGGTCAGGATATTCATGCGCCGGAAGGTTTTCAAGGCAAAATAGTCATCGGCGATGGACTGTTCAGCCAGGTGAGTATACCCGGCTGGCGCCAATCGCTCGTGCAGGTCAAACACCTTGCCGGTGCCGTTGCGTTTTTTGACCAACAGCTCGCCGGTCACCCACAGGTAATACAGCGCCCGGCCGGTGTCCTTGCCGGACCACCAGGAGGTCTTATGGCTTACCTCAGGTTCGATATCCAGCGAGCTGAGCGCCCCGCGTTCGCCGATTTCCATACGCACGCGTTCGATCGCCCGTTGGTGGGTTTGCAGGAAATCACCCCAACGGTGTTCCTGCGCTTTGCGTGCCATCACCACCCTCAGGTAGGGCAATTCTTCGATCGGGTAGATCATGACCGTTCCGCCGTACTCGAAACACGCACGATCATCATATAGAAGTTCATCCAGCAACGCCGGCGCGTAATCCAGTACACGGCTGTTCAAGGTGATATCGTGGCTGTGCGCGATAATCTGAAGTGGATCAACCTGCACCACACTGCCAGAGCGCAACGCTTCCAGCACACCGGCTTTGCCGCGCCAGCGCCGCCCGGGGTAAAGCCCCTGTTTGCCAAGGATGAATTGGCGCTGAATGGTTTTGGTAATGGTGAGTGGTTCCTGAGACATCGTCCCCCATTATACAGCAGGCACAATACTTGGCAGTCTGATGAAGTTAGATCTGGGGAAAAGCCTGCCCTACAGGATTAATCGCGATCCGAAGGCCGGACATCCCCCCAAGGGGGCGTAGTCCTGTCCGCCAATTGTGTTTTAGATCTTATTCAAAATCCCATTTTTCAATTGATTTAGGCAGGCTACTCCCCCAGCTTAATTCATAATAACCTTGATCGATCCATTGTCTCAACGAAGATTGTTCCCATATTTGAGGAAGGTCAATATAACCATGTTTAACAGGGTTGTAATGAATGTAATCAAGGTGATTGTAAAAATCATTATCATCCCTAAGAATATGATCCCAATATCCTCGCTGCCAAATTGGATGAGAAATAATTGGATATTTCTTCCGGAAAATATACGAGTAATTACCTTTCAAGGATTGCATTATTCTAGAAAAATTCTTATCCTTATCTTGTACATCAATTATCCAATGAAAGTGGTTTGGAAGGATCACATAAGCGATGATCTTGAACGGATGAATCGTTTGAACCTTCCTGACAACCTGCCAAAATAGCTCTATGGATTCGTTTTGATCGAAAACTGGATACCGTTTATTCGTAATACAAGTTATAAAAACAGGTTGGTCCAAATAATACCGGCGATAATTTGGCATATGTTTATTATATATCTTCAGTTTCAATATATAAAACATAACATCTATTTCGCGTGATATATTCGGCAGGCTAGTGATATATTTGGCAGGCTGCACAGTCCCCTTCGGGGAAAAGTATGCCCTACAGAATTAATCGCGATCCGTAGGGCGGACATTCCTGTCCGCCATGTATCATATTCGGCAGGCTGCACAGTCCCCTTTGGGGAAAAGTCTGCCCTACAGGATTAATCGCGATCCGTAGGGCGGACATCCCCCCAAGGGGGGTTCTGTCTTGTCCGCCGATTGGATTTATCAAATTAGAATCGGCAGGCTAGAAAGCCTGCCCTACAGGACTAATCGCGATCCGTAGGGCGGACATTCCTGTCCGCCATGTATCATATTCGGCAGGCTGCGCAGTCCCCTTCGGGGAAAAGCCTTCCCTACAGGACTAATCGCTATCCGTAGGGCGGACATCCCCCCAAGGGGGGTTCTGTCTTGTCCGCCGATTGGATTTATCAAATTAGAATCGGCAGGCTAGAAAGCCTGCCCTACAGGACTAATCGCGATCCGTAGGGCGGACATTCCTGTCCGCCATGTATCATATTCGGCAGGCTGCGCAGTCCCCTTCGGGGAAAAGCCTGCCCTACAGGACTAATCGCTATCCGTAGGGCGGACATCCCCCAAGGGGGCGTAGTCCTGTCCGCCATGTATTATATTCGGCAGGCTGCGCAGTCCCCTTCGGGGAAAAGCCTGCCTGTAATAGCCTTGACCAAAACTATAAGGGATGATATATTGGGGCGTCTTTAAACTAAAAGGATTGTTTTTGAAAATTAAATCGGTCTTCTTTGTTCAACATCAAACTGCATGGGTGTGCCTATCGCGGGAAAGGTGAGCCACGTTTTCACCTACCCCTTCGCGAAACCGCGGGCGCAACCATGCCCCGTGGTTTTTATTTAACCCAGGAGTGAACCTGCAATACTCTCTCCATGCGTTGATTTGAACAAGAGACCGGTCTGACATCCAGACTGGCACTCCTCTCATATCCCTGCCAGCCACGGGAATTCCCGTGGCTGGCATTTTTATTTACGAAAGTCTGGTGCAATAATGTCTACCAAGAATAACTGGCGGGACTGGTTGAATGATGAACTCGATCCACCGTCAGATGAAAAAATACCCCACCGTCATAACGGTGCCAAGGTTCGTGACGATGCCCTCACACGAAATCGGGCATCACTGGATAATAATGCATTCAAATGTTGCCATTGCAAAGCCTGGGTGGAGAGCGACCCGGCTGTGTGTGGTGTGAAACACCGCAACCATTGCCCATATTGCCTGCATTCCAGGCACCTGGATGCACTAAAAGCCGGTGACCGGCTTTCCGGCTGCCTTGCCACCATGCGCCCGGTCGGTTTAACCCTCAAGCGCTCTCGTAACAAGTATGCACGCGAGGATGGCGGAGAGCTGATGCTCATCCATCACTGCCTGGGTTGTGGCAGGCTTTCCATCAACCGTATCGCTGCTGATGATAATGCCGAGAGCCTGCTGGAAGTTTTTAATGCATCGGCCAATATGCAGGAGATTTTGCGAAGTCAAATCGCTTCACAGGGCATCCACCTGCTGGGCGTGAACGATCTGAACATCATCCTGACCCGCCTGTATGGGGTTGGGATGAATATACAAGAGTGGAATATGGCAGAACGGCTGTACCTGGATGCTGATTAATGGATCAGGGTGATCATTTACACAATTACGATCACCCTGGTTTTTAACCCATGCTTTCCAAAGAGCTAATGTATAATCGTATTTGTTCCAAACGTGAAATTCCTATGGCAGCCAAAAAAGACCTTTACCTGGAACTATGCAAATCCTCCGAGATGATGCTCGGCAGGATCGTCGATCGCGAGAACATCCTCGCCGCGCTGCGCCAGACCATCAGCGAGGAAGACCTGCGTTTCTACTTCCTGCTGCCGGGTAACTACACCTACCTTGCGCTGGATAAGATCATCACCAAGGCACGCCGTATCGGCGCCACCACCGCGGATACCGAAGCCGCGCTCGAGCGCCTCTACCGCGAAGCATTTGTCTTGCGTTATGACGACGGCAACGGGTTGAAATACATGCGCGCCTACCTGTCCATGACCGCCGAGCAGCAGGTGCGGATGAAAAAAGATTCTCCTCTTGGAAAAGCATACGCCGAGTACTGGCGCGACCTGGCGGAAAAATCGGCTCGAGTTCTGCCGACCAAAACGCCCTACTTCCGTATCCTGCCGGTCGAAGCCACTCTTCAGAAGGGCAAACAGGTGGAGATCCGGGTGGATGTGCCGGTGCCTGACCCGCGCGAGGTGTTGCCGCTCGACATTGCCTCTGAGATCGTGAAAACCCAGGCTCTGGTCGGCATCGCCGAATGTTACTGCCGGGCATCGAAGGATTTTCAGGGTTACCATTGTCAGAAACCGCGTGAAACCTGCTTCGTTTTTAACGATTTTGCTTCGAGCCTGATCGAGTTGGGTGTTGCCCGCCGGCTGACCAACGACGAGGCGGTTGCCATCCTGAAGGATTGCGAGCAGAACGGGCTGGTGCATAACGTCGATAACTTCCAGGGGCAGATCCGCGGCATGTGCAACTGCTGTTCCGACTGCTGCCCGGGGTTGGAAGCGGCAGCACGCGGACAGAAGAATATCGAAGCCCCTTCACGCTTCGTAATCGCCTATGAGCAGTCCAACTGCACCCAGGACCACACCTGCATAAACGCCTGCCCGATCGATGCGATCAGCGCGACAAATGGTTTTCCCCTGTTCGATCCGGAGCTGTGCTTCGGTTGCGGGCTGTGCGTCACAGCCTGCCCGCAGGGCGCACTGCGCATGGTGCTGCGCGAGCGTACTCCCTACCTGCCCAAATCCGCCAAGGAACTCACCAACCGTATGATGGTCGAGGCCGTGACGGGAATGGTGACCCGCGGGCTCAAGAAATGAATTAGGAGTCGCGACATGCATGAAGCCGGCATAGCGGATAGCATCCTGGGGATCGCCAATGACGTTGCGCGCGAGAATTCACTGACCCATATCTCCACCATTACCGTCCAGATCGGTCAGTTTACAGGAATCGAGCCGGATGCGCTGGACTTCGCTTTCCAGGTGATGTCGAAGGAATCGCTGGCAGAGGGTGCCGAACTGGTGATAGAAAAAACACCACTGGTTCTGCGCTGCAAGAAGTGCGAGGGCGAATACAGCGGCAGCCCTGACGATCTGCGCTGCCCCAATTGTGGCGCCGAGGATTTCACCATCCTGCAGGGGCGCGAGATGGTGGTGAAATCCATTACAGGGGAAAAAGATGATCAATAAAACCAAAATTGAACACATCCCGGTCGAGATGCACATCCTGTCGGAGAATGACCGGCTGGCGGCCGAAAACCGCGCCTGGTTTGCCTCTCAGGGCATCTTCGTCGTAAACCTGATCAGTTCTCCCGGTTCGGGCAAGACCACCCTGCTGGTAGAGACGCTGAAGGCGCTGAAAGGGAAACTCAAGTGCGCTGTGATCGAGGGCGACCAGCAGACGGACCTGGATGCGCGTCGCATCGCGGAGACCGGCATCCCGGTCCGTCAGATCAACACCGGGCAGGCATGCCATCTGGATGCTGCCATGATCAAAAAGGCGGTCAAAGAAATGGCTGTAGCAGGCCTCGACCTGTTGTTTATCGAAAATGTCGGTAACCTGATCTGCCCGGCTGAATTCGACCTGGGCGAGCATGTCAAGGTTGTCTTGATGAGCGTGACCGAGGGTGAAGAGAAACCCCTGAAATATCCGCTCATTTTTCATCTGGCAGGTGCTGCCGTCATCACCAAGATCGACCTCATCCCGCACCTGCGCTTCGACTCAAAGCTGGCGGAAAGTAACATCCGTCAGATAAACGGCAAAGCGCCGATCCTGCATACCTCAGCTTACACGCAAGCCGGAATGCAGGATTGGTTGAGCTGGCTTGAAAGTGAAAGAAAGCAACCGAGCAAAACATCCTGACCAAATTCCTCGGAGAGAATCCATGAAACCAAGACTCAAACACCCGGACGTCATCCAACAAAAATCTGAAATCACCAACAAGCGCCGGTTTTCACTGGTAGCGATCCTGTTCGCGTTCATGCTGCTGCACCAGACCGACAAGCTGTTGATCGGACCGCTGACCACCCCGATCATGGATAGCTTTGGCATCAACGAGGCGCAGATGGGCTGGATCTTCACCGGCGCGCTGCTGGTGGGTGGCATCTTCTACCCGCTGTGGGGCTATTTGTACGACCGTTATGCCCGTCCGCGCATCCTGGCGCTGGCTTCCTTCATCTGGGGCGCGACCACCTGGCTGGCTGCCATCGCACCAACCTTCCCCTTGTTCGTCGCCACGCGCGCCTCAACCGGCATCGACGACGCCAGTTACCCGGGTGCTTACAGCCTGGTGTCGGATTATTTCGGTCCCGCCAAACGAGGAAAGATCCTCTCCATCCTGCAGTTGACGGCGGTCTTCGGCGGGCTGTTGGGTATGGGGCTGGCGACAGCGCTGCGCGAGACACTCGGCTGGCGCGGCGTCTTTTACATCACCGGCGGTCTGGGGATCGTCATGGCACTGGTGCTGGCGACCAGCATCAAGGACATCCCGCGCGGTCAGGCTGAGCCTGAAATGGAACGCCTGAGCCAGGTTGTAACGCGCGGTTTCTCCTGGCAGGCGGTTAAGCAACTCCTGAAAAAACCCGCCTTCGTGTTGCTCTTCTTCCAGCAATTCTTCCACGTCTTCCCCTTCGTGGCGGTCAACTCGTGGTACTTCCGCTATCTCGAGACCGAGCGCGGACTGGCAGCGGGGGATGTGTTCATCGTTGTAGGCATCTTCGCCATCCTGACCGCCGGCGGTGGGGTGGTTGCCGGCGCATTGGGTGACTGGGCTTTCAAGCACAATCCGCGCGGACGGCTGCTGGTCGCCATCGGCGGCATCCTGATGATGGCGGTATTCTTCTCGCTGGCGCTGCAATCACCGCCCGGAGGACTGATGCCTTTCATCCTCTTCCAGAGCGTGGCGGGCTTCTTCTGGTCGTTCGAATGGCCAAATGCCGTCTCGACCGTTCAGGACATGGTCGAACCCGAGATCCGCTCGACCGCCCACTCGGTGATCGGGGTGGCAGAGACGCTCGGCTCCGCGCTGGCTCCGCTGGTGGCGGGTTACATCGCCGTATCCTCCTCGCTGGGGAACGCGCTGCAGATCATTACGGTCATCGCCTGGTCGATCGGGGTAGTCCTGCTGGGGGTGGTGGTCTATTATCTGCCGCGCGAGGTGAAAGCCCTCAGAACCATGATGACGGAACGAGCAAGTATAAGTAAATAATAACACTTTCAGTCTAATTGTAATTTATCGATCTAGTGGATGCTTTTACCCCCTAGATCAACGAGCACAAGTGTATCCCGTCAAGATATCAAATCTAATCTGAATGTGCCTAAAAATCTCTATCGCACCATCAGAGCATTCTATCAGGGTGGAAAATAAAATATCTATATTACGATCAAAATTACTTCTAATTCTTCAAAAGGGCATAGAGCAAAACCCCGACGATGATGCCCACCACCACACCGATGGTCGCATCCAATCAGCCGGTCAACTTGAATATAATGTATCCCGCGATGGCACCGATCAAGGCTACGATACCGATCCAGAGTTGGGGTTTCATGGAGGGGTCTCCTTAATTATCCAAACCCTTCTGGAATTACTTGATAGTCTTGCGTGATGCCAGCCAGCTGGCATGTGCCATCAGAACAATGCCGGCCAGGATATCCAGGCCGATCAGAACCCCCTTCAGGATCGACGTCAATGGCGTCAGGGTAATCCCGACCAGGACGGTTATCACCGCCACGATGATCAGACCCAGTCTGGCATCCCTTCGGATGAGCATCGCCGCAATTACTGCCGCTCCGGCGCCGATATAGCGGTCCACCAGGATCGCAGTCAGCAGAACGAAAGCTGCCACAACGGGAATGACCGCCCACCACAGCCGCACCTTGTCGGTCAAGTAAACCCAGCAAAAACCAGCCCCGACCAGGCTCAGCATAAGAGAGATACCTAAAAGCTGCTGCCCAGAAAGCCGGCGGTCGATGATCACCATCGCCGCGATATCTGCCATCGCAGCCGTGACGACCACGATCCACCACTGTTTTTTTACGTCGATTGCAGCCATTGCGTATCCTCCTGGTCAATAATGGAGAAGCTTGCCCGCGGCGATGCAGTTTGGTTGTGATGAGAGACGGGGAAAAGAATAAATAATTATATCATCCGGGCAGCATGCGAAATGTCCCGAAAGATCCTCCCGCAGGTTCACCCATATTCTGCCGAATAACCGGTCAAGTTGTGTCGTCAGAAAGTAAGACTGGCTTATTTCTTTTTCTTCAACAGGGCATAGATCAAAACCCCTACGATAATGCCCACCACCGCGCCGATGGTGGCATCCAACCAGCCGGTCAGCTTGAAAACAATATAACCGGCGATGGCGCCGATTAACATGACAATACCGATCCAGAGTTGGGGTTTCAAGCAGCCATCTCCTTGTTGAGTTTATCTTCCCGAAATTATCTGATGTCCTTGCGCGACGAAAGCCAGATAGCATGCGCCATCAGGATCACACCCGGCAGGCTCAATAGCGTCAAAAGTAAATCTGCCAGCGGTCCGACCTTGCCCTGGTTGAATCCGACGTAAACGGCAGCTACGACCAGGAACAGCCCAAAAACAAATTCCAGAATAACACGCAAGGTGATGATCATTTTATTCCTCCGCCAGAAAATCCTGGAGGTGTACCCGCTCGCCCGGGACGATCGCATCGATCTCTGCCAGCTCATCCTGGGAAAACTCAAGCTGTGCGAGGGAGCCGACGCAATCCCTGATCTGGCTTAACCGGCTGGCGCCGATCAAAGCCGTGGTGACCTGTGGTTGCCGGAGGACCCATGCCAGCGCCATCTGCGCCAGGCTCTGCCCGCGCGCTTTAGCGATTGAATTCAGTTTTTTGATATTCTCCAATGTCTCAGACTTGATATCGGTGGGGGTCAAAAAGGTGTGAGGTTTCCCGGCACGCGAATCGCCCGGGATGCCGGTCAGGTAGCGGTCGGTCAGCATCCCCTGCGCCAGCGGAGAGAAGACGATGCAGCCCATGCCCTCCTCTTCCAGCGCTTCCAGCAGCCCACCCTCGACCCAGCGGTCGAAGATACTGTAGTTGGGCTGGTGGATCAGGAGCGGTGTGCCCAGAGCGCGCAGCATGCCGGCCGCCTTGCGCGTAAGGTCGGCGTCATACATCGATATGCCGGCATACAGCGCCCGCCCGCTCTTTACGATGTGGTCCAGCGCACCCAGCGTTTCTTCCAGCGGCGTTCCGATATCCGGGCGATGGTGGTAAAAGATATCAACGTAGTCCAACCCCATGCGCTTCAGGCTCTGGTCGAGGCTGGCGATCATGTATTTGCGCGAGCCGAAGTTGCCATACGGTCCAGGCCACATATCCCAGCCGGCCTTGGAGGAAATGATCAGCTCATCCCGATAGGGCTTGAAATCCTGGCGCAGGATGCGCCCGAAGTTCTCCTCGGCCGTGCCGGGCGGATAGCCATAGTTGTTGGCAAGGTCGAAGTGGGTGATGCCCAGGTCGAAGGCGCCGCGCAGCATCTCGCTCGAGTTCTCGAGTGGATGATCGCCACCGAAGTTATGCCACAGGCCGAGTGAGATGCGCGGCAATTTGATACCGCTCCGGCCGCAGCGCTTGTACGTCATGTTGTCGTAGCGTTTTTCAGAAGGAAGGTAAGTCATGGTTGCCTCAGCTTATACTAATGGGATTTACTGTCTATATTATAAATCTTCCGCCAGATGGACGGCAAAGCGGCAAACGTCATCGCCTTTCAGGATGGATTCCAAAACCTCCACCCGCACCGGCTTACCGGTGGCAGCCTCCCACTGCTGGCGATACCAGCCGGAACCGCAATAGCAATAGCTCACCGGCATCCCCTTTTCGAGATTACCCCGGATGATCGGGCAAAAGCAGTATGCAGCGCGTTTCTCTTCTGCTGTTTTGGCCTTCGCGTAACCTTCCGGGTCAGCCGGATTTTTGGTATGGTAAAGGATGTGCCCCTCCCTGTACGCGCCCTTCTCGCCCCAGCCGGGATCGGAAGCCATAAAAGCCAGGACGGCATCCACTGCCTTCAGCGGATCAATCGACCCGGTTTCGGCTTCTGCATAGGCGCGGCGCAGTTTTTCAAGCTGCCCGGGTGGGTAGACGTGAGCACAGGCTGACACCACGTCATATTTCTGGAAATCATCCGCCTGACCTTCGAGCCTTTCGATGGCGCCTTTTACCCACTGGAATTTCTCGGCAGGTGTTGTCTCGAGATCGATCCTTTCAACCCCCTGCATGACCTGATCGCGTTTATCTTTTCCCAGGACACGCTCCAGGTTCCGGGCGAAGAGCGCATTCCAGTTGTGAATGACGAATTGAACCTCGATGACGCCCCCGGGTTTATCCCAATCCGGGTAGACCTCACGCGTGAATTCGTCAGAGATCAGGCTATGCCCGCCGGTGAATTTCTGTAATTTGAGTTTGGTTTCTCGCAGCGTCCCGGGTGGACCCGCATGCCGGATTGCCAGCACCTCGAGCGCAGGCGAGGTTTTGCATTTGATGCGATCATTTTCAAAGGGTTGTTTTACAGGAAAACCCACTTCAGCTTCATACCCCTCCGGGTAGCTGCTGAAGTATTGCAGGATGCAGTAAGGCACACCGGCAATCAGATCCTTGGGAATGCTCTCGGACAGTTCCTTGAACAGGAGCGGGATCTCGGCGTGCTCTTTCAAATTAAAACGAAGATAGGACACGAGCATCGGCTCGATCTTTTTATATTCGATCACCGACTCGCCCAATGACATCTCCACCTCCACCGGAATACTCCATTCCATTTTGAATAGAGGATTAATAGCCTTGCATTTCACGCCCCCTTAAGTATAGCCCACAATCGACTGCTGTCAGAGACATCAGTTGTATGTTATATTTCTCAGCCGGTTGTTTTCCAAACCAGGAACGGGAATTATTGCTTTGTGCCGCTGATGCCGTACTTGATCGCCAGCACAGCCGCCTGAGTGCGGTCGGCCACACCCAGCTTTTCGAAGATCGAGCTGACGTAATTACGCACCGTACCTTCCGACAGGTGCAGCCTTTCGGCAATGGCTGTGTTGTTCAATCCCTCTGCCACCAGAGTCAGGATTTCGCGTTCGCGTTTCGAAAGTTCGCTGCCGATTGCCGTCAAACCGGGTGGAGACTGGCGTGCCAGTTGCCGGAAGAGTTTGCCGCCCACGGCGGCGTCGACCGGGGTCTTGCCTGACATCAGGTCGTGGATGGCAGCCAGCAGGTTTTCACGGCTGGTGTCCTTCAACAGGTAGCCGTCAGCACCTGAGCGGATGGCGTCGAACAGCCACTCGTCGGCGTCATAGGTGGTCAGGATCAGGATACGGATGGATGGGTATTTCTCCTTGATGATGCGCGTCGCCTGAACGCCATTCAATAGCGGCATCTTGAGGTCGAGCAGGATCACATCCGGCTGTCTTTTTTCGAGCTGCTCGATCAGCTCCTGACCGTCACCGGCGACACCGATCACCTTCAGATCCTTTTCCATGCTCAGGATGGTGTTCAACCCCTGGCAGACGACATCCTGATCGTCGCAGATCATGAGGCTGATCATGCTGTCTCCCCTAAATCCAGGCTGATGGTCGTACCCTTGCCGGGGGTGCTGTCGATGGTCAATTTTCCACCCAGCATCTCAACCCGTTCGCGCATGCCGCGTAAACCAAACTTATCGACCTCTGCTACAGCCTCGGGATCGAAACCTTTGCCGTCATCCCTTACGGTCAGCGCCAGCATTCCTCCCGAACGGGCAAGCCTGACGGCAATCTGGCCGGCATCGGCATGCCGGACGACATTTTCGAGCGCTTCCTGGGCGATACGGTAGATGCAGTAAGCTACATCCGGCTTCGTCTTATCCATGCCTTTATCGATGCGCATCTTCAGCTTCAATCCGCCGCGCTCGGCAATCGATTGTGCCTGGGTTTTCAATGCCAGGGTCAAGCCCAGGTCCTCAATTGGCAGCGCGCGCAGATCCTGCAGAGCCTTGCGGGTCTCATTCAGACCATTGCGGGTGATCTTGAGGGTCTGATCAACCACCCTGACCGCTTCCGCCGGTTTGGGTTTCACCAGAGTTTTTACCGCCTCCAACTCGACCGCCACACTGCTGAGGGTATGTGCCAGGGTATCGTGCAGTTCGCGCGCCATGCGGTTGCGCTCGCGGCTGACTGTAAGTTGTTCGATGGTCAGAGCGTAATGCGCAAGCTGCTCATTGGCAGCCACCAACTCGGCTTTCTGTTTGCGTTGCAGCGACATGATACGGTACTCCAATGCACCCAGGATGCCCAGGACGATACTTCGAATGAATGCGCTGACAAAAGAGAAGGCAATGAAGGGGACAGTAAATTGAACATTCGAACCGCTGACGCGAATAAGTAAATGATCGCGCAGACTATTCAGCGGAAATCCGGGTAACAGTAGCAACGGGCTGCCTGAAAGCAGGGCAAATTCGATCAGGATGTCGAACACCGCCGTGAAGGCACAGAACGCGATCACCTCTTTCAGTGAGAACTGCCAGGCAATGATTGCCAGCGGGATTACCAGGAATATGACCTGGTCCCACATAAAAAAGGAACGTGCCAGGAAGAAACCTTGATTATCACTCAGCGGGATACTGGTATAGCGGGATGCCAGCATGGCAGCCGTAGCTCCAAATAAAATGACCAGTAATGCCGCCGGGGTGACCCTGCGCCGGACAGCCGGTATAAGCAAGACAGCCAGCAAGGCAGCGATGATGGCCGTCGGAACATACTGGTAGGGGGTTGTCGCCGGAGATGGATGTGCGAAAGAGGGTGCCAGCACAGTGTTGATCAGCATTAACAACTGCAAGGCGAGCGTCCACATCAGCGTTGTCAATATTCCCGGCTCGAGGGTCCTTATCTTCATGCGTCCATGATAGCACAAGACCCGTTGCCAGACACCCCCTGCCTGTCAGGATCTGATATGACCCCAGTCATATCAGATCAGGAGTTGAATCATGCCGGTTGGTCACTGTAAACACTCTGTTTTTGGTCCCAGCTCAGGTATTCTTCATCCTGAATACTGCGATTTCCAACTATATCGACATCCGGAACAAGGAGACTCAAAAGATGAAAAAATATTTGACTGCTGTCCTGAAAAAAAGCAGGGGATTTTACGAAAAACACCGCAAACCTGTCCTGATCGGGGGCGGTGCTTTGGGTCTGGTTATCATTCTAATGATCGTTTTGAGCCTGACCGTCTTCAAGAAAGAGACTGCCACAACCCAGACGGTGGCACTTGCCAGGGGTGACCTCACCCAGACGATCGAGGTCGTAGGAGCAGTGCGTGCAGTTCCATCGGCTACCCTGACCTGGGCGACCGCCGGGATCGTTATGCCCTTCACTGCCAGGGTGGGTGATACGGTAAAAGGCGGAGATACCATCCTCGAGCTGGAACCTTCCTCTGTTTCCTCCGAGATCCTGCAGGCGCAAAGCGACCTGATCACTGCAAAAAACGATCTGACTTTATTGGAAACTGCCGATACGGATTACCAAACAGCCTCTCAGACACTGACGGATGCGGAATCCACCTATGATACTGCCCTGGTGGATTTTAATTCGATCAATGAGAACAGCGCTCCGATTGCATCCCTGGAAACAATCATCGATCAATACTTCGCCGCCCGCGAAGCATACTGGGAAGCTCAGGCTTCTTATGAAGCCACCGGATCGCTGGCAGATACAGACCAGAAACGCGTGGGCGCCAAGTCGGCCATGGATGAAGCCCAGAAAGCAAAGGAGACCGCTTTTCATAAGGTCACCAATAGCATGGGCATTTATTTCGGGAATACCCAGGAAGATACGTATATTGAATACCGAGCTGCCAAAGCCGCCCTGGATGAAGCGCGGGTGGCATGGAATGCCGCGCGCGATAATTCTGACGAAATAGCCGCCGCTGAGGCAAACGTCCAGGCCCTCGAGAATACTATTAACGGTTCCAGGATCATCGCTCCCTTCGATGGCAGCGTGACAGACATCCATACCGCCGAAGGAGACCACGTTTCCAGCGGCGCCGATGCCATCCAGTTGGATAATCTTTCAACCCTGGTGGTGGATGTCACAATTTCTGAGGTGGACATCAACAGTATTAATGTTGGTGATGCAGCCAGGATCACATTCGATGCCATCGCCAACAAGACCTACAATGGGATTGTTTCCCAGGTGGGTGACTCCGGTACCGAGGATTCAGGGGTGGTTAAATTCAACGTTACCGTCACCATCACGGATGCCGATGAGCAGGTCAAACCCGGTTTTACTGCCGTGACCACCATCATCACAGACCAGGTGACAGATACCTTGCTCGTCCCGGTCGCTGCCATCCGTACCATCAACAACCAGAAAATGGTTATCGTCATGCGTAACGGTGTCCCCACCCCGGTCCCGGTCACCCTGGGCACCAGTTCGGATATCTACACCGCCCTCGTGAGCGGCGATTTGCAGGTCGGTGACCTGGTCGTCATCACTCTGGATACCTCCAGTTCGTCCGGATTCGGGTTCATGGGCGGCGGCATTCTGCGTGATGGTGGAATCCCAGGTGGTGACCGACAGCCTTCCCAGGGTGGACAACCCCCGAGTGGTAATTAATTAACGCAGCGACAAGAGGTATTGTATGAATAATATTGTGGTTGAAGCCAGGAAACTGATCAAAGTTTACGACATGGGCGAAATACAGGTGCATGCCTTGCGAGGTCTGTCGCTTAAGATAAAAAAAGGGGAGATCGTTGCGATCATGGGACCATCCGGCTCGGGCAAATCCACCCTGATGAACACCCTGGGCTGCCTGGATCGCCCCACCTCGGGCGAGTACATCCTTAATGGAGAAAAGACCGCCAACCTGACTGATGATGAGCTGGCAGACATCCGCAACCGCCAGGTGGGTTTCATCTTCCAGAGCTATAACCTGCTGCCCCGCGCCACAGCCATCACCAACGTCCAGCTCCCATTGATCTACACTGAAAACGGCACGCGCGACATGGAGCGCATCGCCATCGACACGTTGAAATCCGTCGGTTTGGGCGACCGTCTGCACCATCGTCCGTATGAGTTATCGGGCGGTCAGCAACAACGCGTCGCAATAGCCCGGGCGCTGGTCAACAACCCCGCCATCGTGCTGGCTGACGAACCCACCGGCAACCTGGATTCCAGGTCCGGTGAAGAGATCATGCAGCTGCTGCTAAAAATGAACCGCGAGCGCGGCGTAACCCTCATCATCGTTACCCACGACACCCGCGTGGCAGCCCACACCCAACGGGTGATCCATATTCTGGATGGGAAGGTAAGTGAGTCATGAAAATTGTAAAATTACTCCCCCAGGTGGCATCCAGCCTCACAGCCAACAAGCTGCGCACCGGCCTGACCATGTTGGGCATCATTATCGGCGTGGCTGCCGTGATCGCCATGCTCGCCATCGGAAACGGTGCCAAGCAGTCGATCGTCAGCTCGATCGAATCAGCCGGCACCAACCTGATATTCATCACATCCTATTCTGAAGGTGGGGCGCGTAACCTGACCCCCCTGACCCTGGCGGATTCCGAAGCCATTGCCTCGCCCGGTGCGGCGCCGTCGGTGGCTGCCGTTGCTCCCTCCGTTTCAGCCAGCTATACGGTCACATATTTAGATGAATCTACTACCGCCACCATCTATGGTGTGACTTCTGACTATGCGACCGTCCGAAAAACAAGCGTTACTCAGGGCAGCTTTATAACCCAGGAGCAGGTCGATAATCGCTCAACGGTGGCGGTAATCGGGGTCGGGATTGCGGATGACCTGTTCAACACCCGTGAAAATTTATTGGGCAACAAGATCCGTATCGATGACATGATCTACACCATCATCGGCGTACTGAAGGAAGCAGGCGGTAGTTCTTTTGGTTCGGAGGATAACCAGATCTTCATACCGCTCACCACTGCCCAAAGCCGGCTGGTATCACGCTCATCTGTTAAGAATGCGGTGTCGACTATTTCAGTCTCAGCCTTGTCCACCGACACAGTGGACGCTGCCATCAGTGAGATCACCACCATCCTGCGCACCCGGCATAAGATCACCGGGGATACCAACGACTTCCGGGTGCTTTCGCAGGAAAGCATGGCCGAAATGGCATCCTCGATTACCGGCGTATTGACCCTTTTCCTGGGTGGTATCGGCGGTATTTCGCTTTTGGTGGGCGGGATTGGCATCATGAACATCATGCTGGTCTCAGTGATCGAACGCACGCGCGAGATCGGGCTGCGCAAGGCGGTTGGCGCGCGCAAGCGCGACATTCTAAGCCAGTTCCTGATCGAATCGTTGATCATCGGCGTGGCGGGTGGATTGATGGGCATCCTGCTTGGCTCACTGATCTCTTTTCTGATCGGCAGGATCGCTTCCGCCAGCGGCACCAGCCTCAACCCGGTGGTCAGCCTTGGCTCCATTCTTCTGGCAACGCTGTTCTCGATCGCAGTCGGTTTGATATTTGGATTGTATCCCGCCAACCGGGCTGCCAACCTGGAACCGGTGGAAGCGTTGCGAAGCGAGTAATCCTACAACGGAGATATTCAATATGAAACAAAAACTCCTACGTTTGTTTGGGAAAGGAAAGCAGCTATACCAGGAACACCCGAAACCGGTCCTGATCGGCGGCGGGGCGTTGGGGCTGGTCATCATTCTGCTGGTCGTACTGAGCCTGACCTCATCGAAGAAAGTGCCCGCCCCCACCACCCAGACAGTGGCACTCGCCAGGGGTGACCTCACCCAGACGATCGAGATCGTCGGGACAGTACGGGCGGTCCCGTCAGCGAGCCTGACCTGGTCGACCTCAGGCATTGTCATGCCCTATACCATCAAAGTGGGTGATACGGTAAAAGCCGGTGAGCCCATCCTCGAACTGGAACCCTCGTCCGTTGCCTCCAGCATTTTACGAGCGCAAACCAACCTGATCACCGCAAAAAATGATTTGGCCGGATTGATCGCGGCCGACACAGATTTTCAAACCGCTGCGCAGACGCTGGCGGATGCTGAATATACCTATAATGAAGCCAGGGCTGATTTTGCGGCCCTCATTGAAGTGGAAAGTGCTACCATCGAGACCGTGGAGCCGCTGATCGAAAAGTTCTACGACACCCGCGAAGCTCTATGGGTGGCTAAAGATAATTATCTGGTTGCCGAGCCGCTGGATGAAAAAAACCAGAAACGCATAGATGCCATCTCTGCTCTGGATGAAGACCAAAGAGCCTATAATAAATCCATTGATACCATCTTAACCATCGGGGGATTCTATTTTGGGACCGACTTTGGTTCCAGCACGGAAAGTAAATATCAGACCTACCGGACAGCCAAAGCTGCCCTGAATGAAGCGCGGGCAGCCTGGAATGCCGCACGCGATAATTCGGACGAAATATCCGCAGCCGCTGCGAAAGTCCAGGCACTCGAAAATACCATCAACGGTGCCGGGATCATTGCTCCCTTTGATGGCACAGTTACTGATATCCTTGTTTCCGGAGGTGATGATGTTTCAAACGGTGACACCGCCATCCAGCTGGATAACCTGTCCAATCTGGTTGTGGATGTCAGTGTCTCAGAAGTTGATGTCAACCATATCGATGTGGGAGATTCTGTTACGGTCGCCTTCGACGCCATCACCAACAGGGTCTACAATGGGGTTGTCACTCAGGTGGGCAACTCCGGAATTGAAAGTTCGGGCGTGGTTAAATTCAACGTCTCCATTACCATCCAGGATGCCGACGAACAAATCAGACCCGGTTTTACAACCGTGAACACCATCGTCGTCGATCAGGCAACAAACGCCGTGCTCATTCCACTGGCCGCCATCAACACTGTAAACAATGAGAAGATGGTTATCGTCATGCGCAAAGGCATTCCCACCACAGTGGCGATCAAGCTTGGCGCCCGTTCGGATACCTACGGCGCCCTCGTGAGCGGAGAACTGCAAGCAGGCGACCTGGTGGTCATCTCGACGACCGCCATCCAGTAAACGGAAATGATAACGATTCAAAGATAATTTCTGATACGCAGCTTGCTACTTTAAAAAAATCCTATCTTATTCCTCCTCCGCTAAGTGCCCGGTTCTACGATCAACCGGGCACTTCATTATTAATTACGCAGACTAGTATTACTCTCCACCAGTTGTTGTATTTTCATCTTTATTGTTGTATAGTGTTTTTACATAATTAAAACCCGTACGTCACAGCTGGTTTGACCAATCTTTATTACACTCCTGACAACGGGAATGGAGGGTCTCATGAAAAAGTTGTTTGTCTCTATCGCCCTGTTGGTGGCGATCAGTTTATCCACGAGTGGATTCAGCACCTTTATCCATACTGCCATTCCCATCCCCCTCACCGCAGCCGGCTACGAATCAGATGAGATCGCTATCGCGGTCGACTACTCCGGCGTCAAGTATATCGCCCGCACGGAATGCCCCACCAGTGGAGTGGGAAAGTGCAAGCTGGTCTTCACAAGAGTTGCTCCGGGAATAGCCGGTCATTCCATAACGCTCTATAGCGAACTGCCGACCGTTGGCACTTACTCGGATGTTGATGTCGCTGTAACAGATAGCGGCATCGCCTTTTTTGTCTATCGCTGGACGAATGATGCCGGTACCCTTTCTTACCTGGAGTATCGCCGCAGTAATGACCCGTCTTCCTTGCACTTGATTGAAACTACCCTTTTTGTCAGTGGCAAACCAATTGCTGTCGCCAGGGGTGAGAATGTCTATGTCGTTTATTCGGCTCAGAGTGTTAATTACTACTACCTTCTCTATCGCCGGCTGAATCCTGATACGCCGGTTTGGGGAGGCATGGTCGATTACAACGCATCTGTAAATTACACTCTATTCGATGCGGCGGTTGGCTGGAATGGTTATTTATATGTCCTTTACCTTGATAATCCAAATACGATATATGCTGATAATTATGGAGTGACTGGCGATATGACTAAACGCTTCGCCGTTGGTTCCTATACAAATACTGCCCCGGATATTGATGTAAATGGTGGTCTGGGTGTGTTTGAGACTGTTTACATCATTTACTATAGATTTAATATTGCAACACCAGATGATTTGTACATCGGACACTGCCCCGCCAATAATTGCATCTCAGGTGTTACATATTTCAATGAAATATTCCCACTTGATCCCGCGCAAAACTATAAAATATGGGGGGATCCCCGGATCATCGGAGACATTGTCAATACCGCCTATTATATTTTTACCGCAACCAGGGTCGCAAGTCCCGGTCGAAATGTTTACGCCGGAGGTTTCCAGGTCGGGACACCGCTGGCTGTGCCAACCCAGATGACAGACACTCCTGAGGCTGAAGCTGATGCACAAATTTGCCTGATCGCGAGTGTTAATCCGGTGGCAGCCTGGCACATCGATCGTTTGGATGGATCTTTTGGCGATATTTTTGAGTTTGATTTCATCAAGTTTTTAAGAACTGTGCGAAAAACAAACTCTGGTACTGCGGAAGGTGAACTTGCTTGCAATGCTGACTGGGGCGCCGGTATATGGAATGAGGATACAGGCGTGAAACAAGCCTGGGTTTCATATAACACCTTCCCGGCCATTCTGCCGTTGATCAAAAAGTAAGCCATCCGGGTGGATTGAACGATTCAGTTCACCGGCTCAGAAATCAAGAAAAGACACACCAGCTTTTTGGAGCTGATAATGTCTTTGGGCCTTGGCGCGGTTGCCGCAGCTTTTCATCGAGCACCAGCGCCGGCTGTGGTTTCGGGTGCGGTCCAGGAAAAGCATCACTTCCTCTACATGTCGAATCGAATGATGTTCTTAGTAATAAATCGAAAAACTCCAGGGAATTCCGGTATTGATAAATTCAACGAAATGACTTATATTATCTTATACATGCTGGTTTCTTCAGCACAGCTTGAAATCCATTATAGATCAAGAAAGGGGATTAACAATGAAACATAAGCTGTTGATGATCATTACTGTTCTAGTTTCATTTATTTTTGTTTCAGGATGCACAGTACCCGACTATTTCCACCCGGCAGTGGCTTTGCCCATCACCCAGCCAGGTTATCAATCCGGCGAGATTGCTATCGCGGTTGACCCGTCAGGCATCAAGCATGTTGCCCGCACGGAATGTCCCGTTTCCGGCAGTGATCCGTGTAAGCTGGTTTACACGCACGTAAGATCCGGGTTCGCCGGTAATTCCATGACAGTAGAAAGCTGGTTGCCAGATGCAGGACAGCAGGTATCCAACCTGGATATTGCTGTCTCAGAGAGCGGTCTTGCTTACATCGTTTATCGCCTGGATGGCAGGCCTGAAGCGGCCGTCTCATCAGAACTATGGGCCAGGCGAAGCGACATATGGGACACCCCGGTGTTGGTTGAAGGGGATTTCGAGGTCAGCGGAAAACCGATTGCCACATCCAATGGAGAGATGGTGCATGTGGTCTACAACATTCTGGATGGCGGGCATCTAGCCATCAAATACGTAAGATTGAACGACTTTTTACAAGCAGGTGTGGTTGAATCATCCCTGACCACCGATTTCAACCTGATCGATGCATCCACCGGATCAGACGGATCACTGTTTGTGATCTATAAATCTGGCAGTGACCTTAAATATGCTGACAATTTTGGCGATTCCGGTGATATGACCAATCACCTGGTGCTCGACTCATCTATGAATGAAAAACCGGATATATATGTTAATGGTAACCCGGAAACGGTGTACGTCATCTACAGCAAAGCGCATCCAGGAACCAGTGACGAATTGCTCATCACCAGTTGCCCGGCCAGCGCATGCTCTACACCGACCACGGTTGCAATGCCGCTGGATGCAGACCTGCATTGGTCCATCCGGGGTGATTCCCAGATCATCGCCGATTCAGATGAAAATGCATATTATGTTTTTACCGCGACGAACGATGACAACCTGGACGTTAATGGTTTCGTCGGGGATTACATAGTCGGTGAGACGGGTGGATCTATTGACATACCATACCAGGGTACCAACACTCCTGAGAATGAGGCAGATCCGCGCATGTGCCTTTTCTGGGACATGATCCCGGCCGGCACCTGGCGCATCGATCTCGGTGGTGGGTATTACGGAAATCTCTATGAATTTGATCTATTGGGGGGCTTCAGGAAATTACGCGATACGACCACTTCTCCCGGCACGTATGACACGGCCTGTACAAATGAGTGGTTCGGGACTATCTGGAATGAGGAGAACGCAAGTGTCAGGCAAGCCTGGGTTTCCTTCAATGCTTACGCTTCCATGATGCCTGTAATCATAAAGTAGATCATCCGGCTGAACTCAACCTCAGAATAACGGGGTTGAGTTCAACACCGTAATCAAGTCCTGATGTTTATCAGGCGCCGTTTCGCTGACGCCGGTAATGGCGCGCCACCCTGGCGCGGTTGCCGCAACTCTTCATCGAGCACCAACGCCGGCTGTGGTTCCGGGCGCAGGCCCCAAAAACCGCCCGTGCTGAGCTATAGCGAGGGGCAAGGTTTCAATGAAGAGGAAACCGGTTTGCTTCTCAAGGGCGGGACAGCCGGGGAACTGCCCGCTGCGACCCGCGAAAAATTGGGACCAATGGCATGCCGGATGTCCTGGATATCCTGCCGCGCAATCTGAAGCTACTTTTATCCTGATCACTTTCCTGTTGTTATCTCCTCATTCATGTATAATCCACCTCTGTGGAAGCTCACGGTCTTACTACCCTCGCAGCAAACAGACTCAGAGCAAAGTTCGGTTCCAATACGATACCGGAACAAAAGCCAAACTGGGCGATCAGCTATTTAAAAAAGCTATCAGGCCCGGTCGCATGGATGCTGGAAGTCAGCCTGGTACTCGAGTTGGTGTTGGGGAAACAACTCGAAGCGCTTGTGATCGGCCTGCTATTATTGTTCAACGCTGCCATCAGTACGTTCCAGGAAAAGCAATCCTACCAGGCACTCTCGATCCTTAAAAAACGGCTGACCATCTCGATCCGCACCCTGCGGGATGGAAAATGGAAAATGCTTCCAGCCGGGGAGCTCGTCCCGGGTGATTGCATCTACCTGCGGGTGGGCGACCTCATCCCGGCCGATATCCGTCTCCTGGAAGGGTCACTGTTAATTGATAAATCCGCCATCACAGGCGAATCGTTGCCCGAGGAAGTCTCTACAGGTGGTAGTGCATTCGCAGGGACGATCGTCCGGCGGGGTGAAGCCTCAGCACGGGTGGAAAAAATCGGCACTCAGACAACCTATGGCAAGACGGCCGAACTCGTACGTCTGGCAGCCACGCCCGGGCACCTGCAAAAACTGGTCTTTTCCATCGTCCGCGACCTGGTCATCCTCGATATTGCCCTGATCGGGGTGGTTATGGTCTACGCGCTGGTGGTCGGGTTACCGCTGTCTGACATGATCCCGTTTGCACTGATCCTGCTGGTGGCCTCCATCCCGATCGCCCTGCCGGTCACCTTCACGCTCGCCACCGCTTTGGGAGCCCGCAGCCTGACCACGAAAGGCGTGCTGGTCACACGCTTGAGCGCCATCGAGGATGCCGCCGAGATGGAGGTGCTGTGCACCGACAAAACCGGTACATTGACCGAGAACAGTTTGAGTGTGGCAATGATCCAGGCGCTGTCACCCCATACGCAACAGGATGTCATCCGGTACGCTGCATTTGCCTCCGACCCAGCCACCCACGATCCGCTCGATCTTGCGATCTATGTGAAAGCCAAACAGGAGCACATCAATCTGAATGACTGGCAACGCAGTGCCTACACCCCCTTTGACCCGTTGACTAAAAGATCCGAAGCCGTGGTGGAAAACGGCAGGTTGAAAATAAAAATTATGAAGGGCGCCACGAAGGTGATCAAATCCCTGCTGAAGAATCGGGACGATGATGACTTCGACGATCAGGCTCTCTCCCGGCAGGGATATCGTGTCTTGAGTGTGGCAGCTGACACAGGGAGGGGGTATCAACCGGTCGGGCTGATCGGCTTTGAGGATCCCCTGCGTCATGACTCGGCCAGCCTGCTCGTGCGATTGAAAGAGATGGGCATCCGTCTGATCATGATCACCGGGGATGGGCTGGCAACCGCGCAGACGGTCGCCAGAAAAGCAGGCATGATGGGCAAAGGCTGCACGCCGAAGAGCGCCGGTCACGCCCTGAAGACGGGATTGTCGGATTATGACGTGGTTGCCGAAGTATTACCCGAAGACAAATTCAAACTGGTCAGCGCAATCCAAAAGACCGGCTTGACCGTCGGGATGACCGGCGACGGGGTCAACGATGCGCCCGCCTTGAGACAGGCAGAGGTTGGCATCGCCGTTGCGAATGCGACCGATGTTGCCAAGGCAGCCGCCAGTCTGGTCCTCACCAAACCGGGCCTTTCCAATGTGGTGGATGCCATACAGACCAGCCGCGAAATCTACCAGCGCATGCTGACTTACACCCTGAACAAGATCGTGAAGACGATCGAGATCGCTTTCTTCCTGGGCTTTGGTTTAATGTTGACCGGTACGTTCGTTACCACCCCGCTGCTGATGATCCTGCTGCTTTTCACAAACGATTTCGTAACCATGATGATCGCAACGGACAACGTCAAGGCATCTCACAAGCCTAATCGCTGGCGGGTGCGGACGCTGGTCATTGCCGCGTTGTTCATCGCCGTGCCGATCCTGCTGCTATCCTTCGGGGTTTATCTATCTGGCAGGAATCTCCTCCATCTCCCGCTGGCAGAGCTTCAAACACTGATCTTCGCCATGCTGGTTTTCAGCGGGCAGGGGACGATCTACCTGGTGCGCGAACGCGATCCTTTCTGGTCGTCACGCCCCAGCCGCAGTCTGATCATCAGTTCGCTGATCGATATCACGGTAGTGACCCTGATCGTTACTTTGGGATTCCTGGTCACTCCCATCCCGCTGGTCTATACCCTCACTTTATTGGCAGTCATTATTGTGTATCTTGCCCTGGTCGACCTGGTCAAGGTCCAGGTTTTTCGATGGCTGAAAGTCCGTTGATCGTCTTTGATAAATAATAAAAGTGCCTGCCAGTTTTTTTGGCAGGCACTTAATATTCAAAAATTCAACCGGTTACATCTGTTTCAGTTCTTGAGGAAGTCTATTTCCTTCGATACAGGTTGTGACCGTGTTGGTGAATAATTTGTGGTGTATTAACGATAGACATCAGCTAGATAATTGCGGTTGATAAATGACTGCCAATAATTTCCACATTAATCTGATTAGCAAGTAAACAATTAGAATTGAACGTATACTCAATAGAGATATGTAATATTGAGTTATCCTCGAATGTGGATTAGGTTATACTATACATTGGATAGACATTAATTTTGGATAAGTGTGATGCAAAAGGTCGAATTGCTCTCAAAAAAACCTTATCGGATTTTTGAAGGATTTCTTTTCGGGGTTATTTTCTTTTGGTTACTAAATCTATTATCGGGTGTATTAGTAAACCAAATCGATAAATGGGAAGATAAGTGCGGCAGAGCATACTTCCTGAGTCTGCCAAAACCACTTGATTGCATTCCATATTCTTCGTATTTCCCGGAAAATAGTTGCAATCAAGAACAAATGAAGTTATTCTCAACACAAGATACCGATGGTTCGATTTATAAAGGTTACATTGAAAAATGCGCCCCGACATCGCGTACCTTAGTTAAAAGCTATTTATATGCTCTTATTAATGGACCGGCTTTTTTATTAGAAGTCTTTTTGCCCGCTAAAATAATAATATCAACTGGGATGTTATTAACATTCAAACATTTACCAATAATATCTTCTATAATCTTCGCCATTATTGGCGCTTTATGCTTTTGGCCTTCAACACTTAAGAAAGGCATAATCAGATTTATTACTATTTACTTACTTCTTACATTGCCAGTATCTTTTCTATTTATTATCCTTGCAGCCTGGGGATAGTAATTATTAAAAGCTTCACAACCCTCCGTACCCGAAGGAGTTGTGCATTCTATCAGATCATAAAATATTAGATGAATTAATTCAACGGGTAAGTGGTAATTGTCTGCTCATACCCTGACCGTTGTAACACTCACATATGGATAACCCATCCGAAATTTTTCCTCTCCCCGAACCCGGGGAGAGGTCCAGCCTGCAGTTCTTCACAGGCTGGGGTGAGGAGTCCATTAATTAATATTTAAGGGCGCACGAATATGCCTCCCAGGGGTATTAAGATTTATCCAACCCGGGAAATCGACCTTTTTAAAGAGGTTTAACTTCCTCCGGCAAGGCTTTATTTTCGACCCAGGCTCTGAGCGTGCGGGTGAAGAGGTCCGGGTAGGCCATCGACCAGTTGTGCTGCTCGCGCAGTGGAACCCCTTTCGGGTAGGTCACCTTAAAAGCCTTGCCGTTGGGTAGTGCCGCTGCCACCGCCTGGGTTGATTCCTGCATTTCACGGTACTCCTTCTCACCGCACAGCACCAGGGTCGGATTTTTAGCTTTCGCCAGTCCATCCGGGATGTCGTTGTGCAGCCCCACCCGCGCGACATCGATGAACTGGTCGGCAGTCATGCTCTTGAACAGTTCAAAGTACTGTGGGAAATACTCCTCCGGGATGCCGCCCGAGTATTTCATATTGACCCGTGCCCACCAGTGGCTGTTGCGGAAGGGCGCGACACTTGTGTTGAACAGAAACCGTAGAAAGCCGGGATTATATAACCACTGATTAGACATTGGTTTGAGCAGCGCGCTCGAGACGACCGCATGGTCGATCACTTCCGGCGCCTGCGCCAACATATACACCAGCACCTGTGCACCCAGCGACAGACCCACCACGTGGGCTTTCCCACCGTGCGCTTTTTGGCGGATCAATTCCACCGAGCGACTGGCAGCATCCTCGATCGAGGTCAGGCGAAGGTGATCAGAATCGCCATGCCCGGGCAGGTCGGGGAGCAGCAGGTGGTAGTCCGGCAAACGTTCGACCTGCGGTTGCCACATCCAGCGCCCACCCCCGCCGCCGTGCAGGAACAGGATGGTCGCGGCTGTTTTCGGACCATGTTCCTCAAAGAACAAACCGGAGTTGTTAGTCATTTCCTTCGATCCTGTTGACCAGCTTGTTCAGTTCCTCTCCGGCTTTCTTCAGAGCGCTGGCGACCTGGGGTTTCACCTCATCGTAAGTTTCTCTGGCACTCTCGGCCAGTGATTGGGCAGCTTTTTCAGCTTCGGTTTTGATGCGCTGCCCCTGCTCTGAGCTGGCAGCCTGGCTGACCGTCTTTTCAACGTCATCCGCCATCTTTTTGATCGAGGCTTTGATCTTCTCCAGTTCGGCACGGTTATTGGGATCCTGCCAGGCAGAACTAAAAGCGTTGGCGATGCTCCTGCCAAGCGCTTCGAACTGCCGGCCGACCTCCTCCCAGGATTCTTTACTATCAGGGTTTTGCTGGTCGCTCATGGTTTACCTCTCTCTTGTTACTGAATGTATATCCATTATACGCCCGTAGACCGGTATAGCTAAAAATTACCGAATCCAATCCAATAAAATATATATTAAGTTTCAGAATAGGGTATCGATCAAGTTTTCCGATTTAAAAGAGCACATTCTTTTTATTGCTCCATAATAAAAATGATTTTTTGCTGCCCCCTTATTTTAAGGAGATATTTGTTCAAAAACGGGCATCTTTCGATGCCCGTCATCAACCTATATCGGATCACCCAACGCGCTCAGGGTCTGGCAAGCAGCGGCAGGAAGACCTTGAATGCCACAACATGGATGGTCACAGTTACAATCGTCGAAAGCTCTAATCCATCATCGGCTTGATAGGTGAAGGTGGCATCGCCTGAAAAATCGTCAGCGGGAGTGAATGTGAAAGAACCATCAGTATTTAGTGTAAGCGTACCTTGCTCGGTCACCGGTCCAGTCACCAATACTGCTGTCAGAGGATCACCCTCAGCGTCGATGTCATTGCTCAGCACTCCATTCAGTACTTCCACACTTATCGCGTGATTCCAGGTTGTGGAATAGGTATCCGGCATTGCCACCGGCGGGGTATTAGGAGCATCATCATCCATATTTGTGACGGCGACATCACTGACATCCAACCCGTTGTAAGCGGGGTCTGTGCAGGCCACATGTTCGGTAATGATAGTAAAAGCAATGTCACCATCATCCACCAGGTCGTCCACCCCGGTGACCGTCACAGTTTGGGGTGTGGACCAATTGGCTGGAGTGAACATGAGCATATCAGGTGAAACCGTGCCTTCGGTCAAGTCTGAGCTGGATATAAGGATGTGGATATCAACAATCGGTTCGGCGTCAAATACTATGCTGAAGGTATCGGTCCCGCCCGCTTCGGTCACGCTCAGCCCGATGGTGCGGTTGACGGTTATTCCGGCCGTGTCATTGTCGATGTTGGTGAAGACCACGTCATTGGTGTCAAATGCATCGTAATCGGGGTCGGTACTTCCTACTACCGAAGTGATCATAAAAGAAATATCGCCATCATCCACCAGGTCCTCCACCCCGGTGACCGTCACCGTTTGGGGTGTGTCCCAATTGGTATCCGTGAAGGTGAGCGATCCAGGTGAAAGCGTGCCTTCGGTCAAGTCTGAGCTGGAAAGAGTGATAGTAACATCCGCTGTGGGTCTGGTGTTTAAAACGACTATAAAAGTATCGATCCCTCCCGCTTCGGTCACGATCAGCCCACCGGTGGGGATGATTGTGATATCGGCCGTGTCGTTATCAAGGTTTGTGACGGTTACATCGCTGGCGTTTACACCACTATACGCAGTATCTGAGCTGCTGGCAGGTGCAGTGATAATCGTAAAATCCACGTTAAAATCGTTATCAGGGTCATCCACTCCGGTGATAGTCACGGTCTGGTGTGTGAACCAATTGTCTGGAGTGAAGGTGAGCGATGCAGGCGAAACTGTGCCTTCGGTCGTGTCTGAACTCGAGAGGCCGATAATCACATCATAGGCCGGCAGTGTATTCAATACCACGGTAAATGTATCTGTCCCGCCTGCTTCGGTCACACTCAAATTGATCGTGGGAGCGACGGTGATGCCGGCCGTATCATTGTCGATAGTCGTTACCGATACATCACTGGCATTGATAACATTGTAATATGAGTCGCCACTGCTGGCTTGTGCAGTAATAATCGTGTAAGCAATATCGCCGTCATCCGCCAGATCATCCACCCCGGTTACGGTAACGGTCTGAGGTGTGGACCAATTGGCTGCAGTGAAGGTGAGCGATTCAGGCGAAACCGTGCCCTCGGAAGTGTCTGAACTGGAGAGGTCAATGGTCACATCATAGGCTGGTAGTGTATTCAATAAAACGGTAAAGGTGTCTGTTCCCCCTGCTTCGGTCACACTCAGCCCAGTGGTGGGGATGACGGTTATTCCTGCGGTATCATTGTCAATGGCCGTAACCGTGACGTCGCTGGCATCCAACCCGTTATAAGCGGAGTCGGTACTGCTGGCAGGCGCGGTGACAATGTAAAAATCCTTGTTACCCTCTTCCACCATGTCACCCACCCCGGTTACGGTCACCGTTTGCGGTGTAGACCAATCGGTCGGTGTAAATATCAGTGAAGCAGGTGACACCGTGCCTTCGGTCGGGTCTGAGCTCGAAAGATCAAGGGTCACATCGTAGGCTGGCAGGGTGTTCAATACCACAGTAAAAGTATCTGTTCCGCCCGTTTCGGTCACATACAGTCCGCTGGTGGGGGTGACGGTTATTCCAACCGTATCATTGTCGACATTGACAGCCGATACATCGCTGGCATCCAGACCTGCATAGAGTGGATCTGAACTGACAGCAGGTGCCGTGACGATCGTAAATGGGATATCCCCGTCATCGACAAAATCATCCACACCGGTGATCGTTACCGTGCGCGCCAGGTACCAGTTGGTTATATTGAAAGTTAATGATGATGGATATACTGTGCCTTCGGTTGTATCTGAACTGGTAAGAGCGATATCGACATCATAGGCAGGTTGTTTCTGTAAAATTATGGTGAATGAAGCTGTTCCGCCGGCCTCGGTCACGCTCAATCCGCTGGTCGGGGTGACAATTATGCCGATCATATCATCATCTTGAATGGTTACGACGGCTGAACTCGGTGTTCCCAGCGTCGCACCATTGGTTGGACTGGAAAGCGTGACGGTGAATGTTTCGTCGATTTCAGGATTCAGATCGCTGGTGATTGGGATCGTAAAGGTATATGAGCCTTTTCTTTTAAAAAATCTTGATCCTGATGTGGCTGTATAATCACTGCCGGCGATTGCCGTCCCATCCGAGGTGGCATAATTAACCGTGGTATTCCAGGGCTTGCCGCCGGTACGCGACCCGGAGAGTGTTATTGTGATCGAAACGGTGCCGCCCGATTCCCCAACAGAGTAGGTGGCTGACGAAAGTGTAAATTGGCCACTCCAGGCTGCATTCGCAGTAGACAAGGGCACCAATGCCATGATCAACGATAAGATCGTGATGGCAGATATTTTTTTCAAAAAAGATTTCATATTCATTGTGCGTCTCCAAAAGTAAATGACCTGATAATTTCCGAAAAACAACACCATAATTAATATTTTGGTGGTCTGTACTAATTTACAAAAGATCAGTGATGTTAATCACCTGGGTGTGATGGATCGCATCATCCGGTTCAAAGGATCCAAACACCATGAGGATTAACACCTGTAGATCCGGGGTATTACCCGATACCACGAATTGCAGATCACCAATACGACTTATGTCAACGCCTAGTACGTATTAATTCGCTTCATTCCGCAACTCATGACTGAGCCGAGTCCAAGAAATATTTAATTTATCTTATTGTCAAAATAAGGTTTCAATTATTATCTCCCCTTGGCTATTCTGTGTAATATACTATTTAACACATAAAAGCTTCGTAAAGATACCTCCCTTTATTAATTGTGAATATTATACATCCTGATAAAAACTATTACAATAGGTATAAACTACTAATTAATACTAGTAGTTTATACCTATACATTACTATGCGGAGGATGCTGAATTTTATTCCAAAATACCCCCGAAAAAGACATAAATCTGCCTTTACAATCTTAACACCAGTCCTGATGTGTCATTTCTCAATAATTTGTACATTGCGAATAAAATTGGGTAAAATTCTCTTAAATTGGCGAAGAATAACCCAGGGAGGATGTTGTGCCGGATTATAATATTCTCAGTCACAAATGCTCTTCCGAAATTACACCTGAGAGAACCTGCCTGACCCGTCGACAGGTTTTAAAAAGTGCTTTGCCCGGCACGGCTGGAGCGGCTTTATTGGCTGCCTGGCAGCCTGGCTGACCGTTTTTTCAACGTCATCCGTAATCTGCATGATCGAGGCTTTGATCTTCTCCAGTTCGGCACGGTTATTTGGATCCTGCCAGGCTGCACCGGAGGCAACGGCAATGCTCCTGCCAGGGGGTTCGAATTGCCTGCCAACCTCTTCCCACGCTGCTTTGCCGTTGGGGGGTTTTCCAGTCATGAGATTCTCTCCTTAATCCATTAGTGATTTCATCATCATCTCATACATGGTTGGGGCAGTTCTGGTATATACTATATCTACATACGGATTTTCATGGGAAGGATAGCAGGATGAAGCCGAAAGTCATTATTCACAACACGATCAGCCTGGATGGGCGGATGGATTACGTCCATATAGATGAGGGGCTGTATTATCTGATCGCAGAACGCTTCAATGCCCAGGCGATACTTTCGGGTTCAGAGACCATCCTGGCGGCATACCCGATCGCCGCCACTGATGCCAGCGATACGCCCCAGGCGCTGCCCGAAAAAGCAGCCGATACAACCCTGCTGCTGGTGGTGGTAGACAGCCGCGGGCGTCTCATCAACCTGCATCGTCTCAGACGCGATCCCCACTGGCGCGATATCATCGTTTTGATCTCGCATGCCACACCGGCGGAGTACATCGCATATCTCCACAAACACGGCATCGCTTTCATCCAATCCGGCGAAGAGAAGGTCGATTTCCGCCAGGCATTCGAGGTATTGTCTGCCCGCTTCGGGGTGCAGACGTTGCGCGTGGATAGCGGCGGAACGCTCAACGGCGTCCTGTTGCGCGCCGGGCTGGTGGACGAGATCAGCCTTCTGATCCAGCCCGAGCTGGTGGGTGGCACCTCGCCGCGCACCGTTTTCGTTGCCCCCGACCTGACCTCTCAAAAAGGTGTGATCGCCATGAAGCAGATCCACAGCGAGAAACTCCGGGGCAGGGTGTTATGGGTCAGGTACGCGATCATTAAAAAATAAGGGGCTGCATGACCAGGACGTCCTTGCGACAGCGCCTGTATGAAATCCTGAGCAACCTCACGGGTAATGCTCTCCACTATTCTGGCGATGCCGACCGCCATCATCGACTCGGCTTTCATGGAGGAGCTGGAGAAACGTCGTGAAAAGGTGGTTTGCCCGCACTGCGGGAAGGTGATCGAGAATTAATTATTATTATATGTACAATAGCGATAAATTGATTTTGCCATAATCAGATTAACAGGCGTAACGATTCCATAATGGGAGGTAATATCCCATCCAATTATATGGAGGATATCATGATAAAACGATCCGGCTCTTTAATTATGCCTGTTCTGGTAATTCTTTCATTGCTACTGACCCTCAGCCTGCCGCTCTCGCCAACTTTTGCCCAGACTGATAACCCGAACCCACCCGATCAGCCGGTCAAGCTGATCTTCATCCACCATTCGACCGGCGAGAACTGGCTGACCGATGATTACGGCAACCTGGGCCGGGAACTGGGCGAAACCAATTACTTCGTCAGCGACACCAACTACGGCTGGGGTCCCGATGCGATCGGCGACCGCACCGACATCCCCAACTGGGAGGAATGGTTCAGTTCCGCGGGCACTCCCACCTATATGGAAGCCCTATTCAACGAGAGCGGTCAGAACTCGTACTATACGCGGGCGCTGCCCGACCCGGGCGACGAGAATATGATCGTCCTGTTCAAATCCTGCTTCCCGAACTCGGACCTTTCCGGCAGCCCCACTGATTCCCCCGGCGCGTACGGCGAACTGACCGTCAGCGGCGCGAAATACGTCTACAACACCATTCTGGAGTATTTCGCCACCCGTCCCGACAAGCTCTTCATCGTCATCACCGCCCCGCCCCTCTCCGATCGCACCAACGCCGCCAACGCACGTGCCTTCAACAACTGGCTGGTCGAAGACTGGCTTGCTGAGAACAACTACACCCTCAACAACGTGGCGGTTTTCGATTTCTACAATATCCTGACCGGCCGTGATGCACATCACTGGTGGCATGACGGGCAGATCGAACGTGTACCGGGCTCAAAAGACACTCTGGCTTACCCCTCCGGTGATGACCACCCTTCCGAAGCCGGCAGCCGTAAAGCCACCGAAGAGTTCATCTCTCTGTTGAACGTCTTCTATCACCGCTGGGCAGCCAACACCCAGATCGCACTACCGCTGGTGAGTGAATCCCAACCCGAACAGGTAGCGGAAACCGAAGAAAAGGGCGGAGTGACACTGCCCTGCACAGGTGGGGTTATCCTCCCCCTGGTGTTGATCGGGGTCCTGATCTTTGCCCGACAAAAGTCCGTAAGTATATATTCCAAGAGGGATTAGCGTATGGAAATCGATTATGCCAGCGAATTCGGGAAAATCGTTCGAGACCATTTAGATAACGACCAGGTGGTATGGCTGACCACGGTACGCAAGGACGACACACCCCAACCGGCAGCGGTGTGGTTCATCTGGCAGAATGACGCTTTCGTAATCTTCACCCAACCCGCCAGCCAGAAGCTGAAGAACATCGCCCACAACCCGCGTGTTGCGTTGCATTTCAACAGTGACCCGGACGGCGACCACGTGGTGGTCTTCACCGGGCAGGCAGTCATCGATCAGACTGTCGGACCCAGTGACCGGGTCAGGGAATATGTTGCCAAGTACGACGCAGCCATGAAGAGGATCCATTTCACCTGGGAGGATGTGGCGCGCGATTACTCGATCGCACTCAGGATCGTGCCGGAGAAGGTGCGCGGGTATTGATCAATTTTTATCCGGTAAATCACCCCTGTTTTTCATGAGGGCAGCCAGGATCTCCTGATGCAGGCTGCCGCCGCAGGTGGAAAGAAGGCAACCGCCAAAAACGACATCCGGTGCCCACTTGGACAGGGATGTTGCCTTCCCGCCAGCCTCCTCGATACAGGGGATCAGCGCGGCGATATCCCAGGGTTTCATGACCACATCCAGCGCCGCCTGAAGGCGCCCGCGGCAGACCAGCGCATGCTGCAAGCAATCCCCAATGAAACGGAATTGGCCGGCACTCCTTATGTACTCACCCAGGTTCACCTGTATGCCGGCTCGCCCGGGTTTGATTTCGGAATTATGCGGGCCTGACGCGGAGCAGTATGCCTCCGCCAGTGTTTTAACCCGTTTGACTGAGACCCTGGCCGCTTCAGACTGTTCACTGGCATAGAAGCAACCGGAACCTCTGACTGCATACACCACCTCACGCATGGCCGGGAAGGCAATCACACCCAGTATCGGTTGGTTGTTCTTCAACAAACCGATCAAGGTACCAAAGGTTGGAACACCCAGCGGCAACCAATGGGTGCCATCCACCGGATCGAGGACCCATTGGAAGCTGCCATGCTCCGGACCGGTTGAACCATATTCCTCACCGAGAACACGGTGTTCAGGATAGTTGGTATGGATCAACTCGCGCATGCGCCGTTCAGCGCTGCGGTCGGCTTCGGTTACTTCCGAACCATCCGGTTTAAATTCCGCCACACAGTTGTAGTAATGCGGCATTATCAGTGATGCAGCTTCCTGCGAAAGGTACCTGGCAAAATCAAGCAACTTTTGATAGTCTGACATAATCACTCATCCGTTTCAATAGATTGTACTATAAAGATATATTAGCGTGTGTTAATGTAAACACACCTGTTCTACTGTAAAATAATGGATAATATCGGCATGGTTTTTCTATTAAAGATGATCGAAAGGAGATCACATGTCAAAATTTTCAGGGAAACCTGAAGTAATCCCATCTTCCGAAATAACTCCCGAATCGATCTATCTGTCTCGCAGGCGTTTTATGAAAACCGCAATGCTCGGGGCTGCCGGAGCAACCCTCCTGGCTGCCTGCCAGACTGCCGGTTTGCCATCCGGCTTGACTCCCGCTGGTTTGCCGGCCGGAACGGTCGCCGTCCCCACCGGTGGTTTGACCGATGAGTTGGGAGCCCCTCTGACATCGGAATCGGATATCACTCATTACAACAATTTCTATGAGTTTTCGCTCAACAAAGGAGATGTAGCTGACCTGGCGAAGGATTTCGTTACCAACCCCTGGAAGGTAGAGGTGGGAGGGCTGGTACACAACCCCAAGACCTATGATGTGAGCGACCTCATCGCTCGCTTTTCCCCCGAAGAGCGTGTCTACCGTTTGCGTTGTGTTGAAGGCTGGGCAATGGTCATCCCCTGGCAGGGTTTCCAACTGTCGAAGTTGCTGGATGAAGTCGAACCGATGACCAGCGCCAAATATGTACATTTTATCACCCTGCTCGATCCGGCCCGGATGCCCGGTCAGAAGAGCAGTTATTTCCCCTGGCCATACGAGGAAGGCTTGAGGTTGGATGAAGCCCAACATCGTCTGACCCTCCTGTCGACCGGCCTGTACGGAAAATCACTCGAACCACAAAACGGCGCTCCCATCCGTCTGGTCGTTCCATGGAAATACGGGTACAAGAGTATCAAATCGATCGTCAAGATCGAGCTGGTCGAAGAACAACCCAGGACGTTCTGGAACGAAATATCGCCCGGTGATTATGGCTTTTACTCCAATGTCAATCCCGACATAGATTATCCGCGCTTTAACCAAACCAGCGAGATCCGCATTGGCGAGAACAAACGGGTCCCCACGTTATTATTCAATGGTTATGGGTCCGAAGTGGCAGCCCTGTATGCCGGGATGGACCTCAGGGTGGATTTTTGACCCGTCCTTTACCAACCAGGTTGATAAAGGCTGCAACCCATGTTGGCGCTCTGCTGCCGCTGGCGATCCTTGCCTTTGATTATTTCAGCGATCAACTGGGTCCCAACCCGGCTCAAACGCTCGAACAGCGTACAGGCCGGATTGCGATCACCCTGTTAACAGCCACCCTGTTGGTTGCACCTCTGGCAAGATTATTCAAGCAACCGGTACTCTTAAGGATGCGCCGCCTGCTTGGATTGTATACATTTCTTTATGTCTCCCTGCATTTATTCATACTGGTTGGTTTTGATTACCGCTTTGATTTCCCGCTGCTGGCAGGCAGCTATTTTGGAAAGCCGTTCATCTGGCTTGGATTGGCTACCGGATTGATCCTGGCAGCACTGGCGCTGACCTCCTTTGACTGGTGGAAGCGCCAGTTGGGCAGGTGGTGGGTTTGCCTTCACCGCTTGATCTACCTGGCAGCCATCCTCGACCTGGCACATTTTTTCCTGGCGGTCAAAGGCAATATCCTTTCACTCTCAGGCAACCTGACCCTTCCTCTCATCTATTCAACCGCTATCCTGATCGCATTGATCCTCAGGCTACCACCACCAAACCGTTCTGCAGCTCCACACTCCTGAATACTTGCACTGATCAGGGATAATTATCCTCCCACCCTCTTGACATTTAATCTATTCACTTACAAAAAAGCGGATATAATTGCTTTATACTCATAAGTTGAGTATTCAGCTTATTAATATGCCACCGAAACCCGCTATCACACACAGCCTGGAATATGCCCTGCTTGGGCTGCTCGCACAGCAACCCCGGCATGGCTATGAACTCCACAAAGAGCTTTCCAATCTGGAAGGTCTCGGGCTGGTCTGGCATGTCAAGCAGGCGCAGTTATATGCCTTGCTCGATAAACTGGAAAATCAGGGTTACCTGTCAGACCGGCTGATCACGACCGAATCGCACCCACCCCGCAAGGAATACCACCTCACACGCTCCGGACGCCAGGCATTTGAAAAATGGATGCTCGCTCCGGTCGAACACGGGCGCGAGTTGCGCCAGGATTTTCTGGCCAAGTTCTACTTTGCACGCCAGGCAGGCATCGAGACCGCCCGCCGGGTGGTCGAAGCGCAGCGCATTATATTGCTCCGCCTGAGAGGAAAAATGGATGAGAAGGATGGAGCACTTTCCGACTCACAGCCCTTTGAAAAGCAGGTCTATCATTTCAGGATGAAACAGATCCAGGCCATGCTCGATTGGTTGGATGATTGCCTGATCACTGAATTTATTAATAAGGAGACACCATGAAAAATCGTAATCAACTCTTCGCAATACTGGTCGCACTCGTATTGCTGGCAGGCATGCTTGCCAGCTGCGCACCCAAAGCCTCCACACCGGCCGTAACTGAGATTCCAGCCGAAGCCGCCTACCCGGTCGCAGCGGCTTTAACCATCACCGACGGTCTCGATCGCACGGTATCTTTCGAAAAGATGCCCGAACGAATCGTGGTGGCCGGCAAGGCCACAGCTTTGATGGTCAATACGTTGTATGCCTTCCCGGAAGCGGCCACCAGGATCGTGGCGATCGAGAACCGCTCTCAGTCACCGGATAAATTTATTTCACTGCTCGACCCCGCCCTGACCGGGAAACTGACCATTGAAAAAAATGCCGGCCCGGAGGCCATCGCCCCCACCCGACCGGATGTGGTGATTCTGAAAAGTTCGATGAAGGAGAAACTTGGCGATCCACTCGAACAACTGGGCATCAAGGTGGTCTATGTTGACCTCGAGACTCCCGACCAGTTCTATCGCGACGTTCGGGTGCTGGGCGCCCTGCTCGACAACACGGCACGCGCCGAGGAAATCGTATCTTATTACGAGGGTCGTGTTTCCATGGTAACGGATGCGCTCAAGGATCTGACGCCCGAAGAAAAACATCCCATCCTGCTGTTGCAGCATTCAATAGAGGATAATGTCATCGCATTCAGCGTACCCCCGGCTGCCTGGATGCAGACCATCCTGACCGAAATGGCTGGTGGAACGCCGGTCTGGAAGGACAGCGCCACCGGCAGCGGCTGGGAAGTGGTGACACTCGACCAGATTGCCGCCTGGAAACCCTTCGGGATTGCCATAGTGGATTATGGCGGTGGCGCCTCCGAAGCAGTGGCAGCCATCAAAGCTGACCCAACCTGGCAGTCATTGGAGGCTGTAAAATCCAATCACATATATGCCTTCCCGATGGATTACCTGAGCTGGGACCAGCCGGATCCGCGCTGGATACTCGGTTTCACCTGGATCGCCACCTCTTTGCATGCGGATAAATTTCCCGGCTTTGATATCACCACCGAAGTGATCTCATTTTATAAAACAATGTACGGTTTGGATGAAGCCACCATTCGGGCAGAAATCCTGCCGCTCATTACGGGCGATCTGACGGTAGCCACGCACTAGAGAAGATAGAGATTGTGAAAAAACTCAATGGTTGGTGGGTGGCGTTGCTGATCGCAGTGCCACTCACCCTTCTTGCTCTCTCGGTTTTCATCGGGCGCTACCCAAAACCCTACTGGTTGCCACCGAATTTGCTGTTTACTGATGAACTCGCGCGCAGCCTGGTTCTAAACCTGCGCCTGCCGCGTCTGGTGGCTGCTTTTCTGCTCGGCATGAGCCTGGCAGCTGCCGGGGCGGTCATGCAGATGCTGTTCCGAAATCCATTGGTCGAACCGGGTTTTCTGGGGGTCACCCAGGGGGCGGCCTTTGGAGCCGGGCTATCCATCCTGCTGGTCGGCAGCCTGCCATTTGCGATTGGCACCTCGGCCACCATCTTTGCATTCGCCGGACTGGCATTCTCCTATCTGCTGGCGCGCAGGCTGCACTACGGTGGTTGGGTGTTACGTCTGGTCCTGGCCGGTATTGCTGTTTCGGCCTTATTCTCATCAGGTGTGGGTGTGCTCAAATATCTGGCAGATCCCACCCGCCAGCTACCCGAAATCGTCTTCTGGTTGCTGGGGGGACTGTATGCCGTGACCTGGTCCGACCTGCTCATCGTTCTACCGTTCGTCCTGATCGGCCTGGCAATCATTTTCCTGATGCGCTGGCGTTTAAATGTACTGGCTCTTTCGGATGAAACCGCTTTCTCTCTGGGTGCTTCGGTCGAACGCGAACGCTTGTTGCTGCTGGTCGCAGCGGTGACTATTACAGCCTTGATGGTGTCGATTGCCGGCATCGTGGGTTGGGTTGGTTTGATCATCCCGCATATTGCCCGCCGGCTGGTAGGACCCAACGCAGCGCGTGCCATTCCGGCCGCCATGCTGCTGGGGGGTACCTTTGTTGTCATTTGTGATGATATCGCCCGCAGCTTGCTGGCCGGCGAGATCCCGCTGGGAATCCTGACATCCCTTTTCGGTGCAATGCTCTTCATTATTATGATGGCAGCCAATAAGATCAAGGTACAGCGATGACAGCCGAACCCATTCTGACTTTTCACGATGTAGCTTTCGGCTATGCGAAGGATTTACCCGAAGCGGTCAGCCACCTCAATTTCGATATTCCCCCCGCCAGCATCACCGCCATCCTGGGTCCAAACGGCGCCGGCAAGACCACCCTGCTCCACCTGGCGTTGGGGCTGTTCCATCCGCGCAGTGGCGAAATCACGGTGGGTGGCAAGCCGCTTAAATGTTATCGTCGCCGTGAACTGAGCCACTGGATCGGGCTGGTCCCTCAAAATGAATACCTGCCGTATGAATTCAGCGTTCTGGAATATGTCGTACTCGGTCGTTCACCATATCTCGGACCACTGGATATGCCTGATCCGGAAGATGTTGCCATCGCCAGGCAGGCACTGGAAACTATCGGCATCCTTCCGTTGGAAGATCGGGTTGTGCATGAGCTTTCGGGTGGTGAGATCCAACTGGTAATCGTTGCACGCGCGCTCGCCCAGCAGCCGCGCATCCTGTTATTGGATGAACCCACTTCGCACCTCGACCTGGCAAATAAACACACCATTCTAAAAACCATGCATGACCTGGCTAAAACCGGTGTGACGGTCATTTTTTCCACCCACGACCCGGATGCCGCCTCACGTATCGCCGGCCGCATGGTACTGATGCGTAAGGGACGCGTCCTCGACGCGGGTAGCGCCGACAGGGTATTCACAGCCGAAAAGCTATCGAAGACCTATGGCATCCCGGTCGAAGTTGTCCAGGTGGATGGTCTGAAGGTCGCGCTGCACGATGAAAGGTACGATTGATATCTAAACCAACCGGTAAACTGATCATACTGAGCGGACCGCGCGGTGCCGGCAAAACCACCCTACTCCAAAGGACCATCGAGCGATTGCAAAACGAGTCCGAGGATATCTCCGGTATCCTTTCGCTGCCAGTCGAGGAAAAGGGCAGGAAGATTGCCATCGACGGATTTGACTTGCGGGGTGGCAAGAGCAGACGACTGGCAATCCGCAATACCACCGGGAAAGGGACTCTGGATACCAATAACTGGGCATTCGACCCGGCTGCCATGCAGTGGGCGGATGAGATCCTTGCCCGTAGTACACCTTGCGATTTGCTGGTTGTGGATGAGTTGGGAGTCTTGGAATTTGAGCGCGGACAGGGTTGGCTATCCGGTTTGAAAGCACTGGATGAGCGGCAATATCATACAGCGATCGTGGTGATCCGGCCGGAACTGCTAACACGGGCACATGAGCGATGGGAAGAGTCTGAGGTAGTCGAGGTTACTCCTTTTACACGCTCATCTGCACTCGAAAAGTTGGTGAGCCTGACGATAAAGCTTCTGCGCACTTCAAAGTCTGTCGATCAGGATTAATTTCCGCTTTTTACTCCCCAAACCTTAACCGTCCCATCCCAGCTGATCGAAGCCAGGAACTTCCCATCCGGACTGAATTCCACCCGCAAGACAACATCTTCATGTCCCGGCAACGAGACAAGGTGCTTTTTACCGATCACATCCCAGATGCCAACCGTTTTGTCATGACTGCCGGAAGCCAGCAGTGTCCCATCCGGATTGAAGCCTACCCCGTTAACATACCCGGAATGACCGGCCAGGATTCCGACAGGTTGGTAGTCATTCGATTTCCATAGGTAAACCTTGTTATCATCACAGCCGGCTGCGATCAATGCCCCATCCGGACTTGCTTCGATATCGCCCACGTTGTCAGGCGGTCCGGATAATGTGGAGAGGACTTCCCCACTGGCAGCGTTCAGAATACCAGCTCGATTCAATAGCCGGGTCCCATATGCGATCGTTTCACCTGAAGAGTTATAAGTGACACTCAGGATGCCCTTGAGGCCGGTCGTAACCCACAGCATCGAACCGGATTTTACATCCCACAGGCGGATATCATCCGAAAAACTGGCTGAAGCGATCTTCCTACCATCGGGGCTGAAGGCGAGCTCCCAGATGGGTGATTTGGACGAACCCAGCTCGCGTATCCTTTCACCGCTTGCAACATTCCATAACGTGATGACATTGTCAAATCCGCCACAGGCAATACTTTTTCCGTCCGGGCTGAAAGCGCAAGCGACGATCTGTGCGGGATCATCCTTGTACAAGGAGTAGCGTACCTCCCAGCTGTTCACGTCCCAGACCGGCACGGCATTCAAACCGCAGGCAGCGACCAGCAGCTGGCCATCCGGAGAAAAATCGAGGCTGCACTGACCGAGTTCCCCGCGAAGATAATCGGGTATATCCAGACTGCGCAGCAGGACTACGCTTCCAGCATTATCAAACGTAATCTGTTCTTGAACCGGTAAGGGTGATGCATCCCCAAGAGACTGTGTCTTACCCAATTGATTGGCAGAACAGGCACACAAAAACACACACAATACTCCACAATAGATCATCAAATCAATGATTTTCATACCCATGTCTTCATATACCTCCACACCAAAAATTATTTTACTACCCCACCAAATATATAATGTTTCAATTTTGTTACAATTCATTTGACGATCATATAATATTTCGTGTAACCTATCCTCGGTGGTTGATAGAAGTGGTTTATCGCTGCCGAATATCCAGGATCTTTTCATGCATGCCCGCAGATATCATTCAACCGGGCAGTATAATGGATCGGATTTTATGATCGAGTCAGTCACCAACAGGAAAAGTCATCATGATCAAACCCTATGAATGCACCCAATGCGGTTCAACCGATTTCGAGGAAAGCGGTATCAAACGCGTAACCTGTGCCCACTGCGGCAGCTTGTTTGAAGTGCTTACCGATGACCCCACCCTGACCATCAATAAAGGCGCCAGGGTGATCTTTGGAAAAAATTCCAACGTCGAAATCCGAGGGGATATGGAGGTTCAGGATGGTGCGGATGTCGATATCCAGGGCAAGGTTGTCATGGTGAAGGGGAAGCAGAAACACCTTTTCCAATTAAAGTTGATTGAGAAGGGCAGATAACCTTCGAGTAATTAAATAAAAAGGACCCGCTTAAGTAAGCAGGTCCTTTTCCTATCTTACAATTATTCGCCTTTTTCTACTCCCTCGGGCGCATCACCGGGGACGATTTCTTCCGTGTCTTTAACCGGTTCCGTTTCAGGTTCCTCAGTCGAGGCATCAACAGCCTGTGATTCAACAGGTTGCTCTTCGGTGGCTCCCTTTTTGCGGGATTTCTTCTCTTTTGGCTTCGATTCTTCAGTCTCCTTACCCGGTTCTGCTTCGCCTTCACGATAGACGATCACCTTGACCTCAGGCGTCAGGTCAACCGTCAGATGGATCTTGGCAATATGTTCACCAATTACGCGGATAGATTGGGTAATGATCTGATGGCGATCGATCGGTTGACCGGTCTTCTCTTTTATCGCGTCAGCGATCATCTCCGTGGTGATCGAACCATACAACTTACCGGTATCACCCGCCTTGGAAGAGAAACTTATTGTGAGGTCCTTCAGGCTCTCTGCGACAGCAGCCATCTCCTCATTAAGGACTGACCGGCGCGCATTGGCCTTGGTACGGATGCCTTCCGCCATACGCTGGGCACCGGGTGTTGCCAGTACCGCCATGCGCTGCGGGATCAAGTAGTTGCGACCATAACCATCTGCCACGCGTTTGATGTCACCTGCATGCCCCAGCTTATAGACATCTTTAATCAATAATACTTTCATTTTCTAGCCCTTTCTTGCTAAAAGATTTTAGAGCGAAGGGTACAACGCTCCGCGAGGAGTGATTTTACCAGAGTGTACACTGTTTGGCAAACGGATCGAGGGAAGAAAACAATGAAGTTAACGCTGAATCTTGTCCTGATCCGGCTGGGTTAATAATAGGTAGGCTACCCCTCCGATTAAGACGAGTATTTCGGATAGGACATACTTATGATTCAACCAGGTCTTTTCAAAGTAATCAACCAACTCAAGCGTTTTGTGATCCGGAAGTGCAGCAAAAACCAACCCGGCCACTACCAGGATCAGTGGAATAGCCAGCTTGATATTCCCAAAATCGCGCCAGACTGAGATCACGATTACCCCGATCGGCAACAGCCAAACCACATTCATCGTCCACGTGAGCGGTGATGCCAGCAGGATGACCACCATAACAAGCTGCCAAAACAGGAATTCCTGCCGCCGGTCAGTATTGCGATCAATGCCCGTACGCAACAGCCAGGGGATGAACGGAAGTGATAACACGAGGAATAGCAATAATGAAAGCAGAGACCGGTTGATAGTCGCGTCCTGCTCGAAGAACTCATCCAGCAGGACCCGCATCAGCGATGCATTAGAGGAAAAGTTGAAACCATACAATCGATAAACGCGGTCATCCTTGATCGTTTCGTCCTCACCGACATCACCGGTGACCTGATGGATCAATTCCGCATCGACCCTTTCCTGGATCAGCCCTTCATTATGGTATGAAATACGAGGCAGTAAATCCTGTATGTATTCCTGCCACATCTTTTGCCCGCCAGGGTGGATTAAGGAAACTGCCAGCAACCCCAGCAAGCCGCAAGTTACACCTGCCAGGGTCAACCAGCGCCGGCGAATCAGAAGAAAAGGCAGCAGGAAGACGCAATATACTTTAAGCAGGATCGCCAAGGCGATCGCGAAACCTGCCAGCCAGGCATCACGTGGTTTTTTCTGAACGACCCAATAAACGGCGAGTGTTAATAAGATCAATGTCATTGCATCGATCTGGCCGCGTTCCACGAGTGTGAACAACGGGAAGAAGGTACAGATCAAAATGCCAGCGGTCAGCCACTGCCAGGTAGCCCGCAGCGGGAAGACACGTGCTGTCAGGATGACAGACAATAACACTGCGATCATCGACAGGATCGACCAGACGTATTTGGCGGTCAAAAATGGCAGGAGTGCCAGGGGCTGGAAGAGAATCGCAGCCGGGGGTGGGTACTGAAATCGGCTGAAGATGAAGGGGTTGATCCCATCCCAGATGGGCGGTGTCTGCGCAATTTGGTTCCTGTAAGGAGACAGCCCGGCATTGAGCGACTCACCGGCAGTGTAAAACGCGGAGAAATCCATCTGCAAGACATGCCGCGGCAGAGATAGCAAGTGTGTCAACAGATATACAAAAGCAGCCCCGAATGCCAGCCACAGGATACGCCGGATGAAATAGATACCAGGTCGGTGGATCAGGTGCATATATATTAACCAATCTACTTAGTCGTGTAAAGAATGATGCTTAGGATCAACTGGCACCAGGCTTACCTGCCAAATATCCTTCCCGTTGATAGCGATCGAATAACTGTCCCCAGACTGTGTTGTCGCGCCACTCTTCATAAATGAACCGGAATTTCAATGGCCATTGAACATGATCATGATTAAAATAGGAAATGAAATTGGGGATGGCCACCAGATGGGTATGCAATACCAGTTTTTGAAAAACTTTTGTCGGCCCGTACCAGGCCAGCCAGGCCAGGAACATGTGGAAGTTGCTACCCACTTTGAAATGCCAGTTGACGCCGGTAATATCATCGCCAACCAGATCGATCTGGCGTGGATCTGCTGTGCCCAATCCACGTTCGTGCGCCAGGCGGATAAAAGGAATGCTCATTGGGTCAAAACCCATTAATTTTGCGGCTACTGCATCAATAGCCACCTGGTCTGCTGAAGCCAGAATTACATTCTTTACCTCCGGGATCATCGTGCGAGGGCCTTGCCCGTTACCGGCCGTGGTGCCGTCCATCATGGCAAAAATGCCGGTGTGTATCTCTTTCTGAATGGTCAGAAGATCCACAATCGATTCATGGATCCAGGAATGGGCGTAATGCCGGTTGGTATTCAACAGCCCACCAAAAGCATTCTTTATCGCCCCCGTGATGGTAGTGTAGATATGGCATTTCATGGTTGGAAGATGAACAATATTCTTACCAATGAAATATTCCGGGATAAAAATACCATCCGGAAAGACACGATCGAGAGCGAGTAATTTGCCTTTGGGTTTGTATTGAATCCAGCGAATATCCTCCGGTTTATAGTTATATAGAACTGGTATTTTATATTGGTCGAAAATCGGACGATAACCGTTCAAGTCTTCACCGCGTAGCGAACTGACCACCACCGTATCATTCTGAACGCAGACAAGGTCGTTAAAACCGGCCTTTCGCAGGGCAAGGATCGATGCCTCAAGCTGCCATGGGGTTGTATTGGCGGATGGCATCGGTAGATGCCAGGATATGTTGTCCTTCAGAATGGTTGTCGTGTTCTTCTCAAGCGCTGATGGACCACCTGCCAGGTGAAATAAACGGTCATAATCATTCAGTACCGTTTCAGGTTTTGTAAATAAAACTCCTACTTTGGTTTTTTCAGGCACAGGAGAATTTTACCATCAAGAAATATCTAAATCCATTTTTCTTTATGGATCTTATTTGCATAAACGAAGACTCATGGTTAAATATAAGTATCGACGTTTGATAAAATCCAATCGCTGAACAACCCTCTATGCTACAATTTATCAGATCCAATACTTATTCAATTACACGTTTGAATCACAGTAGATGCAACCAACTATAATCGTTTTTACCTGCTTTATGGTACTCCTACTACCCGGTCTTGCCTTTCTTGCATGGATAAGACCGAACAAAATGGATTTTCCAGAAAATCTGGTCAGCTGCATCGGATTAAGTATTTCAGCCACTTCCGTCATTTTATACCTTACCCATTATTTATCATTTAAGATCACACCAATATTTTTGGTCATCTTTTATTCAGCCTGTGTAGTGAGCAATATTATTGCGATATTGCATCGTAAGATAAAGATCAGATGGTCCCTGGATTTCCCAATCACATTACTGTTATTTACTGTTGTTCTATTACTGCGCTTCTATCAGGCAAAAGATCTTGTTTTACCTGCCTGGGTGGATTCGGTACACCACGTATTGATAACAAAAGTAATCCTCGAGAAGGGCATGATACCGTCAACACTCGAGCCCTATCTTGCAGTGCCCTTCTCATATTATTTCGGATTTCACGGTCTTGCTGCAGCATTTTCAGCGATAAGTGACCTTCCCCCAGAAAAAGCTGTCCTAATTCTCGGTCAAATATTAAATGCTTGCATGCCCCTTGCCATATACAGGCTCGGACGTACAATTTGGACCGATCGTACCAGGCCTGTAATCGCCGCCCTTTTGGTAGCTTTTGTAAGCCAAATGCCGGCTTACTACGTCACCTGGGGACGTTACACGTTATTAACCGGAATGATCATGCTGGCTATAGCGATGGCGGAAATGATAGATGTACATCAAAAACCAGGTCGTTATCGTGCTGCATTATTATGCTTGATTGTATTCGGGCTGACCCTCTCACATTATTTTTCAGCGCTATTATTTATCCTTTTTAGTGTACTTTATCTCATTAATTCATATTTCAAAGACGGCCGCCATCTGACGGTGATGTATCTGAAAGCTCCTCTCGTAATATCAATCATGTTTCTACTGCTTGCTCCGTGGCTTATTCGTGCTTATCATTTAACAGGATATAGCCTGGACCTTGAGATAAATTATCAGACACTCAACGGAGGATGGCAGTCCATCCAGGCGTATGCGCAATATCTATTCAAACTGGCTCGCCCTTTTCGAAATTATATCTTCCTGTCAATTGGCATACTTGGAATCATACCGACAGTGCTTAACCGGCAATGTAGAATCCTGGCAATTTGGTCTATTATTATTCTTATTACTTCCTTACCATTGGGATTTAAGCTTCCGAATATCCGTCCGGACCATATGAACATCATTCTATTCTTCCCATTATCCCTTTGTGCGGCCAATCTTCTCGTATTTTCCCGGGATAAAATATCCAAATATTTACCTAAAAAGATAATTGTGGCTTATATATTTTCATTACCGTTAATCGGATTTTGTATCTGGGGTATTATTGAAACCCGTTCAATCATTAATCCAGAAACTGTATTAGCAAATCATGAAGATGTTTCAGCGATACAATGGGTCAATAGGAATGTTGAACGTGATGCGCGATTTTTAGTAAATGCAACCTATTGGCAATCGTCCATTTATCGGGGGGTTGATGGTGGATATTGGTTGCTACCCCTCACCAAAAGGTTCACACTACCCCCACCGGTTATTTTTTATTGGGGAGATAAAGAAACTACTCAATCAACCAACGCTCTGTCCAAAAGTATCTCGGAAATTAAATCCTGCGATGATGAATTTTGGAATATCATCTCAATCGGAAATATCTCCTATATCTACATAAAAGATGGTATTGGATCACTCCAATCGAAGAATTTGATTTCTTGCACAGGGATTAATATGATCTATTCGATAGATGGTATCTTTATTTACCGGATCGAGCATTAAAAGGTAAATTTTTAGTAATGCCCATCTAGTGAGGGTATAATTCTTAATCATGTTAAAGTCTAACGATCTTAGTGATCGGGAGCGGGATATTCTCAAACTGGTAGCCACGGGTGTCAGCAACAAGGAAATTGCTCGTGAACTACACATCAGCACCAATACGGTAAAGGTTCACCTTAGGAATATTTTCGCTAAGATCAACGTGTATTCGCGCACAGAAGCCACCCTATACGCCATCGAACACGGTATTGTCGATACCCCTGGGAATCAGGAAGTACAGGATGGTTCAAACGCATTTAAAAAGGAAACGATATATTCTCGGCGGAGGTGGATCTATTTATCAGTTATCGCTCTTATAATACTGACAACCAGCTATGTGACCTGGTTCTCTCTTCAATCGAAAAAGAATTCACCCCCTGCACCATTATCATCAATCGCCACTCCCACAAATCAGCCTCGCTGGCAAAAGCATGCCCCGCTTCCCGAAGGAAGAGCCGGCATGGCGGCTGCAGTTTATGAGAATCAAATCTATCTTTTTGCAGGTGAGACGAAAAACGGAATTACAAATACTGCACTTAAATATGACATCGAGACTGATCAATGGCATTCCATTACCGATAAACCGACGCCGGTCACAGACATCCAAGCGGCGATGATTGGTGAAAAGATCTATATCCCGGGCGGCTGGACGGGAAATGAAGCTATACAAAAAATGGAAGTCTATGATCCCAGATCCGATTCTTGGGAGGAAAAAGCATCCATACCAAAAGCCCGCAGCGGGTACGCGCTGACTTCTCTAGAGGGCAAGCTTTTTCTATTCGGTGGTTCGGACGGCGAGAATGTAACAGATAATGTTTATTCATATAATCCGACGTATAATGAGTGGACAGAAATGAGACCAATGCTTGTGCCGGGTGCATTTATAAACGCGGTCTCTTCGGGAACTAAAATATACTTAATCGGTGGATGGAATGGGAATCAGGCACTAACCAGAACTGTTAGTTATATTCCAGCAAGAGATCTTTCGGGAGATAATCCCTGGATAGAGTTATTACCATTACCTCAACCACTTTGTTTTCACGCTGCAGTTGAATTAATTAATTCAATCTACGTGATAGGTGAAATTAATTCAAGATGTAATATTCAAAACGATGTTAGAAAACAGAAAATTATATATCAATATCAAATATTAAATAATCGATGGGTAGATTTTGAAGAAAACAGCACTGTCATAAATTACAATTTTTCACTGGTTGGAATAAGTAATATGATTTATTACATTGGTGGTTATGAAGATAAAACATTAAGCAGGCAAAATTTATCCTATATCCCAATATACTTATCGACGTTACCATTAATAATTAATCCTCACTAAATCATCTGACACATAAAATATGCGAATCACAATGCTATCATCATCGTACCCGCGTTATGAAGGAGATGGTACTGCACCTTTTATTAAGTCATTGGCAGAGACTTTTGTCTACCTGGGTCATGATATAAGTGTTGTTGCCCCTTTTGATAAGCAAGTCTCATCAATGGATTTACATGGTGTCCATATGACACGTTTTCGTTATGCGCCGTTTACTGGATGGCATATCATGGGTCATGGTCGCGCATTAATATCCGATATCCGATTAAATACACTTTCTTATTTCTTGGCTCCGGCATATGCAATATCTGCAAGCTATCAATTATTAAAAATAGCACAAAATCAAAAGAGTGATTATATATATGCTCATTGGGTAATCCCCAATGGCCCACCAGCCGCATGGGTTGCTAAGCGATTAGGGATACCTCTTATAATTAGTTTACACGGTTCAGACATATATCTTGCCCGTAAGAATCCGATTTTTTCTTCTATGGCAAGATCATCATTTAAATATGCCCGAGCTGTCACGGCCTGTAGCCCCGAACTGTACAACAGTGCACTTGAGCTTGGTGCGCCGAAAAATAATACCCATTTAATTCCGTGGGGTGTTGACCCCGACCTCTTCAATCCCGACACCCGTTATTACAATTTTCGGAAGGAACTTGGTTTAAAAGCTGACGATTTTGTTATTGGCAGTCTCGGTAGAATGGTATCAAAAAAGGGTTTCAATATTTTAATTGAAGCATTCAAGAGTATTCTACAAAATCATGCCAATGCAAAATTATTAATCGGGGGAGAAGGTCCTATTCGTGAAGAATTACTTTCGTTAGTACACTCACTAAATATTAAATCGGCTGTCATTTTACCTGGACGTATCCGATGGGACCAAGCACCAGCGTTCATCGCATCCCTAGACTTATTTGTATTGCCCTCCGTACGTGACCCGAAAGGAAATATCGATGGATTGCCGACGGTATTAATCGAAGCAATGGGTGTGGGAGTACCAATAATTGCCAGTGATATCGGTGGTGTTAATTTGGTAATAAAAGACGGATTAAATGGAGTTTTAGTACCACAAGGGAATTCGGACATATTATATAAAGCTATTTCCGGACTGATCACTCAACCGAAAAAACGCGAACGACTAGCGAGAACTGCAAGGGAACAAGCTGAATCAACTTATAATTGGAAAAATATAGTTTTAAAAATTTTATCTATTATGCAAGAAGAAGTATAAATGAAACGAACGAATAAATCTCATGGAAATCATTACACAGGTAAACGGTTAACAACAAATTTACATATCCTTAAACCGATGCGTTTCGAAAATTTGCAACGCTTCAAATATTTTTTAAACCGATTTAAAGGAGGGCGTGTATTGGATTTGGGATGTGGAATCGGCGAAGGATCCACATTACTCAGCAAGAGAGAGGCCTGCAAGGTGTTTGCAGTTGACCAATCATACGAGGTTATTCACACTGCGAGAACCATCTTTCCAAATTCGTCGGTATATTGGACTGTAGCAGATGGGGGATCTTTGTGTTATGCCCACAATACCTTCGATGCAGTTATTTCAATAGAGGTTATTGAGCACATACCTGATTTAAAAACCTTCTTGTCAGAAATCCAGCGAGTCATACGTCCTGGTGGTTTTTTTATGTTAAGCACACCAAATCGATTAATAAGCTCACCAAACCTCAATATGCTATGGCCCGAGCATTTCCGAGAGTATTCACCGATAGAGTTGAAATCTCTCCTTGAAACATACTTTAAGAAAGTTGAAATAATAGGCGAGACAATTCCAATATATGAGAATAACCCAATCCGCCGTCTGGTGCATCGATTGGCACCTTTGGTTAAACCAAGATTACCAAATTGGCTGAGAATCCGGGCATTACCGATCCTTCAAACGCTTATCAAAGAAAGATTACAACCAGAAGATGTGGTTTTTATCAAGGATCGGGTAGATGAAGCGCCGACAATATTAGCAGTATGTTATCCATAAGGTTTATAAATTAAGCATAATCAAGATCCAGTTATATTATTGACGCTTGTCCATACGATATGATCTGTAGATTCTATATAACATCGATCACAATTAGTATTATTTACCAATCATCCTCATGATTAATTGGTGATTATTAGGTCAATAATAAATAGGAAATGTGACAAACGACACCCTACGAAAAAAAGATGAAACGATCAAACAAATCTATACAACCCTCTGAGTACTCAAAAATATATTATCATAATTGTGAGGGGTATGAAACCTTCAAGAAAAGCCACGGAACAAGCATACCTGCGAGATTAAAAATCCCCTTAAGGATTGCGGAATTACACCCTGGTATGAAGGTAATCGATATTGGTTGTGGAAGAGGAGAAATCCTTCTGCAAGCAGCTAAAAATAGAGTGCAAGTATGGGGGATCGATTACTCAAAATCCGCAGTATCGATAAGTAATAACAACCTATTAAAAATCTTAGAGACAGAGTACCTAAGTTATTTATTGATCATTCAGGGAAATGCTATTTTTCTTCCCTTCAAGACCGGTTCTGTTGATAGGGTATTAATGCTCGATGTTGTAGAACACCTTACAAAAGAAGAGTTTTTAATAGCATTATCTGAAGCTCATCGGGTTTTACAGCCGGGAGGCAAATTGATTATCCATACAATGCCTAACTTGTGGTATTACCGCTTTGGTTACCCACTATTCAGGTTGATTCAAAAACTTCGAAAAATTTCTTTGCCAGTAGACCCGCATGACAGAAGCAAATATCATCATTTACATATAAATGAACAAACAATCATATCTCTTCAGAAAGCACTGAACAAAGCCGGTTTCAGTTCTAAAACATGGTTGCAAAATATACAAAAATATAATGGTGAAGATTATTCGGGTATAAAAGTATTTATTAATATGCTTGTTACAATTTATCCTTTCCGATGGTTTTTTTGTAATGACATTTTCGCCGTTGGAACACGGTAATTCATTTTTAACTGGAAAAATATTATCTCATGATAAAGAATAAACCCATCATCCTGATCGATGCCCTTGGAATCGATAAACCAGGTGGGGCAAGAACTGCAGTTCTTTACTTATTTAAAAAGCTTATTGAATTACGACCATCCTGGCACTACATAATATTTTTGAGTAGACGTGAACTAGTTTTCCAGGAATTCAAATATGTTCGCCAGGTTGTGTTACCAGTTAGAAAGGGTGTTATTACTAGATTATTAATTCAAATCATATTCCCAATTTTAGTAATAATTTTGCGGATTGATTTGGTACATTTTACAAAAAGCCAAGGAAGCTGGGTTTGGGGTTCAAAGAAAGTTTTAACACTATTTGATACTACTACCCTGCAACACCCTGATATGTATTCATTAATTGCAGGTTGGTACTGGAAATATGCATTACCTGCTCTTGCCCGATATTGTGATGCAATCGTTACAATATCAAGAGATGTTGCTAAAGATATCCATTATTATATGAATGTGCCGATGGAAAAAATCCACGTAGTTTATTGCGCATCTCAATTTATCGAAGATACATCAGCGACCAAAAACAGTATGGACATATCGTTAAAAAGATACAATCTGCCAAATCGATATATGCTTTTCGTCGGGAGTTTATCAATAAAAAAGAATTTAAAAACATTAATCAACGCCATCGCAATTATGCGGAAGAATGGAGTAACCTTTCCACCATTAATTCTGGTTGGCCCATTCTATGATAGCAGTGATGATCGTAGCATATTAACCGCTATTGAAAATCTTAATCTGCAAAACGACATACAATATATTGGACAGGTAAAGCAGGACGAATTAAAATTCATTTATCAGAATGCATACCTTCTTATTTTCCCTTCTGTGCATGAAGGTTTTGGTATTCCGATACTAGAAGCGATGAATTTTGGTGTTCCGATCATTGCTTCAAATTCGTCTGCAATACCTGAGGTAGTAGGCCCGGCAGGTATCCTTGTCGATGATTACCGATCATCTCAAGCATGGGCGGATAAAATACAATTACTTCTTTCTAATAAAAAACTTAGATCAGAATTGATTAAACGGGGATACAAGCAAGCCTCCTTGTTTAGTTGGAAATCATCTGCCGAAGAATTGGTACACTTATATGAGCTTCTTCTCAAAATTTAATAAAGCGATAAACGTCATTTGGAAACAGAAACGAATATGGTTGCATCGATTACAGATCATTTTTATCATTCTGGCTGTCGGTTTTATTATCTATACACTGGTTCAATTTAGGGAACCAATTCTCCATCAGAACTGGAATATTTATTGGCTGTTTTTAGTGATTGCCCTAGTAATACTAGTGACAACAATACTGTTTTGGTCAATTGTATGGATTCGCCTATTAAACCAACTTGATCATACCGATTTGCCAATATTCATTTCGATGAAAATCTATCTTTTGGCAAATATTACGAAATATCTCCCTGGATTTGTATGGAATTATTTTGCCCGCGCATATCTTGGGAAAAATGCAGGTTTTACCCAAAAGAGCATTTGGATAGCCAATATATATGATTTTATCGTTGGAATAATAATGGGCGCATTTGTTTACATGATTTCTTTATTTTTTCCACATCTCCATCGCACATTAATTGCCCCCGTAATTATTGGCGGAACACTAATTATTTTACTTATTATAATCTCCCCTCCTGCTGTTAATATTATCACCAAGCTCATTAAACAAACAACTGAACAAAGAAATATTATTAATTATCGTTCCTTTATTCAGTATTTGTTTTTTTCATTATTGGCTTGGCTCATGATCGGCTTCGGTTTCTGGAATCTAATAAAAGCATTTAATAACGATATATCCTTTCTGTATCTTCCAGAATCAATCGGCATTTGGTCCGCCGCAGTTGCACTCAGTATGATTGCCATTATCTTTCCACAAGGGATAGGTGTAAAAGAAGTATTACTGACTTATTGCTTAAGCTATGCCATGCCTACTCCTCAAGCAATTGCCATCGTTGTAATATCACGAATCTGGATCATTATTGGAGATATCCTATCATTAGCATGTTGGTGGTTTTTAAATTCTATTAATACTTATATCAAGAAGATATCATCATCATCTACCTAATACAAAAGCATTATTGATAATTGAGATAAAGATATTAGAATAATAATTATTACAAGAGAAAAACTAGATGGAGGTCAAAATGAAAATAGCTCGTTATTTGTTAATCGCTGTACTTTTGCTATCGCTATCCACAACTGTCGGTATTAAATCTGCCGATGCACAGGCTGCGCTAGCATCACAGTGTAGTGGCTTTCAACTTCAAAATACTACTGGAAGCACTGCACATATGACTGTGGATTTTTATTCCATTAGTGCTGCAACTGGGATCCCTGCTTATTCATTCAGTTTGCCAGATTTAGGAGCGAATAAAAGCTCCTCATATTATGTCCCATCCTACAGCGGTTTCTCAACCGTGACGCCCGGTTCCTACTCAATTGTTGTTAGTTCAGATCAACCACTTATGTCTTTGGTTAACCAGGCGACATGTGTCGGCTCCACACCTTATGTGCTTGCGACCTATGCAGGTCTTTCTTCAGGAGATATCGGTCTGAGCGTATATGTATCATACGTACTCTCGCGCGCATACGCAGCCAACTGGTCATCTACTTTGACTATCCAAAACGCCGGTGCGGCAGATACAACTGTAGATGTTGATTTTTATACACCCGGCAATCCAACATCCGTACAGAATTTTTCCAGAACGGTTAAATCGGGAGATTCATGGTTCATTGACCTTTCATCCGGGACATATGCCACTGCTCCATTATTAAATTTTCGAGGATCCGCAAAAATAGTTAGCGGTACAAGTGCTGTCGCTGTCGTCGAGACACATTTCCCGGGAGCCGGCAATATGTTACTTGCCTCAAACGGTTCTCCAGACACATTAGGTAGCCAAAAATTAATTGCCCCCCAGGTTGTTAAGGCATATACCGGTTTTACAAGCGGCCTGACAATATTTAACCCGAATGGTACATCAACAGATATATCGATTGACTACATTGCTTCAGGAGCTACTTCACCCACCTATACTCAAACAGCAACCATTGCTGCAAATAGTACTTTAATTCAATACTTAGGAAGTTTAACTCCTCTACCAGCCCCATTCAATGGCACAGCGATTGTTACCGTAACAAGTGGCGTGAACGAGATATTTGGAGTTGCTGATATAGCCAGTTCTAAGTTAGCCGCCACAATGAATATGATAACAACAGAATCTGCGGCAACAACATTGTATCTACCTCAGATTACCAGGGCTTATAGTAATTTTAATTCTGGTTGGCAGGTTGTTAATAACTCTTCAAATGAACTGGGTCTGACCATTGAATATTGGGATGCAACTGATGTAACACCATCATTAACTGAATACAAAACGCTGGCTGCCAATTCAGCAATTACGAACTATGTCGGCGCTGCCTCGTATGCCGGTACCTTGGGATCGGGTTGGAATGGCGGTGTAATCATTAAAGTAACCAGTGGTACTGGAACGATAGTTGGCCAAGCCAACTTCGTCGGATTATCTGGCGATGCTTTCTCAATGTATGGTGCATTTCCAGCAAGTTCATAAATCAATAAATTGGGATCAAAATAACTCCATCCCAAAAAGTAAGTATTTTCTAAAAGCTAGTGAGTCGCCCTTTTCGAGGCGACTCACTAGCTACGAATATATAGCTTTTCAAGGATATACATGAGAAACAGCATTTTATACATATTGGGATTCATTTTACTAACTGGATGTGTATCCACCACCACCCCACCCCCTACCATAATTAATCAGAACTTAAATAATAATTTAGTGAATGATGAACTGACAAGCACTTTACAAATATTACCCGAATCTCCAAGTATAAGTGGAAAAATAGTTTTTCAATCTTCTGGCGAGAAACAAAATATTTTCCTTCTGGACCTTGCACTTGGGCAAACTCGACAATTAACAGATAACGATGTCAGTTCAGAACCAAAGTGGTCTCCTGACGGAGGTAAAATTCTTTATGTGTGCAATAAAGAAATTTGTATAATGGATTCTGATGGAGATAACAATCAGCAAATAACGAACTCAGATAGTCAAAAATGGGATCCGACTTGGGCGGCGGATGGTCAAAGCATAGCTTATGTATCCAACGAAATACCCTATGCCCACATATATATATTGAATTTACAAAATATGAGTAGTCATATGTTGTTATCTACTACAGATGGCAATACCGCCAGCCCAATGTGGTCACCAGATGGTCAATGGATTTACTATACTTCTGATCAAAAGGGGTTTAATATTTATAAAGTAAAACCTGACGGAATCGATAACGTAAAAGTCTCCAATGGTGATACTGATGATCGCGCCCAATTATCATCCGATGGGCAATATCTTGTTTTTCGTAGAATTGTCCGGCAATCATCATTTTTTAATGGAAACGAAATTGTAATACTGGATACTTCCACCCAGAAGGAAGTGGTTTTAACCGATAATTCCGTAGGGGATGATTGGCCTACTTTTTCTCCAGATGGAAATTGGATCGTGTATGCAAATGAAGTGTCCTCTGATTTATATCAATTATTGATCATATCGTCAAAAGGAGGGGCATCAGCAGTATTAGAAACAGGAGGAGTATTTGGAACTGCTTCAAGCTGGAAAGAATAACAATCATTATATTTTTCATTAACAGGATTATCTGATACAATATGATAATTATTCTGAATAAATATTTGATTTTTTCAGAATATATTTTATTAAAGACAAGATCCATAACAGTTGAATATCATTTCGCCATTCTGGTTTTATATAATAATATCCGTATAATAAATCATATTTAACAATGGTAACAACCTTGTTAACGATTGGGCAACTGAAAACAAATATTCTTATTAAGATTAGGGTTTCATTGTGGCAATAATATTAGGGATTCGTACAAAGCATGATGCTGCGGCAGCATTGATTATTGATGGACAAATTATTGCTGCTGCAGCCGAGGAACGTTTTACAAAAATAAAGCATCATTATGGTTTTCCGGAAAATTCCATTAAAGAAGTGCTGGCCATAGCGGGCATCAAACCTAACCAGGTAGATTATATCGCTCGAGATGGTATCTCCATTAAAAAAAGTATATTTCGGTTAGTCCGAAATTTGTTTTTCACTTGGACCCCACGCCTTTATAAAGAGGTCTTTTCTCAAGCGGTGGACCGTTATATCTATCATATAGCGGACAGTTTAGCTAATGAAGATAAAAAATTAAAAGAACTTGGGTTTAAATCTAAGATGTTTTTTGTTGAACATCATTTTGCTCATGCAGCTTATGCATTGTACACTTCTGGTGAAAAAGATGCGACTGTTGTTGTTTTAGACGGTCGCGGTCATTATATTGGAGGATCTTGTTATCAAGCACGATCTGGTAAATTGGAATTGATATCCGAAATCGCCTCACAAGATGGATCCTTAGGATTATTCTATTCGGCTGTTACAGATGCGCTCGGTTTCACCGTTGGTGATGGTGAAGGTAAAACAATGGGTTTAGCTTGTTATGGTGATCCAACTTCAGCAATTAATGATCTTGAACGTTTTACTCCCAAAGTATTTAGAAATACTACTTTAAGAAATCGGGAATGGAATATTCATACTGGGGTAATTCGTAATCGTCTATACGCACATTATGAAGAAAGTGCAGCTTTGCGAATTTTAATTCATAAACATGGCAAGGAAAATGTTGCTGCTGGCGCCCAAAAACTCTTAGAAACACGCATACTCGACCTAATTAATAACATCGTTCATCGGACTGGAAGACGGAATTTAGTCGCTGCCGGTGGGGTGTTTTTAAACGTAAAAGCAAGTAAATTTCTTCTGGATCAAGGAATAGTCGATTCAATATATATCCCCCCTGCTCCAGGGGATGATGGTTTACCAGCGGGTTATGCTTTGGCCGCTAATATGGTCTTTGACCCTTCACACCCACCCTCAAAATTACGATCTGCATACTTAGGTCCATCTTACGATGAGAAATTAATTCTTACAACCTTAAAAAACACGAAAGATATCTCCTGGAAGAAATTAGTAAATGTACCCCAAATAACAGCACGTTTAATTGCAAAAGGTAAAGTTGTCGGTTGGTTCCAAGGTAAAATGGAATGGGGACCAAGGGCATTGGGAAATCGGAGTGTCCTTGCCGATCCACGCAATCCAGGTATGCGTGATCGTATTAACAATTTACTTAAAAAGCGTGACTGGTTCATGCCCTTTGCCCCAAGTGTGTTGAAAGAATATTGTAATGATATTTTTATCAAATACCAATCAAGCCCTTTTATGAATTTGGCATTTAAAGTTAAACCCAAATATGTAGATAAGATTCCAGCGGTTATTCACATTGATAAAACCGCGCGACCGCAAGAAGTAGATCAAGTAATCAATCCTCTATTCTATGCAACAATAAGAGAATTTCAGAAACTCACTGATATTCCATTGGTATTAAATACTAGCTTTAACATGCATGGTTTACCAATTGTATGTAATCCAAAAGATGCAATCGATCATTTAAAGTGGGGTTGTGTTGATGTATTGATTATTGGTGATTATTTAGTAGAACGAAGCGGTAAGGTTTCTAAACGCCTTCTCGATAATAATCATTCAAAATAGTATTTTTCCTTCCCGTCTGGGTGATGCAAGTCATCTGGATATTTGTTGTATCCACATATTCTGTAAGATTACAACGGCTACCCAAGTCTTTCCCCCTTGAGAAGCAAGTAACCATGTTCACCCCACGGATCACGTAAATCTTTTTTTACAATAATCTCGAGGTATTTTTTTGCTAAATTTGGATTCACTTGATGCAACAATCGCAGTCCAAGATAGTTCTTTAGATATTCTTTGCTTTTTAATCTTCTAATTTGCATGGAAAAGTTCTTATTGAATATTTTGCGCAATATCTCCGGGGAATATCCCAAACGGTAACGATGCCCCCACATCCTACTTATCCATCCGGTAAATATACTCGGAAAAATATGAATATCTTCCGCTGGGGTAGTTAATACAAGATTTCCACCTGTCCGAAGAACACGTGCGATTTCGGAAGAGAATGTCATTTCCTCCTCAAGATGCTCTATCAATTCTAGCGCATAAATAATATCGACTTTTCCCTTTATAAATGGCAAATGATTTACGTCAGCCATAACCATGCAGACATTATTTGCCGAAATGTTTGGTTTTAAATCCACACCAATACGTAACCCCGCTGGGATCGTTTCCAACCAGGCTCCATCATGGCAGCCAAGGTCCATTGCGATCTGATAATCACTATCATCTAATAATGCCCGTAGGCTTAATACTCTATATAGTTGACCTAATCGCTGTTTTTTTCGTTTGTTAGTCGAATTCATTTTTTTTGCATGAATTTGATCGTAAGGTGATTGATAATTACATTCTATATTATATATTATTTATCCTTGCTACTGATTTACACTTCCATGGCAATTTAATGCTAGCCATGGAAAATATTTATTTTAATTCGTGAGCAAGCAAGTGAGTTTCTGAGGTATTGAATCATTTGCCAAAGATTGTTTTTAATATCGCGAGGATATATTATTTCGATACGATGAAAAATAGCGAGAATCCCATTATTGAATTGGTATACAACTCTCATCCCGGTCCGTGACATCAATAAACTCGTACGGTTTATCCCAGGTTGGCATATAGGTTCGGTCTTCAAGCAACGGGTAATCAGTTCCCAGGTATGAATTCAGGATTACACGAAAAGTATTTACGGGCGTGATCTCCGGATACAATACATCCTCGTTTACATCCGGCAACAGGTAGGCATTCAAAATGGCAGTGCGTTCAATGATACAGGAGTTGTCTGCAGATGACCAATCAAGATAAGCCCCCGGGCCATGATCGCCTTGCAGGATGATCACGGGCGGAGTCGCTGATTGCGAAAGAATGGAGTCTAGCATAAATTCGAGTTGATGGTTGATAAACAATAATTGCTCCCGATATCCAATCAGATAATTCTCCTTGCTGCCCGGGTAGCGACTGCCATCGCGCATGACCAGCTCCGGAGGTGTGATCGGATTGCCTTTAGCATCAAAAACAAATGGGGGGTGAGGGGCGACTATATGAATGAATACAATCTTGGGTGATGCTATCCAACCCAGGTCCGCACCCAGTTCAAACTCGTTAAGCAGGCGTGCACGGTATTGTTTGGTGATATCGCTTTCAACCACGGTTCCGATGATTGAACCAGCCAGTATTTCCCGTTCAAAATAATTCACCAGCATGCTGCGGCTGGGGGTCAAATAATAAGGAGCATCCTTGATCTGTGTAATCGGATTGCCACTGTTGACATCCACGAATGTGTAACCGGCCAGTTCAAGCGCCTGTCGTATCCGACTGTGATCGATGGCAGTATATAGCGGATCACGATTCTGTGATTCCTTACCGAGAGTGGCAGCATAAGCATCCAGATAATCAAAATTCAAGGAGGATGCTACCGAAAGGGCTGTTTGATCATAATTACTATGGCTTTTATCAGCGACATAAAACCCCTTGGATTCAAGATATTCAATGAAAGCATTGTTATCTAATTCATAAAGATCATTAAGCACGTCCTGCCTTGCATATCCATCGGGAATGATGTAATAGATATCCGGGAGCATAGTTCCGGGTGTAACCGTTTGGGCCGGTTCACTGTTTGTTGATAAGAAAGAGGTTTGACTGGGAGTGCGGTTGACATAAATAAATGACAGAATGGAATAAACGGGTAGAACTAACAGAACGATACTCATACCATTTAAAACCAGTGTCAGTTCCCCACTGTTTTTCATTCTACAGACGATTACATAGACGCCAATGATAATAATCAAGCCATAAGCTGCAGCAATAAACCAGGGCAGGTGCTCCAAAAACGGACCAAAACGCGTGGTAGTTAGACGGTCGACCAAATGTCCATAACTAAAAAAGAGCAGGAATCCAAGCGATGTGAGCAGACCCGCCCTGCCCCAATCCTTAAGCAGAGACTTGATCAATACCAGAACGATCCCGGCCAGAGCCGGCAACAGCACGAATACTCTCAATGCATCGGCCAAACGGGACTGACCCATATTGAAAGCATAAAGTGCAATGACAGGGTAAGCTGCAAAGAGAAATGGATGCAGTACAACTTTTCGCATATTCGTATTATATGTCACTTATTTACTGACAGGCTATTTTGGCTTTTTAGTCTTTTGGTACACACTGGTACCGCGATGGATTGCCAAGTTCATATCCTTGGCCCACATCACCTGGCACAAAACTGATATCAGGCAACGCAGGATAGTCGCCACCGAAAAGAGAGGAAAAGATCACACGGAATGTGTTGACCGGAGTAATTGTGGGGTAAAGGTGAGAAAGGACAACCTGGGGTACCAGGTAGGCATTCAGGATGGCATCCGGGTCATTGCCACTAATTCCGTGATCACCCTGCAATATGATGACCGGTGTCTGCCCCGAATTCTGGATCAAGCTATCCACGATAGTCAGCATCCTTTGATTGATGTATTGGACCTGCCCGATATACCCTCCCGGTTGTCCGCCATCCAATTGAGTGCGGGTGAAACCTTCCTCCGCCGTCTGGATGTCTACCAACTCCCCATTCGGGGCAAATACATAGGGTGGATGAGGTAACGTAATATGAATGTAAGCAAATGTCGGCGAAGCGAGGAAAGGCAGATCAGGCATCTTGTTTAATATATAGAGCTGTTGCTGGACATGCTCAGCATATGGATAATTGATTTTACGCGCAAACTCGCCCATAGACTGGGTGAGCAGATCCAACGGAATACGCAACACAGTCGTCCGCATCAGGATAGCCTCAAAAGGTGTGATGACACCTGAAAGTTGAGATGAGCCCAAAGAAGAAGCCGGATCATAATAGTATGCAGCATCATCCCATTGTAGGTTTTGATATGCAGTCAGACTGATGCTCTGGTAACTGAGCGCCTCCAATAGTTGGCGAACAGTATTTTCTCTGATGTATGGTTGGAGCGACCCTTTATTTTCCTGCCAATTTTCCACCCCGGTCAGTTCATCCAGGTACTTTATATTCAAAGCACTCGCCATGGATGGTAATGTTTCGGGATAATTACTACGACTGCACCTGGCGACATAAAAGCCACGTTGTTTAAGTGCCTGAGTAAACTCAGAATTGTCATAATCCAATTGCGACATCAGCATGTCATCCCGCGCATAACGGTCAAGGATAATATAATAAATATCCGGCAGTTGTCCTTGCGGAAGGATAAGCCCTGAAGACTGTCCACTATCAGACCGGGATATTTTCGCGTTACTGCTTTGCCCGATGGTATATATACCAATTTGGATGATCGGGAATAATATAAGAAGGAATCCTACCAAATTTAATAACATGGTCGATATCCTGGTTAAATGAATCCGTTTTACAATCAACCAACTTCCCACGATGGTTAAAACAACCCAAACGATCCCCAGGATCCTATGCCGGCCAAAATCAAATCCAAATAATGACTGATTTTTAACCAGGTTATAGACATGACCATAAGAAAAGAACAAGAACAGATAAAATGTGGTCAGAACAGAAGCGGAACGCCAATCCTTGGTTACCCACCGCAGGATCAAGAAGAGCACCGAGGTTACCAGAAGGCTGACAATTGCAGGCCGGATAAATACAGATAGATCCATCTCGCCAAGATTGCCTGCCAACAGGGTCAATATCGGAAAAAGTGCGAATAAATAAGGGTGAAGTTGGATTTCTCTTTCTGAAGGCTTCATCAAGTTGGATTATATCCTACGGGGAAAATTAGTATTTAAAGTATCATCTTATAAATCGCCCTCTTTATCTAATCGGTGAATAATGAAAGACGTTATAATCTACCCCACAAGAATCAACAATGACACGGTTATCGAAGTTCCCCTTCCATCCACTGCTGCTTGCTGTCTATCCCACCTTGACACTCTATTCGTACAACATAGAAGAAGTGTCGAGTTCCGCCATCTGGCGCCCATTGCTTGCATCGCTGGCAGGAATGACCTTTTTCCTCATTGTTTTACGCATGCTCCTTCGCGATTGGTTCAAAGCTGCGTTCGTCACTTCCTTCGTTTTGCTGCTCTTCTTCACATACGGGCGAGTGTATGATTACCTCAAGACAACCCCGCTGGCTACCACGAACATCGTCCGCCACCGTTATCTTGCAGTGATGTTCGCCATGCTGTTAGGAATTTTTTCCTGGCTTGTGCTCAAATACATACGCGATTTCAAATCGGTTACCGCAGTTTTAAATGTCATGGCAGTCGTGCTGTTGGCATTACCCGGTTACCAAATCACATACGATTCAATACACACATCTAGCAGAGAGAAGGCTATATCGAGTTGGGCTCCTTCTACCACTCTTATCTCTACTGCACAGCCCAAAGACAAACCGGATGTGTATTACATCATCCTGGATAGCTATGCCAGGTCGGATATATTAAACAGAGATCTGGGTTTTGACAACACAGATTTCATCCAAAAACTTGAAGAGCTCGGCTTTTACATCGCAAATTGCAGCCGCAGTAACTATAATAATACATATAATTCCCTGGCCAGCTCTCTGAACATGAGTTACCTTCCCGAGCTGTATGCTGAAGCTGCCAAGCAGAACATCTCAAAAGATAATATCTGGATGTTTATCAAGCCCAGCGCGGTTCGACATAACTTCGAAGCGCTAGGGTATAAGATTGTAACCTTCGATACTGGTTATAAGTGGACCACTATTGACGATGCCGATTTGTATCTTGAACGTGGCCTAGATGCCTTTGGGTTGCAATTTACCAGTCCTTTTGAACAGATGTTGATGGACAGTTCAGTACTCTCAATCTACAGTGATTTCCGACGCCAAATTAATCGAAATAAATTTTATAGCAGTGATAATTCTAATGCAAATTATACAGGGCTGGAAGAATTCATCCTTTACCAGCTACCGAAAGTGGCAGAGATTGCTGATCCAACTTTTACCTTTGCCCATATTAACATTCCTCACCGCCCATATATATTTTCTACAAATGGCTACCTCTACGATCCGGTATTGATTTCCGCCACAGATCCAGATAATGTAAAATTTCCAATCGGGTATATCTACGCCATTGAATACATTAATAACCAGATGCTCATGATCTTACAGGAAATCCTGGATAACTCAACCACACCACCTCTCATTATCCTTCAGGGCGATCACGGATTCAAGATAGAAGAATTATACAATTCCCCGATATTAAATGCCTATTATCTTCCCGAAATCCATATTGACAAACTTTACCCAACCATCTCGCCAGTTAATAATTTCAGGATGGTATTTAATGAATATTTCGACGGGCAATATGAACTTTTGCCGGATGAAAGTTTTTATATGAAAGACGTGACCAAACCGATACCTGAATTACTTCCAGATTGCCAAAAGTAAATCATATTCGCTATTTGTTTTAACCTTATAACCTTCTCCCACACATTTAATAGACTCCGGGGATAGAAAAATTAATAATAACTATCTTTCTGAAAACAGTATAATCAACTCATTACTTTATTGCGACTATGCATCATCTATCAAAGATTCCGTTTCATCCACTGCTGCTTGCTGTCTATCCCACCTTGGCACTCTATACATACAATATAGAAGAGGTGTCAAGTTCAGCTATCTGGCGCCCTCTTATCATTTCAGTTACACTAGCAATCTTGTTGTTTTCAGTTATGGGTCTGATATTGCGGAACAGGCATAAGTCTGCAGTCTTATCTTCCATCATTTTGCTTGTCTTCTTCTCCTATGGACGCATCTATGATTATCTCAAGACCACCCCTCTGGGAACGTTAAATATCATTCGTCACCGCTACCTGGCGATATTTTTCTGCATCCTTTTGGCGCTGGTATGCTGGCTCACACTCAAGTACATCCGGGATTGGAAACCGGTCACCGGTATTTTTAATGTCATCTCGATCGTAATGGTTCTCCTACCCGGGATTCAAATCGGATCCAATCTAATTAAAACTTCAAGTGGTGAACTGGCTGGTGCAAAATGGACGCCAGCCACCAGCCTGGTTTCAAATGCTCAACCAAAGGATAAGCCGGATGTATATTACATTATCCTGGATAGCTATACACGAGCCGATGTATTAAAAATCGAGTTGGGTTTTGATAATATGGATTTCATACGACAACTTGAAGGGCTCGGTTTCTATGTGGCAGACTGCAGTCGCAGCAATTACAACAGTACGAAAACTTCGATCATCAGCGCACTCAATATGAGTTATTTGCCTGAGCTTTATACAGAGGCTGCTGCCCATGGTATATCAAAATCGGATGTATGGACGCTGATCAGTTCCAATTCAAGCCGTAAAATCCTTGAGAAACTTGGATACAAATTTGTTGCTTTTGCGACCAGCTATAAGTGGTCAACCATCAAAGACGCCGATCTATTCCTTTCGAGAGATCGCAATGCTTATGGCGTACAATTCATCACCCCATTCGAACAGATGCTGGTGGATAGCACTGCGCTCTCGATTTATGGCGATTACCAGCGCAAGCTAACCGGTGAAAAGTATTTTGGCGGCACCCATCCCCTTGCGAACTATATCGGGGAGGAGGAATTCATCCTCTACCAGCTGCCAAAGATCGCCGAGATCAGCGACCCAACCTTCACATATGCACATATCAATATTACACATAAACCTTACGTATTTTCGCCGAATGGCTACCTGGTTTACGAAGATGAACTAACAACAAACGTCGAGAATAACCGGCATTTCCCAGAAGGCTACATCTATGCAATACGATACATAAACACGCAGATTCTAGAAATCGTTCAGGAAATCCTGGCAAATTCAAGTATTCCACCGATTATCATCATCCAGGGCGATCATGGATACTGGAAAGAGGGGTATCCATACTTCTCGAACATCTCACCCATCTTAAATGCCTATTTTATTCCCGGATTGCAAACTGATGATTACTATCCGAAATTATCCCCAGTAAATACATTCCGGCTGATATTCAATACATATTTTGGCGGGCAATATGATTTGCTTCTGGATGAGAGTTACAATATCAGCGATGTAACCATTCCACTTCCTGAGTTTTATCCAGATTGCCAACTGTAAACCATCCTACAGTATAATCAGTTCGTTAGTTTTTTGATTATGCAGCATTTATCCAAGATCCCATTTCATCCCCTACTATTCGCTTTATTTCCAATTCTCACCCTCTATGCCTATAACATCCATGAGGTGTCGAGTTCGGTCATCTGGCGACCACTGGCCATTTCCCTCGTCGCGGCGGCTTTGTTGCTGGGTATTCTGCGCCTGATATTCCGTGATTGGCACCGGGCAGCATTCCTTGCTTCCGTGCTGCTTATCATTTTTTTCAGCTATGGACGCATCTATGATGCGCTTAAGAGCACATCCCTGGTGGATTTGAATATTGTCCATCATCGCTATCTTGTGGTCGTGTTCCTGTGCCTTTTTATCCTGTTGGCTTGGTTGACCCTGCGGTACCTCCGCGATTGCAAACCGGTCTCGGGATTTTTAAATATCATCTCGATCGTCATGGTCATTCTGGCGGGAACTCAAATTGCTGCTTATTTGATAAATACCTCGAGTGGTGAGCGGGCCACCGCAAGATGGAGCAAAGGCAGCAGCCTAATTTCCACTGCCCGACCTGGCGACCAACCGGATGTATATCTCATTATTCTTGATCTTTACGTCCGCGCAGATGTTCTGTACACCGATCTTGGATTTGATAACTCGGATTTTATCCAGCAACTTGAAAGCATGGGTTTCTATGTAGCATCCTGCAGCCGTAGCAATTATAGCAATACCGCCAGTTCGATGGTCAGTTCCTTGAATATGAACTACCTCCCGGAGTTGATCGATGAGGCTGCCGAGCAGGGCATATCCCCCTCTAATTTGTGGCTGCTAATCAAATCAAACCTCGTAAGAAAAATTTTTGAATCCCTGGGATATAGAACAGTGGCGTTTGATACGGGATACCGGTGGACCAGTCTTGATGACGTTGACATATACCTCACTCGTGACCAAAATGTCTACGGTGTGCAATTCATCAGTCCATTCGAACAGATGCTGGTTGACAGCACCGCTTTATCCATATACAGTGATTATCTGACAAGAGCCAACCGTCAGAAATATTACGGTGCTTCTCATTACGATGCCAACTATATCGGGTTGCAGGAGTTCATACTCGATCAGCTTCCGAAGGTCGCTGAAATTAATGCTCCAACCTTTACGTATGCCCATATCAGCGTAACCCACCCCCCCTTTGTATTTTCACCCGAGGGATATCTGTCTAATCTTGAACCGGAACAGACGAATGATATACCCCATTTTCCACAGAGTTACATCCTGTCAATTGAATACCTCAATCCTCGAATTATTTCTATCATCCAGGAAATCCTGGATAAGTCGACCGTTCCACCCATCATCATTCTCCAAGGTGATCATGGATATTGGGAACGGGGAAAAGATGGGGGGATTAATCAGATTTTGAATGCCTACTACCTGCCTGGTCTTCAGGATGGCAAGCTTTACCCGAGCATCTCACCCGTCAATACATTCAGATTGGTGTTCAATGAGTATTTCGGTGGAAGATATAAAATGCTTCCGGACGAAAGTTTCAATATAAAATATATAAACACACCACTTCCGGAAGATCATCCTGATTGTCAAAAATAGAACAGCAAGCCTGGGATGAAAAAAATACTTTCTGACAATGATCTGCATAAATAAATGATAACTTCAATCAATAAAAATACACATATGTCTATAATTATTACATTGCGGACTCCCTTGCCATGACGAGACTGTCCAAGATCCCATTTCACCCATTTCTTTTTGCGGTTTATCCGGTCGTGGCATTATATGCTGTGAACATACGCGAAGTATCGAGCTCCGTCATATGGCGACCATTACTTTTATCGTTGGTCGGGATGATTTTGCTTCTTGTTATCCTTGGTTTAATGATCCGAAATTGGTTTAAAGCTTCATTGATCACTTCAGGTTGCCTTTTTCTTTTCTTTACGTACGGGCGTGTCTATAATGGCTTGAAAACCACACCATTGGTAGATTTGAACATCATTCGTCACAGGTACCTGGTGGTGGTATTCCTGGTATTTCTGGTATTGATCAGTTGGGTGATCCTTGAGAAGGTCCGAGAATTAAAACCGGTTACTACTATATTCAACAGCATGTCGATCGTGTTGCTGGTTTTACCAGGAATTCAAATCATATCTCATGCAGTCACAGCTTCCAGCGGAATGAAGACAGCTACTAAATGGGCACCTTCCTTAAACCTTGTTTCCACAAACCAATCTTCTGAAAAACCTGATGTATATTATATTATTTTAGATTCATATACCCGATCTGATGTGTATCGGATCGACCTGGGCTTTGATAACTCGGAATTCCTCCAGCAACTCAAGAAACTGGGATTCTATGTAGCGGACTGCAGTCGCAGTAACTATAACTCTACACGGTATTCTCTCGTCAGTTCATTAAATATGAGCTATCTGCCCGACCTATATGCCAAAGTTGCCGAGCAGGGAATATCAAAAGAAGAAATCTGGATCTATATCAAGTCAAGTCTGGTACGGCGCAATTTTGAATCATTGGGTTACAAAATTGTAGCCTTCGATACCGGTTATAGCTGGTCCACAATCGAAGATGCCGATTTATACTTGCAACGGGGAGAAGATGCCTACGGCATGCAATTCATCAGCCCCTTTGAGCAGATGTTGATGGATAGCACGATGTTATCTATTTACAATGACTTTCAATTGAAGAGCAATCGGGATAAATACTTTGGGTCTGCCAATCCAAACGCGTATTATATCGGGCAGCAGGAATTCATATTTGACCAACTGCTGAAAATCCCGGAAATTTCAGATCCAACCTTTACCTTTGCTCATATCAACCTTCCCCACCGCCCTTATGTGTTTTCTCCAAAAGGATACCTGATCGATCCGGCAGTGATGCCCGGTAATACTCCCGAAGAAGTCCAATTCCCGCTTGGTTATCTGTACGCGACAGAATATATCGATGCAAAGATCCTCACGATCATCGAGGAAATTCTGTCTGAATCCAAAATCCAACCCGTTATCATACTGCAAGGCGATCATGGCACACCTCCCATTAGCTTACTGAAAGAAGATCCCAACGCTCCACAGCCGGACTGGTACGACTCACCAATCCTTAACGCTTACTACCTCCCCGGAATCCAACCAGATATATTCTACTCAACCATCTCACCGGTGAACACATTCCGAGTTGTGTTTAATGAATACTTCAACGGCAAATATGAACTGCTGCCAGATATCAGCTATTCAATAACAGACAGTTCCAAAACTATCCCCGAGGTTCTTCCGGACTGTCAAAAATAAACCTGCTGAGAGCGCTATAATCAAACCACCTTGGATTAATCCAGTATGCCTCGTATATTAAAAGTCCCCTTTCACCCGGCGCTTTTTACCCTCTACCCGGTATTGGCACTCTACACAGTGAATATTCATGAAGTAGCCATTGCGGTAATGTGGCGACCACTGCTTATATCATTGGCTGGTTCTATTCTCCTTTTGGCAATTCTTCGTCTGATCCTGCGCGATTGGCTTAAAGCTTCGCTTATCACGTCCTTTATTATTTTTTTATTCTATTCGTACGGACGGCTATATGAAGGCCTCAAGACCACACCATTGGCGACCATGAATATCGTCCGCCACCGCTACCTGGCTGTGCTCTTTGTTGCGATCCTGGTTATGGGAAGTTGGCTGTTGATCAAAACCATACGCGATTTCAAGCCGATCACGGGGGTATTGAATGCAATTGCGGTTGTGCTGGTGATCCTGCCCGGCTATCAAATCGCATCCTACTTTATCAACACATCGAGCGGCGAACATGCAGCCTCCAACTGGATACCTTCCACCAGCCTGATCTCTCCTGCCCAACCCAAAGAAAAACCGGATGTATATTACATCATCCTGGATACCTACGCACGCTCTGATCGTATAAAAGCCGAACTGGGCTATGACAACTCGGATTTACTCCAACAACTCAAGGCGTTGGGATTCTACATAGCAACGTGCAGTCGTAGTAACTACAACAATACCCATAATTCGATCGTCAGCTCACTTAACATGAGTTACCTGCCGGAATTGTATGCAGAGGGTGCAATACAAGGCATTTCCATCCCCGATATCTGGATGCTGATCAAACCCAGCGCGGTTCGCCGTAACTTTGAGGCCTTGGGTTACAAAATCGTGGCTTTCGATAGTGGTTTCGAATGGACGCGCATCGACGATGCCGACCTCTACCTGCAGCGTGGCGGTGATGCGTACGGGTTAAAGTTCGTCAGCCCGTTCGAACAGATGCTGATGGACACCACAGTTCTCAAGATCCTCTCGGACTATCAGAGCAAGGCTAATCTGGAGAAATATCTGGAAGGGACGCACCCGCAGGCGAACTTTATCGGGCAGGAGGAATTCATCCTTGACCAATTGCCAAAAGTGGCAGAGATCAGCGACCCAACCTTCACCTTCGCCCATATCGATATTCCCCACCCTCCCTACGTATTCTCGCCAGACGGTTACCTGACCGACCCGGGCTACTGGTCGGTACCGGTCAAAGGTGCGGTGGATGAAGAACACTTCCGTTCAGGATATATCTATGCGGTGGAGTATATCGATGCGCGCATACTTGAGATCGTCCGGGAAATCCTGTCAAAATCCAGCACCCCACCCATCATCATCATCCAGGGCGACCATGGCTACGGCGAGGGCGACAACTTCCCAATATTGAACGCCTATTTTCTGCCCAAAGTCCAACCCGGCACGCTTTACCCCACCCTCTCACCCGTTAACAGCTTCCGTCTGATATTCAATCAGTATTTCGGTGGGCAGTACACGTTGTTGCCTGATAAAAGCTTCCTGGTCACAGATGTAACCACTCCGATATCTGAAACACTACAGGATTGTATTTCGACCAGCTCTCAGCAATGAGTTGAATATATTAATACCAATATCTTGTAGGTGGAACCAGGACGATTAAAGAAAACACGGTATTGGTGATATTGCCTATCTCATAGGGTTATAGATCATTTTCCTTCCATTTTTGTAAATAACCTTTAACAAAAGCTATCGCTTTTTGATCAAACGTGTTATTAATATTCGATGTGTATGTGGACATGGTTTGATAAGGAGTAATACAAATGAAACTAACCCCCCCTTCAAAACTGACCTTCTGGATCGCCATCATCACCGGCGTTTTGGGTGTTCTGGGCTATGCTGTTCGGATACCGCTTGTTACAACTTATGCCTTTCTTTTCCTGCTCGTAGGTTTCGTGCTTCTGGCGTTGGGGGTGCTCGTTAAGAAGATGTAATATCGTTCCCTGGTTATCAGCTGAGATCACGATTCTCGTAATTTCAGCCACATACACATAAACCCAATGCCCCGCTTTACCAGCGGGGTTCTTTTTAATATATGCCTTGCAGTTCTTCTACGTCACGAAACTTTTTGGGTAAATTATCGTAATCATTAATGAGAATAACAAGACATCCGGTTTTCCCACCGGATGTATCTAACTTAGAGAAAGGGTTCTTATTATGGATACACATCGTCACTATCGCTCCATTTTTTGGCCAATCGTCCTGTTGGGTGTTGGCGCCGTTTGGCTGCTCAGCAACCTCGGCTACATTCAAACCATTGACCTCGGTTTTCTTGTCCGCCTGTGGCCAATTCTTCTCATCATCATCGGTCTTGATATCCTGTTCGGGCGGGTAGCCCCATGGATCAGTGCCCTGCTCGGGCTGGTCGTCATTGGCGGGTTGATCGCCGTATTGATCTATGCCCCGTCACTTGGGTTTGCCCGTCCGGCAGAACTGACCACCGAGCGTCTGGTAGAACCCATTGGCGGTGCCACCGCTGCCATTGTGGACCTGCGTCTTTCACTGGAACCTGCCACAGTCACAGCACTTTCCGGCAGCCAAAACCTGATCGAAGCTGACCTGAAGCATTACGGGAAAGCCTTCCTGACCGTCAGTGGCGAGACTCAGAAAAAGGTTGTATTGGGCAAGGAAAGCACCACCTCCGGCAACAATTGGTTCACATGGCCTTCTTTTTCGACCGGCTGGAATAACAATCTATATTGGAATATCGGATTGACCGATCAAATCCCGCTCGATTTGAGTGTGGATGGCAGTCTGGGCAGTTCTGAGCTTGACCTCAATGGATTGAAACTCTCCGATATGAATGTAAATGTCAGCATGGGTTCCATGGAAATCATCCTGCCCGAAAGTGCAGAAGCGTATGAGGTTGATATCAACGGCAGTGCCGGTTCGCTCGATGTAAACCTGCCTGGAAACACGAATGTCTCGATCCACCTGGATGGCTCGGCCGGCTCTTCTACTTTCTTGCTCCCGGTGGGATATGCCCTGCGTGTCGAAGTTCTGGATGGCGGCTTGGGCAGCGTCGATCTACCCGGTGACTTGTCACGGATCTCAGGCAGTGGAGATGCCCAGGAAGGTGTCTGGGAAAGCGCGAATTATGCAAATGCCGCCAACAAGCTGATAATCACCATCAGTCACGTTGGTCCTGGAAGCATCAACTTCGAATAAGTACACCTTCAAAACTCAGGGCACGCAAAAATGCGTGCCCTTTTTATTTTCCCGTTATAATGACATTGATGAAACCTGAAGGTTCCATACCACACCCCAAAAATACTGCGATTTACCAAACCCTGAGGAATAAGCTGCTGTCTCTTAACCCGCGGGAAGTGGATATCGCTGCCACCAATGAACACCCGACAGTATGGGGCGTCATGATGGAAACCGCGTATCCTGAGGCAGGCGTAACGCTGGCAGCTCTGGTGGATGGTACCACCAGCTTGTATTTCAGCACCGGGGGTGGCATCCTGGGCAGTGGCAACCATCCGACAGTCGGCATCGCTGCACGAAAGATGGCTTCCATCGCAGAGATGGCGCTTGAATTCACCCAACCGGTAAAGGAATACCCTTCACCCAAGACCGGAAATATCCGATTTTACCTTTTGACTTTTGAGGGTATCCACTCGGCCGAATGTCCTGAAATGGATCTGCAAAGCGGGAAGCATTCCCTCTCTGAACTCTATGCTGCCGGCCAGGAACTTATTAGCCAGATACGAATGGCAAGCGAAAAGAAAAAACCGGGTTGAACAATGTCTCAGAAGAAAACACCCCTTATCATGCGATTGCGTCCTCTTCTAAAGCGGATGAATGGTTTCATGCGGCATATCTACAGTTCCAAATTCCCAGGCCGGCGCATAATCCTATTGCTGACCACCACCGGTCGTAAAAGCGGCCAACCACGAGTAACCCCCCTGCAGTATGAGCTGATCGATGGATTTCACTACATAGCATCAGGATGGGGCAGGGACGCTGATTGGGTGAGGAACATCAATCGCGATCCGAAGGTGACCGTCCAGGTTGGTGGTCATACCTACCCCGCCCGAGCCGAGCCGATCAACGACCCGGAAAGGATCGCAGATTTCCTTGAAGTACGACTGAAACGACACCCCCTCCTGGTGGGTGCCATGCTGCGAGCACAAGGGTTGCCATTAAAGTACGAACGCCGGGATCTGGAAATCCTTGCGCAAGATATCACCCCGGTGAAATTGATCCCCCTCACGGAATAAGAGCGGGTTTGGCAGAGTTACCCGCTTTTATAGAACGGCACTTAACTGGTGGCAGACTTCCACTACCATTTCCTCGGTCATCTTGCCGGAGAATGGAAGAGCTAAACCCCTTTCACCCAGGCTCTCAGTCACCGGGAAGTCCCCCTTTTTGTATCCGAATCGTTCCACCATATACGGCTGAAGATGGATCGGGGAGAAATAGGGTCTGACAGGAATATCGCGTGTTTTCAATTCCTTCGCCACACGATCACGTGTCTTTTCATCTTCCAGCCAGACGATAAATACAAACCAACTCATGCGTGTGGTTTCGGGCATAATATGCGGTCGGGTGATACCCGGGATTCCCTGTAAATGGCGGTCATACCAGCCGGCCACCTGTTCCCTGTTTCTCAGCAGTTCCTCCAGACGACTCATCTGGACGGCACCCAATGCGGCATTGAACTCATTTAAACGATAGTTATAACCCAGGTAGGTGTGTTGCAACCAGGTGTCGCCGGGTGCGCGCCCCTGGTTTCGAAGTGATTGCATCATCAGAGCGGACCGTTCATCATTTGTGACCACCATGCCACCCTCACCGGTGGTGATCTGTTTATTGGGGTAAAAAGCGTATACTGCCATATCACCCAGCGTGCCGGCTTTTTGGTTCTGGTATTCGGATCCAAGCGCCTCACAGGCATCCTCGATCATCGGAATGTTGTATTCGTTTGCGATCGTCCGCATGGCTTTCAAGTCACAGGGTTGTCCGAAGATATCAACCGGAAGGAGTGCTTTTAACGACGAATCCACCTTGGCACCCCGTCGCGGAAGCCAACGCTTAGCAGCCTTACCGCCATGCGCAAGATCATTGGCTGCCTGGCGTGCCAGACCAGGATCAATATTACCGGTGTCAGGCTGCACGTCCGTAAAAACCGGAATGCCGTATTCGAATAAAATGACATTGGTTGATGCGACAAAGGAGAAGGGTGAGGTAATAACGAGGTCTCCCGGCTCTACACCTGCCGCACGGATACATAGATGTAATCCACACGTTCCAGACGACACCCCGATGGCATATTTTAGACCGGTATAGACGCGGAAAGCCTCTTCAAACTCGCCGATTTTTTTACCCATGGAGAGGTAATTGGTAGAAAATACATCCAGGACTGCCTGACGTTCCAGATCGGTCAGATCAGGGGATGACATTGGGATGTTCGTTTTATGTACCATGCAGAATATTCTACTATAAAACAACACCCTCCCATAGACCGGTCAACGGGATACTTATCAAAGTTGCGTTGGGTTAATAAAATGATTGCATCTTCCGGTCATTTATGATATATTAATCTTTACAGCGTTATGAAGGTCCGCCTTCACGGCGCTGATTGTGTTCTATAAATAAGAAAATAATGGAAAAAGGATATACACGATGACAACCTCGTTCCTAACCCGCGAAGGTTTTCAGAAGCTGCAGGAGGAGCTTGAATTTCTGCGCAGCACCAAACGGGCAGAGATCGCCAAACGCCTGCATGAAGCCATGGAAGGCGGTGAATTGATCGAGAATGCCGAGTATGAGGCAGCCAAAAACGAACAGGCTTTCGTAGAAGGTCGCATCAAGGAATTGGAGATCCTGCTGGCTACCGCCCGGGTAATCAGCGATTCTGGCAAAGCCGGCTCAATCCAGGTTGGCGCCAAGGTCACCATTCAGGATGGCAAGAGTTCACCTGAGGTCTATACCATTGTAGGGGCAGCCGAAGCCAACCCGCGCGCCGGGCGCATCAGCAACGAATCGCCGCTGGGTCGCTCGCTCCTGAATCGCGTCGAAGGTGATATCGTGCATGTTGACGCACCGGCAGGCGCATTTGAAGTTAAAGTTGTAAAGGTCGAGTAGCCATAGGGGCTTCGCGCACCGCCGCTCATGGAATGAACCACACTGCCCCCTCTCCCATAAGGAGAGGGGGTTGTTAAATCAAGTCAAGAGGAACCTCTTATGGAAGAACATTTCAGCGATCTTGAACGAATCCGCCTGGAGAAAATTAAAAGGCTGCAGGAACAAGGCATCGAGCCTTATCCGATCCATGCCGAGCAAAGCGCCACCGCCCGCGAGGCGATTGCCGCTTTTGAGGCAGCAGAAAAAGAAACACCTCCCGGCAAGCCGGACGACGTGATCCTGGCAGGCAGGATTCGCGGCATGCGCCCGATGGGCAAGCTGGCGTTTGCCCATATCGAAGACCGCAGCGGGCGTATCCAACTCTTCTTCCGCATCAACGAATTGGGTGAAGAACGCCTGAGACAATTGGTGGAAGACTTCGATCTGGGTGATTTCATTCAAGCCAAGGGGGAATTGATGCGCACGCGCTCCGGAGAGGTCACATTGCTGGTAAAAGATTTCAAGCTGCTATCCAAAGCCATCACTCCGTTGCCGGCAGCCAAAGATGAAGTCGTAGAAGGGGAGGTCATCCGCCACGCATCCCTGACCGATCCTGAAACCCGCTACCGCCAGCGTTATGCCGATCTGGCAGTCAACCCTGAGGTACGCGAGATCTTCCGCACGCGCGCCCGGATCATACGCTCGTTGCGCGAATTCCTGGACAGCCGCGATTTCCTTGAGGTGGAGACGCCCGTGTTACAACCGGTTTATGGAGGCGCTGCCGCCCGCCCCTTCATCACCCACCACAACCAGCTCAAACAGGATCTGTACCTGCGCATCTCATTCGAGTTGTATTTAAAACGTCTTTTGGTGGGTGGATTGGAACGGGTTTATGAGATCGGTCGGGACTTTCGCAATGAAGGGGTTTCCTTCAAACACAATCCCGAGTTCACGATGTTGGAATTCTATATGGCCTACGCCGATGCAGAAAAGATCATGGCCATGACCGAGGAGATGATCAGTACAGTTACCAGACAAGTGAAAGGCACCACCATCATTGAATTCAATAGCCAAACGATCGACCTGACCCCACCCTGGAAGCGCATCCCGCTGCGCCAGGCGCTTAAAGATGCCACCGGTATCGATATAGATGAACACACCGATGCGGAGTCACTGGCAGCTGCGATGCAGTCAAAAGGGATGGATGTCAAACCCGGCACACCGCGTGGAAAACTGATCGATGGTTTGATCGGCGACCTTCTCGAACCTGAATTGATCCAGCCCACCTTTTTATTTGACTATCCCCGCGACATATCTCCATTGGCAAAATCAAAAGCCGGTGATCTTCAAACGGTGGATCGATTTGAAGGATTCGCAGGTGGGTTTGAATTGTGTAATGCTTTTTCAGAATTGAATGACCCGCTCGACCAGGAACAGCGCTTTATTGAGATGGGGCGCAGCTATGCTGCTGATGACGAACAGCGCCACCCGATGGATGAAGACTACCTTAAAGCCATGCGCTATGGAATGCCACCCGCCGGCGGATTCGGATTGGGTATCGACCGCCTGGTCATGCTACTGACCGGGATCCGTAATTTGAGGGAAGTGATCCTTTTCCCCCATTTACGAAAAAGCGAGGATTCTTAGAACCTCTCGAATAACCATACAAGTCAGAATATATTCAGAAACCCACATCATCCAGTCATTTTTCCCTGGAAAATAGTCCCATTAATTTAAAAATGTACTATTTATGGGGGTTTGCTTGAACAATGGACATATTTTTGTATATAATTATTAAATTGATATATCATATTTATTCTGATGGATCATTTAAATAGGTTTTAATCCATTCCATCAGTAAGTCCTGATACGAAACAAGGTGGTCAGAATGTGGACTATGCTGGAGAGACCAGCAGTATGATGGATAAACAACAGGCAGTTTCTGAATATTTGGGGAAGTCCCTGATTTTCGTTATTTCATACTTTATTGGTATACAACTCGGATTATATATCACCCTCCATCTCAGTGTGAGTTCGGTCGTCTGGGTGCCGATAGGCATCAGTATTGCTCTGGTTTATCTGTGGGGCTATCGTTATCTTCCAGTTTTTACCACCCTCAGTCTGATCGCAGCAATATTTTATGGACTACCGGTGCTTCCCAGCCTGCCGCCGATCATCGCATCAACCCTAACCTGCTACCTGGCAGTCCTGTTATTAAAACAAAAATTGAAAATCAATCCTGCCCTTACCTCACTAAGGGATGTCATGGTTTTGCTATTGGTTGGCTTGCTTATGCCACTTATCCCTTCCACAATTAGCACGGCCAGCTTCCTATCAGCTGGTTTGATAGACACAAGCGGGTTGCTAAATTTATGGCTCGAGTGGTGGGCGATAGATCTGCTTGGCATACTTTTAATCGTACCCCTCGTCCTGGTCTGGCATTCCAACCTGAAGGGCAAGTCCAATTACATTATAAAACGATGGGATTGGCTTATCCTGATCCTGGTGGTATTCCTTACCTGGTGGATCTTTCGCCAGGAAATCGGCACGCCGATCTATTTCGGTTCGTTGACTTACCTGATCTATCCCTTCCTGTTCTGGATCGCGCTTCGGCTTTACCAACCCGGCATCACGCTTGCCAATCTGTTCATCTGTTTAATGGCATTATTTACAGTAATTGAAGGTTCCACATTCGGGACGAAAACCCTCATTCAAAGCATGATCATGCTGGATGTATTCATGTTGGCGCTCACTATAACCTCTCTGACACTGGCCTCCCTGTTTACAGAACGGAAGGAAATTAATTTGCGCCTGCAGGAATTCAATCTAAACCTGGAAGATCGGATCAATCAGAGAACCAGGGAATTTAAATCCCTCAACAGCCAGTTAAAACAGGAACTGCGTTCCAAACATAACGTGGAAAAAGAGTTGCGGGTTTCTCAGGAAAATCTGCGGACGGTCATTGATAACATGTCTGATGCGATGGTTTTGATCGATACCGAGGGCAAAGTGGTTGACCTGAATGAAAATGTCCTGAGCCTGTTTCGTGTAAACCGGGAAAAGGCATTGCACGAGTATAACCTGTCGGAGTTTTCAGCGCCGAAGAAAAACCAGAAGGAATTATCAAAGTATTTTTTCCGTGCCATGGAGGGCGAGAATGTATCGTTCGATTGGGAAGCCCGACGACCGACCGACAATTCAACCTTCGATGTGGAAGTTACGATGAAACGCATCCGGCTGAACAATCAGCAGCTGGTGGTCATCAGCATCCGCGACCTGTCTGAACGCAAACGGGTTGAAGCCGCCGAGCACGAACAGCGTGTCCTGGCAGAAGCTCTTAAAAACACTGCAGGGGCGCTCTCGAGCACTTTGGAACTGGACGAAGTATTTGACCGCATTTTGAAAAACGTTGGCAAAGTGGTCCCTCATGACGCTGTCAACCTGATGTTGATTGAGAACGGGATTGCCCGAATCGTTCACAGCCACGGTTACCAGAAACTGGGGATGTTGAATTACATACGTAATATCCGGTTTGAAGTCGATAAAATCCCAAACCTGCGATCTATGATCGAGAACGGTAATCCGATCATCATACCGGATGTCAGCAAATCACCCGATTGGGTATTACCAGAGGGGATAAAATGGATCCAATCCTATGCCGGAGCTCCGATCCGAATTCGAGGGACAGTTATCGGTTTCCTCCAGCTCGACAGTGGCACGCCGGATTTTTTCAAAAAAGAGCATTCTGAACGCCTCCAGGCTTTCGCAGACCAGGCAGCGGTGGCAATCGAGAACGCCCGCCTGTATGGTGAATTACAAAAACTGGCAACTACCGATCCATTGACCGGATTGTTGAACCGGCACGGATTTAACCCACCCGCCAGGCGTGAATTTGAGATTGCCCGCCGTTATAATCGAAAAATGTCGATGATATTTTTCGATATCGACCACTTAAAAAATATCAATGACCGCCACGGCCATCCATCCGGGGATAAAGCACTGCAAATGATCGCCGACTGCTGCCGCAGCACGTTACGTGAAATAGACCTCATCGGGCGATATGGCGGCGATGAATTCATAGTCCTGATACCTGAAACCGGTCTGGAAGATGCCATCGACATTGCCAGGCGGTTGAAGAATTGTGTCAATGCCTCACCCATCGATCATAGCGATGGAAAAATACCGGTATCCACCAGCATGGGAGTGGCAGAGTTGAACAAAGATGTAGGGTCACTGGAAGAACTGATTGACTACGCCGACCGAGGATCCTACCTCGCAAAGTCACAAGGGCGCGATTCCATCGCTACGGTGCAATCGGTACGCGAACAAATACGCCATTAGAAAATTCCAACCCGGTAAATTTATTCCCTTAAATACCAAAGATCAAAAGGATACCTGCCAGGATTGGCAGGAACGCCAGGATGATATTATCGTAAACAAAGCGGAGATGATAGATGTTAAAAAGAGCCATCAAGATCAACCAGATGCCTGCCATGACCAGCCCCACGCTGCCATGCGACCTGGATAGCAAGGCAGTACCCAGCAGGACCACACCCAGCCCAATCATGCCATAGATCACGTAAGCATTTCCACCGAAAGCCCTGAAAGAAAAAATCATGGAGATGATTCCAAGGATGATCAACAGAATCCCACCCAGTAATAAGAATGGATTTTTATCTTGATTCATTGTGCCCTCCGGAAAAGTTTAGTAAAAGCAAGCAACCGGATATATGTCCGGTTGCCTGGTATTATAACAAGGTTTGCTATTTAAATAGCTCGATCATAGGCGCGCGGGTGAAATTGACAAAAGCATCGTCGCTGATATCGATCTGGGCATTTCCCGAGATTGATACCTTGCCCGCAACCAGCTCGGTGGTTAAGGTGAGATACGAGGTACCAGTGACAACAATTTTACCGTAAGGGGCGTAGACCGTTCCCTGAAACGAAGAACCGCTTGTACCGCTCAGGGTGACGGTGCCAAAATTAGTATCTGGCAAGTAAATCAACATCCCTTTGATTGCCGGATCCATATAGATGGATGGTGCTCGCAGTATAATAAGACTGTTGCCAGCGAACGATACATCTCCAGATGCCATATAGATCGTCACCCCCTCCAAGGCAGGGCTGGCGGGGTTGACCTCAACCGTTTGCCCTCCCTGTGTGGTGAACGATCCGAAAAAGCAGTACAAGCCCGGGTTCATGATCAGGTGATCACTGCCGCCCAGAGCGATGCCATTATACCTGCCTGGGTTAATTGTCCTTGTCCCATCAACAGTGATCGTGCCGAAATCCTCCATACCGGTGTAGCAATCCGGGGTATTGATCTTTGTATAGGGGAGTTTTTCAGTCGATTGTACGGGGTCCAAGCCAGATGGACTGATTGTAACATGCCCCAGAGCATCGTATGATTCCACATAACCAATACCACCGTACTGTACATTGATGTTGATATCCTCATTTCCATGTAAAAACATACATGAGTTGGAAAAGATACCACCGCCATTGACATTGATCGTATTGCTTCCCCCTGCATCAAGCCCCCCCTCCGGCGCACACTCTGAGCTCAATGAGGCAATCGCGTTACCCATCGACAAGGATTGGCGGGGATTAACCCTGGCAACCGCTTCCACCGTGTTTTTAACGCCGTTTTTGAGGAAGAATCGCGTAAATCCGGTTTCAGATTGGTGGGTAATCTCCACCCTGATATCAAAGTAACGTTCGACCAGACCTTCATGAACATCAATACGGCAGGAGAGATTTACACCGTTGTGGTCGCTGAGATCGGTATCAATCGGATAACCGTAGGTGTCTGTGCGGCTGATGGCCGCATTGATGGCTGCTGTCTCGGCAGCCTGGATGGCAAGAACTTCGTCAAGATGGTCCGGATCAGTAGACTCACAAAGGAACGTCTGGTAATTGATGGCAGCGTTATCCATCGACGTTGCCGCTGCGCCGGCCGCGCTCATCGCGGCATTATCCGCAGCGCTCTGAAGTTCGCGCCGGTCAGAATAGACCATTGAGCCGTCGACTGCCATGGCGACAACAGCCAGCAGGCCGATCATCGCCAATGCGACAATTACCAGCGCCTGACCATTTGGTTTTTTATTGAATTTTTTATCCATTATATAGCTGCCTTTTGGGGTTTTCTACCCATATATATTGTACTGTCAGGGTTTGATAAAAACAATAGTCAGCCGGGTGTCCACAGCTTACAGATTTGCAAGGTTAAAATGACCTGGCGGCAGGGACATACATAAATTGTCTGAATCCAGATGTGTAATTTCCGGGTTATTATACTTTTACACAATGTTTGACTTGTGACCCCTTACAATCAAAAAAGCGGTCAGTTCCAGCGACAGAACCGAAAGTGTTATGGGCAGGGCGGCCGGAGGATCGTATCGTGGACCGTAGCTGTCAGCGGGACGGTCTGGCGGCCGATGGCGGTACCGATGAACGGCATGGTCAATCCAAATGCGGGGTCGGTGATGACGACGGTGATTTCATTACCGATGCATGCCTGGTTGGCTGCAGCCGAGGCGCAATCCGAGCCGCCGATATTCACCGATACCTGAGCCGGCTGTGGGCCGAACAGGTTGGGGGCGCTATCCACAACCCGCCCGATGATCTGGTCGCAATACGTGGGGTAGATCGATCCGTAGGCGATGCCCTCCTGGGCGGCATCCCGCATGCTCATGTAGGCGATGAACAATCGACCAAAGTCCACTGCCCCGGCCAGCAGGACCAGCAACAAGGTCAGGCTGATCGCCACCTCGACCAGACTTTGACCGTCCTCTGAACCGGGTATAACCAACCGATGTGATTTGCGTTTTTTGTTTATCATACTGGCATTCCAACTTTTTCTATTATAAAAACAAATTTCTCTCCATTAAATCAATAAAAAAATCCGATCAAGAGCCTGGCAGGGTCAATGCCGGTATATGACGGGCAGGAACACCCGTTCAACCGCCAGGGGGGCGTTACCCAGACCGTTTGTACTGATCTCTGACAGCGGATAGGTCGATCCGACCCGGCGGTAGAGCATGGCGGGGGTGATCACACTGCCATCGGACCCAAGCATGGCATAGTAGAGCTGCTCCTGCCAGTCGGCATCCTGCCAGGTAATGATCGCATGCCCTTCTGCATCATGGGTCACGGAAGCAGAAGACATGCGGCGATAATTCAGGTGGCTCTGATAATCAAAGTAATCAATATCACTCTCTGAATGCGTAATGGTGTAATCCTCGTCCAGAACAGCATATGCGATCTTCGAATTCTCCAGGTTGGTCCAGGCGAAAATGATACTGCCATCGGTCAACTGTTCGACATCGATCTCATACCCCTTCGTCCCCGGGATGGGGGTGACAGGTTGGATCGGGACGCCATCAATATTATTAGCATCCAGAACCGTGTAGCTCACCGGCCAGCTGAGCCCGAGGCTGGAATAATTGACAAATGCGACCAGGATATTGCCATCCCGCAGATGCAAGGCGATCGGATAGACATGGCGATTATAACCACCCCAGCCTAGAATCTCTGTGTCGGCCTGGATGTCACCTGTGGTGGTCACGACAGCATAGCTTATCCAATCCAATGTGGAATAATTTTCCTGCCAGGCGAGGAAGAAGCGATCCGTCCCAGCCTGTACGATGGTGGGTCTTAGAAACTGAGGGACATCCTCACTTCCGAGGTTAGTATCCAACCAATTGGAATTATTGGTCATGTTCAGAGGATCGCCAATCTGTTCCCCGTTGCGATCCAGCAGGGAAAAATACACGTTGGATTTAACCTTAAGATGACCTGGTTCACTCTCATCATACACATTATATAGATAGAGCATCCCGATGTGACCATCGTCGGTCGCGGCAATCGCCGGGCTGTAATCGATCTTGTGCCCTGCATTCTGGTCTCCGCCGGGGATTTCATGCACGGATGAAAAGGCGCCGGCGTACCTGCGAAAAAGCCGGTATTGGATCGAATTCCCATTGCGCCAGGCTGTCATGTACTCATTCAGCCACAGCATATTGAATGCCATGTGGTCGCCGCTGAAAGCTGATTCGACGATGGTGATTTCCCCCATCTTGGGTGTGGTCAGGTCGAGTTTAAGGCTGCTGGCGCCGTCGCGGTAGAGCTGCGTGAAGGATGCGCTGACCGCCACCTGCAGGTAGACGTGCGTGCTCACCGTGGCATCCGCCTGGGAGACCAGATCGACCCGAATGCGCGCATGGTAACCCACCCGGACACTGCTATCGGTTGTGACCTGCACGCACAGTTCTGCGCTCGCCCCTCTGGCAAGCGGTCCGAAGCTGCTGAGTGGAGTCGTACACGAGGCGTTGAAGAATTCCACTTGCCAGTCATACGCCAGCGGGTACGTCGATTCAATGGCAGAGGACAAGGTATAGATGTCTGTGGGTATGCTTGAAGTCGTGGTATTCGTGATCGTGACTGCAAATCGGGCGAGCGTGGTATTGATATACCCGCTTTGCACCTGGGGACGGGCTTTTATATGAACGCCCTCCGACGCTGGCGTAATATGAATTTTCTTCCCGAGGCTGAGATCACCGACCGCGAAGGATATCCCATCCAGCCCGTCAGGATCTTCGATACCGGCCGTCACATTCGACCAGACTCCGGTTATCGGTTGATATGCGAAATCAATATACCCGTTTTCGAACAGAATTGCCTGAAAAGTGATCTGCTGGGATTCGGAAACCTTGAGCTTATTCCATTGAATTATGACGCGCGAGGAACCGGTGGTTGGAATGGAATAGAACACTTTACTGGTGCTGTCACCACTTTTGAATCCAAGGTTCATCCAGAAGGGTGCCAACAAATTGTTGGGAAATGAATCCGTCGGCAGGGGTTTGTTCTCCTGCGTCAGTCGCACCGGAACAGGCAGAGGGTTGAAGGTGATGAAGCCATTTTCACTGATATACAGCAGGTTTATATTGGTTTGACCATAGAATTTAAAATAAAATGATATCGGCAGAGCGGCTATGCCATCCGACGGTTCGCTAAATGTCATTTCAATACCACTACCGGAGATATCCTCGAAAGTATATGCAACTTCTTCCAGAGAATTACCATATTCATCATAAGGAAGAGAGGAAAAAGCTTCAGGCCCGAATGGCGGTGGCGGCGAGCCAGGTTGAACCGGGTTGGTAAATCCGCTGGTGGTCAGGACCAGGATAGCGCTGACACACACGAACAGGAGCTTTTTGACCACGCTATGGCACCTGGCAGGTATTCGTAAACGTGACCAGAATGAACTGGGACACGAAGGAATCGGTAGAGAAGACCAGCGTCAGGGTCTTGGTCGAACCGGAGCTGATATCCAGGTTGGCTCCTGGAATGAAGACCGAGGTGCTCAACGGCGACAGAGCAGGACCGGTCCAGATCGTATCGGCGCCGAAGGCGATGGAATTCAGATTGGCACCGCCCCCCCATTGTATATAGATGCTCTGGAGGGTTGCGATCGAAGGGATAGTATCAGCGGGCGTATAGTGGATAACCAGGGATAATGTATTCCCGGATGCCTGACCTTCACCAATCGTCCACAGCTCCGGGCAATGGAAGGGCGTGGGAGTGACCGTCCTGGTCTGGGTGGGCGTTCTCGTTATCGTGGCTGTCTCGGTCGGCGTAGCAGTCACGGTTGGGGTCGGCGTTATCGTAGGCGTGGAAGTTATCGTAGACGTTAAAGTTATCGTCGGCGTCCGGGTGATGGTCGGTGTATTGGTGTCAGTTGGCGTCAGGGTGATGGTCGGTGTATTGGTGGCCGTAGGCGGTATGGGAGTTGGGCTGTTGGTCTTGGTGGGCATCCTGGTGGGGGTGGGTGGGATGCCGGCCACATCGATCTGGCGCATAATGGTGCGCGCAGTCGTAAAGGAAACCGGGATGCCGGGGAAATCGACCAGTGGTGCGGCGGGATTGAAATACGCTGTAACCCGCACGACCACCCGCATCCAGGTGGATGGCATGTCTTTCGGATAGGGATTGGCTATCACGTGCCGGTCATCCTCCGGACCCAGGTCATACCAGACCTCGACGTCACCTGGTTTCACGCCCGCAAAGAATCCGATCCTGGTGGCAGCCGCCTGTATCCCGGCGGTATCCAGGTAAAAAGGCGTCCCGGATGGATTATCTCCCGCTGCCGTACCGTAGCGGGCAGCTTCACGGGTTGCGCCAAAGACTGAAGCGTAAAAAAAGATCAACCTGCCGACCTCGATGATCCCCAGTAATACCAGCAGCAGGATGGGGAGAACCAAGGCAAACTCCACCAGGCTCTGTGCTTTTCTGCGCGGCGGTCTTGTTTGTTTATTCAACAATGGATTTTTTTTAAACCAGCAGGTAAATGATCTCATAGTTTTAACCCATGCATTTTAATTAAACACAATACAAACATGCAGCTTTTTCTTTTTATGAAAAGCCGACATGCTTTTATAACGATGATATTAAAAAGAATACCGTCAAAAGAATAAAAAGTCAAGCACTGCTCATCCCGCTTACCTTACAGAAATGCAAGGTCACACCGACCAACAGGCAGTTTGCCAGTTAAAAAGCCAGATAACAATCTCTGATACAATTCTCCTGATTTGGAAAATAAACCCCTTGCGATAAAAGTGTTTTCTCCCTCCCGCAGGAAAGGATTGCTGGTCATGGGATCCGCCGGCGTGTTATTGATCATCGCCAGCGGCATGGCCTTCTATCTATCTTATGCAGCCACCAGCGGGCTGGAGGTGATCCTGTGGATCGTTCTGGGGGCCATTCTGGCCCTGCCATTGTTATTGCTCGCTTACCGGGGTTACGCTTTGACGACCGCCAGCTATGACGTACGCCGGGAGGGTCTCAAGCTGAAATGGGGTCTGCGCAGCGAGGAGATCCCGACCGGGGATATCGAATGGGTGAGACCGGCGCGAGATCTGGCTTTCCCTCTGCCATTGCCGCGGATCTGGTGGGCAGGGGCGATCCTGGGAATGAGAGATGTGGAAGGGCTCGGACCGGTGGAATACATGGCAGCAGAAGCCGGCAGCATCCTGCTGGTGGCCACCCCGGATGTGGTCTATGCCATCTCACCGGAAGATGAAAGCCGTTTCATACGCGCATTCAGGCATGCCAGCGAATTGGGCAGTCTGACACCAATTCAACCTCAATCGGTACAACCTTCATTTATACTTGGAAAGATGTGGCAGGATCATCCGGCACGCTGGTTGATCCTGGGAGGTCTTGGCCTGGTGATCCTCCTGCTTACAGTTGTGACGATCATTATTCCAACCCGTGAAACCATTTATCTTGGGTTCACACCATTGGGAGTTGCCACGCTTGAACCCACCTCTCCGGAGCGTCTTCTTTTGCTTCCGGTGTTGAATGTGCTGGCATGGTTAACCGACATGCTGGGAGGGTCTTTCTTTTTCCGCCAGCAAGGCAGGAAGGCACTGGCTTACCTCCTGTGGGGGAGTTCCCCGTTATTGGGACTCATGCTCACGGTGGGTGTCATCCTGATACTAAGCTCATAACGGGATTTATTTCAACATGCTCCAATTCGGTCTGGGAACCCTGCTCGCCATTCTCATCTCTGTGATTGCCTGGCGGTTGCGACTGTTGAGCAGTTCCGGGATGATTGCAGCGGTCGTTATGGGAGCACTGATTTTTGGACTGGGCGGTCTGGCATGGGCAAGCTTGCTGATCGGTTTTTTCGTTTTATCCAGTTTATTATCCCGTCTGGCCCGCAACCGGAAAGCAAACCTCGACGAGAAGTACGCCAAAGGCTCTCAAAGAGATGCCTGGCAGGTCATCGCTAACGGTGGTGTGGCAACCATCATCCTGGTCCTTACCCATCTGCAATGCAAAGTGACCGGCTTCGCTGACACCTTTTTCGCAACCGGTGGTTGGGCATTCCTGGCTTTCGCGGGCAGCCTGGCTGCAGCCAACGCTGATACCTGGGCAACTGAGCTGGGGGTGTTTTCCAGAAAGGCTCCGCGATTGATCACTACCGGTCGAAGGGTGCCGTTAGGCACTTCCGGCGCAATCTCACCGGTCGGCAGCCTGGCTTCCCTGGCAGGTTCGTTGTTCATTGCCGGGCTGGCTGCCCTGCCCTGGGCAGGTGTTCCCCATCCGCTCGAATGGCAACTTACTGTTCTTTTGGTTGGTATCGCCGGATTTATCGGCAGCTATGTTGATTCTACCCTCGGGGCAACCCTGCAGGCAATCTATTATTGCCCGAGCTGTGACAAGGAAACTGAGAAATATCCGTTGCATACCTGCGGCACAACCACCCGGCAGATACGCGGTCTGAGATGGATGAACAACGACGCGGTTAATTTTGCGTGCACGCTCGGCGGAGCTATAATAGTATGGGTGGTTTACCTGCTCATCCGATAGGAGATGATTGGTTATGGCTATGAAAATTACCTGTCCGGCATTTGCGAACGGGGCGTCAATTCAACCTCCATATACCTGCACCGGTAGAAACCTCTCACCTGCACTGGAATGGAGCGGTCTGCCACTAAATACTCAAAGCCTGGCTCTCATCCTGGAAGATCCGGATGCACCCGGTGGCACATTTTATCACTGGCTGCTGTATGAGCTCCCTCCATCCATTGGAAAACTGCCTGGCGCCCAACCAAAAACTGGATCACTTGACGATTACGGCAAACAGGGTATCAACAGCTTCGGGCGTATTGGCTATGACGGACCGTGCCCGCCGCCAGGGAAAGCCCACCGTTATTTTTTATATCTATACGCACTGGATAGCATGCCATCCCTCATGACAGGTCTAAAGGTGGCAGACATTAAAACCGCCATGCACGGACACATTCTTGACCAGGCAGAGACCTTCGGAATTTTCAAGAAGTCATAATTTCCCTATTCGATCGATATAAAGGTGCCGGGCTCCAGAGCACCACTGCTGCCAGATATTGGGTTAAGGTATAATTGCCCGCATGAGTGATGATTTTCCGTCAGAGGAAACCCTCGAAACCATAAGCGAGAAACCGGTTAAACCCAAAAGGCGTCTCGGTCGTTTGATTCTGCTGGGAATCGCCGGTATTTTACTGATCGATACCCTGTCAGGTTTTGCAGGATATCAGGTAGGTCTTTCCCAACGTAAACGGCAGGCGGTTGGAATGCGCATTTATAAAGCTGCCCAGCAGTTCGAACGCGGCGTGGTCGATATGCGCAACGGTAATTACCTGCAAGCCAAGCAGCGTTTCGTTTACGTGGCCGAACTGGATCCCAACTACCCGGGGATCGTGGATAAGCTTTCACAGGTGGAACTGGCTATGATGGCAACTGCCACACCGACAGTTGGACCGACGCAGGCAGTGGTTATCCCTTCGGACCTGAAAGGCTCAGCGGCTCTGTTCAATCAAGCGCGGGAATACCTTGCCCAAAAACAGTGGGCAGCTGTGATTGAAGTATTGGACCGCCTGCGACAGGAAGACATCAAATACAACACGGTCGATGTGGATGGAATGTATTTTATGTCGTTACGCAACATGGGGGTGGATAACATGCTGAAGAACGGAAAGCTCGAACAAGGGATGTACGACCTGGCGGTCGCAGAGAAATACGGACCAATGGATAAGGACGCCGATGGGTACCGCACCTGGGTTGCCATGTATAAGACAGCCGCCAGTTACTGGGAAATCGATTGGGATAAAATGGTCTATTGGATGGAACAGGTATACAACATGTTACCCGGTATACGTGATGGCAGTAATTACACTTCAGGTGAAAGATTGCGGGTAGGATACATTGGGCTTGGTGATGCAAAGATGGCAGAGCAGGATTACTGCGCAGCAGAAACGTTTTACGGAAAAGCACTTGCAATCCGTTCAGAAGGCACGCTTCAAAATACACATACCAAAGCCCACGACAAATGCATTGCATCCATTACCACACCAACATTTACCGTTCCGGTTGACACCCCGGTCATTCCTGTGGAAACTCCCATTGTGCCTGTGGATACTCCTATTGCACCATAGGTGAAATGAAGATAACTCTCTGAGCCGGGTGCATTGATGGATTTATCTTTTCACCCAGTTTTTCCAAAACTTACTTCATGGAATAAAAAAAGCAGCACTCCTGAAGGTTTTCAGGAGTGCTTTTGTTTGGATAAGTCCGGGTAATTATTTAGACTTTTTAAACCACTTCCCTGGCTGCCATAGTGTACCAACGTATTCAAAGCGAAAACGATCCAGACCCCATAAACCGGCGATGCGCCAGGCTGCTATCAGCAGAACCGACAGGAACAGGAACATGGGGGCAACACCGGCGGTTCCCGCCATGGCAAAATTCCAGACCATGAAACCGCTGAAGAATGCAGCGATGGCTGTGAATAACCCAAGAATGAGTGCAATCCCGATCAGAAATTCACCCACGGCCACCAACTTTGCCATCCAGGTATAGCTGCCGCTGTCCACGATGGATTGCAGGAAAGCGACGAACCACTTGTAGGCTATGGGGGGATGGGCAGGATTATCAATTGCGGCCTGCACATTGCGCGTCAGGAACCCTTTAAGAGCATCTCCACTGGACATCCATGCGGGATTTGTGAGCTTTCCGTATCCGGATGTGATCCACTGGTAACCCAACCATACACGGACGATCAACCAAAGCCATGCCATTTTGGGACTTGAGAATATAAAATCGACGAATGGTGCGCTCTTGATTTCACTTACAGAGAACCGTGTTGCTACTTTTTCTTTTTCCATGTTTTAATCCTTTTTTATGATGTTTTTGGTATTTATTATCTACTATATCATAATAAATTATAACTATTTACTGATGATTGTCAAGGTTAAGAACCTTGTTATTCGGATAAGTTATGCCCATTTTGCCTAGTTAATTGTTTCACTAAACTATTTTTAATGTAAAGACCTCCCCTCTTTTTCTATAGCCCCATCCCTTAATGCCAAATATCATCAAGTAATTTATTACCGAGACAAGCAAATGATACCGGGATAAACCCGATCATTCTGGTGGCACTTGCGGGTTGATTCGTAATTAATCTCCTTTATACAAGCATTTAGTCAAGGGGATATATGCACCATCTTTGGTCTGCCTATTTCGACCTTATCCGATTGCACTCGATAATTTACATCTTTGTAATATAATTGCCAGTGTAATAATTCCTTAATGCAATGCATCGATCGGTCAACTTCGGGGCAAATATTTGATAGTGCAATGGACCGTAGATATGCCGGTAGAGAAACATGGATGAAATTCCGTAATAAAATCCAGGGACAAATATGTCCGCAAGAATTGCCTAAAGCTCCCCCTCGCCACTGCAAGCAACGCAGATTATCCAACCGGAATATCCATTAATATTACTGATCCGGCTCAGACCGGTTACAAACGACCAGAGGCGCATGTGCGTATTGCTTATCTGACCCAGTCATATCCTCCCATGATCAGCGGAACAGCAAATGTGGTTTGCACGCTTGCCGAAAGCATGTCTGCCAGAGGGCACGATGTTCTTGTTATCGCAGCCAGCGACCGTAACACTGCTTATCGCATTTATGGACCAAACTTAACTATTATGCGATTAAAATCACATCGTAATCCTTTTCGAGTTGGACAACGTTTTATAAGCTGGCCCAGCCGGGAAATCACATCAGCCCTGAAAGATTTTTCTCCAGATGTGGTCCACCTTCATGATCCATTACAGACCGGGATCATCACCCTTGGCTATTGCAAAACACATAGCATCCCCTCTGTAATTACCATTCATCAAATTCCCTGGTTTGTTACTTCCTATCTGCCGGTTCATCACTCTGTAAAAGAGTTGATTGAAAAGGCTCTATGGCTGGGATACAAATGGTTACTTGGTCGTTGTCAGATCGTCGTTGCCCCCACCCTGACTATCGCCGCTTATGTAAAAGATGCGATCAATATCCGGGTTAAAGTCATCAGCAATGGAATCGACCTGGACAAATTCATACCGGTAAAACTGCCTATCGAGGAACAAAATCTTCTCCGGACTCAATATCACCTTCCAGAAAATGGCCCCATTATTCTATACGTGGGGCGACTGGATATTGATAAAAAGGTCCACCGGGTAATCGAAGCATCCGAACCGGTTATCAAAAGGACAGGTGCAAGCCTGCTGATCGTTGGAGATGGTACACAACGCCCTGCATTGCAAAAACTCATATACTCCAAACACATTGATAAGGATGTACGTTTTACAGGTTATTTGACAGCGAAGGAAGAATTATCAAAGATCTATCGCCTTAGCAGCATTTTTGTTACAGCCAGTGAAATCGAAAGCCAGGGGATTGTTATTCTGGAGGCAGCGGCCTCGGGGTTGCCTGTTGTGGCGGTCAATTCAGGCGCTTTACCCGAAATCATCCGGAATGGTGAAAACGGCTTTCTGGCCGATCGCGACGATACACGTGCGATGTCCAGATATATAGAAGCCATCCTGACCGATCCGGTACTGGCAGAAAAAATGCGCCATGCAACGCTCAGACTGATCCGTCAGCATGACATTGAATATACTTTCAGATCCTATGGAATAGTATATCAGGATGCACAGAAATTATCAGTGTAATGTTTTTCACCAACAATTCAATCCACACTCTGACATAACTATTTTCCTTGATAGCTGACTCATTTCATCTTACTTGCACCAATATTCAAACAGGAATCCCGTTCAGGTCATGCGCACAGGGCAACCAACAGGAACCAGAGGATCGTGATGATGAAAACCAGCCACTCCAGCGTCGGGATCAACCGGAAACGTGGACGGTCCTTTACTACGGGTTCACTTTCAAACGAAACAGTGGTCTCATCAGGTTTATGCCTGTCTGCCAATCCTATAAATGAAGCGTAACTGAGGATGGCCGCCAGGCCGGCCAGATTTGCCCAGCGTGATATGACCAGTTTGCCGGGAGTCTGGAAAAAGATGGCAACGGTGAACAACAGGATGGTAGCCAGGCCGCCACGGAAGTAAGACGTCGCTACGCGTGCATGCGGTGTGAGATTGTTCATCGGATACAACCCTACCAGGAGACAGGATACCCCCGCCCATAGTCCTGCCAGAATAGCCAGATAAGCCCAGGGATTACCCAACGCCAGACCGAGTCCCGTGGTGAACGGCAGGAAAAGCATGCCGGTCAGAATCATACCGTCATTGAACCACCCGGCTCTCGTGGATACACCCACCTCACCCAATTCTGAGATGTAATGGTTCAACAGGGAGTAACGCTGCCCATTCACCCCGCGGTAGACAATTGCCGTGGGCACTATCCCAACCGATATCACCAGGCATCCCAACAGGCCAAAAAGCCAATACCAGGTTATGAGGAAATCAGTTAATTCGACCAACAAGTGACCCCCAGGTTAATTAGGCACCATCCCGGTCAGGTCATGCGTCAGTGCACCGCTGATATGCACCTTCGCGAGATCGCCCACCGGCAAGCTGCCTTCCACGATCACCAGGCCGTCTATTTCAGGTGCATCGCGATAGGAACGTCCCACCGAGATGGCCTGTTTATCGTCCACACCTTCGATCAGAACATCCAATGTCTTACCAACGAACATCTGATTTTTCGCGAGTGAGATGCCGGCCTGCAAAGTCATCAATCTTTCCATACGTTCCTCTTTAAGAGCGGCTGGAACCGGATCGCCCAGCTTCTGGGAGGGTGTCCCCTCCTCAAATGAAAATGTGAATGCTCCCACATGATCCAGGCGCATCTCGTCCAAAAAATCCAACAGGATCTGAAATTCCGGCTCCCCTTCGCCAGGGTAACCCACAATGAAAGTGCTGCGTATGGCCAGTTCAGGCATACGGGCGCGCATCCGCTTGATCAGACGTCGCACAGATTGCATATCTGACGGTCGCTTCATGGCACGCAGAATACCCGGATCAGCATGCTGCAAAGGAATATCGAAGTAGGGCAGGATCTGGTGGCTGGATGCCATCACATCGATCAAGCGCTCAGTGACAAAGCCCGGAAAGGTGTACAGCAACCTGATCCAGGGCAGTTCGGGGACCGCGGAGGTAATCTTTTCCAAAAGGATGGCCAAACCATCCTTTAAACCCAGGTCGCACCCATAATCGGTTGTATCCTGGGCGATCAGGATCAGCTCCTTCACGCCATGGTCTGACAAAACGTGTGCCTCATCAACGATCGCCTCAGGAGTGCGGCTGACAGCAGTGCCTTTGATGAGCGGTATGGCGCAAAATGCACAACCGCGCCGGCAGCCATCCGCGATCTTGATGTAGGCGCTGCCACCCTGAATCGCCGAGCGCATCACCCCCCGTTCCTCCCGGCTGAGGGCTGGCACTTCGGGAAATTGATAAAGCGCATGCGGCCGGTCGCTGCGCAAAGATTCGACAACATCAAGGATGTCCATCCAGCGGCGCGTACCGAGGATGCCGTCGACAGCGGGTACGCGGGCAGCCACCTCTTGCCGGTAACGCTCGGTCAGACAGCCGGCAGCGATCAACCATTGTCCGGTGTGTTTCTTGTCAGCCAGTTCTTTCAAAACGCCGTAGGATTCATCCCGGGCAGCGGCGATAAACCCGCAGGTATTTACGATCAACACTTCTGCCTGTTCGGGTTTACGAACGGGTCGATACCCCGCCTGTTGTAAAAGAGCCGACATCGATTCAGAATCGACGGTATTCTTGGCACACCCAAGCGACTCGAGATAGAACGTTTTTTCTCTCATGGTTTGGGTGTCACCGTGGGAAGTTTTGTTCTGGTAGGACGCGGGGTGGCGCTCGGACGCGGGGTGGCACTCGGCCGGGGAGTCGGCGTGAACGTGGCGGTTACCGTGGGCGTTATGGTTTGCGCTCCCCTCACCGTATAGACGATGTGGACCACCTCGCCGGGAATACCCAGGATGCCGAGATCGGTGTTATTAAAAAAGATACGCAACGCACCCGCATCCCCGGTCAGAAGCTCCACCCGGCGGGTGGCATTGAATGGATAGAGCGCTCCCGCCGACATGCGCCCGCTGAATGCAAGGCGGTCATCCACCCAGATCTGGACGAAGGCTGTTTGCAGCGGTTGAACGGTCACTCGGAAGGCCGCATCCGCATTGGCAGGTAATGGCACCATATAGGTTGCCTGCAGTGACGAGCCCGACCGATCAATCTGGCCGGCAGCAGCATCGGTTGACAGACCGGAAGCCTGAGCTCCCTCGACACCGAGAGTTACGGAGGGAGTAGAGACTGCCTGGGTGGATTGCGTTGAACCGGATGCCAGAATCTCTGATCGCCCCGGCAGCGTAGCCAGTGAAATGGCGCGCTCAGCCGACAACGATAGGGTGGATGCAGCTGCCCAGATAATGACCACGATTAACACCATCACCAGAATGCCACCCGCCAGCAGATCAAAGGTGAGGTATTTCCTGAGGAAAGGGAAACGGTCATACAACCTCGATCCCAGGTGCTTCCAGTCAATCCTATTTAACCACTTCAGGTTTATCGCCACCAATGGGGCAGAAACGGATTGCATAGCAGACGGTTTTCGTTTTTGGCTGGCATCGTTGCGCTCATCCCGCCTGGCTTGCAGGGCATCTGCAAACTGGAAGAGCAGTTCCTCGCTATCGAGTTTGATCGCCTCAGCATAATTGCCCAACAGCCCGCGCACAATAACCGGCGATGGCAGTTCTTTCAGATCCATCGTTTCCAACAGACGGAGGGTATGCGCCTTGACATGGGAGAATATTTCCACTTCTTCGACGCTCATCTCCAGCTCTTCGCGTTGGCTCCGCAGCCGCTCTCCGATGGCTTTGAACAACTGCTCGGAGCGGGGTGCTTCCATCCCGGTTGTCTCTGGTTCGGTTACCGGTTTTTGAGCCGGCCGGGTAAGTCTGTCCAGCATGCGCTGGAAGCGGTCTTTGAGTTTTTGAACTGGGTTTGCTGCGGGAATTTCAGTCGGCTGGATCTGTTCAGCAAGCTTTTCAATTGGTTGCCACTTTAACAGTAGCGGTTGCGGATCGAGACCTAAATGCTCGGCATACATTCGCAAAAAGCCGCGCGACTGTGCCAGCGACGGAAGCGCCTTGATGTCGCTGGCTTCCAGCGCCTCGAGGGTGCGGGCACGGATATGCAATGCCTGAGCCACCTGTTCGAGGGTCAGGTTCTGGTCTTCGCGTGCATGGCGCAGGGTTTCACCCACCGAGCGGGCGGTTTTACTGGGTTCTGTCACGCGCGTAATTATAGCAGGCCTGTAAATCCAGGGGGTGAGCGTAAGAGCGTGCTAATCAACTTATTAAGATATAAGGGCGACTGGTCTGCTACCAGTCACCCTCATCGTCTTATTGTATTTTTCTGATGTTTATTTCTTTAACAAGGGCAGGAAACCCATGCTCCCCAGTTCATATGCACCAACTTCGCAATATCCATTAATTGGACGCCATATGCCGCGCGCATCCATCTTAACTGTACTTCCACAGCCTGCGCTGCCTGAAGGAACATGGTTTAAAGCAACACTATCCGGAAGGACGGCGTGGGTCATTATGGTCGACCCGTTTGATGCCAATGGGCCAAGATTGAGCGGAATGGCAGCTCCATCGATCAGATCACCAGCGCCAGAAGTGATGGTACACTCCGTGTCATTCCCAATGACATTCCACCCGCTTGAAGTGAAATTGTTGCCGAGGCAGTCCGGGCCGTGCACGGCCGTGTTGCCTGCCAGGATACTGGCGATTAAAGTGACCGATCCGGGCTGTTTGTAAATACCACCCCCGTAACCCACCGAAGGTGGACCCCCAGGGTAAACATTCGCGTCACCAGCGGCACCATTTGGTATACCTAATCCACCATTTCCATTTATTCCAGCCAAACCCCCCGACCCGTAGGCTGCTGGAAGTGCATTCGAAACGATCGTATTGTAGTTGATCGATAGGGGTACTGTATAACCGGAAGAAGGCAGGCTGATGGCTCCGCCATTCCCAGTGCCACCGGCACCGGCACCGGAAGCGGCATGACCGCCATCCCCGCCTTGCCCTGTGTGATTGCCTCCAGGACCGCCTGCCCCACCAACCCCACCGTTACCACCGTTGCCACCACTTCTCGAGGAGCCAGTCCCGTTGGAACTGAACGTGACATTGGTCAGGGTCACAGCATCGTCCGTTTCCAGGCTCAATGCTCCTCCATTGCCCCCATTGCCTCCGGAACCGGGAAATGAACCCGCGGCTCCGCCAGTCCCTCCGTTACCCCCATAGTCGTATCCATAGCCACCTGATCCCCCGGCACCGCCTGGTCCGCTCCCACTGCCAATCATCCCAGAGCCGGTAAAATTATCATGGAAAGTACTGTTACGGATGGTCAGAGTGCTGATCTTATGATGGATCGCACCCCCTGCACCACCCGAGCTGCCCGGGCTACCGAACCCACCGGCACCACCATTCCCACCATTACCACCGTCAGCACCATCAATGTTTGCAGCTCCACCTGTACCGCCAGCACCGCCGATACCGGGCCTGCCATTACCACCTCCATTACCCGTCCCATTGCCGGCGAACAGGCTGTCATCAATTGTCAATGCAGACGAATTACTCGAGATTGCCCCTCCCCCGCCGCCTGAGTAAGGCATGCCTGCGCCTCCTCCAGCTCCACCGTTACCACCCGGTGCGCCTGGATCACCGTCTGAACCTGTTCCACCAGGTCCACCCGTGCCACCCGCTCCAGTCAAACCGCCGTTGCCGGATGTATTACCATAAAAAGAACTACCGTCAATGGTGGTCGGTGTTTCACTGATACAGATCGCGCCACCTTCACCGGGGTCAGGACTGACGCCACCATATCCCCCATTCCCGCCAGCTCCTCCGCCGGAGGTTCCGGCTCCTCCATCGCCCCCCTCCCCGCCGTTTCCACTATTGCCGGCACCATTATCGCCAAAATAGGAATTTGTTATATGCAGGCTCGTAGGTGAAAGTATTTGCATCGTATAAATAAAAATCACGCCACCGGAACCACCCTTTCCCCCACCCCCGCCAGTACCCCCGTCAGCCCCGTCTTGTCCATTACCACCCGCACCGCCGTCTCCTCCCTGCCCGGCAGCATTTTCCGAAAAATTACTGTCATTGATTGTGATCGTACTATCCATTGCATAGATAGCCCCTCCATTTCCTCCTGGACCGCCATCACCGGCGGTTTCCGTGGAAATAGCGGGTGAGTAGCCTGCACCACCATCCCCGGCTCTCATGCCTGCCATGGTGACATGGGATAACACAAGATCGTTCTGAGAGGAATAAATACCCCCTCCATCTTCCCCATCTTCTGCAGTCAAACCACCGCCACCTGGGTCACCGTCCGGTGCATGTCCATTTTGCATAGTCAAATTACTCAGATTCACATTGATTTGAGTGATCAAATAAACTACCCGGTCGCCCAACCCCGATGCGTCGATGATCGTTTCCTCCTCGCTCACTCCCTCGATACTCACATGGTCACTAATATTCAAATCACCGGTGAGGTTTGCTCCTTCCCCAGAACCTATCCGGGTCAGATAAAAGGTATCCGGCGAGCCCGGGAGATCAAGAAATTTGATTGTATCGGTACCATCCCCTTTGACACATCCACCGAAAGCACTATCCGTATTGGCAGACGTGATGGCCTCTCTTAAGGAACAGGTGCTGTTTGGTGAAGTATCATACTCATCCACCAACGTATTGACGGTGATGGTGGCACCAATTGCCTGCCGTGACGAGCCGGCGACCGGCAGGGGGGATAAAACAACCAGGCAGATCGAGACGAATAAGATCGCCGCTTTAACGACTGTTGAAATGTGGTGGGTCATGGTTCCTCCATGAGAACTTGATTGGGTTTTTTACGGAACAAACCTGAGCGTAGCATAAAACCGCATTCTATGCAACAATTATAAAGACGATCTGACACCCAATCATCAAACATCGTAAGGTAACGAAAAGACCTCCAGGAGAGAGGAGGTCTTTGAGTCGACGCTACCGAAGAGCTGCTTGGAGAAATGAGCTAATTATTCACCGGCAGCTCGAAAAAGGAAAAACGGCTCAAGGATCACGGGGATCAATTACACCCATGGAATGGGTGACGGTGAGAACCTCCCTCGCGGGTGACATTATAGCGCGGTTTGATCGTATTTTCCTCCAGACCAAGTTCCATTTCGATTTCATCCCGGATCGGGATATCATCCAGACCGACCAGCGGAATCGAAGGTTTGATCACCCGACTTTCGGCGACGGCATTGAGTCGGATGGAAGAAAACACAAACCCATAACGCTGATAAAAGCGCATCGCCAGGGTATTATCATTGGTGGTGACCAGCCAGGCGCGACTGCATCCACCCTGCCAGGCCGTCGTTACAACAGCATCCAGAAGGGCATAACCGATACCCAATCGCGGCCTCAGGCTGTCGAGGCTGACTACCTCACAAGCATTTCCTTCGATATTGTAAGTCACCAGACCAATAGGGGTTTGATCGATGCAAGCGGCAAAACCTGGCAACTCCGCCGGCCGATAGACGCTGCCATGCACAACGATGGTCTCGGCACTCCAGCGATTGGCGATGAAGCTATCCACCCAATGCCGTTCAGCGGAATCAAGCGATTTAATTTCAAAAGATGCACTCATGGTGTCACTCCTTATTTATCCATGCTGCACAGTGTAATTTAGACTATTATACTCCTATTTAGATTGAAATAAAAGTACCCGCAAGTATGACTTGCGGGTACAGATAGAAATCACGCGGAATGGGTTTTCGTTTATTTTCGCATCGCGCGATAGATCAGGTAAGCACCGGCGCCGATGATCACGATCGGCCACAGGTAACCAAAAACATCGAAGGCACCGGCCAGGAAAGAGATTGCCATGGCCAGTAGTCCGATAGCCGGCCAGATGGCCCATTTTTGGTTGGCAAGGAAGTAGACCAGCAGGAAGGTACCTGCCCAGCCGAAGAACATGATTGATACACCCAAATCGCCCGATTTTGCGGGAATGAGGGTCATGATGGCAATGGAGGTCAGTGCACCGGCCGGGAACAGCGCCCACCAGTAATCCCGCTTCAGGATGTAGATGATCCAGAAAGGCAGGGCGATGAAACCGAGCATGATCGCACCACCGAGATCCACACCCCGCAGGGTCGCGAATTCACCCACCAGGATGGTTGCACCGACACCCATCAGAACGAAGCCGGGGATCAACGCCCACCATTGCTCGCGGTCCAGGAAGAACACGATCAGGAAGATCAATCCGGCCAGGGCGAAAATGCCGGCGAAAACGGATCCGACGCTGATCTCGAAAATTTTGAAATTATTCAGCAGGAAAAGGATCCCGAACACGATCAGGGCACCGCCGATAATGAGGGGTGCCAGATATGAGGGTCGAGGATATAGTTTCAGATCTTTTGGTTTCAGATCGTCTGGGTTAAATTTTTCATCTTTCATTTTATTCTCCTTCTATGATTAATTACTTGATCAAAGCCGCGACCAGGAAAACCAACCCGGCGGCAATCAACAATACCGGCCAATAAATGCCCAGGTTAATACCGAACAGGAAGATGACCATGATGGTGCCGATGACCAACAATCCGACCAATTTGGAGACGATGGCACCCGCTTTCCGTTCGGGCGTGCTGGTGTAGATGCGATAGATGTCATCCAGAATGGCAACAATCGGGATGAGCAGGAAAACTGCCCACCAGTTGCCCTCCTGGAAGAACGGCAGGTGCAGGTTTTCGACAATGAAAGCCAGCCCGACGATGATCAGGACTGCACCGCCGAACCAGGCTGCGCGATTCCGTTTCGAGACATTGCCCGACGGGGTTTGTGTAGTCTGAGGATTCTCTGTCATAGGTTACTCCTTCATGGAATGGAATGTATGGTATGGATGCTTAATAAAACCCGAACCGTACCGGTTGGTCACGATTGTTCCAAGCTTTACATATACCTATACGTGAAATCATTAAGATAGTTGCTTGCCTGATCCTGATCAAGACCGCGACCATGCCTGATACAGCCCCAGGCAGCCTTCTTTTCCATCCGATAACCAGCCGGCGGTGATCTTGAAGCCACTTTTATCAGCCAGCCGCTGGAGTTCAGACTCGCTGAACGCATGCACATAACGCAAAGCCGTTTGGGTGTCACCCATTTCCGCCCGCCAATCGAGCAACGCATCCCCCTCATCCACATCGGCTGAATTCAGGCCGATCATGCCCCAGGGCTGGATGCGTTTCACCAACCGCGGAGAGCTGTTGAATTGCCATACCGAGTGAATGAATTCTCCATCCGGTGCAAGCAGGCGTTTGATCTCGCGCAACAGGCGGATACGCAACCCTTCCCCCGGCAGGTGATGCAGCACGGCAAAAGCGGTAACCAGGTCAAATGGCTGAGTGGGGAGTTCTGCCAACCAATCCGATTGCGCCAGATCAGCTTTTAGGAAGGCGAATCGTTCACTACCGGATTCAGCCTGCTGGAGCAGCTCATCGGATTGGTCCACTCCGGTATACCAACCATGGTACTTCCGGTCAGCCAGCCAATGTGCCAGGTTGCCGTTGCCACAACCCAGGTCAAGCAGATGCAGACAGTCACTGTCTGCAAAGCCTCCGCGGCTGGCGATGAATTCAGACAACGCACGGGCAATACCCGGCTGAATGCGCTGGCGGGTGGCAGAAAAGGATCCGGCGTGTTCGGTATAGAAAACCGAATTAAGAGCCAGGAGTTGACTGGTTATTTCCGATTTCATTACACCCCTATTATAGAACCGTTTCATCGTCTGGCGTCTTGATCCCGGATTTGGGTCATCCAGGATTATTGACCAAATACTTCAATCTCCCTCCATGCCACCCAGGAAGGACTTTCGGAGGTTACGACGCGTAGATAGCGGCAATCCCCAATGGTTTGCACTGCCTTGAAGGTCAGAACCTGCGGATCAGAGGTTTTACCCCTGAATTCATGCAACAATTTCAAGTCGGTTTCGTTAACGCCACACCAGATTTGATGATCCGTAACTCCTTCCGGATATTGTGATATCGTCAGACGTATTTCACTAATGGATCGTGATTGACCCAGATCGACCTGGATCCATTGTTCAGGACCGGAACCGGAGCTCCAAATGGTGTCGATCGATCCATCAACTGCATTAGATGCAGGGCTCTCCGGCAGGGCAGCAGATGCGCTGACCGAAGCGTGTAATGCCAGATTCGTCGATCCCGTCTGCTCCTGGACTGCCGGAGTCGTTGAAGGGCACAATCCTTCACTGCCTGCGGCACAAAATTCCACCTTCCCATCGATCATGGTCATGAGAACCTGGATATCCTTGATCTTTTCCGGGGCAATTGCCAGGGGATTATCCGTCAAAATGACCATATCTGCCAATTTTCCACTTTCAAGACTTCCGATTTCATTCTCACGAAATAAGGCATATGCGGAATTACAGGTCATCGCTCTAAGTGCTTCCTGCACAGTGATTGCACCAGCTTTCAACCAGGCAGGCGCCTCGCAAATACTGCCCTCATCAGCCACCTCATTGCGGGTCACAAAACCATACAGGCTCCGGATCGGTTCGAGATGCGAGAAAACCGGGTAGTCGGCATGCCAGGCTGCCATGATGCCCGGGTTGGCATCCAATAAACCGCGCCAGGCCCATTCCTCGGTGCCGATTTCTGCCGGTACTGCATATTTGAACTTCCCATTTGGATTGATTCGCCAACAGGTCGGGTATTCACCAAAGATGGTTGGAACAATCCCGATTTGACTGTAGCGGTCGACCAGGGATGGGGTCAGCACGGCATTATGCTCAATGCGGTGACGGAATGTATTCGGTTGACCTTTCAAGGCTGCAGCGATGGCATTCATTGCCTGTTCGATGGCTCGATCGCCAAGGGCATGGATTGCCACCTGATAACCATCCGCCTGAACTTTGGCGACCAGTATATTCATCTGTTCCTGAGTCATATAGAGGTCACCATGACCGTAACCTCCAGGATATTCAAAGCTTACGGCAGGAACGTTGCAGGAACCGCCATCGGCAAATATTTTCACTCCCTGGTTACGGACATGCAAGCTGATAGCCTGCCCCTTTTGATATGTTTTATACCAGTTTGCATCGAACTGGTCACCGCAATTGGTATTGTAAAGCAGGTAGGTATTCCACCTCATACGCAATAAACCTGCGTGATCGTATTCCACCAACTGATCCAGCAAGTCCGGTGTCACACCCATTTCCGTAATGGTTGTGATGCCACTTCTGATGGCATACTCCTGCAAATCAATGAAATCCGCACGGTTGTCATTGGAAGCTCCAAGCAGATGGCTGTGAGCATCAACAAAACCTGGAAGCAGCGTCCGGTTGGCGAGATCAATTACAGCTGTGTCGGTACCACGCAATTTCATGATTTCATCGGTACTGCCCACAGCAATGATCCTTCCAGCCCGAATCGCAAGTGCCTGGGCAATCGTGTCGGATTGATCCATGGTAAGAATCACCCCATTGTTGAACAAGATATCGGCTGGAGGAGTAATTTCAGTTGGTATCGATGGTTTGTTAACCGCTGGCACTGTCGAAGCTTGTGGATTTACGCCGGGCAAGTTTGAGGTTTTGGGGGAACAGGCAGCCAGGAGCACGGTGACTGCCAGAAATGATAAGAACGCATGTTTTTTTATTTTCATGCTTCCTCTTTTGTGTTCTATCAAAATCGGATTATTGTTTATTTATGATTTATACTACCTTTTTTATATTAATTTGTCAATCCAGTTTAATCTGCAAAACACTACATAGGAGGCAATATTACTCAAGGACCATTGAGACGAGAATCTTTCTATCGTTACCAATTTAGATCGATAATTTAAAATCCGAGATATCGCCCGACCTTGGTAAGATCATGTAATAGTAGAAAAGCGCCACATATCATTCCAAATCCAGGAATTCCCCACAATTTTTAATCAACCTTTTTACATCTTCCCGATACCCTCGGGTATTGAATGATTTAAATTCTTCCTTTGTTTAATAATATGGTTTCCACCTCTGCAACAGATCCATTCCATGGTCCTGCTTTTTCCTGTTTTAACGATGTAATTACACCTGCCCATTGGCATGCATTTTCAGCAGAATCATTCAGACGCCGGGCTATATACGTGGAAAAACAGGTATCACCACGCCCCGTCCGGCCGACCAGCGAGCGCGGATTAAAAGCAGCCTCATAAAATATACCTTCAGCGTAGACCGTTATACAAGAAGATTGAGTCAGTACAATCTCCTTTGGACCCATTTCAGCCAGTTTTAAAGCTGCTTGGCGAATATCTGTCAGGCCAGTCAGACACTCTGCCTCAGCCCGATCAACCTTAAGATAAGTGATCAACTCTAATCCTTCTGAAATCTGTTGCCAGGGTTGAAATACCAGTCGGTCGTCCTGAACAACACGCACGAACCCTTGAATATCCAGCCCGATAGGTGCACGCCTGGACAGCACCTCCAATAAGTCAAGGTCAATCTCGCCTTCAAATAATGGCGTTACCAGGATCACCTTTGGATGGATCTCGGGAATATTATCGGGTTCATAGTGCCCGCCAAACCCGATGGGTATACAATCACGGCATTCCATATCGTTCGATCGATAATAATTGGCAATACCAGAAGTACCCTCTGCAGGAGTTGCATATACCACAACGCCAGCTTCTTTTAATTCCTCCAATCTGGGGAAATCATCCGGATGCAATCGGGTTACCACGGCCACGTTCAAGCCCAGTCGTCTGATGACCACGCTCCCATAATATACTCCACCACCTGACGCGACCTGCTCGACGCCATCAGTTATCAGCTTGTCCTTGGCAAAATTCCCGATCATCATTACGTCGAAATCATTTTCCATTTATAAGCATTCCATTGAAATAATCACATGTGGAAATCACGGCCGGATATGATATTCCATCAAATACAACTTTAAGCTGCGGCGTCCATTTGAAATTAATCGTGCAAAATCTGAATGCAGTCTTTTGCCAGATCCACCGTCACATCTGTTCCCTCCGGGAAAAGTTCCTGGCGACTTGGATCGGTTTCTGTTCCAGTGATCAAAAAACCGGATACTTCGACATCATATTCGATGATATTACCCAAATAGACTGCCCTACGGATAACCCCTTTAAAGAGACCACCACTTTTTCTTATGGTTACCATTTCAGGTCTGATGATCAATGCGACCCTGTCTTTTGGTTTGAACTCACCTCTGCAATTCGACAATTTGACCGTTTCGCCAAGCGTGGTAATTTCCAACACGCCATTACGGATGGCCTGGACGACACCTTTGGCAAAATTTGCCCGCCCGATAAAATCAGCAACAAACGGACTGCTCGGATAACGATAAACCTCCATGGGTGTGCCAATTTGCTCAATGACGCCCTGATTCATGACAACAACCTTGTCTGAAAGGGTCATGGCTTCGATCTGGTCGTGTGTGACATAAACGCTTGTAATTCCCAATGTTTTTTGGATCCTGCGTATTTCTGTTCTCATCTGATCACGAAGTTTTGCATCCAGGTTGGAAAGCGGTTCATCCATCAACAATACTTTTGGCTCCATTACCAGTGCCCGTGCGAGGGCAACCCTCTGTTGCTGACCGCCGGAGAGCTGGTTGGGAGCACGTTTTTCATAACCGGTCAGATGCACCAGGTCAAGTACTCGGTCAACCTGTTTAATAATTTTTGATTGCGGGAGTCTTCTGACATTCAATCCGTAAGCAATGTTCTCAAATACATTTAAATGTGGAAAGATGGCATAACTTTGAAAAACCATCGACATGCCGCGCTTGTTTGGCGGCAGGGGGTCGATCTCAGCCCCATCCAGCCAGATCTTACCGGAGGTGGGAAAATCAAATCCGGCAATCATCCTTAACGTGGTGGTTTTCCCACACCCTGAAGGCCCAAGTAATGTTACTAGATCGCCACGTTCGATATCCAGGGATATATTATTCACCGCTGTAACTTCGACGACTCCACCACGTGGTGGGAATACCTTGGAAACGTTTTGTAATGTCAAATACATAAGACCATTCCTTTAGCGTTAATGAATCAAGCACCCATGCTGATATCCACGTCTCCGCGTCCTTTTAATACACGCCCGGTAATCAAATAGAGGACACCTATAGCCAACATGACAAACACAATGATGACGGTTGAATAGGCTGCTGCGATGCTCACACCACCCTGTTCCCATTCACTTAGGATCGAAGCCGTAACGATCCTCCACCGGGCGCTGACCAAAAAGATGATGGCAGACAGGCTGGTCATATGTCTGGTAAAGCTGAATATCAATCCAGCCAATAAAGCCGGCATGATCAGCGGCAGTGTAACTTTGCGGAAGGTATATTGCGCATCAGCGCCAAGGATATTGGATGCTTCTTCGATGGATGGATCGATCTGTTGTAACGAGGCAATCCCAGCCCTGACAGAAGCTGGCAGGCTGCGCACCACAAAAGCGAGCATAATGATGTATGCCCCGCCCACCAGTGCAAAAGGCATTTCCATGAATGACAGAGCGCATGGCACGGTTAGATACAGTGTTCCCAAAATCAAACGCCACTCACGTTTTTTCAATCCATCCAATAACAGGATGCCGAAGAAAAATACGATAACAGCCAGCAGGGATGGATTGGGTTGTATCAGCACCTTGATGTAATCAGAGAACTGGAAGATCGCATTGCTTAAAAAGCCGCGCTCCAATGTACGGCTGTACTGTGCCAGGGGTGCTGCTAGTGCATCGGCCCAGTTATTACTCATGAGATATACACCCAGCAGAGCCGACATGACTATCGGTCCAACCTTGCGCTTGCTCACACCCAATAACACCGCCCCCGCGAGGAAAAAGCCGCCGAGGATATAGTACAACTGCACGGAAGGGATCCCTTTTAATGCCACGCCGGCAGCCGTACCGACGCCCAGGATCACCAGGCGTTCCCACAGCTTTTTCCCAACCACGAGGGCAAAGAACAATGCCAGGATCGAATAGACGATGATCGCCATCGCGAAGGAGGGCTTATTAAACGCAAGGATGAAACCGATTCCAAGGATGGTACCGGGAACAGCCCCCCCCAGATTCGACGTGAAATCGAGTACTTCCTTCCCGCTGAATTTCTTGCGCACAACCAGCCAGGCGATCACCATACCCAGCACAGCCGCGAAGGGCGTAGCAAGGGCGCTCAGGAAGGTCGTATCCAGGATGGCTTCGACGCCACGTGTGAGCGTGAGATTCCAATGTTTCAAGGTTGGAGCAAAATTGACTCCCCAGGTAGTGCTGAACGATCCATAGATGATCGCCGCATATAATAAGACGATCAAGGCGCAAAACAGGTAAGTAAAGATATTTACTGCCCACCGGATCAGTGGATCTTTTTCATATACGTAAGTACCGGTAGGTTTGCCCGTTATCGAGATATAGGAACGCCGGTTAACATAATACCGCTGGACCAGATAAATCACCAACGTGGGAATTATTAAAACCAGCGATAAAGCTGAAGCCTTCTGGTAATTGTATTCTCCGATGACTGCCAGAAAGATCTGAGCTGAAAGGACGGATACATTACCGGAGATAAAAAGGGGGTTTCCTAAATCTGCCAGCGATTCCACAAATAACAGCAGGAATGAGCCGGCTATGCCTGGTATCAGCAACGGCAGGGTCACCGTCAGGAATATATGGAACCTGCCGGCACCCAGGCTGGCGGCAGCCTCTTCCATAGCCGGATTGAGTCGCTCCAGCATGGCGCGCATGATCAGGTAGGATACCGAAAAAAAGGTGATGGTCTGGACGAAAACCAATCCATCCATGCCATAAATGTCATTCATACCGTGCACAAAGGTGATGCCCAGTACATGTTTCGTGATCACACCATTTCTACCGAACAGCAGGATGGTACTCAAGGCGAGCGCAAATGGCGGAGAAACGGTGGGCAACAATGCCATCCAGTGGATGACCTTTTTACCGGGGATGTTGCAGCGGACAGTGGCATACGCAAAAATAAAGCCGACCAGCGTCCCGAACAAGGCAGTCAACAAACCCATGGTCATCGTATCATAAAAAGCTCTCCTTAATGCCGGCCCATAATAATTGTCAAAATAACGCGCAAAATAGGTCAGATCCCAGGCACCATCCTTGGAGAAAAAACCCCCAGAGATCGTTTTATAAAGTGGTACAAAAACAAAAATGAAAATGAAAATTCCTGAAAATAACAAGCTCATGAATAGTACGGGGTCTCTCAGGATGAGTGCAAATTCACGATACCGCCTGGTCAAACCTGATTGACGTGGTCGACCAGATTTAGCAGGCTGCGAGGTTATTTTCATGAGCCACCTGAATAAAAATGATCTGGGCGGTAATCATCCCGCCCAGATCAAGGTTCTATATCCTATTGTTTAAGGTTTTCAGCAGATGCGATCTCGTTGGTGAACCTTTCAACGAAAGCGATCTTATTTGCACCCGCCCACTGGAAGTCATAATCGATGATATTTACATCAAACAGTTCGGGGTGGCTTAGGGTAACACCCGAAACGGTGGGAGCCTGGTAAGCATGGTATTTCGGTCCCAATGACTGGCCTTCAGCAGACAATGCCCAGTCATACCACAACTGAGCCGCCTGAAGATTCTTGGCGCCCTTGACAATGCCCATGCTACCGATCTCATAACCGGTACCTTCTTTAGGGAAGGTGATGACCAGAGGCATGCCGTTATTATCAATTTCATTAACCGCATCGTGGGAGAAGACAATTGCCACAGCGGCCTCGCCCTGACCGACGAATTTCGCGGGAGCTGCACCACTTTTGGTAAATTGTGCCATCTGACCGGCATATTTCTTCAGATATTCCCAGCCGGCTTCCTCACCTTTCAACTGAAGGATGGTTGCAAGTGCCGTGTAGGAAGTTCCAGAGGTGGAGGGGTGGGCAACCATGATCTGGCCTGTAAATTCGGGTTTGAGCAGATCATCCCATGAGGTCGGAGCCTCGACGCCAGGGTTGGCAGCCAACCAATTGGTATTGGTGGCAAAACCCAGCGATCCCATATAGATACCGGCATAATTATGATCCGGATCCAGCATCAGGTCAGGATTAAGCAGGTTGGCAAAGTTGGGGGAATCATATGGTTGCAGAATACCTTCTGCTTTGGCGGCTACAAAACTATCCATCGGACCTCCCCACCAGAGATCGAACTGGGGATTATCCTTTTCAGCCAGCAGGCGAGCCAGGGCTTCACCGGAGGACATACGGACATAATTGACTGTTATGGGATATTTGGCCTCGAATTCCTGCTTCATCCCCTGGCACCACTCCTCCTGTGGTGTGCAAAGCAGGTTGAGTTCAGTGTCAGTGATGACCAATTCGGTCGGCGCTTCGGCGGGTGCTTCGGTCGCGACTGGGGTTTCCACCACGGGTTCTGCCGGGGCGCAGCCCGCCAGAACCATTACCGCGATCATGGAAACCAACAACAACACACTTGAATACTTCTTCATCTTGCCTCCTTAAAGGGTTGATAGTATACAGTCTGAGAAGCGACTGTTACAACACGAAGAGTATATTTTTATATGCATAATGATATTGGGCACGATTATTATAGCTTGATTTTTAATAAATACAGTATGCCATAGCTACCCAGCAATACAGGATATTAGTCACGAATATCATTTGGGATAATAATCATTTCAATCCGCCGGCGATTGCCAATGCAACCAGGAACCACACGACCACTGCCAGCAGGGTTACCCCCAGCGTGGCGCCCAGTCTCGCCAGCCAATGCCATGGTTTTCGAAACAAGCGGATATTGATCCAGGCAGCGATCAGTCCGATCAATCCGCCGAGTGCTCCGCCGAAGGTCACCAATAAAACCGGTAGAATTGCCAGCGCCCATTGATACCATTTGAGCGGTGTCACGATGTTAATGGGCTGATTGCCGACTTCCAGTTGCGGAAAATCCAGCCCAAAAATCTGGTTGCGAAAGCGCGCAGTCAACACCTGCCCATCGTCATTTTTCAACAGGTATTCGCCCCGTCTTTTACCGGGAGGTGGCGATTGTCCATTCATCAGCAGTTTAATCCCACGGATAAAACCGGGGGGGATGACTTCGATCTTCTGATGAACAAATCCTGCAACGGTAACCGGTATCGGCATTTAACGCTCCTTTAATAAGAATTACTTACCCAACCCCAGAATAAAATCCGTCACAATCAGAGAAGCGATTCGTTGAGCATTTTCAGATATCACACGTCCTGCTTCGACAAAAAACCTCCACTATTCTTAAATTTTTACAAAACCGTGTTCGATGCAGGGGAGGTTGACAGGATTATAACAGGAACAATCCGAAGGAATTCACTTTAATATAGCTGAGCCCTGCCCATCCTCACACAGGGAATGACTGCAAAGCGCAATCCGGAACGGGAACAATTCCGCACTCATAACGCTCCCCTTGACAGCCGGGTCTAATTGCATGATCTGCCGCGCTGCATCTTCCGATACTGCGCTCAGGATGACGATCCCGAAGGATGCCGGATCGAGGTTGAGTGACCTGCCAGCCAGGAGGACAACACCTTTATCTGTCAGTTTCTCGAGGTAGGCAAAATGTTCGATGATGATCATCTCTTCTTCGGCTGTGGCGCCTTCCGACAACATCTCAGAGCGGGAGGGCTGGATACGATACAAATAAATCGAAGTCATGTCTGCCATTATAGTATTGTACTGGAAAAGCCTGACTGGTGATAATCATTTTACCTGGCATCCATCCGGTATGTTATCATTCGATTCCCATGATCGACACACCCAGGGACTCTCTCCCCAAGTACGACCGCGAACAGGAAAGCCGTTGGCTGGCACTGCACCAGTACACACCCGAGCAGCTCGAGATTGCCAGCCTGGTGCTGGTTGAGATCCGCGGCGGACGCGAGGTTTGGAAGGCTATGCGCAGCTATCCATTGAAAGCCGGTGGCTACATTCCCAAGCATTTGCTGGTGGCAGTCTACCACCAACAGGTTGCAGCAGGCATTGTGGTGGAAGACCCGGGTTTGTTGGCACGCATCCGCATGAAGCCCATCCGCACGCTGTCAGGGGTAACCACGGTGACCGTATTGACCAAAGCCCACCCCTGCCCAGGCGGGTGCATCTTTTGCCCCACGGAAGCCAGAATGCCCAAGAGCTATCTGCCGGACGAACCCGGTGCGCGCCGCGCGGTGCAGCATGGTTTCGATCCGTTCGAGCAGGTACGTTCACGCCTTCAGGCTCTTGATGCTGTCGGTCACCCGACCGACAAGATCGAGCTTCTGATCCTGGGTGGAACCTGGGATGCCTACCCGCGCGACTATCAGGAATGGTTCGTCCGGCGCTGTTTCGATGCCATGAACGGCGTCGAAAGCGCGAGCCTGGATGAAGCCCACGAGCTCAACCAACACACCGTTCACCGTAATGTCGGTCTGGTGATCGAGACACGCCCAGATCAGATCACTCCCGCCCAACTTGCCTGGCTGAGAAGGCTGGGTGTGACCAAAGTCCAGATGGGTGCCCAAAGTCTGGATGATCGCATTCTGGCACTTAACCGGCGCGGCCATACCGTTGCGAATACCCTGCGCGCCACAGCTTTGCTGCGGGCAGGCGGTTTCAAGATCGTGCTGCACTGGATGCCCAACCTGCTGGGTGCTACGCCAACATCGGATCGGGAGGATTTTTCCCGTTTATGGCAGACCGCTGACCAGGGCACCGGCTATTGCCCGGATGAGATCAAGATCTACCCCACCCAGCTTTTAAAATCAGCTGAACTCTACCAATACTGGGAACGCGGAGATTATCACCCATATAATGAAGAAGACCTCATACAACTGGTGGCGGATGTTAAAGCCATGACCCCACGTTACTGTCGCATCAACCGGGTCATCCGCGATATTCCCTCTTACAATGTGGTCGAGGGTTCAAAACGCTCAAGCCTGCGCCAGGACGCCCAGGCAGAACTTACCCGGCGGGGTTTGCGGTGTCAGTGTGTCCGTTGTCGCGAGGTGCGCGGGCAGGTTGTCGACCCCAAACTCCTGACCTTCGACGATCTGATCTACCAGGCTGCCAACGCAGAGGAGCATTTCCTTTCATTTATTACACCCGATGACCGGTTGGCAGGTTACCTCAGATTATCCTTCCCCAATGACACAATGCCTAAAAGCATCTCCCACGATCTGGCTGGAGCCGCCATCATCCGCGAAGTGCATGTCTACGGTCAATCCCTGGCAGTGGGTGCAGTCCAAGCAGGTGCAGCCCAGCACAGCGGGCTTGGCACCCGGCTGATTGAGCAGGCAGTAGTGCTTACCAGATCCCATGGTTTTTCCAATCTGGCGGTCATCTCCGCCGTCGGGACGCGTGAATACTATGCTGATCGCGGATTTTCCAACGGTCAGATTTATATGGTAAAACCACTTATCTGAAATCAAACCTGCCAAATCCATCCAACACAGAGCCCATCACCGAATGAATCCAAAATCCTCACTAAAGAAACCTCTACTGTTATTTCCCCTGCTGCTTGCGATCTATCCTTCCCTGGCGTTATTTCAGTGGAATATCCGCGAGGTCCCGCTGCAAGTCCTCTGGCGTCCGTTGTTCCTCTCGCTGGGTTGCGCTCTGCTCCTGCTGGTTATGATCAAATGGATCATAAAAGAGTGGGCTAGGGCAGCCCTGTACACCAGTCTGTTCATCCTGTTATTCGCGAGCTTTGGTCAGGTTCATTATGCGCTTGAGGACGTCCCCTTTCTGGAAAAATTTCCTGCCAGTTACGGCTGGCTTGGACTGATCTACACGGCACTGTTAATCGGTGGCGCATTACTTATTTCAAGAAATAAACCCACTTCCAGAACGCTTTGGGCGATGAATGCAGCTGCCGGACTACTGGTCTTAATTCCGCTGGTCAAGATTGTCTGGTACCAACTTAAACCGGATTTTAAACCGATTTACCCTGACAACTGGGCACCATCTGTCCAAGCAAATAGTGATAAACCGGATGTGTATTATTTTGTGCTGGATGGGTATGCGCGCGCAGATTACATGGATTTTAGAATAGGTTACGATAATACCGCTTTTATCCAGGAGCTGGATAAACGTGGATTTTATGTAGCCCAGTGCAGCCGTACCAATTACAACAATACCATTATCGCTTTAACCAGTACATTAAATATGAGGTACTTTCCAGACCTGGAAGAGCTAGCAAAAAACCAGGGGCTCGGCCGCTCGCAAGTCTGGCGTTATCTCAAACCCAACCTGACCATAGCCGCTTTTAAGTCGCTCGGCTATCAAACCGTGGCATTCGATACCGGCTATTACTGGTCAACACTGCAGAATGCCGACATTTTCCTGGAACCGTGGACGGATCCCGGTGATCCTCCTCACATGACAACCTTGGAGTACCTGCTGTTGAAGAGCACACCCCTGGCAGCCTTGTATGGTCGTTCGGGAGAGTTCACCCCCACTCGATTGGATGACATCACTTTCCCCTACGCCTACCACGTTGCCCAGCAGGAGTACATCCTGGACCAGGCGCCGCGCATTGCACAGATCGATGCGCCCACCTTCGCTTTCATCCATATAATGATTCCGCATGAACCAATGGTCTTCTCACCGGAGGGCATAATGACCAGCCCGCTATATTTTGGTGCGAAGGGCAACTGGCCGATGACACCGGTTGCCTTCCAGAGAGCCTATGCCAACGGGGTCGCCTATCTTAACCCGCGCCTTTTGGAGATCGTCGACCGCATCATCGCCGAATCCGACACACCACCCATCATCATCCTGCAAGGTGACCATGGTTTCTGGTCGGGGACAAATTTACCCATCCTGAATGCCTACTACCTGCCGGGTGAAGCTTCTGACTTGCTTTACCCGACCATTTCACCCATCAACACCTTCCGGTTGATCTTCAATAATTATTTCGGAGCAGAACTGGGGATGATGGCGGATGTCAGTTTCCTGGTCAATGATATCAACACACCGGTGGAAGAACAAATGGCCGGATGCAATGGACCGATTCAGGCAAAATAATCCTCGGGGGAAATGAACAAATACAATTAATTGATCAGTCGCTGATATTCCGCCAGGAAGCGTGCTGCCAGCCCGGTGTCATGGATGATGAGTAAATTTTCATCATTATATTTCTCAGCGCTGGCAGTGAAGTTGTAGGAACCGAAAGCTACAATCGATTTATCGATGATCATCACTTTGTGGTGCATTCGACCGGGGTCTTTATCCAATATGACCGGGATACCCGCGTCGGTTAACCACCGGTAGTCCGATCCTGTATCTGAGATGGCGTTATCTGCATCCATCAACCCGTCTACGTCCACACCCCGTCCACTGGCTGCAATCAACGCAGCGCTGAGCGTGTTAGAAGTGAAATTGGATGCCATAAAGACAATACTTTCATCGGAAGAAGCGATTAACTCGCTTAACCGGAACGCAGCTGAATCGTTGGGGGGGAAGAACGCTTCCAGTTTGGTCGAACCGATTGTAAATAATGGATAAGGTGTCTTGGGAATATGCGACTGACTGAATAGCTGGTGGTCATACATGGCATCGAACTCGACCATATAATCGGCGACCAGCTCTTTTGACTCGAAGCGGATGAGGTTGTTGGCATCCTCCTGGGCGCTGGTGATGGTCAGATTCATCGAGCCCACCCACACCTCATGGTTATCAATGACCACGAACTTATCGTGCATCAAGCCATCTGAATTATCGGGTTGGATGGGTATCCCGGCTGCCAGCAGGCGTTTTACCTGGTAGGAATCCATATTATCAGCCTCCATCACCATACTGACGTCGACCCCGCGGATATGGGCGGCAATGAGTGCGTCAGCAATGGTTGGCAGGCTGAAAGAATAGATTGCCAGGTCGATGTTGTCATTCGCTGAGTCGATTGAGTCGTCCAATGCACTTTCGATTGCCAGACCGGTGCCGGCCTCTCCCGGATGGGTGAAGTAGAGCGTATACCAGTCATCTACTGCAGCGGTCTGTGTTTGGGAAGAAGGTGTATGACGATTGCAGGAAATCAGCACAATCAGTACGAATATAAGGAGAGATAATCGTTTTTCAGATCGCATCCTCTCATTTTACCCGAACACTACGGGTTCTTCGTAAACCCTAGACAAGGTCCCGGAAAAGAGATATAAGCGTCAAGTCTCAAATCGGATAGTCATTGGAGTCAGCATTGAAGAAAGGCTTCCGCATCCTGCTGGTCATTGGTGCCATACTTGTTGTTCTTACAGCCATTTCAGCCTTTGCCCTGCGCGGTACGGGCATACCAACAGTCATGCGCAGAAGCGCACTCAAGCTGCTGTCTCACCCGCAGCCCGGTCCGGCAATGATCGAACCCGAAAGGATCAACATCTGCCCGGCGACTCGTGAGCTTGAAGAATTTTCTGAATCGCTCCACCTTTCAACCTGCGATGATGACAACACGCAATTCAAGGCACTATACAGCGGTGAGAGCTATCGCTGGGTGCCTAATGATGGTATTTATTACAATGAATATGTAAGGCGGGTGCTGGGCTCGCAATATTCCGTCACCCACTGGCATGCGACTGGCAGGCTGGTCCTTTTCCTGGACGGACCTTTCACAAAGACCGATCTGAATATCGGTGGCGTTGACTTCCCTATCCCCGATGGGAAATACACTGCGCCCGAATTCGGTATGCTGGCTACCGGCATCATTATCCGGAACGTGGAGCAGGTGGAGAGTTTTTACATCCACGATTACAACAAGGATCTCAAGATCGACCGCGTGGCGGTCGGTTGGGTGGATCCGTATGATTTTATGGGCAGGATGAAATGTGGCATCCTGGGACAGGCAAACGGGCAGGATATCGAAGCTTTCGAATACTGGGCTGAACGGGAAGCCCGCTCACAAGGAGGTGAAATCGAACGGCGCACCTGCTGGACAGATTCCAACGAGGGTGGCTATGATTTCGATTTCAATGATTTTGTATTTTATTTCGTAATTCTGCCATTGATTTAATCTTTGTAACTCTGGATAATACCCCTTCTTGGAAGAACGGCTGCGGTACGACAACCACCATCAGCGACCAATATGGCTTCAACCACCTTGATAATGATGCTTATGAGATTGGGGGCTTTGAAAATTGTCATCCCCTTGGCTTTTTGCCGTTGTTGGATAAATAGAAATCATTCTTTCCGCCCGAATTCCTGAGATCGCAAATGCAGGTGGAGATAACTTATATAAGGGAAGCGAATTGTGCTATATTTGTATCGACCTGTAATTTAACGCAGCTACATTGGGGTGGTCAATCCATGTATATGGAGGTTTGTCATGCGTTCATTTCACCTGCTCTGCCGGTCCTGCCTGTTGCTGTTTGTCATAATCATCCTAACGTCACAAGGCATTTCAAGCGCAACGCCCCTCACCCCGGGTGCCAGCATCATCGTGAACACTACGGAAGACGAGTACGACGCTGGCCCAAGTTGTTCGCTGAGGGAAGCGATCCAGGCAGCCAACACCGACGCACCTTTCGGCGGCTGCCCGGGCGGCTCGGGGGCAGATGTGATCACCATTCAGAGGAGCGGGGTAGAAGTCGTGTACAAAGTATACTTATCCCGTAGTGGAAGTTATGGTGATGACAACGCCACCGGCGATCTGAACATCACCAGCGATATGACCATCCAGGGCGATGGCATGCACACCACCGTCATCGATGCTCAATACGTGTTACCAAATCGATCCCGGATTTTTAGGATCGAAAATCCCGCTATGGATCTATCGGTAACCATTAAAGACCTGTCGCTTTTCAATGGCTATTCACGAATTGATGACGGCGGTTCCATTTTTAACCGGGAGACACTGTTGCTGGAGGATGTCGGCATCCAGGGGAGCCGCTCCGACGAAAGCGGCGGCGCAATTGCATCTTCCCCGTTTATGAATGCTACTCAATCTCTGACACTGCGTAATTGTCAAATCGTTGGGAACAGCAGTGAGCTCAAAGGGGGGGGCATTAACAGTTATGGAAATCTGACGATCACAAATACAATCATCTCCAGCAACAACACAGACGATTATACGTATGGCTTTGGAGGGGGGTTGTATTCGGACGCTTATCCGGGGAATTCGGTTGCCATTACGGGATCCGTTTTCAACGATAACACGGCAGCACTTGATGGCGGCAACCTGTTCATCACATCGAACAACAACACTGCGCTGATCGAAAACAGTTCCTTCACCGGCGGAAGGACGGAATACGGAGACGGCGGGAACATCTATACCGAGACGGATCCGGAAGAACCGCTGCTCCTCACCATACGCCACACGGAGATCAGTGATGGTTATGCCGGCTTTGCTCTGGGCGCAAATCAGGCCGGCGGCGGGATTTACAGCGCCGTTCCCCTGACACTGGAAAATGTCACCCTAAGCGGTAATTTTGCCCAGACCGGCGGCGGCATCTACTCCGCCGAAACACAGTCACCTTCTGTATTTAAAAACATCACCGTGGCGTTCAATACCCACGAGGCACTCCTGGGTGCGGGGATTTACAAGGCCGGCGCCGGGGCAATTCAGATATCCAACTCGATCGTATCCTTGAATGGCAGTACCTGCAGCGGACACTACTGCGATTGTTCTACCGGCGGTGTTCCTATCAGTTCAGGGTATAACCTGGGGCATGGTGATTCCTGTGGTTTTATAAACACCGGCGATAAACAGGGAACTGTCGAACCCTTGATCGGTCCGTTGAAAAACAACGGGGGTCTCAGCCAGACCCATGCCCTGCTCCCGGACAGCCCGGCCATCGATACCGGCTTATGTGAGACCGGTATCAACGATGACCAGCGCGGCTGGTATCGGCCGGTCAATGGTGCTTGCGATATTGGAGCTTTTGAAATGGGGATGCCGTCCTTCCTGCCGCTGATCCTCAAAACCACAGGTGCCATTATTGATTGAACTCATTCCATACTTCTCATCCTGCTTCTGGTTTATAACTACGCAATGATCCAGTTGATTAAGCGCATCGGTCAATTGTAAAAAAGCCAATGGGATCAAGCATTGATAATCCAAATATCTTCAAGAGAGCAGTCCTTCTGCCTGTGTGCCGGTATATTTATGTTTGCTCTTCTGTTCACAATACAATAGAATAGTGCTATAGTAATCAAAATAGTAGTTCATCGTCGATTTCATCGCTGCCACAACAACCCAGGTCGGGAGGCGTTCATGAAAGCAAATCGGCTTTACCCATCTTTGATATTGGTCATTATATTGATACTGGTCACCACGGGCATGCGCCCCCCGGCACCCGGTGCGGTTGGTGTAGCCATCGATGTCAGTATTTTCAGCGATGAATATGGCGGCCTATCGTCCGGGTGTTCTTTGCGTGAGGCAATCGAAGCAGCAAATAACAACTCGCCTTTCGGTGGATGCCCTGCCGGTGCTCATACACCTGCCGTGGATTCCATCCGCCTACCTGCTAGCTCTTACACACTGACACGTGCTGGTGCGAACGAGGATTTGAATGTTTACGGTGACTTGGATATCATCGACGATGTGACCATCAGCGGTCTGACAAGCGGAGCGACCATCGATGCCGGGGATATTGATCGTGTTTTTGATATCTTGAGCGGGGCAAACGTGACGCTTGAAAACCTGACCGTCACCGGCGGCCACAGCCCGGACGGGAATGGCAACCTTGCCCATGGCGGCGGAATCCGCAGCGTCGGCAGCCTGTCTCTGATCAACGTTGTTGTCACCGGAAACCAGGCTGGAAAAGGGTCTAATGGCGGAGTAGCGGGTGCAAATGGTGGATACGGTGGCGGCATCTACATCTTTGGCAATTCATTATCGATTCTGAGCAGCCGTATAAGCGATAACCACGCCGGGGCAGGGCAGGACAACACAACATCCGGTGATGGCGGTCGCGGTGGGGGTATCTTTACAGATGCAGGCATTGTGACTATCACCAACAGTGAGATCAGAGATAACACAGCCGGCGCGGGCGGTGAAATCACCACTAATGCCTATGGAGGTATTGGGGGTGGCTGTTACTGTGGTGGAACAATTACGATCACCGGCTCAACTATCAGTGGCAATACTGCCGGCTCAAGTTCGAGTGGGGGTGGAGGTCCTGCCGGTGGCATCTATGCGAATGGTGAAATGACGATAACCAATAGTACCATCAGTGGAAACACCAGTGGTAGTACTTCTTCTGAGTATGGTTCCTCGGGAAATGGTGGGGGAATCGTGGCCAGCAACCATGTCACCATCCGCTATTCAACCATCTATGATAACCACATCGGAACAGGATATTCTGCGGGTCGGGGGGGCGGCATTTATAGTGAGGGGGCTGATTATTTCACCCTGGGTGGGACAATCCTGGCAGGAAATACCAACAGCACGGGTTCTCAACCGGATTGCTTTTCACCCGGAAATGTCAATTCTGAGGACTACAACCTGGTCGGCATCACCACAGGATGCACTTTCAGCGGCTTAACCGGCAACTCCCAATTGGGTGTACCGGGGTTCACACTTCCCCCATTGGGGACTAACGGCGGCCCGACCCAGACGCATGCCCTGCCTGCAGGTAACCAGGCAATCGACAAGATCCCATCGGGTTCTAATGGCTGCGGGACGACCTACTCCAACGATCAGCGTGGTTACACACGCCCGTTTGATGGGGATTATGATGGAACTGCCGCTTGTGATATTGGCGCTTTTGAATTCCAAACCCTGAGCTTTTACCTGCCGCTGATCGTGAAGTAAACCGGAGGATAATCATCCCTATTGAATAATGTTCATACCTATTTCGAGTAAAATATCTAGATGATTTAAATCATTGATCTGAGTGAACCTCATGAATGATCATCATAAAAACCATCGCGTCATTCTGCAGGAAATCGCCCACCGGGTAATGCTCGAGCGGGGCTTCATGCCTGAATTTTCCAAGGCCGCCCAACTTGAACTCGATCGCATCCAGCAGCCTGCCAAAACCGATGACCCGACCCTGCGCGATCTGAGAAGTCTCTTGTGGGCTTCCATAGATAACGATGATTCACTGGACCTCGACCAATTGACCGTGGCAGAAGCCCTGCCAGACGGCCGGGTAAAAATCCTGGTTGCGATTGCCGACGTGGATGGGCTGGTAGCTGCCGGCTCGGCGATCGACGGGGACGCCGGGCACAATACCACCTCGATCTACACCGCAGCCCAGATCTTCCCAATGCTGCCTGAAAAGCTTTCAACCAATCTCACTTCATTGAACGGCGCCCAGGACCGACTTTCGGTTGTGATCGAGATGGTGATCGCTCCGGATGGCACCGTTGGGGATTCCACCATTTATCATGCCGTTGTCCGCAACCATGCCAAACTGGCTTATAACAGTGTGGCAGCCTGGCTGGAGAGCAGCGCAGCCATGCCGGATCCGTTGGCAGCCGTCACGGGTCTGGCCGATAACCTGAAATTGCAAGATCAGACCGCCCAGCGGATGAAGAATTTAAGGCATACTCACGGGGCATTAAGTCTTCAAACGATCGAAGCCCAACCGGTTTTTGATGGGGACATGCTGCTCGACCTGCGTGAAGATGAGAAGAATCGCGCCAAGGATATCATCGAGGATTTTATGATCGCCGCCAACGGCGTGACCGCCCGCTACCTGGCAGCACACGACTTTCCCTCCATCCGGCGGGTGGTGCGCGTTCCAAAACGCTGGGACCGCATTGTCGAGATTGCCCAGGAGCATGGCTTTACTTTGCCCGCCCAGCCCGATCAACCGGCGCTGGAGCAATTCCTTACAAAAGCGCTCACAGACGATCCGCTGCGTTTCCCCGACCTGTCGCTTGCGGTGATCAAACTGTTGGGTTCAGGTGAGTATATAGCCGAACAACCCGGTGCCAACCCGCCCGGTCATTTCGGCCTGGCGGTCCAGGATTATACGCATTCCACTGCGCCAAACCGGCGCTATACCGATCTGATCTCCCAGCGCCTGGTCAAGGCTGTTCTGACAGGCAAATCCGTACCCTACAGCAACGATGAGCTGGAAGCCCTGGCCACACACTGCACCCAGGCGGAAGACGGCGCCAACAAAGTCGAACGCCAGGTCGGTAAATCCGCGGCCGCATTGCTCTTGGAAAACCGAATTGGCGAGCAGTTCGATTCCATCGTTACCGGTGCTTCGCCCAAGGGTACCTGGGTGCGTTTGATCAAGCTGCCGATCGAGGGTATGCTGGTCCAGGGGTTTGAGGGGTTGGATGTCGGAAACAAAGTTACCGTCAAACTGGTCAAGGTGGATGTCGAAAAAGGGTTTATCGATTTTATAAGAGTCCGGTAAACTGGAGAGTTACACAACGCCTAAATTGGCGGAAAATAAAACAACCCTGCATATTCTGTAATTACTGGTCAGGGCAACCCTTGATGCTCTGCATTTCCATATATTGAATAAAATTTCCTGCCTGAGGTGGTGGGGGAAACATCCAAAGGTATAATTCCATCCAATTCTGATTCTGAGAGGTCATTTGTTCAAACGCGGCAATATCCGGTCACAGGTAAAGCGAGCAGCTGAGACCTATTACGATAGAGCGTATATCAAGCAGTTAACAAAGCTTGCGACTCCAATAATCCTGCAAGGTCTGATCACAGCATCCTTGAGCATGGTCGGGGTGATCATGATCGGTCAGAAGGGTGATGTATCCGTGGCAGCCGTCGGGTTGGCAGGTCAGATTTTTTTCCTGCTCAACCTGGTGGTATTCGGTATCGCAAGTGGTTCGGCAATTTTTACCGCCCAACTGTGGGGGAAGAATGACATTCCCAACATACACAAGGTTTTAGGTCTCTCGCTGGTGATGGCGGTCATGGCGGGCGGGGTATTTTTTATTCTGGCAGAATTTTTTCCCACTCAGGTGTTATCCATTTACTCAAAAGATCCCGAAGTGGTTTCCCTGGGCAGCAGGTATTTGAAGATCTACGGTTTTTCATTTTTGTTCTTCGCCATCACCGTCAGTTATTCCACAATTTTACGGAGCATCGGCAACGTGAAACTGCCGCTCACCATCAGTGCCCTGTCGCTCAGTTTCAACGCCCTTCTCTCCTATGCCCTCATTTTTGGCAGGTTTGGCCTTCCGGAGCTGGGTGTCACGGGAGCGGCGATTGCGGCGCTGACTGCCAGGGTGGTCGAATGTATCGGCATTTTATCCTTCACCTATCTGACGAAATCACCCGTTGCCGCATCCTTAAAGGAGTTGTTGAACATCAACCTGAAGTTTATCGGCCGGGTATTGAAGCCCGTTTTACCGGTCGCCTTGAATGAATTCATGTGGTCAATGGGCATCACCGCCTACTATGCAATCTATGCCCGCATTGGGACGGAATCGGTGGCCGCCATGAACATCATCAGCACCATCGAAAACCTTGTCTTCGTCGTGATAACCGGTATCAGTGCAGCCACGGCTGTCATTGTCGGGAACGATATTGGAGGCGGGGAAGAGGACCGCGCATATTCCTATGCAGGCAGGTCGCTCGGTTTGGGTGCCGCATCCGGGCTGCTGCTGGGTGGAATGATTCTCCTGGGTGGAGATCGGATCCTCGCGCTCTACAAGGTTTCGCCGGCCGTCCTCGAAAATGCACACAGGATGCTGATCATCATGGGCATGCTTTTATGGCTGCGGGCAATGAACGCGATCAACGTCGTGGGAGTGTTACGCGCCGGGGGTGACACGCGTTTCTCCTTATTCCTGGATGGATTTATCATTTGGATCGTCGGGGTCCCGTTAGCCGTTATGGGTGCCTTTCTATTTCACCTGCCGGTTCACCTGGTCTATTTGCTGGCAATGTCTGAAGAAATCACCAAGTGGTGCCTGGGGCTTTTCCGCTTTTTCTCACACAGGTGGATCCACAACCTGACTCACACTCTGCCGCAGATAAACCCCACCTGACGATAGGACCTGACCGACAGCTCACGAATCGCAAACAATAGCTGAATATGCGCCAGTCTCCCGTTCGAGTCTGAATAAGAATCTGCTTATTTCTTCATAAAATCTGTTAAATCACCTAAACTCTATCATTATTATGATAATTATGATATAATTCATCCAGTAATATCATAGCCTTGCAGTTCGATAGGAATATATTGGTGCGCAAGGTAAAACGATCTATCCATACCTGATATTGATTAGGAGAAAAAAAATGAAAAAAACTGAAATGTTTGTGGTCCTCGGATTAGTCATTGGCGCGTTACTGCTGGTCGCATGCGCACCTGCCGTCTCGACAGTAAGTCAGAGTTCGACTGCATCTGATTCTGCACCCGCTGCCCCCGCAGCTGCCGTTGCATCAGGGAATTGCTCCGTGCTATCGAAGGATGAAGTTGGTGCAATCCTGGGGGAAACGGTCACACAGGTGAGAGATGAAGCCAAGAGCACGATCTGTGCCTACCAGACCCAGAATATGATCCTGGAAGTGAATTTCCTCAATACGGGTGGCATGTCTGCTGTCCAGTACATGGATAGCATGCGGTCGATCAATGCCAATAACGTGCCCGTTCCGGGATTGGGGACCGATGCATTCTACAACGGGAATGCGAACTATGACCTCCTCATCGTTCGTACCGGTGACAAGGTGAACACCTTCGGGCTGAGAAGCGATCCTTCCAGCCAGGTGACATTATCCTACGAGGATGTACAGGCGAAAGAGCTGGCAGTGGCTCAACTGCTGGTCAGCCGTCTCAAGTAAACCGATAAAACCAGATTTAAATTATCGGGTTCGGGAGGGATGACCTCCCAAAAATCGCCCTGGGAACATCAGGACGATGAGACATCTAAAATAGTTTCGTGCGTTACAACGCACGAAACATATCTTATGGCTCCACGGAGGTCTGTATCGAAACTAACTTGCAACTATCAATCCCTTGCAATAACAAAGCTTAACCACTGCCCTCAAGGGATATAATGTCAGAAAAAGAATTATCCGAACCACGATACTATTAAAATAGTTACAGGAGGGTACCATGCAAAACAGATTTGTAAAAGTATTTATGGTTCTAACCTGCTTGATCCTCTTCATGGTTTCATGTTCTTCAACCAGCCCTTCAGCCACCACCAGTTCTCCCGCATCAACCTTAGCAGCAACCAATAGTATAACTCTATTACAACCGACCAAAACCGATCAGCCTGTTGTGCCGGCCGATATCATCTTTTACAATGGCAACATTATTACTATTGAAAAAAGCCAACCGCTGGCGCAGGCTATTGCGGTGCGCGGAAAACTTATCCAGGCAGTTGGCTCCGATAAGGAAATTTTGACGTTCCAAGGTTCCGATACGGTCATGATCGACTTGCAAGGAAAAACCCTGATGCCTGGTTTCATTGACACCCACAGGCATACGAAAGACCGAAACCCATCAGATTTCATCGATGACCAGCAACTGCTGGTGCAGAGTGGGATCACTACGGTGTCGTACATGTACGTGGACGATGGGATCCTGGCAACGGTGAAAGCCATGGGCGATTCGGAACAATTGCGAGCGCGTACAAGTTTATACCTGGTCTACGCCAAAGCATGCGGCGAAGTAGTAGGCAACTGGTATCAGAACTACCCGCCCACGCATGAACCCGGAGAAATGCTGCGCATCGCGGGCGTTAAGGTGTACGCCGATGGAGGCTCGTGTGGAAGACCAGCCACCAGCTTCAATCGCTTAAATGATGGCCTAGGCGACCTGTGGTTCACGCAGGATGAAATGAATACCATCGTTAAAGATATCGATACGGCGGGTTACCAGGGTGCCATTCACGCCATTGGTGACCGGGCTGTCGATCAAGCCCTTAATGCAATCGAATTTGCTCTTAACGGCCGGCCCAATACAATACGCCATCGGATCGAACACAACACAACCGTGAATCCGAACTCATATCCGCGCTATCAAAAGATCGGGGTTGTTGCTACAGTCTTTGGTAATATTTGGTCGTGCAATGCTGTATTCTTTTCCACCGGAATCGTTCCTGATCCACCGGAATACCAGGCCTGGAATTTCGCCTATCAGGCCATGCTTGATGCCAGTCCGGAGATGCATCTCGCCTGGCACACGGACTACCCCTGGGCTTCTTCCAATCCGTTATTCCATCTATACAGCCTGGCTACTCCCTATGAAATTGCCGGAGATTTAAGCGAGTGTGGCGATCCTTCATGGATAGGAAACAAAACTGTCAGCCTGGATGAAGCGCTCTCGATGATGACCATTGAGGGTGCTTATGCATTGTTCCGCGAGAAGGAAGTGGGAAGCCTGTTGCCAGGTAAGTATGCCGACCTTATTATCCTTTCAGGAAATCCAAAAACTGATCTTAATGCCATCAAGGATCTCCAGGTGTGGATGACAATGGTCGGTGGTCATGTGGAGTGGTGCGCACCAGGCCAAGAGGCATTTTGCCCGGCCACTATCGTATCCCAAGGAACAGCCCTTTCTATTCCAATTAGAATCCGCATTCAGATTTCGACTACATCAGATTGGGCGACGCTGACCTTAAGGAGCGGCGGCACACTGATCAATCCAAAGGTTGTGTCATCAAGCCCAGATGCGACCAGTCACGAGGCGAATGACAACCGATTTTCCATCAACCAAACCATCCAACGTGCAAATACCGGCGCCAGCGTTGTACTCGTGGTGGATGCGGACCTGTCAGATGCATATACTGGCGGACAGCTCGAATTTGTCCTCGAAAGCGGAGCCATTGGGGATACAACTGTTAATTTCTTTATCTTCCTGCAGGATAATCCAGTTGAGGTAAGTACATACGGACTTAACGAAATGAGCAAAACCATTCACCTACCTGTTGAAAAGTTTATTTCACCCTAACGGTAGTGCTCTGGCTTTATAAGGAATTTCTTGTATACAACTTGCACCCGCGATGAAGCTGGCGGTATCGTCGATACTTGGGTGGCATGCTGGGTGAGCAATTTGGGCACCTGAAGCTTATCGGACTGAAATCGGGTCGACCCCGCCTTGTCGAGGTATAAGTTGTCCACCACGACAAGGTAACTGGGTTTTTATTGTGGCTTCCGACCTCGGTGAGAAATCCGATTGATACCAAAATGAAATGGCTCAGCCACAGTTCCAGATCCAGGTGATATTATCCCTGGAGGATGCACAGACAAAAGCGCTGGCAGTGGCTCAACACTGGTCGGCCGCTTGAAGGAAACCGATAAAGAAAGGGTTATATTAAAGTGGTTCGATGGGGATAACCCCGATATAAATTCCCGGAGAACAGCAGGATGATGAGACATCTAAAATAGTTTCGGGCGCTCCTGGGTCCGAAATGCCTTAAATTGTCTCCCTTAAGGTCTGCCTGCACGATCCACCACTAAGCATCACCGTCCTGTTTATCAAAAAGCTCCCAGCCTCTGATCTACCCCCTACAAACACACGTTTTCCTGGTATTAATTCGTATTACCACTTTGACCGATACCCGATTCATTCCATTGTAATCTATACATAAGATCATTTATTTGGCTATCGCATCTGTTGAATAATTTGTACCCCTTTTGATAACAATATAACATCGGGTTTTGCATCAGTCCGATCGCCATTTTTAATTGATATTCACCCTGCATATAATTAATAGTTACCATTTCCTAATCTGATTATCATCTTGACATGCTATAGTCAGGTGAAAGAAAGCATCATATTTTTATTCAAACGGATGCGACCTGATCCAGGGTGTGGTGATCAACGAGCATTCCATTAATTCAAAGGAATCATTATGAACATTCTACTTATTTATCCCGAGTTCCCGGACACCTTCTGGAGTTTCAAGCACGCGCTCAAATTCATCCGCAAAAAGGCCGGCTCACCTCCTTTGGGCTTGTTGACCGTGGCAGCCTTGCTGCCAGGTGGCTGGGAAAAACGGCTGGTCGATCTTAATGTGACCAACCTGTCTCAGGCAGACCTGGCTTGGGCGGATATGGTCTTCATCAGCGCCATGATCGTCCAGTGCGAGTCAGCCGAAGCTGTCATTTCCCGCTGCAAGAAAGCCGGCGTGAAGGTCGTGGCGGGCGGACCGCTCTTTACCATGGTGCCTGAGCATTTTCCCGAAGTGGATCACCTCGTCCTGAACGAAGGCGAATTGACCCTGCCGCTATTTCTATCCGACCTGGCAAAAGGAAAACCCAAAAAGAAATACACCACCGACGAGTATCCCGATATCCATTTGACGCCGGTACCCGAGTGGCACCTGGCCAGTTTAAAGAATTATGACACGGTCAGTATCCAATTCTCGCGTGGCTGCCCCTTCCAATGCGACTTCTGTAACGTGACCGCCCTGTTGGGTCACCGCCCGCGCACAAAGACCGGCGCTCAGATCATCTCCGAACTGGATAGCCTCTACAAGACCGGCTGGCGCAGGAATATTTTCTTCGTCGATGATAATTTCATCGGCAACAAACGGCAGCTTAAAGAAGAGATCCTGCCCGCCCTGATCGAATGGCGCAAGGATAAGCCCGGCATGCCGTTCAGCACGGAAGTCTCGATCAACCTGGCAGACGACGCCGAGCTGCTCAGCCTGATGACCCAGGCTGGTTTTGATACCGTCTTCGTGGGCATCGAAACGCCCAACGAGGGCAGTCTGGTGGAATGCAGCAAGACCCAAAATCAGCACCGCGATCTGATCGAAAGTGTCAAACGACTGCAGCGCGGCGGATTGCAGGTGCAGGGCGGTTTCATCGTCGGCTTCGACAGCGACACCCCCTCGATCTTCCGCCAGCAGTTCGACTTCATTCAGAAAAGCGGCATCGTGACCGCCATGGTCGGCCTGTTGCAGGCACCGCACGGCACGCGCCTGTTCGAGCGCATGCGCCGGGAGAACCGGCTGGTAAACGAGTTCACGGGTGATAATGCCGACGGTTCAACCAATATCATTCCCAGCATGGGTCTGGACAAATTACGCGATGGGTATAAACGTCTGGTGAACAGACTTTACGCTCCCAGGCAATACGTCGACCGTGTGATCACATTTTTGCGGGAGTACAATCCCCCCAAGATCCGCTATCACCTGGAATGGCAACACATCCTGGCATTCGGCAGGTCGGTCTACCAGCTCGGTATCCGCAGCATCGAACGGATGCAGTACTGGCGTCTGCTGGGATGGACCCTGCGGCGTCGACCGAAATTATTCCCGCTGGCGGTGACGCTGGCGATCTACGGCTTCCATTTTCGCAAGGTGGCTGACCTGCATATCACCTGAGATAGCGCAACTGACTGCTTCAAGTTAAACAAAACCAATAAAAATCCGGCACTCGGATGGTGCCGGATATTATTTATTTCGATTAACACATTTATGTCAGGTCGGACATCAGGCTCATGGGCACGACCGCCGCGCCGACAATGGCGGGACCGGTATGGACACCCAGCACGGGGCTGATGCGCATGACTTCCAGCTTCGAGACATTCAATTTCTTCTTGAGAACTTCTGCCAGTGCATCCGCCGACTCATTGAACTTGCCATGCAAAATGGTCACCCACATCGGTTTGTCGCCGGATTTTTTCTGAAGGTAATCGCCGATCAGTTCCAGGCTTTGCGGGATGGTGCGTCCTTTTGAGACGGTGCTGTATTTGCCGTCGTCATGATCCACGGTGATGACCGGTTTGATCTTGAGGATCATGCCCGCCAGAGCCTGTACGCGCCCGATACGCCCGCCCTTCGCCAGGTACTCGAGTGTATCCAGAGTGTATACGACTTCAGTTTGCTTGCGAATGGCTTCCAGTCGTTCCAGGATGGCTTTTAAACCCCAGCCGGCTTTGGCAGCCCAGGCAGCCGCCAGCACCTGGAAACGCTCGCCGCCTGACAGGGTCATCGTATCCCAGACCTTGACATCTGCATCTTTGACCTCTTCGCTTCCCAAACGGGCTGAGTTGACCGTACCTGACAGGCCTGAAGAGATGTGGATCGAGAGGATCTGCTTGCCTTTTTCAGCCAGCTTTTTGTAGATATCGGAAAATATGCCACTCGAAGGCTGGGCTGTGGAAGGGATCTCAGGGTGCATGGCTGCCAGCCGGTCGTAAAACTGGTCAGGGGTCAGGTCCAGCGAGCTGACCTCGCCTTCAGGGAAATGGATGTATAACGGCGCCTGGGTGATGCCGAGAGCTTCAATTTCTTCTGCGGGCAGGTCTGCTGCGCAATCCGTAACTATTTTCATCTCTGTCCTCACTTGGTTGTTTTTGATCGATAAAGCAGTTATCTTGCCTGCTGTGTGGTTTGATTGTTATCCTTTTGCATTATAGCGTTTCAACTTGGCGAATAAAATGAGGATTACATGAGAGTTTTTATGTTCAAAATATCGAGATTAACCCTCCCATATTCCCCCGGCTCGATGGTTGAGATGTTTGTGTGTGCGTGATCCCTTCCTGGATTAAAAGTCCGTGCCTCTTCGTGTTTCAAATCTGTAACAATTTGCCTGTTGACAGGTTTAGCTTGTGGTATTATACTAATAGTATACTACTATTGGAAGGAGGCTTATGGAAACAAATACACTCGACACATTACTTGCCCAATGGGAAGAAACCTATAAAAAAGGTTTGCTCACCTTCTGGCTGCTGTTGCTGCTCTCTCAACGCAAGGCATATCCCTATGAAATGAAAAGTACCATTATGAGTTTGAGCCAGGGCTCGATCAGCGCCGATGAAAACAGCATCTACCGCGCCCTGAACCGCATGTCACAATCCGGGTTGGTCGGCAGCGAATTACATTCATCAGAGACAGGTCCCAGCCGGCGCTATTTCTTCCTGACCGACCAGGGCACAACGCTGCTCAGTCGGTTCATCACCCGGAATATCCTGATATTCCAAAACCCGGCGGTTGCCGGTGCGATAAAAAAGGTCTTATCGACCAGCAACAATATGAAAGGATAATTTTATGGAAACAAAAACATTAACCACGCAACAAAAAAAACTCGGCATGATCCGCCGCATCCTGTGGATCATCTTTGGCGGCATCTCCGCTTCCACAATTCTGCTGTTGATCCCGGCCATCTTCCTCATCAACAGCCCAAGCGTCCGCTATGTGCCGGGTCCGGATGGTACGACCATGGTGGATATACTTCCGTTCCTGATCGCATCGCCGTTCCTGCTGATCGGGTTCCTGGCAGTAATCTGCGTCGTGATCTACCAGATCTTCAAGTACCGCCTTGAGAAGGACGAAGACCTGTTCCTGTAAAACAACAATCTGTGGACCAGGTTGATGTAAAAGAACCCTCATCTTGATGATGAGGGTTCTTGATTATCATGAAGATGAGCGAAAAGTATTTGTTATATAATTTCTTTATGCGGAAAACCTAGCTGATTATTTCCATCACCCTGCTGCTGTTGATCTGCCTGCCGGTCAACTCGAGTGTATTTGCCGACATCGGTCCCAAACCTCCATCGCTGCATTTTGATATCGTTTTCAACATCCCTCCGGTGGAGCTGACCGGCGGGGAGCTTCTGCTATGCAGCGATCGCGAATGTTCAAGTTCAACAATAGTCAAGCTGGTTCAAGCTTCATATAGTATGCGTTTCGGGTGTGAGAATGAATCCTGTTTTGTATTCGTCATGGGCTACAACAACCCGTATTATCAGCTCAAGCTGCAGTTTGCCGACCAGGTTCGCGATAGCAATATATTCACGCGTTCTGGTTACAATTCAACTTATCTGGTGCAGGTCTTGGGGGAGGGCTTGCAGGTGGAGGCTCAAATGTCTGAATCACCCCTTGTCACTTCAAGAATGTTAATCTGTTTCCTGCCAGCCCTGATCGCTACACTCGTGTTGGAACTGATCGCAATCAAACTGTATAACCGCAAACAGATTGTGAAAGTGGCGCTGTGGTCGGTGATTGTGGTCAACCTGGCCTCTCTACCGATCGTCTGGTTTTTATTCCCACTCATCCCGGTTTCTTTTTTATGGCTGGTGATCCTGGGTGAGATATTCGCATTCGGGATCGAATCAGTATTCCTTTATATTTTAAACCACAAGCGCGGCGTTCCCTGGAAACAGGCGGTGCTGGCGAGCCTGGTGATCAACGCGACCAGCTTGATTGGCTACGCACTTGGGCTGCTGGTGTTCTGGGGAATGATGTGGTTATGAACCACTGACAGATACCCGGTACTTATGAAGTGTTGGGGTTTTATTGCAGGTTGGGTTGTGTTTAACGAAACTCAACAAGCATGCACACTCCGGGTGCGGCGCCCTGGGGTGCAAAGCTCCCCTGCAATATGATCTAAAAACGATACTCCCACTCACCCACAAACCCTGCACCGCCATAACCACCCAACGACTGGGAAGGTGCGTGCTGCCAACCCTTCCCCTTTACCCAGCGTCCGACTGGCACCCTCCAGCGCGGTTGTCTGACACCGTGCTGATCCACCTGGCGGCCATCAGATGCCACCTGCCAGTCTGCCTCACCCGGCATAGTCTTCCTCTCAACCACCAAAACCCGGTTTGCATCAACCCGCGCCAGCAGTTCCCGCCCTTCGGAATCGCCCAACACCATCAGAGCCTCGAGTTCATCAAGCGCGGATTTTCGCCCCTCGCGCCAGGGGGTCGTGTAAACCCCGGATGGGATTTCGATCCGGGTACCTGCCAGGAACTGACCGGAGTTGGTGATGATTTCAACCACCTGGGTGGTGGTCTCGGCATTACCGTTGAGGGTGAAGACCAGGTCGGCATCCGGACTGCGTGCATGCCAGACAGCTCCATCCCACAGCTTCAGGCAGCCGCCGGAAAAACCCAACTCTTCATCCAGGTCGATGATGTAATGGTTGGCGTCATCCGGTACTCCGCTGCGCGAGGCAACCAGCCAGCAGGGGTTGCCGGTGCTGAGGACGATGGGATCATCCAGCGTCAGTTCAACCCATTCCATCCCCGCCGGCAGTCCGGTGGGAGCAACCAGTGCCATACCCAGCGCAGTTCCCGGCTGCCCACCGGCATCCGCGCAGATCTCGACCTTGAGCTGGTCGGCATGCCCGCTCCCGACCTTTCGTAATCGTAAGCCGACCGACTCGACCGGCCAGCTGTTCGAGGGTGTGAAGGACTGCGCCAGTTTGCGAATCGCCCACGTCCCAAGCGATGTCACACCCGACGCAGGGTGCGTATTTCCGATGTATCCTATATCGCAAGAATAATAACGCCAGGTAAGCGTCTCAATCCAGCCACGGCATTCGAGCATAACCGGCATGGAACCGGCTGCAGATCGCCTCACAGACCAGCGTGGGTAAGCGTTCAAGGCCAGTTCTGAATTGCGGACAGAGAGTGCACCTGACTCACTAACCCCCCCCAGCTCCAGGATGTGTTCGTGGATGCCGTAGAGCGACTGGCTGGCTGGGTCCTCCGCCCAGGGAGTCATCCGGGAAGTGATTCCATCCCCTCCAGCGGGGGGTCGAGCTGGCAGGGTGTACAACACCGCTACACGGTTGGCAATCCCGTCCAGGTTAAGGCTATGTGCCAGAAGGCCATCCTGGATACTGATCCCATGCAGGTACCCCCACCAGTATGGATCGCCGCGCGGGTCGTGGATTGTGATCGGCATACCATGCAGCGCAGACAGTGATGGCAATGCACGCGGGTCACCGGAGACGGCAATGCGCGCCCGATCCGGACCTCCCATGGCATGCCAGGAACAGGCCAGCGGTTTAAAGATGAAGCGCGGCTGGCTGATGAGTTGGAAATCACGGGAGTAAATAATGACGCGGAACACGCTTATCCTCCTTTATCCACCCTCACCCTGCCCTCTCTCCCACGCAACACTTCTATTATCTCTAGATATCCGGCGTGGGAGAGGGTAAGAAAAAGTGCGCAGGAGCAGGCCAGGGGTTTAAAGATGAAGCGCGGCTGGCTGATGGGTTGGAAATCACGGGTGTGGAATAAAACGCGGAACATAGGTTTTCCCCGTAGGGGCGCAGCGACGCTGCGCCCCTACAACGGCAAACACCTGCGCGGTCGAAACCACGCTCTCACCGACAGGCTGCGCTCCACCGGCGCCAGCCCGCCTTCTTCATCGTGGAAGAACGACAGGCGCTGGCTGACGCCCGGCTCAAGCTCCAACGGCGCTCCGAGGGCGAGATGCGTCGCCAACCAGCCCGATCCGGATTGATAAGAGGCGACGACACCCAGCGGATCGTCCACCAGTTGCCCAGTCACAGGCAGGGGAACGACCGCCTGGTAACGTCGGAAACCATCCACCGCCAGCAGTGCCAGGTAGTCCAGGTTGAGCGCATGACTCCCGGCAGACTGGCGGCGGGCGACCAGCACCAGCTTCAACGGCATACCGGTCGCACCGGGCGGCAGTGACCCCGGCGGTAACGGCAGGGGTCCCAGCTCCTGCAAACCATCACCAGCCTTGACCGGTGCCCAGTCCGTCTCGCCAACAACGGAATCCCCTGTGCCGCCCTTCACACGCAGCCTGAGCCACAGGTCCAGATAGCTCACAGCGCCTGCCAGTCGCAGCAGGAAGCGGAAGGCATTGCCACCGGCATCCTGGACACGCGCCGCGTTCATCACCCAACTGAGCAGTTCCACCTCGTCCGAGCCAGTCCAGCTCAAAGCCTTGTAACCGCCGCCTGAGCAGGTGCTCGAAGGGGTCGTCACCCCACCCGCGCCGGTTTCAGCTTCGAAGACCGGCTCGAACCCGATTGGGTTGGAGTTGACATTCAGCGCCACGATCAGGGTACGCAAGGCTGCACCGCCGGAAGTGTTGGTTACTGCCAGCTTTATACAGCCCGGCAGATCGCCATTGACATCCTCACCGTCGATCAGGATGGAGTTGTCATGCGCGCCGTCGGCATGGTTTGTGATGGCCAATCCACCGGTCACGCGGCTGCCATTGCGATTGGTGAGCGGCAGTTCCAGCTCGCTGCCCTCGAACACGTTCGTACGGGTGAGGTGCAGCCGCACTTTTATGCGCCCGCGGGTCAGGTCCGCCAGCCCGCTGCCGGTGGGTTCCAGCCAGCCGTCGTGGATGAGCGCCCTCCAGCAATCGTCAGCAGCCAGCGGCCGGATACCCAGCCAAACCGGGTTGCCAAGACCTCGCCCGCGGTAGGTGCGCGCCGCCGACAGGTAGCGTTCGAGGACGGTGATGATCGCGGCAAAATCCACCGGGGAGCAGCTCTCCAGCGTCACGGTCAATACATCCTCGACTACTTCGCCGGCACTCCCGCCGGGCTGGCGCTGATCGCTGTACAGGCAGCCGGTCAACGGCGGCTGAATAGATGCACCCGCCAGGTGCAGCAGGTCTCCTTCCCGGCCGATCCACAGGTCGTTCATCTAAAATACCTCGCCGTCATGTGCATCCAACGACCAGCCCGTCCTGCTCCCTGCAGAGGGTTCGGCCCACGGGACGCTTGATCCGCGCAAAGCCGAAGATCGTATCAACTCGCAGGAATGGCTGAAGCGTTTCCACACCGCCTCAGCCCAGGCAAGCGCCGCAGGGCTTAATCCCTCCGGGGCGAGCGCCGTCTGTTCTGCATGCCGCAGCCCGCGCCCGGAGACGACCACCGCCGCAGCTCCCTGCACGAGCAGGTTTTCGAGCTCTTCAGGCAGTGTGGTCGTGACAGCACCATCCAGCCCTGAAAGGTCCGGATTTTGCCCCAGCGCCCGGGACAATTCGCCCAGTGCCTGGCGCAGCCCTTCGGTGATGGCGCTGTCTGGATAGACCAGGTGGGTTGCGTCCTGCAGGAATTCCGCGACGCGCGCGGTCAGGGAGTCGAGATCGGCACTCATGTCGGTCTGACAATCGCTGTTGGTAATGCAAGGGCAGAGCTACGCTCCGCCACTACATGTGGTGGGTTGGTATGCTGCAATGCGCGCTCCAACTCGTCAAAGCGGTAGGTATGGCGGTAGCCGTCGGGCGTGCGGACAGAGATGCCATCCAGCCCCTCGCGATAATCCCACAACCGGTGCGGGGAAATGCCCAACAGGCGGGCGGCAATTTCAAGGTAGGTGGTTTCGGGCATAGGAATTCTCCATTACATGGTCGATTTTGTTGGGGAGGGTTTGCCCCCCAAGAACGGGGGTCATGCGAAAACCCTCCCCTGCAATTGCAATTGGTTATCCCGCCGCCCGCCGGTCGCTGATGCCGACACCCAGGATGTAGGTCGCCAGCAGGACGATGGCCTGGTACAGCTGCTCCTCGCTCAGCGGGAAGTCAGGCCTGAACTGCTTCAGACAGACGAACAGCAGCCCGACGAACGCCGCCCAAAGTTTGCGCGATCCGAGCAGCCGCTTGAGACGCTCGGACAGCGGCTCGGGGGGTGTACCCCCGTTCTTTGGGGGTGTACCCCCGTTCTTTGGGAGACGATTCACACCACTGCCTTCGATGGCAGTGCCGGTGATGTAAGCTGCCAGCACGATCACTGCCTGGGTGATCTCGGTCGAGCTCTCGGGCATGCCCGGCAGCGTCCCCGCCAGGCAGATCAACACCAACCCCACCAGCGCCGCCCAGAAGGCACGCGTGGTCAATAAGGTTTTGATTTTTTCCATTCCTTCCTCCTTTTATTTTGCTGTCATCGCCAGTAGGGGCAGGTTTGAAACCTGCCCCTACAAGGTGTCGTTATGCCACATTCGCTTTATATAACGGACGATAATCCGCCACAAAGACCGATAGGAAATGACGCACCTTGAGGCGCACCTCGTCGTTGGTGAACATAGCCGGCGAGAGCGGGTCGCCCGCGATGAAGATCTCGGGCAGCATGCCGAAGCGCTCGCCGATGATGATGGCCGGCGCCAGGCGCGGGTCACAGGCAGCCGCCCAATCGCCGGCATCCTGCCAGTCGGGCACAGTGATCACGTCGCCGTATTCTCCGCGCTGCAGGTTTTCGCTGAAGATGTTGCTCTCGCGTTCGAAACTGGGATAAAGGATGCGCATGCCGGTCAGGCGCAGCGCGCGCGGCACCAACAGGTATTTCGGGTCGAGCGCCAGGCGCGGACCGGATTCCCCGGCTGCCACCAGCATGGGTTGGCTGTAGAGTGCGGCACCGGCTGCCTCCCAGGCAGTGCCCGCCAAAGCCGCCGTCCCCAGGTTGGCATGCCCACCGGGGGTCGAGACCGGCGTGGCATTGAACAGCGCTCCGCCATCCGCCATCACGGGTCCGGTCCCGGAATTGTCGGTGAAGACCGACGAGACCAGGGACGAGATGCGCCGCAGGGCAGCGTTGGCCAGCTTGCGCGGGTAACTGCGCAGGCGCGCCAGGTCGTCGCGGTCGATCAGCTCGATGGTCAGCGGCAGGTAACCGCCGTACTTGCGCCAAACCCCCGTCTCGCCGCTGTCGGCGATCGGCAGCTCGTCATACTCGGCACCCTCCGCCACCTCGGGTAATTGGCCAACCTCACCCACCAGCACGCCGGTGATCGACTGCAGCGTGGTGAAATGCTGGATCGAAACAACCGGCTCCCACCAGGCATAGCCGGCTTTGCCGAGCTGCTGCCACTGGTCGAGGATGATCTTATTCATGGCATTCTTGACCAGATTGGGCATGGTAGCGGTGGTGGCCAGTTTCACCCGGCTGGGATCGCAACCGCCGCGCATCTCGTAGTCGCCGGTCAGGGTCAGGTACAGCTCGCGGATGCCCGACAGGCGTTCGACGCGCTTGCCGGCCATACCGGAATCGCGCGGCGCGCCCAGCAGGTCATCCACCGCCGCTTGCAGCCGGTCCTCGGTCGAGAGCAGATCTTCCACGCGTGGTGCACCGGCAATGACCGCCCCGCCAACCAGGTCGGCTGCCAGCTTGCGCGCACCGTCGATGGCGTTGTTGAGCTCGGCCGGGTCGAAGATGCGCCCGGCAAATTGCCGGCGGATATGCTCGGCGGCGGCTGCCGGCAGCCTGGCGCTGGATAGCGAAGACTCGAGCAGGTAAGCCGAGACCTGCAGTTTGAGGATGTGCAGCTCGTCACTTTCACCCCCCTGAACCCCTCTGGTTGAGGGGTGAATGGAGGGCTCGCCCCCCTGAACCCCTCTGGTTGAGGGGTGAATGGAGGGCTCGCCCCCCTGGAGGGAGGGTGTGTTCTCCTGTTCGAGCAGCGGCTGGATGCCCCTTGACTCCCCGTTGTGGGGGCTGCTTGGCACAGCCATCGCCAGCGGGGTCTTTTCCTCCCTCACCCGTTTCGAGTCGGGTATCTGATGCAATGTATCTTGATCGAGTTTTGGTTCCATAAATACTCCTTTCTTTTGGTTGAGCGCGCGCAGGATCATCCCCCCGCGCGCCGGGTTGACGACCAGGTCGAGCGACAGCACATTCAGGATGCGCTTGACCTGCCGCCCCTCGGCCGTGAAGAGCAGGTCGGCCGAGAAACCGATATCCGCCTGCGGCGGTGGGCTGGCGAGCCACTCGCGCGCAATTTCCTCGAGCAGCCCGCCAGACGGACCGGTCGCCCGCAGTTTCAGGCGAATGCCGCCCGTGAGCGAGTCGCAGGCCGGTCCGGAACACACCCCCGCCAGGTCTTTCACCGAACGCCCGGCATCTGTCTCGCCGTGGTCGATAAAGGTTTCGACCCCTTCCCATAAAGGCAGGCTGTCGGCCAGCACCTCACGGCTGAAGTGCCAGCCGTTGCCGTCCCCGGCAGTGATGGCCAGGATCTCGAAGCAACCTCCCTCCTTGGGCGTGCCGCAGGCATCAAAGCGCGCGCGATGTTGTTTTTTATCAGTCATGGACCTCCTTCCCCGGTACAATAGTTAGAACGCATGTTCTATGCCCAGTATAATAGCAAAGTACCCCCTATCATTTCAATAGGTCGAAAGTGACCGGGTGATTAATGGGGGATGGGGAAGAAAAATACCTTAACCACATAGAACTCAAAGATCACGAAGTAAACCAAGGTAAAAAACAAAGCGTGTGTTAGTAGTTAGTAGGGCGGGATTCTATCCCGCCAGTTCCTGTGAGGAATGCCTATGAACCACCAAGAACGCTAAGGGCACGAAGAATTCCAAGGTAAAAAACAAAGCATGTGTTAGTAGGGCGGGATTCTATCCCGCCAGTTCCTGTGAGGAATGCCTATGAACCACCAAGAACGCCAAGGGCATGCTGGTTGGGATCCCCCCTCACCTTTTATCCTCTCCCCCGGTCAAGGTCCACACTCGCGGTCATGCCTGTCACGGGGGAGAGGAAAAAATCGATCAATAGGTCGAAAGTGACCGGGTGATTAATGGGGGATAAAAAACTTGAACCACAAAGAACGAAAATAACACGAAGAATTCCAAGGGAAAAAACAAAGCATGTGTTAGTAGGGCGGGTATTCATACCCGCCTTTTAACGTGCCCCCTCACCCCGTAAGTCCAATGAACTTATTGGATACACCTCTCCCCCGGTCAAGGTCCAAACTCGCGGTCATACCTGTCACGGGGGAGAGGAAAAAATAAATGTATGGTCGGCACACCCGGGGGTGCTGAAGGGGTCGGCGCATCTGGATTAATAATATCGGACACCTGCTCCCCATGGTCGCGGTGTCCCCCGGAGCGCCTCCCCGAAGGTCGGCGCATCTGGATTAATAATATCGGACACCTGCTCCCCATGGTCGCGGTGTCCCCCGGAGCGCCTCCCCGAAGGTCGGCGCACCCGGGGGAAATGGGGGAAGCGGTGTGAAAAAGACCCTAAAGGTTTTAAAAACCTTTAGGGTCTAATATCTAACAAGGGCGGGATTTTTTGGATTCCCGTTTTTTGGCAGCTATCCCGCCAGTTCACAGGAGGAATACCTTTGAACTGCGAAGAGCGCAAAGAAGATCTTAATGGGAGAAATAAAGCGTGTATTAGGACGGGTATTCTCGCCAAACCCCCATTATTGGGGGGTAATTACACCCGTTCTTAGGGTGCTGTCTACCAAATATTTGAGAGTAATACGCAGGTTGGGATGATGACATATTCCTCGTCCGAATCCCAACAAATCCTGCGACTATGTCAGGCAGACAGGAATGTCTGCCCTACAGATACAACCCACCCTCACCTGCGATAAGGTCTCGCCATTAAATTCAAAAGGTTGGGATAATGACCTGTTGCTTGCCCAAATCCCAACGAATATCCAGAGGACCGGCTCCCTTTAGTCAACGATCACAGTGCAGGTTCCATCAAAGGCAGCCTCTGCAGTTCCAGGACCGTACTCACCGATCCCATCAGAGATCTTCCTGTCAAAGCCAAGCAACGTACGGATCTTGTTTTCACCTGGTGGAAGCAAACCCACATCGAACATAACAGGGACGAAAAAAAACTTGCCATCTTTCGTTTTTGTGATCTCTCCGTAATCCACGCTCGAGCTGATCTGCCCGCCGTTCACCCATACGGTATATTGCAGGGCAGCTTGAAAATCTTCCACCTGCCCCCTGGTCACAGCTGCCCAATTAATCGTCGTTAATAGAAAATCCTGAGGGTCAATGTGGGTGGGACTTCCTGATTTTGAATCGCAATCATATTTGACCTGTTGTGTTTGAACCGGGCCGGCCGGGATGGACGTGGAAATGGTTCCCTCCGGAGAAGCAACGGTCGGGGGTTGCGGGGTGGTTTGTTCCCCGGTGCCGGAGGGGCAAAAACCTTCATGTCCTGCGGCACAGAACTCAACCTTGCCGGCGATCATGGTCATCCATACCTGCAAGTCCTTCAGCTGATCCGGGTCAACCGCCAATGGATTCGCAGATAAAATGATCAGGTCGGCATACTTGCCAGCCTCGATTGAGCCCACCACGCTTTCCATCGAAACGGCATATGCCGGTTCCATGGTCAGCATCAGCAGGGCTTTTTCGACGCTGATCTGTTCCGGGTGCCAGATCGGGTTGGGGCTGCAAACAACCCCGTTATTCACAAACTGGTGGGTAACGATCCCGTATAACTGTACGAGCGGATCACCATTGCGTGGATCGAAACGATCGGACGGATCGGATGTCCAGCCAAAGTCGGATTCGATAAATGCATGGACGCCTGCACCTGGAATGGCATAACGGTTGACATACCACAGTTGGCGTTCCGGACCAAAAATGGCGCCATTACCCGGATCGCAGAGGTCGGCATAGCCGCGCACGGAAGCGACAACGCCCATTTCCGCCATCCGGCTGATCTGGTCCGTCCGTATCAGGCTGTTATGCTGGATGGCATGCCGGTAAAGATCGTTGGATTGGCCGGCCAATGCATATTCAATGGCGTTCAATGACATCTCAATGGCACCGTCACCCATGGCATGGAATGCCACCCTGAAGCCTGCCTCCTGGGCAGAACGCACCACCTGGTTGATTGCATCCTGGGAAGACCAGTAAAAGTCCCCCAATTCAGAGGCACATCCGAATTGAGCCACCGCTTCCGGTGTCAGCGGTTCGCTCAACGCCCAGCAGCCGCGGTTGGGGGTCATGGCTCCATCCACGAAGATCTTGATCCCCGGGATCCTCACCAGCCGGTCAGTATCCAGAATGGGACCATTTTCAGGGAACCAGGTCGCGACGATATCGCTCTTACGATCCTCAGCCAGATAGCCTTCATTATATGGAGCAAATGCGTTCACGCGCAGGCGCAGGCTGCCATCCTTTTCCTTTTGGAATAACGCATCGAGCATCGCCTGGTCTGCTGACATTTCATTGACAGAGGTGACGCCATAACGGATGGCGATCTCCTGGGCTTCATCCATCGTTCGATCCATTCGGTATGGGTAAGCCAGGATATGCGTATGCCCGTCGAAAAAGCCGGGCATCAGCGTGTTTCCATCCAGATCGATCACCTGCGTGGATGAGCCGATATAAGCCGCGATCTCCGGATCGCTCCCGACCGCCACGATGCGGTCTGCGCGGATCGCAATAGCAGCAACCTGCGAGTGAGAGGGGACCATGGTCAGGATCACGCCATTCTTAAAGATGATATCCGCCGGTTCAACATCGACGGAAGTAACAACCGGCGCGGTAGATGTTGAAAGAGTTGGTGCAGGGGAATCGATTATGGGTGTGGCCGTGGATGTTCCACATGCACTCAGGGACATGACCAACGTTATGGCAGCCAGGATAAAAAATGAAACCTTCGTTTTCATGACATCCTCCTTGATCGGGATAATGAAATCGGATTTGTCAGGCAGGAATATTGATACAAAGAAGATCGAATTCCATCTGTTTGTATTATATAGCAATTCAGCCACTCGATGGGAGTTTCAAAAATAACGAGCTTACTTCAACCTGGCAGGTATACACAACCTCAACGGATCAGGAACGGGGCTCGCTCCCCGAACACCCAGCTGCTCCTCGTCGGTGGTGTAGGGTGCAAGTGGGGGGCTCGCCCCCCAACACCCAACTGCTCCCTGTCGGTGATGCGGGGTGAAAGTGGGGGGCACGCAACAACCGTAGGGGCGGAGCGAGGATCCGCCCTTTTTAATCCAATTCCCGGATGGCAGGCTGCGTCAAGGCCACGAGCACCAGCACCATGGAAGATACACCCCCGATCACGAACACCAGTGGCGCACCGATCAGGTCGGTCGCCCAGCCGGCAACGCCATAGCCTACCGGTAGCAGGACGAAGGAGCCCAGCGCGTCGATCGAGGAGACCCGCCCCAGCATCTTGCGCGGGACGAGCTCCTGCAGCGAGTTGATCCAAATCAAGCCAAAAACGGACAGGCATAGACCTCCCACGAAGGCGGCAGCTGCCAGCAGGGGGATGGAAGTCGTAAGCCCAAAAACCGCCACCGCGGCACCTTGTACCAGGGTGGACAGGTAAGCCACCGGACCGCGGTGACGGATGCGTGTGTAGCGCCCGAGCCAGATCGCTCCGATCACGTACCCGACCGAACTCATCGATGTAAAAAGACCCAGGGTGCCTACGTCGGCATGCAGGTTGTTCTTGATCAGGAGCGGCAGGGAAACACTCATCGGGCTGCCTTCGGTTACGTTGACGAAGGCAAAAAAGACGATGCTGATCCACAACCAGGGCGAAGCGATCACTGCCTGGTAGCCTTCGTGCAGATCATGAAGGCCTGAGCGCAGCCCTTTATGCGCCGAGGTCGAAGAGGAGGGAGCCTGGTCCAGGGCAGGGTTAGAGCGGAAGATCGGGAGGAGGCAGGCAGCCGAAATAAAGAACGAAAGAGCATCCAGACCGAAGGCCAACGACGTCCCGCCCAGGGCTACGATCGATGCTCCGATGGCAGGTCCGATGATGCTGGCCATCTGCTGGCTGAGGCTGTTGAGCGAATTGGCGCTGGTTAATAGCTCGTTGGGGGTGATCTCCGGGATGGCGGCGGTGGCAGCCGGGAAGAAGAAGGCCGACACCAGCCCGAAGACGATGCTGGCGATGTAGACATGCCAGACCTCGAGTCTGCCGGTGGCGGCCAGCAGGGTAACCACCGCCACGACCGCACCGCTCAGCAGGTCAGAGATCCACATCACGCGCAGGCGCGGGAAGCGGTCGGTGACCACCCCGCCGACCAGCAGGAAGATCAGCATCGGCACCGACGAGAAGATCAACACCGTGCCCATGGCAGCCGCCGAGCCGGTCTTTTCGAGCACCCACCAGGCCAGGGCGATGCGGTACAGGTTGTTGCCCAGGCGGGAGGCGGTCTGTCCGCTCCACAGCAGCGCGAAAGGACGATGGATAAGGGCTCTGAAGAAATTCATGGATGGTTCCTGTCAATTGTCCCCCGGCAGCGATCAAGCGGCTTAAACAGCCGGGAGTTGGAGCTGCGAAAACGCGTGGAGTGGGAATGGTTTCGCTTTAGGCATATTGGTAATTCTTGTTCTCACAAACAGCCGCTATCTTACCCGGATACTGAGTGGATGTCAATCGATTGGGGCGTTTTCACGGGCTTGTTACGAATCTGTAATAGGTGGAAAGAGATCGCGTGATTAAAGGGAACGTATTTGTACGTTGGAGCGCTGTATGTCCTTCGGAATGAGCGCCAGCGATCCGAAGGACGCAGAGCGACCCAGTAAATACTCCCCCTCACCTCTGACTCCTCTCCCCGGTCATAATTAATATCGCGATCAAGCCTCTCTCGGGCGAGAGGAAAAAAAGAAGGCTGTCCACCAATTACCGGGCTGATCCATGTAAAACCGTGAAGAATACCCAACCCACTCTATCCGTTAACGGGAGGATTGAATTTGAACCACCAGTTGTATTTTAGTTGTATTTATCCTATACTATATTTGTTATAGGAGGTTGCCATGCCTGATACGTTGGTTTCCCTTTTGATCATCATTTTCGCGATAATTCCAGGTTTGCCGGCCCTCGCCATCTATCAAAGATTGTTCGGGTCCAATTGGAGAGAAAAAGAGTGGGAAAAGATCGCTGCTATCGTAGCTTTCAGCGTCATCGGATTGATGGTCTACGTTCTAATTTCATCGATCTTTAAACTACCTCAACCGATCTATGTGATCCCGGCGACATTCGACAGGGGGGTTTTTGGTACAGAGAGCCTGGTAACGATCGCTTTGTCCTTTATCGGGCATATCGCCGGATCGATCATCGTGGCATTGATCTGCGTTGGCAGCCTCAAGCTGGTAACGAAGCTGGCGCTTGTTTCCGTATATCCTTCCGCATGGGAGGATTTTGTCCGTGATAACGTCTGTAAACACTGGGTAGTCGTCAATCTCACGAATGGCGAATCCTACGCAGGCTATATCGATCACGTGGATGTTTCGGTGGGACAAAACGAACGCGATTTAATCCTTAACGAGCCGGCAATGTATGATAAGAAGACTAAAAATTACATCACCAACCGTTATCAAAGTATCTTCCTGCCAGCCGAATTGGTGTCTACGATTGCCACCTGTTATAACCCGGAAACCGATAAGCGAATCGTGCCGATACATACCCCATTATTAACGAGGAAAAAAGCCAATGAAAAAAAGATTAAAGATACCCCTAAAAAAGGACCGGCTGACAAAGATAAAAGATCTTGAAATTAAAAGAAGCCATCACCCCTCACCCCCGGACCTGCCACCCGAGTTCGATATGCCCAGCTCACCCGCGATCCATGTGCCCAGACCAAAGGGCCCGCCTGGAAATAAAAAGTAATATGGAATAACCATTGAAAAGAAGCCATTATAAAAGGTCCAGCAGGTCGTCGCCCTTCCGGCCTACTTAGCGGATAACTTCATCCATCCCATGATCGCCCACGGCATCATGGCAAAGAATCCGATCAATGCCAGGTTGCCCGCGCCATCGATCAGCATACCGGTAACAGACATCAGGGCTGTCGCCAGGTACCCTAAAAGCGCCAACCGGTCGAAGCCGGCCTCAGGCGCTTTGCCCGCTTTCCCGCGCACGAGCAGGTACAAAGCATAACCGGTGAAGAACGTCAGCCACCAGCCCACAAAGTTCTGCAGTGGAATACCAAAATAAGCCCCGTCCGTTTCCCACACCCAGTTCCCGCCCGCCACCATGATGGGATCCATGATCAGGTCCCAGGAGGTCATGACCAGCCCGCCCACTGCCGCCACGGCCAGGATCCTTCCCCGGCGTTCTGCTCCGGGAAAATTGACACCGGAGGGCACCAGCCATTCGGCGATGACGAAGGACAGGTAGCTCATCATGAACCAGGTGATCGGGATCAGGTAAGGGACCAGCCCCAGGAACATGGGACCCAGTTTGTCGGTGTAATGGTAGGGACCGTAGATCCAGCCCGTTGCCACGCCGACGCTCTCGAAGAGCAGGCTGACGCCGAAGACCAGCGCCAGCAGACGCAGGGCGCCTTCCCGGCCTTCACGCTGCACGGCATGAAAAAAGGCAAAGGCAAAACCGGTCAGCGGGATGATGGTGGCCGGGACGATACCCAGCGGCTGGCCGAACAGGGAATAGACGTTCGCCAGGGCAAACAGGACCAGCAGGATAAAGATGATGCGTTGCAAGGTCATGGTTCCTCCAACCGGATGAACCCGGGATCGGATAGGATTATATTACATTGCACTGGCGAGGCTGGCTTAAGGCTATGTGGGGGAGAAAAAAGGTGAGGTCTGTCTGCTCCACAGCAGCGCGAAAGGACGGTGGGTCAGGGCTCTGATGAAGTTCATGTGATTTCCTGATGGTTTTCCCCCCAACAGCGGTCAGGCGTCTCAAACAGATAAAAGCTGGAGCAGCGTGAACGCGTGGTGTGGGAAATGTCTCGCCAGGGTCATCTTTTTACGCTTGTCTGAACAAACAGCCGCTATCTTACACGGATTATGTTTGGAGGTCAATCGATTGATGTATATTAAAGATGATTGTTACCGATCTGTAAAAAGATTGAAAGTGAGCGGGTGATTAATGTTAGATAAGGAGATTTAACGCATTATTATTTAGGAAAGTTTCCCATAAGGTCGAGGTGAGATAAAATATAGGGGAGGTGCAATATCATGTCAGAGAGAAAAATAAGAGAAAAGATTCTTAAGCCCATGAAAGCAGATATAGATAAGCGTGACAATAAAAAAAGGAGACCTCTCAAGTGGATTCTTGCTGGTCTTGCTCTATCCGCTGGTGGACTTTACGGGTTATTAACTGGTTATCTCAATTATGTCTGGGCTTGGTTGGCAGAGAATCTCTGGGATTGTAGTATTGAAACAAATAGCGATTTAGCCAAAATAATCAGTTTTATGTTTACTGGTCTATTAGCAGGCTTTATCTATTTCATTTTTAGGTTAACATTGGAGTTTTTCCATAAGAATCATTCTAGCAAATTAAAAGGAGCTGATGTAATTCTTACAACAATATTTCTTTGGTTAGCAATTATGGCTATACTTGCTTTTGTAATACTTATAACAGTCACTGTTCGCAAAGAAGCGACAACTCCATTACCTACAAATACGCCTATTCCAACTCAAACACCAATACCTACATTTGCTCCTACTTCTTCATCCATGAACAATCTATCTGTTTGTAAACAGACTAAAACTAATATTCCTGTCGAAACTAATTTCCCCTGTCTTTACTTTATCGAGGATGGAGATTACGGGATGGCAGTGGCAGAAAAGATCTATGGAAAAAGCCATGTAAATCAATCCGGTAGAATCAATGAACTTTATCGTGATAAAAACGGTAGTATTTCCAAATACTATATAGGAGACAGTATTATTATTCCTTCATGGGATAGGAAAATGGATTTAGATTACTATGAGTATTATTTTCATATTATCAAATACCCCATCCCACAGTGTGAGACAAAACCATTTACTCCTTGCTGGTTTATATCAATTGGACAGCCATACTCTGCACTAATTAAAATACCAGATCCTCCAATAGATCAATACTGCTTCGTGAATGCAAATCGCGCACAATATGACGCAACAACCAAAGATATTGTGCCGAAGAAAGAAGGAGAGGGTGTTGTTTTTGTATTTCCCATCTGTCCCTGAGATGAAATAAGTAAACAATAAATCAGAAGGATAAGAAATGCGCCTTCAATAAAATTGTTTCAGGAAAACTTTATAATTGACTGATCGCCTTATGACAATCAGTCTAAAGGGACCGGGTTATTCATGGGGGATATGTGATTAGTAAACTACTTACAGTAATTATTCTTATCATATTTAGAATAATTACAAACTCATTTGTATATAATTCCCTTAATAATATTACATTATGGGCTCTAATTCTTTTTCTTTGATAATCTCTTTTATCAAATCATTAAATGTATCTAATGACAACCCCTCAAAAAATATGCGATCCCAGAGCCCTTCTCGTACTTCTCCTAATGGGATTGTTTTAGTAATTATTCTAATTAGTTTATTGTTTTTGATTTCAAAATGGATTGGTAGTCCATTTTTATTTAAATATTCTTCTACACATTGATAATTAAGTAAACAAACTAAACCAAATTTGTTAAATATTAAACCGATGATATCTTTAGCAGATATTTCCATAGCGGTAATCGGCAATGATAGATGGTACTCATTATAACGAGGATATATAGCTCTAAATGTCATTAGTGTTTCAAATATATGCGGGTATTTAATTGTGACTTCTCTTATCGCATCATCTATACTTGATTTGTACATATCCCACGCGATATACAATAAGCCATATTCTATTTGAGTATATCCAAAACCCTTCTTGCGAGCCAAGCGAATAACCTTTGAGATATCACGAAAATTATATTTTTCTGGGATTTTGGATTTTATGGATATACCACCTATCAATTCTGCGTCTAGAAATTCAAGGTTACCAGTTTGCCAAAATTTAAATATATTATCTAAATGTTTTTCTTGCCTGATTTGTCTAGCATCATTATAAGATTTCTTTCCCCTTGAATTATCAACTTTGGTATTTGAGTTTCTTATCTTTAACTCAATTATTCGATACAATTTCCCCCCATAAAAAATTGAAAAATCCGCTGTTCTCAGGCAATTGGTTATGTCATGCATCAATGGAAGCCATTTTCTTCCAAGGCTTCTAATCGCTTTAAATATTTTTATTTCTTTACTTATTCCCTCTTGTTTAGATATAAATGGAACTGATTCTTTATTTCCCAAGGCTCTAATAGCTTCGCGATTGTATTTATATATTCTCCAAGCTATACCATCGCCGACATATCTATACAACCAACGCCCATATCGTAATATTTTTATTGCGTAATCATTGTTTAGGATTTCATTTTGATACAGCCCAATATCAGTTTTTTCTTTATCTGAGAGTGGTCGGTTTTTTCCATTAGCAAATTTGACAATGTTAGATATTTTTATATTAATTTCCGAGTTATCATTCTTTATAGACCTTATACTCCCCTCAAGATCAACAAGATCATCAATAATACTAATTTGGGCAGAATATAGCTCCTGACATGTGTAGTGTAGATTCCCCATTTTTCTAATAATCTTACCTGTACCCTAGTGAAACAGCCCTAACATCGTGAATAACCAGTAAAATTATACAAGGAGATCACGATGGATGCAAAGTTACGAGTTGCACAGCACAAGTTGAGTGTTCTACAGTTGGCAGAGACTTTACGCAATGTCAGTGAAGCCTGTCGCCAGCGAGGAGTCTCGCGCACACAGTTTTACGAATACAAGCGCAGATTTCAAACACATGGAATCGAAGGCTTGAAAGATCTACCTCCGATCCCCAAATCCAATCCCCTGACGACACCCCCGGAACATGTGGATCGAATCCTGGCGATGAGCCTGGAGCATCCTACCTGGGGATGCAACAAGCTGAGCGACAGCCTATCTCTGGATGGAATTAGAATTAGTTATCCCACCATCCAGAATATCTTGAACAAGCATGAAATGGGAACTCGCTATGAACGGTTGTTGAAGTTGGAGGAGCGCAGTTTGAACCAGGAGATTGAGCTGACACCTGCCCAAGTGGCCTGGATCGAGAAAGCCAACCCTTGCTTCAGGGAACGGCATATCGAGAGCAACAAGCCGGGTGAGGTGCTTTCACAAGATACTTTTTATGTTGGCGTGCTCAAAGGTGTGGGGCGAGTTTACCTGCATACAGTGGTCGATACTTTTGGCAGCTATGCCTTTGGCTTCCTGCACACAACCAAACAGCCGGAAGCAGCTTTGGCAGTACTCCACAATGACGTCCTCCCCTTCTACCAGGACAAGGGGCTTAAGGTTGAATCTATCCTCACCGATAACGGGCGAGAGTTTTGTGGGAAAGATACTCATCCGTATGAGTTCTACTTGGAATTAAATGACATCGAACACCGCAAGACCCAGGTTCGTCGACCTCAAACAAATGGTTTCGTCGAGCGTTTCAACCGGACGGTTCTGGATGAATTCTTTCGGATAGCGTTCCGGAAGAAATTGTACGAATCTGTCGAGGCACTACAAACTGATTTAGATACCTGGTTGGTCCATTACAACACAGAGCGACCACACCAGGGTTATCGCAACCGCGGTCGTAGACCGATAGAGACGATCGATATCTTTTTATCCCCCGATGTTAGGAATGAGTCCTAAGAGTACATCTTACCAATCCGTTTTGATAATTCAATAGCAAGGGGATGTTCAGAAAAATCACTAAATTCAGTCATTTTGCACTATAGATTCAGCCCTTCAGTGTCATATTTATTTTGAATCTAGGTAGTTGTTTATTGCGTTGTTAGGGAAACAAATTACATTAAACTCTTCATAGAATGTTAATGACAATAAAAAATATGAATGATTATTTTCTTGCTCATTAATCATCTGGTAATAAAAAATGTTTTTATTCTCTCCAAGCTTTTCATATTTATTTCTTTTTTGATAATAAAATTGTCTAATACCTTTTAATATTTCGAAATATTCTATTCGATTACCGATAAAATATATACTCAAGGGAAAGATTTCAATTGGGTCAAACCATTTCTTTTTATAATGGTGATAATAAATTCCTTTTGCTATATTATTAAATCCGGCAAAAAATAAATTTTTATCTATCTCGAACGTACCTGTTTGAATATCTCCAAGCCGTATTGGTTGAGGATTAATAAAAACCTTTCTATATAATGTCCTATCTCGAAGATATGCTCTTCTAACTTTAGTGAAATATTGCTGAAAACCTATCTCGTTAAGATTCATTTGACTGGTAATTACAAATAAAAGATAAGCGTCAAGATGGGTTTTAAATAGATTATGCTTTATGCAGGAAGGCACAGTAATTAGGTCTTTCCGATAATTAACGTTGTTTGTATCTTTTCCTTCGGGGAAAAAACAGCGGGGCGGTACATGCTCTCTTGTTGTTGCTAGCTGTTCACACATATAACATGTAAGACTCATATCATCACTATTTATCAAAATAATCTGGTGCGATGGATTCTTATGTGTTTTGCTAATTTGTGTAGAATCAACTATTCACCTTCAACAATCCTGATCTCTTCTTCTGTCAAACCATATAACTCGTAGACCAACCGGTCGATCTCGGCATCGATCGACTCGATCTCGCGCTTCTGCACATCTTGCTCCTGCGGTGTACGCGGGGACTTTCGATTCAGGGTAAGTATATTTTTTACCAATGAGATCAGTTTTTCATATATCGATTTTTCTCTTGGATCGGATTCATTCAGTTTATGAACTGGAAAGTTTTCGATGTATTGACCGAAAAAGCGCAGGTACGTTGTTCCCCCACCCTCAAGGCCTGCACAAACCGTATTAAAGAAATAGTAACCCAACTTTGAATTCAAGATACCCAATAAATATAAGTCATTTCCAGGAATAAAATAAGTCGTGTTTGTACAGAAATAACCCTCATTATCCAAATAAAACCTACAATTAGTGGAGATATCTGGATAAATTATTTTAGAAGTTGAAAATTTCTCGTAATAATCGCATGCTCTTAATTCCCACCAATGATTACCCTTATCCCATCGTTTTTGAAGTTGTGATTGATATTGTTTTAAGTGTGAAAATATTTCAGGATAATTCTCGATCGGAATTCCTTTATAAGTCCAAATAATATATTTATCTGCATAATTTATTGCATAACGACGGACATCACGTCCTGTTAATAATGGTTTTATAATCTCGCTGTATTTGGGATTGCTTTTAACAAATTTATCATGTGTACCCTGATCAATTATAAAAGCCTCGTTTAACCCAGTAATTATTCCGCGATAAGGACGACCGTTTATATATTGGGTTATTGGTAAAGAGTAACTCTTTAACTTATTTAGCAAAATATTTGATTCTATGGAAATAAACGCCCAACTTTCTTGTTTTAGATCCGACAACCGAAGTTTAATAGAGTCTTTCATCGTTATTTTTTGTAAATCATCACCGTTTAATATTGTTTTAAATACTTCCATACTTGGCGGTGGTAAATATTGATAATAATCATTGCTTTGTTGTGATGGAGAACATATTAAAATTACAGTTCTTACAGTAGCATCCTCAAAAACGGGTAAGCCAGCTAAATCGATTAATGATTTTAAAGATACTTTGTTATTAAGATACTTTCTTAATGGTTCACCATATGCAGCTCGCAACCATTTGTTAGATACGATCATTCCAAAAAGTCCGGACGGTTTTATTAAATTGATTCCTTTTTCAATGAAATTTACATATAAATCGGCTGTGGGTGTGAATGCTATGTAGTTTTTTTGAAAATAATCTTTTTGTTTTGAAAGAGATTCCTGTCGTACATACGGCGGATTCCCGATCACAGCATCAAACCCGCCCGCCCGGAATACCTCTGGGTAAGCCGTCTTCCAATCGAAGGCATTGACCCGCTGGCGTTCCTCATCATCTTCCAACCCCAATGACAACTGTCGATCCGAATAATAATCCGGCCCGATCAACGAATTACCACACTGGATGTTCTTCCCCAGGTCCGGCAGCGCGCGTGACTGGAAAAGGCTCAATTGGGCGCCAATGCTTTCTTTGCTCTCGCCCTCCAAAACTTTCAATGACAAAGACAACTTGGTCACCTCGACTGCCTGGGGGTCGATATCCACCCCGTGGATGTTATCCAGCAAAATGCGCTTCTTTTCGGAGGTCGTCAACCTCCACTCGCCATGTTCCCCCTGGTAGATGACCTGGGATTTCCCTTTTGCCAGCTTGGCAGGGTCATGCTCGGAATACCACTTGAGATGCCAATCCAGTAAATATTGATAGGCGCCCAGCAGGAACGAACCCGAACCGCAAGCCGGGTCGACGATCTTGAGCCTGGCGGCTTCTTTGGGGGTTTTTCCCTCCAGCAGCTTGCCGACGGTATTCTTGACGATGTAATCGACTATATAAGTGGGCGTGTAATACACCCCGCCCGCCTTGCGCACCTCGGGCTTCTCCTCGACCTTGGCCTGGTGCCCGGCGGTCAACCGGATCACCTTCCCGAGGAAGCGCTCATACACCTGCCCCAGAATGTCGGTCGGGATCTCCTTGAACACGTACGGGCTGGGGTAATACAGGTCGCGGATAATCTCCTTCAGCGTCTTGTCATCGATCGCCAGGCTGAGGGTCAGATTATCCGGGCTGCTGGATTGCCCCTTCTCTTCATTGAAATGAAATAATCCGGAGTTATAGCGCCGGTCTGCCTGCTGGAATAAAGTGCAAAGTCGCTCGTAGACGTTCTCGCCACCAAGCAGTTCCTTCAACTGGTACTCGGGTTCGATCTCGCGGTCTTCACAGATGCGCAGGAAAACGATGCGGTCGATGGTCATCTGGACGGCATAGTTCAATTCCCTGACCTGCAGGTCGGGGTTGCGCAGGGCGAGCGTGCGCGCCAGCAGGTCGCGCCAGCTTTCGATCTCCGCCAGGAAGGCGTCATCCACTTCCAGGGTGCCCTTCTTACCCTTGATGCCCTCGGTATACTGATCGAACGCACCCTTCATCACGCTCGCGCGTGAAAATACGGCCGCGATCTCATCCCATTTCGTCAGGTAATCGGTGTAGCGGTACAGGTTGACCCGCCCGGTGGCAGCGCTGTCGGTGTGATCGGGCTTGCTGCGGCTCTCATAGACCGCGAATTCCTCGAAGTCGGTCAGGATGGCGACCGGCAGCTTGGCTGACCAGGCATAGCGCCGTACCTGGAAGGCGGGGTGAATATCGTATTGGATGTTGACCGACGGTTTCTTGGCTTCGACGAAGAACTTGCGCGCCCCTCCCACCCTGAACGTGTAATCCGGTGAACGCGTCGAACCCTCGACCTTTTGTGAATCCTCCCGCAGGACGTCCTTGTAGGCCTCGGCAAAGCCCTGTTTATTGAATATATCCCAGCCCAATGCCTCGAAGAACGGGTCGAGGAACTCGCTGCGCAATTGTGTTTCGTTGTAGCGATCGGATTGGTAGGAAGCTCGGTGTTCCTCGAAGCGTTTAACCAGTTGTTGGATGATCTCGGGTGTGGGCATAGGGTTTTCCCATCATGAATTTAATGTTGATATGGATAATATATACCAGGTTTTACTTAAATGCATACAAAAGGTTATCTTGATACAAAATTTAATACCAACTGTCATTGCGAGAAGGGCGGGAACCGCCCGCCGTTCGCGAAGCATCCCCTCGCACCCAACAGGGTGCTCCGGGGGAGGCAATCCATTAATAACTGACCCAAAGTCATAAGTTACTACCGGTTAACAGATTGCCGCGCCACGACGAACACTAACATGGCTCGCAATGACAATAGACGAAATCAGAGTGATAGACCCTAAGGGGCTGGTTTGAGTCGAAAATGACCAGGTAAAAGATGGTAGGTAACAGCTCGAAGGGGCGGTGGCTTAAGGCTATGAAGAAATTGATATCTGTAATCCGTTATGTCGGGAAATGCATCACTTCATATTCGGCTTGACCATATACGTCCAGCTCCTGGCGTGGAAGCTGATTATCTTGACAAACTAAAATACAGTGTTATTATGGTTGCATCACGATAAGAGGGCACACCTAAGGTTTCGTCCGAAGGTCGATCCCTCTTTTCTTATACTTGTGGTCGATATTCCAACTTCGCTTTCAGAACATTTACGAAAACAAAATATTTAATATATTTTCTTAATAAAGAAGAATACCTCAGCCTGTTCGGTATAAAAATATGAAGTAGTTTATTCTGTGTTACAAGATATTCGATCAAGCAGGAATAATCCCCATCTCCGGTGATAATAATGGCTTTACCAAAGTTTGTTAATTCGATCATGGTGTGAAGAATTAACTCGGCATCTACATTACCCTTTATGATCTTGTCTTTCCCCTTCGTAAATTCCAGAGTGGGTTTGAAGATTAAAATATATCCATATTCTTGCAGAGCTTTGTACAATGTTCCGTTTCCAGGCACAAAACCGATGAATAAAAAAGCTTTATCTACTTTATATTTGTCTCTCAAATAAACCAGGAACCTTTTAAAATCCAACTTCCACCCTTTGTAAATCAATTTTCCAGAAACAGGGTCTGTTATATCGTTTTGGACCGATAAATTCAGATTCTGGCTATCGATGAAGGCATAAATTATTTCTTTTCCACTATTCATCATGTTCCTGCTTCACCCTGGGCTCAGCCTGATTCCTGCTCCTGGATTTCCAGGCGATCAATGCCACCGGCAACAGGATCAGCGCCGCCCCGCCGCAGAGCGGGGAGGAAGGCTTTGAAGTTGGCTCAGCTTGCAGGGAGGCGGTGGCTGTCCGGGAGGTCAGGTTGGCCATCCGGGTCGGGTTGGGCGTGCTGGTTGAGACGGTGACTTCTTGCCGGGGCTGGGGCGTATGGGTTAGAGAGATGAAATCCAGCGAACCATCGGATCTCGTGGCAATGTAATCGGGAAATGAATAGGTGTATTCCTCGACCAATTTCTTCACTTTGGCCTCATCCGGCGCGAGCCGGCATGCCAGGTCGAGTTCCCGCAGACCCAGGTCCAGGTCGTGGGTGTAATCCTGGCTCTGGAAATGGTTCCAGTAGAAATAATCGAGCAGCAATTCGGCATACCCGGCGTGCCACAGGCCGTCCTCCGGCTTGAGTGTCACCGCCTGGTCGTAAGCCTCCGCACTTAATTGATAGAGTTCCGCCGCGGCAGCGTCGGTACGAGGATATCCCTTGGGTGAGGCAAACAGCGCCTGCTTGTACGCTTTCCCCAGGCGACCATATGCTTCACCGTCCTGCGGGTTGCGCACGATGTTCTCCAGTTCGATGGCCACCTGTTTCCAGACCACCGGTTTGACGATCTCGAACGCGAGGTTGTCGCTCAGGGTGGGTTCAAGCTCGGTGAACTCCCAGTGAGCTTCACGCCCGATGAATTGGGGCGAATTCTGTGGATCTATCAGGATCACATTCTGCGGGGTGGCGTCATAGGGCAGGCGCAGGATGACCACACCTGAACCGATCGTACCGTTCCAGCCGGCACCGGTAGACAGGGTGTAATAGAAGCTGGTGTAGGTTTCGCCGGGATAGCCGGTGCCGCTCAGATCATAAGAGACTTCGATCTGCACATCCTCCCCCGGTGCGAAGCTGACGTTGAACTCAGCCCACGGGACGCTCACATCTTCGAATCCGTAGGTGGGCTCCGGTCCCTGAACGCGCTCGAAGGCAGTGGTCCGATCATTCACTTTGATCCCGATATTCCTGATCTCCGGGAAACTATCCCAGCCGTCACTGGCTGCTATCGGGAAGCGCACCGCCAGGCTTTCGGTGCTGCTGCCCAGGTTGCGCATGGTGAATTCAGCGGTGACATGCGCCCGGGGCGGATCGACCGCCGGCACGTCGATTGTCACGGTCTCTGCCATCATGCGCACCTGGGTGGTCTCGCTGCCGGGAACGGGGTTGAAGCCGGGCGGTTTTTGCGGCGGGGCGATATCGGCAAGTGCCACGGATGACAGGACGACCGTGCACAGGGTCGCCAGAAATAAGGCGGACATGATGCGTTTCAATCGAAAAGCATGGTGAACACTGCGCAGGTTGATGAAGAAAGCAGCATGTTCTTCTAAACGTTTAAACAGTTGCTGGATGATCTCGGGTGTGGGCATAGGATTATCTCATCAGAAACCTGGAATGGATATGGATAGTATATACTAGGTTTTACTTAAATGCATACAAAGGGTTATCTTGATACATAATTTATTACCAACAGTCATTGCGAGAAGGGCGGGAACCGCCCGCCGTTCGCGAAGCATCCCCTCGCACCCAACAGGGTGCTCCGGGGGAGGCAATCCATTAATAACTGACCCAAAGTCATAAGTTACTACCGGTTAACAGATTGCCGCGCCCCTGCGAGGACCCCTTCGGGGTGCACGCAAAACGGGGCTCGCAATGACGATATTCCTCGGTTTATTATGAGATAATATGGTAAGACATTTTCCGGAGGGCATATGAACACCCAATCATCCAAGTATAAATACAGCATGGAGGATTCGATCAATGGGCTAACCATCACCTACCAGGGGCGCAAGTCCTGGTGGCACGTCGGTATTTTGTTTGTTTTCGGTATTTTCATTGCCTTGTTACTCATCTATTTGATTGCCGAACTGGCCCCCTTTTTCATAATGGAACAGGCAGATCCTTTTCTAATGCTCATCCTGCTTCTCGGGATTGTGGTGTTTGGTTTTGCCATCCACCAACTATTCGTTTCCGCCGTGGATGCGCTATTGGACGTGGAGAAGGTCAGCATCAATGACCGGTGTATTCAAATTGAAAAATCCGGATTTAAGTCCATTGAGAAAAGCAAGGTGATCACCACGGATGGAAAGATGTGTTTCTTTACACTACGAGGTCTCGAAAGGTCAATCTCCTTCCACAGGTCCAGATTTATATCTCAGCTGTATAATATCGGCATGCTGGAGGCGCACAATATTCATCCAATGCGCTGCATCCTGAGGGGGATATCCAAACAAGACTCAATCGCGGTATTGGAAGGGATTAAAACGAAATACCCCCAGTATGATATTTATTACCGCAAACTCATTACCGGTAAACACTGAACCGGCAGCCAATCATCACGTATCAACAATACCAGGGAATTCAGGAAACCTCCATGATCACCGACCCCAACACAACTCAATTAACCATCATGGCTACCCTGAGCGGTATCTCTATCACCAGGCAGGGTAAAAAGGAGCGGAGCAGGTTCTTGCGAATTCCAACGTCAAAATAGATTGTTGGGATTCGGACCCCAAAACGGTCCTCATCCCAACCTGCTACACGGTCAAGACAAACTCAAGGGTAGCCCGGTGCCGTAATACGGCACACTTGTAATTGATAGAGTTTCTCAACGCAGGGAATGGTCGAGGGTTTCCGGGGAAGGTTCAAGACATTGGACAGGGCCGTTTTATAAACCCGTTCGGTTGTGTGACTTTAGCACCCTATGCATTATAATAATATGCACAATAGAATTCAAATCCAATAGGAGATAAAAAATGAACCCATTTGTGAAATTTATGGCTTCCCGAAATGGCCGCATTACCCGCATCGTTCTCGGTATCGTTCTCATCCTCCTGGGCTTTTTTGTCGTTAATAATATAACGGTCGGCGTCATCCTGATGGTGGTCGGCCTTGTGCCGCTGCTGGCCGGGATATTCGACTACTGCGTCCTGGCTCCGCTGTTCGGCGCTCCGATGAGCGGCGCGAAAATCCGCGCGGGAAAGTGATGGTTTAACTTTTGGGCAACCAACCCGGGGTGCAATCGAAGTGATCCGGGTTGGTGAGTTAAAAAAGGGCTGAGCGCCAGCGCAGCAACGCTCGTCCGGTGGTGGTGGGCTTCTGGATGCCCTGGCGCACAACCTGGCATGCCATTGGACCGGTCGTGGAAAAATCAGGCGGAGAATATGCCAGGCGCGTCGACCTGTGGAAGGTCTACTCTGCCGAGCAGCTCCTTTACCTGGTATTCAGTAACATGTCCATGGTGCAGTTGAAGCATTTGTTGGGATAACCCCTGCAGGGGGCAGGTCTCCATGCATCCCAACACCAGCTTTAAACCGCAAAGATTGCCAAGCACGCGCAGAAACTCAAGAGGATAATAAATATTCGTGTTCGTAAGGCGGAAATTCCCGCCTGACCCCCGTTTTTGTAGGGCTTCCCCCCGCTCAATAAACAAACGCTGAACCACAAAGAACACGAAGAACTCTGCTGATGTCACGTCATTGTGACACCTCTCGGGGTGGATATGGAAGTAGCGGCGAGGGATTCCCTAGATCAATCTGGGATACAATAGTGATACTTTTCCCGGAGGGCAAATGATCACCAACCCAACCACTCCCCAATTAACCATCTTAGACACACTTAGCGGGCTCCAGATCACCTGGCAGGGGAAAAAGGATTGGGGCAGGTTCTTCAACTCAGTCTTTTCGCTTCTTTACAACCTGCTCTTCATTTTGCTGGCTGTCATCCTGTACAGGGAGGGGCTATTTTACATGCTTTCCCCCTTTTCGCTGGCGGGGATCGTGATCATCGCGGTGGTGGTTTATTCAGCCTGCAGATTAATCGAAGTGTCGCTTCATCTGATGGATGCGTTGCTTGACCGGGAGATCATCCAGATCGATGCGCGCTCATTGACCATCGAAAGATCGGGGTTTCTCAACTTTGAAAGGCACGTCAGCATCCCGGCGGAAAGGATTAAAAACATCAAACTGGGCGCACTCGGTTTCCCGAAAAGCATCCTGGTGAACCTCACCAAGGACGGCAACTTCCTCTCTCGTTTTAAATTGAGCGGAGATGTCACCTTTTGCCGGGGGATCAGCGAGGCCGATGTGACCTCCGTCCTGGGCAAGATCCATGAACGTTTCCCCCGGTATAAGGACATCAAGCCTTGATCAGGATTGATGATTTCCCATCCCGCCGGTTGCATGCGTGACCGATGCATTGCTGGATGAATTGGAGCAGGGGGTTACCGGGAGGGAGCAGATATCGTAAGGTTGGAATCCTCAGCCCCTATTTAAGGAATAATTATGAGATAATCAGATTAATTCCAAAAATCTTAATAAAGTAGATATCGGGTTATCAACAATGACATCTCAAAACCAACCTGAATATTCCTTTGAAGAGACTAATGATTCCATTAGATTCTCCATCCGCAACAGGAAGGATTGGGCACAATTCATCATTGCCGTTGTCAGCCTGCTCAGTCTCGTCGCGGTTATTCTCTTTATGATCGTTCGTCTCATCGATTTACTTCTAGGAGGGGTCGCTCCGGGTACCACCCCGGATGCCACTCTCGTTTTCTTGATATCAGGTCTGGTGCTTTTAATTGTCTTGAGTGTCACCGGACAGTCTGTGAATAATGCCTTTCTGCAGGAAGATATCGAGATCACCGGACGGTCGATCACCGTTGAAAGGTCCGGCTTCCTCGGGTTGCGGAGAAAAAAGGTGATCCCCGTCGAAAATATCAAGGGGATTTCTCTCATGATCCAGCTCTCTGCGGATAATAGCAGCCTGGGTGATCTGTTAATGAATACTACAAAAATCGGCAAGCTGGTGATCACCACCCGGCAGCGAATGATGCCCATCTACCGCCTTTGCCGGGGTATATCCACAGATGAGGTCAGACAGATCGTGGACAAGATCCTCAATAAATTCCCGCAATACAAATATATATAAAGTGGGGTGCGCGGTCCGCCATCATGGCGAGGGCGGGAAGGACGCGGCAGGGATATACACACGGATCAGCAGGGCATCGAACATGCCGGCACCCAGGCTGGTCGTCTGGCCGGCCAGGTAGGCATATTCCCCGTCGATCCACAGCCCCTGGACGACATCCGCTTGCGCCCCACCCCACACCGTCTCGGCTTGCAAAGTGCCTTCATTATCATAGACCAGCAGCACGATCCGGCGGTCGCCCTGGATCGTCGTGTTGCCAGCCACCACGATGCGACCGGCATTATCCACGCCAATGGCGCGAGCCTGGTCGCCGCCCGCCCCACCCCACTGCCGTTCCCACAGCAGGTTGAAGTCCTTATCCCATTTCTGCACGAAGATCTGGCCATCTCCAAGCGAGCCGGAGCGGGGGACGATGGTCAGGCCGGTCACGTACAGATAGTTACCATCGCCGGTCATGCCGAATCCATCGTAGAACTGACTGTCATTCCACACCAGGTGTTTTACAGTTTCACCATCACTCTTGCGGAATTTGGCCAGCAGTCCATGACCTCCGGTGAGGATGGTATTGCCGTCATAGCGGCCGGTGATGTAAATGTACTCACCGTCGACAACCATCTGCCCGTCAGCCTCATCCCAGCCCGGGCCACCCCACGACTGCGCCCAGATCAGTTTCCCCTGGCGGTCGAGTTTGAGGATGCCGACATCATTGCCGTTCTTTTCGGAAGTGGTCCAACCGGAGACGTAGATGAACTCCCCGTCCGCCACCAGGCCATCGACCTCCTCATAGCCAAAGCCTTGATCGTAAGTGAACTTCCAGACTAAACTCCCGTCTTCCAGGTCGAGCGCCAGCACGATCATATCAGCCTGGGCGATGTTGATGCTGTGGTCCTGCTCACCGCCGACCAGCAGGTAGGGGGGGCTGACCGCCAGGACGAACAATTTTTCCTGGAATTGATCACCGTAGCGCGTCTGCCATAACGGTTTGCCGGCGGGGTCGAACTTATAGATGACCATGTCGGTGAATAGTTCACCGGGTGCCTGCTGGAAGGTCCCCCAATACAGGTTGCCCCGGTCATCGGTCTCGACTGCCCAGGACTGGTCGGCCTTGCTCTCACCTGCCACCCGAAACCACAGAGCAGACGGGTCAACAGTCGCGCGCGGAGAGGGTTGGACGACTTTGGCGGGTGTCCCGCAGGCAAGCACAGCCAGCACCAGGATGGCGATTGCCAACCCTGATTGCACTCTTTTGAACTCTTTCATAGCTTCTCGCTTCTGATCATTAATGCTACAGAAATGATTAACAAACCATTTTCGTAAGACCATGGAATGGTGTCCTGCTTTCCCAAGATTCAGCGACAACCCATCATGAGCTGACGATTTTCAACGCCGCTGAGGTATAAAAGTAAGACCACACTCAATTATGACACGAAACCTGGCATAGCGCGCCACAGCTCACTGTGAGCTTACCGTATCGGGTAAACACTTTATCAGTCCGCATTTGCAAACGCATGACCGGGAGTGACCTCACAATAATGCCAGCACAAGGAAGCCTGCCTCGATCACTTTCGCAAGACCGACCAGTTCTGCCGGAAAGATCCGACCTTACTCCTTCGGTCGTAAAACCTCAATAAAATTAGCGCTCATCCAGGAGACGCTCTGCGGGCTGCTGAGATAGAACAGGTATTTCCCATCCGGGGATACGATCGGGCACAGCCCCTCGAATACACCGGGCACGAAAACGGGCTCGCCCCACTCCCCATCCTTCCCTGAGAAACTGATGTACAGCAAGCTTATACCACTGCTGTCGTTGATATCGAATCGGGAAAAGATCAGGTAGCTGCCATCCGGAGAGATAAAAGGCGTCTGTTCGCACAATGTTTCCGTGTTGATGGCATCACTCAGTTTTTCGGGTTCCTGATAGGTCCTATCGGATACCCGTGAAACATATATATCACCGCAGCCTGGGACCTGTGAACTGAAGTAAAGATCCCCGGCGCTATCCACAGAGATCTGCCAGTGGAGGGTGTAGGCATTCACCTTCTCGCTCACCGGTTGCGGTTCCCCCCAACCTGCTCCTACCCGGTCGATGTACCAGATATTCTCTTTTACAGGCAATTTTGAATTGGGGATTTTCCCTTTGGAGATGAAAAAGAGCCGTTCCCCTGAGGGAGACAGGAACGGGTCACGGAAATCGCTCATGGAGGACGAGAATGAAATGCTTTCCGGCTGGGTCCAAAAACCCTTTTCCAATTTGGACATCCAAATCGTGTCATTTTGCAACCCCCAATAGACCTCGCTACCATCCGGCGTGAAGACAGGCGAAGTATGCAGTTCGCCGGTGATGATCCCACCGGCAAAGATCGCCGGGGATGAACCCGGAGCTGTTTGGCCGAGATAAGGCCCGCTAAGACCGGTGGAATTCGCGGAACCTTCTGTCGATGCGGGGGCGACGGGAACGACAGTCCCGGTAGTCGAAATCCCGGGAATAGAACTTCCGCAACCGGTCAGGGTAAAAACCAGTATCGCCCGGATCAAATAACGCCTGTGCAATGTCATTTATTTTCTCTTTCATTATCAGGAAGAAAATAACATCAAATTTCAGTTAGCAGATTTTATCTCAAGTTTATAAATCAGGGGCTGATCATATTTCTGGCCCATGACCACCTGTATCTCTCCGGTCGCCAGATCATAAACGACCGACCAGATCGTATTGTCTTGAGAGACAGCCTGCAGCAGGTCCATGGCTTCAGCCTGGGATAATTTCCCTCCCGCCTGGCTGAGTGTTTGATACGCCTTCTGGTACCTCCAACAGGAAGACTCACACATTTCGGATGTCAACCCGGAAAGGATGAAATTGGTCGCCACCTGCCAGGGCTGGTCATTGCGGGTGACCACCAGCCGGTCGTCGAGATACTCCACAACCACCGAATTCCCGATCGAATCCGCGATCAGATAATGAATGGGCGGACCCTCTTCAAAATCAATATTGTAGCCTTGCAGTAGTGCGATGGCTTGATCGACATTTTTTGCATGGTCGAGCACCAGCCGGATGGCGTGCAGAGAACCGATCGTAACTTTTTGCGGATCCCTGCCCCCTTCGGCAAGCGGGACCGCCATCATGCCGATCGCCACCCCAACCTCATTCATGCCATCAAAGGGCAGGAAAGGCGCATCCACCAACCTCAAGCGATCCTGCCGGCTTGGTGTTGCCTTATCAAAACCGAGGTAAGCAATATCCACTATAGATACCGATGCATAAGCGCCCGGGGCATCTGTGAATAATAACAAGGCCGGATCGTCGTTCCAGTCAAAATTGCGACCCAAACGGGGGTCTCCTGAGGGGTGTAAAGCTGCAAAAACGCTGCAGCCCCAGTCACGCCCGTCACTTCTCCGGGTGGTTGTCCCTGTTTCATCCTGCAATCCGGTCTTTAAAAACTCATCAAAACCGTAATCCCCCGGGTAGCGCAACACGTACAAGGGGTGGTCGTCGACCTTCTGGAGGTCCATGCCTTCCCCGAAACCTGCCGTTGATTTTTGCACTGACCGCTCCAGGAGTACCATCGCGATCACCAGAATTGCGATCACGAAGACTACAAGCAGTATGGTTCCGTGATTAATCTTTTTCCGGGTTGATGTTTTCATCTATTCGACAATACTTCAGCTTTTAAATTCCATCGAAGAAAAAAATGGCTCTCTCGCCATGAATGACAAGGACTATTATAGCCATGACCTGTTTTGAAGTGTGTGTCAATAATGTAACAAAAACGGGCGACCACCTGGTTGCCCGCGAAATTGATCCAAACATCATCACTTTAATGAAAGCGGCAGAAAAACCCTAAAAGGCAAGTCATCCCAGAATTTGTTCCCGGTAAGCGTTTTTCCCGAAAGTGAGCTAGTATATTCTATTACATTGGACGATCGGACTGTCCCGCCGACGCTGGTTGCACCTTTTGACGAAAAGCCCGTCAAGTCCGTTTGGACGATTTGGTAATAATCGATATCGGTTGATGTGGATAAGCTGTACCAACCGTTTATATCGCTCACAGCAGTATCCACCAGCGCACCCTGGTTGGGGTAGCCGCTATTGGAAAGACGCAAGCTCACCGTGACACCCGATAATGGTATGGCATCGTTACCAATCTCACCTCGGAAGACGCGACCCTCAAAGTTGTACAAGGGGGTGCTGCTTTGATCCCAGAATTTGTTGCCGGTCAGATCCTTGACACCAAGCGGGGTCGTGTACTGAATCCAGTTCGAATTCCTGACCGTGCCGTTCACACTGGAGGCACCCACCGATACGAAATGGCCCAGATCGTATTCGATAACATTCAAGTAACTGTACAGGCCATTAGTTACATCCAATCCATACCGACCATTTATATCGGTCACAGTCGAAGCCAGTAAAACACCATACATGACATCCGGTGAATTTGATCCATACAGTCGGAGAGTGACCCCCGTGATTGGTGTGGTTTCGACCCCAATCCCACCGGCGAAGACATAGCCGGAAATGATCGGCATGTCATCCCAGAATTTGTTCCCGGTAAGCGTTTTTCCCGAAAGAGAACTAGTATATTCTATTACATTGGACGATCGGACAGTCCCGCCGACGCTGGTTGCACCTTTTGACGAAAAGCCCGTCAAGTCCGTTTGGACGATTTGATAATAATCGATATCGGTTGATGTGGATAAGCTGTACCAACCGTTTATATCGCTCACAGCAGTATCCACCAGCGCGCCCAGGCTGGGGTAGCCACTATTGGAGAGATGCAAACTCACCGTAACGCCAGACAACGGATTTGTTTCCTCACCGACTTCACCACGGAAGACACGACCCTCAAAGGTATATGCGGGTGGCGCATCCCAGAATTTGTTGCCGGTCAGATCCTTTACGCCGAGCGGGGTTGTGTACTGGATCCAGTTCGAATTCCTGACCGTGCCGTTCACACTGGAGGCACCCACAGTAACATAATGGTCCAGGTCATATTCAATGACATTCAGGTAATTGTACAATTCACTGGTCACTTCCAATTCATACGATCCGAATGAATCGGTCACAGCGGTATCTAGTAGAATGCCGGTTGAATCATTAATGGTATCTGAACCGCGGAGCTCCAAGGTGACCCCCGCGACAGGAGTCGTTTCAACCCCTACCCCTCCGGCGAAGACATAGCCAGAGATCACCGGCTGTATGGCTTTACTGGGAATAATCGGAACCGCGAATAGCAAAGCGGTAGCCATGCAGACTATGATAATAACCATGGAATATCTTTTCATGACGCCCTCCATATAGTGATACAGATAACTATTATAATATTATTGCACGGCCGGGGGTGGTTTTCAAGTGACAAATGGGATCTATGGGATGGTTGGTTTTACTGTTTCATATTATCTGGGAACAGATCTAGTGTTTATTTATACAGCAGTCGTCTTATCCGAGTGGATCGGCCAGCGGAAACGCGAATAAATGCTTGACCGGGCGGAACTCGATCACCCCCACCCCGCTTATCAGCCCGTTTAACGGCAGTTTCAAATGGCAGGCGATATCGAGCGCCTTGGGCAGCTTGTCGTCATCGAACTCCATGGCCAGCGTGCAGTGTGGGATCCAGTGCCCAGGGCGGTAATAGTTGAATGCCGGCCAGGTGCAGCAACCCTCCAGCAACCCATCCACCTCACGCTGCAGCGCCAGCAACTCCTGCGTCACCACCGCGCCCGGTGCCGGGAAGATGCCCAGGTTCTGAAAGGAGATCGGGAGCGGTCTAACCTGTGCTGCCCAGGCTTCCAGCCGCTTTTGACATCCTCCGCGGTCCAGCTCTTCTTACAAGGCCAGGCTGATATGCGGCCGGTTGCCGGAAACGCCCAGGTAGGGCGCGATGCCGCTGTCGACCAATTCCTGCCAGATGGTTTGAATGGCCTGTTCGGTTACAGGGTCAAAGAAAAGGTGAACGGCATACGGCATAGCAAATCCTCGCTTGCTCTTTCTTTGATGCCTGATTATAGCCAGCCATTCTTTACCTGGCAATCATACAGGTGGGTATAGCTGTCATCAATTGTGAAATACCTATTCCGAATTTGTGATATCAAAAATCCACCCAGGATTCACCCCGGGTGGATTTTTTCCATTAATTTGTTATTTACATAAAATGGAAAAAGCGCAATACCTCGAAGTAATCACCCGTTTCAAAACCGACCGCGAAGGGGTCGATCGCGCAGGCTCCCGGATAAAAGCTGGCGTGCCTGGCCTTGGTGTGGTCCTTGAAGCGAATCTCGACCCTGAATTTCTCCGGCAATGCCAGCAGGCATTTCTTCAGGTCACCTTTGAGTGCCCTGGCCATGCCATCCCGGATGCGCTCGACCGCCAGCGCCGGGTGTATATTGACCGTCGAATTACCGACCCCCTCCTTGACCGCCAGGGTGGTGATATGGGGATTGACCGACTTGACCTCATCCATCAATGCCTGGTCACCCGACACGAAAACCACCGGCACCCCCAGCCAGGCAGCCGTGTAGGCAAAAATCAGGAATTCCGAAGCAAAACGGTCGTTGATGCGCACGTGCACAAACCCCGGGTCCATCGAATGCTCGATCGGGCTGCCGGCGCCGCCACCGCGTGAGTGGAAGCCGATCATGGCTAAGCCATCAAAGGTCTTATCCAACCCCTGCACCATCGACAGCGGGTGCTGTCCCCAGCCGCGGATCAGACGTACCTCGCGCGGCAGTTTTCCGTGCTCGATATTGCGTGCCAGCCAGTGGGCATCCTTGACCAGGATGTCTTTTGCGCCGGCTTTCAATGCGCCCTCGCAGGCAGCTGCCACCTCGGCCGTCATTTGTGCTGCTGCTGCCCGGCTGTCGGGTTTCTCAAGATTGGTCTCATCCCAATGGGTGACGTCGGTGATGCCTTCGATGTCCGCGCTGATATAAATTTTCATGCAGTCCTCCCGAAGGATAAGTATTATCGTTCAACCTGATTCTAATCGCTGCCATGGAAATGAACAATGGTCGGGGAGACTTCCTTCGCTGCATAATGATTTCCGTCGTGGTATTTATTAACTATATCTGTAGTATTATTACCTTTTAGGTATAATATTGGTGAAAATCAGGCCAAAAAAAAGCAGGGTGCGCTATTCTGCAACAGGCATCGCTGGAATGCCGGTGATCCATTGACACCTCTCGATCGCCGGCAGGTTGCCGCAGATCATTTCAATGCCGGATAAAAGAGGAGGTTATGATGGGCATATTCGATTTTCAGAGCTGGTTCGGTAAGGATATGATTATGACCATGGTCGCGATCGTCATCTTGAGCATCCTGTTATTTCTAATCACCCGCAATGTTATCGTCCGTCTGTTGATCCATTTTGCATCCCGCAGTACCAACAAGATCGATGACATTCTGGTCAATAAGCTTCATCCCTATCGCATGGCATGGCTGGCTCCCCTGGTGTTCATCTATCTGATGGCTGGTTTCTTCCCGGATTACCAGACCTATCTCGAAAAGGCCACCCTTTTCCTGATCTTGTGGCTATCCGTGGCTACCTTGAACGGTTTGCTGAATGCGGTTAATGACATCTACGAGAGTCGCGCAACCTATAGCGGGGTGAGCATTCAGGGTTATCTGGACATTGCCAAGATCCTAATCGCGCTGGTCGGTGTCATCCTGAGCATCTCCCTGCTCTCGAACGAATCTCCGGTGGTTTTGTTGACCGGCTTGGGAGCACTCACCGCAGTGTTACTCCTGATTTTCCAGGACACCATCCTCTCGCTGGTAGCCAGTGTCCAAATTGCTTCACAGAATCTGATCAAGGAAGGGGATTGGATTGAAGTACCCAGCTATGAGGCGGATGGGGATGTGGTGAACGTTTCCCTGAACACTATCAAGGTGCGCAACTTTGACATGACCTATACCATGATTCCGACCTCCAAGATCGTCGAGGTGGCATATAAAAACTGGCGTGGCATGAAGGAAAGCGGCGGACGGCGCATCGAGCGCTCCATCCTGATCGATATGAACAGTATGAAATTCTGCGACGACAATTTATTGAAGAATCTCAGCAAGATCGACCTGATCAAGGACTACCTCGACCAGCGCATCCTCTCCATAAAAGATTATCAAAAGGAAAATGCCGACCATTACGATTCCCCGCTGGATGGACCCCAGATCACCAATACTGAAGTGTATCGCTATTACATCATTTCTTACCTGAAAAACAGGCAGGATATCCATCAGCAGGGGATGCCGTTTTTGGTGCGCAGCCTGGAACCCAAACCCACCGGCTTGCCGATCGAGATGTATATCTTCACCAAAACAACTGTCTGGGAGGAGTACGAAGCCATCCAATCCGAGATCTTCGATCATCTGCTGGCAGCAGCCACATTGTTCGAATTGCGCATCTTCCAGGAACCCACCGGTATGGACTTCACTAATTTTTCCGGTGATTTAATCCATCGAAACGGATAGAGCTTGATAGCCACAGGACATGTCACTGCACGTAATATCCAGCAGAGTGGGTCAGGTAACAGCAACCAGCCCGGCAAATACGCATAGCATTACTCCAGGTGGGAAAAGGACTTCCATTCGTTTCTACCGCATGAAGGAAACGGGAAGGACGATGTGCAGCCACTCAACATAGAGTGCCAGGGGATTGCGTTTAATACCTTATTCCGAGATTGCAGTTGTTCGAGTTGAATTACGGCTAATCCAAAATATGAGTGCGGTTAACAAAAATGCACCATAAGCCAGAATTTCGGTCAAAGAAGGATTGGCATTGTATCCAAACAGGGCAGCCAATAACTGTCCCAGCGGCTTGCTTTCATACACAATCATATTGATATTCCAGACATGTTCGATCACCACCGGGATGATCCCGGCCTCATTGAATTCTTGCACCGCATGGGCGACCAGTCCTGCTGCAAACAAAACCAGCAGGAAATTGGTGATGCTGAAAAATTTGCGCAAGCTCAAACGCTTGCTTGAAATAAAAATCACCCACCCGAAAGCAATTGCCACAGCCAGGCCCAGGATCGTACCCAGCAGGGTTTGAAAACCACCTGCGGTCATCCGAATGGCAGTTAAAAAAAGCACCAGTTCCAGTCCTTCGCGCCCGACCGCCAGAAACGACAATCCGAACAGGGCAGCCCTGCTGCCCATCAGTTTGGACGCTTTCTCGACTCCGGTTTCCAGTTTTTGTTGCATGGATCTGGTTTGTTGCTGCAACCAGATGATCATCCAGGTTAGCAATGCGGCCGCAGTCAACATTGCCGTGCCGTCGAATATTTTCTCCGCACGGCCCTCGAATTTCGCGCCTAGCCAGGCAAGTCCCAAACCGATAAAAATGCTGAGAACGACAGCGGCGACCGTTCCCTGCCAGATTGAGTATCTGAGATTTTTACGGTTCATTTTACCCAATGCCGCCAGGACAATGCCAATAATCAAAGCCGCTTCCAAACCCTCCCTAAAAGACAGGAAAAGACTGGCAATCATGTAATCCTCCTCGGGATGACAAGCCAATAACGAATAGATCTCAGACCTGGTTATGTTTGATGCGCTCCCGGTCGCACAAGTTACGCAGGCGACCGGGCAGGCTCCCAATCATCGGAGAAATCTGCAAGTCCGCCAATGGAGCATTGAACATAAAGGCTGAACCTTTTTATCCCGCTTAATCATCCAGGCTTTTTCTGGTAAAGCAGCTAAATTTTAATCCCCCCGGTTACGTATGCCATCCATGAAGACCTTCAGGTGACTGTCGATGAAGGCTTCATCGTCGGGTATCACGAACGGCAGTGACTCTTCCATCAGGTTGCTCGCGATTACCCGCAGCACCATCGGACCCATGAATTCCTGGGCAGCCGAAATGGGTGGGATGGATTGTAATCGGCCCTCCTCCACCTGACGGGTGAAATATTTGATCAGCGGAAAGATGACCACCTCACTCAGCCTGCCCACCACGATCGGCAGCAGCTCTGGGTGGCTCTGGGCGGCAGAGAAGATCATCAATGCCATCCGGCTGATGTGACCCCGGCGCAAAGTGGTCAGGTAGCTCATCCCCACCCGCTTGAGATACACCTCGGGCGGTTTGTCCTGCCCGCGTTCCAATTCCTGATAGAGTTCATCCAGGGCAGAGATCTGCTCCAGGCAAGCCTTGAACAGGTCGGTCTTGCTCGGGAAATAATGATAGATCAATGCTGCGCTGTGAAGCCCGGCAGCCTGCGCGATCAGGCGGTTGGTCGTGCCGTCGTAGCCCTTCTGGGAGAAAACATTCAGGGCTGCTTCAATGATCTGGGATTTCCGTTCTTCATGCCGGGTGGCAGGTCTGCCCATCGGTTACGCCTTTAACGCGCCAGCGACAGGAAGACATCTTCCAACGTTGGCTCGCCACGTTCAACCTTCATAACCCGTAGTCCCCTGCTTTTCAAACCGTCTGCCAGCTTTTTCCGCGGCATTCCCCGCTCGCTGATCACCCTCATATGGTCACCGGTCAGCCCGACACGCAGAACGCCTTCGCATTTCTGCGCGACCGCCAGCGCTTCGCCCAGTGGTTCGACCCTCACATCCCATACCGTACCCGGGATGGCGGTTTCCTTTAATACGCCGGGACTGTCGATCGCCAGCAGTTTACCCTCCCGCATGATGCCCACCCGACCGCAGTATTCAGCTTCATCCATGTAATGCGTGGTCACCAGGATCGTTACCCCGCCGGCAGCCAACTCGTAGATCAGATCCCAGAAGGCACGCCGAGCGGTCGGATCGACTCCCGAAGTGGGCTCATCCAAGAAGAGCAGCTTTGGCTGGTGCACCAGGGCGATGCCAAGCGCCAGGCGCTGCCTCCAGCCGGCCGGAAGCCCCTTGACCAGTTGGCGTTCATGTCCCTTCAAACTGACCTGGTCGATCGTTTTTCGGATGCGGCGCGGATCCCGGATCCCGTACACCCCACCGTAAAAGGTCAGGTTCTCCAGCACCGTCAGGTCGTCGTACAGGGCGAATTTTTGTGACATGTATCCAACGCGCGCTCTCACCTCTTCCGACTGCCGGAAGGCGTCGTAACCCAGAACGGTGGCTTTCCCTTCGGTCGGTTCCAAAAGCCCAAGCAGCATGCGGATGGTGGTGGTCTTGCCAGAGCCGTTGGGACCCAGATAGCCGACGATCTCGCCCGCCGTCACGCTGAAATTAACGTGATCGACCGCCACAAAGTCCCCAAACCGACGGGTCAGATCCTCGGTGAGCACGACCGTCTCAGGCATGGGTTTTACTCCCCGGGGTTTTTTCGTAATCGGATAAGTAGATAAAGACATCCTCCAAAGATGGTTGGATCTCCCGTGCACTGGCACTGTCGCGCGATGATTTCGCAAGGTGCGCGCTGACCGCCTTGGCCTGCCCGGGTTTGACCCGCAGGTGCAACCGGTCGCCGAAAGCGCGAATGTCCTCGACCCCCGCCAGTTTGTTCACCAGCTGGCGCAGCTCCACCGCAGTGCCGCCGCGCACTTCCACGATCTGCCCATTCAGCTTGCGTTGCAGCTCATCCGGGCTGCCCTCGACCAGCATCCGCCCGCGCCGCATGAACCCGATGCGATGGCAACGCGAGGCTTCATCCATGTAGGGGGTGGTCAGGATGACTGCCAGCTCCTGTTGGTTAATGACCCGGATCAACAACTGCCAGAAATCCTGACGCGTGACCGGGTCGACCCCGGTGGTGGGTTCGTCGAGCAGCAACACCTTTGGCATCGTCACCAGAGCCGAAGCCAGCCCCAGTTTCTGCTTCATGCCGCCCGAAAGCTGCCCTGCGCGCCGCTCTTTAAAAGCTGCCAGCCCGACAAAATCCAGCAGTTCCATGCAGCGCGGTAACCACTCCTGTTGTGTAAGACCGCGCACTTCGGCAAAAAAGCGGATATTTTCGAGTACGGTCAGGTCCTCATACAAGGAAAAGCGTTGCGACAGGTAGCCGATCTGGCTGCGCGCCTGCTCACCCTGGCTGGCAAGCGGATGCCCGCAGATTGTCACAGTGCCGCTATCCGGTTTGAGCGCGCCCACCAATAACCTCAGCGTGGTGGTCTTGCCTGCGCCGTCGGAGCCGACCAGCCCGTAGATCTGGCCTGATTCCACCACAAGGCTGACATCATCCACTGCGACGATGTCACCAAACAGCTTGCGCAGGTGAACGGCTTCAATCAGTGCCACTTGGCAACCTCCGGATGCGTGGGATAGCCCATATGGGGATACTGAGCGCAATAAGCACCACGCCTGAGATGCACCCAGGGAAATAACCCCCGCTGACCAGTGCAACAGTGAGATGCAGCATACCGTTAAGAGTTTCGATTATCGCCACGACGCGCGCAACTTTCCAGGCCCATGGCAGGCGCATGAAAACCAGCGGGCTGAACCCGAGCAGCAGGGCAACGACTACCAGATTGGCGGCAGCAAAGCCCTCTTCGGACCATATGAACGGTGGCAGTTCTGCCAGGCGCGAGAGCAGTTCTTCTGAAGGAGCCGGTTTCCAGTTCCACAACCCTGTCAGCACCTCCTCGATGCTGTGGGCTGCCTGGGAGAAACCCAGTCCCAGGTACAGCCATGGGAACGCACTTTTTATCATTAATTTGCCTGATCGAAGGTCACGTCCGCCGGCATGCCGGGTTTCAGCTTGCCGTTCGGATCGTTGACCTGCAGCGTGATGGCATATACGGTAGAGCTGCGCCCTTCCACCGATTGCACGTTGCGCGGGGTGAACTCGGCCTGGTCGGCAATACGGGTCACCACAGCGCTGAAGCTCTCGCCCGGGAAGGAATCCACACTCAGTATCGCCGCTTGCCCCAGCCGGATCTGCCCGTAGAGGTTCTCCGGCACGTAGACCGTGATGGTCAGGTTGGACAGTTCACCCAGCAACATGGCATTCGAACCGGCTGCAATCACCTCGCCGATTTTTACGGTCGAGGTCAGGATGACCCCATCGGATGGGGCACTGACGGTCAGCTTCGAGATCTGGGTGTCGATCAGCCCCAGGTTGGCTTCCGCCTGGGTTTCCAGGAGGCGTGCCTGGTCGGCCGAGATCTCAGCCTTGCGCAAAGTCGATTCGGGACCCGCCAGGTTGATGGCATTGACACCCGCCTGGACGCCCAGCAGCTGGTCATGCGCCGTCTGGTAACGTTCCTCCGCCACTGCCAGGTCGGCACGGGCGGTGATGATCTTCCGGGCACCATCACCATCCTTCAAATCGCTGTAGGCGGATTGGGCATCATCCAGTTCGTTCCGGGCAGCGTCATACAGGTCCTGGGCAGAGGTCCGCAGGTCGGCGCCGTTTAGCGCAGTGTTGGCACGGTTGTAGACATCCGTGATCACCAGCATGGCAGCCTTGGCATTCACCAGCCGTTTTTCGGCGGCCAGAAAATCCGCGTTAGCTGGATCCGCAAGCAGCGCATCCAGTGCCGCCTGGGTTTCGGTCAAAGCCTTTTCGGCGGCACCGACTTCAACCTGTTGGGCGGTCACGTTTTCATTTTGGCTGAAATACCAGCCCGGCAGGGCATACCCGTCGGGTCCCTCCAGCCACCAGTCGGAGGTCCGCAGGTCACCGGATTGTGTGGCGGTGGTTGCCAGTACAGTTTCTGCCAGCAGACGCGCACTCTGTGCAACCGCCAGGTTGGCGGAGGCCACTTTGCGCTGCGCCTGCAGCAGGCTGTCATCCAGGCGGAACAAGACATCGCCGGCTTTGACCGGCGCGCCTTCAGTGACCGGCACCTCGACCACCTTGCCGCTGATCTCGGGCGAGATGGCAACCTCATCCGCTTCGATCGTCCCGGAAGCAGCCAGGGCAACCTGTTTCTCGCCGACCAGCGCCTTGATGCCAAAATAGCCGGCGGTGAGCAGAATCAAAGAGATAACAACGATCATCGGGATAATGGGACGTTTATGTTTCATAATAAGCTCCTTGAGCAGTTAATCCAGTCGTTTTCTGAAGCGCAAACTTGCGGCTGCCATGATCACCAGCCCGAACAACGCCAGCGCCAGCGTCTCCTGCCATATGGCAGACATGCCCACCCCCTTGATCAGCAGGGCACGGATGATGACCAGGTAGTAACGCAGCGGGATGATATATGAGATCCACTGCAACACCGGCGGCATGGCCTGCAGCGGGAAGAAAAATCCGGAAAGGAAGATGGAGGGCAGGAGGGTCATCCAGGTGATCAGCATGGCTTCCTGCTGGGTATTGGCGATGGTCGAGGCGAACAACCCGATCCCCAACCCCGATAACAAAAGCAGTCCTGAGCAGAGCACAATCAAACCCAGGTCGCCGCGAACCGGGACGCCGAACACCCAGTTGCCGAGTGCGATCACCTCGAAGGTGTCGATGAATGCCAGCAGGACATAGGGGATGATCTTGCCGGCGATCAGCTCCCACGGGCGAATGGGGGTGACGATCAACTGTTCGATCGTGCCGCGCTCGCGTTCCCGCACGACCGAGGTGGCGGTCAGGATAGAGGTGATGGCGAACAGGATCATGCCGATCACGCCCGGGATCATGAAATAGGAGCTGACCAGGTCGGGGTTGTACCATACCCGCGTTCGTACCTCTAGTGGCGGCCGCAGCTTGTCTGCATCGATCCCGGCCCGGCCAAGGCGCTCGATCATCAGCTCGGTGGCATGCGACTGGCCGATCAGTGTGGCGGCCGACAGCGCGGTCGAGCCGGCAGTGGCGTCCGAGCCGTCGAGGATGAATGCCACCTGCGCCTTGCCTTCCGCCAGGCGGGTGTTGTAGTCAGGCGGGATGAGCATGCCGACCTTGATCTTGCCGGTCTCGATCAGGACCCGCAGCTCCTCCTCGGATCCGGCGGTATATTCCAGCTTGAAGTAATCCGCCACGCGGTAGGCATCCAGCAGCTGGCGTGACTCGGCGCACTGGCACTGGTCGACCACTGCCAGCGGGATGTTGCGGATGTCGCTGGTGGCGGAGTAACCCAGCAAAAAGAGTTGCATGATGGGGATGATCAGGATGATCACCAGCGTGCGCTTGTCGCGCAATATCTGGAGGAATTCCTTGCGGATGAGGGAGGCGAGGCGGGAATTCATAGGCGCTCCTTGAAAGGTCAGAAAGTCTATTTATTTATTGACCGGTCAATTAATAACATGGAGATAAAATATTGTCAAGTTATTTGTTCAAGGTTGAAATTATAATATTTGAAATGCCCATTCTGAATATGAATATATAATATATTAATGGATTTATTAAAAAGATTAAAGACACAAGGAATAATTACACGCATTATGATCCAAAAAGGAAAGATAAGGCTGTTATAGAAGGTGAGTTAAAAGGATTATCTATTGTACTTGGCTCCCTGATAGAAGGAATTGTATTATATGAGATGGGTTAAACTTAACAGAAATCAATATTCAATCACATAGACGCAGATTACCGAATGTTTGGTATTGATTTGTTTTCGATATACAACACTCAACCCTACCCCACCGCTGTGCGAGGTTTTACCATCTCCCATGCGTTACCCGGGAGATGGTAAAGAAGATGTTTTTCCCTCTCCCGACGACAGAGTCGGTGGGAGAGGGTGCAGGGTGAGGGAAAAGGGTAAGGGAAAATATCATGGCAAAGACTGTACTTCCAAAAGATATCCTTCTGTATGCCAGGAAAATGCGCAAGGATGCTCCGGATGCCGAATCCTATCTCTGGCAATTACTGCGCGACCGGCGTTTCGCAGGTTACAAATTCCGCAGGCAACATCCTGTCGGTCGTTACATCCTCGATTTCTATTGCGAACAGGCAAAACTGGCCATCGAGCTGGATGGCGGTCAACATCAAGCACAAATAATCTATGATGAAAAACGCACTGCCCAATTGAATCAGGCAGGTATTCGGGTCATTCGCTTTTGGGATAATGAAGTACTGACCCTGCCGGAGCAAGTGTTGGAAGACATACTATTCAACATTTCTGAAGTTCCAGATCAAGAGTAATAATCAAAATGCTCCCTCACCCTGCCACCGCTTTGCGAGGCTTCGCCTTCTCCCCTGCAAAACCTGGGAGAGGGAAAAAATTTCCTCCTCTACTTCTTGATCAACGGCAGGAATCCCCACCAGTCGAAGTTCGACTCAAATGCGCCTATGTCACAAAAGCCCCCGACTGGGAACGGTCGGCTGATACCACGCTGGTCGAGGGCTGGGCAGAGTCCTGGATAACCCGCATCGATTGCCGGGCTGTGATACTGCAAGGCATAGGTGTTGGTATTATTTAAGCTGCCGTGGTAACCATAGGCGCCCAAACGGGGATCGGTATAGGTCATATCGTGAACCATCAAAGGCATCCCGCAAACAGGTCCATCCGTAAGGTTATAGTCCTGAGAGGTGATATGGTCTGGAGCTCCTAAACAATTGGCGAGGACTCCGGCCACCGTCCTGTTCCGGGCTATGATCGAGTTGACGAGGGCCATATTATTCGAGCTGTATATCCCCGCACCAGAAGGTGCGATGTTATCAACGATACTGACGTACGATGCATATACTTGTCCCAGACTGGACACATCCAAGCCACCCCCACGATCGGTCGCAGTATTATGTGATACGGTTACGTTCTCAAGAACGGTGTTGGCATCCGCATAAATTCCGGCTCCAACTGCAGCACTTCCATATGACACTTCAGACCGGATCAGAGTGAGATTGCCATTGCCTGAATGCAATATATTACCCCCGTACATAGTGGCATTGTTACCGTCAAATGATGAATCCCGGATGGTAATGTCGCTTGTCATAGCATTTGCGCTGCATAACCCTCCCCCAAAACCACCAACGCCGGTAGCATAATTACTCGATATATCCACGTAATCCAGCGTGACTGGCTTTTCGGAAAGATTGTACATGCCGCCACATCCAGCATTCTCAGCCTTGTTAAACCTGATGATGGTATTGTTAATCACCATGCCCGATCCCACGTCATTAATAATGCCACCGCCGTATACCGCTGCCGTATTGTGCAGGATCCAGCTATCCGTTAACGTTAATACAGCTGTTACTGCGGGAGCATTGATGACATCCAGGGCATTGCCCGGTTGGGCGGGTGGACTTGCAGGAGCAAGCCCGCTTTTATGATAAATGGCTCCACCGCTGGTGTCTGACTGGTTATAAATGAGCCAGACTGTGGTTAAATATAAATTGCTGTTATTCCGGATGGCTCCACCAGGTTCGGACCCGGAATTACCATTGTAAATGGATAGGTCACTGATCGTAACTGTGACCAGATCTCCTGCCAGGACATCGAATACCCGGTACATATAATTCCCACTGATGCTGGTGATGTCAATGCCATCCCCTACGATATCCATGCCGGTGAGAATATCCAGGTCACCGGTCAAACCCTCATCCTCCCCGGCGCCATATTGTGTTAGCGAGTATTCACCTCCCGGAATGCGCACAGTGAGTCTGCCGGTGCTGCCGGTACGTACACAGCCCCCATAGTCTGTACCATTATTCATACTGTATATGGCCTCGCGCACCGAGCAACCCGTGCCACCGGTGGCGAGGAGTTCATCCGTTTCAGTGTTAACCGTAATTTGGATGGAGGGAGGAGCCAGACTATCCGCGTCAGCCTGGGTGAAATTGGTTGATAATGTAAGAACAAAAATTGAAATCAGGATTCCGAGGATTCTTCCCATCATTTTCATATCTAGCCTTTCCATCCCGGGATGGCGGCGATGAAAATGGAATGCCCGGATAGGTATATCCTACAACATTTCAGGAACATTTACAACCATCCGGATCGTTTATCCGGGTGGTATCAAACCATAATCCTTTGTACATTACAACCCGATTCCTTTTCTCAGAACAAGATACCGTTTTCCATCAGGTACTCTGCCAATCCCAGCCACTGCTCAAAACTCAGAACGTAGGGCGGGATTCTTATCCCGCCGATTAACTGGCGGCTTACTTTGAATCGTCAGACTATCACCTTTGGATGGGTATATAATAATTATTTCTTGATTCTACGATACCCTCTCCTCCCCTATTAAGCCGATTATTCTTTTAGGGGACCAAAGTCAGGATGAATTAATCTTGTAGGGAGGGGAGAATCTCCCCAATACAGAAATCACTTAACAGGCAGAAGATAATTATTAACTGTCTGTAAAGTTAAAATCCCTTTCCGCATTGAAGAACCCTGTATAATAAGATCAGCAGACTGAATTCCCGAACCAGGAGATAGATTTATCATGGATAAAGAAAAAGCCGCCGATCTCGTCATACAAGAACTTGGTAAACATCACAGCCGGAATGACCTTATCATTGCTCTATGCGAACAATTTGGATTCAATTGGCAATCAGCTGAATTATTCATCCGAGAAATTGAAACACAACATGGACGTACGATTGCCAAACGTCAAAGTCCGATACTCTTCATTCTTGGTATTGGGATACTGCTTGCCGGTTTTGCTCTTACCATTTACAACATTTCTTATATCATCGGTTATCTTCAATCCCCCCCTGACGCGCTTTCATACGAAGGAGTACTGGTAGCGCGGTCTTTCTACATACGGATCGGATCTTTTATAACAGGGCTGGCCATGATCGCCGGTGGCGTTATTGGTCTCTGGCGGGTGGTCACAAAATTGTTCCAAGAATAGCTAACGGGTAATTACCTGTTCGCGGCAGAGGTGAAGTGATTTTTTCTATCCCACGATGCAATATGCTCTTTTGTGAGTCCAAACCAGAAAAGAGGATGTTATCACCTAAGTACATCGATCTTACGAAGCAAGGGGGAATCAGCGACCCTGATGTTGTGATTCGGATAATGAACAATCCTCATCCCAATCGTCCGCTCTTCCCCGAGTTGGTGCGGTAAAAGTTGAACAAACCCAGCCATTGTTTAAAACTCAGGTCTGTGGGGGCGGCGTTCAATGGAAAGCCCAGATCACGTGACAGGTGTTTCCACTGTTCATAGCTGAAGACCGGTTTGAAAATACATTTCAAGCTTTTACGCCACCGCCCAAAGCCATACTGGATAAAACGACGATAGCAGTCGCTGACTCCTTCGTCGATCAGCAGCGGGGAGCGTTTATGGATGCATAGAAGTACCGAGTCAACCCGCGGCACGGGTTCGAAGTCAGTCCGGCGCAGTTGGCGTACGATCTGAAAACTGAACCAGGGTTTTGCCAGCACAGAAAACCGGCTCTCTTTTGGGAAACCGGCAAATTTCGCGGCTGCCTCCCGCTGCAGGATCAGGTAAGCATCTTTTGGCATTGGAGCGATGTACAGGAGCTTGCGCAGAATATCTGCCGTGATATTATAGGGGATGTTGGCGAATACCTTGTATTCCCGTTCACAGATGCGATATTGCAGAAAATCCTTTTCGATTATCTCGACATTCCCGGCAGCCCGAAATTGCCGATGTAACTCTTCCACCAGAGCGGGGTCTTTTTCCACGGCGATGACACGGCGGGCGATACGGGCCAGTTCTGCTGTGATGATCCCGCGCCCCGCGCCAATCTCGACCACGGTGTCGGATGACCCGATCGAACTGACACGTAAAAGTTGTTGTACGAGTCCCGATTTTCTCAGGAAATTCTGGGCAAGCCAGGTTTGTGGGTGGTTTTTTATTGCCATGGTTACCTCTTTCATTTGAAACTGGGAAACAAAAAAGCGAGACGATGACTGATCTCTCAGCCCTTCGCTCGCATTTTCAGGCAATTAAAAATACCCTGAACCGCGATCCTATCGCAAATTCAAGGCGTAAATTTTCAATTTAATAATTTATAGTACATTCCGCAATGTAGATAGGAAAGGCGTGGAGATCTGTTTAATCTTTATTGCGGGTGCGAATCATCATTGTGGGGAAGATTATAGTCAGGACAAATGAGCTTGTCAAGAATTTAAAATTTTTTCACAATCGATCTGAACAATCCCTCGTCATACCTGGGAGAGGGTAAAAATTGTATTTATTTCCATAGTGCTTTTCCCACCCGGTCGATCAGGATTTCCCAGTATTCCCTCATCCCGATCACGCTCCCTATCATCATAGCCAGCCCCTGTATCATAAAGAATATTGCCATGGGAATGATATTCGTTATATTCTGCACGAAATACATGATCATATCCGGACCGAATGCGCGCAGAAGGATCAGCTCCCTTATATCCAACTCTTCGAAGGATACGATCTGGTGAGTGAGGATTGTTAAGTCAATCAACAGCAACAGCGATACCAGAAATAACGCGAACCCACCCACGCCGATAAAAACTGCCAGGATGGATTTAACCGGCATCTGTTTGAGCGCTATTTTCTCAGCATTCTCTTCCTTTACCCGGGCAACCAGCTTCTTCACTTCCTCCCAGCGCAGATCGTACTTCTGACAGATCGCCAGAATCAGGTCATCCTCATGTTCGCCCCTCGATATGTGATCGACAATCATCTCAGTTGCCAACTTTTTTACTTCTTCCCCCCCTTGCAGCAATGGATTATTCACTATCAGAAACTCCTTGGATTAGATGAGAACCCCTCATTAACATTATACACGAGGGAACCCTGGCAGCTCTTTAAAATTATTTACCATAAAAGAACATATTAAATCCCATCGGGCAGGCAAGGCAAGTTCTGCCTGTTCTCTGAACACTCATGCCATAAAGTAAAACACCCTGGTATGTTTATCTACCAGGGTGTTTTGTTATCCGATCCATGTTCGTTCTCTGGATCACTCACTCTTAAGAGGAATATTGTAAGACTGCGACCGGCGAAAGAGCTGGCGCAACTGCTGCCCAACGTGTACGAGTTCCAGCACGATCAGCAGCCCGAACAGTGCGCGCAGACCGGTGTACCCCATATTCCACAGGAAAGAGGGGAAGGCGTTGACCATATCAGCCGGCCAGCCGGCACCAAGCAGAGCCTGGCTGGTAATCTGCAGGATCGGGGCGCCCACTGCCAGGCTGAACAACACACCGATCGATAGGATGCTCAGCCCGATCTGAGCCCAGTGGACAACGCTCCCCCAGGTTCGCTCGCCCAACATGTAGACATCCAGCGCGATCTTTAATCCCCACAGCATGTTAAAGAACGGCATGTAGCGGAAGAACTCGGGGGTCAACACCGGCAGGAAATGAAAGTTGGGGTCTGCCAGGTTGTTGATGTAATACAATCCGACTTTATCCGGGTAGGCATTGAACAGAACCAGGAATGCAACCGTAAAAACGAGGTCGACGATCAGTTCCCAGGGTCTGTACGACTGTTCGGTTTCCACTTTCTCTAGCTTACGCGGATCGAAATCCTGGCTTTCCTTTTCCTTTTCCTCGGGGAGGACCCGCTCGAGGATGGCCATCACAATGACCGCCCAGCCCAATCCCATAAAGGACATATTGAAGAAATTGCCCAGGGCTTTGAGGAAATCGAGCCCAAAACCTGCCCAGGTAAAACCATTTTGAAGCGTCCCGATGAGCAACATCAACAGGCTGAAACCGGCCATGACGGGTAGAACGATGCGAGCCACCAGCACAAAGATGCGGAAGAAACGCGGTCCGATCAAGTAGTCGTTGCGACGATACGATTCTGCCATTTTCTCGGGCGGCCCGAATTCCTTGAGCACTTCCACGGTCATGTCATCATCCACAGCCCGTTTGAGAGCTTTGCTGCGATCGGCGAGGGTATCCTCGATCAGTGAACGGATCTCGGCTTCGATATCCGCCCGGTTCTTGCGCGGCAGTTCCGATCCAACCGCGTTCATGTAATTATCGATTAAATTCATTTTCTCTTCTCCTTTGTTCACTTGAGTATGCCACCCATGGTTTTCACCATGCGCAACCATTCTTCCTTGAGCTTGGGCAGGACCTTCCTGCCCGCTTCGCTCACGACATAATACCGGCGGGGGCGGGCGTCCTCCAACCGCCATGCAGACTGAAGCGCACCCTGCGTCTCCAGCCGTCGCAGCAAGGGGTACAGAGTTCCCTGGTCGATCCCCAGCCCCTGGTCTGCGAGCGATTTCAGCAATGAGTAGCCGTATTGCTCTTTCTCCAGCTGGCTGAGAACGGCCAGCACCAGTGCGCCGCGCCTCAACTCCAAAATAACGTTTTCCAATATCTCTTTTTGATCCATAGTCTCTCTCCTTACATCACATAATACTGTATAATACACAGTATGTCAAGGGGCAATTATAATTGCTTCTATAGTATTCCTGATTGTCGGTGTGCGATAAAAAGCTCTTTACCAAGTTTTATGTGATAATATCCCGGGCTTTTGAATCAGCCTGGTTTCTACCGTGATCGATGAAAAGAGAATCCGCCTATGCTTGAAAAACCGGACCTCCACAATGAAGAACTGATCGTGTGCCTGCAGGCTGAATATGGTTTGATAAACCCCCAGGTCGAATTCCTCCCGCTTGGCGCCGACCAGAATACGGCCGTTTATCGCGCTGTAACAACAGATGAAATTCCGTATTTTGTCAAGCTCAGGCGGGGCAGCTTCGACCCTATGTCTGTGACACTGCCCAGATACCTCAGTGACCAGGGCATCCACCAGATTATCGCGCCTCTGGTAACCAAATCGGGGCGGTTGTGGGCACGCCTGGGAGACTTCGCGGTTATCCTGTATCCTTTCGTTGAAGGGCAGGATGGATATGAGGTCAACCTGTCGGATCACCACTGGGTCGAACTTGGGCAAGCCCTCAAGCGCATTCACTCGGTTACCCTGCCTGCGGCAATGGCAGGCAGCATCACACGGGAGGTGTATCCTTCACACGGGCGTGAGACGGTCAGGAAGTTCCTTGGGCGGGCACAGAAGGATACATTTGATGAACCGGTTGCGGCAAAGCTGGCTGCGTTCATTAATACGAAGTGTAGAACGATCAATGATCTGGTCAACCGCGCGGAACGACTCGCCCAGGCGCTACAGGCAAATGCACCCGATTTCGTATTATGTCACTCGGACCTGCATGCCGGCAATATTCTGATCGATGGGAAACAAGCCCTCTACATTGTCGATTGGGATGACCCCATCTTTGCGCCCAAAGAACGCGACCTGATGTATCCTGGCGGCAATCAAGGCTTTCGCGGGCATACCTCCAGGGAAGAGGAAGCACTGTTCTATCGAGGTTATGGATCTGTAAAAATCGACCAAGTCGCGCTGGCATATTACCGTTACGAACGCATCGTCCAGGATATAGCCATCTATTGTGAGCAGATCTTTTTATCAGACGAAGGTGGTAAGGATCGGGAACAGTCCTACCGCTATTTGACGTCCAATTTCCTGCCTAATAATACAATCGAGATCGCCTATCGATCGGATAAGACGCTGGCAGCCGGGTAGACCGGGGTGGTGCACCCTCCCAGGGTTGTCTGAAGTCTTCACAACTTCGTCGCAATTCGGTAAAATACATCATCAATCAACTCAGGAGGAAACATGAAACCCACATCGCAACCCTCATCGACGCGCAACCTGTGGCTGGTCCTCGCCAATCTCAATCCATTCGGAATTGGGTATCTCCTTTCCAATCAGAAGAAACGCTGGCTGATCTTCCTGGTGGGCAGTATCCTGCTGGTGATCGCAGCCCAGGTGCTCAATGCCTCCAGGATGCCGGTGATATGGGCGGGGGTATTTATCGCCTGGTTCCTGGTTATGGCGGTTGATCTCTGGCTGTTATTGAAGAGAAAAGCCTGGACGCCATCGGGACTGATTGAAAAATCCCCTGCTCTTTTGCCCATATTCGCAGTACTGATCACCGTTCTTTTCTACGGTGGTTTTTTCCTTTATCGTCAGGCAGGCACGAATATTTATCAAACAGGCGTCAAGTCCTATGAAATCGGGGATTATGACACATCCGTAAAAAGCCTGACCAGTTTCTCCTCCCGGTATCGCCTGACATTGAACCCTGATATGCTCGCCGTGCCCGGGATGCTGGATGAAAATGAAAAGCTGATTACCATCCGCGATCAGGTCAATGCCTCAGAATTTGAGAAAGCCCTGCACTCCATCATTGAATACAAATCTCTTTATCCAAAGTCCACCAAACTCGAAGAGCTCTCAATTCTGGCTGTCGACAGCTACCTGGGGTGGGTGGATGAACTCATCGTCCAAAAAGAATTTGAAACCGGGTTGGAGAAAATGAGCGAGCTGCGCTCCGGCTATCCACCTGCAACATCCGAAGATGATAAAGAATATCAAGCCAAGGATGCCGCGTTATATATCGCCTGGGGCAATGATCTGCGCGGGCAGAGCCATTTTCTGCAAGCAATTGAAAAATATGAGCTTGCCAAAACCTATACCGATTCAAATACAACCCTGACGGAAATTGAACAGGAAACCGGCACGGCGATGCAATTGCTGGCAATAGACAGCGGTGAGGACGGCAAAAAGATCCTCGAACAAACCATGGCCGAAGCCTGTTATCAGGAAATCCTGCCTACCAGCCCGGTGGTTGGTTCGCTCAAGGATGAAAAAGGGACAATTCTGATATGTGATTTCTCAGAGGGATATGCTGGTATGACTGGTGTACCCGGGTTTGAACCGGGATTCGTGGAGAACATGCTGCTGGCTCAGGCTGGCATCGACTGGTTACCGTCCGACTTGACAGCCACCTCACCCGGTAGCCTGCGTTTTGTTGTCGCTCGTCTCGATGACTACCAGGCGACGAAAACCTGCGACTATACCGGTCCGATGGGTCTGACGGACCAATTCAGCGTTATGCGCCAGACCTCGACCATAATGATCCGGGATATTTTTTCCAACAAGGTCATTGCCGAGAAGGTTTTTTATGCTGACAATCCCAATTATCAGTGTCCGAAAACCAAACCTTATCTGCAGGATAGTTACTATTTTGGCGAGTTGGTGGATAATCAAAAAATCATCGCCTGGCTGAGGCAGGTGATTGAGGATTATCTAAAATAAACCGGGTGCGCAATCAATCCGGAAAATAACTATTCATTGCTCACACCCAACCATTCCAAAACGGGACCAATATACTTATTGCTACCGTCCCTGGCTGGCTGATGATGCTGGTAACCTCGGACTTCCCGGAGATGGCCTTCCATCATCTCCAGGTTCAACTATCCGACCGGTTGGATCCCGGAAGATGAGGAAGTAACCGATAAACTGCGGTGATGCGTCCTTAAAACACATGGTAAAAAATAAAATTGGATACCTATAAGAAGCTTCTACCTCCATGGAAACCGCATCGCGTGCTGATTCCCCCGCCGTCGAATAACCATCGCATACGGAGAACAATTAATCGATAAACTCTACTGAATAAAGCGATATCCCATACAAGTTGATTGTTCCTGGAGGTTCGGAACCTGTTGTGCATGAGATGCGCAACAAGCTTGTGACCTGGATCTTCCTTCTCCCCCAAGTGGTGGATACAAATATGCCCCGGCTGACGGATGTGGCCAGGGGTTTTTTATTATAAAATGTATAGTGAGTTGATACTGTTATTAAGGCAATCCTGCCATCTCTCAGGCAGTCCCTATAAGCTTCCTCATCACGGAGGTAAAAAATATGGGAAGAAAACCGTATCGAGAAATAGTAATTTTGTACGTAATGGCAAAGAATGAATCAGAAGCCCCAACCCGACAGTGAATAAGAAAGCTGATAACTCGTGTTCATCATCGCCGTTGTAACCTATTTACTTCTGTTTTCCGCTCCCGCAGTTGCTGGCCTGCTCGTCTCAGATATCGATTCTGAGGTTTTGGGCGACATGGGCATTGAGAGAAAACCATGATGAATGATGGCCGCTTAATTCCAGCTACATTAAACAAAAGCTAAGTACGTCATTATGATCAGGATAACATGGATAAATATTTGGAAAGGAATTTCTCATGAAAAAGTGCAATGAAGTAATGACCAAAAAACCGACCTGTTGCCTGCCGACCGATCTTGTCACAAAAGCCGCGCAACGAATGAAAAAAGAGGATGTCGGTTCCATCCCCGTCGTTGACAGCGATAAAACGAAAAAGCTGATCGGCATCGTGACTGACCGCGACCTGGCCATGCAAGTCCTGGCCGACGGACGCGATCCCAAATCGACAAAAGTTGCGGATGTAATGACCAGCAAGGTCTTCACATGCTTCGCCGATGACGACATTCAGAAAGCGGTGGATGTGATGGCAAAGCATCAATTACGGCGAATACCTGTTGTAGATAAAGACCACAAGATTATTGGGATTATTTCCCAGGCAGATGTAGCGACACGCACCAAGAAACGAAAAAAGAAGCTGGCCTCGATGGTCAAGAAAATTTCGCAACCAACCAGAAACCCATAAATACCAGGGAGCAGGATATTCCATAATCTTTGTAGCGGGGCACAGAATATAAAAATCCAGCATCCTGTGTCCCGTTACTTTTTAAATTGACTGTAACGAAATTTTCCTGCCGGAACGGAGTACCGATTGCAGGATTTCTTATTTTTAGTGTATAGTTACAACCATCGCAAGCGTACCTTCCATCCCATGACACAGGCGCTGCTCGAGATGGGTATTGATAGTATTAATCATAATGAAGGAATCGATTGGATGCGCATAAAATATTTGGGTTTCCTCCTGTTTTTCCTGGTTTCATGCAATATTTCTGCTACCATCTCAAATCTCCTCACCACGGGAACCCCGGAGACTCTGGTATCCCCATTAGTTCCTTCAGACACTCCCGGCAGTCAACCGGCCACATCGTATCAGGTAACCAACAGCGCGATCCTGATTGATGGTGTTTCCTACCAGGCGTATGAAATCCCGGGCAATCCTTTTCGCTTTGTCTGTCAGGAGCCCTGCAAGGTCGATCCCATTTTAATCTCGGCTCAGTACACCGGTTTTCGCATACAACGCGACAGACTGATTCAGCTGACCGGGATTGACACGTTGCCGGAATTGCAACCGGTGGATATCCATATCGAAAATGATTCGAAATGCGGGGCTCTCAAAGATTCACCTGCGCTATCGTTCGCCTGGTACGATCCAAAAGGAAATGCGTATATTTGCACTTTCTTATTCGAGTACGCTGTGGGTTTTAACGGGCAACCCTACACAGCGGATGTTGCTGTCAGGCAGGACCAGCAGACCATCCTGATCCACGAATACCTGCATACCCTGTTTTTCGGACGCCTTACCAGTGAGGCGGGATCGCAACATGATTTTGTTACCCCCCTGGCACTCTATGTCACGAATAACTGGAATGGCGATTCAGAGCTGTGTGCTTATCACCCTCAGACTCCTCCCGGCGATTACGGCGGTTACTTGATCCAGCAACTCTGCCAGCGAAATGGTTTTACCCTCGGTTATCTGGCGGAGAGTCTAAGACAACTTGACCAGTTGGTTCAATCCGGCAATGGGCAACTGCAGGAAGGGTTTTTGCATCCGGTTGCTTCCATGGCACAGTACCGCCAGATCCTTAATAGTCTGCTTGGCAGTAATTCAACCGCATCCTTCCGGGAAGCCTGCTGGCCTGCCAAATTGTTCGGTGATAGCGACGACCTGCCGGCGTCTTGCCTGTTCCGGACGCCGACGATCGAACCAACCCGTTTACCATAAGGTATCAATAATAGTTAATATCCTCAAACCGGTCGGTTAATGTGAGGTATCCATGAAAAGAACCCGCTTGATCCTGTTCATCAGTCTCGGCATTGGCCTGATAGGACTGGTTATTCCTTTGATACTCATGCTGAATGACCCTTCCGGTTCACCGCTGGAAAATGCCACTTTCGAGGACTGGCTGCCTTTCATCATCGTCCCATTCGTATTGATCATTATCACAGTTTCACTCGTCCCCTTCCTGCGCCTTCTCTTTCCGCCGGTCATTAAAAACGGAATTACCGCCGAAGCCGAGGTGCTGGAAGTACGGGATACCGGTGTGACCATCAACGATAACCCCCAGGTTGGGCTGCTGCTGGAAGTGCGCCCATCCATGGCAGCCACTTTTCAGACCGAGATTAAAACGGTTGTCTCACGCCTGCAGGTGGGACAGATAATACCCGGCATCAAAGCCGAGGTGCTTTATGATCCGTCCGATCCAAAACGCATGGTATTGAAAACCATCGATCTGTCCTCCGTACTCGTTGGGAATTCTGAAGCACGACTGGAAGAACTGAACCGGTTGAGGGATAAAGGCCTGATCACCGCCGAGGAATATCAGCGCAAACGGGAAGAGATCATTAAAGCTTTGTAAGCGATAAAGTCAATACGATTGATTAACAAATACCGCCGGGCGATGATCCCGGCGGTATGTTTTAACTTCTATGTCTTGATAAGGCGGATGTTTCCAACTCAGTCTTGGGATTGGGTCCGTACTGGTTATCACCCGGTTGACTGTCTGTAAGATAAAAGATCAGCAGGACAATAGAACCGATCAATGGGATCAGACTGATGAATAACCACCAACCGCTGTGACTGGTGTCATGCAATCGGCGAACTGAGACAGTCAGGGTTGGCAGCACGATGGCCAAACTATACAGAGTGCTCAGCCAGCCATAAACACTGGCTGTATCGCTTTTAATTTGTGTTCCGATCAACTGGTCGATGAATGCCAAGACGAAAGTTGCCAACACATTGAACAACATAAAATACCAGTATTCCTTACGGCGAGCCCGACCGCTGAATACAATGTATTTCTTCATTACTTCGACATACCAGTTCATGATCACCTCCTAAATCGTTTGATGATTAAATTACGTTTGAATAATTATAGGCTATTTCGAATAGGCTTTACCTTCGAATGCCTGCCATCTGTCATTCCGATAATGAGTGTTGCTGGAAGAACTCCCACATCACCCGTGTGGCATCGATATCCTGCGTTGTTTCCCCTACCAGCCATTCCGGCAGCGGCTCACCACCCGGCCAGGCATGACCCCCCTCATCAATGGTGTAAAAAACAACCCCGGCATTTCGATCACAAGCTTCATAAACAATTCCACTGACTGATCCGCTTGAGGGTAAGGTCTGAGGGGTACTGTTGCAGCCATTGATTACCGCCCAATCCTTGATCCAGGCTGGCACATCCGGAAAAGGCAATTCAAAAGATTCAGACGGACCGCCATGATACGGGACGATCGGATCGGACGTACCATGGAAAGCGATCAGCGGCACCGGCCTGGATGGCAGGCACTCCTGCTCCGGAACCAGATACGCACCTGACACAATGCCAACGGCAGCGATCCGGTTTGAAAGGGTGCAAGCCAGGAAAACGGACATTCCACCGCCATTGGAAAGTCCGTTGGCATAGATTCGTGTTTTATCGATGCTGTATTCCTGTTCCAGCTCGTCGATCAGGTCCGAAATGAATTTGAGGTCAACCAGCGGGTCTTCTCCGACTTCCGAATGACCGGTGTCATGCCAATGTTTTGGAAAACCCGTACCGGATGGATAGACAACGATGAATCCATATTCATCTGCCAGGTTATTCCATCCACTGAGCTGCATCTGGTGCGCCGGCCACTCGGCATAGCCGTGGATCGATATGACCAAAGGGGTGGGCGTCTGAGGGTTGTAGGTTGATGGCACATACAACAGGTACTCGCGCAGTATACCCGCGGAAAGGATCTCCCCATTTGTACGGTCGAGCAAAAAATGGAAGACTACCAATAAAATGATGGCCAGCAGGGCTATAATTCCGACAAACCAGAGAAGGGCTCTGATCCATTTCATGGTGAATGATCCTTTTTTATTTCCCTTCGACTGGATATTCATTTCAAATAGCCAGGACGTGGTCGTATTGTTGCATGCGTGATACAGGAGAGGTACTCATTGGGATCTGTGTACCTGCTGGATCATCCACGTTTCGGCGGCCACGGTATGATGAAAGACGTTTTCCGTTTATAGTCCAGATACGGCTGCCCGAAACGCATTTCCAGTTCGCGCTCCTCTACAAATTTGATATAGATCCATAAAAAAACAGTGAACAGGAGGACACATCCCAGCGCTGTCCAGGACCCGACCAGCAAACTCAGCCCCAGGTAGGCACAGACCGTCCCGAAGACCATCGGATTTCTGGACCACGCATAGGGTCCCTTCACCAGCAGACGCTGCGTCGGAAACATGGGGAGGGGCGTGCCACTTGCTTTTAGTATTTGCACGATAACCGTCCAAAATCCAATGGGCGCCCCCACCAGGATCAGGATCCCCCCGGTAACAAGCCCCACCAAGCCTGGATGCATGGGGTGCAATCCCAGCATGTTATCCACCCTTGGCAGCCAACACAGTAATGCTAACGGGATCAGTCCAACAAATAGCAAACCTGCCAGCAGGCCGGCAGCCAGCTTGCCGGTGAGGGAGGATTCCTTTTTTGACCACTCAATAAATGATCTCATATTCTCTCCTATTCCACCCGCTCCCAGATGATGGCGTCGCGCGTCCTGAGCAACGCTTCCAGCCCGGCGGTCAGGTCCAGATACCAGGGGTCGCGCTCGTAGCCCTGTTCGAGGAAAAAGATCAACAAGCCGTCCTGAGCGGTGATCTTTTCCTTCATCAATGCCAGGTCCTCCCTGTAGGATGGACGCTCCTGCAATGTCAGGGAATCGTAGGGGGAAGGCACCATGTAGCCGGATTTGCCGGTCAGGATGTAAATGGTCGGGGGTTGATTGGTGTAAAACAACCCGATATCGTTCTCGCGGATATACTGCATGGTGGGAGATTCGCGCCAGTATTTATTAAGAAAACCAAGCCCGTCCTGGTGTAAATACACAACGGTTCCGGTTGAACCCAGGATGGTCATGATCGATATACCTATGACGCCCGCTACGATAATCCCCCGTCTGATCCGCCTGCCACTCTTCCACAGCCAGGTTCCGCCCAAGATGAGAACCAGCAGCACCGCCTGATAGAGCGGCATCAACATACGATCGTCAAGGACGGTGGTGGCGTCAAAAAAATTCATGGTGACATAAACCGCGACCAGGTAGAGGACACAATACATCCCGACCCAGAGTAGAAACTCCTGCAGTGGGGTTTGGGATCGCCCACGGAACTTATCCAACAACCGCCAGACGATCATTCCCAGCACCCCCACCAAAAGGATGAACGATAACCCGATAAAAAACCATTCCACGGATTGATACAGCTTATCGCTCCCGGATGGTAGAAACCAGCCCCAGAAAGACTGAATGCCATGGGCGATCTTCACAAATGGTGCCGGATGAAAAACCAGGGTGCGGTTACCGATCGAACCGGTCAGTCGGTAGTTTCGCAACGCCACGCCGATCACTGCCGGAAGGCTAAATACGAGGAACAGGCCCGTTCCTGCCCATCGCCTGGGCCAACTTCTTTCGAAAACCAGGAAACACGACAACCCGGCCGCCATCAGGCTGATCCCGACATAGCGCGTCAGATACATCAACCCGGCCAGGACGCCGAGTATGACCGCATAGATCAGCCGGCGTGATTTGAAATAGCGCCAGGCTGCCAGCAGGGCCAGCAAATTCAGGCACAGATAGGCCGGCTCGCTCATCAGCCAGGCATAAACGCGCAGATCAACCGGTGAGAAGACCATCAACCCGGCAGCGATGACCGCCGGCCATCTGGATCCGGTCAGTTCATAAACCAGCCAGGCGAAAAGGATGGCATTCAAGCCATATAACAGGATGATCACCAGGCGCCCTCCGCGTAATGGATCGAGCCCCGTCAGCTTTTCCTCACCGGACAGGATGGCTGAAAACAGGGGTGGAAAATGCGTGATGGGTTTCAGGATTTCTTCACCCGAGTTGCGGTAAAAACCGTTGCCTGCCAGCATGTTGCGCGCACCGTTGACGTAATAAACCGAATCTGTATTGAGCCCCAGACCGAATGGGGTGCTTTGCCGGAGCATTGCCATCCCGGCGATGCTGATTGCCAGTATAAGCAGGATGGCCGGAAGATCCGTTTGTTTTGGGAGCCGTACGCCGGATTTAGGCATTATTGCGGTGCCCGATAGATCACCCCGTCATAGAACTCTTCGATCGGCTCCAACCCCTGGGTTAAATCCAGAAACCAGCTATTGGTGGCATACCCGGGTTCCTTGAAAAAGATCAGGATGGCTTTTTTCGCGCGGATGGCAGCGCGCATGTCCTCAAGATCCTGCTGGTAATTTTCACGCGGAAGTTGTGTGACCGGGTCGGTCGGTCCCGGTGCCAGATAGGCCAGACGATCTGCCACGATATAAACCATATAGGATTTATTGGTATAGATGATGATGGGCGGCAATTCCTTGATATATTGGATGGTCGGCGAAAGCCTCACGCCCTGCGAGGCATACCCCAGCCCATCCTTGCTGAGTTGCCTGACTTCGGTCAATCCCTCGGAAATGGAAAAAACCAGGCTGACCAACAGGATTACGACCGGGATGATTTTATACGCCAGACCTTTCCGTTGGAATACCCAATCGAGCCCGGCCATTATCAGTACCAGCAGTGGGAGATATACCGGGATCATCAACCGGTGGTCCAACACGGTCGAGGCATCCACAAAACTCATGGATAACAACGTCATACCCAAGTAAATGAAGATAAACGAAGCCATCGGGAGGATATGGCTTGCGGATGGTTTTGGGAGATCGGGTAAAGCCGTTTGTTTCAGCGATCTTGCCAGCAGGTAACCCAACCCGCTCAGGCCTGCCAGGAACAATACATAAAAGGCGATATGAAAGCCGGCCTGGTTTTGTAAATAGAAGCTTGAAAGACTGTCGGGCAGCAACCAATCCCAGAATTGATCGATGCCGTAAGTGATTTTTTCAAGTGTCGCCGGGTGTACCAGCAGGGTACGGTTGGCCGGGTTGCCGATCTGCAGGGTGTTGCGAATCATCCAACCGGCAGCAAAAGGGAGGAATGGCAAGCCCAAATATAACAAAGCAAACAGTTTACGCTTCCAACCCGGCTCCAGGATCAGCTGGCATAACCCCAATGTGACCAGCAGGGTGATGCCGATATAGCGGGTCAGATAGGCCGCACCGCAAAGCACCCCCAGCAGAATAAGCAGCCATGGTTTCCGGTTGTCAAGGTACCGATCAAAAACAATAAATCCAACCAACCAAAAGAATACAAATAACGGTTCACTCATCAACCAGGCGAAATTCGCCAGAAAGACGCTCGATAAAGCAAGCAACAATGCACCCGCCAGGGCAAATCCTTGAGAACGGGTCAGGCGAAAAATCAGATATCCCAAAAGAATGATATCCAATCCAAAGAGCAGGAGGATCAGGAACCTGGCTGAACGAATTGCTTCCAGTCCGCTCAGGCTGACGAGTGCAATGGCAGCCGAAAACATGGGCGGGACGGTGGTGATGGGTTTAAGCTCACCACTGCCGGAGGTGCGTGTATATCCATTCCCGGCCAGGAGATTCCTGGCTCCATTGACATACTGCACCGAATCGTTACGCAGGGACAAACCATAGGGAGTGGCTTTTCTCAACGCCCACATGCCCGAAATTGCGATTGCCAGTAAAAGGAAGGCGGATATGATTATTTTAAACCGAATGGATCTAATTTTCATCATGGGAGATTCTCCTGTGCCAGATGATGCTGCACGCTCACGGCGCCCGATAGAAATATACTTTTCCTTCCGGTGAGTCATAAGCCAGGTATAAATCCTTGACAAAGGCTGCATAACGCTCACCGGCCAAATCACCATACAGCCCTTCGAATTCTCTCTGGACCAGCCAGGTCAATACCAGCGCTCCGCCCTGCTCGCGAAATACACGCTGTGCCTCATCCGACCTATCCGACCCGTAAGGCAGGAATTCCGTTTGCCCCTCCCGGTTGAAAAATTCCTGGATGGCATAGCCCGGTCGACCGGTAAAGTGCAGGATCAGAGTCGCTTTATCCGAGATAATGGGGGTATCCTCCGGCAGGGATCGAACATAAGCAATCAGACCGCTGCCGGTGAAATCAACATATCCCTGCGGATAGAGGTTCTGTTGGGCAATCACTGCTTTGTAACCGCCATAGAAAGCCACTGCCATCAGGACAGCAAAAGCAATCGTTAACACACGCGGAAGCCAATGCCGGTATTCCTTATACAAAAACCCAATGACCAACCCCACCAATATCAGCAGGCCGGCATTGATCGGTGCGAACATGCGGTTCGATAGTGACAGATGCGGATAAATCATCGCATACGAGACACCAATTACAATAAAATACAATCCCAGAAATAAACCCATCACGCCTGCGAAGGTGATTCCACTCTCCCAACGCCAGTTCTTCGGTTGACTCTTGCGAAACTTAAAGATCGCAAAGACCACAGCAATTGCGATCAAAACGAACAGACTGATATAGATCAATCTAAAATTGGTTTGTCCGATCGATTGGGAGAGAGGAAGGAAATAAGGCAGCCACAGGTACATGGCTTCCTTAAGGGCTTTTAATACTTCGAGCATTCCCGGCAACAGTTGGTTAAACGGCAGCAGACTGCGTGAGCCGACTGCCCCGGCCGATGGAAGTTCGATTGCCAGCCAGATGAGCATGGGGACGACACTGACCAATCCATATAAGCAAGCGGCGACCAGACGTTTTTTAAAGGATTGTGAACCAAACAGGATTACGCCCAGGATACCAGCCAGGCAGTAGGCAACGCCTGCATAGCGCGTTAGAAATGCCAGACCGGTCAGGACAGCCGACCAGAAAAACATCTTCCTGGAGCGGTTTTCCAGATAGGCGATCAACGCTACCAAGCCCCCTATTCCAAGTGCAAGACTTAACGGATCCGACATGATCCAGATGTGGGTCTCGATCAGGACCTCTGAGAAGGCCAGCAAGGTTGCTATAAGCAGTGCCGCCAGATTTGAGCGCAAAAAATACCAGACGCTCCACCCCAGCATGAGTACCGTCACCCCAAATATTAAGGCGTTCATCCAGAAGGCTGCTTTCAGCAAGTCCAATCCAAGGAGTATAAACACGCTGAGCAGCAGCGGATAAAGCGGTGGAGCATAGGGCAGCAGCCTGAAGCTGCCGTCGGGATTGATCAGGCCAAGGCCCTTCCCGGCCACCAGGTTCTTGGCAGATTCCATATAAGTGACCGAATCAGAACCAAAAGCAGGACCATAAGGGGTGGCTGCTGTTGCCTCATATACTGCAAAACACGCGATCAAACCTACCAGCAATAACGTGATCCAGCGGTAATGTTCAAGAATAGGTTTCTTCATCATTTAAAACTGGTTTTTCTTAAAAAGCCCTTCACTTACCGGATGGGTACTTCGATGCTTTCATGTTTCCATGATTTTACCCCATCCCGGCAAACGGAAGGCCAATGAATATAACAAACAGGCACCAAATCAGGCGCCTGTCATAAGGGAAATGGAGGACACGATCGATCAGGATATATCGTTAATTTTATGAGGAAAAGATGCTCGAGCTGTCACCAGACATGACAGTCAGGCAGGGTGTTATCCGAATGATACCAATCGCTTGAACTCGATTGATCACTGGTTTAGGACTGGTTTAATTTAATTCGTAAAACTTTCCTTCTCCAGCTTCTCCGCCTGCCCCAGGTATTTCTCATGTACGCCCTCGCCGGTCTCTTCGTGCTCTACGCGCTCGAAGTCTTCCGCCACTTGCTGTTGTGCGTCAGGTGATATCGTGCGATCAGCCAGCGGGAAAAGAATGTTGTCTTCCTTACCGATATGAGCGCGCAGCAGTTGGACATACCCTTTGGCAGCAGTTACCACCTCAGCACGCCCGGCTTCATCGCCGGCTTGCCATTTTTCAGCACCGGCGCGCATGGCACGTACGAACGCCCGCCCCTGCTCGTGCTCCGCCAGCATCGCAGACACCGGGCTGCCCTCGCGCGGGACACCAGCCTTAATCATGGCTTCGAACAACACCTTTTCCTCCTTGGCATGGTGGCAACCGTCCGCAAAGCCCTTGATAAAATCTGCGGATTCGAGGAAAAATTCGGGTTTAACCCCCTTGACAGCCTCAGCAGCCATGGCGGCTCTACCAAGTGTTGTCAGGAACCGTTCAATCACGCGGTGCTCGTCCATCAAAATTTTTGTTCCTTCCATATCATGTCATCCTTTCTATAATTAAGACTATTTTATTCCTATTTTTGCATTATTCCATTGACAAAAGCCTTTTATGAAGGATGTTCCGAATAGCAGGAGAGGGTGACAGCTCCATTGGAAACCAATTTGCCATGGTAATCGCAGTTCATGGAAATGACAAGTTGGCAGACCGTGGAATTTCCTGCTACCCAAGTGCGTTTTTCCAGAAAATTGATTATAAGCTCTTAGTCAACCTCCGCCAATTCCATTCTGTGATGGATTTCATATGAAAACAGACCCCATTAATCCGGCACCACACCCTGCAAACCCCTTTTTGTGGCTAACCCTGGCGGTCATTCTTCTGATGGGCGTCGCTTACACCTGGGTGGATATGCTCTAACCGCCGGAATACCTGACCGTCATCCTGGCATTCGTCCCGAGTGTCGTCAGCCAGTTGGCATTGAACTACTACCGTAGCAATATCGGATCGAACGAAACCTATTTGCAATACCGGACTCTGTCGCTCAAGGGTGGGTTTGCTCTGGCGGCAGTCACCGTGTTGATGCTGCCAATCCTCGACGCAAGCTCCGGTTTTTCGGGTTGGGAATGGTTGCCGGCGTTGGTTCATGCGCCCACCTAGAGCATCGCTCAGGAACTGTATTTTCGCGTGTCATGGTTGCCAGCCTTTGAACACCTGACCGGTAAAAAATCACTTGCATTGGTTTTGCATTCCCTGGTCTTTCTTGTTTTCCACCTGCGCACCTTTTTATCGATCGGCTTTCAACCCATAGTCATCCTCGTCGCGCTGGTACTATCCCCGGCCGGCTGCGTCTGGGGTTGGCAAGTTCAAAGAAACCGTACGGTGGTATGGGCCATTCTCCAGCACAGCTTGTTCCTTGTTTTCATGTCTATATTTACCTGGGGCTAGAATGTATAATGAACCCACACCGCTCTATCGCGTCTGTCAGCCTAACTTATCCATGGAGAAAATCAAATGAAATCCCTCATCATCTACGACTCCGTGTACGGCAACACCGAAAAGGTCGCGCAGGCGATCGGCAAGTCACTCAAATCCAAAGGCAATGTCAGGGTCATCAGCATCAAAGACGCCAGGGTCGAGGAATTGAAAGGGCTCGACCTGCTGGTCGTCGGTTCACCCACCCAGGCTTTCAACCCCCTGCCGGCAGTTACCCACTGGTTGAAAGCCCTGTCCAAAGGCAGCCTGGCAGGAATCAGGGTGGCCGCCTTCGACACGCGCATGGATATCAAAAAGATCGACAATAAATTCCTGACCTTTATGACCGGCATCAATGGCTATGCTGCCAAAAAGATCGCTGATCTGCTGGTCAAGAAAGGTGGCAAGTTCGCTGCCGACCCCGGGGGATTCATCGTGGAGGAATCCGAGGGACCATTGCGCACCGGCGAATTGGAACGGGCGGCTGCATGGGCGATGAAGTTGGTTTAATCGATCAGTAATTATTGGGTTCCGATGCGCTCTACCCTGCTTCGATGATACAAGGGTGCGCCTAAGTCCCCTTAGGGGGTGGCATACCAATACCATGGAGCGGTTCTCAAAATAGCAAGTTGATTCATATTCCAGGGATTAACCTTCCCCTCACCCCTCGTCCCAACGTTATTTTGGGCACACCCTCCCCCAGAGGGAGAGGGTAAAAAACAAAAAATTCGATTTATTCAACCCCTGAGATAAATCACACCGAGACGGCGTCCACAAGAGAGTAGTTCAACTATTAAGAGTTGAAATTTTTATCAAAATTCAAAACCTGCCTTTTTACAACGTATCATATCCAGAATGTGGGTGTTATTAGGGTATATTGATCGAGGAGGCGCACTTTTGATCGATCTTCCACCCTATTTGACCATAACAGGCTCTGACAATGTAAATTTGCCAGGATGGCGAGCTGATGTGAGACCATCACCCGTTTCAGCGGAAAACCTGGTTCGACTATTGAGAAATCTGAAAAGCCCGGTGTATATCCTGACCGATGGATCAAACGTCTTTCTATCGGATCAAGGCACGCTCACATCCCCGGAAGTACCCTGGAAAACTCTTGCCTTCTGCTCTCCTTTTAGCCCCGCTGATTTTGGCGATCCCAATTTTAAATCGGTTTACGGGTTAAGCCATGCTCTATATGGTGGAGCGATGGCTAATGCGATCGCCTCGGAGGAATTTGTGATCGCCATGGGAAGAGCGGGTTTCATGGGTTCCTTTGGTGCTGGAGGATTATTACCTGCACGGGTCGAAAAAGCCATTAATCAGATCCAGACCGCTTTGAAAGATAAACCGTATGCTTTTAATTTGATCAACAGCCCATTCGAACCCGCCTTAGAGGAACGCATAGTCGATCTCTATCTGCAGCATGGAATTCATGTCATCGAAGCCTCAGCCTACCTTACTTTAACCGCAAACCTTGTCAGATATCGGGCATCCGGTCTATCCCAATCACCGGATGGAAAGATAACGATCACCAACCGGGTGATTGCAAAAATCTCCCGCAAGGAAGTTGCCAGCCGTTTTCTTCAGCCTGCGTCGGAGGAATTACTCGTCCAACTGGTCAAGGACGGCAGAATCACTGATAATCAGGCAGCACTTGCCAGACAGGTTCCAATGGCGGATGATCTCACGGTGGAAGCCGATTCAGGAGGGCATACCGATAACCGCCCGCTGGTCAACATCCTGCCGGCAATCATCAAACTACGGGATACCATTCAGTCAAAATATCAATTCGCTGAACTGGTACGCGTTGGAGCTGCGGGTGGGATTGCCACACCGGCCTCGGCTCTGGCGGCTTTCATGATGGGCGCAGCCTACATCACGACCGGCTCGGTAAACCAGGCCTGCCTGGAATCAAGCGCTTCACAACATACTAAAAGCCTGCTGGCTCAAATGGAAATGACCGATGTCGCCATGGCACCCGCCAGCGATATGTTCGAAATGGGAGTGAAGCTGCAGGTGCTCAAGCGTGGTACGATGTTCGCGATGCGCGCCCAAAGACTTTATGAACTCTACCAGCGCTATGAATCACTCGATGAGATTCCGCCTGAGGAACGTGAAAAACTGGAAACAACGATTTTCCAAATGGATCTGGATTCGGTCTGGCAGGAATGTATTAAATTCTTCTCGGAAAGGGATCCCCGGCAGATTGAGCGTGCCAACCAGAAGCCCAAGGATAAGATGGCTTTGATTTTCCGCTGGTATCTCGGTTTGTCTTCACGCTGGTCGAACCTCGGGGAAAAGGGTCGCGAGATGGATTATCAAATCTGGTGCGGCCCGGCCATGGGTGCTTTCAACGATTGGGTGAAGGGCAGCTACCTGGAAAAACCGGAAAACCGGCGGGCGGCTGATGTAGCCATGCAAATTCTGAGCGGTGCAGATTATTTATATCGGATCCGCATACTGGAAGCTCAAGGGTTGAGGCTGTCTCCGGTTTTGCAGGAATTCACACCACAGGAAATGGCGACCGCCTGATCGATCGAAATAAAGGTCAAAATCGGATCCGGGCAATCCAGCAAGCAGATCGTCAGTACAAAATTTCCATCCCTGCGCCAAATCACCTGCGGGGATGGGATTTTAAAACCCGGGCTTCGGATTTCCAACTGACGCCAGTTGCAATTGGAATTCATATCCGAGAAACGGTTGATCTCGATGGATCGGGTATCGACACCCAACCCAATCAAGGTCGCTTTCAGGACAGCTTCCTTCGCGCTCCAAATTACGGTGGTGACCAGGTCTCGATCCCCGAGTACCGCCCTCTCAACCAGACCGAGTTCAGTGTCGGTGAAATAATCCACACAAAACTCGCGAGACCTGGCTTCTATCCTTTCCAGGTCCACACCGAATCGAATCGCATGGGGCGAATATCCTGTTAGAACATGTCCGTTTGAATGACTCAGTGAGATACGGCCGGGCAGTCTACCGATGCCATCCAACTCGACAAAAGGTGCCCCCGATTTTTCGTTTCGGATTTGAATTTGAGCGAACTCAAGTTCTTTGCATTCGACGCAGCAGGCACGGATCAAATGTTTCACAGCCAGCCGGCTGCCGAGGAACTCAGACTTGCGTTTCGGAACCACCAGATGGGTGTATTTTTCCTGTTCCTCCCGGCTCATAACATTCGATATATTCGAAACTCCAAGAGTTGGAAATCTGCCATAAGCCAGGTAAAGCATGTTCAATTAATTTACCCACACCGGGAACCACCGGTGTGGGTTCTGTTTTCTTTTAATCAACGCTGTCCATTAGTATCAGAAACAAGCACACGCATCGGCTCGATCAGTTCCTTTACAGCCGGATATGGAAGTGGGGAGGTTTGATAATTGGTCAACTCCAGGAAGACATTACCATTAGCGTCCACGACTTTGGCGTCAAATGAAATTTGTTGTTCGTACCTGCGAGGTTTTACCTCTGCATAAACGGGGACACCGTTTACCGGGCGTTGATAAAGCTGCAATTTACCGATCGATAGGGGCAAGGCAAGAATTCCGGTGGCACCCGCTTCCCACAGCCCGGCTGTTTGGAAGCACAGCTCGATCAGCATGGGTGTGGCGAACAACTCCGGATCATCTGCCGAGATTCTTATCCGACTTTTATTTAACCTGCCCAGAATGGTATTTTCCGAGCGTTGGGCGGCTTCCAAAACCTGGAAGGATGGACCGTGGAAGTAAAGTCGATAGATCTCATCGGCCGTGACGGTTTTTTCCCTGCCCCACTGCGGGGGTAAAGCCACAGCCTCACGGACGGGATGGTTTTGAGTCAGGTAGACCAAACCCTCAAAATGGAGGATGTGATTTACAGACCCGTTCCGGCGTTTCATATCCGATTCGAGGGTGACCTTTACCACCAATCCTTCAGGTTTCCTGTAACAGACCGCATGCCATGTGGCGACCCTGGGTTTGTTGTCATAAAATTTAAAGGGTGCCAGGAATTTTATATTCTCCAATCTTTCGATTTCAAAACCCTTTTCATTTGTGCCCAGCACGGAAGCGATGTGCTTCGAAGCCACTGAAAATCCCTCGATCCCAATAACACCCGGCAGGACCGGGATGCCATTGATCGCATGATCGCGCAAATAAGAAAGTTCTACAGGATTCAGCTCGGCTTCGAGTGTAATGCCATTGTTCACATCGAAAGCGACCAGGTGACTGAGCATCTTATGGATAGGAGTCCCCGCACGTAATGCCAGATCTCCCTTTTCAACATCCATTCCACCGTTGGCTGCGTTGCAGGATTCGAGTGCACCCAGACTGCCGGCGAGCACAACCTCACCACATGTCCCGCGGTTCAATTCGGCGCGAACCGCCGGGGCTGCCGCAGCCGGTTTCAACATTTCAATGCCGGCACGTTCCATCAACCCGGGAATGTTCCCGCGGCTGGCCATGCCCACTTCGGCCCAGGCACCCCAATCGATCGAGATGGCCTGTATCTGGGGGTATTTCCGGGGCAGCCAAAGCGCATATTTTGAGAGCAGATCATTGGCAGCACTATAATCGGTCTGACCTGCGTTGCCAAACCTTCCGGCAACCGAGGAAAAGAAAACCATTTTATCGGGCATTCGTTTGAATTTCTCAAGCGCAGAAATGATGTTAACAAATCCAAGCGCTTTGACGGAAGTGATCTGCTGATACTCTTCAATTGTCTTGCTTTCGATCTTGTGGCTCTTTTCCACCCCGGCGGCATGGATGAAAACATCCACCCGGGGTTCAGCAGCAGCAATCGTCTGGATGACTTTGTTAACCGCATCGGGGTCGGTTACATCGCATTGGACATACACGGCTTTCCCACCGCTGTTTTCGACAGCCTTTATTACATCCAAAGTTGCTGCGTATCGCTCCAAAGCCGAAATTTTTTTCTCCAATAAGACCGGTGTGACTTTTACCCCATCGCTGGCCAATCTCGTTTGTAATTCGGTACGCAATGCCTTTGGATCCTGCTTGATTTTTACCAAATCAGGATTATCCGCCTTTAAAAATGGCGCCCTGCCCATCAAATAGAAGGTACCCCGGGTGGCACCGGCAAGGTCCTTCACAACCGAGCCTGTGATCCCACCGGTTCCACCACTGACTACAAAGACGCTACCCTGCCTTAAGGCTTCCGGTCCTTCGGTCGTGGATGGTTCATCACGCAAAGCCACCCCAAAACGCAGGTTCTTTTCATGGCCTATTTCAACATTGACTGGATCATTCAGGGTCTCAAGCACCAGCGTATCCGAGATATGGGATGGCGTCGCTTTTTGATCGAAATCGATGACTTTGATCAACTGATTTGCCCGTTCCCGCCGGAGCGATTTCAGGAAGCCTGACACCGCACCACCCAGCGGATTTTCCGTATTAATAAATCCATGGAAACCGCCCATCCGAGTGGCAGCGATGAGGAAGGAATCCGCTGGTAATTTTCTGGCAATATCGAACAAGCCGTCCAGCCGTTCCGATAGGGCTTTGCTCCAGGGTTTATCCTGCGCTGGATCCAATTGCGGATCACTGTCGAGAGCCGGCAGGAAGTAGAGACCTGTAATCCTGCCGTCTTTTCCCCATAGGCTGATTTTTTCTCCAGCCTCGGCTGAAGTGACCTGCAATATTTCGGCTTTGGCTGATTTCAATTTCCGGGCGAGAGCCTGGGCGACTTTACCTTTATCACCCACGATCACAATCCGGCTTTTATCCAGATCGATCCCGGTGGGTTGGCAAAGTTCATAACGTGGCAGCAGTACCGGGATTGGAATCCGTCGTGTGACATTGCCCGGGGCTTCTTTGTGTTCAGAAACCTTCGACAGTGGTTTGTCCTCCTGGTTCCCGATACGAGGAAATGCTGCTCCTTCCTTTACAACCAATGCTGGTTCCACCGCGGGTTGACCTGTGGCGCCGATGGCTTCCTGCATGAAGAGGATCACCTTGGAAAGGGTGTTGTAATCCGCCAGGATCAAGTCTTCGCGTCTGGCGATCCCATAGTGGGTGCGAATGGTGGCAAACAACTCAGCTTGTTTTACAGTATCAATTCCGAGATCGGCTTCAAGGTCCAGCTCAAGATCGAGCATCTCCTGCGGATAACCGGTTTTTTCGCTGACTGCCGACAGGACATATTCTTTAATCGCATCGTTCTCTGTACCAGTCTCGACCAGGTGGGTCGCAAGGGGGTCCGCTTCAGGCGGGGTGACTGACCCTACGGCGATTTCACCGGGTAATGTGGCGGAGGATTCAGCTATACCCTCTCCGCTTTCCCTCATGAAATCGATGACCTTTGCCAGGTTGTTGTAATCCGCCAGGATCAAGTCTTCGCGTCTGGCAATGCCATAATGAGTACGGATGGTGGCGAACAGTTCGGCCTGCTTAACCGTGTCGATGCCAAGGTCGGCTTCCAGGTCCAAGTCAAGATCGAGCATTTCAACCGGGTAGCCTGTTTTTTCGCTGACCACAGACAGGACGTAATTTTTTACTTCCTCCCGACCTGTACTTGATTCCCAACCAGTCCCCGCCAATTCGACGTGGAGGATGGGCCTTTGTTCACGGCTCTCAGGTTTGACTTCAATCTGAGCGTTCTGAGGTTGTTTATCTGTCTCATGTGAGACACCGGGTGAAGCGACCTGGTGGGATCCAAAGGGTGACCTGGTATGGGGAATCTGCCCGTAACTCCAGGTTGAACGGGCAGGTTCTCTCGACGGGACGCCCTGTGACTTGATGCGCAATGTACGCTTGGTGATTTCCAACTCGGCGTGCTCATAACCTGAGGCAGCATTCAGCCAGAGATCGTGCAGCCCCCGGTCAATCCGTTCGCCCGTTCCCGGAATTTTATGGACAAGCGTCATGGCGATTTGAGAACCAAACCCGGCTCCGAGGCGCAAAAAGTATTGGGGATGGTAGACCCCACCCTTTGACAGATTCAGGTCACCCAATTCAGGGTCCGGAATAAAACCATCCTGAATATGAGCGATCGGCGGGATAATACCTGTTTCAAGGGCTTTCACGGCGACCACATCCTCGATGCCCACACCCATCGTATGACCGGTAAAGCCCTTGGTATTGGCGATGACAACTCGATTGGCCTGATCGCCAAAACAACTTCTCAACGCGTGAATTTCGGCGCTGGCGCTGCCACCCCGGGCGGGTGTATAGGTTTCATGTGATACAAAGACAGTCTCAGCGGCGATCTGCTCCCGCTGAATGCCGAAATTCTTTTCGGCGGTTGCCAGCAGACGATCCATTACTTTACTGACATGCTCTACATCCAAACGCGTGCCATGGAAGGCGCTGTTGGCAATATGGGAAGCCAGGATTTCACCGATCGCCCTGACTCCTCGTTCACGGGCTGCATCCTCGGTTTCGACCACAAGAGCGGCTGCACCCATACCCATGATCATACCATTGCGGCGTTTATCGAAAGGCAGGGCAGCCATGCGCACATCGCCTTCGGTCGTCGCTGCTCCGCTGGCGAAGAGGCTGGTCCCTATCCAGGAGATCAGATTCGGAGATGTTATATCGTCACCGGCAATGACAACCACCCTCCGGCATCTCCCCTGACGAATCCAATCCTCTGCGATGGAGAGTGCATGCGTGGTGGTTGAACAGGCGGCATTGACGTGTGTGTTGGGTCCGCGCGCTCCGATGTATTCCGCGAACTGTGAATGACCCATTGGCAGAACCCTGAAAATAAAACGCCGATCAAAGTGGTAATCAAGCTGCATCAGTTTTTGCTCCAGCTCGAAAATCCTTCTTTGAAGATCGTTCTCCAGCTGACTTAGACCGGTCGGCGCCAGGGTGGTCACCAGATCCAATGTGTTGCGGATTTCGACAAGTTGGCGTTCGAGCATCCTGCTTTCGTAATAATGGTCGGCTTCTTCAGCCATACGGTTCAGTCCGGGGAATGCCGAGCAGAAGATAACGCCGGTCTCATCCTGCATGGACTCGGGCAGTTTCCATCGATCCGGCAGGTGGGTGCCTTTTGTGGTGCGGCGATGATGCAACACCAGAGGAATCCCGGCATCCCGCAAAGCTTCCAGCCCGGCTCCAATGGCAAGTTGGGTGGAGGTATCCAGCGACTCAACCCGTTCTGCCGGTACACCAAATTCCTCGACCAGGTCGAACTCTCCCCCCTGACCGGCAAGCTTGAGCACCTGATCGAGATCGGTGATCTCCTCCATGACCGCACCCGCATCGCTTTTCACCAGGCGCGTAACATGTTTTTCCAGCATACTGCGCCGGGCGTCTTCAGACAACTGCCCAATGCGCATTTCACCGTTCAGAATGCTTTCTATGTTTCCATCATCAAAGACATGCCTGTCCTTTCCCGGCAGCCCGAGACCTGCGCCGGTGATCACAACTGAACCGTTCACAAGTTGATCATCCCGGGAGGTGGCATCAAAACCGGCTGGTTCCTTTTGGGAGATGGTGTTAACCGACGGGGTATTCACCACTGCAAGCTTGCCATTCTGCCTGGGCGTGGGGATGCCGGCTGCATAAATTCCACACAGGGCTTCGTTGAAGCTGGCTTTTCCACCTTTGCGTGGGTGATTGGTAGCAAGGATGGTCACATCAGCCTTGTCTTTCAGATTATCTGCAGCCAGGGCGTTCAAGACACGCTTGGGACCAACCTCGATGAAGATCCGGGCGCCTTCAGCATACAAGGTCTGCATCCCTTTGACGAATTGAACGGGTGAAGCCACCTGGCTGGCCAGCAGGTCCAGGATCTCCTCTTTGCCTGTCGGGTAAAGTTCACCGGTAACATTGGCAACAATAGGAATAACCGGCTGGCGAAGGTTCATACGCGCAAGGACTTCGCGCAGTGGCGCGCTGGCCGGAGCCACGATCTTCGTATGAAATGCATGCGAGACCGGGATCTTGACTGCCTGAATCCCTTCCGCCTGGAATTTCTCGATAACCGTATTGATAGCCTTCGTAGTACCTCCCAGTACACATTGAACCGGGCTGTTGATATTCGCAATGACAATATAATCGTCGACAGAGCGAATCACTTCTTCGACTTTTTCCAGCGGGGCAGAAACGGCCGCCATGCACCCGGGATCTTCCACTTTGATTTTGGTCATTTCACGGCCGCGCGCGCTGACCACCTCAAGAGCTTCCGCAAAGCTCAACACACCTGCCGCAACCAGGGCGGCATATTCGCCAAGGCTGTGACCGACCACCAGGTCGGGTTCAACACCGTATTTTCGCAATATCCGTAATATGGCAACATTGGCTGTCAACATCGCCGGCTGGGTGATGGCGGTGTTTTTCAATTCCACTTCCGCCTGTTCAATGGTTTCTTCACCGCCTTGAGCATAGATAAAACTGGTCAGAGGTCTGCCCAGGATCGGGGACATCACCCGATCCGCCTCATCGAAGGTGTCCTTCACCACAGGTTCAGTATCACGCAGATCCAGGAGCATGTTCACATACTGGGAACCCTGCCCTGGGAAAAGGAAAGCCACCTTCCCGGGTTTTCCGCTGCCGCGGTGGACACCATATGCTTGCAAGGCTTTCCAAATGCCCGGATTCCCACTTTCAAAAGCGTTCAACGCTTTTTCCAATCGGGCGGATAATTCCTGCGGACTGTTGTAATCAATGGCGATCCGTTCCTGGCAGGCAAGCTCCTCCCCCGACGGACAATGTGAAGATGGAACCTGTCCTTTTTTTATTTGATCCAGCTCCTGCTCCAGGGCAGTTTTAAGCCCGGAAGGAGAATTCGCAGAAGCAAAGAACAGACCCTGGTAGGGGACCAATCCTCCCAGCTGTAGTGTTGACAACCCTGGATCGGGGGTGTTGACCTGGGCTCCCATGTCTTGTTCAACAGCATGGGGATTCCGGTCACCGTTTCCAGAATCCATTGCATCGTGGACAAAACCAACCACCTTTGAAAGTGTGTTGTACTCTGAAAGATGCAGATCCTCACGCCTGGGGATGCCGTAATTCGTCCGGATCGTTGCGAATAATTCCGCCTGCTTTACGGTATCAATTCCCAGGTCCGCTTCGAGATCGAGATCCATGTCGAGCATTTCCGCCGGATAACCTGTTTTTTCACTTACCGTGGCCAGGACGTACTCTTTGATTCGATCCGAATCGGTATTCGATAGATGAGTGGTTTTCATGGAGGTACCTTTGTTGATATCTGGTGATGATGAATCCGCAGGGGATTGAGATTGTATTTCTGAAGGTTGAAGTGCCAACGGGACTGTGCAAGCATGGGTTTGATTTTCGATCACTCCCGGGAAATATTCTTCCAGCACAACATGGAAATTCGTCCCTCCAAACCCGAATGAACTCACCCCGGCAAAGCGGAAATTCCCTTCACGAACCGACCATTCCTGCGGTTGTGAATTAACCTTGAAGGGCAGGTTGGCAAAATCAATCCTGGGATTCGGTTTGGTGAAATTGGCAGAAGGGGGGACCATCCGATGATGCAATGCCAGGATGGTCTTGAGCAAGCCCACGGCACCGGCAGCGCTCTTCAAATGGCCGATATTGGATTTCACCGATCCGAGCGCCACGCTGCCATTTTTCAATCCAAGCGATCCAAAGACCGCATTCATACTGCCGACCTCGGCTACATCTCCTACTTTGGTCGATGTTCCATGTCCCTCGATAAGTCCGACCGAACGGGGATCGATCTGGGCATCCAGCCAGGCACGTTCGATCGCGCGTTGCTGTCCCAAGGGGTTCGGGGCGGTGATACCCTTGCCTTTCCCGTCGGAACTTCCACCGATCCCCCGAATGACTGCATAGATCTTGTCACCGTTCCGTTCCGCGTCCTCCAGACGCTTCAATAGCAGAACGACCGCGCCCTCACCCATGACGAATCCATTGGCACCGTCCGCATACGGGCGGGAACCATCCGCACTGAGAGCTCCGATCTTGCTGAATTTGATGTAGGATTCCGGGCCCATATTACGGTCGATTCCACCGGACAGGGCGGTGTCAAATTTATTGGATAAAAGTCCTTCACAGGCTGACTGGATGGCAGCCAGGGAAGAAGCGCAGGCTGCATCTGTGACAAAATTAGGCCCGCTGAAGTTGAAGACATTGGCCACCCTGCCGGAGATAATGTTAGACAGTTCACCGGGCATTGTATCTTCTGTGATCACAGGGATTTTCGAATGGATTTTTTCTGTCACCCCCTTGACCAGGGAGATTTGAACGTCAGAGGGTAATTTTTTATACTCCGGCAGCAAGGTCAGAGCGTCAAGATATTCCGGCAGGAGGATTCTGAATGTCGAACGGTAATGCATTTCACCTGCATTCGCATTCCCGAAGATGACCGCAACCCGGTCAGGATCGAGCTTCCTTTCTGGATAGCCATAATCCAGCAATGCCTGCTGGCTGGCCGCAAGTGCCCATTGTTGGGCAACATCCATAACCGAAAGGACTTTGGGCGGTATAGCAATCCCATTTTTTAATGGATCAAACTGATAATCCCTGACGAATGCCCCGATCTTGCTGTACGTTTTATCGACCGCGGATGGATCGGGGTCGTAATACAGATCGACATTCCAGCGCCCGGCCGGGATATCCGTCACGGAATATTTATTTGCAACGACATTATTCCAAAAGGATGCAATATCGAATGCATCCGGTAAGATTGCCCCCAGTCCGATCACTGCCACCATCTTCCCATTATTCATGATAAATCTCCTTGAAACGTTCGTTTGAAAATTGGTATGCGAATATTACAGGAATACAAAATACTCCTGGAACCAGGGTGGAATAATATTTCAACTGGAAAAAAGAGCTGCGTTTACGATAAGTGCCGTAATGGATTAATCAGTTGATTTTCCGATTGACAACTCTCCAAATGGTTAATCGATTTTCCAAGTTATGCAAGCAATAACCCCCCCAGCTTGGGATGGATGCGCGTTTCTGTGATCACGGGCCGGTTTCACGTTTGTGATCGATACAACGGTCTCGAATGGGTAAGCGGGTGAGCCATGAAACCGTTTTGATTAATCAGTAATTATAGGATTCCGATATGTTCCACTCCTGAGAGATCGAAGGGACCGCCTAAGCTTCCTTTAGGGGTGCTGCACCAATATTTGGATGTGTTTCTCATAGCAGTTAGTTGGTCATCTCTTGATATTTACCATTTTACCCATTTAATTTCCGTCGTAATTATCTGATATACTGGCGCAGTATAAACAATCGATTTCAACCAACAACTTTCCAGCCTACGTCGCAGGGTATCACTTCACCTCACAACTTCACGATGAATCGGAGGATTTGGAGATGAAAAATAAGTTCTTCACCTGGGGGGTTGTCGTTTCCCTGGTTGTCGCCGTTATCTTGCCATCAAGAACGGTTAACCTACAGGGTAAAGCATCTTTACCGCCAGACCCTGCCACCTCCACCACGATCACCAGCGAACTGCAGCCGCTGGCAGGGTTGCTTCGCCCGGATGGCAGCCTGGACCTGTCCACCGGTTTCAGCGGCTCGCTCGACCCGACCGGTTATCAGATAAGCTACACACCGGATGGAAGCCCGCTTTTCCTGCCCAAGGCACCGCTTTCACCTGCCAACACTTGGAACGCCCTCGGAGGTGGTCTTAACGATACGGTCCTGGCTATCGCGGTTGAAGGGTCGGATGTCTATGTGGGCGGCCGCTTCACCAATGGAGGTGGCATCGATTACATTGCCCTCTGGGACGGTTCCACCTGGAATGCCATAGGCAGCGGATTGGATGGTGAAGTCTACGCCATCGCGGTTGAAGGATCGAATGTCTACGCAGGCGGTGCATTCACCATTGGATCCGGCTTTGATCACATTGCCTACTGGGATGGCTCCACCTGGAATGCGATGGGCAGTGGCTTGAATGCTGATGTTTACGCCATAGCGGTTGAAGGACCTGATGTTTATGTAGGAGGAAACTTCTACGATGCGGGCAGTCTTCCTGACGCGGATCGTATTGCCCGCTGGGATGGATCAAAATGGTATGCCCTCGGAAGCGGATCGCTGCTCGGCAGCATTTTCACCGTCGCGGTCGAAGGCCCCGATGTTTATGTGGGTGGCAGCTTTGCAAACATTGGCGGGGTTTCTGGCACCAGCAACATCGCCCGCTGGGATGGTTCCATCTGGCATGCGCTGGGCAGCGGGTTGAATAATCCTGTGTCCACCATAGCCGTGGAAGGACAGGATGTCTACGTGGGTGGTTCTTTCACCGGCATGGGAAGTCTTGGCCATATCGCCCGCTGGGATGGTTCCGCCTGGAATGCCCTGGGTGATGGATTGGAGGCAACCGTTGACAGCATTGCGGTTGAAGGATCAAATGTCTATGCCGGTTGCACTTCCATTTACGTTGATGGCACCGGAAATATTGTCCGCTGGGATGGCACGAACTGGCGTGAGTTCAGCAGCAAACCAAACAGCTTTGTCAATGTTGTCACCGTTGAAGGGCCGGAAGTCTATGCAGGAGGTGCATTCTTAAATGCGGGCGGGGTCGCCAATACCGCCCACATCGCTCGTTGGGACGCCAGTGAACTGGCTCCGATTTGGAATGTCCTGGGCAGCGGTGTGAACAGTGATGTCACGGCCATGGTTGTGGTAGGACCAGATGTATATGTCGGTGGTTACTTCACCGGTGCAGGGGGGAATGCCAACGCCAATTACATCGCCCGTTGGGACGGTTCCACCTGGAATAATCTCGGTGGTGGATTGAATAATGCGGTCCAGGCTTTGGCAGTAGAAGGCCCCAACCTCTATGTGGGCGGTTACTTTACAGACGCAGGCGATAATCTCGATGCAGATCACATCGCCCGCTGGGACGGTTTCACCTGGAATAACCTTCGAAGCGGACTCGATGGTGATGTCTACGCCATTGCGGTGGAAGGATCGTACGTTTATGCAGGCGGTGATTTCGCCGGCACCATGGACGGACTAACGCCCCTCAGCCATATCGCCCGCTGGAACGGCTCGGCCTGGAACGCGTTAACCAGCGGCCTGGATGGCGGTGCACGCGCCATCGCAGTGGAAGGACCGGACACCTACGTGGCGGGTGGATTTTCCAGCGCGGGCGGGGTCGCAAATACTAAAAACATTGCACGCTGGGACGGCTCCGCCTGGAATGCGCTCGGTACCGGTGTGAACGCCTCGGCTATTGCCATCGCCATTGCAGGACCGAATGTCTATGTGGCTGGTGGTTTCACCGAGGCAGGAGGGATTGCCGCATACGGTATCGCTCGTTGGAACGACTCAGTATGGAGCCCACTCGGCAGCGGGCTGACCGGTGGTGGTGCCCGGAGTATTGCCGTTGTGGGATCGAATGTCTATGCAGGCGGTGAATTCACCAACGCAGGCCTGGTTGCCAATACCGCCCACATCGCACGCTGGAACGGTTCGGCGTGGAATCCCATCGGGAGTGGGCTGAGTGATACGGTTCTCGTCATCACGGCAGTTGGTGCGGATGTTTACGTGGGTGGATACTTTTTGAACGGGGGTGGGAATGTCGACGCCGACAACATTGCGCGCTGGGGATCTAAACCCCCTCTCTATACCTACCTGCCGTTGACGACCAAGCCGTAATGAATTACCAGACCCTAAGGGTTTGAGAAACCCTTGGGGTCTTTCGCTCCCTTAGTGCAATAAGCTCCCTTCATACCCTCCCAGTTCTTCGTATCCAAAGCAGATCAAATTCCCTTTCCAAGCAACTTTTCCACATCCACCGTTTCGCCCGCAAAGCGATAGACAACCCGCAACAACTCGCGATCGTCAATCAGCCCACGTTCGCGCAAAGCCCCAAAAGCGTCCAGCGCCTGTTTGGCTGCGCCTGCCAGTGCGGTATGGTCGCGCAGCGAAACCTCCACCCCGCTGACAGAAACCTCGGCATCCGCCTTTACACGGCGGTCGACCAATGCGCGGCGCCGGATGGCAATGCCTGCCAGCTCGCGGATGACTGCATGCAGCAGCTGCTGGCGCTGTTCGAGGTGCTTAAAGACCGCCAGCCCGGCGCTCTCGGCCGTGGTGCGCGTGGAACTCTCGGGTTCCGCCAGGAAGTGCAGCGGCAGCGCCACTCCGGCGGCGATCATCTTCTTGAGAGCCATGCCGTCCTGTGAGGCTTCGAAACCGTCCAATTCGGGCGCCAGCACCGACCAGTTCTCGCTCTCGTCGGTTACCAGAATGGAACCGGGTGAGGGCGGGCTGGTATTCAAGGCTGCCTGGCGTGCAGCGCGCTCGGCTTCGCTGGCATAGCGCGCCTTGACCTGGAACAGGAAGGTCTGTCTGAAACGGTTCAGGCGGGCTCGGTCCTCCAGCCACTGGGTGTAGCGCCCCAGCCATTTCAACACCGGCGCCAGGTCGCTCTCGCCATGCAAGGCACCCGCCGGACGGTTGACGGCATAATGCAGCATGACCGGAGCGAAGCTTCCTCCCTCTCCGGGCGCATCCCCCGCCGGGTCGTATGCCTGCCAGACACGCCCCTCCCGCAACTCACCAAGGCTCCCATACAGGCTGTCCTTCTCGATGAAAGCGGTCTCCTGCGCACTGTCGTTTTCGGCAGTCTTGATTTCAGCGATGGCCAGCGCCGGGATGGCGCGCAGGTAGCTCATGCCGTCGGAACCGGTCGAGACCAGGATAAAAAGCTCTCCTGAACGGGTCAGCTCGTCGCACCATTCCACCAACCGCAACGGCATCTGGTTCAAGCGGTGGTTCCACCAGTTCTGCAGGAACGTCTGCGTGGCGGGATGGGCGCAGTTCAGGCTGACCCCGCTGCCCACCGCGAACTGGGTGGTGAGCGCCACCACCCGGCGTGCCAGCGGGTTGACCCGCCAGGCTTCCAGGCACTGGTGCAACACTTCTTCGCGGTCATAGGATGGGCGGTCGCGTTCCTCGCGCCCTCCGCCCTGCTCATGGAAGCCATCGCGGTCGGTCAGGATCAATTGGACACGTTTGGTCACGGCTTCGTTGACCCGGCGTTCAAACCAGCGAGAAAGAATATTGGACATGGAACCTCCTTATGCTGTGCTGTCATTGCGAGCCCCGTTCATGTATTATGGGGCGTGGCAATCTATTAACCTAAACTATCCTTCGCCATTGACTACTCTTCTTAATGGATTGCCGCGTCGGAAGCTTCGCATCCTCCTCGCAAAGACAAACATAAATTAATGTTTAACCAAACTTAAAAGATCGGACTCATCACCGTTGAAACGGTTGCGATCGATCGCACCGTGAATGCCGGGGATCTCACCGGTATCGGAATACTGCCAGAACAGCCAGCGTGTGAAGGGGGCGATGCGCGGCTCGCGGGCAGCGGTGTACTGCGCAATCCACAATGGTATTTCTGCCAGCCAACCCGGCAGGGGTGCCAGGCGTTTGAGCATGGCGGGATTGGTGTACAACATCGCCCGGCCATAGGTACTTTTCAATTTTTCCAGCAGGATTCCCAGCGAATTCAGCAGCGGTAAGCGCGCTGGCAGTTCGGCTTGTTTGCGCTCGCCATCCTGCCAGATGGTGAAGGGCTCCAGGTCGACCACCGGGGGTAACATCCCCTGTGTCTCGGCCTGCGTCTGCCCGAGGGTGGCAATGAAATGCCCGGCCTGGCTGCCGGCATGCAGGCGGTAGTCGTAGAAGTGATAGGCGCCCCACGCCAACCCGAGTGTCTGGCATGCCAGCCGGTATTTATGAAAGCAGCGGTCCACTGAACGTTCACCCTGGGTGGCTTTGAGATAAACGAAACGGACACCGCTCTTTTTTACCGCCGGCCAATCGTGGACGGTCTCCCAGTGCGAGATATCAATGCCTTCCAACATTATTCCTCCATATGCTGGCGGGTTGGAAAACCCGCCCTACATTTCGCCGGCCAGTCGTGGACGGTCTCCCAGTGCGAGATATCAATGCCTTCCAACATTATTCCTCCATATGCTGGCGGGTTGGAAAACCCGCCCTGCATTTCGCCGGCAGTCGTGAACGGTCTCCCAGTAGTAAATATCTATTCCTTCCAACAAAGCAACCTCCGGACTGTAGCGGGGCACAGCTGTGCCCCGCTACCAAGAATTCTCTGCCAATCGGTTCAATAACCGCCGGGCTCCTCGAGCGGGTCGCGGCGCGGGATGATGGTCGCACCAGCCAGGACGCTCCACGGCTGGCCATCCAAGGCAACCGCCAGCGCTGCCGCGATCAGCAGGTCGTCGTGCTTACCCGTTCCGGTAGGCGCACCCCAGCGCAGTGAGCGTCCCGCGCCCAGGCTCACCTCATAATGGCATTCCGTCAGCTCACGCGACAGACGTGCCAGCAGCGGATGCCCGGTATCGCCGCGGAACAGTTTGAAACGCCCGGTCTCGACCGCCGACAGGAAATCCCATCCCAACTGGCTCTTACTGGCGGCACTGAAAACGAATTGGATCACCCGCCCGGGGAAGGTCTTTTCAAGGAAACCCGCCAATCCCGCCCCCACCCCGGTGGCATCCACCACCACGTGACGGGCATGCCAGTGTTCGATCAGTGCCTGCAGCTCGCCGTACAGGCGCGCATGTGGAACCCCCTCCCACACCCGTCCCGCCACCAGCCGGTATGCGGGTAACCGGATCAGTGGGTCCGACAGGGTCGAGAGATCGATCTCGAACGCCAAAGCGGCGCTGCTGTCGTGGTTGCCAGGTGTTTCCGATTCTCCTGATCGAGTAACCGCCGCGCCACCGACATCCAGGGTCAGCGCGTAGATGCGGCCTGCCTGCGGTGCGAACTGCTCCGGGTGTTCACCCTGCATCAATGCCCGCCTGGCGGCGTCGAACAACCCGCCCGCGCCGTTGATCTCCTCGTTGAAATACTGCGTGCGGACCATCGGGTGGTTTCGGCCCAGGCGCGCCACCTGCTCTGCCACGTGCTTGCCGTACTCCGGCACCTCGACCGCCACCTGGTCAGCGCTCAGGGTGAAGACGCGCTGCAATCCGTCTTGCTGCTCGGCTGATAGCGCCGCCTTCAATTCGCGCGCCAGCAGCGTATCCCCCGTCCAGGCTGTGCCCCACAGCACGCGCGTGGCATTGGTGGAAGCTGCCATGGGCGCGATGGCGCGATCGTACTTGTCGAGTGAGATATCCTGGGCTTCATCCACCTCCAGCAGCAGGCTGGCGGTGGCGCCCACGATGTTGGCTTCGGGCGCGCCCGAAAAGAAGGCGATCTGAGCCCGTCCGACGCGGTATAGGTAACCCGCCTCTTTTTCCCAGTCACCGCGTGTCAGGAAGTTCTTTTCCAACACCCGCTCCAGCCGTCGCATGGCGTTCTGGGCCTGCGGTTTCCAGGTGGGTGAGACCTTGACCAGCTCGGCAGTCTGTTCCGAATAAAGCATCAGGAAGTAGGCTTCGAGCTGTGCCTGCAGCTCGTTCTTGCCCGACTGGCGCGGGAACATCACCACCAGCGTCAACCCCAGCCGCCTGGCGACCGAATGCGCCACCGCGCGCGCCACCTGCTCCTGGTAGTTACGCAGCGTGAGCCCTGAAGCGTATCTGGCAAACACAACAGGGTCGCTTAGCAGTTTTTTAATGACAGCGGTGTAATCTACCATTCCGTTTTATCCACCCAGGAATGCACGCACGCCAAGGCCTCCCACCTGGGTAAAGGCCGGCAAGTGGATCTCCTGCTCGTTCATTCCGCCTCGCGCAGTTCCGCCGCCGTCTCCTGCACGGCGCGCCGCACCTGGGATGCCAGGTCGACCCGCAGCGGGCAGTTCGTCCCGGCCGGGCAGTGGTGACAGGCGCGCAGGCTGGACCTCAGCCGCTTGAGCGCCAGAGCCAGGTCCTGTGACAGCGCCACTGCGCGGCGCGCATCGCGCCGCACCGGGCAGTTGAACTGCAGACTGCAGATCTGTTGGTACTGAAGGGATAAATGGCGTATACTCATTCCGCCCCCAGTTCTTTCAGGACCTCATTCAGCGCCTGCGACAGTGCACTTGCCACCCCGGCACGCCCCTCGCCTAATTGCTGTTCCGTCTTTACCAGCCCGGCCAGGCGCTGAGTGGCAGCGCTCAGGACGTTGAGCGCCGCTACCCAGGCTTTGAGGTCGTCCGTTTCTTCGATCAGGCGGTTAAAGACGCGCCGCATGACCACCCGCAGCATGTCGATCTCGCCCGTCAGGCTGGTCGCGAGCGCCTGTTTCAGGTCCTCGAGCTCTCCCGGCAGGAAGGTCCCAGCGTAAAAGCCCCCGCCGGCAGGGTTTTTGATGCTTTCCATATGCCCTCCGATAGAACGTATGTTCTATGATAGGATAGCATCATACCCCCCGATCTTTCAATAGGTCGAAAGTGACCGGGTGATTTGTGGGGGATACATTATTTCTCTTCTCCTGCGCGCTTTACGTGGGAGAAAAGCGTGGTTTCTCAAAGAGGTGGGGTAGGGGCAACGGCAAGTGGATTTGCATAATCATGCAAATATCAATGAATGAGCCCCTCACCCTGAATCCCTCTCCCCCGGTCAAGGAACCCTGGCAATCATTGTATGTGTCGGGGGAGAGGAAAAAATAAATGTATGGTCGGCACACTCGGGGAATGATGATGCCAGACACCTGCTCCTATGGTCGCGGTAGCGCCTTCCCCTACGAACGGCGTCCTTCGGATCCCCCGGAGAGCCTTCCTCCTGGTGCGGCACTTAAAAAGTGCCGCTCAGGAGGACACAGCGCACAATGAGCGCTGTGCTCCCGAACACCCAAGGGTGCCTGCGGGGTAGGCACACCCGGGAAATGATGATGCTGGACGCCTGCTCCTTATGGTCGCGGTGTCCCCCGGAGGGCTTCGCCGAAGCTCAGCCCACCCGGGGGAAGTGACCGGGTGATTTTTGGGGGATAGTGATGGAATTTAAACCACGAAGAACACAAAGCACACAAAGATCGTGTAGGTTGGCCTGTACCCCGAAGGGGCACCTGCCCTCCGTACTTTCGAGGGGATGACACCCCTTCGGGGTGCAGGTCTCCGCGAATCCCAACAATCTAATTCCAAGGGGCATACACTTTCCTTTTGCTGCAGAGCGTGCTTCCAGGGGACTAAGCCCTATCAACCACCCTCACCCCTGCATTTCATATCGACGTAAACTCCAAATAATATGCAGGAAAATTATTCACTTGATTGAGATCATGTCCTCTCCCTTTTAGGGAGAGGGAAAAAATAAATGTATGGTCGGCACACCCGGGAAATGATGATGCCAGACACCTGCTCGCTATGCTCGCGGTGTCCCCCCGAGAACCTCGCAGAAGCTCGGTTCACCGGGGGGATTGACATTAACGTTGCGTCAAGGTTTATACTTCCCCCCATGTTCACTGTCAAAAAGCTCTCGGAACTGGCCGGGATCACCCCACGGGCGCTGCGCTACTACGACCGGTTGGGCTTGCTCAAACCTACCCGGGTGGGTGCGAACGGCTACCGTTATTACGGCGAGGAGGTACTACTGAAATTACAGCAGATCCTCTTTTATCGCGAGCTGGGGCTGCCGCTCGAGCGCATCCGCGAGATCGTGACCCGCCACGACTTCGACGTTGAGGCTGCACTCGAAAACCACAAGACCGAGCTGGTGCGGCGCCACGCACGCCTCGAGCGCCTGATCACCACGGTGGACGACACACTATTGCATTTGAAAGGAATAAAGGAAATGAGCGAAAAACAATTATTCTCCGCCTTCAGCGAAGAGGAACAGGCGGAGATGGAAAAAGAAGCCATGCAATTGTACGATCCTGAGACGGTTAAGGCTTCCAACCGCAAGTGGAAAGCCTATACCCCGGAAGAAAAACAACGCATCCTAGAGGAAGGTAATGCCGTGTACCTGGAAATGGTGGCTGCCATCCCCCAGGGTCCTGCTTCTCCCGCAGCCCAGGCGGGCGTCGCGCACTGGCGCCGGCACATGGATAATTTCTGGACACCCGACCTCGATCAGCTGGTGGCGCTGGCGGAGCATTACATTTCGGAACCACGGTTTAAAGCCAACTTCGACAAGGTCGACCCGCGCTTGGCGGAGTTCATGGGGAAAACGGTGCGAATCTACATTAAGCAGCAAAAGAAAAGACCTTGAGATAATAAGAACCTCACGCCCAGATCCCCCTCACCCTACCCTCTCCCCCACCAAGAGAAAACGTATACCAATATTTTCACGGGGGAGAGGATGAAAAACAGGTCGACCCGCTCCTGGCGGAGTTCATGGCTCAGGCGGTGCGGCTCTACGTTGAACGGTTGAAAAAAATACCGTAAGGCCGGAGCGACGCTCCGCCCCTACGAAAACTGCGTACTTCGGATCTGTACCCCGGTACAATCAATCGCGGTTTAGGTCCGCGCAACAGAACCCCTTAAATCATATAATCGACCGCCAGCAGACCGGTCATTAAAATGATGGCTTCCTCGTCCTCCGACAACCTGTGCGGATCGCCCACCCTTAAGAGAATATCCCGGGTGAAAAAATCGAAAGCACGTGATTGATAGCGCAGCAGGCTGGTCTCCTTTTTAATGGAGTAGACAGCCCGCTTCGGATCCTTCGCACTGTGATCGACCAGACGGAGCATAAGTCTTCCATCGGCATCATTGACGGTTTCGGAGATCTGTCTGGGTTTACGCAGGATCTCCCCGATCTTGCGCACCCGGTTGCCCTGATACAGATCGATGGTCACATGTTCTTCATCTTTCTCACGAATTACGGCCATGGTTCTCAGACGGTTGTGATCCGGAGTATAGATGCACAGGAGATCAAGGCCGGGTTCGCGTGCACCAAGAGAACGTTCTATATAAGCCTGTTGTTCCCCCACAATGTTATCAAGATAAAAACCCAGCTTGTTTTCCTGAGTAGTGAACCTGGAATACACGAAGGGATAATCATGGCAGAAGCCCTTAAAGATCGGTATCGGTCTGGCAAAGGTGATTTTAACCTCCGGCTTGCCAAATACTTTAGGAGGAGTATACTCTTCCACCTGCAAGATGTAGCCCGTGGATACCAACTCCTGGATCATCCCCTTCATTTTCTGGTAATCAGGACCCGCTGTGCCCTGGAACTTCTCGGTTTCGATCCTGACATCCTCAAAATATTCAGTGATGGATTTGATCTGGCTGATTGCACGTTCGATTTCCGGTGAGCTTTCCGGTTTGGTTGCAACTGGAGCTTCTTCACTCACAGGTGTGGACGGGTGTTGGTCGCTCTGTTCCGCTGTTTCTCCCTGTGGAATCGTACTGACATCTTCCTGAAGCGGTGGTACGGTTACAGCCGGTATTTCGGATTCCGATTTGACCACTTCGGTCGATTCAAACACAAACGGTTGTTCCCCTTTTATTTTTTTAAGCATTTCGAGGGCGATCCCATTTCCCGGATCGATCTGCAGAACACGCTGCAAACAGTCGATCTGCTTATCCCTGGAATCCACCACTTTGGTCAACAGCAACCAGGCAGGGATGGAATCCGGGCTGAGCGGATTTTCTTGAAGGAACTTTGATAAAAGGTAGGCAGCTTGTTGTGTTTGCCCCCCCTCCACCATTTCTGCTGCCCTGCTGATCACAGGATTGTCATTCATTACTGATCTCCATCAAACACAACTGCCTGGGACGGTTGGATTTGATAGTATTATACAATCAAGCTGGAAGATTGTGGGATTATAGAAATAAGCGCATTTCAATATTGCATTCTTGCAAGAATCATGCTATTGTATAGACAATCACAACACATCCTCCATTGAAGCACAATGACCCGACCTGTTACGGCGAATGTGCATCGGTTCTCAAAATGGGTGGGTAATTTAATATCCATTTTGCATCAGGAGGAAAGATGATCACAATCAGGGTCGACAAACTCATCCGGCTGGCGTTGATCGCAGTCATTGCAATGCTGGCAGTCAATATTAGTCCTGGCTCAGCCGAAAAGCTCAATCTGCAACCTGTAACCTCATCGGCACTTGAACCTTCTATTTTCGCCAACGCGATCTTGTGGGATCAACTCAACCTGTCATCCAACTATTCAGTCAGTCAGGATTTTAATCCATCTTGGGATAACTGGGATGTTTATGCGGCTGACGATTGGAATAACGATCAAACGTGGGTGATAAAGAAGATCTCAGCTCAGGGTGGTTGGACGATTGATGTTAACCTGTTAAATGCCAGTGCCATCCACTGGTTTATCTACTCCGACAATGCAGGCGATCCCGCCGGGGTGCCGGGCGATATGAACGAATTCTGGAGCATCTCTCTGCCACCCACGGACCCCCAGATCGTTCTGGGTGGCGACAATCAACACAACGTGATTCTGAATCTGACCACACCAATAAACCTACCCCCTGGTACCTGGTGGCTGATCATCTTCCCAAGTTTGAACTATGACAATTATGGCCAGTGGGGATGGTCGGGCACGCTGAATGCGGTTTGGGGTCAGAAAGGTCATCTTAACAACCCCGGGGGAGGTTTTGGTCTGCCGAGCGGTTGGAATCCCGGTTATTATGATTGTGATTATTCCTTCCGTTTGGAAGGGTTGTTATTGTCTTATATGCCGCTGATCAGGAAGCCATAACCCAAGGATCAGTTCTTCAAATCAAAAAAACGGTGTTCGCATGGTTGTGCACACCGTTTTTTATATCGTGAGGATGCGCCGCATGACTTGATATCCATGGCAAGCCGTGCTATTGTAAGGGATATCGAAACTGGAGGATCAAAGAATCCATGAACAACACTGCTACTGAAGCTTGCTTCGTCTGTCAAAAACAACACGGCGAGGTCAGCGTGCCCGGTGGGATCATCTTCGAAAATGAACTGATCGGAATCACACACGCCCACCTTTTTAAGGATGAAAAGGACCATTACCTCGGGCACCTGTTTGTCGAGACCAAACGGCATGTGGCCGAGCTGGGCGACCTGACAGCGGAGGAAGCCAGGGAATTAGGCTGCCAGGTCAGCCGGGCTGCCAAAGCCCTGACGGCGACGCTGGGCGTGGAACATGTCTATGCCTTCGCGATCATTGACGGAATGCCGCATGTGCATATCCACGTCATCGGGCGCTACCCCGGCGCACCTCGTGAATACTGGGGTCCCAAAGTGGATGAATGGCCTGAGGCGCCGCGCGGCGGGGAGGTTGAGATTGCCCGGGTGGCTGACCGGGTTAGAATATATCTTCAACAGTCTGTTCTTTAAAGGCATTTGAAACAAACACGGGTGATCTGATCAAATAATCGACTATACTCATAAAATCATTCCATTCAGATAGAAATCATCAGGACCTATGTCTGACCCGAAAGCACTCATCCACGCTTGTCAGCTTTACTTGCCCAAAGAGATCCAGGCTGCCCTGGCACACGGGATCGAACTGCCCGGTCAAGCCCATGGAGCAGCACTCTTTGCCGATATCTCAGGCTTCACTCCGCTCACAGAAGCCCTGACGCGTGCATTGGGTCTTCGGCGCGGGGCGGAAGAATTACCCATCTACCTCGATAAAGTTTATGATGGATTGATCGCCGAGGTGCATCGCTACGGGGGCAGCGTGGTCGGCTTCGCCGGCGATGCGATCACCTGCTGGTTCGATGATGAGCCGGTTGGATCGGCGATCGCCAGGCCGGGAGCTTTTAGAGCGACAGTCTGTGCAGAAAAACTGCAGGCTGTCATGGCGAACTTTGCTGCCATCAATGTTCCGGACCAGGCAGCGGTGGCACTGTCGGTCAAAGTTGCGGTTGTCTGTGGACCCATCCGTCGTTTTGTGGTCGGCGACCCGGCCATCCAGCGCATCGAATTGATCGCCGGTCAAACCGTGCTGCGCATGGCAGCGGCCGAACATCAGGCCAGCAAAGGCGAGATCATCCTTGACCAGACGACTGCCGATTTATTGAAAGATCAACTTGCCATCAGCGCATGGCATGAAGCGGATGGGCAGCGCTTCGCAGTCCTGGAGAAAATATCTGCTCCACACCCAAATCAGCTTCCAGACAATATCCACAGCCTGACCCTCGACCAGGTGAAATCGTGGGTGCTGCCGGCGGTATATGCACGTCTCGCGAGCGGGCTGGGGGATTACCTGACCGAGCTGCGCCCGGTGGTGGCGTTGTTCCTGCGTTTCGGCGGAATCGATTTTGATGGTGACCCTGCCGCCGGGCAAAAACTGGATGCCTATATCCGCTGGGTGCAGGCAATCCTGAGCGGGCAGGAAGCCGTTCTGACCCATCCCACCATCGGTGACAAGGGCAGCTTTCTATGTATCGCCTTCGGTGCACCGATTGCGCATGAGGATGATCCGCGACGGGCTGCCGCAACAGCCCTGAAACTCAGCCAACCCCCTCCAGAATTGGATTTCATCACCTCCATCCAGATCGGTTTAAGCCAGGGGATAGCGCGAACCGGCTCCTATGGTGGCGGCCAGCGGCGCACCTATGATGTCCTGGGCGATCAGGTCAATCTGGCTGCCCGCCTGATGGTAAACGCCCCTCCGGGAAGCATCCTGGTCAGCGAACGGATGCGTGACTCGCTCTCTGGGGATTTTTCGCTGCAGGAGTTGCCAGCCATCATGGTGAAAGGCAAATCCCTGCCGGTGGTCATCTTCCGACTGACCGGAACTCGTCAACGCGGTGAAAGCGGTCTGGATGAATTTATGCGTCCGGCCCGGCAGCTTATCGACCGTACATCCGAGCTGGAAAGACTTCAAAGCCTGCTGGCAGACGCCAGCGCCGGTCATGGAGTTATCTGCCAACTGACCGGACCGGCGGGTATTGGCAAAAGTCTGCTGGCGGGCAGGGCGATGAGCATGGCGCGAGAGCGTGGGGTTCAATTGCTCGCTGCTGCCTGTTCCTCCAATTCCAGTCTTGCTCCCTACCGTGCCTGGCAACCTGTTTTCCGCAGACTGCTCGGCCTGAGCAGCAAAACGACTAAACCCGACGAATACCTTGAAAAGGTGATCATCGAACAAAATCCGCACTGGCGGGTTCGGCTGCCGTTGCTCGGCGCCCTGGTGGGAGTGGACCTGCCTGATAACCGTACCACAGCAGCAATGGATGCCGGCTCACGCCACGAAGCCACCCTGACCCTGGCGGTGGATTTGATCCAGAGCTATGTTCTAAATCATCCACTAATGATCGTGTTGGAAGATTGTCAGTGGATGGATGAAGCCTCAAGCGGATTGCTGCTGGCACTAGGGCGGGTGATGGCAGAAATGCCAGTGCTCCTGCTGGTCACCCACAGAGCAGGCGCAGACTGGCCGGTTGATCTGAATGAACTGGCGGTCAGCCAGGTACTTGAACTTGGTCCGCTCAACGAGACTGCCATTGGCGAATTGATTACCGATCAATTGGGCAGGGAAAAAACCATTGACCGGCTGACCATTTCCGTTATCCAATCGCAAGTCCAGGGAAATCCCTCCTTCGCCGGACAGTTGGTCGGTCTGATGGTCGAGAGTGGTTGCCTGGTTGAAAAAGAAGCGCATGTCGGCCTGTCGGAGGTGGTGATCAACGCCCTGCGCGATTCCGATTGCATCGAAAAGGATCTTGACAGCGGGGAATGGCAGGTTAAAAAGGGAGCGCATATCCCCACCAGTGCGATCGGCGTTCCCGACAACGTCCAGGCGATCATGCTGGCGCGTGTGGACCGGCTGTCCGAAAAGCCCAAAATGACCCTTAAGGTTGCATCGGTCATCGGCCGTACATTTCCCCGCAAGATCCTGCTCACTGCTCTTCCGACCGCTACCACACTTCCGGAAGTAAACAAGGAACTGCAACAGTTGCAGGAGCGGGGGTTCCTGGAAAAAGGCCCGCATCCGGACGAGTATGCATTTATCCTGAATGCCTTGCATGAGGTGATCTACAGCGCGCTTCCAACCGCTCAGCAGGAAAGCCTTCATGCTGCTGTCGGGCAGGCGCTTGAAACCCACACTCCGGGCGACATCAACGGTCTGGCGTACCACTTCACTCGTGCCGGAGAGATCCAACAGCCCAAAGCCCTGGGTTACCTGGATCAGGCTGCCCGCGGAGCACAACGGAATTATGCCAATCATACCGCCCTCAATTATTACCGCCAGGGATTGAGCCTTGAAACTCGCTGGGAATGGCTGCGCGGCCAGGCTGAAGTGCTTCACTTGCTGGGTGTGCGTGAGGAAGAACGCGAGTCCATTGATGCTTTGGCAAAGATCTCCAAAGCTCCTGTCTCGGTTGTTTACAAACTGCTATACGAGCTCAACCAGGCTGTCGGTGATTACCCCGCTGCGGTGGCAGCCGGCGAGCGCCTGCTGGCTGAAAGTCGCGCAACGGGCAACCGGGTGGGCGAGGTCGAGAGCCTGCGCCAACTGGGACTGGTGAAACGCAAACAGGGCGACAACCAGACTGCCCTGGCATCTTATCGCCAGGCTCAATCCGTTTTGGAAATTCAGACCGACCTCGATCAGGATGCCCGCCGTGTCCGGGCCCAGCTGTTGAACAATCTGGGTTATCTGCTCTCTCGTCTTGGCCAGCCGGAGGAATCGCGCCAGACACTGACCGAAGCAGCCAGGCAGGCGGTCGCCCTGGAAGATCGTTATCTGGAAGCCAATATCCTGCAGGACCTCGGATTACTCGCCCAATCACAACGGGATTTTGTGCAGGCACGCGCCAAGTTTACGCGGGTCACTGAACTGGCGAAAGATATCGGCTGCCGAAACTGGGAGGCACTCGCTTATATTAATTTGGCAGCGGTTGCATCCGAATCAGGTTCATTGTCAGATGTGGTTGTTCATCTGAAACAGGCGTTGAGATTACTTCAGGTTACCGGTGATACCCGGAATGAAACCATTGCGTGGAATGAATTGGGGATTTATTACCAGGATATCGGCCAATATCAAAAGGCAGATGAAGCCTACGATCATGCCTTCGAGTTATGTGTGAAAATCGGTAATCGCAGCACCCCGATCTATATCCTGATCAATCGCGCCATTGTGACCAGATATCAGGGCAAACCGGACGAAACCCGAAAGTATCTGCGACAGGGTTTGAAAATGGCCGAAACGGCAAAGGACGCCTTTATGATCGCGGCCTATCACAATCAGCTGGGTCTGTATCATCTGCAGCAAGGCAAATTACAAAAAGCTGCGGAGTATGCAGCCATGTCGCTGAAAATCCGAAAGGAGATTGGTAGCGACAAGATGGCTCCCGATGACCTTGTCATCCTGGCGCAGGTAAGCCTGGGATCGAAGGATGAACAGAAAGCCCTGGATCTGGCGCAACAGACCATTCAAATGATACGTGACTGCAACGGAGAAGGGCCTGAAAATCCGATGCTGGATGCCCACCTGGCTTTCCAGGTTTTCGAGTCACTCAACGAAACCGATGCCGCCCGGGAGGCGCTGCAACTGGCTTACGATCTGGTCCAGCAACGAGCCGTTCACATCCAGGAACCCGACCTGCGCGCATCCTTTTTACAGAACGTCCCGATCAATGCCAAGATAATTAAAGATGCCTCCCGATTGGAATTGACGGAAGGCATCGATAAACCGGTCTGGAAGTAATTTGGGGAGGTGTTAAACCCCCACGGTCATTTAATCACCAACGGCAAGAACGTCGCCTTTCGATCATCAGCGAACGGCAGGTCGATGCGGTTTGTGCTGGTACTGTACCAGTCTCCCACTGACCTGATCCAGGGATCGGTAATCTGGATGGTGACCGGACCGCTCGAATCATCCACTAAAGCCTGCAGGACGTATACGATCTTGCCCCCTTGCGCCTGGGTGATGCCTTGCCCCTTCAACGTACCATCTTGCCATACGGATACAGTCATGCCCGCAACAGGTATGGATCCCTTATAGGGATTGATCCAGCCGTAGAACGTGATCGGTAACCATCCCGCGGACGAGCTTATGGTGGGCGGACTTCCGAAATAAACGGTAGTCCCTTCTGTGGCATAGATCCAATACGCCTTGCCAAACTGAAGTTGCGTCAGCGTGTTGACCCAATCGAAGCCTGATGCCAGGTAGGGGTCAAACACGAGCCAGGAGTCCGTCATACTTTTATACTCATATACCAGGCTGTACTTGCCGGCAATGGAGGCCAGGGCTCCCCCGGTGGTTTGTGGATCACGCAGCGGGTAGGGAAAATTATTCCAGACGGATCCGAGTAATGGAATGCGGATGCTGGCGAACAGGGCATATACACCCGATCCTTCGGAGGGAGCCGACGTCATATTGTAATAATCATCCACCGTGGTTGCCAGTTCCTGCCAGCCACCACCGTCATAAAAATACATGGCCAGATCGCTGTCAATCACGCCGGCTACAGTGAGGTCATTTTGAAGGTATTGGATGCTGACCGATCCATCCGGCAGGATCGCACCAGGTGAAGCCACAATGCGATAGGCTTGGCCGATCAGATTACGTCCCGGCGGCAGCGCAGGCAGCCCGCTCATGGTCTGAACGGTGAAGAGCGTTCCTTCCGGAAAATCAACGTCCGCTCCGGTGAAATAGATCAGGCTGCCGTCCGGGGAAAGCAGGGGGGCGTTGCCTGAGCGCTTCCAACCACTACCTGTGGCGCCTTCATGGAAACCCGGATTACCGCCAACTGAGTAGGGCAGGATGGTTTCGCGTCTCGGCGCACCGGTTTCATCCACATAAATCTGCAATAGACCTGCCGAGCTTGGCTCACTTAAGGTGATTGTTCCTGTGTAGATGGTACCATCCGAGCTGGTCATCAATTCGGCATCATAGGGCAAGCCAATCTCCGGGAACAGACGCACGTATACATCGTCAGGATCCGGGGAAGTGGTAAGTTCGATGGTGACCTCCATCGTATCGACTCGTGGCGCGGGTACAAGAATGGATACCGGCATCAGGCTGACGATCGGGTTCCAACTGGTATCCTCATGCAGATCCAGCCTGTAATCACCAACGGTGATGGTTTCACAACCAAACTCATAATAGGCCGGGTCAAAGACACACAGACGGTCACCATATTCCGCACCCAGTGCCAGGACACGGTTCTGACCTCCAACAGGCGCACCCAGGCTGATCTGTCGGCCATCCGATTTTTCCAGGTAAGCCCTGGCCGAGGTGGAAGCCTGCCTGCCATTGGCATAAATGATATAAAAAGTTGGATCGATCAAGGCTGATGTAGGTGTAGCCGGGTCCTGAATATCAATGTGCGTGAACTGATAAGTCATACTGGCCGGCCCCGAATTGATAGCTGAGGGCTCCAACAACTGGTCATACCAGGCGGTAATAACCGCCCACTCATCCCGGCCATTGGTATGATTGGCGAGCGTTTCTGTACAGTAGGAAGTCCAGATTGTATCGTCGAAAATAAATTCAGTGTTGGCAGGATCGGAGTACAGGTCGCCCATGGCAGATCCTGTACAGCCATTGATTGTTACAAGATGACCACTGGTATCTAAACCCAGGTAGACATCATCCAGGTAGAGCAGGTAATGTGAAAGTTCATGCGCCAGGATCAATGGCCAGTCATCCCCTATGATCTGACCGGGATTGCCATACCGGTTCCAGACCGAACCGATCGTCACCATGCCCGGCTCGTATACCAGGTCAGGATCGAAAGGTGCCGGCGTGGAGGTATCGACGATTCCACCGATCACCCCCCACGGCCGGAGACGGTTGGATGCCATAACGTGGATGTCGGCCGTATCCCAGTTATCGCGGTTCTGATAGACCGTCACACGCCCCAGGGCGATCTGACCATTGGTGAAGTCATACAGATTACCGGATACTCGCTCCAGGTTGTAGACCAGCTGGTCCAGGAAAGCGGTATCATAACTGGCATCCCACTCCAGCGAAACGGACAAGTTGAACAACAGGAGAGGAAATCCTGTAGAGACGTCCAATATCTGAACGCCTTGGGCTGACGTTACAGTACCCTGCAGACCATCAGCAGTGGGTGTGGCGTTGGTTGCGTAAAGTGTGTAGCTTGATGTCGAGGAGACGGGAGCCAGTGCAGCCAGTTCGTCATTATCGCGCAATATTCCACGCCCCTGCAGATAACCGCTGCTGTCGGTGGTATAGGCTTTGCCTTTGCTGTCTGAAAACGCCTGACCTGGCTCCTCGCCGGGGGTGAGGCGGTATACTACGGCACCCTGTACCGGGTTGATGCCATCCACCACACGGATCTGGTTACCCCTGACACGGAAGGGCATGCTGGTGGCGGTCGAGAAAGGCCACTGATTAATATCCGCCAGTTTCCCGTTCTGTGCACGATGGTCAGGATAGGCTTCCAGTTTGATCACCACATTATCAGCCTGGCCCATCAATCCGCTGGCAACAGGATCCCAATCGAAAGTATAGTCAGCTCCGGATGACGGAGCTGCCAGGTTGGTGGGCAGTATTCCTGATACAGGATCCGCATCTGACCATGTCCCGCCGCCATCGATAGAATAATAAGCTTTCACGTACCTGACGGGGTCACCCTCAGGATCCGCCAGCCTGAATGGAATGACGGCGTCTCCTAACTGCCAGATTCGGGCGGAAGCATAATAATTCGCTATCACGCCGGGTGGACGCACCGAGATGGTTGGTGGATTGTTGGGTAATGTAGTCGCCCCACGCAGCTGGTTGACCAGAACACCGTTGTTGTTACCATTCACCCCATAAGCCAGGTCAAGATCGCCATCATTGTCTGCATCCCCCCAGGCAACACTGTAAGTATCAGCTCCATCTGCAAAATATTGTCCCAATCCCTTCTCAGGATCAAACATCAATTCACCATCCACGTTTTCGAAGACCCGGCTGGCCTCGCCAGGATTACCGGCCGCAAGATCCAGATCACCATCGCCATCCCAATCACCCCAGGCGACGCTGCGAGTGGGCATGATGGCGCCCGACTCCCAGGCGAGGCTCATCCCGTTGCCCGAATTGCGATATACCTGGGCATGGTAATTGAAATTTCCAATCGCCAGATCAAGATTGCCATCGGCATTGTAATCGCCCCAGGTAACACTGTAGCTGGACAACGAGGTCTGGGTTCCCCAACCATAACCATTAGCAGGGTCAAAATTAAGACTGTTGTTATCGTTCTCAAAAATACGCACCGGTCGACCCACACCGCTGGTCGCCAGATCCAGGTCGCCATCATTATCCCAGTCACCCCAGGCAAGGCTGAACACACCAACGATAATCTCACTCTCCCAGCCATACCCTGCGGAAGGATTCAATTGCAGGATGCCATTATCATTATCATAGACGCGGATATGAATCGAACCTCCGACCGCCAGGTCGAGGTAACCATCATTATCCCAGTCGCCCCAGGCGACACTTGTCGCGCAATCATCTGATTTCGGTGATATCCAGCCCAAGCTGCCGGGAACAAGCTGGAGCGTCCCAGCCTCATTCTCATATACCCGGGTTGGTCCGATGCTGTTGGTTAACGCCAGGTCGAGATCTCCATCGTTATCATAATCACCCCATGCAGCGCTGTATGCATTCCAGGCTGGCAGTGGCGCCATCCAGCCAAAACCGCCGGCCGGGTCCAACTTTAATACTCCATTGTCGTTTTCATAGACAACCGATGGTTTTGTAGAATAATTACTGGCTGCCAGATCGAGATCGCCATCGTTATCCCAATCGCCCCAGGCAATGCTTTGAGTATATTGGTATGCCGGATCAGTCCAACCGGGGATCAGGTTGCTGGCATGATTATTATAGATCAGATTGAGATCGGTGCCCCCGGCAGCCAGATCCAGATCGCCGTCTGAATCCCAATCCGCCCATGCAACCTGGGATGTCTGGATGTATCCGGTGGATTGCCAGCCCTGTTGGGTGGCCGGATTGAATTGAAGTGTTCCACCTTCATTCTCATAAACCCGGTTAGGTTCGCCATTATTGCCAACTGCCAGATCAAGATCACCGTCATTATCCCAATCACCCCAAGCAATGGACATGCTTGCCATCTCACTCGTCGAATGCCAGTCAAGAGAGAACGTGCCGTCCTGATTATTTTTATAAAGTTGCAGGTACTGGTAATTCGGATTGGATAGATCGGGGTAGTTGGCAACTGCAAGGTCAAGGTAGCCATCGGCGTTGTAGTCCCCCCAGGCCACATCCGTGGTGTTCATTACAACGGATGATGCCCAGCCCAACCCTGCGCCGGTGTTCAGTTGCAATGTTCCCCCATTATTCTCATACACTTCCAACACATTATTGCTGCTGGCGAACGCCAAGTCTAGATCACCATCTTTGTCATAGTCTCCCCAGGTGGCGTTAGAGGAATAACGGATATACGGGGCTTCCCAACCATACCCACCACCAGGATTAAAAACAAAAGTCCCATCGCCCAGGTTTTCATAAAGACGGCTTTTATCCGGGGTTGACACGGACCCCTGATTCACGACTAAAAGATCCGGATCACCATCACCGTCCCAATCTCCCCAGGCAATACTGGTGGTGGCCTGGCTGACAGTTGCCTGCCAGCCCAAACCATGAACCGGGTCAAGTTGGAGTGTACCAGCCTGATTCTCAAACACCAGGACCGGGTCGCTGTTATTTCCGAGTGCCAGGTCCAGATCGCCATCGCCATCATAATCACTCCAGGCAACACTCATGGTCACATAGGTGTCTGTTGCCTCCCACCCAAGTCCATGTGCCGGATCACAAGTAAGGGTACCGCCTTCATTTTCATATACGCGGGTCCTTTCCTCATTCATCCAATTACCGACGGCCAGGTCAAGATCTCCGTCATCATCCCAATCCCCCCAGGCAATACTATAAGTGCCTTCGTAGGCTTTTCCGACATAGCCTATCTCATCGCCCAGCTCCATCGCCCGGCTGATCTCGCGGCTGTTTGCCAGTGATTCTGGTAGGACCCGGGCGTCAGTCCCGGATGCCGCAACGGGTGAGACAGGCAGAATGAATACCCCAGTATTCATACATGCCAGGATGACAACCAGGTTGATAAAAAATGTACGCCTGATACCTCTCATGAGCTGCGTTGCAATCTGTAATTTGCTTTTCATAGAATCCCTCATTTCTCATCCACTACGAAAAACCGCCTGCAGAATACATGAAGGCTGACTAATCGCCACCCTGGCAGGCCAAGAGGTTATGGTAATTACCTGCAAATATTTTCTTAATCATTTTAACACGATACTTCCAGATAATAAATGACCCAAAATACGAATGGAAGTACTATATAAAACAGATGTCGATATCATTCCCCGGCTGCTATCCACGCCCTCATTTTCATTCATTGACCTGGTGCGATTTGTCTATTTATGTAAAACCACGATGATCGCCAGGTACGCAAAGCAGATTGTATCTGCTATTCTTTAATAATAATGCTTCTCTTTGCGTTCTTTGTGGTTCATATTCTCCCCTGTCACTGAAATCCAAACGGTTACCCCAGGCGCCAAATTCTTGTTCAGGGGGTTCTGCAGATCAGGCAAGAATGATCTGGATACCCAGTTTGGAGATATCCAATCGCGTGCTCGGCGGAAGCGCGTCACTGGTTATCAGCGTGTGTACTGCAATCAACGGTGCAACCTGAATCCCCACTTCAGCGCCAAAAACAGTGTGATCTGCCAACACATATACCTCTCGAGCCGACCGGATCATCTCCTGTTTGATCGTGACCTCTGAGATTGTATGATGAGATAATCCAAAATCCAGTGAAATACCACTGACCATCAAGAAGAGTTTATCGGCACGAAGTTCCTTCAGCGCATTCTCAGCGGTTGGCCCCACCAGCATCTGGGTGCTGTATCGAATTGCTCCACCCGTGGAGATCAGTACGATCCCCGGAGTATGGTTCAATGTATTAAAAACCTCCACTGAATTGGTGATGATTGTGATATCTTTTATGGATTTAAGCTCTTCCGCCAGATCAAGCGCAATAGGGCCACCGTCTACAAGAACAACGTCACCGGGATCGATCAAGGATGCGGCTTTCGCGGCAATCATCCGTCGACGCTGGTCCATTTCGGCTCGAACATTTTGGTCAGCGTCGATCACCTGCAAACTGATACCGTACTGCTTAGCATTTTCTTTTAGAAGAGCGGTTAAATTTTTATACCACTCATGCTCAGAGAAAGGTACGATCAACCCTATTTGTTTGGGCAACCGATTTACAGGATGAGGTGTCTCGCGGTCAATTTGAACCGGTAACTTTAAATTATTCTTGACTGTTTTCCAATTCAGTTTCCATCCGGTTTCCGTCCAGAAGTAGTAATCTGGCAAGGTTGAGGCAGTAAGGATTACATAAGGTGTTATGTATTTTTCGGGTTGCACTTCCTGGTTGAATGCTGCAATCGCTCCTTCCAGGCATGTGAGACTTACGATTTCAGGGAACATCGCAAGCCCGGCTTTGCAATAACTATTGGGGGTCATTAACTCATTTTTCAGAGTTTCACCCTCAAGGCCAAATACTATGACCGTCATATTCATCGGATTAATTTTCAGATCGCGACATGCGTTTATCGCTCCCCAGGCTGTAATATCGTTGATCGCAAAGATCAGGTTGATTTGAGGGTAAACCGCCAGGGCATCGCGCGCGAGCTGATATGCTGTGCTGTAACGGGATTGTGAATTGATCGTCAGGGTTGTTTCACTCGTCGGGTTGGTTTTTGTCAATCCGTCGATGAAACCGTGACTGCGCTCTTGAGTGTTCGGTTGATGGAAAGTCAGGTCAAGAAGATTAACCTTCTTAACACCTTTTTCACGCATGTAATCTCCTGCCCAGCACCCAAGATCATACCCTGCTTGATAATTATCCACCGCCACAATCGTCCTTTGATTCGGCATTTCGATCGATTCGGCAATGATCGGGATGTTCTTCTTTTTGATCTTTCGATCAGCAAGCTGTCATAATATGGATTCACAGAAGTACCGATTAGAACATCCACCTGATCTACTAATAAAACCTCGTCTCTCTTGTCAAGGGGTGGGGCATTCTCTACGTTATCTTCAATTACTTTGTTTAAAGAAACCGCTCCACCGTAAATTCGCTTTATCCGTTTTTGTTCATCGAGGAGATCCAGATAGCGACGGATCGTCATTTCGGAAACTTCACAGAGGCGGCTGATATCAGCAACCGTCAGGAAACCTGCTTCATCGATCAATGCAACCACACGGTCAAGACGAGGATTATTTTTCATTTACGACCTTTTTATTCGGCAAGTTATTTGTTGGATACATTATATCACAATATTGTTAAATGTCAAACATTTATTTGACTAATCAAAAATACTTTCACAAATTAATTTGACTTTTATAAAATTGTGTGCTATAATAAACACTATAAGGTTTATAGTTAGTCCAGAGTATTGTTTATTGAGTATTTTTTGTTGTAGTTTTAACATATTTTGATTAATTATTGTTCGTATTTTTTCACGTCGCTTATCTACAGATAAGGAAAGGAGTGTGTAAGGCATAAATAATCTCACTATTTTATCAAAACCAAAAACAATTCTAAAGTTCAGAGGAGAATAACATGTTCAAAAATCGTTTGATGATAATCGTGTGCATCTTGACTGTCCTGGCATTGACTATTACAGCCTGTGGCAAAGCAGCAGCTCCCGCGACTGAATTCACTGTGGCGGGTGTTGTCTTCCAGGATGACCAATTCATGAAAAGCATGGTGCAAGGTTATACAGATGCTGGCACAAAATATGGACTCAAAGTCCTCACCGCCAACACCAATAACGACCAGGCAAAAGAAGCTGAACTGATCCAGACTTACATCGCTCAAAAGGTCGACGGCATCGCCATCGCCCCCCTGAGCCAGGATGCTTCCATTGTCAGCCTCAAGGATGCCGCTTCCAAAGGCATCAAGGTTGCCATAACCAACATGAATCTCAAGGGCGACCCTTCCTTCCTCGCTGGCGGTTACACCTCCGATGATTCCACCAACGGCAAGATCGTCGGTACCAACGCCGCCGAATTCATCAAAGCCAACATCACCGGCGCGGTCAATGTCGCCCGGGTCGATTTCGACGACCAGATCCCCGATCAATCCAAAGCCCGCTGGAGTGGTTTCTACACCGGGTTGGATGAAGCCGGTGTGACCTACACCAAGGTTGCCGCCGTCAGCTCTCACGTTCAGGATGATGCCATCACCAAGGTCAGCGATATGCTCACCGCCAACCCGGAGATCAATATCATCTGGGCATGTAATGACGGTAGCACCATCGGCGCTGCCATGGCTGTCAAACAGGCCGGATTAGCCGGCAAGGTATTCGTCTTCGGCTATGATGGCGGAGATCAGCAGACCAGCATGATCCTCAGCGGTGATAACATCCTCATCGGTGTTGTTGCCCAGGATCCTTACGCCCAGGGCTACCGGGCAGTTGAATCACTTGCCCTTACCCTGCTCGGCAAAACGAACCCGGATGCAGGTAAGATTACCGTTGTCCCAGGCACTTACCTTAGCGTTTCCGATACTGCTGGTGTGCAAAAATGGCGCACAGATAATGGATTAAAATAAGAATCGTATAAAAAAGAATAGGTGTCCTCTTCGGAGGACACCCTGTTCTTTACCCGCAACAAATCTCTTGTAGAGGTTGACCCTATGAGCGTACTGCGAATTCGAACAGAAAATATTACCAAAGTTTATCCGGGAACACGCGCTTTGGATAACGTCAGCCTTGGTTTTGAAAGTGGGAAGGTAAATGCTCTGGTTGGCAAGAACGGGTCCGGTAAATCCACCCTGGTAAAGATATTGGCAGGAGCGATCAAGCCCACCTCTGGCGAATTCTACTTAAACGATGAAAAGCTTCACTTCAATTCCACATCCGATGCATATGATAAAGGAATTGTCAGTGTTTATCAGGAAATGAGTTTGATCCCGGGTTTGTCGGTTGCAGAAAATATATTTTTGGGAAGACTTCCAAAAAAGAATTCCCAAATTGATTGGCATAAGACTTTCAGTATGGCAGAAGAACTGCTTAGCCAAATGAAAGTAGTCATTGATCCACATGCCCTGGTATCACGGTTGAGTATGTGGCAAATGCAGGTTGTTGAAATTACAAAGGCCCTCAGTTTTCAACCGAAAATGATTATGCTGGATGAGCCTACCTCCGCCCTGGCACAGAACGAGGTTCATAGTCTATTCAATGCCATCAGCGCACTCAGAGATCAGGGCGTTATCGTTATTTATATTACCCATAAACTTCAAGAACTGCCACAAATTGCAGATACGGTTTCCGTTCTTCGAGATGGAAAACTTGTCGGCACGGTAAACATGAAAGAAGTCAGCCACAAAGAAATTATTCATATGATGTTCGGTGAAGTAAAAATTCGGACACGGCCCAAGAATATTACAATCAGTGATGAATCGGTGATGGAGGTCAAAGGCTTCAGTTCTCCCGGCTGGTTCAAAGATGTGAGTTTCAACTTGCGTCGTGGTGAAGTGCTGGGGATAGCAGGGATGCTCGGATCCGGCAGAACCGAACTTCTTCGCTCCATTTTTGGTGCTGATGAGGTGGATAAGGGTGAACTGATCATCGAGGGGCAAAGTTATCGAAAATTGGACCCGATCAAAATGATTAAGGCCGGCTTGGGACTTACCCCGGAGAATCGAAAAACCCAGGGGTTGATTCTGATTCATTCGATCCGCGACAATCTTTGTTATGCCAGCATGAACCTCACCGCCGATGGATGGGTGGAAAATGCACGCAAAAGAAATATGTTCGCTGAACGGCAGGTTAAGGAATTGGAAATAATGACCAGTGATATCGGCAACCTGTGCGATACCTTATCCGGCGGAAATCAACAGAAGGTCGTGGTCGGCAACTGGTTGAATACCAGCCCCAAAATCATGCTCTATGATGAACCCTCCCGGGGTATTGATGTGAGTGCGAAACAGCAAATCTTTGAGATCATGTGGGAACAGGCTCGTAAGGGAATTTCCACCATTTTTGTTTCCTCGGAACTGGAAGAGTTATTGGAAGTATGCCATCGAATTTTAATTATGCGTCATGGTCGAATTGTGGAAGAGGTCGATCCAGACAAAGTGAATGTGAATGAGTTGTACGAAATCTGCATGAGAGGAGATTGAAAGAAATATGGAAACTACCGCGAATGGTGTACACCCTTTGAAAAAGAAAAAAATATTGATCTTCTTCCTCGACCATATTATTGAGGTATGTTTACTGATATTGATCATAGCATTGACATTCGGCGCCAACGGTTTCTTATCCTCGGCAAACTGGTTGAATATTTTCAGGGCGAATTCCCTTAAGGGTGTGATTGCCATCGGCATGACGATGGTGATGGTCGCTCATTTGATCGATCTTTCCATCGGTTCCATCGTCGGGCTGTCAGGAGTGATCGTGGCAGTTGCCTGCCGGGATCTATCCGCAAGAGGGATCGATCTGAATGTGGCATGTATCATAGGAATGTTTATTTGTCTCGTTTTGGCATTCGGGATCGGTTCCATGCACACTTTTTTTGAACATAAATTTCGCCTGCCATCATTTATTGTGACCATGGTCAGTATGGGCCTCTTTTTAGGACTGGCGGGCAGATTATCGGGGGGATTCCCAATCGCAAACCAGTTCCCCGCATGGTATAACGCGCTCGGTGGTGGGCGGATTGGCGGACAGAATGGCATCCCCATTCCGGTTATTGTCTTGCTGGTTGCTTTTGTTATCGTTTGGTTCATCATGGGTAAGACCACCACGGGACGTGCAACGTATGCCGTGGGTGGAAATCCCGAATCGGCAAGGTTGAGCGGGATTAATGTTGGAAAAACGAAGTTGGTTGCATTTATCATTGTTCAGATAATGGCGGTCATTTCCGGCTTCATGACTTCCGGTCAGGTCATGTCGGGTACTTTCACATTTGGGAAAGGCTGGGAAATGGATGTGATCGCCGCCGTGGTTGTCGGTGGCACCAGTTTTGATGGTGGTATTGGTACAGTTTGGGGAACTCTTGTGGGGGTTATCTTCATTGGAGTCATTGGAAATGGGATGACATTATTAAATATTGACGTTCATACCCAATATATTGTAAAAGCGGTTGTCATGTTCCTGGCTGTGCTTCTCACTTCATATCGAACGAGAATTAAGCTATAGAAGATTCGAGGGTTGTTTTATTAACCAGTGATGGTTCACGAGTTTTACCCGATTTATTTATCTCGTAAATGCAACCTCTTATAAACGGGTCAATAAAGTAAAGTTTAATTAAAAATATAAGGAATCAATATTAAGAGGCAAGCATGAGACTATTCGGTGGAATCGAATCCGGTGGGACGAAATTCATATGTATGATCGGGAGTGGACCTGACTATATCGTGGCAGAAAAACGCATCCCCACCACCGCCCCGGATGAAACGATCCGAAAAGTTATCGAGTTTTTCAGCCCGTATGCCGCGACAAAAGAATTAACGGCGATCGGGATAGCATCATTTGGCCCCCTGGATTTGAATCAAGGTTCAGACACTTTTGGGTATATCACTACAACGCCAAAATCTGGATGGCAAAACACCGACCTGTGTGGTCTGATCCGGCGCGGATTGAACGTTCCGGTAGCGTTTGACACCGATGTCAATGCGGCTGCTTTTGGTGAGCATTTTTGGAATAAAGAAAAACATCTTCTTGATCCGTTCCTGTACATGACCGTGGGCACAGGAATCGGCGTTGGCGTGATCGTCAATGGGGAACCCTTGCACGGTCTGATCCATCCCGAAGCAGGACATATCTCTCTGCCACACAACTGGCAACGAGATCCCTTCCCGGGTGTCTGCCCTTATCATGATGACTGTCTGGAAGGTCTCGCCTCCGGACACTCGATGAGCGAACGTTGGGGTCAGAAACCGGAAACCCTCCCGGATGATCACCCTGCATGGGAGCTTGAAGCGGAATATTTAGGGTTAGCCATGCTCAATTTATTCTATGCGTACTCTCCCAGGCAGATTGTACTGGGTGGCGGGGTTTCTCAACACCCGGGATTGATCCAGAGCGTAAGAACCAAAATTCAAGGATTCAATAATGGTTATGTCCACTCAAGCATGCTGCTGGATAAAATAGATAAATACATCCACCTGCCTGTACTGGGCAACCGGTCTGGCGTATTGGGGGCAATGGCGATGGCCATCAAAAACATTGAGCAAGTTTGATGGTTTTTCAACTTTCTACATATATCGGCATTGTTTTCAAATTGGATGTTCAGGCACAAATTTAGCAAAAGGTGCCTCAGACTCTCCAGCAGTGATTTGCAAAGGTAAAGATTCAGGTCACCGGTATAAATTGCCCGTTATGTTTGTAAAGTGACCTCGCGAAGCAGGTACTTTAGTTCTCTGGTCTGACCGTCACTTACAGTGTCCCGTTCCCGGGTAAAGCTCATGACTTTCGAACCATTTCTCTTCATCCCCACTTCGCCCCCTTAGCGTTCTTTGCAGTTCAAATCCTCTCACACCAGGCGTAAAATTCCAAACTCCACTCCAAGCTATTCCTGCTTGGTTTTTCCCCATCCTCCCCTTCGGACCCACTGTGGTTCAGTTCTTTCTTCCCCAATGCAGCGCCGTCGTTCCGAACATCAAGCGCCTGAATTCCACTTCTAAAAAACCGGCACTGCTCATTTGCTTTGCCAGCTCTTCGGCCGATAAAAAGCCTTCGGTCGATGCCGGCAGGTAGCGATAAGCCTCCACGTCACCCGTCACCAGCCGCCCCAGCAGCGGGATCACAACCCGCAGATAGAAGCGGATGAAAGGCATCAGGAGGTTGCGCCGCGGGCGGGTGGTGTCGAGCACGACCAGCCTGCCGCCCGGTTTCAACACCCGGTTAATCTCAGCCAGCGCCAGGTCGAGCTCGCTGACGTTCCTCACCAGGAAACCCGAGACGACTGCATCAAAGGCTTCGCCCTCGAAGGGCAGTCCCAACGCATCCGCCGTAACCAATCCCCTTAAACCCTTTTCGCGCGCGCCGACTAGCATGCGCGGGTTGAAGTCCGCGCCCACCACTCGGGCTGATGGCAGCTCGCGCAGGATCGCCAGACTGAGATCGCCCGTCCCGGCACCTAGGTCCAATATCAGGTCGTCCGATCCAGGCGCTGCACGCCGGGCAGCCAGGCGGCGCCAGTGCCGGTCCCACCCGAAGGTCATCAGACGGTTCATACGGTCGTAGCGGCGGGCGATGCGCGAGAAAAGGGCTGACACCTGCGCAGCATGGTTTTGGGGTTTTTGGATCATATCGCCTGATTATAGTTTAAAGTTAGGACGCTTTTCTGCAGGCAATTCATGTTACGCCGATGTTACCAAATCATAAAAATTGTTACGATTTTGTAATACCCCCTTACTGGAAGAATAAATCAGGGTAAACTGGCGGATGTGACAAAAAAACAGAGAAGGTAAGACATGCATAAGATCCTTCCGGTCATTCTGGTCATCCTTGTTCTCCTGCTAGGGGGTTGTCGATCCGCAGCCTCAAATGTTCAAATCCTTGTCACTTATGTCGGCAACTCGGGCTTCCTGGTTACCATCGGCGATAAAAAGGTCTTGATCGATGGCATCATCAAGGGTTTCCCATCCGAATACAGCCTGCCGGTCGAGGTCACGGATCTGCTTTATAACTCCAAGCCACCCTTTGACAAGATCGACCTCATCCTGGCCACACACGCGCATGACGATCACTTCGATGCCGACCAGATTGCAGCTTACCTTGCCGGCAACCCGGACACGGTTTTCATCTCAACCCAGGAAGCAGCCGACAATACCCTGGCGCTCGACAACACTCTCGCCGAGCGGGTGATCGCAGTCCCCCTGAAAAGTGGCGAGAGCCAGGACTTGGAAGCCAATGGAATCCGGATCAAAGCTTACGACATTTCGCACGGTTTCGGTCCAAATGGTGAAACCTACCCCAACTTGGGCTTCCTGGTCGCGGTGGACGGCGTGAAAGTATTCCATGCCGGGGATATGGATTCCGGGACGGTCCCGGTGGGTTACCTGCAAATGTTGGGCTTGCCGGAAGAGCAGATCGATATCGCCTTCATTCCACATTTCATTTTCCGCGATACGGGCTCATTTTCCCTGGCAACAGATGGTGTGGCAGCCGGATATTTCATCCCGATCCATTACCATTTCACCACACCAGTTTTTAACGCCCAATTGATCAAAAACGTAGTTCCAGATGCAATTTTGTTTGATAAAGAGCTATATACATGGGAGATGCCGCAGACAACTCCCTAACCTCCTCCAAATCCGACTTCAGAATCGGATGGTATAAAATCCCGGAGCCCATTCCTTATGGGCTTCCGGGATTTGCATTTTATTTCCTGAATGCATGTCATATGAAATGAATGTCATTAGCACCGTTCCTGCTTGCACCCCATACGGGCGCGTGCACCCTGTTGGGGCGTGTGCACCCCGTAGGGGCGCGTGCACCCCGTAGGGGTGTTCGTGGGGCGTCCATTCTTTGGACCCCTGGAGTTGGCAATTCGTTAACAGGTGTTTTCTAACGCCAGTGGAGTCAGTTATTAATGGATTACCGCGTGGCTGCCCTCACCCGCACCCCGACTAGCTTGACCCCCTCTTAGGGGGCTTTCGGGGGGCTGGAGGGGGTGTCGCAATGGCAATGGATATTTCAGTTATCGTGCCACTGGATGTATAATATTCTCATGTCAAATTCCGGAGGAGGATTTTCCCATGTCAGAGGCTAATAAAACCGTGTGGGTCGACCGCGGCTCGCAATTCGGGATTGTGTGGGTCATCGGCTGGATGTTCACCATTGCCTTCGCCAAGTTGATCTGGTGGCAGGCACTGCTGGCGCTCGTGATCTGGCCATGGTATTTGGGCTTGGCGGTGAGATAAAGAAGCTCTTGTAGAGGCTGGGCGTAACTCTCCAGACAGGCCGGGTTTTGCAACTTAACACCGCCGGATCATCATACCAGCTAGGGAAACCTGGTTTTCATATCTGGTAAAATTAACAATTAATTTACTTTTTGAATTTTCCGTCACGATCTCCGGCTTTGTCACTGGCGGAGAAATCAAGGTTGACCGGAGGTTAACCAGATGGTTATTGATATGGTAGAGGGAAGGAAACTCATCCAGGCTGTCCTGAGCGATTCCAGAAGCATCCGTCCAGGCATGAATTTCCTGTTGGAATACTGTGCCAAAACTTGCGATAGTCCTGCCTGGAAGCAAATCAGCAAGCTTAATTTCGAAAAAGATGGTTTATATTTGCAACAATGGCTGAATAAGACATTAACCCACCATCCGCCTGCGGATAATATTCGAGCTTTCTGGTTTGGTTTGAACAACCCGGTCCTCAACGATGGGGAAACCTCCTGTGGTTTATATGTCTCAGGCTCGATCCGGTTTGATGCTGACGAGGAGGGCGATTGGGCTTGTCTGGATGATGACTCCTATCTACCCGAAGGCAGTTATGCAAAATCCGTTATTCTGCATGAGATCTATTGTCTGGTTAATCAATATGAAGTCGGGGAACTCGGTGAATACATGCTGTGCCTGGGATATGCCTGCCTGGCAGTAAAGTCAGCCTGTGACGTGATCGATAAGAGGTTTCTGCTCGGTTTATACGGGCCACGCCCGGTTGCTGTCGGTTTTGATAGCGGTGACTTCTTTTTCATCTAAAGTTAACGGCCAGCCATTTCCGGGTCCTTACTTACAGGATCGTCAGGGACGCCGGGATCCCTACCCGGATTTCTTCGTGCTCTTCCCGTTTTTGGCGATTTTGGAGTCTTTTGTACCGACCTTTCATTCCCTTAACAATCTTGTTTGATACTCTTGCAGGTTGTTGTTTTTCCGATATATAATACCTCATAAGAGGGTATATACATGTTGATTAAGGCCAATTGTTTCTATACATAATCACATCCAGGTAAACCATAGAGTACGCAGTTCTTATCCTAATAAACAAGAGGGAAAAAAATGACGTCACAAAACACGCAAAATACACGATCCGATATCCTGAAAAATCCGATGATTCTGTCTATCTTTCTTTTGTGTATCGGTTTTGTTATCCTGAATATTGTTAATTTCGGGAGGGATAATTCCTTTACTATATTCATCAACACGATTTTAAACCCCCCATTGGCTCTGATTGTAACGATTCTGGCCGTCCTTCTCCTGCAAAAAGTTGTGCCAAGTCTCCGCACACGCGCACTCTGGATCGGATTGGTTCTTGGTTGGGCCTGTTGGACGATCGCAGAGACGATCTGGGCCATCGCCTTCATTAAGGGCCAGGAAGCACCTTATCCCTCCTGGGCTGATCTGTTTTGGTGCATTGGATATTTCCCGATGTACATGGCCTTATGGCTCCGGTCGCGTTCGATAACCGGAAAGCCCGGCCGGATGAGTCAAATCATCATCATCGCGATCAGTCTTTTAATTATCGGTTTCACCTTTTTTGGCATCCTCCTCCCCATCATTCAGGCATACGATCCATCCGCTGCTTTGGAAAGTGCGCTTAACTTATTCTATCCACTGGCAGATACGGTATTGATCATCCTGGCTTTGCGCATATTGTTCACCGCCAACAAGGGAACCTTTGCGCAATCCTGGTTTTGGATCTCAATGGGATTCATCTTTTCCTCCATATCAGATCTATTCTTCACGTACTCATCGGGTCTTGAAATGTACTATCCAAACGGCCAGGCAAACCTCATCAGCGTTTTCCTGGTGGACGTACCCTATACGCTGAGCTATTTATTCTTCCTGGTGGGTTTGGTTTCCTTGCTGCAAATGAGGCAGCTGCCTGGTCGTTCTACGCTACCCCAGGGAAGAACCTCGACCGGCAGGGGTGCAAGCCAATAGCTGGATAGGAAGTAAGATTGAGATGGTCTTGTAAGGGCGGCGCACCGCCCTTACTTTATTTTAGCGCTTCTGCCGTGCTCCCCCCTTTTCCCCCGCGAAGGGGGCTTTCGGTGGTCAGGCGGCTGGTTACCTATGATGGGGGAAGATCATACCCGCACAATCCCATCTTTTCAACTCACCCCCAATACGCAGATGATACGCGCCGAATATGGAGCAATCGCTATGCATTTTCCCTCGCCAGGAGATGGGCATACCATTTTCCGGTTCCTTCTTCCTCGATCGCCAGCCCTGCCTGATCGAACCAGGTGCGCACTTGCTGCATGGATGGGTGGTAGTGGTAAACAGTTCGGTCGAGCCTTTCGCCCAGGATCGCCTTCTCATCCAACGCATCCAACGCCATGGCCTGTGTATAGAGAGCGTCCAGTTCATCGGCGACCTCGCCGTAAACAACCGGCAGTCCCTGTGCCCTAGCGCGTTCATAAGCTCCACTGACCACGTCCTCCCCTGACACATCCACCGTAAGATAGAGTACACCGCCCGGTTTGAGCGCCTTTTGGAAACGGTCCAGAATCACCGGCCAATCTTCAGGGCAGACATGCTCCAGCGCATCCATGCAGATCACCCCGTCAAATTTCGCCTGAAAATCCATCTCCTGCAAGCCCATTTTCTCGTAGCGTAGCTTCGGGAAGCTCACCTGCGGGAAGACCTCCCGCGCCCGGGCCAGAATGCTGCCTGACTGGTCAATGCCAAGCACGCTGTGTCCTGCCTCAAGCAGCATCCCATCATAGAGACCGGCACCGCAGGCTGCATCGAGGATGGTGCTCTGCGGTTCCAACCGCCCGAGGAACTTCTTGATGAACCGGCGGTGCGTGGGGTCGGGGTGCTTCGCGAACTTTACCCAATAAGCGGGCGCTATATGATCGTACAGTGCCTCAGCCTGGGCGCGCACCTTTTTCAGCCATTCTGTCCGTTCCATCGCTGACACCTCCTTGAAAGATCACATCAGGATCAGTGAATTATACGACCGGCAGAGTTGCACATCAACAGCCGGGGGTGTCGAAATGACAACTTGCTGCGATAATGGTTCTGTTGGGTTTCGTTGCAATCAACCCCTCGAAAGAATGGAGGGCAGGTGCCCCTGCGGGGTACAGGCCAACCTGCAGATATACTACATCTATCCGGGTGGGACAATTCCCATTGGTTTCATCACCCGACTGTGATGGTCAAGCCGGTGCTGGAGTATTTAGAAAAGTCTATTTTTCGAAAGGCCGGTCTTTAACCGGGTCTTTTACTTTCTCGGAATCCTGCTTCTTTTTTGCTTTCTTCCCGTACAACAGCAAAACGACTCCGGAGCCCATGGGTCTGGATTCGATCAGGTCCAGGTCATGGTTCCCGATCCCATCCCGGAACAAGCGCTTACCCTGCCCCAGCATGAGCGGGTACACCAACAGGTGTAATTCATCCACCAGGTTGTTCGCCACCAGTGTCTGAACCAGAGTGCCACTCCCGGCGACAAGGAAATCCTGCCCGGAGGTTTTCTTTAATTTGGAAATTTCCTCGACAATCTTATCCCGGATAATGGTCGTGCCTTGCCAATCGCCTATCTTCATGGTGGTTGACACCACATACTTGGGCAGGCTGTTCATGCGGTCGGCAAAGCCCTGTTCATCCTTGCGATCAGGCCAGGCTTGTGCAAATCCCTCGTAGGTCACACGTCCGAGCAGATGGGCACCACTGGCGAACAATTCATCAAGCTTGAATTTGGCGATCGTATCATTCCAGTAGGCCAGCGACCAGGCAGGCTCCTCCATCACCCCGTCCAATGTTAGGAATTCAGTCACAATAAGTTTACCCATTATGCACCTTCCGTCTGATAGACAGGCCGGTAAGACAGCAAAACGTTCCCGTTTTTGAAGACCCTGGTTTTCAGAAGCTTCAGATTCAGCCGGTTCTGAATGCCTTTGAACAAGGGTTTTCCGGCTCCCAGGACGATCGGGTTGAGCATGATCCGGATCTCGTCCAACAGACCGGCCTGGAGACATGAGACGGCCAGGTCGGACCCGCCGAGCATGAAAAGACCCTCGCCCGGCTTCTTTTTGAGACGGTTTAATTCCGTAATAAAATCCGTTTTAACCAGGCGGGTGTTCTGCCAATCCGCTTTTATCAAACTCTTTGAAAAAACGATCTTGGATTTGGAATTCATCAGGCCGGCCACGATCGGATCGGTCTCGATGGCCTCTTTGGTCGGCCAGAAGCCGGCCATCAGTTCATAGGTGACTCGTCCGAACAGCAACGTGTCCGCTTCTGTGAGCTGCCGGATGGCAACCTCGTTGAATTCATCATCCACGTGGTGCCAGTCAATCTCCCGGTTGGGTCCCTCTATATACCCATCCAGGCTGGTCGACATGAAAAAGATCACTTTGCTCATTCGCTCATCCCTCCAGACTGCCATTGATTACTTTTTCGCCAACAATTCATCCAGGCGCTCGTGCGATTGGACCACTCCCATTTCCATGCCAGATTGGAGCATGCCATCGCGGTCCGCCACCGACAGGAACACGATTCGTTCGGTCACCCGAGTGCGGGTATCAGGTAGTTCATCAAAATTAACAGCTTCGAACACCACGTGCCCTTTTTCGGGCAGGTTGTCATATTCAAAGGTGTCGATGATGCGCTCGGGCCGGGTGACCTCGTGATAAAAGCCGTGAAACACATGCTTTTTACCCTGTGGATCGGTCTGGATGTAGCGCCAGCTGCCACCCGATTTCGCATCCATGGTCTCGATCAGCGTGGTGTGATCGCGCGGTCCGATCCATTGGATGTAGAGAGAAGGAGTTGTCCAAGCTTTGAATACGAGCTCCCGCGTTGCATCGAATTCCCGGATGACAGTGACCTCCTGTACACCGGGTTTCACGATCATTTTGGTTTTATTTTGTTTTGTCATTCGAGCTTTCTTTCTTAAATATATTAACCGCAATCCTGATTACGTCGACCTTTGTCTGGATCATGGAGTTTAATTATAAGATATTTTATATCCTAATTATAAGAATTGTATGAGCAGTAAATTAAGGTGTGTTAAACTTTGAATGGTGAAAACCATCATATCAGAACGCTCCTGCCTGGATTATTCCTCTTCGAAAAAGAAACAAACCAATTAAGATGGTGCGTCAAGAACGTATACACATTAGGGTGCGTTGGCACCGAATGGCAGCGACCTTCATTGCACAACATTATCTGCCTGGTAGGATCCCATTTCGCAAATGAAACGCACCAATTAAGATGGTGCGTTCGTTTTGCCATGGGCAGTTTAGCAGGTAACGCCCAACACCCGGTTGTGATTTTTGATCATCCGTCCACACGGATGCCACAAGAGCGGGCGTAAAGTAGGGTGCGTTGTCCTGGATATATGAAGAAGACAACAGGGATTGGTATAAGCCATTATTAGGTATTGATAAACAACGAAAATGCACCAAGAAAGATGGTGCGTTCGCGCAGCCGGCCATGACCTACCCGACCCGGGTCTTTCCCGCGTCACTACCCGCGATTACCCGGCCATACGCACCCTACAAGAACGTATGCAAAGTAGGGTGCGCCTGCACTCCGCAGGGATGTTGTCCTGGATCCTCGAAGTAGACGACAAGGGCTGTTATAAGCCATTATTATGTATCGATAAGCAACGAAAACGCACCAAGAAATATGGTGCGTTCGCGCAGCCGGCCATGACCTGCCCGAGCTGGGTCTTTCCGAGCCATTACCCGCGATCATCCGGCAACACCCCCTTCGAGGGCTGGCGCACCCCACAAGAACGGTTGTATAATCATCACAGGTCATATTTTGGAGGTGGATGTCAGCATGACTGAGACAAACCGATCTTGTGGCAGGCGTTGTTGACACTCATGATCTGGACGTGGTTCTTGGTTGTGGTGGTGATATATATAAAACATCGTTAATCAAATAAATATATAGTGCAAATATGATTGAATATACAAAATCTAATGAGTTTTTTTGTTTATCATGGTTTATTGAAATTGATGAACAAAAATCGGCATTCAATTCAATAATCCCATTATTAAGTAATAAGAAAGCTATCCAAGTTCACTTATCTGATATCGTAAATAAGAAGAGAAATCAACTGAAGAAGGGAAACAATTCCAGTCTAATTAATTTTGATCCTGAATTGATTAAGAAACTATTATCGGCTACCATTGCTAGTGGTTTATCAAAGGCTGCAATAGTTTATTTTATTCAGTCTTATGTAATCCTTAATTCTATTTTTGAATCCATAACAAAGGATTTTGCCATCCATGTATTTATTAAATATCCATCTCGCATGTATAATTTTATATAGATTATTTATAAAGACCTAGCAATAAAAGGAAAAATTGACCTAAGTGATATCTTTGAAAAATCATCAATAAATGACATATTAGAAGATTTAGCACTTAAAGCAGCAAGTTATTTAACGAGCGGGGATTTTAAACATAAAATTAATGGGCTTGTAGATATATCGGGCAAAAAAGTCGATAAAAATCTACTTAATAGTTTTGAAATCTACACAATTAAGCGTCATAATATCGTGCATGAGTATAAAAATGGAGATATCACAAACGAAGATGTCTCCTTTACAGATATATTAAATGGGTACGACTTGCTATTAGAAATAACTAAACACTTAGAAAAAGTTGCTATTGAATTAGATATTCCTTGCGAGAGAATAAGTGAGGATTAATTCTTGTAGGTTGGGATGAGCGATTCCAGAAATGATTATTTTCCCGATATCGTTGAAAGCAATAGGGCGTTTCTATCCAGACAGATACCTTGCGAATCCCAACAATCTCGTTAAAAGAGAAAGTTGGGATTCTGACCATATAACGGTCCTTATCCCCTCGGAAGAACGGAGGGCAGGTTCCCCTTCGGGGTACACGCCAACCTACCGAACGATCATTGCGAATCCCAACATCCCCATTTACATGGTTGTTGGGATTCACTTCGTTCATCCCAACCTACGGAAATACCCTTTTTCAATTCCATGGGATAATTAATTATAAATAAAATTTTATCCGTATCATTGGGAGGGTAGACAATGCGCTATCGCAGAGTATTTGTCGAGGGTGGGATATATTTCTTCACGCTTGTCACCTATAAACGCAGGACACTTTTGGGCCTTGAATCCAATATCGACTTATTAAAAAATGCCATGGAATATGTCCGCAAGCGACACCCCTTCAATACCATCGCCCAGGTGGTTCTGCCAGATCACCTGCATGCCATTTGGGAACTTCCCGAAGGTGATTCGGATTACCCTACGAGATGGTACCTGATCAAAAGTCATTTTTCCAGAAATTTCAATAAACAGTCGGGAATATTGACATCGCTACGGATGAGCAAGGGCGAAAGAACCGTTTGGCAACGCCGATATTGGGAACACTTCATCCGTAATGAAAGCGATCTCGATAACCATATCGACTACATCCATTACAACCCCGTGCATCATCAGCTTGTGAAAACCCCGAGCGAATGGGGTCATTCGACATTTTTCCAACACGTTCAGGAAGGTCGATACTCGGAAGATTGGGCAATGGAATTAAACGATAATGATTGGAAGACGGTAAGGGAATAAATTATGTTAAACAGGGTTGTTGGGATTCGCGGAGACCTGCACCCCGCAGGGGCGTCATCCCAACCTACGGGAGCAAGGCACCCGCAGCTATCCCTGCCCAATTTAAGAACGGTGCGATAACCCCCCTTCGGGGGCAGGCGATCACAATCAATTTATGGTAACACAGACAAGACTGACAGATTTGCCAGGTTAAGCAGTGGTGCGATGACCACCCCGGTCACGATGATCCCGATTACACAAATAACCAACACAGCCACCACCAACACGGGCAGCTTCAGCTTCTCCACCTCGCCCTCCGGGTGGGTGTACGCTACTCTCAATACCGTCAAATAGTAGTACAACCCCACCACGGCATTCGCCACACCCAGACCTGCCAGCCAGGCCCAACCGCCCCACACAGCGGCATTGAACACCAGCAGCTTGGCGACGAATCCACCGAAAGGCGGGATGCCGCCCAGTGATAGCAGCGAAACCAGCAGGACCAGCGCCAGCCCGCGGTTACGCTTATCCAAGCCTTGCAGCGCGGCGATGTCCTCAGAACCGGTGGTCCTGGCGACCTGCCCGGCAACCGCAAAGGCGGCGATATTGGCAAACAGGTACACCGCCAGGTAATACGCCACGGCAGATGCTCCCAGTTGCCCGCCGCCGGCTACGCCGACCAGGATATAGCCGGCTTGTGCGATCGAGGAATATGCCAGCATGCGTTTGAAGTTCTTCTGTGCCAGCGCCAGCAGGTTGCCGGCGGTCATGCTCAGCGCTGCCAGCACCATCGCGATGGTGGTCCAGGTGGCAGTCTGCACCGGCAGGAAAGCGCCCACGAAGCGCAGCAGCACGACGAAGCCGGCCGCTTTCGAAGCGGTCGACAAAAAGCCTGCCACGATGGCCGGCGCACCCTCATACACATCCGGCGACCAGAAATGGAACGGCACGGCTGTGATTTTGAAGCCGAAGCCAACCACCACCAAAATAATGCCGATCACGAACGGCAGGTTGCTAACACCGGCCAGCGCCGCCCCCAGCGCGGCGATCTGGGTCTGCCCGCTGAAGCCGTACAGCAAACTGAAGCCGTAGAGCATCACGGCCGAGGTGGTCGCACCGAACAGTAAATATTTCAAACCCGCTTCAACCGCTTTCTTCTCGAGGTTCATGAAGCCGGCCAGGATGAAGAGCGGCAGCGTGGCGGTCTCCATTGCCAGATAAAGCATGATCAGGTCGGCGGAGGCTGCCATCAACGACAGGCCAAGCGTGGAGACCAGCAGCAGGATGTAGAACTCCGCCTTGCTGCCAAAGCGCTCACTCTCCATCGCCAGCAAAATGGTCAGGAACGCACCCGCCAGGAAGATGCAGCGGAACAGGAAGGCCGCCTGGTCCAGGCGCAGCATGCCGCCCCATAGGATCTGCGATTCAGGGGGAACAGTGTAAATAATTCCACGGATGAAACTGACAACCACGCCCGCCGCCGAGAGCACGCCCAGTAACCGGTGCGGTAGTTTGCGGTGATGGAAAATGAGATCCAGCGCCAACACCAGCGCGGCGGTGACTGCCAGCGTGATCTCGGGCAGGATGGCGTTCAGCATGACAGCGATATTCGTCTCCATGCTAGCCACCCCCCACCAACGCCAGAATATGCGTGACGCCGGTCTGCACCAGGTTTGCCAGCAGCCCCGGGAAGACGCCCAGCGTCACCATCAGGGCACAAAGAATAATGATCACGAACCCATCCTTGCGGGTGATGCCGGCCACCTTCTCGAGCGCCGACGGCAGCTCGCCGAAGAACACCCGCCGCGTGACCAGCAGGATGTAGGCGGCGGTCACGATCACGCCCAAAACACCAATGATGGCCGCCCAGGGCGCAACCTGCCAGGCGCCGACGAAGACCGGGAACTCGGCCGTGAAACCCGAGAAGCCCGGCATGCCCATCGAGACCAGACCGCCGATGATGAAACCGAAAGCCGCCAACGGCATTTTCTTAGCCAGCCCGCCCAGCGCCGAAAGCTCACGCGTGTGGGCGCGGTCGTAGACCATTCCGACGATGGCAAAGAAGAGAGCCGTCATGATGCCGTGCGAGAACATCTGCATGCCCGCCCCCACCAGGCCGGTCTCGGTCAGGGTCGCCATGCCGATCAGCACCAATCCCATATGGGAGACGGAGGAAAAGCCGATGACGTATTTGAAGTCGGTCTGCACCAGCGCGATCAGCGCGCCATAGACCACATTGACCGTCGCCAATATTAAGATAGCCGTCTGCCAGTAATGCGCGCCCTCCGGCAGCAGCATGATGCCAACCCGCAACGCTGCGAAAGCGCCCACCTTCATCTCGACCCCCGCCAGCAGCATCGAAACCGCGGTCGGAGCCGCCACATGACCATCCGGTGCCCAGGAATGGAACGGGAAGATGCCGCCCAGGATGGCAAAGCCCAGGAAGACGAACGGGAACAGCCAGCGCTGCAGCTCGGGCGCGAAGCCGGCCTGCTCGAGCATTAATAGATCAAAGGAATGCATCCCGGCGCGGAAATAGATCACCAGCACGCCGAACAGTGCCATCATCGAGCCGACAAACAGGTAGATGGTCAGCTTCATGCCGCCATAATTGCGCGTCTTGGGGTAGCCCCACAGCACGATCATCAGGTACTTGGGGAAGACTGCTATTTCAAAGAAGAAGAATAATTGGAACAGGTCGAGCGAGGCGAAAACGCCCAGGATGCTCGTTCCCAGGAACATCAAAAAGCTGAAGAACTCACGCGGGCGGTCATCGACGTTCCACGAGACCAGCGCGCCGCACAGCACCACCAGCGCACCCAACAGCACCATCGGCAGGCTGAAACCGTCCACCCCGACGTGGTAGCTGATACCGAGCTGGGGCACCCATGGCACCCGCTCGATGAACTGGTAGCCGGCGACGGCTTTATCGTAGCCGAAATATAACAAGAGCGCCAATACCAGGTCGATCGCGCCCGTCCCGGAAGCCAGGGTCTTGATCCAGCCTTTGCACCCGGCCGGCAGCGCCAGGATGATCAACCCGGCCGCCAGCGGCAGGAAGATGATGATGGAGAGGAGTGGGATACCGGTCAGGTTCATCAGAATAACGCCGCCACCGTAAGATTAAAGAGGTTCATGATACCCGCCGGCCAGATGCCGATCCACAACGAGAGCGCCATCAGCGGCGATACCACGATCAGTTCACGCACATTCAAGTCGGTCAGCTTCTGCCAGCGCTCCGCCAGCGGGCCGTGCAGGGTCAGCTTGAGTGCCTTGAGGATGTAGGCACCGGTGAAGAACAGACCCACCAGCGCGATGGCAGTGCCCGCCATGAAGATCGGCCAGGTACCCCGTACGATCTGGAACTCGGCCGCAAAACCCGCCAGCCCCGGCAGCCCGAGGGATGCCATGGCAATAAAGGTCAAAACGAAACCGTATACCGGTAATTTCGCATACAAGCCGCCCAGTTCACCCAGTTCGCGCGTATGCGTGCGCTCGTAGATCGCACCTACCAGGAAGAACATGCCGGCCGACGAAAGGCCGTGCGCCACCATCTGCAGTACGGCGCCGTTCAGCGCGATGTGCGCATCCGGTGTCCCGACCGCCGCCCCGGCGGCCGCCACCGCCAGCACGACAAAGCCCATGTGATTGATGGAGGAATATGCCACCAGCCGTTTGAAGTCCGATTGTCCCCAGGCTCCCAGCGCACCCAGTACGACCGCTGCCACCGCCAGCACCGCCAGCCAGGGGGCGAAAGCCCTGGCCTCGGCCGGGAAGAGCGGCAGCACCAACCGGATGAAGCCGTAGGCGCCGAGCTTGAGCAGCACGCCGGCCAGGATCATCGATCCGGCGGTGGGTGCCTCGGTATGCGCATCCGGCAGCCAGGTGTGGAACGGCCAGACCGGGACCTTCACAGCGAAGGCGATCACGAAAGCCCAGAAGGCAATGGCTTTGACCGTCGCCAGTGGCAGCCCGAACAGGCTGGCCTGGTCGAGTGCCAGCCAGCGCGAGCCGAGCTCGACCAGGTCGAAGCTGCCGGTCAGCATGCCCATCATCTGGGTTGCCAGCAGCAACCCCAGCGAGCCGCCCATGGTGAACAGGATAAATTTCAAGGAAGCATAATTACAGTTCTTGCCGCCCCACTGGGCGATCAGGAAGTACATCGGGACCAGACCGACCTCCCAGAAGACGAAGAACAGCAGCAGGTCGAGCGAAACGAACACACCCAGCATGGCAGTCTCGAGGATCATGAACAGCACCATGTAGGTGCGGACGCGTTCGGTGATGGTGAACGAGGTCAGGATGGCGAGCGGCATCAGAAAAACGGTCAGGAGCACCAGGGTGAGTGAGATGCCGTCCACTCCGACGTGATAGGAGGCGTTCAGGCTGATGTACCACGGCACCTGTTCGGTCAGTTGATAAACGGCTGATGCGCTGTCGAAGCGCGACCAGGCGAAAAGCGCCAGCCCGAGCGGGATCAGGCTGCCGATCAGTGCGGCACAGCGCAGCGCGCCTACCCGCCGTTCAGGGATGACCAGCAGGATCAGCGCCGCCAGGAGCGGTGTGAACAGGATCAGGGAAACGAGGTGGTTTATCAGCCAGATCATCTCAGGTACTCGCCTCTATCCATTCATCACCAGCAGCAGGAGCAGGCCTGCCAGCACGACCAGCATCAGGCTGGTCACCAGGTATTGCTGTACCCGCCCGGACTGGGTCAGGCGCAGTTTCAAGCCTGTCCATTGTGTTCCCGCAGCCGCACCATCCGGGACGCCGTTGGCAACCGGGATATCGATTACACGCCGCAACGTCCGGCCGAACCAGCTGCCAAAGTTACCGATGCCGTGCAGGATGCCATCCAGCAGCCCGCGGTCGATCCAGTTACTCGTGATCGTCTCGGCCAGGAATTTCGCCGGACGGATAAATACCAGGTCGTATGCTTCATCCACCCAGAACTTGCGCTCGAAAGCGGTGAAGACGAACCCCAACCCGCGCTTGAGCGGGTCCACCCTGGTTGATTTCTGACCCTGATGGACGAGCCATCCAAGAGCCAGACCGGCCAGGCTGACCGCGACTGAGACCAGTAGCGGGGTGGTATTGAAGCCACCGGCTTCCGCTGCGTGCGCTCCATCCAGGAAATTGCCGATGAAATTGGGCAGGAAGGTGCCCAGCCCCGGAAAGTTCCCCGGCACGCCGAACCAGCCGGCGGCGATGGCAAAGATCGCCAGTATCACCAGCGGGATGGTCATGACCGGTTTGGATTCATGCGCATGTTCGGCCGAGGGTGTACGCGGTCTGCCCAGGAAAGTCAATGTGATCTGGCGCATACTGTAGAAAGCCGTTACAAACGCCGAAACTGCCAGGACTATGAAAATGATTAAATGATTGCCATGGAACGCGCCGCTCAGGATCTCGTCCTTCGACCAGAATCCGGCGGTCAGGAGCGGGAAACTCGACAGCGCCAGCGCACCTGCCAGGAAGGTCAGGAAGGTGACCGGCATTTTCTTTCTCAACCCGCCCATCGAGAACATGTCCTGCGGATCGGCTTGATCGCCGGTCGCCAACTGGCCGTGCTCCATGCCGTGGATGACCGAGCCCGATCCGAGGAACAACAACGCCTTGAAAAAGGCATGCGTGAACAGGTGGAAGACCGCCGCGCCGTATGCGCCGATGCCGAGCGCCGCCACCATGTAACCCAGCTGAGAGATGGTCGAATAAGCCAATACACGCTTGATGTCGCGCTGACCGAGCGCAATCAGGGCAGCGAACAACGCCGTGAAGGAGCCTATCGCGGCCATCACCAGCATCGGCGTGGTCAGCGGTTGACCCGTCTGCCAGCCGGCGCTGATCAACGGGAAGAAACGCGCCGCGAGGAAAACGCCGGCCGAGACCATTGTGGCAGCGTGGATCATGGCCGAGACCGGGGTCGGACCTTCCATCGCGTCCGGCAGCCAGGTATGCAAGGGGAACTGGGCCGATTTTCCGATCGTGCCGGCAAAGATCAACAGGCCGATCAAGCCTGCCCAGCTCAAGCCGAAAACCGGTGATAAAGTGGTTGACAATGTATCCAGCACTGCCTTGTTCGACAGGATCTCGCGGAAGTTAAGCGTCCCGGTCAGGGTATACAGGATGGCCATGCCGAGCAGCATGAACATATCGCCCACGCGGGTGGTTAAAAAGGCTTTGACAGCCGCATCGCGCGCCGAAGGTTTGGCGTACCAGAACCCGATCAACAGGTAGGAACACAGCCCCATGATCTCCCAGGCGGCATACAGCACCAGCAGGTTGTCGGTTACCACCAGCGCGAACATGGCGAAGGCGAATAAACTGATGAAGGCAAAGAAGCGCGCGTACAGTGGTTCGACCGACGGCACCAGGCCGTGTACGCCTTTCGCTTCTGCGCCATGCGGCGGCAACCCGGGCAGGTCGTGCGCACCGGCCGGCTGACCATAGTTGTGATAACCGACGCTATAAATAAAGATCATCAATACGGTCCAGGAGACGAAGAACAACGTCAGGGCTGCCAGCGGATCGAGCAATACCCCCACCCTAAGCCAGGTTTCTCCGGTCGGCAGCCAGGCCGTCGAAGACGCCAGCGGGTTTTCGAGCAGGTCCTGCCGCCCCACCGCCCAGGCGAAGAGTACCATGCTGCCCAGGAACGAAAGCCCGGCAGAACCCAGCGCCATCCAGTGGCTGAGCCCACGCCTCCCGCTCGCAAACAAGCTGATCAGCGCGAAGGCGATCAGCGGCGGGAGCGGGACGAGCCATAGCACGGTTTGCATTTTCCGTTAACCCTTCATCGTATCCAGTTCATCGGCAATCACGGTGCCGCGCCGCCGGTAGGCCGAAATGATCAAGCCCAGCCCGACCGCGGTCTCGGCTGCGGCGGCGGCAAAGACGATCGCGGCGAACACCAGCCCGTTTATCTGGTTGTGATGCAGGTAGGACCAGAATGCCAGCAGGTTGATATTGACCGCATTGAGCATCAGTTCGAGCCCCATCAGGATCGCGATGACATTCTTGCGCGTCAGGACGCCGAACAGCCCGATACAAAAGAGGGCTGCCGCCACGATCAGATACAAGCCGAGCGGGATCATTCGCCACCCCCTTTGCGTTCCATCGCAATGTAGATCGTACCGATCAACGCTGCGACCAATAAGATCGATGCCAGTTCGAACGGGATGGCGAAACCATTGGGATCTGCCAGCGCCTTCCCAAGTGCAACCACATAATCAGGACCCGGGTCACCCACCATGGAGGTTGCCAGGATGGGTATATCACGAAGGGCGAATGCCAGGATGATCATCAGACCGCCGGATGCCAGGAGACCAATCACCCAGCCGCGGTTCAACTGCGGCGCATTTTCGCTCATCACCTCGCGCGTCAGCATGACGGCGAAAATGATCAGGATCGAGATGGCACCGATATAGATCAGCACCTGCACCACTGCAAAAAAGCCGGTCTGCAGCAACACGAACAGCGCCGCCACCCCCAGCAGGGTCACGATCAGCCACAGCGCGGCATGCATCATGCGCCGCACGCTGACCACCATCACCGCCGAGAACAGGGTGACCGCCGACGTGACGATAAAGAGGATCAGTTTAGCGCTCATTTCGCACCCCGATGAATGCTCACATCCCGCACGGCGAAACCTTTGCCGGGAGCCAGCGGAAATTCCTGCAAGGATTGTTTTCGTCTTTGCAAATTGATCACAGCGCCGGCGATGAGAACCAGGAAAAGATTGGCACCCACCATGACCATAACACGCACAATGTCCCCATTGGGAAGCAGTTGCCCATACTGCAGAAGCTTGTCGATCACGGCTGTCAGGATGACCGCCCCGATCGCCAGCGGGGTCAGCAACTTCCAGCTGATTGCCATCATCTGGTCGATGCGGAAGCGCGGGAACGAGGCACGCATCCAGATATTGATAAAGTAGACCACCCCCGCCTTGAGCATGAAGTAGAGCAAGCCCAGGAGCGGGTACTGCTCGGCGTACGGTCCGCGCCAGCCGCCCAGAAACAGGACGGCAAATAATAGCGAGATGGTAAAGGCATGCAGGAAATCCGCCACGTAGAACATACCAAATTTCAGACCGGAGTATTCGATGTTGAAGCCCGCCACCAGCTCCGATTCGGCCTCGGTCAGGTCGAAGGGCGAGCGCCCGACCTCGGCGATACTGGCGATGAAGAAGATGAAAGCAGCCACCGGCGCCAGGGCGATGTACCACACACCCTGTTCGTGGACGATCCGGTTCAGGCTGAGTGAGCCCGACAGCATGACCGGCACCAGCAACGCGATCACCAGCGGCACCTCATACGACAGCAACTGTGCGATCGAGCGGAATGCTGCCAGCAGGGCATACTTGTTGTTGGAGCCCCAGCCCGACAGCACCACCGCGATCTCTCCCAGTCCGCCGATCGCCACCACGTACAGGAGGCTGACATCCAGGTCGGCACCCACCAGGCTGAGTGTGAACGGCAGCACCGCCCAGATCGCCAAAACGGCTGCCACCGCCAGCACCGGGCCCAGGTTGTAGGGCAGCGGGTCGACTCCGGCCGGGGTGATGTGTTCCTTGGTGAAGATCTTGAGCATATCCGCCAGTGGCTGGATGATGCCCCACGGGCCGACCCGGTTGGGTCCGAAGCGGTCCTGGAAGCGCCCGATCAGCTTGCGCTCGAACCAGATCAAGCCCAGCACGAACAGCATGGCTCCCATGGCGAGCACGAAAGCGCCGGCGAACATCAGGATGAAGGACGCTGTGGCATCCGGCAGTCCCCAGCCAACCAGCAGGCCGTGCAACCAGTTCACAAGAAAGAGATAAGGATCAGACCAGAAATCCAATCAGCTCTCCTTTAGACCCATTCCAGCGCACCTTTGCGCCAGGCGTACAACAACCCGGCGACCAGGATTAATATAAAGAGAACAGCCTCCAGCACCATGAACAGCGTCAACTGGTTGTAAGCAGCCGCCCATGGGTAGAGGAAGACGGTTTCAACGTCAAACACCAGGAAAACTAGCCCGAAGATGTAGTACTGGGCTTTGAACTGCACCCAGGTTTCGCCGACCGTCTCGATCCCACACTCGTATACCGAGCGCTTGACCGGATCGGGTTTCTTGGGACCCAGGATATACGATATGAAGATGGCGACTGCCGGTAGTGCCAGCGCGATCGCCAGGAACAATCCAATATACAACCAGGCATTCATCATCTCTCGCTCGCTTCTTCATTTTTCGCGCCACGCTGCAGCTCTTCCATGCGGTTGCGCAACGGGTGGATGGCAGCGTGGTACGAGGCAGGTTTGGACAATACCTCAAGGTTATAAAGGAGTTCCGTCAAGCGGCCGCGCGTGGCGATCTCGTAGTTGTGATCCATCTGGATGGCATCGAACGGGCAAAACTCGGCACACAGACCGCAGTTCATGCATACATCCGCCTCGATCACGAATTCCGACGGCAGGGTGAGCGGCTTTTTGGTCTCGGGGTCGACCGCGCGTGTGATCCAGATGCACTGCGGCGGGCAGACTCGTGCGCAAATCCCGCAAGCGGTACAGCGGATCTTGCGCTCTCCGTTTTCCATTTCATCGTAAACCAGGAAGGGGATGTAGCGGAAGTTTTCCGGTGAGGGTATCTTTTCTTCAGGATATTGGATGGTGAAGATCCCTTGCGTACTGTGAACCAGCCGGTCCTGAAGACCTGCCGCGCTGCTGTAGCGTTTGCCGCGCCAGCGCAGGTCCACCAGGTAGGTGTTGACCATGCGCCGGAAGGTCACCCACAGTCCCTTGAGCATACCCAAACCGGTCAGGGGTGCCATCAGCGGTCGACCTCCCCCAGGGTAATATCCACCGAACCCAGGATAACCACCACGTCGGCGATCTTATGCCCGCGGCACATACCTGCCAGGCTGGTCAGGTTAATGAAGCATGGAGCCCGTACGTGATAGCGGTACGGGTTGGACTTGCCATCCGAGACGAGGTAGAAACCCAGCTCTCCCTTGGGGTTTTCCACCCGTGCGTAGGCTTCACCCGCCGGCACCCTGGTTGTCCAGGCCGGCTTGCCGGTCAGGATGGGTCCCTCCGGGATGTCCTTCACCACCTGCTGCAGGATGCGAATGCTCTGGCGGATCTCCTCCAGGCGTACCAGGTAGCGGTCATACACATCGCCATGCCGTCCTGCCACCACGTCAAACTCGAGGCGGTCGTAGATGCTGTAAGGGTCTGCGCGGCGGATATCGAATGGCACGCCAGAAGCACGCAGCATTGGACCGGTGATCGATTGTGCCAGGGCAACATCCGGTGGCAGGATGCCGATGCCTTCGCAGCGCGCCCGGACGATCTCGCTGCCTGTCAGATAACGGTCGATCTCGCCAATGCTCTTTGGCAGCCGTTCGAAGACAAGACCGCGGATGCGTTCCAATTCACCCGGCGGCAGGTCAGCCGCCACTCCGCCGAAACGGAAATAATTGCACATCATGCGCGAACCCGACACGCGCTCGAAGACATCCAGAATCAATTCTCGTTCTTTCAGTGCGTACAACGATGGGGTGTAAAAGGCACCCAGGTCGTTGAGCAGGAAGCCGATGTTGATCAAATGCGAGGCGATGCGCGTCAGCTCCGCCATCATCACCCGCAGGTATTCGGCGCGTTCCGCAACCTGGACGCCGGTCAGCTTTTCAACAGTTATTACGTAGCCAAAGTTGTTGCTCATCGAGGTGATGTAATCCAGCCGGTCGGTATAGGGAATATTCATGATCCACGAATTGCGCTCGCCGATCTTCTCATGGTTGCGATGCAGGTAACCCATGACCGGTTTAAGGTTGACGATCTGCTCGCCCTCCAAAAGGGCAGCCATGCGGAACACGCCGTGGGTGGAGGGGTGCTGCGGACCCAGGTTGACTATGATCTGGTCGGTCTTGATGCCCTGCCCATCCCCACCGGCTTCACACTTGAGTGCGGCATAGATGGCGTCGTCATCCTGTTGGATCCAGCCTTCGGGATTGAAACCGGGCGGGAATTGAATATTGTCTTTTAACGGAGCGCGATCTTCGGCGCTCTTGTAATTGGCATTCGGCCAGCGGTCTTTGAAAGGTTTGAACTCCTCATCAAAATAAGGTTCATGCCAGTCCTTGCGCAACGGGTGTCCCTGGAAACCTTCCCAGGTCAGGATGCGCCGCAGGTCGGGGTGCCCCTCGAAGCGGATACCGAGCAGGTCCCAGGCTTCACGTTCCTGGAACTCCGCCCCCGGATAAATGGAAATGATGGAAGGGATCCGCGGGTCCTCGCGCGCAACGCGGCACTTAACTTCCAGTGGCGCTCCACCCGTTGTTTTGGAAAAGTGATAGACCACATCCTGCAGGGTTTCGGCGGGATAATCGGCAGCAGTAATCGAAGACAGCAGGTCATATCCCAGGTCATCCCTGATCACCCGGGCGATCTCCGTGATATGCACCGGGTCGACCAGCTCCCCATGGTAGCCGGGGCGCGTTTCCGCGCTCACCCACTCGGGAAAACGCTGCACCAGCTCCGAAACGACCAGAGGGGCGGTCGCTTCAGTCATGCGGCTCCTCAGGCTTTTTGGAAACTTCAGGTTTTGCAGCCGCCAGGGACTTGATCTCCTCCACCCGGCGCGGGTCGATCAGGTCGGGTCCCAGCAACGGAACCGGGATGGCTTCGCCGGGACCTTTTTGATACCAGCGCGCTCCGCGGATGGTCTCGGTATCGATCTTCTTCTGCAACGCGATCAGACCGTTCAGAAGCGCCTGGGGGGTGGGCGGGCAGCCGGGGATGTAGATGTCGACCGGCAGGAATTTATCCACGCCCGAAACCACGCTGTAGCCCTCCTTGAACGGTCCGCCGCAGGTGGCGCAGGCGCCCATGGCGATCACATAGCGCGGTTCGGGCATCTGGTTGTAAAGCCGCACCACCTGGCCGACCATCTTCTTGGTGACCGTACCCGAGACGATCATGACATCCGCCTGGCGCGGGCTGGCACGCATGACTTCCATGCCGAAACGCGAGAAATCGAAACGGCTGGCAGCCGTGCAGATCATCTCGAACGCGCAGCAGGCCAGACCAAAGAGCATCGGCCAGACCGAGTTGCGCCGCCCCCAATCGTAGATGCGGTCGAGATTGGTGAGCGTCACCACACCCTGCAGTTGGGGGGGTATGGAAAGGTCAGCGGTAGCGTTTTCGTTATCAGTCATGGTTATGATAATGAAAATATAACGACGGAATTTTACCTGATTAATGGGAATTTACATAACGACAAATATCACTTTTTTGTCACGGGTTTTGCAAATATACATATTTATGATATTATTTGTCCAATAAACGAGGTAGCCATGATTTTACCCACCCTTTTCATTTCTCACGGCTCGCCCGAGACCGCCATCGCCGATACGCCCGCCCACGATTTCCTCCAAACATTGGGGGAACGTTATCAAGCTGTGCGTGCAGCCCTGCTCATTTCTGCCCACTGGGAGTCAGCCTGTCCGGTGGTCAGTGCCAGCCAGCACCCTGAGACCATCCATGACTTTTCCGGTTTCCCGGATGAGTTGTACCAGATCAAGTACCCTGCCCAGGGCTCGCCCAGACTGGCTGCTGAAATCGCCGGCATGCTGGAGTCCGCCGGATTACAGTGCGAGATCGACTCCCGTCGCGGGCTGGATCACGGTGCCTGGGTGCCGCTCAGCTTGATGTTCCCGGATGCCAACATCCCGATTGCCCAGCTCTCCATTCAACATGGTCTGGACCCTGAGGTTCACCTGGCGCTGGGGGATGCGCTGGCAGACCTGCGCAAGGAAGGCGTGCTGGTGATCGGCAGCGGCGGTTCCGTCCACCCGTTAGGGTATGTGACCTTCCCCAGCCCCACCCCCTTCCCCTGGGCGGTGGCGTTCGACGACTGGCTGACAGATGCCGTTCAACGTGGTGACCGGCAGGCATTGGTTGATTATCATTCTGAAGCACCCTTCCCTGAGCGCGCCCACCCGCGCCCCGATCATTACATGCCGCTCCTGGTTGCACTGGGTGCCGCCGGGCCAGTCGCGAAAGGAAAAGTATTGCATCAGAGCTGGGAATATGGCTTCCTGAGCATGGGCATGTATTCGTTTGAGTGATGCCATTAATTTTAAAATAACCTGAGACTAATGAAACCCACAAATCCACTTTTTTTACCCTCTCCCACACAGATGTGAGGGAGAGGGAATGCCCCAATTCATTGGGGCAGGGTGAGGGCTAAAATCCGTTACTATCAATCATGGGTGAGGTTGTAAACGACCTCTTCAAGCACTTCCTCCGGTTTTGAAAGCATGTCATTGTCCCAAAATCGCAAGACACGCATTCCCTGCTCTTCCAGCCATTCCGTCCTTTTTCGATCATAATCCTTATTATCCAAGTGTTGACTGCCGTCCAATTCAATAACTAGTCTGGCTTGTTCGCAATAGAAATCGACAATAAATCGCCCCAATGGATGTTGGCGTCGGAATTTAAATCCTAATAGTCGTCTATCACGAAGTAATTGCCATAAATATGTTTCAGCACCTGTAGCATGCGCACGTAATTCACGTGCGTAAGCGAGGATGTCAGTAGGAATAACTGTTTTAGCCAATAATCAGTTCTCCCTCACCCTTTTTCCCTCTCCCACCGAAAAGCGGCGGGAGAGGGAAAATATACATTTCAGTAGAGAGCGATATATCTGGATTTCCTTTAATGATTAAAGTATGTCAATGTATAAAAATAAATGTGTTCAAGTCTTATTATAATCGCCCAAGCCATAAACCAATATCCAGAGTTGGGAGTACAGCTTTTTGAGCATGGGCATGTACGCCTTTGACGATCAATCCTCTTAGGTACCATTAATTCAGTTTGCCTTGATATTTCTCTTCAAGGTGATATAATCATCCCCGGCTTTCAGAAAATCTTCGGATGATTTGATTGCCGCCCCGCCCCAGTCCCCCCCTGGGGCGGTGTGCATTCCAGCGCTCCACTGGCAACCGCCTTCGCGACCAGCTCACTGAGCGAGACAGCGCCAAAATGCTGTTTGAGCGCATCCACGTGGTGGCGCACGCTGCGCTCGCGGATGCCCAGCTTGAAACCGATCTCGGCCAGCGTTTGACCAGTGGCCATCCCCGCCAGCACCTGACTCTGGCGGTCTGTCAATCTATCCATCTTTCGTCCCTCACGGACTGGCACCTGCCTGTCTGGTCGCTCTGCCAGGGTGGCAAGCAATCCGCTTTGTGATGCGACACAGACCAGCACCCGCCGACCGTGTTGAACGGCAGTCAGTTTTTCACCCCGCCCGAAGCGCTTGAAACTTCGCTTGCCGCTGCTGATCTCACAGACCAGGATACCGGGCGGGATATCCATGCTGAAACGCGTCACCACCCGCCCATCATCCACCAGCCATACATCACTTCCCTGCCTGTCATGGTACATGTTTCCCTCCAAATAGAACATTTGTTCTATATTATAAATACTTTACCTCCATTGTGACAAGGGTGATTGTGGGGGGATGCCCACTTGCATCTCGCCGGTAAATAGTGTAAAGTAGTACAAGACGCCTGTCCGGGTCATTTCATCGATTGGAGGGTATCATGAAATCAACTCGTTGGTTCTGTCCTTTTCAATATCTTGCCATATTCCTGATCGCCGTTATTTGTTCATCACTGATTCATTATCAATCCGCCAGTGCAGCCATCGCAATAGACTTGTACGTGGATACCCCGGTCGATTCGCAAACGAATAACACCGGTTGCACCACCGTTCTCGACGACAACCATTGCAGCCTGAGGGGAGCCATTCAGTATATCCGTGATACCGGCGGTACTTCCCCATATTTAATCAATGTCCCCGCAGACACCTACAATCTAACCATACCCGGCAGCGATGATACCAATGCACAAGGCGACCTGGATATCAGCGGACCCAACATCACCATCGATGGCGCCGGGATGAGCGATACGATCATTAATGGCAATGGCAATTTCGATCGCATCATCGATTACCAGGGAGAGGCCGACCTTGTATTATCGGACCTGACCATCCAGCATGGCAACCTGTCTTCAGGGCAGAGCGGCGGGGGCGGCGTTCGCGCACTCTCCACCGGGAAGCTGACCCTGGATAACGTCCACATAACCAGTAATTATGTTGGTGGGATCCAAACTGCTGATTCCGGCGGGGGTATCTCTGTGACTGATGCCGACCTGTCGATCATAGGTGGCACCCAAATCGATGATAATAGCGCCTGTCACGGTGGCGGTATCATCGTCCTCAACAGTTCAGCTAAACTTGTCGATATCGATTCCAGTGTAATAAGCGGGAATACTGCCCGCTGTGAATTGGGCGGAGGGATTTTAATTGCCAGCTTTGCCACCGTCACTATCGATCTGACAACGATTTCGAGTAACCATGCTTTACGCGGGGGCGGCTATGCCCAATCCAGTAACACCTCTTCGACATTAACAGGGCTCACCATCACAGGAAACATCATAGACACTGGTGGAACAGGAGCAGCCGGCATGGAAATCTATGGGACCGCGACAATCTCCGGCAGCACGGTTTCCTCGAATAGTGCCCCGACAGGTATCGGAGGGATCAGGCTCAAAAGCACTAGCATCTTCAATATGACCGACTCGGCCATCATCAGCAATGACGGTTATGCCGCCGGCGGCTTGTTGGTTGAGGATAACGTATCAGCTTTGCTGCAACGAATCGAGATCACTTCGAATACATCCACCAATGGCGGGGGTATCTCGGTCACGAATTATGGCAACATAGACCTCGAAAATGTCACCATCGCTGATAATGATGCGGGACATTACGGGGGCGGATTGTACCTGCAGAGTAATGACTCCGCCGATCTGGATCACGTAACGATCGCCAATAACACGGGGATTTTACATGGTGATGCAGTCTATATCGGCGACAACGGAAATTGGAGCTCCAAGAACAGCATCTTCTATTACTTTGCCGATGGGGATGTGTGCTATTACGCCGGCTTGTTCACCAGAAGTTCAGGTGGCCATAATATCATTAGTGACAATTCATGCGGTCTTACCGCCGGAACTGACCTGCCGGACACCGATCCCCTGCTCGGTGAACTGGATTTTTACGAATCCAAATTCCAGTCCATACCCCCGCTATATGGCAGCCCGGCAATCGACGGTGCGATTACTTCAGATCCGGTAACCACCGACCAGCGCGGGATGCCACGGGTGGATGGAGATGGAGACCTGGTTGTTACATCTGATATCGGCGCGCATGAATCTGCTGCCAGCAAGATGCTATTCTTGCCCATGGTGATCAATCCATGAAGTAAATGAATAACTATCCCAATATTATATGACTTGCCGGCTGGAGCTTCTCCAGCCGGCTTCACTGTTGCAACTTCCTGTTCGCTATGAAAAACCGCCGGATGGGATTCCCATCCGGCGGTTGGTTTTTTCTTCCAGTGATATCTTATTGGTCCAGTCGCCTGATCAGCTCGCATAGAGCCCGTGCCAGACCTGTGTGACCGTTTGTGAGCCTGAAGAGTTGAAACTTTCTTTCGGTCTCGACGTTGTCGGAAAGGATCTGCTGTGAGAGCGATTCTTGATAACCTGATAACATCAATATCTCCTGAACTTATCGATAACCACCAATCAGATATTAAAGGCTATCTGTGCCATCCAAATGTGGTAAATTTCAGGTCCCAGCACAGAATTTATAGTCCATATTTGTAATAATAAGCACTATTTTCCCGCATTTATGAAAATATTAACAACTATCGCCTTGACAAATCCATCGATGCGCCTATAATTGCGAGAATTATTTAAAACCAGATATGGCTATCTACTTTTTCCTTTCCTTCCTGACTATTGCGACCTACATGTATATTTATATTTATATGCGAGGTGCAACGCCGCTGGCCGGTTGGAAAAGGGAAACCCTGATCAAGTAACACAAGTAAATCATAACCCTTAACAAAAACCACCCGACCAACGGGTGGTTTTTGTTATCCAGGAGGTGCCCGATAAGCAAATTGTTTTACAGCAAGAAAGAAAGGTTCGTCATTCAAATCTATGTTGGAGAAGAAAAAATGAAAACTCGTGCTTTTATCATATTATTGACCGTCGGAGCTCTCCTTTTGAGTGCCTGTGGTCAAAGTGCGCCGGCTGCAACAGATGTGCCGGTGGACTCGGTTGCGACGGATGTATCGGTGGACTCGGCTGCCCTTGCGGATGAATGGGGCAGCCTTGTTTTTAAACCGGGAGAGAAGGTAAAAGTCGGCTTATCCTCGGCTCTTTCCAGTAGCTATGCTGTTTACGGGCAGGATATGCTCAACGGTGTCTCACTGGCTATTGATGAATTCGGGGGCAGCCTGAAAGGCTGGAAGCTGGTTGCTGAAGGCCAGGATGACCTGTGCGATGGCGCACCGGGCGTGACCGTCGCCGAGAAATTCTCGGCCGACCCGGCCGTACTGGGTGTGGTTGGCCCGATGTGCTCCGGTTCCGCCGTACCGGCTTTGGATATCTACGCAGCCAACCATGTCATCATGATCACCCCTTCAAGCACTGCCGTGGTAGTCACTGCCAAGGGTTTCGAGAACGTCTTCCGCACGGTTGCAAACGATGAACTGCAGGCTACCGTGACCGTCGACTTTCTGACTAAGGAACTCAACCTTAAAACTCTGGCGATCCTGCATGACCAGAGCATTTACGGTGAAGGTCTGTCGGCAGCCGTCCAATCGAAATTCGAGGAAGCCGGTGGAACAGTGACAGCCTTTGAAGGTATCACCCGCGGTGAGTCCGATTACTCGGCGGTCGTCACCAATGTCACTTCCGGCAATCCTGAGGCCGTGTACTTCGGCGGCATGGATGCCGAGGGCGTCAAGCTGGTAGTCCAATTACGCCAGGCCGGTTTCGAGGGCGTGTTCTTCGGCCCGGATGGCATCAAGTCGCAACCATCCTTTGCGGATGCCGCTGGCGCCGCAGCCGAAGGTTCCTTCATGACCTTTGGCGCCGTGGCCGGTGCTGCCGGTGTTGAGGATTTCACAACCAAATTCAACACCAAGTTCGGCGGCGATCCGGTCGCCTATGGTCCGGGTTCCTTCGATTCTGCCACCATTCTGCTCCAGGCGGCAGACAGCGTGGCTCAGGTTGATGCGGAAGGCAACCTGGTAGTCGGGCGCAAAGCCCTGGCAGATGCCATTCGCGCAACGCCTTACACCGGTGTCACCGGTCACCTGGTGTTCGACGAAAAGGGCGACTTGAAGGTCGTTTCCATCACCGTCTTCACGGTCAAGGATGGCGTGATCACCCCCGTCAAGGAATATCCATTCGGCGAATAGCTGATATACGTTCCCTCCTTATCCTTGTGAGAGAGCCGCGTCACGGCTCTCTCACACCCTCCTGTCAGGTGCCGGTTTCTACAACCGGCTGTTTTTCCGGGCAGGCGATGACTGAAGAATCAGGAACAACATGCCGCCAGAACTCAAATTATTCTTCGAACAACTCATCAACGGCATCACCGTCGGCAGCCTGTACGCCATGATCGCACTCGGGTACTCGATGGTGTACGGCGTTCTGGCCATGATCAATTTCGCCCATGGCGATATCTTCATGGTCGGCGCGTACTGGGGTTGCTTCACCTTGATTAAACTGGGTGATAACGGCTGGCTCAAGGCTGAACCCCTGAGTGGGATCATTCTCGCTTTTTTGGTCGGTGCGCTCGGTGCGGCGTTAACCGGTATCACCGTCGAACGGCTGGCTTACCGTCCGTTGCGCAAGGCCGGACGTCTGGCTCCCCTCATCAGCGCCATCGGCGCCTCGATCGTGCTCCAGGAACTCGTCCGGTTGACCCCCAAAATCGGAAATGCAATCATCAACATTCATTTCGGAGAATTCCAATTATTCCCAGCCGCACTCATCACCACCGTCAGCGGCTGGTTGAATGCCTTTGGTGGATCGGCCGCCCGTACCTACCCCACCATCCTGGGCACCGGTGGTTTCACCATTGCCGGCATCTTCATCCCCTACGTGCGGGTGATGATCGTGGCGATGTCACTGCTGATCATGCTGGCCTTAAGTCTGATGGTGAAATACACCCGTATGGGAAAGGCCATGCGCGCGGTGGCCGAAAACAAGGACACGGCAGCCCTGATGGGTGTGGATGTCAACCAGATCATCCAGCGCACCTTTTTCATCGGTTCAGCTCTGGCCGGTATCGCCGGTGTTATGGTTGGTCTGATGTACCTGCAGATCCGGGTTGACATGGGTTTCGTCCCCGGGATCAAGGCTTTTACGGCTGCAGTGCTGGGAGGTATCGGCAGTATTCCCGGCGCGATGCTGGGTGGTTACGTACTGGGGCTGGCGGAATCCCTTTCTGTCCAGGTCCTGCCCGCAGTTTACAAGGATGTGGTGGCCTTCGTGATCTTGATCCTGTGCTTGCTTTTCCTGCCCAACGGTTTGCTCGGATCGCGCAAAGCCAGCAGCAAACTATGAAAGGTGTAATGGAATGCCATCGATCCAAAAAATAGTCGCTCTGATAACCGGCAAACGCTGGTTGATGCTCACGCTGGGAGCCCTGGGCATCGTGTTGATCCTCGGTCTGCCCTTGCTGCCGGTCCCTCAGAAGAACCTGTGGGTCCGCATTATCGGTTATGCCGGGTTGTACATTCTGTTGGGCTTGGGTCTATTGATCCACGTGGGAATGGCCGGCATGCTCGATCTGGGCTTTGCCGCCTATTACGGCATCGGCGCATACACCTATGCCTTCCTGGCCTCGGATCATTTCGGCTTGCATCTGTCCTTCTGGCCGATGCTGCTGGTTGGCGGGCTGGCGGCCGCGCTGGTCGGCGTGCTGGTGTGCATCCCCGTTCTGCGTTTGCGTGGGGATTATCTGGCCATTGTAACACTCGGCTTCGCGGAGATCTGCCGCTTGTTATTCCTGAACCTGAAACCGATCACCAACGGCTCCCAGGGTATCATCGGTATCGACAAACCCGTACTGGGTAATTTGGTATTCAACACCGGAACGCACTTTTATTACCTGATCTTCATTCTGATTGTGTTGTTTGTTTTTCTTACCAACCGCCTGGTCAAATCGCGCACCGGCCGGGCCTGGATGGCGATCCGCGAGGATGAGGATGTGGCCGAGATGTCAGGCGTTAATACCACCCGTTACAAACTGCTGGCCTTCGCCGCCGGCGCTTTTCTGGGCGGCGTGGGCGGCGTTATTTTCGCCAGCTGGCAGGGATCGATCTTCCCGGATAATTTTAACTTGATGGCATCCATTAATATCCTTTGCCTGATCATCCTGGGGGGGTTGGGCAATATCTATGGCGTGGTCATCGGCGCACTGGCGTTGATCGCCCTGCCCGACATGTTGCGCGGCCTTTCCGATTTTCGCATGCTGATCTTTGGCATCCTGCTGGTCGTTATGATGATCCTTAAACCCGAGGGGTTCCTGACTCGCATCCCCCCAAAACTGGAAACTGCAGACTCTGCCAACTCGAAAGAAGGTGAACCATGAGCGCTACCCTTCTCTCCACCAGACTGTTGACCAAACGCTTCGGCGGTCTCGAAGCCATCTGCGACCTTGATTTCGACGTGAAAGAATCAGCCATCAGCAGCATCATCGGCCCCAATGGTGCCGGGAAGACTACCTGCTTCAACTGCGTGACCGGTTTTTATCAGCCAGATGAGGGTGAGATCCTCTTCCTCGACCGGTCACTGGTCGGCTTGGCTCCGCATGAGATTGCCAAACGCGGGATCGCCCGCACCTATCAGAACATCCGTCTATACGGCAACCTGACCACCCTCGAGAACATCCTGGCCGGGCATCACTGCCGAATGCGCGCCAACATCGGTGACGCACTACTCCATTCACCCCGCCACCAGAAGGAGGAACGCGAAGCGCTGGAGGAAGCCAATCGTGTATTGGCATTCGTCGGCCTGCAAGGCTGCGGTGATACCCTGGCCTGCAACCTGCCTTACGGCGAGCAGAGGCGGCTCGAGATCGCCCGCGCAGTGGCTTGCAAACCCCGCCTGTTGTTGCTGGATGAACCCTCCGCCGGCATGAACCCCAGCGAAACCAGCAATATGATCACCCTGATCCGCAAGCTGCGCGACCAGTTGGACATCACGATCCTGATCATCGAGCATGACATGCACCTGATCATGACCATCAGCGAGCAGGTGACCGTACTGGATTTCGGACGTAAAATCGCCGAAGGCACGCCACATCAAGTGCAACGGCATAGCCGTGTTATCGAAGCCTATCTCGGTAAAGCCAGACCGGTCACCTGACCCATCAAAGCCACCAGGAACATCCATGTCGCTACTATCTTTGCAAAACATTACAACCCATTACGGAAAGATCCGCGCGCTGAAGGGCATCTCCCTGGAGATCGAGCCAGGTGAGATCGTCTGCCTGATCGGCGCCAACGGGGCAGGCAAAACCACGACACTGAAAACGATCTGTGGTCTGTTGAAGCCCACCGCGGGGAAGTTATTCCACCGCGGGGAGGAGATCACCCGCCAACCACCGCACAGGATCGTCGCACGCGGGATCGCTCTGGTGCCCGAAGGGCGCCAGGTATTTGCAAGGATGACAACCCAGGAGAACCTGGAAATGGGTGCCTACACCTGCCGCAATCCTCAACAGGTCAAGGAGCAGATCGAAAACATGTACGGGCTCTTCCCACGCCTGAAGGAGCGCCAGCGCCAGCTGGCCGGCACACTCTCCGGTGGGGAACAACAGATGCTGGCCATCGCCCGCGCCCTGATGAGTCAGCCGCGCCTGTTATTGCTTGACGAACCCTCCATGGGTCTGGCACCCAAGCTGCTCGAAAGTATTTTTACCACCATCCAGGAAATCAATCGCCAGGGTACCACCGTTCTGCTTGTAGAGCAGAACACGCTGGTATCGCTTGAAGTTGCCCAGCGCGGTTATGTACTTCAGACCGGCGAAATAGTTTTAGCCGATACCGCCCGGGGTTTGAAATCCAACGACATGGTGAAGAGAACCTACCTGGGAATGGTATAGTACCAGGGCATAAAACTCAAATCCAGAGTTTCCCCAACTGTCGACAATCTCAGGCAGTGCTCATCAGGAATTTTGCCAATGCAACCGCCTGGCTGGCATCCGGAGCGCTGCCATCCACACCGATATCCTTTGCATACTGTGGGGTCACCGGTGCACCTCCCACCATCACTTTGACCTTGTCGCGCAGTCCGGCTGCCTTGAGCGCATCTATGGTGAGCGCCATATTGGGCATGGTGGTCGTCAGCAGAGCTGATATGCCGATCAGGTCCGGGTGGTGCTCCCGGACTGCATTGACAAATTTCTCAGGTGTGACGTCCGTGCCCAGATCGATGATCTCAAAGGAAGCACCTTCCAGCATCATACACACCAGGTTCTTGCCGATGTCATGCAGGTCTCCCTTGACCGTACCGATCACAACCTTGCCAGCCGATTTGACCTCTGCCTGGATCAACGCCGGTCGCAGTACGTTCAGACCGGCTTGCATGGCCCGCGCGGATACCAGCATTTCGGGCACGAAGTACTCCCCGATCTCGAACAAGCGTCCGACCTCGGCCATGGCGGAAACCATGGCGTCGTTTAGAATGGACTCGGCGTCAAGCCCGGCATCCAGGGCTGCCTGGGTCCTGGCGGTTGCCGTCTCACGAGAACCGGAGAGGATGGCCTGGTAAAGATCCTTTAGTATCTGGTCCATAGATATCCTCGCCTGTCAACAAAATTTTTTATTACTACCTGGAAGATGTTATTCGTACATATTATGCCATGAACGCTTCGGATGTGAGCACGATCAATCACCTTTCATTTTTATACAAAAGCATACAATCGGCATACCACCCGGCAGGCAAGTGGGATCAACAAGGTTCTGGCTACCGGCTGTAATTTATCGAATTCGTAAACTTCAGTTCCTCATCCTCCCGTAGAATAATATTAATATATGGAAATAATATAATAGTCTACCTGCTGGAAAATTACCTCCAACGGCGGCACCAACCTCAGACCGGTAGTAGTTTGGGTTCGACCCGGCTGGCGATAATCTACTCAATCGCGGTCGGTCTGGCATTCGGGCTATATCCCACCAATCGGGCTGCCAACCTCAAGCCGGTGGAGGTGTAGCGATGCGAATAAGTACCCCTCCTCAACCTTATCCACGACAAAGTGTCCGAATCAGGGAATAAAGCGGGCACTTTGTCATTAACCCCGGACGAGATCAATTTAAGCCGGAGATAAGGTTAATCATTTACTTGGGTCAGGGAAATTAATTACATTCCATCAACTGCTATCTAAGAAAGCATTGTAAATTAATTCGCTGCTTCCTGCTTCCGTTGGTAATGGCGCTGTGCTTTGGCGCGGTTGCCGCAACTCTTCATAGAACACCAGCGCCGGCTGTGGTTCCTGGTTAAATCGAGAAAAAGGTGTCCACAGCCATGCTCATCCTGGCATTGTCCGATGCGCGCAAGCATGGATGGATCCGTGATTAACAGGGCAGCGGATCGGGCAATCGGCCAGAGGATGCCTTCCAACGGTTCCGCCAGCCTTACCCAGCCCCATTGATAACCTTTTGGCGCAACGAACAAGCGCGCCCTCGCCATGCCGGTCGCCAGAGTATGGTTGATGATCTCCAAGTCGTCGATATCTGGGGGTTTCTGTTTAGCCAATCCTGAAAAGATGCGATAGATGGCCTCCCGCAATGTGACCGCCTGCCGCAGGAGATTGTCGGCCTGTTCCGCAGACTCCTCCGCCAACAGAATTAATTGGCCGGCTTCATTTGCATTCAGCAAACCTGCCGATACAGACCAGTTCACCAAATCTGAATAGGTATTCAAGCTCTCCTGAGGTTGATGGCTGGCGTGCCAATCCAGCGTATTGGCAAAATGCAAACACAGTTTGATAGACTTAAGATAAACGGTTCGGGATGGAATCTTCATTGTATTGATTTCAACATTATAACCTTCTATTTAACCTTGACAGGTTATACAGTTATATGTACACTATACCCACCTATAATTATATAGCGGGTTGTGAATTACTACCAGTCGAAGAAGGAAAGGAAGGCAACCCATGGTACGTCTGGATACACTCGAAGAAGCAGGGAACCGCATCCGTGTGATTCCCAGCCACCACGCAGCAGATGCCAGGGATATATTTATCAGCTACCAGCTGAATGGTTGGTTTGATCAGGAGTATTACAAAGAAACCGCAGCTTATTTTAATTTCGCCCCTCCTGCCGAGCTGCCGGACGTTCGCTCTATCATCCTTATAGCCTACGCCGATCCACCTACCCGTTTCACCTTTCACCAAAATGGACGCGCAATCCCAGCCATCGTGCCCCCCACCTATCTCCACGGAAGGGAGAAGGACCAGGTACGTGCTGAAGCTTTGCAACGTGTTTTGGACCCTGAGGGGTATAAAATCATGATCGCTCCGCTGCCACTAAAAACCATCGCGACCAGCAGCGGCCTGGCCCGTTATGGAAAAAACAACATCACTTACATCGATGGGTTCGGTAGCTTTTATCGCATGGTGGCCTTTTATTCCGACATGCCCTGTCTGGATGATCCCTGGAATGTCCCGTGCATGTTACCAACCTGCCAAACCTGTAAAGGTTGTTTGCGCAATTGCCCAAGCGGCGCCATTTCTGACGACCGCTTCCTGTTGTATGCGGAACGCTGCCTGACATATCATAATGAAAAACCTTCCGATATACCGTTTCCAACCTGGTTTAAAACCGAGTGGCATAACTGCCTGGTGGGATGTTTGGATTGCCAGATGAAATGCCCCGAAAACCGTCATGTCGCATCTTTTGTGGATGGGACAGCCTTCAGCGAGGACGAAACCAGTATAATCCTTGACAGACTGCCAAGCGAACAAATGCCTGCAGCCTTGCGAAAAAAGCTAGAGCAATGCGATCTATTGCGATTTTTCGATCTCCTACCCCGCAATTTGACAGCGCTCCTAAGTCAACTTTCAACATCATGAACGATATGGATCAATACTCAGGAGCATATTCTCTGTTTTTCAGGAAATATTCCGGAGGGATGAATGCAAAGACCTGGGATCAAACAAAGAATTACCGGCACAATCAATGAATATCCACGCACCTTCTGGGTATTGGTGATCATTTCCTTCATCGACCAACTCGGTAATGCGCTTATCTTTCCGTTCTTTTCTTTATACCTCACCAAGAAGTTCAACGCCAGCCTGACCGAGGTGGGGTTACTGTTCACGTTTTTTACCATATCGGGCTTCATCGGTTCCACGGTCGGTGGAGCAATGACCGACCGTATAGGTCGTAAGGGAATAATGATTTTCAGTCTGATCGCATCTGCCTTCAGCAACCTGGCCATGGGTCTGTCACCTTCATTATACTTCTGCTATGGTCTGGCACTGGTGACCGGTATCTTCACCTCAACCGGTGGACCCGCAAGCCAGGCAATGATCGCCGATCTGCTGCCTGAGGAGAAGCGTGCCGGTGGATTTGGTATCCTGCGCATCGGATTCAACGTGGCGGTGGCTCTGGGTCCGGCCATCGGAGGTTTACTGGCATCCCGCTCGTATTTGACACTCTTCATTATTGACTCGGTAATCAGTTCGATCTGCGCCGGACTTGTTTACAGATTCCTGAAGGAAACAAAACCCGAATCCAAACCCAGCGAGAAGGTGGAATCCTTCGGAGCAACCTTCGTCGGTTACCTGGTCGTATTGAAAGATAAAGCCTATATGGTCTTCCTGGCAGCCGGTTTCCTGAGCTGGCTGACCTATCAGAACATGACCACCACCCTTGGTGTTTTTCTGAGAGATGTTAAAGGTTTGCCGGAGTCCGGTTATGGGTTGATCATCAGCCTGAACGCAGTCATGGTGATCCTGTTCCAGTTCCCGATCACCCGTCGTATTGAAAAATTCAAGCCCATGCTCATGATGGCGATTGGAACGGCCTTGTATGCAGTCGGGTATCTCCTATATGGCTTCATCAGCACCTTTCTGTTGTTTGCCACAGCCATGGTGGTCATCACCATCGGCGAGATGATCGTCGCACCGGTTGGCCAGGCACTATCGACCAGTTTCGCTCCCGAGCAGATGCGCGGGCGCTACCTGGCCGTCCAAGGTCAAACGATCGGGATAGCTTATGGGATCGGTCCCCTGTTGGCCGGGCGCATATTCGATTCCGGTTCACCCAACTGGTTATGGTACGCCGCCGGGATCGTTGGGATGATATCCGCGCTCATGTTCCTGTTGATGGCTCGCAAATCAGCAGTTACCATGAAGGCTTCCGTCCAACAATCAGCGTAACTCGTATTCTATTACGGTTTAGGGTATACATTGAAGAGAGCGATCACTCCTCAAGTCACCAGGCGGGGACATTTCCACGAAGTGAGCATCCAATAGTGTGACAAAACCGTAACAATATCCTCTTGAATTAATTCACCTGTTTCTGATATACTCGGCTTTCTGGGTCTGTTCCGGAGGGATTAATGTCAGCACGTTTGTTAAAATTTTTCAATAGTACGATTGCCGAATACCCGCGCGGTTTCTGGATGTTGATGGGTATCAATTTCATCAATTTCCTGGGAAATAACCTGATCTTCCCATTCTTCGCGCTTTTCATCAGCAAGAAATTCGGTGCCAGCATGACCGAGGTGGGATTTCTATTCACCTTGTTCACCATCTCCGGATTCATCGGCTCCACCATCGGTGGAGCACTGACCGATCGACTGGGTCGCAAGAGCATGCTGATGTATAACCTGATCACTTCAGCGCTTTTCAACCTGGCCATGGGGTTTGCCCCTTCCCTTTCCTTTTGTTACGGTGTTGCCCTGATCGGCGGGGTCATCTCCTCAGCCGGCGGGCCGGCCGGTCAAGCCATGATCGCCGATCTGGTTCCTGAAGAAAAGCGTGCCGGGGCTTTCGGGATCTTCCGTGTGGTCTTCAATACCGCGGTGGCGATCGGTGTCGCCATCGGCGGCCTGGTAGCAACGCACTCCTACCTGGTGCTGTTCATCACGGATGCAGTGGTCAGCACGATCTGTGCCGTGCTGGTTTACATCTTCCTCAAGGAAACCAAACCGGCAACCGAACCCGGCCGGGAAAAGGAATCGCTGACTACCACCTTTGCCGGTTACCTGGATGTTCTTAAAGACAAGGCCTACATGCTCTTCCTGACCGCCGCTTTTCTGGGCTGGCTGGTCGCCCAGAATTTCTCGACCACGCTGGGCGTGTTCCTGCGGGATGTCAAGGGAATCCCGGAATCCGGTTACGGCATGTTGATCAGCATGAACGCTGTCATCGTGATCCTGGTCCAGATCCCGCTTTCTCGACGAATTGAGAAATTCAAGCCGATGGTCATGATGGCAATCGGCTCCGGGTTATTCGCGATCGGTTATCTCAGCTTCGGGTTTACCAACAGCTATGCACTTTATGCCCTGGCCATGGTGGTCATCACCGTTGGGGAACTGATCTTTGAACCGGTGCGCCAGGCGTCGGTCGCCAGCTTTGCCCTGGAACAAATGCGCGGGCGGTACATGGCGATCGAAGGTCACAGCATCAGCATCGCCTATGCGGTTGGTCCGCTGCTGGCAGGGCGGATCTTCGACTCCGGTTCCCCCAACTGGCTGTGGTATTCAGCCGGTATGATCGGAGTGGTATCCGTCCTGATGTTCCTGATGCTGGCGCGCAAGAAATCTCCCATTGCATGCAAGGCTGTATCCGAACAATCGGCTTAGATCGCAAAATCACCACCCGCCCAGGATTCATCTTGTGGCGGATGCACATGGGGTGTAACCATTGCATGCCCGTTCAGGCGCGTTTCAAGCGCATCCACCCGCTCTAAAAGTTGAACCAGTGATACCCCGACCACATCCGGCAGCGAGGCGTGATTTAAATCGGGAGCATCGCTTTCCTTATGAGGTTTCGTTCGTGCCACATTCTGACCCGGTACGCCCACCACGACCATATTGGGCGGAACCGATTTCACCACGACTGCATTGGCTCCAATGCGGGTGTCATCCCCGACGATAATGGCTCCCAGAATCTTGGCGCCCGCACCAACCACCACCCGGTCACCGATGGTAGGATGTCGCTTGCCTTTATTCAGACTGGTTCCACCCAACGTCACCCCGTGATACAACGTGACATCCCTGCCGATCTCGGCTGTCTCTCCGATCACGACCCCCATGCCATGATCGATGAAGAAACCCTGCCCGATGGACGCCCCCGGGTGGATCTCGATTCCGGTAAAATTGCGCATGATCTGCGACAACCAGCGCCCGGCCAGCCTGAATCCATGCCTCCATAATCCGTGTGAGATCCGATGCCCCCAAACAGCATGCAGCCCGGGATACAGCAGGATCACCTCGAGCGCGTTGCGTGCCGCAGGGTCGCGCTCGAGCACAGAACGTACATCGCATCGCAGCGTTCCAAACAACCCTCTCCGCTCCCCATCCCTGCCTCCCACATCTACGGATGTATTATCTTCGTGTGTGTCCATATAATTCCTTTCAATCCGCCAGACCTGCAAATAGCGCGGTCGAGAGATAACGTTCTCCAAAGTCCGGGATGATCACCACAATCATCCTGCCGGTATTTTCTTCCCGTCGGGCGACCTGCAAGGCAGCCCAGGTGGCAGCTCCGGATGAGATCCCGACCAACAAGCCTTCCAGCTTTGCCATCCGGCGCGCAGTTTCCATCGCATCCTCATCCGGAACGCGGATGATCTCGTCATAAATACCGGTATTCAATACTCCGGGAATAAAGCCGGCACCGATCCCCTGGATCATATGGGCTCCTTTTTGTCCGCCCGATAACACAGCCGAAGCATCCGGTTCGACTGCCACGACTTTAATGGTTGGTTTACGCGCTTTAAGCACCTCACCGATGCCGGTGATGGTGCCGCCGGTTCCCACCCCTGCCACCAGGATATCCACTTTGCCATCCGTATCGTGCCAGATCTCTTCGGCTGTTGTACGGCGGTGAATTTCGGGATTGGCAGGGTTGATGAACTGTTGGGGCATGAAGTAACGGCTGTCTGATGCGGCCAGCGCTTCAGCTTTCTTGATCGCTCCGCCCATGCCCTCCGCGCCGGGAGTTAAAATGATATCCGCCCCATAGGCGCGCAGCAGCATGCGCCGTTCGCGGCTCATCGTATCCGGCATGACCAGCGTGCAACTGTAGCCACGCGCTGCGCAGACCATCGCCAGAGCGATGCCGGTGTTGCCGCTGGTCGGTTCAAGGATGATCGTATCCCTCCCAAGCATCCCGGCTTTCTCGGCCGTATCGAGCATGGCGACCCCGATGCGATCCTTGACGCTATGCGCCGGATTAAAATACTCGAGCTTGGCGATCACCTCAGCCTGGACACCATCCATGATGCGGTTCAATCGAACAAGTGGAGTGTTTCCCACCAATCCTGTGATATCTTGATGAATATTCATTCGGTACCTCTCTGTTAAAGTTCTGGTTTTATTTAAACGAAAAGGACGGCGCGTCGCGCCATGCGAGAGTTTTTCCGCATGCGGGTTACGTCCACCGTCCTGGTTATTCTAAGGGGATCTGTTTAACGGTCCAAGGCGGCGGTTACGTCCCCCGCCTCAGACACATGCAAGTAAGCATAGACTTCTCCATAATATTTATCACTTTGTTGATAGTTATTATATGATTAAAATCTCTGTTGTCAAGTTAAACCCGATTCAAATCCAACTACCCATCCTCTATTGCAGGTTCCCCTTTTTTCAATCATAATAGACAGGAACTCCATAACTATTCGAAAAACGAGCAACCCCAAGGAGATCCTTCCATGACAGATGCGCGCTGGTCCATCTCAAAAGTCAAAAGCTGGTACCAAAAACTTCCCTGGCTGGTAGGCTGTAATTTCATCCCGTCCACCGCCATCAACCAGCTCGAGATGTGGCAGGTGGAAACTTTCGACCTGGAGACCATCCGGCGTGAATTGGGCTGGGCGGCCAATTCCGGTTTGAACGCCGTGCGCGTCTACCTGCACGACCTGGTCTGGAAGAACGATCCGGAAGGCTTCAAGCTCCGTATCGACCAGTTCCTGGATGCAGCCCATAAAAACAACATCCTGACAACCCTGGTCATCTTCGATGATTGCTGGAATACCGACCCCAAACCCGGGAAGCAACCCGACCCCAAACCTTTCTTTCATAATTCCGGCTGGATGCAAACACCGGGCATCAAGGTGGTCAAGGACCAGCGCCAGTGGAGCCGGCTGGAAGCTTACGTCACCGACATCCTGAAAACATTTGGCCAGGATGAGCGCGTCTTCCTGTGGGACCTCTATAATGAGCCCGGCAACCTTATCCTGTCGAGCATCGCATTGGCCGGGGCGCGCAAGAACTTAAAAACGATCAGCCTGCTGGGTTCACACTTCCTCAAACCCAGCCCCAGCCTGCCGTTGCTGAACAAAGTTTTCGAGTGGGCACGCGCCGTTAACCCTGCCCAGCCACTGACCGCCCCCCTGTGGTACATCACACCGACCATGGGCAGCCAGATGAACCTGGCGGTAACGAATTTAAGCGACGTGATCACCTTCCATGATTTCTTCGACCTGCCGATCATCACCGACCGTATCGCCGAACTGAAGGTCTGGGAACGCCCGCTGCTTTGCACCGAGTTCCTGGCTCGCACCCAGGATTGCCTGATCACCACCCATGTACCGTTATTCAAGCAGGAAAATGTTGGCTGTTTCATCCGGGGTCTGGTCAGCGGCAAAACCCAGACCATTTACAACTGGCGCCAGGGTGGGCGCGCCCCAGAGCCGGGGACGCCCTGGTTCCACGACCTGTTGAAACCGGATGGCAGCCCGTATGACGCAGAGGAGGTTAGGGTGATCCGTGAGCAGCGTGTGTCAGAATAACGGGAGGCGGGAGGGATGATTATGAAGCGAGTGCTCTTATTTTCTTGCGCAACTCTAATATTGGTGGGACTGGTTGGGTGCATTGACGATACCGGAGTATCGGTTTCCGAATCGACCTCAGAACCAACACCCAAGGTGACAATCCCACATGCAAGTATCCCTAAACCCCCATCTCCTACGCCTGGTTCGAAAATCACACTCGATCCAACGCCAACAGGAATGCCACAATTACATGATGCTATATCCAACTATCACTGTTCTTTAATGGGGTCTGAGTCGCCCTCAAAATTATGGCTTTTTTATAACATCTGCAATGATCCCATAGCAGAACAAGAGTCTGTTTCATTGCTTTACAACCAGAAAACCAATGAATATCGGGTTTACCCTTATTGTGCCTATATCAATACTTGCGATAAGGAACACGAAGACTTTATCGTTTATATTTCCGCAAAAGCCTGGTCAGCAGATGGCGAATTTCTTTACGCAGAATTTAATATGAGTGGTGGGGATTCTGCTTACTTTCCATCGCCATCCGGTCTTCTAGTATACAACCTCACAACTGGAGTTTCCTCAATATATCATGCCCATGTTGGGATTTATGAATTTTCTACTGACTCTTCCACACTAGTAATTATTGATAGAAACGAACCTTACCCACCGGTTGTCATCATACGAGATCTGGCCGATGAGACCGATTTTTCCTTCACACTAGAATCACAGTACGTCGAAGCAGGAAATATCGTCTGGTCACCAGATGACAACTATATAGCATTTATTGCCGTTGAAGAAGTAGAACCATATTCTTTGGATAAGCGACCCGCTTACAGTGTTATGTTGATCGAACTCTCCACTAGACAACTATATACGATTATCGATGAGTATGCCAATCGGCTATACATTCTTACCTGGCGGGATGGGCACATACTTGAAATAGTCGATGAATATACCCAGGATATCCTAAAATATTCTATCCCCGACCGGCAGTTGTTCGTCACACCCATGCCATAATGGCGTGGCAAACAATTATCAAGAGAGGTCGACATTTGAACCATTTGTTGATAAGGTTCTTGAGTGGACTGGATCTGATTGTATTTCTGCTGTCAGGTTGTTCTGCTCCTCTACATGTGCAGGAGACCATCCCACCAGCTAACCTGACCCCCTCACCAATAATAAATTCCTTCCCAACACCCGAGTTGACCGGTATAATTCGCCCGACCCCCACCCCGCTGCCAACTGAATTGTCAGGTATCGTCGATGAATATCATTGTTATTTGGATAGTTCTGAATCCCCCTCAAAAACATGGGTTCTCTTTAACGATTGCCAAAATCCCCCGCCGGGACCAGTAGGAGCTTCACTTCTGTACAACAAAAAAACCGGTCAATTCTGGGTTTATCCATATTGTGCTTATATGCACGCCTGCGATGAGGATTTCGGCGGTTTCCTGGCATATATCACTCCCATCGCCTGGTCAGCCGACGACGATTCTCTCTATGCGGAGTTTTATTGGGTATGGGATAGCTGCGCCTGGTTTCCAAATTTCTCCCAACTTCTGATTTTCAATCTCACAACCGGTATCTCCTCGATTTATCATGAGCGTGCTGCACTTTATAAAATATCCCCGGATCTATCCAAACTTGCGATTATAGAATTAACATACCCTAACATTCCGGTTATCATCATTCGAAACTTGCTCGATGAATCACAGTTTTCCTTCACCCTGGCCTCTCAATTTCTGGAAGCGGGAGATCTCACCTGGTCGCTGGACGGTATCTATATCGCATTCATTGCGGTTGATGAAGATGGGATATGTAAAATGCCGAACTCTTTCAGCGTCATGCTGATTGAAGTCTCCACCCGGCATCTACATACAATCATCGAGGACAATGTCAACCCACTACATATCGTTACCTGGCGGGATGGATATATCCTTGAATTAATGGATGATGCCAACCAAGCTATCATTCAATACTCGGTTCCCAGCCGGCAGATGGTCATCACACCCCCTCTGTAAAATTCTGTTAGATAATTATAGAAAATGGAAAATTGAAACCATTGCATCGTGATGGTTTTGATGTACAATCAAAATTATCGCAGAATTTATTTTGAAAAAATGAAAAATATAAGGAGGTAACATAATGGCAGCGAAGTTCGAACTTAAGAAAGGCAAGAGCGGCAAGTACTCATTCAACTTGAAAGCCGGCAACGGCAAGGTCATCCTTTCCAGCGAGACCTACGAGAGCGAGCGAGCCGCGCTGGACGGTATTGCCTCGGTCAAGAAGAATGCCGGCAAGGACGGTAACTACGAGCGCAAGGCTTCAACCAAAAAGGAACCCTTCTTCGTCCTGAAATCCCCCAACCACGAGATCATTGGCAAGAGCGAGATGTATTCTTCCACTTCCGCCATGGAAGCCGGGATCGCATCGGTCAAAGCCAACGCCGGCGCCGTGATCAAGAATCTGACCACCAAGAAATAGGCTGATGGTCGGCAGAAAAAACCTGCGGTCAATCCCGCAGGTTTTTTCTTATTCTGAAGACCAATCTCTTCTTAAGCCTCTAAGGTCTGTTCACATAAGGCAGGAAGGATAACAAGTACTTCGTGCCCAAGCGGGCAATATGATCACCATTCGGATCGCTTCCAGCGTTGGTGAAGGCACCGCCGGCATATACATTAGGACCTTCCACCACAATGGAGAAGACCGAGTAGTTTATGCCACCCCCGGGAGAATCCCAGGCTGATCCATTCCAGCGTGAAAAATATCCAGTAAAATCCCCTCCCGCGTATACCTTCTCGCCATCAACGGCAATGGTATAAACATCATTTGTTAAGCCGGAACCCAGATTATTCCACGTAGCCCCATCCCAAAAGGTGATTTTGTCGGCATCCCCATTACCGCCGGCGTTGGAAAAGGCTCCACCGGCATAGACATTTTGACCTTCTACATCAAGTGCATAGACATTCGAACTCAGCCCGGTACCGACAGCAGACCAGCCCGTGGACCATCTGGCAATATTATCCGCATCAAGTATCCCATTCAAATCGGTGAATGCTCCGCCGACATAGATATTGGGTCCTTCCACTGCTATAGCATTGACATCGCCATTGACGCCTGTTCCGAGCGCATTCCAGCCTGAGCCATTCCAAAAGGCAATGTGATTGGTATTTGCCACTCCGCCTGCACTGGTAAAATTTCCACCCACATACACATTTCGACCTTCCACATCAATGGCATACACGTTGCTATTGACACCTGTGCCCAGGGCATTCCATGTTGAACCATTCCACCGGGCGATATAGCCTGTATTGGCCACACCACTCGCAGAGGTGAAGAATCCTCCCACATAAATACTCGATCCGACCACTTTTATCATTGTCACAGTGCTGTTGACACCGCTTCCCAACGCATTCCAGGAGGAACCATCCCAGCGGGCAATGTAATCCGCATTTGGATTTCCACCCGCATCGGTGAAGCTACCCCCCACATAAATGTTCGGACCTTCCACTGCAATCGCCCACACATCATAACCCAACCCGTTACCCAATGAATTCCAGCTGGGTGACGAGTCACCCATATCGTAGATCACGATGCCATCGGCATTGCCATCACCACCCACATCGAAAAAGGATCCGGCGACAAACAGCTCATTCCCAACGATTTGAAGATCATTTACCCCACCATTAAGACCATCGTTCAAAGCTACCCAGGAGTTTCCGTTCCAACGGGCGATGTAATCCGCATTACTCACACCTCCCCCTTCTGTGAAATTGCCACCAACGTAGACATTAGATCCTTCGATCGCAATGGTGGAGACATAACCATTCATCCCTTGCCCGAGAGCATTCCAGGACACCCCATCCCAGCGGGCAATTCGATCCGCCTCGGCCACTCCCCCTGCATTGATAAAATGTCCGCCGGCATACACATTTGATCCTTCGACATCAATGGTATACACAATATCATTCAATCCGGTTCCCAGGGCATTCCAGGTTGAACCATCCCAGCGGGCAATGTTATCAGCGCTCAAATTCCCACCGGCATTAGAAAAATTCCCGCCGACGTACAGGTCCGGTCCAACTGCCACCAGCGCTTCCACAAAGTAATTCAGACCGCCACCCACAGAGACCCAGGCTGAACCTGTCCAGCGGGCGATATAATCGGTAAAGACATCTCCACCAGCAGCCAAAAAACTCCCCCCGGCATATACGCTGGTACCAATTATTGCTAATACATCGACGATACCTGACAGACCATTACCGACCGCATTCCAGCTTGAACCATCCCAGCGGGCAATATGGCTAGTATTGGGAACGCCACCAGCGCTGGTAAAACTACCACCCACATACACATTTTCACCTTCCGCAGCGAGCGCGAACACAGTCCCATTAACACCGGTTCCAAGAGCATTCCAGGTTGAACCATCCCAGCGGGCAATATTGCCGGTATTGACAACACCGCCGGCGCTGGAAAAACTGCCGCCCACATACACATTTGCGCCTACCACAGTAACATCTTGAACGGTCCCATACGTTCCACTTCCAAGGGCAGACCAACTATTGATCAGTCCACTTGGAGCCTCAGGAAGAAGCATATGGGAATAATCCGGTTTGTAGATCCTATGCAGTCCGCTTGGATCGATCTCCGCCCCGAATTCCGGTGATGAATTCATGTCACCATCCGATATATACGATTCTTTCAGCAAATTTTTTTCGGAACTGGTCAATCGAGTACGCTCCGTTTGAATGCCGGAATGATATGAATTACCCACCTGGAGACCCATCATTATCATGGAACCAATCACAAGACGTATTAAGACAGTCAGATTTCTGTACATATAGCATCCTCCTGGTATCCAAGTATTATGATTAAGTTTATATTATTTACTATTATTGTCCGTATATTATAACAAAGAAAGTAAGGCTTTGATGTAATCAGGAATGAATCCCTACGGTTAGGATCGCAGTTTTCATTTAAATCTGGTTATTTTTCACACGGTACAAACCGAATAAAACCAGGCAAATATCCGTTATAGTAGTAGACAGGAATAAAGGATCCACATGTGACGACTTTGACGACTGAGGTTGAGAACAAGCTGATCGTACGTGCCCAACAGGGTGATCGCGAAGCTTTTGGCGAACTTGTCTGTCAAAATCAAACGTCTGTCATTGCAGTCGTCTACCGCATGTGTGGGGACGCACGTCTGGCAGAGGATGCTGCCCAGGAGGCTTTCATACAGGCCTGGCTTCACCTTCCCGGCTATCAGCCCCGTTCCTGTCTGCGCAACTGGTTGTATCGCATCGCCATTAACGCTGCTTTGGACGTACTGCGACGAGAGCGAGGAACTCAGGAGATCGATGAGGATGTTTTTTTCATTGAAGACCCACGACCGGGACCTGAGGTTGAACTTTTACAAAAAGAAAAAGCTCAAATTGTCCAGCATGCAATCCTCGCCTTGAGCGAAACAAACCGGGCTGTGCTGGTATTACGAGAGTACGGCGGTCTCAACTATCGCGAGATTGCCGCTGCGCTGGGAATACCGCTCGGCACGGTCATGTCGCGGTTGAATTATGCGCGCGAGCGATTGCGAAGCAGTTTGAAACCACTGCTGTCTACTCTGGAGATTAAACATGGATGAACATGTAAAAACTCTGCTAAGCGCCTATATGGATGGTGAGCTTGAAAGCCATGCAGAAACTCTTGTCAGGAAACATCTGACAACTTGTGAGGAGTGCCAAAATGAACTGGCAGGCTTGAAGAATCTCTCCGGTTTGCTTCGGGCAACGCCTGCGGTGGAACGGCTATCTTCATCCTCTCAATTCGCAGCCAGGGTGAACCTGATGCTCCCCGATCGACAGCCAGAGATAGGCGCAAAGACGCCGCTACAAATCGGTTTGTGGTTCATCCCGCTTGGGTTGTTAAGCGCATGGATCATCATCCAAATTGCGTCCATCATGACCCTATTCATCCTCACGGCGGAATCGGCCGGATATCTCGGTCAATTGGGTAACTTACTACCCGGCTTTGGTCAGAGCGCCAACCAGACAGTTCCATTTGCAGCCTTATTCAGTGGGCTCTTTGATAAAAATATTTTATCCATCCTGAATGTGGGCTGGTCCGCCTGGCAGACAGTGGGCACGTATATCGAAGGTTTTGCGTTTTCGTCCATTCTGGCCCTGATGTACCTTGCCTGGCTGGTGGTCGTTTGGCAAAGCAATTCAGGCATGATAAAGAAATCGGCAACTGCAACCCGGTAATTACCGTATGGTTAGTTGGTGCGCGGATTATTCCGCCACCGTTAATTTTGAAAGGAGAAAAGAATGTTAGATATATCGAAAGTACTGAGCCGATCCTGGCATATCCTGTGGAAGTACAGGATCCTGTGGATATTCGGGTTCTTCCTGGCCATGGGTGCCGGGAGCAGTAACCCCAGTTTCAACTGGCAACAAAACTGGAACCGGGGTTTTGGCCAGCGCCCCTGGAACTTTGACGTGCCGCGTATGTTCGGCCAGACCCCCGAGCAGGTCACCAATATGCTGATCGTCAGCGCAGTAGTGCTTGGTGTTGTAATCCTGTTCTGGGCACTTGGCAGTGCGCTTCTGCGCTATGTCTCCGAAGTGACCACCATTCGCGCTGTGAACGATTATGAAGCAACGGGTGTCAAACTCGGTTTCAAGCAGCTATGGAAGAATGGTTGGAACCGTACCGCCTGGAGGCTGTTCCTGATCGACCTGTTGTTCAGCCTGCCATTCATCGTCATGGTCCTGCTATTCGGCCTGTTGGGATTATGGGTCTACCTGGCGACGACCTCAGGCAGTCAGGGGTTCCTGATCTTCAGTGGCATTACCGCGGCCGGTCTGGCGCTCCTGTTCATCCTGTTTTTCATCCTGCTGGCTATCGCGCTGGGCGTCATCCGTAATTTCGCCGCCCGGATCTGTGTTCTGGAAGGCGTTGGTGTGATCGATTCGATCAAACAGGGCTATGCCATGGTTCGCCGGCATCTCAAGCAAGTGTTCTTCATATGGCTGGTGATGATCGGTATTGGCATCGGCTGGGCGCTTGCCACGATAATCATTTTCCTGCCCTTGTTGCTGGTTGTCATGCTCACCATCGTGCCGGGCATCATTGCCGGTGCAATCCCTGGCCTGCTGGCAACCGGTCTGGCCGCCATCTTCACCCCCTCACCATGGTACTGGATCATTGGCGCCATCGTTGCGCTGCCGCTCTTCTTCCTGGTGGCTTTCTCGCCCATAATCCTGGTCGGCGGATGGCAACAGATCTTCAAAACCAGTGTCTGGACCGAGACCTACCGCGAGTTGAAGGCGCTTGAAGTGGTCAAAGCCAAACCCGTCCTGCCTGTGGAAGCACCCAAACCCGTCCGCAAGGTGGTGGTCAAACCCGCGGCTTCCAAACCGGCTGTCAAGAAAACAACCTCCCGTCCGGTGGCAAAACCCAAATCTCCGCCGAAAAAGTAATTCGAGAGAGAGTTAGGTTCAATAAAAAAAACAGGCTGGGAAAACAAACCCAGCTTGTTTTTCTATTTGAGTCATGTGTCGAATAATTTACTTTAACAGCGGATTGATATGCTCGGCCCAGGTGCGAATAGCTTCCCAATCGCGGTGATCCCCGGTTGGAAATCCAAATTTCGAGGATATCTTAAACAGAATTACATCCAATGTGAACGGTAGTTTGCTGAAATCCAGTTCCCCGGCGAAGGTACCTTCGCGAACGGGTTTAAGGATTGCCCGCGCCGGTGCCATCCACCCTGCCACACCCGCACGATATTGCTCATTTTTCATCGCCATCGTCATGCACACCAGGAAGGCGGCACAAGGTATCTTATTTAATTCAGATTGGTGTGATTCTATGAAATGCATACCTTCCGGCAACCACTTGCCCCCGCGAATGGCACTGCCGATGACGGCTGCATCATAAGGGCTCAGATCGGTTATGGCATCAACGGGCTTTACATCCACACTGGCACCACGTTCTGCAAGGGTTTTACCGATCGCTTCTGCCACACCGGCGGTCGAGCCGGCCCGGCTGGCATAGGCTACAAGGATCTTCTTACTCATATTATCTTCTCCATAGCTGGCATCAATGAATTCTATCTCTGGCTGACGAACCCCGCAGGCAGACAGTACCCCCGCGCCAAGGGTGATCGTCATCAATTGTAATAATCGGCGCCGGGTGAGTTTGTTATGATTCATCTGGTTCGTCTTTTAAAATTAATGGAACAATTATAATGCTACTCTCACGATATATATTAACGAAAAAAGCCCAGGAAAAACCTGGACTTTTTCTTTCAGCTCTAAAACCTGATGGTTATAGGCCTTTAACCAGAAGTGCCACAACCAGCAGGGCAAGACCGGCAACCACGAACCAGAAAGCCAGACCGGTTACAACCGGGATGGTGACGAGGGTACCAAGGATGCCCAAAACGCCAAGAATTATTGCAATCCAGAATGTAATTTGCTTCGGGGGGGTCAGTTTCATCTTTTACTCCTTATAATCGATTTAGATTTAGGAACAGGTCAACCACACCCTTCCATGTACTAATATTATAACACAATAAATTGAATATTCAATAGGCCATTACTCTCTTAGGACCAGCCAAGACTTCTCAATAACATCTCCATTATTTACTTACCCGTCTTCCTTTTTTTTATGAGAGCTGACATTTAACAACGTACTGATCACGAATAGAATGCCGCAGGCATACCACAGCGGTTTGGCGATTAACGCCAGTGGGAACCAATAAAACATGACCGTCGCCAGATATAAGGCCAGATAGGGAACACCCACTGTCCAGCGGAACGGCGCGCGCCATTCGATCATTTTGATATATTCGATCTGGTATCCGTAGACAGCCCAAATAAAATACAGGAAGCCTGCCAACCAGAACTGCCAGTCTTTTCCACCAAATGAAATCACCAAACTGACAACCAGCGCCGGGATGCTCAGGGCGTAGACCAGCCAGCCATGTTTGATTGCTATCTTATAAGCCCACTTGCGCAGTGCAAAATGGATGATCAATACGATCTGGAACAGGAAAGCCGAGAGGATGAATAATAACTCCAGGGGATCGGGGGTAACCATCTATGGCTCCTATCTGTTAAGCAACAAATAAACTGTTCATGCTATTTCTTGTTAGCCGGCACCGCCGGAATTCCTTCATGGTACACACCCTGACGGATCATGGCAAAATAATCATCACACTCGACAAATAACTTTTCCACAATCCCAAGCGCCTCTGCAGGTTTAAGTTGTTGCAATGCCGGGACGGATTTCGATAAAATACCCTCAAGTATCAGGTAGATCAGTTCGATCAGCTTATCGACGTCAACCTCGGGCTTGAAACGTGAGCGGTCCAATCCGGCAGTGAGCATCTGCATGCTGGGCGTGTAGTAAGCAGCATAGCGCTTTCGCAGCTCGGCTTGTATGTCTTCAGGGGCGTTGATAAATGCGTTAAAAAAGAGCTTGTAAAGCTGCGGTTGGCTCAAGGCAAATTTCATGCGTTCCTGCCCCAGATATATTAAGCGTTCGAACAGGTCGTCTGGCAGCTCACCCGGGGTTTGCAGAGCCGTCATAGCATACAGGGTCACCACATGGTCAATGACATACAGGTATAGATCTTTCTTGTTCCCAAAGAAAAAAAACAGTGTACCTTTTGGGATGCCGGCCTGTTGCACAATGGCATTCGTGGATGCCTGTTCATACCCCTTTTGAGCGAATTCTTCGATGCAGGCATTTAGGATATGTTGCTGTTCAGCTTGCGGAATGCGTTCGAAGTTCTCATACATGCTGCCTCATCCAAGGAGGTAGTGTACCGTCCATTGCGTGCGCAGGAAAAATTTACTCTTGCGAAAGATCCGCATCCAGCCCAGCCTGGGATGATTGGTTTCAAAGTAACACCATTCATCCAGGAAGCGTATGCCGTCATGCCAGGTTTCCATCTCCCGACCGTCACTCAGCCCAAAATGGAAATCGGCGCTTTCCCCGATTTTGGTTCCCTGCCGCAGCTTGGCATGCAACATTGTTTTCATCATGGGGCTCAACCAGCGCTGGTTGACCACTTCGCAAGCCAGCTCCGATCCCGGGAAGCGTGCCTGCAGTTCCAGCACAAGAGCTTTCACTCTATCGGCTTCCAGGTACATGAACACTCCTTCTGCCAGGAACATTACAGGGCGTTTTCCATATGCCAAAACCGCATCCATCCATTTGGTTTCAAATACTGAGTATGGCAGCATGTGGTAACGTTTATTTTCCTGGTAAAAACGTCGCTTGAATTCGATCACTTCCGGCAGGTCAAGATCGAAGAATATCAAGCTGCCGTTATCGATTCGGTGAAAGCGTGAATCCATACCACAGCCAATATTAACAATCATCCCATCCGGGTGGCGGGCAATAAATTCCCGGGCGTACTCATCGTATTTTTTTGCACGCAGCGCAATATGCACCACCAATTCCGGCTTGATCTTGCCAAGATATAACGAGCGTAACAACATGTTATCTGAATCGGCCATCATGGGTGTGATCCTGCCGGTGATCTCGACTGCCTTCTCGTCCTTTAATATCGGGTCCGGCGACTGACTCTCAAGCGCATGACAGTAGAACGTCAACAGACAGGTTTCTGCCACATGAGACAGGTTGGGTGGGGTACCCGGTGTATTAGACTCAATTGATTTCATGTACTACGATCCTTTCATCTTACTGACCATATGGTCAGTAGATTATATACCTTTTTTGCTTTTTGTCAAGTTGTCAATCAGAGCTCCACCCTGTAACCAACACGGCGTGAAATACACTTCCGCTGGTTGAAACTTATCCGGGAGTTTATAATTTCTTATTGTCGCAAACTGGCACAGAAAATGAGTTAAAGCATTGAGGACAGATCACGATGTTAATTAAATTGTTACGCGCCGGCAGACCCCACTTCCTGGTCATTGGCCTGGCATTGTTTATATTTGGAGTTGCCTGGGCTGCTCTATCAGGGGCTTCTCTATCACTTCCGCGCCTGATGCTTGGAGCGCTGGTAATTCTACTGGCTCAACTGTCAGTCAGCTACAGCAATGAATATTTTGACCAGGCGGTGGATCAACCCGGGAGTGCCACTTCATTCAGCGGGGGGAGCGGCGTCCTGGCAGTTAACCCTGATTTGAGACAGGCTGTACTACGGATCGCTCTGGTGCTGATGGCCGGGTCGCTTCTATTGGGTGCAGTCTTCCTTTGGATCTATTCCTACCCGTTGTGGATGATGGCTTTCGTGATTATGGGCAACCTGGCAGGCTGGTATTACTCAGCACCGCCATTGCGCTTGTCAGCCAGGGGTCTGGGGGAAATTTGCTACATCCTGATCCTTGGGTTTCTCGTACCCGCCATGGGTTATCTGACTTCGCGGGGCAGGCTTGACGGCAACGGGGCGCTTGTCCTGACACCGTTGTGCCTTTACAGTCTGGCCAGTATTCTGGATGTGGAACTGCCTGATCTGGAGGTCGACCTTGCGGGGGGTAAAAAGACCTGGGTGGTACGTTGGGGCAGACGTTTTGGTTTCAGAGCAATCGGGCTGTTATTACTGGCAAGTACCGGGTATTTCTTCCTCTTTCCCCGGTTTTATGGCGGACAGCTCCCCCTGGATTTTCGCAGCCTGGGGTTGTTGTCGCTCATACCACTAGGTGCCGGGCTGGTCGGCTTTGTGAACCATCCGCTTGAAAGAGGTCCTGCCACCCGCATCTCGACCTGGATCATCCTCAGCCTGGTGATTTTTGTGTTAATTGTAGATGCTTATTTGATTTACCTGTCAACCCGGTAAACAAAAGCTTTCCTAACTATCAGCCGCAAAAATTGTTAACTGAAACCGGTCACTCAACCAGTCGAAAAGCTTCCATAAAAATGGTTGGGTAACTATCCGGTCAATCCCATCTCCTGCAACAGGCGCGGGACATCTTTCTCCCGCCCGACCGGCATGACATGGATACCGTTGACTTCCTTGATCTTCCGGATGCCATCGATAAGCTCTTGTGCGATTAGAAAGCCTTCCCGATCCGCGCCGTCACCGGCTTTTTCCATACGATCTAGGATGGTTCCAGGGATGAATACTCCCGGGATCTCGCGGTCGAGATAATTCGCCATCGCCAGGCTCTTCAAGATGTTGAGCCCCACCAGGATGTGGACTTTCCCAAGAATATCCCTTTTTACCAGCGCATTCATCCAGGTTTCCAACGCTCGCAGGTCATAGATCACGTTGGTCTGGAAAAACTGTGCCCCGGCATTCACCTTCTTCTGTTCGCGGATGGCCTGGTATTCCGGCCGGCTTGCCATGGGCGAGGCGGCTGCACCGAGGAATATTTTCGGCGGGTATTTGAGCTTGCGCCCACCCAGGTAGATGCCTTCATCGCGCATACGGCGCAGGATCCATAACATCTGGACCGAATCCAGGTCGACGATATCCATGCGCGCAACCGGGCTGGGACCAATGCTCGGGCTATCGCCGGTGATGACGAACATGTTGCGAATGCCGAGCGCAGAGGCACCGATCACCTTGGCTTGCAATCCGGTGCGGGTGTGGTCACGGGCAGACAGCTGCAGAATCGGCTCGGCATCGTGCTCGAGTGCGATTTTGCTGCAGGCCTCACTCGACATGCGCGGGCAGGCCGAAGCACTATCGGTGAAGTTGACGGCGGATACGTGCGGTTTGATCAGTTCGATTTCTTCTATCAGATTGATTTTGGTATCACTCAACGGGGCAGTGATCTCAACCGTGACGACGAATTTTCCGGCTTTCAGATCCTGCTCAAGTTTGGAGACATGTCCCTCCTCTGACGGCGGATGGTATGCGCTATCCCCCTGCCACCAATCCGGTTGGCGGATCGGGAAGAACACCTCGTTTTCGATGACTGCCAGGCGGCTGCCGCTGTGCTTCTCCGTGATGCCAGCCAGTATCTTTTTCAACCCGACCTGCTTTGCCTGATGGATCACCTCATCGACCAGGTTAATCCCTGCACGCGACCAGTCCAAGGGCGGCAGCACTTCAAGCAGGCGTTCCTCCCGACCCAACTTGAAAGACCGCTGGTAGATCCGGTACCAGATGCAGGGACGGGTTCTATCGATGTAACAGACCTCGGTCGCACCTCCGCAGGGGCCGTTGCGCAATCCTTTGGGGCATTCCATTGGGCAGATGAAGGCGGTCTCCTGCAGCAGACAGTTGCCACACATCCGGCAACCGAAGATCGGGCCTTTGATCAATAATTCCACGCGCGCTTCCAAAGCCTGCCAGAATTTACGGTGTGTGAATGGCTTGAAGGCTGGTTGCCAGCGTTTTCCCGGGGTCAATCCTGGCATCGAATTCTATCTCCTGCTGATTGCACTTTTACTCCAAAGAATATTTTTGTAAGACATTATACTAGCCTCACACAGGTTATCAATATCCTTTCCGGCTGAAAGCTGACATCTGGTAAAATTGCCCAAGCCGCCATTATTTCGTATTGGAGTGTATTATTTCATATGAAACGACTTACAAACGCCCAGCTTTTCTTGACACTTCTCGTTACCATGTTGCTGCTGCCTGCCTGCAAAAAGCAAACCAACGAATGGTGGTTGGAAATGAAATATCTGGGAGCTACCCAACTGACCGATTACCGACTTAATATGCCCATCACGATCAAGGAAGACAACACCCTCTCGGGTCTTGGCATCCTGGAAGTGCGCCAGTTGATCGAGGGTGATCTAACCGGATATCCTGAGTGCCTGGCAGGAGAGACAAATGGAGTCAGGGTACGGGGTGAGATCATGGTGATCGGTTCCTATCGCGATGAAAAGATCCTGGTCGAATCGCTCGAACCGACCGGGGGACCTGAAAGTTTTTCCTATATATTTTATTGTGCCAAAAACGGTATCGAGCGCGATGTTAAGGTTTTCAATCTGAGGCTCGATACCCCCGCCGGTCAGATGTTTTCCAATTACATCATCGATGCATTGTATATCTTTTCGGACGGGATGCTAAAATTCCCGATGGATCCGGTTGATGAGTTTAGCGATCAGGATGACCAGGGTTTTTCTTTCATTTTACATCAAGGCAAAATGCCAGAGTCTGAAAAGGTCCCGACACCATACATCGGGGGAGAATGATTTCGGTAAAAAGATACTCCTCCCACACACTATAAAACCCAAGAGAGGAGTTTTATTTCCCATTGGAGTGTGCATTGATTTTCTATGTGTCCGTGTTAATGTGTTGATCAGGCAATCAAATACAAATCACCTACCTGGAATTTCCTGAAAGAATAATCGCCTGATATCCCACCCTGCTCATGCAAATGGGATACCTGGTAATTATTTAAACCACATTTCTTTGCGACCTGTAAACTTGATCGTTCCTCCCATTGACAAACCCCATTTGCGTGTTATAGTGTCCTTTCTGGATATTATTTGTCGCTATTAATCCCGGAGGTTATTCAATGAAAGCGTTCAAGTCAACTTACTGGTTAAGCATCCTGATCCTCCTTACTTTTGTAGTAACCGCAGCGCCCACCCCCTCACCCCAACCCGGCTGGGTGATCGAAACCGTGGATGCGCCAAAGCTGTTTAACGCTTTCACTCCCAACATGCTCAAACTTTACAACAATCAACCCCGGGTTGCCTACGGGGGGGACCATCTTTATTATGCATCCTCCGACGATGGCGGTGGAAACTGGACGCTGGAAACGATTGATCCCTCATCAGGTGTTGGTGGTAATGCTTCCCTCGTTCTGGATACCAGCGGGAATCCTTACATTGGCTACTTCGATCACCGTCAACGTGAGTTGAAATTCGCAGGCAAGGATCCAAATAATTCATCACAGTGGTATTACGAAACCGTTGATCCCGGTTCCTCGGGTGATTTTCTGGCGATCGCACTGGATACTTCCGGCCAACCGCATATTGCGTATTTTGCCGCATCCGCTCTGAGGCATGCCTGGCGTTCCTGCAGTGGATCAGCACCAAGTGTGGTTTGTACCTGGACGATCGAATATATACTATCGGCTGTAAATCCCAATAATATTAGCCTGGCAATCGATACCACCGACAAAATCCATATCAGCTACTATGGGGGGACTACCGGTAAACTTGAATACGTCACACGGGTTGCAGACGCCACTGGTACATGCGGTCCGGGTCCCAATAATTACCGATGTGATATCGTCGATTCAGGTACCAATCCCGGTAGTTCGGGCACTTCAATCGCATTGTACGCAGACCAACCCAGAATTGCATATGGAATTTATGGCATCGGCACAAAATTCGCATATTATGACGGAAGCAGCTGGCATACCGCCGATGCTGACCCAAACTATGGAGGCACTCCAGCTCTGGTTCTAACAAGCACCGGTCTGCCCCATATCGTTTTCAGTGCGTTATCAGGAGTTGTGAAACTTGCTTCAGGCTCAACGACCATAGGGGGAACCTGGACGTATTCGGATGTCACCGGCAGTACCGATGCGGCAGGTTCAGCCGCAGCTATAAATTCCACCGGTGATGTGTGTGAAGTGTATTATCAGAATTACACCGGCAATATGAATTACAGCTGTCAATCGAGTGGTGTATGGCTAACTCTGGTGGCTTTCGATCATGCCAATGATGTCGGCACACATAGCTCGCTGGCACTGGATGGCTCCGGAAAGCCGCATATCAGTTATTACGACGCCTCGTTGCGCAATCCCAAATATGCCGTGCGGGGCTCGCCCACTCCCGGTGGGTGTGGTACAGCTGGTGGTCCATGGAAATGCGAGGTTGTTAATAATACGACAGGCGGGGCAGGCACCGGCCAGTACACGTCCATGGCCATCAACCCCGCCGGCGGACCGGCATTCAGTTTTCTCGACACATCCGTCAACAATTACCTGGATTTTGCAAAATTCGTTGGGACGGGTGGTAACTGCCCGGGGAACAGCGCCTGGGATTGCGAATCTGTGGATTCAAATTTAAACTGGGTCGGCCTGTCCACATCCCTGGCTTATGGTCCCGGTCCTGGATACATCCCCAGGATCGCCTATTTTGATATATCCAGTCACAGTCTTAAGCTGGCGACCTATACCGGCAGCGATGGAAACTGCCCCGGTAACCCGAAATGGTATTGTGAGATCGTGGATGCGGGTCAGGGCAATTATGCCAATTATTCACACCTTGCCCTTCGATCGGATGGGAAAGCGGTTATCAGTTATTTTAACTCAACCACCAAGGCAATAAAACTTGCCTTCGAGGTGACCTCCGGCGCAACGGGTTGTTCCAGCCCTGATAACCCTGCAATCTGGAAATGCATCACCATCGATAGTCCGATCGGAGATTATGACGCGCAGAATTCGCTGGCGTTGCTGTCCGACACCGAGGCTCGTATCAGTTACTTTGATTCTCATACTTCAATGTATGTTTTAAAATATGCCTCCGTCACGCTTCCTGCTGGAACTTCATCGTACGAGACGGTTGATAACAGCACCTACGCCGGGCAATATAACTCCCTGGCGATCTTCAGTTCAACCCCTATGATCGCTTACTATGTAGCCAATGGCGATACTGATAAACTTAGATTTGCCAGATGGGTAGGTTCTGACGGGAATTGCCCCGGCAATACCAACTGGCAGTGTGAGGTAATTGAACCGGTTGGGAATGTCGGACAATATGTTTCACTAAAGGTAAACCAATATGGCACTCCTTATCTGACTTACTATGATGCAGAGAATGGCGATCTCAAAATGGCGCACCTGGGTTTTCAGGCATTCCTGCCGCTTACCCAAAAGCCTTAAATGTCGGAACCATTTAAAAGACCAGGCTCAGATTAACGAGCCTGGTCTTTTATTGCATCGGTGACCTGAACTTCACCCATATTCAAACAATGCGTGACATGACTGCCAGGTCATCGCACTCCTTCGAGCCAGCATTCCTGTAGGAGACCTTTTCTATCGATGCCCTGTATTTCTTTTCAAGGAGATGATTTATTTCCACATGGATCCGGTCGATAAGTTTACCGGCCAGGATAACCAGGGTTTTTCTTTCATTTTACACGAAGGCGAACTACCAGAGTCCAAAATGGTTCCAACACCGTATGTGACATCTGAATAAACAATCACTCATAGGCAGATCCCTCCCGAACTGACAAGCGGGATTTTTTAATAGCATTCTATACATCTTTTTAGAGAAGTTACTGTTGATATTTACTTTACACTTTTATGTATAAGTAGTGTTTATCAATCGATTGGTAAAAATCATTAACAATAAAATAATCTAATGATTATCCCGGGTCTGATAGACAAGGCATAGATCAACCCCCTGACGCGCGACTCTATAAACGAGTTTAAAACTTTCCGGCACAATAAACGGATCCCGCCTGTCAAAGTAAATGGCCAAAAAATAATCGGCTTTATTAAAATCATCCGTCCAGGCAATTCTGATCCTCTCATCCACGGGGATCAAAATAGCAGCCCGCTGAAATATCACCGATGAGGGTAGGATATCGAGTTTTGGCTTTTCGGACTGTTCAAGCACGAAACGAAGAGCTTCAGTCGCACACTGTCCATGGACATCTAATCCGTACCTGTACCTGGCCGATTCCAAATTCTTTCCCGCCAGAGGTGTGAAATAGGTACCTTCATAGGGATGATATATGACCATGGCTATGATCGTGCCCACTAAAGAAATAATAACTGCACCATTCAGTATAACTGTTGGAATTTTTGAATTGAAATTGGATGTAATTGTTTTACTGAACCAAATCAAACCCGAAATGGATATGATTAATATCGCCGGGTAAATAAAGAACATATGGCGCCAGCCTGTATATAGAACAGAATGCATTGCGGCGACCAGCACGAGAGGAATCAAGATCCAACCAATAATGATCAGATCAAAGCGATTCGATAATTCAGTCAACCTTATTTTTTGTTTGATCACTCTTATTGCTGTATAAAACAGACCGATCAAGAAAAAATAGGTATAGAGGAGTGGTGTGGTGACTGCTATCCAAACAGGTGTATAGTGCCAGGGTAATTGTGTTGGATCATATATTGATCCGATATACAGCACTTCCCCTTTCCAGGTAGTAAATTGTGATAAAGAAATGAAAGCATCAATAAAATTTTTGAGTGGGTTTGACCACAACCACGGCCACCAAAGTACCGTAAAAATTGCAGAAAAGACCAGAAACGACCCGAGAAGAATCAAATAACATTTCAATTCCTCGAAATGATTCTTAATATCAATCACCAATCTAATCATCCATAAAACTCCGGTCATACCAACCATGAGTAATCCAAGTGGTCTGATTGCGATCATATAACCTGTGACGGTTCCATGAATGATTGCATCCCTGATCCTCATCTTTTCGTCGAATTTGAACAACGTATATAAAGAAATAATTGAAAGCGCCATAAACGGGATATCTTTCGAATTGACAAATGAACTCTCAAATATCCATGGGCTCACAATCAGAAAAAGAGTCCCCAATAACCCAATCTTCCAATCTTTGAATCTTAATTTAACCAGCAAGAAGAAAAATATCGTCCCAATAAAAAACAGAATAAAACTGGCAAGATGCCGAAAATAATAGATCTGCTGGTCTGTATGCAAACCCAAAAGTTCATAGATGATTGTGATGGTCAGTTGAAAAGCACCGCCATGATCCCTGTTTGGTGTAAGCAACAATGTTTGATCACCGTGGAAAATGTAATTGAAACTATGTTCACCCAATAATTTCTGTGGTGTATCATCAACAGCTATTCCATAATCACGATAAATGAAAATACCGCTGACCAAATAAAGGGAAAAAAATATAAAAATGATCCATTTTCGATATTGTTCGATTTCAAGGCTGAAGCTTTTTCTAAAACTCATAACCGCATCTCGTGATTTTTATTTTTTCCCATCGGGTATACCAGCAAAACAATATTTATTGATGACGGCTTATACAATGGTTGACCCGACCGATATGTTGTGCAAGGGAGTCATTATCCAACATCATTACATATCCCTGGACATGATCATCAGATCATCGCGCTCCTGCCAGCCGCTGTTGCGCCAGAAGACTTTCCCGACCTCATTGTGCTTGTAAACAAATATATGCGCCTTATCGATCCCGATGGCACGTAAGGCTGCCATGCACTCCTCGACCAATTGCCGGCCGATGCCTTGACCGCGCAGATCAGGCCGCACGGCAAGGTGGTGGAGGTATCCGCGACGACCATCGCAGCCGCACATTATCGCTCCCACCAGTTTATCCGCTTCCAGTGCCACGAAACACCGTCCTGGATTTGCCTTCAGAAATTTTTCGATCCCCTCGCGCGAGTCGGCGTCTGATAAGCCGATGCCGGGAGTTGACTTCCACAGATCATATACAGACTGGTAATCTGATAGTGTCATCGTGCGGTAGTTGATGGTCATGGTTTATCCTAATGAATTATTTCAATACAATTTGTACAAGAATTATACCCTCTTGACAAAACTAGTAACTTGTTTTATATTTTCCGCTATTCTATAAACTTGTAGAGTAGTATTATGTCAGTCCGCAATGCCCTCTTAGGTCTTCTCGCCCAAAAGCCTCGCCACGGTTACGAACTGCGTGCCGCATTCGTCGCCATGCTGGGTGGCGAATCCAACTGGGACCTTAAACCGGCCCAGGTTTACACCACCCTGGCACGTCTGGCCGAGGCCGGGTTAATTGCCCAGCAGGAAATTGCGCAGACCGGCGGGCCCGAGAAGACCATCTATGCCATCACGCCCACCGGGCAGGCGGAGCTTATCCGCTGGTTAAATACACCGGTTGAAGCTGCCCACCAGCATGATGAGGTCTATCTCAAGCTGGTGCTCAGCCTGGCGACCGGCAGCGCGGACCCGTATCACATCCTGCAGACACAGCGCGCCAGCCTGTACCGACAATTGCATACTGCAACCGGGCAGCGGGCAGCAGCCGATCCGGAAAATGACCTGGCAATCGTACTGCTGCACGACCAGACCATCATGCATCTTGAGGCCGACCTGCGCTGGCTGGATATGGTCGAGGCGCGTCTGGATGACATCCGCCGCCAACCGGTCCCCATGCCGCTGGCACGCAGCCGCGGCCGTCCGCCCAACACGGCCAAGGATCCACCCGGGTCACAAGTTGATCGTAGGGGTTGAGCAAGCAGAATTGAATACAAGACTCTCACTGACCGGATGTCAGGGAGAACCAAAAACAGAGGAAAAAATGGATATAGTAAAAACTGAACAACTGACCAAGATCTACGGCGAAGGCGACACCGCTATTGCAGCTGTAGACGGCATCAATCTCAACATTAAATCAGGTGAATTCCTGGCTGTCATGGGTCCGAGCGGTTGCGGCAAGTCCACCCTGCTGCATTTGATCGGCAGTCTTGACAAGCCCAGTTCCGGCAAGGTTTACCTGGACGGCAAAGATGTTTCTGCGTTGGATGACAAACAGGTGACTGAATTCCGTCGTCAAAACGTGGGCTTCATTTTTCAGTTCTTCAACCTGATCCCGGTGCTGACTGCATTGGAAAATGCATCACTGCCACTGGTTCTGGACGGCGTCAAGCCGGCCGAGGCGAAGCAACGCGCCACCGAGTGGCTTACGCGGGTCGGTTTGAAGGACCGTCTGGAACACCGCCCGGATGAACTTTCCGGCGGCCAGCAGCAGCGCGTTGCCATCGCACGTGCCCTGGTGCATGATCCGGCGCTCATCCTGGCGGATGAACCGACCGGTAACCTCGATTCGCGCTCCTCGGATGAACTGGCCAGCCTGTTGCGAAAAATCGTTGATGAGTATGACCGTACCGTGTTGATGGTCACTCACGACCCGCGCATCGCAGCCTGCGCCGACCGAATCGTCTTCCTGAAGGATGGTAACATCGTGGATGAGACCCGCCTTTCGGGCAGTACGGCAGAGCGCACCAAAACCTTGAAGAAGAAAGCCGGGGCATTATGAACGTCCAATGGAAACTGGCAGCCCGTTACCTGTGGGGGCGCAAGCTGCGCACGGTTTTAACCACGCTGGCCGTGGTCTTTGGCGTAACCATCATCTTTGGCCTGAACGCCATCCTGCCCACCTTCCTGCAGGCATTCACCAGCACGATGCAGGCGGGTGTCGGACAGGTCGACCTGACCGTACAGACAGCGTCCGGCGCACCGTTTCCCAATAGCGTTGTCGATGAGGTAAGTAATACAGAAGGCGTCGCCGTGGTGGATGGCGCCCTTTACCGGACGGTCATCCTGCCCGATAGCCTGGCGCCGGCTGCCAATAAATTCAGCTCGACCGGCAACATCATCGTCGCCGGAGTCAACCCTGTAACCGTCATGAAGCTGCGCCAATACATTGTCGCCGAGGGTGATTTCTTCAAGGAAGGCGAATCCGGCGTGGTTGTCCTTTCTGAGACGCTCGCTGAAAAGCTGAGCTTGAAGCTGGGTGACAGTCTTACCCTGCCATCAGCCACAGGCACCATGAAATTTCAGATCGTCGGGCTATTAACCACCTTTCCAGGTCCCACCCCTGAAGAGGTGTACATTCCATTGACTGACGCTCAGGCGTTGTTCAACCTGCCCGGGCAGATCAACCTGGTTGAAGGTACCATTAAAACGGGTACTGTCCTCGATGATGTGGTTGCCAGACTGCACACCAGTCTGGGCGAGGGGTTCAATATCAACGTGCAGGAGACAGGCACGGAGATGTTTGCCGCTATCGAAGTTGGAAAGTCCGCTTTTTACATTTTTGGGATTTTGGCGCTGGCGATGGGTGCATTCGTCATTTACAACACCTTTCGCACGGTGGTGGTGGAACGCCGGCATGACATTGGCATGCTGCGTGCTCTGGGTGCATCCCGGTCGACAATCCGCGGATTATTCCTGATCGAAACCCTCATCCAGGGAATAGGTGGTGCCGTTCTTGGGATACTATGTGGCTACCTGCTGGCTTTCGGCTTCACCCTGATGATCAACATCTTCGGACAGCAGTTGCTTCATATCGGTGTCGGTGCACCCGTGATCGAACCCTCCAACCTGCTCGTCTCGATGGCAATCGGCATCGGATTCACGGTTGCCAGCGGGCTGCTGCCCGCCATGGCAGCCAGCCATGTGACGCCCATGGAAGCCTTGCGTCCTGCGCCTGCCCAAATCCAGTCGCATGCCATGAGCCGCAGTGCCATCATCGGGCTGGTTCTCGCCTGCCTGGGCATTGGCGGCTTGTTAACCCGCCAGCTTAATCTGGCAGCCCTCGGCTTGGTTCTCTTCATCATCGGCCTGGTCCTGTGTTCGCCCATGCTGGTGAAACCCCTGGGTCGCGTATTCAGCAGCTTGCTGAATTTGCTCTTCAAACGGGAAGGTCGGCTGGCAGAGGGTAACCTGACCCGCAATCCCGACAGGGCAGCCATAACGGCCTCAGCGGTCATGATCGGCCTGATGATCGCCCTCGCCATGTCTGGCATGATCACTTCCATATTCGGAGGATTTTCCCGCTACCTGGATAAAAGCCTGGGAGCTGATTATCTATTCATGCCCTCCTCTCTGCTGTTATCCGGTGGTAATGTTGCCGCATCCCCTGAACTGGCGAAGACGATCGCCGCCGTCCCGGGCGTGGGCACGATATCCACCATCCGATATACCACCAGTAAAACAGTGGTGGGTGACACACAAGTGATCGGTATCGATCCGGTGACCTTCCCGCAGGTTTCAGGGCTGGAGTTCAGCCGGGGTAATGAAAATGATGCCTACCGCTTGCTGGCTGAAGGTCGCGCGGTTATCGTCAATGGGCTTTTTGCCGCTCAGCGCAAGGTGAATGTCGGCGATGTGATCACCTTCGAATCACCCCGGGGTCCTCTGGATTATACGGTTGCCGGTGTCGGTCTCGATTACTTAAATGCCAAGCTGGCCACCGCCTACATTTCGCAGGAGAACCTGAGCCTGGATTTCAATGTCAATAACGACATGCTCATCATGGCCAACCAGGCGAAAGGCACCGATAGTGACGTCACGCAGAAGGATCTTGAAAAACTGGTCAGTGACTATCCCGCCCTGACATTCTTCAAGTCAGAAGTATTTCGCAAGAGTCAGACCGATCTTTTAAATCAGGCCTTGGTCATGTTCTATGTCATCCTGGCGGCGCTGGTCATTCCGGGCTTGATCGCCATGATCAACACCCTGGCGATCAACGTCATCGAGCGCACGCGCGAGATCGGTGTCTTGCGTGCGGTGGGAGCCACCCGGCAGCAGGTTAGCCGCATGGTGTTGGCAGAGAGCCTGCTGCTTTCAGCTTTTGGCATCCTGCTGGGTATCGTCACCGGCTTGATGATGGGTGCTGTCCTGGTGGCAGCCATGAATACCACCGGCTTCAAACTGCCGTATTACTTCCCCTGGAACGGGATTGTCGCAACCATTGTGATCGGGTTGGTGTTTGGCATCCTGGCCGCCATCATCCCTGCCCGCCAGGCCTCACGCATGGAGATCATAAAAGCCCTCCATTATGAGTGAATAATTCCTGAGTATCAAAAGGGGCTGGTTTGGATAAACCAGCCCTTTTTCAATACAGGGATCGAATGAATAATATTAATGATCGATTCGAAAGCAGCAACTACAATTATTTTCAGTAATCCCGATTTTCGTTTATTGTCGTGAATTTCGCAAAAGTACTACAATTACACGCAACTGGAGACCCTTATGTCCTCAACCCTCGTGCGCGAATACTACACCTCGCAGGTCCGTCAGGAATGGCGCCGGCTGATTAGAGATGCCTACCACCGGCTTGAGTTGGATACCACTTTGCACTTTCTGGAGAAATACCTGCCAAAAACCGGTTTGATCCTGGATGCCGGTAGTGGACCGGGGCGTTATACCCTCGAACTCGCCCGGCGGGGATATACGCTCAATGTATTGGATCTGACCCCGACCAATCTGGATTTTGCCAAGCGGCAAATCAAAAAAGCCGGTCTACCGGAAAAGGTCAGGGAATTCCGTGAAGGATCGATCACAGACCTGTCGGCCTATCCATCCAACACCTTTGATGCCGTAGTCTGTTTGGGAGGTCCTCTATCTCACGTGGTTGAGAAAGAGTCCCGCAAAAAAGCAATCAAAGAACTGATCCGCGTGGCCAGAACCGGGCGCGCCCATCTTCGTGTCGGTCATGAGCCGCTTGAGTGTGATGGTGGTCGAATTGATGTTTTTCCAGCATGAAATCGGAGCTGAAACCCATCTCGAGATTCGCAGCACCGGCAATATTGACGGCAGCTCTGGATTCACCGCTTGTCACTTCTTCCTACCCGAGGAATTGCATCAGGAGTTTGAGGGTGAGTCAATTACCATCCTCGAGATGGCAGGGCTGGAGGGTCTGGGTTCACGCCACAATCAAAAAATAAATGAACTGGCAAAGGAGGAAAAACGTTGGGCAGCCTGGCTGGCAACGCATTATATAACCTGCACACACCCTGCAGTAGTGGGACTGAGCGAACATATGTTGATCGTAGTTCAGAAATTGCCGAACCCGAATAGTCTGGCTGAATAAAGTTCTCATTTGAATCTTAGGTACAAATCATAAACAATTAATACTTTAGAGAGATAATAAGCTCTGGAAAAGCGGGTATGACGATAAGGACTATATTCAACCCGCCAAAAATATTTATCTCCTCCTTCCTTCGTAACTTCCGTGGTTCTCACCGCGGAAGTAACGTTTAAAGCCAAGCGTTTGATAAACACTCACTGGAAAACACATTATCCAGACAAGCCCGGGGTATTTCTACCATATGCGGAATACACAGGTCAAACAGGATGGATTCGTGGTTATCCAGCACTTTATGAATCCCAAGCTCTTTTTACCACTGTTACCAACCCCAGACCCTTTCAAGCCACGGTCGATGACCAAATCATCGAAATTCTCCATCACCATTTCTTCCGTTTAGAAAGATTTGAGAGGTGAATTATGCGAATAAGAAACTCGCACAATCAATCTTTCATTCAATGAACTATTACTTATTTAAAATATACCTATTAAAGCTCACTGCATGTATGACATCCGGAAGCCACACGAATTCTACAGAACTTCATTAATTCGTCACATAAAACAATAATTTATGCCATAATAGGATTGAATAACGGAGGTGGCCGATGAGTTGGCAGAAAATCCTTAATAATGATCCATTACCCTGGTTACTGGAAGAAGACAACCCGGCCGCGCGTTACCTGGCACTGCGCGATATCGTATACCTGCATGAAAACAATACCGAGTTAATCACCGCCCGTAAAGCTGCCCATCAACACGGTCCAATCGCGACCATCCTGGCGGAAATGCATCCAGACGGTTATTGGCTTGAACCCGGATCCGGGTACCTGCCCAAGTACCGTTCTACGGTCTGGTCACTCATCCTGCTGGCCAGCCTTGGAGCAAACGTGACCGAAGATCCTCGAATCCAGAAAGCGGTGGATTATTGCCTTGATAATTCTCTGGCTTCCGGCGGACAGTTCGCCTCCGCAACTGCCCCCGGCGGCACGGTCGACTGCCTGCAAGGGAATCTGTGCTGGGTTTTATCCCAGCTTGGTTCGACCGATGCCAGATTGAATGCCGCCTTTGACTGGATGGCACGTACCGTAACCGGGGAAGGCATTGCGCCGCTTGGAGATAAGAAAACTCCGATCCGCTACTATGCCGGGAAATGCGGCCCGGATTTCGCCTGCGGAGCCAATAACAAACTGCCCTGTGCCTGGGGTGCAACCAAGGTCATGCTGGGCTTCAGCCAGCTGCCACGTGAAAAGTGGACACCGGTAATCGAACGGGCAGTCAAGCGCGGCATCGAATTCCTGCTGCACGACGATCCAGCCACTGCACCCTGGCCGAACGGCTGGGCGGAAAAACCCAGCGGCAACTGGTGGAAGTTCGGCTACCCGGTCTTTTACATCACCGACCTGCTCCAGATCGCAGACGCCCTGGTCAATCTGGGCTGCGCACAGGATCCCCGCATGAAGAATTTAATCCAACTCATCGTGGACAAACAGGATGCGAATGGGCGTTGGGTTTTGGAATATGACTACGCCGGGAAAACATGGGGGGACTGGGGGGAGAAAAAACAGCCCAACAAGTGGGTAACCCTGCGCGCGCTGCGAGTATTGAAACATTTGCGAGGATGAGATAGGATCATAAACCTTATAATCGTGCCGATACTTGTCGACTCGACCAGCATCAAAAATCGCCAAGAATATTAAAAAAAACCAGACGCGAAGGCCTGGTTTTTGTCAAATTAATTAGCTTTTCGTTTTTTATCCGGGAGAAAGATATTTAATACCCAGGATACGATACTGACCACCAGAGCCGCCAGGAATGCTGTCCAGAAGGAACCATGGACAGTCAATCCATAGTGTGTGAAAGTGTCTGTGATCCAACTTGCCAGTAAAAACATGAAGCCATTAATGACCAGGACGAACAAGCCCAGGGTAAGCATGATCAATCCGCAGGACAGAAGCTTCATGATCGGACGGATGATGGCATTAACCAATCCCAGGATTACTGCCATGACTGCTACAGCCACCAACCCATTCGAACCCTCGATATCGATCCCAGGCACTACATAGACTGCTGCCATCAGGGCGACCGCGATAATTAACCAACGCAAAATGAGTCTCATTTTTACCTCTCTTCGGATTATTCTATCCACTATTTATACGAAATACGTTAATACTTGTTGCATCTATCCAAACGGATAATACATGACAGATTATAATCAAATGTCAGTATATTATTGTGCCAATAGGAGGAAAATATGACATTATTAACCAGGGTCCAAGATTATACGAAATCCATTCCCGCAGAATTAAAAGAGTCAAAGGGTATCCACGAAGTGACCTTCATTATCGCCGAGCGCAAGGCTTTCCTATCCACCCAGAAGCTATAATATGTGGCTAAATTCCACATTCTGGATGGTCAAAAACTGATGCGTTTCAGTGAGATGCCCAAGGAGAGTGGAGCAGGGGTATCAACCGGTGGTGATTTTGACTCCTCGCCTGGTTTCGGTTTCAAAACCGAAACCTACAAGACCGGTGGAACCGGGCGTGAAGGCAACATTGAGCAACAATCCAATCTGTTTGGGAAGAAGTATGTATACCGGTTCGACTTTAAGATTTTTCGCAGCAAGACAGAGGAAATGGCGCGGGCAGAAGGCTACGAGTTCCAGCTGAAACTTACCTTCAAAGATCTATAGCGTTAACCGTTGCTGCTGATCCCGGGGTAATTACTATACCAATCCGAAGGCAATTCGGGGGCTCTATAGAATTCCATCCATGGAATGGCCGCACTGTCACAGGTCATGGCAAGCTGTGACAAGCGCGAGCGACAGGTTTTATGGAGGCAGGCTCTCTGTTTTTCACCCCTGAGTGCAACCGCATCCTGCCAGGCTGCCCGCCCGGCCGCTGCCCCACTCGCTCCCTGCCGGCATGCAACCTCGACCATGCGCAGGAACACATCAAAATCCGCCGCTGAAGAGATCAAGAGCCATGGTACACGGCTCGCGTGTGACAGGGCAGCACATGCCGATTCCCACTCCAATGGATCGGAATCCTTGTTGACTTCTGCTGGGAACTCACTCATGTAAACATCCACGCCCTGGATAGCTGTCAGAATGCGCGCAGTCTCCAGGATCGTTTCACGACGTTGATTTGAGCTAAGCGGCGTATCCGAATCGACAGAGTACGTAAGCCCTGCAAGGAATAGCGGTAAATCCATCATCTGACATTCCTGCGCGACCGAGTCGATCAGGGATTCGATCGAGGGAGCGCTGTCTGCTTCGGGGTGGTAATAAACCAGCAACCTGACGGCATCCGCACCCAGGCGCGCGGCTTTGGCGACGCTCCAGTCAGCCAGTAACCGGCTGACCCGGTTATCATTCGAACCGCTATACCCGCTGGTTTCCAGCGCAATAATCAACCCCTTACCTTTTGGCAGACAGGATCGGGCAATCAGATGTCCGGCTCCATATTGAGGGTCGAGCAGGATACTGTCGACCTCATTGCCAAGAGTCTTTACAACCACTTCCTTAAATGAAGTCAGGAGATTATCACTAATGGGATCGGCCCCGCCTGATTTCAACAGTGTCCGAAGACTGTTGCGATGATCGACCGCCAGAATGACCAATGCACCCACCTCGCTGCTACAGCGTTGCAACCCATGAAACTTCCCAAGCGATAAGGTTTTCATGCTGCCTTCCCATCTTTTAAAACCCGATATGAATAACCGGATCTACTTTAAATGTATTATATGGTAAAAAATGGTTTTATCCAAATCGTTGCTTACGAACGGGCTTCTTGCTATAATACAAACAAGGAGCGCAAAATGTCAGTGGACCGAAAATCATTGTTCCTATTGGTGATTGCTGGCTTACTCTTGACTGCTTGTGGGTTGTTGCCCCAAGCGCAGGTGGAACCAACCATGATTTCCATGGAAGCCATCAGCACCCTTGTGGCTCAAACGCTTGCGGCTCAACAGGCGCAACTCCCACCCACCCTTGAACCCCTCCCGCCTACGCAACAACCTGTCACGCCAACCATTACGCTCACACCCACGCTTTCCAAGCCTTTCATTGTAGCTGCCATTGACACCAACTGCAGAGAGGGTGCCGATCCGTACTGGGAAGTAGTCGGAGCGTTTAAAAAGGATACCGATGCAGAAGTTTTAGGAATGTGGCGGAATGGCGCCTGGTACCTGATCTGGAATCCAACCAATAAAGCACTTGGCAAGTGCTGGGTATGGGGCAGTTCTGTCAATCGTAAAGGCGATTGGTCACGGGTACCAAATATCAACCCTCCCCCAACCCCAACACCAATGTAACCACCTGGCTTTGAATTTTTGGATGATAAGATGAAAAAGTCCCTCAGGATCATCTGCCTGTCAAGCCTTCTTGTCGTTATGGCGGCCGCATGCAATATCCCTGCGATACAGGTCGGTGAGAAGAACGGAACGGTTTCTGTTGGAACTACTATTGTAGAAAAGACATTTATCTCGTCTACGACCTCCCTGGAAAAGTCCCCGGCTATCGGAACGGATGCGATTTTCATAACTGATAAAACGGTCATGGTTGCCGTGACCATCACACCCTCCCAGCTTACACCCTCGAGTCAGACTGCAACCATAATATCAACCGAGGATACGAATTGCCGCAAAGGTCCCGGGGTGATGTACGAGAAAGTGGGGGAACTTTTAGTAGGACAAACAAGCGAAGCGGTTGCCAAGTACCAAAATGGTAAATTCTGGTTGATCAAAAACCCTGCCAACCCTGCTCAGGAATGCTGGGTGCAGGGAGCCACGACGAATGTTACCGGTAGCATAGCAAACCTGCCCGAAGCAACTCCGCCCGCCACACCCGATGTCACACTGAATTTGACAATTTATGCGATCATCAGCCCGATCACTTATACCGGGGCGTGCCCGGTAACGGTTGAGTTGATCGGCAATTTCACCATCAATACATCCACCGTCATCTCCTATCAATGGTACTTGGGTGACCTGCTCGTTACAAGTGGAGCTGTCACAGCCGGTTCAACTGGCACCTTCACGTCCAGCGACCAGATTACCATCACTAGTACGACCACCGATCCCATTCGCTTGAAAGCCAGCGCTCCACCCAAAACGGTTGCAACATCACCAATTGGATTCAGCATCATTTGCAATTAAATCATAATGGTGCAATAATTTATCAGATCTCGCAAACAATGAGGAGGATGAAATGATTTATAAACGGTTCATAATCGCCCTGGCCATAGTGGTGCTTGTGACACTGGCATGCGGTACGACGACCACCACAACACCCCCAACAGCTGATCTGGCAGGCATGCAGGCGGCAGTCCAGCAAACACTGGATTTTGAGAATGCGGTAAATGCTCAGTTGACCCAGGCAGCACAGGGAGCTCAACCACCGGCGCCAACCCTGCAAGCACCCACCCTGGAACCACCACCGACAGTCCAGGTGACCTCATCAGTTCCATTACTCAGTGTTTCGATGGATACCAACTGCCGCGAAGGGCCGAATTCCGAAATATGGAAAGCAATCGGCGCTGTGTTGGTCGGACAGAAAGCCGAAATCGTAGCCAAATACGACAAAGGTCACTGGTATATCGTCAAGAATCCAACGAATCCCAACGAACGATGCTGGGTCTATGATTTTTATGCGACCATTGAGGGCGATACATCCTTATTACCCAAAGTAACCATCCCGCCCACCCCGACGCCTCACTAAATTGAGTAATTAACCCTAAACCTGACCGTTCGAGGTCAGGTTTAGGTTACGTTAACATACTGCCGATAAAATTATTCGGCGGTAACAATCGTGCGGAGGAGGATATTATGACCATCAGACGACGGATTGTTTTATTGTTGTTTATCGCCTGGCTGCTTCTGTCATGCAATCTGTTAACCAACCCTACCAACCAGACGCCCGCAATCCAGGAACCTGCAATAAATGTGGAAACCTCGGTCGCCGGGACGCACGCCTTCGATGCAGCCGTCCAAACTGCCGCAGCTGGTCAAATCCCGCCCACTTCACAGGTTGTCCCCGCCACCAGTCAACCGCCAGCACCACCGGTTGAACCTACATCCGGTGCAGCCATGATCAATGCCACCATAGATACCAACTGCCGGACTGGTCCGTCTACAGTTTATGAGGCTATCAGTTTCCTGCTGGTTGGTAAGACGAGCGAGGTGGTCAATAAGTATCAAAATGGCCTATGGTGGGTGATCAAAGACCCCAACAATCCCAATCTGCGCTGCTGGGTGTGGGGTCAAACGACCACGGTAACCGGAGCCTGGCAACAGCTTCCGGAAGCCACCGTACCCCCCACCCCAACCATAAAACTGAGCCTCGAAGTCACAATCACTTTTATTGCGCCTCCTGCTTTTGTCGGTCCATGCCCGATACCTGTAACCGGAGCGGGAACGATCACTACTAATATGCCTGTCACCGTTACCTATATCTGGGAGAGATCCGCTGGCCCAAACCTTGGATCGGGTTCACTGATATTTGCAGCTGCAGGTACGCAAAATGTCACATTCGCCACCAATTTCTTTTCCACATCGGGAGGAACAATTCGTATTCATGTAACCTCACCCATGGATGTTACTTCCGATTGGCTTCCCTATAATGTCGTATGCATGCCATAGTATTGTGAGATCCACTGCAATCCTCTTAGATTGCAGTGGATTACTTTACTTCTCTTGCTGACAGATTTCGATTAACCTTGTCAATTAAACCGCACTCCTGTATAATCACTTTTCCCGGGCGGTTAGCTCAGTTGGTTAGAGCGTTGCGTTGACATCGCAAAGGCCGTAGGTTCGAGTCCTATACCGCCCACAGAACGGCGGCACGCCGCCCACTACCAGAACACCCATATAACTGTCTCGCTGTCTGGGTGTTTTTTATTCGTTGTAACCACTCATTCGAGCGGCAGGTGCAACCCCCACGGGTAGGTGTTAATACTGTAACCCACAAGGGACACAAAGAGCGTGTGGGTTCGAGTCACACGCTCTCCTCAAGAAACAGGGGCATGCCACCCAACTGATGCGACAACCCAACCATCGATGGTTGGGTTGTTATTTTTCTTCAAGCGGATATCAAATGACAGTCGGTCGTTATATGGATTGAAAATTTGTACCCATGGGTTGGGATTCTTCCAGCGCACGTAACTTTTTAATAATACCAGGACCGCGTAACAGCGAAAACAAAGCCCAGGCATGGAAGATGAGCGGAAGATAATCGCCCGCCCATAGGAACAACAAAGCATCTAAAATATAGAGAATGCTTCCAACCACAAATGGCCAGGTGGCACGCTTTGAGCCGAAATATCCAAACAAAGCATAAATACCCGCCACAGACATCGTTCCTAACAAAGCGATCACACTCAGTACCATCGCTGATCCCGAACCCATTTGTTTAATCAATGAGTCAGTAATACCATCGATCATTTGTGTTGCCCCAAGACCGATAACGAAACTATAGTCGATATTAAAAGCACCGGCGATCCAATTGATAACCGACAAGGCAGCGATCCAGTAAAACCAGCTTGCACTGCTTTTAAGCTGCCTTTCCAGATTGTATTTTACGATATCGTTTTGTGAGGGTTGTACCTGATTGTTCATTCCGACTCCTTGAGCGTTGTGGTTAATCTTTTTTCGATCTGCGTTTGTACCAATAATATAACCCTGAACCCAGCGTCAAAGTAACGACGCTTATCAAGCCGATTATTAAGGTCTCAGGTATTTGATTATCTTTTTTGCTATCAGTTTGACCAAGTGATCCGTTCTGACCGATTAGCCGGGTGGCTTCCTGGTCTGGGAAGACAAGCTCGAGCCGCCTTTCTTCTCCCCGATAGATATGGCTGTGCGTGTTGCCGAGAATCCCCTCAACTTGAATATCGTATATTCCCGCGTAAGCATTGATTACAACCTGCCCATTTGAATCTGTTACAACTTTCCCCAGACAGGTGCGGGCGCGGATAAATTCCAGAATTGTCGCTACGCTCCTGGATGAAGGTGTGGCTTCTGATTTAACCACAGGCCAACTGACAGACGTCAATTTCACTGGGTAGCGGTTAACCTCATCCCAATAAATTCCAATCACAGTCTGTTTCTTGAAGAGGACACTGTAACTATCCTCCAGCCAGGCTTGTCGCGAATCTTCATCCTTGATGATCGTCACACCACTGAACCGGATGATCAACTGCTTGCCGAGGTCAGTAAATACATCCATCTGCGTATCGACCCATTCAACACTCGGGTAACCGGCGGACGTGAATTTCGCGGTAATGGGTGGTGAAAAAACCAGCATAATTGCGTCAAATGTCACTCCATCTCGAATCAAGGTGTCGAGGAAAGTGTAAGGCGTGTACCCACGGCTTGGTAGATATTGAGGAACGACCTCGAATACAATCGTTGCCTGCGGGTCGATCTGGCGGATGACCTGGCAGGAAAGTTTCACCAACCTGAGCCATTGACCGGCAGAGAAACCCAATAAATTGGCAGTTGGATAACCCGGTTCCTTAATAACAAATAAACTGACCCCTTTAGCTGATTGGTAACGGATTGCATGCTCCAGGTAGCTTTGTGCACGAGCCAGCAGATCGTCGAAACTCAACTCACTCAAGTCCGATGGCAGGTCATTCAAGGCATCCTCACCGAAGTAGAGTAGACAGTCGTTCCCAACTGCCACAGTTGGTAATACGGGAGATTTCGGAGCATCTTCCTCCGCCTGATGTGGGAAAACCCCTGCGCGCGGTTCGATCTCCACCCAGGGGATACATTGCAACTCAAGGGATAACCCATATGGAGCTTCAGGAAACCTCCCTGCAGGCAGAGGTCCAGAATAACCGTAAAGGAAATCATGACTCAACTGGCTATAGCTTAATTCAATATTCTTCAATGGTTCTCCAAGTGGTGTATGAATAGACACCACCAACGTTCCTGTTGAAACAGGGATTTCCTGAGCCTGGACGATTTGCATGACAGGCTGCTTGCAGATCACACAGAAAACCATCAAAACAAAGAATATCTTCCGAAGCATAGATTCAATTCTAATACGAAAAGCTTATCTCTGAGATGGGATCGAACGAAATTCATTACAGATTTGTAACACTATGACCAAGTTTGTAAATATAACACTATAATTGGATACTTCTGTTCTACCCATAAGCCATATATTGCTGGTCGTATTTTGATCGTTAACGAACCGGACAATGTGTATAGATCAATTCAAACATGAGGTCTGAGATGACAAAAATCGTCTATGCCAATCGTTATAACTCCAGCGTTTTATCCTTAAATTTAATCAGTCGCTTTCTCGAGATAATCATACTCGTATTTTTAACAATCTTCATTCTTGGTCCGGCAGTTTTTTTCATAATCTGTGGTTTGTTATGCGCCATCCTGTTCTTCAGACCCTACTTTCGACCTTTGTATGAAGCATATAAGTTCATATTCAGACTCAAGGATTACGAGTTCTATATGCAGGGAATCCCTCTTAACATTGGGTTTTGGTTCAGTCGAAGCATAATGGCAATCATCGTCATAGGACAAATAGGCATTGGCATCTACTTCCTGATCCGGTTCGGATTTCTGGAACAAAACCTGATCCATGCAATCCTGCAACAATAATTCGGCTAAGCATTTTCATCGTAAAATCCTGCATGGGCTGTAATATCTTCCTCTCAAATTGTGAGCAGGGTGTTTTATCGCTTCGTCTGGAACCTTCCAGGGAATATCCTCTGTAGATGCATGCCATGTTGGTAGCAGACATCCCATGCTGTAATCTCCACGCCCTTAAACGATTTCCGAAATAATCTTATGAATGCCAAAGCGCCGGGGGAGGGACCGGCGCTTTGAATGATGCCAGGTGGATGGGGCTTATTGCGCCTTAATATTGTAATGATTTTACGATGTCAGCCAGAGTGTTGCTACTTTATGTAGGAGCCGCTGTGATGTTTCAGGCTGAGGGCTTTCCACCTAACATGCAAGTACATTTTACAACAATTTAACCATTTTTCACTTAACAGAATTGAAAGGTTTGATATATCATTTGACTATTGACCATACAGGTTGTTATAAGGTAATTACATGATTACACACTCGGCATGATAAAATCTTTTCCCACTCTTCTTTATGTTAATTGATTAATCAGCCTCGATGAACTATACTAGATATACAACTTCGCTTATCTGGAGGCTTATATGCAGGATTTTGAGAAGCTCGGGACCTTTTACTTGGGTCGTCTGGTTGACCCCTCCACAAAAAAGCCACAGGAAGATTTGTTGTTATATGATTCCAAAGACCTGGTAACCCATGCTGTGTGTGTGGGCATGACCGGCAGTGGCAAAACCGGTCTATGTATTGATTTGATCGAAGAAGCCGCCATAGATGGGGTCCCAGCCATCCTGATCGATCCAAAAGGTGATCTGGCGAACCTATTGCTGACCTTCCCTTCCCTGACACCGACCGATTTTCTACCGTGGATCAATACGGACGATGCCCGCCAGAAAGGCATGACACCCGAAGCTTATGCAGCAGATCAGGCGTCCAAATGGAAAAAGGGTTTGGAAGAATCCGGTCAGAACGGTGAGCGCATTCAAAAATTGAAAGAATCGGCGGATTTTCGCATTTACACCCCCGCTTCAAATTCCGGTTTTCCAATATCGATCCTCAAATCGTTTGCCGCTCCACCTGCCACCTTGCTCGACGATAGCGAACTTCTACGAGAGCGTATCAGCACCACCGTGACCAGTTTACTTGGGCTGGTGGGAATCCAGGCAGATCCGGTTAAAAGTCGTGAGCATATCCTGTTGTCAACCATCCTCGAGCATGCCTGGCGCGCCGGTCGCGATCTGAGTCTGGAAGCGTTGATCGAAGGCGTTCAAACACCCCCGGTCGTAAAAATCGGGGTTCTGAATGTGGATAGGTTCTACCCACCCAAGGAACGTTTTGAGTTGGTATTAGCGCTCAACAATCTGCTGGCCAGCCCGGGTTTTAATGCCTGGCTCGAAGGAGAGCCCCTGGATATCGCCAAAATCCTCTATACTCCCCAGGGCAAACCGCGCATTGCCATTTTCTCCATTGCCCATCTGAACGACCCGGAGCGTATGTTCTTTGTTTCTCTGTTGCTTAACCAGATTATTGTCTGGATGCGCAGCCAATCCGGCACCAGCAGCTTGAGAGCGATAGTATACATGGATGAAATTTTCGGATTTTTACCACCAATAGCCAACCCACCCTCCAAACTGCCGATGTTGACCTTGCTCAAACAGGCACGCGCTTTTGGGATCGGAATGGTACTGGTAACGCAAAATCCGGTCGATCTCGACTACAAAGCACTCTCAAATGCCGGCACATGGTTCATCGGCAGGCTGCAGACTGAGCGCGACAAACTGAGGTTGCTGGATGGGCTGGAAGGCGCGACCGCCACCGCAAAAGAGTCATACAGCCGGGGGAAAATGGATAAGATCCTATCTGGATTACAAAGCCGTGTTTTCCTGATGAGTGATGCACATGAAGATGAACCGGTCCTGATGACCTCGCGTTGGGCGATGTCTTACCTGCGCGGTCCGTTGACACGTGACCAGATCAAGCAATTAATGGACCCAATTAAAAAGGCATCCCCGAGGCCCCCTACCTCAGATGTCATCACTAATAAGCCGGCAACCCCAGATAGTACAACTCAAAAGATAAGCGACCAGCCACCCTCTCTACCGATGGATGTCTCCACCTATTTTGCTCCCCCTGGAAAACCCGGTAATATTATCTATCAACCTCGTCTGCTGGGTGTGGCACGTATAACCTACTCAGACACCCGCCTCAAGGTTAGCGGTGCGGCAGATGCCATCTACCTGACCGAGATTACAGATAATGCATTACCGGTTGACTGGCAAAAATCAATTAAAACCTCATTCCACCCTGATGCCCTTGAAAAATCCCCACGCCCTGGTGCTCGATTTGATCAATTACCTGCAGCAGCTTCCAATTCGAAAAACTATACCGAGTGGGCAAAAGATTTTTCATCCTGGCTGTTCTCAGACCAGCAAATGACCCTTTATCAAAGCCCAACCACAGGGCAGGTATCACAACCCAATGAAAGCGAGCAGGATTTCAGGGTCCGTCTTGGTCTGGGCGCACGCGAGAACCGTGACGACATTGTTACCAAATTACGTGCCAGGTATGCCCCCAAGTATCTGGCATTGCAGGATAAACTGCGCAAAGCACAGGCAGTCAAGGAACGTGAAAGCACCCAATCCAAAGAGAAGGGTTTTCAAACCGCCGTAAAAGTTGGTGGAGCTCTACTGAGCGCATTCACCGGACGCAAACTCTTCAGCCAAACAAATATCAGCAAGGCATCCACCGCCATCCGTGGTGTCAGCACCACAGCTGCAGCCAAACAGGAATATGACCAGGCTGTCCAGGCAGAACAGGCTATCCAGCAACAGATGAAGGATCTTCAGGCTCAATTTGATGCAGAGCTGGCAGCCATGGGTGGCAAGGGTGATTTTACCGGCGAGAAATTTGAAACGGTAATCATCAAACCCAAGAAGACGGATATTGTCGTACGTCTGGTAACACTGGTCTGGGTACCGGGATCCTGAGTACCCATCCGTAATGAAATAAACCAATAGAACCTCTCCTGCCATTATTTGAGGAGGGGTTCCTTTTTGATTATTTGGTACTATTTTATTTATCAAAACCCTTGACCCCCGGTCATTCAGGCTTAAAATATCAGACGGCGAATACAGGAGGACAACCGATACGTCTATCAAATAAACCTTCGAAGATCTTTTGTTATACAGACATAAAATTTTCGCTTCTACCAGTACAGCAACCTATCACTTCCAATAAGGCATCGTAACCATGAAACGAACCACCATCGCAACTATCCTTATCCTTTTTTTGCTCGCCAGCCCATCAGTTTACCGGCCAGCCCAGGCGCAGACAGGAGACAATTATGTTTGCGGCAGCCTGGAACAATCAGAGCAACCGACCCAGAATCCGGATCCCTATAGCCAGAATGTCGGGAACGGTCCTGTTTTTAAACCCTATGGCTGGACGGATCAATCCCAATGGTTGTTCTTTCACTATCTCGGCGTCTATGTCCAAGCGACCGGCACCTATGAATTTTTTGGTTTCCCTGACGTTGTCAACATCAAGATATGGGATCCTCAATTGTCTGGCGACACCGTCTACCAGATCAGCAGCTATGAGCTGGTTGACAGTTGCGGACCACAGGTGAGTTTTTATGCTGAAAGGGAAGGTATTACCGCCGGTGAGTGCACCAACATTTACTGGCAGGTGGACAACGTCGCAAACCTTGAGGGCGTTTACTTCAATGGAGATTCTGTCGATGCCTACAGCGCCGCCCAGGTTTGTCCTTTGGAATCCACCCATTACCAGCTTGAAATTCGATCGTATGACAACTGGTCCAATTCCTATTATTTAAGGATTTATGTTGCCCCGCAACCCACTATAGAACCATATCAGCCTCCCACTATTGCACCACCCCCGCGGCACCTTACCAACCACCTACCAGCATCCCGGTGGTCGTTACCCCACCTCCTTCGGGAATTACAGAGGTTTCCATACCTGCCATAGCCCAGCGTTTTTCACCCGGTGAGTTGACCTCAATTGGATTAACCGACGCTGGTGATTACGATTGCCTCGCAGCATCCACAACCATGGTGCTCCAGACACTGCAAAAACAGGGTGAGATCTCTTCATCGACTACTGTGGATTATCCGACCATCCGCCGTGCCTACCGGCAGATCAAACCCAACCCCTGGAGTGGGTTGGGAAATAACGATGCTGTCACAGTCACCAACCAAGTCACCAACGGCTCCATTGAAGGACAGATGTACACTGTTCCATTCAACGAATGGGAAAGTTTCATGATTGCAGAGATCGGGGCGAATCGACCGGTGATTATCACCATCCTGAATTGGAATTTGCTTGCCGCTGGCTGGCCAGGCGTACTCGCACACTCAGTCGTGGCCTACGGTTTCCATGACAACACGGTCTTTTATGTAGACCCATGGGATGGTAACCGCTACACCCAGTCGAGTGCCGATTTCGTCCGAGCCTGGAGTAACGGGGGTAGCAATCTATTTTTGGTCCATTTTAAATGAAAGGTAATACCCATGAAAGTTCAATTACAAAATTACCTCAGGTCATTCAATATTTTGATGGCACTCTTTGTGCTCATTTTTGCTCTCTCTGCTTGCCGACCTGCCACAGCTACACCTAAGGCAGTACCATTTACCAATCTGCCTCCATCACTTCCTGATTCCGAGCAGTACTTAACACCTGCTGATCCGGGTGTGATGACAGGGACCAGCATCGGTATTGCCCCCAATGCAGAATATTGGTGGTATGAAAATGCGGATCTGGCTGTGTCTTTGTATATACCAAATGACTGGAAACTTGTCGAAGCTGAAAACAGGATGAGTTTCTCACTGTATCCACCGGATGTTCTCGATGTTCAGACGCCCACAGCTTTCATCAGCTTCAGCAAGGTGAATATCCCATTCAATCCAAATGAGCCGTTGGTAAACAATGGTTCCGCCTTGAATTCTTTTGGTGCCAACGGTCACCCGGGTATCGTTTACTATGACACAGAATTTGCCGTCCCTACACAAAACATGTACATCGAATTGGAACATCAGGGCGGCAGGCTATTCATTACAACAACAACAGGACCCTATCAGGATCTAAGTCCAGCCCTCGCTACATTACTGGAAACCATATTATTTTGGGATTAACCATATTTTTGTTGGAAAAAAGAGCAGGGTGTCCTGCTCTTTTTTCGTTTTCTTTATTTTAATATTTTAATCAATTCATCCAGTTTCCCGGCCGAACCCAGTTTTACGTTTTTTTCAGCGATGAACTTGGCGTATTCGGACATGAATATCTTGCCCGGATCTCGCAGGTCAAACTTTTCGGGGAAATCACGGAAAAACTCTCTATGTACGCGCGTCCATACCAGACGCCCGTCAGTATCGATGTTGATCTTGGTGACACCCAGCTCTGCTGCCCGGCGGAACTGGCCGGCATCCACCCCCTTGGCACCCTTAAGCGAACCCCCTGCAGCATTGATACGCGCGACCTCTTCCTGTGGAACGGAAGATGATCCATGCATGACCAGTGGGAAGCCGGGCAGCCGTTTCTGGATCTGTTCCAGAACATCAAAGCGCAGTGTCTGTGTTCCACTGAACTTGAAGGCACCATGTGAGGTACCGATGGCGCAAGCGAGTGAATCAATCCCAGTGCGCTCAACAAAATCCTTTGCCTGATCCGGATCGGTCAGTTTGGCATCCGCGTCACTGACCGAAACATGCTCTTCCACCCCACCCAATTGGCCGAGCTCGGCTTCGACCACGATGCCGCGATCATGCGCCAGATTTACCACCCGCCGTGTTATCTCAATATTCTTATCATACGATTCGTGACTGGCATCGATCATGACCGAGCTGTAAAACCCGCTGGCAATGCAGTCATAACACGCATCCTCATCACCGTGGTCGAGATGCACTGCAAACACTGCCTCGGGGAATACTTCATCCGCAGCACGAATCAAACCTTCGAGCATGCGTTTATCCGAGTAGGTACGAGCACCTTTGCTGATCTGGATGATGAATGGAGCGCGGCTGTCAAGATTGCCGCGGAAAAGTCCCATGCATTGTTCTAGATTGTTGATGTTGTAAGCACCGATGGCATATTTCCCATAAGCCACCTTAAATAGCTTCTTGGTGGTGACAATCATTTCAAACTCCTTTCAAAGGAATGCGATACCATTAATATATTATCTTACTGGTATTATACCTTCGCGGCATACTTCATTAGGGATCAACCATGTTCCTTGGAATTTAATCCTGGTCATCTGTCGTCTGATGACACGTTCACAAGCCAGAACAATCCTTCCGCCTGCGCAGGGGGGAACATCATTTTGTTGACACATATCTAGGCAGGACTGTATAGAATCTGATTGCGTAATTTGTTTATCTCCCATTTCCGGCATAGTACAAGTTTGATAAAATCGGACTATTGACGAACCTGGGCATTTGGCATAAAAACAATACAATACCACATGTTTATTGTATAATTATGGACAATTCATCGCCAGCCTATAAATATGTATAATCGGGTAAAAAGCTTACTTCTTAAAATTCGCAAATTCTTCTCAGAGGAATCGTCTTTAGCGGAACCAGTTGTTACAGGGACTGCACCAGACACGATAAAACTACCCCCTGAAGAGGTTTCCTTACCCATTCCTGAAGAAAAAATTCAGATAAGAAAAACTCCTATCTCCCTGACTCCCCAGCAGGAGGCAGAGGCATTTTTATCCAAAGAAAATGAAAAAGTAGCTGCCCTGGTTAACAGCTTCGCTGAAGGTCATATCAACCGCACCCAGTTCCAGGAGTTGTATTCGCATTATCAGAATAAGATCCAACAAGTTATTGCATTGATTGAATCCTCGCCCGGTACCGATCAATGGAAAACCGCTGCAATGGAAGGTTCCACCGTCATCATTAAACGCAAATTGATCGCCCAGGTAATGGGGTTTTCAATCTACGACAACGAATCCGGCATGCCCATTCGCAGTCTTGGGAATTTCTCAGTCGATCCGGCATTGTTTGTACCGATGCTATCATCCTATCGCTCAGCAACGCGCGAGATTTTCGGTGCAGGTGTGAGATCAACTCAGATCGAGGGCGGGCAATGGCTGGTTTTCATCCCGGGAACTATGACCACCACGCTGGCGGTTTTTACCCACGAACCTTCTCAGAGGCAGATCAAACGTCTAGAAGATGTCCATCACGCGTTTGAAGTTGCTAACGACACAATGCTCAAGGTTACTCCTGTTGTTGATGAGCGGCTCGTTTTCCCCCACGAATTCTTTATCAAGAACCAGATCTAATCCATGATCCAAGTACCAGTCTACAAAGTCGTCATTGCGGGTGACGAGAATGTCGGTAAAACTTCGCTTGTCAGGCAGTATTGCGAGGGTCGCTTTGAAACCTCACGCGTCAGCACGATCGGGGTGGATTTCCAGACAAAAGTGATTGCGCTGCCCGATGGCGAAGTAAAATTATCCATCTGGGATATGGCCGGGCAGGAGCGTTTTGAGATTGTGCGTACCGGATTATATCGTGGTATGCGCGCATCAGCGCTGGTTTACGACCTGGGAGTCCCTAAAACACTGGAGAATCTTCAGCGTTGGTATGATGAGACACATTCCAATTCAACCTGTCAGAAATATCTGGTTGTGGGTAATAAGGCAGATGTTGCGATCGACCGTAATACCCATGCAGCCGAAGTATTTGCCAGTCTGATCGGAGCTGAACATATTATCACCAGTGCCGCAAGTGGAGAAGGCGTCGAAGATTTATTTCGCATTCTAGCTGAGCTGGCGAACGCCGTATAAGATTCACACAAGATCCATCTTCACGAATTATCATTGGATTTGTTAATAAAAATCGCTTCCTGTGCTTTATTATTACAGGAAGCGATTTCTTTTTGCATCCGGTTTTAGGGGGTTAGTTCACTACGGGGTGTATTAATTATAGGAGCTACTCTCTTAACTAACAGGACAAGAATAGGTATTCCCATTGCCGTCCTTGTGGACATTAGCTGTCTCTCCTTCGGTCACGGTAACTTTATCCACAACAGGATGATAACCATCCGGTGGAGTGACATCAGTATCGTACACGAAATAAAAATCGTATGGATTAACCTTTCCTTTGGACCAGGGGTGGATATTGTAGTTGCCCGGCGTGGTTGTCAGGTTGTGGTCGGTGCAATTATAAATGTAAGCTGGTACTGCCGGGTCAACTGTAATGACCGGCAATCCCGGGACGCTGCCATTGACATCTGCATACGAGGTCATATTTGAGATCCAGGCAGTCGATCCGGATCCTGGCAGGCTGACCATTAACCAGGTACCTTTTTCGTCCCGCCCGATGACACCATACGACTGGCCTTTCAAAAAGTAGCCGACAATGTTGTACTCGAATCCGGGTCCGCGATGAATGGTCAGATTACCGCTTACGGCGGTGATGACGAAACCGCTCAAGCCCGGAGCGATTGTCTGTTGGCTGGTTTGAAGAGTTGGTATTACAAAGGCAGTCGGTTGTGTTTCGGCAGTCATCGTGGCGGTTGGGATGATAAGCTCGATTGTTGGATGGCTGATTGAATCCTGAGTAGATGCAATCTGGGTCAGGATGGCAGGATCAATGGTTGGCAAGACTGTTGCTACAGGTTTCTTGGTACATGCGCTGACCAGTAATCCAATAGAAACCATCAATAGTATAGTCTTTTTCATTCTCTCTCCAAATTTATACCAGGATTATTGTAACATAATCGTCATGGGATGATAAATCATCTAGATACACATGATCCACGCGAATATATTAATTTACTTCCAATAACCACTGACAGGTATCCCATCATCGACGGAATAACGATATGCAACAGGAAAATTACCATAAGCGCATGAACAATTCACGGGTAATAATACCCAGTCGGTTCTATCAATAAAAGCCAGTGTATCCCGCCCTGTTCCAAACCAATCGCCAACGATTATTGTGGTATTTGAGGGTAAAGTATAATCAACACCAGATAAATTCCCAATAAACTCATTCTCAAGATTGATTTCACCGGTTTCCGATCGATATACTCCCCATGTGTCTTTCGAATCCCGATTCCAATCACCAACCAATGGTACTGACGTTGCGCTCCCCCCTCGTATAGAAATTACTTCAAGTAAATGACTTGTTTCTCCTTCGTATAAATGCCACTGATTATCTGATGGACTGAAATAACCTGGAGTATCTCGTCCATCTCCATCCCAATCCCCTACCAATGGGATATCCGTCAGACCCATTCCATCGAGTGAAAAAACCAGATCAGCTTTGCTATCTTTATTCCAATCGATGCTCCAGGATTTATTACCCTGAGAATAGACACCGAAATCAGAGATTCCATCACCATTCCAATCTCCGACAACAGGGATATTATTACAATTTCCGAAACGGTAAACGGTTGTCGTGCCATCGCTATTTCGCAATGTCCATACCCCACACTCGTATATACCTGGCTGAGCCATATGTTGCTCTTTGATCGAGTAAGGGTAGGCAACCCAGGAATAGACCAGCGATTTTATTTCCAATAATTTTCCCCTTGACTGACATGGGCTTATTCCAGGTAATATGATGCATATTGTTCTGAATACATGAGGGTCAATCTCAATAAATGAATCAGAAAAGCTAACTGGGGAGTCATACCCACCAGCCATATATTTCTCAAGGGTATCTGTCCAGGCGCCCGAATTATCCTCATTAAAGGCATATCTCACGGAAAAAGTTGGGCGGTTTTGAACCAACGGCGAAATGATGATTGAACTATATTCTGCTGAACCACCTTCCGGTTTTTGATAATAAAACCTCTTTACAGTGATATCTGGGCGGTTATAAAATAAATTTAAATGGTATTGAATCTCACTAATATACTCACTATCTGCTGGTAGATTCACGTAAACAACCCCATCGTGCGATAAGGTCTTAGCTAAGTAATCAACCATTTGAGAATTAACGCGATCCATTGTTAACTGATAACGAGCATTGTTATAGAAGAGAAACAAGGAGATTATCCAAAGTATGCCTGAAGAAATCACCAAACCCGCATAAATAATCCGAAGAACAACTATTGACTTTTTTATCTCATCGAACAATTCCCCAAGAATATGGGCAGATAATATAATGCATCCTAGTGCAAATGGTAACAGGAAATATTCAGCTTTGATTACCCAAGGTAATAATACAGTTAACCAACCTAATATCCAAACCCCTGTTTGTAAGTAAAGGAGAGAAAATCGGGGACTCTGACGTCTCATTATAATGATAAGAATAAATGCAATAATGAGCGGAATACAAAATGCAAAATCACGCCGCAACCACGGTTCCCAGGCAATCATAGAGTTTATCAGCTCTGAAATTCGGAAATCCATATGAATCCCCACATAGGAACCCGTTGGGAATAAATCACTTAAATACTGATTTCTCAAGAAAAAGTAAATCAAAATTGCCAATACGCTCGAAATGAGCAGCACAAGATAGGGTATGATCCGAATCTTATTTTGTTTCCTATACCATAACAATGCAATGACAGCCCAAATGAAATAAATAAAAGGCAAAATGAGACTGGTTTCCTTGGTTAATAATGCGATCAAGTTGAAGGCAACAGATCCAAATCCGAGGAGTAATTTTACGACCAGCAAATGCACTCTATTGATCAGGATAGAAAGTAGAATTGCAATCAGAATGAACAATATTTGAAAGATTTCTGCTTTTGATAACGTGAAATAATTTTCAGCCAGCGGACCGGAAAGAACAAACAGGATCGTAGTTGCCAAAATTTGAAGTCTCGTGCTTCCGACTTGTTTTAGAATGAGTATTATAGCTATCAGAGAAAACTCTAATACGATTAAATTCACCAAAAAGTGTGCAGTTGGATTATTATCGAGTGTTAGAAATAACAGATATCGGATAATCCAATACAGGGGGTGAAATCTTCCAGCGCTCATCTCCGATCCTAAATTCCATTGACCATCCATGATTCGTTGTGCATTAAATAACGCCACCCCATCATCCATTAAACCAAATTGCGCTGATAACAGGCGTGGAAACATGAAAACGATTGCCATCAGAAAAGGAATGATATAAACCAGGTTTTGCTTGATTGAAGAACCAAAATGATGCTGTATATTTTGAGTCATATAGTTAGGCCTCCAGATGCAGGATCACCACGATCATCTGAGTAATGAACATAATCAAAATGTATTAGTCAACCTCGAATGCCCCAAGATACCTACCCCGCACCACTGCCGCCGCCACCTGAGGCGCCGCCCGCTCCGCCACTGCTGCTTGAGGAGGCACTGGAGCTGGAATTAGCCATGAATGCGGTAAAAGCGCCATAAGAGCCATCAGCATCCTGTGCATTTAGTGCATGGAACCAGGTGGGCACTTCTGCCGAACCACGTTTCTGAAAGGATTTTGCCCATTGCGATCCCAACCCAAAACCTGCAGCGAACGGCAGAAAATGCGAAAAAGTATCCGGTCGGACCGTTTGTTCACGTAAGGCAATGATATCTTTTAGATATTTGGCAAACCCATTCCACTGGCTGGAAATCCACCGTCCCTCCGCAGATAGGGGGGTATAAAGCGCCGCAAAGATGATGTAAATGACACCACTTCCGAACAGAGCAATAAAACCTCCCAGAAATCCGCTTGCCAGTTGATCCATATCAAGAGAGAGTGGTGATGGCCTCGCCATTATGAATATTGCCATTCCGATGGCGAGGAAAAAGCCAGCCAGGAGCATGCACACACTTACAATAAACATACGGATCTGTTGCTGCTTACGCTCAGGATTAATCAAGCCCAGCGCGCTGATTTCCAGCTTGATGGCCTTGGAAAAATCCGACCAACGCTTGCTGAGAAGCTGGGCATACTCCGATAAGTCAATCCTTTCGATAGGCTGTCCACGTTTTGTAAAAAGTGCCTCCATCAGGACTTGTTCGTGCGGTGACAGACTACCAGAGTATGGCAGGCGCACCAACTCAAAGCGGTTGGAGTTTAACCATTTCCCCGGAAGCTGCTCGATGGTTACAATACCTCTTTGCGCCAGATCGATCAGGGTTGCCAGACTATGCATCATCATGGGATTCAAACGGGCAGCCAGAACTGCCGCCACTGCCGGTTTGTAATCCGTCGGCGGGCTGACCGGTCTGTTAGTCGATGGAGGTAGTGTGATTTCATCAGTGGTGCGCGGTTTTCGGGCGATTACAACCAGGACGATCATCAAAACGAAAAAGACGCTGAGAAAGCCGGCAATCGTGATAGGCATCGTTTTGGCAGATCGTTCCTGCCGCCTCTGTTCATTGATCTGCCAGACAGGTGCATTCTCGGTCAGGGTTCCTCCCCCAAAATTAAGTGTTAATACGAGCGGAGTATCCACTTCAACCGGCCCGGTTGTCAGGATCACCGGATTTCCAACGCTTTCCACCCGGTAATCTAATGAACCACTGAGTAGTGGTAGATCGCTCAACTTCGCCCCGGACGGGTAGTTGACGGTGATACGCGAACCCTGAACGCGGTAGTCATGGTCCTGTGGAATTGCCATCCAAACGATGGTATCGGTACCATTCTTGCGGACTACACCTGATACCTGGTATGTCAAGGAATAAATGCGGGTCTGATCAGTCGTTGGTTGGAAATGCCAGGTTACACTCAATGGATCGCCATCTTCAACTTCCACCCAATCGAGAGCTGTTTCGCCATTTACAGGCAGTGGTATGCCATCCTGTCCTGCACAGACAAATGAGATCCCGTCAGTTCTGGTCTTCTCAAGGTCACGGTATACGTAAGTGAAAGGTCCACCCATAAACCGGAAAGCGATCGTCTCGGTGGCCTGCATCGAGCCATCTGTTTTGAGATCAATGTCCACGTCGAACTGTTCGGCAATATAATCCTTGCCAGCGAAAGCGCTCATCGGAATGGCCAGCATCCCCAGCACCAGACAAATTAATGCTAATTTTTTAATCATATTGGTTCCCTCCAAAATCAAAGATCACAAACCAACGAATAACTTATTCTCAACTATCTCTTGAAAATGGTCACTCAACAATTACAACGAACCAACAGGCTTTGAATTACTTGTCAGCGACCAAGACCACAGATCCTGAGAAATTCAGAGCGCAATTCCGCTTGTTCACCATACACGCCACGCCAGAAGGTCGTGCGGGTGATGGGCGAGCTTTCTCTCACTCCGCGCATCTCGACACACAAGTGGTGCGCTTCGAGGTAAACCGCCACGCCATGTGGTTTCATCATGGTAAACAGTGCGTCGGCGATCTGTGAGCCGATCCGCTCCTGGACGGCGAATCGTTTGGCAAAGAGTCTCACCAGCCGTGTCAGCTTGGAGATACCGATGATCTCATCATTTGCAATATAGCCGACGTATGCATGCCCGTAGAAAGGAAAGGCATGGTGCTCGCATAAAGCGAAGAACTGTATGGGACCTTCAATTACCTGTCTCAACCCGCAATCCGGTCCGCCGGAGCATTCATTCGGAAAAGCTTTGAGCAGTTTGGGATCGCCTTCATAGCCTTCGGTGGCATCGATCAATGCCTGGATATACCGGTGCGGGGTGTCACAGGTCGATGGAGTGTCTAAATCCATACCCAGGGCAGAAAATATCTCAGCAATGTAGCCTTCATATTTTGAAATTTGCTTGGGTGAGATCTTACGCTTCACCAATGCCATGTGCTCATCAAATTTATTATTGCCATTGCTGTCATAATCATCCATGATTGCCTCTTATGTAACAATCAATTTTGAGATTGTCTGTGTTAAACCAACATCTTACCATATCCTGCCATTAATCAAGAAGCCGTAAGAGGAGCAAAACCAGGCAAGATACCTCCTGTTTTGGAAGGTATTTCATTAATATAATCCTCTGCCGTTATAATTATCTTCCGGAGAATCATTGAAAGTACCCCACACCATCACACCGACCAGATTATTCCTTCCCCTCGGGATAGGGCTTGTGCTATGCCTCTTCGGTGATGCCACGCTCTACACCGTCCTTCCCAAGCACGATATCATGCTCGAGGCCGGAATCACGCTGGGCATGGTTGGGATCGTATTGGGTGCCAATCGTCTGGTACGCATACTTTCCAATGGACCGGCCGGCTGGCTATATGACCGCTTGCCACGTCGCGGTCTGATGGTTGGCTCACTGTTGCTCGGGGCACTCTCCACCGCTTTCTACGCTTTATCCCAGGGTTCCTGGCTACTGCTTGTCGGGCGCATCCTGTGGGGCATCGCCTGGTCGGGCATCTGGATCGGCACCACCGCCATGACACTGGATATCAGCCGGGAAGACAATCGCGGCTTTATCAATGGACAGCTGCAGATGTGGTACTTCCTGGCGATCGCGATCGCTTCTTTTTCATCCGGTCTGTTCACCGACTTGTTGGGTTATCGCGGGGGTTTGTGGCTCTCGGCTGGGCTGGGCTATCTGGGAGCCCTGACCTGGTTGTTCTTTCTGCCGGAGACCCGTCCGGCAGGGCAGGCAACTCGAAGCGAACAGGATAAACAACCCACAGCTCCCCTCCCCTGGCGGCTTGCATTCTCATTGACAGTTCCCTATTTCACCATGCGCATTGTGTTTGAGGGAGTCCTGGCTGCCACCACGATCCTGTGGCTGGGGCAATTCGTCAATGGCGGAATGAACTTTGGCGCATTGATCATTCCACTTGCCACGTTGACCGGCATCTTTACGGTGATCCGGGTGGCGGTCAGCATCCTGAGCGCGCCCTGGATCGGGAAGCTTTCCGACATTCTGAGGCGTCGCTGGGCAGTATTGGCAGGGGTCTCAGTCCTGGGGGTGATTGGTCTATTGGGGATGAGTCTGCCAGATTTCAGCCTGTCGATCGCAGGCGGACTGCTATCAGCCATTACCGCCGGCGCGATTCCGCTGCTCATCCCAGCCGTGGTGGGTGACCGCGTGCCCGAGGAACTGCATGGGCGTACGCTGGGTTTCATCTTTTCGTGGGGTGATTTGGGAAGTGGGCTGGGTCCTTTTATTGGTCTGGCGCTCATCCCGTTGGTTGGAATAGGCCAGACATATCAGCTCTGCGCACTCCTGTTTGTCGCATGCGGCTTATTCTCATTCTATCAGGCGGATAAGGAAAAACCGATCGCTCAGAATATTTCTCATTAAGAAAACCGCCTGTGTGCATCAGGCGGTCTTCATTTACATTGCCTCATCGTGATTTTGTTTCCTACATCGCTTTTTCGTACAACCCTGATACCACATCCCAGTTGACCACGCTCATGAACGCTTTGATATAGTCGGCGCGACGGTTCTGATATTTCAGGTAGTAGGCATGCTCCCACACATCCATTGCCAACAGAGGAAAGTCTCCCTGAGACAGGGGGCTATCCTGGTTAGCGGTCGAGTAGACCTTCAGTTTCTTCGCAGGATCGACCACCAGCCATGCCCAACCGGATCCAAAACGGGTCAACCCAGAATTCGATAACAACTCGTTGAATTTATCTAAGGTGTCAAATTCAGCCAGTAGCGCTTTCTCAAATAGACCGGTCGGCGATTTTCTTCCACCCGGGGAAAGAATGTTCCAATACAAGCTGTGGTTGGCATGCCCGCCGCCATTGTTACAAATCGCGGTGCGTACTACTTCAGGAATGGCATTGAGGTCTTTGAGGAGCGCTTCAATGTTTTTCCCCTGTAATTCGGGCTGGTTTTCCATTGCCTTATTCAGGTTTGCCACATAGGCGGCGTGATGCTTGTCATGATGGATCTCCATTGTCAGGGCATCAATGGCTGGTTCAAGCGCATTTAATGCATAAACGAGAGGGGGTAGTTCAAATAATTTTGACATGTCAATCTCCTTTTCCGGGTATTCCTAATCCAGTCTATTTAATATATATTTTACCTAATTTATCTTATTGCTATTTTAATAGATGCTGTTCAAAGAAATAAGTTACTACATAAAGCGGAATTAAATCGCAGGCACCCGCAATCCAGCCTATTACGGGTGCCTGTTGTTCTGACCGGCGATATCCCCTATGAGACTGCAGCCGCCGGACGAGTTATCACTATCAATTATAAATGTCTTTATCTAATACTTCATTAATTATTATAACGACTCTAACTGCCAATTTACTGCCATGAAAATACCAGTTTTCAGTTGCTTCCACTAGCTTCTGTCATGATTTCATTGAACTTGACCTTGATCTCGCCCGAAGGTTCAAGTCCAAATTCATCTGACAATGCCTTCTGAAGGCTTTTGTAGATGCGGATGGTCCCAACTTTATCCCCCAGCATATTGCATGCCTGGATTGCCATTTCTGCAGCCGCCTCATTCCACGGTTCGAGCGCCAGGATACGCCGGCTGCTTTCCAGGGCTTCTTCTGGATTGTTGTGTTTCAATAATGCCTGAGTGCGAATATTCAAACTCTCTAGATACATACGCGAAAGACGCCCGCGTAATTCCATTGCCCATTCTGCATAGGGATAATCCGCGACCCACTCACCACCATACAGTCCGATCGCCTGATCATAACGTTTGTTACGGCAATGATCTAAAAACTCTTCATAATCCAGCCTGGAACCGGGTGGCAGGATGAGATGAATCTGCTCATTTCGTACATCAAGAAAACACGAAGGGAATTTATCGGGCAGGTTGGGTTCCAGCAACCGGCGCAGGGTGGAGGTGGCGTGATACAGGGTGTTTTGCTGTTTTGTGCGAGATTCATTGGGAGCCAGGGCTTCAAGTGCTTTCTCCTGATTGATCTGTTGGCGGGGTTGACTGAGCAGCAATGCAAGTAGTTCTCCAGATCTGCGTTGATGAAGTTCCTCGCCGTCGATGCGACGTCCACCCTGCTCGATATAAAAATCTCCAAGCGTGGTGACATACAGTGGTTCGGGAGGTATTTTTATTAACAAGCTAAGCAGAGCCTGTCCCAGCTTCTGTTCCTCGCTCTCCTTACTGGATAGCGAATCGCTTAACATTTGATAAGCAAACCCATTGGTCTTGTTTATCACGCAGGCATAGTCACCTTCCACGATCATCCGCATGGCTTTCTGCCAGGTCTCGGGTGCTCCCTGCTGGCCATGGAAATACTGTATGATCGCCAGTAACAACCAGGCATAAGCCAGATCGTATCGAGCATCCAATTTGGTTAGAACTGAGATGGATTCGGATAAGGTCTTTTCTGCTACATCCAGATCACCCGCCAGCCATAATCCAAATGCCTGTACATACAAAGCAATGCCCAGCATGTGCATATAACCCACTTTTCGGGCGAAATCGACAGCCATTTTTGCCCAATCCATGGCAGGGGCAGGCTTTTGAAGTTTAAGAAAATAACGGGCAAATGAAACGCGTACCATGGTGATCAAGCCAGGATCACCGCGCATCTCACCGATCACCTTGGCATGGGTCAGGTATGACATCACCATTTCGGGATCATGATGGGAATCAAGGATGGCTTGCGCCCGCAATAACAAATAATACCCCTCGCTGGGTGTATCGGGCGTGATTTCATACTGGAGCCGTTCGAGTGTTTCATTCAATTCGTGTGAATTTCCACTGAGCCAGTGAACCCATCCGATGGTATTCAGGAATTTCCAGATTGGCTTATTGGCCGGTTCCCGCCGGGCGAGCAACAAGGCTTCCCGTTCGAAAGAGAGAGCCAGATCGAACTGGCCACGTGGCAGGTAAACCCCAACGGCCAACCCATGCAACCCGCGATATAGCATCCCCTCCAACCCCAGTTCCCGGCAAAGCTCGATTGCAAGCGTGTATTCCTTTTCAGATCCTGACAGGTCATTGGTCTCAGCCATGATAGCCGCACGACTGATCAATCCCTCATAGGTGGCCGCTGACTTCGGTTCCGCCAGTTTTAATCCATTATCAATGATCTCCCACGCCTGAGTATAATGTCCCAACATAAATTCCAACCAGCCCATGCGGATGATGGCTCTGGCTTTATCCTGTTCGGAGAAGTGGTTTTCATCGACGTTATCAAGTGCCTGTTGGATACGGCTAATCGCCTGGCCGTATTCCCCCTTGTATTCCAGTACCAGGCATTCATTAAGTAGATCGTTGACCGGGTTTTCAGCCATTTGATCGCAGCCGCTTATTTAATTATGCTTATTTTAGCATAAACCAGGATGGTATAGACAATGTATATTATTAAATGTTCATTTTGTATAATACAAGTCACATGCTATATCTGAATAATACTTGTCACGATTCTGGCTGTCACTTTATTCATTTACAGAAATGATCGCCTGTCGTTTTATGGCAGGCTTGTTTAATGTCATGAAATAAAAAGTGCCCATTATACCTATCACGCCACAGATATACCAGATCAAATGCGGATCCAGATTATCCATAACGAGACCTGCCAGATACGGCCCGGCGGCAAATGGAATGCTCCAGGAGAAGCCGAAAACTGCCATGTAGCGCCCGCGCATATGTTCCGGGGCGAACATGGCAACCAGGGTACTCTCCACCGGTGCCCAGACCATTTCACCAATAGTCAGGATCGCCATGGCGAGAATAAAAAGCGGGTAATCCCCATCGAAACCGAAAAGCAGAAATCCAACCATCGTTAACGCCATCCCAAGCGCCATCATCAACATGGGTGGGCGGCGTTCAATCCTGCGTGTAATCCAGAACTGCATCAGGACCACCATGACCGCATTCAATGTCAATAACATGCCGTAGCCTGAAGAAGGGATGCCCTGGCTGTCGCGCAAATACACGCCCAAAGTGGTATTCAGGTTCATATATACCAATCCCAGCAAAATACAGGCGCTGATATATAACAGGAACAACCGGTCACGGAATACATCGAGGTATCCCAGGAAAGTCCCACCCAGGCTGACATGCTTAGCATCCGGATGCGGCGGCGGCATGGATTCCGGCAGGTAGCGGTAAGCAATTACCGCGGTGATAAGGCTGATGACCGCATCTGCCAGAAATAACACCAGATAGGACCGCGTGGCAATGAAACCGCCCACTGCCGGACCGATCGCTGCTGATACATTGAAAGCGACCCGTATGATGCCAAAACCAGACGTGCGCTTTTCTACGGGCAACAGATCCGCCGTCATGGCTTGATAGGCCGGACTTCCCGATTCGGTGAAAATACCCTGGATGAACGCTACAACATAAAAGGTTTGCAGATCATTTACCAAACCCATTACTACCGCTGATAGGGAAGTGGATACCAGGCTGAAAATGATCATCTTGCGCCTGCCGATGCGGTCTGTGATGGCTCCTCCCAGGGCTGAACCGATGAATGATGAAAGTGACCAGATGGCGAACAGGATCCCAACTTCGGTCATTCCAACATTGAAGCGGGAGGTGATATAGAGTGCGAAGAATGGGAATAACAGGGAACCTCCAATCCTGTCGATGAAAATGACCAGCGTCTGGATCCAGAAAGGACGTGGATATTCCCGGTAAGTTGCCGAAGCTTTGGCAGCCAATTTTTGAAAAATCATTCTCTCTCCGTACTCGAAATCGACGATATAGAAACAAAAACCACATTCAGGCAGAAGATCAATGCGACCGATCTTCGCTTGAATAAATCCCCCCACGCAATCTGTAAAGATTTAAGCGGGGACTAAGTGGTCAGGAAATATTTGTTTTTCATTTCGCTTGTTCAAATTATACCTTTACCGGTTCCGTTTGTGCACCCTTCCGGGTACTGTGGATCGACTTATTCAATGCAAGGAAACACAACGTTCCCAGAATACCGATTATTCCACAGGCATACCATAGCCAGTTCCCATTACCCGAATCAAGGAATTGACCTGCCAAGAGTGGCCCAATAGCAAATGGGATGCCCCACGAGAAACCAAAGGCTGCCATGTACCGTCCCCGTTTATCCTCAGGGGCAAACATGGCCACGAGTGCATTTGAAACAGGCGCCCAGATCATCTCACCTATGGTCAGGACCACCATGGCAAAAACAGCCAGACTGTAAGTGTTGACAAATCCAAACAAGGCAAATCCCAGACCTGACAGCATTGTACCGAGTGCCATCATTAGCATTGGTTTGTACTTTTCGATGACACGCGAAATCGAGAACTGCATGAGGACAACCATGGTGGCATTGATGGTGATCAACAGGCCATAACCAGATTCTGGAATCCCGCGATAATCGCGAAGGAACACTCCTAGTGTGGTATTGAAGTTCATATAAACCAGACCCGCCAGGATACTGGCAAAAATATAGAACACGAAGATCCGGTCTTTCAACACCGTGAAATACCCCCGGAAGGTGGCACCAATACTTTCCTTGGGAGCATCCAGAAGTTCTTTTGGCTTAGTCTCCGGGATATATAGGTACACAAGGATGGCAGTGATAAAACTTAACACAGCATCGGTAATGAAGAGCGCCAGGTAGGAGCGGGTTGCCATAAAGCCGCCGATGGCTGGTCCAATGGCAGCCGATATGTTGAATACCACCCTGAAGATGCCAAAACCGGAGACGCGTTTCTCTACAGGCAGCAGGTCGGCCATCATGGCCTGGCGGGCAGGTCCACCCACATCGGTGAATATTCCAACTAAAAGTGCCAACACATAAAAAGCTCCCAGCGAATTCACCAGACCCATTAATACGCTGCTGGCTGAGGTTGAAATCAGGCTGAAGATCAACATCCCTCTGCGGCCTAAACGGTCGCTCAGTGCGCCGCCCAGCGCGGAACCAATGAAACTCGAAATCGAAAAAAGGGCAAATAAGACACCCACCTCGGTCATGCCCACATTAAACTTGGATGTGATATACAAGGCAAAGAACGGGAACATCAATGCCCCACCGAGATGATCGATAAATGACACGCCCATTAAAGTCCAGAAAGTACGAGGGTAGTCGTTATAGAAATTTCCAAATTGGTTCAGTTTTTGTTTAATAAACATGACTTGCAACTCCAGATGAAAGAAAACAACAAATAGTGGAAGGGATTTTGAATCAGTTCAGTTCTTAACGGGTTTATAGGAATGAGATCTCAACCCGCTCATCATCTTCGGGATCAGAAACATCCACAACCTTCCCTTTGACAGCATCCCTGAAAAACTCTTTGCCCGCTTGGAGGCCCTCCCGTTCTTTGTCGGTTTTAACCCGTCTTTCGGTAACTGAGATACCAAATTTCAAGAAAAAGATGGGCAGTAACAGGCTGAATTTCCGTTTTCCGGTTGATGGTTCTGTAACCCGGATATGCATCCAATGAGCCCGACCCGGTTTGTCCTTGTATTTAAAAGTGAGTTCGACAGGATCCGCTGTTTCTACGCGATCTTCTGGTTTTAACGACGTAAGCAATTTATCAGCCTCTTCGCTGGTTATTTTTCCCTTTTCAAGCAATTCCAAGATCATCAATCGATCAGATTCCTGTACCACCACACCCTCACCTTCATTATATTAATATCATCATTGATTTATCTAAGATATTTTAAATAACTTCTTAATTATTGTCAAGGTTATTTAAAGTTTATTGATATTGTGCAACAGTTATTTAATTAACCGCGCTTTTTCTTTTAATATGAAATATAAAGGGGGTTGCTCAGCAGTATCTAGGCCAGGGTTGCTTGCATCGACCATGGGCCCGCCCAGGTGACCTTCACCAGGCGCAGCACCCCGCTAAGGTTCTCTTCACTTTCAACGAATACCAGTTTATTAGTACGTGTACGACCCCGCCATCTGCCCCTCACCTTGGTTTCGAAAAGCACTTCCTGTTGTGTTCCTAACAGGCGGGAATTGATATCTCCGACAATGCGTTCCTGCTGCTCATCCAGGACTCGGAATCGACGTAACTTTTCATTTGCCGTGACATCATCGTTTAGATTTCGATATGCAGGTGTGTCGGGGCGCGGCGAGTAGCGCGCAAGATGCGCCACGTCCAATTTCAATTCTTCCAACAGATCAACTGTATTCTGGAACTGGTCATCCGTTTCGCCCGGGAAACCCACAATGATATCGGTGCCAATCGAGCCCTCCGGCAAATAAGTACGTATCCTTGAGATCAGGATGCGGTAATCGTTCGCGGTATACCCGCGACGCATGACCGCCAATACCTTGTCATCGCCTGCCTGGACGGGCACTTCGATATGCGGGCACACCTTTGATATTCCGGCGGTGGTTTCAAGTATTCTGTCGGTTAAATAATTGGGGTGGGAAGTCAGGTAACGGACGCGCTGGATGCCTTCGATCTCACTCAACCGGCAAAGCAAATCAGATAGGCCCTGCCCTTCCTCCAGATCGCATCCATAACGGTCTACGATCTGACCCAGCAGGGTGATCTCCTTCACACCCTGATGCGCAAGACTGGATGCTTCCGCCAGAATTTCAGCCGGCGGCCGGCTGCGTTCTTTTCCCCGCCGGGAAGGGATCACACAATACGTACAGCCGTGAGAACAACCCAACACGACCGGCAGGAATACACTCACCTGCCCTTCGTCAGGCTTCGGGAGGGGTAGCTCCTCATCCAACAGGGCATTCCGTGTAACAAGTTCGATATCGTGCTGACGCCGGGTTTCACTCCGGGTCAGATGAGCGATCAACGGTCCGGGATCTGACGGCGGAGAGAACACATCCACATAAGGGAATCGTTCTTTCAGTTGAGCCAGGTTACGCACACCCACCATGCAACCCATTAAATTAATAATAAGTTCCGGGTTCTTCGTTTTCAGGGGTCGTAATGAACTCAATCGACCATAAGCTTTATCTTCCGCACTCTGTCGGACGACGCAGGTATTCAAGACGATCACATCGGCTTCGTCGGGCAGTCGGCTATTTTCCAATCCCAACCGTTCCAAGGCAGCTGCCATGCGTTGCGAATCTGCCACATTCATCTGGCAGCCCTCGGTCCAAATATGATATTTCATGTCCGATATTATATCAGGTCGGATTTGAGCAGTTGTTTTGGGGTCTATTTTCAAGGAAACCGAAGGGTTGGTTGACTCTTCCGGTACTACCCCACGGCGATTCCCCCTCGTCCTTCAGCTTTTGCCTGGTATAAAGCCCTGTCAGCCCGGCCGATTATCGTTTCACCAGTCTCATTATCCTGTTTTGTCAAACAGGTCAATCCGATACTTACACCCATCTGAAAATCTTTTTGGATGATAATATCACCAACGGCTTTGTTAATACGCTGGCAGAGTGCCATAGCACCCCGTTCACCAGTATGGACGAGGAGGAGAGCAAGTTCATCCCCTCCGTATCTGGCTACAAGATCGGTCTTTCTGACCGTATTTTGAATCATTTCGGATGCCACCGCCAGGGCTTCATCCCCAACCTGATGTCCATAACGATCGTTCAGCTCCTTAAATCGATCCAGATCCAGCATACAAACGGAGAGCAGGAAATGATAACGGTGTGCAAGCCGGATTTGCTTTTCCAATTCAATAAAAAAGGATCGCCGGTTAAGCAATCCGGTAAGATGATCCAGCGAAGAAAGTTGCCGCAACTCATCTTCCAATCGCCGTTGCTTTGTCACGTCATTGAAAAGAATGACTTTGCCTTCCAGAATTCCGCTCTTATCATTGATTGGAGAAGTGCGCACCTCATATTCAATCATCTCATTGTTGGTATGTAGATGTAACGATTGATATTCACCTTTTTCATTTTTCTCAATCACCAATCGGTTTCCATGATATTTAATCAAATCCTTCAACTTTTGACCGATCAGATTGCCCGGTTTGCCCTCAAATAATTTAGCAGCTGCCGGATTTATATCCAGCACCGAATCCTGGTTATCCACCACGATCACACCATCATGAATACTTTCGATAACCATTTCCCGGGCGATCGGTACCATATCCAGCAAACCATATCGATAAAGCCCCCATAACAGGACAAATCCTGATATGGTGAATGCCAGGGGTGTTGGATCGATGATTGTATTAATGACCCCGAAGGTATAGATCACATTAAATACAATCGGGGGGAGTATCGCGAGCAGAAGGACGACCGCCTGACCACGAATAGCCGGATTCGCCTTCCTCAACCAATCGAATAAAAATATGATGGCTATGGATATCAATATATACGAATAGATACCTTGTATTGGATACCATGGTCCGAAATCAGTCTTTATCAAGAAACCTGAATTCAGAACATTCAAGCTGAATCCGGTAAAAACCATATGGTGCAAGTTGTTAGTGGCTGTCAGGGTGGCAGTGATAATGGGAACGATACAAAGGAGGATAATAATACCAGGCCTGGTCAACCACTTACGCCTTGTTAAACGCGCTGCAAATACAAGGATGAGGACGGGGATTGCAGCCATGCATGCGACCCCGATACCTGCAAAAATACTGACCAGCCATAAAACTGCTGTGGATATATTAAATGCGTCACTGAGCTGCCAGATAAACACCAGCGACATTAATATGAAAAAATCAACACCTATCCTGGTGTGACGATATTTAAAGCCAACAAATAACAGATAGGCAGAGATCCCAATTCCTATCAACAATGGAATGACATCTGGTCTGAATACTAAAACAGGCATTGATTTTTCCACCCAAATTTTATCAGAGTTATTTATCCTATTTTGGTCTGATTATAGTAATTTATATTATCAAATTTCCCGGGGAAATGCGCTTACAATTGGTTTACAGTTTACAGCCAGTAATAGATATTCATTCTGGTTGTTCTGGATATAATTATCATTAACAGGAATCATGAGGATAAAAATCACCATCATTGTGCTGATTTCACTAATGGCATCTGCCTGTAGTGCATTAATTCCGGGCAGAAACGTACTCCCAGATGTGATCTCACCTGGTGGAACGATATACTATATCCGACCAGATGGAGGCGATACGCAGCAGTGCAACGGGCAGGCAGATATCCCATACTCGGGCAGTGGTCAGGATCAAGCGTGTGCATGGGATCACCCATTCCGTGCGTTGCCACCCGGTGGTCCGGCACGTATTGAGGGAGGCGATACGTTGATCATAGCCAGCGGCAGCTACCGTTTGGGATATGGTGCACCCGGGGCAGAGTCTCCTGCCCTGTGTAATCCTGATAATCCCTGGGATTGCCGGATGTCTCCCGTACCAGCAGGACCCGACCCGCAGCATCCAACTTTGATCCTGGGTGAGGGCTGGAATACAGGTTGCCCGACGCCACCCGAAGTATGGGGTGCTGAACGTGCCAGCCGTTTATTCGATCTGACCCGCACGAGCAATGCGGTCATCGCCTGTCTCGAATTAACCGACCACGCCACATGTGCCGATGGCCATCCCAATAGCGACCTGAGTTGCCAACGTGGCAGCTTCCCATATGGGGAATGGGCTTCTGTAGGACTCTATGCAGAAGACTCGGAGAATATCTGGTTGCGCGATTTGAATATCCACGGACTGGCTTCCGCCGGGATCCACGCCGGTCGTCTCGCCGATTGGCGTATCGAAAACACACGTCTGGCAGGCAATGGCTGGGTCGGGTGGGATGGGGACCTCCGGCAAGGTAGCGATTCAAACAGTGGCACCCTGAAATTCTCGCACTGGCTGGTTGAATGGAATGGCTGCGTTGAGAGCTTTCCTGATGAACAACCGACCGGTTGCTGGGCTCAACCAGCCCGGGGGTATGGTGATGGGGTTGGAACGGGAGAAACCGGTGGTCACTGGATCATCGAGGATTCCGCTTTTCTACACAATACCTCGGATGGTTTGGACCTGCTGTATGGCAACCACAATATTAAAATTGAAATTCGTCGCAGCCGGGCAGAGGGAAACGCTGGAAATCAAATTAAGACCCGCGGGGTGGCAACGATCGAAAACACAATCGTTGTCGGTAATTGTGCTTTTTTCATGGGCAAACCGTTCACTGCCAGCGGAGATTTTAATGGCGATGGTCAAATTGAAAGCGCAGTAGAGGACTGCCGCGCCTTCGGAAACGCACTATCTTTTGATCTATGGCGTGGCAACCGTATCACGGTTACCAATGCCAGCATCACGGGGCAGGGTGATTGCCTGGTCATTGCGCAGTGTAGCGAAGGGGAAAAATGTGAAGGCAATGAGCGCGTGATCATGCGCAATGATCTTTTCATCGGTCAGCCCGACTTCACAAATCCGAGCGAGGCGAGCTGTCTGTCCTATTCAGAGGATCTATCGGCAGCCACCTTTGAAGTCGATTACTCGCTTATTTTCGGCGTCAAGGAGGATGTCTGCCCGGGAAATCAATCCATCTGTGGGAAAGACCCACAAATCCTTATATCGGACTTGTCTAACTTTACCCCCAAACCTTTGAAAACCAGCCCTTTGATCGATGCTGCCCACCGATTGAATTGCCCGGCGACCGATATCAATGGACACATCAGGCCACAGGGTGGCGGCTGCGATATTGGAGCCATAGAGTTCTTGTTTGAAAATCTGTATTATCTCCCATTGGTTGGTAAATAAACAACCATGCATATCAAGATCGCATCGTTAAGCAGCGCCATTCTGGATTGCCTGTCAAACCCTGGACCTCTGGGCGTAATCCATAGTGTGTTTGACCGGGCGGTCAATATCAAGTTGGATAATACTCAGCGAATCATAGCGCTCACATTCAGCCAGGCAGGAGGATTGCCTTATGCGATGATGCTTGCAGAAGGGCAGCTAAATAGCTTCATGAAAGAAGGGATCGAAACCAAACAGAAGGTTAATTTGATACAGAATCGATGCCTGGCAATCGAGGGTATTGATATTATATTTGACTACTCCGAGTCATCTTTATGGTCTCCTGGTATGTCGCATCTGACCGACCCTGGTGATATCGGAACTTTCCTGGAGTTGCTAACCTGGTCTTCCGATTACGTTTTCAAGCACGCTAACCATGCGGGTCTTGTTCCTTTGCTCGAAAATCATCACCTATTGTTCGATGGAAAATTAATCCTTGACGATCATCCCGACCTTCGAATCGCCCGTCTGGCAATCCCGGTGATAGGTGATTTAATCACTGCTCTGAAACAAAACGATGATAAAACCGTGGTGAGTTCAACCATCAGATTACTCGGTTACGGCATCGGCGGTACACCCTCTGGCGATGACCTGCTGGTTGGATTGCTGGCAGCCATGCATCGTTCACACCATCCACTTGCCGATCAGTATTTACTGTTGTTGAGTGATGCACTGAAAGAACAACTTACAGATGGAGTTACGTCACTATTGAGCCTAACCGTTTTGCGCCATGCATTGACAGGGGAATATTCCGAAAAGATCCATGAAGTCACGCGCCAGCTCATGCATCCTGAAAGCCCGGACGGTTTGAAAGCCAGCCTGGAACGATTGCTAATGCATGGCGCGACATCCGGTTCAGAGATGTTCCTGGGCATCTGCCTGGGATTCCAGCTTGTTTATGCTGATCAGGCACCTGGTTTTTAGGATAACGATAAATCCGCATCAAGCCCTACGCTGCACAAGTTATGAATTACATACAAAACTATGACCCCTTCAATAATCCACTGATTTCGACCCTGGTCGCTTTATTGCCGATCGTATTGCTGCTGGGTAGTATGTCCGTGTTTAAGCTGAAAGCGCAATTGGCAGCAGCTCTGGGTCTGCTCGCCGCACTGGTTATCTCAATGTTGTTTTACCGATTGCCTGCCGGAATGGCAGTATTGAGCACCCTTTATGGCGTCGCTTATGGGTTGTTACCGATCGGCTGGATCATCCTTAACATTCTGTTCCTTTTCCAGCTGGTCGAACAAAAAGGCCTATTCTCTCAACTGCAATCCAGCCTGATAAGTGTCACCAGCGACCAGCGTCTGCAGCTTCTCCTGGTAGTCATCTGCCTTGGATCCTTCTTTGAAGGCGCATCCGGATTTGGGACGCCAGTCGCAATCACCTCGGTCATCCTTATCGGGCTGGGATTCCCAAAGCTCCAAGCGGCTGTCCTTTCCTTGATCGCCAACAGTACCTCGGTGGTTTATGGTTCGATCGGCACAGGCATGCTTGCTCTTCAAGGTGTCACCGGGATCAGTATTTTTGACCTTGCGAAAACCGGTGCATTGCAATTGATTCCGCTCAATCTGATTCTGGCTGCATGGCTGGTCTGGGCATTTTCTGGGTTTAAACGCATGCTGGGAGTACTGCCAGCAATTCTGACGGTCAGTTTGAGTTATACAATTGCCCAAACCGCAACAGCCTTCTGGCATGGTCCCTGGCTGGCAACCATAGCAGGTGCGATTGCATCCCTGGTTGCCTTATTGATCCTGTTGCGTTTTTGGAAACCGCGTGAAATTTACCAACCCTATATTCAGAAATCTCAGACACCTGTGGGAGATATTTCTCCCCACAAAAACATCGCTGGTCCCTGGCTACCTTGGATCATCCTGTGTGTGATGGTTTTCGTGTGGGGTATTCCCCAGGTAAAAACAATTCTGGATGGCGTCAGCTTAAACATCGTAATTGCCGGTCTGGATGGCTTGGTCATTCGCACGCCTCCCCTGAGCTTTGTGGCACAACCGCTTGGCGCAGTCTACACATTCAATTGGTTGTCGTCCATCGGAACAGCGGTGCTGCTGGGTTCAGTGTTGACCGGAATTTGTATCGGACATTCATGGAAAGACATGGGACGAGCGTATTGGATTACCCTACGCCAGGCAGCCGGGACACTTCTGACAATCAGCCTTCTGATTGCGCTTGGATTCATCACCCGTTACACCGGGTTGGATGCAACCCTGGGACTGGCATTTGCCAACAGTGGTGTTCTATATCCCTTTTTTGGTACCGTTCTGGGCTGGTTGGGGGTTATCTCGACCGGCTCGATTACAGCCTCCAACGTCCTGTTCGGCAATCTGCAGCAGATCAGTGCCACTCAATTGGGTATCAACCCGATAGATATGGCGGCCGCCAATACCAGTGGTGGTGTTGCCGGAAAGCTCATTTCCCCCCAAAGTATAACAATCACAGCCACCGCCACCTCCCAGATTGGGAATGAACACAAGATCCTTCGTAAAGTTCTCCCACACAGCCTTGCAATGGTGGTCTTGATGGGTTTGGTGGTTATGATTCAAGTATATCTTTTCCATTGATCACCCATCCGGCATCAATTTATAAGACAAAGTTCCGTTAGGTAAATAATATACACCGCTACCCAGGATCTGACCGAACATTTTTCCAAACCTCATCCCAATCGAAAAGAACCGATCACAATCGATAATTAGAATACTCCAAGAGAATGGCTCTTCTTTGATGATTTGACGCCCGTTTTAGTCCATGATAGTATAGTGCTCCTAATCCATTGTGAGAGGGAAAAATGCCTCCGAAAGATAAACTTCAATATCATATCCAGGCAAAAAAGGGCGATGCCGGTCGCTATGTATTACTGCCGGGCGACCCGGATCGCTGTGAGAAGATCGCCGCTTATTTCGAGTACCCCAAATTTATCGCCCGCCACCGTGAATATGTCATTTATACCGGTGCATTACTAGGTGAAAAGGTTTCAGTGTGTTCGACCGGCATCGGTTGCCCTTCAACCGCCATCGCAGTCGAGGAGTTGATTGCCATTGGAGCTGATACGTTTCTCCGCGTCGGCACGGCAGGCGGTATCCAGGATGGAACCCGCTCCGGAGAGGTGGCGATTGTCACCGGTGCCATCCGGGATGAAGGTACCACCAGGCAATATCTACCGCTGGAATTCCCTGCCATAGCCGATCCGGATATCGTACTGGCATTGCGCGATGCGGCTGTCAAAGCTGGCATACCCCATCGCTGCGGCATCACCCAATCAAAGGATTCTTTCTATGGAGAGACCGAGATGGGACGAATGCCGATCGCCGATCGTCTGGCCGAACGCTGGAAAGCCTGGAAGGCAGGCGGGGCAGTCTGTTCTGAAATGGAATCGGCTGCAATTTTCATCCTGTCAGCCATCTATCGCAAGCGTGCCGGTGGCGCCATGCTCATCATTGGCGACCCCAATAAGGAAAAAGCGCCCAATAAACCCGACCGTACCGGGTACGCTCCGCTGGACGTCAACCGCGCCATCAAGGTGGCAGTCGAAGGATTGAAGTTGTTGATCGAACGGGATCAACAGGCAAACAGATGACAAGGAATATGGACATTTTAACTACAGCGCCTCCCTTGAGGAAGGTGCTTATACTTTTTATCAGATATAACCGATAAATGCTTAAAATCTTAAAACACGATTTTCAAGGGCAGTGATAACACCCCGATCAGAACGGAAACTGCAATATAGAACAACCCGCCAAGCAGAGCAATGATGATCGCCTTGCCTGTATCCACCGACATGCCTTCTCTAATAGCAATGATGCCAGCGATCAGGCTAAGGATGCCACCTGCCAGGCTGAATATCCAACCAATGATTGGCAATCCGCCGAATATGCCCAACAGGCGTGGTGCACTGGCATAGCCCAACCCGCGCAGCATGCCGCTCAGACTGCCCTCGCCGTCCAGAACATGCTTGCCTACAAACCATGCAACCACTGCCCATAATAACCATCCCAGCAGGATACTGTTGGCTACCGCACCAATATATGCAAGCCAGGATCCTTCCTGACCCGTGAGTGTCCCGAGAGAAGAGATCACTGACACCAGGATGACGATCAGGACGCTTTCCGTATCCAGGCTTGGATCATCCGCTACTTCCCGGTAAAATACTTTGTCTAATCGTATGGCTCTAAAAATACGTTCCAACATTTGTTCCTCATCAATAACATTGCTACCTACATCTATTTACGATAAAACACGTTTCAGGTTGCCCCGCGTCACCCGCCATTTTCGTTTTGGGAATTTTTTTTTGATCATCTAATTTGTTCTCGTATTTCCGTTGAAGAACCACAACAATAATAACTGAGATTATTATTCCTGGATGTTCGTCATATAATATTATTTGTTTCCAAATTCACGTGTTTCAAGGTACACATAAAGGCTGGATATGTCAAAAACGCTGGATTGTCCAAATTGCGGTGCTCCACTGGATAACATTCAACCGGGATCATTGACCCTAAAATGCCCCTTTTGTCATTCCACTGTCCTGCTGCCAACCGAACTGCTGGGTGAAATGAACCGTGAACCGGTGGATGCGCCGGTATCGAATATTCTGGAGCACGCTCTTAACCTGAAACGCATGGCAGTGCTCGCCCGTGCAGGGAAACAAATAGAGGCTATACGCATCTATCGGGAGGTGTTCGATACCAGTCTGACTGAAAGCAAACGAGCCATTGATGCTATTGCTGCCGGTCAGCCGGTCATTTTGCCTGGCCATATGAAGGTGGTCTCAACCGCTCCCTCTCAGACCGAATTGCTGGAAAAGATAGCCAAGCTCTATACCGATGTCAGCCCACTCGAGGCAATTAAATCATTCAAGCTGACCTATGGCTCCAGCTTGCGCGAATCCAAGGAACTGGTCGAGAAACTGGCTTCCGGAGCATTGGTCACCCTGCCGGATGGAACCGTCTTTCAATTGATACAGGGTTTTACGGATATAACCACCAAATCTTCCCAGGCGAGTCAGCCAGGTAACCGAAGTTCAAGGAGCGCTGTCGGCATTCTGGCCATTGCCGGTATGGCGATCGGGTTCATGGCCGTGATTATTGCGATCATCTTCGGCGTTATCAATGAGAAACATCCCGAATCACTCATCGTGCCCTTTTCCACGGGCACCCCCAGCTCCACCCCCACCGTAGTGCCGTTTGCATCACCTATGTTTACAATCGGTGGTGAAGGCACCGGGGCGGGTCTGTTCAGCGATGCCCGGTATATCGGAGTGGACAGCCATAACTATATCTATATTGGAGATATCGATACCAGACTGATCCAGGTCTTCGATCCGGATGGGAATTACCTCACCCAATGGCATACCGGCAAAAAAGACAACGGCAAGGATCTTTTCATCGCTGGTATGGCCGTCGATCTGAATGGGCAGGTCTATATTACCTCCAGCGATGGCATCTATATCTTCGACGGGTGGACCGGTGAACGCCTGGGTCTATTGACCTACCCAGGGGAAGGTTATTTCGAGGATGTCTGCACCGCCCCGGATGGCAGTGTGTTGGGAGTGTATTTCACCGATCACGAAAACATTGTGCGCTTTGACAAAAATGGGCAGGTGGATCTATTCCTGGACAGCCCGATCGGGAACGTCACCGATCACAGCGAACTGGATACGACCGTGGCGGTGGATGGGGTGGGCAATATTTACCTGCTGGGCAGTTTCAATAATCTGGTTTTAATATACAACCGTGATGGGAAGTACCAGAACAAATTCGGTGGTGACGGTGAAGGACACGGCGCCTTCCAGGCAGTGGATGCCATTGCCGTCGATAATCAGAGCAGTATTTATGTCAGCGATGTGCATGGAATCCAAATTTTCGATCCAAACGGACGTTATCTCGAAACCTTTGAACTTCAACCGGGCGCCAGGGCGATGGCTTTTGACCTGAAAGGCAATCTGTATGTCCTGGACTTCCTTCAGACTGGTACCAAGTTCCAGATCAACCCGTAAGAATGATTCACATTTAAAGGAATCGTAAACAAAGATAGCTAGGTCTTTTTGGAATAATCCTCTTGACAATTCCATCAAACTGCCTATAATCATGCCAATTAAACCTAACGACTTTGACGAGGACGAGTAAGTCCCAAAGCAGCGTTTTCAGAGAGCGGTAGCCAGTGAAAATTCCGCATGCCGGCCGGGATCGAATGGACCTCCGAGTTGCAGGGTGAAAGAGCGATCGAATAGCCCGCGCCGGGTTGGCACCCGTTACAAGAGCCAGGGTATAACCACCAACGTGGCGTACCTCTCGAGTGAAGCTGGTTCCAAAATCCGTCGCATCACCGGCGGAATTTTTTGTTAAGCCGCTTAACCGGGGTGGCACCGCGGACGCACTGGATGCGTTCGTCCCCATTATGGGACGAACGCATTTTTCTTTAAGTACGAAAGGATACAGAATGAGCAATCGAAAACGAATTCTGACCGGGCAGCGTACCAGCGGGCCGCGCCACATCGGGCATCTGGTCGGAACGCTGCGTAAATATGTCGAACTCCAAACGCAGTACGACTGTTATTTTTTAGTAGCGGATCTGCATGCCCTGACAACCGATTTTGAACATCCGGAAAGGCTCCGGGAAAATATCCTCGACGTAACAGCCGATTTTCTGGCTGTCGGGATCGACCCTGAAAAAGCCAACCTGGTGCTGCAATCCGCCATCCCGGAGCACGCCCAACTTTGCCTGTTGCTGAGCATGCTGACCGGCGTATCCAGGCTGGAGCGTGTCCCGACCTATAAGGACCAGGTACGCGAGTTGAAACTGCAGCCCTCGCTGGGCTTTTTAACCTACCCGGTGCTCCAGGCGGCCGACATCCTGCTCTACAAAGCCGTGTTCGTACCGGTCGGCGAGGACCAATTGCCCCATATCGAACTGGCACGCGAGATTACCCGGCGTTTCAACCAGATCTATGGAGATACCTTTCCCGAACCTGAAGCGCTACTTTCATCCGCACCACGCCTGCCGGGCGTCGACAACCGCACCATGCACACTTCCTATGGCAACGCCATCTACCTGAAGGATACGCCCGAAGAGACATCCCGCAAGGTGATGAGCATGTACACCGATCCGACGCGCATCCATACGCATGACCCCGGCCACGTGGAGGGTAACCCCGTGTTTGCCTACCTGGATATTTTCGACCCCGATCCGACCCGCTTGGCCGATCTGAAAGAACGCTATCGAGCGGGCAAGGTGGGTGATGTGGAGGTTAAACATCTCCTGGCGCAGGTGTTGAACGGTGCCCTGAAGCCCATAAGAGCCCGCCGGGCAAAGTTAATGATGGCTCCGGAAGAATTGATCGCCATATTGCGCACCGGGACAGAACGTGCCCGCCCGCTCGCCCAGGCAACCTATCAGGAAGCCGCCCGAAAAATGGGTTTCTCCATTCAATTTTAGACAATCAATAAAAAGGAGATAGACAATGACTCACCGAACACGTTTCGATCTTTCCCAAAGTGATTTGCCCGGAGCCTGGTATAACATTGCAGCCAATTCTCCCATACCACCAGCACCCGTATTAAATCCACAGACCAAAAAACCGGTCACCCCGGACGACCTGGCGGTCCTGTTCCCGAAGACATTGATCCAGCAGGAGGTTTCAAGTGAGCGCTATATCGATATCCCCGCACCGGTGCGGGAAATTTACAAGCTATGGCGTCCCACCCCACTGATGCGCGCCGTCCGGCTCGAAGAGGAGCTCGATACACCCGCCCATATTTAATTATAAAAGGTGGAGCATACACGAGATAAACTAATAAAGACCAGCTATGATATTAGGGGAGAAGCTAATGAAGCTACAAAAAAAATATTCAAAAAGTGATCAGCAGCCTGATATTGCTGATCCTGGTAAGTCTGCCACTTTCGTCGGTTTCCGCCACAACGTCCGCTATAAATAACCCATGCGCTGGGATGAATGTCACCGGAATGGGCAAACAGACCTGGTCGGACCCCGGCAATATCATGACAATTGACCCACCCTATACGTCGGGAAGTATTAACGCAAACAGAATCACCAACTGCCGGCATGGTACACAATACGGTTTTTTCTTACCCACCGGCTGGTATAACGAACACAGCCGATCTGGGGGCGTACGAATACCGGTCTGCCTATTGGGAACTGTTCCTGCCGACCGTTAAGAAATAATAAAATCGGGATCCAACCCGCTTCAACCACCTGCGTGGATAATTGAATCGGACAGGATCACCGGGGGTGTACTGTCTATGGTACAATCGGTAAATATGACAAGACCTATCCACTTTCATCGCTACATCCGGCTGATCATGCTATTGTTCGTTCTCGGTTTGACTGGCTGCACATCAGCCGGCATACTACCCGTTGCGACAACTCCTCCGCCAACAACTTCAGTCAACTCGACTGCCGGAACCACACCCACCCCAACGGTCACCCCTACACCCAGCGAAGAACAAGTAACCCTGATCGCGACCGTCTGGACCAGCGACCCGCTGGTGCCCATTTTGACCTACCACCGCTTTAAAAACGACAACCCGGATGATGTTTCGGATTCCATCAAGATGAAATACAGCGATTTCCGCACCCAGCTTCAGGCGCTTTACGATGCCGGCTATTCGCTCGTGCCTCTCGAACCCTGGTTGAAAGGCGATCTGAGCGCCCCTGCCGGGCGCAAACCGTTGGTCATCTCACTGGATGACCTGTATTTTGCCGACCAATTATTCTTGAATGAGGATGGCACACCCTCCAACCGTTCGGGGCTGGGCATCCTGTGGGAGTTCTCGCAGGAGCACCCCGATTTTGGGTACACGGCAGCGCTGTTTTACAACCTGGGCGACAAGCTGTATGGGAATATCATCACCCCCACCTGGTTCATCCAGGGCGATGGCTGGGAAGATGCGCTCGCCAGGGTGATCGTGTGGGGCATCGAACACGACCTGATGCCCTATAATCACTTTTATACCCACCCACTGCTCTCCAAATTGGATGGACCGACCATGCTGTACCAGTACCAGCAAAATGAGATCCGCATGAAACAACTGCTGACGATGGCGGGGCGTCCGGAATTATTCGACAAGCTGGGAAACATGATCGCGCTGACCTACGGCGCATGGCCCGGCACCAAGTACATGAATGAATTCCTGGTTGGCATGCCTTCCCAGACACGTAAACCACTGCTGGGGGTATTCGAGATCGATTACGCCATCCGCCCCAAGTACATGCTGGCACCCTATGCCGGGGGATTTGACCGTTACCATATTCCCCGTATCGTCGCCAACGCAGATGCGCTCACATTGCTGGTCGACAACAAGGATCAGTTCACGGTCGCCCGGCAATGCTCGCTCGGCCAGGTCGGGATATCAAAATCCGACGACCCTGCAACCATCAGCACGTTGATCCTGGCCTCTGCTGAAAGCGGCGATTGCCCGGTTGGTGTCTACGCCTTGAACGGCAGGCTGTTTCGCCTGGCAGATGGTGTGGTGACCGAAATAACGATCAGCGCGCCGAAATAAATTCCCTGCGCCGCTTAGCGGTGAACTTCGTGAATATCCCAATCAACCAGTCACCCAACCCGGGCAGTCTGACAAAGAACGCTGCAACCTGGTAAAGTAATCCAGGCACATAAACAACGGACTTCCACCGGAGCGCTGATAGCGAGCGTCGGGCGATCTCATCCGCGGTTATAAACATCCAGTTCGGGATCGCCTTTTTATTCACCCGCATGACATCATGAAATTCTGAATGGAAGAAGCCAGGACACAGCGCCTGGACTTTGATGCCATTGCACCGATTTTCCAACTGCAATGCCTTGGAAAAATTGACCAGAAATACCTTGGTAGCGCTATACATGACGCTTCCCACCAGGGGAGCGAAAGCCGATGCAGATGAAACATTGATGATTGTCCCCGACTCGCGGTGGATCATACCCGGCAGGGCAGCATGCGTTAAACAGACACAAGCTTTATCATGTACCTGGAGCATCTCCAGGGATCTATCAATGGACTGTTCCGCAAATTTTCCGGGCAAACTGAAGCCGGCATTATTGATCAGCAGGTCAAGTCGCTTCAACGACCGGATGTGCTGTTCAACCTTGCGGATACCGGCATCGATTGCGAGATCTGCAGGGATTATTTCGACATTAAAAGCGCTCTTGCGGGAGAGATGTTGCGCCAGGCTGGCCAGCTTTACCTTGCGGCGCGCGACCAGGATCAGGTCAAATCCGCGGGCAGCCAACTGCCGCGCGAAAACTTCCCCCAATCCGGCAGATGCACCGGTAATGAGCGCTACTGGCTTCGTTGAATCCTTCATAAAATCACTCCTGTTAAAAATACGCCTTCCGTGACCAATTGATCCGGAAAGCGTATTCCTCGATAGCAAGACACCGTTATTTGGGATTACCGCCGAACACACCCCGCAGGAAGCGGTGGAATTTGTGGAACGAGGCAGTGTTGGGCATGAACATCATGATGCATTCACCGGTTATGACACTCATATTGTTCTTTTTGCAATACTCCACCGCAGCTTTTGATTCAGCCCCCTGTTGCAGCCAGATGTGCTTGATGCCGGCTTCCCTGGCATCCTTGACGATCTGCTCGCTGGTCAGCGGGTGAACGACCAGAACCGCACCCTCCACACCTTTGGGGAGCGCCTTGAGCGACGGGTAGCACTTTGCACCCTCGAATTCGGTCAGTTTGGGATTGACCGGGTAAACCGTGTAGCCCTTGGATAACAGGTCGGTATAGGCCATATAACCGAATTTTTGTTTAGTGCGTGATACACCCACTACCGCCAGCTTTTTAAGTGCCAGAAATTGATCTACCTCTTTTTTTGTGGTCATATCTTCTCCATAAAATAAATAATAATGCCAGGCGTTATTATACCGCCTGGCAGGATTGTCAGAAGCTGTTTAAGATCAGGATGTAGGTGTTGGTTGAGGTGTTATGTGCTGCCCGGGTGGAACAGCGGGGTGGACGACGATCCCGGTTGCGATCAGGTCTGTCGTTGTGACATCGCGGGGTGAGATCACCGTCACATAAGCACCCACAACCAATAGACTGAGCCGTTCCGCCGGGAGGATCTTGGCATCGGGAGTGAGAAGGAAGGTATAGGATTGTCCATCCTTGCAGGCAATGGTGATGCTGACACCCGGCTGGTAGTCGGTGACCAGCCCGACATTATGCGATCGAACCGGTTTGCCAGGGATGACGTGGATTGAACGCGCAGTCAACACGCCGTCCTTTTCTGTTGCCTGGACGCCCACCTGCAATCCGGGCAGGAGACTGGCGACACCACCTTTGATGCGGGTATCCGCCGTGATCATGACGGTTACAGAGGATCCGCCATCTTGGGTGACCACCAAACTGGAAGCATCGGCGCTGGCAATGATGCCCTTGATATTGACCGGCTTGCCGTTGGCCTTGTCTTTTCCGGGCGCATCCGCCGCATGATCGTTGACCTTTTTGGTCGGTTTCGCACCTGCGAGTTCCTCGACTGAACGGGTGTCATCATTGGCAGCATTCGTGCTGCCATAGACCTGTGAGGTTGCAGCCACGAAAAGACTGACCACCACTATCATACTTAAAATGAGCATTGGCTTTTTCATCGTCTTTCTCCTATTTCTCATAAATGACCGTCAGGATCATTTCCACCTGGTTGCCTTCATAATCACTGGCAACCAGTTCGATGGTATTGTAACCTTCCTCCAGATCGACTGGGTATGAAAATTCCTGATTGGCCGTTAATAAAAAGAGCAAGCCATTGATTGTCATGACGGTCTCGGTATTGGTGGTACCGCACACCTCCACCGGTGAGGCGGTGACGATCGCGTTATCCGCCGGGGAGAAGATGGTCAGGATTAGATTGCCATCCGTCACCAGTACTTCACTTTCCAGGACCGGTTGTTCTTCTACAGCACTGATCGGTTCTGCGGTGACGAGACTGACATCGGAGAGAGTTTCCACGACAGGCGTCACAGCCGTTTTTGGAGTACATGCGCCCAAAAACAGTACCAGGGTGATAACCAATATATTCCAATATTTCACGATTTTCCTCAATTTTTATTATACACGCGGTCTAAAGGACATCAATGGTCGGGAAAATGATCATCTATACTATAAGTGCTTTCTTTCATTATAAATATGGAATGAAAGCCAGGTGGGGTGTTTTCACCTGGCTGTACAGCTTACCCAATAATTAATTTACGGCGCCTTTGCTACTATGGGTAATGAGAAGAAGTACGCTCCCAGGTTCAGATATGCCAGGATGGGGTCATGGTCCGAGACACGGGAAGTGTAAGCATCTTCAGTATTGATATGCACAATATCAAATAAGGTGCTGCCAGGCATAGAGAGCATATTATTGGTCACAAAGATGTTATCCAGCGCCTGGGAATTACCATCATAAATGTAAGTATAGCGTTCATTTGCTGGCAGGAAATCATACAGATTAGTCATAACTTTATTGCTGCCGTAACCGGTGAGGTGAGCCAGGGGGGTTGAGAATGGGAAATCATTCATGTCACCCGCCACCACCACCTTAGCATTTGCATCCATTGCCAGGATACTGACTACAAAAGAATTGAGGACATCCGCCTGTGCAATGCGTTGAATCTCACTATTCAGCACCGGCGGCTGGGCAAACCCGAATAACGGGGTATCGCCACTCCTGGAGTTTAGATGGCAACCCACCACAATGATCCTCTTCCCGCGAAAGATGAACTCTCCGGCCAATGGTTTACGGCTATCAAGCCAGGCTGAGTTACCCGGATCAACCCGCCCGGGGCTGAGGGATAGCATCACCTCTCCACCAACCAATACTGGAAGTGTGGCAGTGGTTGCATCTCCCGCCCCGTGATTAACGAATCCCACCCTGTTCGGATCGAACAGGAAGGCAACCCGGATATTGCCATCCGGTTCGCCACCATCTGCATTGTTGACCGGATCGATCTGGCTGTATTCGTAAGTAGGACCTCCTTTAGCGGTAATGGCAGTGATAAGGGTTGTGATGGTCACATCCGCAGCTACCACACCGGTACCTGTACCATTATTGTCCTCCACTTCCTCCAAAACCACGATATCCGGTGAGCCAAGATTTGTCACAATCTGGTCTGCCAGGGCAGCATAACGGCTGCCATCACCTGGATGGAGGTTCAGAATGTTGAATGATGCAATGGTCAGTTCAGTGTCTTTCTGGTCATCGGCAATCTCAGGTGTAAACACGCTGGTGCCGAAATCGATCGCCTCGGTAATTTCGACCTTGTAATTATTGTAGGTGTAGGTCATGACACCATACACCGGAGCCACGGAAGCCTGGCCGGTCAACATGGGTGCATACGTCATAATCAGATCATCCAACAGCAACCTTTCGGGATTGAAATCGTCCGTAGCTGTTACCAGTCCACCTCGCCCGGAAAACTTACTGGCATGGGCACCGTTGTCACCTACGACCGCTGTCTCGCCATAACTATTGGTCGGCGCAACCGCAAGGGCGCTATTGATCTGGACGCGCATACCTTCCAGTGATTCATACAGGTCGACGGCATCGGTTAATTGATCGAAAGTTTCGCCGGCTTCAATATCCACCTCGTTGGCAGTATGGATTATTTTGTTAGGGATTTCACGTCCGCCGTCACCCAGAACGACAGGTAGAGGCAAAGCGTTATCGGCTGTGACGCGTGTGATGATCAAGCCAGGGTTAACGATCTCGGTCAGGTGCAGGTCGTTGGTGTAACCTTCAGACTGGTACTCATCAACTGTGCCGCTGACATAAACGTAATCACCAACATTAACTACCGGAGCAGATTCGGTATAGACATACATACCTTCTGACGTATCATCGTCGGAATCCGGATTTGGATCCTGATAATAAAAGCCATGTAAGGTCAGGGCAGTAACGATGCCGGGGACATTGGTCACGGTTGTACCATCCAGTGGCGAAAGATGACTCCCACCCTGAATGTCATGAATTAATAGACCGGTCGTCTCCCCGACCGTGGTAAATGACCAGGGGTAATCCGAAACCAGATTATCAGGAGGATCAACTGGATCATCATCATGCACTTTCGCAGCAATAATGATAATTGTGCATATGTCATCATTAAAGAAGTTATCTGCAGGATCGATCGAAAATTCAGCACCCGGTTCTAACCCTGTTACATCTCCCGTATGACTTCCAGATCTGTTACAGGTTATAGTGAACCAACCAGACTCAAGATTGACCGGTTCACTGAAGATTACTGACAGGTCCGATGTCAGGGCAATGCCAGTGGCATTGTTTAATGGTGTCACATCTGTTACCGCAGGGGCAGTATCAGGTGGCAGGATGGAGAAGTTCCATACATAATTGGCTTCCATCTGAGTTGGGGTGCCGTCTTCGTCATATACCTTGGTGGCGTCAATCGTCACGGTGCAGCTCTCCCCGCGGGTGAAAGTCGTATCGGGGTCAATGATGATGACCGGATCGCCTGTCTGATCTACTAAACCGATGTTGTGTGTACCGCTGGACGAACAGTTAATATCCGAAAAACCAGGTGTCAGAGTCACGGCTTCGCTGAAGGTGATGCTGATGCTGGTATCAACCATCACACCAGTCATATCCGTATCAGGGACTGTATTAACTACTGCCGGCGGATCATCCACAGGTGCGACAGTGAAGCTGAATTCATGATCAAAAGCCATATGATCCAGTGGTTCATCCTGATCAACAACGGCCGCAGCGTAAACCGTTACTTCACAGATGGCATCATTGGGCATGTCTGCCGAGGGATCTATGGTGAAGTTAGTCCCGTTGCCACTGACCGTTGCAAGTTGTTCGACGCTATCGCAGATGATATCGAATAAGCTCTCCGGAATGATGGTGACCGGCTCGCTGAACTCCAGGCTGATATTATTGCCTGGCATTACATTGTCTTCACCGTTAGATGGGAAGGTGCTAATGACCGCCGGTGCGATATCGAGGGGTACACATAAAAAAACCGGCGAGGATGAGTTCCTTGGGCTGGATGGATTGATTGTAATAAAGTCATTTGCATTGTTATCCGTGTCAGTACAACCGGTACCCGAGCGTGCCCGACTTTGATTGGTGCTTGGTGCAGTTGTCTTAGTGCCTTCAATAAAAATGTTATTCACAGTTCCATACCCCAGGGAATCTACAATCTGGTCTTGAGCATCACGAATGGCAATACCAGCCCCGGCAGCAGCCAAACCAATTAAGTATGATACATCTTTCGGGATTCCCTCCTCATCGTAGCCGGAATTAGCGGCCAGATAATACCCGCCGGCCGGCAGGGTGATCGCACCGAATGTGACCAGGAGATAATCCGAGGTTCCACTCTCATTACGGTATACCAATTTATAGCCGCTCAGGTTGATGGAACTGCCACTGACATTGTGGATCTCAACGAATTCATCAAGTGCGCTCGACCCAGAAACCTGGAACTGACTGATCACCAGGGTGGTCGATACTGCCCGAACCGGTGTTACCGGTCTTATTGTGAAGACCAACCCGGCTGCCATGAAGACTGCGATGATCAAATTGGATAGATGTAACTTTGTAGACATACGAACACTCCTCCTTGAACATGAGATGGCATTTCGTAACCCACAGCATATACAATCGTTTTTCTTTCCATCCCCTATGATAATTTTATCTATTATACTATTTTGATTATAGTATAGTATATATTTGTTGTATATATAAAAACGCCTGCCAGCGCAGGCGTTGTTAATATATTGAAAAAAACTGGTTTACTGGATGCTTTCCATGATCCCGATAAACCATGCAGCAATGGAAGGGATCATGGTCAAAAAAATGATGAATAAAATAACCGAAACAGCAATTAATGCCAGATGGATGTAACCCAGGACCAGTCCGGTGGTGGCCAGACCCTCACCCGAATACTTCCCGGGATTGGCTTTGATCTCATTTTTCGCCATGTGCCCGGTAATGACGGCAGCCAGCGCTCCCAGGAATGGGATGGCGACGTAACTGGAGATGCCCGTCACGAGCGATACAACCGCCAGCGGGTTGGTTGGCAGGGGTGTTTCAGGATAGTAGTGTTCAGACATTTGGTCCTCCGAGAAGTATGATCACTTTATATACGTAAATCTTCCCGGGAGGTTACAGGCCTTCTGTCTACCCTTCCGGAGCCGTACTCAATGGGATGAAATCGGGCGTATCCATTTCAACCGGCCGGGTGTTCTGCTCGATGTGTAGAATGGCAAGTGCCAACGAAGCCTGTTCGCGCAAACGAGCGGCAGCCGACAGCCCTGCCAGGATGCCGATCAATAGACCCACCACGGCTCCGACAATACCATACACCAGAAGATCCCTCACCAGGTATAACTCTGCCAGGTAGGCAAACCCGGCGCCGATCACTATGCCAATACCCGCCAGAAAGATGGGGGTGGTGATCATTCTGAAACGCGCGTTGCGAAGCAGTCTGCTTATATAGTGCTCGAGCATTACAGGATTGTTACTATTCATGACATCTCTCCTTAATTCGATCTGTCTGAAGGGATGCAATTTCCATACCCATCTCACAGCTTTTGTCCATAATTTTCTGTGCAAGAAAAGTGATCCGTCGGGAGGGGTTCTTCTTTTGCCCGAATTCCCATGCCCCCACGCCCGATAGATCGATTCGGCGTTGAAACACCCCTGAGAATCCTATTTAGAGCGTAAATTTCCAACATCCCGGCATACAGCTCATCTTTGCGTACTGCCGGGGAACCGGCTGAGTGTATCCAGAACATGCAGCAGGTCGTACCAGATGAAAGACGCCTTCTGCTTGCAGAAATCCGTTCCCAACCTTAGTAAGTGTTGAAAAACGACAGCTCTGATGTATAATAAAAGAGCTAAGACCGGGAAGAGTAACCGCGAAATTCCGCCAGGGAATGAGAGCCATTGACTGGAAGTTCTCATCAGAATCAAGCGGTGAAAACCTCCCGCGAGCATGGACCTGAAAGAAAATCGAGTAGGGCGAACGGCAGACCCCGTTATCGGTCGCAATGAGATAACCGGCAATCCCGGTTAATCTGGGTGGAACCGCGAGAGAGACCCTCCCGCCCCAGTGGGCAGGAGGTTTGTTGTTTAATTTCCCTTCTAAAACCGCCAGCCTGAAAGATCATCATTTTGGAGGAAGAATGGCTGAAAAGAAACACGAACGTTATCAAGACAGTCTGCTCTACCGGGTGAGACACTCGACTGCCCATATCATGGCTCAGGCGGTTCTGGAGGAGTTCCCGGAAGGCAAGGTTGCCATTGGGCCGGCGATCGAGGATGGGTACTACTACGACTTCGACCTTCCACGTGCACTGACGCCCGAAGATCTGGTCGCGATCGAGAAACGTATGCGCTCTATCATTTCAGGCGATCACATTTTCATCCGTAAGGAAGTCTCACCGGATGAGGCCCGCAAGTTGTTCAAGGGGCAGCCCTACAAGCTGGAATTGATCGCCGGACTGGAAAGCGGCGGCATCGATGAAGACGGAAACCCGCTGACCGAAAAAGCGGTCATGTCCACCTACACTTCCGACACATTTGTCGACCTTTGCCGCGGACCGCATGTCGAGCGCACCAGCCAGATCAACCCGGCTGCGATTAAATTGATGTCGGTGGCAGGCGCCTACTGGCGCGGGGACGAGAAGAATCCCATGTTGCAGCGCATCTATGGCACCGCCTGGGAAACAGCGGAGCAACTCGAAGAGTATTTATGGAAGCTCGAGGAAGCCAAAAAACGCGACCATCGCAAACTCGGTCGGGAACTGGGTCTCTTCCACTTTTCCGAGGATGTGGGACCCGGCCTGCCGCTCTTCACCCCCAAGGGTGAAATGGTCCGTCACCTGATGGAGGAGTACGTGCGTAACGTACAGACTCGTTACGGCTTCCAGCATGTGTGGACCGGTCACCTGGTAAAGGAGGACCTTTACAAGCGCTCCGGGCATTACGACAATTATCGCGATGTGATGTTCCCACCCATGGTGGATGAGAACATCGTTTTCCGGCTCAAGCCGATGAACTGCCCCAGTCATATGACCCTTTTCCGTGAAATGGGGCGTCATTCCTACCGTGAGCTTCCGCTCCGGTTCTCAGAGTTTGCCACGCTCTATCGTTACGAGAAGACCGGTGAACTGTCAGGTCTGACGCGCGTGCGTTCATTGACCCAGGACGATTGCCATATCTTCTGCACTCCCGAACAGATCGAGAGCGAATTCTCGCTTTCTCTTAATCTCATTAAGGAGGTTTTGGGGCGTTACCGCTTCACCGATTATGCCGTGCGTTTATCGCTGCGGGGTTCGGCCGGCAAGTTCGTCCAGGATGACGAGAAGTGGATAAAAGCTGAAGACGCACTGCGCAAGGCATTGAACGCCAATAAAGTCGATTATTATGAGGCGGCCGGTGAGGCAGCCTTCTACGGTCCCAAGGCTGATTTTCTGGCCAAAGACGTGATCGGGCGTGAGTGGCAGCTCTCGACCATCCAGGTCGATTTCATTCAACCGGCGCGTTTGGGGCTGACCTACATTGCGGAGGATGGCGCCGAACACACCCCGGTCGTCCTGCACCGGGCAGTGACCGGCTCAACCGAGCGCTTCATGGGCGTGTTGATCGAACATTTTGCCGGTGCCTTCCCGGTCTGGCTGACGCCCATCCAGGCTGTCGTCATCCCAATTGCCGACCGGCACCTGGCATATGCCCACCAGGTAGTTGAAGAGCTAAAAAAGCAGGGTGTTCGTGTTGAGGTGGACGAACGCGCCGACCGCATGAACGCCAAAATCCGTGACGCCCAGAACCTGAAGATCCCCTATATGCTGGTGGTGGGCGATAAGGAGATGGAAAGTCATCAGGTGGCGCTGCGGTTGCGTAACAACGAGAATCCTGGAGCGATGGGCATGGATGATTTCATGGCGCGCGTAAAGCAGGATGTTGAAGCAGGGGTGTAACTGGTTGCAATCTGAAGAGGGATTTATGAGTGACCATAAATCCCTTTATTTTTTTCGACTCAGATGAACGATGATTTACTCAATTATCAAATATAATAAATATGGACCACAATCATCTGCGGCTCTTGACAAGCTGCTTATTTTTGTAATAATTGTCCCGGGTTCTATAAGCAGGAAGGATCATTGAGGTGATACTATGACGAAAAAAGTGTTGATCCTTATTAGCGGTTTATTAATGATTTCAATATTGCTGGCAGCCTGCCAGACCTTGAACTCGACCCCGCAATCCAAATACAAGCTGGCAGCCATTTTCCCGGGTGTCATTACGGATGCCGATTACAACACATTGGGATATATCGGCATTACGGAAGTGCAACGCGATCTGGGGGTACAAACGGCCTATACGGAAAATGTCCCGGTAGAAGGTGTTGATCAGGTCATTAAAGGATACATCAATAATGGCTACAACATCATCTGGATGCATGGCGGTCAATACGTCAACCAGACAGTTGAGATCGCCCCACAATTCCCCGATATCACCTTCATTGCCGAAGGCGATGTGCCTGTTGCAAACCCACCCACTAATTTGTGGTTCATCGACCGCAATTTCCAGGAGGGTTTCTATGCCATTGGCGCCACAGCTGCCCTGGCGACCAGGACCGGCAAGATCGGTTACCTGGGAGGCCCAAAACTGCCTTTTTCCTTTGCGGAAGTTCACGCCATCCAGCAGGCAATCAAAGACCTGGGGTTGGCAGATATAGTCGAGCTCAAATATCTATGGGCGGGGGACTTCAATGATCCAACCACAGCACACAGGTTGGCCGATGGCCTGATCGCAGAGGGCGTTGACTTTATCATGGGATCGTTAAACCTCGGGATGTATGGCGCATTTGAAGCCGTGAAAGTGGTCCCCTCGAAAAACATCATGATCACGGGCAAGTACATTGATAAATCGGGTTTTGCACCCAAGAACTACGTCACATCATTGCTATACGATTTTTCCAAACCGCTCAAGGAAATTGTAACCAGGATCAATGCTGGTGAAACAGGCGGATACTACCCACTCGGTTTTTCCACAGGCGAATCCGTCCAGATTCCTTTTCGGAATGTTGATCCAGCGGTAGAAATCCAGGTCACCAAGCTGCTTTCTAAAATAAAGGATGGCACCATACAGGTGGTAAAGGATACCAGCGAAGTAAAATAGCATTCTATTGATTAATAAAAATTACTCACACCTGAACAAAAATGAAATTTTCGAGTTGATGGGAAAAAGGTATTATTCCCTCTGTTAATGGATGATCGTAGAAGTAACTCAGTAATCTATCAGCGAGGGTTAACCAAGGCTCGCTCCCGTCGATGTAACAATCCCGATTAAAGGCCGGGTTGATAATGATTCCCAAGATATTCGCGCATCCTCCGTTCGATCACTCCTTCTCGATCACAATCCCCTTGCTCTTTGATTTCACCTGCTCCCACACCACCTTACCGGCTTGAACAGCATCCCTGATCCAGCGTTCCCGCTTATTCAGAGTTGAACCGCCGGTCTTGATCTCAACAAACACCACCTGGCGCAGATCCCCTTCACTCAACCCGTCAAAGACTACAAAATCGATCGGGTTGCCGATAAAGCGTGCATCCTGGGGGTTGTAGTTGAATTCGGGCAGGTAGGGAATGAAATGTTCGGTCACCTTGCCCATCGTGACCGCCTGGCTCTTGGCAATGGCGTCCTCACGGATCTGTTTCTCATTTTCCTGGAGCCACTGTTCAAAACGCAGTTTGGCATCCTCCGTCGCCAGGTGGTTTTGCTCTTCGCGTATGAAGGCAATATCCACCTCACGCCAGTGGTCGTAAAGCGCCTGTGCGCGGTCGGTCATCTGATTGCGGATGCTGACATACAAGTAAACCAGTACGATCAACGCGCAGAACAGGATCAGGATCACCAGACTCAGTATGATATACAGCAGGAGGGAAGAATCATCCATACGATCACCCTGTTGAAAGCCCTGGGGGGCTTGTGTGGTCTTCGAGCCAGGCGCGGATCCTTTCCGCTTTTTCCAGCCTGCCCATTAATATGCAGCTCTCCTGCTCATCCTCGAGCTCCAGGAGTGGCAGACAAAGATCCTGCCAGTCCATGCGTCGTATGCGTTTTTCGAGTGGTCGTTGAGCAACCCACCCAACATCCGGCGACCGGTAACGGCAGTCACCCATCACCTCAACCTGTACACCTTCAATGTCATAGCGGGCAAAGTAGGATTGCATGGTCTCCGATTCACGCAGGTGCAGCGACCAGACTGCCTGATCCGCAAACAACCGATCAAACTGCTCAGCAGAAAATCGATCGGTTTCCAGGTCGATGTCGTGGGGAATGAGATCAAAGCCCCAAAACACGAGGTTAAGACTGCCGGTGAACGCCCAGGCTAAACCCAGGTGATCGCACTGGTTCACCAGCTTTTTAATGATTGGATTGAAGTTGTCGGGGATCATGGATTAATGCTATCATAGAAGCGCCGGGTCAGCTGTCAGGCATTCTAATTGCATACTCCCGGCTACCTTTGTTGAGACAGGCAGGAGAAAATATGACAACCATCACCCAGGTTAAGAAACGTAGCGGCGAAGTGGTTGAATTTAAAACCGAGCGTATTGCCAATGCCATCTACCGCGCCGCCGTCTCGGTCGGTGGTCGCGACAAGCAGCTTTCGGAGCGTCTGGCGGATGAAGTCGTGAAATATCTCGAAACACAGGTCAAACCCGAAACGATCCCAACCGTCGAGGAAGTACAGGACGCGGTCGAGAAGACCCTGATTGAGAATGCACATGCGCGTGTCGCCAAAGCTTACATCCTCTATCGCGACGAACGTGCCCGGTTGCGCAAGGAACGTGCTGCCACCAACGAACGTCCCTCAGAAAACGTCCCGTGGGCAAAGATCTGGAGCGTGTTGGATTGGGCGGTCACTCACGACGTCCACACCATTGACAGTTACAACGACCGCATCGCAAGAGGCGAGCTGGATGCCATCATCACCGAATCCGAGGCTGCCTACCATGAGGATATCGAGAATGCCGGCAACATGATCCTGAAGCGCCGCAAAGACCTGAAACTGGTCATCATCACCGGTCCTTCATCATCCGGTAAAACCACCACCACGATCAAGGTCAGTGAACGGTTGAAACGTGCCGGCATGAAGCTGGTGTCACTGACCGTCGACAATTACTTCTTCGACCTCGAGATGCACCCCAAGGATGAATTCGGTGACTACGACTTTGAAACCCCCTTCGCGCTCGACTTGCCGATGGTAAACGACCATATCAACCGCCTGATCGCCGGCGAGGAAGTGTTGACCCCTTTTTATGATTTCAAATCCGGCAAACGCCAGCCTGACCATACTCCGATGCGCATCGGGAAGGATGAGGTCATCCTGATCGACAGCCTGCACGGGTTGTTCCCTGAAATGACGAGCGGTGTTTCAGATGAACGCAAGTTCAAGTTGTACCTCGAGCCATTGTTGCAAATGAAAAACCCATCGGGCGAATACATCCGCTGGACCGACATCCGCCTGATGCGACGCATGCTGCGGGATGCCTCCTTCCGTGCTTATGATCCCACCCGTACCTTGCTGCACTGGCATTACGTTCGCGCCAGCGAGATGCGTTTCATCATCCCGTTCATCAATACCACCGATACGATCGTCAACAGTGCCATGCCGTATGAACTATCGATCTATCAACCCCGCCTGATCGAACAGTTTGCCGGCTGGGTGGAAAAATACCGCTCCGATCCGCTGCAGAAGGATGCATTTGAACGTGCCAGCCGCACATTCAACTTCCTTAAATGGATCACCCCACTGCACGATCAGGGTGTCGTCCCGAATGACTCGGTCATCCGTGAATTCATCGGTGGCAGTGTATACCAGTATTAGAAAAGCTGGAATCCCGGATATAATGCCATATTTACAGTATGAATAATACTCCACCCACCTTCCGTTCCATTCTGCCGCTCAGCATCATCCTGGTGACAAGCGGCCTGCTGGGGCTTTTCATTCTCATGCAAGCCAGTCTGCCGACCATCTTTCCACGCTGGGTGTTCTATTTCTTCATTGTATTGGCTGCCACCGGGCTGGCGTTGCCGGTTGCGTTGTTCCTCAACATCCGTTTCCCCTCCAAACCACCGGTTGGCATGCCCATCATCCTGCGTGAAGGCATCTGGGCGGGGATCTATGCCAGCCTGGTCGCCTGGCTGCAACTCGGGCGGGCATTGACCAGCTTTCTGGCGGGCGTCCTGGCAATCGTGGTCATCCTGGTTGAGGTGTTGTTACGCATCTGGGAGCGCAGCCGCTGGGAACCGCCAAAGGCGTAAATCATGAGCGAGCTGCGACACCTCCCGTCGGTTGACGCTTTGTTACAGACCGGCCAGGCAGCCGCCTTGATCGAACAATATGGGCGGGATCTGACCCTGGCAGCGATGCGGGAAACTCTTTCCAATATCCGTCTCACCCACTCCAAAAACTCAAAGGAAACCCTGCCCGATATCCCCACCCTGCTCTCAAAGGCAGGTGTTATCCTGCAGGCCTGGCTGACACCCACACTTCGTCCGGTTATCAATGCCACCGGCGTGATCCTGCATACCAACCTGGGGCGGGCGCCGCTCAGCACAACCACACAAAGGGCACTGCTGGCAGCCGCCGAGGGGTATTCCACACTTGAGTATGACCTGTCCACGGGCAGCCGCGGTTCACGATCGCTGCATGCCGAGGGGTTGCTCTGCCGTTTGACCGGAGCCGGCGGGGCGCTGGTGGTTAACAACAACGCCGCAGCCGTATTGCTCATCCTGAGCGCGCTGGCACGCCGGCGTTCGGTGGTCATTTCGCGCACCCAGCTGGTCGAGATTGGTGGTGGTTTCCGCATTCCGGATGTGATGGCGCAATCCGGCGCAAAATTGTATGAGATTGGTGCCACCAACAGGGTTGCATTGTCCGATTACGAGGCTGCCCTGGATCAGAACCCGGTCGCCTTTTTACACGTCCACCATTCCAATTTCAAGATCATCGGCTTCACCAACGAACCCCAGCTGTCGGAACTGGCCGACCTGGCTCATCGTAATAACCTTTTGCTGGTGGATGACCAGGGCTCGGGGGCGCTTTTGGATACTGCCCGTTTCGGTCTGGGTCACGAACCGACCGTACAGGAATCATTGGTTGCCGGATCGGATCTGGTATGTTTCTCGGGCGACAAGCTGCTGGGTGGACCCCAGGCAGGCATCATCACCGGGAAAATCGAATTGATTGCGAAACTCAAGCGCCATCCACTGGCACGCGCGCTGCGGGCGGATAAACTATGCCTGGCAGCCCTCTCAGCCACCCTCAACCACTACCTGAAAGGTGATGCTGAAGGTTGTATTCCGGTCTGGCAGATGATTGCTACCGATCAGGCTTCGCTGAAAACCAGGGCTTTCGCCTGGCAAAAGGAACTCGGCCGGGGAGAGAACATCGCCGGGAGGTCCACCGTTGGCGGCGGCAGCCTGCCGGAAGAGACTCTGCCGACCAGCCTGCTGGCTTTGCAGGTGGACAGCCCGGATCATTTCCTCGCAATGCTGCGGCACCAGGACCCACCCATCATCGCACGGATAGAGAACGATCAGGTGGTTTTTGACCCTCGTACCGTCTTCCCCTCTCAAGAATTACATTTATTGACCATCCTTCGTCAATTGCTTGGATGAGAGCACTGACCTGCCCAATCCAAGTTGGGTGTTGCACTGGCACCACTTCTGTATCATAATTCCGCTATCTAAAACAAACGGAGTACACCATGAAAAAAGATATCGATCGCCTGATGCATGACAACGATCTGACTGCCTTGCTGGTAATCGGCCCGGCAGATCACAACCCCTTCATGTATTATTTCACCGGCGGGCATCATATCTCCAATTCTGATCTGGTCAAACCGGTCGGGAAAAAACCAGTTTTGTTCCATTCCCCCATGGAACGCGATGAGGCAGCTGCCACCGGGCTGAAAACCATCGGATATGACCGTTATAAGTTCATGGAACTTTTCGAACAGGTCAAAGGCGACCAGATTAAAGCCCACACCTGGTTATATAAAAAAATATTCACCGAAATGGGGTTGATAAAAGGCCGTGTAATGCTATACGGCAAGGCAGATGCCGGGTGGGTACATGAGATAACTAAAAGTTTGCGCAAAGCCCTGCCGGGCTTTGAGTTCGTCGGCGACACGAAAAATGTCGTCCTGCCGACTGCCATGATGACCAAGGATGCCGAAGAACTGGATCGCATTCGACACATGGGAGATATCACCACCCGCGTGGTCGCTCGCACAGCTGAATTTTTGACCTCCCACAGAGCTAAAAACGGACGGTTGATCAAACGGAACGGAAAACCACTCACCATCGGTGAGGTCAAAAGCAACATCAACCTGTGGCTGGCAGAAGCCGGGGTCGAAAACCCCGAGGGCACCATCTTCGCCATCGGGCGCGATGCCGGCATCCCTCACACGACCGGCAATCCCACCGACGAGTTGAGTCTTGGAAAAACCATAGTATTCGATATCTATCCCTGCGAATCGCTGGGGGGTTACTTCTACGATTTCACCCGCACCTGGTGCCTCGGTTACGCACCGGATGATGTGCAACGTCTTTATGACGATGTGAAGCACGTTTACGATACCATGGTCAGCGAATTGAAGGTCAATACGTCCGGAGCTGGATATCAGCATCGCACCTGCATGCTGTTCGCTGCCAGGGGGCATCCGACGATCGAACAGGACCGCCAGACCATCAATGGGTATAACCACTCCCTCGGTCACGGTATAGGGTTGAACGTGCACGAGAAACCATTCCTCAGCGCCGTCTCGCAGGACAAGATTGTAAAAGGTTCGGTTTTCACGATAGAGCCGGGATTATACTATCCGGAGAAAGGCATGGGCGTCCGGATTGAAGACAGCTACTATGTCACACCCGAAGGCAGGATCGAATGCCTGGCACCCTATTCGTTCGACCTGGTCTTGAAGGTAAAAGGGCATTAATGGCAAAACGCAGCCTGCCGGATGCGCGTATCCTGGGTATCGAAACCTCCTGTGACGAAACCGCTGCGGCAGTGATCGAGAACGGGCGGGCATTGGTATCCAGTGTGGTCGCCAGCCAGATCGACCTGCACGCGCGCTACGGAGGTGTCTTTCCCGAGGTGGCATCCCGCCAGCACATCAAGACCATTTATGCCGTCGTGGAAGAAGCCCTTCAGCAATCGCATTTGCAATTAAGCGACCTGGATGCGATAGCCGTAACCCGCGGTCCGGGTCTGGCGGGCTCGCTGGTGGTTGGCATCAACATGGCGAAAGGTATGGCAATCGCTTCCAGGTTGCCGCTGATAGGTGTTAACCATCTGGAAGGGCATATTTATTCCGCCTGGGTGTATCCCACCGGGGAAGAAACACCCAGGGAACCACGTTTTCCAATACTGGCGCTGCTCGTCTCCGGCGGACACAGCGAATTGAATCTGATGCAAGATCACCTGACCTACAAGCGTCTGGGTGGAACACTCGATGACGCTGCCGGAGAAGCGTTCGACAAGGTGGCACGCCTGCTCGGCTTGCCGTACCCGGGAGGTCCGTCCATTCAAATTACAGCTGAGGGCGGCGATATGCGTAGTTTCCACTTCCCGCGCGCACGGCTGGAGAACACCTGGGATTTCTCCTTTAGCGGGGTGAAGACAGCCGTGCTGCGGGAAGTCAAAAAGCTTGAAGAAGCAGGTCGTGAGCTGCCCGTGGCAGATCTGGCTGCCAGTTTTCAGGCAGCGGTGGTCGAGGTTTTATATGAGAAGACCATGATGGCAGCCGAAACCCATCACGTCAAGGAGATCGTTGTGGCAGGCGGGGTTTCCGCCAACCAGGCTCTACGAGAGGCATTTCAAAACCAGAAACGGTTCACCCTGCATATCCCGAGATTATCACTTTGCACAGACAATGCTGCCATGATCGCCTCAGCCGGGTATTACCGTTTTGCCCTGGATCATACAGACGATCTGGGGTTTGATGCCATGCCAAACTGGCCTTTATCCGAGTAAAGAGAGGAAAAAATGGAACAACGAATAAATCCGTTCACCAGGATTTTTGCAATCATTTTCGTGATACTGTTCGTGATCACCGGGATCATTGCCATCCTGGTCTTCAACAGTTTCAACATGGCGTTCAACCCTTCGGTGTACAAGAACGCGCTGTCAGACTCCGGCATCTATGAAAACCTGCCCAAACTGATCGGCGAACAGATCGTATATCAAGTGGATCACAATCCCTGCATTCAGGATGCGACTACCTGTATGGAGGATCAGAAGAGTACAATACCAGGATATTTTAAAAGCATTGACGCCACAGAATGGAAGGCAGTGCTATCGAAGTTGATCGATCCAGTCTGGTTCCAAACCCAGGTTGAGTCTGCCATTGACCAGGTTTTCAGCTTCCTGAAATCCCCCGGTCGACCATTAAGCCTGAATATTTCCCTTACAGAATTTAAAGCCAGGCTGGGTGGGGAGGATGGTTATCAGGCCATGATGCTGTTAATTCATTCCCTGGAACCCTGTACGGCCAAAGATTTATTGAAACTCCCGATGAGTTTTATCAGTCCCTCCGGTTTTGACGCGGCTGAATTATGCCTGCCCAGTGAGCCGGTCCTGAAATTGGGTGATACTGCCATTCGGACTATGCTGAAAGACCTGGCTGTCGCCTTGCCAGATAATACCTCCACGCTTTTCGAGGCTGTATCGAGCAGGCTGAGTACCAATCTGGAAAGCTCTTTGCGTACGCTCCAGATGATCAGGTTGATAGCCATGATCAGCCCTATTATTCCATTATTTCTTCTTTTGATCGTTACACTATTAGTCGTCCGCAATCTAAGAGGATTCCTGACCTGGTGGGGAATACCGTTGACGATCATCGGTATTCTGGTGTTTGCATCCGCATTGTCCATTACCCCGGCTATACGCGCACTCCTGTTGTCCCGTTTTAACGCACAAGGGTTAGTCCCCAGTATGGTGGAATTGATTAAAACCTTATTGTTAAATATCACCCGGTCATTCGAGTACGCATTGCTCGTTCAGGCAGGCATCCTGTGTGTTGCAGGGATCGTGATGATCGTTCTTTCAGCCGTCTTGAGATCCAAACCCACGACAATGCCTGGTGAATAACCCAACCGATAATTTTCAAATGAGAATACAGAGTTCTATCTGAACTCTGTTTTTATTTTGAGATTACCACAGCTCCCACTGCACCCAGACCAACATGTGCTCCAAGAATGGGTGTGGCTTCAACCAATAAGGCTTCCTTCCCCTTCGGAAGAGCTCCCTCCAATAATTTCAACAATTCTTCCGCTCTTGCCCGTGCATGGGCGTGCACGATGGACAGCTCCTCGAGTGGCCCCAGGTTTTTTACAAGACGAATCAGGTGTTCGGTTGCAGAACGGGTGGTACGCACCTTATCAATGGTGAGAGAGCCACTGGTGAGTGTGACGACGGGTTTAATACTCAACAGGCTGCCAATGCTGGCGACCAGGCTTGGAATTCGCCCGCTGCGCTTGAGGAATTCCATGGTATCGAGAGCAGCAAAGGTGTAAGTCCGGGCAGCCTTTTCGACCAGCATTTTTACTATGGCCTCCAGCGATTCTCCGGCTTTTGCCGCTCTGGCAGCCATGAGCGCCAGGAGACCCGTACCAAGCGTCACCTGCCCCAAATCAAGCGTGGTGATCCTGACTTTTTGAACTGCATCAGCTGCCAGTTGAGCCACATTGAAAAGATTACTGAGTTTGGCTGGTGGGTGAATGGAGATTATATCGCTGGCACCATCCCGTACCAGTTTTTCATATGTTCGAATGAATGCTTCCGGTCCGGGCGCAGATGTTCTGGCGATGGATGGAAAATTCGGCAAACCTTCGTAGAATTGTTCGCGGGTCATATCGATGCCATCCAGGTAGGTCTGATTGCCGATGTTAATACAGGTTGGTATTACCGCGATACCGTGCCTTTTTGCCAGAGAGTCTGGCAGATCACAAGTGGAATCTGCAACGATGCGTATCGACATATATACCTCTCATTAAGAATCGTTATTCTTAATATTAATAACTGATTTATCAAGTTCTGGTTTCACCCTGGCAACTGACCTTCCTTATCAGACATATTCAGGTGGAAGTAATGGAAGAAGCGGTGCAAGAGAGGTGCAGCCATAAATCCGACCGACACCAATTGGACCAGCCCACTATATAGGGCATAGAGCCCGGCGAATAATTTGCCACCGGATGTACGGATTGCATCCACCGGTCCCATGCCACCCATGATCATGGCGGCGTTTAAAAATGAATCCAACCAGGGTAAACCTTCCAGATAATGATATCCCATTATTCCCAGCGATAGTGAAACAAACAGAAATCCCATGGCGATCAGGATAAAAACCACCTGCCGTCTGATGTATGCATGCACTTCCAATAACTTTTCTGAGCGCTTTTCGAAAATCAAGGTTTCATCTCCATCTATAAATCAATCTTATGGCAGTCTCGATTATAATCATTTCCAATAATCTTCGTTTTCCATAAAAACAAATGTAACAAAGATCGATAAAAAACATCTAAAAAGATATGAAACGTGATGCAGGCTGATATCCATATCGATAAGCTGATCCAGCGTGACCGGAAAGAATATGTTGCGTTGGTGGATTCCTACTCAGACAAGATCTACCGGCTGGCGTTAAGAATGACGGGCGATGAACAGGATGCTGAGGATGTATTACAGGAAACGTTTATTAAAGTCTTCAAGAATATTGACGGTTTTAAAGGATTATCGAGTCTGTCAACATGGATCTATCGGATTGCGATGAATGAAGCTTTAATGTTGCTGAGAAAACGTAGACCAGAAGGCTACTCATTGGATGAAGAAAATGAAGACGAAGATATCACACCGCGGCAGATCGCATCCTGGGATGCACTTCCGGAAAAAGCCCTGGTGAGCTCTGAAACAGCCCATCACTTGCAAATGGCTGTTATGCGGTTGTCGGACACTCTACGAAGTGTATTTCTGCTTCGGGATACCGAACACTTTTCGGTAAAAGAGACCGCAGAGGCGTTGGGTATCTCAGAAGGCGCTGTGAAGGTTCGTTTGCTGCGCGCGCGGCTGAAACTACGGGAATATTTAAGCGAGTATTTCAGCGAACCAGGTTTGGAGATGTAAGCATGTCACACCGACACGAATGTCAAAAATATTTACCCGGCCTATCAGACTACATCGACGGCGATCTTTCTCCGGAGTTGTGTGCCGAGCTGGAGCGTCATATGGCAGGCTGTGAAAGGTGCCGGATTGTGGTTAACACAACTCGCAAAACAATCGAACTTTATCAAACCAGCAGCAAACAGGAAAAGATCCCGGCAGAAGTGCGGGAACGATTATATAAACGCCTGGATTTGGATGACTTTCTGGCTGGGATAAACGATCAATCCAAACATGAATAAAACTCTATTTGCATCGCTTGAGTATCGCGAACCAGAAATTGAAAGCGAGAGTAACCAAAACAGTAGGATAAAAAACAGTTCCAGGGCACCTGAATTGTGCCCACGCTGTCACACCGGCATCCTGGTTCTTGATGGCTGTTTAACCCTTACTTGTCCACTGTGTGAATACTCACAGACGGGTGGAGGTTTTACCTGATAATAAATCTATGCTCTGTACGAGTGTATTACCGGGTTGAATTTTTTTATATTGGAGATGATCATGGACGCAAAAGTAACCTGGAAACAACGCCTTTCTTTCGATGGTACAGCAACCAGTGGGTGCAGCCTGCCGCTGGGAAGCCGCCCCGAGGTTGGTGGAGATAATGATGGTTTCAGACCGATGGAGTTGCTGTTGATCGGTCTGGCAGGCTGCACGGCCATGGATGTGATATCCATTATGATGAAGAAAAAACAGGAAATATTATCTTTCGAGGTAGATGTGCATGCCGAGCGTCGGGAGGAACACCCACAAGTTTTCACACATGCCACAATCGAATATAGACTTCAAGGGAAAAGCATCGATCACGAAGCGATGGAAAGAGCAGTGGAACTCTCTGAGACCAAGTACTGCAGCGCACAGGCAATGCTCGGGAAAGCCTTCCCCATCGACCGCAAAATCACGATCGAAGAAGTATAATAGAGCGCCAGATCGCTACGCGGCCTGGTGTAATTATTTGGATCGTTTCAAATCGCGATAATTCCACAACAATTGCCACACTCTGAGGGCAGCCTCCACCTGAATGCGGAAGGACATTTTCGATTTCCCCAGTTGACGTTCAGCAAAATAGATGGGGACTTCCTTGAACTTAAACCCGAGAAGCGTGATCAGATATGCCATTTCGACCTGAAACACATAACCACTCGAGCGGATGCGTTTAAACGGCAATTGCTCGATTAACTGCTTCTTATACAGGCGAAATCCTCCGGTGACGTCATGCAGCTTCATTCCAAGGATGGTACGCGCATACCAGTTCCCGAAAGCAGACAACAGCTTGCGCCAGGCAGGCCAATCCTTGTCGACACCACCGCCCGGGACATAACGCGAACCAACCGCCACATCACATTCTTCAAGGGCAGCGGCCAGCTCAACCAGTTTGGCAGGCGGGTGTGAGAAATCTGCATCCATCTGTCCGACAGCATCGGCGCCCGCTTTCACTGCCATCTGGAATCCAGTTACATAGGCAGTACCAAGTCCCATTTTTCCAGGGCGATGAAGCACGTCGATCCTGCCAGGGTGTTTTTTCGCCAATTGATCGGCCAGCACGCCGGTCCCGTCTGAGCTGTTGTCATCAATAATTAACAAGCCCAACCCTGGCATGGAAAGAGAAAAAAGAGCCTGCACCAGTTTTGGCAGGTTCTCTGCTTCATTATAAGTGGGTATCACAAGTGTGGTTTTCAATTTTCAATTAACCCTGGATGAGATGATTGGTACTGGGGAGATAGGAAATTCACAAAAAGGATCGCCCTTGGCAATACACAGACTTTCCAGCACCTGATGCTCCTCGCCGCCTGGAACCCATTGCAGGATGTCCTGCAATGCACCCACCGTCATATGGCAAATGGGAGGATCCGTTGTGGGATATACGTAACAAGCAGAACAATTCTTTATCTGGTAAATCAACTCATCGTCCTGTTCCACTGAGGTAAAATGCTGACCTCCAGTCCGAGTGAGGAGTTTTTTATGGAACCCGGATTTTGCAATACGTTGCATAAAATATTTTACAGAAGCTTGATTAACTCATCGGCCGTTCTGCGCATCTCGAGTAATACCAGCCCCAGCTTGGCACTTTCGCGGGTCAAAGCGGTTAATACAGCATTCTCACCGATGGCGATCAGGATGACATAACCATTCTCTCCCTTGACGTAGACCTGTGCGAGTGTGCCGCGTTGTAATTCGCCGGCAATGCGTTCTCCCAATGAGAGCATCGCGGCAGACATGGCAGCTACCCGATCCTCCTCAATTGCTTTAGGTAAAGCCGACGCGATGGTCAACCCATCAGCGCTGACGACAGCCGTAGCTTCGATATCCGGCGCGGAAGCCTGAAGCTGGTGAAGTCGATCGACGATCAATTGAGAGCGTGAAGCATTCACGGCTGTCTCCTCATAAGGTCAGATTCATTTCGTTCTATTTATAGCGCAGGCAGGTTAATGTGTCAAGAAACATGTCTTTCTTGACCAGGTTTATGGGTCAAATTTCAGGAGAGACATTGTAATAGTCTCCTCCACCCTGCTTGAAGCGTCGCGATAAAGCAGATACGATATAATTTACGGAAATTATATCGTATTCATGATATTGCGCAATGCGAAAAATACCTGTCATTATTACCCTGATTATCCTTCTTCTGTCACCAATCGATGTGACGGCTGAAACAACCAGGCCCATACCTTCAACCACAGAAACACCGACGATCACGATCTCACCCGAAGATTCAGCAGAAATCTCAAAAGGCATCCCTGTGGTTTGTCTTCCGGGGGTTTATTTGCAACAACCCTCAGATTGCATTCCCGTGGGTCCATCTCTCTTTCTAACCTCAATGGCTCGCATCGGATTATTTTTGCCAATACGCCCATTGCCGACAAGCAGTCCCGATCCGGAATTGTCAAAAATGCCTGCCACCTATGTGACCGCCAGCAAAGAATCCATCCCTCTGTTTGATTCGTTATCTGCAGCAGAATCGATGAGCGCCTCCCAGACACTTGGCCCCGGTCTCAAGTATCTTTCCATTAACGAGAGACTTGACCTGAATAACGTTATCTACTATCACCTGCGCTCGGGTGAATGGGTGGAAGGTGCTTCAGCAGGGACCGGCTGCTGCATCTATTCCGGGCGCTTTCAGGGATTGATCTTCAAAAAGACTCCATCCAGTGATTTCGGCTGGTTTGTTGAAGAAGCCTGGAGCCGTGTTGCACCAGATTACGCAGCTGCATCGACATCCTATCATTACTACCGGGAAAACGTGGCAACGGTTTACGACATTCGCAAGGTGGGTGATACGGAATGGTTAATGATCGGACCGGACGAATGGGTTGAAAGGCGCCTCATCAAAAGAGTGTTGGTTAATACCACACCTCCGACCGGTGTGACCGGCAACCGTTGGATCGAAGTCAATCTGGATGAACAAACTCTGGCTGTTTATGACCAGGGGCAGCTGGTTTATGCCACCCTGATAGCCAGCGGGATGTCACCGTTCTACACCCGCCCCGGTTTGTTCCAGATCCAGCAGAAAAAGGAATTCGAAACCATGAGCGGTGCTTTCGAAGCTGACCGGTCTGATTTCTACTACCTCGAGGATGTACCCTGGACGATGTATTACGACGAGAACCGCGCCTTGCACGGAGCTTATTGGCGCACTGTATTCGGCTACCCCCAATCCCATGGTTGTGTCAACCTGGCACCGGGAGATGCTCACTGGCTTTTCGATTGGGCAAAAGAGGGCGAGTGGGTTTATGTCTGGGATCCATCAGGGAAAACACCCACCGATCCGTCTTACTATGGCCCCGGCGGGGCATAATGCATCAACTGTTTATTTTATAGTTATCAGGAGACTGGTGGCAACTGCCGGACCGGGCAATGGACCGATCGATTGCCGGATAATCAATCTGACAAATGTTGTTTTAAATACTTGATATGGCAGGGTGGTAGAGAAGATCACCGGACTGCCGTTGGATTCCCGCCGAACGATCAATTGACGGTTGGCAAGCTCTACGCCATTTTCATCTACCAGTTCAATCACAATGCTTGACTGGCTTACAGGTCGCGCGTATCCATAGACCGTAACCACACCACCCTGGATGACCGATCCAGATGCCGGCTCTGTGATGAGAAACGGTTCATAAGGAACACCCGCAGCTGCAATTTCGCTCATGCCGTCCGATAAAAGCGTAAGTTCGCAAGAGCTCATGGAAATCAAACGGTTGAATGAATCATAGATCTTAATCGCCAATCTTCCGTTTTCCTCTTCATCATCGATCTCAAAATCCAACGCCGGATAGATCAGGATGCGCTGATCAGGGCTCACATTTTGGTAACGGATCACCTTTTTAACCAGCAATTCACCGCTTGAGTTCGACAGCTCTATCTGAATTGTATTATCGACGCCCAGGATGACTGAAAGGTCGGTTTGAATCGGTGAGGTCAATCGAGATCCGCAACCCGGAGATAAAATCCTCAGGCTGGCTAAGGGATAGACAGGTTGTCCTTCATCCGGGGCATAGATAAACTCAGACAACTCAGTCGGAGCGGGTGTGGGTTCAAAAGTGGTGGGAGATAAGATCGCAACCGGTGTGGTGTTCACCAAAGTCGAACGGGTGGATATCGTATCCGTTACCGAGATCGGTATGCCTGTCTGACCACATGCTGTTGATATCAATAACACGTAGAAACCAAGATAAATCAGGCAATGCCGCATTGAATCAATGATCTTCATCAGCATATTTGAAAGATGGGGCTGCATCAACCGGGCAGCCCCATTATTTGTCCGTTTATATAGTTATAGGTTATAGATTTCTCCAAATTTCCGTTTCAGATAGCGGATATATGGATTCGGGTTAATTTTAGAACCGGTTATCTTCTGGATCAACACCTGAGGTTCGAATTTATGGCCATGTATATGCACGTTCTCGCGTAACCAGGCCAGCAAGCTTGAGAACTTGCCATCGGCGATCTGTTTTTCCAGGTCAGGGATATCGCGTTGAATGCACTCCCATAACTGCAATGAGACCAGATTTCCCAGTGCATAGGTTGGGAAATAACCGAAGCCACCGAATGACCAGTGGATGTCCTGCATACAGCCGTATTTGTCATTCGGCGGGACTATCCCAAGATATTCCTGACTGCGTTTATTCCAAGCCTCCGGCAAATCCTTGACTGCCAGGCTGCCTTCCAGCATGGCGATCTCAAGTTCAAGTCTCAACATTATATGTAAGTTATAAGTGGCTTCATCGGCTTCCGTCCGGATCAGTGATGGCGCAACCTTGTTGATACCTTTGTAGAATTTATCGAGAGGTACGCCACCGAGTTCAGTATCAAATGTTTTTTGCAGCTTGCCATAAAAATGGCTCCAGAATGGTTGGGAGCGACCCACGAGGTTTTCCCACATGCGCGACTGCGATTCGTGGAAAGCCATCGAAGCACCATCATGCAACGGCGAACGGCTTAATTCCTTCGGGATACCCTGGTCATACAGGGCATGCCCGCATTCATGCATCGTTCCGAAGAGGGCTGAAGCGATACCCAGCTTGTCAAAACGGGTGGTGATGCGAGTATCACCGCTACCGAAGGAAGTTGTGAAAGGATGGGCAGACCGGTCTTGGCGACCGCGTTGCCAGTCATACCCAAAGGCAGTGATTACTTCGACGCCGAAATCCCATTGTTTTTGTTGATCATAAGGAACCTGCAGGAACGAGTCATCCACCTGAGGCTTGGAGCTGATCTGTTTGAGCAGATCCACCTGTTGTGGGCGTAATTCGTTGAAAATTGCCTTGACATCCGCCGTTTTCAACCCCGGTTCAAAATCATCCAACTGCGGGTCGTAGATGTGGTCATAGGGTTTGAAGAAATCGGAGTACTGCTTGCGCATATCGACAATTTTCTCGAGATAGGGCCTGAATGCGGCAAAGTCCGATTTTGGACGGGCTTGCGCCCAGGTATCCTGGGCAACGGATGTAAGCTGACTGAACTCCGCCACCCACTCGGTTGGCACGCGTGTAGCCTTGATGTAGTCATGCCGGGTCTGGTGGATCAGGCAGGCATCATTGGAATCGGGGTCGATTTGCTTTTCATATTCCTTCAATGCTTCCAGCAGATCCCCGACCTCTTTCGAAACGAACATCTCATGGCTTAATTTGGCCAGTAGTGATAATTGATTGCCCCGGTCCTCCGAACCACCTGGCGGCATATAGGTTTGTTGGTCCCAGCCCAGCACCGAGGAAATCCGGTTCAGATCAAAAACTTCAGCCAGAATCTTCTTGAGTTGTTCCGGTTTCTTTTCCATGATCAGGCAACTTTCCAACGTAAGGTTTCATTATTTAAAGCAGCCAGCACTTCGGTGGCAATATCACCGGCAGCGCGGGTCTGGGCTTCACGGGTCTGTGCACCAATGTGGGGTGTGACAACCACCTTGGCATGGGAAACCAGGGGGGTTTCACCAGGGGGCTCAGTCGCCAATACATCCAAGCCGGCACCAGCCACCTGACCCGATTGAAGCGCTGCCAATAGAGCGGTTTCATCGATGATCCCACCACGGGCAGCGCATACCAGGTAGACACCCCTCTTCATTTTCCCGATGGCTTCGGCATTGATCATCCCGCGCGTCTGGTCGTTCATCGGAACATGGATCGTGATCATATCCGCCCGCTGATAGATCCCATCCAGGGAAGCAGGTTCCATGCCCTTGCGACGAATATCGATATCTGTAAGCAATGGGTCATACCCCAATACACGCATGCCAAACGCCCTGGCACGGTCACCTACAGCTGCGCCAATGCGACCACAGCCGATCACTCCAAGTGTTTTCTGACATAGCTCACCTCCTTCAAGCTCCTTCTTCAACCACTTGTTGGCTTTCATACCGGCATCTGCGCGCGGGATCTCGCGCACCAGACTCAGCATCAAGCCAAGGGTCAGTTCGGCAACTGCCAGTGTGGTTGCGATTGGCGAATTGACCACAGTCACGCCTTTGGCTTTGGCAGCCACCAGATCGATGTTATCCACCCCAACACCGGCACGACCCACCACTTTTAATTTCTTACCGGCATCGAAAACCGCAGCAGTGACCTTTGTGCGCCCACGTACGATGAGTGCGTCGTAGTCTCCCACCACTTTTAAGAGATCATCAGCAGTGATGGTGGGATTGTTCTCCACTTCGGCTAACGTTCGCAGCAGTTCCTGTCCGTTCTCCTCAAGACCATCGGTTAAAAGGATTTTCCATTTCGTCATACTATTCCTCCGAAAATGATTAGATTGTACCTTGAGATATTTTACACCAAATCCAAAACCCGCCATCTTCAAATCGAACCTCTGTTTCAGTTAGATCATTTCGCGTTGAGATAACGTCCACGCGCCATTGCATTGAATCTGCCTTGGATCTGTGTATTGTCCAAATAAAATAATTCGTAGGATACATTAATCCAACGTATTGTTTTAAAATACGGATTTCTAATACTTATAAAACTGGAGTAATGGTCAGATCTACCGTAGAGCTCTCCAGAGCAGCCCGTGCACCCACCACTGCAACGACTCCAACATCCATTGCCTTTTCCAACGCTTCCCCAAAGGCATTGAAATCTGCGCGCGTGGTCGACAGGATCTCATCGCGATAAAGCTGGCGCTTCTCTTCTGTTTCGCCGGTTAGATAATATTGCATGGATGTAAATCCTCTGGCATCCGGCAATTGATATGCATCCAACAGACCGATCGTCCCAATGATGCTCTTCAGCAGCTCATCAGCTGACAATCGAGTATCATCCAGCGTTTTCAGGAACTTTGCTATCCCGGAATAATTCTCGAGCGTACCTGCCAGATTGGGATCTCGGAATGAAATAAATGAGAGAACCCCCGAATTATGATCAAACACGCAGAACCCACCATAAGCGCCGCCTTGCACCCTGATCTTTTCCCAAAGATAAGTCGTTCGTAAATGATTGATTATCACCTCCGCCGACCCATCCAATTTATATCCAAGGGAATACAGACTGGTGGCCTTGCCTACATAATTCACCCGGGTCGGGATTGCGAGCCCTTCCATTTTAGCGGGGGGTGTAATTTCCCATTTGACAGATTCAATCGGATTCTCAGGCAGGCTTTCCAGCAAACTTTCCAACCGGGGCGAAAAGATTTTCCAGCTTTCGTTATCCAGGGTCACGTTACAGATCAGGCCCAGGCGGTTGATCAAGAGCTTGCGCATTGATTCCAATCTGGCAAGGATATTCTTCCAGTCCTTCTCAATATCCTCCACAAGCTTTCTCAGGAAAAATAGCGAAGCTAAACCATTGATCTGTTCCGTTGCCCACCCAGCTCTCGTGAAATGCGCTCTTAAACGTTTATCTGCATAATCATCACCACGCATCGCCAGTCGGGTTTCGATGCCCGCTTTTTGTTCGAGCACAATCTGTTTAAATCTTTCGGGGTTATCGAGCTTTGCCGTAAGAAGGACATCCCGCAGGATTGACAGCATCTGCCCGGATTGCTTTAGTGTGGCTTTGGCGCGCAGGATCAACCTGGTGACGGTCAGCTCGGTTAGAAAACCATCCAGACAAAACGGATGACTTACTATCCCTCCAGTGTATTTACCAATACGCTGCGATAATGCCACATAATCCTCAGTTTCGGTTCCCATTTCCAAGAGTGCACGCCCAAAAATCCCGGTGAATGGCAGTAGGTCGGCCGGAAGCACCGCAAGGTCGAACCCCAGGTCAAGATAAACGATGCCATTGGTGAAAAGGTCATGGTGGAGAATTTCAACACCCCTGCGGTTTTCGGTTGAGATCGGGGTCAACCTGATCATTTTATCCAGATCTTCGAGTTTAAGAATGGGCAGGCTGGCCAGCGCTTCGGCTGTGTCAGGGGTTTCCTGGCGTTTCTTGAGTATATGAGTGCTATCAACCAGCTTTTGCAGCGCTTTTTCCGACATCCCTGCCCGTGTTTTTTCCAGACGTGCTTTTTCCGCCAATTCCCTTTCACCGGCAACATTGCCATCCGGGATCAGCAGCACGCTTGCCCGGAATGGGTTATCAAGCAGGTATTTCTGGATCATTCCCTCGAAATAACGTTCATCCTGGCCAAGTTTCTCCCGGATCATTTGGAACGGTTTTTCGAAAACGATCGGTTTTAAAGGATCCTCATCATACAGCCAGGTGGTCATGATGCGGACCATTAAATCAAGACCACGCGGGAATGCCCCGGTGTTGTTCTCTCGCAACTGGAATTCCACCGTGTTAACTGCGGCTTCGATCATATCTTTATCGATGCCTCCCTTAACCAGTATTTCCAGGGTATCAAAGATGATCTTATGAACCTTGTCTGCATTCCCGGAAGACAATCCCTTAAGACCGGTGGAGAATAATAATTCGCGATGCTCCACATTTTCCAGACCCAGACCGGTAAGGTCGTCGCCCAATCCCGAGTCGATCAACGCCTTTCGTAAAGGAGAGGCGGGCGTACCGATCAGGATATTCGCCAGGATGTCAAAGCTGAACACCAATACCGGGTCGGATTTATCCGGCAGCGTCCAGTTGACTGTGAAATAGTTCTTTTTCTGACTATCGGTGTCCTGCCCGGCATCATAGGGGAATTCCACTTTTTTGGGTTGTTTGAGTGGTTTAACAGGGGGGATCGATGAATCTATCTCGATCGCTTGATAGGATTTCAGGTAACCTTCCATGAGTTTTAGGCGATTTTCTGGATCGTCATCCCCATAGAAAAAAATGTATGCATTACCAGGGTGATAATATGTTTCATGAAAGCATTTAAATTTCTCGTAGGTAAGGTCGGGGATGTTGATCGGATCGCCACCCGAGTTAAATCCATAGGTATGACCGGGGAAGAGAGCTTCAAGGATGGTTTCTTCCTGAAGCCGCTCAGGAGATGAGAGCATACCCTTCATTTCATTAAAAACGACACCCTTATAGCTGAGAGGATCATTCAGATCCTCAATTTCGTAATGCCAGCCTTCCTGTTGGAAAGTTAATGGGCTGATGAGCGGGTGAAGAACCGCATCCATATACACATCGATCAGGTTGTAGAAATCCTGGGTATTCTGGCTGGCAACCGGGTAACAGGTTTTATCCGGGAAAGTGATGGCATTAATGAATGTTGCCAGGGAGCCCTTTAGTAGCTCGACGAAAGGTTCTCTGACGGGGTATTTCGTCGATCCATTCAACACCGAATGTTCGAGGATATGCGCTACGCCGGTTGAATCCTTCGGAGGGGTCCGGAAATTAATCGAAAAGCATTTGTTATCATCATCATTAATGAGTGATAGCAGTCGAGCTCCGGTTGTCTCATGCCGGAATAACCTGGCAACGGATTTCAGTTCGGGGATACTCTCTTCGGTAATCAGCTTGAAATGGTGTTCCATCTTTGCTTTATTCCCTCAAAAACGAATTAGTATTCCCGATGATCGTTCAATCTCTTTATACGTCCAAATTCCTGACATCCCGTGCATGAGTTTGAATGAAACGGGTACGAGGTGGTACTGCTTCCCCCATCAACATGTCAAAGGTGAGGTCGGCTTCTGCCGCATCTTCAATGGAAACCGATAAAAGCGTCCGATTTTCCGGATTGAGGGTGGTTTCCCATAACTGCTCGGGGTTCATCTCTCCCAGACCTTTATAACGATTCATCGTGGCTTTCTCGGCACCTGCACCCAGTTCCTTGAGGATGCGGTCCTTGTCATGATCGTTATAGGCGTACTGAACCTTATCTTTGTAGGCAATTCGAAACAGCGGTGGTTGGGCAATATAGAGATGACCTTCTTCGATCAGTTTCTGCATATATCGGAAGAAGAAGGTTAGAAGTAATGTGCGGATATGGCTGCCGTCGACATCTGCATCCGTCATGATGATCACCCGCCCGTAACGCAACCCCCCCACATCGAAATTATCGCCAATACCGGTTCCAAGTGCCGAGATCAATGCCCGCACCTCATTGTTACCAAGGATTTTATCAAGTCGGGCACGTTCGGTATTGAGGATCTTACCGCGTAGTGGCAGGATGGCCTGGAAATGACGATCGCGCCCCTGCTTGGCAGAACCGCCCGCGCTGTCGCCCTCAACGATATACAGCTCGGTCTTGTTGGAATCGCGTTCCGAGCAATCAGCCAGCTTGCCGGGCAAGGTCAGGCTCTCGAGGGCGGACTTACGGATGACCAGGTCACGCGCCTTGCGGGCTGCATCGCGAGCGCGGGCGGAGGTCAGACACTTCGAAACGATCGCCTTGGCAGCAGATGGATTTTCTTCCAAAAAGGTGCCGAATACCTCACCCACCACCTGCTGGGCATACGTCTGTACTTCAGGGTTCATCAGTTTGACTTTGGTCTGACTTTCAAACTGCGGGTCCGGGTGTTTGATGCTGATGATGGCGGTCAATCCCTCGCGGGTGTCATCACCGGAAAAATTAGGGTCAGCATCCTTAAGCAAACCACTGCGCCGGGCGTAATCGTTGATCACGCGCGTGATGGCTGCTCTCAAACCGGTCAGGTGAGTGCCCCCGTCAATAGTGTTGATGGTATTGGCAAAAGCATAGACCGACTCAGAATATGCGTCGGTGAACTGGATGGCAGCCTCAATTCCAATGCCCTCAATCTCCCTTTCTGCGTACACCACGGGATGAAGTTTTTCGCGGTTGCGGTTCAGGTAGCGCACGAAGGACGTGATTCCACCTTCAAAATAGAAAGTCATTTCAGTACCACTGCGTTCATCCGAGGCGTAAATCGTTACACCACGGGTGACAAATGCCATCTCCCTCAATCGTTGGATAATCGTATCAAGTTTATAATCGAGATCGCCTTTGAATATGGTACGGTCGAACTGGAATGTGGTCCGCGTGCCGGTTTCTTCAGGCTTGCATTTTCCAACCACCTTGACCGCTTCTTTAGGTTTACCACGCTCGTAGCGCTGGAAATAAATTTGAGAATCACGCCTAACCTCCACCTCACACCATTCAGACAACGCATTCACGGCTGAAACACCCACCCCATGCAAACCACCCGAAACCTTGTAACTGCCACCCCCGAACTTGCCTCCGGCATGCAGGGTCGTCATGACGACTTCAAGTGCCGAGATACCTTTTTGGGGATGGATATCCACCGGGATGCCTCGTCCATTATCAATCACAGTCACTGAACTATCGCGGTGAATAATGATCGAGATGCGGTCGCAAGGTCCGTTGAGAGCCTCATCGATCGAGTTATCCACGACCTCATAGATCAGGTGGTGGAGCGCTTTTTGATCAGTACCGCCGACGTACATACCAGGTCTGCGCCGTACAGCCTCGAGACCTTCGAGAACCTGGATATCTTTCGCGGCATAAGAAGGATTATCTGACACCAAGAACCTCCAAAAGACGGTTTCCACCCATCTGCTTAGCTCTTGCCATGGGCGAACAAAATATTTTTATACGGGTGGCTTTTGTGCCGCCATTCGATGTTGGACAACTTCCTGTACCCATCGGACTGCAGAACGATAGTAAATGAAGCTGCCTGCAAGCAAGGCGGTCGAAACGAAAGCGTGACCGGCAATTCCAATCAAGAGAAGCCAGCTATCAGCCGATGGAACAGCCCAGAGCATATTCATACCGGTGCCCAGGAGAAGGATGACGACTGCAAACATGGCGATCTGGGGACCTGCATAGCGCCCCAGGCGAATACTGGTGGCAAGTGAAGCCCGGAAAGGTTGCCGGTAGGTAAAAATTCCATGCGTCGAGAAAATCAACGGCAGGGATAACCAGGCGACGATGAATATGACAGCCACCAGGACGAGCTGCCCAAGAGCCGGGCTGAGCATGATGATGATGGTAACGATCATCAGGATCGGGATACTCACCAGGGTAATCACCCCATAAAAAGCCAGGTTGAACAATAACACCTGCCAGAGGACAGCAAAGATATCCCTGGTGACAATATGTTCAGAATCCCGATTGGTAACTCTGGCGACCATAAAAAAGTACTGCGCGCCCAGGATGATTCCTACCAGAGTAAATAACACCATTAAACCGGCTGAGCCCCAGGCAGATTGAAAGTCTATCACCGGCGGCACCCCTATAGGTGTTTTGGTCGGCTGCAACCCGGAAATCAAGCTGGGGATACCCAGTGGGTAGCTGCGGATAAAGCTGACCAGATTGAAAGTTTCGGCAATCGTCTGCCAGGTTTGTTTGGTAGTTTCTAACAACGTTTTAAGCTCTGGTGTGGATGATAATTTTGAGAGTTTGAGGTAAGAATCCACCAAGGGCATTAACCAGGTCTTGATCCGCAAGTGAAAACCAAACCACAATAGAGCATCCAACGCGACCGGGAAGAGGATCAACCCGATATGTGAAGCGACCGCGTCAAAACCAGCTTTGAGCGAGGCGAATAAACGGGGGGGGATGATTGCACCGGATTCAGCAGTGGTATTCATACAAAAGTTTATTTTACCATAATGATGCATATAAAAATCATTTTATAGTTTGCTAAGTATATAAATTCTCAAACATTTATCCGCCTGGTATGCCACCTCCCGATGTTAACGAAAATTAACATTTTTGCTTTCTTTATTTTTCAATTGACCCTCTTCAATAAACAACTATAATCAATCTGGTGCATGAAATTGATATTAATAAAAATGTTTAACGATGCGTAACAAATCCTTTCCGGAACCTGATCGCTTGAGCGTTCTCATGGCTGCCATCCTGTTGGCGTACGCCCTGGCACGGTTTATCAACCTGCCACCGCTGGTTATACCTATCACCCTGTTCGGCATCAACTTGCCTTTTCAAGTGAATTTCCAGACACTGGTGGCACTGGTTGTAGCCGTGATGGCTGCCAGCGGAAGCATCTGGTTAATCTCCGATCATCCGGTATTCAAGACCGTCGCCGTCGGCTGGCGCAACACCCTGCAATTCTGGCTGCTGCCTGCGCTCACAGCCTTCCTGTTAAGTATCCCGCTCAATTTCGTGGCGACCTCACCTGCCTGGTGGGTTGTTTTTATTGTAGGGGCATTCTTGCTGGTTTTGGTTTTCATTGCCGAATATGCTGTTGTCGACGTATCTGATCTACGCCACCCAGCTTCCACCAGGCTGTTGATTGCCCTCTCTTTCGCATTATTCCTGATCCTGGCGATTGCGTTGCGTGCAGCTGGTTTGCGGTTGTACCTGATCGTACCCGCAGTCGTATTCACATCCGGGCTAGTCAGCCTGCACACACTGTACTTGCGACTGGATGGGCGCTGGCTGACCAGCTGGGCAATCGGAATCGCCCTGGCAGTCGGACAGATCGCGATCGGTTTGCATTATTGGCCACTTACTCCCACTCGGTATGGTTTGGTGCTGCTGGGGTTGGTATATGCCTTGACCGGTCTCGCAGCTGCCATTGAAGACCGGCAGCCGCTGCGCCAGGCTTTAGTCGAGCCCATATCAGTTTTGGGGGCAACCTGGGTGATCGCGCTGATAATCGCCTGAATGGCTGTCAGCGCTGTTTAGATAATTATGGCATCATCCGGTGTCACTTCTTTTTGACTGCCACGGGCATTCTCAGCTGCCATGTGTCGTATCAATGCTCTGAGGTTGCTGCGATGTAAACCGTCTGCCAATCCACCCAGATATACACGGCTCTTGCCACACTCCTCGACACTAATTTCATCCAGATACTCAAGAGGATTCCGGCGTCTGGCAGCAGTTTTTGCAGCCTTCTTGATGTTTCCCAGGTATATAAGGTTTTCCCTGACCGCTGATTCAATTTCACCACGCAATATGATGTCGCCATGCCCCTGGATGATATTCTCAAGTCCCATCTTGCTGATGTGTTTAATTGATGTAACCGTCTCTTCCAGGCTTCCATCAACGATATAGGGCAAAGGCATGAACGAGTCGCCGGCAAATAAAACCCGATCTTCCTCAACCAGGATGGCAACCCCATCACGACTGTGCCCACCCATTGGTGTCAGGATCAGATTTTTTTTACCAACCTTCAATGTCAGCGTTCCTTGGTCGAAAGTCAGCTGTGGCGGGGAGATCTTCACATGGCGATAGATATTGTTTTGTTTGTTTTGACGGGCTGTTTCCAGCGCCTTGGCACCACGGGTTAGCATTTCCTTACGGCAGAGGCTGTGACCTACAACCATGGCTCCCGGGAAGAAGCAATTTCCCCAGCTGTGATCTGCATGGTAATGGGTGTTGATTACATAACGCACGGGAACCCGAATCTCACTCTCGATAAATTCGCGTATCGCCAGGGTTTCTTCCGGTAGCGCCAGGGTATCAATTACAACCGCCCATTGTGGTCCGGCAATCACACCGGCGGTTACCTGGGCATAAATCTCACTTTGGAACCAATAGACATTTTCAGATACTCGTTCGCGTTGCATAAGTCCTTTAATATGGTAATTTTCCTGTCAAGCATAGCATACTTGAAAGTAAAAGTCAAAAATTCACAAAAATGGTGAAAAAAACACCTGGTCGATATAAATCGAAGGACAATCAGATGGAAAGGTTGAAAGCGGGTTTAGAGTAAGGCAGGCAGGAGAATTATCACCAGAATTGATTCATAAACCGCAGCGATAAAAAGCATGGAAATGATTAGCAGATACATTCGCAACGTAAGTCTGAGCCCGGCCAGATAGCCTTGGCTTACTTTTTCCGCTCCAACAGAAGATGGGTATAGCCAGACCCGCCCGTGTAAAAACGCCGCGAACAGCCCCAACACATATGCCTCCCCCTCAAATACCAACAGCAGCCCTATTCCAACTCCTGCCAGGATTTTCAACGGGGTAAGCTCGGTTAGATCAGGCGAGAAGAGAAAGCCCCAAAGAATGGCTCTCAGCCCTCCCACAAGGAATCCACTGAAAGGAATGATAAAAGATGGTAATGTGATTGCAATGAAACACCCAAGCACAAGATTGACGAAGAACGTAAAGATAATGGCATTGATGATCTCGCCATTGCTATAAGCTCCCGTGACAAATTGCATTGGACCGGCGCCGAAAGCATTCCCAACCGTTTCCAATAATTGCTTCTTTAGTTCCGGGTTTGAATGGATGACAACCATTCCGATGGCAATGATGGCAAAATATGCAATGTTTACAATGATGAATGTGATGCGATTATTCTTTATCAGTGCAAATGCTTCACGATACGCTTTCATTGTTCCTCCTTCCAGGGAGAACCATAATTGTATAACATATTTCCTCCCATGAACAATGAATATCGTTTCCCATTAATCGGGTGATATAGTACACTTCGGATCAGGTATTAACATGTGGAATTCCAGTTGGTTGAGAAATAAATCTTTCTGGGCGGAGGCAGGATTATTCCTGTTCTTCATCCTGATCTTGGTAACCGCTGTAGTTGTGAAACCCAACCTGCCAGGAGCGAATATAACAGCCACACCAACAACCGGTTTTTTAGCGTCGGTGTTCTATTACTCCGAAACAGACCCGGACATTTCAAATACCAAGATCTGGTACTCCACAACCGCAGACGTTAATACCAGGAGTGAGATAGCCATATTCAACCATGCGCATGGCAGTCTTCCTACTGGAAAGCTGTCACCAGACGGAACACAGATCGCCTTGTTGATACCTCCAATGGATGCACTTGATGTCATAAATGGAGAACTGTGGCTGCTGCGAACAGACGGTTCATATTTTCAGAAGGTAACCGGTGAGAATTTTTCCTGGTTTGCCTGGAAGCAGGACAGCCAGGCTCTGGCATTGTTCTCACAATCCGCCCTCAGCGACCCATCCGGTCAGCCCATGGGATTGAAAACCATACTCAGCAAATTGAACCTGGCAACCGGTGAGACGTCACTGATCCAGGAGGAAGATTCTTCGCTGGATGCCAAACCGCTGGGATGGTCAACCGGTGGAGATGAATTTGTAATGATGACACTCTCTACTGCGGGTAAATGGTCGGTATATTCCATACTTGTAGAAAACGGCTCACAGGTCGCACGTTTCAGCCTTCCCGAAACCGATCTGTTGCGTAATGCCTGGCTCAGCCCCAGCGGCGCATACCTGTTATTGGATATCATCCGCAATGAAAAGGCAAGCCTGATGCTATTTAGTCTTGACGGCAGGCAGCGAGTCGAGATTGCATCACTGGGGGTTGGACTATTTTCAGATCCTACTTCCTTCGCCGCAGTCTGGTCGCCGGACGGAAAGCAGATCCTCATAAACCAGCCATCCGCGACTCTATCCAATACAACCTGGAAAACATACGATCTGCAAGGTGGAACCGGTATTCCGGTTTTCCTCGGTGAAGTGGATCCCAATCACTACCTGCGCCCTCTGGATTGGTCTCCGGATGGCAAGTGGTTGACGATGGCGGAGTCACCCTTCCCTTATGCTCGTTTATATATAAAGGAAATTACAGCCCCCGATCGTCTACGTCTGCCGCTTGAAAAACCCGATAACCGGGCATCCTGGTTGGGCTGGTCCCCCAGCTATTGATAATCTTGGAAGCCTACTATAGATCCAAAAACTTATTCGACTGGATCTTTCAGAGCCAGCTCGATCATTTTTTCGGTAATCGGACCCTTCCGAAGGATTTGCGGGCTGGATCCTGAAAAATCAACAACTGTGGAAGCTGTTCTTCCGGGCGAAGTCCCTCCATCTACGATAAGTTCCAAACTGCCACCGAGTTGATTCATTACTTCCAACGTATTGAGAGCCTCCGATCGGCCGGATAGATTGGCAGATGTGACTGCCAGCGGACCGCATCGACCCAGAAGAGCCAGTGTGAATTCGTGGTTTGGGATGCGCACACCCACAGTTGGCAGATGGGTCAGGTTAACGGGTAAATCTGGATTCTTGGGCAGGACCAATGTTAAAGGTCCGGGCCAAAACCTTTCTGCCAGTCTGCGGGCTGCCTGTGGTACCGATCCAACAATCAGGTCAAGCTGCTCCATTCTACCAATCATGACCGGAATAGGCTTGTCAAATGAACGACCTTTGATCTGATACAACCTGTCTATCGCCTTAATTGAATTCGCCATAACCCCGATCCCATAGACGGTATCAGTGGGGAATGCAACCACACCGCCGGCTTTGATAATCTCAACCGCAGCAGGAAGCGTCGCAGGATCAGTTTGGGACCGCAGAAGAGTGTTCATTAACAGGTAAAATTTTTGTTAACTCTAGCCCGATAGTCTCTTAGGGGGTTTCTGGCTTCAATCATTTTATCAGACTCCAAATCTTCAGTTTCGCTGCCTGGTGATGCATTATCCACCAGTAGATTTAATGAATTAACACGATACGCTATTACCATTTTCCAGTTCGATCAGCACCAGCCTGTCATACCCTGCAAGATCCTGTATGCATTGGATCGCAGCTTTTGGAAAATGCGCTTTAGCAAGTATTTCAACCTTACTGCCCAGGCTGGCACCTATTTCCAATAAGATGAAACCCCCCGGCTTTATCCATCTGGGGCAGCGGGAGAGCAATCGCCGGATGACCAACAAACCATCAGCTCCACCATCCAGCGCAAGTTGTGGTTCATATCGGGAAACCGGGAGATTCCTCAATTCGTGGCTGGATATGTACGGAAGGTTAGCACAAAGCACATCCACCGCTTTTGGCAAATCATCTGCCAGATCTCCCTTTATTAGTGCCACACAGTTTTCCACTGCATGGAGCCGAATATTCTGTTCAGCAGTTTTTAATGCTCCGGCAGAGAGCTCAGTGGCAAAAACAGTCAGGTCCGGGAGATTAGCAGCCAGGCTGATCGCGATGCAGCCCGACCCTGTGCCAATATCGGCAACCAGCCGCCTGCCAGGATGAGCAGTCAACCACACAATGGCTTTAGTAACCAGCAATTCCGTTTCGGGTCTTGGGATAAGTACCTCAGGGTTGACAATGAAGTCCAGACCATAAAACTCCCAATGACCCAGAATATAAGGTAGTGGTACTCCTTTTGAGACCTGTCTGAAGGCCTGGTCAAGACTGATTCTTTGATCTTTAGAGATAAAAACCTCCGGGTGAGCAATGACCCAGGCGCGTGGTCGTTGCAGGATGTGTGCAATCAAGACCGACGCATCCTGCAGGGCTGTATCGCTTTCAGAGCGTAACAGATCAGCGGCTTGATTTAAAGCTTCAGATACTTTGAGGTGTTTAACCTTGTTCATGATTTGTTATTCCCCTCATTATAAAATATCAGGGCGTCTGTTGCACATACAGACGCCCTGTTCAACATTATTCGGGAAAATATTTATTTCCCGAGGGCTTTTATACTTCCAAGACCGGTGATATGTTTTGAGACCTGCGGCTCGCCACGATATTCCACCGACCCGATACCACTAAGATTTGCATCCAGGCTCCCGGTGACCCATACACTGGCACTGCCAACACCGGATAACTTAACAACAGCTTTCTGGCTTTCAAGCCGGCCGGCATTGTAGCTGCCGGCGCCGGATAGTTTGACATTCTGTTCCATGGTTTTGCCTGCCACAACAATACTACCCGCTCCGCTTAATTCAACTTTGAATGTATGGGCATCCAGATTCTCGATCGTTTGGCTGCCAGCTCCACTATTGACAAGTTCAAAGGCATCACCGTGGATGGCGGGAGCTTTTAAGGATCCCGCGCCTGAGAGTTTAATACTGCGAATATCCTTGATGGTCAGGAAAAAACGCAACTGCTCAATACCATTCGTCCAAATCTTCATCCATTCAATAAAATCAGTATCATGCCGAATAACCAGGATACCATCCTTGACTTCGGTTTTGATCCTGGAACGAATTTCAGGATCTGCCTCGATACGCAATTCATCCTTGTCGCCCTGCGTTAGATACACGTTGCCAACGCCTTTATGGTATAGACCAGTCAATCCGGAAAACATGCGCGTTTCGCTGGGTGCAGAATCGGATGGTTCAACCACTTTATTGACATCTGCGGCATGTATGCCAACGATACTGCTGCTTTTTGAACCACTGCCGCTACTCCAGATCAGGCGCGAAAACAACAGGTAGGTACCAAGGACAACCAGGGCAATCGGCCAAAGGAGGTTGCTTGTCTGGTCTGCTCCCGAAATACCGATCAAGACTTCAAAGAACAAACCAAAGACAATGAACAATACCAGACCCACGTTAGCCACATGCCTGCCGGCGCTGCGCAATTCATCCATGTCACTGAATTTGCCAAATATCCACATTCCAACGCCCACACTGAATGGAATGAGAGCCCAGGCATACGACCAGGTTTCCCAGCGGTTGGTGAGACTCTGGAAAAGCAGGATCAATCCGATGGTGGTAATGATGCTGCCCGGGATGGCAAGGAAACCGGTGGATTTGCCTGCCAGGACCATGGCAATAAAAAACACCAGGCCTGAAGCGATGATGAACAACGGCCAGAGATAGGTAAAATTAATTTTGAAGATCTCACTTAGGAAAAACAACACCCCCACTGCGATTAACAGACTGCCAAGAATGTAGCTGGTCTTCGTACGATCCGACATGGTAACCTCCTAACAGGGAATAGCGTTCTATAGATATATACGCAAGCTATGGAAAAAGGTTACATAAGGGATCGTCTCAGCTTATTCCGCTATTTGCCAGACGTTCGGTTTCATCGCGCAAGGACAGTTCATCGATGAAAACATCCAGATCTCCAGACATGACTCCCACAAGGTTATAAGATGATACATTAATGCGGTGATCGGTTACGCGGGATTGCGGATAGTTGTAAGTGCGGATCTTCTCTGAGCGTTCGCCGGAACCAACCTGCGATCGACGCGTTTCTTCGAGCTTTTTCTGTCGTTTCTCTTCTTCTATTTCATAAAGTCGGGCGCGCAGGATGCTCATGGCTCTCAGCCGGTTTTGAAGCTGCGAGCGTTCATCCTGACAGGCAACAACGATGCCGGTGGGGATGTGCGTGATGCGAACTGCTGTGGCATTCTTCTGTACGTTTTGACCTCCCGCTCCGGCCGACCGGTAAATATCCAAACGGATATCCGAATCGGGGATTTCAATTTCCACCTCATCGACCTCCGCCAGCACAGCCACGGTTACGGTCGATGTATGGATTCTTCCCTGTGCTTCGGTCGCCGGGACACGCTGAACTCGATGAACACCCGATTCATATTTCAGTCGTGAATAGGCTCCATCCCCGATGATATTGAAAATCACCTCTTTGTACCCCCCAATCCCAATATCGCTTTCAGAAAGGATCTCGATTTTCCAGGATTTGATTTCCGCGTAACGGGCGTACATACGAAACAGGTCAGCAGCAAACAAGGCAGCCTCATCCCCACCCGTGCCGGCTCGAATCTCCATGATTACGTTGCGAATATCGCGCGGGTCACTGGGGACTAACAGACGTTTGATATCATCTTCAAGTTTTACAATCGCCGGGCTGACTTCTTCAAGCTCACTAGCTGCCAGCTGCCTTAAATCGGCGTCATCGCTGTCCAGCAGTGCCTGAGCTTCCTCCTGGCGTTTCAATGCCTGACGGTATTCGCGTGATTTGGCAATCACTTTTTCCATATCAGCCCGTTCACGCGCCAGATCGGCTGCTCGCTTGTAATCGTTACCTACAGTCTCAAGCTGGTGGTTAAGCTCATCAAAGCGTGATTCAATTATGGATAGTTTTTCAAGCATACACTGTTCTTTTGAGTTGGATTTCAGTCTAGAAAAATAATTATACCAGCCGGAAATACCCGGGAGAGACTATCAAGCCCAGACTGGCAGATATTTCGCAGACCCACGTAACTCCCTGATCTTTTTTTTGTATCCCGGATCATACCTGCCGACCAGATTCCAGAACTTTTGCGAATGCGATAAAACCACAGTATGACACAACTCATGCAGCATGACGTAGCGTACCAGATCGGGGGTCAGGAAGATCAATTTCTGATTTAAGGATATTCCTTTATGACGCGAGCAGCTTCCCCACCGTGTACGCTGGTTGCGAATGGAAACATCCCTGATCGTAAAACCCAAATCATGCGCCATTTTTATCAATACAGGCGGAAGGGCGGCTTTGGCATAGCGATTTGCCCAGCGCCTCAACGCTGCCTGGCAGAGCGTCCGGTTTGTCACCGAGCCCGTCAATCTCAGTTTGTGGTTTCCAGGTTGGGTCAGTGTGACGCTGCGTGTTTTTGAAATGACATACTCGACATGCCAAATCTCTGCGGCTGAAGGCAACAGAATACGATCCGGTAAAGCCAGCGCCAACTCGGGAGTTGCCGGGTGGACCTGCCGGTTAAGTTTTTTTTGTGTCCGATTGATCCAGTCAGCCTTTTCCGCGATGATTTCAGGAACCCGGCGTTCGTCGAATCCGATTGGAATGACGACCACGAGCCCTTCGCTCTGACTGATCTTCAACCTGACATGGCGTGCACGCCGGCTGATTTCAATGGCATAGGGGATTGATGTGGGCATTGACCGCTATTATAACGGATTGATCATGTTGTATATTATTAGCCTGGATTAATGTAAAGAGTATTTTTGTTGATATAATAGATAAATATAGTATGAATTGGAGATTATTATGAAATCAATTAAATTGCTCTCTATAATGGCACTGATCCTGATTGTGGCTGCAGGATGCGCACCAACAGTGAAATCCAGTGCGACAGCCCCGGATCTGACAAGCCTGCCTGCGGCGAATAACTCCGATCAGACTGCGGCTGGCAGTACGGTTGTTGATGGTCAACTGGCTATTGAAATAAGTGGCTTTGCATTTACTCCCCAGTCTGCGATGGTGAAGGTCGGAACGACGGTTACCTGGACGAATAAAGATTCGGCAACACACAATATTAAAGCTGACGATGGAAGCTTTGAATCAGGCCCAATAAACCAGGGAGAATCCTTTACCTTCCAGTTTAATACCCCCGGCACTTTTCCATATATATGTACTGTTCACCCTTCCATGCAGGGAACCATTACAGTAGTTCAATAAATTATAATGCTGGCTCTTCCAAACTCTTTAGATTAGCTGAAGTGCTTCATCTCAGAATAAAAAGAATTCGGCAGTTCATTTTTACTTGCCGAATTCTAATATTTAACCTTGCAACCTCGAAAGTAGTTGATGTTTGGAATCATGCTGTGCATTTTATTAACTCCCGATAGCTCCATTTATTATGTTCCGAGACAGGGCGGTCAGAAAGTCCTATATAGCTAACGAACCTCTTTATGTCCCGTGTGAGGACAATTCATGCGAAAGAACCAGTTTATATCTTTGGGTATATTTTGAAAATAGAATTAAGCACGTTTATTAATACATTGCGCATAAAACACATTGACAATTCCTTGTAAGTGTTCATCCAATTTTTCGATAGCGAATTTTCTGTTCGGGTCTGGCACTCCTCCATAGAATGCTTCGGCAATTCCGCCGGTGATGCAGGCAAGCGTGTCACTATCACCACCCATTGAGATGGCGTTACGGATAGCGTCCTCATAATTGGTTGACTCAAGGAAAGCAATGATTGCCTGGGGAACGGTCCCCAGGCAGGTTTCATTGTACTCATAAGTCAGCCGTATATCATCCAGGCGAGGACTTAGGTCGTAACCGAAGTTTGTTTCACTCTACACTTTAATCTCTGCTTTGCTGGATTCTTGCCTGGCCAGGAAGATCGCTTCTGCAGTTGCCTGGGTGCCCTTGATGCCCTCCGGATGGTTGTGGGTCAATGATGCGCTTCGTTCGGCTTCCATCAGTACTTTCTGTAGATCATCAAACGCAAACCCGATCGGACTGACACGCATGGCTGAACCGTTCCCGAAACTGTTATAGGGTTGGGTATCCTTGGACCTTGCCCAACGGATGAAATATCCGCCAAAACCAGCATCCGGGTAGCGGTGATAGTAACTTTTCAAATTATCCACATAGCAGGTACCGTTCAGCAGCGTATCCGCCAATGCCATGGTTAAAACGGTATCATCCGTGAAAAAGGCATCCTGGGATAAAAGAATAAAATCCTTGTGTTTGACATTGTGATGTTCGTATACCGATCCGATGATATCGCCGGCGATTGCCCCAAGCATGAATTGCTCCTTTTTGTTTGATTATATAATGCTGCAACCCTGTTGGTTTCAGGTGATGTCTATTACTCCTTTTCCTATGAAAGGCTATAATGTCTTTAAGATCATCGTGGAGACAGGACAATATCATGCAGATATGCCAGGTAGCTTCGCAAAGCGACTTAAACTCGTTTATCGCATTCCCCTACCAACTATACCGTAATGACCCGATTTGGGTTCCACCGTTAAAAAGCGAACAGAAGGGGCAATATTACCGCGATAAGAATCCAATGCTCGACCATTGCGAGTATGCATTATTCTTGTTACGGGACGGCAGCGAGGTGATCGGGCGGGTCGCAGCTTTCCTTGACCGGCTGGCACTCGAGCACTGGAAAGAACCCATTGGCCTTTTTGGCTCCTATGAATGCATTCAGAATAACCAGGCGTCCGCCATGCTGCTCGACGCTGCCCAGGATTGGTTGAGACAACGCAAGATGGAAGCTATGCGTGGTCCATGGAGCTTTGCCTCTCAGGAATGGGGGTTAGTCTGTGAGGGTTACGAACCATCACCGGTCATTATGGCACCTTATAATCCCCCCTGGTATAACGACCAGCTATCAGGCTTTGGTTTGAAGAAAGTTAAGGATCTGTTGGTGTACTATGCCGATGCTCGCGAAGGTTATACAGTACCGGAGCGTTACCTGACGCTGACCGAAAAGGTCAAAAAACGTTATCACGTTCATACCCGCCCGGTTGACATGAAGAATCTTGAGAGGGATGTGGTTACGATCGTCCAGCTTGCCAACCAGTCGATCTCGGATAACTGGGGCTTTTACCCTGTGACTGATGAGGAAGGGCGCGCCATGGCACGCGATCTAAAGCAGATCGTCAATCCAAAAGCTGTTGTGATCGCCGAAGAGGATAATGGGCGTCCGATCGGATTTGCCATGTCACTTCCGGATATCAATGTACTCCTGAAGCATATGCACGGGTCTTTGTTACCGTTCGGCTGGGTAAAACTCCTGATCGGACTGCCCAAGCTCACCCAATATCGCATGTGGGCATTGGGTGTGATCCCCGAGTATCAGGGGCGTGCCATCGACACTCTTTTATATCGTGCCACCTATGACGCGTTATACAGCGAGAAGATCCGTCTGGAAATCAATTATGTACTGGAGGATAACGACCGCATGAATAACGCCCTGGCGCGCCTGGGTGTCAAACCGCTACGACGCTACCGGGTGTATGAGAAAACCATCTAATCGATGATCAAGAAATCCCTGCCGGTCGGGAAGCTTCCACCCGATCTACTCGCCAGGCTCCTAAATGGCATTAAAATAGATGACAATCGAGTACTGCTCGGACCTGGAAGCGGGCTGGATTGCGCGGTGATCGAAATGGGTGACCGATTGTTGGTATTAAAATCGGATCCTGTCACTTTCGCAAGCGATGCGATAGGCTGGTATGCGGTGCAGATCAATGCAAACGATATCGCCACCAGCGGTGCCGAACCACGCTGGTTCCTTGCGACCTGTCTTTTTCCACCGGGCACGAACGAATCAGACATCCGCATAATCGCCAGGCAGTTGACTACTGCCTGTTCTGCGCTTGGGATCAGTCTGGTCGGCGGGCATACCGAGATCACACACGGGATCGATCATCCCATCATTAATGGCACGATGATCGGCGAAACGGACAGAGAACACCTGATCACCCCGCGCGGGGCGGCACCCGGCGACCTCATTTTACTGACCAAGGGTGTCCCAATTGAGGCTATTGCCCTGCTGGCGAGGGAATTTCCGGAAAAGCTACGTCAAATACTCGGTGTCAAAAAACAGATAGAGGCAGCCGATTATCTGACCTCTCCCGGCATCAGCATCCTGCGCGATGCACGCATTGCCTGTGATGCCGGGATTGTGAACGCTATGCACGATCCGACCGAGGGCGGACTGGCAGGCGCTTTGTGGGAGCTGGCGGAAGCGTCTGGGCGTCAATTGATCATTGAGCCGCAAAAAGTGTTCATTTCCAGTCTGGCTTCCGAAGTCTGTTCGCTTTTCCAGCTTGACCCGCTCGCTTGCCTTGCATCCGGGTCATTGCTCCTGACAGTGCCAGCGTCAGATGCAGGTAAGATCGCTCAGGCGCTGTCAACAGCCGGGATCCGTTGTGATATTATCGGGCATGTGAAGGAAGGCAAACCTGGGTTAACCACGTTGGAGGACGGCAAGCGACGTTCCCTTCCACGTCCAGAGCGCGACGAGATTGCAAAACTATTCCAGATTGAATAGTTGTGGTGCGCAAGTGTGCACCACAACATCTAAAGCATTTCTCTGGTTCTATTTGGTACGGGCCGTCTTCGCAGGGAACTCAGGAGCCGGGGCATTTTTCGGGTTTGCAAGATCACCTATGAGGTAGATAACCATCCCAAACCCTGATACCAATAATCCCTGGAGCATCACACGCAGCGTGGTCATGATAGCCGAGCCCGAACCCAGCATTCTCATCATTGGCAGACCACGACCCATTTCGCGCGCGCCGCGTGCAAAAAGCATGGCTATGCCGGTCCCGAGTCCGCCCAATAGGATCACAGCTCCAAGGATCATCAAGATGTATGAAAAGACACGAATCAGCTTTTTCATTCGAATATCTCCTTTAATACATCCGATTATGCTGCTATCCAGTCAGCGGCGTATAACCGATGTGTAAAATAGTTGTAAATTTCCTATCGCCTCAACGTTAACAGCCCGGGAGCGCGATCGAACATCCAGAAGCCGATCGGTATACCGATGATGGTGGCGCTGATCAGGTAGGCCACTTCCATCCACAAGGCTGACAGCCACCAACCGATCAGTATGAAATACAGTACGCGCAGGAGGATATATACCTGCTTCACGGGTAATTTTTGTTCTACCAGATGCCCATCGATTGTTCGGATAACTTTGACCTGCTCCGGTTTATTTCGAAGAGCCATCACTTTGGGTAGCAGGTTGACCATGGTGATCCCCAGCGGGATGCCGATGATAGTCAGCATACAGATCCAGGCGACGATGATCCAGGTCTGCCCCAACCACAAACCAACGATAATGAACCACAGAATTTGCCACAGGCAACCAGGATTCTCTTTTGTTTCGACTATAACTTGTTGATTCATCGTTAATCCTTTTTCGAGTATATGTCTTGTATACGAAAATCAATGACGAAAGATTGCCATGGGGTTACAAAAATTCCAGAGATATTTTTAAATTAAACATGTAATTAATTATATCTTGAGACCACAAGTTATAATACACGGATGTGATATTCTTCTTTTTGGGTATGAGGTGATGCGATGTCTCTATATCTCGATTCGGCAATATTAGATGAAATCAAAGAAGCATTCTCCTGGGGTTGGGTCAGCGGTGTCACCACCAATCCCGCGCTGCTCGGTAAAAGCGAGGTCAAACCCGAGGAACGTCTGAAAGCCATCGCGAACCTGGTGGATGGCGAGATCTTTTACCAGCTCATGGCGGAAACCCCGGATGGCATGTATCTGGAAGCTCACCGTGCACGCGAAATTCTGGGTACGAAACTGGTGGTCAAGATCCCCGCTACCGCAGTAGGGTTCCGTTCGTGTGCCAGACTGACGCCGGAGTTTTCCTGCGCCATGACCGCGGTCTACAGCCCTGCCCAGGCATTGCTGGCAGCCGAATCCGGAGCACGCTATGTCATCGTCTACTTCAATCGGGCTGCCAGTCTGATGGGTGATGCTGACTTGCTCACTTCAGCCTGTTCCCAGGTCTTGGCGGATGGGCTGACAGAGCTGATGGCAGCAAGCATCAAATCGATAGACGATGCGGTTAGTGCGGTGAAAGCCGGCGCCATGCACTTGACCCTGCCATTCGATGTGCTAAAGACTTTACCGGAAAATGAATTGACCCGGGAGTCTGTACTTGAATTCAACAAAATTGGTAAAGGCATCAACTACTAGGAGCGCCCGTGTCCAATCGATTGGATGAATTCAAGGACTACCGCAATCGTATGAATGCGCGTATCACCGGGATCGACAACCTGGGTATTAAACGTTTCTACAATCTGGATACCGCCGCATATGGTGATGGTGCCTTATCAAAAAAAACCAAGGAATTGCTCGGTCTGGTGGCATCCATGGTTCTGCGCTGTAATGACTGCATCGATTACCATATCCTGCAATGTATCAAGGCAGGCTGGAAGGATGAAGAACTGTACGATGCATTCAATATCGCGCTGGTAGTCGGCGGAAGTATTGTCATTCCCCATCTGCGTCATGCCGTGGATACGCTTGATCTGGCACGCAACAAGGAGGTTTTAGAATAATGGTTGAAGTTCGGTCCGATAAAAAAATCGGCCTGGCACTAAGCGGCGGGGGGGCACGCGGGTTGGCTCATATCGGCGTGTTAAAGGTGCTGGAAGAAGCTCACATCCCAATCGACTATATTTCCGGCACGAGTATGGGGTCGATTATCGGTGCCGGTTATGCCAATGGATCAACCCCAGCAGAACTCGAGTCAATTGCTTCGCGTTTTTCCCATATCCGCCAATTGATACGAATGGTAGATCTGGCGGGTGGTCGCCGTGGATTGCTGGATGGCAAACACGTACGCGCCTTTTTGACTGAAATCATAGGTGCCAAAACAAACTTTTCCGACCTGCGAATTCCCCTTTCCATTTGTTCTGTCGACCTTAATTCAGGTAGGGAGAAGATTTTCACGGAAGGCAATGTATTGGATGCAGTTATGGCTTCGATTGCAGTCCCTGGTATTTTTGTTCCACAGGTTGTCCAGGACCATAACCTGGTGGATGGTGGGGTGATCAATAACCTGCCGGTTGATCATGTTCGCGCATTGGGAGCCGAGTTTATCATAGCGGTCGATGTGATGCATCATGACTTCAGTCAATTCGGAAGCGACAATCGTAGTACTTCTTTTTCGATCACACCAACCGCCAGCTTTCAGGAAGTCTACCGTTATATAGCGATGATGATTTCAGAAATGACCCGTCTGCGTCTTGTATTGGATGCCCCAAACATAATCATTCGACCGGATCTTCCAAATGATTTGCACATTTTTGGTGGTTTCACCCGGGCAGCTGATGCAATATCGGCCGGTGAAAATGCAACCAGGCTTGCATTAGCGGACATTGAGAATTCCTTGAACAACCAAGGTTAATCCATACACCAGGAGTGAAGTCTCACTTCATTCCTCGAAGGATATTTTTTGTCTTGAATCTGCCGCCCTTTGTTTCGATTAAAATCCACCCGGCGATAAAAAGCACCTTCGCCGCATTGAAACATCAAAACTATCGATTATGGTTCGGTGGGCAGTTGATTTCACTGGTGGGGACGTGGATGCAATCTACCGCTCAGGGTTACCTCATCTACGATTTGACTCACTCACCAGCTTACCTGGGTTATGTGGGGTTTGCGGGTGGCATTCCCACCCTTTTCCTGACTCTGTATGGTGGGGTTCTGGCAGACCGGGTCCCCCGCCGTACACTGCTGATCATCACGCAACTCTACATGATGCTCCTGGCAATCATCCTGGCAGGTCTTGTTTTTACCAACCTGATCCAACCCTGGCATATCATCGTGCTGGCATTCCTGCTCGGGATCGGTAACAGCTTCGATGCGCCCGCCAGGCAGTCGTTTGTGGTTGAACTGGTCGGGCATGACGATCTGGCGAATGCCATCGCATTGAATTCCTCAATGTTCACCACCGCCAATGCCATCGGACCCGCAGTGGCTGGCATCACCTACGCTGCCTTCGGACCTGGCTGGTGCTTTACATTCAACGGTATCTCATTTCTCGCGGTCATTCTTGCACTCTCCCTCATGCGACTGAAGCCGATAGTATTCGAATCTGCGCATAAATCAGCCGTCCATGCAATGGGCGAGGCGCTTCATTTTGTAAGTAAAAAACGAGCCATCATCTTATTGCTCACGACGGTTTGTGTAGTCGGGATGTTCGGCATGAGCCTCATGTCGCTCATGCCAGCCTGGGCAGTGGATGTTCTCAAGGGCGATGTCAAAACGAACGGTTGGCTGCTCTCTGCCCGTGGGGTCGGCGCATTGATGGGCGCTCTGACTGTGGCTGCCTTCAGTGCCAGAACCGTTCGCGGAAAATTATGGACGGCAGGCAGTTTTCTATTGCCGGTTTTGATGCTGCTATTCTCATTTATGCGGATTGTGCCTGTTTCACTGGCAGCTCTCGTCCTGGTAGGTTGGGCTTTCATGACGGTTATGAACACCTCCAATGCCCTGGTACAATTGCGGGTCACGGATGCGCTGCGCGGCAGAGTCATGGGGCTATATACACTGGTTTTCTTCGGCGCCATGCCTCTTGGTACGCTCATTCTTGGATGGCTGGCGGAGCAGGTGAGTGCACCCTTTGCTGTCTGGGTGGCTTCCGGGGTGCTGGCTTGTTATTTCCTGATCATCTGGTTCCGGTTCCCTGAGGTCAGGAAGCTGGAATAATTTATTTATCGGTGGTATAAGATGACCATGCAATTAACCTATATAGAAAAACACGGCAGCCCGGTGGAAAAAGCCCGCCTGGCATATGTATTGAATGGCACCCCCCCTTCAAATAATATCGTGGCGGATTTATTTGCTGGGCAGTGCCTGGACGGCGGCTGGCCAGCAAAGTGGTCTCACAAACTGAGTTCACTGGATGCAACCTGCTTCCACCTCGCTCAGGCCGAACAGCTGGGATTAACCGCATCAGAAAAGCCGATAAGCGATGCTTTACGCTTCCTGGTGCGGCGCCAGTCACTGGACGGTAGTTGGGATAAAGATGCATCAATTTCGAGTTATGCACCGGAACGTTTGAAACCCGGCACGCTGGAAACCAGGTTGTACCTGACCGCCAATTGCGGATTCTGGGTGGCGTATTATTCCGGGCGTGACAACTCCGTCCCACGCGCCATGGGTTTTCTCATGCGCTATTTGGAAGAGAGCGGTTGTTTGCCTTCTTCCTACCAGGCAAACTGGATGTCTGCCAGTCTCTGGCTGCGCATGCGGCGCTATGAGGTCGCCGACAGAGTGATCACTGCCTGTAAAAAGCATATGGAGGGATTACCGGCTTCAAGCCTGGCATGGATGGGCGTAAGTTTGATCATCGGACGGGTACGCCGTAAAAACCCGCTCATTCAGGCAGCAGCAGATAAACTATTAAGCCTTCGAAAACCAGGAGATTATTGGGAAAGTGAAGACGGCCGGCAGGGGAACTGCCATACGACCATCGAAGCTATCCGGGTACTCAAGTTTTGTAAAAAACTTTAAAATAAAAATTTGATAAATCTCGTTTTTATATAAGCCGGGTTTGCATCTGCCCGGTAATCAGAAAGCAGGTTCAATCATCCTGCCGGCAAAAAGGATCAAGTTAATGGCTCGATCATAAATGAACAACGCCCGGTTACCCGGGCGTCATTATTTATTATAGATAGGACAGTCTACTGGGTCGCCCCCAATTCCTTGGTGATCTCTACCAATACTGCCTGAACAACAATGCGTTTCTTATAGGTGTCAGTCGTTTCATTGTATTCCTTACAGGTGATCAATGTTACCCAGGATTTCTCTTCATGCTTGAAAGCAGACATGTCATCGGCTTTGACAGTATTGACCGCTCTAATCTGATAGATATAACGCAATCCGTTGGCATGCACGATAATCTGATCGCCCCATTCAAGTTTATCCAAATTCAGGAATGGACCAGGCAAGCCATTCGGCAGATAAACATGTCCGGTCATAACACTGTTCCCATTCCAGGTCGGGTAGGCGGTTTCATTCAACCAACCTGCCTTGTTCCACAACCAGGTTAGATCCCATTCCTGATCAACCAGTGGTACACCCACGATGGGAATATTCACCCCAAGTATGGGGATTTCAAGTGTCAGATCGCCCAGTTCTGCGTAGATACTGCTGCGGGGTAGATCGATTACGGTTTGCCGGCCTGGGGCAAACCCTGTGCTTGGCTGCGAAGCTGGTCGAAGGACAATTTCATCTGTGTCAATATAATTATCGACAGACATCCCCGGTGGGAAAGTCCTCTCATCTGAAAGGTCATTGAAATCCGATTGAGGGTCTGACACATCCCCCGGTAAACTAGTCCACTCACCAGTGATGGAATTTGTTATTTCCCTGCTGTCTGGTATGGATAGAACCGTTGCCCGGAAGATGATCACACCATTTCCAGCTGAACGTGTAAAGCTGGACCATTCCGCCCGCAAGGTACGAGTGCTGCTGCTGTAGATACAGGTGGCAGGATCCTGTGCCCCGGTGGTGCAATCAAGCCCGGAGACATTACCCAGTTCAACCGGTAATTGATCGATCAGGATTACATTATAGGCTTCGGTCGTGCTGAACGCTGGATCGTGAGCAATGGTTAAAGTGAATGTGACTTCAGTACCAACCGTGATCAAGGTTGGAGTAGCTGTCTTCGTTACATTCAATCTGGGCTCTACAATTTCAACATCAGGAGCTGCAACCGGTCCGAGGCTACTCCCGACACCCCACGTCAAATTGACCGAGTTACCCAGATCAATACCATTCACATTACCTGAACTGTTCAGGACAACTGCCGTGTAGGTGATCGTCAGGGTGATGTCACTCTGCGTCGGATTCTCCAATGTTCCAAAATCAAAGACCACCTGGCGACCCTGATCGCGCGGGTCAAGGCTGCCCGGCAGGTAGGTCGTTCCGATCGTATTGGCACACACATCATCCAGGCTGCCAATGGAAGTAACCAGACCCGTCCCGGTGATGCTTGTGCAATCAACGAATGCCAGCCCACGGTCCATGGAATCGGTTAGTTTCATGGAACTGTATTGACTAGTGGAGGGTATCACGGCGGTAACACGGTAAGTGATAATCTCACCGATGGCCACTTTATCACCCGTGGTAAAACTCTGATTGGTCGATATTAATTGTTTAGCTAGGTTGCTTGGGTTAACCAGTATCGTTACGGTTGAAGGATCCTCGTCTGTAACTACGGCTTCGTTGGGGGCAAGAGCAGTCACCTGTGCAATATTTGTGAAGCCAAGGGTGACATTGGTTACCGTACAATCGTACTCAACGGATCCACCCGGAAGGAGCGTCCCAAGATCGGGAGTAATTCGTTCACAATCCGGAGCAAGCACATCGGTTACGGCAACGTTGTAAAGTGTCAGATTACCTGTGTTGGTAACAACGATATGGAATGTCGCGTTTCCACCAAGCAGGATTTGTTGAGTATCCGTGCTCTCAGCATTCTTGCGGATATCGATGGCCGGAGTCCGCTCAATATCCACGGCTTCATCATCACTAACCTCTTCCGTCTCATTAGAGTCGGCAAACGCCACATTGTAGAAACCGCCTCCATCAATATCAGCCTGCGTCACCACATGGGTCGCCTGGCAGGTCAGTGAGGCTGCCACCGCCAGGGTTGCTGGAATCGTCGGAGTGCACGCGCCCAAGGTAACTCCCGTACCCGGATCGGTTACGGTCACACCCGTCAACGCTATATCCCCGATATTCTCGACCAGGATGGTGTAGCTGATAGTGCTTCCCAAACTATACGGTCCGGTCGAGGTGACACTCTTGGTCACCCGCATCGCGGGATTGGCGATCACAACCTGGGATGGATCGTTGTCAGTCACATTCGACCCCACCGGTGGCGTGCCTGTAACCGTGGCAACATTGGTGAAGCCAGTCGTCGCGATTGCGGTGCAGTTGTAGCTGGAAGTGGCTCCCGGCAGCAACGTGCCAAGATTGTTCAAACCGGTTCTGTCACAGTTCGGTGCCAGTGGATCGGTAACCGTTACATTCGTCAGTGTCACATTTCCGGTATTCTGCACATAAATCGTAAACGTTACGGTGCTGCCCAATAAGACCAGCTGGCTATCGAGATCATGGGCATTTTTCTGAATGTAAATGGCCGGGGTGATCACGTCCACGCTGGATGGATCGGTATCGGTCACATCCGGTCCCACCGGCGCCATGCCTGTCACTGTGGCTACGTTCGTCATATCATCTGTCACAACCAGTGTGCAGGTGTAGGGTGTGATGCTCGTACCTACCGCCAGGTTTCCAATAGTACTAACACAGTTCGGCGCTAGTGGATCACTTACGGCCACATTTGTCAGAGCCACATCACCGGTATTTCTCACATTAATTGTAAATGTTACCGTGCTGCCTACAACAGCCTGCTGGCTGTCCGTTCCTTCCATATTCTTACGAATATCGATGGATGGGTGGATCACATCCACGCTCGATGGGTCGCTGTCGGTCACATTCGCCCCCACCGGCGGTGTCCCCGTCACCGTCGCAATGTTCTCCACGTCAGCTGTCACGACCAGCGTGCACGTGTAGGTGCTGGTCGCATCCACTACTAAGTCTCCTATAGTACTGTCACATTCCGATGCCAGGGGGTCGGTTACGGCTACATTCGCTAGATCAACATCCCCCGTGTTCTCCACATAAATCGTGAAGGTCACCGTGTCGTTCACGCGGGCAAGCTGGCTGTCTGGATCGTGGGCGTTCTTTCGTATATATATGGACGGGAAGATCACGTCCACTGTCGAGATATCGCTGTCGGTCACATCCGCACCTACCGGCGGTGTACCCGTCACGATCGCTTCGTTCACAAAGTCTGCCAGCACGTTCGTCACACTGCACGTGTAGCTTGTGCTTGCACTCGGTGCCAGCGTCCCCAGATTGCCCGCACCCGTCCTGACACAATCTGCTGCCAGCGCGTCGGTTACCGTCACATTGTCCAGCGCCACATCCCCCGTGTTCGTCACCACGATGGTGAAGTTCGCCGTACCGTTCTCTCGAATCGTCTGTGTCTCATCCCCATCACCATTCTTCGTGATCGTGATGCTTGGGAAGATCACGTCCACCGTCGAGATGTCACTGTCGGTCACATCCGCTCCTACCGGCGGTGTGCCTGTCACATCCGCTTGGTTCACAAAGTCTGCCAGCACGTTCGTCACACTGCACATGTAGCTTGTGCTTGCACCCGCAGCCAGCGTGCCCAGATCGGTCGGATCAACCCTCTCACAATCCGCTGCCAGAGCGTCGGTTACCGTCACATTGTCCAGCGCCACATCCCCCGTGTTCGTCACCACGATGGTGAAGTTCGCCGTCCCATTCTCTCGAATCGTCTGTGTCTCATCCCCATCACCATTCTTCGTGATCGTGATGCTTGGGAAGATCACGTCCACCGTCGATATATCACTGTCGGTCACATTAGCACCAACCGGCGGTGTACCCGTCACATCCGCTTGGTTCACAAAGTCTGCTGCTACATTCAACACACTGCAGTCGTAGCTTACGCTCGTACTCGGTGCCAGCGTCCCCAGATTGCCCGGATCGACCCTCTCACAATCCGCTGCCAGCGCGTCGGTCACCGTCACATTGTCCAGCGCCACATCCCCCGTGTTCGTTACCACGATCGTGAAGTTCGCCGTGCCGTTCTCACGGATCTGTTGGGTTTCATCCCCATCACCGTTTTTCGTGATCGTGATGCTTGGGAAGATCACGTCCACGCTCGACGGATCACTGTCGGTCACATTAGCGCCAACCGGTGGAGTGCCTGTCACGATCGCTTCGTTCACAAAGTCTGCCAGCACGTTCATCACACTGCAGGTGTAGCTTGTGCTCGCACTCGGTGTCAGCGTCCCCAGATTGCCCGCACCCGTCCTGACACAATCCGCTGCCAGAGCGTCGGTTACCGTCACGTTGCTCAACGCCACATCCCCCGTGTTCGTCACCACGATGGTGAAGTTCGCCGTACCGTTCTCACGGATCGTCTGTGTTTCATCCCCATCACCGTTTTTCGTGATCGTGATGCTTGGGAAGATCACATCCACCGTCGAGATATCACTGTCGGTCACATTAGCACCAACCGGCGGTGTACCCGTCACATCCGCTTGGTTCACAAAGTCTGCCAGCACGTTCATCACACTGCAGGTGTAGCTTGTGCTCGCACTCGGTGTCAGCGTCCCCAGATTGCCCGCACCCGTCCTGACACAATCCGCTGCCAGAGCGTCGGTTACCGTCACGTTGCTCAACGCCACATCCCCCGTGTTCGTCACCACGATGGTGAAGTTCGCCGTACCGTTCTCACGAATCTGCTGGGTTTCATCCCCATCACCATTCTTCGTGATCGTGATGCTTGGGAAGATCACATCCACCGTCGAGATATCACTGTCGGTCACATTAGCACCAACCGGCGGTGTACCCGTCACATCCGCTTGGTTCACAAAGTCTGCCAGCACGTTCATCACACTGCAGGTGTAGCTTGTGCTCGCACCAACAGCCAGCGTCCCCAGATTGCCCGCACCCGTCTTGACACAATCCGCTGCCAGAGCGTCGGTTACCGTCACGTTGCTCAACGCCACATCCCCCGTGTTCGTCACCACGATGGTGAAGTTCGCCGTACCGTTCTCACGAATCTGCTGGGTTTCATCCCCATCACCATTCTTCGTGATCGTGATGCTTGGAATGATCACATCCACCGTCGAGATATCACTGTCGGTCACATTAGCACCCACCGGCGGTGTACCCGTCACATCCGCTTGGTTCACAAAGTCAGCTGCTACATCCAACACACTGCAGGTATAACTTGTGCTCGCGCCAACAGCCAGCGTCCCCAGATTGCCCGCACCCGTCCTGACACAATCCGCTGCCAGAGCGTCGGTCACCGTCACGTTGCTCAACGCCACATCCCCCGTGTTCGTCACCACGATCGTGAAGTTCGCCGTACCATTCTCCGGTATCGTCTGTGTCTCATCCCCATCACCATTCTTCGTGATCGTGATGCCTGGGAAGATCACGTCCACCGTCGAGATGTCACTGTCGGTCACATCCGCACCTACCGGCGGTGTACCCGTCACATCCGCTTGGTTCACAAAGTCTGCCAGCACGTTCATCACACTGCAGGTGTAGCTTGTGCTCGCACTCGGTGTCAGCGTCCCCAGATTGCCCGCACCCGTCCTGACACAATCCGCTGCCAGAGCGTCGGTTACCGTCACGTTGCTCAACGCCACATCCCCCGTGTTCGTTACCACGATGGTGAAGTTCGCCGTACCGTTCTCACGGATCGTCTGTGTTTCATCCCCATCACCATTCTTCGTGATCGTGATGCTTGGGAAGATCACGTCCACGCTCGACGGATCACTGTCGGTCACATTAGCACCAGCCGGCGGTGTACCCGTCACATCCGCTTGGTTCACAAAGTCTGTCATCACATTCGCCACACTGCAGGTGTAGCTTTCGATTGCACCCACTGCCAGTGTCAAAAAGGTATTGCCGCAACCCGGTGCCAAAGTGTCGGTCACCGTCACATTGCTCAACGCCACATCCCCCGTGTTCGTCACCACGATGGTGAAGTTCGCCGTACCGTTCTCACGAATCTGCTGGGTTTCATCCCCATCACCATTCTTCGTGATCGTGATGCTTGGAATGATCACATCCACCGTCGAGATATCGCTGTCGGTCACATTAGCACCAACCGGCGGTGTACCCGTCACATCCGCTTGGTTCACAAAGTCTGCTGCTACATTCAACACACTGCAGGTATAACTTGTGCTCGCGCCAACAGCCAGCGTCCCCAGATTGCCCGCACCCGTCCTGACACAATCCGCTGCCAGAGCGTCGGTTACCGTCACATTGTCCAGCGCCACATCCCCCGTGTTCGTCACCACGATGGTGAAGTTCGCCGTACCATTCTCCGGTATCGTCTGTGTCTCATCCCCATCACCATTCTTCGTGATCGTTATGCTTGGGAAGATCACGTCCACCGTCGAGATGTCACTGTCGGTCACATCCGCTCCTACCGGTGGTGTGCCCGTCACAGTTGCAATATTCTCCACTTCAGCTGTCACGACCAGCGTGCACGTGTAGGTGCTGCTCGCTCCTGCCGCTAACGCCCCGATAGTACTGGCGCAGTTCGTCGCCAGCGGATCGGTCACGGCCACAGCCGTCAGGTCCACATCCCCTGTGTTTGTTACCACGATCGTGAAGGTCACCGTGTCATTCACGCGGGCTTGCTGGCTGTCTGCCCCTTCAACGTTCTTCCGAATATCAATGGATGGGTGGATCACGTCCACGCTCGATGGATCATTGTCGGTCACATTCGCACCCACCGGTGGTGTGCCCGTCACCGTGGCTACGTTCGTCATATCAGCCGTCACCACCAGCGTGCACGTGTAGGTGCTGTTCGCGCCTGCCGCTAACGCCCCGATGGTACTGGCGCAGTTCGTCGCCAGCGGATCGGTCACGGCCACAGCCGTCAGGTCCACATCCCCTGTGTTTGTTACCACGATCGTGAAGGTCACCGTGTCATTCACGCGGGCTTGCTGGCTGTCTGCCCCTTCAACGTTCTTCCGAATATCAATGGATGGGTGGATCACGTCCACGCTCGATGGATCATTGTCGGTCACATTCGCACCCACCGGTGGTGTGCCCGTCACTACTGCCTCGTTCACAAAATCTGCCGTCACGTTCGCCACACTGCAGGTGTAGCTTTCGCTCGTGCTCGGTGCAAGTGTTGCAAAGGTATTGGCGCAACCAGGTGCCAGTGTGTCGGTAACGATTACATTCGTCAATGTCACATTCCCGGTGTTCGTCACCACGATGGTGAAGTTCGCCGTACCATTCTCCCGGATCTGCTGTGTATCTCCCCCGGCTGTAGCATACTTCTGAATATCAATGGAAGGATTCTGGTTGGCAGTGATGGTTGCATTGTCAGTAACCGGAGGATCAGTCTGATTCGAATCGGCCGTTCCAGTATTGTGGACAGATCCGGCATCCAGATTTGCCTGAGTAATCTGATACGTAGCCGTACAGACCATGGATGCATTCACCGTGAGGGAGGAACCTTGAGACGGGGAACAGGAAAGAGAACTTAGACCCACCATTGGATCACTGATCGTTACGTTATTCAGTAAAGCATTGCCAATGTTCGTAGCCGTATATGTGTAGGTTATCGTTTCATTCAAAACACTGTAACTGGTGGGTGAAGTCGTCTTGATGATTGCCAATGCGGGCACAGCCGCTGTAACATAAACCGTATCTTCTGCATAACCAATCGACGCGGGCAATTCCCTGGACACATAAGCATTCACACCGTTGCTAAACGTACCCGCTGCGGTCGTCGGTATGGAAGCGTTGTAACACAGGGCCAGATTACCCAACGGACCTGTGCCATCCGTATCAGGACCGATATAGTATTCCCCGCTTAAGGGTGGAACCATCGTTACCGGCAGGCCAATCCATTCAATAGTCCCGGTTGCATTCGGCAGTGGTTCCGAGTAGGATTTCGCCGAAGTTACCTGATTGGTGATGGTTGTATCGCAAGCGTTGCCGGTTACCAGACCTATATATTGGGCACCAGCCGGCAGGACATCTTTTATAAGGTTGAGATAGCCACCGGCGGTGGTCGAAGTATTATGTATGATCACTTTATACATGACGATACCGGCATCCCCGATCATAAAATGATCAGGTGAAACCGTTTTTGTAATTTCATATGGTTCAGTGACTGCATTGGTTGTGCATCTGGCGGGATTAACCCTGCAATATGCACTACTGCCTTCAATTGCATCCAAATATTTCATCTGAATACCACTCACCATGCTACCGGATGGAATGAGTTCTGTCGTTGGACCACTTGTACACACTGCCTGGAAGTAGTAATCTACATTAATAATGTTGCCTGTACTACCGCTTGAAATCGTAGGTTGATAAAGCTGATTGTCAACGAAAGTGCCACTGAAACCGCTGCTGCTGACTATATCCACCGCAATCAACCGGAAACAGGATGCATCAAACGATGAATTTCCGGCAGGCTCAATTAATAGACCCGGCTCGCTGGCTGAAATATTTCCAAGAGTATAGACCACAGCTGCTTTAACAATCTGACCATATATGATACCCGGGTCGATGGTGAATGTAGTCACTGTGGCACCGGCAGCAGCGCTGATCTCGGATGAAGTGGTCATATAATTACCGGTATAGGTAACATCCGGGGAATGACCAGGTGCAGATAATGTAATATTGTATCTAAGCTGATTTACAGGTGGGTTGCTCTTGCCATAACATGGATAAACTACGTACCACCAAAAATTCCTGACCACACCATTGGGCCAGCTAGTGACAAAACGGGTGGGTGATTCCTCACTATCCAGAGCCCAGGTACGTTGCCAGTCACCTCCTGGAACAGGAATTGAGGTGGAAAAATTATTGATCGTGACGGTGACATCGGATAAAGCCACTCCACTGGTATTGGTGATATCCACCTGCAAATACATCGCATCGGGTCCACTAGTACATGATTTATTGCTATCCAATGCTGCATCTGGGGTAATCTGTGAGATCGTAAAATTACCAGAAGTGAATCCCTGAGCAGACTGGGTCGGAAGTACCATCAGGCTGATCAGGAAGATGAAGATCATGATCGGGTTGAAGGTTTTTTTCTTTGATGTGATCTTTGCCATGTGTTACCCTCTTAAATAAAATAATAAAAGAATTGATTAAATTCAACCAACCTCTGCATAGAGAGGCCTTCCAAATTATCATGACAATTATAGCGTATCAATCAGGGATTGTTAAGATGATATTAATGATGATAAAATCGAATTTCGAGGTTAAAATAAGGTGCCAGATACTAAAATATCCAGGAGCGTACACCATGATTAATCCAACCACCAGGCCGATCGCAGTATCCCCCATCAAAAAACAGGTTTTTTTCGTGATCTGGGTGCTGTGCCTCCTGGGCTCTTTTGCCATCATCCCCTACAGTCTGAGCTTGAGCGGTATGGACTTCAACATCAAGGACCTGCTTTCCACCAACGTGATCATCTCCCTCCTTCAGAATATCCTGTTGTACGGCTTGTTGATCTTTGCCGGCTTGTATATCGCCCGCCGGGTCGGGTTGGGTCTGCCAATCCTTACCGGTCTTTTCAATAAAGAGGATGTGGATGAAAAAATACGTGCTCTGCTGCTGCCCTCGCTGCTGGTCGGAATCGTCGGCAGCGGGTTGGTCATACTGCTCGACACCTACATTTTTGGTCCACCACTCGCAGCAGAATTGAAATTACTGGGAGTGACCCTGTCCGAGTCGATCAATCCACCTGTCTGGCAAGGATTGCTGGCATCCCTCTATGGAGGGATTAATGAAGAAGTCCTCCTGCGGTTATTCGTAATGACCCTGATTGGCGGCTTGATTGCGATCGTCTTTCGGAAAATGGATCAAAAGCTGCCGGTCGGAATCTTCTGGGTCGCCAACATCCTGGCTGCGGTGCTGTTTGGTTTGGGTCACCTTCCCACCACGGCTGCGATCGGCCTTCCGATGGACTTCCTGGTTGTCTCACGCGCAATCCTCCTGAATGGACTGATCGGGGTCGGGTGCGGCTGGCTGTATTGGAAACATGGATTGGAAAGCGCCATGCTGGGGCATTTCACCGCCGATATCGTCCTGCACGTCTTGACACCGCTGGCTGCCAGCCTGCTGATTCTTCAATGATCTCCTCCTCTCGATATAAACGTCAAATCACCCCCGGATGATTGACCATCCGGGGGTCTTTCCTTAACCGAGACTTACTTGGCACTTAAAAACGCCGGGATACCAACTTCAGGGTAGATAGAAGATCCTGCCCCAGAAACCGCAAGCCCGGCATAAAATGACACCCCGGATCAGAGTACCCACGATCACCCCCAAGTGATCCAGCCGTGCCAGCGGATGCCTGGGCGTGCCACGACCGGTCGTCTGATCAAACGTCGTCTCATTTTAAATTCCTCTTTAGTTTCTTATAATTAATGGCAAATAAAACAGGGGTGTGCATTCATCTGCACCAATCTCAAAACCACTGCCGATTGGACGAGTCTGCCCGTCGATATCTACAGTAATCCCAACACCGGCATTACCGGCATCGCGGGCAGGTGAATTGCACCAGATGTGATAATCTCCAATTACTTGACTGATATATTTCGGATCGCCCTCCAGATCATTGGTTCCCGTGAAACCCAAACTATTTCCGCTTGAATTATTATAATAAAGGTTGTGATCAACAACTGGTGTACTGACCGAAGAAGCGTTTATTATCCCATAGCTTGTTTGATTGGAGATAATATTATTAATAATGTTCACGGTAAAGGTGTTATCGAGATCGATACCGTACTGACCGTTATCGATCGTATTATGTGTAACATTTACACAAGCAGGGCTAGCTGAAATACCGTATATTAATAATTGGTCATTACCGTTTGCAGCAATAAAATTATTGGTCACATCCAGGTAATTTGAGACAGGGCAAGAGAAACCAGTGCCTCCATAAGAGACAAGCAGTCCTCCATAGCCTTCGTTATGCCAGATGCGATTCCGAGCAAATCCGCCTGTGGATTGCTCAAAATAAACAGTATATCCTTCATAATTATCAATAACCAGGTTATTTTCAATACTCACTGCACCAAAGAAAATATAAATAGCACTTCCATGAACAGCACGGCCTGATGCACCATTATCATGGATCGTATTCTGGTTAATATGCAAACCTGTAGTCAGCTCGATAGCAATTCCATCTCCCCAACCCAAACCTAATCCAGATGATGTGTTGGAATAAATATTGTTATTATTTATGTTCGTCGTAGCATCACCGTAAGAGGCATAGATACCTCCTCCCGCACCTTGCTCATCCGGATTTGCTTTGTTTTGATAAATTTCATTTTCAAGAACTTGAGCACCGTTACTTTTATAGAGATATATTCCGCCACCATACCCATGACTTCCCGCGCTTACCTTCGCGGCTGTGTTATTATAGATTTTATTTGCCAGGATTTGTGGTGCTGCATAATAACTGTAAATACCTCCACCACAACCGTTGCCTGCTCCCAGTACTCCGTCACAATATGGCGATATTACCCCATTCGCATTCCCGTTGATGATCGATAACCCTGTGATGACCGGTAAAAGCGGATCGACCCCATTTCCCACTATCGATATCCCGCGCCTTGCATTTTCCCCATCAATAATAGATATATAGGTAGCAGGATCGCGGATAATAGGACCAGTAGTAGCACCATCCCAACCGCCATATAAGTTTATGATCTTGGTAGTGGTGATCTTTACCACCTCCTCCCCTGACCCGGTATAAGTCCCGGTTGCCAGGTATATATTCATGGGAGCAGCCTTCAATAATACTTCAGACAGCAGGCAAGGAAACGCCTGGGTACAGGCCGTGCCACTCCCTGTGTCATCCACAAAATACTCGATCGGTGGGGGAAGTGGTGCCATAACCGTGCGCGGGAGATAAAGACCCGTTACAAGGATGCAGATGGAAATACTTTTTAAAATACCGGACTTAGTCATTCTCTCCTCCATAATTCATAATTGATATTCATTGCATAAATATTGACTTCCCTGAAATTGATTCATTCAAGGTCTTTGAATCATAGGCAGGAAGATAAGCGCCATCCATTCGTCTGCACCAATATCCACCTCACTGGAAGCCGGACGGATTTGGTCATCAATATCCACACCGACCACATAGCTTCCATCACCAGCATCCCTGGCGGGCGAGGCATACCAGATATGATAATTCCTGGCACTCCTATCGTAATAAAGTGGATCTCCTGTCAGGATATTACTGCCTTCATATCCATTAGTTCCGTTGTTATAAAACAAAGTGTGGTCAGCCAGCGGGTTCGTTGCACCAGCGGCAACGTAGATGCCCGTGTCGGGATGATTGGAGACGATATTATTAATAAAACTGACTGTCGAAACACTGGTCAGGTACAAACCATTCGTAGACCCATCGAGAGTGTTATGCCAGATTTTGGCACACAGTGGAACCGTGGGGCTTCCATATACATAGATGGGCCCATTGATGAAGTTGTTAAACACCCGGATGTATTCCTGCTCACTACAATCCACATCTGCACGATCGGTCGCCGCCAAGGTTATTCCACGTGTACTATGATTATCGAGGATCCGATTGCGGTGAAAGATCGCATTATTCGCATATCCTAAAAACACTGCATCTCCACCATAGTTTTCCTCTATCAGGTTATTTTCAATATCCGGGCTTCCATACCATAAGTACATTGCACTGCCCGCATTTTTGTCAGTGTCCAACACCCCATTTCCGTAAAAAACATTTGAATAGATATGACTTGAGTCATCATGTAACCCCAATCCTGCACCCCAGGTATATTGGTTAATGCCCGCATTATTATTGTAGACCTGGTTATTATAGAAACTGGTTGTTCCTGTGCTATCTATAAAGGCCACGCCCCCACCGAATCCTTGTCCAATTTCGTCTGCAAGATTGGAATAGATCAGGTTATTATATATTTGCGCCCCATCACTCTCTCTTGAATATATTCCCCCACCATAACCGGATGAGAAAGCAACGGAATTCGTATTGGCCTTATTATTATAGATTCTATTATATGAAATGATCGGAGATGCATTATAGATAAATATTCCACCACCACATCCAGAAGGATTGCCACCTGATCCCGTACAATTTGTTGTCAATCCACTGGCATTGCCATTAATTATGGACAACCCGGTGATGACAGGGGAAAACGGCTCCACACTATCACTCCATATTTTGATACCCCGTCGCAGGTTCTGTCCGTCAATGATTGAGATATACGTCTCGGGATCACGCACCGGTGGATAGATGGTCGAACCATCCCAGCCGCCATACAGGTTAATGGGTTTGTCACAGGTGTCCAAAATGACCTCATTCCCTGTCCCGGTATAGGTGCCGGCTGCCAGGTAAATATCCAAGACGGGATCAGACATCCCCAACGCGACTGACAGAGGACAGGGCACCGCCTGAGTGCAGGTTGTTCCACTGCCGGTGGCATCTACAAAGTATTCCACCGAAGGCAAGGGTGATTTTGGTGAAATAGGTAGCAGGAATCCTGTAAGGAGAATGCAGGTAACTACCCCCCGCATCGAGACGACCATCGGTTTTCTATTCATGTCCAACTCCCTTAGAATGATCTTGCTGTGATGATGGCTGTATCTGTACTTATCATATTGCTTAAACGGAGAGAATGCAAGTAGCTGTGTTGGCTCAGTACACATACTTGCATTTGGTTGTACTTCATGGTATATTAAAGCAGCAAGACAACACCCTAGAGCTTCAACGTGAAAAGTGGGCAACCCCCACTTTTCTTTGTTACGGAGCACATGATTTAATCTGGAGAAAGCGGGATGAAGAACGAATTCAATCTGGCATTCAACGAAGTCCTGGAAGAGAAACAATTGCCGAAGGATATCATCGTCAAGGCATTGGAATCTGCCATGGCCTCTGCCTATCGCAAAGCTGTTAACGCTTCCAACGGGCAGGCGGTTGAAGCCAAAATAGATCTTGAAACCGGCAAATTTGCCATTTTCGCCGAAAAGGAAATCGTCGATGACGTCCTCGATCACCGAACCGAGGTGACCCTCGAGGATGCTCTCAAGGCGGATCCCAACGCTGAAATGGGCGGGATGGTCATGATCGACTCTACCCCTGCCGATTTTGGACGTGTGGCAGCTCAGACAGCCCGACAGGTCATCCAACAGCGCATTCGCGAAGCTGAACGGGATGCGCAGATCGAGCACTTTGAAAAATTGGTCGGTGAGATCATTAACGGCGTCGTCCAGGCAGTCAATGCCATCGGTGCCACCGTTGGCCTCGATATGAAAGCGGAAGGCATGCTGGTGCGCAAGGAAATGATCCCGGGCGAACGTTTTCGCGTGCACGACCGTGTCAGAGCCCTGGTTGCCGAAGTAAAAGACAATCCGCGTGGGCCTCAGATCATCCTCTCGCGCACTCATCGTAATTTCCTGCGCCGTCTGCTCGAAAATGAAGTCCCCGAAATATTTCACGGAGTGGTCGAGATCCGTTCCATTGCCCGTGAACCGGGCGCGCGCGCCAAAGTGGCCGTCTCAGCCACCCAGCAGGGCATTGATCCGGTGGGTGCCTGCGTCGGCATCCACGGGGTGCGCATTCAGGCGATCGTGCGTGAACTGCATGATGAGAAAATCGACGTGATCGAATGGAACAATGACCCGGTGGTTTATATTGCCAAGGCCATCAGTCCGGCACGCGTCAGCGGTGTCTACCTGGTGAATGCCGGCGAAGACAACCGCACCGCCACCGTGGTGGTTCCGGAAGATCAACTCAGTCTGGCGATCGGCAGGGATGGGCAGAATGCCCGTCTGGCTGCCCGGTTGACAGGCTGGCGGATCGATATCAAGAGCCTGCCCGAAGCAGCCACCGATGCAATTGCCAAGTTGAAAACCGATCCAACCCTCGCCGCCATGGTAGAGAACGAAAAGGAAACCCTGCCGGCCATTGAGGCTCTTTTGGTCAAGAAGGCAGAAGGTCGACCGCTGATGCCCGAGGAATACGATCAGATCACCTATTTCGTGGACCGCATCGAACGGCGCACAGCCCACAAGCAGGAAGAAAAACTGCGCGAGGAAGAGACCCGGCTGAAGGAAGTCCGGTCGGGTATTTCCGAGGAGTCTTTCTCGGTCAATATTCTGGATGCCGGTCTGCCCGAACATATCGCCTTCATACTCCAGGGAGCCGAATTTAGTACGCTGGGTGACCTGGTTTTGCAGATGCGCCTTAATCCTGATATCGTCCTCGCGCTGCAGGGCATCGGTCCCAAGGCAATGCAAACCATACAAGATGTTGTTAATGCCATACCGATTGCCACCAAACCGGAACCGGTTGAAGAGCCGGCGATCGTGGAGGTACCAGCCACCGAGGCGGAAGCACAAGCGGTTGAGGAACAACTGTTAGTAGAAGAAACCAAGATCGAGGATGAAACGCCATCTGAAGAGGTACCCGCGACCACAACTGAGGAAACTGCCGTCCCTGCAGGTGAAGGCGTAAAGGTTTCCCTGGACGAGTTGTTCACCCTGAAACCAGAGATCCTGGTTGCAGGTGTTGCAGGCGCGGAAGAAGAAGAAGCATCCAGCGCGGCCTCAAAAGACAAGAAGAAGAAAAAGAAGTCCAAGTTTGTCGAAGTGGTTTATGATCCGGATCGCGACATCACCACTGCCCGCAAGAAACACAAGCGCAGTGATGGTACTGTCGAGTGGGATGAATGATCCACTCGGGAGAATAATTGCATGGCAAAGAAAGCCCGTCCACGCGTCAAACATATCCCACAGCGAACTTGTGTCGGATGCCGGGAGACACTTGCCAAGCGCAGTTTGATCCGGCTGGTGCGCACGGAGGACGGGATCATGATCGATAAATCGGGGAAGCTATCCGGGCGGGGTGCCTACCTGCACAATGTGCGTTCGTGCTGGGAGGCTGGATTGAAAGGCTCGCTGGCACGCGCTTTGAAGATCGAGTTGACCGATGCCGATCGGATCAAATTGAAAGAATTTTCCGCCTACCTGCCGGATGACAGCTCTGAAGCTGTTTGAACGCGAGAAATACGAAAGGCTTATAGAAGTAACCCGTAACTCTTAACGACAGCATGAGCTTGTGTTGGTCCGAGCCGGGAGGATGTGGATCCAGCGCAGGGTATGTCAGGTTACTCAACAGATTTGCCGAGGGGGAAGGCGCTGTTTGCGTCATTCTTTTGGAGGTGTTTTATGAGTGAAAAAACAATTAACAGACTGGAATTACCCTCCAGTGTGACCATTCGGGACCTTGCAATATTAACCAAAACCAGCCCCATTCAGATCATCAAGATTTTGATGGCCAATGGTGTCATGGCAAATATCAACCAACAGATCGATTTCGACACTGCCGCAGTCGTATGTTCTGAGGTGGGGATTGAAGCAGTCCTGGTCCTTCCGGAAGAGGAAAAGGTTAAAGAGGTGGGCGAAGTACCCTATTGGCGCCAGATGATTGCCGATGAAGATACCACTAAATTGGTAAACCGCCCGCCGGTGGTCACAATTCTGGGTCATGTTGATCACGGCAAGACCACGCTCCTGGATGCCATCCGGCATACGGATGTGGCAGCCGGCGAAGCAGGCGGCATTACACAACACATCGGTGCCTATCAAGTCGAGCACCATAACCGGATGATCACTTTTTTGGATACTCCGGGTCATGCAGCCTTTACCGCCATGCGGGCGCGCGGCGCGCAGGGTGCAGATATCGTCATCCTGGTAGTGGCAGCCAATGATGGTGTCATGCCCCAGACACGCGAAGCCATCGCACATGCCAAGGCAGCCCGCGTGCCGATCATCGTGGCAATGAATAAAATTGACCTCAGTGAGGCCAACCCCGACCTCGTTAAAAAGCAATTAGCAGATAATGGGTTGGTGCCTGATGATTGGGATGGCGATACGATGGTTGTTCCCGTTTCAGCCAAGAAAAAGCTCGGTATTGATGACCTGCTGGAAGGAATTCTGCTGGTGGCCGATTCGACTGAGATAAAAGCCAACCCCGATGGCAAAGTGGTTGGTACGGTCATTGAAGCCGAACTCGACAAGACGAAGGGTGTCATTGCCACCTTGCTGGTTCAAAACGGGACCCTATCCGTTGGTGATATGGTGGTAGCCGGTGAAGCCTATGGTAAATTACGCGCCATGTTCGATTACAAGGGTCGCAAAGTGCAAAAAGCCGGCCCTTCATTCCCTGTATCTGTTTTAGGTCTTACCAACGTACCCGAAGCGGGTGACCTTTTTATGACCGCCGAGACAGATCGCGAAGCTCGCGATAAGGTTGCTGCCCTTCACACACTCCGCCAAAGTGAGACTACGAATGCCAGAGCCACCCTGGAACAGTTATTCGAGCGGTTCAAGGCAGGTGAGGTTAAGGAATTGCGTTTGATCGTCAAGGCAGACGTTCAGGGTTCACTTGCACCCATCATCAAATCCCTGAATGAACTTTCCAGCGGTGATATCAAGATCAACATCCTGTATTCTGAAACCGGCAATATAGGAGAGAACGACGTTATGCTGGCTGCCGCGTCAACGGCAGTAGTGGTCGGTTTCAACGTGGAAGCGGATGCCAATGCCCGCCGGGCGGCAGAAGCAGAAGGCGTATCCATTCGCCTGTATAATATCATTTACCGCTTGACCGAGGATGTGGAAAAAGCTCTGAAGGGCATGCTTGAGCCTGAATTCAAGGAAGTGGTATCAGGTCAGGCTGTCGTTCAGGCAGTATTTAGCGCCAAGAAACTCGGAAGCGTAGCCGGGTGTAAAGTGGTTAAAGGGGAATTCCGCCGGAATGGCAAGATCCGCGTATTGCGGGGCGGGAAGATTATCCATGAGGGTGAGGTCGCATCCCTGCGGCATGAAAAAGAAGATGTTCAGGAAGTTCGCACAGGATTCGAATGCGGGGTGGGCATCCGCAATTTCAGTGACTTCAACCCGGGTGATGTTTTGGAATGCTACACGATCGAAAAACAATAAAACCGCAGACGGGTGACGAACGATGCCTACCAAAGTAAGAATGCAACGAATTAATGATCGCATGCATCAAGAGCTTTCAGCCTTGATCCTGCTCAAGATCAGCGATCCACGCCTTTCCGGGATTAGTGTCACGGATGTGAGCGTCGATCGCGAGTTCGCTTATGCCGATGTCTACATTTCCGCCGTGGAAGGCGCTTCGCGCTCAAAGGAGGTTCTCGAAGGCTTGGAACACGCCAGCGGTTTTCTGCGGCATGAGTTGGCTGCGCGGGTCGATCTGCGCACATTTCCCAGATTGCGTTTCCATTGGGATCCCACACCTGAGAATGCCGACCATCTTGAAAAAGTGTTCCGCAGCCTGCGCGAGGGTGAACCGGCAGGTGATAAGACACTTAAAAAGTGACAACCATTATTTGATTCGCTATTAATTATTAGATGAACGAAATAGCTCGACAAATTGGGAACAAATTCAGGAGGGCTGAGAATATCTGGCTGGCCTCCCATGTCAGGCCGGATGGGGATGCAATCGGATCTCTGACCGCATTGGGACTGGTACTCCGGAATGCGGGTAAACAGGTCACCATGTTATTATCAGACGGTGTTCCAGCCAACTTCAGGTACCTTCCCGGAAGCAGTCAGATCGTTAAAAGATATGACCCGGGCACAGCGCTGCGCGTGACCGTGGATTGTTCGGATGGCCGCAGGTTGGGCAGGTTGTTTACCGATGGCGACCGCTTCGATGTCAGCATCGATCATCACATCACAAACGTCATGCCGGCAGAGTTGAATTTGGTGGAACCGGAAGAACCCGCCACTTCAGCTATCCTGGCGAAATACCTGCCCCAGTGGGGTCTTGAAATCACTCCGGATGTTGCAACCTGTCTGTTGACCGGTGTGATCAGTGACACGTTGGGGTTTCGCACCTCGAACATGACTCCGGAAACACTCCGCCTGGGTGCCATGCTCATGGAAAAGGGAGCCAATCTCCCGGACCTGTACCAACGAGCTTTGATCCGGCGCTCCTTTGATGCTGCCCGGTATTGGGGGTTCGGTTTGTCTCGTCTGCAATGCGTTGACCGTTTATTGTGGACAACATTGACGGCCGCTGACCGGAAGGAAGTTGGTTATCCCGGTCGGGATGACGCCGATCTGATGGCAGTGCTCTCAGCCATCGATGGGGCAGATGTGTCGGTTATTTTTAATGAACAATCCGATGGGAAGATCAAGATAAGCTGGCGTTCACAACCCGGATTTGATGTATCAAAACTGGCTGTCTCGCTGGGCGGTGGCGGGCATCCTGCTGCTGCCGGAGCCGAATTGACCGGAACGATGGATGAAGTACAGACAAAAGTGCTGGCTGCCACCCGCCTGATTGTGCAGGATGGTAACGGATCCCAACCGGATAAACAAGGAAAATGATCAGCATGAACTTCTCGCTGTTTGAAGATCAGAAATTAGTTAATAAAAGGACACAAGCAGTACCACTTTTAGTGGTGGGGTTGATATTCCATAAGGAGGATATCCATGAATGAAGAGAGTCAGTTTGATGTAAAGAATGCAATATCCGGTGTACTCGTCGTTGATAAACCCGTCGGGTTGACTTCGCATGAGGTCGTCCAGATCATCCGGCGTGGTACGAATATCCGCCGGGCGGGGCATACTGGAACACTCGATCCGCGCGCTTCGGGCGTCCTGATCGTATTGATCGGTCCCGCCGTCCGCCTGAGCGAATATGTCAGCGCATCCGATAAACGCTACCAGGCGATCATCCGCCTGGGTGCGACCACCGACACCTTCGATGCTGATGGACGTTTTACCAGCAAGGATCAAATGGTCGAGATCACAGAAGAACAATTTGAAACAGCTCTGAAATCTTTTGTAGGTGAGATCATCCAGACCCCGCCGCCCTACTCTGCCGTTAAAGTCCATGGCCGACCGGCTTATGACATGGCGCGTCAGGGTGAAGAAGTTGAACTTGAACCGCGAAAAATCCAGGTCTACAGTCTTGACTTGTTGGAATGGGCACCCCCCGAGGCGGTCATCGATGTCTATTGTTCATCCGGTACTTATGTGCGTTCGCTTGCCAATGACATGGGTACCAAATTGGGTTGCGGAGCCTATCTGACCGGTTTGCGCCGAACGAAAAGCGGTCGATTCACACTGCGGGATGCCGTACCCCTGCGCAAATTACGGGAAGCTTTCGATGCCGGTAACTGGTATCAATACGTCATTCCCGCGGCAGAGGCCTTGTCTGATTGGCCGGCAGTAGAATTGAACAATGAACAGGTCGAATCCGTCCGGCATGGTCATCGTGTTGCGGCCCAGCCGGAAGACAAGGGCATGGCACGCGGTATCAGTGAGGCCGGGGAATTGGTGGCTTTACTGGAAGTCGATCCTGCCACTCAGGAGTGGCAGCCGCGCAAGGTATTCTTTACCTAAATAATGTATAGACTCCCCGAGCGGGGAGTCTTTGCTAAAAGCTTTTTACAGGTCGGTGCTCCAACCTGATTATCGATTAGAATTCAACCAACCCATGTCAAAGTATTATCCCTCCATGGATTCGCTGGAATTACATAATACCTGGCTGGCGATCGGGTCATTTGACGGCGTCCATCTTGGTCATCGCGATCTGATTCAGCAATTGATCGATGGCGCACACCGCTCGGAATGCCAGGCCGTAGTGATGACCCTGTATCCCCATCCCAGCCGGGTGGTACGCGGGTTAACCACACCGATCTATCTTTCGACATTAAACGAACGCGTGGCAATGCTCGCGGATCTTGGAGTCGACACCATCATCCAGCTTCCGTTCGATAAAAGAATAGCTTCCCAATCCGCTTCCACATTCATGAACCGCCTGATGTATCACGTGGATTTGAAAAATCTGCTGGTCGGTCAGAATTTTGTCCTCGGGCATGATCGCAAAGGGAATGTCGACGAATTGACAAGATTAGGGCGCTCTCTCGGCTACCAGGTAACCGCCATTCCGCCACGGATATTGGGTGGTATCATCATTTCTTCCAGCCAGATCCGCGCCTGGTTGAGCGAAGGGGATGTCGAGATGGCAGCCCGCGCACTCGGCAGAACCTACAGCACATGTGGGGTGGTGGTTCACGGCGATGAACGCGGTGGCAGGATTGGTATTCCAACCGCCAACCTGGATATATGGCAGGAGCAGGTACTTCCTACAGGCGGTGTGTATGCCTGTTGGGCAAAGGTTGGTACTAATCGTTACCCGGCAGTTACGAATATTGGCCTCAGACCGACATTCCACTCTGAACATCCACACGTCACGATCGAAGCTCACCTGTTGGACTTCACAGGAAATCTATATGACCAGCTCCTGTGCCTGGAATTCATTCAACGCATACGCGGCGAAATTCGTTTTGAAGGCGTCGAAGCCCTGGTGAAACAAATCCACTCAGACATTAGCCATGCCCGGAGGCTGCTTGTCTGATCCATTTTTCAGAAGGATCTACCTGCTTGATCCGCGCCAGCTCAGCCCTGAGACAATCGCGGTAACCTTTGCCAAGACCTCGCGTTCACCCGCATCCTTCAGCGAGATTGCAGCCGAGCTGAGTGATGAAAAGTCTGCCCAATTCAATGAGAAATGGGTGGTGGGATACGGGCATGCGTCAGTTGCCGAGCATGCCGTTCTGCACATAGCGATTGAAAATGTATCACGCCTGGCTGTAGAAACCATCGAATCCAGCCGGCTGGCATCTTACACCGAAAAATCCTCCCGTTATCAAAAATGGGATCGCCAGGCATTTTTTATCCCACCCGAATTGGAGCAACATCCCCTCAAAAGTAAGTTCCAGGAACTCTGTTGGAGCCTGTTTGACTTTTATCTGGAATGCCAGCCAATACTTCAGGTACATCTGGCCCAGGAACTCCCACGCCTGGAGGGTGAGGACGATAGTGCATACGAGCGCCGCCTGTGTTCGTCTGCCCTGGATGCCGCCCGCTATCTGTTGCCGGCGGCCGCCCTGGCAAATGTCGGCATGACCATCAATGCGCGCACGCTGGAACATGCCATTTCAAAAATGTTATCCTCAGCGCTGGAGGAGGTGCGCCAGATCGGCACCAGCATTAAAGACACCGCCGGTAACAGTATCCCAACCCTGATCAAATACGCCGCTCCAAGCGAGTATCTGGCAGCGACCGCTTGCCTGAAGCTCAATGCGGCTTCCAATCCTGAAAAAATAAAACCTCCCAAGGATTGGCTGACTCTGGTCGATTACAACTCGCCGGGCGTGGAGAAGATTCTGGCTTCCATACTGTATCGCCAGGGGGATGTGGACTATGAAAATTGTTATCAGAAAGTGTTTGCTTTATCCCCTGACCAAAAACGGGCTTTACTCGAAATGATAATCGGAAACCGCGGATCACACGACCCTCTCCCGCGTGAGTTTGAGCATACATCATATACATTTGATGTTGTCATGGATCAGGGGGCTTATTACGAGATCAAACGCCACCGCATGATGACCCAGTCGCCCCAGGAACTGGGCGTGAACCTTGGGTATGCGATACCGCGCATTTTCAAAAATAGTGGACTGCTCGATCGTTTCCAGCGATTGATGGACGCGGCTGCAACCACCTGGACTACGCTGGCTGACTGGAACCCTGCAGTAGCGGCATACGTCGTTCCCAATGGTTTCAACCGGCGGATTTTGATATCAATGAACGTCCGCGAAGCCTACCAATTCATTAAATTGCGGACTGCCCCAAACGCTCATTTTGCGGTGCGGCGGGTGGCCTGCAGAATGGCAGAGGAGATCCAAAAAGCTCATCCCATGCTACTCTCCTCTTTTCAAACCGGGGATGGCGAAACCTCTCAACAGATCGAACAACTGTATTTTACGCAAGCTCAATCTTAAAGGAATACCCGGCAACTATCATCATGGCAACCTGGATTGCACACCTGCGTATCGCCGAACTATTACTTATGCAATTGCCCGATTTCGATACAGAATCTTTCGTAAGTGGATCCATCGCACCGGATTGCGGATTGCCTGATGAGGACTGGTCGGAATTCACTCCGCCCAAGCAGATCACTCATTATCACCGCAAGACCGGTGAACTGCTCGACCTGCGTTTCTTCCACGAGTACCTGGCGGGGCATCTGCTTGTCGAGGATCCGAAACGGCTTAGCTTTCTGTGGGGCTATTTCCTGCACCTGACCACCGATGAACTATGGTACCTCCGGCTGGCAGTCACAACCCAACAGGAATACCCCGCACTGTTCGCCGAGAAAGGAGATCAGGCCTGGTGGGTGATCAAGGAGGATTGGTACGACCTCGACCACTGTTACGTGCACGATCACCCCGATAGCCTGTTCTGGAAAGTCTTTATGACCCAGCCTGACCCACCTCAATATCTACCATTCCTGCCTGCGCAGGGCATTAAAGTTCAGTTCGCCCACATCCGCGAATATTACAGCAATGCGCATGTGGAAAAAGGTCTCCAGCGCTCCTTCCCTTACTTGAATGAAGCCACCATGCAGCGTTTTATCCGCGAGACGGTGGAGAGCCTGTTCAAACTCCATACTGTCTTGCAGCAACCTTACCCGGCGGGTCTGGGGGAAATGTCGCTGAAATTAATGCAACCGGAGGAATATGCCGTGATCCCCCCACCGCTGGGCGATAAGGTGAAAAAGGTGCCTTGATAAAATCCTTTAAAGATCTAAGGTAAATAAACAATAAAGCAACCCCTCCTGGCGCGGAGGGGTTGCTTTTCATGTTTTCTGTTTACTTTTTTGTAACTGGTGGCCCGGCGATCTTGCGGTGTTTCATGCCACGGCGAATAAGCCAGATCACCAGGAAGATGGGCCCGACGATGACTATCATAAGCGGGATGATCAACAGTCCCAGATAGATGGCGATATTGACGATCACCTTCAGTGCACTGACCAATGCCTGAATGGCATCCCGTGCCACGCCCGTGGGTTCCCACTTGCCAACCGTGATCGGTTTCACCGCTTCCTGAGCCTGCAGGTTGACTGAAATGGCTGAAAAGGCGGCAGACTCCTCATAATACTTGATCTGCCCTTTCAAAACCTCTATCTCCCCACGAGTGGCAGTCAACTGGTTGAAAACCTGCAGCCAGTCCTCGGTCTTGGTGGTGGTCGAGAGGATCTGCTGAAGTTGTTTTTCGGCCAGTTCGAGGTTGGTGACACGCGATTGGAGGTCAGTATACTCGGCAGTGACATCCTGCCCTGAGACATTCTCGCTCAACACATCACTGTCGGGTTTCTCGGTCTGTCCTTTGATCTCATCCAGGGCAGCAGTCAGTTGATCGGCCGGGATGCGAATGGTGATGTGTGCCACCGGCACTTCCACGCCCGTATCAGTGGTGTATTTGCTCAGGCTGGAAGTGACCACAAAACCACCCATGCGTTCAGCCATTTTGACGATGTTATCCATGCTTGTTGCCGGGTCAGGCACCACGATCGAGAGGTCAGCATTCTTCAGGACCACCCGGTCAACGGTGGTTGCCTGGCCGATATTGGAGGTTAGATTCCCGGTCGCAGATTGAAAGGATTCTCCCGCCGCCTTATCTTCTGAAATCAATGGCATTGCACCCGGCACTCCTCCAGACGTCCGTAATCCTGTGGGAGCTTCAATACTGGCGGATTTCTGGGAACAGGCGGCCAGCAGGATGGTTACAACGATCATTATGACGATCATGAACTTCTTATTCATAAAATACTCCTCCTTGATATTGGTATACACGTCAGACGACGAGTAACCATGAATAGTTCCCACCCTGTGGAAAGATTACCAGCCGCCTTCCAGCCGGATCGCATTACGCGCGGGCAGGCCGGCCTTCTCGATCATCTTTTGCACCAGTTGATAATTATACGCAACCCGCCGAAGTTCCCAGGTGCCCATTGCCAGGTCGCAAATAGCATAACTGGCATTTGGGTTATGGTCGCGCGGCTGACCGACCGAACCGGGGTTACAAATGGCATGTGATTTTAACCTGGCCACGATCCCGGCCTGGGGGATTTCCATAAAAACCTGGTCCTCATTTTTCAGGTGTCGGAAAATGACGGGCACATGGGTGTGACCGACCAGGCAATATTTCGTATTGAACGAATGGAAGTTGTTGCGCGCATCGTTGGTGGTGAGGATGTATTCCCAGATCGGATAACGCGGGCTGCCATGTACCATTGTGAATGAATTGAAATGATACTTTTCGGGAAGGTTGCCAAGGTAATCTTTATTTTCCGGGCTGAGATGATCCATCATCCATTGGACTGACTTCTTGGCTTCGGCGTTGAAGTCCTCCAAATCGAGCCCGCCCAGGCTGGCAGCATCATGGTTACCCATCAGGCAGATCAATTTAGGCAGGCTGCGGACACGTTCAACACACTCATTCGGCTGTGGCCCATAACCAACCAGATCACCCAGGCACCAGACGGCATCGAATTTCCCGGCGTCAGCCAATACGGCTTCAAGCGCCGGTAGATTCCCGTGAATATCAGAAATGACAAGTATTTTCATTTAAGGCAGCTCATTGGTCAATTCCCACATCTGATCTGGAGATCCTATCAAGGTTGACCTTGACCCAACGATCACCAGCCACGTATTCCCGGGTTTGAATGGTAAATACTCACCCTCTGTGTCTAAGAACTGCAATGGTTTATCACCGCCAGCAGATTTCCAGACACCGTCAAAAGCCTTACCGTCACGCAATAATACCGCCCTGGCACCGCTGTTATTCTCCTGTAATTGTATATCAAAATAGGTGGGAGCATACATATCATGTTTGGCGAACAGAATAACGACATTATCAAATGCAAGCTGCAAGCCGGTGTTGGCATCGGTCAGCGGAACCATCGTGATGATCTCTTTGCCTTCTTCGCCTGAAATGGATTCGATCCAGCGCAAGTAGGTTCCCGAGACTTTATCGTAATGCCACTCAGCACGATTGTATGCGTTGAAATTGACTGCCAGGTCCATCGCCGGTCGGCCATCAGCCGGGATCGCCTCTGAAAATACCATACCGGTCAGATCAGGACGCTCAACCCCGCAGATCCCCTTTTCCTGGGAATATTTTTCCAACTCACTGGTGTTGGCAAACATACTGATGACCGTTTCGGAGCCGGTGTCGCATATCCCCGGGCAGGTGGAGGGCGCGCCGCTGATGGCGCGTTCCTTCAGAGTGGAATCCAATACCTCATTGACCTTGAACCAGGCACCCTTGAACGCCAGGATACCATGGTAGAGTGTAGCGAGTTGGGCATCCACCAGTCTGCCCGAACGGATGGGACCGACTTTGGTGACGTCTCGTCCGTAGTACACAGCAGCAAAACGGTTCATGCCCTCGCCAATATAATAATCAAATACCAGGTCCGCCATTGAGAGGCCGGCATGCGGCCTGCCGCTACGCGGGTAATTGGAGACTTTGATCAACATCGGACAGCGGTCGAGCAGCGTGGGGTCGTCGACCACCAGTCCGGTCAGGGGATCAACGTTGACCGGATAGACTACCGGGCCATAAACCGGGATGGAATCCGTTGGATTGACGGCCGGTTCGAAATGGGTTGGTTCGCCGGTTGGGGAAGACGTTGACTCAGGAATAGTCGAAGTAACGGCAATTGCTGCTTGACAGCCAGACACCAGCAGGGCGATGATCAGCATCTCCCCCATATAGCGATAATGATGCTTATTCAGCATAGGTTAATTATAACCCATTGCTTGTTATATCATCTTATGTTTTTTTCACGTCCGCCGAAGCTGGGAGAGGTTTTTGCAGGTGCGTCTGCACACCGGAGGGGACCCACCGGGGTGGACAAGATGATTTGCATACCACTCCAACTTAATCCAGGATTGGTTCCGAAGGGAACGCACCACGTTTATTGGTGCGGCAAGCCGCACCCCATACACACAACCCAACTTACTTTCTGATAGTATCGATGATCTCGGCCGCGGCATCATAACGGCTGAATTGCGGCATCAGATACACACCCGCCACGCTGCCCTTCAGCTCGGCGATCAGCTCGACCGCGATCCTGACTCCTTCCGCCAATCCATTCTCGCCCGCCTTCTCCATCCGCGACAGAACATCCTCCGGGACGCTCACACCTGGCACCTCGTTGTTGATATAGGCAGCGTGGCGTGCATTTACCAGCGGCAGGATGCCCGCCAGCAGCGGGGTACCAAACCCACCCAGTTCCGCTTCACAGCGTTTAATAAATGCCGCCGCCCTGCCAACCTCGAACACCGGCTGGGTCAACAGGAAATCCGCCCCGGCTTCCAGTTTGCCTTTCAGGCGCTTGATTTCGCGTGCCGGGTCTGACGGGTCAAGATTCAGCGCCGCCCCTACGTGGAAGCTTGTCGGTTGCCCGAGATCAGCGCCGGAATGGTCCACCCCGGCATTGAATCCCTCCTTGATCAGGCGGATCAATCCCGATGGTACCAGGTCGTAATCATCCATCGCTTCCGGGTAATCGCCAATGGCAGTCGGGTCACCCATCACCACGAACACATTACGGATCCCCAGGGCATGCGCCGCCAGCAGGTCACCCTGCACACGCAGCAGATTGCGCCCGCGGGTCGGGAAGTGCAGCACGGTCTCGATCCCGGCTTCCTCCTCGACAAGGCGGCAGACCGCCCACGGGCTCATGCGCATGCGTGCCATAGGATTATCAGCCACATCGATCACATCTGCACCGGCTTCCTTCATCAGGCTCGCCCCGGCAATCAGCTTGTGGGTTGCCAACCCGCGTGGTGGGTCCATCTCGACCGCAACAACGAATTTACCTTCTTTAAACTTGCGCGCCATCTGGCTGATCTCTTCAGGAACCGGCTGCCGTTCCTCACTTTCGACTGCAGCTAATGCTGCGCTATCGACCCGGGAAGCCTGCGGCGCCCGGTCGACTGCCTGGCGCAATGCGGCAATATGCTTGGGGGTCGTGCCGCAGCAACCACCCAGGATGACCGCCCCGCTCTGCCGAAAGGCGTCGACGTAATCGCCAAAATAATCCGCTGCCGCCGGGTACATGATCCGCCCACCGACCTGCTCCGGCCAGCCGGCATTCGGCATGACCGAAAACCGTACTTCTGGCGCCACCTGGTGCATGACTTTCAGGATGCGCAACAATTGCGCCGGACCGCCGGAGCAATTTACCCCTGCAATATCGGCCCCATCCTCCACCAGACTCCGGACCACTTTCTCCGGATCGTCGCCCAGCAGTGTCCGGTCATCGCGTGTGAAGGTGATCGAGGCGATGACTGCCAGTCCGGGGGCGACACTTTTCACGGCAGCGATCGCTTCGCGAACTTCATAGAGATCGGTCATTGTTTCTATCAGGAACAGGTCGACCCCGGCAGCATGGAGTGCGGTTGCCTGCTCGGCGAAAACCCGGCGGGCTTCCTCCGGTTGGACCCGGCCAAAAGGCGCCAGGCGAATACCCAGCGGACCGATATCCCCGGCGATCAGCACATCTTTGAAAGACCCCAGCACCACCCGCCGTGCCAGTTCAACACCGGCGCGGTTGATCTCTTTCAGTCTGTCCTGCAGGTTGTGGCGCGCCAGTTTATAGCGGTTGGCACCGAAAGTGTTGGTCTTGATCAGCTCCGCCCCTGCCAGGATGTACTCGCTATGGATCGAACCCACCTGCGCTGGATCGCTCAGGTTAAGCTCATCGAAGCAGTGTTCGAAACTAACGCCGCGCGCATTCAGCATGGTGCCCATGGCGCCATCCGCCACCAGCACCCCGCGTTGATTCAATACTTCGAGAAAAGTCTTGTCACTCATTTTGGCACCTTCCTGGTCAATTGCTCGATCCGGCTTTCGCCAATATTGAAGTATTTTGCCTTCGGATGGTGGACAATGATGGCAGCGGTGGATTGTTCGGGTACCAACTGGTATGCGGATGTCAACGACATTCCCAGCTCGCTTTCAACCGGCAGGAGCTGGAACACCTTGGCATGGTCCGCCAATTCCGGGATGGCAGGGTAGCCCCACGAGTAGCGCTTGCCCTGCTCCTCCGCCAACCCCAGTTCGTGCCGGATGTGGCGATGGAGATATTCGGCACTGGCTTCCGCCAACTGCACCGCCAGTCCGTGGTGGAAGTATGCCTCGGTGTAGTTGTTCTCGGATTGCAATTGGTCAAAACGCTCGGTGGCGCATTTTCCCACCGTGACGACCTGAAAAGCGACCACATCCATCACCCCGGAACTCACCGGACTGAAGTAATCCGCCAGCGACAGGTTGTCCTCGCGCTCCTGGCGCGGGAAGGTAAAGCGCGCCAATTCGACCGGCTCGCCGGCTGCAATGCTGCCTGGATCAAAGACGATCAGGTCGTTACCCTCGGATTGCGCCGGCCAGCAGCCGTAGGCGCCCTGCGGTTCATACCAGTCCCGGTGCAATGCCTCACGGTGCATGGCGTCCAGCCGGGCATCAAATTCAACCTGCAATTTCACCCATTCCTCGCCGTGCGTATTATTGGCACCCCAGGACAGCCGGTAAAGCTCGTTCCTATTGAGCAGGCCGAAGATGGCATCCAGTGGTATGTTGCGCACAACATGCGCTCCCCAACCGGGCGGTTGTGGAATGTGCTTGGCGGGTGGCACGCCGGGTTTCCCGCCGGATTGCGTACCCCTGGCCGGTTCTGCGGCCGCCCGTTCCAGTTCACCGAGCGCTTCCTGCTGGATCTGTTCCTGGAAGGGCTTGCGTTCCGCCGGATCAGACAGGCGGTTCATGGTTGCCAATCCCTCAAAGGCATCCTTGCAGTAAAACACGCCCGGTGCATAGTAGGTATCGCTGTCGGTCTTCAGGATGCGCCGGCCGAAACGACGGTTGATGGCAGCCCCGCCGATCAGGACCGGGATGCTCGATTTACGCCGCTCGAGCTCGTTGACGATCAATGGCATCTGTTTGCTGGTCGAGACCAGCAGCGCGCTTAAACCGATCGCATCCGCTTTCTCTTCGATTGCCTTGTCGATGATCACATCCGCCGGCACCTGTTTGCCCAGGTCGATGACCGTATAGCCGTTATTGGAAAGGATGGTGTTGACCAGATTCTTGCCGATATCGTGCACGTCGCCGTAAACGGTTGCCAGTACGATCCTGCCTTTGCTGACGCCGCCGGCTTTATCCAGGTACTGCTCGACGACCGTGACGGCTTTCTTCATCACTTCGGCGGATTGCAACACGAAGGGCAGGATCAACTCACCCGCCCCGAATTTATCACCCACCTCTTTCATGGCAGGCAGTAACACATCATTTAATATGGTCACCGCGCCGGTGGATTTCGAGGTCTGACCCTCGCGGTTCAAGATCTCCTCGATATCCGCTTCGACCATATCCTTGTAGCGGTGCACGATCGACCAGTGCAGCCGCTGCTCGGCAGAAAACCCTTCCGGCGGGCGGGTCAGGTCGGCCTTGCCGCCCGGCTCGAGTTTGATATTTTCGAAATGAGCGATCAGTTTTTGGAGCGCGTCGGGCGTCCGGTTGAAGACCAGATCCTCAGCCAGGCTTCGTTCTTCATCATTAATGTCTGCATAAGGCTTGATCTGGGCGGGATTGACGATGGCCATATCCAACCCTGCCAGGATGGCATGGTATAGCATGACCGAGTTGATCACCGCGCGTGCCGCCGGGTTCAACCCAAAAGAGACATTACTGACACCCAGTGAGGTCAAGGCACCCGGCAGCGCCTGCTTGATGGCACGGATGCCTGCCAGCGTTTCTTTGGCAGAATCGAGGTACTCAGCATCGCCGGTCACCAGGGTGAAAGTCAGCGCGTCGAACACCAGGTCGCCCGGCTGCAAGCCGAATTCATCCACCGCGATGTCATAAATGCGTTGGGCGATCTCCAGCTTGCGCGCAGCGGTTTTCGCCATGCCCTTTTCATCGATGGTCAGGGCGATCACGGCGGCATTGTAGGTTTTTGCCAGGCCGAAGACCTTTTCGGCCTTGGTACGACCCGCCTCCAGGTTGGTGCTGTTCAAAAGACTCCTGCCTGGAGCGGTCTGCAACGCGAGCTCCATCACAGCCTGGTCGGTCGAATCGATCACCAGCGGGGCGCGCACTGCCGGCGCCAGCGCCTTGATCAGCTGCCGCATCAGCTCCCCCTCATCCGCGCGCTCGGTCAATGCCGTGCACAGGTCGAGCGCATGCGCGCCGCTGGCAACCTGCTGGCGCGCCAGGTTGACCATGCTGTCGAAGTCCTCGCTCATCAGCAACTGTTTGAATTTTGAGCTGCCCTGTGAATTGAGGCGCTCGCCGATCAGCAACGGCCGCGGCTCCTGATGCATCGGGGTGGCAGAGACGGAAGATGCCAGGTTGGGGATCGGGCTGGTAGAGTGCGGTTGAGGGCTGCGCGTCCCGAGCCGGTCGACCAGTGTCTTGAGGTGCAGTGGGGTTGTCCCGCAGCAGCCACCGACCACGTTAACCTTGTATTTCTCGACATATTCCACCATCGCATCCGCATAGGGTCCCGGCTCGAGCGGATAGACCGCCTGACCGTCCACGTTGAGCGGCAGCCCGGCGTTGGGGATGCACGATACCGGCAGGCTGGAATGCTCGCCGAGGTAACGCAGCGGCTCGCGCATGTAATCCGGTCCGGTGGAGCAGTTCATACCGATCACGTCGATCGGCAGACCTTCGAGGATCGCCAGCACGCCGCTGATATCCGTCCCCAGCAGCATGCGCCCGGTGGTATCCAGGCTGACCTGCGCCTGCACCGGCAGGGTCTTGCCGGTTTCCTTGAATGCACCCTGAATGCCGTGGATGGTTGCCTTGACCTCCAGGATGTCCTGTGAGGTCTCGATCAGCAGCAGGTCGACCCCACCCCGGATCAGGGCCGCCGCCTGCTCGTGGAAGAGATCCACAAGCTCGGTGTAGGAGATGGTCATCTGGGGGTCATCCATTGAGGGCAGCTTGCCGGATGGGCCGATAGAACCCGCCACAAAACGCGGGTGATCCGGGGTCGAAAATTCATCCGCAATGCGGCGCGCCAGCCCGGCGGCGGCCAGGTTGATCTCGGTGACGCGTTCGCCCAGTCCGTATTCGGCCAGAGTCAGGCGGTTGGAGCGGAAGGAATCGGTCACGATCACATCCACCCCTGCTTCGAGGAATGAGCGGTGGATCTTTTCAACCGCCGCCGGATAGGTGATCACCAGGTAGTCGTTGCAGCCGTTGGTCTTCTCGCCGCCGTACTGCTCGGGGGTCAGATGCATGGCTTGCAGGTTGGTCCCCATGACACCGCCTGATACCAAAACGCGCCACTTAAGCGCCCGTAGGTATCCGGACTTGATCTTTTCTACCTTGGTCATGACTGCCTCCTGCGGCAGGACTGCATCGCCGCTTCAAATAAAAAAAGCCTCCCAATTTTACGAGAGGCTGATCATCGATTGTCTCGCCTCATCTTCCAGGAACCACGGGCTCGTCCTGCCGGAATTGGCACCAGCTTTTGGTCAGCGGTTGCCGAGGTATCAACGGGCCGGTCCCTCCACCTCTCTGGATGAGAAAATGTAGGGGTTAGTTTACCACAGGTGGGGAGGGAAGTCAAAAACAAGTACGTGGTCATTGCGACGGGCGGTCATTCAACCTACTGCACCCCTCCTGCCGATGATGATGGCGTAGGATTCCAAAGGTTCCCTCGTGAACAAATGTGGCATGAATTGTATTGTCAAAAGGGGAAAGTGACAACCTATAACATTTTTCTATCAATTACGTTCTTATTGACAATCATGAAAACAAACCATATACTACATAATTATAAATATGTCATTACTTTTTATGCATATCTATGGAGGTCAAAATGCCAGAAGTAAATGAGATCGATATAATTAAAATTTTGGACGATACCCTCTCTCAAATCGAGGACCCAGCAATTCGAGACAGGATATTAAAATGGGCTTGGGATAAATATTCAACAAAAACTGTTCCGCTGACTATTGAATCCCCCAAAATATTAAAAACACCATCTTCTAAAACAAAAAAGAAAAAATCTCAGAAAAAAGCAAAATTATCCTTATCAATTGTAAAAGATCTTAATCTAAAACCTTCAGGTAAAAAGAGTTTTAAACAATTTGTACAAGAGAAGCTACCTAAAGATAACCAAGAAAAATGCACTGTCGCTATTTATTATATGAAGCATGAGCTAGGGGTAGATAAGATTACTATTGATCATATTCATACATGTTGTAAAGATGTTGGTTGGAGAACCGCCAGTTTATATAATGATTTGGCGAGGACAGCATCACGCAAAGGATGGATAGATACAAGCGAAATGTCTGATATACGAATAACTACCCTTGGAGATAATTTCGTTGAATATGATTTACCGCCACAAAATAAAAAATAAATATGCCCAATATGACTGTTTTGGATGAAAAGAATTTATTTAGTAGCATCCCACAATCCCTGCGAGATGAGCTTCTGGATTCATATAAATCTATTCATAAGAATTATCGTGAAAACAGATGGGAACCATCTGAACTTAATGGGGGAAAATTATGTGAAGTTGCATACACAATTGTTAAAGGTTATATTGATGGCAATTTTCCATCTAAATCATCTAAGCCAACTAATATGGTAATTGCTTGCCAGTCACTAGAAAATACTCCATCTACAATAAATCGGTCAATCAGAATCCAGATACCTCGCATGATAATCGCTCTATATGAAATCAGAAATAATCGAGGAGTTGGACATTCAGGAAATGATGTAAATCCTTCGAAGATGGATTCAACATGTGTTTTATATATGAGCAAATGGATCGTATCCGAGTTAATTAGAATATTTCATAATGTTGATACCAAAACAGCTGAGATTATTATAGATAGCATAATGGATAGGACACTACCGATAGTGTGGATGATTGGTGACAAACTAAGGATTTTAGATACTCATACCTCAATGAAAGAAAAAACGCTACTTCTTCTTTATCATAATTCTTCTCCCATTAAGGAAGAAGATCTTATCGCCTGGATAGAGCATTCTAATGCATCTGTATATCGTAGAGATGTATTACGACCTATGCATCGGGATAAATACATAGAATTTGATGAGGAAGAAAAGATAATAAACTTATCACCTAAGGGTAGTAGATTTGTTGAGTCTAATATTCTTCCAACAATCAATGATTTTCTCGATTAGAACATAATAGGGAAAAATGTAATAATTTGTATACACAATAACCATGTGGGTTTAAACTTTTTCTACATATAAAACAATACATACCCAATAAATAATAAATTCATTACTCAATTAATCTTCCAAATAACAAAGGGTTATACATGAAAAACCATGAAAGGGTGAAAGGAATTCCCCGGCAAGATCGAGGTGTGCGATAAGGACGGCATCCTGCTCGAGATGAACGACAGAGCCGCGGAGCAGGAAGACAACCCGCAGCTGATCGGGACGAACATCCTTGACTGCCACCCCGAGCCGGCACGCACGAAGCTCAAGGCATTGCTCGAAAGCGGCCAGCCGAACATCTACACCATCGAGAAGAAGAGCGTCAAAAATCTGATCTACCAGGCACCATGGTACAAAGACGGGGAGTATGCTGGGATCGTCGAATTGAGCCTGGAGATCCCGTGGGAGATGCCACATTTTGAAAGGGATTAGATTATTGGCTCCTCACAAAATCTATGAATTCATAAAATGAATTTCCGCATGGTACCAAGTCATCATAACCAGTGGTGATAAATGGAATCATCCCATACTTGGTCTTGGACCCGTTGCGAAGATCTAAAGCGTAAGCTTCTAAGCCACCATTTGTACCTATACATAGAAGTCCTGGGAAATTATTATGAAATTCATATGTTTCATTCAGTTGGATTACTTCCTCTACTGACCACAGCACGATAAACGATTCGCCAATAAATCCAACGGCTCCATTAGAAAACATTATAAATTCACAATAATCCTGTGGAATACCAGGTGTGTTTTCATTCAATGCGCTCATTAAAGCTTCGCTCGCGCCGTCATGGAATTCAAGATTAGGAAATCGTTTCTTAAAATCCATTTTTATACTCCTCATAATTTACGTTCCGCGATGTCATTATACAATAAGATGAATATCGTGGGTCACATATGAATATCTTCCACCCAGAGCCGGCACGCACAAAGCTCAAGGCATTGCTCGAAAACGCCAAATCGAACATCTACACCATCGAGAAAAAGGGCGTGAAGAAGCTGATCTACCAGGCACCATGGTACAAAGACAGAAAGTATGCCGGGATCGTCGCGTTGAGCCTGGAGATCCCTTTGGAGATGCCACATTTTGTGAGGGGTTGGGTTGAGCATAAGTGAAACCCAACAATATTCAGTACAATATATACCCTAAAGGTTTCCAAAACTTTTAGGGTTCAATTATTCAATTTAAATAAAAAAGTTCCTTTGCGATGACTTACTTTACAGTACCTTCAGCGCTGGTGAGCTTAATGAACTGAATCTATATCGGATTGGCCGTGCACTCACGTATCAGCTAACCAAAAGTCATCCTTCAGCGCGATAACTGCTGTGTATGAAAATCAAAGTGTATGACTGGATAACGAAAGACCATTTCCAGCGTCATAAATTCCTTGAAATTCGGGTCCCAGCGGTTCGGGAAGTACATCCCGTGCTGCCATTCTTCAGCACTAATTGAATCGACCTTTTTCAATAAAGATGCGATTGTTCGATCGAAGAGCGATCCAATATGGTCGAAGGTAACGATCCTGCCCTGCAGCCGGGCACCGAGCCTATTCACCCAGTTGAAGGGTCGGGTGAATGCATTCAACAAACCGGCAAACCATTTTGAAGATTTTCTGGGTAATCTTCCCCACACGCGCATCATTGGCAGAAGGACGAGCACGATCACAAAACCAAAGGTCATAAGCGTCAGGATCTCACCGTTGGTCCAACCTGGATTGAGACTTCGGCGCTGGAGATCTTCTTCTGTAAAAGTATCCAGGATGGCATGAAATGCCGAGTGTGTCGATTTAAGTTCGGAATGGATCGAATCCGCTGTTGTTTTATCATTCGTTGATGTCATGGGGTATTGGGTCACAGAGGTCTCAGTAGATAGGTCCCGGGTCCATTATATGCTGAACCAAGGAAAATTATCAAGAAACCCTAAAGTTTTTAAAAACCTTTAGGGTTTTATAATGACTAATTATAAAAGTCTCCTGGCGATGACCTGCTTTCCCGTGCCACCGGCATTGGCGAGCTTTTCTTGTTTTCCCTTTCCCGCGATCCAGGGAGATCCAGGTATCAGCTATTAAGATCGCGGTAGAAGGCGAATCCTCGCAGAGCAGTGGCATAGATTGAGGGGTGACGAAATGATGGGTTTATTGGTGACGGGCAAATGGTTGATTCTCCCTCACCCTCGCCTCCAAAGAACGGAGGCTCCACCCTCTCCCACCCACGGGGTGGGAGAGGGAAAAGATACTTAAATGAACAATGGAATCCATGTTGGGGTGAGGGTGGTGATTAAATAAAAAAGTCTCCTGGCGATGACCTGCTCTCCTGTGTCACCGGCACTGGTGAGCTTAACGACCGGGCTACAGAACAGGAAAACAATCCGCACCTGATCGGGACGAACATCCTCGACCGCCACCCCGAGCCGGCACACACAAAGCTCAAGGCTTTACCCGAGAGCGGCAAGCCGAATATCTACACCATCTAGAAGAAGGGCGTGAAGAAGTTGATCTACCAGTCATCGTGGTACAAAGACGGTCAGAATGCCGGGATCGTTGAATTCAGCCTGGAGATCCAGTGGGGGATGCCACATTTTATAAGAGAGAAACTGATTACCCCATCTTTTTTAGTTCGTACTTTGCGAGATAATATTCAGGTTCAATAATATGTCCTAATAAAGTTTGCCGTAGGTGATTTTGATATTCTTGGATTTTACCTTGACGATAGTAAGCTAATCCCATCCAAAAATGGATTTTTGTGAGTCTACGTTTCTTTAAAGTTGAATTCTCTATCATGCTATATCTTATTAAAGTATTATCGTCAATCTTACCTAAAAGATACCCGGCGATCGGACCTGGCCATACTGCAACTCTTTTCGTTTTCCACTTCTTTTCTAACAATGACCTTGAATATTTTTCTAGAGCTCGGTCAGTCATCATAATTGCAGCAAAAGTCAAGATTGCTGGTACTTCTACCCCACCAGCCGCATCAGTGTATATTGCTGACAAAGCTCGTTTCCAAGTCTCTACAGCTTCGTTTTGTCTATCTAAACACCAGAGGGCTATACCTGCATCTATATATCCATAATCAGAATATGGTCGAAGTTCTATTAGCTTTTGAAAATCAATTAACGCAACCTCCGGACGATCTAAAAGTAAAAGACATCGTGAACGGAGTCCGATAGTGCGATGTAGAGAGTCAGGGTTTTTAACCATCTCATCTGTCAAACGTGCATAAGCCAGCTCAAACTCTCCTTTTTTCATTAGGTCCCATGCAGTTGGCATATTATCCATAATAACAATTGGTGGTAGTGCTAAATATTCTTGGGAACATATATCCAGATCAGCTAATAATCTCTGAAACTCGATATCCTTTATACCCTTGCGATCCATTCTTTCCTTCACCAACTCAACCGCTTTAGTTATCGTCGAAACGATGAATGATCGTTTCTTACTTTCAGACCACGCCCCGAAATACTTCGAGACACCAACGACCACAATAATGCCAAGTTGTTTCCTGCTATAGTTCAGAACACGGAATGGTTTTTCGGGAAATGGCAGATGTTTTCCTTCGAGACAAAACTCGATCAAAAGTAGTTTTAAGGATTCCCCATACTTTTTATCACCCAGATACTTTTCAATAATATCTCGATAAAGACGCTGATGGGGGACAAAGTCTTCCAACACCTGAGGGTCTCCACCCCTTATAAAATACCCAATCATTATTCCTCCATTGTTATGTGTTAATTAACCACTTTCCCATTGATCCATCACGAAATTCATAAATTCATTTAATGAATTTCCGCATGGTACCAAGTCATCATAACCAGTGGTGATAAATGGAATCATCCCATACTTGGTCTTGGACCCGTGGCGAAGATCTAAAGCGTAAGCTTCTAAGCCACCATTTGTGCCTATACATAGAAGTCCTGGGAAATTTTTATGAAATTCATATGCCTCATTCAGTTGGATTACTTCCTCTACTGACCACAGCTCGATAAACGATTCGCCAATAAATCCAACGGCTCCATTTGAAAACATTATAAATTCACAATAATCCTGTGGAATACCAGGTGTGTTTTCATTCAATGCGCTCATTAAAGCTTCGCTCGCGCCGTCATGGAATTTAAGATTAGGAAATCGTTTCTTAAAATCCATTTTTATACTCCTCATAATTTCCACTCCCATGATGTCATTATACAATAGTATGAATATTGTATGGCAAAATAATATATCTTCCACCCCGAGCCGGCACGCGCCAAGCTCAAGGCATTGCTCGAAAGCGGTAAGTCGAACATCTTCACCATCGAGAAGAAGGGCGTGAAGAAGCTGATCTATCTGGCGCCGTGGTACAAGGATGGGGAATATGCCGGGATCGTTGAGTTGAGCTTGGAGTTCCCGTGGAAGATGCCGCATTTTATGTGAGCGGCAGTAAAGATCCAGCCTTATAAACCAATTACACCACGGTGCTATTTATCCACGACATGGAAAGGCGACTAGATAGTATCTGGAAATTTCTTTACATCAACATTTTAACAAAAAGTAAATACATACATTTTATTATGCAATAATATCTATCACCTATGGATGAATTTTTATCCACCCGATTGGCCAGATCTCTGTGGCGATAATCTTAGCCTTCTTCTGAGGAAGTGAAAATAGGACTGTATTTAATACATTATCTTCATCTCGCCTACTTATAAGTATGTTATTTCCATCTGGTGACCAAAGTGGGGAAGTAAAATGATCTGAAATACCGATAACAAGTTGGAAAATTCCCCCAAAATCGCCCATAATACAATAGTCCTTGAGCAAATCATTTTCTACATCGTAAACAAATAAACTATAGTTTGTATCCTGATCCTTTTTTACCCAAAAAGCCAAAAAACGATCATCAGGTGACCAGCTTATAAAACCAATATTCACATATTGAAAACCTTCAGAAACAAAATCTGTAACTTTTTCACTTATGCCATCTTTAGAATAGAGATATAGATCTTCAATAATCTTATTGTTTATTAGTTTGCCCAATGCAATTGCAACATTATTTCCATCAAATGACCATACAGGAATATTAGATTGCGTTTCATATGAATGAATTCTAGCTTTTATTCTATTTTCAGTTAGAGAATACAATGTGTAGTTATTTGATGTATCATAGCCGCGGTATATTACAAAAGTTACATTAGGATTAAAACGGAAATCACCTGTCCTCATCCAGAAACTTATATCTGAGCCAATAGTTTGCTCTGGAAAGCTAGTACTTAGCGTATTTTTATTTTTTGTAAATGGATTAAACATCGTTAATATTATCGATTCATTTTCAATACTTGTAATTAACAATTCTTCATTATTAATCCAATACATATAGACCCAATTATCATCCCACGGGAATATATTTGTTTTATTATCGCTTTTTGAGGTTACAATCAATCTTTTGCTTTTAAGTTTTTTGCTTGCTGGATCCATCTCTGTCAATCTATAGCTCATCCATACACCATTAGGTGATATTGCGAAATAATTAATGTCATTAAAATCATCTATTATTGACTCCACGAACCCTGTATTTGGGTAATACATAGTCGTGTTCGTACTTCCCAAACCTAATATCGCTGCGTACGAATCATCTAGAATATTTAAATGATACGAAATACCTATACATTCTCTTTTATAAGTTAACGGTAAATAAGTAGTAGGCGTTTTTTGAAAAACTTCTGTTTCAAACATTATCGAATTTGTTGGACTTATTAATGTCGATGTCAAAGTACTCGATGAGTAAATATAAGCATCATAACAAGCTGTCATTAAAGATATCACTATTAAGATAGATACTGTACTTAATTTTATAATCCTTGGAAATCGATCATTTTCCATATATGCTCTCCCAATATCGCCGTTGATAATCCGAGTAGACAACAAAGTTGTATTGAAAATAATACAGATTATTTTCATGCATTCCAATCTCGGTACCCCTCTGCACATCATCAGCCCATCCAGGGGTTGGACTATTACCCCAATGATATGGTTTCAAGTCAGAATAATACCTCCATTGTGGAATAGCATGGGTAATAGAATGACCGATCTTTCTTGCCATTGACATTGGATCAGCACCCCATGCAGTATTAGGTCTATCTTCCTCGCTTGGTTTGGAAGTATCATAAGGAGAACCAATACTGTTATTTGTTGATGCGCGCCTCATTGCAGATTCAACATAAAAAGCAAGATAATTAAAGAAACCCATATTACAATCGTCGCTAGAACAAAATGCTTTCAATCCACCAACAACACGTGCGTCACCCCATACATGTCTTGCAGATGCTTCGGATATGAGACCAGCTGCATCAACACTGCTTGAAATATCATACATTAACATTAGACCTACAAACTCATCTAACGTAAAATCACTATCCTCATTCCACCAACCGGGATTTGTTTGATACCAAACAAATAATTTATGCATATCCGCACCACTAAATCCCGTGTCACTTGAATAAATATACCTCTCTCTTAATTGTGCATTGCTCTCATGATGGCAATCTCCATCTTCTCGGCAATCAATCATATGCCCACTTGGATCAGAAAAATTAATTGGATTGTTATATGTATAGGCATAACGATCCCAAGCCAGCGGATTACCCGGTTGGGGGATGATCGTATCAGCTTGAGCGAACCTCCCCAAGATTGGGTCGAATCCCCTGCGCTTTGCTCCGGGGACGCTCCGCTGCTGGGCAGCTCCGCGCCACCTTGCACTATGGAAATACAATCCAACTTCGGCTTCCAAGCCCCCGTTTTTTGGGGGACGCTGGCCGGTGTATTCTTTCTCTTCCTCGCCCCGTGCAAACGGGGCGAGGTCTAGCCCAGGCGTAGTGCAGGGCTGGGGTGAGGGGAATAGATCAAACACAACTTCCATTAGCGCCTTCCCAATTCCCTTAGGATATCCTCCACAATCCCCTCCGTATTTTGAAATACATCATGATCCCAGTGGCGCAGGACTTTTATTCCCATCTTTTCGAAAATAGCACTGCGGTTTTGATCATAAGCCATCTGGTCTGCTGTCGCATGTTGCCCACCATCCAACTCGACAGCCAGTTTCTTTTCAGGACAGTAGAAATCTAAAATGTAATTCCCAATCGGGTGTTGTCGGTGGAATTTATATCCACCCAATCGTCTGGCACGCAGGAATTGCCAGAGGTGTGTTTCTGCCTCTGTTTGGTTTGCGCGTAATTCTTTTGCCAGGGTTATGGCATCGTTTTTCATCCCCTATTTACCCTCCCTCTCTTCTGTCCTCTCCCTCCCATTTCATTACTGGGAGGGAGAGGGAAAATGAATTATGTTTTTCGCTCCTATAATGTAATTATATAACAAGTTAATTATTGTTATTGAAAACGTATAATTGGTACTCCCGAGCCGGCACGCGCCAAGCTCAAGGCATTACTCGAAAGTGGCAAGCCTAACATCTACACCATCGAGAAGAAGGGCGTGAAGAAGTTGATCTATCAGGCACCGTGGTACAAGGACGGGAGGTACACCGGGATAGTTTAGCTGAGCCTGGAGATCCCGTGGGAGATGCCACATTTTGTGAGAGAGGTATAAACTTCCGATAGATTGTAAATTGCGGTCAGCAAAAAATCCATCCCATAGATTATTAATTTCTTTGCATCCAAAACAATGTTTTTCCATCCCGGAAATATTAATTCACATACATACTGTGACAAGTCTGTCATGTGTCAGAACCCATACCTGACCGCTTATATAATTTCGCCAATTCTTCACCGCCCGGTTCATTTTTATCGATATACCATAACCCAAATTTTTCTGTATCATAACCGTATAGAGAAGCAGGGATTAACCATAAATTCGTAAATGTATATTTATCACTTACCTTCTTGAATTTTTCTGAACCCATTAGAAAAACACGCCCTCCTCTTGGGCGAAAAAAATCATCACCATTCCAAGAATTTTCTCCAATTACAATCCTGGGCTGATATTCCAATATTCCCTGCATTCTACAGTAATCACAAGTGTCACATATTTCTTCTTGGTATACTGAACCAGAGGCGGTATCATCCTGATTTGCCCCACCCCATGAAAAATTGATAAAATAATATGCTGGCGTCGGGATTGGAAAGTCACCGGCCTTTTTTGTGCCATACCGTACTATTTCTAATGGACCATCAAATGATTTTATCCCCGTCAATTTTTCCTTATTATACATTTCGATAAATCGTTGGGATACTGTTAGAAATACACCTGCCACCCACAGAAAATCACCCCATTTTTTAGGGTTTGCACTTGAAAGGGTCGCTCGATAAGGCGGTAACCATTTTCTCGCACCAACAGCCCTTCCACATACAGGGCATTGTTCATATTTTCCGAGATTAACTGGGGCGACGTCAGTACCATATGCCCATTTTGTGCTGAATAAATTATCTACAGGTTCAATTACATAAAATTCTGTCATGGAATAGTCTCCATAAAATTAGTGATTAATTGTACTGCATCGGGGAAACGGCGCTGCATATCTGCTGTTTGATATACCTTTTTTATATAATCCATTACTTCTCTCGCTGGTGCAGTAATACCTTCGGTTTCCAACCATTTGATAATCCCAGCATCATATGCTCTATGCCATGCATCATATCCATTATGACTGGCCTTATCAAAAGCCCGTATAATAAGTTCGTTCTTCTTAAATATATATTTTAGATTTTCATGATTACCCAATTCATTTAATATTTTTTTAGTAAAAACATGATGAAATTGACCTGTCGCTTCTCCCAAACCACGTCCAATATCATCAATAACACCACCTCCAAGAGGTAATAAGGCGAATGCCACATCAATTCCTGAAACTGGTCTATCGCTAATCGCTTGGAAATATAAACCCACTGGAGGAACAAAAACCGATAATGTTGTATTTGTTACTTGGTACATTACTTCTTCGGCTATTGCCTCGTTTTCGATCTGTTCAGCAATATCCCAATCACCATCCCATAAATTTTCCTTGTCCGGACTGAAATCCCTCTCATCGCAATATTTACCACATGGCTTATGTCCTGAAGGATCGGTATAATAGAGGGGGTTGTTATTTGCATACGCATACCGATCCCACGCCTGCGGATTGCTCGCGAAGCACCCCCGTGGGGGGCATGGTTCAGGAATTATGGTGTCAGCCTGAGCGAACCTGCCTGCCACCGGATCATACCAACGGGCATTATAGAAATACAGTCCATTTTCTGCTTCACGCTGGCCAGTATATTTGTATGTGGTATTCAACGTTCCGCTTGTATAACGGCTGGCACCCCAGGCTTTGTAAAGTTGGCTGCCAATAACCTCACCCGCCACGTCCACTAGCATCGACGTCGATCCAAGATGGTCCGATAAACCATAATATGGGCTGCTGGTATTGACCCGCCATGCCACCCGCTGAGCCCCGGCGTAGTAGTACTTGGTGGTCGTGGCAGATGTGGCTTCATAGTAATTGCCGAGGTAGTTTGTCCAAGTGTCGTTGACTAATGCTCTAACCCGGTTTCCATCCCCGTCGTAGACATAGCTGGCAGTCAGCGATCCCCCGCTGATGGCGGTTAGGCGATTCTCGGCATCGTAGGTCAGGGTGTAGGTTACGCCACCGATCACCCGTGTGATCATATTCCCGTTGGCATCATAGGTGTAGCTGTTTGTACCAAGCGCCGAGACGGCATGGGCATGATGAGCGCCAGCAGCTTCATAGATTAGAGTCCCACTGGCATTGCTGGCAAGATTTCCATCCGCATCATAGGTATTGGTCTCACTATAAGTGCCATACACACCGCCGGTCACAGTAGTGCTCAACAATCGGTTGATGGCATCGTAGGTGAAGGTCTGGGTCTGCGGGAAGCCGTTCACCGCGTCATCGATACCGGTGATGTTGCCGCCTGCCCCCTTCGGGGGGTTGGCGTCGTAGCGGTAGGCGTTATCCTGGTAGGTGTGGCTGTCGTCCACGGAAACCATATGGTTCAGCCTGCCGCCCATCGGAATGCTGGATTGGGTATAGTTCCAGGCATTATAGGCATAATCGGTGTGACCGGATGACCCGAAGCCAAACTCGCGATGGATCAAGCGGCCGGCCTCGTCATAACGGCTCGTGCCAACATAGCTATCCGTGCCGGTAACCGAATCAACTGCCATCTGGGGCAGATAAGCGTTGGTGATCACCTCACCACCGGGGTAGGTCATGCTTTCCACTCCCATGATGTCATTATACAATATTATAAATATCGAAGATTATAGTTTTAGACCCTAAAGGTTTTGGAAACCTTTTGGGTCTTCTCTATTAATTAGAAATCTCTAAACCTTTTTGACACTCCCCTTATTATCGAATACAATCCTCCAATCAAATAACAAGCAATACCCATGAAACAATCAAACAAAGTCATTACTATTCTCACTGCCATTCTGGTGTTAAATCTGCTCTCCGGCTGCGGCGAGGACGGCCTTTTCGCCAGGGACACCCCCACGCCCACCGCAACCGCCACCCCAACCCTGACTGCCACGCCAACGGTCACCCCCACCCTGACCCCGACCGCCATCCGCACGCCCCCGGCGCTGCCGGCGACCTTCGTCTCGACCACCTACCCGCTGCCGGATACACCGCATACTTACATCGCCAACATATGCCAGTACCTCAAAGACCGCTGGGACCCCAACAAGAGCAGTCCCGGCACGATCGTCATGCCGATCATGTTCCACTCGATCACTGAAGGAGCCGTAACAGCGCCAGAACAGATCAGCGCTTATGACTTTCAACAATTGATGAAGGATATCCACGAACAGGGCTTTGAATCCATCACCACGACCCAGCTGGCGGACTTCCTTGAATCCAATGCCAAAATACCGGCACGCTCGGTGCTGTTGATCCTGGATGACCGCCGCCCGGGTGCCGTGCGCCAGCACTTCCTGCCCATTCTAGAGCAATACAACTGGACCGTAACACTCGGCTGGTTGATCGGCTCGGGCGAGGATTCGACCGACATGAAACTGGCATCGCCCATCAACGGCTTCCCCGGGGACGTTTTCACCACCCTGTGGAAACAGATGGAAGCCTATAACAAAACCGGGCGGCTGGACGTGCAGGCACACGGTTTCATTCATAACATTACGATCGATGCCTACTCTTCGGATGATTTCATCCGCAACGAGCTGGAAGCGCCCATCCCGATCCTCGAACAGCATTTCGGCAAGAAACCGATCGCCTTCATCTGGCCGGGCGGCGGCTTCACCAAACGTGCGGTGGAACTGGCGCGCGAAGCCGGTTACCGGCTGGGTTTCACCGTCAACCCGCGCGGTCCCTTGATGTTCAACTGGATCCCGCTGGGCGACACGCTCGACCCGCTGCGCCCCAGCTACATGCCCGAAGGCCCCATCGGCGACCCTTTGATGGTGCTGCCGCGTTACTGGGATACGGACGTGCGCAACTACCTGGACTTCATCCGCGTGATGGGCAAGGAAGCAGCCGCCGCGGCGGAAAGCGTCAAGGCGACCGAACTGGAATATTACGACATCGACTGCCGCCCAACGACCGGAGAACTCCCGACCGCAGCCGTCACTCCCACCCCATAAAAAATGGCCGAAGACTGCATTTTCTGTCAGATCATCCAGGGCAAAGCCCCGGCGCGCATCGTTTATCAGGACGAACGGGTGACCGCCTTTTGGGATGTTAACCCCAGGATGCCAGTCCACCTGCTGGTCGTGCCCAATAAGCATATCGAGTCGCTGGACGCACTGGACACTAAGGATGTTGGGCTGCTCGGGCAGATCATCCTGACCGCGCGCCGGCTGGCAAGCGAGCAGGGTATCGGCGGGAGCGGTTACCGCCTGGTGATCAACAACGGTCCGGATGCCGGGCAATCGGTATCACACTTGCACCTGCATTTGATTGGCGGAAGGCGCATGCCGGTCTTTTTCCCCACTCCGTGAGCGCCAGCAAACACATTTTTACCTCCCCGCTCCCCAAGACCTTTCGCCGGGAAAACGTACGACAGGGTATCCGGCGCTCCCCTTGACCGGCCTGCAACCAAGAGTTGCGACTTACAGCATTATAATGATGAACGATCATGACCAGCGATAATCCATCCAGCCCTGAAATGGCGGTCCGTAAAAGGACCCGCTCTGCCATGGCCCGCAAAAAGCTTGCCCGGCGTGCAGGTGCCATCTGGGTTTTCGCGGTCGTGTTTGCCCTGAGCGCGACGATCGGGATGTTCCGTCGCGATTCGACTTCAGATACTGCGCCGGTTTACCCGGGCAATCCACCGCCTACACCCCAACTGTCGCTCGAGACGATCCTTCCATCAACCGGGTATTTGACACCGGTGGCTATCACCCCCAGCCCGACTGCCATGCCGAGCGTAACCCCCACCTTCGGACCCACGATCGGGGCGCCCCTCATGTATACCACCCAGGCCGGCGACACCCTGCAACTCATCGCCGGACGGTTCATGGTCTCACCGGGCGAGATCAAATCATTGAAGCCGGTCTCCTCGTCATCCTTGCTGGAACCGGGGCAACTGCTGCTCATCCCCAACCGGCTGGCCAAGACCACACCCAACACCATTCTTTTCCCCGACAGCGAAACCGTGTATTCCCCCACCGCACTCGACCTGGATGTGGAGGCCTTTGTCAAACAGAAGAACGGTTACCTGGCCACCTACCGTGAATACCTGAACTCTTCAGGCTGGAACAACGGCGCCCAGTTGATCGAGCGCATCGCGCTGGATAATTCGATCAACCCACGCCTGCTGTTAAGCTTGCTGGAGTACCAAAGCGGCTGGGTCACCGGTCAGCCGGCGACCACGGAAACCACCGACTATCCCCTCGGCTATCATGACCCGCTGGCAAAGGGTCTATTCCAGCAGTTGAGTTGGGCGGTAAGCGAACTATCACTGGGCTATTACGGCTGGCGCAACGGGCTGGTGGTCGACCTGACTTTTACGGATGGCCAGGTGCTGCGCCTGTCACCCGAGCTGAATGCCGGAACGGTGGCTGTGCAATATTATTTTGCCCATTTCATGACGAAAGCCGACTGGGAAAAGGCATTGTATTCAACCGACAGCGTGGTCGCGCTGCACACAAGCCTGTTCGGCGATGCCAGCCTGAGGGCTGAGTCCATCGAACCGCTTTACCCCTCCAGCCTGTCGCAACCCGAACTGATCCTGCCCTTTGAAACAGACGTGATCTGGAGCTTCACATTCGGCCCTCACTCCGCCTGGGGACCGGAGGGTGCACGGGCAGCGCTGGATTTCGCACCGGCCAGCATGAGTTCCGGCTGCGTGCCGTCGGATGCATGGGTGACCGCTGCCGCAACCGGGCAGGTCGTCAGGAGCCAGAACGGGGTGGTGGTGATCGACCTGGATGGTGACGGCAAGGAGCAATCCGGTTGGGTGCTTATCTACCTGCACATTGCCAAAGAGGACCGTATTCCCGATAAAAGTTGGGTGGCAGTCGGCGACCGCATCGGGCATCCCTCCTGCGAGGGTGGGAATGCCACCGGGACCCACTTTCACATCGCCCGCAAATACAACGGTGAGTGGATGCTGGCGGGGGGAGCCATTCCATTTGATATGAGCGGTTGGCAGGCACAAGCCGGCAATTCCCCCGGCGAAGGCATCCTGGTCAAGGGTGACCGCCTGGTGGTGGCCTGCACCTGCTCCGATTTCAAGACCAACATCATCCGCCCAAAGGATGACACTTCCCAATAATGTTTGAGTGTCTGGCTTGTTATGAAACGTAATCTTCATTTTATATTATCCCTATTGGTCATCCTGATACTGGTCAGCGGCTGCACTCCGGAATATCCTTTCATCCTTGAAGTCCCCGGTGAACAGAGCACTCCCACCCTCGATTTCGTGATCACCCCCTTCCCGACCCGCCGCCCGTACAGACCGGGCGAGCTGGTGGATTACATCGCCCAGACCGGCGACACCCTACCGGCGCTTGCCATCCATTTCAACACCAGCGTGGAAGAGATCATGACAGCCAACCCGATCATCCCAAACGACGCAACCACCATGCCGCCCGGCATGCCGATGAAGATCCCCATTTACTACCGGCCTCTGTGGGGCAGTTCGTACCAGATCATCCCGGACAGCCTGTTCATCAACGGTCCGGAGCAGATCGATTTCGATTCAATTGCATATGTCAATAAAACCGGCGGCTGGCTTAAAAACTACAGCGCTTATGTTGCGGGAATAACCCGCAGCGGGGCTGAGATCGTTGATTATGTGGCTTTGAACTACAGCATCAGCCCGCGTTTATTGCTGGCGATTCTGGATTACCAGACCGGTGCGCTGAGCGACCCCAGGCAACCTGTCGACGAATACCTTCTGGGGTTTGAAGACAAATACAATTCAACCATTTACCTGCAGCTACTGAAAGCTGCAAATTTAATTAACAACGGTTATTATGACTGGCGCAGCGGCCGGCTGACCGAGCTGGAACTGGAAGATGGCAGCCTCGAACGCCCGGACCCCTGGCAAAATGCCGCCACGGTCGGGTTGCAATACTATTACACAAAGGTCTTCACCAAGCCGTATTACCAGCGCGCCATCAGCCCGGATGGACTGGCAGCAACCTATGCAAAGCTATTTGGCGATCCCTGGCTGGATGTGGTACCTCATATCCCCGGCAGCCTGCGCCAACCGGATTTCCGCCTGCCATTCCTGCCCGGCAAGTTGTGGGCATACACCGGCGGACCGCATACCGGCTGGGGCGAAGGCGCGCCTTTGGCTGCAATCGATTTTGCGCCGCCCTCGGTTCTGCATGGCTGCGCACTCTCCAGTGAATGGGTGGTGGCGCTGGCGGATGGCATCATCGCCCGCTCCGAAACCGGCATCGTGGTGCTCGATCTGGATATGGATGGTGATGAGCGCACAGGCTGGATCATCTTCTATCTGCATATCGGCGAGGACGACCGTATTCCGCTCGGAACACGCGTCAAAGCCGGCGACCCGATCGGTCACCCCTCCTGCGAGCGTGGCACCTCAACCGGCACGCACGTCCACGTCGCGCGCAAGTACAACGGTGAATGGTTGCTGGCTGAGGGAGCATTGGGGTTCAACCTGGAAGGCTGGCTGGTTACAAATGGCGATACGGCTTATGAAGGGACGTTGGCAAAAAGTGGGGTGGTTGTGCGCGCCTGCGTGTGTGCTGATGCCCGCAGCCAGTTGAGTTCCAGCCGTCCGTGATAGCCGCAAAGAGCCGAAATTTACCCGGATTTTACAACCCGCATAAATTGGACTGACAGTCCCCTTCTATAATGATGTCGATTGCTCGGGATCAACCCGCAGCACTGATACTTGGAAGGAGTAAAAATGAACATACAAAGCAACAAACACAGAAACGCCTTGCCGGTTATCGTAACCGGCATATTGATCGCAAGCCTGATGATCGCCTTAATACCGATGGGCACTGTTCGGGCGGATAGCCCGAGCCAGGAAGGCACCCCGACCACCCCGATCAACAAGGGTAAAGGTTCAGCGTTCCTTGAGAAAGCACTGCAACGCGAACAAAAAGTGAACGCTAACCTGGTGGGCCTGTTCGAAAAGGCTGATAAAGCAATTACAAAACTGCAGGATGCCATCCAGAACGGCAAAACAAACGGCAAGGACGTCAAAACGCTTAAGAAAGCGCTGGATGAAATAAATAATCAGATCACATCCGCCCGCGCAGCGCACGATAAGGCTGCCGGTTTGCTGAACAGGCCTGCTGGTTTTGACGATACCGGCAAGGTAACCGATGCCAAATTAGCTGTTGGAACCATTCGTGAGATTGGAAAATACCAGCGGGAGGCGCGCCACCTGATCGGTGATTCCATCAAGGATGCCGTGAGGGCGATCCGCGAGTGCCGTCAGGATAACCAGGTAAAGTAACAACAATCCTTAATTAATGAAGCCTCCCGTTCATTTGTGCGGGAGGCTTCCGCCCGCTTATAGGAATGGTGGTATTCTTCCCGGCAGTTTGACCAGACACCTGTCTTGTTTTAGAATCTCTCCATACCATTCTTCAAGAGGTGAAAATGAGCTGCAAATGTAGAAAAGTCGTGACATTTCCAAGGGAAGGCCCGAAAGCCATCGGACCTTATTCATTGGGCATCGCTACCCATGGTATGGTGTTCCTATCCGGGCAACTGGGTCTGGATCCAAAGAGCGGGGAATTGGTAACCGGTGGCATAGAGGCAGAGACCCGCCAGGCAATCGAAAATCTAAGCAGCATCCTGAAGACGGCTGATACTGAGCTCGAGAAAGTGGTTAAAACAACGGTCTTCCTGAAGAGTATCAACGATTTCGCAGCCATGAATGCCGTCTATGCCGAGTTCTTTCATGCCGAACCACCCGCACGCACAACAATTCAGGCGGGCAGTTTACCCAAGAACGCCCTGGTTGAGATCGAAGCCATCGCCATCAAACCCTGTGATTGTGATTGCGACAAGGAAGGTGACGACGATGATGGCACTGAAGAGGAATCTGGCTGCAACTGCGGCTGCAAATAATGAGTTCACAGCTGATCCTGGTCGTGGATGACGAACCCTCGATCGTCCAGTTAAGCCGTCTGTATCTGGAGCGGGATGGCTATCGCGTCCTTTCAGCCGGGGACGGGAAGACCGCCCTCGAGACGATCCTTAGTGCCCACCCCGCCCTGGTTCTGCTGGATATCATGCTGCCCGAGATGGATGGGCTGGAGGTCTGCCGTATATTGCGGGCTGAAAAAAACCAGGTTCCGATCATCATGGTCACCGCCCGGGATGACGATATCGATAAGATCCTGGGGCTGGAACTGGGCGCGGATGATTACCTTACCAAACCCTTCAATCCGCGCGAAATGGTGGCGCGGGTCAAAGCCCTGCTGCGGCGCGCCACAGCAATTGCAGACACCGAATCTCAACCTGCGCTGCATCTCGGCGATCTGACAATCGATCCTGCGAGACGCGAGGTCCATATGGGCGGGAACCCGGTTGACCTGCGCACACAGGAATTTGAAGTCCTGTACATCCTCGCCCAAAATCATGGTATCGTGCTGACCCGTGAAAAATTACTCAACCTGGCATGGGGCTTTGATTTTGCCGGCGAGACCCGGACGGTGGACGTACATGTCAGTCAAATCCGGCGCAAGCTGCAAGGCTCATCCGTAAAGATTGAAACCGTGACCGGTATCGGCTACAAACTGGTCTATTGATGTTCACTTCTCTAAAATCCAGGCTCTGGCTGACCTACGCATTGATGATTGCGCTCGTGTTGGGGGCAGTTGGCATTGGCGTCCTTCTTTCTCTCAGGAAAAGCCCGCTGGTCTACCGGCAACCGCTGAACCAGTTGGAAGCGGTTGTTAATTCATCCATCAGCTTGATCAACACCAACCCGAGCGCGTCAAGCGTGAAGTCCATTCTTAAAATCGAATCCTTCAAGACAAAAACCCGCCTGGCACTTTATCAAGCCGATGGGGCATTGGTTTACGATAGCGATACCCTTCCGGGCGAACGCCTGGCGCTCTCTGCTCCCCTTGATGCCAGTACGCCTGGTGAAGTGCGTTTTACCGACGACTTGAAAAAGCGTGGATGGCTCTACACCCTGAAACCGATCAATGACCAGTTATTCCTGCTGGCAGCGGGTCGCTTACCCCGATTGCCGTTGTTGTTGATACTGCGCGACGAACTCTTCACCCCGTTTGTTCGAGCCGGTTTGCTGTCCTTGTTGCTGGCCGTGGTGCTCGCGATAATCCTTGGCAACTGGGTGGAGGCACCACTATTGAAGCTGGCCCAGCAAGCCGCTGCCGTGACCCGCGGCGACGCTCAACCCATTCCCCTGGAAGGCCCGACCGAAGTCCGGCAGCTTTCCGGCACTTTCAATGAAATGGTGACCAAATTAAACACCAGCCAGCAATCGCAGCGTGATTTCATTGCCAACGTATCTCACGAACTCAAGACCCCATTAACTTCCATCCAGGGATTTGCACAGGCAATCCTTGACCAGCCATCCCCCCTGCCGGATGAGACCCGGCAATCCGCAAGGATCATTCTGGATGAGGCACACCGCATGAACAGGCTGGTTATGGGATTGCTTACCCTGGCACGTCTCGATACAGGCATGACCAAATCGAGAAAGGAATCCGTAGACCTGGCAGCACTGCTGCGTAATGTAATGGAAAGGCTTGCACCGCAAGCGCAAACTGCGCAGGTCGCGCTCGTCGACCGGATAGAACCCGTGTCCGGGATCATGGCAGACCCAGAAAGTCTGAGCCAGGTCTTCACCAATCTGATCGAAAATGCCATCAAGTATTCGAAAAAGGATGGAAAGGTTTCCGTGACCTGCCAACAGCGGGGACCTGAGGTCGAGGTGCATATCCTGGATACCGGAGTGGGCATTCCTGTCCTTGATCAGGCAAGGATTTTTGAGCGTTTTTACCAGATCGATAAATCCCGCCGCGGCGGAGCAAAGCGCGGTGTGGGATTAGGTCTGGCAATTGCCAGTCAGTATGTTAAATCCATGGGTGGAGTCATTGCCGTCAAGAGTGAACCAGGTCATGGCAGTGATTTTATGGTAAAACTACCCATAGAATGAAACCGCTTGTTTCCATCGTAATACCTTGTTATAACGAAGAGAAAACCATCTCGGCCCTGCTGAAAGCGATCACAGCCCAGACTTATCCATTATCAAGACTGGAGGTCATCATCGCCGACGGGTTTTCGAAAGATAATACCAGGACAGTCATCTATGAGTTCCAGGCAAAAAATCCCCGTTTAACCATCAGGGTAATCGATAATCCCAAACGCATCATCCCGGCCGGGGTGAATGCTGCCGTCCGGGCATCCAAAGGGGAAATCATCGTCCGGTTGGATGGCCATTCAAAACCACATCCGGAGTACGTGATGAAGTGTGTGACTGCCCTGGAACACAAGCTGGGTGATAATGTGGGTGGCGTGTGGGAAATCAAGCCATCCAGGGAGACCTGGCTGGCTTATAGTATTGCAAAAGCTGCCGCTCACCCATTGGGCGTCGGCGATGCACAATACCGGTTGGGCAAACAGGGTGGCCCGGTGGATACGGTTCCATTCGGAGCCTTCAAGCACAAGCTGTTCGACGAATTAGGCGGCTTCAATGAAGAGTTATTGACGAATGAAGACTATGAGTTCAATACACGGATACGCCAAAATGGCGGCGTAGTATGGCTCGATCCGACCATCCGTACAGACTACCTGGCACGGGCGAATATCCGGGAGCTCGCCCGACAGTATTTCCGTTACGGCTACTGGAAATTTCAAATGCTCCGGCAATATCCAGACACATTGCGCTGGCGCCAGGCATTGCCTCCAATGTTTGTGGCAAGCTTGGCGACATTGGGCATTCTGGCGATCTTCTTTCCATTGGCAAGGATTCTTATTGCACTTGAACTGGTTATCTACCTGACCGTACTGCTTATTTTTGGATCGATTATTGCACTGAAGCAAAAGAGAATTGGTTGTATAATCGGTTTCCCGGCGGCAATTTCCACCATGCATGTCTGCTGGGGTTCTGGTTTTCTGTGGAGTATTGTCAGTCACAAGTAAAGTCATGATTAATACTAAGTATCGTTCAAAACCCTTGTATTGGAGGGTCAGACCTACCGAAAAACGAGTATTACTCCTTTTGGGAGATATCCTGGCATCCTATATCGCCTTATTTGTCAGTCTGTATTTTTGGTCGAAAGGTGACGCCTGGTTGTCATTTTCCTCTGAATTCCTTTTAACCAGACCGGCATGGTGGTATTGGTTCCTTCCGCTGGTGTGGTTGGTACTGATGGTCGAACTATACGATACAAAACGGGTCGGTCGACGAAGCGACGTCATCCGGGGGGTCGGCACCGCAGCATTGATATCCTTTGCACTTTATATGGTCATTTATTTCACATCAGAGCCAAACTCCCTTCCGCGACGCGGTGTGGCAGTCTTTATTATTACAACTGCAATATTGACATTGATCTGGCGATTGATATCAATCAAGATCTTCTCGGGCGCAAGTTTTTTACGGCGCGTCATTATTGTCGGGGCAGGAAAAGCCGGTCGAACCGTACAGAGGGTGATCAACGAAACACAACCGCTTCCTTATAATATTGTTGGGTTTATTGATGATGATAAAAATAAGATAGGCAAATCGATTCAGGGTACCAGGGTCCTGGGGAGTAATAAAAAGCTTTCTTCGCTCATTGAAAAATATTGTATTACGGATATTATTTTCGCAATTTCGGTTGATATCAATCCCGGCATGTTAAAAGCGATCGTAGATGCAGAAGAGTGTGGCATAGAGGTGATTACCATGCCGGTAGTGTATGAGGAATTAATGGGCCGGGTACCCATCTTTCTGCTCGATTCAGACTGGTTGATAAGGTCGTTCATTGATCAGGCGCATACCAGCGGCTTTTATGAGTTGGCAAAGCGTATCATGGATATTCTGGGAGCTCTCGTAGGCTTGTTGATCATGACTATGTTATTTCCCATGATTGCCCTGGGTATATTACTGGATAGCGGATTACCAATTTTTTACACCCAGACCAGGCTGGGTAAGAACGGTGCCCATTACAACATGATCAAGTTTCGAACCATGCACAGGGAAAGTGAAAGTGTAATCCAGGCTGCCACCCATAACGATCCCCGCGTCACACGGTTTGGCAAGCTGCTGCGACGCAGCCATCTGGATGAACTACCTCAATTCATGAATGTTCTCGCGGGCGATATGAGTCTTGTTGGGCCGCGGGCAGAACGCGCCGAGTTGGTGGCCGCCCTACAGAAGGTCGTCCCATTTTATCGCGCCCGACTTCTGGTTAAACCTGGACTGACCGGCTGGGCACAGATCAACTTTGGCTATGCATCCTCGGTTGAGGATACAGCCACCAAACTGGAATATGATTTGTATTATATAAAGCGAAGGAGCGTGATGATGGACATCATTACCCTGCTTCGAACATTCAGCACTGTTATTGGATTCAAAGGTACCTGATCAGCAATGAGTTTTATTCTAAATATCAGAAATCGTTACGTGCTGGCGGGTGATGTCCTCCTGATTTTAATCTCCGTTCTCGGCAGCTATGTCCTGCGGCTTGAGTTGGGGGCAGCGTTCCTTTTTTATTTTCCCTCAGCCTTGTGGTTGATGGGAACTTCCTTGTTGATCAAGCCGATTGTTTATTATCTGTTCGGTCTTTATCGTCGCGTGTGGATCTATGCCAGTATTCAGGAGATGAAGATCATTGCCCTGGCTGTAACGACCGCCTCCATAGTGGTGTCACTTGTGATGGTTGCCATGTTCGTGCAGGGTTTCTTTATCGGTTTTCCCCGTTCTGTTCTCATCATCGATTGGCTTCTCTCTCTGGCCTTTGTCGGTGGGTTACGTTTTTCCATGAGGTTGGTTGCTGAGAACAGGCGAATGTCCATCGATTCCCCACAGGCCGGGCAGGGAGCCCGTATTCTGGTCGTCGGCGCAGGGGATGCCGGTGCCCTGGTAGCAAAAGAGTTACAAAAGAATCCTCAACTTAGAAAAACCCCGGTTGGTTTTCTGGACGACAACCCATCCAAGCAAAACAATCAGATCCACGGTATACCGATTGTCGGGAATACAGCCAGTATTACCCAGGCTATAGAGCAGTATGATATTGATGAAGTCATCATAGCCATTCCCAGCGCACCGGGAAGCGTAATCCGTCAGGTGACCAATGCCTGCCGCCTCAAAGGCGTAAAGTCCTCGACCATGCCCGGGTTGTATGAATTGTTGGGAGGTAAGGTCAGTATTAATCGGCTGCGGGAGGTGGAAATCACCGACCTTTTGCGACGCGTGCCTGCCAGCACGGATACCAAATTGGTTGGTGGCAGCATTCGTGGTAAAACCATTTTGGTAACGGGTGCCGGCGGTTCCATTGGTCAGGAATTGTGCAAGCAAATCGCCCGTTGGGGCCCGAAGGCGCTCGTTCTCCTGGGTCATGGGGAAAACAGCATCTTTACAACGCTGCTCGATATGCAGGAAATCTACCCCGCTCTGACCATCCACCCGGTGATCGCAGACATCCGCAATTACCAAAGGATTTGCTCGATATTCCGCGAGTTTCATCCCAATGTTGTGTTTCATACAGCCGCACATAAACATGTACCTTTAATGGAATTGAATCCCGAGGATGCTGTTACCAATAATATAATCGGGACCCGTTGTCTGGTTGATGCAGCAATCAAGCATGAGGTGGAAAAGTTCGTCCTGATCTCATCAGACAAAGCCATTCGTCCTGTGAACATCATGGGTGCTACAAAACGAATAGCCGAAATGATCGTTTTAAACGCAGCCAACCGGCACAACCAGGTATTTTCTGTCGTACGCTTCGGCAATGTGCTCGGCAGTCGCGGAAGCGTCGTTCCCCTGTTTAAACATCAGATTGCGAAAGGCGGTCCGATAACCATCACGCATCCGGATATGAAACGCTATTTCATGACCATACCCGAAGCAGTCAACCTGGTGTTACAAGCCGCAGCCATGGGGAAAGGTGGCGAACTGTTCATGTTGAACATGGGGGAACAGGTACGCATTCAAGATCTGGCGGAGGATCTCGTAAGATTGTCAGGGCTTGAGCCAGGACGCGATATCGAAATAATCACCACCGGTATTCGTCGGGGCGAGAAATTGAGTGAAGACCTATGGGATGAAGGCTGCACCACGATAGCCACCCAAAACCCAGATATATTTCGCATTGAAGAAGAATTACAACTCAGCGGTGATGCCCTCAGAGGATCTATTGACGAACTTGCCCGTCTTGCCGATGAAGGTGATTCCAATACCATCATCAAATTACTGGACGAGCTCATCCCCGGCGCAGCTGTGGAATCCACACCCCCTTCGACGCTCACATCCATCGAATAAATGCCGATCGTAAATCCAACAGAATGGTCTGAGTTTTTCTCCAGTCACCCTGAAGCACATATCCTTCAAGGTCCAAAATGGGGGGAACTTAAAGCACAGTTTGGATGGAAACCTATTCAATTCATTGATGGTTTCAACGGTGCCCAGGTTTTAATCCGCCAGCTTCCCTTTGGTCAAAAGATGGCTTATATTCCCAAGGGTCCCATTGGGCAGGAATGGTCCCCACTGATCAATGATATCGATAATTATTGCATACAGAACAGGATCATCTTTCTGAAAATTGAACCGGATGATGGAATAACTGGAAAAGAGGTTGCCCGCAGGCTATCACACGCAATACCAAGCCCACAAACCATTCAACCGAGTCGCTCGATTGTGATCGATTTGAAAGACAACCCCGATACTCTACTCGCTCGAATGAAACAGAAGACCCGCTATAATATCGGGTTGGCAAAAAAGAAGGGCGTGACCATTCGCCCCTGGGATGATCTGGCAGGATTCCACAGGATGATGCAAATCACCGGTGAGCGGGATACATTTGGGGTTCATTCCGTTGAATATTATCAAAAAGCATATGATTCATTCCACCCGACCGGAGCCTGTGAACTTCTGGCAGCAGAATATGAGGGGGAAATTCTAGCTGCACTGATGGCCTTCTCAGCCGGCACACGCGCATGGTACTTTTATGGAGCCTCCAGCGACACAAAACGCAATTTGATGCCGACCTATTTGTTGCAGTGGGAAGCCATGCTTTGGGCAAAAAACAATGGTTGCAATCAATATGATCTATGGGGAGTCCCCGATTTTGATGAAGAATTCCTCGAGGGTCATTTCAATGAACGCAGGGATGGGTTATGGGGAGTATATCGGTTTAAACGAGGTTTTGGTGGATCTCTGATACGCTCGGCGGGTACTTTCGACCATATTTACCAAAGACCTCTTTATGATATCTACAGGTTATATATCATGCTGTTCAAACGGACGGATTAAGCATGATTGATGTTAATTTATTACACTTCCGACAGATTAGTGATCTAAAGCATTGGGATGAGATCATAAAAAAACTGCCAGGAGCGCACCTGCTTCAAACCCGGGAATGGTATTTGATCAAAGCCCCGATTGGGTGGTCCCCTTTGCCCTATATTTGGGAAGATGAGAATGGCAACTGCCTCGCAGCCTGCCTTATCTTGAAACGTCAAATCAATATCCTCCCCCCTCTCATACATGCAAGTATTCTGTACGCTCCCAAAGGACCCCTCCTGGATTGGATCGATCCGTCACTGGTCGAGAGAATTTTAATCGATCTGAAAGGGATTGCCCGGTCAGAAAAATCGCTTTTTATTAAAATTGACCCGGATGTTATCTATGGGACGGGAGTGCCTGGAACCATCGATGAGTCCACGAACGATAAAGGCGTTGATTTCCAGAATGCCCTGAAACGATCCGGTTGGCATTTCTCTGACAGCCAAATTCAGTTCCGCAATTCAGTCATTATTGATCTAAAGCAAACGGATGATCAGGTACTCGGGAGGATGAAGCAAAAGACACGCTACAATATCCGCCTGGCAGAAAAGAAGGGCGTTGTGATACGCAGAGGTGATCTCAATGATTCTGCCATGCTTTATAAAATGTACGCGGAGACTTCCTTGCGCAACAGATTCACAATCCGTGAGAGGCAGTATTACGAACGAGTCTGGAAGATTCTCTTTAAGGCAGGTATGCTGGAATTTCTGGTCGCCGATTACCACGAAAAACCAATCGCGGCCTTAATATTATTCCTATTCAGCAAACGTGCATATTATTTTTATGGCATGTCAGGTAATATTCATCGCGAGCTCATGCCAACCTATCTTCTGCAATGGGAAGCGATAAAAACTGCTCGAAAGTTGGGCTGTGAAATTTATGATTTGTGGGGAGCTCCGGATGTTTTTAATGACCGGGATCCTATGTGGGGCGTTTATCGCTTCAAGGAAGGTCTCGGTGGGCAGGTAATCCGCACGATTGGTGCATGGGATTACCCGGTCAAGCCATTTGCCTATAATATATATGTCAAGTTCATGCCACGCGTGCTGGCGATAATGCGATCGCGTGGAAAGTCACACACTCTTCAGGAAGTTGGCTGAAGCATGCTGCCAAAAGTCTCCATCGCTCATCTACCCACACCGCTTGAACCACTGCCGAGGCTATCTGTAAGATTGGGCGGGCCGAATTTATATATAAAAAGGGATGATCTTACCGGATTAGCCCTGGGTGGGAACAAAACACGCAAACTGGAATTCCTGATAGCAGAAGCTCAGGCAAACGGCGCCAGGATGCTGATCACCGCCGGGGCTACGCAATCCAATCATTGCAGGCAAACCGCTGCGGCAGCAGCACGCTTCGGTTTTACTTGCATCCTGGTCCTGACAGGTGAAAAACCACCTATAAAAGTTGGTAATACTCTTTTGGATAGCCTGATGGGAGCAAAAATCATCTGGACATCTAAAGATAAACGAGATGAAGTGCTCCAATCCACCTTTGATGCTAACTGGGAAAAAGGCCACCGCCCATACCTTATACCCTACGGGGGGTCAAGCGCAACCGGTGTGGCGGCCTATGCTTATGCCTTGCAGGAACTGCTCATCCAACAGGATTCCATCGACTGGTTAGTACTAGCATCGTCTTCCGGTGGTACGCAGGCAGGTCTTTTAATCGGAGCAGGTATGTGTGGGTGGTATGGCAAGATATTGGGGATAAGTGTGGATGAACCCGCATCCATCTTGATAAAACACGTGCAGGAACTTGTCTCTGCCGGGTCCAGCAAGATGAATCTAAATACCAAGTTATCACCCACGAGCATTCGAATTAATGACAATTATCTCGGTGAAGGTTATGGCGTCATGGGTCAGCCGGAGAAGGAAGCTATTCAACTATTTGCTAAACAGGAAGGTATCATCCTGGATCCGGTCTATACCGGTCGTGCCGCAGCAGGATTGATCGATTTAATTGGGCAGGGCTTCTTTAAAAAAGATGAAAAGGTCGTTTTCTGGCACACTGGTGGAACCCCCGCTTTGTTTGCATCCCAATATACGGATGCACTACAGTAATCCCCCCTAACTTATTTCGGAAATGGACGCCAGACTGGGCCGAAATCGTCCGCAGGGTCATTGGTCAAGCGGAAAAGATTAGTACCAATACGTGTCATCAGGAAAATATCGTGGTCGTCGCTATCCTGTTTGCCTTCAATTACCAGATACAATCCATCAGGAGAGTAATTCACCCGATAGATAGGAAATTCGTTTAATCCAACAGCAAAATTAACCGTGTTGTCCGCAATCCTCTGGCCAAATAACTTGGGCGGATTGACGCCCAGGATGTATAACACCACCTCACCATCTGGTGACCAGGCAGGATTATAAGCTTGTCCAAACTCCTCGCGGGTGAGCGGTCGGGCATTTTTCCCATCAACGCCCACTGCCCAGATACGTGTGAGACCGGATCGGGTCCCCTCAAAAGCGATGGCTTTACCATCCGGTGACCAGGTTGGTTTGCTATCATAAGCTGACTCGGGAGAGAATAATGTGGAGGTGCCATTTGAGAAATCATAAACATAGACATGAGGGCGGCCGTCGCGCAGAGATGTAAACGCGATTTTCGTTCCATCCGGTGACCAGGCCGGGTCATAATCACCGCTCGGGGTGGAAGAGATTGGCTCCAAGCCACTCCCGTCCGCGTTCATGATAAATAGACTCGATCCGCGATATTCATCCATGAGTTTCAAACATGGCGAGACAAACGCAAAGCGGTTGCCGTCGGGTGCCCAGGCAGGCTGGCAAGCTCCGTCGGCTTGCTGTGTTATCTGTTGGAGGTCAGTTCCATCTGTATTAACCAGGTATATCTGGGGAGGATTTCCATTACGGCCAGATGCAAAGGCGATCTGGCCGTTTCCTCCACCAATTGGAACGGTAGTTGGAATGGGGGTTTCATCCTGCGAAGTACTGGGGGTTGTTTGTGGATTATCTATAGATTGCGTCAGATCGGATGATATGGCTGCAGTATGATCAGGAGAATTCGTACCATTCGCAGGTATAATTTCATTACCATTTATAAGAGGCAGTGCAACAAACTTATACAGACCGCCTAATACAACGAGGACTGCCAGTGCGCTTAAAACCAATATGGCAGGCGAGATTTTCTTTGTTAATGCATCTGAACTCTTGGCGCCCCTTGACCGGCGACGAGTATCATCCAACAAATGAGCTGAACCAGCCAACAATTCACTCTTTTTTGCACTCTGCTTCGTACCAATCCTTCTTGAGGATAGTAACGCTTTCCGAAAATCCAGATCCGTGAGAAAACGATCATGCGTATCGACTGCCATGGCTTTTTCGATCGTTGCAGCCAGTTTTTCATTTATCTTCGGATTTAATTTTCGAACGGGTACCAGTTGTGGACCACCCAGAGCACGCTCAAGGGAGTCGACCGGTATCGTGTTGGTACTGGCAACATAGAGTGTCGCCCCTAATGAATAAATATCAGAACTGGGTTCTGTACCACCACCATATTGCTCTGGTGGAGCATACCCAGGGGTCAAGGCTTGAGCTCCGATGGTGGTCATTTGACCGCCTTCTACCCGCTTCGCCAAGCCAAAATCGACCAGGAAAACCTGTCCGTTGGGTGTGATCTTGATATTCCCAGGTTTAACATCCCGGTGTACGATGGCCGGTTCACGTGTATGAAGGTAAGACAGGGCGTCACATATTGCGATGCCAACAATAATGACATCATCTTCACGTAATACGCCCGATTTATCCAGATGATCTTTAAGATCTTCCCCTTCGATGAAATCCATTACCAGGTACTGTCCCTGCCCACTCAGAACAAAATGGTCTGTCACCCGCGGCAGATTAGGGTGGCGTAAGGAAGCCAACATGGTGGCTTCACGTTTAAATTGCCGCGAGTACTCATCAGTGGTATAAAAATTTTCCTTGATAGCGACCGTAATATTGAGACTTTCATCATAGGCGCGATAAATCGCTCCCATTCCCCCACGGGTGATCACCTCCGAGACTCGGTAACGGTTGTGTAGAAGAAAGCCTGGATCAAGTGTCACAAGCAATCACCTTTCTGCAACAGCCTATATTTTATCCTGTACATGACATCTTGCATAGAACCATTTATGTTTCTGGCTTATAATGAACCCGTCTCATTTTTAGTCTCAGATGAATCTCGACATTCATTCCGGTATAACGACTTCAATTATTTTATTGGCGATAGCTACGATTGCCGTGTTCCTATCCGGCCTTCGTACACTGCTATCTGTGAATAAAATTCAGTTTTTCAGGATTCGCCGGGAAACCACTGGTCAGGGCTGGTTGGTGATATTTATTTCATTTCTTATGCTGATATTTACAATCCTGCTTTGGACTTATGCCGAACCTATCATCTATAATTATCTACCTCCCACGGCTACAATACCCCCAACCCTCACTCCTACCCTTTCCCCAACGATCAGTATTACCCCGACGATCAGTATCACCCCGACGATAACAAACACACCGTCAGAAACCAGTACACCGGGAGTTCCACCTACAATCGAAGCTGCGTTCCTGGCACAGCTGGCACCAAATCCTGATGCAGTTTTCAGTCCGTTGCGATTTTCGCGCAGAATTGACAACACCAACCAGCCGATCTCCCCCCTGGTCGAGTTTAAAAATCCGGTCGGCCATCTTTATGGAACATTCAGTTTCGATAAGATGACCGATGGCAGTCAATGGACGGCCTTATGGTACCGTAATGGAGAACTGGTATATTTCGAAACATCTGTCTGGGAAGGGGGTTCCGGTGGATATGGTTATACAGATTGGAATCCCTCAGAGGAACTCTGGCAACCGGGTGAATACGAGGTTCGATTATTTGCTGGCAATCAATGGAAACGCTCCGGCGCATTCACCGTCATCGGATTTCCGTCCACCGCAACCGCCACACCCCAACCCAGCGCAACGGTGACATTCACTCTCAAACCGACATTAAAAGTCACGTCGGTTCCAATCCCCTAATATTATCCGTTAACTGTACGTTGAATCGGCCTTGTTAGTGCTGTAGCAATTTCCGCTGCCACACGCGCATTGTTTTTAAGCAAGGCCAGATTGGTTTTGAGACTGCGTCCGTCGGTTAGTTCGCCCATGCGGGTAAGCAGGTATGGAGTAGTGGCAGCCCCGTGTATACCTGCCCGGTGGCCATCTTTTATGGCCTTGTCGATATACCCTTCGATAACACTCACAGGAATGGCTATTTCAGCCGGAGGAGGTACAACCACCAGGATGGCACTATTAATACCCATTCCAAAATGTGACCTTGCAATGTCAACTACCATCCCGACCGTATCAACTCTTTGACTTACAGCCAAACCACTTGATATGGAATAAAAGGCGGGGAACTCGTCAGTCTGGAATCCAATCACAGGAATTCCCATGGTTTCCAGATATTCCAATGTTGCGGGTAAATCCAGGATGGCTTTTGCTCCGGCACAGACGACAATTAATGGTGTTTTAGCCAGAACGGGCAGATCAGCCGAAATATCGAACCGTGAATCGCGATGAACCCCACCAATTCCACCCGTTGCAAATACAGGGATTCCAATTGCATGCGCGATAATTGTGGTTCCTGCCACAGTCGTTCCACCATCCGAATGGGTGGCAATCGCAGAACCAAAATCCCGTTGACTGAGCTTCCGGGCAGTTTTCACTTCAGCCAGATAACTTAATTGTTCTCGGGTTAATCCACCATAAACGATCCCATCTATCATTCCAATGGTGGCAGGCAGCGCGCCGGCCTGTTGAATAATGTCTTCCATTTCGCAAGCCAGTTGAAAATTGATTGGTCGGGGAAGCCCATGCGTAACGACTGCGGTTTCCAAAGCCACGACCGCTGATCTTTTGCGGAGGGCAGATTTCACAGCAGGGTTTACTTTTATATTTCCGAATTGTGAACTTTCCATAAATCCGTCCATTGAGCAATTAAGTCTATCATACTTATCTTGGTATAATCCTTTTGCGGTTTCAAATGACTTACACGATAAACGTCGACCTCCATTGCCATACGGTAACCTCCAAGGACAGTACCATTAAATTGGATGATTTGATTACGCAATGCGACCGCAAAGGTATTGCGAAAATTGCCATTACAGATCACAATAGAATTAATGGAGCATTGGAGGCTTTCTCACGCTGGCCGGGACGCATCATTCCCGGAATTGAGATTATGACAAGCCAAGGTGAACTGCTTGCATATTACGTTCGTGAGTCCGTCCCGACGGGACTTTCACCAATTGAAACAATTACTACGTTAAAGGCTCAAGGCGCATTGGTTAGTGTATCCCACCCTTTTGACCGCTTCCGTAATGGTGGTTGGAAAACACCCTTGCTTCTTGAACTCCTACCCAAGCTTGACGCCATCGAAATATTCAACTCACACTGCTTCAGCGACAAGCCGAATCAACAAGCGGAATCTTTTGCGAACAAGTATCGTATGTCTGGTACAGCCGGTACTGATGCGCATTCCATTTTTGAGATTGGACTAGCAGGTTTAACTCTGCATGATTTTAATGATTCACAGGGGTTACGTCAGGCACTCCAGAATGCCAAAGTATTTGGAAGACGCTCCAATCTTGGGATGCGCATCCTATCACGTTTGTTACGGATAATGCGATGAAAGGTACCCCAAACTTGTTATGGAAAATTTCAGGTGATATCATCACGTAAAATATGAGGCAATGACAAAGTGCAAAACTGGTTCAATGAAAAGCGCAATCTAAGATTGGTTTTTACAGTTATCCTGCTTGCGACTATACCTTGTTATTGTAGCGGACTTGTGGTTTTAGCTCTCAAACCCGGAAATGAGTTAGATCAAAATCCTCCTATTTCTGCTTATACTGCCACAAGCCCCCGAACCAGTACAATTACCCTTACACCCTATATTACCCGTACCCCCACCATAACAATCGTTCACACAGTCACTTTCACCCCAACAGAAACTCAGACCATAACCATCACGCATACCCCAACCCTCACACCGACCAATACAGACATGCCAACCCTTCCTGATACCATCCAGGCGACTGATATTTTTTCATCACCATGAAACAAACAGGTTGGTTTTTCACAGAATAGACTGGCATGATTGATAATTGTGAACTTTTAATAGGTTTACTTATAGTACCCGGCAATCCCGTCAAACTTGATATACAATAATAGGCGTTATTAACCATAGATATGAGTAGCAGGCTTATATGAAAAGATGCAACAACCCCAGCTCACCAGTTTTTCCAAAAGGCGTTCCATTGATCCTTCTCATCTGTTTCACCGGGTCGATTTTATTGTTACTTACTGCAGGACAAGCTCCACGTAATACAACACAATCCACAATAGTTGCAATCACGCAATCGGTTACGCCTGATCAAAAAGAAGCAGCGCCCAACCTGCAGGAAGAAATAGATGTGTCTAATGGGATTATCCTGGCCGGCGCTTTATTGATTGTGGTAATCATCTCGGGTACGCTCCATGCCACCTGGGGGCTTAGAAAACCGCCGATTTCCCACTGATCCGGGGCGCGAAAATAAGATTCCCCAATTCATAGCCAGATCCATTCTCTCATTAACGACCGATCAGTGATGTCCCGTATAACTCCATCAATTCAACAGACCATCAAACGGTTTCCAAAGCAGTTCTGGTTAATTCTCGGCGGGATCCTTTTGGCAGAGACCGGGTCCAGCTTGATCTGGCCATTTATGACCATCTACATACGGAGGACACTGAGTATACCGCTGGCCGTGGCAGCCAGTCTGATGACCATCACTTCGGTGACAACAATAGCCTCGTCGTTCATCGCGGGTCCAATCGCCGACAAGGTAGGTAGAAAAGGAATGATGGTGACAGGCCTGGCAGTCATTTCCGGCATTTTCACAGCCATGGCTTTTACTGAGACACTGGCTGGCTGGGCAGTGATCATGTTTCTGCGTGGATTGTTTATCCCAGTCTATCGTGTCGGTGCAGATGCCATGGTTGCTGATCTCACAACTCGGGAGAATCGCCCGGAAGCTTATTCTATGATGAGAATGATGGGAAATGCCGGTATCGCGATTGGACCTTCGATTGGGGGTTTCCTGGCTGCCCGTTCCTACACTACCAGTTTTTTCTCGGCAGCGTTTGCTTTTTTGGTTTTTTCCTTGTTGATCTTATTTTTTGCCAGGGAAACCCTTCCTGCTCGTAAATCTTCGTTTGAAGGGGAAATCTCCACAGCAGGTTTTGCTCCGGCATTGCGGGACCGACCATTCCTGGCAATGGTTGGCACATACACCCTGACCATCATGGGCAATGCCGTAGTCATGATCCTCCTTTCGGTGTATGCCAAGGAGAATTACGGAATTCCCGAATACCAGTATGGTTTCATCATGGCAACCAATGCGCTCATGGTGGTCTTATTCCAATACCCTGTTACAACCATTACGAAAAAGTTTTCTCCGCTGCCTGTACTGGCCGTCGGTGCTCTTTTCTATACCATTGGGATTGGTGGGGTGGCGTTCGGGTCAAACTTTTTGGGATTCTGGTTGTGTATGGTCACTCTGACCATTGGAGAGTTGATCATGTCACCCACCACAACCACCTTGGTCGCAAACATTGCACCACCGGATATGCGTGGGCGATATATGAGCATTTTCGGTCTTACCTGGGGTCTGGGGGTCGGGATTGGTCCAGTGGTTGCTGGCTTTTTCAGCGATCGCTTTTTCCCGTCCGCGATGTGGTATGTTGGCGCGATATTTGCACTGCTATCCGTAGCAGGATTCATTATCCTGAATCAAATTAATCGAAAAAAGTTATTCTTTAATTGATTAATGGTAAAAATATAGTATAACGGATATCAGTATGGATCGGTCGGCTGGTTGATGTGGACAAGCCGTCTGACAGGAGGAACGAGTCATGAAGAAGTGCCTATACCTGACTGCAATCGTGTTGGTTGTTCTCAGTATATTCATTACATTCCAACCAGGCACCGCCAAACCGAATGAAGCCATCCCCTCTTTTGTTGTGGTGAGTGTGGTTCCGGATGTCAAAGTCACTATCCGGACCGCCAATTTCCCGGCCAACAAGGATTTTACCGTGACAATGGGTAAAAACCATACACTGGGTGTTGGTGGAGTGATTGTTGCTACTACCAAATCAGGAGCGGGTGGTTCATTCCAGGCCACATATGATATTCCGGGATCATTGAAAGGTCAGGCAATCATCGCAATCCGGTTGCAGGCGACCACTGGCAAGTACTACGCCTACAACTGGTTTGCCAATTCTTCAACACCCCAGGCAACTTTCGGGATTCCGAGAATTCCGACGCCAGGTGGTACCTACACTTCACTGACACCACAAGCATCCCTTTATAGAGGATATCCATACTTCGGAATAACCAGCGTCACACAGGACTCGAAAGTGTCGATCTCGGGCTCCAATTTCCCATTAAACAAAGACTTCAAGGTGCTGATGGGGCCATATGGATCGTACGGTCTGGGAGGCTCACCGGTAACCTCAATCAACACAGGTTCCAATTCGGTATTTAATGCCACCTACGACATTCCAGCAGGGGTCAAGGGTCTCGGTCGAATCGCCGTCAGGTTGGAAAGTACAGACGGTGCCTATTATGCCTATAACTGGTTCTTTAACCGCACGACCGGCGGAGCTGCCATCGCCACCAATTTATCATTCTCGATACAATCCATTGTCACGAACACCTCGGTGACCATTCAGGCGCAGAACTTTCCTGCCAATGCGGAGTACGAAGTATTAATGGGTTTGTATGGAACACAGGGTATCAATGGAATTTCGGTGGGAACAACAAAATCCACATCCAGCGGATCATACACAGCCACATTCAATATTCCCGAAGGATTGAAAGGTCAGGAACGGATCGCCATCCGATTGGTGGGTAAAGATGGTTCTTTTGCATATAATTGGTTTTTCAATCTGAGTGCGGGATAGTAATAATTGTGGAAAGTGAGAGCTTGAAGTATCGATTTCGAACTCTTATAACCTTAATCCTCATTCCGACCATGACCGGACTTGCAAGTCATGAAGCCTATGTCCTGCTGGAAAGTTTATTTCAATATCACTCTCCCTTGAAGGACATTCCTTCTGCTGTTTGAAATCTGCATCAGAATTAAACAATCATAACGGAAATCCATTTATGGTATGATTTGGGATGGAGTCAATACAGTGGACGACAAGATCACCATCATCGAAGGACCACCACCGGTCTTTGAGCCCATCCAGGAAGGTTGGGTGTTGGGCTTGAATGAAAGCCCGGGGCTGTATGATCTATCAGTAACCAAGCTGCGGACATTCAATGGACCCGCACTGGTTGAGCGCTGTTATCACGCCTGGCATACGGGCAGCTCGGTTTTCCTGGAATATCGGGATATGCTCGGACTGGAGAAGCACTCTCCAATCCTTGCAGCCCGCTCCTCCAAAACCCGTGATGGGCAGGTTTTGTTGCTGTGGGTCAGACGCGAACTCGAAGAGGTGGAAATTAAGGAAGACCACTCCGGGGAAGATCAACAGCCGTTTTAGAGGGAATAATTTAAAAAATCCCCGGTACTTGCGGGATTTTTGTATTTAAGCGACAAGCGCCTGGGTGAGGGGGGCACCCAAACGCTTATCCCCTACATCATAGCACATATTATTCTTAATTTCAATAGTAATTCAATAATATTTTTTTACTATTTTCTGTGCCCCAGGAGGGACTCGAACTCTCAACCTAGGCGTTAGGAGTGCCTCGCTCTGTCCTGTTGAGCTACTGGGGCAAGGTTAGAATTATAGCATATAGCGATAATCTCTTTATGGATAAATACCTGAATTACTTCGAGATAATTGGAAGGAACGTCGTGGATAAAGCAAAATTAGTTGCACAATTGCTTGGAAGCGATCTACAGGCACCACTGGGGGCAATGGCTTCAATTTGATATGCCAATTCTGACGCTGGGGGAGGTGTGTCATTATATTTTAAGTCAGAGATATTATCGGCCAATTCCTCCCAAGGACCTTCGCAACCATTGAGCGAGCGGCTAAGTCGATAGGTTGCGTAATTCCCCATGTTCTGCCAACTCAGAACGATATTGCGTGTTGTAGAATATCCATTTAAGAAAGGCTGTTCGTTGAAACAAATCCCGAGCGGTCCAGCCATAGTTACGCTGGCAGCCAGACTGGCTTTAACGATATCAAAGGCATGTTGGAGATTCAGACTATTTTCGATGGTGTCATGTGTAGTATGGGTATATGGATTCGCATCAACCACTACTCCGCATTGTTGATATGGAAACGAAGAAATTCTACTGAAGTGATTTTCCAGGATTTCTATGGCTCCAAGATCCTCCATCCAAAATGAAAGTTGGTCTGAGTTTACAGAGGGAACAACTTCCTTTATATAATCAATGGCCAACGGGATATCATACGCATCAATCACATTCAACAGACAATCCCCGAGGACATAGGATGCAGGTATATTTCCGGCATGGATCTCAAAACACCCATCATCATCTGCATCGTAACCAAACATATCCAGGTTAATGACACCGATCAGATCATCGAAAAATGATGTGTTATCCCGGACATAGTCAGTACTTCCACGCCGACCCTGTTCTTCGCCCGTGAACCAGATCAATTTGATGGTGGCATTAAATTGGTTATATCGCAGCACCCGCGCCATCTCCAGCAAGGCAGCTACACCCACACCGTTATCTTCCGCTCCGTGGGCTTCCTTATCGGGTAGATCATCCAGATGGGTTGAAAGAATCAGTTCGTGTGGATCAACCTGTTCCAACCCCGGGATGGTTAATACCAGATTCTTCCAGTTGTTACCATTATAGGTATATTGATGCTCGTAGTACCCATAGTGATCAGGTTCCGAATTCGGGGGATACTGCAATTTTCCCAACTGCTCCTTGATGTAAAGGAAAGCCAAAGCATCCTCGGAACCATCGAACAAGTGCGGAGTATACCGGTTGGTAATCGTGTGAAGGCTGCCGTTGATCATAACCGGTATCTCCCCCGTAAGTTCTTCCAGGTACTTTTGCCATTGCTCCTGAGAAGTCTGGGATAATAACTGTGCAATGGATGGAATGGGTGTTGTAGAACATGCAGCATCTGCCTGGGCTGGTTTGATTTGTACACCGGATTCAATCCCCAAGACAACTGCCATAAACAAGAGCAATACGCCAACCATACGTATTATGTTTTTCATAGCAATATCCCTCGATATATTCAAGCATAAAATACAAAATTAATCAAGTGTTTGAATTCAAAATATTTTGCCTTATACATTGAGGGGCAGGCGGTATCATCAATTTCTAGACCAATCTCAGCAGTGTACCCAATAATTAACTGCCATGGAGTTAAGTGGTTTTTCGTATTAGAATACAATTCACAGTGATATATTATGCGGGAATGGATCACCGGTCGGAATCCAATCTATGAACTGCTGAGCGCCAGGCGGCGCCAGTCTTTCAGGTTATGGGTAAATGCCGGATCATCTGAAAAGGGGCGCCTGGCCGAGATCCTTTCGCTCGCCAGAGCTCAAAAATTATTAATTGAATCAGTCCCAAGGATGAAACTTGACCCGCTGGGTGAGAACCACCAGGGCGTGGCGTTGGAGACCAGTGCCTATCCATACATTGCCTGGCAGGATATTATAGTCAGAGCTGAGACACTCAAGGAACCGTTATTCGTTCTGGCGCTCGATCTCATTCAAAACCCCCAGAACCTGGGCAACCTGATACGAACCGCTGAGGCCGTTGGTGTCCACGGCATCCTGCTTCCCCTGGCACGTAGCGCGACGATCACACCTGCAGTTGTGACCTCCTCCGCCGGTGCGAGCGAACACCTACTGATAGCCCAGACCAACCTTGCGCAGACATTCGAGGGATTAAAACAAGTTGGTGCCTGGATAATCGGACTGGAACATTCACCTGAAGCCCAACCACCCGAGAAGGTGGATTTGAAAGGTCCTCTCGTCCTCGTGGTGGGCAGTGAAGGTGAAGGTCTTCGGCAGCTTGTGCGCAAAACCTGCGACCTGCTATTGGACCTGCCACTTTCGGGCAAGGTCACTTCCTTAAACGCTGCCGTTGCCGGTTCGATCGCCCTGTACATGGCATTCCAGGCTCGCAAACTGCAGTAAGGATTTAATTACTTCTTCCAATCAAGGGGAAAAAATATTTGGGTTGTAACGGCCAGTAAGCATCATAAGCTGCCTTGACATCCAGCAAACCCCAGCCGTACACATTGTTTGGAACCTGCGATGGGCTGTCACCGCCGCACCCCTGGGAAGTCGTGATGGGCAGTGCGGTTTCAGATAATAGTGTTTCGGTTGCGGCGACATTACGTCGCAAGGATGGGAAAGCGCCCCACAACAAGGATACCGCACCGGCAACATGTGGCGCAGCCATGGAAGTACCACTCATATAGCCATAACCGCCGCCTTTCAAACTGGAAACTATAAATACACCCGGAGCAACCAGGTTGGGTTTCATCAATGGCTCCAAATCCACAGTCACCGGACCGCGCGAACTGAAGGAGGCTATGACATTATCGTTATCCACTGCCCCTATGGTAAAGACCGATTGTTCCAGCGCGGGCGGGTCGGCAATGGTCTCGCAGCCGGCTCCGTTATTCCCGGCGGATACCGACATGAAGATCCCGGCAGCGCGCACCGCCTCAAGCACAGGCTCCATCGCGTGGACAGAACAAAGTTCAGAATCCGGGCAGCTATAGGAGTTGCTGATCACATCCGGCCTGAGATCAGGCCGGGGATTGGTGCCATCCAGGCGGGTGGGTGCAAGGAAAAACTGGAAGCATTCCATGTATGTGCTGGGTCGTCCGACACCACTATCCATGTTGCGGCATGCGATCCAGCGCGCACCGGGTGCCATGCCGATCTGATGACCATATCCATCATCGCCCACACCGATACCTGCCACATGCGTGCCGTGTCCAAAATCATCACAGGGGGATTGAACGCTGAATCCACATGGGTTGCCTCCGCCATTGATGTCCAGATGAACAGCATCCCACCAGTTGTAATCATGTGTGGCGGACGCCCCATCCCATCCGCGGTATTGCGAGATCAAGGCAGAATGCTGCCAGTACACACCGGTGTCTGCCACGGCATACACCGAGCCAATCCCGGTTCCACCCCTTGCCCATACTTCCGGCGTATGCACCTGGGTCAGGTTGGGTTGGACCATCGCAGAAGCAAGGCTCACCCCGGAGAGAACATCACCAGGCTTTTCCGCATCGAGGTCGGCGGCAAAGGCACGGTCGGGTTCGATCAGGACCACTTCGGGGATACGTGCCAAAGCATCGACAACCGAGCGGTCTCCACGTACTGCAATAATGTTCGCAATCCAAAAAGGAATATATCGCGCTCCTGAAGATTCCAGATAAGCCCGTGTTGATTTCTGGGTATCCGTCGCAACCGCCATTAAGCCATCAATAAGGTGCTTTCCCTGCAGGTTACGATCCGATATCGAAGGAGATAAAGCTTGAAGGTCAAGTTGCTGCTTGAACAATACTAAAAAATGAGCTGTCTTTCCGTCAGCCGTATCCTCCAGCACGCGTGGATCAATCTCAGCCGGGGATCGCGAGAGGCTGGTCGCGATAAACCAGATGAGCACCATCAGGCTGCATAAAATTACCAGTTTAACTCGACCAAATGGCTTGAGAGTCATGAGTATCTATGATACTAAATAAATGTTTGAATCGGGCTCTGGGCTTATCAATTCCAATGCCAGGTGGATCCCTCTTTTGAATCCTCGATAGTCACCTTGAGCTGCAACAGGTGGTCGCGAATCTCATCAGAAAGCTGATACAGCTTTTGTTTTCGAATGATGGTACGCAACTCGACCAGATAATCCACAAACGGATCGGCAGGTGTTTTATCATCCTCTTTACCATCCAACCGTAAACCGAATACGCCGGTAAGTTCTCTCAACAAATCCTGAGCCGGAGCCAGTATTGCACCGATTGCATTATCCGAGCGGGCAGTATTAATGGCACGAACCAGCTCGAAAAGACAGCCTAGCGCTCCGGCAGTATTAAAATCATCATCCATGGACTCTTCGAAACTCGCTTTGGTTTGTTCCATTTGCCTGGACAATGCGGAGATAGATTCACCTGATGTCGTTTTTGAACCGGGAAGAGCAGGTTTTAAACCCGATCTCAGACGGTCCATTGCACGTTCAGATTGTGCCAGGACTTCATCGGTGGCGGTTAATGGGTTACGATAACTGGAATTCAGGATCATGATACGAAAAGTGTCAGCGCTTACAGTTTTCAGAAATTCCTCAATCGTGATTAGGTTGCCCAGTGATCTTGACATCTTTTCACCGGCAAACTGCATCATGCCATTATGGACCCAGTAACTGGCAAATGGCTTACCGGTGATCGCTTCGGTCTGGGCGATCTCATTTTCGTGGTGCGGGAAGACCAGATCGTTGCCTCCGCCGTGAATGTCAATCTGCTCGCCCAGGTAAACCATGTTCATCGCAGAGCATTCAATATGCCAGCCGGGTCTGCCTTTGCCCCAGGGACTATCCCAGGCAGGCTCTCCTGGTTTGGCTGATTTCCACAGCGCGAAGTCCATGGGTGTTTCCTTGCGCTCATCAACCGCCTTACGGGTGCCAGATTGCATATCCTCGATCTTGCGGCCGGATAGTTTCCCATATTCATGATCTTTCAATACACGATAAAAGACATCACCTTCCACTGGGTATGCATATCCAATATCGATCAACTTGACGATCATAGCAATAATATTATCCATCTCCTGTGATGCTCTCGGATATACAGTAGCTGGCAGGACATTCAAATCGGAAAGATGATGCTGGTGTTCCTCGATATGCAGATTGGCAAGCTCCGTTGGATCGACGCTCAGTTTATTGGCACGCGCGATGATATTGTCATCCACATCCGTGTAGTTCATGACAAAATTGACCTTGTAGCCACGGTAGAGAAGATATCGACGAATCACATCAAAAATGACCGCTGACATGGCGTGTCCGATATGAGCCTTGCCGTAGACAGTAAGCCCACAAACATACATACGAACTTCACCTTTGACCAGGGTTTTGAATTCTTCCTTGCGTCGTGAAAGTGTGTTGTATATGCGTATGCCCATGCTTACTTTCCTTTATGGCGCGGTGCGGTTTTAACCTCAGGCCTTGCAAATACCATCCGACCGGCAGCAGTTTGGAGAACTTTTGTAACTGTGACCAGCATCTGTTCCCCGATGTAGTCCCTACCACCTTCGACAACCACCATCGTACCGTCTTCCATATAGGCAAGCCCCTGTCCTTGTTCCTTGCCTTCCTGGATAATGCGCAGGTCGATGGCTTCACCAGGCAAAAGGATCGATTTGACCGAGTTGGCAAGCTCGTTTACATTCAGGATTATGACGCCCTGCAGCTCAGCCACGCGGTTGAGGTTATAGTCATTGGTCAATATCGGGCATCGCAATTGGCGCGCCAGAATGATCAATTTATCGTCAACCTCGTGCACACCTTCAACATCAATGTCGCTGATCTGGACAGGGATGGTGGGTGTTTTTTGAAGCTGTGCCAACACATCGATGCCCCGGCGCCCGCGTTGACGTCGGAGATTATCCGGTGAATCAGCAATATATTGAAGTTCATTGAGGACGAAACGTGGAATGAGCAACGTACCGGGCAAGAACCCGGTTCTGGCAATATCCGATATACGTCCGTCGATGATTACGGATGTATCCAGGAGCACAGTGCGTCCTTCATTCCAGTTGGAAGCTCCCATTACCTTATCACTACCTTTCACGATACCACCGGATTTACCGGTGACTGAATTGACCAGACCCATGAAATCATTCTGGCGCGTCGTAAAAAGGGACACACTAAAATAACACAGAAGCAGCATACCGGCAAAGGGCAGGACCTTATTGAAGGGAGAAGGCAACATTGACAGGGGGAAAGCCAGTAACGCAGATACAGCCAAGCCAATGATCAAACCAATGATGCCGGCAAATAATGTCTGGGTTGACACCTGTTTCAGGGAGTTCCTTAATGATCGAATTGGCCTGATGGTTATTAACGGTGTTAATACCAGCCCAAAAAGGGCTCCAACCAGACCCAATGCAAAGGTGTATTGTTGAACTGTATAATCTGTGGTTACCGGGCTTTGGTTGGCAATGATACCCAATTCATTCCCCCCAAAAACCCCCAGAATACAAAACACGACCATGCCGATAAGACGGACAATAAATTCAGAACTCATATAATTGCTCCTTCCTGTTTTTATTAAGGTGCGGGATAAATTTACGAAGAATAATAATAACCTTATCGATGATAGCATGTCACAGGCAGACCGTCAACGCAGCGACGGAATAAAAATATCATTGTGGCATCCAATCGATGATAATATTGTTCCGGAGAATACCCGACAATTCCTATCAATGTCTATCAGGGTTCACTTTCGAAATATAACCTTCCTTATACTCCTTGCCTGGTTGCCTGGACCCGGTATGCTTTTTCCACAAAAGCTCAGCGACAGCGTAAGAAAGTATACACGCGCCCTTGAGTTTGATTACTTCAATTGGACTATGGAAAACATATGGGTCAAGGCGACCGAAGGGGGATCTTCCGTCACACAAGCAACAGACCAGAAAGAATTGGTCTTTCGATATCTGCGTTTGGTGGGTGACGTTCAAAACCTGACCGATCAAGTCGCGAACCTGTATTCCGACCCCGACATTATCGATCCCGCAGCAAGCACAAACGAACTTTCCAAAACCCTGGATGAAAAACAGAGCCAGTTACAAACCCTTACTCCGGATGTGGAAGCAATATTACAGCAACAGGTGAGCGAAATCCTTGCGAAGGATAATCTCAAGACCTTCTCAGTACTTTTTCCTCCTGTTCTCTATCACACCTCGGCCATACCATTATCTCTGTTTGTATCTCCGCGCGACCGGATACAGCTCGAGGCAAATATCTCGCTCCAACCCGTTCTATCCATTGCACAAAAAGTTGCGCTTGAGAAAGAAGTCGAAAGGGGGTTAAATGTTAGCGCATTGGTTGAACCGGTCGGCGGTTTAGGCACCTACCCCACCATGGTCATGCTGACAACAGATCTCAACTGGCTGGTGGAAACCATTGCCCATGAGTGGGTCCATAATTATTTAACACTATATCCTCTCGGGCAAAACTACGATACAACACCGGAGTTGCGGACGATGAACGAGACCACCGCCAATCTGGCAGGCAAGGAAATTGGTACATCGGTCATTCAGATCTACTACCCCGAACTCTTTCCTTCTATACCATCCATCTCCCCCTCCCTTCCCACGACTGAGATTGCTCCCCCCCGTTTTGATTTTCAAAAAGAGATGAGAATCACACGGATAGAAACGGATCGTTTACTGTCTGAGGGAAAAATCACAGAAGCAGAAGCCTATATGGAAGCCCGCCGGCGTGTGTTTTGGAGCAACGGATACCTGTTAAGACGCATCAATCAAGCGTACTTTGCCTTTTATGGCGCCTATAATGACAGCCCGGGCGGAGGCGCGGCCGGCACAGATCCGGTCGGTCCGGCAGTTGTGTCTTTCAGGGAAATGAATGACAGCCTGGCAGATTTTCTTCGAGCCATTGCCAGGATGGCTTCTTTTAGTCAGCTCGAAGATGTGTTGAAGAAAGGAATTAATTAAATTATTAATCTTCGTCACTCAGGCTCGAGGTGTCATCGCCATCAGCCAGGTCGGGCAGGGATTTTTCAATTTCGCCCGGGCTTTGACCCGATTCCAAGCGGTCGACTACTTCATTAAAATCAGGCCCCAGGTCTTCACCGGTCTCTTTGCTCATTGAGCGTATCATTCTGCCAAGCGACTGCGGATCATTCTCAAGACCTTCCAGACTGGCAGGATCCGGGAGATCTGCCAGCCGGCTGCCTTCAGATCGTTTTACCCTTAACCTGGATATTTTTCGTCTCACCTGATCGCTCGAGCAATGGCTGCATAGAATTATCTTCCCGCCATATTCATCATAAGCAAGACGCACATCGAAGCGTTTTTTGCAATTTAAACAGATATATTCATAAACCGGCATAGTTGATCGTCATCCTGTGATATAGAATGAATGTCTGTAATCCATTATAATCAAACCCGCCAGAATTTTCTGGTACCATGTCTAACGGATAGAAAGTATTTATGAGTACCGAGTCCACTGAACCAATTGACCTGTTCAAAGGTCTGCAAAAAAACAATTCTTTGCTGTTTGTAATATCCGGACCTTCAGCAGCCGGGAAAGATGCGGTCATTGAAGCCATTAAAAAGAGGAACCTTGGTTTTTCGTTTGTCACGACAGCTACTTCCCGTAAACCGAGGGATTATGAGAAAAATGGGATCGACTACTTTTTCTATACAAAGGAAGAGTTTGAGACCATGATCAAGGTCGGAAAATTTGCGGAATATGCCCTGGTATATGGGGATTACAAGGGCGTACCGGTCGATCAGATCGAACGGGCATTATACAGCCATTGCGATGTATTATTACGCGTGGATGTTGCCGGGGCTGCGACGTTAAGATCGAAATATCCTGATGCTGTACTGATTTTTCTCGTGCCTGCCAATGAGCAGGAATGGATGAGTCGTTTTAAAATGAGGAACACCGAAACACCTGAGAGCCTGGCAATCCGCCGGAAGACCGCCGGTCATGAACTTAAACAACTTGGACGCTTTGATTATCTGCTCGTAAATAAAGAGGGTAAATTGAATGAGACGGTGGATATGATCCTGGATATTATCGAAGTCGAACATTACCGTGTGAGATAAAATGACTTACTCCTCTGACAATAACTCCATACCCCCCGTTAATCAGGCACAACCTCCCCGAATGGTTTCGATTGCACTGCCAACCTATAAACCGGTTGCCACCATGATCATCCTGGGGATCACCGTGCTCTTTTACTTCGGGCAAATGCTCAGCCAGGCAACATTAAACGGAACCGATCTGTTTTTCAGCTATGGGGGGAAGATCAATCAACTCATTGAACAAGGGCAGGTCTGGCGATTGATTACACCTGTCTTGCTGCATGGCTCGATCACCCACATTCTGCTGAACATGTATGCCTTGTATATTCTTGGAAGAATTGTTGAGAGTGTTTATGGTCATGGGAGGTTCGTGCTCCTATACTTCCTGGCGGCGTTCGCCGGCAATGTGGCTTCCTACGTCATGTCCCCAAATCCATCCCTGGGTGCTTCCACAGCCATCTTCGGGTTGATTGGCGCCGAAGCCATCTTTGTCATCCGCAACCGGCGTTTTTACGGTAACCGCTTCAGCTCAACACTTGGAAATATCGGGATTATCATTGCATTGAACCTCGCAATCGGATTCATACCTGGTGCTTCTATTGATTATTGGGGTCATATTGGCGGATTGATCGGTGGTACGGTATTCGCGTTTCTGGCAGGACCTCAATGGGAGGTCACAGGGACGTATCCCGAAATGCGTGTGGCTGACAAACAGAAAAACTCCATGGTTTTACTTTCCGCACTTATCGTAACCCTTATATTTCTGGTTGCAACAATATTCTTGGGTGGAAAATGATTTCCCGGGAAGAACTCCCGGGAAGTCAACTTTTATATCACGACATTTACCAATTTCCCAGACACAACGATCACCTGGCGGGGTGTTTTACCCTCAAGGTGTTTGATCACCTGTTCATTGGACAGGGCAACCTTTCTGGAATCTTCATCGCTGATATCTGCTGCCACAGTAATGCGGTCGCGAAGTTTTCCATTAACTTGCAGAACCAGCACGATTTCGTCAGCCAGGGCTGCCTGTTCGTCGACCACCGGCCAGGCTTGCTGGTGGATTGAATACGGTTTGCCCAGCAGGTTCCACAATTCCTCAGAGATATGCGGTGCAACAGGTGCCAGCATTTTCAGATATATTTCAACCGCCTCCTGCCAAACCGGACTTTTCCATAGCACAGGCTTGGCTTTGATCATCTCATTGGAGAGTTCCATAAGCGCGGAGATGATGGTATTGAACTCAAAAGTCTCATAATCCCGCGTTACCGAAATCAGAGTCTGGTGAAGCTTGCGGCGCATAGACCGGGCGGCATTTGGATCTTCACCTGTTTTGAGCGGCGGCTCAACCACCATCACCCAACTGCGTTTTATCCAGCGCGAGGTGCCCTCGATGCCGGTACTGCTCCACGGTCCGCCCTGGTCCCAACGCGCAAAGAACATCAGGTATGCCCGCATGGTATCCGCGCCGTATACTTTTATCAGCTTATCTGGCGCAATAACATTACCACGGCTTTTCGACATTTTCTCAAAATCCTCACCCAATACCATGCCCTGATTACGCAGCTGAAGCATCGGCTCATCACCTTCGGTGATTTCACAATCGCGTGCAGCCTTGTGGAAAAAGCGTGTGTAGATCAAATGCATGGTGGCATGTTCGATGCCACCGGTGTATGCATCCACAGGCATCCAGTAGTCATACTCCTTCTGATCAAACGGTCCTTGATCATAATCCGGTGACAGGTAGCGCAGGTGATACCAGGAGGAGCACATGAATGTATCCATCGTGTCAGTCTCCCGCTCAGCTTTTCCATTGCATTTCGGGCATGTTGTATACCGCCAGGTCGGGTGCAGCTTCAGCGGGCTCTCGCCGGTGGGCTTCCATTCGACATCATCTGGCAGGAGAACCGGCAGATCTTCCTCGGGAACAGGCACTGCACCGCATTTCTGGCAATAAATAATCGGAATCGGTGCACCCCAATACCGTTGGCGTGAGATCAACCAGTCACGCAATTTGTAATTCACAGCACCTTTACCCCAACCCTGTTTTTCAAGCCATTTTGTTATATCATAACGGGCGGTTGCTCCTTTTGCTCCGCTAAAATTGCCGGAATGTATCATATCTCCGTAATCTGCGTGTAATAGAATGTTTTCATAAAACTTATTCGCCGACAGCATTTCCATTACTGTTCGGGCAACACCTACTCCCGGTTCGAGAGCCTGGCAACGTTTTAATATTACCTGATCATTTTTTACCGAGTCGAATTCAACAACTTCATCTGAAAAAATGAATTTCCAGGTAAAACCAACAAGCTCCACCCAGGCGTCTGACATCAGGTTTGCTTTCACCAATGCAATAAAGTCATCGACCTCTTGATGTTGCAAAGTGACCAACAGGCTGCCATCTTTCTGCAGGAACCGATACCCATCCTTCTTTAGTTGATCGGCAAAACCAGGTTTCACCACTCCACGCTTTACCGTCGATTTCGTCACTCCGTCCTGTCGGGCGATGACTGGGATAATCGGTAGCCCGAATTTAAGAGCAAACTCGAAATCGCGCTGATCGTGACCCGGAACTGCCATGATCGCGCCAGTGCCATAGGTCATCAATACGTAGTCAGCAATCCAGATCGGGATGCGCGCCTGGTTGACAGGATTGATGGCGTAGCCGCCCGTAAAAACGCCGGTCTTTTCCTTATCAGTAGCTTCCCGCTGAATATCCGACTGACGGGCAGCTTTCTGGCGGTATGCATCGATATCTTTCTTATGGTCGGAGGTGGTTATTTTCTCCACCAGTGGATGTTCCGGCGCAAGCACCATGAAAGAAACTCCCCAAAGCGTGTCCGGGCGGGTAGTAAAAATCTCAAAAGCTTCGCCCTGCTCGGTATGGAAAGTTACCAGCGCACCTTCCGATTTGCCAATCCAGTTGGTTTGGAGCGTGCGGACGCGCTCCGGCCAGTCTATGGCATCAAAATTCAACAATTGCTCGGCATAGCTGGTTATTTTAAGGAACCACTGCTCAAGATCCTTTTTGATGACCGGTGTCTGGCAGCGTTCACAGTGCCGGTCTTCACCCCACACCTGCTCACGAGCCAGAGTTGTATTGCAATTCGGGCACCAGTCAACCGGGGAATATTTGCGGTATGCCAGACCGCGTTCAAATAACTGGATGAAAAACCACTGCGTCCAGCGGTAATACTTGGGGTCGGCGGTAATCACTTCGCGGCGCCAGTCGAACATCGCACCCATGGTTTTTAGTTGTCGCCGCATATTATTGATATTCTTATAGGTCCATTGCTTGGGATGGATATTATTTTTAATGGCTGCATTCTCCGCCGGCAATCCGAAAGCGTCGAAGCCGATCGGAAATAACACATTAAAACCTTGCATGCGTTTGAAGCGGGCACGCGCATCCGATGGACCAATGGGGTACCAATGGCCGATATGCAAATCGCCTGAAGTATAAGGCAACATGGTCAAAGCATAGAACTTTTTTATTTTTGGATCGATCTCGGCATGGTAGAGCCCATCAGCTTCCCAGCGTGCCTGCCATTTGGGTTCTATTTCGACCGGATTATACATAGGTAGTTGATCCATTTGTCACTCCTTAATAACACTGGCTTTTCATTGTATTGCTAACTCGCCAGATATTAAACAAAATTCCTCCACCCAATCAGGGGCGAAGGTAATTTCCGCGGTACCACCCTGCTTGCCCGACTAATGTCTGGCCGCTCTGGACCTCGCTAACGGGAGGGACCGGTTTCGGCTGATTGTCACCGAAACAGCCTGCCATTCGGGCGGCGGGTGAGTTCAAACCTTGTGTTCCGCAGACACTGTTCCGGGCTCACACCTCACTTTCCCGGCTCGCTGGCAGATGGTCTACTACTCCCGCATGAGCTTTGCTGTTTTACAGGTGGACCCAGCGAGATTCGAACTCGCGACCTTCTCAATGCCATTGAGACGCGCTCCCAAACTGCGCTATGGGCCCATATTCGGTTGTTAAAGGTTGTATCACTATTTGAAGGACTTGCCGAATTACGCAGTGGACCTGGAGGGATTCGAACCCTCGGCCTCTTCAGTGCGATTGAAGCGCGCTCCCAACTGCGCTACAGGCCCTTCTTCATAAGCAGGGATTGATTTTACCCTGATGATTTTTAATCGTCAAGCAGGTATTTCTTGTATCCAAACCTACCTGCCAGCTGGATTCATCACATGGTACTATTTATTTTCAGGCATGGATATATAATTGAGTCTACCCATCAATCCCATAATTATTGGAAGGTAAAGTATGACAACCACCCGATTTCAACATCTTAACCAAGCCATGCAGGAAGCCGGGCTTGAGGCGCTGGCCTTGAATCCTTCACCCAGCCTGATCTATCTGACCGGGCTCCATTTCCACCTGAGTGAAAGACCGACTGTTTTCCTGTACCGACCGGGGTTGCCAGCCACGCTGGTATTACCCGAGCTCGAGGCTGCCAAGATCGATCCCCGAGCAGGCTACGATCTATTCCCGTATGGGGATAATCCCGAAAGTTGGAAGGCAGTCTTTTCACGTGCCTGCAATCATCTGTCGCTGAGCGGTAAGACAATCGGGATCGAACCAAACCGATTACGCGTGCTCGAATTGCGGTTTCTCGAAGCAGGTGTGTCTCACGCTCAGATTCAGAGTGCAGAAAGCTGTCTGGCTGTGATCCGAATGCACAAGGATGAAAATGAAGTGGCTGCGATGCGTAAGGCGGTACAGATTGCCCAACAAGCATTGCAGAGCGCCCTCCCAATCATTAAATCAGGCAGTACCGAGCGGGAGGTGGCAGCGGAACTGGTCCTGCAACTCATACGTGCAGGTTCGGACGCTGAACTGCCCTTCAGCCCGACTGTAGCGGGGGGGCCCAACAGCGCCAATCCACATGCCGTTCCATCGGATCGCCCGCTTCAGGATGGAGATATGTTGGTAATCGACTGGGGAGCAACTTATCAGGGATATTGTGCCGACCTGACCCGCAGCTTCGCAATGGTTGAATTGGATCCAGAATTTGAAAAAATCGGGGTAATTGTCAAAGAAGCCAACCTGGCTGCACAAAAGCAAGTCGCAGCCGGAGTCCGGGCCGGGCAGGTTGATTGCGCTGCCCGGGATGTGATCGAGAAAACCGGATACGGCGTACAATTTACCCATCGTACCGGGCACGGTCTTGGCCTGGAAGTACACGAACACCCGTACATCTACGCTGAAAATCAACAGGCTCTCGAAGAGGGTATGACTTTCACGATCGAACCCGGAATTTACCTCCCCGGTAAAGGCGGAATCCGCATTGAAGACAACGTTGTCGTCACATCCAGGGGTTGTGATTGCTTGAGCGATATGGCGCGTGAAATCCAGACACTGGGTTAAATTGGAATACAATGAAGAATTTGGTCATGCATAACGCTGAACCTTTCTTTTTCCCGGGTGGAGCAACGGGCTGCCTGTTGATCCACGGCTTTACGGGAACGCCGAAGGAAATGCTCTGGATGGGTGAATACCTGTCGAAACGCGGATATACGGTACTGGGTATCCGCCTGGCCGGGCATGCCACCAACCCCGAGGACATGCGTCGCTCACGCTGGTGGGATTGGATTGCCTCGGTCGAAGATGGGATCACGATCTTACGAGGCGCAACCAGCAAGGTGTACACCATCGGCCTGTCAATGGGCGGTGTACTGAGCCTGATTGCTGCCAGCCGTTACCCGATCAACGGGGCAATCGCCATTTCGACCCCCTACGACATGCCGTCAGATTGGCGCTTGTCGTTCATCAAGCCTCTCTCCGTACTCATCCGTAATGCTCCCAAGGGTCGACCGGACTGGCAGAATCCTGAAGCAGCCGTGGATCACGCTGAGTACCCATATTACCCCAGCGTTTCAATCCTGCAGCTCAAATCGTTGTTGACCGAGATGCGCTCCAGTTTGGCTGGTATCAAGATCCCGGTAATGCTGGTTCACTCTAAAATAGATAAAGGCGTCGATCCATCGAATCTTGATCGCATATACGCCAGTCTGGGCACTACTGATAAAACCCGATTGCTGGTGGAACATAGTGGGCATGTGATCATTCGCGAACCAGATCGCGAACAGGTTTTCAAGGCCGCGGTCGATTTCATCCGTCGTGTGAATAGAGTGAAATGACCCGCGACTTGATCTTCATGACCATATCCCTCTTTACCTGGGGAATTGGCGAGGGCATGTTCATGTACTTTCACCCAATCTACCTCCAACAATGGGGCGCAGACCCACGCATTATCGGTATGGTTTACGGAGCATGGGGGTTATCCATCATGATCACCCAGTTCCCGGCAGGTATCCTGGCAGATCGCATCGGAGCGCGCCCGATACTCCGACTTTCGTGGATACTTGGAGTATTTGCCTGTATTTTGATGGCAATAGCCGGATCCCTGGAATTATTCATCGTTGCGATCATCTTTTACGGATTCACAGCTTTTGGGGTCACCCCCATGAACAGTTACATCACGCAAGTGAGAGGAAAACTGACCGCGGAACGGGCATTGACCTTTGTCTCCGGCGGGTTCAATTCTGGTGCCATTATAGGACCGGTTTTGGGTGGATACATTGCCCAACAATCTGGCATTCGGCAGATCTATTTCATTGCGTCTGGAATTTTCTTGATATCCACCCTTATGATTCTCTTTATCGGAAAACAGCCGGTTGTGACCGATGTGGAGAGGCAAAGCAGACCAAAACTGCACAAGAACCCACGCTTTATGGCATTACTTCCCCTCGTATTCATCACAGTGTTCGTCCTGTACCTGCCACAGCCGCTCATTCCAAATTACCTGCAAAACCAGAAGCATCTCGATCTGGAGAGCATCGGTCAGATGGGTTCGATCGGGAACCTGGGTAATGCCATCATCATCCTGGGTTTGGGACGCTTCAACGCGGTCTATGGTTATCTCATCGGCCAAGCGCTTGTTATCCTATCCATGCTCCTGCTGTGGAGGGGTAACCAACCGTTCTGGTACGGGGCGGGTTACTTCCTTCTTGGTGGTTACCGCCTGACACGGATCATGCTGGTGGCATTCGCCCGTTCCCTGATCCATGCCGCGGATGTCGGGCGGGCTTTCGGCCTTTTGGAAACGGTAAATGGCACCGCTGTAATCCTGGCTCCCCTGGCGGCCGGATTCATGTACGAGATCAATCCAGAAATACTGTTTTCAAGCAGTGTATTCTTGATATTGACTATTTTGACGGTAAACAGCTATATGATGCTTTCACATTGGAAAAAACAAGTAAGATAAATTGATATATGCCATTCTCTCCAAGTCTGGATTGGCATTACCTTATTCAGTCAGATGGTTCTGATTTAATAATTTTTAAGAAGGATTTCACAATATCAGGGTCAAAATACTTGCCGGATTGATCTTTGATATATTTGAGAGCTTTTTCTTTACCCCAGGCAGCCCGATAAGGCCGGTCGCTGATGATTGCATCCCAAACATCCACAATGGCAAACAGACGAGCTGCCAAAGGAATCTGTTCTCCGCTGAGCCCGCGCGGGTAGCCGGTACCATCCCATTTTTCATGATGGCAGTATGGAATATCCAAAGAAGATTTCAAGTATCTGATGGTTGATAGCATTTCATAGGCATACTGCGGATGTTTTTTCATCGCAACCATTTCTTCAGCATTCAATTTGTCCGGTTTGTGAAGGACTTCGTCTGATATACCCATTTTGCCGATATCATGCAGCATGGCACCGCGCCGGATATGGGTCAATGTTTCATTCCCGATACCCATTTCCTTTGCCAGTTTGAGAGTTAACCGGGTCACACGCTGGGTATGACCCTCAGTCCCCTCATCACGTAACTCCAGTGCATGCGACCAGCCCTCGATGGTCGCGTCATAAGCCAGAGTAAGTTCCAGATTCGATCGCTGCAAATCATCAAAAAGGGCAGCATTATCAATCGAAATCGCAGCCTGACCAGCCAGGGATTCCAGGAAATCGATCCATTCTTTATTAAATATTTTACATGTACGATGGAATAGCTCCAGTACCCCGCGCACCTGTCCCTTGGCGATCAGCGGCACACCGAAATAACTGACAAACCCTTCCATCTTAAAAGCCTGATTACGGGCAAAGTCTGATCCCTTCTGAAGATCCGGAATCTGCACTCTTTGTCGGTTCAGAACGATAGTCCCGATTGGGTCATTGTCAGGATATACACTGGAATTTTTAAGCCCATCCGTGCGCATCCCGATACCAAAGGCATAATCATATGTCAGACTGTGAGGATTGAATAAAAGAATGTCAGCTGCATCAACATATAGCTGATGACGGAGCTGATCCAAAAATACAGAGAGGGTATGTCGCAGATCCAGACTGGCCGCAATGGCATTATCGATCGTGCGCAACGCTTCCAGTCTTTCAAGGCGGCGACTGGCATCTTTAAGGAAGCGGTCATTCATTATTGCCTGGGCAGATTCATCTGCCAGCGATTGCAGTAAAGATAGATCGTCTTCATCAAACTGCCGGCTATTCCCAAGGTTTAAAACGACCAAGGCTCCTATTACTTGCGTCTGCCATTTAATCCTAGCAAAAGCAATTGTTCGAATATCATATTTTTGAAGTAGATCACTACCGGGTATTCCGATTTGTGATTTGAAATCCTGCAAGACCAATGGGACATCTGGATATAATGTCAGCGCCTCCTTAAAAATGTATATGGGTATAGCCGACACTTCATTTTTAAGCTCGATCGGCAAGCCATAGCCGCTAACCACATTAACAGTTTGAGAGAGAGGATCAACCAGGAGGATTACTGCCGCCTGGGTGTTAAAAACACGAGCCGTATCTTCACATACAGAAGTCAAAGTTGTGTCCAAGTCGACTTGCCGGTTGATTTGGGTAGCAACACTGGCCAGGGCTTCAGCCCGTGCTGCATGATGTTGCACTTTTTCTTCTGCAAGTTTACGATCGTGGATATCCTGATTCACTCCGTGGAGTTTGATTGTCCGCCCATCCTTGTCCTTTTCCACACGGAACCACATAACGATCCAACGCACCTCCCCATCGGTGCATACTATTCTTCCCTCAAGTTGTTTTTGGAAATTAAAGTCAGATGTCGCTATCGCTTCAGCAATTACCTCCTTGACATAATGCGCATCTTCACTGAATATAAAATGGCGCGAGAAGTTCTCGGCCGTCATCTGGTAACCGCCGACCAGCTCACTGGTTGTTTTATGTAGCGTATAATATTGATCATTGAAAGTAAAAAGCCCATTAAGCACATCATATTCCCAGCAACCCATCTTCGCAACACTGAGTGCTTCTGACAGGCGCCTTTCACTGGCTTTGATGACCTCTTCTGCCTGCTTACGTTCTGTGATATCAATAAGTTGACCCATGGTGCTGGGTTTTCCGGCAAAGTCTTTCACAACCGTCACGATCATTTCTGCATCGCGCAATTCGCCTTTCCGACGCTTTATTTTTAATTCGTAGCGGGGTGGAACCTGCTCCCCACGTTGCCGGCGAATATAACGATCCACGACGATGCCACGGCTTTCATCTGATAAACCATCCTGGAAATTCATTCCGATCAGTTCATCAATGGGATAATCCAAGATGCGGCATAGTTCAGCATTAGCATAGACGAAACGGAATAAATCATCCACCTTAAATATTCCCGCCAGCGAATTTTCGACAATGGAGCGAAATTTTTCCTCGCTCTCTCGCAGCGCCTCTTCCGCAAGCTCGCGCTGTGTGATATCGAGGACAATGCCCTGATAGGACAATACCTTCCCTCTATTATCCTGTTTCACCCACATCCAGTCATCTACCCAACGAATCTGCTTGTCATGTGTAACAATGCGATATTCCCGGGTAAATTCTGCAACCTTCTTCCGGGTATAACTTTTTACTTCAGAACTGACGCGCTCAAGATCATCCGGATGGACGATCGAAGCATAAGACATTTTCCCGCTATAGAAATCCTGTGGTTTGTAACCAAACTGCCGGATATTATCTGAAACAAATTCGACCGGCCATCCCTCCGCAGCTTGCCAGATGAATGCGACTGCCGGGCTGCGGTTGACTATTTCTTCAAGACGCAATTTTTCAGACACGGATTTGGTCTTACCCTGGTCGTGTTTATTTTGAGGTTTTTCACGCATAAATACCTCCTTTGCAAACCAATCCCCCTCGCTTTGACCATACTAATCCTGTTTAATTGACGACCTGTTCCAGCATTCTCATTCTACAATAAACAAAGATGATATGCAAGGTAATCGATTATCACCCCAATATGAGTCTGCAAAGCTGTTTTGTACCATACTCTTTTTCGATTTTAATTTTTCGTACAGTATGTTATAAGTATTTTCTAAATATTCGACTATACACGCAAGCTCCATCCAATGACGATGCAAATCAAACAATTCATTCTTGGTCCGATCGAAAATAACACATTCTTGTTGTTCGATAATGCCAGCAAGGATGCAGTGGTTATCGATCCTTCATTCGATATAGATCCCTTGATCCAATATCTTACCAACAATTCTCTTACTACCCGACAGATCCTGATCACCCATGCCCATTTCGATCACATTGCCGGGGTCAATCGACTCATCGCAGCATTGCCTGATAGACCTCTTATCGGGCTTCACCCGGGGGACCTCCCGCTTTGGAAGGATCGCGGGGAAGCATTGCATTACGGTTTTAACATTGACCTTCTGCCAGATCCCACTATTTTATTCAAAGATGAAGAAATACTAAGCATTAACGGTGTCCTGATCGTTGTTCACCATACACCTGGTCATAGTCCCGGACACGTTGTATTTTCACTTCCGGAGGTCAAAACCATTTTCTGTGGGGACGTCATTCTTGCAGGAAGCATCGGCAGGACCGATCTAAACGGAGGTAATCAGGCTCAATTGATCAACAGTATCCAGAAGGAAATCCTTAACTCGCCTGATAACACCCGCCTCTTAACTGGCCACGGACCGGAAACTACGGTTGGTTTTGAAAGGCGCAATAATCCTTATTTAAAATAAAAATGGGCGAGAGTTATTCTCGCCCATATTAATATTCAAGATCGGTCGTTTGATTATTTCGCAAAATCTATCGCGCGTGTTTCGCGGATAACCGTAACCTTGATCTGACCCGGATACTGCATGGTTTCTTCAACCTTTTTTGCAATATCGCGTGCCAGCCGGGCGGCAGCCAGGTCATCGATCTCTTCCGGTTTTACGATAATTCGCACTTCGCGGCCAGCCTGGATGGCATAGCTTTGGCTGACGCCTTTATAAGAGTTGGCAATTTCTTCCAGCGCTCTCAAGCGTTTGAGGTATTGTTCGAGATCTTCGCGGCGTGCACCCGGTCGAGCACCGGAAATCGCATCCGCCGCCTCTACGACAATGGCTTCAACACTCTCCTGTTCGATTTCATGGTGGTGAGAAGCAATGATGTTTACAACCTTGGGGTTGACCCCATAACGTTTTGCATACTCCGCTCCGAGCATGGCGTGTGTACCTTCAGTATTATGGTCCATCGCCTTTCCAAGATCGTGCAGCAATGCACCGGTTTTGGATATCTCGGTATCCGCTCCAAGTTCGGCGGCGATGACTGCTGCCAGTTTGGCAACCTCGATAGAATGCGCCAGTTGATTTTGACCATAAGACGTCCGGTATTTCAACCGCCCAATCATTTTGACGATTTCCGGATGCAGCCCGGCCACACCGGCTTCAAACACGGCTTCTTCACCAGCTTTAATCAGGTCTTTTTCGACATTAACAGTCTCGTCCGCGAGAACTTTTTCGATATAGGCAGGGTGGATACGACCGTCCTGAATGAGCTTTGCCAATGAACGTCGCGCAATTTCGCGCCGGACCGAATCAAAACAGGAGATGGTAACTGCTTCAGGCGTATCGTCGACAATCACATCCACACCCGCAGCCTGCTCAAATGCACGGATATTGCGACCGTTACGGCCGACAATGCGTCCCTTCATTTCCTCATTCGGCAAGGTGACAACTGAAGTGGTCACTTCAGCCACATGGTCTGACGCCACTCTCTGGATGGCATCCGCAATGAGCTGGCGGGCACGGGTTTCACCTTCTTCGCGCGCTTCATTCTCGATCTGGCGGATGATGCGTGCCATATCGGCGCGGGCTTCTTTTTCTACTTCTCCCAACAAGGCATTGCGGGCTTCCTCGCTGGTCATTTCTGCAATACGTTGCAGTTCGGCCAACTGCTGAACATACATTTTTTCAACATCGCTGGCGCGCTTATCGAGGGCGCTTTGCCGTTTGTTGAGGTTTTGTTCACGTTGCTCGAGGCGCTCAAACCGATGATCCAACTCCGCGCGCCGTTTTTGAAGCCGGTCATCCTCGCGACTGAGTTCATTGCGTCGGCGGGCATTCTCGGCTTCGGCAGACTGCATGACTTTTAAGGCATTATCTTTCGCCTGCAGCTCAACCGTACGAGCCTCTTCCTGCGCTTTTTGGATCATCGTATCTAGTTTCAGCTGTTGCTCTTTGGTTTTGCGCTGCGCCAATGTATTGCTGAAGATATAACCAATGGCAATAGAAACCAGACAGACGATGATCAATATCAAAATTGAGTTTTCCATAGTGCATCCTTTAATCTCATTTTATTCGTTCTGACCACAGGCGGTTCACCACGCGCGCAATGACTTCGTATGAAAAGCCACGTCGCGCAAGGTATCCACCCAGCTTGCTTCTGAATTCCGGTAAATCCAGTTTTGCGTACCGGTCGATCTTTTGATTGGCGAGTTGATATGCCATTTGATCGTCATCACTGACATCTGCAAGAGCTGCTTCGATGTCCGCTTCGGCCACACCCTTGCGTCGTAATTCGTAATCGATCATGCGGGTGCTGCGTGGGTGGAGAACTTGACGGTTGTTTACCCAATCGCGGGCATACTGTCCATCATTGATCAGTCCGGTTGCTGTGAAGCGTGAGATGGTATGTTCGACTACCTGTTCCGGAAGTTTGCCATCGATCAATCGTTTCCGAAGTTCGGTGATTGTACGTGGCTTATAAGCGATGAAACGCATCGCCACCCTGGCTGCTTCTTCAAAGCTGTCTTCCCGCCTGAGTGCTTCGATTTCCTCATCGCTCAGCTCTCTCCCGACGGTCAACCAGGCAGCCACGATGCGGGCGAGACTGAAAGCATAAACACCGTCCAAATGAACGTTCACCCGGGCAGAGTTCCGCTTTTGAGTTTCAAGTGCAGTAATGAAGCGTCCCATCGTATTAAATAGCAACAGCCGTCTACCTCGTACTCCAGGTGCGGCTGTGGCAAATGAAAATTGAAAGCGGGTTATGAACAGTTGATCAGTCTAATGCAATAAGATAACCAAGCAGCACAACCCGAAATCGTCCCATAACGGGATCACAGGATGACTTTGAAAACATACCGATTCGTATCGTAAAACCAATTCAACATCATTACTTTTACACATTATCAAAGGACCTATGCGAAATCGGCTTGCATTTCAAAACGTCGCTAGCGATCAGTTCAGCAAATACTGTGTGCCCAATCCAGAGGCACGATCCATTTTCATTCAATTTTCATCACCGGGCCGACCCGGATCACATCCGGACAAAATACCGGTTTGTTTATTTGCCAACTATTATACTTGATTATGTCAATAAAACCATATTGTGTCGGGTTCAATTCCCATACTTTCAAGTAAAATGAGATCAATAAGAATGAAAACATACCATGATAAAAATCACACAACAGGAAGCTTTGGAGTACCACCAAAATCCGCGCCCCGGTAAGATATCTGTCATACCCACCAAACCACTGGTCAGTCAACGCGACTTGAGCCTGGCCTACACCCCAGGCGTTGCACAACCCGTACTGGAAATCGCCAAACAACCCGAAAAAGTCTATTCATACACCTCCAAAGGCAACCTGGTAGGGGTGATATCCAATGGCACAGCCATCCTCGGGCTGGGGGATCTCGGAGCACTGGCCAGCAAGCCGGTCATGGAAGGCAAGAGCGTTCTCTTCAAGAAATTTGCCGATATCGATGTATTTGATATCGAGATCGACTGTCGAGATCCTGATGAATTGATCAGGATCATTGCTGCTCTTGCTCCCACATTTGGCGGTATCAATTTAGAGGATATCAAATCACCGGAGTGCTTCAAGATTGAAAACGAACTGATCAAACGGTTGGATATCCCCGTCTTCCATGACGATCAACATGGTACTGCCATCATTCTCAGCGCCGGCCTGTTGAATGCGCTTGAATTGGTCGGTAAGAAATTAACCGACATCAAAGTGGTTTTCTCTGGTGCCGGCGCAGCCGGAGTGGCATGTGCAAACCAATTGGTGGCACTGGGCATCCCGCGCGAACATATCTGGATGTGTGATATTGCCGGGTTGATCTACAACGGTCGCAAGGAAGAAATGTTTCCAGAAAAGGCAAAATATGGCCAGGGAGACCACCCCGCAACACTGTCTGATACACTCGACGGCGCAGATGTCTTCATTGGTTTATCCGCCGCCAATGTGGTCTCCCCAGCCATGTTGTTACGGATGCGATCCGATCCAGTGGTCTTTGCCATGGCAAATCCCAATCCTGAAATCCCCTACGAACTTGCCAGAGCAACCCGCCCGGATGCCATCGTAGCAACCGGGCGTTCTGATTACCCAAATCAAGTCAATAACGTGCTTGGATTTCCCTTCATTTTCCGGGGCGCTCTGGATGTAAGAGCTCGAGCGATCAACTCCACCATGAAAGTGGCGGCCATTCAATCTCTCGCACAACTTGCAAAAGAGCCTGTCCCCGTGGAAGTTCTGAAATCTTACCAGGTCGATCACCTTGAATTTGGGCGCGATTACATTGTACCCAAGGCGCTCGATAAGCGGGTCTGCCTATGGGTCGCTCCCGCAGTGGCCCGGGCAGCCATGGAAAGTAACGCAGCTCAGATCGCGTTATCTATGGATGATTACCGCCAGAGCCTGGCTGAAAGGCTTTTGATATGATTGAATATGCTACAATACTGACATGGAAGAATTAAATCCTAACTCTACACAAAAATCGCGCCAATCCCCGGTTCAAAGACACCTCATCCAATCCCTTTGGCAGATTTGGCTGCCACTGGGTGTGGTAGTCCTGTTGGTTGTTGGGTTCTTTATCGCATCTTTGATTATCACTCAGAGTGGTTCGACAGATCTTGGTCAGGTGCAGAACGCTGCCGTGATCTTGATGATCCTCCCACTTGCTTTCATTGGGGTAATGTCTTTCATTGCGCTTGGGCTGGCAATCTTTGGAACAAGCCGGATATTTGCATTCGTTCCAAGATTACGGATGATATCCCTACAACTCGATTCAATTTCATTCGCAATCACAAACTGGTCGAATCGCCTGATGTTGCCGTTCGTTTTGGTAAGGGGATTGCGCAATCGATTAACATCAAAGAAGCACAGGCAACTACTGGATTGACCGTAGACAGGAATATGAGGTTATCATGAACTGGAAAACTCAAACCATTCTTATCGGTACTGTTGTTGGCGCTGTCACAGGTGCCCTGGCAGGTTTACTGTTGATTAAACGAGCTGAACAAACCCGGCAAACCCTCAGTATCACAGCCAGTGATGGTGTCAAGATCGGCGTGGGTGCCATGGGCCTGGTCAGGATGATCTCTGATCTCGGCAATAAAAAGTCCATTACACGAGAGTAATCCTCTTTGTTTGAAATCGTCTTCCTAGGTACTTCTGCGTCTGCTCCATCAGCACGGCGTGGCCTGTCGTCTCAGGTCATTAAGCATAACGAACACCGTTTTCTGGTTGATTGTGGCGAGGGAACCCAAAGACAGATCCTTCAATCCGGGATCGGTTTCAAACGACTAAATCAAATCCTGATTACCCATGGTCACCTGGATCATATCCTGGGTCTGGCCGGTTTGCTTTCGACATATATGCGTTGGGAAGCCATCGATACTCTCGATATCTATGGTGGACGGACAGCCTTGGACCGCATTCATGATTTATTGTTCGATATCGTTTTACGGGGAGTCAAGGCACCCATACCCATTGAACTGCATGAAGTACAACCCGGTATTTTCTATACGGCTGACGACTTCTCCATAACCGCCTTCCCTGTTTCTCATAGGGGCACAGACAATTTCGGGTATTTATTTGAAGAGAAATCCAGGCGCGCTTTTTTGCCCGCCAAAGCTGAAAGTTTGAACATACCCCCGGGACCATTCCGTCGGGAACTTGTCGACGGAAACCCTGTGACGTTACCGGATGGTCGCACGATACATCCGGATGATGTATTGGGTCCACTGGTAGCCGGTACCAGGATGGCGCACGTTGGCGATGCAGGGGAAACCAACAACCTGGTCGAATTCATCCGGGGAGTGGATGCGCTGGTCATCGAAGCCACCTATCTGGAAGAGGAAGTGGATATGGCGCGTCAATTCGCTCACCTGACTGCCCGACAGGCAGCCGAACTGGCTCAAACCGCAGGGGTCAATAAATTAATTTTGACCCACATCTCCCGTCGTTACCGTGAGAAGGATGTGCTGGCCGAAGCAGCAGCTATATTTCCAAATGTCACAGTTGCGCGCGATCTGGATATTTTTTCGATCAAGCGCAGCGATTCCCCAGGTGGTTCTTAAGAAACTGCCCGGTATAAGATCCCTCGTTCTGACAGATCTCTTCCGGCGTGCCTTCCGCGACCAGATAACCACCCCGGTCTCCCCCCTCCGGTCCCAAATCAATTATGTGATCAGCAACCTTGATGATATCGGGGTTATGCTCAATGATCAGGACGGTATTGCCGGCATCGACCAACCGCTGTAATACCTCAATCAACCGGTGTACATCGGCTGCGTGCAATCCAACAGACGGCTCATCCAACACATATAACGTCTTGCCGGTCGCCCGGCGGGAAAGTTCCTTGGCAAGCTTTACCCGCTGCGCTTCGCCACCCGACAGGGTGGTCGCCGGTTGGCCGATCTTGATATAACCAAGGCCGACTTCTTCGAGGGTCTTCAGTTTGTTGGCAACCCCCGGTATGGCACCGAAAAACTCCAGGCCCGCATCCACGGTGGTATCCAATACTTCTGCAATCGACAGTCCCTTGAATTTGACCTGCAGGGTCTCGCGATTGAAACGCGCTCCGTGGCAGACGTCGCAGGGAACATAGACATCCGGTAAAAACTGCATTTCAATGCGCAGTTGTCCCTGTCCCTGGCAGGCTTCACAGCGCCCGCCGTGTACATTGAACGAAAACCGCCCGGCTTTATATCCACGCATTTTGCTTTCAGACAAGCCCGCAAAAAGTTGGCGGATCTCGTCGAACATGCCGGTGTAAGTCCCCGGGTTGGAGCGCGGCGTCCGCCCAATGGGTGACTGGTCGATATTGATGACCTTGTCGAGTAATTCGATGCCGGCGATGTGGTCATGCTCTCCCGGCTGAGTATGAGCGCCCTGCAAGTCCCTGGCCAAAGCAGCATAAAGGACATCGACCATCAGGGTTGATTTTCCGGATCCTGACACACCCGTTATACAGACCAGTTTGCCCAGAGGTATCTTAACGGATAAATTTTTAAGATTATTTGCTTTGGCACCGATGATTTCAAGATGTTTGCCGTTACCGGTCCGTCGAATTTCTGGCAGGGGCACCTTCAAACGCCCCGATAGGTAGGCACCGGTAAGTGATTTTTTATTGTTCAGGATGTCGTTTAATTCACCCTCAGCAATCAGCTCACCACCATGCACGCCTGCACCCGGACCGAGATCGATGATCCAGTCAGCCGAGCGGATGGTGTCGTCATCATGTTCCACGACCAGGACGGTATTCCCCAGATCGCGCAGCCCTTTCAGGGTTGTCAGCAACCGGTCGTTGTCACGCGGGTGCAATCCTATTGAAGGCTCATCCAACACGTACAGGACTCCCATCAGGCGTGACCCGATCTGGGTTGCCAGTCTGATGCGCTGGGCTTCTCCCCCCGAAAGCGATCCGGCTGAACGCTGCAAGGTAAGGTAATCCAGGCCGACATCCACCAGAAAACCAAGCCTGGCCGTGATCTCCTTGAAGATCCTCTCGGAAATCGTTTTCTGTCGTTGCGTGAGCAGCTTTTCATCCCTCGAGAGCGAACGCACCCAGGAGAGCGTTTTATTTACCGGCCAGTTGGTTACTTCGATGATATTAACATCATCGATCGTAACCGCCAGAGCTTCGGGGCGCAAACGTTTCCCATTACAGGTCGGGCAGGGGCGATCGGTCATGAACTCCGAGATCTTCGAGCGGATGTATTCCGATTGGGTATCGCGATAACGGCGTGTCAAATTGCCCACCACACCCTCGAAAGCCATTTGATAAGAAGCTGAACGGTCATTGCGACCCTGGAAGTGAATGGTCAGCGCTTCGCCTTTCGTTCCATAGAGGATCTTCTCCAGCTTTTCCTCCGGGATGGTCTTGACCGGTGCATCCAGATCGATATGATACTTGTGAGCCACTGCCTCGACCATCTGCCAGTAATATCCACCTTCGTCGCGCGGTCCGTTCCATTCCATGGCGATGATCGCACCTTCATTCAAGGAGCGTTCGCGATCGGGGATCAACAAATCCGGATCAATTTCCAGCTTGGATCCCAGACCCTGGCACTCAGGGCAGGCACCATGCGGAGTATTAAAGGAAAACGTGCGTGGTTCGATTTCCGGCAGGCTGATACCGTGTTCCGGGCATGCCAGATGCTCGGAATAGAATATATCCTGTGGAGGTTCAACCGAAAGGTTCTGGACGGTCAGATACCCCTCGCCGACTTTGAGACAGGTCTCCACCGAATCGGTCAAGCGTGAGCGTGCGGCGTTTTTATCCTGCTCGGACAGATCCCTGTCGATCACCAACCTGTCAACCACCGCCTCAATGGTGTGGATTTTATATCGGTCGAGGTTGATTTCATCGTCCAGGTTGTAGACCGTACCATCCACCCGGCAACGAACAAACCCGGCTTTCCTGATTTCGTCAAATACCGCCTGGTAGGTTCCTTTCCGCGCCCTAACGACCGGCGCCAGCAGCAGGATCTTGCTTCCCCCCGGCATTGCTTCGATGGCATCCACGATCTCCTGGGCGGATTGCTTGACAACCTCACGTCCACAGACAGGGCAATGCGGTATCCCGATGCGGGCGAACAACAACCTCAGGTAATCGTACACCTCGGTGACAGTTCCAACCGTGGAACGGGGATTGTGGGAGGTGGCTTTCTGGTCGATCGAAACGGCGGGAGATAACCCATCGATATAATCTACATCCGGTTTATCCATCTGCCCCAGGAACTGCCGGGCATACGCAGAAAGAGACTCGACATAACGCCGTTGCCCTTCGGCAAAGATTGTGTCGAAAGCCAAAGAGCTTTTCCCCGACCCTGAAAGCCCGGTGATCACAACCAGTTTGTCGCGCGGTATGTCAACATTGATATTCTTGAGGTTGTGTTCCCTGGCACCAACCACATGGATCATATTTTGAGTCATCGCATTCACCTGGAAAGGAAATTATATGTATTATAGCACATTTGTTTCATTTATCCGGTCACCTATCATCAAATGACAGGCAACTTATTATTATACCCTTCAGTATTTTCTATTCTCTTAAATTAGTTATACCAACCAGACGTAACCGCGTATAATGGGCGGTGTTATGGGGATAAACAGATTGATCATGGAGGTTATTTATGGAAGAAAAACAACATAAACGCGCAATCACAGCCTGGGCAATGTATGACTGGGCGAACTCGGCTTTTGCGACAACCATCATGGCGGCTGTATTGCCGGTCTACTATTCAAGCGTTGCCGCGAATGACCTGGAACCGTATCAGGCGACCAGCGCCTGGGGGTACACAACTACCATCGCCCTGCTGCTGGCAGCGGTTCTGACCCCCATTCTGGGAACCTACGCCGACGTACGCGGTTCCAAGAAAAAATTCCTGACCTTTTTTGCGATGCTTGGCATTTTGGGAACGGCATTGTTATTCTTCGTCCAGACCGGTGACTGGCTGAAAGCTTCCATCTTTTTCATCATTGGGAATGTTGGTTTTTCGGGTTCACTGGTTTTTTATGATTCCCTGTTGCCACATGTCGCCCGTCCGGAAGAGATCGACAAGGTGTCATCGAAAGGTTATGCCCTTGGGTACCTCGGCGGCGGACTGTTGTTGGCCATCAACCTGGGCATGATCATGTTAACGCCCGAAAATGTGACCGGATTGATGACCCGTCTCTCATTTGTTACCGTGGCAGTATGGTGGTTGGTATTCTCGATCCCGATCCTGCGCATTGTCAGCGAACCCCCCCACAAAATCATCCCCGGGGAGGAAAAGGTGAACCCCTTAGCTGCCAGTTTCACACGTCTGGTTGAAACATTCCGGAAGTTGAAACACTACCGCCAGCTCTTCAAGTTCATCGTAGCCTTCTGGCTGTATAACAACGGTATCGGTACGATCATCACCATGGCCGTTATATATGGCACTGAACTCGGTTTCGATCAAACCATCACGATCGGTACACTATTAATGGTCCAATTCGTAGCTGTGCCATTTGCCTTCCTGTTTGGCTGGCTGGCCAGCAAGATCGGCACCAAGCGTGCCATCTACCTATCTTTGGCGATCTATACCTTGATCGCCATTGCCGGCTATTTCATGCAGGTCGAATGGCACTTCGTGGCGCTGGGCTTTGCGGTGGCCACCGTCCAGGGCGGCAGCCAGGCACTCAGCCGCTCACTCTTCGGGCGCATGCTGCCCAAGAGCCAGTCGGCGGAGTTTTACAGCTTCTTTGCGGTCAGCGAGAAGATTGCCGGCGTGGCTGGCCCGTTCGTCTTCGCCACGGTCAGCATGCTCATGGGCCACAGCCGCTTGAGCATCGTTTCCCTGGTTATTTTCTTTGCGTTGGGAGGTTATCTGCTCACACGTGTGGATGAAAAGGAAGGTATCCGCGTGGCGCAAGAGGAAGAGGCTAAACTAGCAGAAATAACTGCATAAGGTCTTTTTAATAAAAAGGGCTGCAGCTTGAACTGCAGCCTCATTTTATATCCTTACAATTTCAAACCAACTGGTAGAGTTCCACCAGGACACCGTCTGCCGCCTTTGGATGAATGAACGCCATCTTTCGACCCGGCAATTCGATCGGGGTCTCATTAACCAAACGAATTCCTTTAGCTTTTAATTGTGCCAGCATACCCTCGATGTCATCCACCTCCATGCAAAGATGGTGCATGCCGGGACCTTTGTCACTCAGGAATTTTCCCGCGCTGGTATCATCGCCGGTGGGTTTAACCAGTTCGATTTCGCTCTCGCCTACAGGGATAAATGCCACTACTGCTTTCTGAGAAGGCACGTCTTCCTGATGGTGCAGTTGCAAGCCGAGTGCATCCCGCCAGAATACCAGGGATGCGTCAATATCCGCTACGACCAGACCCACGTGATTAATTTTCTTGATAATCGCCATCTAATCCTCCAAATGAGTAATTAATATTTACATGCTCAAAGGCTGGTACTCGCCCCAAACTTTTCGCAGGCAAGTACAGATCTCTCCCAGGGTGATATCATTTTCGACGCACTCCACCAGCAGGGGCATGAGATTATCGCTAGCGTGCGCCCCATGTTCGAGTCTGGTGAGTAATTCACTGACCCTCGCTGAATCCCGCTTTTGTCGGAGGGTTTCCAGCAGTTTCCGTTGCTCCTGTTCGATGACGGGATTGACAGATAGCCGGTCAAGTTCAACCTTTTCTTCAGATTGGTACTGGTTGATCCCCACCACGATCTGCTCACCGTTTTCAACCGCTCGCTGGTAGGCATAGGCAGCATCCTGAATTTCATTTTGAATGTAACCGGCCTCAATGGCTGGCAGAGCTCCACCCATGGCGTCAATTTTATCAAGATAGGCTTTGGCTCTTTTTTCGATTTCATCGGTCAGATATTCGATCAGATAGGAACCTCCGAGCGGATCCGCTGTATCCGCCACACCCGATTCATTGGCGATGATCTGTTGTGTACGCAGTGCCACGCGAACTGATTTCTCGGTTGGCAGCCATAAGGCTTCGTCTTTGGAATTAGTGTGGAGGGACTGAGTGCCACCCATGACGGCAGCCAATGCCTGCAATGTCACACGCACCACATTGTTCTCTGGTTGCTGTGCGGTAAGTGTGGAACCCGCCGTCTGGGTATGGAAACGCAGCATCCAGGACTTTGGATCGGCCGCCTTGAAGCGCTCACGCATGATCCATGACCATAAACGCCGCGCAGCCCGATACTTGGCAACTTCTTCAAAAAAGTTGTTGTGGGCATTAAAGAAGAATGATAACTGGCTGGCAAACTCATCCACCGGTAAGCCGGTATCCATAGCCGCCTGGACGTAAGCGATGGCATTGGCCAGCGTAAATGCTACCTCCTGGACAGCGGTCGAGCCTGCCTCGCGGATGTGATAGCCGGAAATGCTGATCGTATTCCATTGTGGAACTTCATTCTTGCAGTAGGCAAAAATATCGGTGATCAGCCGCATCGAGGGTTTAGGTGGGAAGATGTACGTCCCGCGCGCCACATATTCCTTTAGGATATCATTTTGAATGGTCCCGCGCAGCTTTTTCACATCGGCACCCTGCCGTTTGGCAGCAGCGATGTACATCGCCAATAGAATGGCAGCCGGTGAGTTGATGGTCATGCTGGTCGAGACTTTCTCAAGCGGTATGCCCTTGAAAAGCACCAGCAGGTCTTCCAATGAGGAGATGGAAACACCCACCTTGCCAACCTCGCCTGCGGCAATGGGATCATCCGCATCGTAACCAATCTGGGTAGGTAGATCAAATGCCACCGAAAGACCGGTTTGACCCTGATCCAGCAGGTAGCGGTACCGTTTGTTTGATTCTGCAGCACTGGCATAGCCGGCATACTGTCGCATGGTCCAAAAACGCCCGCGGTACATGGTCGGCTGGACACCACGCGTGAATGGATACTCACCCGGGAAGCCCAGCTTGGAAAGATAATCCTGGGCGCTTTCTTCCCCTGTACAAATTACCGGTACAGGTATATCGGAACTGGTTTTGAATTCTGGTTTTCTTTCGGGATACTTTGTTGTCAAAGGTTTGACGGTTTTTTCCTCCCACCGCTTCAATTCATCCTGGACTGTCATCATCACCTCGCATGGTTTTGAGAGATTTGGTTACAGTATACCTTAATCAACCTTATGGGGAAGGATTCATATCATGAAATTGTGATCTCGTAAATCACTCAGTGAAATGAAGGTATATAGACATAACGAATCCTCTCGGGCACTCACCATACCCAGCTTATTTAAAAAAAATCAATGACAATAAAAAATCGCCTTGCGGCGAATTTTGTGAGTGCGGAGAGGCTCGAACTCTCAACCAATGGCTTAAAAGGCCACTGCTCTACCATTGAGCTACGCACCCGGAGAGATAGCGATTTTATCATGCCCGGGTACCTGCGTCAATGAATGGGATGCTGCTTGACTCTATGACGTCTTCAAAAGATCGATCGCACGGTTAATAACAGCCCGATCAAACCCAGTGGGATACCTATAATGGCACCGATAACGGTCAGGCTCAAAATGATGCCTGCAATGAGCAAAACCAATCCCAGTATCACGCCCACCAGCCGACCGGTAAATCCAAGGATCCAGGCGACCAGCTTCCAAAGTGCCCAAAATGGCCACAGATGCCAGGGAACATGTTTTTTATCAGTCATTTAATAACCTCCATGTATAATATACGCATTTGAAAATCACAGGTTTCTGACAAACTGGCACCGATCCGAGTCGCTGATTGAAAATAACCAGTACTACACACCGGCATAACCCTTTCAACGTTTTCATGGCAGTCGTGGCCATTTATTTTATAACGGCATTGACCGGCTGTTTTAGAAATCCATCCCTCGATACCAATCAAATCGCATCCCCCATAAACAATCTGATCGTGACGCCCGTTAATTCTAAACCAACTGAAAAAGCAACCCCTCAAATAACCCTTCCACCAAACGGGCAGGTGACTCTCATGGCGGTCGGTGATGTCATGCTAAGCCGTTCCATTGGCGAACTGATCCTTAAGAAGGATCCCTCTGCGCCTTTTTCACAGGTTGATGATTTATTTCAAACTGCAGATTGGGTCGTAGCCAACCTGGAATGCGCGATTACCAATTCCACCCAACCCGAAAAAAAGCGTTACACCTTTAATGCTCCGCTTGAATCTGCCGCAGGCCTGGCAACAGCAGGAATTAATGTCGTAAATATATCCAATAATCATATTCTGGACTTCGGTCAGGCAGGTTTGGTCGACACGCTCAATGCTCTGCAACTGCATGGCATCAAATCATTTGGATTAGGCAGCAATGCACAGACAGCCCACGCGCCATTGATACTGGAGAAAAATGGACTATCCATCGCCTTGCTGGCTTATACCGATGTCCCAATAGAGTCTTCCAGTTACTTCGATACACGCGATTGGATTGCTGACAATTCGCATGCCGGTCTTGCCTGGGCAAACCTTCCCGATGTACAAGCGGATGTAGCTAGAGCCCGGGGTCAGGCAGACCTGGTCATTGTATATTTCCATTTTGGGGTTGAGAATTTGGATCATGCCAGTCAAACCCAGCATCTGTTGGCAACCGGTGCGATCGATGCCGGTGCAGTGCTCGTCCTGGGCAGTCACACGCATCGCTTGCAGGAGATACAACATTACAAAAACGGATTAATACTCTATGGATTGGGGAATTTTATCTTCGATGGTTTTGACGATGCTTCCAACTTGACAGCCGTGTTGAGTGTCAGGTTAGCGAAATCCGGGATAGTATCTCAGACATGGCACCCAATGGTCATCGAAGATGGCATCCCCCAGCCTGCAAGTCCCGAAAATTCAAAAGTCATTCTATCGCTCGTTAACCGGGAATACAAGGTTTTTCAGCCTGGTATCGAGGGAGAAGACATTAACGAGTGATTTGCAGCCGTTTGACGAACCTGTCACGCGCGCCGAGACGATATTTATATTCCTCATCCCCACGCATGAAATCCAGCTCACTGTATTGATGTTCACATGCACGACGTATGAGCTCGGCCAGCATGAGCCAACCCGGGGAATACTCGGCGTAGGGTGGATTGATCCCGGAGTTATACAACCACAACCTGTCCAGATAATCAAACGACAAACTGCCGGCTACTTTTAACCCCCTCGATCTCAAGAAATATCAACTGTAAACAATCCGCCTGGAAAGCGCAGCGAGTCACATTCTCCATGTGCGTTCGCATTAATGGCGTCAGGAAGGCCGCCTTTTGTTCGTCAAATGCCATCAGCCCAAGAAAAGAATCGATATCTCCAGGTAATTTGGTTTCTTCGCGTGTCATATACCAGCGATGGTTTATCCCCGAGGACTCAAGGCGTCTCAGCTTTCGCCTAATCTCATGGCGTTGTTTTTTATCAATGGAAGCCAGGTAAGCATCAAAATCGCCCTGTAATGGGATGTAGGGGGAATGTTGAAGTGTTTCCTCATGAACTTGCCAACCTATTTCTCTGGCAGCTGTTGAGAATGCGGGCAGAGAAGGAGAATCATCGAGAATATTACATAAATCCAATTTCACCCAGCGTGTTGCTTTATCTGTCCCCAGGTACTTTAATAACCCTTCACAAAACCTCAAGGTGTCTTCAGGACGAACTAGGATATCCAGATAATCAGATACTTCGATGGAACCAATAAACCACAGGGCAGGTGCTCCACCTTTTTCATTGGTAGAGAAAAGCGGGGCAATGCCAATCAGTTTACCATTTTCTGAACCGATGATGATATTAAGATCTGCCTTACTCCATTCCCCACCTCCAAGAGTCTGCCACCATGCCATTAAATACTCATGCCGTAAAAATGGCACATGACTTGCACTCACATCCAATAGAGAATTCCATGGGCCTGCCAGGATATCAAATTCGGGCAGTGAATTAATTGTTTTATATGTGATCATAAGGATTATTCGTCCATTCAATTAACCAATTATCCCAGATTTTCTCTTCTGCGTGTTATGAATAATATGCTCTACAGGCCTCAGCGACAGAAAGAAGAAAATGTTTGATCTGAATTACACACCAATCTGCATCATCAAAAGCACACTCCACCCGGATACTCCCGGACTGTACGTGACTAATCCTCCCAAACGGGTTGTGCGAGGTCGTGAGGAGGAGCAGTTGATCCTCTTCCTGACCCTGTCTGGCCAGAACACTCCCATCGCGGAAACCACGCGCTTATTACTGAAGAAGGCAGCAGAAACATATTATCAAACTTCCGGTTCGGCAACCGCAGCATTACGCGCTGCCATTCAGATACTCAATACATCGCTCGTCGAACGCAATCAAAGAGGATCTGCTGTAGCGATGAAACTCTATGGGCATATCACGGGTGCGTCACTACGCGGTTTCCGTATGGTGGCAGCCCAGGCAGGTCTGACCCACGCCCTGATCATCACAGATCATGGCTGTGAGCATTTCACAACCCTCGATCCCGAGGGAACCCGGTTGGGGTTGCAGACCAATCCCGAATTGAGCTTCTTCCAGTCCGAAGTCGGTGAATCCAGTCGTCTAATCTTTGCCGACCAGACCTCTTCTGATTGGGAGGCGCTGAACCGACCAAACTCACCTATCGTTTCCATCGATGCCATCCAGAACAAGATCATCTCACAACTTCCCTCGGTTTTCGAGGGTGCGCTGGTCCAGCTTAAGCTTGGCGGAGGAATACTCAAACTCCTCCCTTATCAGGATTTAGCTCCTCAATCAACCTATAAAGCCCTGCGGCAACCCATCAGCGGTCCTTCCATCAGTGTCAACGATTCGATCATGGATATGCCTAAAAACCCATCATCCCCGACCGATGATGGAGATATATCTAAACGACCAGTGCAAAATGTATCGCAACCGATTTATTCAACCGATGTCCATAACGGTAAGGTTGAAAAGAACAAACAAGTTGATCCATTATTTATCAGACTCTTTGAACAAATCTCCAGTCTACCAATCAAAGTCTGGAAACGGATAAAACCTTTGCTTCACTTCAAACGACCGCGAATTCATATCAATACCATCAACCTCAAAGAGGCTGCCACACTCTCCAACGGGACAATGATATTGATCGCAGTAGGCATTCCCATCCTGATCAGCACCATTGCTCTTTTGGTTTATATCAACAAAGGCCAGACTCAACAAAGCCTGTATTACACCGCCATGGCACAGGCATCTGTAAATGAAGCTCAGGCACAGACAGATACCCAGATGCAATACTCTGCCTGGACCAATGCTGTAGCTTACCTGGATAAAGCGGAAAATTACAAGGTGACAGAACTAACCCAGACCCTTCGCCGCCAGGCTGAAAATGCCGTGGATGGAGTCGATAAAACCATCCGTCTGGAATACCGGGCTGCCATTACCAACAGCCTCCCACCCGGTACTCAGATTGGCAAGATCGTCGCAACTGCCACGGAACTATATCTCCTCGACACGCGCAAGGGGCAAGTCTATCGTGCCACCCTGACCGGTCGCGGATATGAGCTCGATGCCGGTTTTTCCTGTGGGCCAAGCCCATTCATCGACGCGCTGGTGGATATTGCACCGCTCAGTGTTAACAACATTTACAAAGCCACACTATTGGGGATCGACGAGCATGGCACGCTTCTCTTCTGTTCTCCTGAAAAGACGCCGGATGCAATCAATCTGACCAGACCTTCAAAGGGTATAGGAAAGGTATCTGCATTCGCCTACGACTCCGGTAACCTATATCTGCTGGATATTACCAATAATTCCCTGTGGATGTACGTTAGCGAGGACGGTATCTTTAAAGACACCCCGACTTCTCTGACGACCACCACCGCATTAAGCCTGGCAAACGCAACCGATCTGGCTGTGAATGGACCGGATTTATACCTTTTACATGACGACGGGCATCTGGCAGTTTGCACGATCAGCTACGTCACCACAGCACCAACCCAATGCAGCGATCCGGCTAAGTTTTCGGACACGCGTCCCGGGCGTGAACCCAATCCCATGATCTTCGCTGGAACAGCTTTCAGCCAGGTGGAATATATCCCCCCACCCGACCCGTCAATCTATCTATTTGATGAAAAGACCAACGGGGTCTATCACTTCAGTTTAAAATTAAATCTCCATCGTGTGATCAAATCTCAGATGACCGGATCAAACCGACTGCCAAAGAGCACTGCAACCGCTTTTTCGGTCAGTCCCAATCGTACCATTTTCGTGGCATTTGGCGACCAGGTCTTTGTCACAATCGCTCCTTAATACAGTGTTAAACAAAAAGAGCCCCTGAGGGCTCACACATCGAGGCGGTAACCCACCCCGCGGATTGTTTTTAGAAATCGTGGGTTACGTGGGTCTGCTTCGAGGGCTCGTCGCAGCCAACTGATATGAACATCCAGAGAACGCGTATCGCCTGTATATTCGGTTTCCCAGGCCTTCTTATATAGTGTCTCACGGTCTATCACTTCACCGCTATGTTCTATTAGTAACTTCAAGATAAAGACTAACCGCGGAGTTAACACAGCGCGTTGATTCAAACAGCGAACTAAATTCTGATCAAGGTACAGCTTGACAGGTCCGGCGCTTAAAACATTTCGGCCGCCTTCTGGCAGCAAGGTGCGAACCCGGTTGGCAAGTTTCTGAGCTGTGAAAGGCAGCACCAGAATTTCACTTGCTTCAACCTGTGTTGGGCTTGGTTGTGAACCATCAACGACCAGGATGATAGCCAGTTTAGGGTCTTCTTTCCGCAGGGATTGACAGATACGTTTTCCGTTTGTGCGCAGAGATGGAGCATCAATGATTACAACTTCTGGGTTAACCTCTTTGATCTGCGCGAGTGCATTAGCACCATTCATCGCCGAAGCGACAATGAAACCCTTTTTTCGCATCCCCTCTATAAAAGAATCATGTTCCACCCGGTTTCCTTCTATCACTAGGATTTTTACAGGAACAAGATGTGATTTGAGAGTGTGTTTGTTTGCCATATCTGATGATCGATCACGATGGAGGTTTCCCCTCCTATCCAATTACCGGGATCGCGAAAATATTATACCTTAAATTTTTAAGAGTAGAGGATGATTGTTATTGCGAAGGTCTATTCACCGTGTTAAAATGAGTACACCGTGTTTAACCAAAATATTCAATAGCCCAATAAAGGCAGGGTCGCATGGCAAAAATGATCGAAGTGGTGATTGATAGTGTGCGTGTCAGTCTGACCAACCAGCAGCGCATCGTAATCCTCAAAGAAATTAATGAGGAACGTTACCTTCCGATTTGGATCGGTCCGTACGAGGCCGAAGCGATCACAATCGCCCTGCAGGAAGTGGAAATTGCCCGTCCTCAGACCCATGACCTTATCAAGAACGTAATACATACTTTAAATGCCAGGCTGGTACGCATCGAAATCACGAGTCTCAAGGATGATGTATATTTCGCCAACCTTGTACTGGAATCGAATGGTGAGGAAGTTCGCATTGACAGCCGCCCATCAGATGCTGTTGCCATGGCAATTCGCTGCCATGTATCCATCCTGGTGGCAAAAGAGGTTATGGATGCGGCGGCCATAATGCCTGAGAAAGAGGAGCCAGTTGCATCTCACCCTGCTGAAAAATCCATCGAGGATGTGGGGAAACCGTCTCAATCATCCAACGACCGGTTGTCCATCTTCAAGGATTTTATCGACCAGCTGGATGCGCATGATGCAGGAAAGAGCACCCGTTCGGATGAAGACAAACCAAAGCCCAGGAAACCCAAAAAAGCATGAGCGATTTTTTACCTCTCGAAACACCCCCGCCCGAAAGCACGACCCTGCCTTTCAGCCGTGAAGCTGAAGAGGCAGTCATCGGGGCAGTGCTAATCAACCCGGAAGCTTATTACGATGTCGCCCAGTTTCTGAGGGGTGAGGATTTCTATATCCACCGTAATCGCTGGATTTGGGATACATTCATCCACTTAGAAGAAACTCGATCCCCGATCGACTTATTAACGGTCACTGAAAACCTGGAGCAGGGCAATAAACTCTCTGAGATTGGCGGTCCGGCTTACCTGACGACATTGATCAATCAGGTGCCGAGTTCGTTGCACGCGGAGGCGTATGGTCGCATCATCCAGGAGAGTGCCATTCGCCGTCGCATGTTGATCGCTGCCAATGAAATTGCCAATCTCGCTTACGATACGGAGAAACCGCTTCAAAACATCATCGATCAGGCAGAACAATCCGTATTCAGTTTGAGCGAGGAACGCCTTAGGAGTGATTTGCGCCCGATCGGGAAAATTTTATCAGATTATTATGATCGGGTGGATGAACGTTCCAAGCTCACCGAAGAAATCTACGGCGTTCCAACCGGTTTGATCGACATCGACAAACTGCTTGGCGGTATGCAAAAATCCGATCTCTTGATTGTAGCCGGTCGACCGGGATCCGGTAAAACCGGCTTCCTGCTGACTGTTGCGAAGAATGCTGCATTGATCCATAAAAAGCACATTGCCATGTTTTCCCTGGAAATGTCCAATGAGCAACTCGTGCAGCGCTTGATAGCGCAGCAGACCGGCATCGATTCATCGCGATTGAGAAGCGGCAAGCTGGAAGAAGATGAGTGGCCGCTCTTTACACAAGCCATCGAAGTACTCAGCGATACGCATATCTACCTGGATGATACCCCCGCCATAACCCCGCTGCAGCTACGCACCAAATGCCGGCGGATGGCCATGGAATTCCCGCTTGACCTGGTGATCCTGGATTACATCCAATTAATGAGTGGGGATACGCGCACGGAAAACCGGGTACAGGAAGTATCATACATTTCCCGCAACCTGAAGGTGCTGGCTCGTGAACTCAACGTTCCGGTGCTTGCAGCCGCCCAGCTCTCAAGGGCGGTCGAACAACGTGCTGACAAACGACCGGTGCTATCAGACCTGAGAGAATCGGGCAGCCTCGAACAGGATGCAGATATCGTCATGTTCATCCACCGCCCGGATGCGCTCGAGAAAGACAATCCACGCCAAAATATAGCCGAGATCATTGTAGGCAAACACCGCAACGGACCCACCCACTCCGGGATTGAGTTGGTATTTATTAATGCACTGGCAAAATTTGAAAATGCAGCCACCAGGATTCCATAATGAGCTCGCCTGCGTTTAAAGGTTTCCCTGCTCAATCTCGATTGGTGCGTATCCCCGAACCATTCTTTCTGGAGATCCTACCGTCGATTGATGATATCCATGAGTTAAAGGTTACGCTGTATACATTGTGGTATCTTGAGCGGTTGGAACAGCCGGTGAAATATATTAAAAAGCGTGATTATCTTCACAACAAGATTTTTATGCACTCCCTGGGGGGGGATGAAGAAGAAAATCTAACCGTTGGGCTGGATAAAGCCACCGCTCGTGGAACTCTGCTCAAAGCTGAAGTCTCTTTTTCAGATAAGCAGGAACTCATCTATCTTGCGAATACACCACGCAGCAGGGCAGTTGTGAACGCCATTCATTCCGGGAATTTTTTATTGGACCAACTTACTAATCCTACAGGTCAGATGGATATCCTGCGTCCGAACATTTTTGAACTGTACGAACAGAATATAGGTATCATTACACCCATGTTGGCTGAAATCCTGAAAGACGCTGAGTCGATTTATCCGGCAGCCTGGATCGAGGAAGCGATTGGGCTGGCTGTGCAAAATAACAGCCGCCGCTGGAGGTATATCGAAGCAATTTTGCGTAAATGGAAGGAGAATGGTCGAGATGGAGAGTATTAAAGACACCACCGGGAAAGTTGCCAGGCAAGTGAAAGCCAAACGCGATTCCGGCCAACCGTTGAAACCGGGAAGTAGTGCTTCCCCCTCTGCCAGGAACACCATCGGCGATCCCAATTGCCCGATCTGTAAGGGAATTGGTTTTATAAGCCGCGACCTGCCGGTGAATCATCCCGATTTCGGGAAGGTGCAGGTCTGCGAATGCCGCAAGGACCAGGTGACAGCTTCTTTTCGCAGTCGCCTGTACGAAATGAGTAATCTCGATGCGTTGAAGGACCTCACTTTTTCCACATTTCAGCCACGCGGCAGGGATAATTTTTCAAAATCACAGGCCGATTCAGTCGAGACTGCTTTTATCACGACCAGAAGATTCGCCGAAAACCTCAACGGCTGGTTGTTCATCTGGGGCGGGTACGGGTGTGGTAAAACACACCTGGCTGCAGCGATTGCCAACGCAGCCGTGGCGAAAAATATTCCAACATTATTTCTTACCGTACCTGACCTGCTTGATTCTTTGCGTTTTACGTTTGACAGTGAGAAGATAACTTTTGAAGAAAGATTTGAAGAAATACGAAATATCCCGCTATTGATTTTGGATGATTTTGGTACCCAAAATATGACCAGTTGGGCATTGGAAAAATTGTTTCAGATCATAAACTATCGGTATATCAACCACCTGCCATTGGTGGTCACATCCAACCAAACCGTCGAACTCATCGAGGGACGCCTGCGTTCCCGTTTCCTGGATAGCACCTCAGTTGTACGGGTTAATATCCAGGCACCAGATTATCGCAACCCATCTGCCACAAACGATTACCCCGAGCTCTCCGCACTCGGTACCTTACTTCAGCAGAAATTTGAAAGTTTCGACTTGAGAAAAGGAGAAGGCATCCCGAGAGAGAAGCTGGACACGCTTGAAAGGGCGTTCCAGGCAGCCAAACAATACGCCGACAATCCAGACGGCTGGCTGGTCTTTCATGGGGAATATGGGTGCGGGAAAACTCACCTGGCGGCGGCTATCGGTCATAACCTGACTGCCAGACAAAAACCGGTCCTGTTTGTGAGTGTGCCCGACCTGCTGGATCACCTTCGCGCAACATTCAGCCCGGATAGTGACACACCCTATGACCGGCGATTTGAAGATATCCGTACTGCATCATATTTGATCCTGGATGATCTGGGGACACAATCCACCACCCCATGGACGCGTGAAAAGCTCTATCAGTTATTCAATCACCGCTACAATTCCGAATTGCCAACTGTAATCACCGTCAGCAGCCGGCTTTCGGATCTCGATAAAAGATTATTGAGTCGTATGAACGATGACCGGCTATGCAAGATCATCGAGATTACCGTCCCCAGTTATCGTGGCAGTGGCAGAAAATCATCCGTTAAAAGAACCCCTCGTTCCAGTTTGGAAAACACACCGCTATGAATCGGAAGGTGATAACGATGCCGAAAAGAACAACTCTGGAACAGGAAATAGAACAGCAACCTGCTGTAGTCGATAAACTATTACGATTGGAATCCAAGTCTGTCAAGCACTTTACTGATCAAATCAGAGGTTCGTTCGACAGCATTCTGATCGCTGCACGTGGCACGTCGGATAACGCTGCCCGATATGCGCAATACTTGTTCGGCGCGCAAAATCGCCTCCCGGTGGCGCTCGCCACCCCGTCTCTTTTTACCCTCTATCGGAAACCACCTACTCTTAAACGGACGCTGGTGATTGCCATATCACAAAGCGGGCAATCCCCGGATATCGTTGCAGTCGTTGAGGAGGCAGCCAGACAAAATCAAACCACTCTGGCTATCACCAACGACACCACCTCGCCGCTGGCGATTGCTGCCGGGCATGTGATCGATCTGAACTCCGGAATAGAAAAATCCACGGCGGCTACCAAGACTTATACTGCTTCCCTGGCTGCCATGGCGTTGGTCTCATGTCATCTGGCAAATCAGCCCGACAAACTGGACATACTCAGAAGGACTCCGGATGCCATGGAAAAGACCCTGGTATTGACCAGATCCCGTCTTTCCATGATGGAACGCTATCGCTATATGGACCGTCTTACCGTCATCGGACGTGGGTATAACTATGCCACCAGTTTTGAAATTGCCATCAAGATCAAGGAATTAACCGGTATCCTGGCGGAATCATACTCATCGGCCGATTTTCGACATGGACCCATCGCAGTCGTTAAAAGCGGTTATCCGGTGATGATCATCGATCCACATGGCAGCACAGCCGGAGACCTGAGCGATCTGGCAGGCGAGTTACTCGCCAGGGGCTCAGAATTAATCGCCATATCGGATCTCCCCACCATCCTGAAATCCGCCAGATTGGCTCTTCCCATAGCAAAAGACTTACCTGAATGGTTATCCCCTTTGATAACCGTCCTGCCAGGGCAATACTTCGCGCTGATGTTGACCCTGAACAAAAACCTTAACCCGGACCAACCGGCCGGGATCACGAAAGTAACAGAGACCTTCTAGTATTTATACTTTTATAAAAACAGCCCATCCGGACTGTTTTGTCATTTAAAGTTGACCGCCTGACAAGGGGTACTCATCAGGCGGTCCTCAGGGAGGGAATGCCATCGATATCATCTTGTTCCTGCATGGGGGGGACATGCTGGAGAATCAACCGATGGAAGACACCTATACAATAATAGTTTGGTGTCTCATCTGATAGTCTACATCAGATTGATTAAAATGCATTAAAACCAGATTAGAATTTGATATTACAACTAACGTAATTTGTTATAATCTAAAAATATCTTTTCCCATTCCGCCACTTCATCGGGAGTCAAAACATCATTGCTTGAGCCTTGAACTCCCCCACCTTTTTGTTCAATACAATCCATCAACTGTTTGGCAAATGCTTCCGCTGATAGGATCCTGGCTCTCATGACACGCGCATCGCTTTGCACCTGACGATCGGAGCTGACCACCGTCAGGTTACCTGTTTCTCGTCGTTGGGATGCCAGGTATCTGTGAATGGCATCATCTGCTGTCTGCTTCTCAGGAACAAAGTAAGCTGTGACAGCACCATGCTTTGTAGCGCCTTGCCGTCCCGGTGCTGCCTTGTCAAAAAACACGATCACCCGGGCCTTCTTCTTCTGACAAAAAGCCACCAATAACTGAATAAGCCGGGTTTCGTCATCCATCTCGCTTAACGATAACCCGGCAATTTTAGGGATCAGGTTATGACCATCAATGATATAGGTCATCGGTACCCAATTAAGTCATAGTTGTCGACTCAAGAAAAATCGAATCAATGATACCAACAATAACCGAAATAACACAGGCATCCGGGTTATTCAACACCTGGCGTGCCCCTCCACCTTCCCGATTGACGAGTACCGTGTCACCAATACCGGCTTGGGTACTATCCAGTGCGATGAAATCCTCATCAGCCTTTTCGCCCGGCATAATCAGAGGTTGAACAACCAGAAGCCTCCGTCCCTTGTAATGGGGATGGCTGATGGTCGTGACAACCGTACCGACAACTTTTCCGATGATCATTCCATCCTCACGAATAAGCGACCCAACCGGCCTTCAAGATGAAATCAAAATCACCGTCGGGTTTTTGCTGCAGATCATCCACCACACCCACCAGTGCCAGGTCGACCGGGACAAACTTGACATCGGGTAGTGCCAGGGATGCTTCGCGTGAACGGACCATGACGCATAGATCCCCGCTGCCCGCTTGCACAACATCGGCTGCCACCTGCAACCCACCAACCGGCTGCAGGTGTTTATCCACGGGTTGTACGACCAGCAATTTCAAGCCTTCACAGCCCGGGTATTTTATCGTGGCAACGGCCGTACCCTTGACGCGCCCAAACAACATGATTAACGAACTCCCAAATCGGCGAAGACGCGTTCAACGATTGTCGTCAACAAACCGGCATCCACCTGACTGCCAAGCCTGGCGGTCACTGCTTCGATTACCTTTTTTTTAAGATCACCATCAACCGGTGTACTTTCATGCATGCTGCATAACTTTTGAGAAGGCTGAGCGGGTGTAATGACAGGCTGAGAAAGATAAGGTCGGATGGGCGATGCTGGTGGTTGATCATTTTGTTGCAATAGCCGCACGCCCAGACGGTTGGCTTTCTCATATGCCAGATCGGTCAATACCGTATTGTCGTCAATCGCCAGTTCCATGATCCCGCGCTTTGCCATATCTTCGACATCGCGCTCGGTGATAAATGATTTTGGCATGGTCTTCTCCATTCCGTGAGTTGAAACTACGCTCCCGGAATTCCTTCCAGTGCTTCAAGCGCCCTGACGGCTGCATCACGCGCAGTCTCGATCTCAGCTTCTGAACCGGAGAGCCACATGCGGCCAAACCGCCCGACGGAAGAAACGTGGATGAGTTTGATATTGGCTTTTTTCTCCGCCTCATTACAGGCATAGTTGATATACGCCGCCGGTGCACATTCCATAACCAGCAGAGTCTCACCCGGCACCAGCATCGATCCGCGACGGAAACGATTTAACAATTGCGCCTGGTAGGGGTCGATGCGGGTAATGACCTGGATCGAAGCTATCTGGGGTTTAATACGGTCCTCAATGCGCAGCCCAAGCCGGCTCAGTACCATGTTGCCGGCTTCTATCACCTCTGCCTGTTGCATTGAATGCACTTCGAACATGCCGAACTCCCGTTCGACGATCTGCGCTCCGGGGCGCGCCTCAGTTGCCTTGACCGCAATGTCTACCACCCTGAACACTTCATTACCCGGAGCCATTTCCACATACAAGGCTGCCATTCCTTCGGTTGGAAGGTCACCCTGTGTCACGGTACCGATGAAAGCCGCGTATTGCGCCTGCATACGGTCCAGGTAACAATAACAACGCAGTGAAAAATTATCTGACATACAAGCTCCTATCCCTGGCTGTGCTTCCGATATCGCCCAAGTCAAATCCGGGTGTCATGCTCAACTATCCACAATCTCACCGGTTATGGCATCCTTGCGCAGGAAGCTCGATCATCGCGGGCAACCCCTGCCGAAAGGTCGCCAAGGTCATCTTCCGGCAGGGTTAAGCCAAGCTCTCGGAAGTCCTTCGTTTAGTTGGGCTGCTTATTTGATTGCAGCCGCACGCCCGCCGATGGAGCCTTTTGACTTTGCCGGCAGGATCATCTCGACTTCTTCATGTGGCCGTGGAATGACATGGACCGATACAAGCTCGCCAACACGCTTTGCAGCAGCAGCGCCTGCATCCGTAGCGGATTTAACCGCGCCCACATCGCCGCGCACCATTACGGTCACGTAACCGCCGCCAACATACTCCGATCCGATCAGGGAGACATTGGCTGCCTTGACCATTGCATCCGCCGCTTCGATGGCGCCGACCAGTCCACGGGTTTCCACCATTCCAAGAGCAATTAAAACTGTTTCTGGGGACATATTAACTTCCTTTCTGTATTCAAGATTGTTTCATAAATTCTTGCAGAACGCTGCGCACCATCCGCTCGATTTCTTCAGCGGCGATGCCGGGCGTTTTGTCAACAGGTTTAAAAACCAAATCGGGTGGCGGAGTTGTTTCATATGCCAGCCGCTTGATATTGAACATGTGAAATACGGTGACATTATCACCGGTGATCGACCCACCGATACCTCCGGCACCCAATGTCAATGAAGGCATGACCCCGGTGGTAAAACCGATTGCGCCCAGGGTGCCCATGGTGTTGACCAGAATGCGAAAGACGGGCTTTTCCAATCCAAATGCCATGATGATCTTCTCATCGTTAGCATGGATGATCTGGGTGTGACCGCGACCACCAAACAGGATCAGTTCGATCGACCGCTCACAACCCGCCTCCCAACCATCGGCTTCATACCAACCCAAAACCGTGGTTAATTTTTCACGCGAAAGTGGTTCATCTTTCCCGACCGAAATCAATTTCACCACCAGAATACGGGCAGAGTCTGGCATCTGAATGCCGGCCAAACCTGCCAGAACCTGGGGGGATTTCCCGACTGTATGAGGATTGATCGAGCCATCCGCCGCAAAGAGCGTTTTCCGCAGTGCTGCAGCTTGAGCCTCGTCAACAAAGTAAGCCCCGTTGGCCTGCATCATTTCCGCCAGACGGGCAGCGATGGGTCTGTCGGCAATGACTGACTGTTCGGTGGCACAAATCGTCGAGTAGTCGAAGGCTTTGCTGGAAACGATATACCGCGCTGCCCGTTCGATATCCGCAGAGCGGTCAACATAAGCCGGGACGTTTCCCGGACCCACCCCATAAGCCGGCTTGCCGACGGAATGAGCTGCCTTCACCATGGCGCTGCCACCGGTTGCCAGGATCAAGGCAGTGTATCGGTGATTCATTAATTCCTGTGTGCCCTGGAGGGAAACGTTCTGAAAACAGCCGATCAATCCCGGAGGTGCGCCGGCAGCCACCGCAGCATCAGCCATCACGCGGGCAGTCTCATAGGTGCATCTGACCGCCGAAGGGTGAGGTGCGATGACAATGCCATCGCGGGCTTTGACCGAGATCAATGTCTTGAACATGGCGGTTGAAGTGGGATTCGTACTGGGGGTTAGCGCGGCAACCACTCCCACCGGCCAGGCAATTTCATAGATGCGCCGGGCGGGGTCATGACCGACAACGCCGACCGTCTTCACATTCTTGATGCTCTCCCAGACGGAGCGTGAACCAAATTCGTTCTTCAATTTTTTATGAGCCGGGACGCCATACCCGGTCTCTTCACAAGCAACGCGTCCCAGACGTTCGGAAGCCTGATAAGCGGCTTCGGCCATCGCGGCGCAAACCCGATCGACCTGCTCCTGGCCTGCTTTTGCCCAGCTCAGTTGAGCTGTGTGGGCAGCGTTTGCCAGGTCTCGCGCTTCCTGAATGGACGTTAAATCATTATCCATGCCGGTCTGCCTTTCAAGACTTGCTGAAAGTTACCTCTCCACCGACCTCCAAGGTGTCGATGACTGCCATAATGACAGCATCCACCGGGCAATCCTTGGTCTGTGCGGTCTGGCGGGCGGAGGAACCTGCGCAGGTTAACACCAGATCACCCGCGCCGGCATCCACCGTATCGATGGCAACGAAGGGTTTGCCGGTTGGCACACCGTGCTCATCCGTTTGGCGGACGACCAGCAACTTTCTACCGGTCAATTTTTCATCTTTTACAGTCGATACTGTTGTACCGATCACACGAGCAATCAGCATGATTCTCTCCGTAATTAATAGGCTTTGGCGGACAGGGCAACCGGTATGGGTTGTACAGTGGACGCCCCTTCTTGCACGATCTTCACACCTGCACTGGCTCCAATGCGGCTGGCTCCTGCTGCCACCATTTTCTCGGCATCTTCGCGCGTCCGGATCCCACCGGAAGCTTTCACACCGATCGTCGGTCCCACGGTTTTGCGCATGAGGGCAATATCCTCAACGGTTGCGCCACCGCCTGAAAAACCGGTGGAAGTCTTGACAAAATCAGCTCCCGCCTCTTTTGCCAGCAGGCATGCCAGTACTTTCTCTTCTTCGGTGAGGAGTGCGGTTTCAATGATGACTTTTACCAAAGCACCGGCTGCATGTCCGGCGATAACCACCCCGCGAATATCGCGGGCGACAAGTTCCAGATCGCGGGCTTTCAATGCGCCGATGTTGATCACCATGTCAATCTCTGAGGCGCCGTTCTGGATGGCATTCTGGGTTTCGAAAACCTTCACCTCGGGTGAGGTCGCTCCCAGAGGGAAGCCAATCACGGTACAAACTTTTACAGGCGATCCCTTGAGCAGTTCGGCACACAGCTTGACGTGGGTGGGATTAATGCAAACCGAAGCAAAATTGTATTTACGCGCCTCAAAACAAAGCTGGGCAATCTGGTCATGGGTGGCATCCGGTTTCAGAAGCGTGTGGTCGATCAAACCCGCCAAATTCAAATCCTGGGGGATGTTACCAAGCGTACTGGTCAGGCGCTCCGCTCCGGCGGATACCACCTCGCCCACCTTGTCGAAGCAGGTTTTAACGCACAGCCCCTGGGCACATTCCATTTTGCAAAAGGACCCGGGCGGATTGGATGCCCTCGAACGGGCTTCCTGCAGTGCAACCAGCACCTCGCGGGTCACCACCTCGATAATCGTTTCTGGATCTGTAGTATTGGGAGCAATCATGTTATTTCTCCCCTTTCAGGAATTGTTTTTCTATTGCAGTGATTTTTTCCACACGGCGGGTATGCCGCCCACCCAGGAACTCAGTTGATAACCAGGTCTTGACGATCGTCCGCGCCTGGTTTAGCCCGATCAGACCCGCGCCCAAAGTAAGCATATTGGCATCATTATGTTCGCGAGAATTCATTGCGCTGGCATAGTCGTAACACATTGCTGCGCGGATGCCCGGGACCTTGTTGGCGGTCATACAGGAACCTATCCCGGCGCCATCGATCACGATTCCGCGCCAGGCTTTACCGCCGGATACTTCACGAGCTACTGCCAATGCAAAATCGGGGTAATCCACCGCATCCCTGGAGTTCGTTCCGCAGTCATTGACCGCATAACCCAGCTCTACGAGATAGGTCTTTAACACCTCTTTCATCTCAAATCCGCCATGATCGGTCCCTATTGCTACAGTCTTTTTGGAATGCTCAGTGGGTTTGGTCTGAGTCGCTGTGCTGGGCATTGCTTGCACAGGTTTTGATTCTGTTGTATCCTTGGAAATAGTGCCCGCCGCACTTCCGCCCGGCTGGATTGAGCCGAGGGTGCGCTGCAGCACACGCTGGATGATTTGATGAAGTTCCTGATCGGTATATTCGGTCATTCTTTCACCTTGACGGAAAAGTGGTTTCAAGAGATACTTTAACTGGTAATGACCACATGATGTCCTGTCTTCTAGACCATAGTATAGCACGGGAAAAAACAAATGTCAAGTACCATTAACCCCTTTGATGTCGTACCCAAATACCACCAATTGGCGAGCATCTTACGCCGCAAGATCGAGGAAGGTGAATGGAAGACCCACGCGTCCATCCCTTCCGAACGCCAACTGGAACCGTTGTATAACGTCAGTCGCGCCACCATTCGCCAGGCAATCGAATTATTGATCCGGCAGGGATACCTTTACCGCGAGCACGGCCGGGGCACTTTCGTTTCACCCCAGAAGCTGCAAAAGGGCCTTCAGGAGTTGACCAGTTTTTCAGAGGATATGCGCACCCGCGGCATGCAACCCGGCCAGATCATCCTCGAGGTGGCGGAAGTCGACCCACCCGACAAGGTGCGGCAGCAATTGGAGCTTGCGTCTGAAATCCAAAAGGTCATCAAAATAGAACGAGTCCGGCTGGGCGATGATCTACCCATGGGCATCCAGACATCTTATCTCCTGCCGCCAGAAGGGCAAACCCTCACCCGCGCAGAAGTCGAAAAGAATGGTTCAATATACAGCCTTATGGCAGAAAAGTTCAATCTGATACCCACCGAGGCAGACGAGACGCTTGAGGTTGTCCAGGCGACTGCGCGTGAGGCTGAGCTGTTGGGTATTTCTGAGGGCAGCCCGCTGCTATTATCTGAACGGACCACCTATTCACAGAACCGCCGTCCGGTCGAATTCGTCAAGATCCTTTACCGTGGTGACCGCTATAAATATTACGCCCGACTGACCCGGACTGTTACCCAGTGATAACAAGGCTGATGCTTTTCTTCTCCGGGCGGGAAGGCTATTAGAAAACCTGGTTCGACATTACAGTTTTACCCAACTCAGAAAACGCCACTTATCAGCATTAAATAAGAAAAACACATTAAGCGCATGTTGGAAGTCATTGATACACTTGCAGCAGGAAAAACTGGGTTTGAAAAAAATTCTTGGTGACTCGTTTACCAGGCATGTTACATATCTGTAACACCATCTCTATAGACTAACCACACCTACGCCTATATAATTTGATGGTTACGTGGTGTGAATTTCCCACATATTCATTGAAAGGATCCAAAAGCCATGCTGTCACTCCTAAGATATCTTGCAGGAAGGCTTTTTTTTGCTGTTATCACTCTTTTCCTTTTATCCATCGTTCTGTATGGAATCATTTGTTTGTCTCCACTGGATATGCGGGTGTCACTGTTCATGCCCGGCAACGTGCCATTGCGGATCCTGCTTGATGAGGAGGCTTACGGTCGTCTAAGAGACAGGATCATCGAGCAGAATCACCTCAACGATTCTTTTCCCACCCAATATGGCATCTGGTTAAGTAATTTCGTCACCCACAATTGGGGTTACAGCCCGTCCTTGGGTCAGGAAGTATTGCCTGCGCTTCTCGATAGATCTCCCGCCACAGCCGAACTGACCATCTACTCCATGTTATTGATCATCCCTTTAACCCTGTTTAGTGGCATCCAGGCAGCCAGGAAAAAAGACAAGCCAACAGATCTGCTCATCCGTGGCTTCTCGATGGCAGCCGGTGCCATCCCTCTTTTCATCATGGCCTTCTTTTTAATGACTGTGTTTTACATAAACCTGAAATGGTCCTCCCTGACCGGACTGGATCTCGGGTTTCTGCAGTCAAACGGCAGTTTTCATCCCTTTACTGGATTGATGACAGTTGACGGACTTCTCAACGGGCGCATGGATATCACCCTGACTGCGATACGACGGTTGATGCTGCCCGTATTAACCATCACTGCCTCCCAATGGGCACTCCTGACCCGCATTACGCGCAGTGCCACGATCGAAGAACTACAGAAGGATTATGTTCTGGCCGCCAGGTCGCGGGGAGCCTCTACCAATTTGATAATCGGACGGCATGTTCTGAAAAATACGTTGAATGTTTTCCTTGCCAACACGGCGCTCTCCGCAGCCAGTATCGTAACCGGGGTTTTCATCGTTGAACGTATATTTTTATGGCCAGGGGTCTCTGATATTCTATTCCGCACCGGGTCTTTTGTTCCAGATGCATCTGCGGTAATCGGGTTTACCATCTATAGCGTTATCGTGGTTTTGTTTATCATGTTGATTCTCGACCTCCTGCAAGCCTCCATCAACCCATTGATCAGCGAGGAAATGATCGGGAGTTCAGATGGATAATAAGATGCATCTTCGCTGGCAGACCATCCTGGCTGCTCTGCTCGTTCTGGGAGTCATCATCATTGCCGGGTTGGCCGATGTGCTGGCGCCAACCGTGGGGGATGTCATTGATGGTGTCCAACTGGCTGGACGGCCAACCGACCAACTACCTCACCCCCCCAGCACGGAAGCATTACTTGGGACAACTCCGGGACAGTATGATATTTTCTATGCCCTGGTGCACGGCACACGCGACGCATTAATCTTTGGGTTGGTGACCACCGTGCTGACTGCCTTGATCGGTATCATTGTGGGAGCTGTCAGCGCCATGAGCGGTGGCAGAATTAACCAATTTAGTATGCGCTTTACAGATGGGATCCTTTGTTTTCCGGTTATCGCCGGGATCGCCTTCTTCCAGCAGCTGATCGACATGACGCGTATCACTCAAACGGGTGATGTCCAGATGTTCCTATCCGCCCCCTTTACTGTAAATACCCCCCAGGCATTGGAAACGTCTTCTTTTTTCACAAACCTCAACCCTGTCATGCTGGCATTGATCGTTCTATGCTGGGTTCCCTATGCGCGCACGTTGAACCTCCTGATCCTTCAAACCAAGCGACTCGAGTTCATCACTGCCGCGCAAGCATCAGGCGCAAGCACCTGGAGGATCTTCCTCAGGCATATCCTGCCGAACACCTCAGCGCCCCTGATCGTGTTGGCAACAAAGGATATCGGGCAGATGGTGGTTTTACAGACCACGTTTTCCTTTGTAGGTTTTTCGGGCATGTCCGCCTGGGCAACTCCTCTTCTTGTCTCGCGCAGCTGGATCATCGGTATCGGTGGGAATCCCTGGTCCTACTGGTGGGTGTACCTGCCGATCACGCTGGCAATCATCTTATTCGCATTGGGCTGGAACCTGTTGGGTGACGAGTTGAACTACTGGCTCAACCCGAGAAAAAATTAGAAAGTAATGAAATAAAACCATGAATGCAAAATTTTTATCCACGCAAGAGATTGAACACCACCTGACCAAAATCCGGATTCTATTGGGATGCTTCGGTGGATTAGTGCTGGCGCTTGTCGCATGGGGGCTCGACGCCAATGCCATCCGACAGGTCCATGGTATCCTGCCATGGGTGAAACTTGCAGTCGGCGCCCTCATTGCAATCCCTCTTTACGGAGCAGCAAGTTATCTGGCCGGACGGTTTGGCGCGAAGTATTACATCGCACTGATCAGCTTCGCCGTCAGCGGATATATCATCGCATGGATGGCGACTCACCTCTCTTATGATTGGTACGAGGTTTTGCTGAAATTGTTCAATGCCGGTTTTTCCATGCCCATTCATTATGAATATGACATCACCGCCCAGACCCGCTTTGTCATGACAGCCGTCATTCTGATCGTCCTATCCGCCCTGTTTGCCTTCTTCTACGATGGTCTGGTCAACCAGGTTTATTCCTCCCTGACGACTATGAGTGCTGTCACAGCAATCATCGTAATCGGGCTGTTTTTTGGTGCGGGCGGGTATATCGTTGACAATTTTAATAATTCATCTTTTCGCACACCGCTCATTAGAACCGATTACTATATCAATCGTGCCAGGTTGATCCAAAGCGCTGCACTTCCCTCCGACCCAAAACAAATCGGCTGGGAAAAAACATTCTTAAATCTTGGGATCAACCTGGACGTTCCCTACCGGATGTTCACCGCGTCTCTGGAGCCGGCCTGGGATACGGCGCACGTGATGGTGCTGTTCGGAGAGGACTGGTATGACTGCCTCGTGGTAGCCGAACAACCATTTAATTGCAACCCCATAATCCCCCAAAAATGATTTCCAAAGCAGTGAATTCGTACTTGGAGATAAGTCGAAAATCTCGTGATTCTTAATTAATATTTTGCCGGCATGGTAATCCAGACTTTTGTACCATGACCGGTTTGACTTTCAATTCGTATTTTGCCGCCCTGGGCTTCGATCAACGCCCTGGCGATGGATAGCCCCAAGCCATTATTTCGCGCCCCCGGCAATTCAGGACCAGGGACCTGGTAAAAACGTTCAAACACGTGTGCCTGGTACTCTGGCGCAATTCCCGGTCCGTTATCCCTGATGTAAATATCAACCATATTGTCCTTACGAATACCACCCAACTCGATACTGCCACCGGGTGGAGTGAAACGGAGGGCATTATCGATAAGGCTCAAGATCACCTGGCGGGTTCTAACCGGATCTCCGAATATCTGATTGCCGGATTTCGATATCGCCAAACTGACTCCTCTTTCTCTGGCAATCAACTCGACCTGCCTGGTGATTTCCTGGAAAAAACTGTCCAGTTTTATTTCCTGGCGATCCAATTTCAATCTGTGTGTGTCCATCCGGGAAAGTAATAGAAGATCGTCCACCAGGTGGTTCATATAATCCACTTCCCCCATCACATCTTTCAGGGACTTCGTCTTGATTCCGGTTTTTTTTGCTCTGATGGCATAATCAGCGCTGGCACGGATCAGTGTGAGGGGTGCACGCAGTTCGTGACTGGCATTCGCTATAAAAAGCTGTTGTTGATCCCATGCCTTTTGTGCAGGCTTGATGGACCGCCCGGACAGCATCCAGCTCAGGATGGTGATCATGAAACTGGCAACGGCGCCCAGGATCAATAAACCGATCAAGTACTGTTGAAGCAAACGGTCCTGGTCATCCAACAATCTCCCGATCTGGATGACGGTTGGAATACCCGAACCGGTCGTCCGGTAGGTAAGCAGCCGCGCATGCGTGCCATCCGGCAGATGGACTGTGCGCAGATCATAGCCCAGGGATAAGGCACGATTGGACGCATCGATATCCTCGTCAATCGGAGCAGTAACCTGTGGTACACCGGTGAGCACCGCCTGCGGTGTGGATACAGGGATGACAAAGATAGAAGACAGGCGACTATCGTAACTGTCATCCCCCGGATGAGTGACATCTTCCGTCTCCGGATGCTCGCTTTCGTTTTCGTCATGTTCGTCGGAATTGGGGACGATGATAACAAGAGGTTGTTCGGTGGCTGTCGCCGTAGTACCTGGTGTAAAAGTAAACCGTTGACGCACAATATGGCTGTCGATTGTTGGGCTAGGATGTGGGTTTTCTTCCAACCAGAGCCTTTCAGCACTTACAAGTTCTGCCGGAAGTGACAGACCGTACAGCTTAAACTGACCTGCCATTTTAACTTGAAGGGCAAGATCCACCTGTTGGATAAAAAACCGATCCAGCATGAAATAAGTACCGGCAGCCAATAGCACAACGATCCCCAGGGCGGAACTGAAATATAGCAGCGCGAGTTTCCAGCGCAAGGATCTAAGCATTCTTCGAATCCAGTGAGTATCCAAACCCGCGCCGTGTGACGATCGGGTCCTGCAGACCTTCCACCTGCAACTTGCTGCGGAGGTAGGATACATACACATCGACCAGGGTGGGTTGGATGGAACCGTTATCCGGCCAGACATAATTCAGGATGGCCTGACGCGACAAAGTCTGGTTTGGATGACGCATGAATAACTCCAGCAGGTCCCACTCCGTCCTGGTCAGGTCAAGAACCCTGTCATGGCGCCGGGCAGTGTTAGTATGCAAATCCATCACCAGGTTGCCCACCCGCAATTCCCATCCGGCGGCAGAGCCTTCACTCCACCTGCGTGCCAAGGCATGGATGCGCGCAATTAATTCGTCAAATGAAAAGGGCTTTACCAGATAATCATCCGCGCCGCTGTAGAGACCTGCAACCCGGTCCTCAACCTGTGAACGAGCCGTTAACATCAAAATTGGGAGCGGACGATGAGCTGAGCGGATCGCCTGGCAGACCGCGGGGCCGTCCCGCCCCGGCAGCATCCAATCCACAACGGCAACGTCATGATTCCCCTGCAACGCCATTTCGACGCCAAGATCCCCATCATGGGCGACATCGACCGCCATCTTTTCGGCTGCCAGGACTTTTTTCACGATCGCGGCAAGCCGCTTATCATCTTCGATCAATAAAATTCGCATAATTGATTTTACGATATTTTAAGTGGTTAAACTGAATTAAGATAGTTTAACAGAATAACATTGGAATTTGATTGGAAATTTCACGGTCGAATTCAAGATAATTCCAATCTTCCAGGGCTATTATTAAACATACTCCTCGATGGTTTATTCGAGGATAAGTTTTTAAAAATAAGGAGTATTACCATGAATAAAAGAGCGCTATTCCTATCTGTTGCCATCACAACCTTCATCCTGGTCATCGTCGGAGGTGTATTCTCGGTCTACCAGGCGTTCGCCAAATCAGGGGAACCGGTGGCACAGGTACAACCCGTCAACCAGGTGGTCAGCCCGGTGACTGTGTCTGAAGCTGCAGCTCCCGCGGTCCAGCAAGTGACGCCCGAGCAGGCAGCGGCCATTGCGGCCGAATATCTTGGCCGGCAGGATGTGTATGCCGTCGAAAGCGACAAGCTCGATTCGGTGACAGTTTATAAAGTGACCTTCAGCTCCGGAGATATCGTCTACGTCGGATTGGATGGACAGATCCTGCGGGTTGACAAACTGCCGTATTATTCTAGCGACCATTCTTCCCAGTCTTCGATCCTTCCGATCAGTACAGGTCATTCCGAAGACCAGCATGAAATTGACGAGCACGGGGTTGAAGTCGACGATTGAAAAATCCTCCATCGAAACCTTGAAAAATGAACAACAACCCTGACAAGAAAAACTGGTTCGATGTGAAAGTATTCATTGCCACCCTGGGATTTTTATTCACCATGTGGCTTTGGAATTCTTTCTCGAAGGAATTGGTTAAAACATCGCTGGCAAAGATTCCGCCCACGAACTACGCAGTCCCCGGCACGCCTGTCAGTACACCGGTCAACCAGACCGTGCAACCGACACCGTTCACCAGGATCCTGATGGGTGGAGCTGCACCACAGGTGTACCAGGCCGATCGCCAGGCTTCTCAACCGATAACGCAAACCAGCTCATCCAGATGATCCACACGACCGAATTCAAAGCCATGGGCTGCCGGATCTTTGCTGCCATCGATACTCCAAATGGATCATCGCCGGTGGAACTGGAAGATCTGCCGAACTGGTTCGAAGGTTGGGAGCAGAGCTTAAGCCGCTTCAGAACCGATAGTGAGTTGAACGAGGTCAACCGTTCCGCAGGTCGCCCAATCCACGTCAGCAAACCGTTCCGGGAGGTATTGAAAGTGGCCGAACAGATGGAACGCGATAGCGGCAATCTGGTAACGCCTGCCATCCACGACCAGGTGGTGGCAGCCGGTTATGGCACCAGTTATGACCGAATGCCTGACAGCATAACCGGATCAATGGAACAAGATCATGGAGAAGTGTATCCGTTATCAGATATCCAGGTCGAACCAAAAACAAGGACCATTCAGTTGCCCTTCGACTGTCATCTTGATTTCGGCGGGGTGGCAAAAGGCTGGGCAGCGCATCAGGCTGCCGGGCGGTTAAAACCACGCGGGCCTGCACTGGTCAATGCGGGTGGCGATATTTCCATCACCGGCAGGATGTCAGAAGGTGAATACTGGTCTGTGGGTGTAGCCGACCCGACCAACCCGTCTGACAACCTTGAGGTCCTTAAGTTGGGTCGCTGCGGTGTGGCAACCTCGGGGACGGATTACCGGCGCTGGAAAAAAGACGGTGTCTGGCAGCACCACATCATCGATCCACGTACCGGGCTGCCCGCAATTACCGACATCCTCAGCGCGACCGTTATCGCCCCGGACGTGATGCATGCCGAAATGAACGCAAAAGTGGCTGTGATCCTGGGTAGTGATGCCGCCCTGAACTGGCTGGATGCCGACCCATCCCTGGCCGGGATGCTGGTGTTGAAAAGCGGCCGGGTCGTGCTCAGTCAGCGCATGGAGAAATATCTTTGGAGAATGAATGACCGATCAAGTCAATAATGGGATCGAGTACGATAAAAGCTCGATCAACTTTTCTTCTTTTATCCTGGTAATGCTCGCCATGGCAGTTGGAATGCTGCTGGCAGTCGTGGTGCTGCCGCTCTGGGCACCCAATATCGCTTTTTCCCTGATCGGGACGGACCCCAAAGCTTACTGGTTCCTGTCACGCGCCACGGGATTTGTAGCCCTGGGTCTGCTGTGGCTTTCCATGGCACTGGGGCTGGGGATCACCAACAAGCTGGCGCAGATCTGGCCAGGCGGTCCGACCGCCTTTGCGCTGCATGAATACACCTCGCTGCTGGGCCTGGCATTTGTCGTATTCCACGCGCTGTTCCTGCTCGGCGATCATTACATCAACTTCAGTTTGCTGCAACTGGTCGTGCCATTTTCGACCCGGGCATACCAACCTTTCTGGGTGGGGCTGGGCCAGACCGGGTTCTATCTGGGACTGATCGTCACGCTGAGTTTCTACGTCCGCAAGCAAATCGGGTATAAAGTGTGGCGCAGTCTGCATGCTGTCACCTTCCTTTCCTATGCAGCCGCGTTGTTCCATGGCCTGGCAATTGGCACCGACATAGGCGCCGTATGGGCACAATGGTTCTACTGGATCACCGGCGGCAGTCTGTTGATCCTGTTCATTTACCGGGTCTTATTCAGAAGCATCTCACCACAGACAACGGTCAGACCGCGGGCGATACCCGACCTGACGCCTGCAAGCGTGCCTGTCGAAATCCGTAACGAACAAAATAAATAAAACTAACGGCTCGGGATGAAAAACATCCCGAGCTTATTTGTAAACGGGGTCATCTCAGCTTGCTGAGCCATGCTCCCATCCGGCTAGATCTAAATATGGGGGGGCAGGCTTTCAGCCGGCTGGCGGGTTTCTGTTACAATATTTGCATCAATGAGGGTTGCCGGATAAAAACCTGCAGATACCTGGTTGCTGTATGACACTCTTGAAACAGATCGATAAAAGACTCCTGGTCTACCTGATCGTCCTTTCCATTGCCGGCTGTGGGATCGTGTGGCTGGCAACCTCCAGCTATGGGTCGGGGCTTTCCTCCGACGCCATCCGCATCATTTCGGCCGGGCAAAATTTCATCGAAGGCAGGGGATTGATCACCTCTTCCGGAAACGCATTGGTTTCCTGGCCACCCATGTATTCCATCCTCCTGGGCTTGTTAAGCGCGTTGTTCCACTCGGATGTGTTCACGGTCGGGATGGTCCTGAACATCCTGGTATTCGGCACCATCGTCTTTTGCTCGGGCATGTTGTTCGCGCTCATCAAGCCGGATAAACCCATCTATGTCATCCTGGGCAGCCTGGTGGTTTTTTCTTCCCCTTCACTTATCAGGATCTCTGCCAACGTCGCCCCTGACCCGCTTTTCATCCTGTTCGTGGTCCTGTTTATGATCGCAGCCGTACATTATATGCAGACCCCATCGACCCGCAACCTGACCGGGATGCTGGTCGCCGCGCTGCTGGGAGCCAGCCAGCGCTACGTCGGGTTAGCGCTGGTTCTGACCGGCGCCGTGATCATCCTGTACCAACAGCAGGCTCACGTGTGGCGGGCGGTGCGGGATGCCGCCATCTTTTCCTTTCTTTCCGGTGCCCCGACCGCTGCCTGGATCCTATTCCATAACTACCTGGGCTACGGGACCCTGACCGGACCACGGTTCGACCCCCTCCCCTGGAAGAACCTGACGCTTTTGCTCCAAAAACTGTTGCACTGGTTCATCCCAGGCACGATCACGAACCACACCGGCATCTGGGTCTGGGTGGCGGGTTTCACTATTCTTTTATTTATCGGTCTTTATCGAAACCGGAAACGGTTGCGCGATCTGTTTGCTTCCGGAGCGTTCATTCCGGCTTGTGTGTTCTTCATTATCTATGGTCTTACCTTGATCTATATGCTCAGCTATAAGGAGCACCGCCCGTTGCTTTGGGACCGTGTCCACATCGTCCTCCTGGTACTCCTATTGGTGGTCCTGATGGAACTCCTGCCGGTGTTGGTCCCGAAGGAAATATTGAACAAATCGCGCTTAATGCTCCCCGCCCTGCTGGTCGGGTTCGGGCTGTGGCTGGTCTATCCGCTGGCTTCCACTTATCAATATGTCACCGATTCCATTCAAAACGGGGAAGCAAGTTTATATAATATCCACAACACACGGGCGATCCGGGAGTCGCAGCTTGCCGGTTATCTGGGCAGCTTCGTGCCGCCGGAAGACGCGGTGCTGTACAGCAACTACAACGAAACCGCCTGGTTCCTGACGCGCAGGCAGGTTTACGGGGTGCCCACGGTCGATAACGAAGGCGACTGGCCGGGGGTTTCGGGGGAAATGTACCTGATCTGGTTCGACCTGCCGGAATTAAGGTATATGCCCAAGACCATGTTGAATTTGGATGAGATCAAGCAGATCGTCAACCTGATCCCGGTTTACTCCGGCGAGGATGGGGCGGTGTATCGGATGATGTTATTTACAACCAGATAAGTCACAAATAATAGTGATTGTATATTCATATAATCAGTATTATTATAATAAAGATAAAAGCAATATGATATACAAATAACACTACACATAGCATAATCGTATACCGCAAAATAGTTAGGGCAAATATATATGAAAACAAAATGTCTAGTACTAACTCAGTCGAGAGAAAATAATCTTTATAATGATTTACTTGGACGCACCTATCACTTTCCCAAAAAATACATTGGACAATTTAAAAATCTCCCTGTTGAATTTATTTATTATGAATCTACGAAAACTGGTGAAGGATCATATTTTGGATATGGGAAAATTTCAAGTAATCCAATTGAAGATAAAAGAGAAAAAGAACTATTCTTTGTAGAAATATCAGATTATAAATTGTTTTCAGTACCAGTCTCTAATAAGGACGAATCAGGAAGAACCCGTGAGGCAGATTCTCCCCACTATAATCCGCAAAATGCAGTCCGCGAGATTTCGAAGGAACTATTGGACGAGATATGTTTAGATGGAAAAATCCTTTTAAATTTCAGGGCAGATGCACATTTGATTAAAGTACTTGGAGAACAATTAATTGCATCCGAAAAAGTTGGGGTTCTTGAATTAATTAAAAACGCTTACGATGCCGGAGCATCATATTGCAAAGTTAGGATAGAGAATATACCTTCACTAAAGAGTGTAGACAAATCGGAATACTTATTTCCAGAATTTCCGGGACCGGTAATAATAGTTGAAGATGACGGATCTGGGATGATTAGAGATGTAATCGAAAATGGTTGGCTTCGGCCTGCATCTACTCTTAAAACCGTAATAAAAGAAAACATCAAAAGAGAACGGGAGAAAGCGGCCAAATTAGGTAAGTTAGGTTCATTTAATAGGTTAATTTTAGAAATTCGGAGGGAAAGTAAGGGGCGGATTCCTTTAGGTGAAAAAGGAGTTGGTCGATTTGCGGCAAGCCGACTAGGTCGTCGATTACTTTTAAAGACAAAAGTAAAGAACCTCGACTATGAGTACATATTAGATATTGACTGGGATAAATTTGATGTCGGCAAAGATGGCGCAAGAGATCTTGAGTCTGTTGGTGTTGCGCTCTCTCGTCAAAAACCGTCACGCGAATACGGCGAAAATGGCTCCGGAACCCAATTGGTTATATATGGTAATCGCGAAGGATTTACATGGGACGAACCAACAATAAAAGACTTGCATCGTTCAATAATAAGCCTGAATTCACCAAACCCTTCACCTCACAAACCAAAATCAGAGCAAGGTTTTAATGCCTATCTGGAATGTCCACAAATCGGTATATTGTCAACCGACAATCCATTTAATAACTTCCCTCCGACATTTTCATTTAATGGATTAGTTGATGAAAATGGTTTGATGGATTATTCAATAATATTCCAACCGCCCAATAATGTACCAATGTCAAAGATGGAACTCCAAGAAAATAAATATGATCTTCGTAAGGCAAAAATTGAGTATTGGGAGACGGTAAAAGGTGGAGAATTAAGAAAACCGGAATGTGGCATGTTCTATTTGCATGTCAACGCCTGGTATCGTCGAGACCCATGGATAACTACGAGCGGTCCGGATGGAAAAAATTTTATTGATTATCTCACTCAATTTGGTGGAATATCCATATTTAGGGATGGAATCAATATTTTCCCGGCTGAATGGGGGGCAGAGACAGATTGGTTGAAATTAAGTAAACGTCATATTAAACAAGCATTCAGGATGTCCTATTACAACATAATAGGAAATCTGGAGATTGATCAAACCGAGAATATTGATCTTAATGACAAAACCGATCGTGAAGGTTTAATTGAAAACAAGGCATTTAAAGATCTAACTCAATTAGTCATAGCTATTATCACAACAGTTATCGAAACTATGTTTATCGGGAAACGCGATGAATTTAATAACTTAACTGGTGAAGTTATCCGCGATCCTAAACTACTTAAGAATTTTGTAAAACAAGGTGAAGTATTAATTAACAGCATTACTGAAAAATACCCTTTGGATGAAGACCCTTATCAAATTCTCCACAATATTGGTAATAGAGGTGAACGTGGTGATAATTTAATTAATCTATCACGCTCCTTAAAAAATTTACAAAAAAGTATTGATCTTATACAGGAGTCACAAGATTTGCTTACAGAGCAAGCAGGATATGGTATGGCTGTTGCTGTCTCCGTTCATGAAATTGCAAAGATTGCAGCGAATTTTTATGCTGGTGTTTCTTATATGCTGAAATCGAAATCACCTGAATTACAAAAACTTCAAGATCTTAAAGACGCCTCAGAATCTCTTCAAACAGAGTTAAAAAGATTAAGTCCCATACGGGCTATCAAAAATGAAGCCCAATTAGAGTTCGAAATCAATAAACCTATTAACTATGTGGTGGAATTGTTCCATTCTCGAATCGAGAAGTTGGGCATAAAGGTCGAAGTAAACGTAAAGGAAGTATTTAGGATTTACGGACGTTATGGTGCCTTAATCCAAATATTTTCCAACTTTTTCGATAACAGTTGTTATTGGTTAAGTATGCTTCCGATGGACGCCAGGAAAATAATCATCCATATCGATTCTAAAAAAAGAACTGTTCTTATTGCCGATTCCGGTCCTGGTATCGATGCGATCATATTACCTTACTTATTTCAACCCGGATACAGTTTACGCGTTCCCCCGAGTGGTCTCGGTCTTTACATTTGCAGATACTATATGCAAAACATGAAAGGTGATGTGTATCTTACGACAGAAAGAGAACGTCTAGCAAATATGAGCGGGGCTCAATTCACATTAGATTTTAGTAAGGTATTTAGTGAACGCCCGGTTGGAGAGAAAAAATAACATGGGATATTCTATTTGTATTATTGATAACGATATACCCGCGGCCGGAGTAGATGGAATAAGAGATACCAAGCTTCTAAATTCCTCTAACCTGCAATTTTTACTTAAACAAAATGATAAACCATGGATCGATGGAGTAATAAAGAATTTAATTCAAACTCTTCTTTCCGAATCAAATGATGATGGAACACCAAAATGGGATGTATATGGATACACCAATCCAGCTTTTTATATCAATGATCTCGAATACGGTACTTTTCGATCAGAAATTGTCATATATGATTGGGACTATCCAGGCGCAGGTTCCGAGATCAACTCGGAAAATCTCCTAAAAGAGATTTTAGAACAAGACTTTCTCTCTAGTGTATATTTTTTCGGGGGCTGATAAAAAACCGGAGATAGAAATTGTTCTAGCCAAACACGAATTCCAAGAATATAAAGAAAGATTGCATTATCTGGATAAGGCTTTTAATGGCACAGACCAAACAACTGTTCTTTTACAAAACGCAGAGCAATTGTATGATAGTAATTTCTCATTCAGATTTGCGAATATATTAAGAATAAAAGGCATACAAACGATAGACAAGATACTATCAGATATGGGTAAATTATTGCTCAATGATATTAAAAATCATATTGTTATTGGAGACGGTGGGAAAAAAGACTTGATTGATTTTTTAACAGAAAAATTCCGATCAAAAATTGCGAGTAGAGAGATTTACGATATACTCGACAAGATACCTGAACCGACCCAAGAAGCTCGAACCATGGATGATTCCATTGTCAAAAAAATGTGGTCTTACCGTCTCTACTTTCAACGAGAAACGGGAGATGATTTAGTAAGGTGTGGAGATATTGTTAAAGTCGAGGATGATTTCCATTTGATTATATCCGCCGATTGCGACTTAGGTGGTTTTTGGAAAAAGAATCTTGGCATTATTAACATGGTGGCACTGCATGAACTGAAACAGACAAATATTACTCTGAAAGATTGGTTGACTGCTTGTGTAAAACCAGCAAATATTCCCGGACCAGTTCCTAATTTATTAGGTAATGTGGGAGAACTAGCAGAGGGTCCCTTTGTACTTCCTTTTGTGCCGGTAAACGGATGTATGAAAAACTTTCTTGCTATTCCGAAGGATTTGATTTCACTACGAATTCCTACATATCCCGGTAATTGGAAGAGTTTAAGTGAGAAACTAAGAGGCAGAGAAGCAATGAAATATTCCTTTTGGCCTAGAACCGAAAGGCTTTGTACTGTATCGGAACCGTTTTTGATACCCGTTATTCAACATGTTTTAAATACAATCGCTGGCAATGGAGTGCCTGATTATTCTGAACCTATGAAGGTTATACTAAAAAATATTCTGGAGGAATTCAGTACAACAGCACGTCCTACGGTTGCATCTATTTCAAAATAAATACGATAAATATATATTGTGGTTCGATTTATTTTTTGGATGTTGCGACATGACTAAAGACTTAAGGCAAGAAAGTTTCGATGTCATTGGGGCTATCGGTATTTGACACTCCATCAGGTGAAATATATAGCAAGTATCATTAGCAAGTGAAAGTGAGGGAAAACAATATTATCTTATGTAGATAATATAAGATATGATTAGTTTATACGTCTGTATAGATGAGGTTAATCATACTAAACTATGAGCTTTTACTTTCGCCATAGAGTAATGAGGGCAGGATGCAACCTAATACGTCACGAAACTGCCTTTCCAATTAATTTCCCATGGCGAAAACGTCGTACACCATATCGAATATTCTTGGCAGAAATCTTATTAATTCGAACCAGGGCGGATGTGGTTGCCCGCATCTATGAAGATGTTTTTAGCAAATATCCAGATATCTATACTCTCAGCAATGCAGATCAAAACGATTTACAAGCCATTCTTCGTCCGTTAGGATTATCAAAGCGTGTTCCTTATATTATTAAAGCTGCCCAATATATATGTGATTCCTACGCCGGAAAAATCCCAAAGGATATAGACAGTTTATCAAAGATTCCGGGCCTAGGATTATATACTGCTTCCGCCATTGCAGTATTTGCATACAAACAAAAGCTTGTTCCGAGTGATGTTAATATTCTCCGCTTTATTGCCCGACTTACCGGGTTGGAAATGGAAAATAAGACTAAAGGTTCCAAACAAATAATAGAATTGGCTCCTTATCTGTCGGAAAATTACACGGGTTTATCCACCCAGAAACTTCTTGATTTTACAAGGTTGATTTGCCGTCCTAGAAATCCACTATGCATACAATGTTGTCTAACCCGTTATTGTGTATACTATGAAGATCCTAAAAATGACACCAACTCTAATTGACCTATTTTCCGGCTCCGGCGGAGTAACGCAAGGTTTCAAAAATCAAGGCTTTCAAACCTTAGCTGCCGTTGAATGGGATCACACTGCAGCCTCAACTTATTGCCAAAACCATCCTGAAGTCTTAATGTACGAAAAAGATATATGTAAAGTTGATCCGATTAAGGTGCTAAGGCGACTAAATTTACACAAAGGCGATTTAACAGTTCTTTCAGCTTGCGCGCCATGCCAACCGTTTAGCCGGCAAAACAGAGTAAATAAAAAGGACGGTCGCACAAAATTAATTTTACAAGTAATACCCTTTGTTGCAGTATTCCGCCCAAAATATATTATGATGGAAAATGTACCTGGGCTAAATAAAGGTAAAAACAAAAAAATCTTGGATAAATTAATTGATACACTACAAAAAAACTATAAATATAAGGTATTTGGACCTTTTATTGTTGATGCAGTAAATTATGGTGTGCCACAGTTCCGTAAACGTCTTATTCTCCTTTGTAGCCGAGAGGATATTAACTTATCAATTCCAGAAAAAACCCATGAAGATCCCAAGATAGCAAAAAAGATCGGTAAAGAAGAATGGCGTACCGTCCAAAATGCTTTCTATGGAATCAAAAATTTATCATCCGGGCAAAAAAGTCAAACAGATCCTTTACATCAAGCTCGAAAACACACCATTCTTAATTTAACGCGTTTATCTTATATTCCTAAAAATGGCGGGAGTCGGAATAGTTTACCCAAGCGTTTGGAATTAGCTTGTCACAAAGATGGAACAGGCTTCAACGATGTTTATGGGCGAATGGATTTTAAGCGCCCATCAAACACTTTAACGACTGGATGCACAAATTTCACCAAAGGTAGATATGCTCATCCAACAGCTAACAGAGCAATCACCCCTCGGGAAGCTGCGCGCCTGCAGACTTTTCCCGATGATTATAAATTTGCTGGTTCTTATGATCAAATTTCTATCCAAATAGGTAACGCTGTTCCGGTACTGTTGGCAGAGACATTTGCCAAATATCTTTTCCAAATTGAAAAGTTGAATTATTGAATAAGTATAGAGACAATTTTAGAAGCGTGTATACCTTGTACGAATCTATAACATGTCTTATCATAAATCATACATACAGAATCTTGAGATAATTATTCTAATAAAAGTAGACTATTTCGGAGGGTAATGTCTTGAATATTATGGGTAGACTCCGCTTATCAAGTATTATTAAAGAGATTTTCCCATTTTCCATAATTTAATGCCAATGATTTCAATAGAATTGTAGACAAAGTTACTATGCCCTTGAATATAGCTTTGATTAATTCAAATCGTATTAAACCCCCTATTGGTCCATTAGGTCTTGAATATTTAGCAGAAGTATTAGCCGTTTCTGGTCATAATATAGAAATTCTTGATTTATGCTGGGAAAATGACTGGTGTAAAGCAATAAATAAATTTTTCAACAATAAGGTTTTCAATCTAGTTGGGATCACACTTAGAAATACTGATGATTGCTATTATCCAAGCTGTCAATCATTCATACCAGAATTTTGTGATCTAGTTAAATCTCTCCGGAAGCATACAGATGCATTAATAGTGATTGGCGGCGTTGGGTTTTCTGTAATGCCTGAATTAATTTTAGATTTATGCCAAGCTGACGCCGGAATATATCAAGATGGTGAATTCGCCATATCAGAACTTGCAGCAAAAATAGAATCGGGACAAGATTGGATTAGCATTCCTAATCTCATCTGGAAAAGCAAAGATGGTTGGCGGCGAAACCCACCAAAATCATTTCCATTAGCCAACTTACCGACGATGAGTCGTAATTGGGTTAATAATCAAAGATATTTTAAAGAGGGAGGACAAGCTGGTATCGAGACAAAGCGGGGATGCTTGCATCATTGTATTTATTGTGTAGAACCATCGGCTAAGGGCAAGTATATTCGTACTCGGCCAATTAATTTTATTGCTGATGAGTTCCAAAGGCTTTTAGAACAGGGTATTGATCATATATATATTTGTGATAGTGAATTCAATCTTCCGGATTGGCATGCAAGTCAACTTTGTGAAGAACTAATTTCAAGAGGTCTTGGAGATAAACTTCGTTGGTATGCATATTGCTTACCCATACCTTTTTCTCCAGAACTTGCCAATCTTATGCGCCGTGCCGGGTGTGTGGGGATAAATTTTGGAGTAGATTCTGGTGATTCTGGGATGTTACAACGACTAAAGCGTGGATTTATTCCCAATGATATTTATTCTGCAACGCAGCTTTGTAAAAAAGTTGGTATACGAGTTTTACTTGATCTTTTATTAGGATCCCCAGGAGAGACGAATCAAAGTATTACGACCACAATCGAGTATATGAAACGGTGTAATCCAGATAGAATTGGAATTACTCTAGGCATCCGTGTATATCCTGGTACTGCCCTCGCCAATTTTATTATTCATAAAGATGTAAAAGATGGAATTATAGGTGGAGAAAACCCTACAAGTCCAATATTTTTTATTGATCCTGCCATCATGACTGATGCTTTTGATTTGGTAAATAAACTAATCAGAAATGATAATCGCTTCTTTTTCCTCGAATATAACTCTAACCGATGGCTTTTGGAGGCTATTAATAATGGATATCGTGGCGCCTTCTGGGATATCCTACACCGATATGCCCTATCCAAATCTATATCTATTGATAGATCCGGAATATTATCACACTATAATGATCAAAAATGAAGATTAAAAATCTTCTATATGAGTGGAATATTATAGAAATAAAAGCTGACTTATTGTGCCTTGGTATACATCGGACTAAAAGTGCTGATAATATTTTCAAAATGCAAAATCCTGGAAATGACTGGAAAACGGGAAATGTTGGAATTCACATTGTATTAGAAAATGGAAGTTATGTTCTCGTTACAATGTCACACTCTTTTGATCAATGCTCACCTTATCACATAGAGAATGACAATGGGGATAAAGTATTTCAATTGTATAAAGACAACAGCAGGATCATGACAATAAATTCTGTCTTAATGCCCCAGTGGTATTTAAAAAAAACACAAACTGGCAAGAATATGTCAAGTGTTTTTTTACATGAAGGACGAGTATTTTTACATCAAACATATCGTGGTTGCGATTTTCATCGAATGGGTCTTCCCTGCAAGTTTTGTGGAACAGGAATTGAATGGGATATTGGCTCTCCTATTGAAATCGCAGATACAGTAGAAGAAGCATATAATAAAAATCAAAAATATCAAGTATGTTTAGGTGGAGGTACAAGGATACCTTTTGAAAACAATATTGAATATTTTTTGGATTGTGTGAGTAATATTCGAAATAGAGTAAAAAATATACCTATATGGTTGGAGATGGTACCACCAGATTCCGATAACGATATTGAGAGGTTGGTTAATGCTGGTGTTACAAGTTTTGGATTCAATGTAGAAATATGGGATGAAATCCTTGGCCAGGAGATTTGCCCCGGTAAATATAAATTATCAAAATATCTTTCTGCAATGAAAATAGCTCTTTCACTTGTTGGGTCTAATCGCGTAGGAAGTTGCCTTATTATTGGCATTCAACCAGTAAAAGAAGCAATTCAAGGAGTGATCAAACTTGCTACAATAGGTGTTCAACCATGCATCGTGCCATTTAAACCTTGGGATGGTTCTTTACTCAAAGAGTATCCTCAATGTAAGCCAAGCGAATTAATCGGGGTTAGCAAGATAGCGGCCAAGACAATGTTAGATAATAATATTTCTCCAGACCAAAATCAGGGTTGCATGAAATGTGAAAGCTGTACAATTGAGCGTGATATCTATAAACTAAATCGTCAGTACGGTCAATTTCGCTAATTATTGGACAATATCAAGAACCTTAAAAATTTTATATAAAATTAATTCGAACAATTATTCTTATATATCCGATTACAGCTATTGATTGTATTAAAGAGTAGTGTATAATTTATTTTATAAAGGATTGGGAGGTTATTATGAAAATCGTTGTTCTTGAAAAACTTCAAGTGACGAATGAGCAAATTGCCCATTTAGAAAAGCTTGGGCATGTAGAGCGCTATGATACATCTAATGACAATGAATGCCGTGAAAGAATAGTAGGTGCAGATGTAGTAGTAATTAATTGGATAGATCCCTCTCCATTCATTTTATCAATGAAATCTCCTTCTCTCTTAGCGCTCATGTCTACTGGCTATGGTTGGATACAACACCGAAATGAGGCTAAGGAGAAGGGTATTTTAATTAGTAATATACCAGGGTATGCAAGTGAAGCTGTTTCTGAACACCTGATTGGTTTATCCCTATGTGTAGCAAGGCAAATAGTATTAGGTGATAGGAATATCAGAGCAGGTAAAAAAGAAAAAGGGTATTTGGAAGGTGTCGAACTTAAAGGTCGAAGGATGGGAATTATTGGTCTCGGCAGGATTGGATACCATGTAGCCGAAATAGCTAAATGCTTAGGTATGGATGTTGTTACATATAACAGACATCCAAAGTCATATGATGAAATACTTGATTTATCATTGGATGACCTTATTAAATCAAGCGATATCATTTGCATTTCCTGTCCACTCAATGATGATTCTAGGGGTATGCTTACGAGAAAAAAGCTAAATCATTTAAAACCTGACGCTATAATTATTGGCGCAACATGGAATGTCATTTTAGTAGAAGACCTTATTTCTATTCTAAAATCCGGACGAATAAAAGGCGCTGGTTTTGATGTGGCTATTGAAGGGGAAGAGATAGAATTGCCAGTGGATCTTTTAAAGTTGGGAAATATTGTTCTTACTCCCCATATCGGGTATAACACCCTTGAGGCAAAAATCCGGCAGGTAGATATCTGCATATCAAATATTAAGGCTTTTCAAGGAGGGACACCCTTGAATATTGTAAATTAATAATAGTATCTAATATCGATTTTTTATAATATCTATATCTAGTAAAAACTTGGTATATTTTTTCTATATTATTATTAGATTCTTATACACTATTTATTCATGAAAGACACGAAATAAAGTAGGAGGCTTTTAATACAATGATAAATAAATCCATTCCGAATATGGGCCCTGTGATAGGTTGGTTAGTAATCCTTACTACGACATATTTAGCTTCTATTTTACTTAAGATTTTTTCTTGGGAAAGTGCTTTAGTTGGATTTGGCATTGCTTTTATTGCAGGTGGTACTGGTGGACTTATATATTTATTCTTTTCGAGAAATAAAGAGGATGCTTTTCAAGATAAGAGCCTCAACCTATTAAATAGATTAGATGAGATTAACAATAGTGGTCATGCTCTTGATCATTACATTGAAAAAATGAAACAAGCCTTAAAGGGTACAATTGGAGAATCAGTAATTGATTACAAGGAACTTATTAGACTTGAAAACTCAGTGGAGGATAATTCTGAAATTTGGATAATGACATCTGCCCTTCAATTAGAAACGGATTCCGAAATGGGTAAAGTCATACGTAATAATCTTAAGAGAGGTGTTATATATCGATATTTAATTCCCATGGAGGATGCAAAGGTGCAAGACCGTATGAAAGATCTTATTAATGTTTGGAAAACGGATTGTAGTTTATCGATAGAAAAAGCTAGAGAACAAATTAGATGTTTCTTAGTTCCTCAGCATATTGTCCACATGACAATTGCGATTTATAATGCTAAAAATGATACTCCCCCTCCCGTTGTAATAATCAAACTACCAACATCACAAATATATACAAAAGAGCAATATCCGTTAGTTTTTTGTGTTCAAGACAAACCAGAGAGTGCCACAAAGGCATCAGATCCATTTGTTCGTGCATTCCTAGAATTAATGAATAGTGCAGAAGGAACTCAAACTTTTTGTAATGTTTCAAAAGTAATGGATATTAATTATAGATAGCTTTATAGAGAAGGAAATGAGCACATATTATCCTTGGAGTACTAAAGTATTAAATGAATGTCTTTCAGGACATAAAGTAGGTAAACTAACTACTCTTGATCTAGAATTAACAGCTAAATGTACGTATGCGGCATGCATATATTGTGATTCTCGACCAGATGTGGGCAAAAGACATCCAAATGAGTTGAATGTTCGTGAGACAAATAGACTTGTGCAAGATGCAATTAAACTTGGATTGCGTTGGATTTATTCTTGTGGACTTGGCGAACCATTAGAAGATGTACGTTTCGAAAGCATGGTCGAAATAGCAGCCAAGTCTGATGTCCGGGTCTCTCTATTTACCAATGGTATTCTAATTAATAAAGATAAAGCGAAATGGTTACACGATCATGGTGTCTGTTTAATACTCAAACTTGATACCTTTGATGAGGACACATTTGATATTATATTAGGTAAAAAAGGCACTGCAAGCAATATTTACCAAACGATAAAATTTTTATTGGCTGCCGGTTATGGTAAGGCTAACGAATCTGGAGATACTGATCTGGCGTTTTCAATTGTTCCGACATCACTCACTTTTAACTCAAAAAATAATGTGAATCAGATCGTAGATGTCATTAAGTTCGCGCAGAGCAATAATATATTTCCATCTATTGGGGAACTTGAGCAAGCAGGTTGGGTTTTAGAGAAAAAGAATTATAAAAAATTACGTATAGATAAACAAGAAATGAAAATCCTTAAAAATATCGTTGAAAAATCGTTATGGAAAGGTTATAAACGCCCGATATGCCCCACCATTATCACAGGGCTACATATTGATAATATCGGTAGATGTATTGTAGACCAGGAAACCGGTTTAAATTGCAAATGGTTCCTTCTTGAAGAACCTATGCCTCGTATAATTGGGGATATTCGAAAGGATGATATTGCCACTCTCTATCAAAGAGTCAAAGAATATCGGTCAGAACGTTTTAATAAAAACGGTAATGGCGTTCAACGTTGCGAATCAATTAGCTTTATGTTCGGTGGATGTGGAGGTAATCCAGACGAAATCATTAGACTTGCCCGTGAAAATATATAATTTCAATATTCATGTTCCTTTCTACCCTTTTTAAGGCAGTCCTTGATATTTTTTTCATTACATATAAAGCTTTCCAGAATTGGGTTAAATAAGGTCAAATTATTACATACTACCAGCTCTATGAATTAATTGTAATTTTTTTATACCCAATATAGAAAACATATCTATCTTATTCTCAATCCATATCTATTTGAGCAAACGAGGTTCATCATTACCGGTTAAACCTCGTTACATTCATTTTGTTTAGATCTCTTTACCTTCGAACTGGCTGTTATAGAGCTCGGCGTAGAAGCCCTTCTTCGCCAGCAATTTTTCATGCTTGCCCTGCTCTACGATGTCGCCGTCCTTCATCACCAGGATCCAATCAGCGTCGCGGATGGTGGATAGGCGGTGGGCGATGACGAAGCTGGTGCGACCTTTCATTAACACGTCCATCGCTTTCTGGATCAGCACCTCGGTATGGGTATCGACCGAGCTGGTGGCCTCATCCAGGATCAACATGCGCGGGTCGGCCAGGATGGCGCGCGCGATGGTCATCAACTGCATCTGCCCCTGCGAAATATTGGTGGTCTCCTCGTTCAGGACCATCTGGTAACCTTCCGGCAGGGTGCGGACGAAGTGGTCGACGTGGGCGGCTTTGGCGGCCGCGATGACCTCCTGGTCGGTGGCGTTGGAGCGGCCATAGCGGATGTTCTCCATGATCGTGCCGTTATACAGCCAGGTGTCCTGCAGCACCATGCCGAACATGCAGCGCAGGTCGCCGCGGGTATAGTCCTTGATGTTGTGACCGTCCACCAGGATGGCACCGCCGGTGACGTCATAGAAGCGCATCAGCAGCTTGACCATGGTGGTCTTGCCGGCGCCGGTCGGGCCGACGATGGCGATCTTCGAGCCGGGTTCGGCATAGAACGAGAAGTCGTCGATGATGATCTTATCCGGGCTGTAGCCGAAATGGACGTCTTTGAAATCCACGCGCCCGGGACCGGTGGCGGGTTGGACCGGCTGTGTCGTATCGGGTACTTCCTCGGGTTCCGCCAGGAACTCGAACACGCGTTCCGCCGAGGCTGCCGTCTGCTGGAAGATGTTGGAGATGTTGGCGATCTGCGTGATCGGCTGTGTGAAGTTCCGTACGTACTGGAGGAAAGCCTGGATGTCACCGACGGTGATGGCATTCCGGATCGCCAGGTACCCGCCCAGGATGCAGATGGCAACGTAACCCAGGTTGCCGACGAAGTTCATGACCGGGAACATCAGCCCCGAAAGGAACTGGGATTTCCAGTTGGAGTCGAAGAGCGTGCTGTTGATCTGGTCGAACCGGGCCACACTCTTTTCTTCGCCGTTGAAGGCTTTCATGACCATGTGGCTGCCGTACATCTCCTCCACGTGACCGTTAAGATGGCCGAGGTAATCCTGTTGCTGTTTGAAATATTTCTGGGAACGGCCGACCACCAGGCTGATGATCACGAACGAGATTGGCACGATCACCAGGGCCACCATGGTCATCTGCCAGCTGATGGTGAACATCATGATCAGCACGCCAATAACGGTCGTGACCGAGGTGACGATCTGAGAGAGACTCTGGTTGAGGGTCTGGCTGACCGTATCCACGTCGTTGGTCACGCGCGAGAGCACTTCGCCATGGCTGGTGCCGTCGAAGTACTTTAACGGCATGCGGTTGATCTTTTGGGAAATATCCTTGCGGAAGCGATAGGTAATATTCATGGAGATGCCGGTCATGACCCAGCCCTGGATGTAGGCAAACAAAGCCGAAAGCAGGTACAGACCGAGGGTCCAGAGGATGATCTGACCGATGGTTGTGAAGTCGATCGAACCCGTCCCGGCGATCAAGGCCAGAACGCCTTCGAACAGCTTTGTGGTGGCTTTGCCCAGGATCTTGGGGCCGGCGATGGAAAATACCGTGGAAGCGATGGCGAAGATCGTTACGACCAGGATCGCCAGCTTGTAGGAGCCGAGGTACTGGATCAGCTTCTTCATGGTGCCCTTGAAGTCGCGCGGCTTTTCGCCTTTGATCATCGCCATCGGGCCGCCACCCATCGGACCTCCCCGGCGTCTGGGACCACTGGATGCGGGAGCGCTCGAACTGCCATGCATGGTCATGCCAATTCCTCCTGGCTGAGCTGCGACAGGGCAATGTCCTGATAGACCTCGCAGGATTTCATCAACTCCTTATGGGTACCTTTCCCCACCACCATGCCATCATCCAGGACGATGATCTGTTCGGCGTTCTTGATGGTGGCGATACGTTGGGTGACGATCAGCAGGGTGCTGGCGCCGGTGTGCTGTTTGAGGGCTTTCCGCAATGCTGCGTCGGTCTTAAAGTCGAGGGCAGAGAAACTGTCATCGAAAATATAGATGGGCGCTTTCTTGACCAGGGCACGTGCGATCGAGAGGCGTTGTTTCTGACCGCCCGATACGTTCATGCCACCCTGCGAGATCTCACTTTGCATGCCTTCCGGCTTTTCAGCGATAAATTCGCTGGATTGTGAAATATCTGCCGCAAGTTTCAAATCCTCGTCACCGGCATTTTCATCCGCGTATAACAGGTTGCTTTCGATCGTGCCGGAGAACAGGTTGCCTTTCTGGGGAATATAGCCGATCTTCTCGCGCAGGTCATGCTGGGTGACTTCGCGTATATCGATGCCATCCAGGGTAATGGCACCGGAGGTCACCTCGTAGAAGCGCGGGATGAGGTTAACGATGGTGGATTTACCGGAACCGGTGGTGCCGATGAAGGCTGTCGTTTGACCCGGTTTGGCAGTAAAGCTGATGTCATGCAGGATGTCCTCTTCTGCACCCGGATAGCGAAAGTCCACGTCATGAAATTCGATCGTACCTTTGAAAGGTGAAGGGAACTTCCGGGGTTTTTCAGGGTCTTTGATCAGCGGTTCCGTCTCCAATACATCCGCAACCCGGTCGGCGGATACGGCTGCCCGGGGCAGCATGATGAACATCATCGAGAGCATCAAAAAGGCGAATACGATCTGGATGGCATACTGCATGAAAGCGATCATGTCACCCACCTGCATTTGCGACTGGGCAACTTCGTGGGCGCCCACCCAGATGATCAGGACGGTCAGGGCGTTCATAAGCAGCATGATCACCGGCATCATGACCACCATGACGCGGTTGATGAACAAGTTGACCGAGGTCAGGTCGACGTTGGCTTTATCGAATCGTTTCTCCTCGAATTCCTGCATGTTGAAGGCACGGATGACCATCATACCGGACAGGTTCTCGCGCGTTACCAGGTTAAGACGGTCGATCAGGCTCTGGATGATCTTGAACCTGGGCAATGCGATGGAGAAGACCGTCAGGATCAGGCCGAGCAGGACTACCACCGCCAAAGCGATGATCCACCACATCGAGGTGGTTTTCGAAAGGGCGCGGATGACACCGCCGACCCCAATGATGGGGGCATAGATGACCATGCGCATGATCAGGAGGACCACCATCTGGATCTGGGTGATGTCGTTGGTGGAGCGGGTGATCAGCGAAGCGGTCGAGAATTTATCGAACTCGGTGCTCGAGAAGCTCTCAACCCGTTGGAAAACATTCCGGCGCAGATCGCGGGAAAGACCGGCTGCGGTACGAGCGGAAAGGAAACCGACCGCAATGGTACAGGCTCCGGAGAGCAGGGTTACCAGCAGCATCAGCAAGCCGGTATGGAGGATATAGTTGGTCTGAACCTGGCCGGTTTCCATATCCAGGGCGATATATTCGGCCTTGACGGCGCTCACCGACATCTGGATGATCATGCTTTCACCCAGGGTGGCAAACTTCTGGTCGATCGCATCGGTAATCTTTGTCAGGGTCGCCGGCGGTAATTTCTGGAGCATGGAAAAAACATCCACCCCTACCGGGAGTTTGGACAGGTCGAGCCCTAAAGTCTGCCCCATGGCTTTCGCTTTGACCGGGTCGGCCAGGGATTGCTCAATGCCCGATACGATGATCAACGATTTGCCCAGGATCGGGTTCAACCTGGCGATCTCAGCTTTATCGACGCTTTTCAGAACGTAGATCGGCTCAGAAGCCACGGTCGGGTATTTTTTAATGGTTTCCACGAAGTCAGGCGAGTTTTCATCCACCAAAACGTAATCCGCCTTGACGACCGATTGCTCTGCTGAACTCATGAACAGGAACAGGCGGTCCATTTTGCTCTGGCGGATGGCCTCGGGGACGGCGTTTTCGATACCGCCCTGCTGGATACCGTTGTTGACGATTTTCGACATGTAATCCGGCAATGCCAGGTCGGCATTGGCCTGGACGAACAATAATGCCACTGCAATCAGGATCAACAGAGTATAAGGTTTCAGGTACTTTACGAGACGTAGCATAGAGAAAATTACTCCTGGTATTTAATCAACCAAATCCGATCGGTATATAAAGGAATATTTATGGGGAATTATTCTTCCGTCTGGTGCGCAGCTTCTGTGAGAAGGGTGAGCGCAGAGATGATCATGCCTTGTTGTTCCGGTGTAAAGGCATTGGTCAGCCCTTCGATCCAACCGCTTCGGATTTCAATGCCCCTGGCGATCAATTCGCGACCTTTGGGGGTCAGGACCAGCAGTTTGGCGCGCCGGTCGGCGGGATCTTCCGTCCGCCCGATCAACTCCAGGTTTACGAGCTTGTCGATCGCCTGGCTGGCAGCTGCGTTGGTTACCCCCAACTGCACGCCAATTTCAGAGATGCCGCTCTTACCGCCATGGTACAGACGCATCAAGACGTTGATCTGGGAAAAAGACAATCCGGTCTCACGCATAAAACGTTTGAAGTCGCGGGCCGAGCGGTGCATATAGACTTCCGACCATTCCCGGATAACTTCAGATAATACTTTAGTAGGCGACATAATCAACTCCCATAATTAGTTAAGTGGCATGAAATATATCCAATTCCCTGACAATTGTCAAGGATTATCCTTTAAGAAAAGTATTAGAAACCGAATCAATTGACCACACCCTGTGGGGGACCATGCTGATTCTTTTCTGCTACGGGGTTAAATGATTTGTGATCCTCTCCCCTCCACGGGGAAACCTGCTGATCCCTTTTTTCACTTCCCCGCTATTAAATAACAGGTGATCCTCCAGGGACTCGAACAGCTGCAAAGTCCCCTCCACGGGGAAACCTGCTGATCCTTTTTTTTACTTCCCCGGCATTAAATGGTTTGTGATCCTCCAGGGACTCGAACCCTGAACCTGCTGATTAAGAGTCAGTTGCTCTACCAATTGAGCTAGAGGACCATGCATGTGCGTCATTCTTTCATAACGCAAGCGCCCTATCAGGGCACAGGCGACATTATACCTGAAAGTAATCCCCCGTCAACTATCCATCCGGTCAGTTTGTGATTCTTATCCAGCTTTTAACCAATAAACTTGCAACGCGTCAGAATGGGTATATAATCCAAAATAATGAATAACAACAATCCGACCGACACTACCCCTCCGATCGAACCAATTCCCGGGGAAAAGGACGCGCATAAGATCACGCGCGGCGAGGTCTTCGGCTGGCTGATCGATGCCGCCGAAACGATCATCCTGGCGCTGGTCATGTTCGTGATCATCAATTCGCTCACCTCGCGCGTCAGGGTCGAAAACATCTCGATGCTGCCCACCCTGAACCCCGGCGAGTTGATCCTGGTGAACAAGCTGGCATACAAGCTGGGAGATCCCCGGCACGGAGACGTGGTCATCTTCCATGCCCCCAACAATCCAGGCGAGGATTACATCAAGCGCATCATTGGAGTACCCGGGGACGAGGTGACAGTCGGCAACAACAAGGTGGCGGTCAATGGAATTGAATTGATCGAGCCTTACATTGCGGCAGCGCCCAATTACGACGGCTCGTGGACTGTGCCGGAAAACAGCCTGTTCGTCCTGGGTGACAACCGCAACTCCTCATCCGATTCCCATGCCTGGGGATTCGTACCGCTTGACCAGGTAGTCGGGAAGGCGCTATTCGTCTATTGGCCGCTGAATAAAATCGAAAGCCTGACCCAACCGGATATCGTTACGGCGTCCCAGTGATCACGGACACAGGTATAATCAAGCCACCCAAAATGACAGAAATTACCGAATCCAACAACCACCCCTGCTCAGCCTGCCAGGCCGGGCATATGCTCCCGGTAAGGATAACCTACTTCACCTGGCTGGTGGATGAACTCATTACAGTGCCCAATTTTCCTGCCTGGGTATGTGATGTCTGCGGCCGGCGGGAATACGACCAGCATGCCGTGAATGAGATCTCACTCCTGCTGGCACCGCATGCCGGCAAAGCCAACGGAAAAACTCCACGCCCCAAACCGGCAGCCGGGCACTTCAAAAACACCCGAACCACCACCCATGATCAACAGTGAAACTCCCCAGGTGGGGAGTTTTTCGTCTACTTCAACTTCCAGGCGGGTTGTATATCCCTGGCGGGGTTTTTTGTAAGGCGGGTTTGGAGCTGCCCGGTCGAAGACATGACGTAGATTTCAGGGTTTCCGTCACGGGTTGAATCAAAAGCGATCCAGTGATTATCGCCGGACCAGGTTGGATTAGTATCCATCCCGGTGGTGGTCAGTTGAGAGATCTCACCGCCGCGGGACTCAAATCCCACGGTGCAGACATAGGTCTTCCTCAGGTCCAACCGGGTATAAGCGATCCATTTTCCATCCGGAGAAAACACCGGACGGGCAACCTCGCCAAGCCGCCCGAAATAGGAATCCAGATCGAACGCCACCGGGAGCGGAGAATTCTGTTGCATTCCGCGCATATATAAGTAATCATGGTCCTTGGCAGATATGACATACACCAGCCACTGACTATCGGCGGACCAGGTCGGCTGGGATTCCTGGAAGTTCTCACTTAATAATTGGGCATCGGCGCCGTTGCTCCTCATGACGTACAGGAGCGGAGATCCCTCGGTATTTCGTTTGGTGTAGGCAATTACATTGCCATTCGGAGACCAGGCGGGGTCGAACTCGTCGCCTGGGTCATTGGTCAGATTGACTGCACCGCTGCCATCCGCCTCCATCACCCAAATATCCAGGCCATTCCCGCTTCGTCCGGGAGCAACAAAGGCGATGTTCTGCCCATCCGGAGACCAGGACGGTTGGGTTTTATCCCCCTCAGAAAATGTGAGTTGCCGGGGTTCATCGTTGATGATCTGACTTTGATTGTTCATGTAAACGTTCATGGTCCAGAGCTGCAAGGTTATCCCATTCCCCCGATTCGAAACGAAAGCCAGTTCGCCGCCGCCACCCAGGATGCCCTTATCCGGCGTCGATGTGATCGTTGGTGCCGCTGCAGTTGACGCTTGCCCTGCCAGAAGAGCGGATTGCGTTCTGGTGGCAATACTCGCTTCCATAACGCTGGTCGCCATAACAGCCGCCATATCGATGGTGGGTGTGGATGTTTGAGAAAGGTTCACAATCAAACCGGGAAGCACAAAATACCCGGTTGCTGCAAGCATGGCCAATATCAACCCACCGGCGGCCAGACCCAGCAGCCATGCAACCCGGTGAGGAGGTTTTTTCCTGGAAGCAGTCCGAGTCGAAACAACCGGACCTTCCACTGGAAAATATTCCGGTTCTTTCAAAGCTCTGACGAAATCGTCGATATCCTTGAACCGTTCTTTCGGTAGAAGCGCCAGAGCACGGTTAAGCGCAGCCTCCACATGAACCGGGAGTTTCTGGTTTAGCTGGCGTATTGGCGTCAGGGTTTCATTTCCAAGACTACGCTGTACGCCATCAGCCGGCTGACTGCCCGATAAAAGGTGGTATGCGGTGGCTGCCAGAGAGTATTGATCCGAATACGGCCCTGTCCGGGTTCCGCCCATCTGCTCGGGCGGGGCAAACCCGGGGGTATAGCCGGTCGCTCCGGTGGCCGTCATCTGGGATATCTCGCTGGCTTTGGCTATTCCAAAATCAACCAGCATGACCACGCCGGTTGGAGTCAGTTTGATATTGCCGGGTTTGATATCCCGGTGGATGACAGGCGGCTTTTGCGAGTGCATATAACTCAAAGCTGATCCAAGCTGTTCAACCCATGGCATTACCTTTTCCAATGGTTGGGCACCCTGATCCTTGATCAACGCCGAAAGATCCACCCCCGGGATGTAATCCATGACCAGGATTTCATCCATCCCGGACACGAAGTAGTCGATCACCCGCGGCAAGTTCGGATGGCGCAGGGCTGCCAGGAGTTGAGCTTCTTTTATGAACTGCCTGGAAGCCTGCTCGGACGGATCGCGGTTCACCTTAACCGCAACTTTTTGGTCTAGGTTCTGGTCGTGTGCCAGATAGACCGCACCCATACCACCCTGACCAAGTATCCTTTCGATCTTATATCGTTCATGGAGGATTTCGCCCTGTTTCAATCCCATAGATCAATAACTCCCGTTATCAAGATAAGGGACATTATATAACAGGGCTCTGTTTTCTGGTATTTTAATCACTATTTTGTACTAGTAAGCGTAGGTCAAGCGTAGGGTAAACGTCCAGCATTATTAGATGATTTGTGCTATATACAACTCAGGCGCGATTTCTCTTCTTCTCCTCCTTAAGCTAGAGCCGGGGTCGGCGTCCCTGGCTCTCGCTAATTTAATTGTACAGATACAACCACGGAGCTATTGCGCCCTCCGGTGGTTGTTTCTGTACTATACTTGATCATTGCCAATCACCCTATACGGAGTTATGACCATGTCACAAACCGCCCATACCTATCCAATAACGCTGGCAGGGATGCCGCGCGAACTTCGCCTGTTTGAAATCAAACCCGGCTTAAAAATCGCCATTCTGAATATTTTGGGGGATACCGAACTGGTCGAAGCCTGCGCAAAAGCTCTCCTCCAGAAATTGAACACGGTTGAGTACGATTTTCTGGTAACTGCTGAAACTAAAAGCATCCCCCTCGCACACTCCATGGCAGTCCACGCCCAAAAACCTTATGTCGTCCTGCGTAAAAGCTACAAAGTGTACATGGGAAAAACACAACAGGTGGAAACTTTATCCATCACAACCGGTGCCCCGCAGATCCTGTTTCTGGATGAAAAAGACAGTCAGGCCATCCGTGGAAAACGTATTGTGATCGTGGACGATGTGGTCAGTACAGGCTCAACTTTGGAAGGCATACGCAAGCTTATGAACCTTGCCGGTGCCAAAGTGGTAGCCGAAGCCGCTATTTGCACGGAAGGAGACAGTACCGAGTGGGAAAACATCATCCATCTCGGTGAGCTGCCCTTGTTCTGTGATTGAACGTTTCGTTTTTTGGGAGAATTATTTACGGTGTGAAAATTGCCGGAAAATTAAACCAATTCCCCGTACCCACCCGGATACTGTATGCGGTATTATCGCCCATGATCCCGCTGAGCAACGAGGAGAGTCTGAGCAGATACAGGTCTTCGGCCGGAGCCTGCCATTTGATCATCAGCGGGCTCATCAGACCAGGTGCAACCGAGTGGAATAACAGATTGCCCTCATTGGATTGATACAGGTCAATGGAACTCCCCAACGGGCTGGCAGAATCCGGCCAGATGGTGATGAGATAAGTCTGGCCAGCCTGGGCATTAAATTTCACCCAATCGATATCATCCACTTCACAATAATTATGAACCTGGTAGGCATCAAGATTTAGTACGGTTGCATCCAAGGCCTGGTCATCACCCACCTGATCGAAAGGATCTGGATTACAACTCCCGCTGATCACTGTAGCAGCTTCAACTCCGGTGGGGAAACCTTCCTGGTTGCCGGCCGAATCCAAGCCGTGCATCCTGAAATTATATTGACCGGCCTCACCCAAAAACCAGGCACCGCGCCGACCACCTTGGATGCCAGCCAGCCAGGTTTGCCATTCACCGTCTTCTGGTTGATATTGAATATCAAAACCCTGGATGCGACTGTAGGAGTCTCTTGCGCTCCACGATAAATAAATCCCGTTACTGTTGATCAGTGGTGGTAAAGGATTGAGTGCAGTGACCGGCGGACTGTCATCGATCGGTACGTTCCAATTAACCACCACCCGTGCGTTTTCCGCCCAATCGTAGGCGATCACTGCCAGAGCGCCGGACTGCCCCTCAGCATAACCGGAACCATCGAGCCCAATCTGCCAGCCATCTGCTCCGTAGCTATCACTGGTCAGCAAGGTCCAGGTATCTGAAGTCCAGTTCGGGGCGTGCCACCAGAAATCCACCCGGCTTACCCCGCTCTCCAAATCCTCTGCCAGGGCGGAGAACGTGACAGCTTCGGACCGTATGCCGTCACCCCTTGCCGGGTATTCGATCGTCAGGCTGGGGGCAACGATATCTGTTGTTGCCGGCTGTTCGGTCAGGGAGATGGTATAAAAATAGCTGCTGCCTCCGCTAATGGGATAGTCGCTGGATTTCACTTTCAGATAATAATACCCATCTTCGGGCGCGATGAAATAGAGCTGCGAGTCGGTCATCACGCCGGCTTGCATATCATCATTATCATAAATAGGGCTGTTGCCATACTGATCCTGATCCAGCAGCGTCAGGTGGGTGTCCAGCAGTGAAGACTGCATAAGCTGCTTCGCTTTCACCATGGCTATCAGCTTGTCACCGGAGTTTACATGGAATTTATAATAATCCACGTCACCCGCCGGACAAATCGATCCGGGGAGTTCATCTCCATAGGAAATGGGACCTGCTGAAGCCAGAGAGTTGTCATACTCCTCGCAACCCTCAGTAACTTTTGGGGTAACAATGACATCGTCCACCAGCCAGCCTTCCAGACCGCCATTGTAGTATTTATCGGCTATCGAGAAGTGGAAGCGGATGCGTACGGTTGAACCGGCATAAGTGGTCAGGTCGATGGCCGGGCTGGTCAGCCAGGTATTCATGGGATCATCGCTGAGCTGGGTAAGGTTTTCAAATCGTCCGCCATCGCGCGAAATCTGCACCCAGCGCTGGTCCCAGAAGACCTGGTCACTTTCGGTCTCATAGCGGTAATTAAAGCGCAGTGTAGCCCCTCCGCCGGGGATTTGAATGGGTGGTGAGGTCAGGTCACCGCCGCCGTAGACAGGGTCGCCATAATCTCCACCAGTGTTATTACAAGCCCAGACATGATTGATCGCAGTATTGCTTTTATCCGGTATATGCCACAGACCGCTCCCGTTCCAGCCATTCTCTTCAGATTCCACAGTCTCGGTATATAGCAGGGTACGCGTCGTTTGCGAAGTTAATGCGCCCGGTGAAACGGTAAATGTTTTCATTGCCCATGAACTATAGTGTGGGGTATTTCCGGGCGCGGGTTCAGCAATGCGTCCCTGAACGCACCAGGTGTAATCCCTGGCCGGTAACGTGCCGATCGACCAAGTTGGGGAAATAGCCCAAACCGGCTCACGGGCGATAAGTGGTGAGGAACCGGTGCAATCACCTATTGTGCCTGAGAATATTCTACTCTGGTACTTGGTGGAACCGTCTGACCGCCAGGCCAGGGTGATGGAATCAACCGCAGTTGGTCCGACCGAACTCGGACCATGCGGGTCGGTTCCATCCAGCGTGAGGATAAGTGTGAATGCTCTCAGTTGAACGGATGCGGAAGACAGCCGGTCGTTACCAGTCGGGTTGTCACTCAGGTTGCGGTCGGAATTCGTGAGCGTCTCGCGCCGGTAACTCCAAGAGTCTCCATCATATATGCGCAACTGAACGTTATCACCAAGAATTACAGAAGAGACATCATTGTTTAAAACAGGTGCAAATTGACTCGCATCATGGTTGCCAATCCCGAGCAGCTTACATGAGCCGCTGAAATTGATATCAGAATAAATTGCGACCTGCTGACTATTCGGCACGCATACCGGGTCCGTTTGCTCCGGGCAGTCGACCGCATTCACCAGGTGGCGGATTCCCAATGGGGTGAGCGACTGATTCCCTTCATAATCCCAGACTCTGAGAGCCAAATCGAAGGGGCCTGCCGGGATAGCAGCGCTGCAAACATCCAGGTTGTAATTGAACGGATTAACGGTCTGGGGCGCACCCACCTCATGCCAGCTATTGTCATAATACGCAATTAACTGCAGGCGGGTCACAGCAATATTATCCGCTCCCCAGCCGGCAGTAGCTAGATCTTCAGACATGAGCGTGACCTTGTCACCCGGTAAAGATAAGCCACCGGTGGGGGGATTCGTGCCATAGTTTTGCGATGTATAGTTGGTCTGCCACTCACCACCAGACTTTTGAGCACCAGCCTTTGTACGCGGACGTCCGCCTTGCGTGGTGGCATCCCAGTTAATAGGTACATCCCTAAATGTGATGTCGACTGAAGGACCCCAGTAACCATTTGAACTTGTATGCACCATAAAATGCAAGTGGTGACCGGAGCTGGCACCAGTATTATCAACATTTCCGATATACTGTCCTTGCAATACGGGTGTCCCTTTTTGATGTAATGCCGTAGGGATACTGTCATGAGCCAAATGAAGATAGATTTGATATGAAGCAGGAGTGGTACTTAGATCTTCCAAAATCAATTGATTGGTGTGATAGTGACAAGGACTTGTATCTGTATGGCATAGATTATCATTGTTGTTATAATCATCAAACGCATAAAATACTCTTCCACCTTTGGCAGCCAGTAACGGAAACATGGAACCGTCAGCGAAATCTAAAGCGTAATAACAGAAACTACCGGAGCAGGAAGTGTGTTCCGTACTCCACTCCAACGTTTTGGTCAGACCTGCCGCCCAGGGCAGTTTGTAACCTCCCAGTGCTGCCTGTGGAGCTTCAGGTGCTCCCGGCGCTTCTTCCAGACTGATCGCCAGCTCATTCGGCAGCAGGCCACCAACAGTGGATGCTTTGACATTCCAATCGGAATCACCCTGGAAGACAATTTGCCAGCTTGAACTTTCACTGGATAACCCATCCGGAGACAGCTCAGCAATGACCACCATCGGTTCGGTGGCAATGGTCATGCCGGTGGCAGGATCAAGCGGATCGAGCCAGACCACAGCTTGCATCTGATCTGCAGAATAGGTCACCTGCGAGAGCTCCCAATCGTACGCTTCAAAGAGAAATGCCTCCGGTCTGGAAGCAATTTCCTGTCGGATGGCATCCCAGATGACCTGGTCAGTTCCGGATGGCGTTGCAGATTGTATCAGCGGGGCACCCTGAACACCCGCTGTCGACACGAGCATACACATCCCGCTGATGAATAAGATGGTCGGAAGGAGGTTTTTGATTTTATTCAAAGACTGGATCTCGGCAGCTTATGGCTGTGGTGTGATGGTGGGTGTAGCGATGCTCGTGCCAGTTTTGTTGGTTAACTGCAAGAGATCAGTTGCAACCTGGATACCAGAGGTGATATCGCTGACATAATCCACAGCGCCCTGGCAGGCAGGTTTCAGATAGTACAAAACATGTTCCCAATCCAACGGGTCACCAACTGCCATGGCATCGGTAATGGCATCTGCCAGGCATCCCGGACCGGCGTTGTAATTAGTCAAGGTGAATTTCCACAGGTCCACATAACTTGAAACCTGACCCGGATAGGTTCCGGTGCGATTGTACAGGATCTGACCGACCTGCTCGCAGTTCGCCAGCAACGCGCGCGCAAACACGCTAATACTGAAATTTGCCTGTGAGAGGTCGATCCCGGTGGGGCAGCCCGGACACGCGGCATTGACCTTTTGGACCAACGCTCCACGCAACGTATTCTGTTGAGGTTCCGTCAGGTTACCAAAACCCGCCTGGCAGACATCCGTTTTATAAACCAGCGGGCAAAACTGACTGAAGAAATCGGGATTCCAAAGCAGGACGGTATCAGCTCCGCCCTCGGTCATTTGACCCAATCCGGCTTCACCGAGCGTCTTGAAAATCCCAGGCCAGAACTGGCTTTCACGTCCGAAAATATTTTTCATTAATTGAGCCGGGACGCCGGTCTCAGTCGCAATCCGAATGATCTCAGAATCAAATTGGTTCTGCCAGTTTAACACCTGGGGCATGGCTCTTTCAAGTCCGCATGGACTGGCAACATCATAACCTGACAACCCACCATCCTGACAAGCGCTGACATCCACCACACCGCGTTGAATTAAAGAACCGGCCAGGTAGTAATAAGAAATGGTGGTTTGCAGTTCTCCGGGTGTCTTAGGAGTCAACAACCAGGCAGGAGGACCTCCCACATCCGGAAATGACATCCAAACCTGTGAACAGCTTGCCAGCGGTGATCCACGCCATTGCGTGCTGATCACATCCACATACCAGGCAGGCTGGTCGGCGATCCCCCCCTCCGGATCCATGAAATCACCCCAGGGAATCACCCGCAATTGGGCGGTGTAATTAATACTTGAATCGCCATAACTGGATTCCACCCAGAATTCCAGTGGGATGCCGCTCGTCCCGGTGGGGGGTAAGGGGATTTCGCAGGCCCCCCCGCGGCAGCTGAAAGGCTCTCCATTTAGTAAACCCTGGACGCTGATGATCTGCTCATTGGGCAGAGGTTCCTCCCCGGTAATCAACAGTTTGGGCAAACTTGAACAGCGATTCTCCGGGTAGGTAGGTTCACATCCACTCAAGGTGAGCCAGGCCTTGGCAGGCGCGAGCTTCACCTCAATCTCACGTTCACCGGGTGTCGTCCGGTACAAATGGAAATAATAACCCGAACATTGGCGCTGTTCCTCACGAGTGCCAAGCTTGCATGGTTGTGTCGCTCGCCAGGTATCATAAACTGCCTGTCCGCAGTAATAATAGATCTCACCCGGATCAGGCAGCCCTTCATGTTCAACATAAACCTGACAGGCGACCTGATTATCACGCCAGGTGGCCAACCACCATTCGTAGGTAGTATAAGAAACTTTAATGGTCGTCATACGGTTGGGACCAACACCCGCTTCCACCCCTGACGCGGATGCACGCTCAGGCTTCATGAAAGCCCCCATACCCATTGTAAGCAGGGTAATTAATACAACAAAAGAACCAATGTCCCTTTTGGTCATTGTTTTTATAATGCAGTAGCGCTATTGCCTACATTATAACCAGATTTCGGAAAAGAAATCAAAACCTCCAGAAATGTAGAGAGATTGTAATTAATCGAGGAATAATGATTAACTTTGCAGTCATCTTTCATACAAATACCTGGGTTGACAATCTTGTTCAACACAAATAGAGAATTGAAAGCCAGGTTTAAGGAACATAGTTCATGGATATGGATATTGTGAGGGAGAGGGAGATGAATATGGATATGGATATGGATATGGTTCCAAGGTACCAGTTGGTGTAGGCGTGACAGACAGAGTGATTGTTATTGTATAAGGTGTGCCGGTCAGACCTGTTGTAATGGTCAGGATGGAGAGCGACGGCGTTGGCGTAAAAGACGAGAGTACTATTTTGGTCAACTGGGCTTGCAGGGTAATTGCCAGATCCGAGAGCGGGGCAGGGGTCATGATATTATCAATCGCTGCCAGTATCAAGGCAAGCAAGGTATCCCGATTCGGCAGCAGGACGAGCGTTTTGGCGCGACCAGGCATGATCCACTGGGTAACCTCATCCCAACTGATCTGGAAATAACCTATGCGCTGAGGGTCTGCCAGCATGATGGCGAGCGGGAGATCAGATGTCAGGTCCGTCACCGTGAGGTCGGTTTTAACACTGTTATGAAATTCTTTATTCAGTTCAGGCAGCCGGGCAATCTGCCCATCCACGATCAAACGCAGGAAGTATGACCGCATCACCTGAAGCTGGCGGCGGTTACGGTCGATGTCATCCTCTCCCCTGCGATGGATGACATAGCAGAATGCCTGATCGCCGTTCATATGAATACTTCCGGGTGCCAACTGACACGGGTCGGTCAGGTCGTCGATCACTGTCACGTCGATCCCGCTGATAGCGTCGACCAAACGGGGAAAATCGCTGGGTTGCACAACCAGGTAATGGTCCGGGTAGATACCGAAGTTATATTCCAGGGTGTCTTTAACCAACTCGATGCCCCCAACCGGCCAGGCAGTGTTGATCCTTTGCATCGTATAACCTGGAATATAGACGAACAGATCCGGTGGAATCGAGATGATACTTGCCATGGCAGTACGGCGGTTGTACAAAATAAGGTGTATGGCATCCGTACGTCCCGAGAACGGAAAATCCTGATCCAGACCCAGCAGGACGATGGATTCCACCTCGTCAAGCCTGCTTATACCCTGCAAGGGATCCGGAATCGGTGTGACAGGGGGTTCGATTGGGCCTGGATAGGTGCGCGTGCGCGCCGGTCTGACAGTCAGGGTTGGGGTAAACGAAGACGCAACTATTTCGTCAGATTGGCTGCTAAAAGGCCAGCCTGCCTGACAACCTGCCAGGATTACAAAAATAATAATGAAGGCGGAGGCAAGGATAAGATAGATCGACCGACTGGTTTTTAAACCCATCAAAACCTGGAATTAAGTACAGCTATTCATCAACCGGCGGGGCTGCCTGGCCATACTCCAATACTTCACGTACCTGGGAGCGGTCGCGATTTGGCCCGATGACCCCTTGCTCTTCCATTGCATCGATTAGACGTGCTGCACGGGAATAGCCGATGCGCATGCGACGTTGGAGCATGGATGTGGAAGCTCTGCCCTCCCTGCGCACGAGGTCGACTGCGTCATCGTACAATGAATCGCCGCTCTTTCCTCCGGTTGGCTCTGTCCAGAGTGGACCTTGTTTAAGCAGGGCATCTGTTTTATATCCATCGGCTGCGGTGATCGGCTGCTCCACCTGCCCGATGCGGGCAGCTTGATCCATCCAGAAGGTCACCAGCCGGCTGATTTCATCATCAGAAACATAAGCGCCCTGCAAGCGAATGGGAGCCGGTGCATCCGGTGCCTGGAAAAGCATATCACCCTTGCCCAGCAATTTCTCGGCACCACTTTGATCGAGGATGACCCGGCTGTCGGCATTGGAAAATACGTTGAAGGAAATACGTGCCGGCAGATTGGCCTTGATCCTGCCTGTGACCACGTTGACAGAAGGTCGTTGTGTAGCCAGGATCATGTGCATGCCAGTAGCTCGCGCCATTTGGGCGATGCGCGCGATAGCACCCTCGGTTTCTTCTGGCGCCATCATAATCAAGTCAGCCAGTTCATCAATGATAATCACCAGCCGTGGAAGAGGCCGGCTCCCCGAGGCTGTGGTCTGATTGTTGTAATCTTCAATATTTCGCGCGCCTGTCTTTGCAAACAGATCCAGGCGGTTGTCCATTTCGCGCATCATCCATTGCAAGACTGACACAACCCGATCGGCATCCACCACTACCGGCGCCAGTAGATGTGGCATGCCGTTATAACCTGATAACTCCACACGTTTTGGGTCCACTAATACAAAACGAAGTTCATCGGGTGTACGGGTCATCAGTAAACAGGAGATTACGGAATTGACACAAACCGATTTGCCGGATCCGGTTGTGCCGGCAATCAATAAATGCGGCAAGACAGCCAGATCGGCTGCCACCGGGCGGCCGGCAACATCCTTCCCGAGCGCAATTTTGAGTGATGATTTGATGCGCTTGAAGGCTTCACTTTCCATGACATCCCGCAGGGCAACCCGTCCCCGTTCGTTATTGGGCACTTCAATGCCCACATAGGAATGACCCGGTACGGGTGCCTCGATGCGGATGCGGGTGGAGGACAATGCCAATGCCAGGTCATCTGCAAGTGCTTCAATTTTATTCACCCGCACACGTGTCTTCCCATAGCGGGTTTCGACATAATCCGGTTCCACTCCAAATTGGGTAATTGCAGGTCCACTCTGGATCGCTACGACATGCGCCGGAACTCCGAAAGATGCGAGCGTTTCTTCAATGATCCGTGCCCGTTGTTGATTGAGGTCATTGCTATCCTTGGCTTGAATGCCGCCTTCCAGGATCGATCCCATTTGTGGCAGCACCCACATACGTCGGGTCGCAACCTCGCTTTGAGAGGCTGATAACGCTGAATATGGCTCAATGCGGGCCGTCCTGCGTTTTTGAAACTGTGAAATGGGATAGGGTGTCTCTTGTAAAGTAGATGTTGAATCTCTGAGTTCTTCCAGCGGGATGAATCCATCATCCTCAGCCTGTTGGATAACTGGCAGATCATTCCTCGAATCGCGTTGCGGCAGGTTGCTACCGATCGCACCGATTCCTGAACCCAGCCATTTCCCGATCTGACCGATTGAAACACTGAGAGTCAGGATCAAACCCAGCAGGAACCAGACCAGCATAACAATAATTCCTCCGGCATCACCGAACATGGAAAGAATGGCTGAAAGCACTCCATATCCGATATAACCGCCACCATCGCCGGTGGGTATGATCTCCCTGGTTCCACCAGCAAACAGGTGGAACCAGGATAACAGATTTAAGGACAGCAGGAACCCGCCTATCACTCTTTGCGGCGATAACTGCGGCAGGAAGGGCTTATTACGCAGCAACACCCACAAGCCCAGGATCACGGAGCCCAGTGCAAGGGGGTAGATACCCCATCCGGTGAGACTCCCAAGTAAATTAACCCACCAGATGGCAAAACCCCCTTCCGGGTAAGAAATCAAACCCAGTGTACTTACAGCTCCAAACACAATGAGGAGGATACCCCACAGATCCAATTTCCGGTCTGGGGGCATGTCCCGTAGTGCAGCCAATGGTTGCCCCAATGCGCCCCGTGAGCGATCTGCTTTCGTTATACGCGATGAAGTATAGCGCGTCGATTTTCTCTTCTTGATGTTTTTTTGGGGTTTTTTGGTTACACGTCTGGTTCTGGCTGGCACGACACAATTCTCCTTCGAACAAATGGTCGATTAATTAAATTATAGCATACTGATTCATACAATAATCATGCCAACTATTGTTCTTCTGTTTTCGATCAGTATTAATTATTAACAATCTGCACGATGGAAATTACCGATAAGTAGAATCCTTGAGTTCCAGCCCGAGCCAGATACGGATTTGCTTTTTAATGACCATCCAGCGGATTTTCCATCCAAGACGATTAGCCTTGTGGATATCAGCCTGGCGCGGGCTGAATTGATGAACCTGAAACTCTTCAACCAGATCAGCGGCAGGTTGGGCGGCGACCGGGAAAGCTTTCTTAAAGCGTCGGAGTTTTTCTGCTGGTGTTTCTGCCGCATCCCGCTCCTGATGCAGGACACTAAATGCCCAGTCAAGGGTCAGGTAGGCTCGTTCGATTGGGGTCATCGCCATGTAGTGACGCCAGCGTTCCAGTTGCTGTGGCACCGGAGCACCGATTTTTTCAAGCCAACGCTGCAGCCAGCTGATAAAACGATCAAACCGGATGCGTGGAAAGACAACGATCCATAGCAGCACTATGATTCCAAGACTGCCGAAAATGATCGCCGCCAGGTACCGCCAATCCAATCGGTTTTCGAACGGGAAATCAACCTCACCGCTGCCCTGGTCCCCTTCGAGAAATTCCTTCGGTGCCGCGAAGCGCTGCAAACCGGGTGTGACCGGTTCATTTACCAGCGGCCCATTATCTTGAGAAACCTCTTCACCAGTCGGAAGGACGATATCAGGCTGGGATACTGTTGGCTCGAACGGCACCCACCCCCAGCCGGTGAAATAAACTTCGGGCCAAGCATGACTGTCCTCCCCGCGCACCTCATAATAACCCTTGTCGATGAGATACTTGCCCTCAGCGTATCCAACTGCCAGACGGGCAGGGATGCCAAGCGAACGCAAGAGAAGTACTTCCGCCGAAGCATAATAATTACAATAACCGGTTTTATAATCCAACAGGAACCATACCAACGGATCAATACCTTTGGGTGGGTTTTCAATCTCTTTTTTATAGGTCATTTTTTCGCGCAGGTATTGGGTAATCGCCAGCGTAGCATCAAATGATGTGCTGGTATCGACTGTGATTTGACGCGCCAAGACTGCCACTCTGGGATCCAAGCCGGCAGGCAATGCAAGGTAGCGCGACTGAATCCATGAGGGGTAAATCGTAGAAGCATCTCTTAATATTTTTTGAGTGGGGGCATTTAACCAGGCGCGCACCTCATAGGATTCGCCTAATTGCAGAGGCGGCACCGTCCGGATATAACCTACATCTCGCGACGGATCCACAGCATCACCGGTAAATACCTGTGTATAACGACCAACCCAAAAGGTGTACTGTGGTGCAATCAGGCTGCCCTGCCGGGGTATGCTCGTTGTAATCAAAAACTTTGAATAAGACCTGCTATCCCATTCGGGGTAAACCGGCAAGTAATTACCCGCCTCCACATCCACGCGTTCATCCAGAGTCGAGGACCAGGAATCGTTCTGGTAACGATCATAATTTCTTACATACCAATAATTGCGAATGACCTCCACGACCCGAACATTTGGCTCAACAACAAACAGTACACTTTCTCCCCCGCGTGATTGTGTACCGAGTTTAAACTGGTCAGCGTAAAGTACGATTTCCCCCTTTTCACCGCTTTGGATACCCTCCAAGGCTCCGGAGAATCGTTCGCGAATCCTGATCCAGCTCGACTCGATCGACCGCCAGGTTGGTGATAGCGACTTGTCCTGTTTTGCAACCACCGGGAACAGCCATGCGAGAAAAAGCAGGACGATACCGGTCATAATGACGATCCGCGAGATATCCCCCGCCGCTTCTGCAGGCAGATGAAGGCTGGCTTTCTGCCATTCCTTGCGTCGTCTCAGGAAAGTGATGCGTCCAATGAAAAGCAAAGCCAAGAAAAGGTAGACGGCAATTAATAAGCTGCCCGATTTATTGGAAAGGTCGTAATGATTTATGATCAGGATCGCTGCCCCAACCGGCAGGATATTTCCCCAAATCGACCCATGCCGGATAAGGTTGAAGCTAGAAATAAACCCCAGAATCCAGAAAACGACCAGCAGGAAGAGAATAAAGAGAATTGGGTCGTATACTTCCTGGTTATCCATGAATAGCCGGAAGGCATCCGATAACCGGTTATAGACAGAGATGAATCTATCGCGAAATATCAACGATGTGGTATCGATGGCTACCAGTAACCAGGTAATCACAACAAGACCATAGCTGCTGGCATATAAAACCTGCATAAATTTCCGGTGGTGGCTAAACCCCAATACCAAACCCAAAAAAAACGCAATCAGGATTACCAAGACCACCTGCGCCAAATGGGAAGTCCAATGGGTTACCAATAACCGGGCTGCAGCGGTCATTAATGCGCCCAATAGCAATAGTATTGCCCAAATATCCCACCAGACAGTAGATTCCTTCTTCATCTCCATGAGTGTACAATACAACCCCATTCGTCGTCAATTACTAAACATGAAGGTGACAAAACTGTAACATCATTCCTCATTAATCGAAAAAATCCGGAAACCAGACACCTCAACTATAATAGCCGGATAATTACATTTCACATGGAGATAAGTTTATGGAAACAGTATGGTCAATCGAAGTCCTGGTAACTTATTTTATTCAGGGAATGGGCATGTGGCTGTTACCAATCATGAAATTTTTCAGTGAATGCGCAACCGAAGAGTTTTTTATACTGGTCATGCCCATTCTATACTGGTGCGTTGACACTGCGATTGGCATGCGAGTGGGTGTGGTCATCATGTTAAGTTCATCCCTGGTGGACATTCTTAAAATGGCCTTCCGTTTCCCCCGACCATACTGGTTGTTCTCGAAAGTCCACTCGTATGCGCAGGAGACCTCCTTTGGACTGCCCTCCGGGCATACCCAGAAGGCGGTGGCAGTATGGGGAACGATGGCTGCTTCATTCAAAAAGACCTGGTTATGGATAGTATCGATTTTCATGATCATCATGATCACAGTGTCCCGTTTATATCTGGGCGTTCATTTCCTCAGTGATATCGTGTCCGGTTTGCTGGTCGGTATCCTTTTCCTGGTTGTTTACATGAAACTCGAGACACCGGTTGTCCGCTGGGCAGGAAAACAATCGCTTTGGACCATCGCAATAACCAGCCTGAGTGTTTCCCTAATACCGATCCTTGTAGTGGCGGTCATTCGGAATGCCAATGCGGGCTGGCAAATCCCCACCGGTTGGCTGGTTAGTAACATCGATCCGTTTAATATGGAAGGTATCATCACCCTTAACGGAACCCAGTTCGGCATGCTATTTGGGTACGCCTGGCTCCATCGGAAGAGCCGCTTCGAGATCAAGGGTACTGGTTTGCAGTTATTTTCACGTTACATTCTGGGTATCGCCGGAATTTTTGCCATACGCTATGGACTTAAGTTCATCTTCCCTGAGACAACCGACCTGTTTGGTTATTCATTACGCTTCATCAGGTATGGTTTTATTGGTTTGTGGGTGACCGCTTTGGCACCATTCCTGTTCATTAAGCTCAAGCTCAGTCAAAAAGCGCTTAATTGACACGGGTGATATAATTTTCCGGCAAATTGTATGGTAATCACTCGATGATTTGAACGAGTATGTGCTCACCAATAACTTATCGATCTTTAGGTTGCGACTTGTCATAACAGTCACTAGTTCAACCCCAGGGTCGATGGGTCAATCGCATCAGGAAGAAATATATAATGTCAAAAAAAGGCCGTGTTTTTTCAGGAGCCCGTCCAACCGGGCGCCAGCATTTGGGTAATTATCTGGGTGCCATCAAGAATTATGTAGCCTTGCAGGATGACTACGATTGCATTTACTGCATCGTGGATCTGCATGCCCTGACCACATTGGAAACCACCGGGGATCTAAAGAACAATACGTATGAAATGGCTCTTGATTGGCTGGCAGCTGGCATTCGCCCGGAGGACAGCATTGTATTTATCCAGTCACACGTCCCTCAGGTTACCGAGCTGCATACCATCCTCTCGATGGTGACTCCCCTGGGTAAACTGACCGAACTGCCCACATTCAAGGAAAAAGTCCGCATGCAACCCAATAATGTGAACTATGGTCTGGTCGGATATCCGGTATTGCAGGCAGCGGATATCACCTTATATCGGGCGGATTTCGTTCCTGTCGGCATCGATCAAGCACCTCACATTGAGTTCACACGTGAAGTGGTCCGCTCCTTCAATTACCACTATCACACCCACGTTTTGGTCGAGCCACAAATGAAAGTAACAAATGTTCCAAAAGTGCTGGGCATTGACGGCCAGGAAAAAATGAGTAAAAGCCTCAACAATCAGATCGAGCTGGCTGCCTCACCTGAAGAAACCCAGGCGCGCGTAATGCAAATGGTCACCGATCCGCAGCGTCTGCGCCGCAGCGATCCGGGCAATCCGGATGTCTGCAATGTGTTTTCGATGCACAAAATTTTCTCGAGCAGTGAAGAGATCGAGATGGTCAATGTTGAATGCCGGCGGGCAGGTATTGGGTGTGTGGATTGTAAAAAGTTATTTGCGAAAAATCTGAATACCGACCTGATGCCATTCCGCGAAAAACGCGCCACACTTGCGCAAAAACCTGACAAAATTTGGCAGATCCTGGTTGAGGGCGACAAGCGCGCATTAAAGATCGCCGAAGCGACCATGGAAGATGTGCGTTCAGCGGTAGGCTTGCCTTAGACGATGAAAGCTCTGCTCCAGCGTGTATCCTCCGGCAGTGTAAGTGTGGAGGGGAATACTATAGCTTCGATAGGAATTGGTCTGGTTATCCTGGTCGGCATTGGGCGCGCTGACGGTGAACCCCAGGCACAAGCGATGGCGGAGAAAATTGCCACACTGCGAATTTTTGAGGATGAAGCAGGAAAGATGAACCTGTCGATCCGCGACACAAACGGAGCCGCCCTGGTTGTCTCACAATTCACCCTCTACGCAGATACACGCAAAGGGCGCCGACCCGCCTTCATCGATGCCGCCGCCCCGGATGTTGCCAAGAAGCTGGTGGATGTTTTTATCAAGACATTACAGGATCAAGGCATCCCAACTCAAAGTGGCGAGTTCGGTGCTCACATGTCGGTCGAGATCACCAATGATGGTCCGGTTACGATCATGATCGAGCTTTGACCTTTTCTAATAAAAGGTACTCTCTCAAATAGTCGATGAAATCTGATCAAAAAAACAAAAAAAGATTCTTCCTGATTGTGGGGGTATTTCTATTCTTTACCATCATCAGCCTGGCAGGTCTGATTTTGATCCGTACCAACGAATCAGCCGCCTGGCGCTTTGACAACCTGGTCGCAAAGATCAAATATGCCATTGCCCCTCCCGAAAAAATTGTATTCATTCCACAGGCTCAGGTGGCGGCGATCGTATCAGCAACACTAAAAGCTTTAACCCCATCGGCAACCTCAACCCCGCCGCTCACTACTACGATCACGCCCACTCCCGGGGCAACGGCCACGTCAACCATCATCCCAACCGCAATACCCAATCGGAGACTGCTCAAAGGGATCGAACATGAATATCAGCAATGGAATAATTGCGGACCAGCCAACCTAGCCATGATTTTGTCATATTGGGATTGGGTGGGCGACCAGCGCAATACCGCCGCTTATCTGAAACCCAACCCCCGCGATAAGAATGTCATGCCATATGAAATGCAGGCATACGTTGAAGAAAACACCGAGCTGTCGGTGATCATCCGCACGGGCGGCAATATCGAATTACTGGAATCAATCATCGCTGCCGGATTCCCGGTATTGGTCGAAAGAGGTTATGAAGGTACCAATTTTGAAGGCTGGATGGGACATTATGAGGTGATATCCGGGTACGACGTCGCGCAACAGAAGGTTTATGCCCAGGATTCCTACAGCGGTCCTGACCTGCCCATTCCTTACACCCAGTTTGAATCAGCCTGGCGTGCTTTCAATTATGTCTATTTGATTATTTTCCCCTCGAATCGTGTAAGTGAAATCATGAACCTGCTTGGTCCTCAAGCAGATTCTACCTATAATCTTGAGTATACGGCTCAGGTTGCCTCGGTGGAAACCGTCAGTTTATCCGGGCGGGACCAGTTCTTTGCCTGGTATAACCGGGGAACCAGTCTGGTAAACCTTGGCGATTACACCGGAGCTGCGCTTGCATACGACGAAGCCTACAAGATATATCCCACTCTGGAAGAAGGCGATCGTCCCTGGCGCTTAATTTGGTACCAAACCGGACCGTATTTTGCCTATTATTATACAGGCAGGTATTACGACGTACTTACCCTGTCAACCTCTACCTTATCAGCCATGAGTGAACCTATATTGGAGGAGTCTTACGTTTGGCGGGCGAGGGCACGTGCAGCCCTGGGGGATACAACCGGTGCAATCGAAGACTTGAACTTGGCATTGAAATACCATCCGGATTTCCCGCCCGCCCTGGAAGAATTATCCCGTTTAGCAGGACAGTAACCCCCGTTCGGTCCGTGAAAACTTTTATAAAATATTAATGCTCCCTTGCTTGACTGTGAATTAAGAGCATGGTATCATAATTGCTAATATTTTAGCACTCTCAACCCTTGAGTGCTAAAATGGTGTTAAAATGATGGGTACTTTATCTGATCGCCAAAAAATCCTCCTGACGTTACTCATTCGAGAGTATGTCAGCTCTGCCCAACCGGTAGGCTCTCAGCTGTTGGTTGAGAAATATCAGCTTGATATGAGCTCCGCCACAGTTCGCAATGAGCTGGCTGCCCTGACCGATATGGGTTATCTTAACCAACCCCACACCTCATCCGGACGCATCCCCACGGAAAATGGTTATCGTTTTTTTGTGAGTCGGCTGTTGCAGGAGAACGAGTTACCCCTCACAACACGCAATACCATCAGTCACCAGTTTTATCAGATGCGGCAGGATGTGGAACAATGGCTGCGTCTAGCAGCTTCAGTTCTCGCTCAGCAGTCCCGCGGCGCATCAATGGTAACCTCACCACATCCCCAGCAATCCCGCTTCAAGCATTTGGAATTGGTATCAACGCATGGTTACCAGGTGCTCATGGTTCTTGTCTTGATGGGCGGAGGAATTCACCAGCGTCTTTTGACCATCCAGGATCTGGTTGACCAGGAGAAACTATCACTCGCAGCAAATAAAATCACACAACTTTGCACCGGGTGTGATGTTGACGGTATTTCAAAAACCAAGATCCAGCTTTCCCTCTTTGAGCAACCCATCGCCGATATGGTTATAGAAGAAATGGATCGCGCCGACTCGACCATTACCGGTGAGATCTTTCTGGATGGTATTAGTAACGTTCTGGCAGAGCCTGAGTTCACCGGTACCGAAGAAGGCCGGCGGGCTTTGAAGGTATTTGAAGAACGATCTGTTTTGGACGATCTGATCACACGTACAATCATGTCCAATAATGCCACAGGTGTGCACGTGCTGATCGGTGGTGAAGGGACCTGGGATATCTTGCGTGACTGCAGCATCGTCCTCGCACGTTACGGTTCACCTGGTATTACAACCGGCACGTTGGGTGTGCTCGGTCCCATGCGCATGCCTTATGGGCACACAATTTCGACGGTTCGCTTCGTCGCAGATCTTTTGAGCGCCCTCGTCTCAGATACACTGGTTGAATAGCAACTACTGATTATTTTGTCTCGGAGATCATTAATGTCAGAACATAAGAAGAAAAATCCTATTAACGATAAAGATGGCGAACAGCCTATACCTGAAGATAAAGCATCCACAACACCTCAAGCACAAAGCGAGGGAGAAAATCAACAGCAACAGACCATGGTTGCTTTAACCATGGAAGAATACGATGCTCTTCAAAAAGACGTCGAGGAAAACAAACGACAGGCACAGGAATACCTTGATAGCTTGCAACGCGAACGTGCCGATTTTTTGAATTACAAAAAACGCATCGATAAGGACAGGGAACAGGCGCATTCCAATGCGATCTGTGATGTCGTTCAGAAGTACCTGGTTGTTCAGGATGATCTGGAGCGGGCGTTAAAATCCCTACCCCCAGAACTTAAAGGCTCTACCTGGGTTGAAGGCATTGAACATATCTATCGCAAATTATTGTCCCTGCTCGAACTAGAAGGGGTAAAACAGATGATCCCCGATCAGGAGATGTTCGATCCAACCATGCACGAAGCAGTGGTACAGGAAGAAAATCCCGACCATGTCAGTGGTCAAATCATTGAAGTCATTTCACCAGGCTACCTGATCGGTGACCGGGTCATCCGCCCGGCCCGCGTCAAGGTGGCACGCTAGGAGGCATATAAATGGGAAAAATCATAGGCATCGATCTAGGTACGACAAATTCAGTTGCGGCCGTCATGTTGGGGGGCGAACCAGTCGTCATCCCTTCGGCCGAAGGCGAACGTCTGGTACCATCCGTTGTCGCGGTCAATAAAAACCATGAGCGCATGGTGGGTCGCGTGGCACGTAACCAGTCAGTGGTTAACGCTGAGAATACGGTCTTCTCTATTAAACGTTTCATGGGTCGCAAATATGACGATCCTGAGGTCCAAAAAACGATTGGGCGCGTTCCATACAAGGTTAGTCGTGCACCCAACGGGGACCTGCGTGTTATTCTGGACGGCAAGGAGTATTCACCGCCGGAAATTTCCGCAATGATCCTTTCCAAACTTAAAATAGACGCTGAAGCCTATCTGGGTGAGTCCATCACCCAGGCAGTCATTACCGTGCCCGCCTATTTCAACGATGCTCAACGCAACGCCACCAAGGACGCCGGTAAGATCGCCGGATTGGAAGTGCTGCGAATCATCAATGAACCGACCGCATCTTCATTGGCATACGGTCTCGACAAGAAGAAGAATGAGGTTATTGCAGTCTATGACCTGGGTGGCGGTACTTTTGATATCTCAATTTTGGATGTCGGGGATGGCGTTTTCCAAGTACGCTCAACCTCGGGTGATACATTCCTGGGTGGCGATGATTTTGATGTGCGCATCATTGACCATATCGCAGATACGTACAAGAAAGAATCCGGAATCGACCTGCGTGGCGATCGCCAAGCTCTCCAGCGACTGAAAGAAGCGGCTGAGAAAGCCAAGATCGAATTATCCAGTGTCATGCAGGCGGAAATCAATCTGCCTTATATCACTGCCGATGCGAGCGGACCAAAACACCTGGTTCTGACCCTGACGCGTGCCAAGCTTGAACAACTCACGGGCGATCTCATCGCGCGCAGCCTGGAACCTGTTCGTCATGCACTTTCGGATGCCAACTTAAAACCATCAGATATCAATGAGGTTGTCATGGTCGGCGGAATGACACGCATGCCAGCCGTGCAGGAAGCCGTCCGTAAAGAATTCGGCAATAAAGAACCCTGCAAGGGCGTCAATCCAGACGAAGTAGTGGCCGTCGGCGCAGCCATCCAGGCCGGCGTATTGGGTGGTGAGGTAAAAGATATTTTGTTGTTGGATGTCACCCCGCTCACGCTTTCTATTGAAACATTAGGCGGTGTTGCCACCCCGCTCATTGAACGTAATACCACCATTCCGGCTCGTAAGAGTCAGATCTTTTCCACCGCATCTGACAGTCAGACCTCGGTTGAAGTGAATATTCTTCAGGGTGAACGCCCGCTGGCAGCAGATAACAAATCGCTTGGCAAGTTCAACCTGGATGGCATTCCACCAGCTCCACGCGGTATTCCACAGATCGAGGTCACCTTTGATATTGATGCCAATGGTATCCTGAACGTTACCGCACAGGATAAAGCCACCGGGCGCAGCCAACATATCACCATCACAGCCTCCTCCGGTCTGAGTGAGGCTGAGGTCGAACGCATGCGCAAGGAAGCCGAAGTGAATGCCGAGTCTGACCGCAAGCGCAAGGACTTGATCGAGGTTAGAAATCGTGCGGATAATACCATTTACACTGCAGAGAAAACGCTTAAAGACCTGGGCGAGAAAGTCCCCGCCGAAATCAAGCAACAGACAGAAGATGGTGTCAAGAAATTACGTGAAGTATTATCCGGTGAGGATGTCGAAGCGATTCGTCGCGAGACGGACGCATTAGGCGAAACCATACAAAAAATCGGATCAAGTGTCTACCAGCAAGCACCCACAGAACCCCCCAAGTCGGAAGACGGCACGGGTGGAGCCAATCCTCCAGCATCAGATGGCAACACGGGTGGTGAGGGTGGTGAGGATGTTGTGGATGGTGAATTCAAACAGGTCTGACCTTTTATTGGGATGATCCTATAGCGGGTATCGGGGTTAAAACTCCGATACCCGATTACCCTTAAATAAGTGACGATTCATGACCAAACGAGATTACTATGATGTCCTTGGAATCCCACGCGATGCCGGGCAGGATGCAATTAAAACAGCATTTCGAAATCTGGCACGTCAATATCATCCGGATGTGAACAAGGCTTCAGATGCTGAGGAGAAATTCAAGGAGGCCAACGAAGCTTATGCCGTCCTATCCGATCAACAGCGACGGGCGGCTTACGATCGTTACGGCCACGCCGGTGTCAACAACATGGGCGGCATGCCGGATTTCTCGACCATCGACCTTTCCGACCTTTTTGGCGAGTTTTTTGGTTTCGGTGGGATGCGTGGAAAGCGTTCCCGTAATGCTCCTCATCGCGGACAGGATCTCAGCAGTCGCATCCGTCTTTCATTTGAAGAAGCTGTATTCGGGGTCGATAAGGAAATCGAGATCACACGCGACGAGGTTTGCTCAGCCTGCAAAGGCAGCGGGAGTGAGGCCGGCACCCAACCCATCCGATGCACGACCTGCAATGGAAATGGCGAGGTGCGTCAGGTGCATCAGACATTCCTCGGATCCATGGTCCAGGTTGTAACCTGCCCGACCTGCAACGGCACCGGACAGGTGATATCCAATCCCTGTCGTACCTGTCGTGGCCGCGGACTGGAGCGTAAAACATTCAAAAAAGTAGTCCCCATCCCGGCTGGAGTGGATAATGGCACACAGGTTCGTCTGGCAGGGGAAGGGCAACCTGGTAATAATGGCGGACCAAACGGCAACTACTTTATTGAAATAATTGTCTCTCCCCATAAATATTTCAGACGTCAGGGAGAAGAAATATTATTAAATTTAAATATCAATATCAGCCAGGCAGTGCTAGGAGCCGAGATCGAGGTACCGACAGTGGATGGGATCGCAAAGTTGAAAATTCCCGCCGGCACCCAACCTGGCAGGGTATTCACCATGAAAGGCAAAGGCGTGCCAAGGCTGCGCAATAATGGCCGTGGCGATCAAATGGTGATCATCAATCTGGATATCCCAACCCACCTGACATCTGACCAGCGTTCACTCTTCCAGAGACTATCGGGAACACTCGGCAGTGAGGCCAAACCACAAGAAAAGAGTATCTTTGACCGGTTAAAGGAATCTTTGGGTGGCTGATCGGCAGGAATGGCTTGAGCTGAGTATGATTGTAAGCGGTGAGTTGGCTGAGGCAGTCAGTGATGTTTTAACTCGATATTTGTCTACCGGGGTTGTCATCGAAAAAGCCATCACCTATGACTCTTCAGGTGAAAATTATCTGGCTGATGATGAAACCCGAATTTGTGGATACATTCTTGTTGATGATAACCTGGTAGAAAAACGATCCGGGATCGAGCAGGCACTCTGGCATCTGGGTTCAATCCAATCATTGCCAGAGATCAGCTATCAAATCATTAAAAATCAAAATTGGATGGAAAAATGGAAAGAGCAATATCATCCAATCATTGTTGGCGAAAAGCTCCTCATTCTGCCCCCCTGGCTTGATAATCCATACCCACAGCGAATTCCCCTGCGGATTGATCCCAACATGGCTTTCGGAACAGGGACTCATCCGACCACCCAATTATGTCTTAAGCTGACCGAAAAATACCTACGGCCAGGCATGGATGTCATCGACATTGGTTGCGGATCGGGTATTCTTTCCATCGCCGCACGCCTGTTGGGTGCCCGTCATATCTTGGCAGTCGACATAGATCCCCTGTCTGTAAAGGCCACGCAGGAAAATGCCGAATTGAATGGAATTATTGAGGGCATTGAATGCGGGTTGGGCTCAGTCACCGATATCAAACAGGATATATATTCAATCCATCAGGCACAGGTAGTTCTGGCGAATATTCTTGCACCAGTCATTATTTCGTTGATAGGCGAAGGAATGGCTGAATTGGTGACACCTGGAGGAATGTTAATTCTCTCAGGCATTCTGGATCATCAGGCAAACGATGTAACTGAAGTTGTCATTTCCCGCGGTATGATTAGTGCCACCCCGGAACGAATCGAGGACTGGGTTATACTTCCTTTTATAAAACATTCAGGATGATATCATTTAAATAATATGGATACGTTATAATCCAGATTGGAGATGAATCAATGTCTGGGAATTTGCAAAAACAGATCGTTAAAAGCACTGGCGGGGGGTTTTTTCAGGATATCGGAACACGCATCAAGTTGATCATCCGTTTGATGCGCGACAGACGTGTCAGTTTTTTCCTGAAGTTGTTGCCAATTGGAACTCTTGTTTATCTGGTCGTACCGGATTTGATCCCATTTGTGATCGATGATGCGCTGGTGATATGGTTAGGCACCTACCTTTTTGTAGAGCTGTCTCCAGAGTCAGTCGTCGATGAACATATGACCGCGCTTCAGAAACGAATCCCTGCGGGTTCAGATACAAAACCGCCAGAAGAACCCACTGTAGTGGAAGGTGAATACAAGGATATCAACGATCAAAGCTAGTTCCAAATGGTCATCTCTTGTAATAATCGAATTAAAAAGCCGAGGTTGAAACCTCAGCTTAATTTTATGCTACAACTTTTAATTGTTTCCCCACCCGGATAAATGCCTCCTCGAGACTTTTCTCCGAGTCGTCATGGGAATGGGTGGCCGAGATCATGACCCGGATGCGTGCTTTGCCCTTGAGAACGGTCGGGGCACCCAGTGGCATAGCGAAAACGTCCGCGTCGAACAAATGCTGCTGAATTCCTGAGCGAGCGGTGCTTCGCCGAGCATGACGGGTGTGATGGGGGTGGTTGAAACGTCCGTATCAAAACCGGCACGTTTCATCTCCGCCTTGAAAAATCCGGCATTGCCCCGCAATTTATCGACCAGTTCAGTTGAGCTTTCCAATATCTCAATCGATGCCATGCAGGCTGCGTGCACCTCTGAGGTGTGCGGGCAGCGCCAGTAGAATCTATACCCAAAGAACCCTCAAAGTATAGAGGCCAGCCGGGAATATCGACAGCAGTGTCCTCATTGCAATTAGGACGAACGTCCGCTTTGGCGGGAAGAATAGGTTAGCTTTATTTCGAGACTTTGTCTTGATGAGGTCCAATGTATGGTTCGATTAGATATGAATTTGATTAGAATGGAATTATTGGCATTCCAACAAAAATCATTGCGGTTGTCACTTCCAAATGGTGACACTTTTTTTGTAGAATTGTTATAATTGCAGAAAGATATATCGATCTGCTCAAATTTATGCCTGGAATTGTTTTGCACTGCGCGTTGAGGATTGACCATGGTGATTTTCGGACTCGGAACTGACATCATCAAAGTGGATAGAATCGAGAAAATGGTTGCCAAAGGTAGAAAAAACCTGGAAACCATTTTTACTGAAAGGGAAATGGATTACTGCGAATCAAAAACGAGGAGAAGTGAACATTATGCTGCCCGGTTCGCGGCCAAGGAGGCTGTTCTGAAAGCCCTGGGTATCGGGTGGCGCGATGGCTTTGCTTTTTCCGAAATCGAGATCCTGAATGACAACCTGGGAAAGCCTACAGTTTTCCTGCATGGTAAGGTAAAGGATTTTTTTCAAAAGCAAAAGCTCAAACAGATAACGATTTCCCTGTCTCATGCCAAGGAAAATGCAATTGCCGTTGCCATTCTTGAAAAATGAAACAGGATAAAAATTAAGGAGCGTCAGTGTATGTCGAACATCGGGTCCTACGAGGAACGAATCAAGAATTTTGATTGGTCGATTTCGGAAAAAGAACTTGGTTATAAAGCCGGCGATGTGATCAACATCGGCTGGTATTGCTCAGATCGCATTTGCATGATGGGCAAGGGAGACAAACCGGCTCTTCTCTGGGAGAATTCCATGGGGGAGAAAAAACGCTATACCTATAACGACATTCGCGTCTGCAGTAATGGGATCGGCACCTTCCTGCGTAAAATGGGCTTGAAAGCAGGCGACCGTGTCTGCCTGTTTATGGACCGCATCCCCGAGCTGTACGTCGGTCTGCTTGGCATCCTGAAGATCGGGTCGATCGCCCAGCCGTTGTTCTCGGCCTTCGGGGATGAGGCGCTTTTTGTGCGCCTGGAGAATGCCGGTACTTCCGCCATCATCACTCAACGCAAACATCTCTCCAAGGTCCGTAAGATCCTTGACCGGCTGCCAAACCTGAAGCATGTGATCATCGTTGACCACGACCCGGGCAAAGAGTTAAGGGAAAGGGAAACAGCCTTTTCGATGGAAGCCGGGCGGCTCGAGGATATCGACATTTTCCCAGCGAAGGCCGAATCGCCCTCTTTGCTGCATTACACCTCAGGGACGACAGGCATGCCCAAGGGAGTACAGCATGTCCACTATTCACTCATTTCACAGTACATAACAGCCAAATGGGTGCTGGATATCTCCGATAACGATATCTATTGGTGCAACGCAGACCCAGGGTGGGTAACCGGGACCTCGTATGGGATTATCGCCCCGTGGGCGCTGGGTGTGACCCAGGTCGTGCTCGATTCCGGGTTCTCGGCTGAGAACTGGTACAAATTCATCCAGAATTACAAGGTCACAGTCTGGTATTCCGCACCGACCGCCATCCGTTCTTTGATGAAGGCGGGCGAGCAGATCGTCAAACAATTCGACCTGACCTCCCTGCGCCATCTGGTCAGCGTTGGCGAGCCGCTCAACGCTGAAGCTGTGGTCTGGTCCGAGAAGGTCTTCGGCCTTCCATTCCTGGATTCCTACTGGCAGACCGAGACTGGCTCGATCATGATCACCAATTTCCCGGGTATGAAGGTCAAACCCGGATCGATGGGCAAGCCATTCCCGGGAATCGTCGGCACCATCGTCGATCCGGAGACCTATGAACCAATCACGGAGCCGGGTAAGATTGGCCTGATCGCCTTCCGCCCTGGATGGCCGGCCATGATGCGCGGCTATTGGCAGAATGAAGAAACCTACAAGGGGAAATTCAAAAACGGCTGGTACCTGGCGGGGGACCGGTCTCGCATCGACAAAGATGGCTATTTCTGGTTCGTCGGTCGGGATGATGACATCATCAACACTGCCGGACATCTCGTCAGCCCATTTGAGGTCGAATCAGCGTTGCTCGAACATCCCGCGGTGGCAGAATCGGCAGTCGTCTCCAAACCGGATGAGATCAATATGGAGGTCGTCAAGGCTTTCGTGACCCTGAAACCGGGCTTCCAGGTATCTGAGGAACTGGAACTGGAGATCATGAACTTCATCCGCAAGAAGCTCTCCCCGTTGGCAATGCCGCAGGAGGTCGAGTATGTCGACTCACTTCCCAAGACCCGCAGTGGAAAGATTATGCGTCGCATGTTGCACGCCAAGGAATGGGGCGAGGAGATCGGCGATATCTCAACCCTGGAGAACGACTAGCCATCCCGATCTGAACGGGTCCATAAAAAGATCGACACACTAGACTGATTGGAGTGAATAATGGAAAATATGAAAGACGTTATTTTGGAATATGTCATCAACGAGTATGCAGAAGAAGACGACAAGGTCACCTACGATACCCCCTTAATCTCGGGCGGAATGGTGGATTCATTCTCGATGGTCTCGCTGAAGCGTTTCCTGGAAATGAAATACAAGATATCGATCCCTGATGCTGACGCGACACCGGAGGCTTTCGACAGCGTTAATAAGATCGCCGACCTGGTAATGCGCTTCACGAGATAGGATTGGAACCAGGATCGCATATATTAAACCTTCTCAGGATTCGGTTGGCACGAAGGTGGTTGACCCTTATGGTCAACTTGACGATCATTGAAAGGAAAAAAAGATGAGTTATACCGATCGTGTGCGCGGCATCTATCATCAACAATTGAACGAAATTCGTGATGCGGGTATATTCAAACAGGAGCGCTTCATTCATTCTCCACAGGCTCCCGATATTGAAGTGGAATTCCCCGCCGGTGCGGACCTGAAAAAGGTGATCAATGTCTGCTCCAATAACTACCTGGGGCTTTCCAGTCATCCAGAGGTCGTCAAAGCGGCCCATGAGGGACTGGATACACGTGGTTATGGCATGTCTTCGGTACGTTTCATTTGCGGAACGCAGGACATCCACCGCGAGCTTGAGCAGGTGGTAACCGGGTTCCTTGGTACCGAAGACACCATTCTCTTCCCCTCCTGTATGGACGCCAACGCCGGTGTTTTCGAGGCAATCCTGACCAAGGACGATGTTATGATTTCAGACCGTTTGGTGCATGCCTCCATTGTCGACGGGATGCGCCTATGCAGCGCCGAGCACGATACCTACAAGCATGGTGACATGGGTCACCTGGAGCAAAAACTGCAGCAGTGGAAGGACAAGCGACTGCGTGTGATCATAAACGACGGTGTCTATTCGATGGATGGCGACACTGCAAAGCTTGACGAGATTGTCAAGCTGGCAGAAACCTATGACGCACTGGTATTCGTGGATGATTCACATGCCAGCGGTTTTATCGGGAAAACCGGGCGTGGAACGCATGAAAAGTGCGGCGTGGTTGGCAAAATCGATATCATCACAACCACTTTCGGTAAAGCCCTGGGCGGCGCCTCGGGTGGATGCGTATCTGGCTGCAAAGAGATTGTTGAGATGTGCCGGCAGAGAGCCCGACCTTACCTGTTCTCCAACGCCATGGCTCCGGTGATCATCTTCGGCGTGTTGAAAGCCTTCGAAATTCTTAAACGCAACACCGAGCTGCGTGACAAGCTGGAAGAGAACGCCCGCTACTGGCGCAAAGGTCTGACCGAGGCCGGGTTCGTACTGAAGAAGGGCGATACCCCGATCGTCCCGGTCATGTTATTCAATGCCAAACTGTCGCAGGACTTTTCACGGGACCTTTACGCTGAGGGTATTTATGCCATTGGGTTCTTCTTCCCGGTTGTGGCAAAAGGCCAGGCGCGCATCCGTACCCAGCTGTCGGCCGGTCATGAAAAGCACCACCTCGACAAAGCACTCGATGCCTTCATCAAGGTCGGAAAGAAGTATAATATCCTAGGCAAAACCGAGGAAGAGATCGTTGCGATGTACGGGCTGTAACGGTTGCGCCCTTTGGAAATTGATTGACAAGCATCTCCAGATCTCAAGGGAGATGCTTTTACTTGTCAGAAACTGAGGCAGAATGAGTAATTATTTATTAATAAAGGTAGAAACATGTCAACGCAAATGGAATGGTTAAATAAAGAGATTCAATCTCTGAAAGATGCAGGTTTTTATAACAACATTAGGGTCATCAGCTCTCCCCAGGGTGCCTGGTTAACGATCGATGGTCGGCGTTATCTGAATTTTTGCTCAAACAACTACCTGGGTCTAGCCAATCATCCCAGACTGGTCGAAGCTGCCAAAAAAGCGATCGATCAATATGGCATCGGACCCGGTGCAGTGCGTGTCATTTCAGGGACGAATGATCTCCATATCGAACTGGAAAAGAGAATGGCCCGATTCAAGGGGGTCGAAGCCGCCATCACGTTGCAGTCAGGTTTTCAGGCGAACACTGCCACTATCCCCGCATTGATCGGAAAAGCTGACTATATATTTTCTGACAGTCTCAACCACGCCAGCATCATTGATGGTTGTCGTCTGTCGGGTGGCAGGATCATTCCTTATGAGCATTGTGATGTGGCTTCGTTGGAAGATGTTATCAAGAAAAATCTCGGTTATTTCCGTCATGCCATGATCATCACCGATGGGGTCTTCAGCATGGATGGTGACGTGGCTCCTCTCGATAAGCTCTACGAAGTGGCAAAAAAATATGATATCTTCCTGATGGTGGATGATGCCCATGGTGAGGGTGTTCTTGGCAAGGGAGGACGCGGCATAGTCGACCACTTCGGCCTGCATGGCAAGGTGGATGTCGAAATCGGTACGTTATCGAAAGCATTCGGCGTGGTTGGTGGTGTGGTGGCCGGGAAAGCCACCATCATTGAATGGTTGCGCCAGCGTGGCCGCCCGTTCATGTTCTCCTCTGCCGTCACGCCTGCAGACACGGCAGCCTGTATCGCAGCTATTGACCTGCTCGAGTCTTCGACCGAACTGGTTGACCGGTTATGGAATAACGCCAGGTATTTCAAGGCGGAGATCAAGAATCTTGGCTTTGATACCGGCGTCAGCACCACTCCCATCACCCCGATCATGCTCGGGGAGGCTCCGCTAGCTCAACAGTTCAGCCGTGAGTTGTTTAAGGAAGGTGTCTATGCCATGGCAAACAACTACCCAATCGTGCCGTTGGGCAAGGCCCGGGTGCGCGTGATGCTTTCCGCGGCACATACTCAGGATGACCTGGATAAAGGTCTGGAAACATTCGCCAAGGTAGGAAAGAGCTTGGGAGTGATCACGTAATAGCCAACCGTGCTTCGAGGTCCAAAAGCAATTGCATCGTCCCGGCGATCGATCTTACAGCCCCCGGGCCGACCCCATACTTTTTAATGGCAGCCTGAACGACTTCAATACCTTTTGGATGATTGGCCAGTCCCAAATAGTTGTTTGAATAAAAAAATTAAACGCGTTTTCCGTCGACAACAAGCCAGGCACCCTGGGGTGAATCGATGGTGCGGATCCGATTATACAAACCGACGGTTTTCAAATTAGTGATTTCTTCGATGATCCAAGTGATTCGGTTTGTCATAAACACCTCATTCTAAATTAAAAAGAATTCTAATCCTTATTTACATGGATTGACAACAAACCATCTTCCACCTCACAAAAATAACCCAACTCCAGTAATCGCGGTATGATCTTTTCTGCTGCAGCAGGCGACAGTTTTACCATTGTCGGATTAAAGGCATCTCCCAGAAACCGCCCGATAGGGGAGTTGCGAATTTCGGTCATTACCTCCGGTCCGGCTACCTGCAGGATCACCACTCGCTTTAACAACACCTGAGTGCCACTTTTCCCCCAGCGTTGAAGTGAAGTGACCAGACTTTTGGGAAGATTGCTGCTTGTGTGACGGGTCAATAAAGTCAGCAACTGCTCAATCTGTAATCCCTGTCTGACGGCATTTTGCAGCGAATCCGCGGTTAATTGATATTGGTAACCTTTATCATTAATTCCCAACCATTCACTAAACCGAGCCAGTTGATATCGTGTCGCACGTGAAATTTTCCGCGGGCAGGTTATTTGTCCGTTTCTCAGGATGGTGAGTTGCCCCGTTTCTTCTAGCAAGCCTTCAGGCGCCCGACCCGAAAATAGACTGTTTGACATTCTGGAAAAACGAAATGCTTCCGGTGGGCATCCCTTTCGTGAACCTCCAAGATCCATAAATCCCAACCAATGCAAAGGGCTATTGATCAGGTAACGGATCAAGGCACCATCAACCTCACCCCAATGCTCATATCCATGTAGATGACTGCCAGTTTTTGACGAGCGGATGGTCCAGGATTCATAATCCCCCGTGGGCCTCTGAAAATCAGGTTGAGTTTGTTTTATTTGCGAGACAAAACCATCGATGTTCCACCATTGATCACCATCTAATGATTTCAACTGCCCGACAAGTATCTGCCTTGTTTTTAAAGGATCGTTTTTCCAAACACCCTCACTGATGATACCTGGCATCAGTTTAAGTTCATTGAAAGCTGCGCTTGTTAACCAGTTTGTGCACAAGGATGACAACGCTTCACTGCGCGGTCTGGCAAGAAAATCCTTGATAGCTTCAGGGTTAAGCGCACCTTTCTGATCAATCAACCCACTGCAAAATAAAATTGCCTGGCACTCCTGAATGGATGGCTGCTTAAACTCGTTTTTCAGAATTTCCAAATCCCTGCCTGAACGGATAGCTGCCAGGAATGAAGTCAAGTGATCGAGTATGTGGTCATCGGCAGGATAAACAACCCGATATTCATGCCGCCTGGCAGCTGAAGCAGGTACCAATACGGTGGATTCATTTCCACCAGGAATTAAAGCCAGAAACTCATCCGGAATATACACATATTCCTGCAGGATTTCGTCAAGGTTTAAAAATGCCCGCCCGATTAACCCGTGATACCATAGCGACTCTGCAATTGAGATGGGATTGTTAAATGGCATCTCACGTTCCCGACGGGCGACACCCATTTCTCGAATGTTGCCATATATACGGACAAATTTGTGCCAGGGCAGTTTTCCCCCTTCACCCGTAAGCACTGACAGACAATTCTTCTGTTCATCCGGGATCAGTTCGCAGGTCGCCCTGAACAGTAGTGGATCAGCAAGTTGTTGCACCATTTCATCAATGATTTCATCTTGGGTCACACCGATGAGATCCAAACCCCATTTTCCTGCAATGATTTTCAGCAGATCGAGGTCGTAGTTGACCAGGGTATGGCGTAAATCAGGCATAATCTTTTCTACCTCGATCAGGCGGCGAGAACCGATCTCACCGGAGGAATTCCCTTTATTAATTGCAAAACAATAATCATTAGAAAAACCAGGACTAATATTACTATCCTATTTAAGCCTGACCTGGGCAACCAGATAGACACCTGTGATAGCACCACCCAAGCTAAATACACTTAGGTTAATTGCCAGCATTTTCCCTGGAGTTGTTGATGTGGTTGCATCCCATATACGGTATCCTAAAATATGGTTTTGTGAGTCCACGGCGTATCCCAGCACACGTAGTATTCCACCCACCGGCAACAAGATCTCACCGGTTACAAACGCTGAACGTAGATCTTTTGAAAATTCGATCTTTTTACTGACAATCTCGGTTGTCCCATAACGCGGATCGGATTCATTAACCGGAATGGCAGATGTCAGATTTCCAGACACAAGGGCAGGATTGATATCCCCTTTATCAATCGTGGCGACCAACGGCAGGGATGCTCCCGCCGGGATTATATCGAGTGGGCATGTGGCAGGGAAGCTGGCTGACATATTGGAAAATATGATCTTACCGGTAACATCCTCTATGGGAGCAGACTGATCATTATCAACCATCAGGAAACATATCCATGTATCGGCATCCATGTGGTAACAATCTGGCTTGGCAGTAAGCTGAATTACCGGGGTAGGCAATCCTGCTATTGTAGTTTCTTCCATCCGACTTGAATTATTGGATGATGGGATTATTAGTTTGGAACCGATCGACATAGCATTCGGGTTAATGGCCGGGTTCGCGGCAATCAATGCATCCAGGTTTACTCCAAAACGGAGAGCAATAGCAGACAGGCTGTCACCCGCAACAACTGTGTAAACTATCGGTTCAGTTGTTGGGGATGGGGAGAGGGTCGATTCTGCTTGAATTGGGGATAAGAGAGTAACCGAGGGGGTGGTATATGGCAGCAGGGTGATCTGTGATGAAAGCATTCGCAGGCCGTCCCGTCCAATGCTCGAGCACGAGGTTAATATAAAAATGACTGTAAGGATTAAAAATAACCTGAAAAACACCGCACGCATGAAAAGATTATACCAGCGGAAGGAAACTGGTCAATTTTGCCTGATGAAAATAGTCATTTTCAAGGCTTGCCCTCTACGTGCGCTTATGTTAAACTGATGGCATGGCTGATGCTATGTTATACCAGGAGGCAATGAAGGCCATCCAGAAGGGCGACAAGACGTTAGCACGAGATTTGCTAACCCGCCTGATCAAAGCAGAACCCCAAAATTCGGACTATTGGCTCTGGTTGAGTACTGTGGTGGACACTGTCAAGGAGCGCACTTACTGCCTTCAGGAAGTGATACGCCGCGACCCGAAAAATATGACCGCACGTCAGGGATTGATCCTGATGGGGGTTCCTGTCCCAGCTGATCAATCAATCGAAAATATCCCTTCACCAAAGCGTAATTGGCAAACCTTATGGTTGGATCGACTGGCTCCTCAAAAAACACCGCTTTCCCGACGGTTGATTCTGCCCATCGGTGGGGGTATATTGGCATTGTTCCTGCTCGTCGGCGGTGCCATCGGATTCTTCAATAAACGTGAGAACGCTCAAGTAATCCCGATTTCGACCCTCAAATCCACAGCGACCTACTCAGGTCCTGGCTCCTTTTCTTCGACATCTGATATCTCCCAGCCAACTCCAACGCCGCTTTGGTTGAATATGGATGCCACCTACACTCCCACACCTCTCTACGTGGCGACTCCCCACCCGCGAACCGAATCATACCGGGCAGGCATGCGCGCGTTTGAGAGTGGTGCGTGGGACAACGCAATCGAATACTTCCGTCAAGTTCTTGCCGCCGAGCCTGAAGCAGCAGATATCTATTATCTGATAGGTGATATCTACCGTCAACAAGGCAAATATACTGAAGCATTAAAAGAGTTGAATCAAGCTATAAAAATCAATCCTGACTTTGCTCCGGCTTATCTTTCCAGGGCACGTACCAACTTTGCAAAAAATCCACAAAGTAACATCGAGATGGATCTGATGAGAGCCACCACCTTGGATCCAAATTTTGGAGAGGCTTACATTGATCTGGCTGCTTATTATCTTTCAAAGAATGACCAGATCGCCGCATTGGGCGCTTTAAATACTGCAGAGTTCACTTTACCCAATTCACCTCTCATACCCTTATATCGATCGGATGCATACCTGGGAATGGACCAACCCGAACTTGCCCTCGCAAATGCCGAAAAAGCATATAGCATGGATGTCGTCAACCTGCAGATCTATCGGGCCATGGGCTTTGCCTTGCAGAATCTGGGCAGGTACTCCGATTCACAATCCTATTTGGAAATATATACAGTCTATGACCCAACTGACTCTCAGGCACTCTACCGGCTTGGTATGGCTTATTACCTGAACAAAGACTATGCCGGCGCGGTTGATTTGTTCAGCAAGGCATTAGAACTTGACCCCTTAATGGATGATGCTTATTTCCAGCGTGGCTCGATATATCTGGTATTGTCTAATGGGAAAAATGCCCTCGCCGATTTTAATAAATATCTGGAATTTAAACCAGAATCATTTGCAGCCATTCTTGGTACGGGTCAAGCATATCTGCTAATGGGAAATAATGGTGAGGCGTATCGACAGATTGAAAAATCCAGTAAATTTGCACAAACGGATGAAGAGTATTCCAAGCTCTATTATTATCGCGGAACAGTCCTTGATTTAATCAATTTCCCTGATGCTGCCTTGAAGGATTGGAAAGCCTTGCTCAAACTGCCGCAGTCGGTAGTTCCACCTGAGTGGTGGCAAATCGCTCTCGAAAAGACCGGGGCGTCTCTTCCCACTGCCTCCATATCCAAGACAACGGATCTACCGTCCGTTATCCCGACCATTTCTGCAACACCATAAAAATACCGTATGGTACGAAAACAACGCGTCGAAAACCTTTGGATATTTATCACAATTAATATCCTTGTATCAGCGCTTACCATTCTGGTGATTAATACGGTCTGGGACAGGTCCCATCCGCAACAGTTGGTGGTTATTCCAACACCGGGGGTTTGTATTACTTCGAATCCAGCCGCATCCGTCACTCTTCAATCGACGCTGGCACCCGATGCAATCCGGCTTGTTATTGACAATATCTATGGGGTTGGAAAACTCGATAGCGAGGTGGTGGTTATCATCAACCAGAGTGAAGGAGCCATTAATTTAATCGGTTGGAAGCTTGATGATGGTCATGGTACAACATACAGCTTTCCAGATCTGACCTTGCATTCGGGGGGGCAGGTGCAGGTATTCAGCAGCGCGGGCAATGATACGGTTACAAAACTCTTCTGGAATCAGGACAAACCGATTTGGAAAACCGGAAAATCAGTTACACTGCGATCCCCGGATGGTGTTGTATTTGCCAGTTATGTGGTTCCATAAAGTAATATCCCAATATATAAAGCGAGGACTCAATGGGTCCTCGCTTTGCAATTAACCTACCGCCACTATTTGATTTTGTAGGTCATATTGACTTCGGCGGTGATCACCAGCTTGCCGGCCGATACAGGGACAGCCAGTGAGGGAGCACTCATACCACCACCACCACCCTTGCCCTCATATTGCGGGTAAGTTGTTCCGCTGTAATACACATTAACATACATTAATTCGTCCAGTTCAACACCCGCTGCTTTAGCAATATCCTGAGCCTGTTTGTGGGCATCCTCGACAGCTTTCGCGCGCGCGTCTGAAGCCAGGGCATCTTTGTCTTTAATGTCAAACTGGATCCCATTGACGTTGTTGGCGCCCGAGCTGACAACTGCCTCAAGCATTGCACCCAGTTTTGTCAGGTCACGGATGGTTACATAGACGGTATTATCAACCATGTAAACAGTGCCAAGAGTTTCACCCGTTGGACCATACTGTGTGGATGGGTAAATGTTGAAATTGCTGGTCTGAATATCTTCTTCTTTAACGCCAGTGGATTTTATCGCATCGATCACATCCTGCGCCTGGGAAGTGTTGTCTGTCAAGGCAGCTTTGGGATCTTCGTTCTGTGTGTGGACTCCAATATTGATATAAGCAATATCTGGATTAGCATAAACATTGCCAACCCCATTTACAGCAATTGTTCGTTCCGGTGGCTTAGACTCAGAAGATCTTTCAATCACGGTCGGGGTACAACCTGAGATCAAAGCAGCAACCAGAAGCAGTGAAACCAAAATAGTTATGTTTTTTCGCATTTTTTCCTCCGAAAAAGAATGGTACACTTTTAACGCTCTATCTGAGCGAAAGTTCCAAAGATAAATAATACCATTTTTATCTGTAAATATCAAATTAAAAACTACACTTGCGCATATAAGTGTTATCCAATAAAATAAAACAAGTGTTCTATGATGAGATCGGTTTAAATGCCAATCAATTACCAGCAAATTAATAGCCAGATTTCTCACTTCTGTGAACTGACCGCAGAACATAATCAGGTCATTCAATCGACCACTATACTATTGCTCGACACCCTCAAACAATACAGTGATCAGGTGGGTAAACTCATCGGATTGGTAGACAGCGAATCCGCCACCAACAAGACCTTGCGTTGTGCAAAGCCCACCGGCGAGGCGTTAGCCAGTGTTCACAATCTTCCAGCCTTGGATATCGTCGCCACTTTAATTGCTGCGGATGGTTCACAGATCAATCCAAGCCGCCACCGCCAGGTAGATTTCTGCCTGATCAATATCGCGACCATCAGCATGCAAACCGGTATGGATGCCGCCCCCCTTATCAGTACCGAGAGTCTCCTCCTGGATATTGGTGAGCTTACACCTCACAATACTCCCCTGACAGAAGATATTCTTGCCCTGGAGCGTGACATTCGCGAGCGCGTTGCACTTGCGCGTCAGGCTCACAAGTATATACCACCTTTGATAACCATAACGGATGGCCCCCTGGAACTATTCCGTGAAACGAGTAATTCAACCAGATTTGAAAAGAAACTGGTTGAATACATCGATATTCTTTCCGAACTAAGTAAATCTCGGGCCATCACAGTCGGCTATGTGGATAAACCTCAATCAGACCTTGTGAATCGATTATTAAAACTGATCATAAAGAATGACTCTCAAGCCCCGGCACAAGCCATTCGAGCGTTGGAGCATGTCTGGGTTTCAGATGCCAACCTGTTCAGTGAAGTTCTCAGCTCTCCTGGGGACCGGAGCGCGATCTATTGCATTCAATCCCCCTTGAGTAAACTGTTTAAAGAAGACCTGGCTTTATATTTCTTCTACCTGAATGTGAGCAGGTCAGTAACTCCATATCTGGCACGGGTGGAGATTCCCGCCTGGTGTACCCGTGATCCAGAGATTCTCGATCAACTCCACGCTGACATCTACAGACAATGCGATATCATGGGGCCTCGACCTTACCCATACATTCTTCACCGGGCTCACGAGATTGCCATGGTTTCTTATGAAGAAACTCTTGAGCTTGACACTATGATCACCATTGAGCTTAAGCGACGCGGGATTGATACCGGATCGATATCCAACAAACAATCTGCCAAGGATCTACCTGGCAGAGGGAGATACCAGTGAGTAAACTACCGATTGAAATCGGACGGTTGCTCCGGTCCAGCCTTACAGGATTCGTGGCAGGCTGCCGGGTCAACCAACCCAACCTACCTGCATTTGGGACCCTGGTGCGTGTTCCGATCCATGAAAAATTGGATGCCTTTGGACTGGTCTATGATATCCATATGGATGACGACGGATTAGTACGCCAACTGGTGACCAGCCAGACCCTGCCGCCGGAAGTGATCGCAGATAACCGAAACAACCGCAACATGCCAGTGGAGATCAGCATTGTTACCATTGGCCGACGGCAAGATGGGATCCTCTCTCACCTGTTGCCAGGTCATCCACCCATCAGCCTGGATGTCATATATCAATGCAGCAATGATGAAATTCGGGCATTCACCGCAGGCGGCCGATTTGGATATTTCCGTCATATCCTGCGCAACCTGGAACTGCCAGCCGGAGAACTATTGACAGCCCACCTGGAGCAAGCCCGTGTGGCACATGGCGATGGCGGGGAGCTCAACTGGTTTTCAACTGCCGTCCAGGAGTTGATCATCCTGTTGCGGGATGATTACCCAAACCTGATGAGTTTGTTGAATGCCCTCAGTGATCTTCCAATGGAGTGATTGGCATGGAAACGCCCAAGAGTGAAAATAAAAAATACGTTGGCTATATTGTTGGTGGCAACCTGAAGGAAAGCCTACGGGTGCGTCTGACGGTGCCAGCCCAAACCATTCAAGAAGGAAGCTTTGTGGTCATTCACAGTGGTGACTGGCAGTTCTACGGGTTGATCACCGATTTGCAACTGGGATCGACCGATCCGCGTTTTGCCGACGAACCAAGCCGGGAGCGTTTAAAACCTCAGGTATCGAAATTACTGCAAGGTCAGACCCTCTACACAACACTTGAGGTCCTGCCAGCGCTTATGATGGAAGTGGGACCTGATCCCGACGATAACTCTGCATATAAAGAGTGGCGTGAGAAACACGGTCCGATCAATGCACAGCCAATTCCGGTGAAGACCATACCGTCACATCATGCCGATGTGGCGCTGGCAGGTGCCGGCGACGTGGCCGAGATATTTGGGGAGGAGTCCAAACGGGGGAACTTCCGCATCGGCAACACCCGCGAACAGGGACACCCGGTCTGCATCGATCTGTCAAAATTCATTCAGCGGTCTTCAGGCATATTTGGAGCAACCGGTACAGGCAAATCCTTCCTGACCCGCATCATTCTATCGGGACTGATCAAAGCCAGGCTGGCATCCCTGCTTATTTTTGACATGCACAACGAATATGGTTTGGATGATATCGCCTCCGATACGCATGATAGTATTCCTGGTCTGAGGGGGAAATTCCCTACGGATGTTCGGATTGTCGGGCTGGGTCGCGGCGCCACCATCCGTGGTAATGCTCCGGATTTCAATCTGGAGTTTGCCGAAAGTGATATTCAATCCGAGGATATCGAGCTGTTAACCCGCGAATTGAATCTAAAAGAAACAACACCCGCCACTCTGGATGCCCTGATTGCCTGTTTCGGGAAAGACAGGTGGTTTACTGAATTTAAAGCCCTGAGCCCCGGCAGCACCATTTTGAATGATGAGGGCAAGCGCATCCCGGCACCAGACAGCGTGGAAACTTGGGCATTGAACAACAACGTGAATACGCTTGCAGCGTCCAGCCTTCATAACAAGATGAGTCGTTTGTTTCATCTTTCCTACATTGTCCAGCAGCCGGCTGCAAATGGATTGAATGAGATCATCAAAGCATTGGAAAACCGCCAGAATATCGTGCTTTCTTTTAGTGAGCACGAAACCGACCTGGATTACCTGCTGGTCTCCAACCTGTTGACCAGGCGTATCCGTGAAAAATGGGTTGAGCTGACCAATACCCACCGCAGCCATCCCGAAAAAGCTGCCGAACCACACCCACTCGTGATCGTATTGGAGGAGGCTCACAAACTGCTGAACAGGGAGATGGCGGGTCAAACAACGTTCAATACCATTGCACGCGAACTGCGTAAATACGGTGTAACTCTGCTGGTCATCGACCAGCGTCCGTCACAAATATACGACGAGGTCATGTCGCAACTTGGTTCCCGCATCTGCGGTTGGCTGGGCGATGATGATGACATTCACGCCGTCCTGTCTGGCCTGGCAGGGCGCGATGCCCTGCGCGGCATGCTCGCCCGTCTGCAACCCAGGGAGGAGGTCATTCTGCTTGGCTGGGGTGTGCCCATGCCGTTGATCATCCGATCGCGCCGATACGATAGTCAATTCTGGAAGGAACTGCTTGGAAAATCGGGGGGCAAGACGGATGAGGTAAAAATAATGAAGGAGCTTGGCTTTTAAATATGATCCCGTTGTCATTGAGGCTTGCCGGATTTATATCCTACCTGGAGCCGGTCGATCTGGATTTTCGAAGTTTTGAGGTGGCATGTATCTCCGGTAGCAACGGCGCCGGGAAGTCCTCTCTGCTGGATGCCATGACCTGGGCGTTATTCGGTGTCGCTCGAAAACGGGATGATTCCATCATTCATACCAAAGCCAGGACAGCCGAAGTAACTCTCGATTTTTTGTATGAGGGGAACATTTATCGCATTCAACGTGCAAAGACGCGCGATAAACCCACTTCGCTTGAGTTCTATATCTCTCAGGATGTTGAAAACACGACCCCCGGGAATTGGAAAACGCTCAGTGAAAAGGGCACCCGCGAAACCGAGGCTCGCATCGAGCAAACCCTGCATATGGATTATGACACCTTCATCAATGCTTCATTTTTTCTGCAGGGTAAAGCCGACCTCTTTGCACAGCAGCGTCCGGCGGATCGTAAACGCATCCTTTCCAGCATTCTTGGTCTGGATGTTTGGGAGGTCTACCGCGAACGGGCAGCCGAACATCGAAAAAAACATGAAGAAAATATAACCCGCCTGGATGGGTTAATCAACGAAATCAACCTGGAATTAGCCGAGGAACCTGCACGGATTGAACATCTCGAACAGGTCGAGATCGAAATGAAGAATTTTACAAACCTGCTAAGCACGCAATCCGCGGTTGTGGATAACCTCAAACAACTAGATACTCAACTCAGAGAACAACAAAAGCTCGTCCAGAGTCTTTCTGATCAACGGGACAATACCAGCCAGGCAGTTGGTCGCCTGATTGATTTAATCAGGCTAAGGCAAGAAGAGCAAACACATCTTAAAAAATTGGTCCTGGAAGCAGAGCGGATCGAAAATGCTCATCAAAGTTTTCTGGAGACAACCAAACAGCTCGAAAAATGGGAAACCATGGCGAATCAATTCCGCGACAGCCAGGCGAAACGCACTGCGCCATTGATGGCAATTGAAACTGAGCGCGTCCGACTCGAATCTGAACGCGATCAACTAATTGCAATTGAAGCTCTTGTGAAAGAGGCTGAGAACGAACTTACCCGGTTGGAATCTGAAGCGGTCAAATCAAATCAAGCGATGCTTGATATTAACCTTGAGATCAAAAAGCGAACTGCGCTTGAAAATGATTTGAAGGAAAAACAGCACGAGCAGACACAGTTATCGGTCGAGAATGGCAAATTAAAAGATGCGATGTCCGAATTGGATAAGCGGATTAAAAGCCTTGAGCCGGTTGATGGCAGTGAATGCCCCACATGCGGGCAGCCACTTAAACCGGCAGATCGCGAGAATTTGATTGCCACGTCAAAGCGGGAGGGCAAGCTGCTGGGTGATACATTTCGCAAGAATCAGGTGGACTTAAAAACCATGGTTGACGTGGTCTCAAAGCTTGATAAGGACATCCAATCGCTTGCCTACCTGGATGGAAGTTTGAGGGACATTACCCGTGCTCACGATCAGCTTGAAAACCACATCGGTCAGATCAGGCAGCAAAAATCTGATTGGTCGGTTACCGGCGCGCCACGACTTGCAGAACTCAAACTCAATCTGAACGAGAATACATTTGCCGTGGAGGCGCGTGAAAAACTTCAAGCGATCGATGATATATTAATTAAAATTGGATACGATCCGGTGGCTCACGATGCAGCGCGTCTGTTCATACAGGACCGTAAATCTGGCGAGGAAGAGTTCAAGGAGCTTGAGAAAGCCAGGTTTGCATTGTCGCCTCTGGAGCGCGAAATCGGGGAGCACCAAAATCAGTTGAAACGCGAAAATCAAACCCTTGTCAGATTGGAAAAAGAAACCGCCAAGGCAGAAAGTACCTATTCGCAGGCGCAGGACAGACTTCCCGATGTCGAAAAAGCTTATAACGAATTGCTGGACATCCAGGAGCATGAGCGCAAATTACGCATGGAAGTTGGCGCAGCACGCCAGAAGGTGGATGTGTTGGACACCTTGCGTAATCGACTCGCCAATCATAACGAAGAACGCGAGCAAATCACTGCAATGATTGCCGATCTGCGCAGCGTGGAGCGCTCTTTCGGGAAGGATGGTGTCCCGGCACTACTCATCGAACAGGCACTGCCCGAGATCGAAAGCCAGGCCAATCAGGTTCTCGATCAACTCTCGGATGGTAACATGTCGGTTCGCTTCTCGACCCTCAGAGACTACAAAGACAAGAACCGGGAAGACAAACGCGAAACCCTGGACATCATCATCAGTGACGCGAACGGTACCCGGGATTATGAAATGTATTCGGGGGGCGAAGCCTTCCGGATCAATTTTGCCATCCGGCTGGCACTCTCCAAAGTTCTGGCTCAGCGAGCCGGAGCTAAGCTGCAAACTCTGGTGATCGATGAGGGTTTCGGGAGCCAGGATTCAAGCGGTCGTCAACGGTTGATCGAGGCTATTAATACCATCAAGCCTGATTTTGAAAAGATCCTGGTCATCACGCACATGGATGAGCTCAAAGATGCCTTCCCGACCCGCATCGAGGTCGAAAAAACCGCCCACGGTTCGACCCTTCAACTCAATTGAGTGGTGTAATTAACAGGGATCCAACAAGATGCCTTCTTGCCCGCGATGGATCTCCCACGGGTAGATGATGTAGGCATCTGTAATCGCGCCATAATAATCCGGTCGGCACTTTTCGAACAGGTTGCGGTAAGGGTTGAAATGCAAAACGCAAGTGTGTGGCAACCCACCCGTACCTGATACCCGGTTACGTACCGAAGTCAGCGTCCTCCCGGAACCCCAGACATCGTCGACGATCAAAACACGCTTGCCAGTCAACAAACGGTCCTCGGGGAACTGCAGGAATTTTGGCCAGGTTAAAAGCCTGGAATTGCGGTCTGCCATTTCAGGTGGAAAATCAACGGACGCCGTGAAAATATTCAGAATATGCAATGCCTCGGCCAGCATGCCACCCGGAATGATACCCCCCCGGCTGATCATCAACATGACTTCGTATTCAGCATTGAATTGCGTCAGGAGGTGGTCGATCAATTTATCGACATCCTCCCAGGTTAACAGCTCCCGCCGTATCTGTTGCAAAGCTTACCTGCCTGGTCGAATGCCTAAAGCAACTGCCAGAGGGTCCGGTACTGCAGCCGCTCTGGCCGAACCCTGTTTTCGGGCATCCCGAACTGACCTGCCCCACAGATACAGGCAGGTATTGAAAAGTGTTTTTGCATACGCCAGATAGGAGACAACCGGCAGGGTAAAAATAGCGATCAGGAGTGCAGCCGTTGCAAACGCGAGTGCTCGAGATTGGCTTGCATCCTGGCCTTTCGAAAGGATCAACCAGCCCATGCCCAGACCAGCCGCCAGCCCGACCAACAAGGCAGCAGCCGTGAGGATCAAAACCATCTTTTGAATTCCTACCCCTTCTGCCGTAAAAACGCAATTATCAAGCTGTATTTGCGAAATTCGCCCCGGTGCCTGGCGAAACCGTATTTCCTCATTCGCAAGGACCGGAATAAACAGGTGATCTGCCTCTTCCCACGTACGGATTCTGGATGATTTGGAAAAAAGCTTATGTATAGCTATCCATAACCGATTAACAGGCAATCCCAATCCCATCGTATAAAGGTCACCACCCAGATCAGACATTTTTTTCCAGGCGTCTGCCGTGTTGGGTTTTCGTTCCAATAAAGCTGCACCTGCCAGATTGGAAGACATGACGGTCAGCACATGAATGACCGCAACGATAATGATCAATAACAACCCGATCACTGCTCCAATAGCTACCTGACCCCAGACATTTTTCCGAATGTAAATAATCAAACCTGCGATTGGTAGCAGCATGATGATTGTAGTCAAGATCGTAGTCAATACGCTGATTAGCGTGGGAAATAAAACCGCCGGTGTTTTTTGGCCAAGGAGCCAGCTTTGTTTAATAAATATCCAGCCACGTCCTATGGATTGGAACAATCTGACCTCCGCAATGGATTGATAAACAATTATAGCAGGTACCAGCGCGCCATTCAGATTTAAGCTTCGAGATTGGATGTATAATATGGAATGAAAAGAAAGGGAGAGGCATATGGATTTTTTATCTAACCCTGATGTTGCTTATGTGGCGCTGGTAATTGGCTTTGCGCTGGCAATTATGGCCATGACCGCCCCCGGTACAGGCCTGCTGGAATTACTTGCGTTCGCCTTGTTGATCTTTGCTGGTTTCGAGATCGCGAACCAGCCCTTTAATTTATGGGCATTGATCCTGCTTGTGGTGGGGGTACTGCCGTTCATCTATGCCGTAAGAAAATCCGGCAAGTGGTACTACTTGCTGGCAGCCATGTTGGCTTTCATCATCGGCTCCGTCTTCCTATTCAGCTCGGATGCCTGGTGGAAGCCGGTGGTCAACCCGTTTTTGGCAACCTTCGTTTCCATCCTGGTCGTTGGCTTTTTCTGGCTCGTTGTACGTAAAGGATTGGAAGCATTGAACAAGCGACCATCTCACAGCAAGGATCTGACCAAGCTGACCGGTATCTCACGCACCCCCATCCATCATGAGGGCGCTGTATATGTCGGAGGGGAAGAGTGGAGCGCACGCAGTAATAAACCGATACCGGTCAATGCGCATGTCAAAGTTATCAGCAAACAAGGTTTCGTCCTTGAGGTTGAAGAAATCAAAGACAAGTAGAAAGATATCGGAGGCAAATCATATGACGACTACGAATACATTGATTTTATGTTTAGTCGGGGGACTGGTCCTGCTGATCATCATCATTCTGGTCAACGCAATCAAGGTCGTGGCGGAATACCAGCGCCTGGTGGTATTTCGCCTGGGACGTTGCATCGGCGATAAAGGACCAGGGCTGGTCCTGCTGATCCCGTTCATCGACCGGGCGGTCAAGGCGGACTTGCGCGAGCAGGTGCGTGAGATCCCACACCAGACATCCATCACCAAGGATAACGCACCCATCTCGATCGATTTCCTGTGGTTCTACAAGGTGTTGTCACCCACAGACAGCGTTCTGCAAGTCGGCAACTTTGAAGCAGCCGCGCAGGGCATGGCAACCACTACATTGCGTTCCGTCATCGGTGGCATCCTGTTGGATGGTGTGCTATCCGAACGCGAGCATATCAATAACTTGCTGCGCACCCGTCTGGATGAAGTTACGGAGCGTTGGGGTGTCAAGGTTACCAACGTCGAGATCCGCGAGATCATCCCGCCCCGTGAAGTTCAGGAAGCGATGAACCGCCAGCTTACCGCCGAGCGCAACCGGCGTGCGGTAGTTACCGAATCCACCGGTACACGCGAAGCCGCCATCAATGTGGCGGATGGCGAGAGACAGGCTGCCATCCTGAAAGCCGAAGGCGACAAACAATCCAATATCCTGCGTGCCGAAGGTGAAAAGGAAGCCCAGAAGCGAAAAGCGGAAGGCTATTCAGTCGCTCTTAAGGAAATCAACACCGCTGCATCCAAACTGGATCAACGCACCGTGACCTTACAGTACTTCGATGCGCTGAAGAATATCGGGGTCAATCCCGCCACCAAGTACATCTTCCCGATGGAGTTCACCGGGATGTTGGCCGACTTCCTCAAGAGACGCAAATAACGCCGAGTGAGCAGTAAGTTTAAGATCGAAGAAGCAGGCTGGCGCGACTTTAACGAGTTGCGCCAGCTTGAAAATGAGTGCTTTCCAATCGACGCCTGGCCTATCTTTGATGTCCTGGGCATCCTAACCCTGCCAGCCGTCATTCGTTTAAAGGCGGTTATCGATGCAAAGATGGTCGGATTTATCGCCGGCGATATTCGCAGATCCGAAGCGACCGGTTGGATCGCAACGCTGGCAGTTACAGGATTTCGACGACGGGCAGGGATCGCCAGCGCACTTATCAGCGCTTGTGAGATACAGATGGACGTGCGGAAGGTGAAACTTTGTGTGCGAAAGTCAAATGTCGCTGCCATCGCCCTCTATCTGAAGCTGGGATATCACGATGTGGGTGTCTGGCCGAAGTATTATGTCGGCGGAGAAGATGCGCTCGTTCTTGAAAAAGTAATGGAAGGGATTTGACATTTTTCAACAATGATGTATACTCATAAATGACTAAACCGCTATGCGATACCTAACCGCCATAGTCACCAGAGAAGTAACTTGATCGGACACGCGTGAAATAACGCGTGTCTTTTTATCTTTTAAACCAAGGAGATAAAATGGATTATGGGTTGATCGGCAAAATTGAAAAAGCCAAGCGCTACGCTGAGGAACGTAATCGCATCCAATTTAATGAGTTTACCGTGACTCTGAACGGCGAAAATAACAACCACACCGTACATTACATTGATGGGCACTGGAAATGTGACTGTGATTTCTTCCAGACCCGCCAGCGCTGCAGCCACACCATGGCGCTCGAGATCGTGCTGGAAAAAATGGTCCCAGTCTCACAAGCTGCTTGAGTTCCTTAATTATCGATAAATTAAAAAAGCCCCACGTGGGCTTTTTTAATTTATTTTGGAAACAACTATCCATACAGGGTCAGGTAGAGTATAATCCCCCCCATTGTAACCAGCATATACAAACCATAAGAAATGCGCATAAAGATTTTGAAGTTCTTAAAACGTAATTTCCTCGGAAGAAATTCATTTCCAACCAATACCACATAGACACCGTACAACAATCCCAGAGTACCACTGGTCGCATGCACAGCAGTCAGAGCGAGTGATTTATTATTGAGGTCACCCGGGATGGCAGGCAGGTATTGCAGGATAAATATCCCCACCATGGCAAGCAGGACCACCAGTGAATTCAATATTACCGCCACGTTTTGGATGGCCTGATGAGCAGAGACCCTTTTTTGGACTGCCAGACGCCATCCTATCGTAAACAGGATCGCCGAAAGGATGATCAATATCAGAGAGAGATCCGATCGCAGGCTGGCATGAGTCCCTAAAAATCCGGGTTGATTCAGAAAGCTGAGCATTGTACCTCCTTGTTAGTTATCCATCTCAGTATATCTCATTCCTTTTTCATTATCATGCAACAACATTCGGGGGCAGTTAGATACTCCTCAGAGATCGATAAGTTAAAGATAGGGGGGTTGACAGATTCTGGCAACTCCCCTAACATACAGTCAAGAAAGGTTCCAACCAAACATTATTATCATTGGCTCTCCCTCTGCGTCCACCAGTCCATGCGCGATACCCGGAGCTCGTCCGCAGCCTTGATCAAATGCCCGACCGGGATCTTTGTGCCATCCGTATTCGGCACCTCGACCATTACCAGGGCGTTGACTTCCTCGAAATAAGCGCCCTGCCCCCTCTGGCGTGACAGTCGTTGACATACCGGGTGGCAGCAACCGCCCGCGCAACGGTGGATACCAGGAAGGAGGTGAACGATAGGTGCTTATTCGTACACCTGCGCCATTCGCGGATCATGCGTAAGCGTCGGTGATATCCACTTCGATCATCCCCCGAATGGAATGCCGGGACCGGGAAAGCCAGGCGATGTCGGTGACCAGTTTCCGTCGCCTGGGAAACGGTTTTATCGTGAAATCTTTGGGAGAGCGAACTGTCTTCATGGGATACACTGTAGGATTCATAGGTTTACTCTCCCTTATTAGGTTAACAAGCAGTTTATACAGGTGTACTGGAACTCATTACTGCATCTCGCGCTCTGGCGAAATTAAGTGTCAACAGAAGAGTCACGAGTGCAAACAATACGATTACCACTACTAACGTCGGGTTATTAACGTCGCCATAATAGTCGAGCAGTGGTAAACCCGGAAGAACCATCAGCCAAATGACCAGGGATATGATTAGCGATCCCGGCCATAACTTTGCACACAATTGCTGAAAACGGGATGGCTGATGTGTGCGTTTAATTCTCGATGGGGTATTCATTATTATGGTTGCCACACCCAGGATGATCACGAGGATCGGCGGGCTCATCCCAGCGCCTGACAGTAACATGGCGATCGCTGACAGGATCATCATCCCGCCTGCTATTTTTTTATGGTTCCAAAGAGTTGACCACAGAAGGAAAAACAGTGTAGTGAGGATGGCAAGGATGCCGGTCGCCAGCAGGTTGGGGATGATGGTCATCGCCGGCTCACCGGCCAGCATGCGGAAGAATGGTGAACCGGGCCAGGATTCGATCATCACTCCGGCCGGGGCGTGCTTGCCCTGCAGGATTTCGCCTATACCGTGTTCGATCCCGGCCATTGCTATGATCACACCAAATGTGGATATGGATATTCTGGAAGCTTTTTTCATTTTTGACTTCGTTCTATGAATGACGCCCGTTGAATCGATCGCTCAACTCTATTGCCCATGCCCGGATTGCCTTCCAATCGCGGAAGTCACGGGGAGGCATCTGCTTGAGAGCTGGGATCATGTTATAGGGAAACTTTAACGTTGCGGGATCAAGCTTTCCTCCAACGATTTTAATTGAGGCAGGTTTCAGCCAGGGGTACTTCGACAGCTCCTTATCCAGCTGTTCGCGCACCTCCTTGTATTCCTCTTCATCGCCCTTCTCAGTGGGTCCACCCGCAAAGATTGCCACCGGTAATTTGCCGTCAAGGGTAGAGCGGTATTTTTTCAGGAAACGATGAGCATCCGCATGCCAGCGGAACATATACAGCGGAGCTCCAAGCACGACATGACGATACCCTTCGAGAGTCTTGACCTGCTTGATGGGAAGAGTATCCACCACCAATCCCTTTTCTTTAAGTGTGTTGGCGATGTTTTCTGCCACTTCCTGTGTTGATCCACTCGTTGTGGCGTAAGCCACTAAAATTTCTTTTTCCATATTCGATCTCCTTATCTACTTGGTCTGATTTAATTGCCCCTATCTTAGCAATAACCCACACCCCACGTCATCTATCAAAAGATAGATTTCAGGTTATAAATATGGGAGTCGCTTTTTCCTTATTAAGCAAGAGTGCCCAATGGTGTAGAATAAATATCGGTATGGATACTCCTCCATCGCTGCTGGTAAAAACCAAGATCTGCATACCTGCTTTGCGGCCGCGTTTTGTTTCGCGTGCACGGCTGCTGGAGCAGCTCGGTCTTCAATCCGGAACAGATCTAAGCCTGATATGTGCACCCGCCGGCTATGGTAAATCCACCCTGCTAACGGAATGGGCACATTCTTTGGAGCATGCTGGTGTTGCCGTTGCCTGGTATTCCATTGATCCAAGTGATGACTCTTTGCTCCCATTTGCAACCTATCTTGTCGCCAGCCTGGAACAATCGCTCGAATCAATCCCCGAATTCAAACACGCTTCCCAATTACTACGATCCTCTACCGAGGTAAACCTGCAGAGGATACTGCCTGATATCATCAATGTGGTGGCCTCATCTGATCGCGAGTACGTCCTGATCCTTGATGATTATCACCTCATCAGCTCTCCTGCAATTCACAGCGCTATTGCCTATCTTCTGGAGCATCTTCCTGCGAACATGCAACTTGTCATCGGCAGCCGCTCTGACCCACCGCTTCCACTGGCCCGCCTGAGAGCCAGGGGGCAACTGCATGAACTTCGCGCGAGCGATCTGAGATTCACAAAAGAGGAATCTGCCCAATTTCTAAATGAAGTGATGCGGCTTGATCTGACAGCGAACATGGTGGATGAACTGGAAACCCGGACCGAGGGATGGATAGCCGGTTTGCAACTGGCAGCGCTCTCGATTTCCGGTGCCACAGACAAGGCGGATTTCATCGCACGCTATACCGGCAGTCATCGATATCTTGTCGATTATCTGCTCGAAGAAGTGGTCAATCGTCAACCGGTCGAGGTGCAGGAGTTCCTCCTATCAACATGCCATCTTGAACGCATGTGCGCGCCATTGTGTGATGCCATCCTCGATAACCGCATTGATAGTGAAGCTACTCTTCGGAAATTGGAACAGGCGAATGTGTTCATCGTACCTCTAGACGATCAGGGAACCTGGTACCGGTATCACCATCTGTTCCGGGATTTTCTCCAGAATCGCTTGAAAAAGTCCGATCTCAAGCGTGTGGGATCGTTAAATCACGCTGCCAGTGAATGGTGTTCAAGTCACAATCTTCTGCGTGAAGCAGTCCAGTACGCCATATCCACCCAGGATTGGGACTATGCAGCATCCATGGTCGAGCAGCACAGCTTCACCATGATGCTGCATAGTGAACTTTTCACCATCGCAGAATGGTGCTTGGCATTGCCGGATGAAGTGCTTCAGAGGCACCCGCTGCTGTGTATAATGCAAAGCTGGACTCTGGTACTGGCTTTCCGGCGTCAGAACCGCGAAAAGATTGAAACGCTTCTATATCAAGCTGAAGTCACGATTTCAAAAATGGAGGATAAGCAGGCAAGTCAGGTACTCGCCGACCAGATCGCTGTTATCCGGACTTACCTGCCCTTGGCTCCGGATCCGGCTGTCGACCCCGGGGCACAACTCATCCTGACTCACAACATGCTGGCTCCAACCCCCAAGGGTGACCCTGGTCGTTTTTCTATCCTGCTCACGCGTGCTTATGCCCAGATGGCACTTCAGGATGGCGAGGCTGCCCGGAAAATCCTGGAGGAAGCCCGGCAGCTGGCTTTCAAAGGACAATTATATTTTGGCGTTATTGAGACAACCTTTCATCTGATCCGCCTGGCGCACCTGCAGGGTCATTTAGAGCAGGCTGGGGAAATCTATCGTCAGTGTCATGCAGATATTAACAGTATGCTGGAACATCCCGAGCAGGAACTGCCCGCACTGGGTTGTCTCGATGTTGCGCTGGGTTGTGTTTATCTGGAGCAAAACAGGTTGGATGAGGCGGAGCAAAGTCTGCTTCGTGGTCTTGAGTTAAGCGGGTGGGGGATGATCCCTTTTTATCTGATGGTTGCCTGCCTGGCATTGTTTCGATTACATCAAATTAAAGGTCGGACGGAAAAAGCCAATGAGGTTCTCGCCCGCCTGGCAGAAACCTGGCCGGATATCGTATTCTTTACCCAATCCTTCCTGATCGTCCAGAAAATGCAATCCACACCGATAAATCCGGCAGTCCTGGCGAAAGCAGCTACCTGGTGTGATGATTTCACATCTTCAATGGATGGTCAAAAAATCGTCCCGGGCATTGGCCCTCTGGGGGTTACCGAAGCCTACTATCTATCTTATTTGAACTGGGTTCGGATTCAGATAGCCCTCAAAAACCCATCAGTAACACTTGGTTATCTCGAACAACAGCTTCCTATCGCACAAGCCAACAGTCTTACTGCCCGGAGCATCGAACTTAACCTTATGCTGGCGCAGGTCAGGCAGGCGGAAGGGGATAACAACCAGGCAATGAAAGCACTCGAGGTGGCTCTGACTGACGCACAGTCTGATGGTTTTATCCGCAGCTTTGACCAGGGGCAGGTTTTGAACGAATTGTTACACCAGGCTGTCGACCAGGGTATTTGTGGCGCGTATACTAAAGAGATATTGAAAGCCATCGAGTATACGCGACCATCCTCCGAACGATCTGTGGGGGGAGCCAACCAAATTACACTGGAATCAGGCGAGCACCTAAGCCAACGGGAAATCGAAGTGCTGCGCTTAATGGCTCAAGGCGCATCGAATCAGGACATTTCTGAAAAACTGTTTATCACCATCGGTACGGTTAAAAGCCACATCAACCATATCCTGGTGAAACTCGAAGCTCACAATCGCACCGAAGCCGTTGCCCGCGTCCGCGAATCAGGAATATTGAATATCTAACCGACAATCTATCTTTCGATAGATGACAGCCTGGCTGTATTTAAGTATGCTTGGGGTGGTTGAAATCAGAAGAACAGTTAACTCATCCGTAATTTGACATTTCAATAAAGGAATAGTAGCAATACTATGTTGGATTATGCGCGTCAACGGGCAGCGGATGCCCTAAAAACTCCCCGTGCCGTGATCCTGGCTACGAGCGGACCGGCAGGTGTGCAAGCCAGCGAAGTTAAATGTGAGGCTCTGGAACTTGCACTTTTTCTGCTTGTACCCCAGACATCCGATCACCTGTTCAACCTGGAAGGTAATTCTGATGTTACCCTGCTGACAAGCTGGCTGGAAATAAAAGGGGTAGCTCATATCCTGTCTGCCATTCCGGAAGGGCTCGATTTGAGACTTTTACGCGAATCCGAAGCCGGGTGGTGCGCCCTCGTGAGAGTGGACCCGCAACAGGTCCAAATTCGCAATCCGGGGGGTTGGGGATACGTCGAAACCATTGATATTACACCGATCATGGGATCGAATAAATAATATCGCCCAGCCAGTGGGCGATTATACCAACAATTATTTGGCGGAAAGGGCTGCTGCACCCGTTATTTGGGTGCTTGCGACTGTAAGCGGTGGATTCGTACCTGGCGATAGCCGGAGGCCACAGGCTACCCCACAGGGAAAGAAACGGTTTTACTTTTAAGTAGAAGGCGGAGAGGGTCGCGAAGCTCCCCCTTGGGGGGGGATTTGTGCCTGACGGTAGCCGGAGGTCACAGGGGGCTGTCCCAAAAGTCCGAATATTTCTTTTGAGACAGCCCAAAGTGGGAGAAGAAAGCAAGAATTTGCAATAATAATGAGGGGTAAGTTCTGAAATTTGGCATTTTTTGACTGATAGTGGGTGATTAAAAAGGGGCTGTTTACTTATGGGACAGCCCCAACTGTTTTACTTTTAAGGGAAGGCGGAGAGGGTCGCGCAGCACCCCCTTGGGGGGTGGGATTCGTACCTGACAATAGCCGGAGGCCACATGCGACCCCACAGGGAAAGCAACGGTTTTACTTTTAAGTAGAAGGCGGAGAGGGTCGCGCAGCACCCCCTTGGGGGGTGGGATTCGAACCCAAAGGAAATTGTAAATTAAAAGATAAACAATAACAAGCGGCGGTTTGTGTAAATATAGAAGGCGGAGAGGGTGGGATTCGAACCCACGGTGGTCCAAAGGGCCACAACGGTTTTCGAGACCGCCCCGATCAACCACTCCGGCACCTCTCCGTACGGGAGGAAATTATATCAGGACTTTTCTAGAGTTCGATCACATCGCCCAGCTTGGGATAAGTGATGGGTGGAGGATTTCCCTCCTTCAATTTATTAACGAAAGCGTTCTCGGCATCCGGCTCGCCATGTACCAGGATAAGCCGGCTGGCAGTCTTGGCGGCAGCGGCATAGCGCAGCAGCAGATCCTGCCCGGCATGCGCCGACAGACCGCCGATGGTGACGACTTCTGCCCGGACATCATATTCTTCGTCAAAAATCCGAACTCTTTTTTGTCCTTCTGCCAGTCGTCTGCCCAGCGTATCCGGTGCCTGCCAGGAGACGATCGCCACCGTGTTGCGTTCATCCTCGATATTATTCTTCAGGTGATGCAGGATGCGCCCGACTTCCGCCATGCCTGAGGCAGAGATGATGACCATCGGTCCCTTACGGGTATTAAGCGCTTTGGATTCATCCACATTCTTGATATAGGTGAGCTGGTCGAAATCCAGCGCAGGATGGCGGTCTTGCAGGACGAACTGTCGCGTTTTTTCATCATAATATTCAGGGTACTTCTTGAAAACTTCAGAGGCCGCCACTGCCAGCGGACTGTCGACAAAGATCGGCAGGTTCCTGACCAGCCCTTCATCGCTCATCTGGTGGAGAAAATAGACCAACTCCTGAGTGCGCCCGACCGCAAAAGCCGGTATGATGACCCTGCCACCGCGCGCAACTGTCCTGACCACGACTTCCTTGAATTCCTGGTATGCGAGCGCAGGGTCGCGGTGGGGTTTGTCGCCGTAGGTGCATTCCATCATTAACACGTCCACATCATCCCCCGGGAGTTGCGGGTCACGCAGCAGCGGCATGCCGGGCCGGCCGATATCACCCGAGAACCACAGCCGGATAGTCCGTCCGTTCTCCCGGATCTCGAGGGAGATAGCCGCCGAACCCAGGATATGTCCCGCTTCCAACAGCCGGGCGGTCACCCCCGGGATGGGTTCAAACAGTTCGTCGTATCCCTTGTTGACCAGCAGGGGTTTGACACCTTCGGCATCCGCTACCGTATATAGCGGCTCCACCAGCGGTAATCCATTGCGCTTCCGCTTCTTGTTCAGGTACACGGCATCAGCTTCCTGAATGTGCCCCGAATCGCGCACGGTGATATCCGTCAAATCAGCCGTTCCGGCGGTGGCATAGATCGGTCCGGTGTAATCGTGATTAACCAGATGGGGCAGGTTCCCGCAATGGTCGATGTGAGCATGCGAGAGGATCATGGCATCCACCTGCCGGGGATCAAAGCGGAAGGTACGGTTGCGTTCATAGGTATCCGCGCGCCGGCCCTGGAACAGCCCGCACTCGAGCAACAGGCGTGAACCGTTCACCTCCAGTAAATATTGGGAACCGGTCACTGTCTGGGCGGCACCGAGAATGTGTATCTTCATGATTTCCTTTCAGGATTAATACGATTATTCAAGAGATCGATGATACGGGTGCCATAACGCTGATAGCGCCAGGGAGTGCTGCTCATGACCAGTTTGAGCTCTTCCGGCGTGATCTCTTTCAACTCGGCAATCGCCCGCATGATATCCTTCGGCAATATCACGTCGGACTCCAACCCCATTTCGGTGGCAGTTGCCGCCCGCCAGCGCTTGAGTTTTTCATAGCGGTTGAGAAAAATCTCCGGCGGGCGGTGCGTATGATTGCGTCTGGGGACGGGGTGGTTTTCACTCTGCCGGATCACCTCCAGAAGCATGCTGCCGTAATGCCGGAGTTGGCGTTCTGAGATCACATCCCCCTCAACCAGTTGTTTGCGGCTGGTGGGCATGGTGCGCGCCAGATCCACCAGTACCGAATTCCCAAAAACTTTAAAAACCGGCTGATCGATCTGTCGCGCGATCTGGTCGCGGTACTCGACCAGCCCCTGCAGGACTGCCATCTGTTGCGGAGGAAGGATCTCCCTGCCTGCCACCGACCAGCAATTTGGTTTCTCAGGAACACTCCCGTTCACCTCTGACAGGCGAACGAAGTCCTCCTGCGCCAGTTCCCACAACCCGGCCGCCTTTAACTCCTCCATGCGCCGCTCGCGCAGCGGAATGAGGTAATGCGTATCCAGCCGGGCATACTCCAGCATGGCAGGCTTGATCGGGCGTTCGCCCCAGTTGGCGCGCTGGTGCTTTTTATCCACAATCACGTCAAACTCGCCCTGAAGGATCAAAGCCAGTCCAAGTGCCGGTTTTTTCAACAGGCGTGTGGCAACCATCGTATCGAAAATATTTGTAAACCTGAAATGATAATCACGCCGCAGGCAGATGATGTCATATTCGGCGGCATGGAATACTTTCTCAATCACTGGAGAAGCGAATAGTTCTCCCAACAGACGGATATCAAGCGCCAGTGGATCGATCAGGTAATCCGTTTTTCGGGTGGAGAGCTGTAAAAGACAGACTCGCTCGTTATAAGCAAACAGGCTGTTCGATTCGGTATCGACCGCCAGAATGGACGCCTTGCGCAACTCCTCCAGCATGGCATTGAAGGTGGGTACGGTAGAGATCCATCTCGGCTCATTGAGCTGGCCGTTGGTCATATCCAACCATTATAAGACCAATCATCTATGCGGTTTCGCTTTGACTTGTCAGGTATGTCTATGTAATTGAAACCTCGTTAGACAAACCAGGTACTTGACACACCCCCGGCCCTTCCGTATAATACACAACGCCTTCCTCGTTAGCTCAATTGGCAGAGCGGGCGGCTGTTAACCGCTAGGTTCGAGGTTCGAGTCCTCGACGAGGAGCCATAAAAAAAACGCCTTTCAGGGCGTTTTTGTTTATGAAATCTTCTTTACGACGAGTCGCCCCGAACGAAGTGAAGGGGCTGACGAGGAGCTTTTGGTCAAAAATGACATGACGCTATTCGATCATGTCATTGCTTTATGCAAGATGAATACTTTCCGATATTCTGGGTCTATAATACGAACTAATTTAATGCTCCCTCAACCCTCTCTTTGTCATAATCATGTCCTATAATAATATTCTTATTCTAATTATATAAATTTGCCTTATAATAACAATATCAAGGATGATCTTTATCATCCATCAGGAGTGATAATAATGGATAATCAACTGGATAACTTCTATGCGAATGCAGTTAATATTGCATCGTCAGTGTATGATGTTACTCTTCAATTTAAAAATCAAACGCCACAGATCGATTCAAAAGGAAATTTAATTGAAATCAGTGGCAAACCAGCAATCAATATCACTGGCGAAATGACTATTAGAATGAGCCCGCAACATGCAAAGGCATTGGCTACCATTCTATGTGAGCATGTTAAACTATATGAGAAACAGTACAATATCGTTCTTCCATTACAGCCCGATTTAAAGTCGAAATGGGATAAGATTACTAAGGATAAATAATTGTGACAACTACAACAATTCTTACCAGAACTAATTATATGACTCAAAACATTTCTGGAAGACAGACTCATGAAGGAATAATTTCTTCAATGGATTCCCTTATAGGTTACTACTCCATTGCAGATAACCATACTATTATTTGGTCAACATATGGGAAGTATTCCAATCCAGCAATTTCTTTAGTCGCATCACTTCTCGTTGAGCGCAAGTTAGAACAATCTAATGAGGATAAAAGACCTTAAGCAAATGGTTGATCATTTGCCTAAATACGTGCTTGATACTTTTGCATTATTAGCATATTTTCAAGCAGAACCTGGTGGTTCTCAGGTACGTGATCTCATCGAAAAAGCACAAAGAGATGAGATCATATTATTTATGAGTTTAATAAACCTGGGAGAGATGTACTATGTAACGTACAAGAAATTAGGAAAACCAATTGCAGATACGATGGTTCAAGACACGTATACCTTGCCCATCACAATCCAATCTGTTACTGACACGCATGTATGGGATGCGGCCGAACTTAAAGGACAATACCAACTATCTTATGCAGATGCTTTCGGCGCTAGTTTAGCAAAAACCCTTCAAGCATTTTTTGTTACTGGTGATCCGGAAATTAAACCATTAGAAGCATCAAACGCTTTAAAAGTCATGTGGCTTTAACAGTCCACTTAGTACCTCCATCCTACTTTTCTTCTATTAAAATAAAGTCAATAGCAAAGGCTATAGTCATACAAATGGTAACTTTTTCGGCAATGAATGAAATAAAACTATAAAAATGTAGTCCAATAGAACTTATTATTCTATCCGCTAGGTTCGAGGTTCGAGTCCTCGACGAGGAGCTAAAACAATCATTGCTCTTAAGGGCAATGATTGTTTTAAGGATTTACCTTCCGACGAGGCACTCCAGAGCGAAGCGGAGGAGTCGACGAGGAGCTTAATTTACATATAAGACAAGAGTCTAATCGTTCTTGTCTATTTGTTTTATCTGTCAGCCCGCAATCCATTCGTCAATTGGATTTCATCAATTTAAGGAATACATCCACCAGCTGTGGATCGAATTCAACACCCCGTTTTTGCCGGATTTCATTCAATGCATTTTCCTTTGAAATAACTGCATGATACGGCCGCTCGCTGGTCATCGCATCAAAGGTATCCACAATTGCCAGTAATCGCCCTTCAATCGGAATATTTTCACCCATCAGCCCTTGAGGGTATCCACTCCCATCCCAACGTTCATGGTGATAAAGAATATAAGGAATGACCGGTTGCAAATGGGTGATTCCATGGAGCATTTGTGCCCCGACCTCAACATGTCTTCTGACCATGGCTATTTCTTCTGCACTCAAGGCTTCTTTTTTATTGAGGATCGTCTCGGATATATTGATTTTCCCAATGTCATGCAAAATGGCGCCGAATTCCAGAACTGTCATCTGCTCTTTTGCCCAGCCAAGGGCAGAGCCCAATGCCAGCGTATATTTACACACCCGGTCGACATGACCACGTGTATATTGATCTCTGGCTTCGATGGCATTGGCCAGCATATTGACGGTCTGCAAGTGCGCTTCACGTGTGTCACACAGTAAAACTGCCTGCCGGCGATCCAGACGTACACGGATCGCGTTGGTCAATTCCAATAATTCAAAAGGTTTGAAAAGGTAATCATCCGAACCAAGCTGGCGGGCATGGGTCATGCTTCCCCTGTCTGACCGAGCACTCATGAAGAGGAAAGGTATGGTTATGCCATTCTCCAGGGAACGAATCGCATCCAATAATTCAAAACCGTTCATCTCGGGCATGTTAATATCGGACACAATCATGTCTGGAACGAGGAGATTGAACGCGTCCAATGCTTCCTTTCCATTACTGACCGCGATGACCTCATAGCCTTCCACGGATAATATCTCGCGAGCAGCTTCTCTCAGGGTAACGTCATCTTCAACGAGTAGAATTTTTTCCATTGGGTCCCTAAGGTAAATATCCGGCGGACAAAAGCCTTACTATATCTTTGTTCTCCAATAAAATCCTGTCGCCTGCCAGTGTTTTGCCTTTTTGGCTGAATGTCAATTTTTCTTTCAAGAGAATAGCAATGTTGACAAGATTCATTTCTTGGATGGCTTTTGAGCATGGGGTGGTCTGATTCTCATTTCTTTTTTATTTGCCTTATCATTTTCAATTATTTTGATCATCATAATCAGTTCATCGAGATCAAAGGGTTTTGTCAGACACAAGATGTTTTTGTCATGGATCAGGTCCTGTATCTTTGAATCGACCACACCTCCGGTAATTAATACGATCCGTTTGGCCAGGTTTGGGTTTCTCGCAGCCACCTCACTGTAAAAATCAAACCCATTTATACCAGGCATTCTGATATCACATAAAATGGTCGAATAATTCACCTTGACGATTTTATCCAATCCCTCATCGGCACTGCTGACGGCGTCGACAAGATAACCTTTGCCCTTAAGTGCACGTTTTAATACTTCTTGAATATTCCTCTCATCATCAATGATCAAAATATGTGAATTCTCCGGGGATTTACTCCCGGAACTATCCTCAACTTTTGTTATTTCGTTTCTACCGGGCAAATTTACCGGCAGCTCAATAAAGAACGTCGCCCCATGCCCTTCTTCACTTTCCACCCATATATTTCCCCCATGTTCGGTAATGATCCCGTGGCAGATCGAAAGTCCCAACCCCGTACCGCTACCCTCCGGCTTGGTGGTGAAGAATGGATCGAAGATTTTGGCCAGATTTTCCGCTTGAACTCCCGGCCCGTCATCCCTGAAAGAAATTCGGATGACAGGAGTCTTGTCACCTGATTTGATCTTATAACCCGAGAGCCCCACCTCGGTATTGATCCACAAATTTCCCCCATCATGAATTTCACTCATTGCCTGGGAGGCATTATTCATCAGATTGATAAAGACTTGCTGTAATTGATGTGGATCCGCCATAATGACCGGGAGCCCTGGAAATAAATCGAGGGTGATTTGTATTTTATTTGAACGGATTTCATAAGATAAAAAGTCAACGGTATTTTTTATCAGACCATTGATATTCACAGATGTGGTTTCCGGAGGGCGTTGGCGGGCGAAATCGAGCAATCCCCGCACGATCCTGGATGCCCTCAAAGTCTCCTTTACCATCTTATCCAGATCGCGTTTTACACTATCACTGGCAGATTTTCTTTGCAACATTTGGGCATACAGGATGACCGATGTCAGCGGGTTATTCAATTCATGTGCAATTCCTGAAGTCAACTGCCCGATCGCAGCCAGTTTCTCGCCCTGAATGATTTGCGCTTGAGCTTCCTGTAATGCAATCAATTTGGCTTGCAAGTCTTCATGCAAAGCCTGGCGTTGAAGCGCGCTGGCTGCCATATCTGCTATGGCAGTAAGCAACTGCAAGTCCTGGTCGGTGATCGGTGTCTGACGACCCAACCATATCACACCGATTGTGCGTTCATTTGTCGTAAGCGGTACACAGGCTGCGAAGGGAATATTGCTGGTATCAGTTGACCATTCGAAATGTTCCTCGTCGATAAGATTATTCAGAATATATGGCTGGTTTTCAGAATATACCTTGCCGGTGATCCCGACTGTTACAGATTGGCGTTTTCCGGTTAAATTTTCCCACCCACCAATCGCCAGCTCAATATTTATTTCATCAATGGATGGATCGTATGTCCCGAGAGCTGCTGCACTGCCATTAAACACGTTATAGACCTGAGACAAAATGACCGGGCAGATCTCACTGCGCGACTGTGCATTGCGCATGGCAGTCGAAACCAACGATAAAGCCTCCAACTCCTCAGTGTGGTGCTTTAATAATTCCTCGACTTGCTTTCTCTTGGTGATGTCAACGATCGAGAGAATGGCTTTACTGAGGTCCATTTCGTGCCCAGGTGCGATCGAGCAACTCCCGTTGATATACAGCCTTCTGCCATTCAGGGTTTGATCCATCCCCTCCCATTCGAAATAGGTTTTACCCGCCGCAATCTTGATAAGTTCCTCCCGAAAGCAATCATAAGATTTATCGGAAAAGACGCTTGTCTGGTTTTGCATTAATTCTTCTTTTTTCCTGGCTTTGTAGAGCTTCAGGCTGGCTTTGTTTACATCCAGAACTTTCACCTGTGAGGCTAACTCTTTCACCACTTGCGGGTGGTCTTTCAAATAGGCATTAATATCTTTAACACCTTGCTTTCTTAACTCCTCCAGGAAATATCTAACAACAGAGTAATCATTTTCCCACAAGGCAATCGGGGAATCTTCGAACAGGCTGTGATAACGCGCCTCACTTTCCCTGATTTTATCTTCTGCTTGTTTGCGTTCGGTAATATCGCGCACTGCACCGATGAGCTCGATGACGCGACCCTGTTGATCATCCCACACCGGCCGCACAGTATTTTGAACCCAACGCACTTTACCACTTTTTGTGATAATGCGTAATTCACGGCTGATCGACCGATTCTTCAGAAGGGTTTTCAGGTCGAGCTGGTCAAGCTTTAAATCGTCCGGATGAAGAATACTGAACCAACCCCCCTCTTGAACAACCTCCTCCCAGGTATATTCGGTCATCTTCTCGAAAGCTCCCGCTATCCAATGTGGCAAGATTCTGTCTTCCGTTTCCACGCGCGCCGAAAAGGAATAGTCCGACATTAACTCAGTGGTGGCGCGATAACGTGCTTCACTTTCCCGCAGTGCCGCCTCTATCTGCTTGCGTTCAGTGATGTCTGTGCCTATGCTGAGGATTGCTTTCTTGTTGCCCCATATGGTCATTAGGGTATATACCTCCAGGGGTAAGATGCTGCCGTCTTTTTTGATATGCCCCACTTCAAATGATGACTCCCCGCGCTCGAGTAGAACCTGAATTCGCGGAGCAATCAGTTTTTCGCTCTCGACCGTATCGAGATGGTGCAAGTTGAGGGCCATGAATTCGTCCCGGCTGTAACCATGCAGGTCGAAGGTTCGCTTGTTAGCATAGAGAAAGTGTCCATCCAGGTCGTGTACCGTGATGGAGCTTGGTGCGATATCGAGCATCAGTGCTGTTCTGCGGATTTCTTCCTCTGCGTGTTTTCGCTCGGTGATATCACGCACGTTTGAAACGAATAATTTTCCCGAAGACAGTTCAATAACTCCGATGCTGATTTCTACCGGAATTCGCCGTCCGTCGCGGTGAAGGTTCAGCCCCTCGAATATCGTGCCCCCATGCTGGGCAAACTCGTTCTTGATAATATTACCGGTTTGTCTCACTTCAGGCGCTTGAAGATCTTTCACCCGCATCTTCAATAATTCATCGCGGCTGTAACCCATCAATTCGCACATACGCGAGTTAACTTCCAGGATTTCATCGTTTTCACCCTCGATGTGGATGGCATCGTTTGCCTTTTCAAAAATAACCCGGAACCGTTCTTCACTTTCTTTCAGAGCCTGTTCTCCGCGCTTACGTTCAGTGATGTCTGTACCGATATTGAAGAAAGCCTGTTTGTCACCCCAGGTGGTTAAACGGGAATAAACCTGCAATGGCAGGAGACTGCCGTCTTTTTTATAATGAGTGACCTCGAAGGAGGCCTCCCGCCGCTCAATCATTTTCTTGATACGCGATTTGATCAGCCTTTCACTTTCGGGCACGTCAATTTGGTGCAGATTGAGCGCCATGAATTCATCCTGGCTATAACCATGCAGGTCAAAAGTGCGCTGGTTGGCATAGAGATAACGCCCTTCCATGTCGTGAACGGTGATGGAGCTGGGTGCAATGTCAAGCATCAAAGCCATATTGCGTATTTTCTCCTCGGCACGCTTGCGTTCGGTGATATCCCGTGAAGCCTCGATAATACCCTGCAATCGCCCATGATCATCCAGCAAAGGGGAAGCCATGATCTCAACCTGGCGCAACTGGCCGTCTTTCGTCTGGTGGTCATGTAATACGGTTACGGGCATGAGTGAATCAGTCACCTGCCGGAGTGGGCAGGGATCCGTTGAGTCATCACAGGGAGTTTCCCGATGGTGCAATAGGGCATAGCAATACTTTGGAACTGATGCATTATTGTACTGCTCGCGGATTGTTCGATTCATCAGTTTGACCTGATGATCCAGCCCAATCACCATGACCGGCTCGGCGGTACCGTCAATCGTATGTTGAAGGAGCTCATACGCAGTGTTACGATCTTTCTCGGCTTTTACCCGCCGGGTGATATCCAAGACCATTGTCATTCCACTGTCGATCTCACCATTAATATTTTTAACCGGATTGCATTGGATCGAAAAAGTTTTCCCTTTGAAGGTTTGCTCGCAGGTGGTAGGTATTCCATTCAGAGCCGAAACCTGCATCGGGCTTAGTGTATCGTTACAAATTTTTGGAAAAGTGAATCCCCTGATATTCTTACCTTCGAAGCGTTCACTCGAAAAACCCAGTTGTTTCAACGCGGGTCCTTCTGCCAGCGTGTATCGGTGCTCACGGTCGAACAGGAAAACCGCCGTATCCGGGATGTTTTGCGCCAGGGCGCGGTAACGCTGCTCGCTCTCACTCAGGATGCGCTCGGCAGCGAAAGTATCGTACAGGTAACGACGGATATAGACAAATCCAGCCAGCATGCATCCCGAAAGGATCAGACCGGTGACATCAAAAATGTCTATGGGGATTGCAGGTCCCGTTATTTGAATTCGGGTCAACGTGGTGATGCGCCGGAATGTCATCAATACCAGGGCGATTGAAATGAGAATCCAGGCAGTGCGATGATGCGTGATCCTGATCAACCGTACTGCCCATACGGCTGCGAGCAGCTGCAGGACAATGGAAAGGATTAAAATACCGATTTCAATCATAGAATTTCATCCTTTTTTTTCATGGACCAACAATCTGCTAATTCTCCCACTGATTAATTCATTTCAAATTATATCAGTCCCGGTTCTGATGATCCTGGATTTCATCTTCGCCGTAATTGTGTCATCTGTTCCAACTCAATATTCAACGCGGCTTCAATATCCAGTATGGGTGTGGTCTCGATGTAAGAAATCAGTTTCACGTTGGCAGCGCTTAATAGCGCTCGCATGACTGCTTCGATATTCGCAGAACTATTCCGGCTGTCCCCCACGAGTTGCAATAATTCGGGGTTGGGGAAATCCTGGCGCAGGGTTTCTTCAAGTAATTGAAGCCCGCCGTTCAATGCAGTCAGATAATTATTAAGATAATGTGACAATGTCACTGCCGTTACCCTGACCGCCTCGGCAGTATGCAGGTTGTGGTTGAGGATCTCTCTCTCCCGCGCCAGCCGCGTTTCGCGCAAAGCATGGTCCATGACCCGCCTGACTTCATCCCCGGTAAAAGGTTTGTTCAAATACTCACGCACACCCAGCCGGAACGCCTCGATTGCGATTTTTTCCGAGCCGTTCGCGGTCACAAAAATAACCGGTAACGCACATTCTTTCTGATGCAATTCTTTCAACATTTCCAATCCACCCATGATTGGCATGTTCAAGTCCAAAAAGATTAAATCCGGATGACGTTCAAGTGCGATCTTCAATCCGGATTTGCCATTGCAAGCCGCCAGAGTCTGATAATTCATCGACGAGAGGAACAGCTCAAGGATTTCGACCGCATCGTTGTCATCATCCACAATGAGAACTGTTTCATTTTCCATCTAATCCTCCCTGTTGTACAAAGGCAATGTTTGCCTGGGTGCGATTCCAAGCTTCGGTATGGTGTAAGCATTAAACAACATCAATTGATTGTGTTCCAGTGCTTCGGCAACCAAAGCCACACCAAAGGCTTTACGCAGAAAGATATAACGCGATGAAAAGACGAGCGCATTCCACTCACGATGAAAATGGATACAGAGCGGATTACGATGTTTCAATACCAACAGTTGCTCCGGTTTGCGGCTATCACTTACCATGAATGTGTACTGCCCTTGCATGACCCGGATCAGTGGGCAGACTTGATCCAGATACTGGCCATTCATGGCGGCGGGATTGATGCTCTCGATCAAACGAAAGATGATTTCACTATCCACCTCGGCAGTACGCTCGCAGCCGCAGCGTGAGAACAATTCGTCATCGTTATCGATATGCCCGTTATGAACTCCGATTACAGGCCCGGCCTGGATCGGGTGATTGTTTCCGTTTATGGACGGATCTCCTTTGGTTGGCAGGCGTGTATGGCCCAGTAATAACGTCGTCTGTGGTCCGATTTTGGAGAGGGCTTCATGATATTCCCTCATATGGACGAATTTTGAAGCAGGCAGGGCTTTTTTATAGACCCAGACCCGGCCATCCGCACTGGTGATCGCGACACCGGTGGCAGCTTGTCCACGCTCTTCGTTGAAGACCAGGTTCTGTGTAAAAATATCCAAGATGGCTTGCCACTGTTCTGCTGTGCGCTCCTGGGGATAAAGTAAGACGGCCGCGATCCCACACATTTTAGTTGCTGAAAACCATCGTACCCTGGCGGGCATCCCAGCGTAAACCGCGCTGATTGATCAACTTTTGCAAGCGCCGTTCAAGTTCCTGAGGGGTCAGATAGAGTTCACGTGCCGCCAGCCAGTGCCAGGCATCCGCTGACGGAAGCCCGGCCCACTCTCCGAGTTCGACGCGCTGCATCAGCCGGCGGTCGGTTTCATCCAGGCCGCCATCGTCCAGATCGGTGCGCACGACCAGCAAGTCCTCGATCTTCTCCCAATCGTAGCCGGCACAACGCATGAGTGAAACAGGTTGCTCGGCTAATGCCAACAGGACATCCAGCGCAGGATTGGATCCGGTATATGTACCATTGTGGAACCATTCAAATGCCGGGGCGAGCAGGTCCAGCAGTTCATAGCAACCCTGGCGCAGTTCTTCAATAATACTGTCAGTAATCCCGCTGGTGTCGCTGGTGGCAAGGTTTCCTTCATTGTTACTGAGCAGGTCCAGAATTTGGTTCTTTCTGCGCCAGGGCGTCACTTTCCCCACATGGATTACACCATATTGGCTTAAATCTACTGCTTTCAATGCCATCGCCAAAAAAAGGAAGGCTTTTGCGCTGACCGAGGTCGGTGAAATATCCATGTCCGGGAACCGGAATTCCAGATGATAGGGGTTTATTGCGCCATTACCGGTGAAGCCTATATGTTCAAGATTGAGGAAGTTTTGGTGTTCCGGCACAATACTGCTTGCCTTGAGGATTTGCTGTATTTCAGCCATGCTCATGGTGGCGGGAGAGTGGCGTATCATTTCCAAATGACTGGTATGGTTGCGGCGGCGGCAGAGTGCCGATCGCGAATCCCCACAACTGGTGATGAAACGCAGTTCGGGCGCATAACGGCGGGTTAGATTCCATAGATTTGCTAAAACGATTTCCGGAACGGGCTCTGCCAGTGTTGGTGTCAGCAGGTGGAAGTGAAGCCCGCAGGTCGGGCGGCTGCGCGCGCCATACTGCTTCAGGATTTTCATAATGGTGGCATACTGCCTCTGTAAAGAACGGAAGTGCGGTTGCCGTCCGATGATGCGGATCTCGACCCCGCAGTGTTCCGGGCTGACATCCAAAATGCCGTTCACTCCCAGATCTTCCAGGCAACCGGATGGCATGAGCGCTCCCCGAACGATATTTTCAAAATCCTCACGGGAGGTACCCCTGGGTGGCGCCAGCTCAAGTTCGGTGCCGATCTTAATGACACGATAGAACAAATCCTTCAAATACGCTGCATCAGCGGGCGAAAGAGTATCCTTGCGGTGAAGAACGATGGGGTCTTTCATTTTGTAACTTCAGGCTCGAAAGATTAAGATACTTTCGAGCCTAATCATGGGTACTGTACCTATATTTTAGTAAAGGTGATGATCGAACCTTTGCCATCCGGCCATTTGGTCACGTCATTGCGCATCTTGAAGCCCATTCGGCTAAGCGCAGCAGCAGTGGCATTCATGATGGGGCAGATAAATGGTTTTTCTACACCGGCGGCTGCCAGCCTGTCTGTGAAAGGAACATTGATGCAGTTCCGTACTCTTAGTTCAATCTTATCGGCGCTGCTGCCAGCTATTGAAATCTCTTTGGCAAAGCCAAACTCATCCACGAAGATGCGGCCGATCTCCTTGATAACGTTCTCAGGTGTTTCACCGGCAATTTCAAGACCCATTTCTTTCTCGAACATCTTGAGGATTTCTTCGCCCATGGAGTTGGTGAGGGCAAAAGAGGTTTCACCCAGGGTGTCCCAGACTCCGGCAGCCAGGCTGGCCAGAGCCATACTCGTCAAGCGCAGGACATTTTGCTTCTTTACTTCTTCAGTTGCCATGTCAATATCTCCTTATTTTTGGTGTTAGAATTTTTAGTGGGGAATAGCATCCCAGAGCTGGTCCACATATTCATTCATGACCATGCGCACAGAACCCAGGGTGGCATTGCGGGTAACTACCACGCCCCAGAAATATGAGCCATCACCGATTGCCCGAGCAATGACATAGGTTTTATCCGTGGTACTCAGGTTGTCTTCAACTTTGCCAACCCCCACTTTATTGCATGCCTTGGAAGCCAATTTCATCACCATTGCAAGACGAGCCGAGGCATCTGTATCACTGAAATTGGGATCAATCGCCTCTCCAGCGATTGATAGCCCATCCGTCCCCACCACGACAGCGGCAATCAAATCAGTGCCTAATTCAGTGCGAAATTGGTGGATAAGTTCATTAAGTTTAGCCATTGAATTCTCCTTTTAATCAAGTGAGTCTTTAGCTCGGCATTGCCTTCGCCAGACGCTCGGCATACATTTTGCTGATCAGGCGCATGTTACCCAGGTTGCCGGTCTTGTGGCTTGCGGCCATACCCAGGTAATACTGTTTCCCCGGAAGTAAACGCATCAGGATATATGCATTTTCAGTGGTGGTCAGGTTGTCTTCCAGCACTCCTGCCCCCAGTTTATCCACCGAGGTATCCACTAATTTGAGCAGCATGGTCATTTGAGCGCTGATGGCATCCGGGTCCATCGCTTTATTGCTCGTATGCGAAGCAATATTGATTCCGTCCATACCAGCCAGGGCACAGGCAACATAGCCTGTGATCTCGCCACTCATTTCCTTCAGGATATCATCCAGTTTTGACATTTTGTTAACCTCCAAATGTTTATTAGAATCAGATTGGATAGAATTCGTTTTATTTTCGTCGAGCCGTCGAGCCCCTTCCAGCAGCAGACTCGACCAACTCCGGTCGATCGTTTTGGCTGGTGGTTTGACACCCGTTTCCAATATAAATGTACCTTCGTTCCAGCTAAGGATCTGAAATACAACCTCCTCTCCTTCCTGCCCGTTCAATGCAGCATGCACCACCTGTCCTTCCTTTAGATATATTGCGGCTTCGCCGGCTGCATTTTGGATCAGTATTTTCCCGGTCTTGTAATCCTGACAGTTGTGCTGAATCAGATCTGCGACTGCCAGGTCCTTCAGGTTGCCCTGCACGCTCATGTTTTTACTCCCAGTACTGTTTCCACGTCTGTCTGATCTCTCTGATCACAAGGTTGGTCGCCCGCCGATAGCTGGCGCCCTTATCCGATACGATCACTGCCAGGATCAGCTCATGTCCGGAGACCCGGAAAGAGCGGCAGATCAATCGCTGACCGTTCTCGTCGTTTAGCGCAATTTCATCCGTGGCACCCATTCCCAGTTGCCGGGTTACCTGACCTGCCATCTTTTGAACAAATGCAACCACTGCCGACTGCCGGTCGGCATCCATTCCCACCCGCGATGCTGATGCGATCGCCAGCCCTTGCTCATCCGTCAACACCGAGATCGGAAACCCTCCATTTTGATTCATCTCCACCAGGAGTTGGATTAGTGTGTCAGATCCGGATCCTTGTTTTGTCATTGGTTCTCCTCAAACAGCCTCTTGTTGTACATTCGTTATTACAGCCATCGTGATGGCTCTCAGCGTATCAAAGACACCTTCGCCTTTGACCGCCGCCGCTGATACCAGCGTAAACCCGTTCATCGATAGTTCCCGCTTCATGTGTTCGGGGCTTAGCGCTTCTGCCAGATCCTGCTTGTTGCACTGTATTACCAGCGGAAGGCTCTCCAATGGGATATGATATGCTCCCAGGTGTTTCTTCAAATCTTCCCACGAGGCTTGGTTGGCTTCCAAACGATCGGGGGTCGAATCTGCGACAAAGACAACTCCATCAGCGCCGCGCAGTACCAGTCTCCGGCTTGCCTCGTAACAGATCTGGCCCGGAACGGTGTATAGATGGATCTTGGGCTGCAACCCGCTGATCTTGCTCAATTCGATTTGCAGAAAGTCGAAATATAATGTCCGGTCATCGTGCGTTTTCAGCGAAACCAATTCGCTGCAGCGTTGTGGATCAATTCGTGCGTGGATTTGCTCCAGATTCGTTGTCTTCCCGCTGAGCGCCGGCCCATAATAGACTACTTTCAGATCGAGTTCGTTGAGTTGCCAGTTGATATTCATGCTGTTACTTTTTCCATAATGAATTCAACGCATCATCCACCCATTCCGCAAGTCCCTCCTGCTTCATATCCAGTTTGATCGTTTTTACATCTTCCGGTGCCGAGGACATTATCTCTGCCAGTTTGTGACTGGCTTCACTGATGACCAACCGCGCCCAGCCCAGCGGTACGTCCTTATTGACCTGTACAAATAATATGAGCTCTTCCCCCACCTCGGCGATGAACGTATTGGCGGCCACCCCTTCGCGCAATACGAATTGAAAGTGCTGGTATTGTCCGGTAACCCGCGCGACCTCCTGACTGGCCGCAATATCCCCGGCGATCAACGACGCCAGAACCACCGGGTCTGTCTGCTCCCTTTCACCTCGCACCGATATCAACTGGCCGTTTACCTCGGTGACCAGTGCGTACTGTGCCGGGCAGCGCACCATCAAATTCCCCAGGATGCGATCCATCGCTTCATTTTGAGCCGGGTAGATCGTTACCCGGCTTAATTCCCCCATCGTTTGCTTAGTCTCTGTTTCGATCAGCGTCCGACCATCCGATTTTGCCTGTCGCCCGGGGTATTCGGAACCATCCTCTCTGGCAGTCATGTCATTCAATGCACTTTTAACAATCTGGCGGAAATGGTCAATTTCCACAGGTTTGATCAGGTAGCGGTAGGTATTCAAGCGACGGGTTTCCGCTTCCACCTTATCGTTACCATAAGCCGTCATCAAAATCGTAACAACGTCAGGCTGCAGAGCTCGAACGGCTTCCAGGAGTTCGAGACCGTCCATCCCGGCCATCTTATAGTCGGTGACCACCAGATCAAATGAGTTTTGTTTTAATTGCTCGAGCGCGGCTTGACCATCCGTCGCCGTGGACACTTCTAATTCATCACCCAGCTTCTTAAGGCTGTTTTTCAGCACTGATAATATGGGGATTTCATCATCGACAATAAGGATTCGTTTTATTTTCATACCCAATTACTACCTTCCAATAATTACTATACATATAAACCGGCGTAAGTGCGGTTTGAATAGGTTGGAATAGGTTGGGGATAAAAAACGGCGGCTGTTCAGCCGCCATAAAGACTTACCAGTTAAACGGTCATTCACCGCTCCATAAATAACCTTTATACCGGATCGTTCTAATCAGGCGAGGTTTCGATGGATCGGGTTCAATTTTTTGTCGCAAGTGATGAATATGATATTTAATAATTTCGCTGGCTTCAGCATCCCCGACCTCATACTCCAGGGCATGACTGACGAGTTGTTTTGGTAGTACCGTGTGAGGCGCATTTTGGATCAGACAGACCAGCAGATTGAATTCGGTCGTGGTCAGATCGAGCAATCGACCTTCTAATGTCCCTGTGCGATGGTAAAGATCAATGACCAATTTCCCGGACCTGATAAACCTTCCTGTCAGGTGAGATGCAGTTGACCCGTCCGAATCGGCGTCCAAGTTCAAGAGCGATTGTTTTAAATCATAGATTTGATCGATAAGATTTAGACGATCCTGGTCCTGTTTTCGCTGTTTTAGACCCTCTCGCACCCGCTCCCGGATCGTTTCAGGCGATGCAGGCTTGAACAAGTAATCGAACGCTCCCATGCGCAAGGCGTCCACGGCACTTTCTATAGTGCTGTGTGCAGTTAAAATGATGACAACGGTATCCGGTTTTCTCTCATGGACCGCAGTCAACACCTCTAAACCATTCACTGGTTTCATCTGCAAATCAAGTAAAATCAGGTCGTAATTCGTCCGACTGACCATATTAATTGCCTGACCCCCATCTTCAGCCGTATCTAAAATATAACCACCTTCCTTGAGTGTGTGTTCCAGAACAAAACGCACGTTAGGTTCATCATCCACAATTAATATTCTGGCTTGATTCATGACATTACCTTTCCCACTTAATGTTCATTTAAAAGGGATGCTCATCCAAATGGTCACACCCGGATCGTCATACAAACACCCCACTTCACCCTTGTGGGGATTGAGTACTTGTTGAACGGTTGAGATCCCCAGAGCACTTTCCAGAGATCCTGGTGAAGGACCTGATTCTGTCTTCATACATTCTGCCAGGGCTGGAGACAATGGGGCATTCGTCGAATACTCAATTTGCACGGTTGGCCCAATGGTCGATGTCCGTATCCGGATAATACCAGGGCTATTAACGTCAACGACGTCTCTTAAATTAAGTAAAAGGCTCAGGCAAGCAAATTGTAATTGACCGGCCATTCCCCGAATAACCGGCAGATCAGGTGAAACATCCAAATCAATTTTCAGATTCTGATTGATCGTATTATCGAGGGCAAGAGCCCGGGTCTCAGACAGGAGAGCATCAAGATGGGTTTCTGAGAAAGGATCCGTTTTCGGACGGTAGATTTGACGTAATCTTTCGATAAGCTGGCTTACCCGGTGGGTTTCCTGCTGACCGATGGAGAGATACGATTGCATGTCATTAGTAAGTTCATGTTCTTCCAAAGCCAAAGACAACGCGCCTTGAGCAGCTTGCATTCTATTGGTGATTTCGTGGCAAATGCTGGTAATCAACCGTCCAATCGTGATCATGCGCTCATTTTGAATGATCTGGTGGGTTAGCTGATCGCGCTCCTCTTTTTTAATGTCAGTTTGATGAATTTCGATTTTTTGCAGATAACAAGCCAGCCGAATTTTGACCTCTTCCAGGATAAGAGGTTTGGCCAAAAAATCAACTATTCCGGCGTGATACAGCGCTTCACGCTGGTTCAAATTCGAAATCAAGGCTATGACCGGTATCTGATCAATTTTCAACGTTTTTATTTGTGCTCGATCATCTACGGGTTGATCGATATCGACAAGAATAAGCCCAAAGTCTGTCTGTCGCGTGAATTGCTCCACAAAATTCATCGTGATAGAGTGTTTTACACTTTTTAACGTCACATCAGCTGGGATTGCCGATAAAACTACTTTCTCAATGGATTTATCTGCGCTCAATAATAATATTGATGTCATTTTCCATTCCATCCCTTGACGATCATCAATGGATTATCCAATTTTACCATCCCATTTACCAGGCTCGGGATTTGAAAATAGTTGGTACTTAGAGCTTCTTCCAAAGAGGCGGAGACTACATCTAATTAATCTCATATACCGGAATTTCCTACAATCTTGTTTAATTCAAAACCTTAGTTCGAGTCCCGCGGATTAGTCGCTCCCGAGCGCTTTCGGCAAGTGGGGTCGACGAGAAGCCATTTCAATGATACATTTATCCGTGCGATAGATATATCATTTTATTACCAGGTAAACTCATGGATTACAAAATCATTTCAATCGAGAAAATCAAGAAGATCGCCCTGGTGGCGCATGACAATAAAAAGAACGACCTGCTACAGTGGGCGAAATTCAACCGCGTCCTGCTGGCAGGGCACCAGTTGTATGCCACCGGAACGACCGGCCAGATGCTGGAAAAAGCCCTGGAGCTGCCCATCAGTCGTCTGCAAAGCGGTCCGCTGGGCGGCGACATGCAGATCGGCGCCAAAATCGCGGAGGGGGAGATCGATTTCCTGATCTTCTTCTGGGACCCGCTGGAGATGATGCCGCATGACCCGGATGTCAAGGCGCTGTTGCGCATGGCAGTGGTCTGGAATATCCCCATCGCCTGCAACCGCTCCTCGGCCGATTTCATCATCTCCTCCAACCTTATGGATAGCTCCTATGAGCGCCTGGTTCCGGATTACGACAGCTACAAACAGCGGCAGCGCAATAAAAGAGAAGGGGAAAAATAAAAAAACACCCTTTTTCAGGGTGCTTATCATGAGTCCAGCGGCTGTTTGCCAACCACGACTGACCAGCCTGGCGGCCCGCCGTTAACCATCACCTGGTGGAATTTCCCTCCACTGACCCATTGAACGAACTCCTGAATGAACCCGGCTTCCAGGTAGGGGATCAGGTCATGCCTGGCAGATTCATCACTGGTTTTCAATTGAATGGCGTCGGCTGCATCGATCACAGCCACGGGTATTTCAAAGACATCCTCGATCAGAGTTTCAAGCTGGTTGAAACCTCGCATCAAGCGCAGTCGCCCTGGCATCAGGCGAAAGGATTGGCCGGTCAGGCCGGTCAGCCCGTTATTCTCGCGCAACAGGTGGGTGAAAGCGGAGCGTCCGATCTGCTGAGCCAACCCGCAAGCGCAAACCGGGTTGTAATGGGAAGCCAGCCGGTTGCAGAGTTCCATCAGGCGATCAGAACTGTTTCCAGCAACCAATTGGTCTTTGCTGGCTAATCCATCGATTTCACCCAACACTTCTGTGAATGCATTGGTGAAAGCGGAACACGGGGATGGACGGTGGTGTGTGGTGTTCATGCCATGTAGTATTACGTTAGATCGGGATATTTAACGCTTGCCGGTTTCCATTTCTTCGAGGATGGTGTAAAGCAATTCCAGCAGGACGTTCTTGACACGCGCTTTATCGATTGCCACGCAGGGCAGGATTTTGACACTTGAATCCAGCCTTAAAACGTGACGCATATCCTTCGGATCCCAGGCATCCTCACAGTCCTGCTTGTTGGCTGCGACAATATACGGGGTGGGTGCATAAGCACGGAAGGTTTCAAGGATTCCCCGCGCTTCACGGAAGGTTTCAGGGCGGGTGCTGTCGATCATCACGATAAAGCCGAGCATGCCTTCAGAAAGGATCTCCCACATGAAATCAAACCTTTTCTGACCGGGGGTTCCAAAGAGGTAGAGCACCAGATTCTCATCAACCGTGATGCGTCCGAAGTCCATCGCAACCGTGGTGGTGTCTTTGATGGCCTTCTCATCCATTGCCGATATCTTTTTTTCGGTGGAGACGACATCAATTTCACTGACAGTATGGATGAATTCTGTCTTGCCTGAGTTGAAAGGACCTGTGACTACCATTTTTACATTTTGCATGATCGTTATCCTACATGGAACGGATGCGATTAATCACCCGGTTGATCAGGGATATCTGTGGTTTTGAGACAACCGGCACAGGGGCGGTCTGTGTGCCGAGATTGACGGCTACAGGCAGACCGCTTGGGCGGATCAATTCAACAATCCCGGCCTGCAGCAAGGCGTAGATGATCTTGCGGATTTCCACCTCGTTCAGGTGAAGCGTACGCGAAATCTGGCGCAACGTGTTCTTGGGGTTGACGTAGTTGACAACTTTCCATTCTTCCGGGTCAAGGCGGATCTTTTCCAGATTGGCGCCCGGGCGATCGTTGAACTTCACCGCCATATCCAGGCTCGGGATCTCATCTTCAAGCATCTCGCGCTCGTAGGTAAGGCGGGTGGCGTCGATGATCAAGTTCTCAAGGTCGATCCGGACCGGTATGCGCCCCTCAGGTGTTTGAAGATTCTCGTCAAAGTAGAAAGCGCCATCGGTCCATCCAAAGAGTTTATGGACAACCCCGATATAATAATCGTGTAAAACGGCAAGAATTTCATCCTGGGAGAAATAACCGGCATTGATCATCAACAAGCCAAGTTCCTGGTCGCTTAATTGAGTGCCGCGTTCGCGGATGATGCGGTACTGTCCCGCATTGATCTTATTGCCCCTCAACAAGATAGCTGCCAGGCTGGCATCGTCTTTTCCGAAGCTGCCATATGACAATTTGCCCACCCGGAATGCCAGATGAGCTTTATCTTCAGCCGTTTCGATGATCAAACTGCCTGTTTTTACAGCAAGGTTGACTAAGTTGAACAGCTGCAGTAATGTAAAATCGCGAAGGTTGCCTTTTAATGTCATATATTACACACTCGTACCTGAATTTCCAACCATCAGGCGGAGCAATGTTGCACTAGATTTTACCCTATTATTGGATCCTCTTTAAGCAATTTCAGCCAGAACCTCAGCGCTGTGTCCATCCGGTTTCACATTTTCAAAAACGCGTTTGATGAGACCCTGCGGGTCGATTAAAAAAGTTGTGCGGAATACACCATCGTATTCACGTCCCATTAACTTTTTTCTTCCCCAGACACCGTATGCCTCACAAACCTTATGCCCTTCATCTGCCAGGAGATTGAAAGGCAGGCTGTACTTCTCTTTAAACTTGATATGCGATTTAACTGAATCGGGGCTGACGCCCACTACCACAACCCCTGCTTTTCCATAGTTGTGGATATCATCTCTGAAATTGCACGCTTCGGTTGTACAGCCAGGGGTATCGTCCTTGGGATAAAAATATAAAACCAGATACTTTCCGGCATAATCGCTCAGCTTCCTGAGGGTGCCATTTTCATCAGACAGTGCAAAATCGGGGGCCTTAACACCTTCTTGGATAACCATAGCTCCTCCTCCCAATGGATTTAGATGTGTGCAGTTTGATTGTCGGGATTCTTTTTATTGCTTCAATCAATAAAACCATTCAGATGATACTTATATCATACCTGATGTGCTCGACACAGCTGCCTATTGGCTGACACCCGTCCAGGGCAACAGTGCAGAAAATGCCGTCAAGTCATAACTGTTTTGAACCTCAAGCCGGCTGAGGTAAAATAACGTCCCCCAGCTATGATCGGAGGATGTTCCCAGACCGACCGCCGCCTTGTAACCATACTTGATCACTTTCCCGGCTACGAACTCATCTATGGTACCGAAAGGGTAAGCAAATGTATTGATCGGGATGCCCAGTTCATTTTCCAGGCGACTTTTGCAGGAACCCGCCTCATAGGTGAGGGCATCATGATTGAGGGTCAGGTCAATATGGGTCATGCTGTGGCAGCCAACATCCCAGCCGGCTGCGATCATTTCCTTCAATTGGGCCACATCGATAAAATCAGTGGAGTTAAGGCGCGTACCCACGATATAAAAAGAGCCCACCAGTCCAAACTCCTGCATGACCGGAAAGGCATTCTGGTAGACATCCAGGTCACCATCATCAAAGGTGATCACCACCGGGCGTTCGGGCAGTTCACCACCGTTTAAAAGGACGTCCACCAATTTTGTCATGTTGATCCCGGTATACCCCATTTCCTTGAGCGTTTCCATCTGCTGACGAAAGACCGCCGGAGAGATGTAATAACGATCATCCTTCCCGGCGATGTGGTGATACAAGAGGATGGGAGCGGTGACCTGTTTGGCAGGATGAACCGCCCAAGTGGCAGTGACCGCTGTGGTTGGGGTGGGATTGGGTGTTACTGTCATGGTTGGCAGGGGTGTCTCACTCGGCCGGCTGGTGGGTTTATCCGTTTGCGAGACTGTGGGCGTGATCCGATTATTATCTGACCAGCTGTTCATGGCAGATGAGGAGCCGGCACACGCTGTCAAAAATGCTGCGATACAGAGCAGGGCTGCAATAGTTTTCATCATTCCTCAGATAATATCCACTCGTTATTGATAATGAATTTGTATTATATGGCTTTAAGCCATCCAGAAGTTTATTGCCAGGAGGTAAACCGGTAACGCGAATGTCAGCGCGGCAGTGAATCTTAACATTGACCAACGAGGTGGCAAACCCAGGGCAATGCGGTTGACCAGCCAGATCTCGAATAGAGCGACGGGCATTGCCAGCAACGTAGGCCAGACCAGCCGCCATGCCAGGCCAAACAAGGATGCAGCGCTCATTAATAAATAGGCGGTTATCAATAATATATGATGAAAGAGCACCCCACGCTGCCAGCCCAGGCGGATTAGAAGGGAACCCCGCCCGGATTTTAGATCACCGGCATAGCTTTCAAGTTCCATGGCAAATCGGACTGCCAAAAATATAAAAGTAAGCGGGAATGTGGCATACAGTAATAACTGATGTAACCCTTCAAATTGAATGGAAAATGCGAACGTCGGGACCAGGCTGCAAATGATCAAAGCCTGTACCAGTTCTCCGTATCCGGAAAAAGCCAACCGCGGTTGGCCGATAAAAGCAATCGATAACAGGATCAATAGCGCCAGCTGAAAGAAAATCAGACCCACACTTGTGACGCTCCGCGACAGGGTGTAACCTAGCGCTATGGTGAAAGCAATCAAAATAACAGCTACGATCAGTAACACCTGTGGAGAAGGTGTATCAACTCTGCTTCCATTATTTCTCGAACTGAAGGGCTGTGCTCCATGTTTAAGTAATTCGTAATACTCAAAAAGGATCCTTGAACTGATCAGAATCAATAAAACGATAACCTGCCCAAAAGCATAGACCCAGCCTTCTGGTGAGTAACCCAGATAATCCGCAATGCCGGCACCCAATGCATACGTTAACATGGAAGCTGCCAAAAGTGGCGGGTTTATGATTCGCAGCCAGACCTGAGCCATCGGTTGATTTTAACATGGAAACCAGGTGGCTTGTCGGGACGGCGACCAGTAGACTGTCTGTTAAATATTCAGTGCTATAATAAAAAAGTATTTGGATCACGGTGAACCGTGTAGGGTTCAACCTGATTTATTTCCCAATTCATAGGAGGAAGAAGTGAAAAAGGCAAGTTTGATTGTAATCTCTGTGTTACTGATAACCGCTGTACTTCTGAGCGCCTGCGGTCCCAAAGCGACAGCCAAAGTGAGGGTCGCTACTGACGCCACCTGGCCGCCCTTTGAAACGGTTGACGAGACCACCAAGGAATTGGTCGGCTTCGATATCGACATGGTGAATGCCATCGCCGTGAAAGCCGGTCTGGACGTGGAATTCGTCAACGTCGGCTTTGATCCGCTACTGGCAGGCATGGCGCAATGCCAGTATGACGCGGCTGTATCAGCCATCACCATCTTACCGGAACGCCAGGCCAACATGCTTTTCTCCGATCCATACATGAATGCCGGTCAGATCGTAGCTGTAAAGATCGATAACACCGATATCCTTTCCAAGGACAACCTGAGCGGTAAGACAGTCGGAGCCCAGATCGGAACCACCGGTGCGATAGAGGTGGAAAAAATCAGTGGAGCCACGCTTAAAACCTTCGACACGGTGGACCTGGCTTACCTTGCCCTGCAGAACGGTCAGATTGATGCAGTCGTGGCAGACTCCCCGACTGCGGCCGGTTTCGTCCTCAAGAATGCCGATAAACTCAAGTTGGTTGGCGCTGTTTTCACAGATGAAAACTACGGCATCGCCATCTGCAAGACCAATACCGATCTTCAGAAAAAGATCAATGAAGGTCTGGCAGCCATTAAAGCTGATGGAACCTTCGATCAATTGCTCACAAAATATAATTTAGTCGCGAAATAAAAACCATAACGCCTGATGATGCCTGCAAGATGTGATGTCCAGCATCTTGCAGGCAATTCATATACCACGATGGAAAATAAAAATAAATCAATCGATCCAACAAGCTCCAGGCTGTTGGAAAAGATCCCGGGTGCAGAACCCTCAGCACGCATAGATCCCTGGTGGGGGCTGGTCTTCACCGTAATCCTGCTGGTGATAGGGCTTGTGATCTTCAAACCCGACCCCTACCGAAGAATATTGTTATTTGTTCAGGACGGTATTGGGGTAACGATCAAGACAACCGTCATTTCCTTTGTTCTGGTCATGGTGCTCGGATTATTCGGTGGTCTCGGCAGACTGGCCAAGAATAAATTGATCAATGGGGCTGCCACGATCTATGTTGAAGTAGTACGGGGCGTGCCCCTGCTGGTCCAACTGCTTTTCTGGTATTTTGCTTTTCCCTCGGTTATCCAGGGGATCGGCGCCTCATTGAATATCAACGCGCTGAAGACCTATGTGGCAGACCCGATCGGAATGGCTGTCCTTGGATTGACCTTTTGTTACGCAGCCTACATGAGTGAAATTTACCGTGCGGGCATCATGAGTATTCCAAAAGGTCAGATGGAAGCGGCTCGCAGCCTCGGTATGTCGCATATCCAGGCCATGCGTTACATCATACTTCCCCAGGCAATCAGGGTCATTTTGCCGCCGGTAGGCAACGAATTCATATCATTATTAAAAGATTCTTCCCTGGTTAGTGTCGTGGCGGTGGCAGATATGACCCGCCGCGGCAGGGAATTCATGTCTGCCAATTTCATCCCGGTGGAAACCTGGATGATGATCGCCCTGCTTTACCTCGTGATGACGCTATTCAGTGCGCGCATTGTGAGTTGGATAGAAAAGAAAGCCCATTTTGAGAGATGACCGCCATGGAACCCATCATACAGATTAAAAACATTTACAAATCATTCGGTTCAGTTGAAGCGATCAGGGGTGTCAGTCTCTCTGTCCAACGCGGTGAAGTGGTGATGATCATCGGCCCTTCGGGTTCAGGTAAATCCACGCTGTTGCGCTGCATCAACCGGCTCGAGGAGTATGATCAAGGGTCGATTGTGGTGGATGGCATCCCGTTGACCAATAACGCCAATATCAACGCAGTGCGGACCGAGGTGGGCATGGTCTTTCAGCAATTCAACCTGTTCCCGCATTTAACGGTTTTGGAGAATATCAGTCTGGCGCAGCGCATTGTCCGGAAGCGTAGCAAGGAAGAGACTGAATCTGTTTCGCGGAAACTGCTCGATAAGGTCGGTATTCCAGAAAAAGCGGATGCGCATCCGATCCAGCTTTCGGGTGGGCAGCAGCAGCGGGTTGCCATCGCGCGCGCCCTGGCGATGAACCCGAAGATCATGCTCTTCGATGAGCCCACCAGCGCTCTGGATCCCGAAATGATCCAGGAGGTTCTGGACGTGATGATTGCGCTGGCGAAGGAAGGCATGACCATGGTGGTGGTCTCGCACGAGATGGGTTTCGCACGCGCCGCGGCCGACCGCGCGATCCTGATGGATGGCGGTAAGATCATCGAGGAAGCAACGCCCGATAACCTGTTCAAACACCCAAAGCATGAGCGCACCAAGCTGTTCCTGAGCAAAGTGTTGTAAAATAGATAAAGACGAAGTGCTATCTATTTACAATCCTTCATCATGAACAAAGCGTTCTCACTTATTGCCGCTTTTGTTATCCTTTGCCTGCTGGTCTCCTTCCCGGTACGTATCGAGGCGCGCCCCCAGCATGCTGATTCGTTAATTCAAACCAATCCATCCAGTTGTCCGGCAGGGGGATGTGCTGCCGGTCAGCGAGTAAACTTCAATGCCACTATCACCATTAATTCCACCTACACTACAGGACCGAACACACAAATATGTCTGTATGCCCTTGCAGATGGCGGCGGGGGCAATCCTTGGGTTGATGTGCCTAGTTTTTCTATTAATATCCCATCTGGCTATTCACCGGGTGAGACAGATACGCTTTGTTCATCCAATGCCCCAGCCGATTATTCAGTTATTTACGATGCATATGGGTCTCGCCCGATTGGTGATGACCCCCTCAGTTTTGTCTTCCGCATTAATAAATCAACGAATATTGGTGGGAATCTATACCTTTACAATTTTCAATATGATCAGGGGACAAGTACGTGGAATAATTCAATAAGCAGTATTCCATATACTATTGTCAGTCCCATATCTGCGAATTCTTATGTAGCCGCTAACGCAACAGCTTGCACAGGCGCTCCCTGCTACCTGAACAGCGGTGACGACCTTGCCGATGGGATTGGTACGGGGTTAAAAGACGCCGTGGATGCCAGCCCGTTAACCGGGACGATCAATATCCTCGGCACTTACTCCATAAAAAGTAATACGGTGGCATTAAATAAAGCTCAGACTATCCAGGGCGTTGGTGATGCCACACTTACCTACACCGGCGCAACCTGCAGCAATGCCATGTTATACGTTACGGGTGGGGCAACCATCGAAAACCTTAACATCAACGACGGGGGCTGCAGTTCACCCTCGCGCGATCTGCTCGTAATTTACAGCGGCTCGAATGTGGCAATTCTCAATAACGACCTGATTAACGGCAAGGATGCCATATCCATTCTGGATTATGACGGTAATATATCCATCCGTTTTAACCATATAATCAACAACTCAGGTTACGGCATCCTGCGTGCATCCGGGGGTGGGGTTGGAATCTTGAAAGCGGTCGCAAACAATATCTACAACAACCGCACCGGTGCCCAGGCAGAATGCAATGACAAAGGCGAGGTGAACCATAATTTCTGGGGACCAGGCACCAATCCAACCATTGCAATATCTCAATGTACTTATTCTGCAGGCAAACAGCTTGGCGCAGCCATTTTGACCAAATCTGCAGCTCCTGGAGTAAATGCGCTACCAATATCGCTTTCCGGCGTAAAAACCTACATCTCCGCTTTTGGTAATCTGCTTTCACTTGATGGTACATCGGGAACCAACCTGATCATTGCAAATCATGGGCATGGTAGCGATGGCAACATCCCATTCCTGGGGATGGGCACCGGCAAAATTACTGCCTGCAATAATTTCTATGACATCTTCGTTTCAGACAATTACCTTGTCACCCCGATTATTATAAATTTGTACTTTAAATATAACCTAAACTCAGCCTGTATATCGGCAATCGAATCAACATTGTATTGTGGCAGCTTTGACCCGACCCAATATCCCCTCTTCTGGTACGATCCTCGGAATTCTGTAACGGAAGGCTGGGATACTACCGGACAAATCCCGGCCGGACCAGGTTCGGCTGGTGTGACCGGTCAAACAACCACCTGCGATACCGCGAATAAGGAAATCAGGGTTGCGATTGATGGTAATCTGACTAAAAGCCCCAACCTGTTATCGGATCTGAACTACACCCCCTTTGTGGTTGGATACTTCACCAATGTTGAATTTCAATCATTCTCAGCGCTTTCTGGTGTCGCAAGGGTGGATTTATCATGGGAGACCTCCAGGGAGGCCGGTCTTAAGGGATTTTACATTACCAGATCGTTGAATGAAGCGGGACCCTACAGCCGCGATAGCGACTTAATCCTCGCCAAAGGTGATGCATCCATTGGAGGGATCTATGCTTACACAGATCTTGAGCTCAACAATGGAACAACCTACTGGTACAAATTAGAGATTATTAACGACAATAATTTATCTGTAGGATTCAATACTCCTATTCCGGCAACAACCTATAATATGTTACCCATGGTGTCACAGGTGAGCCCCTCATCAACTTTACTTAACACTGCATTGTCTATCACAATTACCGGAAATAATTTTGTGTTGGGCTCCTCGGTCTGTTGGAATGGGGTTGGATTAAATTGCACAGGTGGAACGTCATTAAATACATCCTATACTAATATATCTACACTAAATGCCGTTATACCTGATGAAGGTTTATTAGATCTAGCTGGCATTTATAAAATAAGTGTAATAAATCCTAGTCCGGGGGGTGGCAGATCAACAGAGCTTTCATTTACAGTAAATAATCCAGTGCCAAAAATCTCATCCATTTTACCAACCAAGATAAATGGTCTCGGTTCGCAATTTGAATTAGTCGTTAATGGTACCGATTTTATTGACAAGCCAAGTGATGTAACTAAAAGATCAAGAATATTATGGAATGGATCAAGTAGTGATATTCAGATGACATCTTATTCTTCTACAGTATTGAAAGCTAACATTCCTGCAGACAAACTAAAAACATATGGTTCCATAAATATTACCGTATATAATCCACCTCCAGGTGGAGGTACCTCGAATACCAATGTATTAATTGTTAGTACTCCAACTCCCACTTTAACCAAAGCCCCTACGGTCTACCGTACAAACACCCCATACTACTACCGGTCTCCAACCCCGTATCGGTCTCCCACTCCGGCACGTACGCGCACACGTACCCCGACCATCACAAAGACTGGGACGATATTGATCACCCCCAGCGCGACATTAAAATTCACCCCTGACCTGACCCGATCAATAACACCGGCTCTAACGGCAACCGGTCAGGCGACGCCCGAACCTGGTACGGCAACACCGACCCTCGCTCCCGGTGAACCCACCTACACCCCCGAGCCACCTGCTCCCGGGGAGGAAACCGGGTTGTCTCGAGATCTGGTCATGGCGGCTATCGTCAGCCCTGAGGATATTTGCTGGCAGCCTGCTGGGTATCGGGCTTTTATCCATCCCTGCATTCTTCATCTTCAAGAACAAAACCAGAAACAAAACCACGCGCTAATCCGCATCTGCAGCCATCCACAAGGGGGGAACGCCGGTGGATGGTAAAATGAAGCCAGAATCCACACTCCGGAGGTAATTTCCATGCCTGAAGCTGTCATCGTTGATGCAATCCGCACTCCAATCGGAGCATTGGGTGGTTTGTTGTCATCCATCCGCCCGGATGACCTGGCAGCGCTGGTATTGAAAGCCCTGCTGTCACGCAACCCGATCCCACCGGTCGAAATCGAGGAGGTGTACCTGGGTTGTGCCAACCAGGCGGGTGAGGATAACCGTAATATTGCACGTATGGCATCCCTGCTGGCAGGCATCCCGGCCGAAATCCCGGGAGTAACCGTCAACCGCCTGTGCGCCTCGGGCCTGACCGCTGTTAATCTGGCTGCCGCTGCCATTCGCAGTGGAAATGGTGAGCTCTACCTTGCCGGCGGGGTGGAAAGCATGAGCCGTGCACCCTACTCACTTCCAAAGGCCGAGCGCGGTTTCAGTTTCGGTAATCTGACTGCCTGGGATACCGCCCTCGGCTGGCGCTATCCTAATCCGAAAATACAGGCAACCTATGGGACCGACTCCATGGGTGAAACCGCGGAAAACATCGCCGACTTGAAGAAGATCACACGCGCAGAACAGGATGCATTTGCCGCTGAAAGTCACCGTCGGGCTGTGGCAGCCGTGGATGCTGGCCGGTTCGTGGATGAGATCCTGCCGGTCGAAGTCCGAAGCAGCATTGGAGAACCGGCAGAAATAAAAAACGATGAAAGGCCACGCCGTGACACAACCGTCGAAAGTCTCTCCTCCTTAAAGCCGTCTTTCCGCAAGGATGGCACGGTAACGGCCGGCAACTCAACCGGCATGAATGACGGTGCGGCAGCCCTGGCTATCATGAGCGCGGACAAGGCAAAGGCGTTGGGTATTAAACCCCTGGTGAAAATCGTTGCCAGCGCCTCAGCCGGCGTCCTGCCCAGGGTCATGGGGCTGGGTCCCATCCCTGCCACGCAAAAAGCGCTCAAACGCGCATCTCTGACCGTCAAAGACATTGGTCTCTTTGAACTTAACGAGGCGTTTGCCGTGCAGGCTCTGGCAGTCATCCATGAACTGGGCCTGGATCCGGCACTCACAAATGTAAATGGGGGAGCCATAGCATTGGGACACCCGCTTGGTTGTTCCGGAGCGCGTATTTTAACCACCCTGATCCATGAAATGAAACGGCATGCTCCACAAGTTAAACGGCCATTTTATGGTCTGGCGACACTCTGTGTGGGTGTCGGACAGGGCGAGGCGACCATCGTGGAGTGGCTTGATTGAAGATCCTGGTAACCGGCTCCACCGGGTTTATCGGAAGTGCAATCTGCCGTGAACTGGCCTCGCGTGGCGAACAGGTGACAGCCTTCCACCGATCAGATTCCAATACCCAACCGCTTAATGATTTGGCCATCCAACACCGCATTGGTAACCTGAACGATCCTGCTTCCCTGATCAAAGCCGTCAAAGGGGTCGATGCAGTGATCCACTGCGCTGCTCAACTGGGCAGCTCAACCGACTGGCGGCGGTTTTATGAAGTGACAGTCAGGGGGACACGCGAATTATTGGATGCGGCCAGAGCCGAAAAGGTCCGGCGTTTTGTTCATACCAGTTCAGTGGCTGCACTGGGGGTGCCGGAACGGGGGTTCAGAAACAGTTCACGCTCACTCCTGTCTGAGGCACACACCTGGAATTTTCCATCTCAGCGCTGGCAATATGGTTATGCCAAATATCTGGCCGAGCTGGAAGTTCAGCGTGCCGTGGCATTGGGGTTGGATGCAGTCATTGTCAATCCATCGAGCGTGTTCGGTCCGGGAGATGTCCTTCGTGCTCAAAGCTCAGTGATCCGCATGGTAGCCGAGGGCGGCTTGAGGTTATCGGCGCCTGGCGGAATGAATGTTGTCCACATCCGTGATGTCGTCCTGGGGCATCTGGCGGCGCTCGAGCATGGCCTGTGCGGAGAGCGCTATATCCTGGGTGGGGAAAACCTCCCTCACGACCAATTTATTCGTCACATTCTGGAGTGTACTGGACTATCCACAAGGATCATCACACTTCCCCTCCCGCTCGTGAAGCTGATGCGGAAACTGTTTTTCCTTACATCCCGTATTTTTCATCTGAGCATCAATCCGGGAATCCTCAACCTGGCAGGTTATTATTTTTACTATGACCTCGAGAAGTCTCACAAACAACTGGGCTTACCATCACCTTCAAGCGCCAGGCAAGCCATAGCGGATGCAGCCCAATGGTTCAAGGAGCAGTCCGCGCCATGATGAATAAAGTCAGTCACCTGACCCGCGTTACCCTGCTGTTGGCAGTGTTTTTTGCGTTTGATAAAGTAATCGCGATCTTTCGACAGGTGGTCATTAACCGTCAATTCGGGCTCTCACCCGAGCTGGATGCCTTCAATGCCGCCAACAACCTGCCCGATCTGCTCTATGCGCTGATCTCCGGCGGAGCATTATCGATTGCCTTCATCCCGATCCTTTCCGAGGTGTTGACCCGCTCGGGGCGCGAGGATGCATGGAAGCTATTTTCGCGTATTACCAACTTGGCTTTTTTAGTGACGGCGGTTTTTTCGGTTGTTTTCGCCCTGCTGGCTGACCAGCTGGTAGGCTGGAAGTTGGGGGTCGCACCGGGTTTCACGGAAGCCCAGCAGCATCTGGTCGCCAACCTGATGCGACTCAACCTGATCGCCACCCTGATCTTTTCTCTCAGCGGTTTGGTGATGGCCGGCTTGCAAGCCAACCAGCACTTCCTGCTGCCTGCCATGGCGCCCCTGCTCTATAATGCAGGTCAGATCTTCGGCGCGATGATCCTGGCTCCTGCCAAGGGTTATACAATTGGTACAATAGCTCTGCCGGCATTCGGTTACGGGGTGAGAGGGTTGGTATACGGGGTGATTATTGGAGCCATCCTTCATATCTCAATCCAGATACCGGCCTTGATTAAATATGGATTCAAATGGTCTGCCAGTTTGGGATTAAAGACAATCGAAGTGAAGAAAGTCCTGTACTTGATGGGTCCGCGCATCATGACCATGATGTTCATCCAATTCATATTCATTGCCCGCGACAATCTGGCTTCCATCTTTCAGGGCGGGGTGACACTGTTGACCAACGGCTGGATGCTGATGCAGGTTCCTGAAACGCTGATCGGCACAGCCATTGGCACGGCTCTACTGCCGACTCTGTCAGAACAGTTCACCCGGACAGATAAAGAGGGTTTCCAGGCAACCGTTCAGCGCGCGTCCCAGGTGCTGGTGGCGGTGACGCTGCCGGTAGCAGCCATTCTCGCCGCGGGAATGCGACCGGTCCTGGGCTTGGCTTTCCAATTCGGCGAAACCGCTACAGATCAACTGCTCCTGGTCTTCCAGGCGTTCCTGGTCGGGTTGACAGCCAATTCCCTGATCGAAGTGGCTGCCCGCAGTTTTTATGCCCGTCAAAATGCGCGTATCCCATTGCTGGTATCATTCTTTAATGCACTCCTGTTTATTGGCTTTGCCAGCCTCCTGCGTGGTTACATGAATGTGACTGGCATTGCTCTTGCAATCAGCATCTCATATACCTGTGAAGTCATTCTTTTGTTTTATTTATTAAAAAAACGTATGGCAATCAACATCCATCTTGGGAATACTCTGCTTCGCGCCTGTCTGGCTGCTTTAGCCGGAGGTGCGGTTTGCCGGCTGGTCATGCAAATCCCATCCCATGGACTGAATAGTCTCATACTTTCAGCAGGCGCCATGCTTCTCGGGTTATGCGTTGCTGTACCATTCATACGCGGAGAATTAAAAACACTGATCAAGTTATAATGATCCAAACATGAACGACCAAAACCCGGATACTCAGCAAGCCTCGAAACCTGAAACACCCAGACCTCCCATGAATGCCTGGCGTGCGTTCCAAACGATCGTAGCTGTTGCAATTCTGATTGCCACCCTTTTTACCTTGTGGACGCCTACCAGTCTCTTTACAGTGAACAGTACTAACCTGCAACTTGCCATTCTGCCTCCTGAAGAGACCCCTACAACAATGCCAACGCCGCTGCCATCGGAAAAACCGCGCCTGGGTATCCTGGTCGGCCATTGGGGAAAGGATGATGGTTGGATCTGCCCGGATGGCGTCCGTGAAGTCGATATCAATTTGCGCATCGGTACACTCGCCCAGCAGGAGCTTGCGCGTGAAGGATACAGCGTCGACTTGCTGCAGGAAAATGACCCGCGTTTAATCCAGTATCAGGCGCTGGCATTGGTTTCTGTCCACTCAGATTCCTGTGATTTTCTGGGAGATACGGCCAGCGGTTTCAAAGTTGCACCCGCCCTGGCTTCCTTGCAACCGGAAAAAGCTGCTGTTCTTACAGCCTGTATGATCGACCGTTATGCTAACGTTACAGGCCTGAACTATAAATACAATGAAGTAACAACAGATATGTCCAGTTATCACCCCTTCGATGAGGTCAACAGCATCACTCCGATTGTTGTCATTGAGGTGGGATATCTGAACCTCGATCGTCAGATACTGATCGAAAAACCGGATTTGCTGGCATTCGGCATCGCTTCGGGTGTCCTTTGCTATATTCGTGGTGAACCCATACCTTAGGCACGGGCGATGACTGACGAACTTTCCAGAGCGCAACAACTTCTTGAACAAGCCGGGATAGCCCTGCAATATAATGACAGGCAGGCAGCTCGTCACCTGGCGCAACAGGCCATCCAGGCGGATCCTGATTTTCGGGATGCCTGGTTATTCATGGCTGAGCTTTCTCATGGGAGCGCTCAAAAAGCTTATCTGGAACAGGCAAGTCGATTAAAACCAGCCACAAGCCAGGCTCCCTTTATTTCCGGATTCGCCGGCGGAGATGGAGAAGAGCCGGTGGATGCCTGCTTGCGGGATGAGTTTTCTGACTCCGCGGATATAGAAAACCGGCGCAACAAAGATGAACCCACTCAGCCCATCCACGTCCAAAAATCCAAACGATCCAATTTCTTCAGTTTTCTGATTGCAACCATCCTTCTATCAACAACCCTGATCTCGCTGCTCGTCTGGATCAGTCTACCAACCCCCACGGTTTCAGCGATCGATCACTCCTCACAACGAATGAATGGTGATCTGCTTAAACCATCCCTCACTCCGACCGAAACGCCGGAACCAACATTTACGCCGGCAAGCACCTTTACACCCGAACCAACCTCCACCTCTACCCCCGAGCCAAACTATTCGGAAGAATCACAGGATGGCTTAGATGTAGCGGCGCCTGAGATACCACTCAATATCATACAAGACGAGCGCTGGATCGATGTTGATCTTACCAACCAGCGCACCTATGCCTTCGAAGGATCAACTCTCATTCGGACTTTCATCGTATCAACCGGCACGCAGTATCACCCGACAATTACCGGGCAGTATCATATTTATGTCAAATATCGTTACGACGACATGGCAGGACCCGGATACTATTTACCGGATGTGCCCTACACCATGTATTTTTACAAGGGGTACAGCTTGCATGGCACCTACTGGCATGACAACTTTGGCCAGCCAATGAGTCATGGGTGTATCAATATGACCATTCCGGATTCAGAATGGTTGTTCTACTGGGCTTCCGTGGGCACCCTGGTAAATATCCATTATTGAGCTATTCGAAACAAATCTCTATTGCTTTGATATTAATTCATATTTCTTTTTAATATTACTGGGTTATCATTCAAAACAGATATAGGTTAGGATTATTGGAGCACCTCTATGACTAGAAAAGCAATTTTTGAAAACCTGATTTTTGATGAGAACGAACGTCCTGTCTCTGTCAGTTATGTGGGAGCGGAACCCTGCTATGTGGTCGATGACTCCGGTTTCATGCGTCATATCCCTTCCGAACAGGTTGACCGCCAGGTATTCCAATTCATGGAAGAACAGGTTAAAGGACATGAAGAAATTATCACAGAACAGACTGCCAAGCTGTTGGGGCAGGATGACCTGTTCACGCATGCAATTATTCAAAATCAATTAAACAATATCGGCCAACAATTCGATGCACTGCTTGAAACCGGAATCCCGGCCGAAGGACGTTCTTACCTGGGCATGATGGGTTTCAAGGTCACCATCAATCTGCATGGGGAAGTACTGGATGTCCATCAGCCAGGTGTTATTCAGGAAGGCGATGAATGATCTCGGGTCGATGCATGAGAGACCAGTCGGTGATAGTATTTCCGATCGATTTCGGGTCCAAGAATCAAGGGGCTGTCCCAAAAGTCCGAATATTTCTTTTGAGACAGCCCAAAGTGGGAGAAGAAAGCAAGAATTTGCAATAATAATGAGGGGTAAGTTCTGAAATTTGGTATTTTTTTGACTGATAGTGGGTGATTAAAAAGGGGCTGTTCACTTATGGGACAGCCCCTTTATAGTTATCCTAAAAATAATTATTTTAAGATTACCGAACCCCACGTTGTCGGATCTGAGAGTGAACGATAGGCACTACTCGACATCATGGTTTGCTGCTTGGCAATGCCAGCCAGATCATCATCTGAAATAGACACTGCAAAACCCATTTGTAATCCCTTGAATGGGGCGACATTTATAACCAGCCATGGGATGGCAACCTCGACACGGTAAAGACCGTCACCACCAACGGCGCCGATCTTGATTGCACTGCGCGCTCCGGTCAGGCTGACCGGGAACCACAAATAAGCTCCCGGATTGTTTCCTGGAGTAGTCTTTCCGGGCGAAATACCGATCTGATAGTCATCTCCATCCAGGCTTTTTACGAGAAGATCGCCTGCCAAATTGGTATCCAGCAACACTTCAAGGCTATCTCCCAGATAGATTTCCTCTCCGGTGGAAACCTGCGTATAACGGTCATCATGGACTTTGACTGCAAGGTAAAGATAGGAGTAATCCCAGCCAATCCGGTAAGAGCCCAGGAGGTCATTGTTGCCTTCCCAATTGCTCCTGCCATATACAACCGTATTGATGGGATATTCCGTCGTGGTCCACTCATCCCAGGATCCATCCAGAGTTGGCGCAGTTGCCAGATATGCAGCTTCCACTGCACCAACTGGCCGGTTGACAGTGGCGGTCGGACTGGGGGTGATATACCACAGAGTGGGCACCTGTGCTGTGGGTGTTATAGTAGGTCCTCCAGAGTAAGTCGGAGCTACATATTGTTGTGTGGCTGTCGGTAACGATAGTGTGGGTATCTGGTAGAGTGCTGTCAAAGTCATATTCGGCGTTGGGAAGAGAAACGGTGTGGGTGACGGGGCGGTATAACCTCCACGAGTGTAGATGAAATAACCCGCTATACCCCCTACACAACAGATCACCAGCACCGCAATAACACCGGCAATGATCCAGATAGTATTTTTCTTCATTTATCTATCTCCCAATGCAATTAAACCATATCTTCTCAAATTTGGGAAAACCCATCCCATGGACATACTATTACTCTGTGGGTGTAAAATTACTGTAATAATAATCCTATTTTCACACCATATACAATAAAGTGACAAGTCAATCCCTTTCTCCTGAAGATAAGAAATATCTATTGGTGCTGGCGCGCACTGCCATAAAGCAGGCAATTGAGCGCCAACCTCCACCCGATATTAACCTTTCAACATTGTCAACGGTACTGAAGGCTAATGGTGCCGCATTTGTCACCTTGACGATCAGCGGGCAATTGCGCGGTTGCATTGGGGCGCTGGAGGCCTATCAGCCGTTAGCGGTTGATGTTCGGGAGCATGCCGTTGCGGCAGCCCTTGAGGATTACCGTTTCCCACCAGTTACAGCCATGGAATTATCAGCCATTACAATTGAGATCTCGCGCCTGACTCACCCCGTGCCGTTGACATATAACAGTACAGACTCGCTCATCCAAAATTTACATCCAGGCATCGACGGTGTCATACTTTCGGATGGGTTCCGGCGCGCCACTTTTCTCCCGCAAGTGTGGGAACAACTCCCTCAACCTGAGGATTTTCTCAGCCATCTGTGCTCCAAAATGGGCTCAACCCCGGATTCCTGGCGCAAAAAACACCTGGATGTATCGACATACCAGGTCGAGGAATTCCACGAATAGAAACTGGGCAGGCATTTTGCCTGCCCAGTTATTTTTGAATAACCAGGTCTATTATCCCTTTTTAACTGCATTTGCCTCGTTATATGCCTGCCCGATAAAGTGCCCATATACTGCCATGCCATACGGCATGGTCACCAGCAGACCGACAACGCAAATGATCGCTCCAAGACTGCCAATAAAATTACCAAGGAATCCACCGATGATCACGAGCAGGTAAGGTACGATCGCGGTCTTTAAAAAGCCCCAAATTTCTTTGAACTTGAATGCTGCAGCAAGTTGTTCGCCATTCGCCAAATAATTACCCAGAGCAGCGGAAGTGAAAAATGCCATAGCCAAGCCATAGATAAGGGCTATGATTCCGAAGCAGCTTTGCAAAATCAACACAATTGTCATGGTTGTGTTACTGGAACTGCTATCAGCCGAGAAACCGCCTACGGCAACCAGGACAATACTCATTACCAACGATACCAGGATAATGGGCAGACCATATCCCAACCCGATAACGAAGGCCATGAAACCGCGTTTCAAGTCAGCTCCGAAATCCAACTCGGGCAGGCTTTCAGGGTTTTTCTCGATGACACGCTTGGCAACATTCAAACCAAACCCCATCAGGAAAAATTGACCAATAATGGGGATCAAACTCACCAGACCGGGTATGATCAATTTTTTAAACCATTGCTGATCTTTGAACGGAAAACTAAATGCTAAACCGAAATCCATAATGACTCCTCTCTTTGATTTCTTTTTTAAGATATTTTATTATCGTTAAATATGCAAGAGTTTATCAAGAGTAAGAACGAATATCGTTCCACTCTTCTTGTCAGTGCCTTCTTTGATGGAACAACCCCCTCGTATGAGCTTGCAAGCCGCCTCCACCTGCCCATCCTGCAAACCCAGCAGCAGGGTGCTGTAACCCCTTTTCAGTAAGCCGCCAGTTGAAGCAATTAACGTTACTCGTAAATCAGCATTGGTAAGATTTTTTGACACCTGGTCTGTGTCAATGTCCGGAATGATGGCGATTATCAACTTCATGGCTAGAACTCCTCGTATCTGTCGATTGGCAGGTCAAAGAGGGTTGCTCCACCCACCGTTACAGGTGTTGGTGATGGCAATGGAAGAGGGGCACTTTCAATGGGTACGGCAATGTATTCCACGCGTTGTTTGCAATTCTTTCGGATTTCATTGATGGCTGCCTGTTCTTTTCCGGGGGTCATACTCACCAGCAATGTCGCATTTCTGCGACCGAGAAACCCGCCTATACTCGGCAGCCTGAACACATTTAACCCCAAATCACACAAAGCGCTTTCGGCATTATCAATATCCTGTGCCTGGATAACAACGATCATGACCTTGTTTGAGGGATGGGCACTCTGTTCTGCCATTTTATCCTCTTTTCTCCGAGCACAGTCCCAAATAAGAACTTTTACACCTTTTCATCGTCATATGCATTATACACATAATTATAAAGTAATTTCAATCATACACCCGAATAAAAGCGGTCTGATTGTGCTAGAATTCGAGTACTATGGAAGGCTCAAATTTAACTCGTAAAACACCCGCGGAGCGTGACGAAACACGGGTCGTGCCTGCAACACCTGTGCCACCCGCAAATAAGAATTTTTTCTTTGGGCTTACAAACATTGGATTAGCAGGTTGTCTCCTGCGTATTGGCATTCTCCTGACCTTCATGGCAATTATGATGACCATCGCAGGAGCAAGTTATTTTGTGTATAAATACTACACAATTGCCGCCACCCTTCCGGATGTAACCGAGTTGAGAACGCGCGCATCCCAATTCGAAACAACCCGCATCCTGGATCGCAACGGTAATGTCCTTTATGAAATATTGGATCCGAGTGCAGGCAGGCGAACTTACGTCCCCCTGGGAAAAATCTCGCCGTATGTTATCGCAACCACCCTGGCAACAGAGGATAAGGATTTTTACAAGCACCCGGGCTATAACCCCATCGCCATGTTCAGGGCATTATTCCAAAATCTTGGGGCAGGAGAGACTGTATCAGGTGCCTCCACCATCACCCAACAGTTGGCACGAACTCTTTTCTTAACACCTGATGAACGTTCACAGCAAACATTCCGCCGTAAAGCTCGCGAGATCATCCTGGCAGCGGAGATTACCCGTCAATATAGCAAAGATGAAATCCTGGAGCTCTACCTGAACGAAATTTATTATGGCAACCTCGCCTACGGCATCGAAGCCGCGGCCGAGACGTACTTTAATACAAGTGCCGACAAACTAACCTTTCCACAAGCCTCATTCCTGGCCGGGTTACCTCAAGCACCCGCCATCTATGATATTTTCACCAATCGCGAAGCAACCCTGAACCGGCACAAACAGGTGCTCCTATTAACCTATCAGATGAGCGTGGAAGATCATTGTATTGCGGTCAGCAATAATCGCGACCCGATCTGCATTTCCGCAGATGAAGCCAGTGTGGCCGGGGGTGAAATGGATATCTATGAATTCACCCCCCACAATATCCCGATGCTCTACCCACATTGGGTCAACTACATCCGGGCTCAACTCGAAACAATGTTCGATCCTCAAACCATCTACCGGTCAGGTTTCACTGTTTACACTACCCTGGACCCATATTTGCAGAGCGAAGCGGAACGCATCGTCAAGCAGCAGGTAGATGCCCTCAAGGATCAGCATGTAACCAATGGCGCTTTGGTTGCCATCCGGCCGGCAACAGGAGAAATTATCACAATGGTTGGTTCAGCCGATTTTTATAATGATGCCATCTCCGGTCAGGTGAATATGGCGACCAGCCAGACACGCCAACCAGGTTCTTCGATCAAACCGTTGACCTATGTGGCTGCATTTGAAAAAAGTTGGACTCCAGCAACCCTTATCTGGGATGTAAGCTCCGAGTTTCCACCATCCGGCGATCCAAATGATACGCGCCCTCCCTACAAACCGGTAAACTACGACGGTCGCTATCACGGTCCGGTAACGGTCCGTACAGCCCTGGCCAATTCTTACAACATCCCGGCTGTCAAAACCCTCAATTTCGTGGGAATATATGACGACCCAGGCACACCCCAGGAAGAAGGCTTGATCGCCTTCGCCAAGCGGCTGGGTATTTCCAGTTTTACCCGAAACGATTATGGTTTGTCACTTACCCTGGGCGGCGGCGAACTGAGCCTGTTAGACCTGAGCAGTGCATATTCAGTGTTCGCCAACGGAGGGAAAAAAGTAACCCCACAAGCCATCCTGCGCATCACCGATTATCGTGGAGAGACAGTATACGAATATACCCCACCTCCCGGAGAGCAGGTCATTCGCGAGGAGCATGCCTACTTGATCTCATCGATCCTCTCGGATACCAAGGCCAGGGTGCCGGCTTTCGGTGCCAATCCAATTATTAACCTGCCTTTCACGGTAGCCGCTAAGACCGGCACAAGTAATGACTTCCGGGATAACTGGACACTGGGTTATACTCCCGATCTTGTGGTTGGTGTATGGGTGGGCAACGCCGATTACACGCCCATGCTGAATACCACCGGTTTATCAGGGGCGGCACCAATCTGGGCGGAATTCATGCAAACCGGGATTCAGGTAGTTACCGGCGGGAACCCAACCTTATTTAATCGACCGCCAGGCATCATCGACCAGTCAATTTGCAGCCTGTCAGGCACAGAACCGTCAGAACGCTGCCCAGGGCAACGCACAGAGGTTTTTGCATTCGACCAACCGCCATTGTCGAAGGAGAATGATCTCTGGCAGCAAATTGATTTCGATACATGGACCGGCCTGAAATCTTCCGTGGAGTGTTCCGGTTTTGTAGAGGAAAAACTTACTTTGTTTATTACCGATCCCTGGGCGATCCGCTGGGTGCTGCAGAATGAACAGGGGGAAAACTGGGCACTGGATCATGGTTTCACCCGCCCCATCATCATCACCCCCATGCGTGAATGCAAGGCATCAGATAGTCACCCGGTCATACAAATCACCAACCTGTCAAATGGGCAGATATTAACTTCCGGTTCACTCGACCTTACAGGCATCATTGACGCCACCACGGATTTTGATTATTTCAACATCTCCTATGAACTGGGTATCGATCCCGGCAAGTGGGTGACATTAGTTGATCACAATCATACGCCCGTCAAAACTGCCGGGAAAATTGTTACCTGGGATATCTCCTCACTTCCGTCCGGTCAGGTGACTTTAAAAATCTATTTGCACAATACACAAGGGGGTCACGCCGAGAAAAAGATCCATCTGGTCATTCTATTGCCCACTCTCACACCCACGCCCGCGCCTACTCTCACTTCTACGCTCGTGCCGACGCTCACACCTACACTCACAGCCACGTTCACTCCCACTCTAACTGCCACAACCCCTCCTACGGAATTGCCGCCAACCCCCACATCAACACCCACATCTGTTCCGAGCGAAACACCGACTCCGACGGATACGCTCACACCCGAGGAGACACCATCGGTCGAACCTCCGACCCCCACATTGTAATACTCAGAACATTTTCATTTGAATGGGTTTAAATTCGAGCGGATCCATCTCAAGCTGCAGATCCCACTGTCCTGCTTCGGCCAAATGTTCTTTTGAGATGTGGCGGATGTGGCGAAATTTTACAATCCGCCATCCGGCTGCCATAGCCTCGTAGAGCAAAGGATTTTTTTCAATTTTATACAGCAAAAGATTCGTGCGACTGGCAGGAATGACAATGATGCTCTTGTCGGGAGGGTAAGGGCTGTTTAGCATCATGCCACTGATACAAGCATTCACAGAAGGCACAAAGTAATATACCAAGTCCCCTCCACCCTCCTTCCAAACCAAACCGGTTTCACCAGAAGTGTGATACCCGAATTGTACTCCGGTCATTTTCAGTATTTCATGTATTTCTTTCAGGTCAGCCTGCCTTGTGAGGGGATTTTCCCGGTTAGACAGCTTCCACAACCCACCAGCAGTGTCAGCGAGTTCACCATAGGAATCTAGAACAGTCCTGATTATTTCTGAACTCGGCGTAATTAAACCTGTGAACTGATTATTTAGCTTTGATTGTATCTCAGCGAACCTTACTCCATTATTTTCCAATAAAAATTCCAATACCGCCATCTCAATCCGATCATCTGTGGATTGTTGCTCGATCTGCAGTCCTTTTTTCCACCAAATATCATTTTCCAGTGCGTGCTGCCCACGATACCGAATGTAGTCACCGGCGGTTATTAGTTCTGTTTTAAGTGTGTTTTGGGCCATCGTATAACGGTCCGAGGGCTCCCCCGTCTGTGCACGAAACAGCTGGTTATCAGCCAGGGCAATTCCAACCGCTGCTCCCAGTATTGAATACTCAACCGGTTGATTCCATTCTTTCATCTGATCGATCAGTACCTTGCGAACTGCAGGGCGTAACTCTATGCTTGAATATGAATCCGATCTGGTTTTTTCCCATATCAATTGCATGATTTCGGATTCCGGATATAACGCATATCCGGTAAGATCGAACCCCCCCGAATCAAAAGCAGCGAGTGAACTGATCAGGAAAGCGGGCTCATAATCACACAACAAACCCACCACGACAGGAACTTTATCCTGATCATTCAAGGCGAGTGCAGTAATGATGGGTAATAAAGCATCGGCGTACCACTGCCAGTCATATCGCTGGCGCATCAAAGCTGCCTTGAATGGGAGGACAGCTTGAGACCCCCACAACCAGCCCGCCCAGATGGCTGAAAGTGTCCAAAATGCCTGGTTTGGGCGTGGCAACACAACCAGCATCCCATCCGGCGAGATCTTCCCTCCGGCAAGCCGCGCGAGTTCCTTATATCTGCCCGGGAAAATGGTTATACCCCCGGTTGCTGGAGGAGCGTGTGGAAAATCGAAAACGGGAATTGGAGTTTGATCATCACTCCACTCCGACACGGCATCGTTTAATGCCACCCACAAATTATTCTCACGGATTTGAGTCGATTGACCCAATTGCTTGGGACGTAAATTCGATGGCGGATGTGGCCATAACGTATTGCCTGCATCAAACGCAGAAATAAGAAGACCCTGGATCAACATTTCGTCTTCCGCATCAAGCTGCAGGCTTTCCAGCCGGTTTAATATCGTGAATAAGACATAAAGGGGTCGCACCAGATAACTTTCCAGGGCTTGTTCCACCCGTGGCCGAATCGGATCGTTCATACCCGCAATACGCTCAATCGCCCTGGCTCTATGCATTCCACCTTTTGATAATCCAGCCAGCATCTTCAAACTTTCTGCACTGACAGGTATTTCACCCTTGCGTTTGCATGCCGGGCAATCCAATATGCAAGCATACGGGGTCGATGTTCCCTTCCCCCATAAAAATGCTTTTGCCTGGCTGAAGGTACTGCAATCCGGGCACTGCACCTGGTATAGTTCCTCCAGATGTTTTTCCAGACGTTCATCGCCTTTCCTCGTTGCAGCCAGGTTTGCCAGGATGTGGTGGAATCGTTCTATCGGGAACGCACCTGCGAGTACCCGGATCATATGGGTGAGAATCGGATTATTGCTCGCTACAATCACACGGTATCCGGCACGGGCGGCCTCCAGTATGGCGGCCGGTGACGAGCCGAAGGGATCGATGATCAGCCCTCCCTGTCGAGTATGCCTTCCGAGGTAATTTCTGATCATACCTTCCGGGACCACAGGCAGGTATCTTGCCAGTGGGGCAGGATGCGGTTGGGCATCACCTGTTAAATAAGGAAGTTTTTGAGCATTCATTAGATTTCGCCCGTTGGATGACCAAACGATCGATAGCTTTATTTTATGCCAATTTTATCCTTCCTGCACCCCCCTTTTATATCCAAAAAAATACCCCTTACGGGGTGTTTTTCTCATTTTTCTTTTTTAACAAATAAAGGATTTCCTCCTCCAGTTTTCGGTTGGCACTAATGAGATCTGCCACCAATCCAATCAAAAAGGTTTGAAATCCAACAATCAACAAAACAGCCGCAAGGATAATCGATTGAACGTGCCCGCTTCCACTACCTTGAAAGTAATAATATAAATACCGAACCCCCAGGAGCCCTCCAGCGAGCAGGAATAGACCACTAAAAATTGTAAATACGCGCAAAGGTCTATACATTGTGAATGCCCGTATTATAGTCGCACCTGATTGGAAGAGATAGTCTGTTGTTCCCTTCATTAAACGTGATGGTCTGGTTGGGGGATTGACACGTATGGGGACGTGAACGACACGGATACGATGAGCTCCTGCCTGTATCAATGTCTCAAGAGTATAAGAATAGTTACTCAACACATTGGTTTTCAATGCGGTTTCCCGGCTCAATGCACGGAAACCACTGGTTGCGTCAGGAATATTCAACCCGGCAGCCTGCCCAACAATAATGCTGCCCAGCTTTTGCAATAAGCGTTTGAGTGGTGAAAAATTTTTAACTCTCATCACTCCACGGTCTCCAACTACCAGCCCCGCATCGCCTGAAATTATTGGCTTGACCAGTCGTTCGATATCTCCGGCATAATACTGGTTGTCAGCATCGGTATTAACGATCACATCCGCACCCAAACGCAAGCTCTCGTTCAACCCGGCGGCATAAGCGCGCGCCAGTCCAAGATGACTCTCCAGCCTTAGAATATGCGTGGCACCCGAATGTGCAGCCAGTTTTGCTGTTTGATCCTGGCTGCCATCATCGATTATTAAGGTCTCGATTTTATGAATACCAGAAATTTTCCGTGGTAGTTGTTGTAGTGTATTCTTAATTGATTCGGCTTCGTTGTAACAAGGGATCTGAATGATCAGCTTCATCTGGTTTTTCTCCCCTCCGGCTTCAAGCTCGCCAAAATCCACGACGGATGGGTCTGACATCTTCAGCTGTAACAAATGCTCTGGGCTCAGTTTTTGTAACCAGATCCTCGAAACGACCTACATCACGTCGCAAAATTGAGCTGTTGAGGATTGCGACTTTACCGTCTTTGCCACGCGCTTGGATTTCAGTGACGGCAAAACCGGCAGTACGCAATGCATCTGCAATGAGTGCGCCTTTCTTTGTACTGATCACGCGCATGGCGATATGCCCGATGGCAAGGCGTTCCTCGATATACATGCCAAGGACATTTCCACTCGCAAAGCCAGCCGCATATCCAATGACATTCAAAATATTATTCAAGTTGGCAAGTACTGTGCTGATGGCAATGACAAACACCAGGGATTGTAAAAAACCCAGGATCCATGCAATGGTTTTCTTTCCACGCACGACAAACAGCATACGCATGGTATCAAGCGACATATCGGTTACCCGTAGCAGGAAGATCACCAGGGCCGAGATCCAGATATTTTCAGAAAGGGTGATGTTCATGTTTTATTTTCTTTCCAAGGCCGGAAGATAAAATTCGGTCATATATTCCTTTACCATGCGTCTGGTATTAAATTGCGGCGCAAGCGTGCGGATCGATTCTTTCATCCTTGTAATCCACTGCACGGGAACATCGTCAGAAGACCGGTTCGAATAATACAACGGGATGATATCATTTTCCAACGTATTATACAAATCTGCTGCATCCTGCGCATCCTGTTCCTGTTGATTGTTATCGTTTCCATCCCCACCGATCGCCCAACCATTGTTCCCATTGTAACCTTCACGCCACCAGCCATCCAAGATGGAAAAGTTCAAAACCCCATTCACAGCTGCTTTTTGACCCGAAGTACCTGATGCCTCCATCGGGCGGCGTGGTGTATTCAACCAGACATCCACGCCCTGGACGAGGTAGCGGGCAATGTTCATATCATAATCTTCCAAAAAGACAAGACGCCCGCCACCCCTTGAATTTTTTACGGCACGATATAGCTCCTGTATTAATAATTTTCCGGGCTCGTCCGCCGGATGTGCTTTTCCCGCAAAAATGATCTGCAGCGGGGCGTTTGGGGCATTGAGCAACCGTAGCAACCGTTCAAAATCCGAAAGGATCAAAGTGGCTCGTTTATAAGTGGCGAAACGGCGGGCAAATCCAATCGTAAGGATATACGGATCCAGGAGCACCCCCCCAGCAATCACCTGGACCGGAGCCAAGCCGCCCGCCATCCATTGACTCCGTACCCTTTCCCCAATGTAGGAGGTCAGCTTTCGTTTGAGATGCCTGCGTATGATCCACAGATCCTTATCGGGTATTACATCCACTTTTTCCCATATAACCGGATCGTCATTGCGTTCCATCCAATCCACTCCCAGGTATTGCTGGTAGAGCACCTGCATGCGTCGTGCCAGCCAGGTCCCCAGGTGGATGCCGTTAGTGACGTGACCGATGGGAATTTCTTCCAGCTTTTTTCCCGGCCACAGAAACGACCACATCTTGCGAGAAACCTGCATATGCAGCTCAGAGACAGCATTATGCCCCTGAGAAAGTTTTAATGCCAGAACAGGCATACTGAATGTCTCTCCGCCCCAGCCGGTTGTGCTGCGTCCCAGGTCAATAAACTCATCACGTGTACATCCGATTTGAGGCCATACATTTGAAAAGTATTTATCGATCAGCCAGAGAGGGAACTCGTCATTCCCGGCCGGAACCGGTGTATGGGTTGTGAAGACACTGCTTTGACTGACAATTCGCTTGGCCTCAGCGAGGTCCATCCCATTCGCCATATATTGCCTCAGGCGTTCAATCTGTAGAAAGGCCGCATGACCCTCATTCATATGCCAGGCAGTGGGATGGATGTTCAGGGTATGCAATAACCTGACCCCACCCATCCCCAGCAGGATTTCCTGTGAAATCCGCAACTCGAGATCGCTACCGTACAACTTATCTGTAAGTTGTTGGTCGTTTTGAGCATTGGTGGGAAGGTTTGCATCCAACAGATAAAGTGTGACTCTCCCAACATTGACCTGCCATACTCTGGCAGATACCTCGCGCCCGGGTAGGTCCACTTTTATGATAAATGGGGCATCGTTTTGATCCAATATTGGTATTAGCGGAATATTGTTGTAGTCGATTTTGTAATCACGAGCTTCCTGCCAGCCATCCTCGGTAATATGTTGAGAAAAATATCCTTTTGAGTAAAGGAAACCGACGGCTACCAGGGGCATACCGAGATCGCTGGCTTCCTTTAGGTGATCACCTGACAATATACCCAACCCACCTGCATATACCGGCAAGGCTTCATGCAACCCATATTCGAATGAAAAGTAAGCGATCCTCTGATCCTTCAAATTGGGATAAGTTGTATGAAACCACGTTTCCTCTGAGTGTAGATATTCCTGATATTCCTGTATTACCCTGTCATAGGTCTCCAGTAGATGCTTTTCACTGGTCACAGCATTTAAATGTGCCCGATCAACAGTACGCAGGAAGACAACCGGGTTATGATATACCTGTTCCCACAAATCCTTATCGATCAAAGCAAACAGGCGCTGTGCATCTGGATGCCAGGCCCACCATAAGTTATACGCCAGCTCTGCCAGTCCATTAACACGGCGCGGCAGGCTAAAGTGATTGGGGATTTCCCAATGATACGGATTACTATCCATCAATTACTCCATTATCGTTTTGAACAAGTTAGACCATCCAGAGTACGGTTTAACCGGGAAATCTTACCATGAAATGGTTATCCTTCAGATTTTAAGACACAAATGTGAGTTTTGTGTAGTTCTATTTCTTGCTAGAGTCGTAAAACCTTACCGACCAAAAAGCAGAGCCAGCCAAAACCTCAAACGGTCGGGCTGGGTCAGCTTCCCAATAGCGATGGTTTATATCCACCAGATGTATCCATGTTTGCCCCGGTTTCAGCGGGAATGCTTCATCATAGTAATTAGTATACCGGATGGGACGTAGCAAGCCTGTCGTCTGTTCAAACTCGTCTGACCTGGTCGTCCAGTAAATCTTGAACATCAAGCCATCCCGAAAGAGCAGGGCTTTCCCCTGTGTGATAAAGTCCAGCTGGATATTAATCTGAGTTGGTTTCTTAAATTCATGTTCAGCAAATAAAACAATCACATTTTCATACAAGAGCGGTTGACCCGTGAAGGCATCCATGGCCAGGGTGTACTTCCCCGACTCATCTGCGTTATCCTGGTAGCGGTAATAACCACCAAGGTCTGGCTGATACTCCCATAACACCTGATTAAGCGCATTGTAAAAAACCCATAGCTTATTGGCAGGCACACCTTCAGAAGGGACGACATCACTGAAAAGATTCCCGCTCAGCAGTTCTATTGTGACCGGTTTTTTAGTCTCTTCTGCAATATCCATTAATTGAGACACGTTGATCATTGCACTATTAATATCATTCGAATCCGACCCAAATATGTTGGTCGTTCCGGATAGTTGAGCGCGAACTTTTTTATCTGCAGAAGCCATGACCAGGAAACCATTAAGATGGGCACGGATGGATTCATATACTGTCCGACCAGACCGTATGGGTCCAATCCCTGATGGTCGGGCCACAGTCATATCTTGAGTGGGTGGCAATGCATTCGGGTCAGGATAATCGCCATAAAATACAGCGAGAAAACGTGTCATTCCTTCGCCAATAAATACTTCGTATACCTGAGCCGCAGTCCCCAATCCTCCCTGTACTTTGCGTGCAGATGGAGGAAAATTGGAAATCGATATCAATGCGGGTGGCAGGCTTAATAAATCAGGATTCGCCTCAGGCAACCCGGTCAGTGGATTGACTCCCTGAGGATAGGTATGGGGACCAACATCCTGCGGAAAAGCAATCTGGGAGAGTCGAGGAGTGATGTTACCTGACCGATCGGTTGATTCGGCTGAAACCTGCGCAGACTGGGTATTTATTGCTTCAATAGTGCCTGATAAAACCAGATCCAAATCGTCATCATGATGCGATGTTGTCTGTGTCCCATCACAACTTGTGACAGATAGAACCAGAATAATGACAAAAAGTACCACGTTCAATGTCTTTACGTTCATAGTGTCTACATTATAAAACCTATCTTTACTGGTTTTCAGTACCCTGCAAGCCTGTCAGTCATCTGTAAAGTCCCCCGAAAACTTGACATTAACCCTCACTGTGATATCATCACATCAATACTCTGGGGAGCCTGGTATGAACAGGCTGAGAGGATGGCTGAACGCCTTCGACCCATATTACCTGATCCGGTTAGTACCGGCGGAGGGAAGCTCTACACACAAACACCCTCCGCCAATGAGGGTGTTTTGATGACCCAATGTGCATACCTTTTTCTAAACGGCGATTACGCCGATTTGGAGCCATTGGCAGAACGCGCGAGGCTTGGCGGTCTGGTGATCGGCGTGGACGGTGGAACACAATACCTTCTATCCATCAATTTGCAGCCGCATATCATTATTGGCGATATGGATTCCCTCCCTCAAACGAAATTGCGACAATTTGAAGAACAAGGCACAACGGTAATACGTCATCCCCCCGAGAAAGATGAGACCGATTCTGAGCTGGCGCTGAACTATGCGATTCAGCATGGATACGACTCAATTTTGGTTTTTGGAGCACTCGGAGGTCGGGTGGATCAGACGTTGGCGAACATTTTCCTGCCCATCCAATATATGGATAAAGCATCCATCTATCTGATACATGGCACTGAAGAGATGTTTTTCATTTCAGATCATGCATCCATAGAGGGTAAAACGGGGGATATCCTATCATTGATACCAATAGCAGGTACCGTCTCTGGAGTAAGGACAACCGGCTTACGTTATCCATTGAATGGAGAGGACCTTCTGTTCGGAAAGACACGTGGGTTAAGCAATGAAATGCGCACCAATGAAGCCAGGGTATCCATAGAGTCGGGTATCCTTCTCTGCATCCACACTCCGGAAATGATTGTTAATGAATAAGAAAGGAGTCACAGTGAATAAAACGATTTTATTCATGCTACTGATGATCATGGTAGTACTGGCCGGATGCTCCGGCGTCCGCACAAAATCCGTGGAAGTACCCGAACTGAAAATCATGACCCATGATTCATTTGCGGTCAGCGAATCGATCATCCGCCAGTTTGAAGAACAATACGATGTTAAAGTGGTATTTTCTAAAAGTGGTGATACCGGATCACTATTGAATCGGGCAATCCTGACCAGCGCAGCCCCTGAGGCAGATGTCCTGTATGGGATTGATAACACCTACCTTTCGCGGGCGTTGGAAGCAGACATCTTCCAAGTCTACCGATCCCCGTTACTTGACAAGGTGTCGAAGGAATTCATTCTTGATAAAAGCCACCATGTCACTCCGGTCGATTATGGAGATGTATGCATTAATTATGATCGCCAATTCTTCATATCACACGCACTGGGCGTCCCGCAGGATCTTAATGATCTAACCCAGGCAAAATATAAGGGTTTATTGGTGGTTGAGAATCCGGCAATCTCATCCCCGGGATTGGCATTCCTGTTGGCAACTATCTCCCGCTTTGGCGAGGAAGGTTATCTGGAATATTGGCGCAATCTGAAAACCAACGGTTTGGTGGTTGTTAACGACTGGTCCACTGCGTACTATACGAATTTCAGCGCCTCTTCCGGAAAAGGACTTCAGCCCATGGTTGTTTCCTATAACACCAGCCCGGCGGCGGAAGTGTACTTCGCCAGCACTCCCGTGACAGAACCGCCAACCGCGGCTATAACCTCTCCATCTACCTGCTTCAGACAGATCGAGTTTACAGCCATCTTGAAAGGATCAGCCCGGCAGGATCTGGCCGGCAAATTCATTGATTTCATGTTAAGTACTTCTTTCCAGGAAGACATCCCGCTCCAGATGTTCATGTTCCCGATTCTCCCTGACGCTTCCTTGCCACAGGTGTACAGAGATTATGTCACCATAGCTGACCAGCCGGCTTCCCTGTCACCGGATCTGATCGCTGAGAATCGTGATCGCTGGATCCAGGATTGGACGGGGGTAGTGTTGCGGTGAAATCAGATCGCGGCTGGGTCTCAATCTGCCAGAGCATTGCATTGTGGCTCCTGCCTGTTCTCTTCCTTGGGATTTTCTTTTTTATCCCAATGGGTAAGATCATTAACCTTTCCGGTATACTCCAGCCAGGTCTGCAACTTGCTCAAGGCGAATGGAGTGCTTTAGTCAGACCCTTGACATTCACCATCTTTCAAGCGGTTGTATCCACCGTTCTGACTCTCTGTATCGGTATTCCCGGTGCATATGTCCTATCTCATTTCTACTTTAAAGGGCGCGAGTTGATTAAAGCCGCATTGATTGTGCCGTTCATCCTTCCAACCGTTGTGGTGGCATCCTGCTTTAACTCCCTGCTCGGTCCGCATGGAGTGATCAACGAGCTCCTGATAACTCTCTTGCACCTTCAAAGCCCACCACTTGCCCTGCTCAACTCTTTCTGGGCAATCATACTCGGGCATATCTTTTACAACACTTCGCTCGTCATTCTCGTGGTCGGTGAAGCCTGGTCAAAAATGAACCCCAACTTCGAAGCCTCAGCTCGCGTGCTGGGCACCAATCGATTCCAGACTGCGCTGCATGTTACCTTTCCATTGTTGGCGCCTTCGGTGCTGGCATCTTCCTTGTTGGTATTCATTTTCGACTTCACCAGTTTTGGGGTGGTTTTGCTGTTGGGTGGACCTGCCTTTGCAACTCTGGAAGTCGAGATTTTCATTCAAGCCACACAAATGCTGAACCTCCGCCTGGCAACAATCATGTCGTTGATCCAGATAATCATGACGCTCGGATTGGCAGCAATCTATGCCAGGGTCAGTCGTGGTCAATCATTTGAACTTACTCCCCACTTTAAACGCGGAGAAGCTTTAAATAGTGCACCTTTCCCTCAAAAATTATTTTCCCTGGGCGTACTCACTATCCTTTTCATATTCTTTTTCACACCCCTGGTTGCTCTCGTTACACGCTCAATGACATCCTATCAGCCTGGATCATCCACCAGCATTCCGCTATTTGGTAATGCAAGCTGGTCCTACTATGCCGAGTTGTTTATCAATCGCCGCGGCAGTCTATTTTACGTTCCACCCTATGAAGCAGTACTCAATTCCTTGCTTTTCGCCGCAATTACACTACTCATTGCTCTTCCCTTGGGTGTCTTGATCGTCCTTGCTCTTCGGCAACCACATCGGATCAATCGTATTCTGGATCCATTAATAATGCTTCCTTTGGGTTCATCCGCGGTTACATTAGGTCTGGGACTACTCCTGGCATTTAACACCACCGTTCTGTATAAAATCCCGTTTCCGGTGCTATTACCGATAGCGCATGGGCTGGTGGCGTTGCCCCTGGTCGTGCGAATCATCCAACCTGCCATTGATGCAATCCCAGTGAATCTGGCATTTTCCGCCAGAGTATTGGGCGCTGACCGCTGGCACGTTCTTCGGGATGTTGAGTTACCATTATTAAAACAACCGGTCATCGTGTCGGCCATCTTTGCATTCAGTGTATCATTGGGTGAGTTTGGCGCCACCACTTTCCTAAACCGCCCGGACTATCCGACCATCCCGATCGTAATTTATCGTTTTCTAACACAACCTGGTCAGGTCAACTACGGGCAGGCGATGGCGATGTCAACCATACTGATGGTTATATGCATCCTGGGCATCTTCTGCATTCAATTGACAGATCAAACCAATCGTGAGAGAAAATGAAACAAAACAAATCTGCTCGCGTAGCCCTCAAGGTGGACAAGCTTGTAAAATACTATGAGGGAAACCCTCTTTTAAATAAATTATCCTTCGAAGTGGGATCAGAGGAAATTGTATGCCTGTTGGGACCTTCCGGCAGCGGTAAAAGCACTCTATTGCGTATCATCGCCGGGTTGGAACCGTTTGAGCGCGGCAGCGTTGCCTGGCAGGGGAATGACCTGCTTAACGTGCCCCCCGAGTTGCGATCTTTTGGTTTGATGTTTCAGGACTATGCATTATTCCCACATCTGAATGTCTTTGAGAACGTGGCTTTTGGTCTGCGCATGCAGCACCTTTCAGAGACTACGATCACACAAAAAGTGAACCGAGCGCTCGAGCGTGTCGGCATGCTCGGATTTGCGAAACGGAAAGTTCAGAAGCTATCAGGCGGAGAACAACAACGCATTGCTCTTGCGCGCACACTGGCACCCGAACCCAAAATGATCATGCTGGATGAGCCACTTGGGGCACTCGATCGGAAATTGCGCGAACAGTTAACCCAGGAAATCCGCCAGATCCTCAGGACCACGGTCGTGCCTGCAATCTATGTTACCCACGATCAGGAGGAAGCTTTTACACTGGCGGATCGAATTCTTGTGTTATCCAATGGAAGGATTTCTCAGATCGGATCTCCCGAAGACCTTTATAATCATCCCGCTACAAGTTGGGTGGCAAACTTTCTTGGGCTGGGTAATGTTATTAAAGGCGTCGTTCTTTCAATTCAACCGTTAATTGTCCGAACGGTTCTGGGAGACATCCATTGCCCCCCGCTACAATCAAAACAGAGTTTGGGCACTACTATTAATATTCTGATACGCCCGGATGGTGTAGAAATAGCTCATATGGGGAAAAATGCCTTCCACAGTACTGTCGAGGATTGTGTTTTTCAGGGTGATCATTACAGGACGGCGGTACGTGTGAATGGAGAGTCATTCGTATTCAACTTTCCCGATAAATACCAACCAGGCAATGCAGTGATTCTCACTATTAATGAAGAAAAAGTGATTTTCCTAAAATAAATGATGTCGGACGAAATAACAGTGGTCAAACTGAACCTTAAGCGTCAGGAGGTTTGGCGCTATCAAGGGCATATCATTATTCGAAAACCGGGATTAATCCTGCTTGAAGCTATCTATAACCGACCCGACCTTAAGTTAAAGTATGTCACGCTGAGGACCGGTGATATCTTTCGAGAGCTCTATTACACCAATCACTGGTATAACATTTACCAGGTCGAAGATAAGCAGGATAGACATTTAAAATATTGGTATTGTAATGTGGCCAGGCCGGCACATTTCACCATCAATAAGATTCGATACATTGATCTGGCTCTTGATCTACTGGTCTTTCCTGATGGCCGATGTATCGAGTTGGACTGGGATGAATTCAATAGCCTGGATCTACCGCGAAATACCCGACAAAGAGCAATTGAAGGATTAAATCAGCTAAAGCAAATAGCCAAAAAAGGCGATCTGCCCAGGTTATTCCAAATGGTTGAATAAATCAAACGCCCCGGTTTTATTGTTTAGCGGGGCGTTCTGTATGTATTTATGCGAGTTTGGTTGAATTGGCTCTGCGCCATAACAACCAGATGATCCAGGATGTCACCAGTATCAGGATACATCCGACCACAACGGGGATGACCACCGACAGGATTGATACAACCGTGGAGATGAAATCCTCCAGGATTGAGACCGCGACATTCCCAGCACCACCCGTTGTGACTGTCACCGCCGGGCGGACAGCTCCCGCCTTGACCGCATGCACACCACCTGCCACCAGCAAGCCGATCGATAGCGCCAGGATCGGGTGGATCTCAGTGATCACATGTGCACTGGCAGCAAACAGGATTGCACCGGCAACAGGCCGTATGAATGTCTGGATGATGTCATTCACATGGTTGACTGCCGGGAATTTATCAGCCAGGAACTCGACTGTGCTTAGGACGATGAGGATACCGATCACCCACCAGCTGGCCAATGTGTCCCAGGGTGATTGCAGGGCAATCAAATTGGTGAACCTTGCCAGCAACGCCACCACAAGAAGTGGTATGTACGCATTTAAACCCGCGCTGGCCGATAGCCCAAATGCCGTCAATACACCTAAAAGTTCCATCAATTATCTTCCTTATTCCTTAAAATTATAAATTATAGTGGCAGTCCATTCCATGTTTCAGTCAATAAGAACCTCATTAAATCAAAGAGTCCGATCTGCATCATCGTCAACACCAAACCACCTAATATGGCAGGTGTCAATTCAATAAAGTGATTATATCTGTTTTCTTGTTTGAATAACATTAACAATAATACCGAATAAACCAGGGTTAATATAACCAGAACACCCAATACACTGAGGATTGCCAGGGGATATAGAATAACCGGAAAGCCGGAAAGCAACCCGATCACCAAAAGTACACCACCAGTCAGCAACGCCGCAATCGCTCCAGGACCATCGAAGGCACTTGCAGGTTTCCAAGTCTGCCAGACGGTCTGAGTGAAAATAGGGTATAAAACCGCCGAAATCAACAAACCGACACTCATGCCTGTCATAAGCCTCAACCAGTTTTGTGGTTCGTAGAGAGGCGAATGGTCAAGGATCAATCCCGTAAATGAATTTAATCCGTCAATAACAAAAAATATCGCGAATACACATAAAAAAGTTAATGCCCTGCGGGAAAAACCACCTCGTCGCTTCCCGGTAATCATCTGAAAAATGGTACCAAATAATGCTCCCAGATACATCCCGGAACAACGCGCACAAAGAGGCAGGGACCGGCCATCAACCGTTAGCGAGTGGGAGGGTATTCGGTGACAGACAGCATACCCGACTGCATCCACCTTGCCGAGCAGGGTATCAGGTGTATAAGCTAACCACAGATTGGTAATCATCACTCCAATAATAACTACGATAATCGTCAACAAAAAGTTGCGATGCATAACGAACTTATTTTGTGGTTTTTGGGGGTTTTCCATTTATATAAGCGCTTCCGTTTGACAGATTATATCGTCCGTGGGATACTATTATCAAGTCGAGTTTATCCTCAAGCCATTTTATAGATGAGGAGGTGGTGTCAGACATGTGTGATAGTTCATGTTTTAGACGTTGTGCTGCGGCACCCCTCCTCGCTATCGAGTAAGGTGTCGCAGCCGCCAGGAGACCGCCCTTAATAGGACGGTCTTTTGATATCAGAACTTTTCACCATTAGCAAATCACCTGACTATCATTCATATAGTTTAGAAGCAGTTATTTACCATTATTTTTAATCTTACACGATACTTAAGATTAGTATTTATTTTCATCCTGTTGTCAGACCATTGCTTTAACGTTATACTGCCTTTCGATTATGACTGATTTATTTGATCATGCCATGAATGAGCGTATGGAGGTAGAATCCCCTCTCGCGGCTCGAATGCGCCCGCATACTTTAGGTGAGTTTGTCGGTCAGGAGCATATTATAGGTCCAGGTAAACTGCTTCGTCGCGCAATCGAGAGCGACAGGTTGTTTTCCTCGATCATCCTGTTCGGACCTCCAGGAACGGGAAAAACAACTCTGGCACAACTGGTTGCCCATCAGACACTGTCGCACTTTGTTACAATTTCCGCAGTCCTGGCAGGTGTGGCTGACTTGAGACGCATCATTGAAGAGGCGCGTGAAAAGCGTCGGCTTCATGGACAAAAAACCATCCTGTTTATTGATGAAGTTCATCGGTGGAATAAAGCCCAACAGGATGCGCTATTACCCCATGTTGAAACTGGTTTGATCACCCTGATCGGTGCGACAACTGAAAACCCGTATTTCGATGTCATTAAAGCATTGGTATCCCGCTCGCGTGTTTTCCAACTCTATCCACTGACAGAGGAGCATATACGCATCATACTCGAGCGTGCCATCAAGGACCCGGCCCGCGGATATGGCTCACGCAACATACAACTTTCGCCGGATGCACTGCAGCATCTGGTGGAGGTCGCAGGAGGCGATGCCCGCAACGCCCTGAATGCCCTCGAACTGGCGGTGGAAAGCACCCCCCCCTCCCCCTTGCCAGACGGGTCGATCCGGATTGATCTCGATATTGCTCAGGAATCCATCCAGAAACGGGCTGTGCTGTATGACCGCAACGGGGATGCCCACTATGACACCATTTCTGCATTTATAAAATCGGTGCGTGGTTCGGATCCTGATGCGGCATTATACTGGCTGGCAAAAATGTTGTATGCCGGTGAAGATCCGCGGTTTATTCTTCGTCGCCTGATCGTTCTGGCAGGAGAGGATATTGGATTGGCCGAACCCCTGGGGCTCGTGGTCGCTTCTGCAGCCGCAACCGCCTATGAATACATAGGTCTTCCCGAGGGGGTCTATCCCATTGTTGAAGCCACGTTATACCTGGCGACCGCCCCAAAATCCAACTCGGCATCAGCATATTTTAAGGCTTTGGATCACATTGAATCGGAAGGGGTGGGAGACGTCCCAACCCATCTGATGGATGCCTCACGGGATGCAAAAGGGCTTGGGCATGGCGCGGGTTATCAATATCCACATGAGTATCCCGATCACTTTATTCCGCAGCAATACCTGCCGGGTAGTGTATTGGGAAAAGTTTTTTACCAACCAACTGATCAAGGATATGAAGCCAGAGTAGCTGAAAGATTAAATCGCTGGCGTGAGGCACAACAAAAAGCATCGAAGGATCAGACTAAAGGATAATTCATGCCTATTCTGATACTCATCCGGCATGCCGAAACAGATTATGTTGGAAAACGACTGGCCGGCCATCTGCCCGATATTCACCTCAACAAGCGTGGAAAGCAGCAAGCGGAAAATTTGGCAATAAAGCTATCTGAAATCCCCATCACAAAAATATACACCAGCCCGCTTGAACGGGCATTTGAGACGGCAGAACCGCTTGCTCACCGAAAAGGATTGTCAATCAACATCCTGCAGGCCTTAATGGAAATTGATTTGGGCGACTGGCAAGGGAGATCCCTTCCCGCTTTGCGCCGGCTCAAACGATGGCAAGCCACCCATGATGAACCGGCAAGGTTTTCCTTCCCAAATGGTGAGAGTTTCAGAGACAAGCAACAGGTGATGTGTACTGCGTTGGAAATGTTGATGCGGGAGGCTGGCAACAATGAGATTATCGCTTGCGTTTCGCATGCTGATCCGATCAAGCTATGCCTGGCATATTTCCTGGGATTGGAACTGAATAATTTCCAACGCATCATCATTGACACGGCATCCGCCAGTTTCATATATTTCTCGGGAAATCGCATCAGACTTGGTCCGATCAATCTTGTTGATAGCATATGCTTGAAGCGTCCAAGCCTGTGATCCTGTGTTTAATTGACGCGCTTATAGCCATATGATAGAATTCCCTCCTCAACGCCCCCATCGTCTAGTGGCCCAGGACGTGGCCCTCTCAAGGCCAAAACGAGGATTCGAATTCCTCTGGGGGCACCACAGTTGACCACCCTGACGGGGTGGTTTTTGTTGTCCCTCTCACACCATCGAGGTGCAAACGAGGCCAAAACGAGGATTCGAATTCCTCTGGGGGCACCACAGTTGACCACCCCGACGGGGTGGTTTTTGTTGTCCATCTCACACCATCGAGGTGCAAACGAGGCCAAAACGAGGATTCGAATTCCTCTGGGGGCACTACAGTTGACCACCCTGACGGGGTGGTTTTTGTTGTCCCTCTCACACCATCGAGGTGTAAACGATCAAAAACACGGATCCAAATTCCTCTGGGGGACTCGTAGTAAAACATCGTTTTGGTGTACCATATGATCATCTGGAGCAACGTGGCAGGTTATGATTAATATTTCCCAATTATCTGATACGCCCAGGTATACGCTTCAAAAGGTCGCCGATAAAACCGGAATCCTGCCAGTCACCTTGCGTGCGTAGGAGTGCCGCTATCAGCTCGGCATTCCAAAACGGGGACCAAATCGCTATAATTCAGATAAGGATGTTGGCATTCTGTTATGGATAAAAAGGATTATTCTTGGGGGAAACATTCATTGCAGCAATGGAAAAAATTAGAACGGTTCTTACATAAATCAAACTTTCAATCTTCCCCCTCCAATTTCGGAACTTTTCCCCATTCCATTCCTTCGCGGATGACAAAGAAATAAGCTCCCACAACGGTAACCGGAAGCCAGAGTGCGGCATGCAATAAAAGCGTGTAACCGGTCGCCATTTCGCCTGGGACACCATAGGCAGTCAATAAGGCAATCCCGGGAGCATCAAATGTCCCCGCATAACCCGGAGCAGACGGAATGGTAGTCGCCAGGTTAACAATACCATTCATGAGCATTAATGCGAAAAAACTGACGCTAAATGGAAATGCCTGCATCACTAACCAATACTTGGCAGTTTCGAGTAACCAGATTACCACCGAAGTGACAAACACCATGACCACTTCACGCGGAGACCGAAGCGACTCAAGCCCCCCCAGGAAACGACCGGCCAGCTCAAGCGTCTTTATTCTTATTTTTTGAGGAACGGCATGATTGATTAACCAATTGGTTATGTTATGGGCCTGGTGTGGGAACATGGCAGCCAACAGAAAAACTGCCAAAACGCCCAGAAAAATACCCGCCCCCCATAACGCCAGACTCTGGATATCGCCAATAAACCCGGATGCATTGGTCAGTTTTGCAAGTTCCGGCAAGTTCAGGAACACAAAACCCAGCATAACCACACCATCGAAGATTCGCTCAACAATAATGGTCGCCAGGGATGCTGACATGGCGACTCCTTCCCGCTTACGCAGGATGTAGGCTCGCAATACTTCCCCTGCCCGATAGGGGTATATATTATTCCCCATGTATCCGATCGTAACGATCGGGAACATACTCCTGGTGGAAATTACCTTCAGGGGGCGAAGCAGATAGTGCCAGCGCCAGGAACGGGCCCAGAGAGCCACAAAGTACACAGCAATACCAGGTAAAAGCCAGATGTAATTCGCTTTTTTTACGATTTCCCAGACTGTGGAAAAATCTTGATTCCGAAAAGCGAAGTACAACAGGATGATACTGATAACCAGACCCAGCCAAAACAACCAGCGTTTCATACCCCAAATTCTATCATGTTATACTTTCCAGCCGTGGCACTCCTAAGCACCGACCAATTGAGCAAATCCTTTGGCAATGTGGATGTCTTCACCGATATATCCATCAGTATTCCCCATCGGGCGCGCATTGCCATCGTGGGTGCCAATGGGATCGGAAAAAGCACTTTGCTCAGGATCATCGCCGGCAGGGAGGAACCATCCGGTGGAACAGTGCTGTCTGCCAAAAATCTAAAGATTGGCTTTCTCCCGCAAGAAGCGGAATACCACTCCACACAAACACTGTGGGGGGAATGTCTCAGTGCCTTCAACGAAATTCAAACCATGGAAAAGTTGCTTTCAGAGCTCGAGCATCAAATGGCCTCGCGTTCAGACGATCCTGCTTTCATGAAGAAGTACGCCGGTTTACGCGATCGATTTGAAACTGCCGAGGGATATCAAGTTGAAACACAAATCAAGCAAACCCTCACAGGTCTCGGATTCACAACGGATGAATATGACGCCCCCATCGACCAACTCTCAGGTGGGCAAAAAACGCGTGCATTTCTGGCGAAACTTCTTTTATCCAAACCGAATATGCTCCTACTGGACGAACCCACCAACCATCTCGATATCCAGGCAGTAGCCTGGTTGGAAGACCAACTTAAGGATCAGGATGGTGCGGTAGTCGTCATATCGCATGATCGTTATTTCATCGATCAGGTGGCAACCAACGTGTGGGAGATGTCACCGTCTATCGAGATATTTCACGGGAATTACACTGCCTACCTGAAGCAACGTACTGAACGCTATGAACGTCGTTTAAGGGAATATCAGAATCAACAGGAATTTATTGAAAAAGAGACGGATTTCATCCAGCGGAATATTGCCGGGCAGAATACCCGACAGGCGCAAGGTCGTCGCAAGCGTTTGGAGAGGATGTTGGACGAAGCTCGCCTGACACCACCAACCCAGGCACGACCGATGACTTTGAGATTAAGTCCTGCCAGTCGTTCCGGAGAACTGGTCCTCACAACACAAGAGCTCCAGATCGGATACAAAGCAGGTGCCAACCCATTGTTTCGTTCACCCGATCTGATATTGCGCCGTACAGAGTGCGCCGCCCTGATAGGACCCAACGGCTCTGGTAAAACGTCATTCTTGAAAACCTTGATGGGCAACCTGGACCCCTATAATGGCTCGTTTAGTCTGGGTGCAAATGTCAAAGTTGGTTATTTTGCACAAGCTCATGAAGACCTGGATCCTGTAAAAACCCCGCTGGAGGAGATTGAATCCACCCAACCAAAGATGTTGCCGGCCGAAATCCGAAAGCATCTCGCCAAGTATCTATTCACAGGTGATGATGTGTTCAAGCAAGTCTCTAACCTTTCGGGGGGTGAGCGCAGTCGGCTGGTATTGGCAAAGCTGAGTTTGCTGGGAGCAAATTTCCTCGTGCTTGATGAACCAACCAATCACCTTGATCTTGAATCCCAGGACATTTTGCAAAGTGTCTTAAAGGAGTTTGAGGAGTCAATACTGCTTGTCTCGCACGATCGCTATTTGATCGACGCTCTCGCCACCCAGGTATGGATCCTCAATCCGGAAGAACACTCCCTGACAGTGCATAAAGGTAATTACAGTGAATACCGTTCAAGTCTGACAATTGAAAAGGTGGCGAAAAACAGCCGGGAACAAAACAAAAAAACAACTGTCAAACCCGGAATACACCTAAAAAAATCGAGTCGTCATGCACTGTCCAAGATCGAAAATGATATTTCGGAGCTTGAAAAGGAATTGAGAAGGGTTGCCGCCCGACTTGAGATGACCGGATTGGAACCTGGTGAGGTTGCCCGATTGGGTGAAACCTATAATGACCTCACAATAGCTTTGGATGCAATGATATCGGAATGGGAGACCCTATCTCATGAACAGCCAGAATCGAATGGCTAAACGCTCAGACTTCGATCGATGTTTCCCCTTCTGTTAATCGCGCAATCGGGGGCATTTTACGCTTGAATGCAGATTTTCTTACTCTGGCGATCACTTTTTTGATAAACTCCTTCGAAAAACCCTCTGTCTCGCATTCGCTCGGAGTTTTCTGTTTATCAATCAGTAGATACAAAAGTTGATCGACCTCAAGATATGTGAAACCCAACTCGCCTTCATCGGTCTGGCCTGACCATAGATCAGCCGATGGTGGCTTCTGGATGATCACATCAGGTACCATCATCTCTTTGGCCAATTGCCTGACCTGAGTCTTATAGAGATCGCCGAGCGGATTAAACGCGCAAGCGGCATCGCCATACAATGTGGTATAGCCGAGCAAAATCTCTGTTTTATTTCCGGTGCCGACTACCAAAGCATCATTTGCGGCAGATTGGTCGAAAAGAACGATCATTCTGGCACGAGCCATTACATTCCCCTTACGAAATGCATTCATATCAGGGAATTTATTAATCAATGCATCGACCATCTCAGAAATGGGGATGGTTAACGACTCAACTCCCGTCGCCTGGATGACCAGTTGGGCATGCTCCAGAGATTCGGGTGATGAGGTTGTATATGGCATGCGTACTGCCAGTACATTTGCGGCGCCAAGGGCTTCCACTGCCAGATAGCAAGCCATCGTCGAATCAAGACCGCCCGACAAACCCACAACCGCACGGTTAAAACCGGCCCGTGCCATTTCCTTGCGGATGAAATCGATCAATACGTTGCGTACGGATGCAATATTAATGTAAAGGTTGATCATAGGTTGTTCCTTCCTCCGATGGCAATCAAGCCTGATACAATATTTATCGAATCGAATACAATTCTAACAAATTTTCCCGGCGCTCTTAAAGCTTTACTTCGATACATCAACCTAATTATAGTTGTTAATATTTTTCAATTAACAAAAAACACCTGACTTGGTTACAGTGTCAGGTGTCTGATAGGATTTATTCTTCTTATGGCATCTTGTTATTCGTTACCCAGTCATTCCCCAGAATAATCTGGATATCAGTCATCGCATTGGGGTCATAACGGTTGAGGATCAGACTCGTCGGTATACTCATCAATTGTGCGAGATAGGCAGCCGTATAGGGTTTGGCAGAGTAGATGATCATGGTAGTGGCACCCTGTGCCTGACCATCACCTACATCGGTGACATTAACACCCAGACTTTTCAAATAATCTCCAGTTTTGCCAGCCAGTCCGCCTGTGGCAGTTCCATTCAATATTGATACCCGTGCATTTTCAATTTTCATGAGTTCGGTTGGATCGGTGGATACCTCAACGGGTGAAACCGGTCCACTGGTAGTGAATATTTCATCACGCACGATGCGGATCTTATCGGGGATGGGACGCAGGATGTCCAACCCGTCCGGGGAAGTCTCGAATTCCACTTGCTCCGAGCCGATTAATGCCTGCTTGATATTTTCTGCTGGGATCTTCTCAGCCAGTAAACCCAGCTGGATGATCTGTTCCAATGTCAGGTTGGTATGTACACCAGATGACAGATCGGCATAAATCGCCGGTGCATTGGCGATCAGTTTCGGCATTAAATCCCATTTTAATATAGCCGTTCGCATCGCCATGATAGCTTCCTGCTGTCGTTGAGCCCTGCCAAAATCATCACCACTGGCTTTTCTGGCGCGGACGAAAGCCAGAGCCATCTTGCCATTTAATACATATCGACCCGGTTCAAGAATACGCGTATTCCATTGACCGATGGGATCAACCACCAAGGTCTCGGTGACGGTCACTTTAATTCCATCAATGTCATCGATAAATTTTACAAACGCCTCAAAATCGATCTGGGCATAATAATTAATAGGCACGCCCAGCAGTTCTTCGACAGTTTTGACTGCCAATCCGGGTCCACCACCAGGTAATTGATTTCCTTCACCAATAAAGTAGGCAGTATTGACCTTCCCGTAGTCAAATCCTGGGATATTGACCCATAAATCGCGAGGGATGGATAACATACCCGCTGTTTTGGTGAGCGGGTCAATGGTGAAAAGGATCATGGTATCTGTGCGTGGAATCTCGCCCTGTTCCCAGTCACGCGCATCCAATCCCATGATCAGCAAGTTGACACGACTGATGCCATCCCACGGGCGTGGTGTTGGACCTGTTCCAGGTTGAAGCTGTGAGCCGGCAGCCGTTCCAGCTGCGGAAGAGATGACAGGGTCTCCCGGAATATCGATCATGGATTGGGTGGCAACAACATAGCGCACAGCGATAAATGCCACAATAGCCGTTGCTATACCAACCACAACAAATATCCCAAGCAAAACTCGTGTTAAACCATCCTGGGGTATGGTTATTCGTGTATTTCTGATTCTTGATCGTCTCATAGTGATTCAATGCTCATTATAACAGGTGGAATAGTTTGACCAACCCAATGGTGCAATAAGCGTACCAAAAGGATATTTTTTAGATATGGAATGTGACTATTTAAGCGGTGGAGGAGGAATAGGAAGCTTATCTTCCCTGGTTTTTTGCCACTTGTCACCCTCAGGAATCAACATGACCGGGATATCATCGCTGATCGGGTATTTTCGCTGGCAATCGGTGCAAATCAACCAATATTCTTTATACAATTTAAGCTTGCCTTCTTTTTCGCGTACACAAGATGGGCATCTGAGTATTTCAAGAAGATCCTTGTTAACCATCATAACCTCCAGACGGGGATTTATTTTCCTACACAATAAAAGCATTTTACCATAGGCAATGTTAAGGTTCTGGCGTTGGGATACCTTCAGTTCCAGGACCATACTCGAAGATCGCCTGCCAGGGTAAATAATGGGTTCTAAAAGTATCCTGTAAATACAAGGCACCATTGCGATAGACCGATCTTGTAATTGTCACATCCGCTCCTTCAGCTTGCCAATCCACCTGATTGACTTCCCCTTTCTCCAAAGCCGGATTTTCGCGATATAAGGGTTCTGGAGCTTCGATGATATTGGTTGGTCCGGTAGTCTGCCAATCAACGGTGCGCCCATCGGATGTTGAATAAAACTTCCAGGTAATCGAAGAACTGCGAACATAAGTTTCCATCAATAACCAGTAGGGTGTGTCATTGGTAAACTTGAGGTCCACTATCGGGACATACACCGTCGCATCCAACCCTGCCAGATTGGGATCGATGCCTCCACCAGACTTTTGCTCGTAATAGGAAACCCTGTATGCATGCGCATGCCTTTCTGTAATGGGGAAGCCGGCATGGAATGCCGTCCTGAAAAGTGTTGTAGAAACCTGGCACACTCCCCCACCAATGCCTGTTATCGTTTGATCACCAAAAATGATCAGCGCTTCTGCATAACCGTTATCCAGGCTGATATCGCCCAGCGCTTCTGCCATCGAGAAGGTCGCTCCGGGAGGCACCAGCAAACCATGGAAGCGTGCGGCAGCAGCAGTAATATTCTGGATACGTTCGGGTGAGGATCCCCGGAAGTATGATGTCTCTGCCCAGATCAACTCATGGATCCCCAACTGATCTGCCGTGGAGTCGTCCAACACTTTGGGTTGGTCTGTGATAATTGTGAGTTGGATCGAATGTTGCCCATCCAGCAAACCCTGGTTGATGCTGGCAAGACTGGTTTCGATATCCAACCTGCGACCCAGAATCGCGGGTTGATTCAGATCCAGCTTCCGTGTATCATCATTAAAGATAAATCGAGCGTTTTGAACATCCTGGTTTATTGAGGTTTCCAGGTTACCCAGGTATTTTCTGATCTTTTCCTGATCGAGGGTCACCTGGTAACCAGTCTGTTCAGCGTCTTCTACACGTCCGATGACGAGCATTTGGGCGAGTTGCTCCACAGTGATTACCCATGGACCCAGGTCTCTCTGACTTTCAGGCATCGACAAAGTAAGGGGCGCAAACAAGATCTGTTGAGCAATCACTGCTTGCTCGCGCGCATCCAATATCAACGGGGGTGTCTCGATGATCGGAAGGGCTATAGAAAAATCGTGTAAGGTCATCAATTCATCATTTAAAACATTTAACGCAGAAGCAACATCCAGTTTTCTTCCAACCTGACCGGTGACCAGTTCGATGGTGGTTCCATTGATACCGAGTCGTGCTTCAAGTGTCGGGCGGTCTATCTGTACAGCCAGAGAGATCAGGTATTGTTCGGCGCGCTTTTCGTCATAAACAAGTACAGGAGATATTGGGTAACCTGTCACCAGCGCTCTAATGGGATCGAACAACCAGCCGATAATAGATCGGCTCCTTCCGACCTGGTACCCGTCGCTCACTGTTTGCGTATTATCAGACTGCAATCCCAGATCAGCTGGTTTAACCACCCAGGTCTGTCCGTCCGCCTTAAGGACTACCCTGCCTTGCTCAGGGTACGTGACTGTGTGATCTAGGATTTCTTCGGCTTCAGCCAGAGTCTTGCCACTTAATTGATTGCCATGAACATGCACACCCGGAAGGATGCGTTGGTTAAACAAGACGTGCAAACCAATACTGGTTCCCAGAAGGATCAACCCCAACGTTAGACAAAAGACGGTCAACAAAAGAATTATCTTGTTGCCTGCAATTCCAGATCCGGCTCCACTCTTTGACATGCGAGGATTGCTATCCATAGTAGATTTAATGATATTCCATCTCTCGTAAAGAGACGTTAAATACAGTTAAGAATAAATAAATGGGTTTATGGTAATAAGGTGTGTGATTCTACGCTGTTACCAGCGTACCAACAGACTTACCCACCAGCGCATTTTTAAGCGCTTTAGGATCCCATAGATTCAACACCAGGATAGGCAGTTTATTTTCCATGCAGAGTGAAACAGCGGTACTATCCATGACCTCAAGTCGCCGGTTCAAGGTTTCAATGTAGGTCAGGTGTTTGAACAATTGGGCGTTCTTATTTTTTGCAGGGTCTTTGTCGTAAACTCCATCCACTTTGGTGGCTTTGATCAGTACATCTGCCCCTATTTCCATCGCCCGCAATGCAGCGGCTGTATCGGTGGAAAAATAGGGGTTTCCGGTACCCCCACCAAAGATGACCACCCGGCCTTTTTCGAGATGACGGATTGCACGACGGCGGATGTATGGTTCTGCAACAGCATGCATCTCGATGGCTGACTGAACACGGGTGATCACGCCGATACTCTCGAGCGCATCCATGAGCGCCAGGGCATTCATCACAGTTGCCAGCATACCCATGTAGTCAGCTGTGGCACGATCCATCCCCAAATCCAGCCCTATACGCCCGCGCCATAAGTTGCCGGCTCCAATTACAATTGCCACATCCACGCCCAATTCACGGACCTCTTTAATATGCTGGGCAATGTCACCTGCGTTCTTGGGGTCAATCCCGGTGCTGCCGGCACCGCTCATGGCTTCCCCACCCAACTTAAGCAAAATGCGGTGGTACTTTAAATCTGCCATTGGCTCTCCATCCTCAATTATTGGATATAAACCTTACCTGTATTATATCGCCTCATTGTGCGATCGAAAAAAAGACCAACCTTGCGGTTGGTCAGGGTACCTAATCGGATTCTTCACCAAGCTCCCAGCGGATAAACCGCCGGATAACAACGTTTTCACCCAGACTGACGACTGTCTGATTGACCAGATCCTGAACGATGATACTCTCATCCCGGATATACATCTGGCGCAGAAGTACGACCTCGTTCTTATATTTTTCAAGGTAACCTTCCACTATTTTGGGGATAATGGCTTCGGGTTTCCCTTCTTCACGTGCCTTGGCAGAGGCTATCTCTGCCTCATGTTCGAGCGCTTCTGCAGGCAAGTCTTCCACACGAATGCAAATGGGGGCACTGGCAGCTACTTGTAGCGCTAACTCATGGGCAAGTTTTCTAAATGCTTCTGAGCGAGCAACAAAATCAGTTTCACAATTGAGCTCCAGCATCACACCCACCCGACCGTTCCCATGCGAATACAGTTCGATAATACCTTCGCTGGCAACCCGTGAAGCGCGCTTGGCAGCCTGAGCAAGACCTTTTTCGCGCAAAAAGTCGACTGCTTTATCAAAATCTCCACCCGCTTGTTCCAACGCATTTCGACAGTCCAAAACACCAGCACTGGTGGCTTCGCGAAGTTTTTTAACCATTTCTGTAGTAATTGCCATTTTTATTGCTCTCTGCTCTTTATTTTTCTTCTTCGACGGAATCGGTGTCTTCCTTGCCGGTTTCAGCATCTTCATCATGGGTTGTTGAAGTCAATTTCGCCAGGGTTGCAGCACCCAGCAAATCGGAGTCTTCAATGCCTTCTTCCAAGTCAATCTTCGGGTGATCTGCGCTGACAACATCGGCAGCTTCCACCGCGGCACCAGTATCGCCTTCCAGAATATCATCTTTTCGCATGGCTTTGCCTTCAAGCACTGCATCGGCGATCTTGGCAACCAGCAGTTTGATGGCACGAATGGCATCATCATTGGAAGGGATGATGTAATCAACACCGGCCGGGTCGCAGTTGGTGTCAACCAATGCCACCACCGGTATTCCGGTCAGGTTCGCTTCGTGTACAGCTGTTTCCTCGCGATTGACATCCACTACAAACAGCATTTCAGGCAACTTTTTCAAGTTTCGCACACCACTCAGGCGGAGCACAAGTCGTTTGATGGCACGCTCCAGTAAAAGGCCCTCTTTCTTTGTCAAACGCTCAAACTCACCCGTATCGCGCATCTTTTCCAGACGTTCCAATTCGGTGATTCGCTGGTAAATGGTCACCCAGTTGGTCAACATACCGCCCAGCCATCGCTCAGTTACATACGGCATACCACATCGGATTGCTTCCTCGCTGACAGTTTCCTGGGCTTGGCGCTTGGTACCCACGAACAAAACCGTTCCGCCTTGTGAGACACAGTCACGCAGGACGGTGTAAGCCGTGTTAAACGACTTGACAGTCTGTTGCAGGTCGATGATATGGATGCCATTGCGTTCCGTGAAGATGAACGGACGCATATGTGGATTCCATTTATTTGTGCGGTGGCCAAAGTGAACACCGCTTTCCAATAAAGCTTTCATGGAAATAACACTTGCCATAATAGTCTCCTCTGCGTTTTTTCCACCGCCTCCGTCATTCCTGCCCATCACCCACAATGTGGGCACGCAAGGTAGGTCTGGAAGCGTGTGAGATAGGTTTACTTGTGCCGGAGCACAAGCGACGGTAGTATATCATAATATTCCTCTTTACGTAATATCATCAAGGTGATATAATCCGCTTTCGCTGTTTCTTTAGGACAGGTATTATCTCGGTTTAGGAAGTGAAGTCATGAGTGATTTGATCAAATCAATTGATGCACCCGCCAACGCCAACATTCCAGAGCTTTTTCCGGGGGATGCCGTCAGTGTGCATGTTAAAATTCGCGAAGGTAACCGCGAACGTATACAGGAGTTTAAAGGCACTGTCTTGTTTGTAAGGAATTCAGGAAACAGCGCCAGCTTCACAGTACGACGTGTTGCAAGCAATGGTGTTGGAGTCGAGCGCACCTTTTTAACTCGTTCTCCCAGGATCGATAAGGTCGTTGTGGAAAGACACACCAAGGTCCGCAAGGCCCGCTTGTTTTTCTTGCGTGGACGTACAGGCAAGAGCGCCAGACTTAAACAAAAGTTCTCTTAATCAGGGCGTTTCCACTGGCGCAACCACGGTTGCGCCTTTTTTTTATCACATGTCACCATTAATCGGGATAACCCAAGCATCTTTCTTACATCATCCGCAGTCTATGCGGGAGAACCTCGTTCGCGGTGCTTATTATTTTGCCATTCGACAGGCAGGAGGGATACCCAGGGAACTCGGCATCCCAACGGATGGTATTGTCATCTCATCGGATTTGACAAATTTAAACGGTATTCTGTTCACGGGGGGCGGTGACATTAATCCTCAAATCTATGGAAAAGAATCTGAGGGGCTGGCTCTTGGGATTGATAATCAGAGGGATGCATATGAGCTAGCTTTGTTCAACCTTTCTTTGGAAAAAGATATTCCGTACCTTGGCATTTGCCGCGGAATTCAATTGGTGAATGTGGCATTGGGGGGCAACTTATTCCGCGATCTGAAACAGGACCACCCATCCAGTGGCGAGCATGACTGGTTCCCTTCCCGTCAATATCTTCCCCATTCTGTGACCATTGAACCAAATAGCCGGTTACATGATATTGGATATTCGAATGGTAGCATGGTAAATAGCCTTCATCATCAGGGCATCCAGGAATTAGGAAAAGGTTTAAAGCCCATCGCCCATGCCAGAGATGGCGTGATCGAAGCCGTCTGTCTCACTGGTCATCGTTTTGGATTGGCTGTACAATGGCACCCAGAGTGGTTGATCGACCAGCAACCAGCTCGAGCCCTTTTTGAATTATTTATCATCTCATGTGGATAATCATTAACGATGCATAAAGGATCAGATGGATCCCAATAATCCGATTGGTATTTTTGATTCGGGGGTAGGCGGTCTTTCCATTTTCCGGGAAATCCAGCGGCTTCTTCCCGGGGAAAACCTGTTGTACGTGGCCGATCAGGCGCATGTACCTTACGGCAACCGCACACTCGAGGAAGTGCAAAGTTTCGCAGAAGGGATCACCGGATTCCTCCTGGGGATGCAAGCCAAGCTGATCGTCATCGCCTGCAACGCCGCCTCAGCCGCCGCTTTGCAGTATCTACGTCAAAAAAATAATGAAGTCTCCTTTGTTGGAATGGAACCTGCTGTTAAACCAGCCGCCCAGCTGACCAGGACACAGCGGGTGGGTGTGCTGGCGACTCAAGCAACTTTCCAGGGTGCATTGTATGCATCTGTGATTGAGCGTTTCGCTTCCGGCGTAAAGGTATTTGAAAGTACATGCCCTGGTCTCGTCGCGCAGATCGAAAAGGGTGACCTGGATTCAAAAGATACCCGCAAGATCCTGATGAATGCCATCCAACCCATGCAGAAAGAAGGGATTGATACAATCGTCCTTGGATGTACACATTACCCCTTCGTAATCCCCCTGATCAAGGAAATTGCAGGCCCGGATATCAACGTTATTGATCCGTCACCTGCGGTTGCCCGTCAAACGCAGCGGTTATTGGAAGAACAAAACCTCTTGAACCTGCAGGAATCCCATGGTGATGTTTCGATGTTTTCATCAGCTTCGCCGTCAATCCTGCAAGAACTGCTGTATAACCTTATTGGAAGCGAAATAAAAGTCCAGCGCGTTTTTTGGCACAGGAATGCTCAGGGCACTCTACAATTAACCTGCAAAATTCCCCACCCATAGTTACAACTTAACGATCCGCCGGATTTATACCTAAATCTTGAGCTGCAGGTGTAATGTCCTTGAAGTTAGTGAATGTCAAATCGTTGAAATCCAGAGCAAGTTTTTCCTTACAATATTGAAAGAGCATTGTATAACTTTCGACAATGCGCGCGTTCCAACGCAATTCAAGACTTTCTGCAACCTGCTTTATCATTTTGGGGGAATCGCCTTCAATTTCACAAAACCAGCCATATGGCATTTCATCCAGAACCACCTCACATAGCATGAGATCATAAGTCGTCCGGAATTTTTCATAAATCAGGTAGGGGTGGTACCCCAACGCTTCCAATATTTTTTGAGTAGTGTCAAAATCAGAGACCCTCACCTCGAATTCAGGACGCGCTGATGTTCCGGATTTAAGTACTCCATAGCCTTTATAGGTCAGGGTAGCGTGTTTATCCATTCGCAATCGCAGAACCTGGTCGGCTGCCATAAGGCTGCGCTTGGCATCATCAAAGCGCAGATCCCTTTCGAATATGCGGGCAGTTTTCAAGACTGCCCCGGCAGCAGTCAGACGTGAGACGAACCCATCGGGGTCCGTCAGATAGAATTTAACTTCAATCTCCTCGGCTTTAGTCTGCATGATAATCTCGCTTTGGAAAAATACACAGGATTGTCATTCAATTGTGACTTCCCAGAGATGAACATGCGCCGGCTCCGGGTCATATACACTCTTGATTTCAATACGGAGAAAAGTTGTCGGTGTGGGTTTGGCCAGGTTAATAACCACGTCTCGTGGATGCGATTCTTCCGAAGCATTGTCATTCATAATCCTATGGCCGCCATCATCTGATTCTATGTACACAGTAGTCGTGGTGGTGGTTCCGCCAATACGCAAGGTGACACGCTTGACCGGCATACTCTCTTGAAAAACCAGTTCGATCACAAACGGGTTGGCTTCGAGCGTCCGTATCACCGTGGCATTATCGCCATCAAATGCCGATCCGATGACTCCCATATCCAGCATCGAATAATGCACTTCGGTTTGGATACCGTTGATCATCAGCTGACCGACCACCAGTTTACGACGTGCTTCCTTTTCTGTCTCCAGCTTTTCTTTAATTCCGGGTACATAATCCAGACTGACAAAATAGAACCCCGGATTGCCATCTGGATAATTGAGGGTTTGCAATACCCGGATGTTGGTAAATTTATTACTTTCCAATACCCGCTTGTATTCATCCGGGATCATGATAAATGTTGTATCTTGTATAGCGCGATATTCATTGAAATACCCGTCGATGCTACCCAGTTCGATGGGCAGCGGATCTGAAAGCATGAAACGGGCAACCACATCTGTCCCATTTGCCCAGGAGGGGGAAAGGATGACCTTCTTTTTAGGATTTTCTTTTAGATACTCGACTGCTGCCGGAAAGACCTGTCTGGCACCGTATTGCAGACCACTTAAAGAATAGTCACTATACCAAAGCGGTCCGTTATGAAGTGCATCCACAAGCATCCAAATATTAGCACACGACAAGGCGAGAAAAAAGGCTAATGAAATCGCCTTTGCGCTTAATCTGAATCTTGCAATCCAACCCATGCATAACGACAAACCAATGGCTGTAAACAATGTGGCAGGAATGACCAGCACCAGGATGCGCGTGATTCCCAATTGAACAACAGCTGCGCCAACCGGAGCAGCAACCAATATGGCAAGCAATATTCGATACAGCGGATCTTTCAACTTCAAAACGCCATAAATTAACCCGATTATCAGGAAAGGGAGTAAAAATCGTGGTAAATGACCATAACCAAGCATGACATGCCGGATAAGTTCGTATGGATCATTGCCATACCAGAAAACCGGGTTCAACCCTCTCAAGTATTCTGACAGGAAATGGCGGAGCTTTTCAGTGAAAGAAATAGAACTGACCCAATAGGATCCGAGCATTTCCAACTGGTGGTAGCTTTCGTAAGGGTGGTTAAAGACAAAACGTACGTATGGGAGACTGAGCAGGATGATCTCACCAGCTCCTGCGAGAGTAATCCATCTACCCTTGAAATGATAGGGGCTATCCAGGATCAATAGCAAGATACCGGTAACCAAAACCACTGGTTGCATCGAATTGTAGGAATAAAATGCCAGGGCGCCAAATAATAATGCTGGAAAAAGATAATTACGTCTGCGGAATCGATACATCAAATAGTAAAAGATAAAGATGGTATACAGCGAAACGGCTAATGCTGTTTCAAAAGCGGTCCGTGAATGAAGAAACCAGGCAGGTGTCAATGAAAGAATCAAACCACTTACCCACCAATGTTTGATGTTGAAAATATTTCGAAGGGTCAAACCAATGGCGAGCGCAGCCAATAAGGCGAAAATAACAGTAGCCATGCGGGTTACAAAAACCGAGCGCCCAAATAATATCAGCGGAATCATTTGAGCATAAACCGAAAAACCCAGGTTATATTTTCCGCCATTCTCAAAATAGGTGGGTAAGAATTCACCGGCATAATTTTTAAAGCCATCGCGTAAGAAATCCTGCGCCAGGATTGTCTGGGCTGCTTCATCTGTGAAAAAGTAGATGGGGAAATCAGCCAGCCCGATGATATGTACCAACAAATAAACCAGCAAGCCCAGCAGGAATAAAGATAAAGCCAGCGTCAACTTTGGACGGACAAATATGGGCTGCCGCAATTGTTGCATCCAAATCGCGATGCTTGATCTGGATGTTCGCTCCTGTCTGTTTTTTCTTAAGACGTTTTGCTTTTTTAAGGCTGGTATGGAAAATCGCATTGGTTGGATTATAGCATGTGCAAATTTTGCTTCAGTCCTATGGAAAGTCAACTATTTCTTGACAGGTCAATAAAGTCGTTTATACTGAAATAACTTTTTTTACGAAGTCAAGGGAAAATATCATGAGCAATGCAATTTCTGAAGATATCTTCAAACACCTGGTCGACCTGGCAGCGCTTGAACTCAGCCCAACCGAGAGCCAGTACCTGTTGGAGCAACTCAACAACCAAATAAAAGCCATTCACGAATTGGAAAAAATACACATCGATAAAAATACGCCACCAGCCCGACATGGTGTCCCATTTCCCGTCTCGATCTGCCCAGCCCCACGCGAAGACCGGGTGGTACTATATCCCCATGTCGATGACCTTCTGAGCCAGGTCCCAGATTGCGAGGATCGGTATATTATCGTCCCCGATATCCCACATACGGAATTGGAATGATCCATGGAACTCTGTGATCTGTCTGCTTATCAAATTGCAAAAATGGTTAGACGGCATGAAGTCTCTGCAAGCGAAGTGCTCGATTCTGCTCTCAATCGCATCCGACTGGTGGATGGCCGTCAAGGTAACCTCGATCCCGGCTCCATTACCGAGGAAGATCGAAAGAAAGTCCATGCGTTTATCAGCATAACGACCGACAAAGCTCGTTCTCAGGCTTCCACAGTGGATAAGAAAATAGCCGCAGGAGAAGATCCTGGAGCACTAGCCGGTGTACCGATCAGCATCAAGGATATTTTCTGCGTTCGTGGTACCCATTCCACGGCAGCATCAAAGATCCTTGCCAACTTTATCAGTCCTTACACAGCCACTCCGGTCAGCCGATTGGAAGCAGCCGGTGGCCTGGTCATTGGCAAGGTGAATCTCGACGAGTTCACTTATGGCTCATCCAACGAAAGCTCCGCTTTTCAGCCCACTCCACGCAATCCATGGAACCCAAAACATGTTCCTGGCGGTTCATCAGGCGGTTGTACAGCATCCGTTGCAGCGGGTGAGGTGGCACTCTCACTGGGTACCGATACTGCCGGATCGATCCGGCAGCCGGCTTCCTTTTGTGGTGTGGTAGGTGTGAAACCAACATATGGACGCGTATCCCGTTATGGTTTGATTGCATTTGGATCGTCTCTGGACTGCCCGGGGCCCGTTGCCCGGAATGTCAGGGATGCAGCCCTGATGCTCAGGATTATTGCCGGTCCTGATCCACACGACAGTACGGCAGCTATCGTCCCTGTGGATGATTACCTTTCAGCGCTTGAGAAAAGCGTCAAAGGAAAACGGATCGGTTTATCGCCGGACTATTTCAAGATCACATACCCCGATCCCACCAGCGACAGTTTCCAACAACAAACCATCCCACAGGAAATTGAACAAACGGTTCAACATGCTGCAGATATTTTCAGGCAGTTGGGTGCTGAGATCGTAGAGGATGTACCCATGCCTAATACGCGGCATGGCATCCCGGCCTATTTTGTTATCAGCCGGGTCGAAGCTGCATCCAACCTGCATCGTTACGACGGCGTTAAATATGGGTATCGCACACCCGGTGAGCTCGACGATCTGCGAGCCATGTATCGCAAGTCACGAGGCGAAGCATTTGGACCTCAACCAAAACTCAGGATACTGATGGGTATGTATGTATCAGCCGCCCAGTACAGTGAGCAATATTACATGCGAGCGCTGAAAGTACGCAGTCTCATCCGGCAGGATTTCGACACGATCTTTGATCCTGCCGGTCCATATCAATTGGATGCATTGTTAACACCCACCACACCTACACCAGCATTCGAGATGGATGCGGTTTACGGTGATTCGGTCATGATGCAATACGCCGACCAGCTGACCGTGCCTGCCAATCATGCCGGCATCCCGGGTATTTCAATCCCCGGTGGCATTTCCTCATCAGGACTGCCCGTAGGCATCCAGCTCCTGGGCCCGGACTTCAGCGAGGCAAACCTGCTATCCTTTGCCCATACATTTGAGGCAGCGACAACCAGCGAACCCTGGCGTTCAGTTAAACCACAAGTTCTTCAATAGTTCCTCCGCATTTGGAGTGATTTTATGACACAGTATGAACCGATCATCGGGCTTGAAACCCATATCCAGCTGAACACACAGTCAAAGATATTTTGTTCCTGCAAAGCGGATTCATGGTACGACCCACCAAACACGAATATATGTCCGGTATGCATGGGCTTGCCGGGAGTTTTACCGGTTTTGAATGAAAAATCCGTCGAGAAAGCCATGCTATTAGCCACAGCGATGAAGGCTGAAATTCGCCCGTTGTCTTACTTCGATCGAAAAAACTATTTCTACCCGGACCTGCCAAAAGGCTACCAGATTTCACAATATGACATGTCACTCGCCAAAGGTGGTTACATCGACCTGCCCATGCCCGATTCATCCGGGTTGAGCACGACCAGTTACACCCGTCGGATCGGTATCACCAAACTCCATCTCGAGGAGGATGCCGGTAAAACAAAGAATGAGAACGGGCAGCGTCAGATCGATTTCAATCGATGCGGTGTACCGCTTGTTGAAATGGTGACCGGCCCCGATTTACGCAGTGCTGATGAGGCTTCCCAGTACCTCATTCGCCTGCGGCAACTGTTGCGCTGGATTGGTATCTCTGAAGCCGACATGGAAAAAGGTCACCTGCGCTGCGACGCCAATGTGTCAATCCGTCCAGTCGGGGCAGAATATCTAAATCCAAAGACCGAAATTAAAAATGTAAACTCCATCGAAGCTGTCCGTGATGCAATTTCCAAGGAAATCGAACGACAGATCCGTGAAACTGAGGCAGGTCATAAGATCGAAGCCTGGACCCTGGAATGGGATGAGGATCGCGGAGTGTTAAAAAAGATGCGCAGCAAGGAAACCGAAGCGGACTATCGTTACTTCCGCGAACCGGACCTGCTACCCTTGCGGGTTGATGAGGTTTGGAAGGAAAAAGTAATAGCAACCCTTCCCGAATTGCCTTTACAACGCCGCCAGCGGTTTATCGATGAGTACAATTTACCCGAGTACGATGCCGATATTCTTACCGGCGAACGGGGATTGTCGGATTTCTTCGAGTCGGCGGTCAAAGCTTACCAGGGTGAGAGCAAAAAGGTCTCCAACTGGATCATGAATGATGTACTGCGCATGCTCAAAGATCGCGATATCCAACCCAACCAGCTTTTCCTGCAGCCCACAGACCTGGTTGAGATCATCACCATGGTTGACAAGGGCGTGATCAATACCTCAACGGGAAAATCCCTGATGGACAAGGTTGAACAAGCCCATAAAAAACCTGGTGAGCTCGTCAAATCTGAGAATCTCGCCAAGGTCAACGATGAAGGGGCAATCCTGGCTGCTTGCATGGCAGTTCTAGATGAAAATCCTGGCGAAGTTGCTACCTATAAAGCAGGCAAGCTTACCTTGATGGGATGGTTTGTTGGTCAGGTGATGCGAAAAACACAGGGCAAAGCTGACCCGGGCATGATAAAAGGATTGCTCGAAAGATTATTAAAGTGACCGGGTGATAGCCATCAAAAACCCCTGCATTTCCAAGATTTGCAGGGATATTTATTTATTGCTCTACCAGGCAGAACGAATGCGCTGGTAAGTGGTTGAAAGCTCCTCGGGTAAAACTCGCGTTTCGCCCAAGGTTGACATGAAATTAGTGTCCCCCACCCATCGTGCAACGATGTGAATGTGGACATGACCGGCAACACCCGCCCCGGCAGCAGTACCAATGTTCGCTCCGACGTTGAAACCATCCGGCTTATAAACTCTTTTCAAAACATCCATGGTATGGCTCGTTAACTCAATTAAATCTCCGCGCGTTTGTGCATCCAGGAGATCCAGAGATGGGATATGTTTATAGGGCACAACCATTATGTGCCCGGTGGTGTACGGGAATCTGTTCAATAATGCAAAAACGGTTTTTCCGCGTTGAATAATCAGGTTCTTTGTGTCATCCGGGAGAGCCAGCTCATGGCAAAAGATGCAATCCATGGGCTCTTTTTCACCTTCGACATACTTCATACGCCATGGGGACCATAAAAAATCCATTGTTACAATTTTAACCCATATCGGTCAGGCCGTGGTGAAATTCTCCCAAGAAAGTCATTCCGGGTATTAAAGTAATATTTTGCCATTACATCTCTCTTTATTAATATGATTTTTAGTACTGGCAATTGCATCGTATCATGATTATATTTATTATTAATGTATAGACAGCAGCCTGAGGACGAGAAGCCTTTTCCGGGTCTCACCAACGAGCAGAAGCTTCAAATCGCCCCTTTCTTCCTCCCCTGGCAAACCCCTGCAGGGAAAATCATTTTTGAGCAGGGGCAGCTTGCACGGTCATTTTATGTGATCCATTCCGGGGAAGTCCTAATACAATATAAGCCATATGATGGTCCGGTAATCGATGTCACCCGCATCAGTTCAGGTCAGGTGTTCGGCTGGTCCGCTGCTCTTGGGCATTCTACCTATTCCTCCAGCGCAGTGAGTGTTGTCAATAGTGAGGGGTTACTTATCAGCAAGCGTAACTTACAGGTTCTTTGTAAACGATACCCAGAAACTGGTACAATAATTATTGAACATCTTGCAGATCTGATTGCCAAGCGCATGGGGAACACACATGCCACCGTTGTTGCCATTCTTTTGAGCAGCGTGGATGCAAATCCTTGATTTGGAAAAAATGATAGAACAACCTGCTAATCAACCAAGAACATATACCGATGAAGAACGCATACGAGCCCTGATCGAGCAATTGGACGCTTACATTGCACAATATCACGGTGGATCGGTCAAGTTGGTCTCCTTCTGTAACGACATAGTAAAGGTTCATCTTGGAGGCGCATGCCTGGGATGCCCGCTATCCCCGATGACATTACACGGATGGGTTGAAGGGACTATCAAACAATTCTTCCCCCAGGTTGTTAAAGTCGAATCCGACTAATTTCCGGTAATAGATCCAAGCCTTTTATTTTGCTCCGCTGTTTTGAGCGTTCATTTCCTGGCGAACAGTGTTGTATAAACTTTCAGCTTTTAATTGTCCGAGACTGTAGCAGGGAGCTTTCAGGAAATCTGCCAGGGATTGCGCCAGACCCTGATCAAATGCAGCGTGTTCCATATTAATCACGACACTTTTAAATTTAGCTTCAGCCACATCTGCTGCAATTTTATAAGCTTCTTCCTGGGGAGCTTTTTCGCCGATGGCAACATTCCCGGCGCCATCGGTCAGGATGATCAGGATTGGCATGATATCAGGGTGGAGTAATCTCTCACGCAGGAGTACGCCCTGAGCCATCAATAAACCGGCTGATAAGGGGGTTTTGCCCCCGACAGGAATGTCAGCCAGAGCGCGTTGTGCCAGTACCACCGAGTTGGTGGGTGGTAAAACCAATGTGGCACGATCCTTTTGAAAGACGATCAGCCCGACGCGGTCACGTCTTTGATAGGCGTCTGTCAACAAGGACAATATAGCACCCTTGGTGGCCTCCATCCTTTCCGCCACTGCCATGGACCAGGAGGCATCCACCAGGAACAGAACCAGGTTCGCAGCTTTTTTTACACGCACTTTGCGCTGGTAATCAGCAGGGGCGACTGCAAATGCCACCTTTTTCCGTTGTTCAGCGCGTTGTTGTTGGAAAGGTGCGGCTGCCCGTAAAGTGGCATCAAACGCCAGGTCATCTGCTTTGCCTGCGGATGGGCGAGCCTGTATGTAACGCCCTCGTTTCATTTTTGTATGTGTCCGGGAGCGACGCCCGCCTTGTTTCCGGACCATTTTATCGAGCGGCGTATCGAGTCTGCGCGGTGTAAATTCCTCGCCGGCTTTTACTTTCTTGCCACCATCCCACCAATAGGCATTCTTATCTCCGAAGACATCCTGTTTTTCCTGCTGAACCCCCGCATTTTCTGGCGACTCATCGCTTACTTCTGTCCGGCCGCCCTCTTTTTTTTTTCGTCTCCTGCTTCCTGCGACTCTTCAGTAGGCACGCTTTGCTTGTCTTCCTTGCCCTCACCGGTTTGCTGCCCCTGGAGCTGCGATATGCGCTCCTGCAGCTCTTCCACCCCAATCTCGTTCTGTTGGAAGGGGCCACGCCGGATGCGATGCGGTAATGCCAGTTCGGCTGCCAGTGCTATATCATGATCTGATATGGCCCTGCGACCTTCGAAAGCAGCTTGTGCACGGGCGGTTTTCAGGATAACCAGGTCAGAGCGATGGCCATCCACGTTCAGCGATGCGGTCAGGGCGGCAATTGAAAGCAAATCGCGACGAGTGTAGGTTACTTCATCAACGATCAGTCGAGCCTGGTCAATCAGCTCAGATAACTCACGTTCCTTGGACAACCATTTTTGCCGGAAACCTTCAGGATCGCTTTCGAATGTCAGATTCCGTTCCATGATCAAAACGCGTTCTCTGGCATCATGCAGACCATGGATCTCGACGGATAAGGCAAACCGATCGAGTAATTGTGGTCTCAGGTCGCCTTCTTCCGGATTCATCGTTCCGACCAATATAAAGCGTGCCGGGTGGCTGAACGATATGCCCTCCCGTTCAACAATGTTCATCCCCATGGCTGCGGAATCAAGCAGTACATCTACAACATGGTCATCCAGAAGATTGACCTCATCTATGTACAAAAGACCCCGGTTGGCCGCTGCCAGAATGCCCGGTTCGAAATGGCGTTCACCTTTTTGAATGGCCTTTTCGATGTCCAGTGTTCCAACGACGCGGTCTTCAGTGGCAGACACAGGCAAATTGATAAAGGCAGTCGATCGCATAACCACCGGCAGCTTAACACCTGACGCTGCACGTTCGCGGCATTCCGTGCACCAAAAAGCGGGGTTCTCGGGATCGCATCCAAAGCGGCATTCCTCGACCACTGCTACATTTGGTAATAGGGCTGCGAGTGCGCGCGCTGCAGTAGATTTCGCCGTGCCGCGCTCACCGCGTATTAACACACCCCCAATGCGGGGATTGACAGCGTTAAGAATCAACGCACGCAGCATGCGCTCTTGACCGACAATCGCGGAAAACGGATAAATAGCTGGCATCAAAAGACCTTGTTTTGTGCAAATGAAACCGGACAGGCTAAGTCCGGTCAACCGTGCGCTTAAAGTTTACCACCATCATAACCAGCTATCAACCCATTCCCAATAACAGACTGCATAATTGGAGTATCTTTATTAGATATTATTTATCGTATTTAGATGGAAGGGTTGTCAACTTGATTATTACCCCGTATAATGAAACCATCACTAATAGATGCGGAGTTTTTTCAATATGGAACATAATGTGCCCCCAACTGGGGAGGAGAGTATCCCAGAAAACAACCAGAATAACGATAACAACATGGAATCCCTTCTCAATCAAGAGGGATTGGGTATCGATTTTCCTGCACCGGGCGAAATTCGCACCGGTGTGATTGCCAGTATTACACCCGGACAGATCCTGGTCAGCATCGGAACAAAATCCGAGGGTGTGATCACAGGTAAGGAGTTGGAAGCCATACCTGCCGACGAGATGGCAAAATTAGACGTTGGGCAGGAAATCCTTGTTTACGTTATTAACCCGGAAGATCAGGGCGGAAATCTCGTTCTTTCTTATACTCGTGCGCGTGAGGAATCAAGTTGGAGCGATGTCGACGGGTTTAAAACCTCGGGGGAGCTTTTCCATGGGATTGTGGCTGGCTACAATAAAGGTGGGTTGATCGTCCATATCGGTGATCTTAAGGGCTTTGTACCCTCATCTCAATTCAGCTACGCACGTAGAACTGCTTCCTCGGGTGATTCACCGGACCAACGTTATAGCAAAATGGTCGGTGAGACGATTGACGTCAGAGTGATCGAAGTCGATCGCGAGCGAAGACGGTTGATTCTTTCTGAACGGGCAGCCAGCGGCGAAACCCGAGAATCGATCAAGGACCGTGTTTTAGATGAATTGAAGATCGGAGATATCCGCACCGGTCGCGTTACCAGTCTTGCCGATTTTGGTGTTTTTGTTAATATAAACGGCGCGGACGGTCTGGTCCATTTATCAGAGGTAAGCTGGGATCGTCTTCAGAAACCCGATGAAATCCTGAAAGTCGGTCAGGAAGTCAAGGTCAAGGTGATCAGCATCGACCGCGATAAGAAACGCATCGGTCTTTCAATACGCCGCCTTCAGGATGATCCTTTTGCAAAAAAAATCGAATCAATTCAAGTCGGGCAATTGCTTGAAGGTACCATTACCCGCCTGACGAAATTTGGGGCCTTTGCCAGGTTGGAAGGTGATATCGAAGGTTTAATTCATATCTCTGAGATCAGCGAAAATCGGATTGAGCACCCCAAAGAGGTATTGAAAGAGGGAGAGGTTGTCACCGTCAGGGTAATTAAAATAGATCCCGAAAACCATCGTGTCGGTCTCAGTATCCGCCGGGTCGATTCATCTGCATATGTTGACCTGGATTGGCAGAGTCTGGTAACAGAAATGGATACATCTGAAGGTGGTGAAGAAACCCCGGTGGTGACTGAAACGCCGGAATCCCTGACCGAGATGGAATCACAAGAGTTGCCAACCGAAACTGAGGCGGCGGAATCCCCGGTCGAAGCCGAAACGAGCGAGACTCCAAATAAGGATGAAACCCTGGAACTTCCAACCGAGACTGAATCGTCGGAATCCCCGGTCGAAGCCGAAACGAGCGAGGCTCCAAATAAGGATGAAACCCTGGAACTTCCAACCGAGACTGAATCGTCGGAACCCCCGACGCAAGAACCAGATAAAAGTCCTGAATAGGACCCGGTAATATTGAAGAGCAATCCTGGAGCGCTAACCGCGCTCCTGTTTCTTATAAACCACTGATGCATATAATCATCGATTCTCACGAAGACATCGCCTGGAACATGTTGACCTACAATCGGGATTACACCCACCCGGTGGAAGAGACACGCCGGAAGGAGATTGGCTCACGCATCCCCGAACTAAATAAAGGCGAGGCCCTGCTTGGTTTCAAGGAATATCAGGAAGGAAAGGTGGCAGTAATCTTTGCCACACTGTTTGCCAGCCCTCAGCGTTATGAAAAAGATCCCTTTTACACCCAGGCTTATACCACCATTGATCAGGCAAATGAACGGTATCGCCTGCAGCTCGAAACATATAAACGGTTGGCAGGCGACCATCCGAATAAATTTGTCATTGTGGATGACCAAAAGAGCCTTCAACGCGTCATTGCCGACTGGCAATTTTCGAATACCGCTGATATCCAACCACCCTCACAACCCGCAATAGGGCTTGTCTTGCTAATGGAGGGAGCAGAAGGAATTCGAACCCTTGAGGAGCTGACTTACTGGTGGGAGAACGGCCTGCGACTGATCGGACCAGCCTGGGCCGGTAATCAATACTGCGGGGGGACTCGTGAACCGGGCCCACTGACACCTGATGGGAAAGCCTTACTTTCCCACATGGATGATATGGGCTTTACCCTGGATATCAGTCACATGGATCAAATGTCAGTGCTTCAGGCACTTGATCAATACAAAGGGCCCATCATTGCCAGCCATGCCAATGCGCAGGCTTTGCTTCACAGTGGCAGCAACCGCTTCCTAAGCGATGACGTTATCCTCGAACTTGTCGATCGTGGCGGAGTCATCGGGATCGTCCCGTACAATCATCACCTGGTGTGGGAATGGGTCTATCCTCAAGACAAACATGATGTAAAATTAGAGGCTGTGGTAACCCAAATCGACCACATCTGCCAGCTGGCAGGGGATGCGCTGCATGTTGGGATTGGAAGTGATTTTGATGGCGGGCTGGGAATGCAATCCACCCCGTCAGAGATAGACACCATTGCCGATCTTCAAAAACTGGCACCCCTGCTTGAATCCAAAGGATTTTCCGAACCGGATATTGCCAACATACTGGGCGGAAACTGGCTAAACCAACTACATCGATCATTACCTTGACCATGCCACCAACCAAAAAGAAATCCATCACCAAGGATAATACCACGCCAGCGATCAATGGCGACCCAAAAAACGGCTTCCCATTCCGACGCATTCGGGTGGGTTTATCCATAACGTTGCTGGGTTTTTTGGTTTTTCTGCTCGGCGTCCGGCCGGCAATATTTGGTCTGGATCGAAGTCCGGTCATCGGCTTCGTTCAGATTGCCACCATGCTGGTTGGACTGGCCTTTATCTGCGTCGGGGGATATTTAAGCCTGGCATCACTCTGGCCAAAGGGAGCTACAAGCATTGGGGCAGACATCGGGTTACGCCTGGTAAGTACCGGTTATGTTATCTGTGTTTTCACCGGCATGGCGGATATTTTCGGCTTTGGCAGTCAACCTCTACCCGGTACTCCTTATTTCGGTCCCTGGCAAGCCCGTGGTATGGAACTTGGCATCCTGGTGATCATCATTGGATTTTTTCTGTTGATACCAGCCCGCATTTCGAAAAGAAATTAATCCAATCCCCGGCTAACGGATAGCTGCCAACATTTCCTCATTCGATTTATATTTATATTCTTCAACTCCCAATTGCTTTGCCAGTTCACTTTCCCGTTTGATCAAACGGAAAACATCCTGTTTATTGACCAAATTCGGGCGATCGATGGATGGCAGGGTAAATGTGGCATTTGGTTTGACCTGCTCAAGATATTTCAACATAGCCTCAGCACCATTAATTCCATCCTTGCGCGCCTGCCCCACCAGACCATAACTGGATTGACGAGACCATCCGGCGATAAAAATACCAACCGCCGGGAGGCCGGTTACACTACCATCTACTTCATAGGTCACACCCTCGACAGGATACTTGGGAGTACTCGAGACAACATACTCGTGATTGCGACTTGACAAACCAAGCCCCTCATCCACAGCATCTCCAATCGCAAAGATCAGATTATTGACATCCACCTTTGAAAACTCTCCCAGGCCACGAGCTTTAATTGTCCCAAGATTATCAACCAGGGTGTTATTTTCAACCTGTATCTGAGCAAGATGCCCATCTGCATTGCTTGAAAATGCAGATGGCGAGGTCAGGAACTGGAATCTGATGGACGGGGTGGCCTTACTGACATTTTCCGGCTTAATGCAGCTCTTCACTGTATCCAGCAAAGCAAATGGTTCCTGTCCAAGCGATGTCGTTACTGACGACACACGTTTAAGTTCAGATTCAAGCGCTGTTATATCGATGTAATGAGCAATGAATGCCAGTTCCATCCGGTCAAATTTAACCTCCCCGGGTCCGCGCCTCACCAAAACCCGTACGTCCTGAAGGCCTTGTTTTTCCACTAACCATCTGGTGATATCGACCATGACATTCCCTGCGCCAATGACAGCCACGTGTTTCCCTATCGCTAAATCCATCAGACTGAACGGGGGTAGCAGATTGTAGTGATAGACCACATCCTTGGCATGATAGATACCGGGGGTTTCCTCACCGGGAAGACCCAACCGCTTAACTCCTTGAGCACCAGCCGTGACAAGTATGGCGTCATATCCCAGCTTGAACAGGTCGAGCAATCTCATATCCCGGTTATCGCCAATCTTGATATTCCCAATATATTGAATGCCATCATTGGAGAGGATCGATTGAAATTGAGTCCTCAGCCCGTTTTTAATACGATGTTTGTCAGGATAAATACCATATTCGGCCAATCCACCGGGTTTGATATCACGGTTGTATAAGGTAACCGCAACACCTGCTTCCGCAAGTCGACGTGAAGCAAATAGTCCGGCCGGGCCGGCTCCTACAACTGCAACGTGATGTATATCTGACATGGCTTTTCTCCAAAGTGATAATTTAAGATTGAGGTAACAAGTTCAAAAAAGCAATACGCCCCATTATAAATCATCAGGAGCCTGTTGCTGCCAGACCTTGGAGGAGTATGTTATAGTACACGATAAACATTACCCAGGATATCCATATGTCCGGAGACACAACCACAGCTCAACTACCGAATGGATTAAAAATCCGCCTGAAGGAAATTCATACGGCACCCATCATCAGCAGTTGGATGTGGTATGGGGTTGGATCCAGGAACGAATTGCCCGGAAAGACGGGATTGTCACACTGGGTTGAACATATGCAATTTAAAGGCACACCCACATATCCCGGTGGTAAGCTGGATAAATTGATTTCACGAGAGGGCGGTTCGTGGAATGCCCTTACCTTCCTTGATTGGACGACATATTTTGAAACCCTGCCGAAAAACAAAATCAATTTGGCGTTCAACCTTGAGGCGGACCGTATGGTCAATAGCCAATTTGACCTCCATGAAGTCGAATCAGAACGCACGGTGATCATTTCTGAACGTGAAGGCAGTGAAAATGAACCTCTTTTCAAACTGGGAGAGGCAGTCCAGAAAGCTGCTTATAAAACTCACCCCTATCGAAATGAGGTCATCGGTGAAAAATCCGATCTCAATACCCTCCAGCGCGATGACCTCTACAATCATTACTATTCTTACTACACTCCTGCAAATGCCCTGCTGGCAGTAGCAGGAGATTTCAACAGCACTGAGCTGCTGGAGGTCATCCAGGGACAGTTCGATGAACTATCGAGCCACCAACCACCCGCATGTCCGGTCAAGAAGGAAGCTCTTCCCGGACATGAAACCAGGCTATCAATTGGTGGACCGGGTGAAACCACCTATATTCAAATTGCTTATCGCGCCCCATCTGGAAATGACATGGATTTTATGCCGTTTACGGTTATCGACAGTCTGCTGACAGGTCCAACCGGTTTGAACATGTTTGGCGGAGGATCGATTTCCAACAAATCCAGCCGCCTGTATCAAGCCCTGGTTGATAAGGAACTGGCTATTGTTGTGGGCGGAGGCATCCAGGCAACCATAGATCCCTTCCTGTACGTCATCACCATCATCGTTAATCCACGACATAAGGTGGAAACCGTCCTGGCTGCGTTTGACGATGAGGTGCATGACCTGCTTGAACAGCCGGTTTCGCAAAAGGAAGTGGATCGTGCCATCAAACAAGCCCGCGCGTTGTTTGCCTACGGGAGCGAAAGCATCACCAATCAGGCCTTCTGGTTGGGTTATTCCGAAATGTTTGCTGACTACAAATGGTTTACAACCTATCTCGACCGCCTTTCAACCGTGACACCCAAAGATGCCCTGGCGGTCAGTCAAAAATACCTGGTTGATTCTGCTCGTGTCGTCGGCTTTTATATACCTGATATTGCCGGTAAGGGAGCCAAATGACCGGTAAATTAACTTTCAGCAATACATTGCCAGGACCAGATACCATCAGTCGTACTCGATTGTCCAATGGGCTTACCACACTGATCCGCCCAAATCCTGACAGCCTGTCGGTCGTGGTTACCGGGTATCTTCTGGCAGGTGCACTCTATGAACCCGATGAGAGGCTGGGTCTTGCGCATTACACTTCCCTGGCATTAATGCGCGGAACCCAAGCAAGAGATTTTAAAAAAATCTATGCCGGGTTGGAAAACATCGGGGCAAGCCTGAGTTTCGGCGCAAGCATCCATACCATGAGCTTCTCCGGTCGGGTACTGGTTGAAGATCTGCCATTTCTACTGCAATTGCTTTCAGAGGTATTAAGGACACCAACCTTTCCGCAAGAACACGTTGAGAAACTCCGCGCGCAATTCCTGACCGGGTTGGCACTCCGCGCCCAGGATACCAGCGAAATGGCATCCCTGATATTTGACAGGATGTTGTATGCCAATCATCCTTACAGCAGGCCGGAAGACGGTTTTACTGAAACAATTAATAAGATTACGGGACGGGATTTAATTGATTTTCATGCCAACCATTACGGACCCACCGGCGGAGTGGTCGTCATGGTCGGTCCGATCGATCCGAAGCAGGGCATCGACCTGTTGGCAAAACATCTCGGGGATTGGCACAACCCGCTGCAACCAGAAGAGCCCTCTCTGCCTGAGCTTGAGCAAGTTTGTGGAATTCAGAGGGAACATACTGCCATCCCGGAAAAAGCCCAAATGGACCTGGTAATGGGAACCCTTGGCCCCTCACGTTTATCCCAGGATTATTATCCAGCATCGCTCGGTAATAATATATTGGGCCAATTTGGTATGATGGGCAGGATTGGAGAATCTGTCCGTGAAAAATCCGGGCTGGCTTACTACTCATATTCCAGCTTGAACGCCGGGGTGGGTCCAGGCTCCTGGGAATTTGTCGCCGGGGTGAATCCAACCAACCTCGAGCGTGCTATCCAACTCATCAACTCAGAGATCAAACGGTTTATCACGAAGCCCGTCTCGAAGAAGGAATTGTCTGACGTAAAAGCCAATATGGTCGGCCGACTACCTCTGGCGTTCGAATCGAACAGCGGGGTGGCATCCGCCCTGATTAACCTCGAAAGATATCAACTGGGCCTGGATTACTATCAACGCTATGAGGAACTCATCAACGCAATAACACGCGATGAAATCCTTTCTGTGGCGCAAAAGTATCTGCATCCAGAGCACATGATCATCTCCACGGCAGGTACGCTTGAATAAACAGGTGTTTTAGCAAGAGGGTATTCGATTTATGAAGATATTAGGCATCAGCGACAACGAAGTCAATGTCCTCTACAGCCCTCAGATCTGCAAGCGGTTTGATGATGTAGATCTAATTGTTAGCTGTGGTGATCTGCCGTTTTTCTATCTTGACTATATCATCACCATGCTGAACAAGCCTTTTTATTACGTGCGGGGGAACCACTACTACGGGCCAGACCCGACCGTCGACCCCAAGCAACAATCCATGTGGAATCACACCAACTTGAACTGCCGGGTTGTTGAAGAGAAAGGATTGCTGATCGCCGGGATCGAGGGATCTGTTCGGTATAACCGCGGTCCTTTTCAGTATACACAGGATGAAATGTGGACCCACGTCTTTAATCTCGTTCCCCAATTGCTGGTAAACCGGGTCAGGAGCGAACGCTACCTCGATATCTTCATCTCCCATGCGCCCCCGTGGGGCATCCACGACAAGAATGACCTGCCGCACCAGGGTATTAAAGCATTCCGCTGGTTGATCAAAGTGTTTAAACCACGTCTCCATCTTCACGGGCATATCCATCTATACAGCCAGGATGCGCCACGTGAAACCAGAGTCGATAAAACCCGCGTGGTAAATGTATATTCCTACCGGGTAATTGATTTGCTCGATTCTCCCCGACAAAAGAAAAAAACAGGTTAATTAACAGCAGGGGACTGTTGTATGCCCAGCCAGAAATGATGCTGCAATATGGTCCGGCTGGTTTTGATTTCTATCCCACCAACGTTGTCCTTAATATCCTTGATTAATGTGCCCGTGTGAACAAAGCAAATGTTGGGTTTGCACCCATACTTTGAAGCATAATAAGCAGCTGCTTTGGTTACTTTTTCAGCAATATTTTCTGAAGGATTGTCGTCGAACCATAACATTCCAATATCCATCTGTTTTCTCCTCTATAGAACATTTGTTCTATTATACAGAGTATCTTGTTACCTGTCAAGACCCCCATGATAGAATCATAAGATGATGAGCAAGTCACAGAAGACCCTCCCCGTACTCATAACCGTCATTCTATGTTTGCTCGGTTTTTACGGCTGTGTCAATCCAAATCAACCAACCCCAATCTCCTCTAGCAGCCAGGCAACGCTTGAATCATCCATCACTCAAACACCGGCATTATCAGCCAGCCCAACCATTCAAATCGTGGAAAGACAGCTTACCCCCACCCCTGCCGTTACCCCAAGCATCGATCTTACGCGCGGATTCCGTGAGTGGTTCCCTGCACCAATTTTGATCCAGGCCGGCGTGATCCATGATCAAAAACGGGACCCCTTCGATCGGGATCCCTCTTTCGTTCTCTATGCGGATGGCACACTGATCAAAAAAAGTTGTGCCACTTCGCGCTGTGAAAATCTGACCGTGAAATTGAATGAGAAACAAATCTGCGCCCTGTTGAACACCATCGAGTTGTACGGCTTTTTTGAATATGACCCTTCCAGCTACCAGCCGCCCGTGGCAGGTGGTGAAATCACATTCATTGAGGTGGCTGCCTGGCGGAGCCAAAGCATTGCGTTATACCAGTTAAAAGACTGGATCGAAGACCCGAATTGGTTGGAACGGTTGATGAAGTGCGATGGTTGCCGCAAATCACCCGAAATCAAACCCGCACTGATAAACACCTACCGGCTGATTGAAAACTTTTCTCCCCCGGGCATAGGAATTTACCATCCGCAACAACTGGCATTATGGTTGTCTTATCCGGAATTGGCCGGCGAGCCTGTCGACTGGGCACTCGGGTCGCCCAGTCTCAACCGTCTGGCAGAGATGTCGCGCTGCGCGAATGCCGGCCAGCGCCAGGCAGTGGTCCTTCGCGACAGCGAAGCCGAATCCGTTGCCGGATATATCAATCAGGTGATCAATGAGGGACTTTCCCCGATCTTTACCGAGGACTCCTTGGTTTATCAGATATCGAGTCGCTGGCTCCTGCCTTACGAGCAGGCGGCAGGCTGCGGCAGCTCCACCAATCAGTTTCCCTCATTGGAGATACCACCAGCAACGGAACTCATGATCTGCCGTGTATCCGATGGCATCATTCCCACCCCGACCACAACACTTTTTCCTTAATCACAAGGGTCGACCTGCAATTCCTGGACCGCTTCAACCGCCAGCCAGAATAACTGCTCGCGGGTTGAGGTGCGGCTGACCCACTCCCGCCCGTCCCAGGCGCCAGGGATGACCGCATCACCTCCATACAGGATCTGGCCGAATATCACCTTGCGAAACTCGGCAGCCGCAAAAAAGGCGGCGGCTTCCATTTCCACTGCCAGGCAGCCTTCCGCTTTTCGTGCGGCGACCTTGCTTTCTGTTTCGCGGTAAAAAGCATCCGTCGTCCAGGTCTTGCCGCTTAAGTAGGGTACGTTATGACGTTCCAGAACCCGTTCGATGGCTGCTACAGCTTCCGGATGGGCGCCCACTTCACGGCTCGGTTCCTTATAATGGTAAGAAGTACCCTCATCACGAATGGCAGTGGTTGGAACGATGAGATGTCCAACCGCTATTTCCCCATCCAATACACCACAGCCTCCACAGGCAATGAATTTGGTGCATCCGCGGGCAATGGCTTCCTCTAAAAGACCAACCGAGAGCGGTGCGCCCACGCCCGGGTGGAAGACCGCCACTGGCCTGTCATTGAATACGTAGGTTGGATGCAACGCCATCTCAGAGCGGGAGACTGCCACTTCGCGCAGCCGGTCGGCATCCACCAGGGAGGTGATCACATCCTGAAAGAAGCAGATCACACAACGTTCAGGGATGTCCATTTTCTCAATGTGCTCGGAAGGCTCCAGGACAGCTTTGCGCTCCGGATCGAATTCAAGGATGGGATAAGACCTGGATTTCATAAATAAATAATTGGTAGTATATATAGGTTTTTTGATGTTTTCGTTCAAAAGGCATGAATGAGGCAAATCAAGTACAGAGTATATCAAATTCGAGGGGTGAATTTTGGTATAATAATTCCTTAGAATATTAATTCTAATAATTCTCATAGAGATAAAATACATTTATGAATCAGATTTATTTTGGTGACAATTTACCAATTCTTAAAGAAATTCCAAATGAATCTGTTGATCTGATATATATTGATCCACCTTTTAATACTGGAAAAACCCAAAAAAGAAATACCATTAAAACAATAAGCTCGGAAAATGGTGATCGCAAAGGATTTCAGGGTAAGACATACCAAACAATTGAGCTAGGTACGAAAGCATACCAGGATTCGTTTAATTTTGCCACTGATGGACTAGTTACCCACGAAATTGAAGCTGCATTCAAAGCATTAGCTCCTGAAGGGAGTCTTTATTTCCTTGAGGGATTCTTACGTCCGCGTCTAATAGAGGCATACCGAATATTAAAACCACACGGATGTCTATATTTCCATATTGATTATCGAGAAGTCCATTATTGTAAAATTCTATTAGACAATATTTTTGGTCGAGATTGCTTTATTAATGAAATAATTTGGGCATACGATTTTGGGGGGCGTGCAAAATCTCGCTGGCCTGTTAAGCATGACAATATACTTTTTTATGTTAAAAATCCAAAAAACTATATATTTAATACGAGTGAAATTGATCGAGAGAGATACATGGCTCCAGGTCTTGTGGGTCCCATAAAAGCAGAATTGGGGAAATTACCGACAGACACTTGGTGGTGGAGCTATGTTGGTAAAAGAAATACAGATACCTGGTGGCAAACTATAGTCGGTACGAGTAGTAAAGAGAGGTTGGGGTATCCGACACAGAAGCCGCGACGTCTAATAAATCGAATCTTACGCTCCTCATCATCGCCTGGAAGTGTTGTGATGGACTTTTTTGCTGGAAGTGGCACGGTTGGGGAAAGTTGTTTATTAAATAGAAGAGAGTTCATATTAGTCGACAATAATAAAGAAGCACTAGAAGTTATGGCTAAAAGATTTTCAGGCATAAACAATATAGAATGGATTAATTTTAATCCAGTTCCGTATCAAAAAGAAATAAGCCCACTCGTAAAAGAATTAAAGAATAAGCCAAAAGACGAAGAAGATATCTCTTATCCAAATATTGCATCTGATTTTCTAATGCTTGCATCAACAGCGAGTTATCTACAAAAGGGGTTAGAGGAAATGAATGACCTGTGGAAGGACAGCCCGTTCGAATGGGTTCTTCAATTACCACCAAGGTCAAAGGGTAAACTGGCTAGAAGTTTACTTCTTTCTTTCTTTGCAACCAAAGGACTTTCAATAGCCCCTGTAAAACACTCAAGCGAAACCTTAATAATTAATGGGCTACAATTTGCCATTAAGTTTTCTATGCTTTGGAAGACGGGTATTTACCAATTTCAACAGATAAAAAGCGAAGGTCCTGAAAATATAATATGTTTTGGTATCTCACCTTTTGAAGCGCATTGTTGGATTTTTAGTAGAGACTATGCGATTATGCATGGAAAAAAACAACATCAGGGAGCGAATGGAGCAGAATATTGGCTTTCTATTAATCCAAAAGAAATACCTGATTGGGCTAGACATTACGGCGGATCTCTCGATGAAGCATTCGCCATAATCAAAGCAGGAAAAATACCACATATTAGTTGACGTAAAATCTATTAGGTTTTTTATATGCCAAATACAAATAATGGTTCAGACTTTAATTTACTAGTCGCTGCTGCGAATTTCATAAAAAAAGACCTGGAGACCAAAGATTCGATATGGAAGGAAAGTCCATTAAAATGGATAATTAATCTTTCAAGCGGCAAGAAAGGTAAATTAGGAAAACGTTTGGTATATCAGTGGTGTGCGGTAAAAGGATTGGCAGTAGATAAAAGCCCTGATAGCGAAGCAGACATGTTAATTAATGGCCATCGCATTGAAGTTAAATTTTCCACATTGTGGGAAGCAGGTATTTACAAGTTCCAACAAATAAGAGATCAAAATTATGAGTATATGGTATGTATGGGCATTTCTCCAGGCCAAGCTCATTGTTGGGTAATTAGTAAATCATTATTAAAACAAACTGTTATCGGCCATTTTGGTCAACACACAGGCTCTTTAGGTAAAGATACAGCTTGGATTGAAGTTGCACCTAACAATCCTCCTGAATGGCTTAAACAAACTGGAGGAACACTAGAAGAAGCATTTATTGTTCTATCAAAACTCAGGCATACTTAAGCTCATTCACTATTAGAAAATCACAATATCTATACTGCTTTTTGGATTATCGCGACGAGTTCTTCGGAGACCTTATCCGCTGAACCGGCCAGCGTTTTCTTATTTTTTCCTCTCCCCGTGCGGCGGGGAGAGGATGTAAGGTGAGGGGATTAGAATAGGCATCAATTCCACATCTCTACTCCTCCCTCTCTTCAGTTCTCCCTCCAAAAAAAGCTTGGAGGGAGAGAAAGATAAAATCATAGGGCTTTCTGGATAATCGCGACGAGTTCTTCCGAGACTTTATTAAGTGAGCCTGCCAGCTTTTGACGCTTGCGCTCCCTGACTGGCACTTTGGCCAACTCGGAGACCGTGATGGGTGAATCTGCCAGCCCGATGCATTGCGGATCGGCTTTCAAATCCAGAGCATTCCAGGCTGTCACCCGGACGTTCTCATATTCCCACGACTTTCGTGTGTAATCCAGGAAACACGGTTCGCTGCAGGTGACCTCGCTGCCTGTAATTGAAATCGAAGGGACTGCAATTAGGGGATCACATCGGTTTTTGAGAGGTTGGATTTATTGGCTTTTATTGTATAATAACATCGATTTCAATATGAATACAGCTATTCCAGAATTCAATCAACTGTATCTAAACATATTTGAAACCGCCAGTGATGGGGTGGTGATCACTGACCTCGAGACCGGCAGTGTGCTGGCTGCCAACCCCGCAGCGGTAGAAATGCATGGATACGCACGCGAGGCTTTTTGCGGGATACGACTTCAACAATTTATCCATGCCAATAGCCTTCCCCTTTTTGCCGAGTTTGCTCAAGTGATCCATCAGGGCAACCTGTTCGAGGTGCTGGCGCAGCATGTGCGAAAGGATGATTCGCCGTTCAGCGTGGAATGGCGCGCGGTGGATTTCAAGTACCAGGGCAAGAACTGTGCGCTGGCGCTCCTGCGCGATGTCAGCAAACGGGTTGAAGCGGATCACCAGCTTCAGCAGCGGATGGGAATGCGCGCGCACGAACAAACCACCCTGCTTGAAATTTCCCAAACCCTGGCTTCCACGTTGAAACTACAACCGGAGCTAATCCTTGACCAGTTGGGAATGCTCATAAAATACACTCATGCTGTTCTTTTCACATTGGAAGATTCGATCCTGGTTGCGCTGGCAGTGCGCGGGTCTGATCGTCTGGAGAATTCCGTGCCTTTCCATATCCAACTGAACGCCAAGGACATACTGGAAACGCTGTTTAACGGGCGCCGGCCCATCCGCATTGTGGATCTATGGAGCAAAGACAAATCCGCAAAATATCTAAGAACCCTCCTGGAAAATGATTCCGCGGCATTACTGGAAGGCGTACAATCCTGGATGTGGGTGCCACTGGCGGTCAAAGACCGCATCATCGGTGGTTTTGGCATCGCCCACACACAGCGTGATTACTTCACCGTACACCATGCCGACCTGGCAATGACCATCGCCAACCAGGCGGCGGTGACACTGGTCAACGCAGAATTATATGAGCATGCCCAGTCGCTGGCAGCGCTACAGGAACGGCAACGCCTCGCGCAAAACCTGCATGACGCCGTCAACCAGTCTCTTTTTTCCGCCGGGCTGATCGCCGAAGTCCTACCACGCCTGTGGGAGCGAGAGCCGGATGAGGCGCGCCACGCGCTGGAGGACCTGCGCCGCCTCACCCGTGGCGCAATGGCCGAGATGCGCGCACTGCTGGCCGAATTACGCCCATCAACCCTGACCGATACCGAATTGGGCGATTTGCTGCGTCTGCTGGCGAACGCCTTTACCGGGCGTACAAACATACCGGCGGACGTGACAGTAAATGGCGAAGGCAGTCTGCCGGCCGACACTCAGGTGGCACTCTACCGCATCTGCCAGGAAGCTTTTAACAATATTGCCAAACATGCAAAAGCCAGCCATGTGAAAATCGATGTACGTCATACACCCGGAGAGCTGGTTATACATATACACGATAATGGTTGCGGGTATAACACAACCGATCTGACTCCCTCCGGTCACTATGGATTGAGTATGATGCAGGAGCGTGCCGAAACGGTGGGAGCCGTGCTGGCGATTTCCAGTCAACCGGGAAAAGGTACTAAAATAGACATCCACTGGAAAAAGAAGGAGGGTTTATGAACGAAATTCCATCCCGCCCCATTCGCGTCATGCTGGTCGACGACCATACCATGGTGCGCCACGGACTGGCGACCTTCCTGAAGGTTTTTGACGATCTGCAACTGGCAGGTGAAGCGGAAACCGGTGAGGCCGCTGTCCAACTTTGTGCCGAAGTTTTGCCGGACGTGATCCTCATGGATATGGCTTTGCCGATGATGGATGGGGCGACAGCGACCCACATCATCCGCCAGCAATTTCCACAAGTCCAGGTCCTGGCGCTGACCAGCTTTAAAGAAGGGGAACTGATCAAAAAAGCGCTGGAAGCCGGAGCCATTGGTTATCTGCTCAAAGACGTCTCTGCCGACGAACTTGCCAGGGCAATCCGGGCTGCACGCGCCGGGCATACCACACTCTCACCGGAGGTCGCACAAACCCTCGTCCAGAATGCCAATCAACCACCGGCACCCGGTCTTGACCTGACGGAGCGCGAACGTGAAGTCCTGATACTGATGATCGAGGGGCTGAATAATACCCAGATCGCCGGACGGCTGAGCGTAAGTCCATCCACCATCAAATCCCATGTCAGCAACATTCTGTCCAAATTAGGCGTCGCCAGCCGTACCGAAGCTGTAACTCTCGCGCTGCGCAACCGCATCGCTCCCTGATCCCATAAACCTCCCCCAAGTGGTGGAGACAAACACTCCCCCGTCGATGGATGTGGCCGGGGGTTGTTTGTTGTACGCTGAGGGTAGGGCTCTTTTAATTTTAGCGGATACCAAACCCAAATTGCAACGGGCGGCAAGATCGAGCCTTCTTATTTCTAACCATTTAATTAAGGAGAATCAAATGAACCAACCTGGCAAAATGACGATCAAATTGGTAGCGATTGTTGGAATTCTAACAATTACCCTGCTCGCAGCCTGCACGGTGGGTAGCACCCCGACAACCGCCTGCCATGCCACCGGTGACCCGGCAGCTCCGTATGAAGAGATCACCATCACCAGCGCCAATTTGACGGAGCATCTTGGACATCCAAACGACATCTATCCGGTACCATTGGGTGGTTGCCCTACCAGCCCAGCGGTAATTACCAACGGTATGATTACGATCTGTCATGCCACCAGCAGCGATACCAATCCATATAACGAGATCACTGTGAGTGTTAATGGCCTAAATGGTCACGGCAAACATGAAGGCGATATCATACCCGCGCCAGCAGGTGGTTGCCCGACCAGCCCATTAACAAATAATGATGGCAAGATCACGATCTGTCACGCCACGGGTAGCGACAAGAATCCTTATGTCAAGATAACAATTAGTGTTAACGGCTTAGAGGGTCACGACAAGCATGAAGGCGATATCATCCCAATGCCAGCAGGCGGTTGCCCAACAAAACGACAATAGTTTTGATTGCCTTACCAGCCGGTTTATGGCAAGAGGAATATTTAATTCAACACGTCAAGACCCAAAAAGACTAAGCGTATAAAATCCAGATTGCCGACCGCATCGTTCTCTGAACTCACAAACATCCCCCAAGTGGCGGAGGCAAACACTACCCGGTCGATGGATGTGAACCGCGAGAAGGTGTCATACAATGAAAAGGGTAAGGTAAAGGAGAGACCATGGCAAAAAAATCAGCAGAGTTTAAAACAAAGAGAGCATCGAAGTCAATAAAACCTCGTGCCGGTAAATCAGAGCGCGGAGCGGGGTCCAGCAGCCCCAGCGGTAACCGGACAAAGAGTCAAGGACTGAGCACGGGCGAAGGCAACACATCCAAGAGCGGCTGCTTATCGATGTTGTTTATGCTGCTGCTGCCGTCGTTTGCCCTGGTTGGCGTGTACCTGTTACTCAGGTCATAAACAAGCACGTTATTGTTAAAATAAACAAGGAGCTTCGCATGTCGGTCGCAAAAGTAACAGAAATCATAGCCTCTTCCACGAAGAGTTTTGATGATGCGATGCTGATTGGCGTCACGCGCGCCCATAAAACGCTCACGCACCTCAAATCCGCCTGGATCAAGAATCAGCAGATCATGCTGGACGAGGATGGAAAAATCAGAGAATACCGCGTCCAATTAAAGGTTACGTTCATTATTGAGGATTGATTGTGTCGATTCCCGCCGGATGATGCCTTTTCAAAGGCAAACACATCCCCAAGCAGAGACTCAAACCAGATATTCTCAGCGCAGTTGCCATACTGCTTGAAGATTCGGAACAACACTACCGCGCCTGAAGTTCAGGCGCGGTAGTGTTTTATGCAGGAGCCCCGAGCAAAACCTGTTCATACCATCTCTCCTGGTAAAGCAATCAAGCTTTGCGGAGACGGCCAAAGAAACCATCAGCGTCTCCCCCAAGTGGCGGAGGCAAACACTCCCCGTCAAGTGGATGTGGTCTTATGGAGATTATCATACAATTACAAGAGTAAAGTAAAGGAGAGACCATGGCAAAAAAATCAAAAGATTATAAAGCAAATAAGGGAAACAAGGAAATTAAGGCATCGTCTTCAATTCAACCTCGCGATCAAAAATCAGGTCAAGGAAGGGGTGTCGACAATGAAACCGGTAAATGGCAAACGAGTCAAGGTAACAAGCTGGCGGATGCCCAAAAGAGCCAGGGAATGAGTTTGCCAGAAGGCCAGGAAAACCAGGGAATAGATCTACCCGAAGTCATTACTACCAAAAAGGGTTGCTTGCCAAAGTTGGTCGTGCTGCTCCTGCCATTCGTCTCCATTGGGGCATTCTGGTTCCTCAGGTCTTAATCCAAACTGAGCTTTATTCCAACTGGAGATTTCCGTTATAGTTGCCATACTGCTCTATCATCACGTTTCAGTGAGACATTCAAGTATTACCAATCCCCTCAAAGCATAACTTCAGCTTCTCCCCCAAGTGGAGGAGGCAAACACTCCCCGGTCGATGGATGTGACCGAGGAGCCTTTGTTGTACGATAAATTAATGACCCGCGTGTTTATTGCCGATGCCAGAGCTGAAGAACGTTCCGCTCTTCGCCTTCTACTCCATGATTTGAACATGGAAGTGGTTGGCGAGACCGCAGACTGGACCACCACGCTTGTTCAAGCTCCTGTCAACCGGACTGATATGCTGCTGGTGGATTGGGATCTGCTGCCCAGCTCACCCACCGCGGCTCTTAATAATCTCCGAAAGGCCTGTCCGGCCGCGCTGGTCATTGTCCTCATCAGTCATCTTACCTCCCGCCAGCAAGCTGCACTATCCGCCGGTGCCGATGCATTTATCAGTAAAGGTGAGACCCCCGAGCGTGTGGCAGAACGCTTGCGAACCGTCGCTGCAGCCACTACGATCGATTGATACCATCTGGCTGATGGGAAGTACTTGAAAAACCGGCGCATTATGCTGTCTCGAGCGCCGGCGCTTACTGGGACAGCATTCAAAAAGGATCAGGAGGATCAACCTATGAACAAAGATATATTTGAAGGTAAGTGGAAACAAATCCGAGGTGAGGCCAAAGCCTGGTGGGGCAAACTCACCGATGACGATCTGGACCGGGCTGCCGGCAAGTTCGACGTCATGGTGGGCTTGCTTCAGGAAAAATATGGCTACACCCGGGAGCGCGCAGTCGATGAAATCGATAAGCGCGTAACGGAGTATGAGTCCAGTATGAAAAGTAAAACTGAACCCACGCTCAGGAAATGACCTGGGCAGCACCACTAGCCTTTCTTCTCTGAGGAGGAGAAAGCATCAATAAATTTAAACGGTAATCCGTGCAAATCAGACATAAATAAAGGAGAAAAAATGAACATCATAATTTACTTAGTTGCTGCGGCAGTGATCGGCTGGGTGGCGAGTGAAATCATGAAAGACCGAGCGAGCCTGCTGATCAACATCGTTGTAGCCGTCGTGGGCGCATTCCTGGCCGGCTACTTCCTCAGCCCCATATTCCATGTCGGAACGATCAATGATGCAGTCAACCTTCCAACCATGCTGGTGACACTGCTGGGTGCCATTATCGTGATCGCGATCGTCCATCTACTCCGTCGCAGAGTATAACCCAGTCGCTTTCCATCCTGAAATAAATCTAACAGGCAGGGGTGCTTCATTGCTCCCCTGCCATGCCAAAATTGTAGGAATCCTCCATCAATCACCGGAAATAACAAGCAAGAGGTTAAAATGACTAACCAGAGAATATCAGAAGTACAGACGACACAAAAAGAACCGGAAAGGGATCGGCGAATTTTTACCTTTAAAGCCACCCAGTTAGTCTGGCTATTCTTCGGCATACTCGAAGCCCTGATCGCATTGAGAATAGGGCTTAAACTGATCGGTGCCAACGCGGCCAGCCCGATTGCCATTTTTATATATGGATTCACCGACCTGTTCCTGAAACCTTTTGCCGGGTTGACCGGGACCCCATCGGCAGGAGGCATGGTGCTGGAAATTTCATCTTTCATTGCCATGCTGGTGTATGCCTTGATCGCATGGGCGCTTGAAAGAATCGTCTGGGTGATCTTTTACCGGCCGCGTGGACCCGTGGTGGCTGTTACAGAAACAACGACCACAGATCAACACACACATGAATAAACAGTAACATGATGGACATTTCGGCTGATAAATTCAAATTGGATGTAAACCGAACAGAGTGTTTTTCCTCCTGGTTAAAGACCGTCAAGGGTATTACCAGACGACTGGCAGGGTTCTTTTATCTCTCAGAAGAAGACCGGGAAAAGGCCGGCATCTATCTGAGTGATGATGGTTATGACAGATAACCAGGATAAAACATAAGAGTAAAGGAGTTACCATCATGAAATTCCATAGAAACATTGGCATGCTGTTGCTGGCCATCTTTCTCATCGCCTGGGGCCTGGTAACACTTCTGGGTCTTGGCGGCCTCTACGTAATCCTGGCGATTCTCGCCATTGCAGCTGGAATATTTCTCTTGCTGAACCGCTAGGTGATCAGTCACAAGCTCGTTTGACCTTGTGACTTTTATAAAAATCAAAAAAAGGAGATATCTCATGTTGTGGACAATTGTCGTCATTCTGGTAATACTGTGGTTGCTCGGCTTTTTCGGTCGGAATATCAGTTCAAGCTTCCCAAAAACCGGTAGTTGGATTCACATTCTGATCGTAATTGCTGTCATCCTCATAATTTTAAAACTGCTCGGATTGATTTAAACCTCTCGAACAGCATAGTAAATTGGGGAGGCGGCTTTTCTTTGGCTGCCTCCCCTTACACAATATAAACGTGTTTCTGAGCCCATCTAATAGAGGGAAAGCATGACACTCTTTCCACCTTCGCAACTGGATAACTGGACATTCCGACGGGTCATGTGGGCGACCCTCGTCCTGGTTTTTGTAGCCCTTGGCTTCTGGCTTCTCTACCGGTTTTACCAGGTCGTCTTCATCTTGTTAATTTCCATCCTGCTAGGCACGGCGATCAGACCATTCGTAAACTGGTTATACCGGCGCGGCCTTCCCCGGGTAGCAGGAGTCATTCTTGTCTACGTCCTGCTTCTTGCCCTGGGCACCAGCTTCGTGCTATTATTATTCCCCTTAATTATCGAGCAGGCTACTACGATTGCTGCCGCTGTGCCGGGTTACTATCAAAACCTGCGCGAATTGATGTTCATTAATCCCAATCAATTGATCGTACGTTTAGGTGGATTCCTCCCAGCGACAATCCCTGGTCTCGAGCCATTACAGCAAACAGGACAGCAGGTGCTGGTCTCTGCAGAGCAAGCGTTGGGTTACGTGGCATTGGCAGCCAAGGTCATCTTTATGGCCACGGTGATCCTTCTATTAGCCTATCACTGGACTCTCAATGGACCGCGAACCATCCAATCCCTACTGCAGCTGATTCCAAAAAACCAGCGTGAAAGTCTGAGCGATCTTATCTCAGCCATGGAAACCAAGGTGGGTTACTATATTGTTGGGCAAGGTGTCCTTTGCCTGGCTATCGGTATCATGTCGCTGGTTGCCTATCTGCTCATCGGATTGCCCAATGTCCTGATCCTGGCTCTTATGGCAGGCGCGCTGGAGGCCGTACCAATGATTGGGCCGCTGCTTGGCGCCATTCCAGCGGGGATACTTGCCTTATCCATCGCACCTTCCAAGGTGGTGTGGGTGATCGTCGCCACGCTGGTTATTCATCAGACGGAAAATTATCTGCTGGCTCCACGTGTCATGCGTAAGGCGGTGGGGGTCAATCCGTTCGTATCCTTGCTGGCATTTTTTGCCTTTGGTTCATTACTTGGCCTGGTCGGAGTGCTGATGGCGATCCCCATGGCAGCCATTATTCAGCTCTTCCTTGATCGCTTCGTTTTTCATTCATCAGCAATGGAGTCGGAGGTCTCACCCGGACGAGATTCTACCAGCCGGTTGCGCTATGAGACGCAAGTTTTGGCCCAGGGTTTACGCAAGCAGGCGCGTCTCAAGAAAGGCGGATCGGTTCTGATGGTCAAACAAGTTGACCAGATTCTGGATGAGATTGAGACCATTACAACCGATCTTGATGCTCTACTATCACAAGTTCCTCCAACAGGCGTCCCATGACGAAGCAATTGATAAGGATTGGCTTGGCTATTATGACCACGTTGCTGGCGTTATTGGTGCTGTGGCAGTTTCGCATTGTCATCATTTATGTATTGATCTCGCTGACGCTTGCAGCAGCGTTGCGTCCATTGGCTAATCGCCTGGCCGGGCGCCGCTTCTTGGTACGTGCAGCCTGGATTCTATTGTATCTGGTAGTTTTGGGCGGTTTCGGCTACCTGCTTTTCCTGACCGGTGGGCTTGCAATCTCTGAATTCCATGATTTAGCCAATCAAGTATCAGCTCAGGATGCATGGAGGTTGCCGAGGTGGTTGGAAGGCAGCGCGTTCCAAAAGGCGCTCGTTGCACGTATGCCAACACCAAGCATACTCTTTGAAGCGATTGCCGGCGACAAGGGACAGCTTGTTCTGCCGGCCATACTCAGCGTCACACAGGTGCTTGGAAGTGTCGTTAGCGGCATACTCATTATCTTATTCCTCAGCATTTATTGGAGCCTCAATCAAATTCATTTTGAACGACTCTGGCTCTCATTGCTTCCATCCGGTCAGCGCAAACAGGCTCGTGGTATCTGGCGGATAGTCGAGCCTGACATTGGCGGTTACATACGTGGTCAGGTATTCCAAAGTCTACTGGCAGGGCTGATATTGGGTTTGGGATACTGGCTGCTCGGGTCCCCATACCCGGCTTTCCTGGCATTGGCTGGTGCAATAGCATGCCTGGTTCCCATGGTTGGGGTAGCCCTGGTGGTCATTCCAGTTCTCCTGGTCGGGCTGTTGACCAGCTTGCAGCTTGGCCTGTTAACAGCACTCTTTGCGCTTGTTGTCTTCATTGCCTTGGGTCTATGGATCAAACCACGCCTTTTCAACCGCAGGTGGGATAATCCTATACTGACTCTGGTATTAATTATCGCCCTGGCGATTGCTTTTGGTCTGCCCGGTATCATCGTGGCACCGCCCCTCTCGGCTGTATGCCAAATCCTATGGAACCGTCTCGTAAGCCACAAGCTTGCTTTAGGAGCCGCAGCTCAGATTTCAGATCTTAAAGAACGGCAAGCGCACGTCTGGGATACGATTAAGGCAATGGATGAACCACCTCCACCCCTGGTGACCAGCAGTCTGGAGCGACTCACCGGCTTGATCGAAAAAGCGGAACCAATTTTGCAAGCGGTTCTACCGGCAAGCTCTCTTGTTCAATTTCCTTCGCCTCAGCCTGTCATATCTGAAAGCGAGCCACCTATAGCTGTAAAAACTCGAAGAAAAAGGAAATGATAGTTCATGTCTCACAACTCAGCAAAGAGAATGAAAGCTTCCTGAACCACGCATTCGTGATCATGATCTTCATTATTGAGCCCGAGCCAAGTTGATATCCGCGAACAATTCGCAAGGATTTATTAATTTCAGGAATATTGCCGGATTACATATTGGGATATAGACTCTAGAGGATATTAGCAAATCGAATAAAGGAGAATTCCTATGAATAAACAAGCGGGGCTTTGGATCGATCATCGCAAAGCGGTGATCGTAACAATTACAGAGGAAGGGGAAGAAACCAAGGAAATTACTTCGAATATGGAGAAACACGTCCGTTTTACAGGTGGTGACGGATCCGAAGACGGTTCGACCGAAGATGTGCGGGATCGACAATTTGGAAATCACCTCAATAACTTCTATGAAAAAGTGCTCGCAGAAATTCGTGATGTGGACACCCTCCAAATCTTTGGCCCGGGTGAGGCCAAGGGGGAGCTAAAAAAACGTCTTGAACACGATGGATTTAAAGGAAACATTCTTGCAGTCGAAACCATGGATAAGATGACCGACCGCCAGATTTCGGCGAAAGTTCGAGAGCGTTTTCCGGGCTAGGTTTTTTTCCTGGATAATAAAAACCATCTACCGCTGAAAGAGAGGTCAGCAGTAGATGGTTTAAATTAAGGCATAATAAGTTATCGATCAACGCGCAAAAAAATGCGGTCTTTTCCAAAATTTCTATTCAACTACTGTATAAGACGTAAGGAAAACCTGATTCTTTTGTATGGAGCCTTGAATCATGCTTAAGCCAGCTTGAACAAGGAAATCACAAGGAGGACACGTGGACCCCAGGGTAGCCCGGACTGAATCCTCAACCCCAGGGTCCATATACTGTGACGGCTAAAGGTCCTTAATGAGTGTCGCCACCAACATCAGGACAAGCCCGATTAAAACCAACCAGAACGCGTATGAGCTTAGAGCGGCTAAACTGCCCATGTAGGCAAGAAGTCCAAGCACACCAAGGATAACAGCAATCCACCAGGTGATCACTTTCGGAGGGGTAAGTTTCATCTTCGCATCTCCTTTCTTCTAGAAATATCTTCTAGTGGGATCCGACATTCGGCCCGGGTATGACAGGGTCGATTTAACATTAAGGCGGATTTTCGCGGCAAGGAACCATTCTGATCAGCGGATGCCAGCCTGCGACAAACAAACTCGCCATTCGAGCTCCGTTGGTTCGCGTTAGCGGCGTCTTGAACCACCGATTATGCCCAGAATGAGGAACACGATTGCCACTCCAACCAGGAATCCAAGGTTATACTGGCTCCCGTCATTGTGGACTTCATACATCTGCACATTCGGATTAATAAATGACGCAACAAGAGTTACCGGGGAGATGATCCCATGCCAGATTCCGATCAAAGTTCCGGGGATACTACCACGCGTTCCAGCTGTATTGACCAGTGGGTTCGGACCGGGTACATTGATTTTAATACTAAAGCCGGGAACGTTGATCTGCTCGTTGGGAGTGACAGTCCCAACCTGTGTATTCGGAACAGGCGTAGTGATTTGTATGCTTGTGCCGGGAGCACAGCTTGCAAGTATTACGAGCATTACGGCCATTAATACAAAAATTAATACTATCTTCTTCATCTCTAACCTCCGGATTTAATAAAGCAAAATCGTCGCACTGACAGGTCGAAGCCGGCTTGCAAACCGCAAAATCCTGTGCAACTCATCTTAGTTTACAGTATATATTCTCCAGCCGCATCCAACGACTGGGGAGTATCGTTCTCCGCCATTTGGGGGAGTTAACAATAAGCAGGCAATTTTAGACGGTGTATCAAATTTTCTGTAAAATGACTCGGGTGACTTTTATAACCCTGTTTTTCCACATTGTTTAGCCAGACTCCGTCACTCGACAGTGTTATCGAGCCCATGACCCTCACCCATCATTCATCACATCCACCGGCTTGGCAGGCGGTGTTTAACCCTCTATACTACACTTGGATATCTATTCAAGTGTTTAACAATGACCAATAAACCTGCTGACCTGTCCCCGTTCTCCTCTGGACACCCTTCGGGCGTTTGGGGATTCGAGGTCAGACAATGAATATTACGTAGAAATAAAAGAAAGTACTATAAGACTTCCTGGATAATCTTGACAAGCACTTCCGAGACCTTATCCGGTGAGCCAGCCAGCTTTTGACGCTTGCGCTCCCGCACCGGCACTTTGGCCAGCTCGGATACTGTGGTGGGGGAGCCTGCCAGCCCAATGCATTGCGGATCCGCCTTCAGATTGGCGGCATTCCAGACTGTAACCCGATCCTTCTCATAAGCCCACGACTTGCGTGAGAAATCCAGAAAGCGCGGCTCGTTGCTGGCGGTCTTTACCGATACCACACAAGGTAGGGGAGATTCCAGAATCTCATAACCGCCCTTGAGCGACCGTCGCCCGATCCCCATACGGCGTGACAGATCGAGATTGATCTCGGTTAACAGGGTCAGTTGCGACACATCCAACCACTCGGCCAGCCCGGCCGGCACCTGCCCGGTGGCGCCATCCGCGGATTCCTCACCGCAAATGATCAGGTCAGCACCGCCCATTTTTTTGATGCCCTCGGCCAGGGTATAGGTGGTTGCCAGGGTGTCCGCTCCACCGAAGGCACGGTCGCTGAGCAGGTAAATGTGATCGCAACCCATCGCCAGCCCGATGCGCAACAGCGGCTCGAAATAAGGCGGTCCCATCGAGACGATATCCACCCGCCCGCCGTAGCGATCCTTGACACCCAAAGCGATTTCAAGCGCATTCATATCCGGGGGATTGATCTCGGAATGAGCATTGCTGCGATCGAGCAGCCTGGTGGAATAATCCACGCGGATCTCCTCCGACTTCGGGACGACCTTGACACACACGACCGTATGCAGATCAGGCATGACTCACCTCCCGACCGGTTTGAAGGGCGGCAATGATCGCCGGCAGGTACTGGTTGACATCCCCCACAATGTAATAATCAGAGAATTCAAAGATGGGCGCTTCCGGATCTGAATTGACCGAAACGACCACATCCGCCTTTTCGATCCCAACCAGGAGATGAAAAGCTCCGCTCAACCCGCAGCAGATCGCCACCTTGGGACTGCAAATCACGCCGGTTTGACCGATCTGGCGCTCACGTTCGATGCGTCCTTCGTCCACCGGCGGGCGAGTCGCACCGACATCACCGCCGAGCAAACCTGCCAGATTGCGCAAGGTGTCAAAATCACCGTTGACACCGCGTCCACCGACCACCAATACCGGAACGCGGGTCAGATCGACCACCCCACTTTTTACGCGTTCCAGGATGCGGGTCTTGATCATCTCGGGTTGCAGTTCCACCTTGAGCGTGATGATCTCACCCTTCCGCTTCCCATCGGGCTCATTCAGGGCAAAAACTCCCGGCCGGACGGTTGCCATCTGAGGGCGGTGCTCATGCATTTCAATCATCGCCACCACCCCGCCACCAAAACCTGAAACCTCGCTGACCAGCAATCCACTCTTCTTATCCATGTGCAAATTCGTGCAGTCGGCATTCAACCCGGTCCTGAAGCGGACCGCCAGTCTGCCCGCCAAGTCCCTCCCGTTGGGGGTCGCGCCGATCAGGAACACGCTTGGTTTACCATCCATTACCGCTTTGAACACAACCCTGCCGTAGGCATCGATCGTGAATTGGTCAAGCAAGGGATGATCTGCCATTCGTAATTCATCTGCGCCATGGGATATGGCGGTCTTTGCCAGAGCCGCCACGCCTTTGCCAACCAGCAGGCCGACCAGCTTCCAGTTCAACTGGTCCGCCATTTCCCGCCCCTTGGCAAGCATCTCCATTGAGACATTCTCCAGGACTCCGTCATCCTGTTCCAGGTAGACCCAGATCGCCTTGCTTTCCTCTTTTACGCCATATAAGGATGGTGGCATACCGTCACTCCATATTATTTTTCAAGCGCCAAAGCGACAACTTCAGCGATATCCAATACGCGTATTTTGTTAAGGGCTAAATTCTTTGCGCTATCTTCCAGGCAGACGATGCAAAACGGGCAGGCGGTAGCCAGAATTCCAGCTCCTGTTTCTGAAGCCTCTTTTGCACGGAGGTTCGAGAAACGATCCGCATTGACCGTCTCGAGCCACATGCGCCCGCCCCCACCTCCGCAACACAGCCCCTCTGAGCGGTTCCTCGGCATCTCCACGATTTCGGTACCGGGGATGGCCGCCAGGATCGATCGTGGCGCTGCGTATTCGTTATTATGCCTTCCCAGATAACACGGATCCTGGAAGGTGATCTTTTCCTTCACCGATCCGGTTAATTTCAAGCGCCCATCCTCAATTAGTTGGGCAAGGTACTGGGTGTAGTGGAAGACCTCGAACGGTTTATCGTTCGGATAATGATTTTTAAAGACGTCATAGCAATGGGGGGAAATTGTCACCACTTTTATGACCTCTTTCTCACGGAATCGTTCCGTCGTTTTATGGGCGATTTCGTTGAAGTACGGCAGGTGCCCCACGCTGAGTGCCGATTCGCCGCAACAGGGTTCGTCGTTCCCCAGGTATCCATATTTAACCCCTGCGGCATTCAATACGCTCACAAGTGCGCGGGCAACCTTCTGAGCACGCCGGTCAAAAGATGAGGTACAGCCGATATACAGCAATACTTCATGCTGCTCTGGATCAAATTCCGGAATACCCAATCCCTTTGACCAGGCATCACGTTGCGAAGGAGGCTGGGACCATGGATTTTCATTCCAGTAAATCGACCACAGCAGGGATGGCAAGCCCTTTTCCGTCCGCCGCTCCTCCCAAGCTAGCTCCCGCAAGCCGCGGAATACATCCGTAACCTTTACGCCGCGCGGGCACAATACTTCACATTGACCACAAGTCGTGCACAACCACAGGTTGGATTGCCAGCCTGGCACCCCCAACTGTGCTTGATGGATAATCGTCCGAACCGGCAGGTGCTCTTCGCGCACCAAACCCCACGGGCAGCTGGCAGTACACGTCCCGCATTGGTAACACAAGGCTGCCGCTCCGCCGGTCAATTCAATCAGGCGTTCATGGAGGTCGTCATCGATCACAAGATGAAGCTCATCAGGCATGGCTGACCTCCTTGGTCTTCTTGGCGTTCTCTTGATGGGCTTTGATCACTCCGTCCATCTCATAAAGCTTTTCGGCGAACTCCTTGCCTTCGGCGGCGGAAATCCAGCGCAGTTGCAATCGCTCAGGAGCGATCCCCTGGCGCTCGAACTTCTTCTGCCAGAACTCAAAGCGTTTTTGGGTAAAGCGGTTGGCATAGTTGTAGTGACAATCAGAGCCTGTCTCTGTCAACCGGCAGCCTGTCACCAAAACCGCTCCGGCTCCTTTCTCAAACGCCCGCCCCACAAACGCCTCTTCGAAGCGGGCGGAACACATTGTGCGGATCACCCGCGATGAGGGTGGGTATTGGCGCTTCTCGATACCTGCCAGGTCCGCTCCGGCATAGGAACACCAGTTGCAGGTGAAAACAATGACTTTCTTTTCCGGCTTTTCCGCCAGGGCGGCATCCACCTGCGCCAGGATCTGGGCTTTGGTAAAGTAAGGCATTTCAATGGCGTCGAATGTGCATTCCGCCGCGCAGGTACCGCAACCCATGCAGGCTGCCTCGACAATCTTGACCGTGCCCTTGCCGGGCATCCCGATCTGTTCGATTGCTCCGAAGGGACAGACCTTGACGCAGCGCATGCAACCCTTGCACAATTCCTCGATCAGATGTGCGGTTAATGGTTCCTTTTCGATGACACCGCGGGCAAGCAATGCACCGGCTTTCCCGGCAGCCGCCATCGCCTGCGCCATGGATTCACGCACGTCCTTGGCGCCCTGCGATGCACCTGCCAGATATACCCCCTGCACGGACGTTTGAACCGGACCGAGCTTGGGGTGCAACTCCATGTAGAAACCATCCTCGGAGCGCGACAACTTGAGTTGTTCTGCCAGGCTATCCTGCGTCGGTGTCAATCCGACCGCCAGGACCAGCAAATCTGTTGGTATGAACAGATCTTTATCCAGCAAGCGATCAAGCAGCCGTACTTCGTTACCGTCGAAACCAATCGCTTCCTGAGGTGTGAGGGTTGGATCGTACTGCAGGAACTGCACGCCCGAACGCATGGCTTCTTCATATACCTCTTCTGCATGGCGGCTGTACGTCCGTATCTCTTTGTAAAGAACGCGCACCTGCTTGCCGGCTTTCCTCAGGCGTAACGCCTGGCTGATCATCGAGGTACAGCAGTAACGCGAACAACCCATCTTACCCTGCCTCGATCCGACGCAGGCGACAAAGGTGATCCGGTTGGCATCCGGCATGCCGGTCTTCATTTGTTTTTCAAGGTCGAGGTTCGTGATGACGTTCGGATTCTGCCCGTAGTCGAATTCAGTCGGCCGGTATGGCTGTGCCCCGGTGGCTACCACCAGCGCGCCGATCGTCAGGTCCTTCCCGTCGCTGAGATGAGCATTGAAGTTCCCGACCACCCCGCCGACCGTCTCCACGGTCGAATTCATGTGTACTTTCACGTGACTCTTTTTAATGTGGCGTGCCTTGGCTTCGATCAGCTCATGGGCGGGATTTTCAGCCGGGGCAATGGTCTCCAGGTCATTCAAGATTCCGCCGAGTCGATCGCCCTGTTCCACCAGATGGGTGACAAAACCCTGATCTGCCAGGGCTGCCGCAGCGGTCATGCCGGCGATTCCACCCCCCACCACCAACGCACTCTGGGTCACCGGCAAATGGGATACCTCTAGAGGTGTCAGGCGGCGGGCTTTCTCGACCGCCATCCACACCATATCCCTGGCTTTTTCGGTGGCGGCTTCCTTCTCATGCTTATGCACCCAGGAATCCATGTTGCGTATATTGGACATCTCGAGCAGATAAGGGTTCAATCCGGAGCGGATCATCACCCCGCGGAAAATGGATTCATGTGTTTTGGGCGAACAGGCTGCCACAACGACGCGGTTGATAGCTTCTTTTTTGATGGAAGCTTCGATCTCTGCCTGGGTGTTTCCGGCGCAGGAGAACATCTGGTTTGAAGCATACACCACACCATCCAATGTACGGGCATATTCAACCACCTGTTTGACATCGATGACACCCGCGATGTTGCTGCCGCAATGGCAGACAAACACTCCGATGCGGGGTGTATCAATATCCTCCATCGGCTCGATCTCGGGCGGTTCAGGCCAGTTGCGCTGGGTGAGGTGGCTAAGCGAAAGGGCTGCGGCTCCGCTGCCCTCGGCAACACTGTCAGGAATATCCTTGGGGCCGGAAACGCAACCGGCAGTATAAATGCCAGGACGGGTGGTCATGATCAAGCTACCTTCAACCTCCTGCGAGCGGATGAAGCCATCGTCATCCACTTCGATCCCGAGTCTTTCTGCCAACTGAGCCAAACTGGCTGGTGGTGTCACGGCATTGGCGAGGACAACCAGGTCATACTTGGCTTCGACCCGTTTTCCCAGAGCAGTATCTTCATACAGCACATTTATATTAGAGCCGTTGGGTGATATGTGACTCGGCCTGCCGCGTAAGAAACGAGCGCCCTCTTCACGCGTGCGGGTCCAGAAACCGTCGAAGCCTTTACCGAAGGCACGTATATCCATATACATGACGTCGACATGATGGACGCCATGATCGAGCGCCTGGTAGGCATGTTTGATCGAATACATGCAGCAAAAACGCGAGCAGAACCTGGAATGACGATGGTCGCGCGATCCGCCGCACAGGACAAACAGGATATTTTCAGGGTGTTTCCCGTCCGAAGGGCGGATGATCTCACCACCGGTCGGACCGGCCGAATTGACCAACCGCTCGAACTCCAGGGCTGTCAGAATATCCGGGTGGGAAGCGTAACCAAACTCCATCAATTCGCGCGGGTCGAGCATGTCGTACCCGATGGCAACAATAATGGAACCCACCTGCCGGCTCAGGATCGTTTCCTTCTTCATCGAGAAATCGATCGCCTTGGGCGGACACACCACCGTGCAACGATTACACGGCATATAGTTGGGTGGGTCATTCAGGCAGTGTTCGATATCCACCACATAGGGTCCAGGGGTCGATTGCGGGATGGGGGTGTAGATTGCCTTGCGGGCTGCCATGCCCGAGTCATATTCGTTGGGCAGGACCACCGGGCAGGCTTGCGTGCAATCACCGCAGCGCGTGCAGGTGCTCGCCACGTATCGTGCTTTTTGGGCGATCTGGACCGAGAAATTCCCCGGTCCCCCGTCCACCGAAGAGACCTCCGCCAATGACAGGATCTCGATATTCGGGTGGAGCGCCACCTCAGACATCTTGGGCGCCTCGATACAGATCGAGCAATCGAGGGTCGGGAAGTTCTTATCCAAAACCGCCATGACGCCGCCGATGGTGGCTTCTTTTTCTACAAGGACAACATGCGCGCCGGCTTCCGCCAGGTCTAATGATGCCTGGATTCCGGCTATCCCACCACCGATCACGAGGATGGAATCGCTCATGCTTTACCCTCCTTGGCAGTCGCATATTCAAAGCCGGTTGCAAAAGCTTTCAAGTTAAGCGGGACAATCGAAGCTTTCATGGAAGACTCAAGTGCCTTTTCCATGTTCTCACGTTTTACCAACCCGGTGACAGCAGTCAGGAAACCCAGCATGACGATATTGGTCACAATACGCCTGCCCAATCCCTCCGCCAATTTTTGAGATGGGATGGCCAACACTTTGTCGCCTTTATTCGGCGTGACCAGGTCCTGATCGATCAATACCATGGCATCTTTTTTGGACAGCGGGCGATATTTCAGATAAGCCTGCTGTGAGAGAGCAACCAGGATATCCGCTTCCTGAATGAAGGGGTAGGCAATCTCAGTATCTGACACAATGACATCTGCGCTGGATGCACCTCCCCGCGCTTCCGGTCCGTAATTCTGGGTCATGACCGCCTCGATATTTTCATACAGGGTGGCTGCTTTTCCAAGGATCATTCCTGCCAGAGCCACACCCTGGCCACCAAAACCACTGATTCGAATTTCTTTCTTCATGGTTTCTCCACCTTCACCGGCATGAATGGAGCACGCTCCCGATCGATAAACCTGCCCACATAGATCGGATAATCACCACGTAAATCAATACTCAGATCTTCATCGCCGACGTTGGCATCCTGAATATGAACGGACCGCTCCCGATACATCTCCATTTCTTCCAGACCGTCCTCGATCCCATTGGATTTCCCGAAACCGATCGGGCAGGGAGCCAGAACTTCAATAAAGGCAAACCCCGGCTTGGAAAAGACGTACAGAATGTCATCCCTAACCTGGCGTACATGAATGGCAGTCCAGCGGGATACGAAATTCGCGCCGCAGGCTTTTAACAAATAGGGTAGATTGAAAGGTAATTCCGGATTACCGTATGGCGCTGTCGTTCCGTAAGCACCCTGAGGGGTGGTCGGTCCAGCCTGTCCGCCGGTCATTCCAAAATTAAAATTATTGATGCATACAACCTTGATATCCATATTTCGCCGGGCGGCATGGATCAGATGGTTGCCACCGATGGATGCCAGGTCGCCATCCCCGCTGAAGACGGTCACGGTCAGAGCCGGGTTTGCCAGTTTCACCCCGGTGGCAAAGGGGATCGCGCGCCCGTGGGTCGTGTGATAGGAATCGAGTTTCATATACCCAGCCACGCGCCCGGAACAGCCGATGCCTGACACAACGATATGTTTCTCGATCGGGATCCCGGAATCCAGGATGGCCTGTGCGTAGCAGCGCATGATGATGCCCACACCGCAGCCCGGGCACCAGATGTGCGGCATGCGGTCGGCACGGATCAGATCATCCAGGGGATGCTTTTCAGCGACAATCGCGTTGCTCATTTCGCCACCTCCATGATCGCGTCGAAGATGGGGCCGGGCGGGATCATTTCTCCGCCGGCATGATGCACTCCACTCACGCAGTGATGGGTCACCCGCTCGACTTCCAGGCGGATTTGCCCCAGATTCATTTCGGCGACGATGAATTTATCAGCCTTTCCGGCCAGTTCTTGCAGAACTTTTTCCGGGAAAGGCCAGATGGTGATCAGCCGCAATAAGCCGACGGGGATGCCCTGCGCCCGCGCCTGCATGACCGCAGAACGGGCTGAACGGGCAGTGCAGCCGTATGCGACCACCACGATGCGCGCATCGTCAAGCTCGTAGCCCTCATATTTGATGATGTCATCAGCATTACGCTGCACTTTCTCAAACAAACGTGTTACCAGTCGGTTATGGGTATCAGCCGTCATATCCGGGTAGCCGCGGTCGTCATGTGTCAAACCGGTGAGATGGATGTGATATCCATCGCCGGCATGCGCCAGCGGCGGGACCAGATCGGGGTCATCGACCTGGTATGGTTTGAAATAATCGTGATCGGATAGCCGCGGCTTTTTTCGTTCGGTGAGTGTGATCTGGTCTTCGGGCGGAATGACAACCTTTTCCACCATATGGCCGACTACCTCATCCGCCAGGAGCAATGCCGGCACGCGATATTTGTCAGCCATGTTGAACGCCAGGATCGTCAGGTCGAACATCTCCTGCGGTGACCAGGGTGAGAATGCCAGGATCGCGAAGTCGCCATGCGATCCCCAGCGGGCTTGCATGACATCCGACTGACCCGGTGCGGTCGGCAACCCGGTGGAAGGGGATCCGCGCATGACATCCACCAGGACAGTCGGTAATTCGAGCATGACACCCAACCCCAGGTTTTCCATCATGAGACTCAAGCCAGGTCCTGAGGTGGCGGTCATCGAACGCGCTCCCGCCGCAGAAGCTCCCAGGATGGCGGCAATACTCGCCAGTTCATCTTCCATCTGGATGAAAACCCCGTCAACCTCAGGCAGACGCAGAGCCAAATGTTCCGCTATTTCGGTTGACGGGGTAATGGGATATCCTGCAAAAAATCGGCAACCGGCAGCCAGCGCGCCTTCGGCGCAGGCATGGTCGCCATGCATGAAATGCTTGCCTGTCAATACCGCTGGTCGGATCATACCGCCACCTCCTCGCCCCCATCGGTGTAGATGGCAAATTCAGGGCAGACCAGCATGCAGAATTGGCAGTGGATGCAGGCAGATTCTTTCCCCTGCGCAATCTCGGGGTAGTGATATCCCTTGGCATTTTGTCCTTTGGATTCCTGGAGTACCTGGCTGGGACAAAAGCGGATGCAAATGTTGCAGCCCTTGCAGCGATTAGAGATGAGATATACCCTTCCCCGGGGTACTACCATTTTATCGAGGTTCAAAGGGGTCCGTTCATATACCTTCATGGGCACCTCATTGGGTCTGGTATTAATGCAATACCGCCCTCACCGCGCCTGGCGGGAGGGCAGTCATAGTGCGCAACAAACTTTGAATTGCTCCATGTCTTTCGGATTGAAATTATTGGATTATTCTATGTCAGTCTTGACTCTTCAGCGTATCCATCAAGCATGTTAATAGTATTATTCATATTATACCCGATTGCAAACCACATCAAGGGTGTCCAGTCAGGTTGTATTTAATAGGAATTACTCGCCAATGATCTTGATCAAGACCCGTTTCGGACGGCGCCCGTCGAATTCCCCGTAGAAGATCTGTTCCCAGGGACCGAAATCCAGCTTGCCATTCGTGACCGCCACGACCACCTCGCGCCCCATCACCTGCCGTTTCATATGCGCGTCGGCATTATCCTCCCCCGTATCGTTGTGGCGGTATTTCCCGACCGGCTCATGCGGCGCCAGGTGTTCCAGCCAGACTTCGTAATCCTGGTGAAGCCCGGATTCATCATCATTAATGAACACCGAGGCGGTGATGTGCATCGCATTCACCAGGACCAGCCCTTCCATGACTCCACTTTCCTTCAGGGCTTCTGATACCTGGCGGGTGATATTCACGAAGCCCCGTCGTGTCGGGATATTGAAGGTCAATTCTTTGCGATAACTGATCATAGGGATCCCTTTTCTTCGTTTGGATAACAATACACTGGTACCAATTATATATCTACGGGAGCCACCCAGAAGCTCCGCACCCGTTAGGGTTGATAAGCTCTTGTAGGTTTGGTTGAGTGAAACTATCCGAAGGACGTAGAGCGACCCAATGTTACAATTATTCCGCTCCGATCCCCTTGAAAATGCTATAAATCGCCCAATCCAGAGGGTAATACTCCTCATCGACAAATTACATAAAGGTCGAGTTTTACCACTCACACGGATATTTAACTAATCCATGATGTACCGGATTGAAATGGATGTAATCAATATGCCTCTCGAGATCAAGATCATCCCAAATCACGTGTTCCCAATACCGCCTTTGCCACACAGCCTGTTCGTCTTTACTCCGGCGTGAGGGTGGAATATCCAACTCGGATTCTTTGGTTATTAGTTTGGTAAATGTGCCTTTTATCAGACGCCAGCGGGTTGGGTAATACTGATCGCCCGGCGGCAATTCCCAGAACGAATGGATATGATCGGGCATGACCACCTGGGCGATGATGGTGAAAGGATAACGCTGCTGGATATCATCGATAACCTTCAACAAAAGATCGATATTTTCCTGGCGGGTGAAGGGTTTCCTGCGCTGGTAGGTCACGACGGTGAAGAAGAATGTCTCACCCGGTTGTAAAATCCTGCGGTAATGCATGAGTAAATCCCTCCCCAATATGATGTTGGGTTACACTGTATTACTGATGACTTTAAGATTACAGACCATCAATTTCATCTATTGACAATTGTAATTGTACATTGGAAACGCTAACCCAACCTTGTATCATAATAGATAGGTTATGCTAGAGAGGTTAAAGATATCGGTCGGGTTGGTGAAGGTGAATCTGGACCCAACCTCAAGGTAAGTAACCTGAAATGTAGATCTGATCCCTTCACCTTAGTCTCACAGAGATCGGACGGTATCTGAAGCCTCTCTAACTACCTAGAGATGAGCTTGCATTCACAAGGATGATCCAATATCTGCGCCTGACCGATACCATCCTAAGTGTACCAAAAGAGAGGAAAAATATGGATCATGTCTTAGGCATCGATGTATCCAAAGACACATTGGACCTGGTACTGGATCAGCGGTTTCATAGAAAAGTATTGAATGACATGGGTGGATTCCAGCAAATACACCAATGGCTTGATTCACTCAATGTTGACCGGGTCCATGCTTGTCTTGAAGCCACCGGGCAGTATGGTGATAGTGTTGCGGAGTATTTATATGAGCAGAAGCATCTAGTGAGTGTCGTGAACCCAGCCCGGATCAAACGATACGGGGAAAGTAAATTACACCGCAATAAAACCGATAAAGCAGATGCCGCTTTGATCGCTGAGTTCTGCATTAAAGAGAAACCTGCCTGCTGGAAACCTCTATCTAATAATATGAAACACTTGAGAGCATTGGTTCGCCGCCTGAGTGACCTGCAAACCTCCCGGCAACAAGAGCGCAACCGCCTGCTTTCAGGTGAGAAAGATGCCTGGGTATTATCTGATCTGCAAGCGCATATCGATTACCTCAATATGTGTATCAGCAATACCTCTATAGCCTTACATCAATTTATTGATCAGGACACCTACCTAAAATCACAGCGTGATCTGTTGATATCGATCCCTGGGATTGGCAAGCTTACAGCCGCCAGGTTATTGGCTGAGATTGGTGATATCTCGTCTTTTGAAAATGCTCCTCAGCTGGCCGCTTATGCTGGTCTTAATCCGCGAGGTTTCAGCTCCGGATCTTCGGTTCACAAGAAAACCAAAATTTCTAAACAGGGTCGTGCTTTCCTGCGTTGTATCCTATTCATGCCTGCGATCGTTGCCCAGAAATATAATCCGGTCATTCATCGTTTTTGTGGCCGTTTGGCAGATCGTAATTTACCCAAGATGGCTATTGTGGTTGCTTCGATGCGTAAGCTGCTTCACCTGTGTTTCGGCGTCCTCAAGAACCAAGTCCCTTTTGACCCGATTTATGATGATCAATTCAATTTTGCCTCTTGACATTTAAGACGGTATCTACAGAAACTTTCCTTCAGGCTTCTGATACCTGGTGAGTGATGTTAACGAATGCGCGCCGGGTAGGAATATTGAAAACCAGCTCTTTCCGATAATTAATCATTTTTATAACCTTCCATTCAATCCGGTGTTAACAAATATACGCCTAAAAGCTTTTCTGGTATTATAGATCGCAATCGACACTTTTCACCACTTAAATATACTTATGAAGGAGCGCTCTCTTGAATTTTCACAAAAAATTGATATTGATCACCGGTGGATCAAAGGGGATTGGCCTGGCAACTGCCAGAGAATTCGTTGCGGAAGGAGCCGATGTCTACATTCTGGCGCGCCATAAAGAACAACTGACGCAAGCGATCAGGAAATTTGAAGAACTGCGGGTGGACGCAGATCAGAAATTCGGCTGGATCAAAGCGGATGTGACATTGCCAACCGAAATTGAAAAGATCGCCACCAACTTTATTACGGAAATCGGTATCCCCGATTATCTCGTGAATTGTGCAGGTGTCGCACACCCGGGCAAATTCGAAGAGCTCGATCTATCCATCTTTTATTGGATGATGGATGTCAACTATTACGGTACGGTCATTGTCACCAAGGCATTCACGCCCGCCATGATCCAACGCGGATCGGGGCATATCATCAATGTATCCTCCATGGGTGGGGTGGTCGGTATCTACGGCTATACCGCATACAGTGGATCAAAATTCGCTATAGTGGGTTTTACAGATGCACTCCGATCTGAATTAAAACTGTATGGGATCAGGGTATCGCTTGTCTTTCCCCCAGACACAGACACCGATCAATTAACCTATGAGGATCAGTATAAACCTTTCATCACAAGAGAAGTCGGTTCGAATACCAATTTAATGAAACCGGAGACTGTGGCCCATACCATCCTCAACGGGATCAAAAAAAACCATTACGTGATATTATCCAACTTTGACAGTTTATTCTTCTATAAGTTACAAAACCTGCTTGGGCGTGGTACTCCCCAGCTATTGGATTATATGATCAGGCAGGCAATAAAGAAACAAAAGAAACAAGAACAACTGGATGATAAGAAAAAAGAAGAAGGGATTAAGTGATGGATATCTTCGAAAAATGCTACAAGTATGAGGATGCAAAAAACGCCATTAAGCAGGGATATTATCCATATTTCATCCCATTCGAGGCCAGTGAAGGTACTGAGGTCATCTACAAGGGGCGGCGCATCATCATGTGCGGCTCCAACAACTATCTTGGATTGACCACCCATCCCAAGGTTAAAGAAGCCGCCCTGGAAGCCATACGCAAATACGGCACGAGTTGTACCGGATCGCGATTCTTAAATGGCACGCTTGCCATGCACGAACAACTAGAACTGGAACTGGCCGAGTGGGTGACCAAACCGGCAGCGCTCATATTCTCCACCGGGATGCAGACCAACCTGGGAACGATCAGCGCACTCGTTGGGCGGGATGACTATGTCATCCTGGATAAGGAAGACCATGCCAGTATCGTCGACGGTGCCCGGTTGGGTTATGGCAAACTCGAACGCTATCGCCATAATGATATGGATCACCTGGAGCGCGTTCTGCAATCCATTCCAGCGGAAGCCGGAAAACTGATCGTGGTGGACGGGGTTTTCAGCATGGAGGGTGATCTGGCGCCAGTCCCCCAACTGGTTGAGGTGGCGAAAAAATATGGGGTCAGATTGATGATCGATGATGCCCATGGTATGGGTGTCACAGGTGAAGGGCATGGCACTGCCTGGCATTATGCGTTGGTTAAAGAAGTCGATTTGGTGATGTCCACCTTCAGCAAAAGTTTTGCCTCGCTGGGAGGATTCATCGCCGGCGAAGTCGATGTGGTCGATTACATCAAGCACAATGCCCGGTCTTTGATCTTCAGCGCCAGCCCCACCCCCGCCAGTACAGCCTCAGCTCTGGCTGCGCTGCACATCATGCGTGCAGAACCCGAAAGGGTCACACGGGTCAACCAAATCGCAGACAAAATGCGCACCGGATTCAAACAAATGGGTTTCGACACCGGCACATCCTGCACGCCGATCGTACCCCTTTTGATCGGTGATAATATCAAGACCTTCATGGCTTGGAAAAGCCTGTTCGAAGCGGGTGTATTTGTAAATCCGGTGATTTCACCCGCCGTGGCTGCCGGCAGACAAATGCTGCGCACCAGCTACATGGCGACCCACACCGATGATCAATTGGATCGTGTATTGGGGATCTTTGAAAAGGTCGGCAAAAATCTAGGGCTGATATAGAACTAACTTCAATAAAAACAGGGCGCCTATTTTTACCGGTGCCCTGACCTATTTAATCAACAAACTAAAAGATGGGGGGAATATTGGCGATTTGGAATGCAATCCCGGGAAGAAATCCAAGCAGAATGATGACAGCCGCTGCAATGATCATAATGGTCGTCGCCCAGAATTCGCGATTTACAACCGGCTCTCCCGGACGCATAAACATGAAGTATACGATCCTCAGGTAGTAGTAAGCCGACATCAATGAGGTGATAATGCCGATCACTGCCAGGCTGGTATATCCACCTGCGATTGCGGTCCGAAAGAGGGTTAGCTTGCCCCAGAAACCTAACAGTGGCGGCATACCGATAAATGAAAGCAGGAAGATCAGCAAACATACTGCCATCAGGGGGTATTTCCTGCCAAGCCCGGCATAATCCTTTAGATCAAGCCCTCCACCATCTACTTTCTCGAGCATGATGACAACCGCCCAGATCCCGAAGGATGTGACCGCGTACACTGCCAGGTAAAACAACCCGGCTGTTATCGCCGTTGAATTAACCACATTCTGCCCAAATGGGACGAAAGCCATCAGAATATAACCGGCGTGCGCGATGCTCGAATATGCCAGCAGGCGTTTGATGTTGGCCTGGGGTATAGCCAGGAGGTTACCGATGAACATGGTCAGGACAGCCAGACCCCACAAAACAGGTACGAGGGTATCAGCCTGACCCTGGAAAACCATACTGAACACACGCAGCAATGCAGTGAAGCCGGCTGCTTTGGCTCCGACCGACATGAACCCTGTCACCGGTGACGGTGCACCCTGGTAGACATCCGGCGTCCACATGTGGAACGGGACAGCGGCCACTTTAAAACCAAAACCAACCAGAAGCAATGCGCCACCCATCAACAACAAAGTGGTTTTGGCAGTCCCTTCCTGGATGGATGTCAGGATGCCAGCCAAACCGGTATGGGCAGTGGCGCCAAACAATATGGCAATTCCAAAAAGAACAAAACCGGAAGCAAAGGCTCCCAGCAGGAAGTACTTTAATGATGCCTCTTCCGAAGCCAGTTGAGGGCGGGCAAATCCGGCCATGACATACAAAGGGAAGGAGAGCAATTCGAGCGCCAGGAATATCATGATCAAATCGACCGCATAGGCCATGGTTATCATCCCGCTGATGGAGAAAAGCAACAGGGTGTAATACTCGCCCCGCTCGATTCCCAAGCGTTTCAGATAACCATGCGCCAGCCCGATACCTGCAATCCCGCTGGCCAGGAACAGGATGATCAAATAGCGGGCGAACCCGTCATTGCGTAACATGCCGTTGAAAGCTGTTACTCCCTTCGCCGGCAGGATGATGGCCAATACCAGAGCGACTGTCAAGCCTAATATTGCAAGCAGCGCCGTGATCCATTTACGTTGCACAGGAACCACCAGATCAACCAAAAGAAGGACTAATGCCCATCCAATGATGACCGGCAGGGGAAGAATGACGAGGAGATCGATCATCTGCATATCTGTAACTGTTCCTTATGGGATCGCCATGAGCAGGTTGGAAACCGAAGGGCTTATCAGATCAAAGAAGGGCTGAGGGTAAATGCCGATCCATACAATCAATACCAGAATGGGAGTCAGTATCAGGATCTCGCGCCAGGTGATGTCTTTAAGAGCTTTATTCTCGGGTTTATCCAGCTTTCCCAGAAATACCTTCTGGAACATATGCAGCAGATATACCGCAGCCAGGATGACACCCAGGGTGGCAATGCCGGCAAACCAGAAGCTGGATAGGGCGGAAGAATTAAATGCACCCAATAAGATTGTAAACTCTCCAATGAAGCCATTCAATCCGGGCAGACCAAGCGATGAGAGGGTCACTATCAACGTCAGCGTCCCGAGGACTGGCATCGCCTTCCACAATCCCCCATATGCATCCAATTCGCGGGTATGGCGGCGTTCATATAACATGCCTACGATCAGGAAGAGCGCACCAGTGCTCAGGCCGTGATTGACCATTTGGAGTATGGCACCCTCGATCCCGAGCTGATTCAGGGCAAACAATCCCAGGATGACAAAGCCGAGGTGTGAAACAGAAGAATATGCCACCAGTTTTTTGACATCCTTTTGCATAAAAGCGACGACAGCGCCATAAAGGATGCCGATCACAGCCAGACCTGCCAGCCAGGGAGCTGCTTCCCTGGCGATCTGGGGGAATAAACCCAGATTGAAGCGCAGGAAACCATAGGTGCCCATTTTCAACAAGACAGCCGCCAAAATGACCGACCCGGCAGTGGGTGCCTCCACGTGCGCATCCGGCAGCCAGGTATGCAACGGCCATATGGGTACTTTAATGGCAAAGGCCAACCCAAAGGCAATGAACAGCCAGGGTTGGATGTTTTGGGCCAGACTCGAATGTGCCATCAACTCCATCACCGAGAAAGTGCCGGCGTTGATTCCCAGATACAGAATGGCAACCAGCATCAACACTGAGCCTGCCATGGTGAACAGGAAGAACTTGACCGCCGCATAAACCCGCCGCTCACCGCCCCAAATCCCGATCAGGAAATACATCGGGATAAGCGAGAACTCCCAGAAAACATAAAAGAGGATCAGGTCAAGCGAAAGGAAAACACCCAGCATGCCGGTCTCGAGCAGCAGGAAGAACGCCATATAACCCTTGACTTGTCCCTGGATCGATTTCCAACTCGCCAGGATCACCAGGGGCATCAGGAATGTGGTCAACAGAACCAACAGGATGCTGAGACCATCCACACCCAGATGGAAATTGATATCGAGGTTGCCCAACCGGACCCACAGGACATTAACTTCCATTTGCGGATTGGGGTTGGTTTTATCAAAGCCGGATAAAGCCCACAGGCTGATCCCGAAAGTTAGCAGCGTTAATACCAGCGTCAGCCAACGGATGACCGTCTTGTTTTCCGCAGGCAGGATCAAAACCAATATGAATCCAATCAGAGGTAATAATGTGACAATGACTAATGGATTGGCGATCAAACTCATTTTCTACCTCTAATGAAATAATAGATATGCCAGGATCGCGATCAACCCTATCATTACTGCCAGGGCATAGTTACGGATATAACCACTTTGCACCTTGCGCACTACATTTGCCAGACCCCGGGTACCTGTGGCAACCCCGTTCACCGTCGCATCAATGGTTCCCTGGTCAAATGGGCGAGCCAGACAGTCTGATAAGATGTGGAATGGTTTTAAAAGGATGGTCTGGTAGAGTTCATCCACCCACCACTTCCTTTCAAGGGCAGTAAAAGCCGGACCCAGCACTTTACGCATGGGATCGACTGCCCCCTTCTGGGTGGATTTTCTACCATAGAGCAGCCATGCCAGCAGGACTGCCAGCAGTATCAATCCCGTGGAAAGTAGCGCAACAGTTAAATTGAATTCACTTTTGATAATGCCTGCAATGCTGTTCGAAAGCCAGCCGGTCAGCAGATGACCACCCGGCAACCCATATCCGGAAAGTGGCAGGTTTAATAATCCGCCCGTGAGCGACAGGAATGCCAGAATGACCAGCGGAATGGTTATGACTGCCCGGCTTTCGGTCGCCTGACCGGCCGGCTTTGAACGTGGTATTTTGAAGAAGACCAGGAGCACCTGCCGTCCCATATAAAGGGCTGTCAGGAATGCCGCAACGATGAGAACAATAAATACACCCTCATGTAAATGAAAAGCTTCAACAAGGATTTCGTCCTTCGAGAAGAACCCGGCCAGAGGGGCGATGCCCGAGAGGGCTAATGCTCCGATCAGAAAAACGCCAAAAGTCAATGGTATCCGTTTTCGCAATCCGCCCATATTTCGCATATCCTGTGGGTCAAACTGATCGCCGTTGGCATGCTGCCCGGCAGGCAAGGTTTCTTCACCCCGCTCCAGCCCCTGAATGACCGATCCGGCAGCTAGGAACAACAAGGCCTTAAAGAAGGCGTGTGTCACAAGGTGGAACATGCCGGCTGCATAAGCACCCATGCCGACCGCTGCCACCATGTAACCCAATTGACTGATGGTCGAATAGGCCAGTACGCGCTTGATATCATATTGCCCGAGTGCGATGGTGGCTGCAAAAAGCGCAGTCAATGCCCCCACCCAGGTGACAATGGATTGCGTCACCGGCACCAGTGAAAACAGCGGGGCAGAGCGGGCGATCAGGTAGACACCTGCCGTGACCATTGTGGCAGCGTGGATCAGGGCTGAGACCGGTGTCGGGCCAGCCATGGCATCCGGCAGCCACACATACAGCGGTAACTGGGCGGATTTGCCCATAACGCCCAGTAACATAAAAATAGTAATGGCTATCAACACACCCGGCATCAACCCGGCCAGCGCTGGTGCCTGTGCGAAGATCCTATCAAATTCCAACGTCCCAAATGCGCCAAACATGATGAACATCGCGATCAGGACCCCGAAGTCACCAATGCGGTTGATAATGAAAGCTTTTTTTCCGGCAATGGCGTTTCCGATTCCGTCCAGCCCTTTTTCGTACCAAAAGCCGATCAATAAGTAGGAACACAGACCAACGCCCTCCCAGCCGACAAACATGACCAGGTAATTATCCGCGCTGACCAACAACATCATGGCGGCGACGAACAGGTTCATGTAGATGAAGAAACGCGTAAAACGTCTGGGATCTCCATTATGCCGGACATCGCGACTCATGTAGCCGATCGAATAGATATGGATCAATGTGCCCACACCAGATACAACCAGCATCATGGTCACCGAGAGCGTATCCACTCGCAACCCCCAGGAAATTTCCAGCGTGCCGACCGAAAGCCATCTGGCAATTTCAATATGCTGACTACCCGGGTTGGAAGCGAGAGACATGGCCAGCAGACCGGATACAACAAAAGTCATTCCACTTGCCAGGCTGCCAACAGTTCCGGAAAATTTTTCTCCAAACCTCTTGCCGGCGATAAGATTGATCAGGATGCCCAGCAAAGGAAAGAATATGACCCATGGGGTGAGTGAGAAGGTATTTATTATTTCAGGCAGTCGAGAGAGTTCCATTTATGATCACCCAATCAACCCTTCAATGTGTTCATCATGTCAACATCCAGGCTGTTGCGTGAACGAAAGATGGCAACGATCAACGCCAGCCCGACTGCAACCTCAGCCGCGGCAACCGTCATCACAAAAAAGACGAAAAGTTGCCCATTGATAATTTGATAATAGGAACCGAAGGCAATAAATGCCAGATTGGCGGCGTTATACATTAATTCCAGTGACATGAAAATAACCAGCATATTGCGCCGGATTAACACACCCAGCGCTCCTAAGACAAACATTACAACCGCCAAAGCGATGTAGTAAACAAGGGGTACCATGTTGATTAGCGCTCCTCTCGTTTATTCTCTAGATTCTTTTGGATCCGTTCGGGACGGGTCAGGTAGATGGCTCCTATCACCGCCACCAGTAAAATGATTGATGTAATTTCAAAGGGTAATAGATACTGGTTGAAAAGACCAAGAGCAATCTCGGTTGGGGATGTTGTGGATTGTATAAGTTCGGTCCAGCCCGTCGGTTTCGCCGCTTGTTTGTAGATCAAAATTCCACATTCGATCAATAGCAGTGCTGACAGTGTAATTGCCGCCGGCTTTTGCCACGGTAATACATTGGAACGAGGTAATTTTTCGGTGCCGATCAACATGATCACGAAGAGAAATAACACCATGATCGAACCGGCATAGATGGTGATCTGTGCCAAAGCAATGAAAGGCGCGCCCAGAATAAAGTACAGGATTGAAATTGTTACAAAATTGATGATCAGGAACAGTGCGGCATAGATCGTATTGCGGCTTGCCAGCAAGCCGATCGCCGAACATATGGCAATAATTGCTATGGGTAGAAAAATAATTAATCCCAAACTCATAGCGTCTCTCCGGAAAAGGCAATTCTCATTCTTCCGCTGTCAATCTGTTTCATTTTTCATCTCGGGTATCGAACGGGTATATTCACCCGGATTGGTTTTTTGAGGGGTGGGTTTACCTCCGGGAGGTAGGGGCTTAAGCAGCAGGCCCTTCGTATAGATGGCATCACGCCGATTGGTAAAGGTTAACTCGTAGTTATCTTCCAAAATAATGGCCTCGGTCGGACAGGCATCCTCGCAAAATCCGCAAAAAATGCAGCGAAGCATATTGATCTCATAGGTCGATGCGTAACGATCCCCGGGCGAATAACGGACCTCGTCGGTGTTTTCTGAAGCTTCTACAAAAATGGCATCGGACGGGCAGGCTGCCGCGCAAAGGGCACAGCCGATGCATTTCTCCAAGCCATTATCATATCGATATAATGCATGCCTTCCGCGGAAGCGCGGTTTGACCATCTTTTTTTCTTCGGGGTATTGGATCGTAACCGGCTTTTCAGCCATCGATCTAAGGGTTGTCCATAAGCCTTTCAAAATCGGTAGCATGTGCATTACCTTCCAATCACCAACAAAACAATGGCTGTCCCCATCACATTAAGCAACGCCAGGGGGAAGAGCAGCTTCCAACCGAATGCCATCAGGCGGTCATATCTAAAGCGGGGGGTTGTCGCGCGGATCCATATCATCAGGAAAAGAATAAATAACACTTTAACAAACAGATAAACCGGACCAAGCCAGGGGAAACGATCCACCCCTGGGCCCAGGAAACCACCCAGGAAAACGGTGGCACCAATCATCGATACGGCGATCATCTTGATGTACTCAGCCATGAAAAACAGCGCAAATTTAAGGCCGGAATACTCGGTCAGGTAACCGGCGGTTAATTCCTGTTCAGCCTCAGGCATGTCAAACGGAGAACGGTTCACCTCTGCCAGCACCGTGATGCCATAGATCAAGGCTCCTAACGGCTGCAGAACAATAAACCAGACAGATCTTTGTGCATCGACAATATCCATCATGCTCATCGACCCGGCGATCAAAATCGGACCCACGAACGAAAGCCCCAATGCCAGTTCATAACTGATCATCTGCGCTGTGGCTCGTAAACCACCCAACATGGCATATTTGTTATTGGATGACCAACCCGCCAGGGTGATCCCATAGATCGAGATGGAGGTGACGGTCAGGATGTACAGGACGGCCAGGTTGATATCAGTCAGGTAAAGAGGGATTACCCGCCCGAAAAGTGTTATGGAAGTGCCCCACGGGACTACACCGCTGATGATCAGAGCCGGAACAACCGTAAGGATAGGTGCCAGGAAAAAGATCAATTTGTCGGCTTTATCCGGGATCAATTCCTCCTTGAAGATCAACTTCACGCCATCCGCAACAGGCTGCAACAATCCCTGGGGACCCGTTCGATTCGGGCCGATCCGGACCTGCATCCTGGCCAGCAGGCGGCGCTCATAGAGTGTACCCCAGGCAAAGCCGGCAAGAAGGATCAACACCATCAGTATCGATTTAATCGTCCACTCAATAACCAAAGCCCAATCCATTATTTATTCCTGTTTCCTACACTTTGGTTTGATTTATTAACATCCGAAAGCGTAACCGCAGTAACCTCATTGATCGGTATTCCGGAGCTGCGGGGAATCAGCACAAACCCACGGGGGGCGGTTTCATCCAGCACACAATTCCCCCATTGCGTGGCTTTACCAAATGAAAGCAGAACGGGTCCTGATTGAACCCCGTATAAAGCGGCAGTATCAGGATGAATTCTCATTTCACCGGAAACCATTCGCCTTTCCAGGAGTTTGGTGGGGAGAAGTGTATTCCCTCGATCGTACAGGCGAGTGACAGGGACAGCCCACAGTTTTTTCTCATCATAGGCTGCCTGGCCCTTTTCCCAGCGTTCGATAGGTTGAAAGCGCGAAGGGTGGGGATTTAATACCAGTTGAACACCGACGCCCTGTTGGTTGGCGGATACCGTGCCACTGAAATATTTATTTTTGCCATCGGTTCCCGGCCACTGATCCGGCACCGTGCAAAGTGCCTGGTAGGATAAACCTTTAAAACCGGTAATATCACCGGATATGTGTTCAAAAACCTGCCTGGCTGACTCTCCGGGCAATGATATGCCTAGCTGCCCAGCCAGCAAAGCCACAATCTTATGATCGGGCAAAACGTCATCCCTGGCACCGACAGCCGGGTAGAAAATCTGGACGCGCCTCTCGGCAGAAGTGTACGTTCCCTCGCGTTCGGAAAATGCCTGTACCGGGATCACGACATGCGCGAGATTGGTGGTCGCGGTAGGAGCAAGTTCCAACACGACCACAAATCCGGCGTACCGCATCGCTTCCTCCAATTCAGGGCGGTCTCCGACAGGATCAGCTCCTGCGATCAAGAGAACATCGGCTGCCCGGATTGTCTTTTGCAGGTCGTGCGAAAGGTCGAAACCCATCTCCCAGGCGCCCTGAGTGTTGGTATTCTTCCAGACCGCTACCATACCGCTGCCGGCTTTACCGGCAAATCCACCATCGGTGAACAGTTGGGCGGCAGATTCCATGACCGCTCGCGAGGATTTCTGACCCAAGCCTTCATTCCCAACAACTACAACGAGCGCCTGTGCTTTTTGGATGACTTTAGCTGCCGGGTGGTGTAGTCCGGACTTCCCAAGTATCAACTTTTTTATGGATGCTATTTCATCCCCATAACGATAGGGTATCTTGTACGCAGCATATTTATCCAGCCGGGTTTCGCGTGGGTTGACAATGATCAGCGTCGCGCCGCGTTCAACAGCTTGCTTGACTCGCAACCAATAAATTGGCGCTTCTTCATGCAGGTCACTGGCAATCACCAGGATGACACTGCCCTGTTTTAAGTCAGACAGGCTGGCACCCTGCGTTAAACCCAGATGGCAGGTAAACTCCCCGCCAGCCATATCACCATAGAGAAATCCACTACCGTGAAGTTTCTCGGTCAACTGTTTTAGATTATACAAATCCTCGTTTGAAAGTCGTCCCCCAACAAGGGTTACCAATTTTTTATTCCTGGAGCGTATTTTCGAGGCCACCAGATCGAGCACGGTTTCCAACGAAGCGGGCTTTAACGCATTTCTCTTGCGGATCAATGGTTTCGTAATACGGTTAGACTTGTCAGCAAAGTGATGTGCAAAACGTCCTTTATCACAGATCCAGATATCATTAACTACCCCGTTCTGGCGCGGCATGATGCGTTTGATCGCAATGCCACCCCCACTTTTCGCGTCGCGTCGCACATCAATGGTCAGGTTGCATCCCACCGGGCAGTGTGTGCACACGGAGGCAACGGATTTCATCTCCCATGGCCGGGCGCCAAAGCGGAAATCCGTGGAGGTCAGGGCACCTACCGGGCAGATATCGGTTGTGTTCCCCGAGAAGTAAGAATCAAAGCCCGGATCGGAGCGGGTGATGATCTGCATCGACCTGCTGCGTTGATAAAAACCGATTACAGGGTCGTCAACAATTTCTGTTTGATAGCGCACACAACGGCCGCATTGGATGCATCTTTCCCGGTCGAGTAAGATCAATTCTCCCAACGGTACATTCTTGGCTAAATGCTCTTTCTCATCGAATTTAAATCGACTTTTACCCGGTCCATAAGCGAGGGTCAGGTTTTGAAGTGGACATTCACCGCCCTTATCACATACCGGGCAATCCAGGGGGTGAGAGGTTAAGAGGAATTCCAGTATCTCGTTTCGGGCAGCTTTGGATTTCTCGCTATTCACCAGAACGACCATACCAGCGGATATCGGAGTGGTGCAGGCGGTTTCCAGCTTGGGTCCGAATTGGATCTTTGGAGAGCCATCTGCTTCAGTTACAGCTACTCCGGTAGCGCGGTCAATGATGGGGCGCCCGACTTCCACCAGACATACCCGGCACATACCGACTGGTTTCAGACAGGGATGATAACAGAACACCGGAATATCAATGCCAGCCAGTTTCGCAGCATCAATGATCAACGTATTTTCGGGGCCCTTGACAGTAATGTTATCGATGGTTAGCGATATCTGCTTCAGCATTGACTAGCTCCGAAAATCCTCAGGGAATTGTTCAATTGATGAAATGACTGCCATGGTGGAAAATTCCCCTAGCGGGCAAAGGCATTTACCACGCATTTGCAATGCAACATCTTTTAGCAATGCCGTGTCTTTCGCGCTGATCTTGCTTGTTTTTATGCGGTTAAGGATCTGATCCATCCAGTATGTTCCCTCACGGCATGGGGTGCATTTTCCGCACGACTCATGCCGGAAGAAACGGATGATTTTTTTCGAGACCCACAGCATGCTGACCGAATCGTCGACAACGATCACGGAAGCGGACCCAAGGGCAGAACCCAGTCCGGCAACCGATTCATAATCCATGGGAGTATCTAGCGCTTTATTACTACCTTTAATTACGATCGATGAGGCGCCTCCCGGTAATATTGCCTTGACCTTCCGCCCTGGTTTCAACCCACCCCCCTGGGTGTAGATCAATTCCCTGAAGGTTGTCCCAAGCGGTAATTCATAATTGCCGGGTTTGTTCACATTGCCTGAAAGGCTGAAGATTTTCACTCCGGTGCTTTTGGGCGTTCCATAATTCTGGTACCAACCGGCACCCTTCTCGATGATCATAGGAATATTCGTCAATGTTTCCACATTATTGATTACAGTGGGCTTACCAAACAGCCCAAAGCTTGCCGGATATGGCGGTCGGACGCGGGGCTGTCCCAGACGGCCCTCCAGTGATTCCAGCAACGCAGATTCTTCACCACAGATGTATGCACCGGCGCCCAGGTGCGTATGCAAATCCAACTCGTAAGAGGTGTTAAGGAGCTTTTTACCAAGATAACCCTGTTTGCGCAGCTCGTTCATACATTGCTCGAGGTGTTCCGCAATCTGCCAGAATTCTCCGCGCAGATACACATATCCAATCGTCGCTTTTACGGCGAAACAAGCAATCATCAATCCTTCCAGGAATTGATATGGATTGCTTTCCATGATTTCACGGTCTTTGAACGTTCCGGGTTCCGATTCATCTGCATTCGCCACCACGTAATGTGGAGTAATATCACCGGGCATGAATGACCACTTGACCCCGGTTGGAAAACCCGCCCCTCCGCGTCCGCGCAGACCGGACTTCTTGACCTCGTCTATCACCGCAGTGGGATTATTCTCAGTGACAACCTTTTTAAAAGCTTTAAACCCACCCAGCTTCAGATATCCATACAGGGTTCCGATTTCAGGGAATTGACGGTGACGAAGGAGCAGCATCTCGCTCACCCTTCACCTCGAGGCATGCCTTCACGTAATTGATTAATAAACTTTATGGCGTTCTCGAGAGTCTGTTTTTCATGATAGCTGATGACACCCCCACCTTGAACCTGGAAAAGCGGAGCCTTATCACATCCTGCCAGGCAGGGTACTGCTTCTATCGTGATCAAACCATCCGGGGTTGTTTCACCGGGCATAATGCCGGTTTTATTACATAGCTCCTCAAGAAAACGATCTGCCCCGCAAAGCGCACAGGCAAGGTCAGTACAGACCTGGATGCGATAATGAGCTTTTTCTTCCTCTGTATGATAGAGCGTATAAAAACCGACGATCGACGCAATCTCTGTTGACGAAATGCCTAAAATTTCAGCGATGTTCTCTATATCATGGCGTGTGATGCATCCAGTGCCGCGTTGTGCGAGATGCAAGAGCGGCATGACCGCGGAGCGTTCCTGCCCTTTGGGATACCTTGCCAGGAGCTTTTTTATTTCAGCCGAATGAATCTTCAGGAAATAGTTCATCGGTCTGTATCTCCCAGAACGATATCGATGCTGCCGATGATACCCACCAGATCAGCAACAAAATGACCACGTGCCATCAGAGGTAAAGCTTGTAAATTGACAAAGGAAGGTGTGCGGTAATGCACGCGATATGGTTTTGGTCCGCCATCCCCTTCGAGGAACACACCCATCTCACCCCTGGGAGATTCTACCGCAACATAAACGGAACCACGCGGGGCGTTGAATCCTTCTGTCCATAATTTAAAGTGGTGGATCAGGGCTTCCATGCTGACGCCCAATTCAGAACGGGGTGGTGGAACAAACTTACGATTGTCCGAACGAACTGCACCTTTCGGAAGATCGTTTAAAGCCTGCTCGATAATGCGCAACGATTGGCGCATTTCTTCGACCCGTACCAGGTAGCGGGCATAGATATCACCCTCCTTCTGGGTGGGGATGTCAAAGTCAAAACGAGAATAGACACTATAGGATCGTGCCTTGCGCAGGTCATAAGCCACCCGGATCCTCGGATGGTTGGACCGGTAACCCCATAACGAATGCAGTTTTCGGCGGAGAGGATACCAATTCCACGGGTCCGGTCGCGAAATAGGGGGTTGCGGGTAAGCAGGGATTCATATTGCTTGATACGACCGGGCAATACTTTCAGGATGTTCCTGATCGCCACCTCAAATTCCACCGGAACGTCCCGCCATAATCCTCCCGGCCGGATGTAGGTGGTCATCATGCGTTGACCGGAAACCATTTCAAAAACATCCAGGATCAGCTCGCGTTCGCGCATGGCATACAGGAATACCGACATCGCAGCCAGATCCATCGCCGACGTTCCGATCCACAACAAGTGCGATTGAAGACGGGAAAGCTCGGTCAGTATGACTCTGATGTATTCAGCACGTTCAGGTACGTCCAATCCGGTCAGTTTTTCAACCGCCAGACAATAGACCAGATTGTTACCCACAGTGTACATATAATCAAGGCGGTCCGTCATAACCTCCGCCTTCTGGTAGGTCTTGGCTTCCATGTTCTTTTCTATGCCTGTATGCAAGAAGCCGATATCCGGAATACAGTTGACGATAATTTCACCATCCAGCTCAAGCAGTAACCGTAAGACACCATGAGTGGATGGATGTTGTGGTCCCATATTCAAGAGCATCGTTTCGCCACTGAGCGCACGTTCTGAAACGAGGTGTTTTATCTGGTCAAACGATGTATCCGGGGATTTACTCATCACTCAATCCTTGGGATACCGTTTGCGCTTATTAACATCATCGAAATTAAAAGTATATTGAACTTCTTCATATCCCAGAGGGTAATCTTTCCGTAATGGATGCCCTTCCCAATCAAATGGCAGGACGATCCTGCGCAGATCAGAGTGACCTTCAAAACGTATACCCATCAGATCCCAAATCTCACGTTCATACCAGTTCGCATTCGGGTATACACCTTCAATTGTATGAACTGCGGGTTCATTGCCATTAAGTGGGATGCGCAGTGTAATAATGACATTCTTCTTTGTGGAATAGAAGTGATAAACGAGGTGAAAACGAGGAGTTGTCGCAGGGTAGTAATCCACTGCGGTGGCATCCAGCAGCATATCAATACCAGTTTCATCACGCAGGTAAAGGCAGACTTCCACGATTTGTGCAGGCTGAATAATCAACGTTATTTCATCGTGAAACTCAGCCGTGCTTGCACCAAAGTGGCTGATCATTTTGGAGATAATAGAAGTCGGTATCTTACTCATTTCGCCTGATCATCTATTTCTGGTTACGACCAGCGTGACAATTTTTCTGTTTTAATTTTTTCATGCAACGTAACAATACCGTGAATCAAACCTTCCGGTTTGGGTGGACAACCGGCGACGTAGATATCCACCGGAACAACCTCATCCACGCCCTGTAGGATGGCATAATTATTGAAAACGCCACTACAAGAGGCACAGTCACCCATGGAAATGACCCATTTCGGGTCCGGCATCTGGTCGTATAAGTTGCGCAAGACCGGAGCCATTTTTCGCGATACCCGCCCGGCAACGATCATTAAATCGGATTGCCGCGGGCTGGCGCGCATCAATTCCATCCCGAACCGACTTAGATCATAATTAGATGCCTGGGCTGCCATCATCTCAATTGCACAACATGCCAGTCCATATAGCATCGGCCACATCGATTTGGTTCGCGCCCAATTAATTGCGCTTTCCAACGAGGTGGTCACGATGCCCATATCACCCAGTTTTTGCTCTATTCCCATTCCAGCGCTCCCTTCGCCCAGGCATATACAAAACCGATCAAAACGATAACGGTAAAGAGTATCATTTCGATCAACCCAAAAATGCCAAGACTTTTAAATACAAGTGCCCAGGGGAGGAAAAAGATGATTTCAACATCGAACAGGATGAAAAGTACTGCGACCAGATAATAGCGTACGTTCATGCGCCGTATACCAGGTCCGTAAGGCGTCATACCTGATTCATATGGCAGCCCCTTTCGTTTCGTTGGTCGACGTGGACCAAATATCAAACCGATAGTCAGGGCGATGAAACCCAAACCTGTCGCCACAGTGATCAAAATTACAAGTGGAAGATAATCCTGGATCATCGCTTATTCTCATCCTGGTGATACAAGGCTGGCAGTATAACATATGGGGAATGGTCTGCTTATCCTCTTCAGCATGATGATTGACACATATTTTATCCTAAATATTCCCTTAGATATTTGCTGCGGGTTGGGTGTCTGAGCTTCCGTAAAGCCTTGGCTTCTATCTGCCGAATCCGTTCGCGAGTGACATTGAAATACCGGCTGACCTCTTCCAGCGTGTGATCCCGGCCATCCACCAACCCGAAGCGCAGCTCAAGGACTTGACGCTCGCGTTCAGAAAGTGCTGCGAGTGCTGACTGTACCTGCTCGCGCAGCATTTCGCGTGATGCAGCATCCATCGGTTCCAACGCATCGCTATCTTCGATAAAATCTCCCAACTGGCTGCTATCCTCGTCTCCAACCGGATGCTCAAGAGAAATAGGCTCTTCAGCAGATTGCAGAATGCGCTGCACCTTGCTGGCCGCCCAGGTCCATCGGCGTTGTAATTCCTGGTCGATTGGGTCGCCTGATTTTCTGGCATTCAAGATTAAACGGGTATCCTCTTCGCTGAGGAATCCGCCTTCCAAAGCCAGTTCTTCAAGCGTGGGCTCACGCCCCAATTGCTGAACCATGCTGCGTTGCACCCGCATGATGCGTGTAATCGATTCAAAGAGATGAACCGGGATACGTATTGTCCGGGCTTGTTCCGCGATATGCCGGCTGATTGACTGCCGGATCCACCAGGTCGCATAGGTACTGAATTTAAACCCGCGGGTTGGATCAAATTTGTTCACAGCACGCAAAAGGCCGAGGTTCCCCTCCTGTATCAAGTCAAGAAAGGATATTCCCCTTCCAATATAGCGTTTGGCAATACTGACCACCAGCCTGAGATTGGCACGAATGAGTATCTGATTGGCATCGTCCGCCCGCCGGTTGATGGCATGCAATTCGTCGTCCAGATCATTCTCCGGCGCAAAGCTTTTGGTAACGGCTTTTTCGTGAGGAAGGGTATTGTTTTCACGGAAATATTCAAAGATCAATTCCGCCTGGTGGGAAGGTAGGAGATACATACATAGGAACATCCTGTAGGTTAGTGCAACAATTTTGTCCCATGCCGTATCCCTCCCCCACAGATCACCGTTATTGAAGTACGAACGTGTATAAGATAGCACATCAGTTTGCATCTGGCGGCGTAACTTTTGGGCTTCTGCAATCATCAATCCGACATTGGGAAGGCTGGAGTCATGCTGAAGGGTGTCCCGGTTGAGTTGATCGTATGCCTTGACCAATTCTTCGAAAATGGAAACGAAGATTGATCGATGAATATTATCGACATCTTCTTTTTTAGCCGGGTTGGGCCAGAGCGACTCCAGAAATCGCTGCGCCTCGACACAACTTGCCAGACGGAATTCGCTATCAACATCCAGCAGATGTATCTGACCGATTTCTTTCAGGTATAACCGGACAGGGTCTTCTGCCAGCTCCATCGCAATCGTTGGATCTGCCAATATTTCCAGCGTGTCCTCTGTGATAATATCCCCCCACTCTAATGCGGTTTGATTGAGCTCTTTTATATCCGGCTCTTCTTTGGTGCTTCCGTTTGCAATTACTGGAAATGAATTGGTTTCCAGCTCGCCAAGAGCCTGTTCTTCGCCAAAACCATCCTCAACGGGAGCTGGTCTCGCTTTTTTGGTTGCGGGAGCCTGCCGGTGTTTATTCCGCTCGATTTCGCAGCCTGGCTTTATACTCTTTTCCCGCTTGGTCATAACTTTAATATACCATAGATGGATTATCAGACTTCCCGGATACGAATGTTTCCCATGGCTCGGTCGAGCTTATCACGCATCTGGGTATATTGAACGACCAGGCTCTGATAGGGCATATTGCGCCAATCCTCTTCAGCCTGGGTTTCCTCCTGCAGGAAGCGTAACTGCACCAGATTTTCATTTACCATGTTGCGCCTCAGGCGTATAACGGCACGGTGCAGTTCCTCAATGTGTCGGAGTTTTTGATGGTCTGTGATATCGGTGGGAATGCGGATACCGTCTGCCAAGATCAACAGGCTTTCTGGGATATTAGCTGATATATACTGTATGGGGTCAACTTCCGTTTGGTCAACGCCTTTATGTATGACATCGAAAATAGTCCGATAGTTGGCATCTGGAAAATCGTCCTCCGCGACGGTCTTCAAACCATTACTCTGTAATTCGCGATCCAATCGGTAAATTAATTCCGGATTAGTGATTAATGAGCCGAGAATGTATTTTTCCAATGGTTCGCATACGCTGACCTTTGCCAGTCCCGAGTCTGCAGGGTGGTCCTTAACATTCCCTTCCGGAACACGGGGGCGCTTGCGAGAACCAGGTTGTATCTTACGGATAGTAGCAAGAGCACGTTCATCAACCTTCAAAATTCGAGCCAGTTGTTGACGGTAACTATCCCGTTCGATCGGGTTCGCAATATCCTCGATCAATGGCAGCACCTGGGCGGCAATTTCACTTTTAACCCGCGGGTCTTCCATGTTCTTTCCAATAATGAGCGTATCGATGACATGCGTAATGATATGTTTCGACCCTGCGATCAATTCTGCCCACTCTTCTGGGTTACGATTAACGACATCATCGGGATCCAGTCCATCCGGTAATGTTGCAACGCGGATATCGGCTTCCAACCTGGCTTCCTGATGCATCAAACCACGTACATCAAATACCCGGTCGGTGGCATGATCAAGTGCTTGACGGGCCGTATCCAACCCGCGTAAGGTTGCATTCACTCCTGCAGTATCCGGATCAAGTGCCAGCACAATGCGCCGGGTCAGTCCCTTAACCAGATGCAACTGATCCTCAGTTAGAGCCGTTCCCATCGGTGAAACCACATTGGTAAACCCGGCCTGATGCAACGCCAGAACGTCGAGATAGCCTTCCACGATCACAACCTGGTTCTGGGTGCGGATCGCTTTACGAGCAGCAGACAATCCATAAAGCAACCTGCCTTTATCAAAAATCATTGTCTGGGGTGAATTCAGGAATTTGGGTACATCTTCGGGATTCAGGATGCGACCTCCGAAACCTGCCATTTTTCCATCGGGTGTACGGATGGGGAACATGATGCGATGCCGGAAGCGATCAAAAACCTGCCCGGAATCACGCCGGCTTTCCAGGCCAGCATCGACCAACTCCTCGACATTACAACCCTTGTTTCGAAAATAATTCAACAGTGCATCATTACTGTTTGACGCATAACCGATACCAAAGGCATCAAGAACTTCGTCCTGCAGATTTCGTTGATGTAAATACTCCAGGGCTATTTGCCCATCCGGGGTATTGATCATCTGGTGGCGATAAAAAGTCACCGCATCTTCAAGTAACTTACGTTGTCGTTCACCCGCCTCATCGGCCGCTTGGCGTTCGGGAGTTATCGTTTGAAGTTTAATTCCGGCACGCTCCGCCAGGTATTTCAACGCTTGCGGAAAATCCCAACCTTCCTTTTTCATAACAAAACGGAATATATCCCCGCCCTCATTGCATTGCCCGAAGCAGCGCCAAGTACCGGTGTCTGAAAATACCACGAAAGCCGGCGTCTTGGTATTTGGATGAAACGGGCAAAAGCCGGAATAGTTCTTCCCGGATTTTTTCAGCTTGACGGTCTCTGAGACGAGATCGACAAGATCCAGACGACTCTTGATATCATCTACTACTGTCATGGGTTTGCACCAACCTGAATTATAGACGGTAATTCGGTTTATTCTTTAGGCGAAAATAAACTATTATGCTATATTTAATTTTATGGAATCTATTTTACGTGAATTACTTAAAAGCAACGAACCTTCAATAAGATACAAAACCCTGACCGGGATCTATGGTCTGTCAGAATCTCATCCCGAGGTTCGTAATGCACGCGAATCCATCCGGACTTGTGAAAGGGTGAAAGCATTATTAAAACATCGAAACCGTAAGGGGGCAATCGATACACACCCGTATAAAAAGTGGCAGGGTGCTCATTGGACGCTCTCCATGCTTGCTGAACTTGGATATCCTGCCGGCGACACTTCACTGATTCCATTGCGCGAACAAGTACTGAACTGGTTGTTTTCGTCAAACCACGATAAATACATCCATATCATTAATGGTCGAGTCCGTATTTGTGCATCCATGACAGGCAATGCATTACTGACGCTGTTAAAGTTGGAGCTGGCAGATGAGCGGATCGATAAGTTGGTCAATCGATTGGTGGAATGGCAATGGCCGGATGGTGGCTGGAACTGTGATAAACATCCTGAAGCCAGTCACTCCAGTTTCATGGAAAGCCTATTACCCATTCGCGGATTAATACAATACTCTCAGGACCGGAATCCACAACCCGCCACGACAAGCATTCATCGTGCTGCCGAGTTGTTCTTGAGTCACGAGTTATTCAAACGGACATCAGATGGAACACCCATCCTCAAAGAATTCTTATGGTTACGCTACCCGCGTCATTGGCATTATGATATTCTGGGTGGATTAACAGCCATCGAGTCGGCAGGCAACTTGAAAGACCCGCGTTGTCATTCCGCTTTATCAAAATTAAAGGACATGATGCTGCCTGCCGGAGGCTATTGTGCCAATGGCAGGTATTACCAGATGCGTCAACCAAATAAATCCCAGTTCTCACCGGTTGATTGGGGGCCGGTGAGAAAAGGAAAGATGAACGAATTCATCACGGTTGAGGCACTTACAATCTTAATAAAATCAGGATTGTTGCCTCTGCCAGATCAAAGGGATCTTATTTAGAATCCTTCCAGGCAGCTCAGATCGGCACAACCTTCACCCAGTCGTGCTATTCTTTGAATCAACCCCAGTCTGTTTTCACGGATGGCTTGATCTTGATCCATTACCAGGACATCATCGAAAAAACGATTAATTGTAGCAATCAGGGTTCTAAACCGTTCAACAAACTCCTGAACTGACGATGGGTCAGATATATGATCTTCCACACCGACAAGCCCTTTAAATAGATCTCTTTCCGCATTTTCTGAAAACCTTGAGGGGTCAACCTGATATTTTTCTGCTTGAGTACGTACAATCCGCACACAGCGTGAATATGCTTGAAGAGTGAGCAGCCAATCAGGCTCTGCCACAAGTTTCGTCAACTGCTTGACATTACGCATGGTTAATGCAGGGTTCATACCCCAGACAGCCAAAATACTGTCCACAACATCGTGACGATACCTCTCCTCAATCAAGAGAGCCCGAAGTCTGCTGATGATAAATTTCAAACAAGCTCCAATGTTCTCATCGGATGCCTGGATCGGCAATCCGGCAGCCGCAAGCTTAAGCCCATTGTTGATATCAAAACTAAAATCCCAGGAGATTAGATTCTGGACCAAGCCGATGGCTGCCCGGCGTTGGGCGAAGGGATCTTTGGTGCTTGAGGGAGCCAATCCTGCAGCAAAAAGCCCCGCCAGCGTATCCAGGCGGTCAGCCAGGCCTATAATTAATCCCGCGCGTGACTTTGGAGAATCATCGCCCGGGAATCGTGGCAGGTAGTGCTCATAGATCGCCGTGGCGACCTCTGTGCTCTCTCCCGATCTGGTTGCATAAAATTTTCCCATTACTCCCTGCAAAGCGGTGATCTCGACCACCATTTTGGTCGCGAGGTCTGCTTTACATAGTTCGGCTGCGCGGGAAGCATTGCGCAGTTCGCTATCGGATAATCCGATGCTGGAAGCCAGAGAGGATACCAGCGTTCCAATTCGGTTGGATTTATCCAGCATCGAGCCCAGTTTTTTCTGGAAGGATAAAGTCGAAAGTTTTGGTAGATATGCTTCCAGCGGTTGTTGTAGATCCTCTTTAATAAAGAATTCGGCATCTGCAAAGCGCGCCTTAACCACATGCTCATAACCTTCTCGAATGATTTCATGGTGCTGTGCATCCCCATTGCGAAGGGCAACAAAGAAAGGCATTAATCCTTTCTCAGACCGCATTGGGAAAAACCGCTGGTGTTTTTTTAAGACTGTGATCAAAACATCTTCAGGAAGGTTTAGATGTGTCCGGTCAAACGAACCCGTCACAGCAGCAGGAGTTTCAAGCAAACCGGTGACTTCATACAGCAGTCCCTGATCGTATTTCGGAATACCACCCTTTTTCTGAAAAGCTTCGTCAAGCTGTACTGCAATGGCTGTCTGCCGGGCGGCGGGATCCAGGATGATTCCTTGGGACTCCAGAAATTTGAAGTACTCACCAGCATTCCTGACCATGGTTGTCTCAGGTTGATAAAAACGCAGTCCACGGGTGACATTGGAGGAAAGAATTCCGGCATACTCGAATGGAATGACAACGCCATCGAGGATTGCCAACAGCCAGCGGATTGGCCGCGAAAAATTTACTCCGCTTTCATTCCACCGCATCGACTTGTCAAATTTTATCCCTGCAACCAGGTCCGGCAATGCTGTAGAGAGCACTTCCAGGGCAGGCTGCCCCTTTTCTTCCACCGTCGCCACAGCATAATTACCACCATCCAACTCCTGGGCGACAAGTACCATTGGATCGATGCCTTTGCTCTTTGCAAAACCCTCACCAGCCTGGGTGAGTTTTCCTTTGGTATCAAAAGCGCGATCTGCCGGTGGTCCTTTGACAAGCTTTCGAACATCAGGTTGGCGCGTTTTTAATCCTTTAACATCGATCACAATCCGCCTGGGCGTTCCGAGCACATTCACATCCCCATGTTCAAGTCGAAGGTCATCCAGCCAGGCGGGTACTTGCTCTGCCAGTTGCGAGATAGCAGAATTCAGATCGGCGACAGGCAATTCCTCAGTGCCTATTTCAAACAAGAACTCTGCCCTCTCAACTTTAATGGTTGTTTTTGAAGATTCGCCCATATCCTTAGGTCTTTGAACCTTCGATACGCCCCCTTCCAACAGGGGGTACTCCAGCCGCTGGCGTTGTTCCAGATACACCTCGGCCAGAGAATGCGAGAGTTCTCTCATCTTCCCGAAGAGTACCTGACGCTCCGTCACACCGACGGCGCCACGCGTATCAAGCACATTAAAAGTGTGTGAGCATTTGAGGATGTAATCGAGTGCTGGCAAAACCAACCCCAGAGAAAGAGCTGCTTTTGCTTCCTCTTCAAAGAGGGTATACATTTGTTTTAATCTCTCTACATCCGCCACTTCGAAATAATATTTGCTGTGTTCGAACTCTCCCTGGTTGTTGATATCGCCATATTTTCTGACAGGACTCCATTGAATATCCTGGAATTTTGAGACGCGCTGAAGCCCGATCGCTATCCGGTCCAGTCCGTAGGTTATTTCAACAGAATTTGGACTTAGATTGATTCCGCCCGCCTGTTGAAAGTAGGTAAACTGCGTGATTTCCTGCCCATCCAGCCAGACTTCCCAACCCAATCCCCATGCACCCAGCGCGGGTGATTCCCAATTATCCTCTACAAAACGGATGTCATGCTGTCGTGGATCAATACCAAGCGCCTCGAGCGAGCGTAAATACAGCTCCTGGGGATTACCCGGATCTGGTTTTAGTATTACCTGAAATTGATAATGCTGCTGAAGCCGGTTGGGGTTCTCACCATAACGACCATCATCAGGGCGTACAGAAGGTTCCACATACGCCACATTCCATGGCTCGGGTCCTAAAACCCGTAAAAATGTGGCGGGATTCATCGTACCAGCACCGACCTGTGTGTAATACGGCTGCCAGATTAAACAACCTTGCTCTGCCCAAAAATGCTGCAAAGTCATGATGATCGATTGGAAATCCAATACTTTATCCATAAATTCCTTTTTATTTATTTCATTGTCACGGCGATTATACCAAACCCCCAATTTCTTCCCGATCAGTGTTCAGACAGGACGGCTTATTGTTCTTAGATGTTCGACGATTTTAATAAAGTCCGGGGAATTTAATCTCCGTTCCAACAGGTAGGTGATGTAATGGCGCATCAAAACCTCCATTTCTTCACGTATTTTAAGATCGATCTTTATCCTCGAAACCTCAGAATAGGTGCTGCGTTGGAAGTGACGCAGATATTTTAATGCGATCAGAGATATTGGTTGCGCCAAAGACGTGGTTAAGCCACAACGTGGACAAAGAACTCCACCCAATTCAGCCGAAAAGAATTGATCCTCGGCTTGAATTATCTTTTTGCATTTAATGCAGATAAACAGTTCCGGTTTGAACCCCTGCATATCCAGTAAATGCAATTCAAAATACCGTATGGGGGTAAATAGATCCTCATAGACTTCAAGTCGCTTGATTGTTTCCAGTAGCAGCTGGAATAGTGAATAATTTTCTCCATCTTCTGATGAAAAGCGATCAATCAATTCAATCACATAGGATGCATAGCCAATCTTGAGAAGATCATTTCGCAAACCATTAAATTGATCGATGGTCTGGGCCTGTGTAATGATAGGCATATCTCTGCCCCTGGCAAGGAATATACGGGAATGTGTGAACGGTTCCAGGTGGCCAGCTTTGCGAGAATGTATTTTTCGCACCCCCTTGGCAATTGCGCGCACTTTGCCCTGTTCTTTTGAAAAAACCACCATTATTCGATCCGCCTCACCATAATCCATGTGTTTCAGAATAAGGGCATCCAGACGGAAGGTGCGCGGTGAGTCTTGCATCCAACCACCGGTTACTTCAATTTTCTTAGTTCGTGAGCAGGAACACCTACCACCAGAGTGTCATCCGGGACATCTTTGGTGACCACGGCACCGGCTCCGGTATGTGCCCGGTCTCCTATTTTTACAGGTGCAACCAGCATTGTATCGCTGCCAACAAACGCATCATCCCCAATTTGTGTGACCTGCTTATTTTGTCCATCAAAATTACAGGTAATAACCCCGGCACTGATGTTGACATCTTTTCCAATTTGAGCATCACCGATATAGGAGAAATGACCCATTTTCGTCCCAGGTCCCAGATGCGATTTTTTAACCTCACCAAAATTACCCATATGCACACCTTTTCCCAGGTGTGCACCGGTGCGCAGATGGCAATACGGTCCCATGGCTACACCCTCTTCCAATATAGCTTCCTCCAGGAATGAGGCGATCACGGTGCAGTTGGCACCGATACTGGAATCGGAAATTACTGTATTAGGTCCGATCAATGAGCCGCTACCAATTGTAGTTTTTCCAATTAAATGCGTGTTCGGTAAGATAGTTATATCCGAATCCAGATGGACTTCTGAGCCGATATAGGCAGTATTAGGGTCTGGAATAGTCACGCCTTCAAGCATCCATATATAATTGATTCGCTTTCGCAGGATTGCTTCAGCCTCTGCCAGATGGATGCGGGTATTGATCCCCATTGCCTCGGTTGAGTCGGTTATCAAGATTGATGGAACCTTATAACCTTCCTTTCGGGCAAGTCCAATGATGTCGGTCAGGTAATATTCGCCCTTGGGTGATTTATTGATCCGTTTTAACGCCTGCCATAGCCAGTCTGTTTTAATACAATAAACGCCTACGTTTATTTCAGGGATTGCCAATTGCTCGGGTGAAGCCTGGGCTTCCTCGACAATAGCTTCAACGTCACCATTTTTATCTCGAAGTATTCTGCCAAAACCACGCGAATTCCCATCGATCGTGGTTGCAAATGTCACCGGTCCACTATTCTTGATTTGAAGACCTATTAAGTTCGAGAGCGTGTCGATGCTTAGAAAAGGCATATCGGCTGACAACACCAGAACCAGGTCGGCTTTGCCTTTAAGCATGGATTCTGCACAACCAACAGCATGCGCGGTACCAAGCTGCTGATCCTGGTGGACATAATCCACCTTATCGCCAAGCATCTTGCGGATCATATCTGCCTGGTAACCGACAACCAGTATTGGTTGCTCAGTATTGATTGCTTTTACCGTATCAATCGAGTACTGGACAAGCGGTTTACCCCCCAGCATGTGAAGAACCTTGGGGAGTTGCGAGCGCATGCGGGTACCCTGACCCGCTGCCAAAATTATCGATCTGACCATCATGGTATCACCTCTTCTGTTTTACCCAAATGGCACCTTGTTATAAAAAATAGGGCTGTGCAAAAATCTTTCTGCAAAGCCCGTTCAGATGGGAGCCAGGCTGGGGCACCTGGATTCGAACCAAGATCCACAGATTCAAAGTCTGGTGTGCTGCCGTTGCACCATGCCCCATAGCTATCTATTAAATCAGTCGCAAGATTGTAACACAACAATCAAGGCGCCGACAACATTTTATTGTTTATCATCCGGTACCAAACCCGAGCGTTTGGCTTCATTAAAACTAATCGTTTTTTCGTTATCCCGTCGTTGCTCATCTTCCAATGTTGCAGCATCCCAAAATTTGCTGGCTTCCTTGATCTTGGTTCCGCTGCCGGGACTTGTAATCAAGTCTTCCAATGGGATCATTTCTTTCTCCCTCTCTTCGTCTGTAGTATCGGTTTTTCTAGGCATCTGATTTGCCATTTCTCCTGGTTTGGTTAATTTGTAGGGATGTGCTTTCCATTCTTTATTTACAACTTCAGTAATTTCTTCACGGGCTGTCAGTATTTCTTTTAGCATTATTCTGATTAATACCGAAGGTCTTTCTATCGATGATATTGCAAGGAGTTGAACTGTGCCATTTATCGGGGTGACAAAACACTCGACAGCTCCCTGCTTGATAATGTGAACATCACTTATATCCTCTGGCATATACATATGCTCAGGTAGTTTGAAATAGGAATGCAATACACTCTCAGCATCCGGGCGATTAATAAGTCCAAAATTACCGGCTGATACTAACGCTTCACCATTCGCATCTACTACAGCAAGGTACTCAATATTTATAGATTGGCTTAATCGTACGAACCACTCATTCAAACAGGAGGCCATTTTTTTTTCAGGCATTTTTGCACCTCTTAATAGTCCTTATGGAATGCATTGGGAGCCGTAATCAAATACTTCCAGATTGGTGAGATCGCTTCTCGCAGAAGGATCAAAGTCAAATGCACAGAAGTCTGGTCTCGTCAACACTACTTTGGGTAACAAAATTAGTGGGATTGCCGGTAAATCCCGGGCAAAAACACTCGCTGTTTGTTGCAGTGACAATTCATAGTCAGTTTCATCGGGTAATAAATGCAGTAACCCGCTGCAAGCCACATCGAACTCACCCTCGCTATAGCCAGAAAGATTACCCCCCACCCAGTAATTATTCCGGTCAGGTATCTGATTGGTCATATAAAGATAGCATGCAGGAATTTGACTGTGCTGCCAGCTTATTAGAGCTAAATCAAATGCACGACCGAAAACCATACCATCCGGACCTGGCGCATACAATTCATCGAATGGTATTGTTTCAGATTTTACTTCCATCCCGCATACCGCCAGGGAATCGGTAATAGACAATGCTACAGCAATTGATACAGCATCAGCAGGGTTAAATAACGTCAGTGACAGTGAAGTCCCTCCAGGAATACCAGCGACATTTACAGCAGTACGCGCTGTCTCCGGATCGTTATCCAAATCCATCCACCCGGCCTGTTCAAGCATTTGGTTACCAGAGACTGGATCATACTCAAACCCCATGTCACTATTGCCAGTTGGCCGGCTACCCAGAAGATCAGTCAGAGATGCCAATCCGGCTTTACTGGAAAATATTTCTTTCCTCACGCCCTCCCGGTCGATACAGGCTGCCAGCGCCTGACGCATAGCCGGAGCACGGAAATAATCCGGTCGATCAATGGCTGCGTTATATCCATCATCATATGCTGCAGGATTTAACCCAACCACCAATTGCAATATCTCGGGTCCGGTTTTCCACACAGCGCTGGCTTTTGTGGAATCAATCGCATCGACGATCAAAGAGATATCTGATTGGGGGCTGGAAGATCGTTCGACCAGATCACATTGGCCTGCCACCAGAGCAGACAGGCTGCCCCCTGCTGTCGGATCAATAAAACGATAGCGTAGCCGATCAAACTTCGGAAGCCCTTCATTTGCCCGGTAGTAGTTGGTGTTTTTAACCAATTCGATGTACTCCCCTGTAACCCACTCTCTTAGTACATAAGGACCCCAACCAAGCGGTTGCCGGGCAGCCGGAGCCGTCTCTGCAATCTGTGAGGTTGGGATGTCTCCAAAAACGTGTTTGGGCAAAGGACTCCAGAACATAGCTGATACATCGGCACTTATATAACCCGGCACTCCCACCCATTTAATTGTTGTATCATCCTCCACGCTGTAAGACGCGGTGTGATCAATGTCGATTTTCGCTGTTGTGGTCGAACGATCGCCAGCAATCTCAAAGGAATAGTGAGAGTCAGCTGCTGTCAAAGGTGAGCCATCTGACCAAAGAATGTTGGTTCGCAATCTGAAGATTGCCGTTACCTGATCCATCTGTATTTCACTGTTTCCATCCCAGACAACCGCACAGGAATTATCACCACAACCGGCCGGCAGAATGCGAACGTCCTTATCCATAACTATCAGATCATTGTTTGCATCGACAACCAGATCGCCAGCACCGACATTAATTGTATTTTTGATCAAATCGCCATCTTCAAATGACGGTGTTTTTTGTAAGATCACAGGGGTTTCACTGTTGTAGGTCATGTCAAATGGTCCATCATAGATGGCTTCCAGTACACTCCACATTGCTGTGGATTGTCGTTCAGCATAGATATAAAGGGATTCCGGTTCCGAACCAAGGCAAACATTCAACACCCGCTCTGGAATGATGGTTGGAACAACGGTCGATACTGGTGTTTTCGTCGTAGCGCGTATTTTTTGCCAGGGAAAACGGACTTCGCCCCCCGTGCAGTCGGTCAAAGCCGCGATGCAAATTAAAACAGAAATCTTGTTAAATACCATGAATCTGGACATAAATTTCAATGTTCTCTTCAAAAAAAAAGAGCCTGGTTTTTGGAAGGTCTTTCCTCCAACCAGGCTAATTATAAAGGAAATTGGTCTATACACCCTTATTGCGCATACGCGGGTCCATGATGTCGCGTACGGAATCTCCAACAAGATTCCAGGACAAAACGAACAGAACCAGGATCAACCCGGGATAAATGACAATGTACCAGTAGGTAGCCAGATTAGTGATCCAGTCTCGCGCGAAACTGAGCATCTGGCCCCAGTCTGAGTATCCGATCTCCGCTCCAATTCCAAGGAAAGATAAAGCGGCAAAGTTCAACACATAGGTCCCGACATCCATCGAAGCTTGCACCACGGTTGGAAATATCGCGTTCGGGATGATATGCTTGAACATGATGCGGGAATCATTCATTCCAATGACCCGCGCAGCCATGACATAATCTCTCTCGCGTACAGACAAGATATCGCCCCGCAGCAAGCGGGCGTAGCCCATCCACCCGAAGGTGATCAGGGCTATAACGACCGGGAGCGTGCTTCTACCTCCCAGTTTTGGCATCAAGACTGCCGCCAGGATTAACGCCGCGAGAACGAACGGTAGCGTCATGAATACATCGGTGATACGCATGATGATATTATCAATAAAGCCCCCATAATAGGCAGCAACGGTTCCAACGATGATGCCGATCAGTAACACACATATTTCAATGGTGATACCGGTCCTGAGAGCCGTCCGCGCACCCCAGACCACACCATACAGGATATCATATTGTTCAGACGTGGTCCCCATCACATGAGTCATTTCTGTTTTACCGGTCAATGCGGTATACCAGAACGGCAGCGGGATGGGTGTTTTCTCCCAGACGGTGCCCGGAGGTTTTGGAATCGGGCTGAAGCCATCCCGTGGCATCATATTTTCATTCACACCCGGGATGGGTGGCATGATGGCAGGCGCCAGCAGGGCAAGTAATATGAAAAAAGCCAGCAGGATCAAGCCTGCGACCGATGTCGGGGTTGAAATCAACATTTTTACAATCCGGTAGTTCTCAGTTCCCAGAAACCTTTCCATCCGCCCGATTTTTCGGATGGCGATCACATCAGCCCTGAGCAGCTTCAATTTCTCTTCGCTCTCCTTGCTCAGGGTTGTGATTGGTGTATCAAAAACAGGAGTAAATTTATCCATCATGACCTCTTTTATGACAGCCGGACGCGCGGGTCAATCATTCCATATAGAATGTCTACGACCAAATTAGCAATAATCAATATCGTGCCATTGAAGAGGGCAAAACCAAGCACAGCTATTACATCCAGTTGAGCTGCAGCGCGTGCCGCGGCACTGCCGATACCGGGGTAGGTGAAAATCGTTTCGGTGATGATCACCCCTCCCAGCAAGCCAACCACAGTAAATCCGGCGATGGTTGCCACCGGGATAAGCGCATTTGGAAGTGCATGCTTGTTGATCTGGTCTCGCCGTGAAACACCTTTCGCCTTGGCGGTGGTCATGTAATCCTGCCCAAGCGATTCAAGCATGGAAGCGCGGGTGATCCTGAGGAACTGCGCCCAGCTGATATAGGACAATGTCAGGATGGGCAGGATGAGGTGCCGCAAGCTGTCCAGGAAAACATCGAAGCGCCCATTTATTAAAGCATCCAGAGTGATCAGCTTTGTATGGATGGGAAATGTGCCCGCTATGATCTCGGCTGTAACCCAATCAGAAACCCTGCCAGGCATGAACCAGTGCAATTTTGCATAGAAGAGCATCAATACCAGCAAGCCAAACACAAAGGCAGGGAAGGAGTATCCAATAATGGAAAACACACGCCCCAGCTGGTCAAATAACTTGTTATGGTTAATGGCGGCTTGAACCCCAAGCCAGATACCTATACCGATGATCGGGAAGTAGGACCATAGGGCTAGTTCAGCCGTGGCAGGGAAGCGCTCAGCGATCACATCCTTCACCGGTTGAGCCAGGACGCGCGAGAAACCCAGATTCCCGCGCAATATTCCACCGAGGATCACGCCCGGATGGTTGGGGTCTTCGATTCCCACCAGCCAATTCCAATATTGCACCGGGAGTGGCTTATCCAGACCGTAGCGACGGATGGCACCCTCGATCGCATTGGGGTTTTTAGGAATATCACGGATATACAAAGCTGCGCGGTCAGAGGGCGATAAAAATTGGAGCATGAAAAAGATAACCAGGGTTACCCCAAATAATAGCACCGGGACTAAAAGAAGTCGTCGAGTAATATATGTGATCATATGTTTTGATTACCTCTCCACAGGGGGAGTTGGGGTCTGGGATTGCTCCCAGACCCCATTGGTATTAACTTTAGTTCTTTCCGAGCTCGTAATAGTAGAAACCACCATAGAGCGGATTGTAATAGTAGCCGCTGATCCAACGCTGTTCGTAGTGGCGCCCAAGTGTCAGGGGGCCATTGATGAATGGCGCGTAAGCAAAGACTTTTGCATTCAGCTCTGTATAGATGGCAGTACGTTCCGCAGGATCCGTAGCGGCTGCACCGCGATCGACGAAGCTCTTGAAGTCTGCATAGACAGCTTCGGGGAAGTTGGCGTTGACGCCGTAGGTTCCAACCAGGTAGGGTGAATACCAGTTATGCGGGTCGTGGATGTCTTCCTGCCAGCCGATCATGTACATGGGCAGTTTGCCGGCCTGGTAGTAGCGCAGCTCTGCAGCCCACGGCATGCCAAGGACCGACATACTGAACTTGCCATTCACAGCCAGCAGACTGGCCGAGAGGATCTCGAGCGCGGTCTTGCGGGCGGTGTTGCCGGTGTTCCAAACGCCTACAAAGTAGAAGCCGGTATCCCAGACAGTACCATCTGTAAATTCGGCGAGTTTGAATTCTTCCTCGCACTTCGCAGGATCATAGGCATACATCGGGTCGTTGGCATTGAAGCCAAGTTCGCCGGGCAGAGCCAGTGTGTATGGTACGCGCTGACCTTCACCAAGCAGGTAATCCTTGATGTAGGTGTCCCAGTCCATGCAGTAATTCATGGCTTTGCGGACGTGCTCATTGGCAAAGAAATCAACTGGAATACCACGGCCGGATTTAGTTGATGCGGTGCCAATAAACGGGCTGCCTTCATCCACATTCACTTTGACATTTTCGTTCATGAGGATGTCAGAGCGGGAAAGAGCGGGAGCACCGAAGAACAGACGCAACGGTGCGCTGGGGTTCTCGGTCGGTTTCATTTCGCCAAATGTCTCGGTGGCGACATCATAGTCAGCACGTTCACCGGTCAGTGGGTCAACCTGGGAAATATTGGCGCGATTAACAACCGCGAAATCTGCATCACCTGCCTGTAACATGGAGAAGCGGGTGCCCCATTCATCGATACCTTTGATCAGGACGGTCTTGACGGAAGCAACACCGGTCTTGGCACCTTCCCACAGGGGTTCGGTGCGCCAGTAACCATCGAAGGCTTCCAGGGTGACGGTTTTGGTGGCATGGTCCCAGGAGACTAACTTATAGGGACCGGTACCATTGGCCATTTCGGCAATGGGATCATTTTCCTGGATCAAACCGTAGAATTTCTGCCAGGTGGCGCAATCGCCATCCCAAACGCCGTTCGCAACTGCCCATTCCTTGTCGACGATCGAGGCAACGGTATGGGCCAAGGTGACCATGAACGGGCCGTAGGGTTGGGCCAGCGTAACGGTGACGGTGCCGGCGGCATCGTCAGCTACGATTCTGCTGGTTACTGACTCGCAGGCAGCCAACAGGTCTGCAGCAGGAGCGGCTTGTAAACCTGCAGGATCATCTTCCAGGGCGGGATCGATCATATCGGCAGCATCGATCTTGCCAATGCCGATGATGGGCTCGGTCAGGAGCAGCGAGGGTGAGCTCGTGCCGCTCTGAAGGGTTGCGCGCTGCAGTGAATAAGCAACATCTGTCGGCTCAAGCGTTCCGCCGTCATGGAATTTGACACCCGGGCGGATGGTGAAGACATAGGTCAATCCATCAGCCGACAGGGTGTATTCAGTAGCCAACATCGGAACCAAATCTACGGCGCTTCCCTTATTGTAGAAATACAGGGTCTCGTAGACGTTCTGGTTGACTTCACTACCGGCCGTCTCGTAATCCAAGGCGGGATCCAGGACATCCGGTTCACCGATCGTGGCAGTCACGATGGTGTTCGGGTCCTTCGACTTGAATTCGGTCGTTACCGGTTGTGCGCCCGTACCTGGCTCGGTGGTGGCGGCAGGGGTTCCAGCCGGGGTTGTGCAGGCTGAAAGGACCATCGCCAGCGCGAGGATCAGGCTTAATACTACTAAACCTTTCTTATACATAACTCTCCTCCAAATGAAAATGGTTTTGAACTCTTGACAAACGACTCACAGTCTCTTCCAGATAACACCTCCTTTGGGTTAAATAGTCTGACTGCATCACCATATAAAATAATGATGGCTAACGATGACCGGTCATGCTGGTTTTCATGTTTTCAGTGCTTGGAGATTCAACCAGATGACAGGCAACGAAATGATTGGGGGTTATCTCACGCCACTCTGGCCGCTTCTCGGTGCAAATTACTATAGCCAGTGGACAGCGCGTGTGGAAACGGCAACCGGTGGGTGGATTGACCGGGGAAGGCACATCACCTTTGAGGATGATACGCTTGCGTTTGGCTTCAATGATTGGCGATGGTATCGGAACCGCTGAGAGCAACGCAATAGTGTATGGGTGCAATGGATTGCTGTACAGATCTTCACGGTCAGCCAATTCGGCCATGACACCCAGGTACATAACCGCCACGCGGTCACTGATATGGCGGACCATCGACAGGTCGTGCGCGATGAACAAATAGGTGAGATTCATCTCTTTCTGCAGGTCTTCAAGTAAATTAACCACCTGCGCCTGGACAGACACATCCAATGCTGAAATAGGCTCATCACAGATGATCAATTCGGGTTCTAACGCCAGGGCACGGGCGACGCCGATGCGCTGGCGTTGGCCTCCAGAGAATTCATGCGGGTAACGATCCGAATATGCCGGATTCAAGCGGACCAATTTTAGTAATTCCTCAACGCGGGTCCGAACAGCTCCACCTTTAAGTATGTTATGGATGTAAAGCGGTTCACCGATGATCTGTTCAACGGTCATGCGCGGGTTGAGACTGGCATAAGGATCCTGGAAGATCATCTGCATTTGGCGCCGCATCGCGCGTAGTTTCTGGCCGCGCAGATTGACCAGGTTTTGTCCCTGGAAGATAACTTTGCCAGCCGTTGGTTTGTAAAGCTGAAGGATGGCACGCCCAGTGGTGGATTTTCCACAACCCGACTCGCCAACCAGCCCCAGGGTTTCACCACGCTTGATATTAAAACTGATGCCATCGACCGCGTGCACATGACCGACAACGTTTTGGAATATACCACGCCGGATTGGGAAGTACATGACCAGATCTTCAACAGTAAGCAGGTTTTCTTCGTCGCTCATGCGCGCACCTTCCTCGTTTCAGTATCAACCCAGCAGGCGGCGCTGTGGTTCAAACCCACATCCAATAACATGGGGTTTTCTGCAAAGCATTTATCCACCCGGTAAGCACAACGTGGTGCAAATGGGCAGACGGTGGCTTTTCGGAACAAGACTGGTGGAATGCCATCAATCGATGCAAGCCTCTCTCTACGTGATTTTGACAGGCTGGGTAAGCTGCCCAGCAAGCCGATCGTATAAGGATGCCTGGGTTCGGCATACAGGGTTTTGACCGGCGCTTCCTCGATGATGTAACCACCGTACATGACGATCACACGATCAGCCAACCCGGCGACAATACCGAGGTCATGGGTAATCCAGATGATCGCCATGCCAAGTTTATCGCGCAATTCCTTGACCAGTTCAACAATTTGCGCCTGGATGGTGACATCCAGTGCTGTGGTGGGTTCATCGGCAATTAACACCTGCGGGGAACAGGTCAGCGCCATGGCGATCATTGCGCGCTGGCGCATACCGCCGGAAAATTGATGGGGGTAATCTTTATAACGCTCACGTGGATTTGGTATGCCAACCAGATTGAGTAATTCGACCACCCGAGATTCGGCTTCAGTTTTAGAAATGCCAAGGTGGATTTCAAGCGGTTCTGCTACCTGTTTTCCAATGGGGATTACCGGGTTAAAGTAGGTCATTGGATCCTGAAAAATCATGCTGATCTGTGACCCACGGATGTGGCGAAGTTCTTCGTCCGGCATCGGGATTAAATCTCGTCCCTGGAAAAAAGCTTGACCGGCGACAACTTTGCCGGGTGGAGCAGGGATCAAATGTAAAATTGACATCATGGTGACCGATTTACCACAACCGCTTTCACCTACGAGGCCAAGCGTTTCTCCCTCATTTAAATGAAAATCCACACCGTTTACAGCGTGGACAATACCATCGTGAGTGTGGAATTGTGTTTCAAGACCTTGGACTTTTAATATCTCTGGCATATTCTCTTATCCTGGTTGATTGACATGGGGTCTTACATAATACCCATTCTAGAATATAAAATACTCCTTCTCCATCGAGTAGTTAATGCTTCTAATTCTACCGGAATAACCCAAGAGTGTCAAAGTCTTTCTGTTACAAATCAGTAACACCATACCGCATCGAGAGATAGGATTTATAACGTTCCGGATGTATCTTACCATCCGTCACTGCCGCACGGATCGAACAACCCGGCTCACTGCGGTGAGAACAATCATTATACTGACAGGCGTCAATTCGCTTGCGCATCTCGGGGAAGTAACCATCCAGCTCCTCTGGCTGGATATTCCACAACGTCAATACTCTCAACCCAGACATATCGGCGATAAAAACACCTTCTGATAAACAGTAAAGTTCCCTGACTTCTGTGGTGTGATTGCCCTTTCCGATTGCACTGGATATCCTTCCTGAACGTAGGTCGAGACCGGATTGAATACAGGCTATAAGGAGTACTACGACAGCGATATCCGGTTGGTTTGGGCGGTTTTCTTCGGTATAGCCCGCAAACCAGGCATGTGAGTACCACCTCCGGTCGGGGTGGTGGTTGTACCGGTTTTACCAGCCAATTTATATGGCAGATTTGCTAGGATATAATAGGCGGTTCCCCGAGGATCGCGCCCGGCTGGTTGGGATCTTTAATCCCCACCAGCCAATTCCAATATTGCACCGGGAGTGGCTTATCCAGACCGTAGCGACGGATGGCACCCTCGATCGCATTGGGGTTTTTGGGAATATCACGGATATACAAATCAGCATGATCAGATAATGTCAAAAACTGGAGAATGAAAAAGATTACCAGGATTACCCCAAATAATAGCACCGGGACTAAAAGATGCCGTCGAATAATATGTGTGATTATATGGTTTGATTACCTCTCCACAGTGGGAGTTGGGGTCTGGGATTGCTCCCAGACCCCATTGGTATTAACTTTAGTTCTTTCCGAGCTCGTAATAGTAGAAATTACCATAGAGCGGATTGTAATAGTAGCCAGTGATCCAACGCTGTTCATAGTGGCGCCCAACTGCAAGGGGACCATTGATGAATGGTGCATAATCAAAGACTTTTGCATTCAGCTCTTTGTAAATGGCGGTACGTTCCGCAGGATCCGTGGCGGACGCACCACGATCGACGAAGCTCTTGAAGTCCGCATAGACCGCTGCCGGCATGTTGGCATTGATACCATAGGTACCGACCAGGTAGGGTGAATACCAGTTATGCGGGTCATGAATGTCTTCCTGCCAGCCAATCATGTACATGGGCAGCTTGCCGGCCTGGTAGTAGCGCAGCATGGCAGCCCACGGCATACCGAGGACAGACACATTGAACTTGCCATTCACAGCCAGCAGACTGGCCGAGAGGATCTCGAGCCCGGTTTTGCGGGCGGTGTTGCCGGTGTTCCAGGTAGCCACAAAGTAGAAGCCTGTATCCCAGACATTTCCCTCCGGGAATTCTGCAAGCTTGAATTCCGCTTCACACTTCGCAGGATCATAGGTATACATCGGATCGCTGGCGTTGTAGCCAAGTTCGCCGGGCAGAGCCAGCGTGTATGGTACGCGGGTGCCTTCGCCAAGCAGGAAATCCTTGATATAGACATCCCAGTCCATGCAATAGTTGAAGGCTTTACGGACGTGATTGTTCTCGAAGAAATTCGTCGGAATACCGCGACCGGATGTAAGCGATCCGGTGCCAATGAACGGGCTGCCTTCCGCTTCATTAACTTTGACATCTTCGTTCATGAGGATGTCAGCGCGGGAGAGGGCGGGAGCACCGAAGAACAGGCGCAGCTGTCCAGCGGGATTCTCGGTCGGTTTCATTTCGCCAAATGTCTCGGTGGCGACATCATAGTCAGCGCGTTCTCCAACCAATGGGTCGATCTGGGAAATGTTGGCTCGCGGAACATTCACCAAGTCAGCATCGCCAGCCTGTACCATGGAGAAGCGGGTGCCCCATTCATCGATACCCTTGATCAGGACGGTCTTGACGGAAGCAACACCGGTCTTTGCACCTTCCCACAGGGGTTCGGTGCGCCAGTAACCATCGAAAGCTTCCAAGGTGATGGTCTTGGTGGCATGGTCCCAGGAAACGAACTTGTAGGGACCGGTACCATTGGCTATTTCGGCAAGTGGGTCATTTTCCTGGATCAGACCGTAGTAATTCTGCCAGGTGGCGCAATCGCCATCCCAAACGCCGTTCGCAACTGCCCATTCCTTGTCGACGATCGAGGCAACGGTATGGGCTAAGGTGACCATGAACGGACCGTAGGGTTGGGCAAGCGTAACGGTGACGGTGCCGGCGGCATCATCAGCGACGATTTTGCTGGTTACCGATTCACAAGCAGCCAGCAATGCTTTGGGGTCAGTGGCCTGCAAACCGGCGGGGTCATTTTCCAGAGCGGGATCGATCATATCGGCGGCATCGATCTTGCCAATGCCGATGATGGGCTCGGTCAGGAGCAGCGAGGGTGAGTTCGGACCGCTCTGCAGAACTGCACGTTGCAGGGAATAAGCAACATCATTCGGCTCGAGTGTTCCACCGTCATGGAATTTAACGCCCTGACGGATGGTGAAGACATAGGTCAATCCATCATCCGAGAGGGTGTAATCGGTCGCCAGCATCGGGACCAATTCAATCGCGGATTCCTTTTTGTACCAGTACAACGTCTCGTAGACGTTCTGGAGAACTTCACCACCGGCGGTCTCATAATCAAAGGCGGGATCCAGGACATCCGGCTCATTGATCGTGGCTTCCACAATGGTGGTCGGGTCCTTCGACTTGAATTCGGTCGTTACCGGTTGTGCACCTGTACCTGGTTCGGTGGTGGTGGCGGGGGTTCCAGCCGGGGTCGTGCAGGCTGAAAGTACCATTGCCAGCGCGAGGATCAGGCTTAATACAACTAAACCTTTCTTATACATAATTCTCCTCCAATTTAAAATTGTTTTGAACTCTTGACAAACGACTCACGTTCTCTTCCAGATAACACCTCCTTGAGCTAATATAGTCTGACTTCATCACCAAATAAAATAATGATGACTAACGTTCGTCTTTGGATACTCCCAGGTGGATTTCAAGCGGTTCTGCTACCTGTTTTCCAATGGGGGTTACCGGGTTAAAGTAGGTCATTGGATCCTGAAAAATCATGCCGATCTGTGACCCGCGGATATGATGAAGATCTTCGCCCGGCATCGGGATTAAATCTCGTCCCTGGAAGAAAGCTTGACCGGCGACAACTTTGCCGGGTGGAGCAGGGATCAGATGCAAAATTGACATCATGGTGACCGATTTACCACAACCACTTTCACCCACGAGGCCAAGCGTTTCTCCCTCATTTAAATGAAAATCCACACCATTTACAGCATGGACAACACCATCGTGGGGGTGGAATTGTGTTTCAAGACCTTGGACTTTTAATATCTCTGGCATATTCTCTTATCCTGGTCTGTTTTTCTTGGTCGTACAATTATTCCCAACAGGAAATAGGAAAATTCATTCTCCTTCGAGTAGTTGATACGTCTTATTTTATAGAATAAAAGGGGGATAAAGTGTGTTTGTTACAAATCTGTCACGCCAAATTGTTACAAATCTGTAACACCATACCGCATCGAGAGATAGGATTTATAACGTTCCGGATGTATCTTACCATCCGTCACTGCCGCACGGATCGAACAACCCGGCTCACTGCGGTGAGAACAATCATTATACTGACAGGCGTCAATTCGCTCGCGCATCTCAGGGAAGTAACCATCCAACTCCTCTGGCTGGATATTCCACAACGCCAATGCCCTCAACCCGGGCATGTCAGCAATATAACCACTTTCTGATAAACAGTAAAGCTCCCTGACTTCAGTGGTGTGCATGCCCTTTCCGGTTGCACTGGATATCCTTCCTGAACGTAGGTCGAGACCGGGTTGAATGCAGGCTATAAGGCTGGACTTCCCCACCCCCGACGGTCCAGTCAACGCGGAAATTTTGCCCCGCAATACTTCCCTGACCTCATCTATTCCCTCTTTTGTCTTTGCGGAGGTGTATATCAGTCTGTACCCGAGTGGTTCATAATAACCGAATAATTCTTTAGCTCTTTTCTTGCCCACCAAATCGCATTTATTCGAGATGATGATCGGGGGAATGCCCTGTTGCTCGGCGATCACCAGAAAACGATCCAGCATGCGAAGGTGTGGATCTGGTTGAGTGCAGGCAAAAACCATTAAAAGTTGGTCGGGGTTGGCCAGCAGGACCTGTTCATATACACCCTGCGGTCGGGGATCCAGGCGTGAAAATACCTTTGCGCGCGGTTGTACAAGCTCGATCACGCCCTCTTTTTTACTGAGCCGGGTTAATTGAACCCGATCTCCAATGGCAACCAGATCGCTATACTGGACACCCTGTTTTAATTTACCTCGGATTCGGCAGGTAATAATCCCATCCCCCGTTAGTACCCGATAGAACCCGGATTGAACCCGCAGTACCAGCCCCGATTCAGCGTTCATTTATCACTGGCTACTAGGGTACCAGAGTGTCGGTGACCAGCGGAGTTGGTGAAGCAATCACATAGGGGCTTGCCTCCCAGGGCATTGACCGTCCGGGATTTTTATTATCGGAAAAGTACAACTGAACGATGCGGCGAAAGAGCGGCGCTGCCATTTCTGATCCCTCACCGCCATTTTCAATGAGTACTACGACAGCGATATCCGGCTGGTTTGGACGATTTTCATCCGTGTAACCGGCAAACCAGGCATGTGAGTTACCACCTCCGGTGGGGGTGGTGGCTGTGCCGGTTTTACCAGCCAATTTATATGGCAGATTTGCTAGGACATAATAGGCTGTACCACGCTTATCATAGATGACCGATTTCATGGCATCCTGGACTGCCTTGAGCGTTTCTGCCTTGACCGGCAAAGTACCTTGCGTCTCAGGGGTAAAAACCAAAGATTCAATATTATCGATGGTTGTGATCTTCTCAACCAATTGCGGTCGATAAAGAGTCCCACCGTTGCCAACTGCGGCGACAAAGCGTGCCACTTGCAATGGGGTCACCAGCATGGCTCCCTGCCCGATTGCCATCTGTACTGCATCATAGGCGCTGGTCGCATCGGGGATTGAGCCGGGATCTTCGGTTAACTCCACTATGCCGGTTGGTGAACCAAGGCCGAAACCGCGTGCCATATCCGCCACATCACCGGTGTAACCAAGCGTTTCATACAGGTAATAACCGATGTGATAAAAATATGTGTTGCATGATCGCATTAACCCCTGTGGGAGGGTCAGCATGCCGCTCGGTGGTTTTTCCTTGGCATAAGTCCAATCCTCACCTGTGAAACCATCCAGCTCCGTGAAAAAATACTGGCAGTCATATTCTGAGTCGACCGTGAATGCGCCACTTTCGAGTGCCGCGGACATGGTGATGATCTTAAAAACGGAGCCAAGCGGGTAAACACCCTGTGCCGCCCGGTTGTAGAGCGGGAGTTCAGGATCATTCAAGATATTTGTAAGGAGCACATTGTTATAGTTGGTAGGTTCAAATATATTTGGGTCGAACCCTGGTGCAGAGACGATTGCCAAAATACGCCCGGTATCACGTTCCAGAACCACCGCGGCACCCCGGTAATTCCCAAAGGATTTCTGGATCTTATCCTGAAGGTCCTTGTCAATGGTGGTGGTTATTGACTGTGAGGGTGACCGGTTCTTTTCAGCGATACGGGTGATTGGCTGTCCATTAGCGTCCATTACATAAAGCGTGGCACCATGTTCACCGGCCAGGTAAGGCTCACCCCAACGTTCCAACCCGACGTCGCCGATCTTTTCATTGCCCTGATACCCATTACGTTGATACTCATCCAGCCTGTCCTGTGGAATGGAAAGGACATACCCGATCGATTGTGGGGCGATACCGCCATCATAATAATATCGGGCTGAAAACTCCCGCAATACCATCCCGCCAAATCCGAGCAGAACCGAGGAACGTTTATCCACCTCTTCCTTGGGTGCTTCCCCGATCGCCACATATCCCGGTTGTGAATTGTAGATTAACGTACGCAGGTTTTCCGTGCTGATACCTATCAGCTTATACAACTGGTCAAGAAGTCCATTTTCCTGTTCCGGGACGATCTGATCAGACATGACACCAACGGAATATGCATCCGTCTGCGCCACAAGGGTGTTACCCTTTTTATCGTAGATATTTCCTCTCGATGGGATGTCGTATACCAGGGATAGTTTATTCCCGCCATGCAATTCCGGTAAGATTAATGCCTGATCCCATTGGACTCGCCAGGTATTGTTTTCCATGCTCAGATTCATGGTCATCTCGCGTTCGATCTCGCCCAGCAGGTTGGTATGAAAAGTGACCTTGTACTGCACCTGAGAATTATTCGGATCACGCAAAACAGACAATACCGTGTAGTCGAGATTTTTTAAGGTCAGGCTGACAACGGCATCGTGATAGACCTTCTCGAATTCTTCCGCAGTGATGGCATCCTGGCTGATCTCGGTCAGCAACGCATACATGCCGGAATAATTATCGTCCTGCCAGTATTTTAAATAGTTTTCACCGACTATTTGTGGATCAGGGCGTGATTTGACTGTAACGCCTGGTGGTTGGAGTGTTTTTCCACCGCCATTGAGGTTACAGCCTGTTACCAATAATATTGTTATTAAGAGAGAGAAAAAAAGCTTCTTCATTTTTTGGGTTAAGTCAGCCAATTATATCACCGCGAAGTACGGCCTCATGAATGCGGCACTCATAGCATAAGGTAGACTGGCATCGTGTCGGAAGACCGGTTGTGGTGGTCAGACCAAGTTTTTGCGCGCTGCGCGACAGATGACAGAGCGGCAATCCCATGACACTCGCAAAACATCCTGAAAATTGTGTGACCGGATGAAATAATGCATTCTGGATGGCATAGGCACCAGCTTTATCCATGGCATCGCCGCTGGCAATATAGGAATCAATCTCCGCTTCGCTATAATCCCGCATTGGCACATTCGATGAACACAGATCCATAATAAGCTTATGCGTATTCCGGTCGTACAGGGCAATTGCAGTCATAACTATATGGTTATGCCCACGTAACCCCCTCAAGATGCGACGGGCATCTTCCGGATCATCCGGTTTACCGAACAAGGTTTCGTTGTCGACAACAATGGTGTCGGCAGTGAGGATATATTCGCCCGGGATTTCCTGCGGGACTACAAAGGCTTTTTCTCGTGCAAGTCTGATAACATACTCCCGCGCCTGCTCAACAGGTAGGCGATCCTCATTAATATTTGTGGCTATTGCAGTAAAATCCCAGCCGGTCAGTTTAATCAATTCCCGTCGTCTGGCTGAGTTCGAAGCTAAAAGAATCTTTGTCATGCGTAAGCTATTCTAACATGTCCTCATTTTTGCTTTTCCAGGAAGGCAGCACGCGCCAGGAGGCGCTCGGCAGCTTTCACTACAGGCATATCGACCATTTTTCCATCCATGTCAAAGGCACCTTTACCAAGCGTCAGGTTTTCCTGATAGGCCTCAAGGATCCGCGTTGCTCGTTCGAGTGTTTCCTTGTCTGGGGTGAATGCTTGCTGGACGGGTTCCACCTGTGAAGGATGAATGACCTGTTTGCCTGAAAATCCCATTGACACGCCAAATTTGGCTTCCGCTACCAGGCGTTCCTCGTTTTTGTAATCAGTACAGACCATGTCGATTGCCTGCATGTTATAAGCAACCGCATGGGTTACCACAGCACTACGCGCAAAAAGGATCCCGCTGGCATCGATCGTTCGTATTCCACCAATATCCGCAATATAGTCCTCAGCCCCAAAGACCAGTGCAGATAACCTTGCACTTGCCTGGCAGATCTCATTTAGGTGAAGGATGCTGAGGGCAGATTCAATACCTGCCAATAGGGTAATGGTACCGATCTCAATGGCTGCCAATCTTTCCAGCTCTTCTATCACACCATTGATCCACAGTATCTGGCTGGCATCACGAACTTTGGGTAAACAGATCCCATCCGGCCTGCCGGGGATAATCGCACGCAAGTCATCCGCGCATAATCCGGAAGAAATTGAATTTACTCTTGCGAGCCGCTCGGATCCGCTAAAGTTTACGGTTTTCAGGCAGGATAGTATCTCCTGCCTGGCTGCCTGCTTGCGATTGATCGCCACCCCATCCTCAAGATCGAGACAAACGCAGTCGGCTTTGATACCAGCCGCCTTTTCGATTTTATGCCGGTCGTCACCGGGAACATACAATAAAGCCCGTCGTGCATGCATTTTCATTTCTCCGTAATTATGAGGGTTATTGGATTATATCAATGCCTTGTAAGTATTCTTGTTTGAGGAGTTGAATCATGTTACAATCGCCAACGTTCGGGAGGGAGTAATCCGCCCCGAGGAGGGATGGCCGAGTGGACTATGGCGCCTGTCTTGAAAACAGGTGTGGGATCTCCCACCGGGGGTTCGAATCCCTCTCCCTCCGCTGTATAAGGGACCTTGATAGATAAATATGGGGAGGTGCCAGAGTGGTTGAATGGGGCCGCCTGCTAAGTGGTTGTCGGGGTGTTAAGCCTCGACCGCGGGTTCGAATCCCGCCCTCCCCGCCACTGAAATGAGAACCTGGATTTTAATCGGGTTCTTTTGTTTATAGGAACTATCTTGTGGCAATTAATAATCCTTCTCAAAAATTTTATCTGTTAATAGTGATAAAATTTATCTGTAGCACAATGAAGGAGTTCAGCAAGTATGGAACAGCAAACTGAATTATTTACAGTAAAAAAGGGTCTCGCCCAGATGCTCAAGGGTGGGGTAATCATGGATGTGGTCACGGCTGACCACGCTAAAATAGCAGAAGATGCCGGCGCAGTGGCTGTCATGGCGCTCGAACGTGTGCCGGCGGATATTCGAGCCAGCGGCGGCGTGGCACGGATGAGCGATCCAGAGCTTATCCTTCAGATCATGGATGCGGTCAGCATACCCGTTATGGCAAAATGCCGTATCGGGCATTTCGTGGAAGCCCAGATCCTGGAAGCCTTGGGGGTTGATTATATTGATGAATCCGAGGTTTTAACCCCTGCAGATGAATCCCATCATATTTATAAGCATCCATTTAAAATTCCTTTCGTATGTGGCTGCCGGAATTTGGGCGAAGCACTGCGTCGGGTCGGTGAAGGCGCTGCCATGATCCGCACGAAGGGTGAGGCTGGAACTGGCGATGTTGTCGAAGCGGTCCGGCATGCCAGAACAGTCCTTGATGATATACGCCGTCTGGTCAGTCTGCCGGAAGAAGAACTGATGTCGTTCTCAAAAGAGCTCGGAGCACCTTACGAGATCGTTCTTGAAACCCGCAAACTGGGACGTATGATGGTGGTCAATTTTGCTGCTGGTGGTATTGCCACCCCAGCAGATGCCGCATTGATGATGCAATTGGGTGTTGACGGCGTGTTTGTTGGCTCAGGCATCTTTAAATCAGGGGATCCTGCCAAACGGGCAGCTGCGATTGTTAAAGCCACTACGCATTTCGACGACCCACGGATCCTGGCAGAAGTCAGTCGCAACCTGGGCGAGCCGATGGTCGGGCGTCAGATCTCTTCGATCCCTGAAGCCGACCTGATCGCCGGGCGTGGATGGTAATCGTCCCCTTAAATAAATATAATGAGAGTAGGTGTTCTGGCTTTACAGGGGGATTTTATTGAACACATCCATATGCTTTCCGGCATGGGTGTGGAAGCAGTCGAAATACGTCTTCCGGCTGAACTGAATCGGCTCGATGGTCTGATCATGCCCGGGGGCGAATCGACAACGATCGGCAAACTGGCGGTTGCATACGACTTGATTAACCCACTGCGTAAATTTGGACAATCCAAACCCATCTGGGGAACCTGCGCAGGTGCCATCCTTCTCGCCAGAGAAATTCACCGCCCGCAACCATTGCTCGGTCTGATGGATATCGTCATTGCTCGTAATGCCTTTGGCCGTCAGGTGGATAGCTTTATCACTCCACTCGATGTGCCTGCCCTTGCCAGCCTGGGTGAGGAGAACCCACCCTTCCCCGCCGTGTTCATCCGCGCCCCAATCATTGAATCGGTTTCAGGCAAAGCAAGCGTGCTCGCCAGTCTGCCGGATGGTCGTATCGTTGCGGCTCGACAGGGACATTTACTTGCCACATCCTTTCACCCCGAATTGACAGGTGATAACAGGTTCCATCGGTACTTTACAAGGATGATCAACGGCAATAAATAACTGACCCCCGTATAACCATAGAGGATATGTTTGACACCTACAGGGTTGGACCAGACCTTGTCAGGGGTGAGAAATATTTTTACTTTTCCAGCAAATACGCTATCAACCAGTTGGCTGTTGCCAGTAAGGCTTCTGTGTGTGTACGCTCATAATTATGGGAGGCATCCACACCAGGACCTATTAATGCAACAGCCACATCCCCACCTGCCAGCCAGAATGCCTCGCCATCCGAACCATAATGTGGATAGATGTCAGTCACGTAGGGGATATCATTGGTTTCTGCCAATGCTCTGAGCTTCTGACACAATCCATGGTGATATGGCCCACCTGAATCCTTAATACATAAAGTGGCATGGAATTCATCTGATGCCTGTCCTTCGCCTACCGCAGCCATATCCACCACGACCAGCTCGTGGACATCAGCCGGGATTCCTGCTGCTCCGCCATGTCCGACCTCTTCATAATTGCTGAAGTGTAAATATGTCGTTTGAGCAGGCTTGAATCCGGCATCTGTCATGGATTTTATAACTGCCAGGATGACAGCCACGCACGCCTTGTCATCCAGATGGCGCGATCGGATAAACCCTTCCACCAACTCTATCCGCGGATCGAATGCCACAAAATCACCTACGCGGATCCCGAGTGCTTCAGTATCCTCCTTACTGGAAGTCCGTGCATCCAGGCGAACTTCCATATTCTCGTCATTTCGTTTTGTATCCTCGATTTCCATCCCAGTGTGCACATGCCCTGACGCCTTGCATAATAATATTGTTCCTCGAATCATCCCGCCACCGGATGCCATGATACGGCAGCCCTCTCCCTCCACTGTGCTCCAGTTGTAACCGCCAATTCGGGTCAATTTTAACTTTCCGGATTCCTTGATCTCCTTAACCATGGCACCCAGAGTATCGACATGTGATGTCAGCGCTCGCGGTCGATCTTGCGCATCTCCGTTCCACTTCGCGACCAATGCGCCTTTGCGTGTTTTCGATAATGCAATATCCTTATATTGTTTGAGGATACTCTCTAGCAGATCTATTGCCTGTGCCGTTAATCCGGTCGGGGAAGGTGTGTTGAGGAGTTTGACTAGGACATCCATCAAGTATTGGAGATCAATCCGGGGGGTTGGCATGATCATGCTCCGTAATTTGGTTTCACTTGTTTTTATTTAGAAATGCAATTAACCGCTGTTTGTATTTATCAGGTAATTGTTGTGAAATCTGGACGTGCCCAATCCCAGGCTCACGCCAGATTTCTGCACCCACCGCCTGGGTTTCCATCTCATTAAAATCAGGACAAAATTCATCTGCCTCACCATGAATGAGCATTAAAGGTGTTGGGGCTATTCGATGGACCCAGCGGACGGGTTCGTATTTAAAGAGATCAGCACCAACTCGCAAAGAAGCCATAATTAATACCAGTTTCACCAGCAAAGAAGATAACCAAATCGGTAAATGACGCTCCCCGACCCAGACTCTCATAGCAGTCCTAATCCGCACAGGTGCGCCATCGGAGATAACCGCGTTCACATCTTTCGTTACGGGAGCTGTTAATATCGCTGCCATGCCACCCATTGAAAATCCAACCAACGCAATCCATTTCGACCCTTGTGATTGTGCATATTCGATCGCGCCAAGTACATCATTGCGCTCCAGATATCCAAAGGTGCAAACCTTTCCTTCACTTCGTCCATGCGCCCTGAAATCAAACATCAATACATTAAAACCTGCCGTATGGAAATCAAACGCATAATGGACATCCGGATCCATACTGCCGGCATGTCCATGCAGTTGTATGACGGTATGGTTGCTATTTCCTGCGGGTATATACCACCCCTTCAGTTGAACACCATCTTTTGCGGGAAAAGATATTTTGGTGAAATCCAAACCAACTTCTGCCGGGCTGCTGGTTTCTCTTAGATAACTCCTCTGAGTGAGCGTGAATGACAATAGAAAACAGACCAATAGCACAGTAATGCCAATTATTATTAGGATGATCAGGATCAATACAAATGTGTCCATGGAAAATTAACTCGAATGCCCTCTTAGACACCAGCCTTCCAATTTATGAATCAATTCCTGTGCGAGATTCTCTGAGGTGATATCTTGGACGAATAAATACAAGCCTTCGGGTTTCAAGGTGCGGATCACATCCTTAATTTCTGACAGCTTACAATTCACCTGAACGCATTTACCAGCATTCTGGATGCGTTTATATATTCCTGCCCAGCGTATGAACGAGTCATCTCCGGGTGTCGGCACAAATTGCACTCCATCAAGCTCGGTTATTTCAAGTATAGCATCCAAATGCCTCAATGCACCGGGACCATCGAGATGATAGAGTGAGCGATCCAGAAATTGACACTCATGAATCACGCTCTCCAGGAATATATCTCGATACATGGGAGTGCTGATCATGATCGAAAAATCATTGGAGACCATGTAATATTTCTGATCTGATACCAACGGTACCCAGGTGGAGATCGGTTGTCCGGCCTTCCTTAATTTGTCGTAGAACATCCCGTATAAACGCTCGTAATCCTTTTCTATTCTGTGTAGAATATTTCTCACCAGTGCGGGATGATTGATTAAATCGGCCGCCAGACCCATCGGTCCACGCAAAGCCGCAAGACAATCGCCACCAGTATGCCAATCAGACATGCCTGTAATAAATCTGCCTTTGCCGATATCCAGGTAAGCATCGGTTAACCTGTTAAGTTGTTCGAGGTAGAGATTTGTCCAATCAAATACAATATTTTCCTGTTCTGCGATATTCAGCATGATTGATCCACTCCAACTTGTCCCAAATTCACTGAAATGGAGTGGACAACCATAGAATGCCGCAAAGACATCTGGACCCAAATTAGGCCACACCACAGGCATTGTGTCGCCCAAAAACAGTTGATTTGATAAATTGACCTTATTCCTCTCAACCTGAAAGTCGATATCCAACCATTCGTCTTTCACTGAGTGATGCCCAGCTACCGGGAGTTCAATCCAATCCTCTACAGGTTTATACAACGGGAACTGAACAACCGGGCGGTCCAGGAGCTCCCGTTCCCAGAAAGCATCTATACGCTGCTTGGATTGTTCATAATCGGGTTTTAACAATAACATGCTGTTTGTTATGATTTAATTAAACTGCGTTATTTTAGCGCACATTCCATTCCGGCGGTAATTTGTCTTTGGGTTGCTGTCATGCAAATTTATGGCATAATCATCCTATGCCCAAAGACAAAGCCCAACAATTCCCCGTGAAAATTCGTGTAGCGACATATTTTAACAGCTTTTGGGGTGAAGTTAGCCTGATCGCGTTCGTCGCGATTTTTTACTGGATCATTTACTATTGGCAGAGCCCGCAATTCGGTCTTTATGAAGACGACCTGACCATTCTCCCACGTGCATTTTCATTATCTTTTACGGAATTACTGTCTCATATCTGGTATCTGATCAGCAACCTTTATGGACATGCCCGCCCTCTCCACGATAGTTTTATTAATTTGTTTTCCTGGATTGGTTGGAAAATAAATGGCTTATGGGGAGTGTACTGGATCGGGTTTATCCTATCCTATATCAACATTGCGCTTTTCTATTATCTTGTCCGGAGAGTATCAAACCGAACTTCTGCCTTTGTTTGTGCATTGGTTTACTGTCTTTTCGCGACAGATACAACAAAAATTTACCTCACCCACTCACTTGGGTTACAACCGTCAATCACACTCCTGCTGCTGGCTTGCCATGCCTACCTGTCGAACAAGAAAATACCGGCCTATCTGCTGGCATTCATCATTTTATTTGCGTACGAAACCCCATTCCTGGTATTTCTAGGAATCCCTTTATTAAAAAAGAAATGGGAAAAAAAGCTCCTTCTTGAAATCATCTATCATTCGGTAATTCTGGGCGGTATGTTACTCATGGTCTTTTTTATCCGCACGGCACTGGGTGAGGGACGCGTGGTTGAATTATCCCTTGTGGAAATAATTAAAGCACCCATTGAACAAGTCATCAAAGGCATCCTTGCAAACATCAGTAGTTTATACATCCGCCCAGGTCAGGTCATTACGCAAATGACCCCCCTGGTCAAAACTGCCATGCTAATCGCTGCCTTTTTCCTTTTTGGTATTTTTTTCCTATTTGCATCCATTTATCATAATGAAATGAATAATCCTGATACAGTTATAGAATGGCGCATTCCAAAATCCCGCCTGCAAGGTCTGGCAAAGCTATGTCTGGCCGGATTGGTAATGATGGCAATGTCCTATCCAATCTCATTTATTCTGAACGCCGCGGCTCTAAACGGTCGAGCCTCAAGGGTTCACGCAGCTGCGATCATCGGTGTTTCTTTAATTATTGGCAGTTTAGTCACGGGTTTTCTTGCGATTCTAAAAAATTTCTGGGTTCGATTCGCGGCATTACTTCCTTTGGCACTTTATTTGTCTTTTTTTGTCGGTTTCGGCTTTGTTGTCCAAAACGAGTATCGCCTGGCATGGTCGTATCAAAAGCACTTTTGGTCCGAGCTCTTACCGCTTATTCAGGATGCAAATGAAAACGAGATCATACTGGTGGGCATCACTGACCTGCCGGAAACTACTCAAATTGAAGCTAACACCTGGAATGTTCCGCGTGTACTCGATCAACTATATGTGATGCCATCTGAATGGGATAATCCTCCCCGTGTTTATCGGCTTCTCCCGGGATGGGAAAGAACCATTTTAACGACTGATGGTAAAGTCTCGCTCCGATTGGTCAATGTGGCAGCACCGCCATCGCTATATGGTGAATTCGACCCTGACCGGATTATTTTTATCGATTGGGATGGTAAAAATAGTCAATTGCGTAGAAGGATCGAACCCCTGACACTTGATACCGGAACAATTAACGTTTTACCCCCAGGTCAAAACGTACTATCCGGGCTGCGCAAAGGCATCTTGTACCACTTGTTATTCGATTGATATCACTATATCCAGTCGTCATCATAGGATGCACAGACCTGTTATAAATTCCCACCCGAATCTTTTATCATTTCAATCACAACCCGATAAAACTCATCTGTCAAAGGTTGGGGACCCTCGCCCTGTTCGATCGATTCGCCTTTTCTCGTCCGTTCAATAATACGTGTTTTGGGGTTACCGGATATATCGGGGGCTTTTACAAGTGCAAACACTCCGGTCATATCATTAATTCGGAGTATGGGTGTAACCCTCCGTGGGCGGTAGACAAATACCTCAAGGTATGCTTCACCAATGTTCTGGGGAGCAGGCATGATCACCATGGCAATGGTCACATCCTTTTGCGGGTTACGGATCACATAATTTAAACCATATGGATCAACTTGATCAGACTCGGCAAAGTTCTTTGCGACTTGCTCCCAATAAAAATTCAAAAATTTGTTACCATCTCTCTCCAGGTAATAAAGGAACTGTACAGGCGACTGATGAAATACAGAAGGCAGGGCATCTTCAAAAAACACAACCGGGTGTGACCGTACGCTGATCATATATCGACCATTATATCTTTTCCCGGATAAATTTAACGTAAACAGATCAAATACATATACTAATATTGCTTATGGGTTATATAATATAAACAGGTTTTAAACCCGGAAAAACAAGATGACCCCAAGCATCCCCGTCACCCATACAAAGATCATTGTTCCCCGTCGAAGAACAGAGCTTTTATCGAGAAAAAGGTTGCTTGATCTTCTAAATGGGTTCATGGACACCAAGCTGGCAATTATTGCGGCTCCCGCAGGGTATGGCAAGACCTCGCTATTAATCGACTTCGCACAACAATCACGGATTCCTACCTGCTGGTATTCCATTGATTCGTTGGACCAGGAAATTATCCGTTTTTTAACCCATTTCATTTCAGCCATCAATAAGCGCTTTCCTGTATTTGGAAAAGAATCGTTATCAGCTGTGGTTGATAAGAATGATGTTGATATCAACGTTGAAGCAGTATGCACAACGATCGTGAATGATTTGTTCGAGCATATTCTCGAACATTTTGTCATCATCCTCGACGATTATCACCTTCTGGGTAGCAATCAAAAAGTGGAACAATTTATCAGCCACTTTATACATGCAGTGGATGAAAATTGTCATCTGATCATTGCGTCGCGTGCATTGTTGACGCTCCCGGATCTGCCGCTGCTGGTAGCCCAATCCCAGGTCAGCGGGCTGAGTTACGAAGAACTCACGTTTACGGCCGAAGAAGTTCAATCATTATTTTTACAGAACTATCAACTTGACCTCCCCCCGGATGCAATTGACAACCTGATAGCGCAAACTGAAGGGTGGATCACCGGTCTTGTTCTGGCAACCCAGATGTATGGGCAGGAAACATCACGGCTTGCCAGGATCAAGCGGGTTACAGGTGTCAGTTTATATGAATACCTCTCCGAACAAGTTTTATTAAAACAACCCGATCAAATTAAAATCTTTCTGCTTTATTCCTCTTTGCTCGAAGAATTCGACACTCAGCTCTGCCGGGAAATTCTTGATGGGTGTCTGGGTGAACCGAATCCTGACTGGTCGGAACTTGTCAGCTATACCCTGCATAATAGTTTGTTCGCCTTGCCGGTGGGTGATGAGACGATTTCAATTCGATATCATCACCTCTTCAGGGATTTTTTACAAGCCCGGGCTCTGGCAGAAAATCCCAACGAATGCAAAACCATCCGTTTGCGTCTTGCTAACCACCATAAAAATAACAAGGATTGGGTTCGTGCCCACAGACTGTATAAGCAGATGGGAGACAACGAATCGATTGTTGCAATGTTGATGGAGGATGGGAGTGAAATACTGGCATCTGGAAACCTTCAGTCTTTGACAGAATGGTTGGGGGAGCTGTCTGAAGATACTCTGTTGCAATATCCTGAACTCCTGTCTTTGTTGGGTTCGGTGCGGGTCATGCGTGGTCAGGTTGAAGCGGGTCTGGCATGTCATGATAAAGCCATTCCCCTACTGTTGGATGGCAAAAATAAAAGATTATTGATTCGCACGCTTTTACGTCGGTCTGACGCCTACCGCTTGCTTGGGAAATATGACTCCGCCATACAGGATGCCTCCCAAGCCTTATCGTTATGTGGTAATTCCAAAAAGCCTTCCTCGTCTCATGCCGAAGCTTTGCGAGCATTAGGTATAAGTAACTACCATCTAGGCGCACTTGTAAAATCAAAAACCTTCCTCAATAAATCCCTGTTGATTTATCAAAAATTGGATGATACACATAACATTGCCATGTTATCCATGGAAATGGGTTTGTTGTCTGCTAATATGGGCGAATATGAACCGGCAAAGGAGTACTATTTAAAAGCTTCTAATCTCTGGTCAAAAACAAGTAATTTGGTCTGGCAGGCTAACCTGACCAATAACCTGGGAGTCCTGTATCACCAAATGGGTGATTTTACCGATGCCATTTCCACCCTGGAATGTGCCTACGGTTATGCAAATCAGACAGGGTATCCACGCATGGAAGCGTTCAGCCTGACAAGTATTGGGGATATCTACCACGACCTGGGTGCTATCGTGGAAGCAGAACAGGCATATCAAAAAGCCGCCATTATTAACGATCAGATAAAAGACCGGTATTTAACGATCTACCTGGGTCTGGCAGAAGCGAAACTTGCCCTCGGGCTACCCGATTACGAAAAGGCAAAATTATCAGGGTGTCGAGCGCTTGAGCAAGCCTTGAAAGATTCTTCCGATTTGGAAATAGCCCTCGCCAGGACATGGTATGGTCATTATTTGATCTGCGTGAACAATCCTCGCGAGGCAATTAATACCCTGCGTTCTGCTCTTGAAATATATGATCGAGAACGAGACCGTTCCAACAGTGCATTAACCCGTTTCTATCTGAGCGTTGCCCTGTACCAGGTGGGTGAGTTAAAGGCAGCATCGAAGGATCTGAGCTTGGCATTGCATACCTCACAAACGGTCAATGATTGGAATAATCTACTAGCGCCAGCTCAACATTTAATACACATTTTAAGGAAAATGGCAGACACCGCTGATTTGAACTCAGCTTCAACCAGACTATTGACATCCGTAGCTAAATTTGAAGCGCTGCTGCCCGGATTACGCCGTCATATCCGACAACATACACGCATCGTGTCTTTTGGACCCCCAAGACTGAGCATCCGTAGCCTGGGATCTATGCAGGTTAAGATAAATAACAAGACCGTCACCAATAAAATGTGGCAGACTGTGCTGTCGCGGGATCTATTTTTCTTGATACTTCAGCATCCAGGCGGTGTTACAAAAGAGGCTGTCGGACTGGTTTTCTGGCCTGATGCAGATCCGGATGATATTAAAATTCGTTTTAAAAATGCCATCTATAGATTGCGGCGTGCCATTGGCAAGGAAGTGATCCTTTTTGAAGACGATCGCTATTTTTTCAACTATTCAGTAGACTATGAGTACGATGCAGACATCTTCAAGCATGAATTGGCGATGGCTCAGGGAGAGCATCCTAAACCGGACAGAATTGCGCATCTTAACAATGCTATCCAGGCTTATAAAGGACCTTTCCTACCAGGTCTCGATCATATTGAGATCGTCGTTGAGCGGGAGCGCCTGCAACGCTTATTTGAGAATGCCTGCATCGAAGAAGCAGAAATGGCACTCTCACAAGGAGACTACCAGGAATCAGTTAACTTGTGTTTGCGGGCTATAGAGCAGGAGCCATATCTCGAGGCGGCTTATCAGGTTATTTTTAAAGCTTACGCGGCTTCAGGGAACAAAACTGCCGTGATTAAGTTATACACACAGCTCGAGCAGATTCTTCACAAAGAGTTGTCGACAAAACCCTCTCCGGAAACGATAAAAATATATAGGGAAATAATTTAATTACATTACCAGCACAGGTAATAAACAATAAAAGCCAATAGATGTAAAATAGACAGGCATCGTAAAGCGCAAGAAAACGAGAGCCGTTATCTCTATTGAGCCTGTTTTGTAGCCTCCCCAGACATATAGTAGTAATAGTCTAATGATTAAGGAGATGCCATGAAATCATCCAACCGCATCACATCCGGTCTGAAGGGATTCCTGCAATCCAATAAAGCTCGTCTTTGGTTATTGGTAACGACCATCATCCTGTTTATACTGGCTGCCGGTGCTCCCGGCGCATCTGGTGGAACAGGAAATTAAATGATCCTGCTGGCGGCCATCCTTCTTGGATTGTTATCCGGGATGGTCCGAGCAGAGCTGGGAAAACGCCACTACAGGGTATTACAAGTTCGTACGCCCGGGTTTGTTATCCTGGCATTCCTGGCACAGTTCGTCATCTTTCAACTTTCACGCGCAGGGATTGCCGTTCAGGATTACTGGGTACCGCTGATACTGGTTGTCGGTCAAATCCTTTTATTGGCATTCACGCTATTGAATTGGAAGAGGCCGGGGTTTTTCCTGCTTGCGCTTGGAACTGGATTAAATCTGGCAGTACTTGTATTTAACCACGGGCTGATGCCCATGAAACCTGACACGATCACGGATCTGTACCCAAACGTCCCGACTTCCTCCTGGTTAGTTGGGGACCACCTCTGGAATAGCAAAAATATAGTACTTACAGAAGAAATGACACACCTGTCATTTCTTTCAGATCGGTTCATTATTCCAGAATGGTCTCCCTATCGGGTGGCTTTCAGCCTGGGTGATGTCATTCTTGCTGCTGGTGCATTTTGGTTGTTTTGGAGCCTGGGAGGCAAACCAAAACAATATAAGGAGATAAAAAATGGACAGATGGAATACACAAATCCCACAGTACGAAAGGACGGGAGGAAACCATACAGAAAAGGAATACAGCCGGATCCTTACCGCCGCGGTCATTAATCCACAATTCTGTCGGATCCTGCTTTCAAACCCCGGTAAAGCCGTGGCAATGGGTTTTGCCGGAGAACCTTTCCAGTTGAATCGTGAAAGCCATACTCTTCTATCGAGTATCCACGCCCAATCTCTGTCTGAGTTTGCGAGCCAGTTAAACGGCTCACTTTCTCAGACATTTACAACTGCCTGAGTGTGTGCATGGAGATACTGATATCTAGATATTTATTTGATAAATAGTCGATTGTTGAAATCGATTGAACCAAGATAGGAGGGCTGCCCCCAGCATAGCCCTCCGTTATACTACAACATTCCACCGAAATGGTGGAATGTTGTTTTAATCTCCTTTAATGACACGTGGAGTCTGTAATCAAATTATGAAATGCATCGGCAAATCGTTCACCGATCACGCGGTAGCTGTCGGTCGTGTAGTGGACTTCATCCCGTAATTCAAGGGCGCTGGTCTGGATCATGGCGGCACAGGAGAGCTGAACATTTGCCTGTTGTTTTTGAATGATTGCCCAATTAATATATTTTTGATCGTTTTTATTGCTGCCGATTTGGGCAAACACAATTGGAAGTTTGGGGCTGCCGATGTCCGTGCGCATGTCTGTAATGAACGTTTCAAACATCCGGGCATAGGTATCTACTGCCAGGGGCAGTTGCGGCGCCTCAGAGGGTTCGACCGTGTCGCCCTCGCCCTGGAAAAATATGATCCCATCCACCTGGCCGGCCAATTGTGCCGCCCGGATCCGTTTCAAACAGGAGCCATACAGGGTCTGGTCGCTATAACTTTTCTGCCACTCCATGATGGAAGTTTCGCCTTTTGCGCAAGGGATCAGCCCAATGATCTTTTCGGGTTCCATACGGTGTAAATTCGTTGCAAACGATAAGGCCGGGCTGTAGCGGGCATAACGATCCAATGAGATCTCATCCACCTGGTTATAGGGGGAGTCGATCGGTTCCAGTGCCAACCGCCAGCGGTAGTCATTCCCAAAAACATAGATGTGATAGTTTACATGCTGGATGTCAGGCAGCGGTCCCTTGCCAGACATATTGGATTGCCCGGCCATGACGAACAAAGACATCTTCCCCACCAATTCATCCGGCAGCCCGACTTTCTCCATTGCCAGGATTTCATCCAATGGCACTGTTGGCTGATAATAATTTACGTCACCGGCAGAGTAGTCAATGCCCAGGCTGCGCAGAATATTACCAAAACCCATCGATTTTTGCGCCCAGACTCCAGCAGTGAAGGCAACGCCCAGAACGACGATCACAACCACGATGGTAACCACAAGACGGAAAATCTTATTTCTTTTCAATGCTGCACCTCAAGCTCAATCAGCCAAAAATCATACCATAATCCGTGGTTAGGTTGGGATCTACCTGAGATAGGAGACGATATTAATTGATTATCGTCGCATCTCATTGGTACAACGATTCAATTCGATATATTTTCTAGGTAAAAATGGCTGTTTACAATCTCTTAAATATAATAATCTTCCGATACTGTAGGTTCTTCAATCCCGGCATCGATTGGCAATTTTCCACCAACAATCTATTTGTCACTCTCCAGGACGTATATGCACTTTCAATGTCTTCCCATCCGCAAAATCCCGGAATCCGCGCTGAAATTCTTCCAGTGGCAGAATATGACTGACCAATGGCTCGATCTCAACCCTTTGGCTTGCAAGCCAGGAAACCGCGGATTGAAACGTGTAGCACAGCGCAAAACTGCCGATGATCGTCCATTCTTTATGAAAGATCTCATAAGGTTCCCACTGTACTGTGGTCCCCCTGGGGGCAACGCCAAACTGCAGGTATTGACCACGTGGTTTCAGGAACTGAAGCGCCTGTTGGATGACCGCCGGTACACCGGTCGCATCGATGACGATGGCATGTCCATAAGGTGCTTGTTCGTGCAAGACCTTGGCAAGGTCTGGATCGGGTACGATGGCCGAGGTTGCACCCAGTCTGATGGCCAGGCTCCGCCTATCCTGTTCTTTTTCCACAACCACGATCTGAGAAGCACCACTGTTCCTCAGAGCCTGGACCAGAAGTAAACCCATGGGACCTGCCCCAAAGATCAACACCTCATCTCCAGGAAAAACTCTCAGCCGCTTGAGGGCATGGATCACGCACGACAGGGGTTCGATGAAGGCGGCCTGGGTATCCGTCAGACGTTCCGGCACCTGGTAACACGCACGCGCAGGCACCGCCACGTATTCTGCAAATCCCCCCGGGTGTGTGATACCAACCCCCTGCCAGTTCAGACAATGGTTGGCTTGTTCCTGACGACAAAAATAACACTCCCCGCAGTACAAATTCGGATCAACAGCGACGCGGTCACCCCGTTTAAATGTTGTGACCTCTTTGCCGGCTTCGGCCACAAGTCCTGCAAACTCATGACCGGCGATCAACGGGAAGGCGCTCAGATATTCATTGCGGAATATATGAAGATCGGTTCCACAAATTCCTGCCTGGGAGACCTGGACAATGACATCCTCCGCACCACAAGCCGGATCGTCCACCTGTTCGATGGATAGTTGTTCAGGGGAGGGAAAAACGACTGCTCGCATGGATTGCTCCTGATGGTATTTCTTTAATATCAGACTTACTCTGCTTTACTCAAATCATTGAAAGTCCTGCCGGTTTGCTTTGATGATCAAACTATTCGATCCTGACTCTATATGGATCCCAACCCGAATTACCGGGGGAACAGAAGTCTTCGGTGAACAATAAGGATCAACCAGGGTTGTCAAGTCTCCACTCTTATAACAGGAAAGGAGTGGGCACCCGTTTCTCAAAACTCATGATGGATTTCTGTCCATATTTTTGAAGCATCTTCACTCCATCAATGAGATGCGTACCGACGCCCGCAATGTCGTGGGCATCCGATCCCAGGGTGATTATGGGTTGCCTGCCCTGCGTTCCTGCCCTGGATAAATAGAGTTCAAGCAAACCATTAGAAGGATAGGCCTCGCCTCCCACTTGCTTCAATCCTTTGGTATTTACCTCGATTCCGACATTACAATCGAGCAATGCATCGACATAGGATCCTGCTGCCACCCGGTATTGCTCAAAGGGGACAGGCGGTGAGAGTATTCCCGTATATTTTTTGATCAGGTCGGGATGTGCCATCACATCGAAGAGACGGCTTTGAACAGCACGGGTAGCCAGCCTAAAGTAATCCTGATACAGCTTTTCAATTCCATGATGGTTATACAGATCAGGCGCATAGATCTGAGAGGAAAAATACACACCATTCAAATGATGCACCGCCCCCAGGATCAGATCAAACGGTTGGTCGATCAGCGCTTCATATTGCCGGATGTCGGTGGCGACTTCCTCTTCACGCCCCTCATAATAATCAATCTCCAATCCCAGGCGAATGGTGAGTTGCGGGTAGTGTTGCCGGCAAGTCTGGATATTTTCCCAATGTCTTACGAAATCCGCATGAGAAATCGTATAATCAGGTTCGGTCAGCATGGCGTGATTGGTGAAAGCAATTTCCTGTATATCCATTAGAAGTGCGCGTTCACACACCTCGTCTTCGGTCATTTTGCCGTCTATCGTGACTTTGGTATGCAGATGATAGTCCATTAACCTTGGGGGCATTCGCTGTTCCTCGTTTGATGCTGGCATTTTTCAGAACTGTCGGAGTGAATTCGTCTTATAGAGAGATAGCTGAAACGACGATAACTGTCAAACCGTATTGAACTTTTTGGGTCCGGTTAATTCTTCCGTTTCAAGTAAAAAAAATCATACCATAATCCTACCGCATAACCGGAAGGTAATTAACGATCAATGTAAGAATTGTAATTCTTGAATAGGGGTAATTAAAAAATCTTAAGCTGAATATTTCTAAAAATTAATGAGGATTGGAAGGATTCGCTTACCCTCCGGTGGACGCCCGTCTGGAGTGTGTTTTTTCCAGGGAACCTTCGACCAGACGTATATAGGCTCAAATCCAATTCGGTTATATTTTTTGCTGTTATATAAACAACTTTTAGTACAAACAGATTAAAAGCAATTGTTGAGCTTGTAAACCCGGTATATATCAACTAAGTATCTATAGGGTAATTAATAAAGGTAAAACTGTTTTTCCACTGATCATTCCATCCATACAATGATGGTTGTATTGTTGCTTCACATAGAAAATTTATGTTTAGTAGAGTGACAAGCTCCGTAACATTTACGGATAATGGTAGTGACACACGCACGGACCAGGATGTTCGGCTGTAGCCGTATACGAGCGTGAGAACCATGTCTCCATGAGAGTTCTGAAGGAGGAGGATGAGTAAGGAACCAAACAGATTCGAGCCCAACTGCCGTTAACAGAAGACAAAAGACCGAAATCGAGCGTGCCGGTCCCCTTCGTGCCACACATGTTCTGTCCGCGATTGTCTGCCAGAGTGCCAAGGATATCACCGGTGTTGACCACCTGGCCTTCGGATACGAACAAGTTTTGGAGTGGTTCAAAAATATAGTTGATAGTGTTTTGATCATCAATTTTAAGAAGGACATTGGCATAGGTGTTAATCGTGCCGTCGTACTCCGTCTTGGTCTCTTTAGTGATTCTTGATATGGTCCCGGAGGTGGTTGCCTTGACGGCTGTACCGGTGGGCGCGACGAAATCCATCCCCTGGTGGATGCCTTGCGGGTTCTGGGGGGTAGGCGGCGACGCGCCCACTGCCCCATAATAGGTATTCATGAATACTTCGGGGGTGTCATCGAGAGGAGAATTCAAGACGAATGGCGGGGTTGAATTCGTTGAGGTAACTGCAACAGTTGGAGTATTTGTCGAGGAAACTGCGACAGTTGAAGTATTTGGCGATGGAATAAGCCGTTCACATGCGGTAAGAAATGATACAGCAAGAATGCATGAAGACGTTTTTAAAAAATCGCGGCGAGAAAAATCTTTTTTCATTTGATCTATTTATGAAAAAGCTCCTTCTGCTTAAGCCGATGAAAGTCAAAAGTGGGCCCGGAAGGATTCGCCTCGCCCATTTGGCGTATGTCCTTTCCTGGGAACCTACGACCAAGCGGATCATAGTGTAATTCCAAATGAGTCCTTTTTACCCTTATAGGGGCATGTAAATGCAGTAATGGCGAAATTGCTTGAGTGCGAACGAATGGTTCTAATCGTTTTGTTTCCAAATCGGATCACGGAGGATCAACACGATCAGCAATGCGATCACAATTAATCCGGGGATACCAATCCCAAATGAATAAGCAGCATCGGCCGGTGTATAAATGACACCCATGAAATAACCAAAGGATTGATTGACCAGTGCATGCAGGAAAGCCGCTATCCAGACCCCTTTTGCTTTAAGCACGGCGTAACCAAGCAGAAATGCCAATCCGACGCTGAAAAAAACCATCAGGAAGGAACCGAGGTAAGGATGACCCGGATAGTTATATCCCATCCAGATGACCGGCCAATGCCAGATTCCCCAAATAATGCCAACAAGGGTTACCCCTCGCGCGCGCCCCAGGCCGGCTAACGAGGATTGTAAATAACCACGCCAGCCGTATTCTTCGCCAAAAGTAATCAGGAGCCCCAGAAATGGTCCCAATAGAAGTGTTTGTGCGGTTAAAACAACCATAAAAACTGGAGGGGTCATCCCACTTAATGCTGCCTGGGCAAAAAGTGCGCTCAAGTCAACCGGTTGTCCCATTTTAAATAGCCAGCTTAATAAAGTTTGTAATCCCGCAAATACGATGATTCCCAGGCCAAAAAGGAACCATAGTTTTGCTTTCCCTCCACCCATGCCAACACCGGCGAAAGTGTCTTTTCCTCCCACCGCTCGAAGGACGATCACCAGAACCATCCCGATCAAGCTTGGGATCAGCATAACGGTGCTGATGGTTTGAACCAGTTCAGGTCGAATAAAAGCAAAAATTACCGCAGCGCCATATAAAAAGGTAAAAAGCAGGAAATACCAGGTGAACCATTGAGATTTTGAATGGTTGTTTTTGACGTTTATGAGGCTGTCTTTGAAGAAAAACATACCTAGCAGAATGGCAGAAAAAGCCGGAAGTAACATCTGGAATTGGAGAGCGATGGTTGCAGCCGGATTACTTAACCCACCGTTGAGAAATAATACCAGATCCAATATCCAGGTAAGTCCGAACGTAAGACCAATGAAAGTGCCAATGTGTTTCCAATTTACCTTTTTTGCAGATGATACTGCCGGAATTGCTATGGGATCAATCGCTGTTTGTTTCTCGATATTCATGTGAATTCCTTAATGTTAAATAATATTTGGTCTCAAAATTATTTCCAGGCAGTAAAAATTATAATCCGGTTGGGCAATAATAACACCTGTGTTTTGCTATAAGATGATAAACACTTTGGAATGGGGTCATTAACCTGGCTGATTGAGTAAAAACTCATATTCATATATTTTTTTAGTAAATCAACGGGCTCACAACCAGGTGTATTTTATCTCAATTCCAATTGGGCTATGGTTTTGTATGTTTGGAACTATGCAGTTAACCTAGCGGATTGAGTAGTAATTCCTATAGAAATGCATTTTAATGGTTTTGTGGGTGCGGAACCTAAGAAAGGTAGAAGTGGTAATTTACACCTTAGACCTCGCGGTCCCGATCCGCATGCTCTAGCCTATATACTCTGACGTATGGTTTATTGATTCCTCGATACTTTTCCTAAATACTCCCCACCACTTATTACCCGATAATGACCCTCCAAATCCATCACGTACGTCGCATCATACTCATACCATATGAACAAATTAATATACGGATCCCATACAGGCCCCATCCCTAAAGCATCATCTGTTACTCTTACCTTTTCATCATTCAGGTAGATATAGTCTCTGCTCCAATTTCGATAAAAATAACCACAGTCAAAAAGGATACAATCCACCGCATTGTCAGTGACGCTTTCGACTCTGATGGATGCAATGGAATCGGTCAGAAGGTTTTGCTCACAGTTATCTTCCCACCACCAATGATCGATACATTTCTCAAAAAAGGCGGTTTCTTCTGATGTCGCATCCCTTTTACCGTTGATATCAATTGCTAGGGGGATATCACCTATGGAGGTGTCTAAATCATACAAAATAACATTAGGATCCTGCTTTATCGTCAGGAAATAATATGATCCGTCCAAATCAATTAATTTAAATTGACTGGGTTTTTTCAGGTCATACCGTAAAAAGACGATCTCTTCAGGCTTTTCATCAGATTTTAAATAATAACGATGTATTTCGACAAGGAATACATCAGGACTTAGCCAATGTATGTGACCTAACGAGTCATAATCAAACCCATCGATGATCGCAGGTATTTCAAATACCTCACTGGTTATTGTATTGATAAGGAAAAAATTGAAACGTGTAGAATGGCAAAGAGCTTTTGAATCTCGATAATTATAAATATCCAAAGTTAAATATCTACCGTCTGGAGAAACACTGGTAGGATAAATAATACAGTCACTCATACTGAAAGAAGGGTCGTTTTGGGTAGTATCACCTACATCAAACACGACTCTTTTGTTTGTGCCATGGATATCTGTTGCGGTTATTGTTATATCATGCTCGAATAAGAAAATCCAATTTTTATTTGCGCTTTCAAGCAACCTATCAAACTCGGGTACTTTCCCCGGTTTCGTGGCAGGCGGCGATACTGGATCAAAGGGGAGATACCAGATCAATAACCCTGGGATGGCGCACATTAATGTACAAATAAGCAGAAATAACAAAATGGTCCGGAATAATTGTTTGTTGAAGGACCGGTCATTTTTTTCTGGGGAGTTCACCATGAGCTGCCGTCTGTCTATTCTTTGGTTCGAGTATTCTTATTAGATGTATATTTTTAGCGGATTAATAACTGCCCAGCTTTATACCATTATCGCATATTATTTGAGTTGTGTACAATAAAGGGGCTGTCCCATAAGTAAACAGCCCCTTTTTAATCACCCACTATCAGTCAAAAAATGCCAAATTTCAGAACTTACCCCTCATTATTATTGCAAATTCTTGCTTTCTTCTCCCACTTTGGGCTGTCTCAAAAGAAATATTCGGACTTTTGGGACAGCCCCTTAGTCGGGGCGTAGGGATTTGTACCTTCGACCTCGCGGGCCAAGAAAATAATCCTAGTAAACAGGCAAAATGCTATTGTAAGGATTCAAGTATTTGTGTTTATTAACTCACCTAAAGATTTGAGTTACTATATGGAGATGGGATTTGGCGAAGAATAACCTGATTAGTGTATCAATTTACCCTTAAGACCTTCCGGAATATCTGGAATACTTGCAGCTTCAGGAAGAAAATCCAATATACAGTTTTTAGGTAAACACATAAACTCTACTTCATAAAGGAAGAATTTATAAGTTGGGTCATCGCCATCTAATCTGCCTTTGAATTCAAGAACGACCTTATATAGTGAATTTAACTGCAATTCGGGCACTTTCTTTGATAAAACTTCGTGTATGAAATAAAATTCGGAGTTAGCACAACTCAACATAGCAATTTTTAGTTTTGTCTCCGGAAATCCTGGCGTCAGATTAATCATATATTTTCTATCTCGCCATTGAAAATTTTTAGATCGGGAGGATAAGTAACAGTTACATTCAGATCTATCATCTGGATGTTTCTCTGTCCATTGATATATTGTTACAAAACGGGCCTCGAGATCGACAACTTTCCGTAATTCCTTATTCACAACGTCTATCGTTAGATAGATATGAGGAGTACCCACACCTGCATTCTCAATAATATTGCTACCATGACTTACTATAAGATTCAAGTCCGAGCTCTGAGTGACTTCAAGCAATTTGTTTTGATCATTGTAAATTTCTTCTGGAATATCAAAAAATCTCCAAATAAATAATGATACTCCAAAAACCAATGCCGCTAGTAAAACTGTTGTAATCACGTCCCAAAATATTTGTTGATTGGCTGTATTAACACCCCATAAATGACGAAACACAACATAGGCAATTACATTAATAATTAGCGCGGCGGTAATTGAGATAATTATGGCTCGTCTAGTTCCGTAGCGAATTTCAACCTTACGTTTTATCCGTTTCCTGATTTCGGAAGAGTATTTTTTATCCATTTACCTATCTTACGCTTTATCACAGATTAAGTGTTAATATGACATTACCTATATTATGTATACAATGCATTTACTTAGGTAAGGCTGTTAACCTCCACCCGCAGTGATTAATGTTGCTAGATCATTTTTATATTTGCTTATGTTAGATGTCATATTTCATCTATCCTTCAGTTTTAGAAATAAATGACGATAAATAATAATGCCTTAAATCCCCCTGTTTTTACTGTCTTACAATCTAATAAATTTTTGTTTATAAACAAAAACCCTCCCCTTACTTGTACAAAGCTAAAAGATCATAAGGTGGGCCCGGAAGGATTCGCCTGCCCTCCGGTGGACGCCCATCTGGCGCGTGTACTTTCGGGGATCCTTCGACCAAGCGGTGACACCTCTGCGGGGTGCAGGCACCCTCTTCGGGGCGCTTCGTGAGCCTGCGCGCTCTGTTCTCTAGAGTAAAACTATTTCATAAGGTGGGCCCGGAAGGATTCGAACCTTCGACCAAGCGGTTATGAGCCGCGCGCTCTGCCGCTGAGCTACGGGCCCCCTGTTATGTCTGTGGCAGTTCTTCCCCCCTCCAAGCGTTTACACCCCTGCGGGGTGCAGGCACCCTCTTCGGGGTGCACGTGAGCCGCGCGCTCTGCCGCTGAGCTACGGGCCCCCTGTTATGTCTGTGGCAGTTCTTCCCCCCTCCAAGCGTTTACACCCCTGCGGGGTGCAGGCACCCTCTTCGGGGTGCTCGTGAGCCCGACCGCTCTGCCGCTGAGCTACAGGCCCCCTTTTCTACATAATGATTTTACCCCCATGGTTGTATCCAGAGCGGGCGACGGGATTCGGACCCGCGATGTCAGCTTGGAAGGCTGATGCCTTACCACTTGGCGACGCCCGCATACGAACCGTATTCTAACCGCTGGATATCCTCAGGTCAAGCCGTCAGTCGACAGGATATAATCAAAGAATCAGATATCGGGAACCTGCCATGAAAAACAAGTCTAAAACCACAATAAGATCACTTACCCGGGAACACCTGACCTGGGAAACCGCAAAAACCTATGCCTTCATTGTCGTCGGTGCACTCGTTCAAGCATTCGCCATGCGCCTGTTCCTGATCCCTTCCAAGCTGGTCTCCGGGGGTATCAGCGGCATAGCACAACTCATTAACTTCTATACCCTGTGGCCGGTCGGTTTGATGGTCCTGGTGGGTAATGCGCCGCTCTTCATTCTCGGCTGGCGTTACCTGGGAGGTCCCCGCTTTGCCTTGCGGACGGCGGTCTCTGTAACTGCCTTTTCTATTTTCACAGACCTGCTGGTTTTCTTTCTACCGGTCGATGGCATTACAACTGACCCCGTATTGAATACTCTGTACGGTGGCGTTGTGCTCGGTATCGGCCTGGGCCTGGTCTATCGCGGACAGGGGACAAGCGGTGGCAGCGATATCCTGGGTCGGATCCTCAACCACAAGTTCGGGATTTCCATTTCCCAGGCATACCTGGTGACCGACTCGCTGGTCGTCCTGTCGGCCGGTTTTGTCTTCGGCTGGACGCTGGCATTGTATGCGCTGGTCATGATCTACGTCAGCGGTGTGGCGGCAGAGCTGGTTTCGGAAGGCAGCAGTATTTATCGCGCTGCCATGATCATCACCGATGAGACGCAAAAAGTCACCGAGACCATCCTGGCCAATCTGGAACGCGGCGTAACCCTCCTGGAAGGCACGGGCGCATACACCAACAAGGACCGGCCGGTTCTCTACTGTGTCATCACCCAATCTGAGACGCACCAATTAAAAGCCCTGGTCAAGGAAATTGACCCCGATGCCTTTATGGTCATCGGTCACGTGCACGAAGCCCTGGGCGAAGGCTTTAAACCCCTAAAATAAATGCGAGGTGTTTATGACAGGCAACTATGAGTTTTTCAAAGATATTAATGCTGAAATTGGAGCCATCCCCACCGGCAGCATTCTCAGCAAAGCCCTGACAACCACCGACAAGGTCAAGGTGACGGTTTTCGGGTTCGCCACGGGTCAGGAACTGACCGAACATACGGCTGCTTATCCGGCCATTCTTCATTTTCTTGCGGGCGAGGCTGATTTGACACTTGGGAAAGATAAGATCCAGGCGACCACCGGTTCGTGGGCATACATGCCGGCGAAGTTACCGCATAGCCTGGTGGCAAAGACTCCGGTGACCATGTTGTTGATCATGATCGTGGCGTGATTGTAAGTTCCCTGATCAGAGTCACCGATTCCGGCGAATCAAAACCTTTCAATATTTTATGTAGGATTATCAATAAGGATAACTGCATAGGCATTATCCACGATATTGCCTTCTTGAATCACCTGTATTCTGAGTGTGTAGAGACCATTCTGATACCTGGATGTATCCAAAGACCCAAGCATGCCATTCGAGGGGGATTCTGTTTGGGCATCTCCCACTTGCAACCATTGCGCTGGTGCCAGGCCGGATCCCAGATCAATCCGGTAGGAGATAAATCCTTCCAGGGATAACGCTCCCTTGATATCCAGTACCCCTCTTACGCTGTCAAAGTCCTGGGGGGTATCAATACTGATATTTCCGGCCGTATTCCCAATTTGAAATACCGCATAACTGTCGGGTGATAAAGAATACCCGGCCTGGCGCGCCCAGGCTATTTCTTCTGGCGGCGGATTGAAAAATACACGCTGCTTTATCCTGGTTGGATCTGTAAAAACAGTTGCCAGACGACCCGTCTCACTGTCGATCGTGTACTGCTTGTACAATGTATCGATTTCCGTTGGCTCATTGCCCGCCAGGAAGTATTCCATTACCGTTCGAGGGCATGCATCGCCCGGCAATTTCCCGGAAGGATCACATACTTTCACTTTTACTACATCCGCAGGGGGCTGCCAGTTTTCAAATTGTGAATGGTCACGATAATACTCTTCAACAATGCTGTTGAGGGTTGTGTCGATCCCCAGCTCCTGTAACGGGCGTTCCCCTGCAGTATCCGAATACCCCACCCAAAGGGCAAAAACGTAATCGGGGTTATACACCACCCTCAGGAAATCCAGGCCCTCAATCGTTGTGCCCTGCTTTGTTGATCCTCTGATATTTTCAGTATTTCTTGATGAAAGCATATCATTCATCATGAATGCCAGTGCCGGGCTGATGACCGCTTGTTGTTGCGGAATCTCCCAATCAACCAGCAAATTTGATCCGCTATTTTTAGCTGTCAACACAGTTGTTGGACTCAAGATGCCTGCTTTTACACTCGTCAATTGACCGACCTTATTTCCCCCATTGGCAAAAACACCAAATGCCTGCGCGATTGAAAGACTGTCAGTAATTCCCGATTCGTACGGAATGCCTTCAGTCGTATATAAATGCAATCCAAACCCGGACATCAATGCAACCACATTCTCTTCACCTTGATTCGCAAGTGCTTTAGTCGCCGGAGCCAGATGATCCTCAGCTAAAGCTATTCGCATCCGCATGGGTCCCAGATATTTGTGTGTGTCGTAATATTGATCCGCGAGTGTCCCATCAAGATTTGTCGGGGTATCCCAAACCAGGGTGGCCGGGCCCATTCCATGCAGCATGCCCTCCAGGTAGATAAATGGTGTTAACAGCGAACCACTGGGATGAGCCTGGAGATAGCCCTGCTGACCGGTGTCTGGCGAGGTATCCCCCAGCATTGCCAACACCTGCCCGTTAAGCGGATCAAGAACGACAAAGTTGAGCCGCAACCCGGCAGCTCCATCTATACTCTGTATCGTGGTGGTGGAGCCCGCCAGGACCTGGTCACATCCCTGTTTTTTGGGTTCGGTATCAAGCATTAGTGTGACTGCACAATCGAGCCTCATTTGTAATTCGTAGTCCATGGTTGTTGTGATGGTTAATCCACCTCTCTCGACAGCAACCCTCCCGATGACCGCAGACAATTGTTCACGGACGTAATGATTGAAAGCTGGATTGTCCTCTGGCGGAACGTCATCCGGGGGTTCAAGAGCAGCGATTGCCCTGCTGGCCTGATCCAGGATTTCTAAATTGACCAGCCGCTCAGCAAGTAAATAAGAACTAGCCGCCTTTAAAGAATAGTCAAATGAATCCGGCGAGTCCAGAGGATTGATGGAAGGATCCTGCAGGGCGACAGCCAGGATCAACACCTCTCCGGGATTTAATTGACTGATGGCTTTGTTAAAATAGATCTGAGAGGCTTGATCACAGCCATAGGCCGAGTGTCCATAGGCGGCAGTATTCAGGTACCACTCGAGCAAAGTTTGTCTCCCATAACCAACAGTTGCCTGAGAGGCCAATATTTTCATGCGTGCTGCCCGGAAAAACGATGACGACTCAGATGATAACAGCAGGTCTGTCACCAATCGTTCTGCAATTGTGATTGGCTGTAGGCGAAAGGATAAGGTATTTGCGCCGGATTCTCCATTACGAGATCGTTGCTCCAGCAAGGCTTCTGAATAAGAGGAAAGCAGTGCAGGATTTGGGTCGCTGCCGGTAGATGATATGGGGATATATTCACGTTTCGGGCTGGGCGATTGAGTCCCGGTTATTAAATGTTGACCCGTCCGGTCAAAATAAACTGTAGGTGAATAGAGGCTTCCTCCCTGTCCTGCCATGACTGGCAGTTGGTGGATGTCTGGAAGATCATCAAGAATTTGGCCTATAACAAATCCGGCTACCATCAGGATTACTACAAGTCCGCCGGAAATGATCCCCAGTACAATCCCGGAAAGACCGTTGATTTTAGCGATTCGTTTATTTCTCCCCCTATGAACTGCCTGCCGCTTTAATAATAAATGTCTGCGAATTACACGGTCGGGATTCTCTGAATGTGAAAAATAACCGGAGTCTCTACTCGAATCAGGATATTTCATCGTCGATCAGTCCATGCCGACAGACAGAATGTCTTATAATGTGGAAAATCTTTACCAGGTTAAAAACCATGCCACGAATCGATATAGAGTTAAACCCTGTTGATGATATCACAACCGATGCCATAGGTAAGTCGGGTAATCGAACTTTTTATCTCCAGGCAAGCAAAGGCGATCAAACTGTAACATTACTTTTAGAGAAAATCCAAATCCAATCCCTGGCGGTCGCAGTTGAACAATTTCTGGCAGAGCTCAAACAAAATAATCCGGATATTCCGGATGCCTCCTCACAATACAAAGAAGATGAAATGCAGCTTAAACGCCCCTTTGAGCCATTATTTCGGGTCGGGGATTTTGGGCTTGGCTATGATTCGTCTGAAGACCTGGTTATTTTAGTCCTGCGCGAAGCCGGTGTGGTGAACGGGGAAGTCGAGGAAACCAGGGCAGTTCGTCTGTGGTGCACACGCTCACAGATCCGCCGCATGGTGCACTGGGGGATTGAATTGGCAAACCGTGGTCGGCCGGTCTGCCCGCTATGCGGTGAGGTGATAAACCCAGGTGGACATTTTTGCCCGAAAAATAACGGTCACAAAAAATCTCAAGAAATGAATGATGGAAAAGCAGGTAATTCTTAATAACTTAAGCAGGGGCGAGATCGATCTTCGGGGTCAATTTTTACGTGGTTCGAACGGCACCTACCTGGTGATCGCGCAAAATCAGGGTCATAGTATCCAGGCAGTATACAAACCTGAAGCGGGAGAACAGCCGTTGTGGGACTTTCCGGTTGGAACGCTCGGCAAGCGGGAAGTGGCAACTTATCTTTTCAATGAGGCGCTGGAGTGGGAGCTCGTGCCACCGACTGTTTACAGGAAGGAAGCTCCTCTGGGTCCGGGTTCGCTTCAATTCTTTATTCCCCACGATCCAGAGAACCACTACTTTCAATTATCCCAGGCGCACGAAGATACTCTACAAAAAGTCCTTCTTTTTGATTTCATGCTTAATAATGCAGACCGCAAGGCTGGCCATTTCATACTGGGTGCCGATAACCATATCTGGTTGATCGACCATGGGCTGACCTTTAACGCGATTGATAAACTGCGGACTGTTGCCTGGGATCATGCCGGCGAAAATATTCCGACAGAATTATTCACTAAAATAAAAGTGGTGCATGGTGGGCTTGAGACAAAAGACAAGATCTATCTCCAATTATCTTCCTTGCTGAGCATGTCGGAATTGGCAGCCTTGTCGGATCGGATGAAGATCCTCCTTAATAACGGCCGTTACCCTGTTCCACCGCGTGACCGGCGTGTCATCCCCTGGCCTCCTATATGATCCGCTATCAATAAGGATATTAAACAATGAAGTCGTATCGTCTGGTTTTAGTAGGATTTGGTAATGTTGGCAAGGCGTTTGTCAATCTGCTTATCAACAAGCAGGGCGAACTTGCCGATAAATACATGGTCAGGTTCGTCATAACCGGAATCGCTACCAACCGGCATGGTTTTGCAATTGATCCAGATGGAATCCCACCAGACAAGATCGTAAGCATCGCCAGTAATGGTGCTAATTACTCGGTACTAAGCAAAGGTACGCCTCCACAAAATACCATTGAATTCATTAATGCCTGCCCCGGAGATGTGCTGCTGGAGAACACACCGGTTAACCACCAGACCGGTCAACCGGCCATCGACCATCTCAAGTTGGGGCTCGAGAGGGGAATGCACGCCATTACGGCCAACAAAGGCCCGGTGGTGCATGGATTTTCATCATTAAATATGCTGGCTAAAGAAAAGGGGAAGCTCTTTCGATTTGAATCAGCCGTTATGGATGGAGCCCCCATCTTCTCGCTTCACAGGGTTTGCCTGCCGGCATCACGTCTGATCGGTTTCCATGGCATTTTAAACTCCTGTACCAATCTGTTGCTTACCCGCATGGAAACAGGGGAGTCTTTCGATGATGCGGTCAAGTATGGCCAATCAATCGGTATCACGGAAACTGACCCATCCGCTGATATTGACGGATGGGATGCTGCAATCAAAGTTGCGGCTCTCGCAACTGTCTTAATGGAGCATCCATTAAAACCCCAGGATATCAATCGCCAGGGGATCCGTGGCATAACCCCGGCTTTGATCCGGTCTGCCGGCTCTGAAGGCAAACGCTGGAAGCTGGTATGTTCTGCCCGAAAAACCAAAGAAAGTGTGGTGGCTCATGTGAAGCCGGAAAAGGTCGGTACTGATTCACCCCTCTATAGCGTAAACGGCACCAGTTCATATATCCAATTTGAGCTGGATACCCTGCCCGGACTTGGAATTCTGGAAAGCAATCCCGGTCCGGAAACGACTGCCTATGGTTTGCTGACTGATCTAATTAACATAATCAAGGAAAGCGAGTGATGAAGCACCGCATCTATCTCAGCTTTGGGTCCAATTTGGGAAATCGCCACGAGAACCTGCTCTGCTCATATGATTTGCTTGCACCAGAGGTCCGACTTATCCGGACTTCTTCCATCTATGAAACGGCTCCATTGGGATATCTGGAACAATCTGCTTTCCTCAACTGTGTTGTGGAAGCAGAAACCAACCTCTCACCCAAGGCATTGCTGGTAAAGTTAAAGGGAATCGAGACAGAGTTGGGTCGGCAACCGACTTTTCGAAACGGTCCCAGGCTGATCGATATCGATATCCTTCTTTACGACAAAATGGTCATATCGTCTGATGAAATCACCATACCGCATCCAAGAATGCTGGAGCGCGCTTTTGTACTTGTACCTTTGGCTGAGATTGCGGGTGATCTGCAATATTCACCAGCAGGAGAGACAATAAACAGCTTGTTGGAAGGTATCGATAAAAAGGGTGTCGAACGATACAATCCCAAAGGAAAGGCAAAAAAATCGTGAAAAATCCGTTATCCGGTTTCTCCTGGGGCAAGCGAACCTATATCATGGGTATCATTAATGTCACACCCGACAGCTTCTCGGGTGATGGTTTACTCAAACAAGCGGATATCGCAAAAAGTGCCCTGGAACAAGCCCGTCAATTCGTATCTGCTGGAGCCGATATTCTCGATATCGGCGGCGAGAGCACCCGCCCGGGCTCGGAACCTGTGGGGGAGGAAGAAGAACTTAGACGTGTCCTGCCGGTCATTCATGCGATCGCAATCGCCGGCCTGGACATTCCCATCTCGCTGGATACCTACAAAGCAACCGTCGCTGAAGCTGGATTGTTGGCAGGCGCCAACTGGCTCAATGATATCTGGGGATTAAAAGCCGATCCGAAAATGGCTGGGGTTGCGAGCCGACACCGAGTGCCATTGATCCTGATGCATAACCGCAGTCAGCCCGGCAATGCAAGTTTGGCCTCACAGTTGTCAGCCTATCCACTGGGAACGGAATATCGAGATCTTGTAGCCGATGTAAAAACGGAGTTGCTTCAGAGCATAGCCCTGGCGCATCAAGCTGGTGTCCCGGATGATTTAATCATCATCGACCCGGGTATCGGTTTTGGCAAGACGGTTGATCAGAATATCGAATTGGTTGCCCGTCTCGACGAATTCCGAAATCTCGGGTATCCGGTTTTGCTGGGTCCCTCCAGAAAATCCTTTATCGGTAAAACGCTCGACCTGCCACCCGATCAGCGGCTCGAAGGGACCCTGGCAGCGGTGGGTGTGGGGATCATGCGAGGCGCTGACATCGTCCGTGTCCATGATGTAAAGGAGGTTGTCAGATTTACACGTATGACCGATGCCATTGTCCGTGCCCGGTAATTCCACCCCTGGCGTGATAGAATAAATTAATAGGAGGGCTTATCTTTAAGATCCGCCCCTTATCTCTGCCCGAATTGGTCCTGAATCAGCACATGCATAAGGGTGTCGTTGTACTTAACAGTGTGTTGAAATCGACCTACGGTTCACCATCTGGTTTTTGGTGGATGGCATCACAGTTTGATCCTACCCAGACAATCTATACGATTCTTTATAAGCGGGACGATGGGGGTGAATTTATCGGTCAGGTCAGGGTTCTTTCTCAAGCAAAAATATCTTATTTAACCCTACTGGGTGGTAACGAGGAGATCAACCCCAATGACCTTGCTTTTATCATCAAGGATCTTACCATCCGCGTTCAGCGGATGGGATCCATTCATCTGGTTGCAGAGGTAGATCATAAACACCCGTTACTTGAGAAAATGAAAGCCAGTGGTTTCGGAGTCAGCGCATGGCAGGACATCTGGCAGTTTACCCACCAGCCGGATTTTAGGCAGGAAACGGATCTGCCCGGAGAATGGTGCCCGCTGGCTGAAGTCGACTGGTGGCAAGCATATCAATTATTGCAAGCGGTCACCCCCCCAATATCTCAAATGACTGACCTGCCTACCCGCTATCTATCGCGTTTTTGGGTATGTCACAAGGATACGAGAATCATAGCATTTGCAGATATCCGCTATGGACCACAGGGAATATGGATTCAACCCGCCTTTGATCCTGTAGTGTCACATTGCCCTGACCTGCTTTGCGATTTGATCCATTGCCTGCCGGCCAGATTATCGCGTCCTGTCTTTCTTTCCGTGCGATCATATCAATCCTGGCTGTTCCGCAGTATAGAACTCCTAGGCGCTGAATATGTGGCACATCAGGCGATCCTCGTTAAACACCTGGCCGGCTACATTAAGGAATTTTCCACCTCGGAATTGTTGCGCCTTGAAAAACGCAAAGTAAAACCCTCGAATCCCGTTTTACCATCCCGGTCTATGGAGAAGTAATTTACGTGGAATTTTGGATTAGAATTAGTTCATCATTTATTAGAATTGTGAACATGCACCTATGACCCAACGTCGAATAACCGATGACCTCCAGGTTTTGCTTGAGGTATTGCCCGCATTAATTTCAAAGGCAGTAACCGACGCAAACAACAGTGATAATCTTCTGGAAATCATCATGGATCTTGGCAGACTGCCAACAGCGCGCTTCGTTGACAAGGAAATTCCCCTGACAACGAAGGAAATCGTTCATACCGATCTTGACTTTGTCGTTCAGCGAATCGGAGAGTTCGATGGCGACAATCGTGCCGGTCTTGAACGCACACTCCATCGCATCTCTGCCATTCGCAACCGCCGTGGTCATATTGTGGGATTGACTTGCCGTGTCGGCAGGGCTGTCTATGGCACGATTGACATCATACAAGACCTGGTCGAATCTGGAAAGAGTCTCCTGATCCTTGGGAAACCTGGGATCGGAAAAACCACCATGCTGAGGGAAGCCGCCCGCATCCTGGCTGAAATGAAAAGGGTGGTCATTGTTGACACATCCAACGAGATAGGTGGTGATGGCGACGTACCCCACCCCGCAGTTGGCAAGGCCCGTCGAATGCAGGTGTCAAAGCCCTCGTTGCAACACGAAGTCATGATCGAAGCGGTCGAGAACCACAACCCTGAAGTCATCGTCATTGATGAAATTGGCCGCGAACTTGAAGCTGCTGCCGCCCGCACGATTGCAGAACGCGGTGTCCAATTGATCGGAACAGCGCATGGTCGCTCATTGGAGAACCTGCTGCTCAATCCAACCCTATCTGACCTGATTGGCGGAATAGAATCGGTCACGCTCTCCGATGAAGAAGCCCGTCGGCGTGGTACTCAGAAGACCGTCCTTGAACGGCGCGCGCCACCCACCTTTGATATGCTGGTTGAGATTCAGGAGCGGGATCGCCTCGCTATTTATCAGGATGTGAGTGATGCAGTGGATAACCTCGTGAGAGGATACGCGCTGATTCCCGAAATTCGCTACCGCGATGAAAATAATGAAATCCATATCGAAAAACCAGCACCTCAAAACGAGGCTCGTCCGGCGGTCACCTCTTCTCATCGGGGTACTGGAAACATGGATACCTCGCCATTTCAGAGACGTACCCCGGCGAAAGATGGATTATCTGATCGATTAGCAAACCGCTATAAAGATACCGCCCTACCATTAAAAACCCCTCAAGACCTTACACCCATGCGGATTTATCCTTTTGGGATTGCACGCAACCGGTTGTTGCAGGCAGCCAAACGGCTGGGCATCCCGGCAGTCGTGGTCAAGGAACTGGATGATGCCGAAGTCCTGGTTACTATGCGTACTTATTACCGCAACCGGCAACAGGCAATTCTGGAGGCAGAGCAACATGGTATACCAATCTACGTCCTGAGAGCAAACACCATCAACCAAATGGAACAATTCCTGGTTGACCTTTTTAATTTGCCATCTGGCGCGTCCGAACACCCGGTTAACGAGGATTCCAACCTGCAAACTCGCGCAGCGATTGAGGCTGTTTTGAATGGTGAGCGCTGGGTTGACCTGCCACCTGCCAATGCCACCATGCGAAGGCTGCAGCACGAAATGGCTCGTCAGGCACAACTTGTCTCTCAATCCTTCGGGAAGGAGCCCAATCGCAGGGTAAGAATATACAGGGATTAATATCAAGCATGTTCATTACTCTTGAAGGGCCTGAGGGCAGCGGCAAAACCAGCCAGATTCCTGAATTGGCAGATCATATCCGTTCGCTTGGGTTTAAAGTCTTATTAACCAGGGAGCCGGGTGGCACTCTGATCGGCGATCAGATCAGAAGTGTGTTGACCTCGCTTGAGAATAAAGCATTAACTCCCCGCGCAGAGACTTTGCTTTTCCTGGCGGCCCGCGCCCAACTGGTGGAAGAGGTCATACGTCCGGCTCTGGCGGAGGGAATCGTTGTCGTGTCTGACCGCTATGCTGACGCGACATTAGCCTATCAAGGTTATGGGCACGGGGTGGATCTTGGTATGCTGAGAAACCTGCTTGACTTTGCCACCGGCGGGCTGCAACCCGATTTAAAAATATTATTGGATATTGATGTTGACAACGGCTTGCGACGCAAGACTGACGGTGGGGAATGGAACAGGTTGGATGCCTATTCTGTAGCTTTCCACGAACGTGTTCGTAATGGGTATCTTAAGATGGCCAAGGAAGAGCCAGAAAAGTGGGTGGTGGTCAATGCCAGCCGATCCCGAGAGCTAGTTCAAGCAGATTTGCGTAAGGCAGTTAAAAGAGTTTTATCCCCCAAGGATTCTGTTAAAAAAGACTAATTCCATCCTTTTACCTCCTTAAGAATTTTGTCGACTTGCCAATGTTACAATTAAAAATACTCTCTCAAATTTTATAGATAGATATAAATAATGAAGCAAATATTTTTGATTATATCGGTATTATTTTGCCTTGTTCTTACAGCATGTGGATTGACATCAACGCCATCTGGCAATTCCAGCAGCACACCCAGTGCCCAAGGGATGCAATCAGAGAAGTATTGCACCGTTATAAGCAGTACCATATCATCCCCAAATCCAACGGACGAGGCATTAAACGCACTTGTACCTTTGGTAAGTGAAGCTGATTGGGTGGAAGGACCTGCTTCAGCAGAGGTAACGTTCCTTCAGTATGCTGATTTTCAATGACCGGGTAGTGCTGCTTTTGCGCCCGTGTTGGCGCAACTTCGAGGGGATTTTCCGGAAAATCTAAGAATTGTATTTCGTCACTTCCCCCTTCCCATTCACGATAAGTCTTTGCTGGCCGCCCAGGCTGCAGAAGCCGCAGGCTTGCAGGGGAAATTCTGGGAGATGAAAACAGCTTTGTTTGAACAGCAAGCTGAATGGTCGTCCTTTACGGAAAAGGATTTTGAATCTTGGTTGGATCAAACTGCCATCGCAATTGAACTGGACCCGACTAAGTTTAGTGCTGATCTGAAAAGCCAGGAGATCACCGATAATGTGATGGCCGCCAGGGAGGAGGCCATCAGTCTGGGCATTCCCTATACCCCGTTTCTGGTGATCAATGGCAAAATGTGGCAAGGTCCACGAGATTACAACAGCCTTAAGGATGTTATTAATCTTTTGTTGCTTGAAAAGCGTCAGTTTACAGGGTGCCCACCCTTTACTATAGATATTACGAAACAATATATCGCATCCATTGAAACAGAAAAAGGCGCTATAGTTATTCAGCTCTATCCGGATAAAGCTCCGCTTGCCGTAAACAATTTTGTCTTCCTGGCTAACAATGATTATTTTAACGGTATCTCTTTTCATCGGGTGGTTAAAGGATATCTTGCACAATCCGGTGACCCGTCTGGAACAGGCTATGGCGGACCGGGTTATGCGTTTATAAACGAAATTGATCCGATGTTGAAATTTGACAAGGCCGGTGTAGTTGGCATGGCAAATGTCGGACCGGATACAAACGGCAGCCAGTTCTTTATTACACTTACGTCAATGCCCAAACTGGATGGAAGTTATACGATATTTGGGCAGGTTATTCAGGGATTAAATGTGGTTCAAGCACTTACAGAACGAGAATCATCACAAGGCATACCGCTTACACCTGGCGATAAAATACTTCATGTGACTGTTGAGGAAAAGTAACCATTACAACCCAATTTCAGCCCAGCCCTCCTCGCTCATCCAATTCATACAATATCACACAAACCGTACTTGCCATTATTGCTGCAGTATTTGTATTGGTTACAGGGTTAATCCTGTTTATTATTGGCTTGGTTCAAATCATCATAGCGGGAATAGTGACAACCGCAGCAAATCCAATTTATTCTAACGGGATTGCCATCCTGACGATCGGTATTATTTTGCTCCCGTTCGTGGTATTAAAAATAAAAACTCTGTCTTACCATCAAGTTTCAACTGTGGTTGGAAGGCGTTTTTCATTATCCTATTCACCATTCCTTCTGTTGATGCTAATCTTTTTATGGGGATTACTCTTGCTGGTTGGTTATTACATTATTGGAATAAAATTGGTTTCTGTTCTATTGACGCCATTTCTGGCTAGCCTTGCTATAATCGTACCTATCGTCATTTATTTATCAATTACACAAGGCAGGGGAGATCTAATCACTCATTCACGTGGCTGGGGGGCTTTAAGTGTGGGGGTCGTGGCAGCCCCCATGCTGGGTAATCTGGTTGAATTTGGAATCGTAGCCATTACACTGATAATTCTCGTAATCGTCATTATGCAAAACCCATTATCGATGAGCAGTCTTGAAAGCACTGCCAATCGTCTGTCAAGTGCCCAAACAAATCCAGAGATCATTAATAATATTGTTTCATCGTTCATCCGTCAGCCGGTTAATAAATATCTTGTTTTGGCATTCGTTTCTGGATTCATCCCGATCGTCGAGGAAGCTGTCAAACAAACCCCTATCTGGTTGTTGGCATGGCGGAAACTCACTCCCCGGGCAGGATTGATAATTGGCGCATTGGGTGGCGCTGGATTCGCACTAACCGAAAGTCTTTTAACGGTGTCTGTCATTGGCGATTCAAACCTATGGTTGATCCAGATGATTGGGCGGGCTGGCACCGGGCTCATGCACATAACCACCGGAGCCATCAGTGGCTGGGGGTTGGCATCTGCAATCGGGGGAAGGGGTTATTTAAAATCGGCTGGATTCTATCTGATCGCTATTATCATCCATGGAATTTGGAACGGTCTGGCAATCTGGGAAGGAATTGGTCGATTAATTAACAATTCATTATTAACCTCCTGGCAATTTAATGGGAAAGGTCTTATACCCAGCTTGTTATTGGGTGGTTTATTCCTGGTCATGTTGCTTTTTTGGATAATGAATAAAAAAATATTAAAGGATTAACACATGCAATTCATTCAAACTGTGATCGATCTGTTCCTGCATTTGGACAAACACCTTGGTGAGCTTATTCAGCAAATTGGTATTTGGACGTATCTTCCCTTGTTTTTCGTGGTCTTCATGGAAACCGGATTTGTAGTCACGCCATTTTTACCAGGTGATTCGCTGATTTTTGCGGCAGGAACTTTGGCCGCGCTTCCGGAAAGTCCAATGAATATTGTGGTTTTGTTTCTGATCCTGGCTGCTGCCGCAATTCTTGGCGATACGGTAAATTACTGGATCGGTCATTATATTGGACCCCGAGTCTTCACCGAGAAGATCCCGTTTCTAAAAAAAGAATATCTCGACCGCACGCATCAGTTCTATGAAAGACACGGCGGCATCACGATCTTTTTGGCTCGTTTCATACCGATCATACGAACATTCGCCCCTTTTGTTGCCGGTGTAGGTGCCATGACCTATGGTCAATTTATTATCTATAACATTATGGGGGGATTGGTCTGGACTGCACTTTTTAGCTTTGGCGGTTTTTTCTTCGGAAATCTTGAAATCGTAAGAAATAATTTCTCCCTGGTAATCGTGGCGATCATTCTGATCTCGGTTCTTCCTGTGTTTATCGAGATCATAAAAGGTCGAATCAATAAAAGTAAACAGGGAAAACCAACTTTAGTCGATAAATAAAGCGTGTTCTTCAACCGGATCATTTATGTCTCACCCGTGTTATTATTTATAGATACAACTGAGAGAATATCAATACATGGATCGACAAAAACTATTAAATATCATCAATTTTTTATATCACACTCTCACCCGGACCGAGTTTTACGGTCTTGAGAATGTTCCGCCTACCGGGGGAATAATTCTGGCCACAAATCATATGAGCCGGGTGGATGTTCCCTTATTGTTTATCACGCCGAACCGCATGGATGTGAATGCATTGGTAGCTGATAAGTATATAAAATATCCATTCTTTAGGATCATCCTGAATGCGGCGAATGTAATATGGCTGGATCGTGAAAAAGCCGATTTTGCCGCCTTGCGCACAGCGCGTGAATACATACAAAATGGAGGAGCAATTGGAATTGCACCTGAGGGAACCCGCAGCAAAACCGGGTCGTTGATTGAGGGGAAAGCCGGGACGGCGCTGATTGCTCACAGAGCCGGATGTCCCATCATTCCGGTAGCGATCACGGGAACTGAAAGCGCGATTAAAAAGTTATTTACTTTTCGTCGCCCCAAATTGGTGGTCAGGTATGGAAAACCTTTTTACCTGCCTCCCATCTCGCAGGATGATCGAGCACTCTGGTTATCCAAATGTACCGATGAAATCATGTGCCAGATTGCAGCCCTGCTACCGGAATCATATCACGGTGTCTATAAAGATCACCCGCGATTAAAAGTGCTCCTGAAAAAATAATTCCAAATAATAGCGCTCCATAAAAAAGGGGGTTATACTGTTGTAATAATACAAGTATGATTCCTCCTTTAACTTGGGCTGCTCTGGCATTCCTGGCTGGGCTGGTTTTCGCTGAAGTCACGGATATATCCTTATCAGTCGGATTAATCGGTCTGGCTTGTGTGTTCACTCTAGGGGTTGTATTAGCACGGATAAAAAAACCTTCTATTGGCTCTGTGATCATTCGGAAGAATAATCGTGCTGGAATAGCACCAGTAATTTTGATTTTGTCATTTTTATCGGGTGTTGTACGCTTGCAAATATCCAGTTTGCCTATATCTGCCAATAACCTTGCCTGGTACAACGATAAAGGGATTGTAACGATCAAAGGAGTGATTTGCGGGTATCCAGACAGTCGTGACACTTTTCAATTAGTGACAATTTATTCAGAAACAATAGAATTTGGTACTAATGAAATGGAGACAATTCCAATCTCAGGTAAGGCGATCGTCAGAACTGGGACTGGCGTCACCTGGAGATACGGAGATGAAATTCGCCTGATTGGCAAGCTATCAACACCCGCCAATGAAGCTGACTTCTCCTATCAAGACTATCTTGCCCATAAGTCAATTCTTTCATCACTTTATTACCCGGATATAGTACTGATTGATCATAATCGTGGTAATCCGCTCTTAAGCTGGATTTATTCTATCCGGAGTCAAGCAATCGCCACATTATCACAGATATTCCCTGCACCCGAATCAGCTTTGCTGGCTGGAATATTACTGGGATATGATAACGACATTCCGCCAGATATTCAGACAGCGTTTCGCAAGACGGGAACTACACATATCATCGCCATCTCCGGCTTTAATATTTCGATTCTGGCTGCCCTGTTCTCTGCCTTATATTATCGATTGCTTGGAATACGCAAAGGCATTCTTGCAACCATCATTACATTAATTGTGTATGTCCTTCTAACCGGTGCCAGCCCTTCAGTAGTTCGTGCGGCGATCATGGGCAGTCTTGGGTTGTTAGCCTCTCTTGTCGGGCGTAGACAGAATGGGATCAACAGCCTGGCATTTGTGGGCACGATAATGTGCTTGTTCAACCCATTTCTTCCATGGGATATCAGTTTCCAATTATCTTTCTTATCGACTCTCGGATTGATATTATTTGCAGACCGTATGGTCGAATGGATCAAACGATTCCTCGTCAAGTTGCTCCCCTTACACGTAATGGAAAATACTGCTGAAAAAATCGGTGAATATTTCCTATTCACCCTGGCTGCTCTGGTCATGACATTTCCGGTGATGGCATACCACTTTCACACTTTTTCCTGGTTGGCATTTCTATCCAATCCTTTGATATTGCCCGCACAACCGGCCGTGATGATCCTTGGCGGTATAGCCCTGTTGTTGGGCATGGTATGGCTCCCACTGGGTCAGATCATAGGATACCTTGCCTGGCCGTTTGTAGCCTACACCATAAAACTGGTCACCCTGATCGGAAATATACCCGGTGATGCTTCAGGTGGAATTCAACTTGGGATGGGTTTTATCGCTTTTTATTATGCGCTGCTGATCCTGATATTTATAAAAAATAAGGGATCGTTAATCAGGCGTGCTCTTCAACCCAATCTAATCATCTTATTAAGCGGTGCTCTAATTGTGACTCTCTGGCGAATTGGTTTGAGTCAGCCTGATGGACTGCTGCATATTTATGTGCTGGATAATGGACCATCTGAAAATATCCTCATCCGTTCTCCCGGGGGCAGGTATTTATTAATCAACGCCGGATCACAAAGCGGCATTCTGGCAGATGCACTCGGAAAACGTATGCCGCCAGACAACCGACAACTGGATATGGTATTCCTGCCTGTTGATGATAAACAAGCAATCCGTTCTATCCGCCATGGTTCTTCAGGAATATCCATCAATAAACTAATATGGTTGGGCGATCCGACCGGTCAAGCAACTGCTATCGAACTGGAAGAAAATATTTCAGTTGTAAACATCACCCATACGATCGGTATATCCAAATTGGAGTTCTACCTTGCATCTGACGCATCATTGATCCTATATCCTAATCAGGATAACGGTGGGGTGTTTTCTTTACAATGGAAAAACTTTAATATGTTAATCCCGATAGGAATCGACCGGGCGGGTTGGACCAACGAGATTCTTGAGGTTGATCACCGATTATCATATTCTGTTATTGTGCTTGCGGGTGATGGATCTATTGAGTTGAATCCGGTTCCATTTATCAACCGGCTAACTCCCACCATAACCATTGTAAACTCTGATCCTGGGCGCTCCTCATCCGCTATCCCCATGTTTTATCATAGTGGAACCACTCTCACGACAGGTCAAAATGGTTGGATACATATTACAACCGATGGAGATCACCTCTGGGTGGAAACCGCCCGAAATCCTGAGTAATCCGATAGGATGATAAAATCACTGCATGCTAAAAAAAGTACTCCGCAGTTTGGAGCGGGTTCCAGTCCCTTTAATTCTTTTTTTTGCCTGCGTCATCGCTTATGGGCCATTAATTCCTTTTCTAGGATTTTATTGGGATGACCTTCCAAACATGTGGGTCTATCACATGTTTGGTCCCCAGGGTTATATCTCATACGCTTCAAATCACCGCCCATTCTCTGCCTGGGTGTTCATTCTAACGACACCCATTCTTGGAGAATCACCCCTCGGATATCATGTGCTTTCGTTGATCCTGCGGTGGGCCGGCGCAGTTGGTGTATGGTGGACCTTGAAGCAATTATGGCCATCGGCGGCAAAGCAGGTTGCCTGGGTGGCGTTGCTGTTCGCCATCTATCCCGGATTTCGAGAGTTACCAATTGCATCGGTTTTTAATGTCCATCTTATATGTCTGATGCTGACCTTCTTATCTTTTGGGGGAATGCTTTGGGCAGTGCGCCATCCCAAACGATTTTGGTTGGCAACAATTCTATCGCTCATGGCAAGTGCTATCAGTATTTTCACGATGGAATATTTCATAACCCTTGAGATTTTGCGACCGGTTTTTTTATGGATGGTCCTAAAAGATGCGACAGATGGTCACAAAGGTAACATTAAAAAAAGCATTATCTTATCGTTACCCTATATGGCTATCTTCGCAATATATGGAATTTGGCGTATTTTTATCTTTAAGTTCCCATATTACGTACCTGTATTAATTGATCCCAACCAGTCCTTGATCGACAGGGTCACAAACCTGCTACCACTGGTTGTGAACTCACTACTCAAAGCCGGTTTTCTGGCATGGTTGAATCCCTTTACCCCCGACGATTATGCTTTATTAGGCAAGGCGATGCGCTTTTTGTTCTGGTTTGTTCTCGTGTCAGGCACTATTGTGATGTTGTTACTACTCTGGTATCGCAAAGGATCACCAGGAGACATAAAACCTCCTGCAGGAACGAAGACAACTCCATGGTCGATCCAGGCTATCTTGATTGGAGTGCTTGCCCTGTTCCTGGCAGGCTGGCCGCTCTGGATTGCCGGATTACAAGTTGATCTGGAACCGCTTGGCAGCCGATTTACTCTCCCCTTTATTTTAGGATCAGCACTACTATTGACGGGCTTAATTGACCTATTACCGCTTAAGAGCTTTATCAAGGTTGTCGCTGTATGTATATTGGTGGGCCTATCATCATCCTGGCATCTGCAAGCAACCAATTTATTCAGATATGAATGGGAGCTTGTAAAAGACCTGTACTGGCAAATGACCTGGCGGGCGCCGGCTCTTAAACCTGGAACCGCACTGCTTGCCAATGATATTCCGCTTCGATATTACAGTGATAATTCCTTGACCGCAATGCTGAATTGGACCTTTGCCCCGGATAATAAATCGATGGAAATGCCATACCTGCTTGACTATATCAGCGTTCGGTTGGGGGCGGGTCTGCCGGAATTAAAAGAGGGTTTACCACTAACACAGGATTACAGCAGCTTATCCTTCACCGGTACAACAGATGACACAATCGCCATATTTGTTATGCCACCCTCCTGTTTACGATTTATAGATCACAAATTGGACGATAATTACCAAAGGCTGCCGGCATTATCAGCAAAAGCCTCGATCCTGACAAATCTCAATCAAATTCAATATGACACTCAGGCTACCCCTCCCATCAATATCTTTGGATCCGAACCGTCTCCGGACTGGTGTTATTATTATGAAAAAGCAGACCTGGCGCGTCAGCGTGAAGACTGGGCAACCATCGTCGAAGCTGGTGATCTTGCATTCACTCTGAACGATAATCCCAACGAGGCTACCGAAAGATTGCCCTTCATTGAGGGATATGCACACCTTAACAATTGGACTCGAGCTATAGAACTAAGTCGGGATACGTATCTACAAGGCAAAACCGGAGTAACCACGATGCTCTGCAATACCTGGGCGAGGATGGCAAAATCCACCGTGCCCAGTCCAGACCAGGAACAGGCTTTACAAATCATAAAGACGGATTTCGGTTGCAAAATACCATAATATCTACATGGAGATGAAAATGAAGGTTCTGATTACCGGCGGTGCCGGATACATTGGGAGTACCATCTGTTCGGCCCTGATTGACCAGGGACACACACCGATCATACTTGACTCTCTTATTACCGGAAAAATTGAGTTCACTAAAGGAAGGATTTTCTATCAGGGGGATATTTCCGATGCTGCTTTATTGAAAAAAATATTCACAGACCATCCCGATATCCGGGGGACCATCCACTGCGCTGCCCTGATCGTTGTGCCCGAATCAGTTGCTCAACCTTATGAGTATTACACGGAAAATGTCGGAAAGTCCACCCAATTCTTTTACAAGCTTAAACAGATGGGTTACCCTCGAGTCGTCTTCAGTTCATCGGCAGCAATCTATGATGTTGTGCCCGGATACATGGTTAATGAGGATTCTCCACTCAAACCGGACAGCCCCTATTCCCGGACGAAATATATGATGGAAATGGTTTTGCAGGATTTTTGCTCTGCCTATGGTATGAACGGGATTGCCCTGAGATATTTCAACCCCATCGGCGCCGACCCTCGCATGCGTTCCGGGATCCACGCGAAATATCCAACCCATATTCTCGGCAAGCTGGTCGATGTGGCGCTCGGAAAGCAACCTGTTTTTCAGATAACCGGAACCAACTGGCCAACCCGCGATGGCACAGGTATCCGGGACTATATCCATGTTTGGGATCTGGCTTCTGCTCACATCAATGCGATGGAGCGTTTCGACGAAATAATGAAAACCAGAAAAGCCAAACCTTCCCTTTACCAGGTCATCAATCTTGGAACTGGGCGCGGAGTCACGGTTCGAGAGATGGTCACCGCATTTGAAAAGGTCTATGGTAAAACGATCGAGAAAAAAGATGTGGAACCACGGCCAGGCGACGTGGCTGGCGCATACGCCAACGCAGACACGGCTTTGCGCTTATTGAATTGGAAAGCAGAAATGAGCCTTGAACAGGGAATTGCAGATGCGTTGAAGTGGGGTGCGCTGCGTAAGGATATTTTAGGTTATGAATAATCTATAAAGAAATTTGTCAAACGCCATCAACGTGGCGTTTTTTTATCATCATGACCGGCTTGAAACTCACCCGATGAATGCGGCAAATACCCAGTTTTTCCAGTCCTTGCTGGTGAGCCCGAGTTCCATATCCCTTGTTCGTTCGAAATAAGTATCCAGGGTATGTTTCATCCATATCCCTCATAAACATATCTCGCTCTGTTTTAGCCAGAATCGATGCTGCCGCAATGGACAAAACCTGTTGATCCCCCCGGACCAATGCTTTTTGTGGTATTGATACATCCGGGAGCTTAAGATAATCCAACAGCAAGGCATCTGGTATGAAACTCAATCGTTCCAATGCGCGCTGAGCTGCCAACCGTGTGGCGGGCACAATACCCAATGAATCTATCTCATCGTTGGTTGCATAACCCACCCCACAATCATGACAATAATATTGTATAAGCGAACGCCATTTGTCCCGTTGCTTGGATGTCATCTGTTTTGAATCGCGAACATTACCAAAAAACATGGTGTTCGAGGCGTTATCAGAAAGTACGACGACTGCTGCAAATACCGGTCCTGCCCAGGCACCACGACCTGCCTCATCAATCCCACCAACATGGCAGTGACCGGCTCTCCATAAGATGCGCTCATGGGCTAAATCAGGAGTTGAACAGTTGTTAGATCTCACTCCAATTACTTATACAATTCATTTCTGATATTGGTCCGTATTTTGAGCAAATCGGTGAACATATCGGATGCATCAATAAATAATTTTACCCGGCTTCGGGGGCCATAATACCAAAGAATGGGTACCTCACAGATGGAATAGCCAAGCTCGCGCGCAATAACAAGGAGTTCAACATCAAAAGCCCAACCGGTCATTGTCTGCTTTTTAAATATCGATTCAACGATATGCCCTTTAAAACATTTGAATCCGCATTGTGTGTCCTGCAATCCGGGTAGAACCAAGCTACGGACCAGGAAATTAAACACTCGGCCTACCAGATGTCGATACAGGGGTTCGTTGTATCGCATCGCTCCCTTTGCCTCACGCGACGCGATTGCAATATCACATACAGGCAACAATGGCGGTATAAACTTTGGTATTTCTGTGACCGGCATGGAGAGATCTGCATCACAGATCAGCCGGTATTCACCTTGTGCAGCAAGCATACCTCGTTTAACAGCCTGCCCTTTCCCTTTTATCGGTTCCTGAATAACCCTTAAGTTTTCGATTGACAGTCGCATGCCTAATGCCAGATCGTATGTCTTATCGTTGCTGGCGTTTTCTACAACCAAAATCTCATAGGAAAAGGATTGTGATTTTAAAAAGGCAGCAATTTTCGCAACCGTGGCAGGAAGGCGAAGTTCTTCATTATGAGCAGGAATGATGATGGAAAGAAATGGTTTTTTTTGTAACAATTTCACGTTATAGGGTGGGGATGTTATTTAGATAATCCAGCTCATTTGTATGACCGTCTGAGGTGATAAATACACGATCTGCTTTTTTAATCAAACTTAATGGCATCAGGTCTATAAAAGTGCTTGCCATTCCGGGAACCCTTTGCCCGGTAGCAACCCTCTTCCCTGTTTGGATATAATCGATTAGTTCGGGGCGTGATAATAATACACAGTCAGAAAATGTCGGACCGCGACGTACATATGCCCGTACATTCTTAATATATCCATTGGGTTTGAAATGCACGGCTTCGATGATTAAATCGACTTTGATGTTTTTTGACATTCTGTGTGTACTGTGTCAATCATGAAATACAAGTCGGGGTGGGCGGACTCGAACCGCCGACCCCCGCGTCCCAAACGCGGTGCGCTACCAACTGCGCTACACCCCGGCAGGCACGAGTATAATCGGTTTGGAGTAATACAGTCAAGGAATTTCCCGCGTATGCACCCCTTAACATTAATAATGGTTCTCGCACTGCTTGATAATCAATTATTGACTGTCCTGACGTCAATTTCTTACCCAATAAGTAATGGGGTTCAACCTATTCATCTCTCATCACACGCATCAGCATCACCGGCTGCCATTAACAATATAACTTGTTTAAACCCCAATGGGCAGGTACACGAAAAAACCCTGCAGTCTGAGATTTATCAAGCGCCAGTTAAATTCAGTGTCTATCTACCGCCTTGTTACGACGAAAATTCTACAATCCTATACCCCGTGATCTATCTCTTGCATGGACAGACATATAATAATGAACAATGGATCCGACTTGGGGTGGCCGAAGAAGCAGATACATTGATCAACAAAAAACAAATTTCACCGTTTATCATCATCATGCCCAATGATCCGGATTGGCGCCAACCCGGCGATTCGCCCTTTGGTCGCATGCTGGTGGAAGAGTTAATCCCACATGTTGATGATACATATCCAACCAGGGCTGTACGTCAATACCGCGCGATCGGTGGACTGTCACGTGGAGCATCATGGGCATTACATCTGGGTCTCACGGAATGGAAACTTTTTTCCAGGATTGGGACACACAGCCTGCCAGTCTTCGTTAGCGATAACAACGATATTCCAAGATGGCTTAATGCTATTCCATCCCAATCCATCCCCCAAATATACGTCGACACGGGTAACCAGGACCCCGAACTGAATATTGCCCGTAGTTTTGAGAATCTACTCTCGACGAGGTACATTCCGCATGATTGGCATATGTTTACGGGCAGCCACGAGGAGGAGTATTGGGCCCGACACATTGAAAACTACTTACTCTGGTATGCTTGCGAATGGTGAGTTCTGTTATACAATTAGGTTAGATTGACCAGGCTTCAGGTACAATCAAACAAATCACATTACTTTCGGGAGGACCTATGTTTCACACGATAATCATTTTAGGTAATGTAGGAAAAGACCCGGAACTTCGTTATACACCCAGTGGTCAGGGTGTGACAACCTTTTCGGTTGCATCGAACAGGCAATATAATTCGAATGACGGGCAGCAGGTTAAAGAAACCATTTGGTTCCGTGTAACTGCTTGGGGTAAAACAGCCGAGGTATGCAATCAGTACCTGCGCAAAGGTATGCGAGTTTTCATCGAAGGTCGATTGCGACCGGATACCAATGGGTCGCCTCGCGTTTTCCAACGGCAGGATGGAACCACCGGTAGTTCCTATGAAGTGGTCGCCTCGACAATTAAATTTATTTCGCCCAAGGCAGAGGGAGAAACTCCGGCTGGAGAGGAACTTGAACCAACTACAACTGCTGGCGAAGAAGATATTCCATTCTAGAAAATAGTCAAATAATGGACTCACCGAATCATGTAATACCCAAGTTCATCTCTCGCGAGACGTTGAAAGCCATTTATGCCAACTTGGTGCGCATTTCACACTCGCCGGGTGAGTTGGTATTTGACTTTGCCCAATTATTGCCCGGAGATACGAGTGCTGAGATCATCACCCGTGTTCTCATGTCTCCAATTGGTGCAAAGCTTTTTTATCGTGCACTTGGCGATAACCTGCAACGATATGAATCGGTCTTTGGTGAGATCCGTCTGCCGGTAGATAATAACCTGGTCAATAAATTGTTTAAAGATATCCACCCTCCGGATAAACCTTCCGAGGAATAAACGGATGGATGCCCTCACTGCAATCGTCGATCGGATCAATAAATCCCTGGAGGCACGCACCAGCGCTCGTGATCAGGCGCTGGTGCATGCCCGGGCAATAACACGCCACGCAGCCAATGCGATCCGGGCAACCCATCGCGATGAAAAAGACCTTACCAAAGAACATCTCTTGGAAGCTCGCAACTTGGCAAAAGAGTTGAAAAGCAATCTTTCAGAATATACCGACCTCTATTTCGCAGGGTATACACAGGATGCACTGAAGGAGTATTCCGAGGCAAGTCTGACTTACGCCATTATTGAAAACCTGCCCATTCCAGACCCCGAGGAACTTGGAGTTGAATACGCCACCTATCTGAATGGTCTGGCCGAGTGTGTAGGCGAACTTCGGCGGCGATGCCTGGATATCCTGCGGCAAGGATATTCAAAAGAAGCAGAACGGCTCTTGAATTGGATGGATGAGATCTATTCAATATTGGTTACGATGGATTATCCGGATGCCGTGACCAATGGATTACGGCGGCAGACAGACCTCGTTCGTGGAATAGTTGAAAGAACCAGAGGCGATTTGACCATCAGTTTACGAGAACAACATCTTGAAGATACAATCCGAACATTGTCCATACAATTCAATCATATAACCGGCACCAAGAAGTAATATTATACCTATGCGCATTTAATTAGTGAATTGTATGTCTCCCACCAAAGTCACCAAATTCCCCAGATTAAACCTCCGCCGCGTAATGGTTGTCTATCACCCAGCTCTTAACACAGCGCGCCTTGAAGGTGAAAAAATATCCGCTTATCTGGAAAGTCGGGGGTTATCAACCGCCTGCGCCCCATTTTCCGATCGTGACTTCCAGATCTCCGTCAATACCTTAAAACCAGACTTGATGATTTCTCTTGGTGGGGACGGTACACTATTACGGATTGGACGATTCTGCGCTCCCCGTAACCTGCCGATCCTGGGTGTAAATGTCGGCAGGATGGGTTTCCTTTACGAAGTCCACCGCAATGAATGGAAAGAAAAACTGGACGCATTGCTTACGGGGAATTATCGTATTGAGCATCGGATGATGCTTGATGTGGAATTACTTAACAATAATCAGAGCCAGGGAAAATGGAATGTTCTCAATGATGTTTTTGTTGGTCGCGGTGAACTCGTCAGGCCAATCCAGATCACTGCCCATGTCGATGATTATCTCTTGACCTCCTATATGGCGGATGGTTTGATTACTGCCACCGCAACCGGATCGACTGCCTATGCACTGGCAGTCGGCGGACCGATCCTGCCGCCGGATCTGCGGAATATTTTAATCATCCCGGTCGCACCCCATTTGTCCATCGACCGTGGGATTGTTCTCGGTGAAGGTGTTTCTGTTTCTATCAGTGTTTCTACTACCCATGGGGCCGTATTAAGTCTGGACGGGCAACCTTCGATAATTATTTCAGATAGTGATCGTGTGATGGTTACGGCTTCAAAACATGTCCTTTCCCTCATCCGTTTTGAGGGTCCTGGTTACTTCTATCATATTTTATCCAAATACATGGAAAATAATCCAATCACAGGAAATCATCGATGACCAATTCGGCTGTGAATCCTCAATTTTGTTACAAACATCCAAATATCGAAACCGGCCTGCGCTGCAATCGCTGCGATCGTCCAATTTGTTCCCGTTGTGCGATTCACACAGAAACCGGTTATCGTTGCCCGGAATGCATTCGTAACCAACAGAAAATCTTCGACACCGCCAGATGGTATGACTTCTTCCTTGCAATACTGGTCTCGCTTGTTCTTTCATTACTGGGAAGTCTGCTGGTAACTTTACTCGGTCTGTTCACGATCTTTTTGGCGCCCGTGGCTGGTATGGTGATATCAGAGGCGGTGCGTTTGGTAATCCATAGACGACGAAATAGGAACCTTTTTAAACTTGTAGGCGTGGCTGTTTTTATCGGCGGAATAGTCACAACGATTCCCACGCTTATTTCATTCTTGACCGGGACTATTGCCGGAGCATCCGGGTTATCTTTTTGGGGGTATTCTTTACTTTCACTGGCCTGGCCGGTCGTCTACTCCTTCTTAGCATCAACCTCCTGTTACTATCGACTAGCCGGGTTACATCTGCGATAAAATTACCAAACCATGCTTCTTGAATTACGTATAGAAAACTTTGCCATCATACCCCGGCTGGAATTGAAATTTGGAAAGGGTTTGATCATCTTCACCGGAGAAACCGGCGCCGGAAAGTCCATCATCCTGGATGCACTTGAACTCGTGATCGGCGGTAAAACCGACCCCACCAATGTCAGGGCGGGTTCAGACCACGCCAATCTTCAAGCAGTATTCCATATCCCAGCATCCGGTCGTGAAATCATCCATGCTATCCTACACCGTGAAGATTTATTCGATGATCCTAATTACATCCTGCTGGAACGTGATGTCCGCCTGGAGGGCAGAAGTACCGCCAGGGTGAACGGACATAGTGTAAGTATAAGTCTTCTCAAAGAGATAGGCGCTAATTTTGTCGATATCCATGGTCAATCAGAACATTTATCCTTATTGGATATACACCAGCATCTTGGTCTTCTGGATCGTTTTTCAGACATCAACGAACCCAAAGCTCATTATGGAGAGATATATCATGAATTGATGGATGTGCGAAAAGAACTCATGGGCTTGAAGCGTAGCGAACAGGAGATAGCCCAACGAGTTGATCTCTTGTCATTCCAAATCAAGGAAATCGAAGCGGCCAAACTGACATCAACCGAGGAAGAAGACAGCCTACGAAATGAACGTACGCGGTTGTCTAATGCTGAAGGTCTGGCAACTCTGGCTAACGAGGCAACTGCCTTGCTGGATGGAAGTAACCCAGAAACGCCGGCTATCAACGAGTTGCTCGGCAGATTGATTCAGGCAGTTAACGGACTGGCCAAATTGGATGCCAGCATGGATGGTCTGGTAGAGATGGCCGAAAATGGCATGACAAACCTGAATGAATTAACCAGAGATTTAACCGATTATCGGGATCGAATTGAATACAATCCAAAAAGACTGGAAGAAGTAGAAGAACGATTGGAATTAATCCAGACTTTAAAAAAGAAATACGGTGGCGAAATAACAGAAGTCCTTCGATATCTGACTAAATCCAAAGCGGAATTGGATAGCATCACCCACGCAGAAGAACGAATTTCGACATTGGAACAGTCATCGGAAAAGCTAATAACGGCTCTTGCCAACGTCAATAATGAACTGGTTACCCGTCGTAAATCGGCTGCCGAATCGCTCGCAAAATCCATCGAGGTTGAACTTGCAGATCTACGTATGTCTGGTGCCAGATTTGAGGTTGACTTTAAAACGATCGAAGACCGGGATGGGATACCACTGGATAATGGGAAGAAAGTGGCTTTTGACTCGACGGGTACGGATAAAGTCGAGTTCCTGGTTGCGCCCAATCCTGGCGAAGGATTGAAATCACTGGTTAAAATCGCATCCGGCGGAGAAACATCGCGGTTAATGCTGGCGCTGAAAAATGTCCTGGCTCGGGCAGATTCAATTCCAACCCTGATATTCGATGAGATCGATCAGGGAATTGGCGGGCGGGTTGGCCTGGTTGTCGGGCAAAAACTCTGGAACCTTGCCAGGCAACATCAGGTATTCTGTGTCACTCACTTACCACAACTGGCAGCTTACGGCGACCAACACATAAAGGTATTGAAATCAGTAGTATCCGGTCGCACAACAACTTCGGTGGAAGTTCTGACCGGCGACCAACGCCGTCAGGAGCTGGCACAAATGCTTGGAGGGATAAGTCAGGGTACGCTTCAGTCAGCTGATGAACTTCTTGCTTCAGTCATTAAACCCCAGTAATAAACAATTGTTTCACGTGAAACATTCCATCCGCTATGGATGTTTCATTCTTTTCCATCAGGCATCATATAAGCGAGCGCCTGACCCTTATCATCGTCCATCGTAAGTTCTAGGTGATATCCCGCTCTGTAATCAGATACATCGATCAATTTAATAATGGATTTTCTGTCTTTTTCCATTACATCAAGGCTGGAAAGATGGTTGGGTGTTTCATAAAAGAATGCATTGTTGATGGTTGCCTTAGGATCATCGAGATTCAGTGCCAGTGGATATATTTGGGCTTCCAACAGATCCTGGAAAAAGTGTGTCCCCAAAGAAGGTTCTGGTACTGCTCCATACCCTTTACCGGTGATTTCCACCAGCGCTTTGGAATTATAAATATCGGCATAATTCACATAAATACCAAGATCAGGATTGGAGGTGCCCCATCTGCCTGGTCCTACACATATGAAAGTTTCCTCTTTTAAGAGCAGGTTAAGTTTGCCGATCTCCCTGCCGATATCACTACGTTCCTGTAAGTTATCGATCTTGAAATACTCTTCTGGTGATACGAATAGAACATAACGTATCTTTTGGATATGTCCTCTTGGTACCATAAACCAGGTGGAGAATACAATATCCGCTTTGTTCAGGTTGGTTGGAATTCTTACCTCTTCCATTTCCTGCAACCGGCTTTGAGGCCTGCATTGTACGATGGTAATATCCACCATTGGTCTGTCCGTCGAGGAATCTTTTATGCGGGCAGTAAACTCCATATCCACCGCTGCGCGATAGTTCCATTCCAATAAACTGAGGATTTTCCGCATTCTGGTTACAAAATTGGAACGCTTGAGATACTCCTCAAAAGTAAAAATAAGACAGGGAATATCCATCGCCTTCACAGTTCCATGCAGGCTTTGAATAAACCCATCCTGCTCAAGTTGAGCAAAAAGCCGAATTCCCTCAAGATCTATCGTTATGACATCCTTCACCGGTAATGTGCAAAACTGGTTCTTTTTCAAATCAATCAGGTCGACAAATTGTTGTGAATATTTACGCATTGACTTGATTGCGCTTGATGGGTAAAGAAGCGGGTGACTGAGTGCAATTAACCTCGGGTAATCATTACCCACCCGATCGACCGCGCGTGTGCCTAATCCCCACACCAAGCGAACAAAACCCGCTTCAGTCTGGATTTGGGGAGACCAGCGAAATTGGTTATGACTGAATGCAACTCCCGCGGTTTGTGGCAGGAAGTAATCTCCGTGCTTTTCACCAACCACCACTTGGATTAATACTGCCATCCTTTCATCATAGTCCAACAACCCTCTGCTGCGACGGTACAACAAGGCATCTGGGTTTAATGTTGTCGCGTAGACGCGGGATATTGCCCGTGTCAATTCCCGAAGATTCTCCTTTAATGATCGTTGATTTGGACAAAAAATGCTTTCATACTTGCCAGCAAACGATGCACCGAAATTATCCTCCAGTAGGCTGGAAGATCTCACGATCAATGGACTCTTCCCGACAGCAATTAAGAGCAATTCCAATTTTTCGATAATCTCAGGAGGGAACACACTTGCCTCGAAATCGATTACGATCTGCTGGTAGTCTGTGCGCATTTGTTCTTCGGTCTTGTATTTTTGATCGTTCCAGTGAACCAGATTATTGATTGACATGAACGTATAAAACAGATCTGAACCAACGAAGTACGATTCCGGGGTTTTTACGCACTTTTTTAGGTCGGTGTCTCCCTCGGAATGGATGATTCGCGCCGCAAGCAGCATCCCGGCAGCTTTTCCGCCAATGCGTCCCGGTCCTATCTTTCGCTTGCGGATCTCCACGAGGTCTGAAATCGTAAACCACTCCTTGGCGATGTTGATATACGGAAGCTGGTCGCTGATTAAATTCCGTAGGATGACCACCTTGATTTCCTGCAAGCGCGGATCCATCCGGGCGCGCTCGTCGGTCTGATAACCCTCGATGGTCAGGGCTTGTTCGAAAAGAATATCCTGAGGTGCAAGTTCTGGATTAATTGACAAGATTGATTCTTCGCGCTCCACCCCCCGTTCGCAAAGTACTTTACTCACAATTATATTAAAATATTCAATGTTGAAGTGTTTCGAGAAATACAGGTCTGTCAGTTGGTCGCGTATTTTTTGGATACGCAGCTCCCAAGTCTCCGCCTCTTCTTCCAGGAATGGGTTTATTAATCCTTCCCTTTCCTGCGATTTTATTGCCCCCTGTTTGACTTCTTTTTCTAATTCCTGTTCATCCAGCATTTTCTGTTTAAATAATTCGCGCCGCATTTGGGCGCGAATTTTTTTCGAAAGTATGGGGTACTGGCTTAAAGCCAAGGTTATACTCAGTATCTGGTCTCCCTGGTTTTCATTGGTATTCATCGATATTCATCGTTATCCAAGATGCATGGGCATGATCACATGCGTAAAACGGTCATCTCCGACTATTCTGAGCATCGCTGGCGTGTTGGCTGCATTGGTTTCAAGTGATACACTGGGGGCTTTGATAACTTCCAATACTTCCCTTAAATACCGGACATTAAATGCAATCAATAGTGGTACGCCATCGATGGATGCGTCGACAACTATTTCGCTTGATCCGGTTTGTTCTGCAGTGGCAGATAATTCGACGGTACCCGGTTGCGATTCTCCGGTTGGATTGATACTAACCCGTGCCACATTGGTTCCTTCACGGGCAATGATTTCTGCTTGTTTGCAGGCTTTCAACAGGGTCTCTGTTGGTAGGATCGTTCGGGTTTTAAATGTGTGGGGAATAATAGCACGATAATCCGGAAAGTTCCCCTCTATTAACTGCGATACAACTTCAACATCTTTCAAATGGAATATTACCTGTCCCCTTGACTCGGGGAGTACCATTGTTATGGTTTCATCCGAATCAACTGCCACGCGCGCAAGTTCTCCCAATGCCCGCGCAGGAACTGTGATCGATACGACCGATGGGGCTGGTTGCGAAAGGGATGATTTCTTAACTGATATCCTGAATCCATCTGTCGCGACCATGGTCATATCATTACCATCTAAATTGATCAATACGCCGGTTAAGATAGGCCTTGATTCATCTGATGAAGCAGAAAACCCTACTTGCTGTATGCTTTCTTTAAAATCAGCAACATTCAACTGGTAACCAGTATCAAGATCGGGCTTAGGGATAGGGGGGAATTCCTGAGCATCTATGCATTTAATATCTGTATTTGCTGTTCCACTCACGACATTCAAGGTTTGTGTCGTTGGATCAAGTTTCATTTGTAGGGGGGAATTTGGTAATGTAGTAACAAGGTCGGTAATTGTGCGCGCGGGGACAGTCGTGGAACCTTCCTCTTCGACTTGCGCACCAATCCAAGTGGTTATTCCTAGTTCAAGATTGGTTGCTGAAAGTCGTAATCGCCCTTCGTCTGTTGCGATTAAAATATTTGAAAGCACTGGCAGAGTACTCCGTGAAGAAACAGCCCGTGATACGATGCTCAGCCCATGCGCGAATTGTTGTTGTGATACATTTACCTTCATCGGACCCTGCCCTTTTTTTAAATGAGTATACAACATGAAAACAAAAAACACCAGCCTTCTGCGATCATCATATTTTATTTATTATTTTTATGACTTTATTCTATTTAATGCGTTTATACATAAGTAGTAATTAGTGTTTGAGGAAAGGGGCATGTTATAATCGCCAAATGGTATATTCTCCGCACTCAAATCCCACCCGGCGATTGAATAAAACCCAAAAAATAAAGTCCTCTCCATCTGGCAAATATCTATTTTATGCCATTCCCATAGTGTTTATACTTGGTTTGGGATTGGGGTATCTCATTTGGGGGCGCATTGCAGATTCTTCACAAGTGAATTCTATTCAGGAAACAGAAACTGCACCGGTGCGGTATACCGTAACAACTGATGATGACCCCTACATTGGACCTGTGGATGCCCCCGTAACGATTATCATGTTCAGTGATTATCAATGCAGCTTCTGTCAGAAATGGTATTTAGAGGTAATGCAGCCTCTTATGCAAAATTATGAGGGTAAGATACGATTCGTATACCGCGATTTTCCGCTTTCCACAATACACGCCAGTGCCACCGCTACCGCTGAGGCGGCAAATTGTGCCGGTGACCAGGGCAAGTACTGGGATTTTTTCGATGCCGTTTTCTCCGGAACAGACACGCTAAGCGATGAAACAATTCAACAATATGCAACTGCTATTAATCTTGATATTGATCTTTTCAACCAATGCCTGGCAACTCACAAATATCAAGACGAAGTGGAAGCTGATTTTTCGTATGCCGCCGCATTGGGTGTTCAATCAACCCCGACCTTTTTTATCAATGGAATCCTAGTCATCGGTGCTCAACCTTATGCGGTATTTAAATCTTTGGTTGACCAGGAGCTATCGAATTAACTCATCGAAGCCATTAATTGGTTTATAAGTATTGTATTATTAGAATTTTTGTGCTATATTATAAATATCATATTCAGGAGGGTTGGCCATGAATAAATTTATCGCCATTGCCGGTAATATTGGTGTGGGTAAATCTACCCTGGTCGAACTGCTCTGCCAGCGATTGGGTTGGACTCCATTTTTTGAACCGGTTGCCCAAAACCCCTATCTATCTGATTTTTATAACGATATGCAGGCTTGGGGATTCCATTCTCAGGTTTTTTTCCTGACCCACCGTCTGAGGATTCATCACCAAGTCATCCAGTTTAATGGCTCGGCAATCCAGGATCGAAGTATATATGAGGATGCAGAAATTTTTGCAAATAACCTTTATCAGCAAGGGACTCTCAATGTACGCGATTATGAGACCTATCAGAATCTGTATCGGATATTAACAGAATTTCTTCCTCCACCGGATCTTGTGATCTATCTTCGCGCTTCTGTAGAAACCCTGATCAAGCGAATTAATATGCGCGGCCGGGATTTTGAGAAATCAATTGCTCCTGGATATTTATCACAGCTTAATTTGCTGTATGAGAATTGGATAAAAGCCTTTACTCTTTGCCCGGTTTTAACCGTTCCGGCTGACGACCTCGATTATGTGGCTCACCCCCGCCACCTGGAACTTATCGTGAAAAAAGTACAGGATAAATTAACCGGAAAAGATGAAGTTGTATTTGCTCCGGAAGAAGTTGCTGCATTAAAGCAAGATCCGACTATCGCGGTTCAACAATAATTTTTATTGCCGTTCTGATCTTGCCCTCGATATCAACATCAACAAATTCCGGAAAGCAAACGATGTCAATCCCATCGTTTACCAAATATCCCCTTGCTAAAATGACCGCTTTGACCGCCTGGTTAACTGCGCCTGCCCCAATTGCTTGAACCTCTGCGTGTCTGCTCTCCCGGATCACCCCGGCTATCGCCCCTGCCACAGCAGCGGTCCGCGATGTTGCTGATACCTTGATGATGTCCATAATCTCACTCCATTCCGTGTTCCCTGTGTAAAAAAACGAATTTCTAGGAGCTCTATGGTTCTTTATTTCAGGTCATCTATACATTTTACAGGAGATTTGTCTTATTTTCAAGTAATATAATATCTTATCTTTCAGTAAGTATATTATTTAATAATAATAATAGGTCCTGTGGATATGTTAGTATAACGGATTTTTCTTAGCCATGACACCACGGGTGGTAGTCTTTTGATCGGACAGCCTGTATATGGGGTTTCAGCAAATGTGATGTGACACAGACACGCTTGTGGATAATTGTGGACAAAAACCACATAGTTTGGTGTTCCGAGAAAATTTTGATAATTTTCTACAGACAGGGATTTATTATGAACAAGAAACCATGTTTATCCACAAGTTTTCAACAACTTATACACATGACAAATTATTCTTAAGCACCAGTCTTTTTTGCCCATAGGTTAATGATATCCTCGCTGTCATCGATGAATGAATCCAGAGCGGCAACTTTTCCTTGAAAAGTACTCTTTTCAAATCCAAGCGCGGATAAAAATACAGGATACTCTTTTCCTCCAGAAGCACGGATGGATAAAAAAGATGACAGCATTGTCCAGGTATCCAACATTATCCATAGGCAGGATTCCAATTGCCCATTTTCAAAGTGGGATTTTACAGCATTAATATAATAAAGCTTCCGATATGGATGAACCCCAGGTGATACAGATGACGGGTTGTCGGGTGCGGATAATGCGGCTGACCATCTATTGATCCATTCCTCCAAAGATGAAAAATCAAATGTTGAAAATCCCATCAAGGAAGCCAGAGCAAGCGCAAATTTCGGGCTTTCGACTGCCTGACAACGCTCAGCCAGGCCAAGCATGAATCGGCGCTCTGTGAGGGGCAAGCCACTGATACTCGCCATGGCATTGGTAGCATGCTCCACGCTTTCAATAAATGAAATCATCTCTTTGGGTGTGGCGTTTTCTTTACCCTCCAGCCGCCACCATGCTACCCGGGCATCCGCAGTCAGCTTACGAACACGTTCTGCATGATAATCGGCTCTGTCAAATTGAGCAGTGATGATTGCCTGTGTATATTCAAACCAGTGCTGAGAATCATGCAGGATGATGCGGGTTGAATTAATGGGCGGACCCAGAGTAGGATCGACGCGTAACAGCCGCGGCTGTTCGTAGATGACCTGATTGTGATGATAGAGGTCTAGTGTGATCTCATCCGTAAACCGGTGGATCTCACGCGGTACAACCGGTAACCGGTCGTGAACAAACACAAGATCGATGTCTGTTGTGCCTCCTAACAGGGGAGTATCAGTTAACAGCGATCCGGTTAAATAGACAGCCGCTATGGATCGATCCGCTTTTACAGAACTGATCACAAAATCCCTGGCGGCATTAATAAGGAGATCGCGAGTGATGTGCATAATTCACACGAGAAGTAATTCTGTTTGATAGGGCGGTAAATGCAAAGCTTGTTTGATCCGGGTATCGATATACACCAGGTCTTCTGGTTTGCTGATGATATTCAACGAATTTGTGTCAATGGTGAGCACGTTGATTCCTTCGGGCGGAGACACGAAAAAATCATCATATGCTTGGTTAAGTTGCTCGATATACGCCCGTTCCATCTTGCGTTCATAGGGTCGGTCACGAGAAGCGATCCTTTGCATCAGAATTTCTGTATCTGCTTTGAGATAAACGATTAATTCCGGGATGGGTATTTTTTCCGCCAATGCATGATGAACACGATAATACATTTCGAGTTCATCACCTCTGAGATTGATGCGAGCAAAGAGGGAGTCCTTTCCAAAGGTGTAATCGGCGATCAAACTCAACCCCTTTTTTAATATGACAGATGTTGCCCGGTTTTGCTGGTGGTATCGACTTAGCAAAAAGAATATTTGAGTCTGGAATGCATATCGTTCCCGATCCGAGTAAAAATCACTGAGAAAAGGGTTCTCTTCAAAAACCTCTAAAAGCAATTCCGCTGAATATGTAGGCTGAAGCATCCGCGCCAGTGTTGTTTTCCCAACCCCAATCACGCCTTCAATTGCTATATACATGCAGTCTCCAAAATTTATTTTGTTGAAATACTTGACATTACCAGAAATCAGGTTAAACTAAATATACCATAGTTGATTTAAGCAGTTTCAACACAGACGTCATCACAGCCAATCCAAATTTCTCAGGAGGAACGTATGTCGTCATTGAATAGGATTCAACTGATCGGAAGGTTGGGGAAAGATCCAGAAACTCGCACAACACCAGGTGGTAAACAGGTCTGTATATTTTCTGTGGCAGTCGGTCATCACTGGAAAGACAAAAAAGGTGAGGCAAAATCCGTAACTGACTGGTTCAATATAGAAGCATGGGGTAAGCTGGGTGAGATTTGCCAGCAATACCTTCATAAAGGGCAATTGGTCTTTGTAGAAGGCAGGATGAAAACAGACAAGTATGAGCAAAACGGCGAAACCCGTTATTTCACCAAGGTTGTTCTGTCTGGAATGCAAATGCTTGAGCGGCGCGAAGCAGACGAGGTAGAAGAACAACATGAAATCACGGAAGAGGAAGCGGAAGAAGAGTAAATAAAGCCGGCTTACCCCCGACTTATCTATCGATAGTTCGCTTAAATAAAATTATGCATATTGGAGGGTGGATGGAGTATATAAATGCATAGTTTTGCGTTTAACAAGTTTATAATTAAGCTTCGTAAATAACATTGCCTGAGGAGCCACAATGAATGCATTCATTGATCGAATTGGAAAAGGAGAAATCCTGATCGCGGATGGTGCTACCGGCACAAATTTACAGGCGATGGGATTAAAAGCCGGAACACCGCCCGAGGAGTTGGTGATGGATCAACCAGAAATGCTCCTCTCTCTGGCTGAAATGTTTGTTGAGGCTGGTTCTGATATTATTCTGACTTGCACCTTTGGTGGGACACGTTTGCGGATGAAAGAATCGAAGTATGTTGATAAACCAACCGAGGTCAATATCCGTGCAGTAGAAATCGCTCGTAAAGCAGCTGGAAAAAAGGCAGGCGTTATGGTGGCAGGATCCATGGGTCCGACGGGACTCCTTATGAAACCGTTGGGTCCGTTGGAACCGGAGCTGGCACGCAAAACCTACGAGGAACAAGCCAAAGCTTTGATGGATGGGGGCGTTGATTTGTTGGTGATCGAAACCATGTTTGCGTTAGACGAAGCCGATGCAGCATATAATGCAGCACGATCGGTAACAAAGCTGCCTATTGTTGTAAGTTTTAGCTATGACCGTGGTGTGCGAACCATGATGGGGGTCAAACCCGCTGATATGATCCTCCATTATTCAGAAAAGGGCGCCAATGTTGTGGGAGCCAACTGTGGATCGAGCCTGGAACACATGGAAAAGGTCGCCCAGGAATATCATGCGGTTGAACCGAAGATGCCGTTGTGGATAAAACCAAATGCCGGATTGCCTCACACCGAAGCGGGAAGTAATCATTCTGTATATGATGTTACCCCTGAGATGATGGCTGCATCCGCTGTGAGAACCATATCCTTCGGTGCAAGGATTGTGGGAGGATGCTGCGGTACCACGCCTGCGCATGTGGCAGCCATTTCCAATGCAATTAAGAATATGCTTTGAGATGAAAATACAAGGATAGGTACGAATTAATTCATCCCTGTCTGGTTTTAATCCAGGGCAGGCAGTTGTATCAAGTCTGCTTTAATTGCCAGAGCAGAAACCAGTTTGTTCAACTCAGTTTCCTGCTTTTTATCCAACTCTGGGCGGCGATAATCCTTAAGCAATTGTTTGGTTCGCTCTCTGGCGCGTTGAAATGCGTCCAGACTTCCTCCTGCCTGCCACCCACGCAATGAATCACGGTCTATCACGTCAGTAGGCAGGCTTTGTTCGCTCATAAAAAGATCGCGCGTTATGCGTTTTTTCAGGAAATCACTTTTAAAATCGAAACCATCATAGAATGTGGTCAGAATATTTTCTTGAAAATCAGAGATCCCATTAATCAGACGTTTGGTACTGGTAATTGCTTCAGAATCCAGCACCAGTTTTTCCGGGCTCTGGCAGGCTAAAAAGTCCAGCATGCCTGCACCTGAGATCATATTGATCCCGGCCAATGCACCAACCATTACAGTTGAGATACTCTCCATACCGGATTGAGCGTCGATCACTTTTGAATCACTGGCACCGAGATACCCGTGTGTCGGTAGATTCAAGGCTTTACCAACCTGTGCACAGGCAGCGTTAATCATGGCTGTTTCAATGGCGCCAAAAGGGGTTCCACCCTTACGCATGTCAAAAATAGCCGGTGCGCCGCCCCAGACGATCGGGGCACCGGCGTTTGCAGCTTGATGAATTGTGATACCCGCCAGGCTTTCTGCAGCATGCTGGGTTATCGAACCAAGCAAGGTTACCGGTGCGGCCACACCTGCCAGCGGCATGGAAACCATCTCCGCCGGCACCCCTGCTCGTGCAAGATCCAACAGATTTTGAGCTCCAAACTCGCTCCAAATCAACGGAGGAGTCGGACAGACATCAAAAACTGCTTGAGGTTTTTCTGCCAGTTCCTTCCGCCCGCCGGAAAATAACGCCAACATTTCAATCATCACATCCAGGGTTTTAATGGAAAATGAACCAGTCACAATGGGTTTTTGGGATAGCATCAGTACTACATACAAACGATAGAGATCGCTGATTGTCTTGGGTACCTCGTTGCATACGAGCGCGGTTGATTGGGCGTCATACTGCGATAGCATTTCAGCCACTTTGACGACACGCACCAGGTCACTAGTGCGTGATGGTCGGTGTTCCAATGTATCCGGATCGAGAATGTGGACGCCTGATGAACCAGGGTCAAAGTGGACGTTGTTTCCACCGTACTGGATGGTTGGTTTTCCCAACCTGTCGTGCAGGTAAAAAGTGGATGGTGTTCTTTTCAAGGCCGCATCAACCACCTTATCCGGTATGTGCACGATATCGTTGTCTTTATTTACCTCTGCACCCACTGTGTATAACAATGCACGAGCTTCCACCGATTGGACTCTGGTCCCCACCTTGGTAAGCAGCAAGCGTGCATCATCGAGAACCCGATGGACCTGTTCCCGGGAGAGTATCTCAATGCTTGGCTTCATGGGTGATTCCCATTTCTAACGAGGAGATCATCTTTTCAAGCTCTGCTGCCAATTTTGGGTCAAGAGGTTGTGGGTGATGATTTTCAAGAACATTCCGGGCTTTTGTAAGCGCCCAGTCATTGGCATTGTCTCTCTTATCTTCCCATACGTTATAGGGTCGTCTATCCATGAATTGCGGCAGAAAGATTTCGCGCATGTGCTTGAGGGTATGCTTTTGAGAGAGGAAATTACCGCCCGGACCGACGGCAGCTATCGTATCAAGAGCCAGACTCTCATCATCTACCGCGATACCCTGCATCATCTTATGAACAATCGCGAATATCTCGCAGTCCAACATCATCTGCGCATACGACCAGATGCGGCTGCCATGCAAGAAACCGGCACCAAGCAGCATATCAGACATGGATATGCAGGCCATAAATGATGAGAAACTATTCTCTACACCTGCCTGCCAGTTTGGTTCCTTGGCTCCGGTGGCAAAGGCGCCCATCGATAGTGGAATATTATAAAAATCCGCCAGCCGGTTGGTGGCTGCTCCGTACAGGAAATCTTCCGGACCACCACCGGTGTATGCTCCACTGCGCAAATCCGAAGCAGTTTGGGCAGCCGCGTAAAAGACAGGTGCTCCGGGGAATGCCAACTGAATCAAAGCAAGTGCAGAGATAACCTCGGCATTACCAACAACCAGGTTGCCAGACAGGGTGGCAGGTCCGGTGGTCAGGTTGGCCGCCATGGTCATGAAACCGGTTGGAATACCTGCTTCGGCTGCAATCAGGGCTGCATCCAGGCTTCCGCCATCCTGACCGAGCGGTGATGCGGTACATTGCATCAGTGAAAGCACCGGATGGTTTCGCAACTCCTGTTTTCCACCCGCAACAGCAGCGGCCATTTCCACCGCGATGCGTGCTTCAGTTTCATGATAGATACTTTCGGTCTGGACATGTTTGGTGGAGTTCGACCAGACGGTTTTAATCTCATGCAGTCCGCGGGTTTCAGCCGGCTTATCCTGTGCAGATAGTGCCACCCAGTGAAAACCGATTTCCTCCGTCCCGTCGGCTATATGAGCAATATCTGACACATCCTGGAGCGTGGATACACGCCGATTTCCTGTATGAATATCAATAACCTCAACCCCGCAACCATCCGTTGCCAGGAAGACGTGGTTGCCGTCCAGTGGACAGTCCTGTTGAGCATCCCGCGCACCGAGCCTATAGGTCGGTGGTGCATTTTTTAATGCCTGCTCAATCGTATCCGCTTTTACCCGTACAACCATCTTCTCATGATCTACGGTTGCACCAAATTCTTCCCAAACCGTGAGTGCCTTTAGGGACGGGAAGCGTACCCCCACTTTTTCAATGATCTGTAACGTTGCCTGGTGGATTTTTTGGACTTCTTCGTCCGCAAGTATATTAAGACTGAGCTTAGGGTTGGTGATGGATTTGATCTTGTTAGTCATCAGCCATGTCTTTTTCTAGGCGCCGACAAGGTGCTTGGCGACACTTACTGCACCGATAGCATCCTCACTGTATCCATCGGCACCAATTTGTTGTACCCAATCGCGTGTGACCGGTGCACCACCCACCATGACCTTGACCGCCTGGCGCAACCCGGCACTGTTTAGCGTTTCAATCACATCACGCTGTTTAACCATGGTAGTGGTCAGCAGAGCACTTAATCCGATAATATCTGCCTGAACTTCCTGAGCTTTTTCGATGATCTTCAGCGTGGGTACATTAACTCCCAGGTCAAACACCTCAAAACCGGCCGCCGAAAGCATCGTACCCACCAGCGATTTACCAATCTCATGGATATCCCCTTCCACAGTTGCAAGCACCACCTTCCCAAGGGTTTTTCGTTCGGTTCCCCGCCGCTTCATTTCGGGCTCGAGCGTGGCAACCGCTGTCTTCATTGCCTCACCCGCCATGACAAGTTCAGGCAAAAAGGCTTCCCCGTTGGTGAAAGCCTCACCCACCTGGTTGACACCTGCCACATACCCCTGGGTGATCGCTTCAAGTGGATCCAGACCAGCAGCGATAGCCTGTTGGGCAAGAGTAGCAGCCGCTTCGCAATCGCCGTCAATGATGCTTTGAGACATTTTAGTGTAGAGTTCGCGCGACATGAGTTTTTCCTTGTATGATTAAGAGTATGAATTCATGACATAGTCCGGATCAGCACCGGGACATACATTTATTGTTTTATGAACCACTTACAGCAACATTTCCTTTTTCCTCATCCAAAAGTGCATACAATTCTAATCTTAACTCATTGATACTACGCATTTCCCCGGATACAGGATCTTCGTAGAGCCATTCTTCCCAGCCATTGCAGGGAGCCTGGAGAATCTGGCGGGCGACCATGTGAATGGATCCATGCAGTTTATCGCAATGGATCGTTCCATCCGAATGGACGGTTGCCGTTTTACCTTTTTTCCCACCGAGAAAAAGTATTTGGCCAGGCAGGAGTAAGCCATTCTCGAGCAGGCTGCCGAAGGGAATACGCGGGCGGCGACGTTTTTCCGTCAGGTTAAAAAGCAAGGGATCGAACTCCGCCTGGTGGATAGTATCAATGCGTTCGGAGGCAAGTTCGACATAATCCGGATTTTTTTCGATGCCGATCCAATGGCGATGCAGGTGTCTGGCGACAACCCCGGATGTACCCGTACCAAAGAAAGGATCTAATACAATATCATCCGGCCGTGTACTTGCCATCAAGATACGATATAGAAGGGCTTCAGGTTTTTGAGTAGGGTGAGCCTTTTTACCATCCTTTTTTATACGTTCTTTCCCACAACAAATCGGTAGAAACCAGTCACTCCGCATTTGTAAATCGTCATTCAATGCCTTTATAGTCATGTGGTTATAACTGGTCTTTGCATCACGTTGTTTTTGTGCCCATATAAGGATCTCATGTGCATTTGTGAAACGCATGCCATGGAAATTAGGCATGGGATTGGTTTTGATCCATACAATATCGTTTAGAATCCAAAAATCCAAGTCTTGAAGAATTGCGCCGATGCGGTGAATATTATGGTATGTACCTATCACCCAAAATGTGCCTTCGGGTTTAAGTAACCTGCGGCATTCCAATATCCACTGACGGGTGAATGCATCGTAATCCGAGTAATTATTAAACTGATCCCAGGTTTCCTTGACCGCGTCAACACGGGTTAGGTTCGGGCGCCACAGGTCGCGGGGAAGTTGTAAATTATAGGGCGGATCTGCAAAAACCATATCGATGCTTTCTGCTGGCAGTGTGGGCATGATTGCCAAACAATCTCCCTGGATAATTTGATCAAGGGGGAGGGATCTATTTTTATCAGGTTCGTTAATGGGTTTAATCACACGGATTTTAACCTGCGAAAGCTAACCAGCCTGGATATTATGAGGGAAAAGCTAGTTTTCACCTGCGGCCTCTGCTGCCAGTTCAGAATAATAAGCTACCAGAAAATTGTGTCTTCTGGTTGCGATCTTCCGCGCAGTTTCCGTATGCAGGGTATCCTTGATTTTAACGAGTTTAAAGAGATACTCGTGGTAAGAACTGTGAGGTTCACCAGGTTCTTCAACTCCGGTCGAAAGGAATTTCTTGGAAGGCGGTGAATAAAAGGGTTGACCAGCAAGGGAAGCATATGCAATTGTTCGGGCAACCCCCAAAGCGCCCAGAACATCCAATTTGTCTGCGTCATATAAAACCTTGGCTTCCAATGTGAGTGGACGATCGGTCGTATAGCGAAATCTGTGGGCAAGGATGCAATGTTGAACTGCATGGATATTTTCGAGAGCCCAACCTTCTTGATTAAGAACCGTGGCGGCAAACTCCGCAGAACTATCGTGATGGTTGTGCCGCTGTTCCTTCGTCTGGTTACCCGGAGCACTGCCGACAGCGTCATGCAGGAGAGCAGCGGCTCTGACGATCTCCAGATCGGCTCCCTCGGCTTGAGCAATTCGTTCAGCCATACGGTAAACCCGCATGACATGATCGAAATCATGCACCGGGTCGTGATTGGGCATCCAGGCGCGGGCTTGTTCAGGTGTCGGCATAGAATGACCTTTTAATTAGGATATACCCGCCCTTTCTTGATAACATGGCGGACAAGATTAACCCCAAAACGATAAGCCAACTGACGGTAATCATCCACTGCCAAGACAAGCAGGTCTGCCTGTTTTCCAATTTCCAGCGAACCAATATCCCCTGATTTTTTGATAGCTGCGGCAGCATTGATGGTAGCTGCGGCGACTGCCTGAGCCGGGGTTAATTTCATGGTTCTGCAAGCCAGGGCGATGACGAACTGCATGTTACCGCACCATGCGGTGCCAGGGTTTAAATCGCTGGCCAGTGCAAACAAACCGTCTGCGGCCAGGATTTCACGAGCAGGAGAATATTCCTGTTGGGCGAGACCAAACGGTGTGCAAGGCAGCGAAACAGCCACTGTTTCACTGGCAGCAAGTGCCAGAATGTCTTGTGGCTTGGTTTTCACAAGATGGTCTGCTGAAGTCGCCCCAAAGCTGACTGCGAGTCGGGTACCTCCTAGATTTTCGAATTCATCGGTATGGATTTTTAAAGGAAATCCGAGTTCGCTGGCGACCTTGAAGATTGATTCGGATTGTGCAATTGTGAAAGCACCTTGATCACAGAATACATCCACGAAGGGGAATGGTTTTTCCAGATGGTTCGTTTTCCACCACTTTGCCAACTTTGGGAGCATATTTGTACAGATCAGATTGACATAGTCATCGGGACGCCCATCGTATTCCAATGGGATAGCATGCGCGCCCATAAAAGTAGGGATTAACTCAAGTGGACCTTCCTGGTTTAGCATCATTAATACTTGAAGCAGGCGCATCTCACTTTCCAGTGTCAGCCCATAGCCTGTTTTGGCTTCAGCTGTAGTTGTTCCGTGTTTAAATATGGATAATGCACGTTGCCGTGATTCTTCTAATAGTTGTGTATCGCTGGCCTGACGGGTGGTGTTAACCGTGCTGTTAATTCCTCCACCCGCTGTCATGATTTCAATGTAGCTTTTACCGATCAGGCGCATTTCGAACTCATTGGCGCGGTCGCCCACCCAGGGTAGGTGTGTATGTGGGTCGACCAGACCGGGCATGACCACACATCCACTTGCATCGATGCGGGGTTCAGCGGGATATTCTTTGAGAAATGATTGACTTTCACCCACGGCTGTTATGGTCTCGCCCCGCATCACCACAGCCCCGTTTTGAATTATACCGAGTTGACCAAGCATCCGCCCTCTCTGTGGGGGACCCGCGATCGTCAACAACTGAGAAGCCGAATGTATCAACATTGCCATTAATTATCTCATGGATGATGAGCATTGTGCAGAGGATGGGCAGGTTTGTGTTAATACATGTAGTTTTTACCCCACGAAGAAAGCAAACATTAAATAAATACTCCCCCGATACAAACGGGGGAGTTACAGATAGGAATCAACGTTAACGACTGACTTTAACAAACTGGGCAAAATTGGTTTCCCTGAGTTTATCAGTCAAAGCTTCCTGAGTTTCACACCACAACGGGCGGAGGGGGCATTCGTCGCCAAATGGACAGGATGCATTATGCCCGATGCATTCATTCAAGGCGATAGGGCCATCAATGGCTTCTACCACCTCGAGTAATGAGATTTTTTCAGGCGAGCGTGCCATTGCAACTCCACCTCGTGCGCCACGAGAAGTTTGAATTAATCCGGCAATGGATAATTGTGAAATGATCTTTGCCAGGAAGGAGGGTGGTATGTGTTGTATTTTGGCTATCTCGCTTGTCGCAGCACGCTGATGCGGATCCAAGCGGGCAAGAAAAAGCATCGCCCGCAAGGCATAATCGGCTTGTCGTGTAATTTGCATGATAAACTCCCTTTTTAGGCATTAAGGGTAATATAGGTTACTTTAGTATAGTTTATCTTGACTTATTTTACAAGTGATGGAGGTCATTCAGGCCGAATGACTTTTAACCAAGGGTGGTCTGACCTGTCAGCAGGTATAATGAACTCATGGAGATATATAACTTCTATCAACCGATCCAAATTCGCTACAACGACATTGATGCCCAGGGCCATGTCAACAATGCCAAATATGTGACCTACATAGAATTTGCGCGTTTCGGGTACATTACCAAAGCGGGACTTTGGGATGGCGAGTCTTTTATGGATTTGGGTTTTATTGTGGCCGATGTCCATGTCAGTTACCTGGCTCCGATAAAGCTTGGCCAGGAAATCAAAGTGGGGGTCAAGGTATCAAGGATTGGAAATAAAAGCTTGACTTTTATTTATCAGGTTGAAGACTCAAAAAGCGGACTGATAATGGCTACTGCAGACACGGTCATGGTGTCTTTCGATTACAAAACCCATACAACCACTGCCGTTTCGAAAAAATGGCGGGAGTTGATTTCCAATTTTGAAGGTGTACAATTTGATTGATGCATAAGGCAATCCGGTCCTTTGATGTCATTGATACCAACTTAAGGGATCAAGCCTGGACTTGCCAATAATCCCTTAACGCTTTTCTAATGGACATTTGGTAAAATCAAATCAGACGAAATATGTCGGGAATGGTATAAGTCCGATTGCATAGACGTCGAATGTTTTTCTTGGATCTACTAGGAGATATTGATTTTGTCAGGAATTGAACGGTTTACCCAGCGTGCGCGACATGTCCTCAGTCTTGCCCATCAGGAAGCTGAGAGGTTGCAACAGGCACAGATCGATACAGAACACATCTTGCTTGGGCTTATGATGGAGGAAGATGGCGTCGCCGGGCGTGTGTTGAAAGAATTGGGTATTGAACTGGATCGTTTATTGGAAATGGTCGAACGTCTGACTATTCGTACAGAAACACGTGTTCCAAAACTTGAGTTATCTCAGGATACACAAAGAGCATTGGAGAATGCCATCGACGAGGCACGTCGTCTGGGTCATCACTATATAGGCACGGAGCATCTCTTGCTCGGTTTGGCGCGCCTGACATCCAGTAAAGCAGGAGAGGTACTGCAGCGTCTTGGCATCAACCCGGAGCAGATCCGCCGACAAACCCGGCGCATTCTGCAGGAGTCATCCGGTCTCGTAGCTGCGGGAGAACCCGCAACCGGTAAAACCGCAACCCAGAAACAGGAAACCCAGAATAAAACTAAATCTCCCCTTGTGGACCAGTTGGCAGTCGACTTGACTTCGCTGGCAGAGGAAAACAAGCTGGATCCGGTTGTCGGCCGACAAATGGAAATTGAACGCGTCATCCAGGTTTTAGCGCGACGGACCAAGAACAACCCCGCCCTGATCGGTGAACCGGGAGTCGGAAAGACAGCCATCGTGGAAGGCCTTGCACAGCGTATTCTGGTCGGAGATGTCCCAGGCCCCTTGCTTGGTAAGCGGGTCTTGCAATTAGATGTTGGTTCACTGGTCGCAGGAACGATGTATCGCGGTCAGTTTGAGGAACGACTGAAGCGGGTGATTGATGAACTAAAACAATCCGGTGCCATATTATTCATAGACGAGGTTCACATGCTGGTGGGGGCGGGCGCCGCCGGATCGTCTGTCGATGCAGCGAATATCTTGAAGCCAGCTCTTTCACGTGGTGAGCTCCAGGTGATTGGCGCCACCACCATGGAAGAATATCGGAAACACATCGAAAGCGATGCGGCTCTTGAGAGGCGCTTCCAGCCCATTATTGTCAACGAGCCATCCATTGACGAGACTATAAAAATCCTGTATGGCATACGAAGCGCATACGAAGAACACCATCGCTTAACAATCTCCAATGAGGCATTGGAGGCTGCAGCAAGACTGTCAGCACGTTATGTTAACGATCGGTTTCTTCCTGATAAAGCTATTGATTTGATCGATGAATCATCCTCGCGGGTAAGAATGTATAAAAGCCCTGCAGCAAAGACTATAAAGGAATTGATGCTACAACTGAGAGAGATCCGTGAAAAACGAGCCCTGGCAATCGAGGAGGACCGCCAGGAAGACGCTTCAGGACTTGCCGGTCAGGAAGCAACCCTCGAAAATCAGTTCAGCAATCTTCAATCAAACTGGGATCGTGCATCCAGTCCGGTGGTGAGTGCCGACGACATTGCCGAATTGGTCGCCATGTGGACCGGCGTGCCGGTCACACAAATTGCATCAGCAGAATCCGAACGTCTGCTCCAAATGGAAACCGAAATTCAAAAAATGATCATTGGACAGGAGGATGCCATCAGTGCGGTTGCCAAAGCGGTCAGACGGTCGCGCGCAGGGTTGAAAGATCCGAAACGGCCAATCGGTAGTTTTATTTTCCTGGGTCCTACCGGAGTGGGTAAAACTGAACTAACCAAGGCTTTGGCCCGTTTCCTGTTTGGTAGTGAAGAAGCTCTCATTCAACTGGATATGTCGGAATTTATGGAACGGCATACGGTAAGCCGGCTGGTAGGTGCTCCACCGGGATATGTCGGCTATGATGATGCCGGCCAATTGACTGAAGCTATCCGACGCAGACCCTATTCGATCGTCGTTTTTGATGAAGTAGAAAAGGCCCATTCAGAAGCCCACAACATGCTGCTTCAGATCATGGAGGAAGGGCATTTGTCAGATGCCAAGGGACATAAAGTGGATTTCAGGAACGCCATCATCGTCATGACCTCGAATATTGGAGCAGATGAAATCCGGCGCCAGACGGCTCTGGGATTTGCTTACAAACGGGATGAAGTGGTGGAAGAGCAAAAAACCTATGAAGAGATGCGCAAAAAGTTGCTTGTATCCCTTAAAAAGGTGTTCAGACCTGAATTTGTCAATCGTCTCGATGCAATTATCGTCTTCCACGCCTTAAGTAAAGAGCATATTAAACAAATCGTTACCCTGGAATTAAAAAAGGTATCAGACCGGTTAAAGGATCATAAAATTATTATTCAAGCTTCCGACAAAGCAGGCCTGCAACTGGCCGAAGAAGGATATGATCCCGATATGGGTGCGCGACCCCTAAAGCGCGTTATCCAACAAAAGGTTGAAGATCCATTATCTGATGCAGTTCTAAGGGGTGAGTTCAAGGACGGTGAGACTGTATTGGTGGATGTGAATGACGAGAAGGAAATTATCCTCGCCCAAAGCAAAAAGAAAACACCCAATCCCAAGCTGGCAGGCATAAAAGCATAATCCGGTATATACTATCGGGGTAAAGAATGCCCCGATTTTTCTGTTATGCCAAAAACATTTACCCATTTCGTTTGTCAGCAATGTGGAAAGGCAAGCCCAAAACAACTCGGACGTTGCCCCGCGTGTGGCGCCTGGGATAGCATGCTTGAGGAATTCATTCCATCCGCAGCTCCTTCTTCCACAAAAAAGAACAACTTTTCCGGAGCAAGCCTTTCGCACCCAAAAAAGATCCAGGAGATTGAAGGGGATGTAGATGAACGTCTCATCCTGCCAATTGCTGAATTTGCGCGTGTATTGGGCGGGGGCATTGTTCCAGGTTCCATCGTCCTAATTGGTGGCGACCCCGGAATCGGAAAATCCACACTCGTCCTGCAGATGGCTTTGCAATTGGGAACAAGTATCCCGGTATTGTATGTGTCTGGCGAAGAATCCGAGCGACAGATCAAAATGCGCGCAGCCCGTTTGTTGACTGGTTCAGGGTCTCTACCAGATAAATTGTTCCTTGTTACAGAGACGAACCTGGATATTATCCAGGGGCATGTGGCTGAAGTGCAACCTGCACTTGTAATCATCGATTCCATCCAAACAACCTACCTGCCGGAGATGGATTCAACTGCAGGGTCTCTTTCACAGGTCAGGGAGTGCGCATCCAGATTGCGGGAATTCGCCAAGAGCAGCGGGGTGGCTGTTTTCCTGATCGGGCATGTTACGAAGGAAGGTGTGATCGCTGGACCGCGGGTTCTGGAACATATCGTCGATACTGTCCTGTACCTTGAAGGGGATGCCTTCCAGACATACCGTCTCCTGCGGTCTGTAAAGAATCGTTTTGGTACTACGGCAGAAGTGGGTGTATTTACCATGGGTGAACGCGGACTTACCGAAGTCCCCAATCCTTCTGAAGCATTCCTGGCCGAGCGGTTGGTGAATTCCCCCGGCTCTGCCATCGCAGTGACCATGGAGGGCACGCGACCCCTCCTGGTCGAGATCCAGGGATTAACCAGCCGGACCAATTTCGGAAATGCACGCAGGACGCCCAATGGGGTGGATCTGAATCGCTTGTTGATGGTGGTGGCGGTACTCTCCCGCCGATTGAACACCCCCATGGGAGAACAGGATGTTTTCGTTAATGTAGTAGGGGGCTTGAAAATATCCGAGCCGGCGATCGACTTGGCGATCGCTGCGGCGGTCGCATCGTCTTTCCGAGATGTATCTCTTCGCGCGGATACCGCGCTGATAGGTGAAATTGGTTTATCGGGCGAGTTGCGAATGGTAAGCCAGGCAGGGCCACGAATTAAAGAAGCGGTTAACCTGGGTTTTAAACGGATCGTGATTCCAAAGCGATTGAACAATAAAGAGAATTGGCCATCCGGCATTGAGGTTCTTGAAGTCCGAACGGTGCGGGAGGCGCTTGCTGCGGCATTTACGCCAGAGAAAAAAGGTTAGATGGATAAAACAGGGTATGCTCTTATGACTAGACCGAAAAATAAATCAATCATTTCAAGAACTCGGCGAAATCATGGCTTGGAACATGCGACCATCAACGTTTTGTCAGAACGATTTCCCGGATTACGGCTGGCAGGGTATTCCAGCTCGTTTGGTTTCTCTGTTATAGGACCGGTGTCGATGGAACAATTGGTAAGCGCCATCGTGGAAGCGCAACACCGTATAGCAAACGGAAGACTTAGTCTCGTGATCCATGAGCATTGTGGAACCAACTATGTGGCTGGCGGTATGTTGACGGGTCTTGCTGCCTGGCTGGGTATGCTGGGCGTCAGGCGTGGGTTGCGTTCCCAACTTGAGCGCTTGCCGATGGTCATATTTCTCGCCACCCTTGCCTTGATTTTTTCGCCGGCATTAGGTGTTTGGCTGCAACAAAAGGTCACGACTTCCAGTGAGGTGCAGGAACTGGATGTAGTAAAGATCACTCGGGGGAAATTCGGGAAAAATCCACGTTTTCATATTCAAACACGCAATTAATTTGTCATGGAAGAATCCAAACCTATTGTCTACCTATTGCATGGCGATGACCATTTTGGTTTAATGGGTTTTATTGAAACCCTGATAGGGAAAATGGGAGAGCCTGCCACCGCACAGATGAACATCAGTCGATTGCAAGCGGGGGTCGATTCGGTTGGTGATATTAAATCAGCTTGTCTTGCGATCCCATTCCTCACCGAACGCCGGTTGGTCATCCTCACCGGATTTGTTGAGAGATTAAAAAGGTCAGATGCAGATACTCAATCCCGCAATGGGACGTCGTATAGCGGTTTGGAGCAGCAAAAAGATATTATTGAGTTTTGTCAAAGCATCCCGGCGACGACTGCTCTGATTCTGGTCGTGGAAGACGAATGGGTCCGCGAAAGGGGTGAATGGGGTTGGAAAACCATGCCGGATAAGCATTGGCTCAGCATTTGGGCAAAAAAGAATCCATCCGTAGTTTGGTATCGGGTATTTGCCTTGCCGCGAGGCAAGGATATGGTGACTTGGATCGAGGAACAGACTCGAAAAATGGGGGGGCAAATATCGCCGGCAGCCGCCCAGGCTCTATCGCTGGCAATTGGAAATGATACCCAGCTGGCGCATCAGGAAGTGGTCAAACTGTTGACTTATGTTGATTATCAACGGATTGTTGAATCAAGCGATGTTGAATTATTGACAGTATCTGTTATTAAACAAAATGTCTTCGATATGGTCGATGCAATCGGAAGACGTGATGTAAAAAAAGCCCTTGATGCGCTGCATGAATTATTGACAGAATCGGCACCGGAAGAATTGATGGGGATGATCATCCGGCAATTCAGGTTGCTGCTTATAATAAAAGAGGCACTGGAAACTGCAATGAGCTTGACTGACTTATGTGAGTTGGTCCGATTACCTGCCGGCATTGTCGAAAAGTTGATGAATCAGGCCAGGGGATATAGAATGAATGAGTTGAAGGGGATCTATCATAACCTGTTGGACCTTGATCTGTCGAATAAAACCAGCCAGTTGGCGCCGGATGTGGCACTTGACACCTTTATTGTATCGCTGGCAACGCAGGTAAAGACCGGCTAATCTTCCCAGACCCCGGCAATCACTTCGCCACAAAAGGGACATTTCCCGGAGATTATCTTGTTATTTAAAACAGCATACCCCAACCGCTTTATAAGAAGTTTTTGGCAGCTTGGGCAATGGGTATCCTCGAGCGATCCAACCCGCCCCGGAATGTTCCCGGCATAAACATAATGCAGTCCTGCTTCCTGACCAATCTCAGCCGCACGCTGAAGGGTGGAGATCGGTGTGGGAGGCTCATCCTGCTTTTTATAATCCGGATGATAGGCTGTCACATGCCAGGGAATATCACGTGAGATTGATGCAATAAACCGGGCAGCATCCCACAATTCTTCGGTTGAATCATTTAAATCGGGAATGACGAGTGTGACGACTTCCAGCCAAATGCCCATTTCATGTACCATGCAGATCGTATCAAGCACATTTTTAAGTTGTCCACCCATCGTTCGATAATTTTTTTCCTGCATGCTTTTCAGGTCGATCTTGTAAGCTGTGAGATAGGGTTTTAGCATTTCCAGGGATTCTCGGGTTGCATACCCATTGGATACATAGACACAACGGATGCCCGTTTGAGTAGCCTTTTTAAAAATATCCACCGCCCATTCGGTTGTGATCAGTGGTTCATTATAGGAAGATGCAATGACGGTTGCACCAACCTGCTGAGCTATGCCAATGATCTTCTCAGGAGTTATTTTTTGGATATATCCGATGGACTCATTTGCACCAGAGTCGCGTCCATATTGGGAAGACAACCAGTTCTGACAGAACCCGCAATGAAAATTGCACCCCAACATTCCAAATGTCAATGCAATATTGCCCGGCAGGACATGACTGAAAGGCTTTTTCTCAATCGGATCGGGGTTAAGCCCGGCTACATATCCCCAGGGTACGAGTAGTGATCCGGTACGATTAAATCGAACCTTGCAAATGCCCCGTTTCCCTCGAGGAATAAGACAGCGATGTGCACATGCCAGACAACGGACTGTGCCTGCCGAATCTTCGATGTGGAATAAACTCCCTGCACGGGTCAGAGTATCCAGAGAATCGATAAATGTGGACATTGATCTCTCTCGATGTTTATTATACACACCCCCTAAAATCCATCAAAGTCGATTTATGTTACACTTGCCGCGAGATGGACGAGAAAACGCTGAAAGTATTGGAGTATTCAAAGGTTATTGATAAACTGGCAAGTTATGCTTCGTTCAGTGCGTCGGCTGGTTTAGCAATGAAGCTTAAGCCCTTTAACGACTATGAATTGATATACACCCTCCAAAAACAAACCGGTGAAGCCCAACTCTTGATCAGCACCACCGACATTTCCGGTATTGGCGGTGCCCATGACGTGAGAGGCCTTGTAGATCGCGCCAGTCGAGGAGGAGTTCTCGAACCGGCTGAAATGATGGATATAAAAACCACACTGATCGCCGGCAGAGAATTATTGCGAGTATTTGAACGCAAAGAATTACAATTTCCACTTCTGCTGGCAATCCTGCGTCAAATATCACTTCCAGTCGGATTAATTGAAAACATCAATCAGGTCATCTCTGACCAGGCAGAAGTGCTCGATAGCGCCTCAATTAGATTGGGTCGTCTGCGGTCCGAGTTAAAAACTACTCACGAACGACTGTTTTCCAAACTGCAAAGGATTATTGCGGATACCAGAACCGCGCCTCTGCTTCAAGAAGGTATCATCACTCAGCGGGACGGTCGATATGTTGTGCCACTCCGTGCCGAGTTCAAAGGCCAATTCAAGTCGATAGTCCACGACCAATCCAGCTCTGGCGCGACATTATTTGTAGAGCCGCTGGTGATCGTCGACTTGAACAACCGCTTGCGAGAGCTTGAGCTGGAAGAACGCAATGAGGTACATAAGATTTTGGGTGAACTCAGCCTGAAGATCGGTGAGCGAGCGTTTGAAATTACCGGAAACGTGGATGCATTAGCCCATTTTGATATGGCAATCATGCGAGCGAAATATGCCCTGGATCTTAAAGCGGTTGAACCAGTTTTTAGCAATAACAAGAAAGAAGAAATCGCTCCTGTAGGTTGCATTAAACTTTTACATGCGCGCCACCCGCTGCTTGATCCGGGTAAAGTTGTTCCGATAGATGTGATTTTTGATCCAGGTACATACTGCCTTGTCATCACCGGACCCAACACAGGTGGCAAGACCGTAACACTTAAAACTGTTGGATTGCTGGTTCTTATGGCCCAGAGTGGGCTGTATATCCCTGCCCAATCCGGCTCTGAGCTTGGCATATACCGAAGGGTATTTGCTGATATAGGCGACGAGCAATCGATTGAGCAATCCTTGTCAACCTTCTCGGGACATGTGAAGAACCTTGTTCATATTCTTGGTCATGCAGATAGCAGTTCGCTGGTCCTTTTGGACGAACTGGGTGCTGGTACAGACCCTCAGGAAGGATCAACGCTGGCACGGGCAATCCTGGAGTATGTCCTTATAAAAAAGATCACCAGTTTGGTGGCAACTCATTACCCCGAATTAAAAGCTTTTGCATATAATCGGGCAGGGGTTATGAATGCCAGTCTCGAGTTCAATCTAAAAACACTCCGCCCGACCTATCATTTAGTTTTGGGCATCCCTGGCAGGTCAAATGCCCTCATAATTGCCGAACGATTGGGAATGCCATCAGAAATTATCGAGAATGCCAGGACGATGCTTAAACCGGATGATCTGGAAACCGATAACCTTCTCGATGAAATCACCAGGCAGCGGGATGCATCGAAAAAAGTACGCTCATCAGCCGATAGAATGCGCTCCGAAGTGGAGAAACTTCAAAAGGAACTAAGAGAACGCCTGGATGGGATCGAGAATGAACGCACTCAAATCGTTTTAACCGCAAGAGAGCAGGTAGAAAAGGATGTGGAAGACCTGCTGAGTGAAATAGAAATGACCAGGCGCGAATTGGTAAAGGCACGCCAACCGTTGAAGCAGGTTACCCAGGTGAAGAAATCCGCAGAATCTATTCGTTCGTTGATTAAAATACCGCTGGGTGAAGCGGGTAAATCTGTGGCTTCACCCGAAAAAAGTATTACAGCCCCTTATCAGATAGGGGATAAAGTGTTTATTTCATCATTGCAGATGCGCGCGGTGATTTCAGATATTGGCGAAGATGATGTTGAAGTGCAATTTGGTTCATTAAGGGCGCGGACGGTGCTTGCGGATATTAAAAAGGAAGAACCTTCAAGCAGCCTTAAGTCCGATAAATCAGGTAAGTTTATGGTGAAGATGGCGGCGGCACCACCACGACCAACGGTGTTTCGCGAATCACCCGGCTTGGAACTCAGCATTCGTGGACAAAGGGTGGATGATGCTCAGGCGATGGTGGAACGTTATCTTGAAAATGCCTATATGGCACATCTGCCTTTTGCCCGCATCGTACATGGTAAAGGAACTGGAACCTTACGCAAGGTTGTCCAGGAGATGCTGATGGCTTCCTCTTATGTGGAAAGCTGGGAGATTGCGGGAGAAAAGGAGGGCGGAGCGGGAGTTACCGTGGTTAAGTTTAAACCAGACTAAGAACCAACTAACAATCCTGATATTTCGTTTTATGGGTGGGATAGAGACTCCCAGTGAATAGTATTGCAGCAAGGACCAAAAAAATCACGGCAGGAAATTGAGCGCGGTCAAAGGAGACACTCAAGAAACTCATATAATTGTCCGGTCCCTGGAAATATTTTGTAACAAACATAAATAAAGGTATGAGGAATGTACCAAGGGCGGCAAGGGTAAGAGTAAGTGTGACTGCTTTCACCCTGTGTAATAATCCGAGCATGAGACCGATGATGATAATTAAAGTAAGGGGGACTACATACCCCCAATTGTTAATAGTGGTGAACTGCTCCCAGGAATATGCCAGTGTCATCCAAATTGGACTAAACGAAAACGAACCGGTTTTAATTGCCAGGAGTAGACTTCGAAGGGCGTAGCCGATTTCGTCACCTTGAATATAACGAATCCCCACTATCATCCAGGTACCACTCAATAAGATAGAAGACAAAAGAAATAAAACTATTGTTGTCAGCCTCAATCGATTCTTTAAGCCTAAAAGACCGACAAGGATTGCTAAAAATAATGAAAAGCCAATCCCCTCAGGGCGGGTCCATCCTGCAAGGGATAGAACCACACCACTGGTATACAGTAATTTTGTATGTTTGGTTGTTATTCCATGAATACTGAGAAGTGTCCCAATCACGAGATAACAGGTGAAGGGAATATTGGCAAAACCGAGGGTGGCATAATAAAAAATTATCGGCGTACTGATGATCAATAAAATACCTAGCAAGGCCAATTTCCGCGAAACAAGATTATTTCTTAGAAACCAATAAATGCATACAAGCATGGAAACAAATAATAATATATACGCCAGCTTCGATCCCGGCAGGAGGTCCATATCTACAAGAAAGAATGAAGATATAGCCAGGGGAAGGTTTAATGGATATGACAGCCCATGCCCGCTGGCTTGACCGGCTGCGAAGAGGTCGTTTTTAAAGGCCATATAGTAACCTTTCAAACTCCAGATCGCCATATCATCAAAAGTAGAATATCCACGACCTACAGATATGTATATCAGCAATAAGAAAAAAAGAAGGATAAAACCACCAAGAACGAGGATGGGTAAGTTGATTCTTGAATGTTTAATCCCCGACCAATACTCTTGAAATAATTCCAGTACGCCCGGAGATGCTTGCCGAGATCGCAACGCGAGGATTCCCAAAGGGAGTATTAGTAAAATATAAACAATGGCCAGTGTCCACAAAGTTAATGGTGCGCCTGCAAGACAAGCAAGAAAAAGGCACCAGGTGAATACCCCCATCCCCAGCGGGAAAGCAGGGATGATTGTCAACGCATGGTAATATTTCCTGGTTATGAGCGCAAGGATTGCCCAGCCGAGTAGAAACCACCCTAAAAGGATCCCAAAATCACAAATTGCCGTAAGGGGGAGGCTATATTTATCAGGATATATCGCACCATAATCGCCAGCGGTATAGTTATCGGCCAAATAGATACCCTTGTAGGGGTATAGCTCATTGATTTCTGGATAGATTATCAGAGTCTTGTTGATATCACTTTCATCAGGGGGATAATTAAAAGTGGCGATAAGATATTTATCCCATTTTGACAGGCACTCGATCTGATTGTCCCGCGGGCAACCAAAAATTGATTGGTCCATCATAAAAAATTGCATAATGCTTTGTTCAGAGAATGGTCCTGCAAAAATAGGAATTACTACTTTACTGTTCGGTGGAATAATCCCTTGTATAAATTTTAAAAATCCCGCTCCCCGTGGCGTTAATAGCAATTCAGCACTTCTTGCAAAAGAGGTGCTGGTTCGCAATCGCCAAATGGGCATTCGCATAACCCTTGCATAGTCGTTAACCGTATGGTACATCTGAATAACGACAACCACGAAGGCTATAATGAAAATCAGACAAGCAATGACTTTTGGAATTTGTGAGCGGGTGATCATGAGTTCTCTAAGTTCTTAATCGAATGATAAAGTCCTTACACAAGTATAGATGCTTTCAAGAAACGGGGGTATTGTATTTATGTTCATCCAAGTTTAGCACTCTTTATACTGCTAATTAATTATTCATGAAGATTAATAATCGCTCCTTGACCCCCCCATATATATAGATTAAAATCGCACTGCTTTGTTCGCCCTCGTAGCTCAATTTGGATAGAGCGCTTGCTTGCGGAGCAATAGGTTGCGTGTTCGAGTCACGCCGGGGGCACCTCCTGGAGATGAGAATGCCGCTGCCAAATATGTGACAGCGGTTTTTTGTACTGTATGGTTTTAGGCGGACCAAGATATCTATGATGAAAGAAAACATCAAACCGCAGATATTATTAACCAACGATGATGGGATCCGATCACCAGGCTTATGGGCTGCAGCAGAAGCCCTGTCTGCTATTGGTTACGTACATGTTGTTGCGCCCCGGGATCAATCCTCCGGCACGGGACGCAGTTACCCGATCAGCTCAGACGGGACCATTTCTCAGCAGACACTCGAAATTAATGGACAGGATTGGCAGGTCTATGCAGTTGGAGGGACGCCCGCCCAAGCTGTTTTACATGCCATCATGGAAGTATTACCCCAGAAACCAGATCTGGTTGTTTCGGGTATCAATTATGGTGAAAATCTGGGCGAGAGCGTGACGGCATCCGGTACGGTGGGTGCGGCGCTGGAAGCAGCCAGTCAGGGTATCCCTGCGCTGGCAATATCACTGGAAGCCAACCTCAATGATCAAATGGGCTACTCACGTCAGGTGGATTTCTCCATCGCCGGTCATTTCGTTGCGCTTTTTGCAGAGCGAGTTTTAAGAAAAACCCTCCCGGATGATGTAGCTGTTATTAAGGTAGATGTTCCACAGGATGCCGGCGTGGATACTCCCTGGGTGATCACGCAACAGGCGCGACATGGATATTATTTCCCTCGCCGCCCAAACCGCAACCACGAGGATTGGACAAAACCAATTATCATTGACTATGATATCAACGTCGATCCGCGTATGCTTCCTGAGGATACAGATATCTATACTGTTCTCGTTAAACGGCAGGTTTCTGTGACTCCCCTTTCCCTTAATCTAACCTCCCGGGTAAACCTGGCTGATTTGGAACAAATGCTGAAATGAGGATTTACAGGTTAAAACGGATCGTCAATACATCTCCATCTTTGACTGTGTAATCTTTCCCCTCCAGCCTTAATTTCCCTTTTGCGCGAGCTTCTGCGAATCCACCGAGAGTAATCAAATCATCATAGGTGACCACCTCGGCTCGAATGAATCCTTTTTGCATATCCGTATGAACAACCCCGGCGGCTTCAGGTGCGAGCGCCCCTTTATGGATGGTCCAGGCGCGTACTTCGTCCTGCCCGCCCGTAAAAAATGATTCGAGACCTAATAGTTCATAAGAGATGCGGATCATTTTATTCAGACTTGGTTCTTCTATATGGTATTCCTTTAAAAATACCACAGCCTCTTCAGGAGTCAGTTGGGAGATTTCCATCTCTAGCTTTGAAAAAACTGGAACCACCCAACTGTGCTTATGGTTGTAGACAATCGCTGGTGCTGTCTGGGATTCAGATAAATTTAAAGCAACCACCACGGGTTTAAGACTGAGCAAACCAAAGCCGGAAATCGATTTTTCCTCCTCTTTGGTGATTTCAAGGTCCCTCAAAGGTATTTCGTTGTTGAGTGATTGCTTGAATCGCTCGAATAATTCGATCTCCCGCTCAATGGTTACCTTGTCTCTTCCTCCACCCTTTGTCTTCTCTTCTCGCAATCTTTCCAACTTACGTTCTACGGCAATCATGTCGTTCAGTATAAATTCGTCATCCATGGTTTTCAGGTCACGGACAGGATCGACACTGCCAGTTTGATGTGGAACATTATCATCTTCAAAAACGCGCACAACGTGGATCAAGCCATCCATTTGTGTTAGCTGATTAAGCAGGGATCCGGATATACCCTCCTTGCTTTGTGAACCATCCAGCCCGGCAATATCAGCATAGGTCACCTTGGCATATGTGGTCTTTTTTGGAGAAAATAACTTCGACAAGCGATCGACTCGCTCGTCTGGCACATCCACCACGGCGGTATGTACTTCCACCTTGCCGGCGGAGATGCCTGTTGGTGCATTCCCGCGGGTTAATGCATTGAACAGGGTGGTTTTTCCTGATTGGGGTAAGCCAATGATACCTAAACGCATATCAATCCTTTATTATCATTTCTGTCTTGACCGTCATGGTGGATTTCGTTATACTACGTTGACAATGCCGGAGTGGCGGAATTGGCAGACGCGCACGACTCAAAATCGTGTTCCCTCGGGAATGTGGGTTCGATTCCCACCTTCGGCACAGCGATTATAACATGCCCGGCCAGATGATTTTTGGCAGGGCATGTTCATTATTTTCGGATAGAATAAAAACAATCGAGATGGAATGATCATGGAAGGAGTGTCTGCATGCCTACCACAGATGATATCCTGGCAGTAATTTTGGGGGGAGGAAGGGGCTCGCGGCTTTATCCCCTGACTAAATTACGTTCCAAACCGGCTGTTCCCATCGCAGGTAAGTATCGATTGATTGATATCCCGTTGAGCAATTGCATAAACTCGAATATCTATCGCATTGCCATCTTAACCCAGTTCAACTCCGTCTCACTCCATCGACATATTTCCAATACATACAATTTTGACAGCTTTCATGCCGGCTGGGTTCAGATTTGGGCTGCGGAACAAACAAACCAGAATGTTGATTGGTATCAGGGTACGGCAGACGCTGTGAGAAAGCAACTACTTGAAATCCAATCAGCCCGTGCCAGTTATGTTCTGGTCCTGGCTGGTGATCACCTTTATCGAATGGATTACAGTGGAATGGCAAAATTTCATTGGGAGACGGGTGCTGATATCACAGTGGCGGTTCAGCCAGTATCCTATACCGATGCACCACGACTTGGTATCCTTAAACGGGATCCGAACCTGGTTATCAGCGATTTTGCAGAAAAACCCTCTGACCCGGATATTTTGAAAAAGATGGTCAGTCGGGATGATCAAAGAGAACCATTTTTGGGTTCAATGGGTATCTACCTCTTCAACACGGATACCTTAATCGATATACTTAAAAATAGTACTTTTGATGACTTTGGTGGACATGTCATCCCTGCCTCGATCCACACGCATAAAGTTTATGGTTTTGATTTTGATGGATACTGGGCGGATATTGGAACCATCCGTAGTTTTTATGAGACTAATCTTCAACTTACCTTGCCGAATGCTAAATTTAATATATTTGACCCCGATTATCCAATCTATACACACGCACGGTATTTGCCTGGCACGCGGGTTGTGGATAGTCATCTTGAAAACGTTTTGCTGGCAGAAGGAGGGTGCATTGAAAAAGCAGATATCATCCACTCTGTTGTGGGCTTGCGCTGTCAGATCGGCGCTGGTTGTCGAATCGTGGATACTATATTGATGGGGTCGGATTATTATATTGACCGGGTTGATCGGGAGAGCATCCCGATCGGTATCGGAAAATCTTGCATAATAGAAGGCGCTATTATTGATAAAAATGCCAGGCTTGGTGAACGGGTTATAATACAACGTTTTCCAGTTGGATTTGATCTTGATCGAGCAGACTGGGTGGTTCGTGACGGGATAGTGGTCATTCCGAAGAACACAGTCATTCCAGCAGGAACGATCATAAAGCCAGATTAAAGAAATAAAAAGAGGACAGTTAGAATGGATTGGGTAGTGGTTTCAGTAATCTTGCAGTTGATTTTCCTGGAGGGTATTCTATCTATCGATAATGCTGCTGTATTGGGCGCCATGGTGACCCATCTGCCGGATGATTTGCCCATCATCTGGCCGAAGAGAATGAAAAAAATTGGTGATGCACTCCATGTTGTACTCGGTAACCAGCGTACGGCAGCCTTGCGGGTTGGATTATTAGGAGCCTATCTCGGGCGCGGGCTGATGTTGTTGCTTGCACATTTTGTCATTGATAATCCGTGGCTGAGAGTCGTCGGTGCCGTATACTTGTTGCGGCTTGCATTCAATAACCTTGGCGAAGCAGAGGAAGACGAGGCTGATGCACATGTCCACCCATTGGAAGCCAATCGCTTTTGGGGGATTGTTTTAGCGGTGGAATTAACCGATTTGGTTTTCAGCCTGGATAATGTGGTTGCCGCTGTTGCTCTATCAGAACAGATCTGGGTGGTTTTTATAGGTGTTGCGCTGGGAATACTGTTCATGCGTTTTGCGGCCGGATGGTTCAGCTACCTGATCGAGAAAGTACCTGTACTGAAAAAAACTGCATACATCCTTGTTCTAAATATTGGCGTGGAGCTGCTTGTGGAAGATCTGGCAAGAGTCGAAGTGAAGCCGGGCATACACCTGGCAATAACCGGCGCGACGGTCCTTCTCAGTCTGGCATATTTTTACATAAAACCGCTTCATGTTCTTAAACCTATTCTTCTATGGCTGGCAGAAGGATTTGCCAATGTCAACGAGTTGGTCGATTGGTTTCTGGTACCGTTCGTGGTTTTACTCAAGTTGTGCTGGAAAGGCATTAAGGCACCTTTTGTAAAACAATCCCAATCCGAAAGGGTTTGATCATATTCATGAATAATTCCAATACCGAAAATGCGCCAGACTCGACAGAGAACTGGCACAGCTTACAAGCTGAAGATGCCATCAAGAGACTTGATACAGAAATAAATCAGGGACTTTCAAACCAGTCAGCCAGAGAACGTCTTGATAAATATGGACTCAACCAGCTTCAGGAAAAAGCTCGCCCGTCTTTCCTGGCGCTTGTACTCAACCAATTGAAGAGTTTTGTTATCGTTATTTTGCTGGTTGCATCAATCATCTCTGCATTGCTGGGTGATTATGTTGAAGCTGGTGCAATCATGGCGATTGTGGTATTGAATGCCATACTGGGTGTGATCCAGGAAAGTCGTGCAGAAGAAGCACTTGCAGCGCTAAGGAAGCTGTCAGCACCCGAGGCGCAGGTACTAAGAGATGGACATCGGGTGACAGTGCCGGCCCGCGAACTGGTTCCGGGGGATATTATCTACCTGGAGGCAGGCAATTATGTCCCTGCTGACATTCGCCTGATCGAAACGGTCAACCTGAAAGTCGAAGAAGCAGCCCTTACGGGAGAATCCATGGCTGTCGAAAAAGATGCAGCCAGTGTGCTGGATCACAATGTACCCATCGGAGATCGACGAAACACTGCGTTCATGGGAACATTGATCTCGTATGGGCGCGGTCGTGGTGTGGTGGTTTCTACGGGTATGCATACCCAGCTGGGTCTGATTGCAACCATGCTCCAGGCAGTCGAAGAGGAAGAAACTCCCCTGCAAAAGAAACTCGACCAACTCGGTAAGGTATTGGGGTGGGGGACACTTGCCATCTGCGCAATCGTATTTGCGGTCGGTATCATCCGGACACATGGCAGCCTACAGGAAATTATGGATATGTTCATGATCGCTGTAAGTCTGGCAATAGCTGCCGTTCCTGAGGGGTTGCCCGCCATTGTCACCATCAGCCTGGCTTTGGGCATGCGTGAAATGGTCAAGCGGCATGCCTTGATTCGCCGCCTGGCTTCGGTGGAAACTCTCGGCTCCGCAACTATCATCTGCTCGGATAAGACCGGCACACTTACCCAGAACGAAATGACCGTGACTAGGATATGGGCAGATGGTCAATTTATTAATGTGACCGGCAGTGGGTATAAACCAGAAGGTGAATTCCTACTCAACAATTCGGTTGTTCAGCTGGAAAATTACCCCGCAATTAGTACTGTTCTGTGGGTCGGAACGCTCAATAATGATGCGCAATTGGAAGAAACCCCACAGGAAGAGGGGGAACCAATCTATAGAATAGTCGGGGACCCGACTGAAGGTTCCATTTTGGTTGCAGCAGCCAAGGCGGGCGTGGTATCAAATTCTTTAACTGGAGCTTACCCACGAGTTCAGGAAGTTCCATTTGACTCGGTTCGTAAGCGGATGATAACGATCCATGCGGTTAATAAACCTGACAAGGATGATTTTTCCCCATTCATCGATGACACATTTCTCCATCAACATACGGTTGCCATCAAAGGCGCTCCGGATGTGATTCTAAAGCTTTGTTCTCAGTACCAAACAACAGAGGATATCCCCCGCCCGCTGGATGAACGTATGAGACAACGGATATTGGATGCGAATGATGTAATGACGAAAGATGCATTACGAGTACTTGGGGTGGCATATCGGATAATTCCCGACCTGCCGGAAAAGATTGATGCCGATGGTCTTGAGCAAAACCTTATTTTTGCCGGTTTGATCGGTATGATCGACCCGGCGCGTATTGAAGTCACGCCGGCTCTTGAAACGGCGCAACGGGCAGGGATTCGTACGCTTATGATCACCGGCGATTACCCCAATACCGCCAGAGCGATAGCCGAATCCATAGGTCTTTTGAAACCCGGGCGCAAGGTAATGTCAGGCGAGAATATTGCCCAATGTTCCGATGAAGAACTCCAGAATATCGTACGGGATACGGATGTGTTTGCGCGAGTATCACCGGAACATAAATTGCGTATTGTAGATGCTCTGCGGACAAATGGTGAAATTGTTGCCATGACAGGCGATGGGGTAAATGATGCTCCGGCCATTAAACAGGCGGATATCGGTGTAGCGATGGGGATTACCGGCACGGATGTCGCTAAAGAGACAGCTGATATGGTACTGACCGATGATAATTACGCCAGCATTGTATCGGCCATAGAACAGGGCAGGATTATCTATAGCAATATACGCAAGTTTGTTTATTTCCTGCTATCGTGCAATATGGCTGAAATTTGTGTCATCTTCCTCGCAACGATCTTTGGCTGGAAGTCGCCTTTGACTGCTATTCAACTTCTCTGGTTGAATTTGGCGACCGATGGAGCGCCTGCACTGGCTCTTGGTACAGAGAAGGGCGATCCAGATATCATGCAGCAAAAACCAAGACCTGCGAAGGAACCAATCATTAATCGCTATATGCAGGTGGGTATTGTCATCCAAACCGTAGCAATAACCGCAGTCACCCTGGGAGCGTATTATATTGGCCGATTTACTGATCCACAGCATATCGAGTTTGCAGAAACGATGGCTTTTGTTACCTTATCCTGTTCCGAACTGCTCCGTGCTTATACCGCCAGGTCTGAATACTATCCCATCCTGAAAATCGGGATATTTGGAAATAAATTCATGAACTATGCCATCCTATCATCGCTGGTTCTGATCCTGCTGGTTGTATATGTGCCTTTTCTTCAACCCATATTCAATACGCAGTCGTTGGGGTGGATGCAATGGTCGGAAATTCTGCCTCTATTAATATTCCCGTCATTGGCGGCTGAAATTACTAAATTGTTATTTTCGCGCAGATTAGCAAACCGCAAATAAAATCTGCTTAAAGAAGAACCTCCCCGTTATCAGGGAGGTTCTTCTTTCATCGACCAGGTTTTAGATCCAGCCACGTAGTTGCATGGCTTTTACCACACGATCGATCGCCACCATATAGGCGGCATCGCGCATATACACCTTCTCTGACTGGGACATTTCGAGCACGCTCTCAAAAGCCTGAGTCATTTTAGTATCAAGGCGGCTAAGCGCTTCTTCCTTCGACCAGTAGTAATTCATATCATTTTGGACACCCTCAAAGTATGAAACCGTAACCCCACCGGAATTGCATAAAAAGTCCGGAATTAAAAAGACGTTATTGGCTTTTAGATATTCATCCGCTTCGGGAGTTGTAGGGCCATTTGCACCTTCAGCGACAAGGCGGACTTTCTTGCTGATCTTTTTTCCAGTCTCACCGGTAATCTGACTTTCAAGGGCAGCCGGTATCAGAACATCCACATCCTTGCTGATCCAGGCATCACCGTCTTCAATCATATAGCCGGCATCCTTGGCTTTCTGTTTATTAATGGAACCGTATTGGTCGGTAATTGACATCAGGAATTTGGGGTCAATACCGTCGGCTTGGCTGACGGTATAGGATTTTCGATCATCACGGTCCCAGTAGGATACGCAGACCACCTTGCCTTTAAGGTTATCCTTGAATCCAATAGCTGCATACTGTGAAACATTGCCAAAGCCCTGGATCGCTGCTGTGCATTTTGCAGGATCCATTTTTAAGAATTTCATGGCTTCGCGTATATTGTAAATAACTCCGAAACCTGTCGCTTCTGTTCTTCCCAGCGATCCGCCGCTACCGAGTGGCTTGCCGGTGATAACACCCGGGGTATACTGGCCAGCCAGCTTGGAATACTCATCCATCATCCAGCCCATCATCTGGGGTGTTGTACCGACATCTGGTGCAGGAACGTCCTGGCGCGGGCCGATGTTCTTCCAAATGGCTTGAACGAATCCACGACATAGGCGCTCTTTTTCTGAAGTTGAAAGAGTGGCCGGGTCTATGATGACTCCGCCTTTGCCACCGCCCAGCGGGATGTCTGCCACGGCGCATTTCCAGGTCATCCAGGTGGCTAATGCGCGCACCGTATCGATGGTTTCTGCCGGGTGAAAACGAATGCCGCCTTTATTGGGGCCACGGGCATCATTGTGCTGGACGCGGTAGCCCTCGAATACTCGGATATTGCCATCATCCATACGGACGGGGATGCGGAAGTGGAATTCACGCATCGGCCAGCGCAGAAGCTCGCATACCTGCGGATCAAGTTTCAATAATTTCGCCACCTGATCGAATTGCTGCTGCGCCATCTCAAATGCATTGGTTGTTCCTGACATTTTCTTCTCCTCTATCCTTTTAAGGGGTTTTGATTAAATAATAAGCGGGCACCCTCGGTTCCGTGCCCGCAATCCTGCATTATTTTGTAAAATCTCATTGGTTTGTTCACCGGTCTTCAAACCATTCAGTAAAATCGACATAAGTGTATGGTAAAACACTATTATGTCAATGTTATTTTTGCCACTATCTGAGAGTTGATTCTGTCACTGATTATTTATCGGGTTGGTTCTCCAAAACACTGCGAATAAATGTCCTTAACTGGTTGGGGTCTGCTTTCCCGTGCGATTTTTTCATCGCCTGACCGACAAACCATTCGAGCAGGCTGCTTTTTCCGGCTCGATAACCTTCCACCTCTCGCGGCGAAAGGGAAATCAGCTCTGCCACCAATGTCTGAAGTTCGTTTTCGTCTTCGATCATTACAAACCCACGATCTTTGATGATCTGATCCGGTGATTGGCCATTCACGAGAGCTTCATGGAGGACTTGTTTACCGTTAGCACGGCTTAGGGCTCCGCTCTCTACCTGTTCGATGATGGTACCAAGCCCGATGGGAGTGATCTGAATGTCAGAAATGGAAGAACCGGTTTGGTTGAAATACGCAAAGATATCGCCTGTGATCCAGTTGGCAATCTGCTGGGGAGCAATAGAGGGGTTATGGTAAATGGTTTTTTCAAAGTAATCAGACACATCCGGATCGTCACTGAGCAAATTCGCATGGTACTCCCCCACCTTGTAATTGCGCATGAAGCGGTCTTTTTTTGCATTCGGCAGTTCTGGAAGCCCAGCTCTGATTTTATCCACCCAGGCAGCATCAATGGTCAGGGGAGGCAGATCCGGTTCCGGGAAGTAGCGGTAATCATGGGCTTCTTCCTTGCTCCTTTGACTTACCGTCTGTCCCACTGTTTCATCCCATCCGACGGTTTCCTGTTCGACGACACCACCATTCGAGAGAGTTGCGGTCTGACGTTCGATCTCATACTTTATCGCCCGTTCCATCGCACGGAAACTATTAAGGTTCTTTATTTCAACCCGGGTGCCAAGTTGCGGACTGTCACTTCCCCTTATTGATATGTTAGCTTCAAAGCGGATGGCCCCTTTTTCCATATCACCGGAACATGCTTTTAGACACTTCAGGATTGCCCTCAATCCGACCGAGTAAGCCTTGACGGACTCAAGACTAAATAACTCAGGTTTGGTGACAATTTCCAATAGAGAGACACCCGCCCGGTTTAGGTCAACCAGCGAGTACCTCTCCTTTTTATCGATGATATGGGTTAATTTTCCGGTGTCTTCCTCAAGATGGATACGCTGCAAATGGATGATTTCTTCTCCATTGCCGGTATTTATTGGCAGACAACCACCGGTCGCCAGTGGATATTCATATTGAGATATCTGATAACCCTTTGGAAGATCCGGATAAAAGTAATTCTTGCGTGCGAAAAGACTGAATGGCGCAATCGTGCAATTGAGCGCCAGGGCTACGCGCAATGCATGTTGTACAGCTTCACGATTAATTACCGGGAGAGATCCTGGCATGCCGGTGCATACCGGACAAACAGAGCTATTTGCTTCTGCCCGGGTTGTATCGACCACTGCACAGGCGCAGAACATTTTAGAACGGGTTAAAAGCTCGGCGTGAACTTCCAGCCCGATGACCGGGGTATAACGAACTGTCATTTGCTCTTAACCATGCCTCCGCATGAATTGTTCTACTCGGCGCAGGGCTTCTTCGATCTTCTCATATGCGGTGGCATAGGAGCAACGGACAAAACCCTCACCACCAGCACCAAAAGCTGAACCGGGAACGACAGCCACATGTTCCTCGTTGAGAAGATTCTCGGCAAACGATTCATCGTTCATGCCGGCAATGTTAATTCTGGGGAAGGCATAAAAGGCTCCACGGGGCTCGAATGTGTCCAATCCCAGACGATTGAAACCGGATACGATTAATTTGCGCCGGCGGTCATACTCGTTCAACATATCCCTGACAAAGGGTTCACCGACCTTCAATGCTTCCAATGCTGCGGTTTGTGACATGGTCGGAGCTGACATGACTGTGTATTGATGGATGCGTACCAGTCCCTGGATGAAATCGACCGGTCCGGCAGCATAACCGATACGCCAGCCTGTCATTGCATAATCTTTGGAGAATCCGCCCAGGAGGATCGTTCGCTTCTTGGCTTCCGCCAGGGAAGGGAAACAGACGTGATTTACGCCATATACCAACCGGTCGTAGATTTCATCCGAGATCACCACCAGGTCATGCTTTTCTGCAATACGGGCCACCTCCAAGAGAATCTCGCGGGATGCCACCGCTCCGGTTGGATTGTTGGGATAACCGATCAGAATGGCTTTGGTGCGCGGGGTAATTGCTTTTTCCAGGTCAACTGGATCGAGCGCAAACTGGTTTTCATAACGGCTGGGAATTTCCACCGGCACGCCCCCGGCCAGAAGGACTTCTGCCTGGTATGAAACGAAACAGGGCGTTGGAATAATGACCTCATCCCCTGGATCCAGTATGGCGGTGGTTGCCAGGTAAAGCGCTTCAGAGACCCCCACCGTTACGATCAGCTCATTAATTGGATCATACGATATCCCGTAACGTGATATTAAGTGGTTGGAAATGGCTTCGCGCAGTTCCAACTTTCCCGCATTTGAAGTGTAATGAGTCTCTCCCTGATCCAGGGACTTCTTTCCCGCTTCCGTGATGGGTGCGGGTGTAGCAAAATCGGGCTCGCCGATGCCAAGTGAAATCACATCCTTCATCGTCGCGGCAATGTCAAAAAATTTGCGGATCCCTGAGGGTCGCAGACCGGCCACGCGTTGAGAAAGGTAAATTTGGCGCATGAACTCTCCTTTTATTGATTAAATGGTTTAACCTGCCATTGGTCAATAGTTTCATCGTAATTCAGTTCGAAAATACGATCTTTGTCTGTGATGACCGTAAAATTTTGTCCACATTCAGTTTTCCACTCGGCGATTATGCGTTTAATTTTATACTCGTCGGCTTCCCATTGGAAAGATATCGGCTTTTCAGCATAGCGAAACCCTGAGTGGCTGTGGACAATCTCTTTCATAGGTCAACCTGGGTTTGATCGCCAAGGTTTAAGTGATTGGGACTACCAACTACCCGTACATTGCGCCCCAGGATCGAGCCTTCGATTACAACAGATTTTACTTCCGTGCCTTCTTCAATAATGGTATTTCTCAGCACGCTGTCTTCAATCCGGCACCCGGCGCCGATCGAAACATTGGGCCCAACCACCGAGGTTGTAATCTCGGCGTCTGGGTGTATGAAAACCGGCGATATGATGGAAACACCTGGGCGTTTGGGATTATCTGCCGCGTTATCATGCCCGTGCTCCAATAGATATCGATTCGTGCTAAGCATCGCATCTGGCGTACCGGCATCCAGCCACACCTCGATGGGTTGCGCACGCATTTTAGTCCCTTTTTCAAGCAGGATATTGACGGCATCTGCCAGGTAGTACTCACCACGCAGACTGATGTTGAGTTTTATCTGTTCTTCGATTGCATCGCAAAGCTTCTGGCATTCCTTGAAATAGTATATCCCCACAATTGCCAGGTTATTCTTCGTATCCTGGGGTTTTTCGATGAGTCGTTTAACGTAACCTGATGGATTGACCTCGGCCACGCCAAAACGGCGGGGATCTTCGACTGGCTTAACCCACACAACGGCATCTGCTTTCTCAGAAGCCAGTGTAGTGAAATCCGTATCCACCAATGTATCCGCAAATGCAACGATAGCAGGTCCTTTCAAGTGTTCCCGTGCCAGGAGAATAGCATCCGACTGTCCGCGCATCTCAGTCTGGATGACATAATGCGCAGGTGTTTGAGGGTAACGCTTCTGGATGTATTCCTTGATCTGATCGCCCATTTGCCCGATGATGAAAACATACTCCACCTGACGGGTGAGCGGTACGCTCTTAAAGGTGTCCAGGAAAAAATCAAGGACCGTCCGCCCCGCGAGAGAAATCAGGGGTTTGGGTTTATTCCAGGTATGCGGTCTAAGGCGAGCTCCAAGGCCTGCCATGGGGATGATGATTTTTAGGGTCTCTGCCACTGCAATATCCTTTATTGCTTGATTGCCAGTTTACACGCTGGTGTTGATTAGTGCCGGTTTAATCAGGTGGTGGTTGGTCACCTGTTGGTAGGCATGCCCGATTTTCAACAATAATTCTTCAGAAAATGTTGGACCCATGAGCTGGATGCCAATTGGCAGGCCTTTATGATCGAAGCCTACAGGAAAAGCCAGCCCTGGTATTCCAGCCAGGTTGGCCGGTAGGGTGAAAACGTCCTCCAGGTACATTGCTAGTGGATCATTGGCATGTTCCCCGAATCGAAATGCGGTTGAAGGAGCCACCGGTGCAGCAATGATGTTCACTTTCTTGAATGCTTCTTCAAAATCCTGCTTGATCAGGGTGCGCACTTTTTGTGCCTGATTATAGTAGGCATCATAATAACCGGCTGACAGCGCATAAGTTCCCAACATGATGCGACGTTTGACCTCTGGGCCAAAGCCGGTACCTCGCGTCTTTTTATACATCCCGATGATATCGGTATCGGTTCCTCGCAATCCATACCGCACGCCGTCAAAGCGGGCGAGGTTGGCAGAGGCTTCAGCAGGGGCGATCAAATAATAAACAGGCAGGGCTTCCGCGGTATGCGGAAGGCTGATTTCCATGATATCAGCCCCCAGTTTTTCGAGGGTCCGGATCGCATTCTGTACTGCCTGGTTGATCTCGCTTTGCAGGCCAGCGATAAAATATTCTTTTGGGATCCCGATTTTAAGATTTTTTAAACCGAGGGGGTCTTGCAGATCGATTTGAGGTACAGGTTTATCAGAACTTGTGGCATCCAGCGGGTCTTGCCCGGCCATCAGCTCAATAGCGATAGCCAGATCGGCAACATTGCGTGCGAGTGCGCCGACTGAATCCAGTGATGAACCGTATGCCACCAGACCGTAACGGGAAATCCTGCCGTAGGTGACCTTGATGCCTGTTAAACCGCAGAAGGAAGCCGGTTGGCGAATACTGCCACCGGTATCGGTGCCAAGACCCAGACTGGTGTAATGTGCCGCGACGGCAGCAGCAGATCCGCCGCTCGAGCCACCCGGCACATGCTCGATATCCCAAGGATTGTGGGTTGTTCCATACCCCGAGGTCTCGGTTGACGAACCCATGGCAAATTCGTCTGTATTGGTTTTACCAAGAATGACGACACCCGCATCGATCAATTTTTGAACTGCCGTTGCAGTATATGGCGCAGTGAAATTTTCGAGGATGCGCGAACCACATGTGCAACGGACGCCTTTTAAACACAGGACATCCTTAACAACGATGGGTAGTCCTAACAGTCTAGGAATCGATACGTTTTTATCCCTGCGGGCACTGTTCAATTGAACATCGGCATCAGCTGCTCTTTTGAGCGCCAGATCAGGCGTCAGTGTGATGAAGGCATGGAGAGTTGGTTCCAACTTCTCAATTAAATCAAGACTGGCTTGGGTTAACTCCACACTTGTAATATCCCCCCGGCGAAGCAGGGCACTTGCCTCACATGCAGTCAGATCTGTCAGGTTATCCATCAATTACTCGAAAACCGGGGGCACTTGGTATTGCCCTCGTTTTGTTTTTGGGGCTATTTCCAAAATTTCATCCCGGGTCAGTCCAGCGCGAGGTTCATCTTCGCGCAAAATACTTCCAAGTGGAAGGACACTGGATGTGGGTGGTATCCCGGAAGTGTCTATAGCCTGCAGGCGGGCAGCATAATCCAAAATAGCAGAAAGCTGGCTGCAATATTGGTTAACCTCGGCTCCGCTTAACTCGAGCCGCGCCAGATTTGCGATTTGCCTGACAACATCCGGGGTCAATGCCATGATAATATTATATCAGCACAGTATTTCAATATATTTTGATGGTAGCAGCTATCGGAACTTTGAATTTAACTATTAAATCCGTGGAGTCAATTATGAAGCGCATCAACCCTCATTTTGGAATCGGTACAATTGCCACTCATATTTCCAACTCTGATAACCCTGAAAACGCGCATATATCACCGATTTTTCAAACCTCGACTTATATTTTCCCGAACGTAAATACGGCCCAGGAGATGTTCCGCGGTGATAAACCCGGATACATCTACACCCGCTGGAGTAACCCAAACCAGACTCTGCTCTCCACCAAGATTGCCTGTTTGGAGGGGCTGGAACTGCTGCGGGCAGAAGCCGGAAAACCCGCAGAACAGGTGGTAGGTGGGTTTGTGTTTTCTTCTGGAATGGCGGCGATTACAACATCAATATTAGCAAAAATTAAGGCGGGCGATTCCATTGTTGCTCAGCGTGCGATTTACAGCGGAACATTCGATTTTCTTAAGAATATTGCACCCCGCTATGGCATCAACGTTCTTTGGGTGGATGATCTTATTCCAGAAAAGTGGGAAGATGCGGCAGCTCAGGCAGAAAATAACATTCTCTTTATTGCAGAGACGCCTGCCAATCCACTTCTTTCTATTTGCGATCTCGATGCCATAGCAGCCATAGCCCATAGCCATGGTGGATGGCTGATGGTGGATAATACCTTCGCTTCACCTTACTGCCAGCGTCCGCTCAACCATGGAGCTGATATCGTTGTCCATTCGACCACAAAGTATTTGTCTGGTCATGGACTGGTGATCGGCGGCGCAGTCATCAGCCGGCATGTCGACTTCCTGCAAGAGAGGATGACGCAGATATTTCGATTGCTCGGCGGGTCGGCTTCTCCATTTGATTGTTGGTTGGTCGACAATGGTTTAAAAACCTTTGAAGTCAGAATGCAGCGACACTGTGAAAATGCAAAACAGGTTGCAGACTACCTTGTAAGGCATCCGAAGATTGAGAAGGTTTATTACCCCGGGCTCGAAACACACCCCGGATATGAGATCGCCCGTCGCCAGATGAATGAATTTGGAGGAATGATATCTTTTGCATTGAAAGATGGTTATCAGGCAGGGGTGGCGCTTATGAACAATCTCAAGCTGATAACGCTGGCTGTCAGTCTCGGCACAGTGGATAGTTTGATTTGCCATCCAGCCAGCATGACGCATGCCAATGTGCCCGTTGATGACAGACAGAAGATGGGAATTTCAGAAGGGTTGATCCGGTTCTCGGTGGGTATAGAAAACATCGAAGATATTTTGGCAGACCTGGAACAGGGATTATCTTGACATAGTCTGTTGCTGTGACTATACTTGCGTTTATAAAATTGAATAATGACCTTCGGGGCAGGGTGAGGGATCGAAGATCCCAAATCCCGATCGGTGGTAACCTGTAAAGGCAGCCCACGAGCGCAATTGCGCATGATCCGGTGTGAATCCGGGGCCGGCGGTATAGTCCGAATGAAAGAAGGAATGATGACCAGTGAACATGCTGGTCTGGTGCATACCTCCCCGAAATAAAATTTTCGGGGTCGTTGTTATCTGGATGGTATGCCAGCTCTTGCCCTGGAGTCATTAACCAGGGCATTTTATTTATGGAACATGAAGACTACGAAACCCGGTAAACAAAATATTTGGTTGGTGTGTCTTTCGCTGATTGGCGGACTGATTATCTGGCAGCTGGCGGTGAAATTGACACATCTGCCTGCGTTTATTCTGCCAGCCCCTCTTCAGGTATGGGGGCGGCTGGTCGAAGTCGTGGTGAATGGCAGCCTGTGGAGTAATACCTGGGTTACCATACAGGAGGTGATCCTTGGATTGTCACTGGGCACAATTCTGGCGATCCTTTTGGGTTATTTAGTGGCGAAATCGCGCCTGGTGGAACGGCTGTTGTCACCCTACCTGGTGGCCAGCCAGGCAATCCCGGTGGTGGCGCTGGCTCCGCTATTGGTGTTGTGGTTTGGTCCCGGTATGTTTTCGAAGGTTTTGATCTGTGGTTTGATTGTATTTTTCCCGGTGCTGGTTAACACCATCGTTGGCGTGAGGGCGGTTCCGGAAGAACTGCGCGACCTGATGCGCTCGCTGCATGCCAGCCATGTTCAGATCATGGTATATCTCGAACTGCCGGCTGCGCTTCCCATCCTGCTGGGTGGTTTGCGGATTGGCGCCACCCTTTCAGTGATTGGTGCCGTGGTGGGGGAATTTGTCGGTGCCGACAAGGGGCTCGGCTTTCTGGTGAATATTGCCCGCGGGCAGTATGATACCGCATTGGTTTTCGTCGCAATAGCGACTTTGATCGCCATGGCTCTATGTTTGTATGGGCTAGTCATCTTATTCGAGAGACGGCTGCTGAAGTGGCGGTTGTCTTCCGGGGAGAGTTTATGAAGAAATTGATAATTGCTGGTTTCGTGGTTTTATCCTTGGCAGGTTGTATTGCAACGCCTTCCGCGAATCCAACTATGCAAACTGATATTGTGGAAATACGTCTGCCGGTTGGTTATATTCCCAACGTCCAGTTCGCACCGTTGTACGTTGCCATTGAGAAAGGTTACTTTACTGCCGAAAATATCAACGTAACACTGGATTACAGTTTTGAGACGGATGCCGTGGCACTTCTGGGAGCGGGTGAATTGCAGTTTGCCATAGCCTCAGGTGAACAGGTGCTACTCGCACGGGCGCAGCAAATCCCGATTGTCTACGTAATGGCTTGGTATCAAAAATACCCGGTGGCAGTGGCGTCAAAAGCCGGCAATGGCTTGTTAAAGCCGGGTGACCTCAGGGGAAAAACCATCGGTATCCCGGTACTGTCGGGAGCAAGTTATATCGGCCTCAGGACGATATTGGATGCCGGAGGTCTGAGCGAGAACGATGTAATACTGGAGACCATTGGGTTCAACCAGGTTGAGATGCTGGCAACCGACCGGGTTGATGCGGCGGTGGTATATGTTGCCAACGAACCGGTTGTTTTGAAAAGCCAGGGATACCCGACCGATCTTATCCGCGTTGACGACTACCTGACATTGGTCTCAAATGGTTTGGTCACGAACGAAAACACCATTACCAACAAACCGGATCTGGTCAAACACATGGTAAGAGCCATACTTCATGGAATTTCTGATTCAATTGCCGACCCGGAGGGTGCATATCGGATCAGCGAGAAATACGTCGAGACCCTCGCGCAGGCAGATGAAATCGTCCAAAAACAAGTGCTATCCCAGTCGATCGAACTCTGGAAAGGTCCCAGTCTTGGCTTCAGCGACCCTATTGCATGGAGTAATATGCTTGCGGTACTTAAAAGTATGGGATTGTTGAAGAAGGATATCGATGTGGCACAGGCATTCACAAACGGTTTTCTCCCGTAAAGAAATCAATTAATGACCCATCAACATTCTTCTGAACCTGTTCTAACCGTATCAAAATTGGAGGTCAGTTTTCCGGTTCCCGGCGAGAGCTCTCTTAAGGTTATTGACAAACTCTCCTTCAGGGTATTTCCGCAGGAATTTGTAACCGTTTTAGGTCCATCGGGATGTGGAAAAACGACATTACTCAGGGTAATTGCCGGTCTGATTAGAGCCACGGCGGGCAAAGTGACTTATTCTGGCAGCCAGGACGTTAAAGCCCACAAAATCGGGTTGGTATTCCAGCAAGCAAACCTGATGCCATGGCGGACCGTTTTTGGAAATGTGTCCCTGCCGTTGGAAATTGCCGGGTATCAGAAGGACGAGCTTGATGAGAATGTTAAAGATATGATCCACCTGGTTGGTCTGGATGGTTTTGAAAATACCTATCCGCGTGATCTTTCCGGAGGAATGGCGCAACGGGTTGCCATTGCACGAGCCCTGGTCCAGGACCCGGACTTTTTGTTATTGGATGAGCCATTTGGCTCCCTGGACGCGCTTACACGCGAACGTATGGGCAATGAACTGCTTACCATCTGGCAAGCACGCCGTAAAACGGTTCTGATGGTTACACATTCGATCTCGGAGGCGGTTTTTCTTTCGGATCGGGTAATCGTCCTGACGCCCAGACCTGCCAGGATTAACCTGGATTTGCGAATTGATTTACCAAGACCGCGGGATGAAAAATCACTCTATAAACCGCATTTCGGCACTTTGGCCACACAGATTAAGCAGGCAATAGTTGATGAAGTTGATTAAACGGGGGGGTGTAGAGGCTGGCGTAGTTGGGGTAGATCCATGATCAGGATCTCTGCCAGAAGCCTTGTATTCACATTTTTATCCAGTATATCAAGACCTTCTTCAAGTCGTATCATTTGAGAATTGATTTCTGCCAGAGGTACCTGAGCTGCCAGTAAACGAATGGTATCCGCGTAATCCGAATTGATAATCGATGCTTTTCCCCCGCTGGCCATGACCAATGTGTCGCGCCAAAACGAAAGCCAGGTCTTTATTACCTGAAAGAGGTTCTCTCGCGCAGACGTCCTCCTGGTAGTGAGTTCTTCTGCGAATGTGAACCTTTCGCGTAATGACGCAGACAATACGCGCAGCATGCCGTTGATCAGAACATTGATTTTTTCCAGGTCTGCGGGATTATTATAAAGTGTGTGAGCGTAGCCATAACAACCACCCGAGAGATGAGCGATCCTTTCAGCTCTGTTTTTATCAATCCCCTGCCGCTTCTCCAACTCTGCTGTGACAACCTCAACACTCGTAGGGCGGAGGAGAATGATTTCACAGCGTGAGGCAATGGTTGGCAACAGGTCTTCCGCCCGGCTGGCTGTTACCAGCAGGATCGCCCTGCTCGTCGGTTCTTCGAGCGTCTTCAGCATTGCGTTCTGGGCATTTGCGTTGGCGTTCTGAAAATCTAATAATAAACCGATCCTGACGGGAGCTTCGTAAGGAGCCAGGGATAGATCGTGCTGCAAGTTGCGAATTTGTTCGATGCGTATTTCCCGACCCGGTTCAGGTGCAGCTACAACGAATAGATCCGGGTGTTGCATACGTTCGATACGCTGGCAGCTTGTGCAGGTCAGACATGGATCACCGGAAGATCGCGCTTGCTGACAGGTCAACGCCTGGGCAAAACGCAGCGCCAGACTGCGCCTGCCGATGCCATCCGGCCCGCAAAACAGATAGGCGTGTTTATTGTTGCCGGTTTGAATGTGTCTCGCCAACAGATTGGCAGCCCACTCATGTCCTACAAGGTCCCAATTCATGAGCCCATTGTAGCCTGAAGCCGGGGAAGTGGCAACCGAACTCATGAACCTTAAAAGTTAAGGAGTATTCGGGAGGGCTGGGGTACAATGCGTGGCGATGGAAGACCTCCTGGCATCTTTAAATCCTCAGCAACGCGCAGCGGTGACCGCACCCGGCGGGCAGGTACTTGTTTTAGCCGGTCCCGGATCAGGGAAAACGCGTGTCCTGACCTATCGCATTGCCTATCTGATCAGGCAGATGAGTGTGAAATCCCAACACATTCTGGCGGTCACTTTTACGAACAAGGCGGCCAGAGAGATGCAGGCGCGGGTGGAACGATTGTTGGGGGCGGATGTCAAAGGCATCTGGTTGGGTACATTTCACGGGATGTGTGCCCGCATCCTAAGGCGGGAGGTTGAACACCTGCCGGTTAATACCGACTTTGTCATTTTCGACGAGGACGACCAGACTGCGCTGGTAAAAAAAGCACTACGGGAACTGAACATAGACGAGAAACTTCATCGCCCTGCCAGCCTGCATGCTGCGATATCACGTGCCAAGAACGACCTACTCCTGCCCGATGGGCTGGTTGTGAATTCCTATCGGGATGAGATCATCAAACGCGTTTATGAACGCTACCAGGCGTTGTTGATCGCCAACAATGCAGTCGATTTTGACGATTTGCTGCTCTATACTGCCATATTGATGGAAGATAAACCGGCCGTCCGTGAGGCGTATGCCCGCCGCTTCGAATATATTCTGGTCGATGAGTTTCAGGACACCAACCAGGCTCAATATGCCCTTTTAAAATCCCTGGCATCCGGACACAAAAATCTGTTTGTGGTGGGGGATGAAGACCAATCCATTTACCGCTGGCGCGGTGCGGACTATCGCAATATCCTTCGTTTTGAGAAGGATTATCCGAAAGCGACGAAGCTGCTTTTAGAGCAAAATTACCGTTCGACTCAAAATGTATTGGATGCCGCCCAATCGGTGATCAATCAAAACACCAACCGCACCCCCAAAAAGCTGTTCACCGAGCGCGGTCAGGGCGTAAAAATCGTGCTGTATGAAGCATCTGACGACCATGCCGAGGCAGCATACGTGGTCGACACAATCACCCAATTAACCTCGTCAGGTAAAGCCCAGGGTGGGGATTTCGCCATCATGTACCGTACCAATGCTCAGTCACGCTTATTGGAAGAGACCTTCCTGCGTTCCGGCATCCCTTACCGGCTGGTAGGCGCACAGCGTTTCTATGGCAGACGCGAGGTCAAGGATGTGCTCGCCTTCCTGCGCGTGACCCATAACCCGGATGACGAAGTCAGTCTGGGTCGGGTCATCAATGTTCCTCCGCGCGGGGTGGGTGATAAAACACTGGGTAATTTAATGGACGTTGCCCAAAAGAACAAGCTCAGTCCCGGAAGGATCCTGATCAACCTGGCAGATGGCAAGAAGTCGCCCTATTGGCAGGAGTTCTCCGGCAAGGGGCAGCTCATCCTGGCTGATTTCGGTTCGATGCTTGCCGGTTGGCATGCTGAAAAGGACAATCTGGCCGTCCCGGTGCTCTTCGATCGCATTCTGGAAGATATCAATTTCCAGGCATACATCGACGATCAGAGCGAAGAGGGTGTTGACCGCTGGGAAAATGTTGTCGAACTCCGCCGCATAGCCTTTGAATATATGGACCGCAGCCTGGTTGAATTTTTGGAAAATATTGCGCTGGTGTCTGACCAGGATACACTCCCGGATCGCATTAATACACCCACGTTGTTGACCCTGCATGCAGCCAAGGGGTTGGAATTCCAACAGGTCTTTATCACCGGGCTGGATGACGGATTGTTACCTCACAGCCGCTCCAGGGACGACCCCGAGGAGATGGCGGAAGAACGCAGGTTGTTCTATGTTGGCATTACCCGCGCGCGCGATCAGCTCTACCTGGTCAGGGCTGAGGCACGTACATCTTTCGGTTCGTATGAGAGTACGATCGCATCCGGCTTCCTGGAACAAATACCGTCTGAAAAATTACTGTATGCCAGACGGTCGATGCGCAATGAAGGTAATGGCGCATACCCGAGCTGGCAGGCAATTAACCGGGATGTACGCTCTCGGGCGGGGGGATCGCAGGTCAAGAAAGCAATCGACCCGATATATAAAGCCGGCATGCGCGTGCGACACAATGTCTGGGGAGAGGGCTTGGTGATAGACGACCGCATCGTGGATGGCAGCGAGATCGTGGATGTGGCTTTTGCATCTGTCGGTTTCAAGCGATTGGATGCCGTCCTGGCCAAATTGGAGACGGTCAAGAAATAACACGCACGAGGTTAAGCCTTGGGGGAGTAGTTGAAATTTTCTGGATCGATGTTAAAATCAAAAAAACGATAAGAACAAGTACTCCCAGGCAGGTTGGAGGTAACGATGAGTTTTTCACTGATTTGGTATGGGCATGCCGCTTTCCTGGTAAAGATAGATAAATACCGGTTGTTGATCGACCCCTATCTATCCGGCAATCCCCAGTCGCCGGTCAAACCGGAACAAATTGAGGCTGATTACATTTTGGTCTCCCATGGACATGCTGATCACCTGGGGGATACGGTTGAGATTGCGAAGAGAACAGGCGCGACGGTCATCAGCAATGCTGAAATTTGTCGCTGGCTGCGGGAGAAAAAAGTTAAAACACATGCGCAGCATATTGGCGGAGGATATAACCATCCCTTTGGATACCTGAAACTTACAACAGCAATGCACGGCTCCCAACTTCCGGATGGTGCTTATGGTGGCAACCCGGCCGGGTTTTTACTTGCCACGCTCCAAAGCGACCGGTTCTATTTTGCGGGCGACACCGGTTTGTTTGGCGATATGAAGCTGATCGGTGAAGACGGCCTGGATGTTGCCATACTGCCTATCGGAGATAACTACACCATGGGCCCCGCCGATGCCTTGAGGGCAGTGAAACTTCTTCAGCCAAGACTGGTAATCCCCATTCACTACAACACCTTTGATTTGATCCAACAGGATGTTGAAGCCTGGGCGGAACGGGTTGAAATGGATACCAGCGCCAAGGTCAAGATCATGAAACCTGGCGAGGAAATAATCATCCAATAATTAAGTAAAGATACCGAAATATTTGGAGAAAATAATGACCAACCAGGAAAAAACACGCAGGGAGGTGGAGGAACAAGTACGCAAGGAAGGGCGCCTGCCCCCGGGACAGGCAGTCACCGTCAAATTCCCTGTCTTGCATTACGGACCGGTTCCGGAATTTGATCCTGCCACCTGGGATTTCAGGATCTGGGGAGAGGTGGTTGAACCCAGGCGGGTGAACTGGGAGGAATTCAATCAGCTTCCGCGGGTGAGCTTGAAAATGGATATCCACTGTGTGACCGGCTGGAGTAAATTTGATACGACCTGGGAGGGGGTGTCAGTTGGCAGGCTGGTTGAAGAGGGCATCATTCAAATAAAACCCGAGGCGAAATACGTCTTGGAGCATGCCGAATTTGGCTTCACCACCAACCTGCCGCTGGAGATCGTTCTGGCGGAGAACTTTATGATGGCAACGCATTTCAACGGCGAACCGCTCAGCCCGGATCATGGTTTCCCGCTCCGCGGTGTGGTCGGCAGTATTATCGGGCAACCCATTCTGGCGCAACCATACTTCTGGAAGGGCGCCAAGTGGCTGAGGGGATTGGAATTCCTCACACAAGATAAACCCGGCTTCTGGGAGAACGCCGGGTATCATAATCGTGGAGATGTCTGGAAAGAGGAACGCTACGGGTGATCGTTCAGCGTAACTGGCCGGAGCGCCAGACGTAAACTCCCAGGCCGATACCTGTCAATAGCAGGACGATACCTATGATCCCCAGCAGGGGAGATGTTTTGGGGCCATTCGGCGAGGTAGCTTCACCGGATTGTGCGCCAAAGTCGATGGTCGCCACATCGCCGGCTTTCAATGATAGTGGGTAGTTCAATGCGGTCGTCGGGTTGTATGTTTCTGGAACCGCCACGCTGATGTTGTAATCCCCTTCTGGAATATCGATAAAACAGATGGGATCCGGCCCGGCAGATGTTTTGCCGGTCAGGCTGACCGCTCCAACGCGGTCCGAAATACTGACATTCCCGTCAGGGATGAAAGCTTCTGCATCCGATTTAACCCCGTTGCCATCGGCATCATTGAACAGGACAATGCAGATCTGGCCGTTGCCACGGAAGGGTGTTGCAGTTGGACCGGAAGGCGTCGTGGTCACCTCGCTGGTTGGCATTTCAGGCGTGGACGTAACCACAGCCAGAAGCAATTGCTGTCCGGAAAAAATGGAACAGTTAACATCCAGGTTGTTCAAGGCACGGATGCTATCCAATGAAACCCGTGTCAATAATGAAATGCTCAAACAGGTATCGCCCGCTTTAACGATATAAACGATGCGTCCATCCGCGTCCGGCGTGGGGGTTTGATAGGATGCCTGGGGACGCACGTCATTAGCGTAAGCAGTGGTGAAGATAAAATACAGGCTGCTGCCGGCCATTACCAGGATTAAAAGCATCATTACAATCGTTTTTTTCATAGTATTCACCGTCGATAAGATTATAACATTCTTGCCGCGCATGTATAATTGCATGATACACAAAGTGGATAAGTTCATTTATGCCGATTAATCGATTAATAAAAGTATTGACAGTCTGGGTTTCCCTGGTTGCTGTGGCTGCCTGCATGCAGGCACCGGGCAGTAACCTGCCTCCCGTTAATTCTACACAGGCGGAATCCCCAACCCCAACCATCGTCTGGTTCCCACCGACCGAAACACCCACTATCACGCCCATACCTGCCACCCTCACCCCGACCCTCGAACAAAAGCCCAATCTGGGTGATGTTCTGCTTACAGATGACTTTACCAAACCTTCTGTATGGCTGCTGGGTCGGTTCGATGGGGGTTCCATTGCACTGGGCCTGGATGAAATATCATTGGCGGTCTCTGCTCCAGAAGCGGCACTTGCCAGTTTTCGCCAGGAACCCACGTTTTCCAATTTTTACTATGAGGTGACTGCAAGCCCGAACCTGTGTGTGGGGCGGGATGCTTATGGCCTGATCGTCCGGGCGGCCAGCCTCACTGATTTTTATGCGTTCCTGTTGTCGTGTGACGGCATGGTGCGCACGGAACGCGACAAGGCTTCTGAGCGAATCCCGCTGCAGGATTGGGTGCCGGTCGCCGGTCAGGTCACGCCTGACATCGGCGGTACGCCAAAACTGGGTGTGTGGGCTTATGGGCGTGAAATGCGATTTTTTGTCAACGATGTATACCAGTTCACGGTCGTTGATCCGGCATTTCCGCGTGGGCTGATCGGCTTCTATGCACGCTCGTCCGGTATTTCTGCGCTTACCGTCAATTTCTCAAAATTGGAGGTGCGAGAAATAAGCGGTATTCCCATCACTCAAACGACCCCCAGCCCAACCTCAGGTGAGTAACCTGGTTACCTGCAAGTTGACACTCATCAATGGATGATGGTATGCTAGGGTCGCGTCCGGGCGGGCTCGGCGCGGCAGAACCCCCCAAACCCCGTCAGGTCCGAGAGGAAGCAGCGGTAAGGAGGTCACTCTGGGTGCCGCCGAACAACCTGCCCGGCGCACCTTGTTACCCGGATGAAAAAAGACACCCCGCCTGTATGTGATTACACCGCCTCTGATTACCAGAAATCCTTCTGGGAACAGGGCGCTCGCGCCTATGAGGATGCCGCCGAGGAAATAGCTTTAAAGCGGCTGCTGCCCGCAAGCGGGAAGCTGATGCTCGAACTGGGAGCAGGTGCCGGTCGCAATACCCCGCGCTATGCCGGTTACGATCGGGTAGTTTTGGTTGACTATTCCTCCACCCAGCTTGAACAAGCCCAACACAGACTGGGGAACTCAAAGCGCTACATCTACGTGGCAGCCGATATCTACCGGTTGCCATTTGTCGATGGGCTTTTCGATGGTTCTACCATGATCCGCACGTTGCATCACATGGCTGACCCATCTCTGGCTCTGTCGCAGGTACGAGCCGTGCTTTCCACAGATGCGACATTTATTCTGGAATATGCCAACAAGCATAACCTGAAGGCGATCCTGCGCTATTGGTTGAGACGTCAGGATTGGGATCCGTTTAGTGAGGATGCAGTCGAGTTTGCAAGCTTAAACTTCGATTTTCACCCCAAAGCCATCCGGCGCTGGTTGGCAGAAAACCATTTTGACATACAAAAGCAATTGACCGTCTCGCATTTCCGAACGGTATTATTAAAAAAACTGATCCCGCCCAAAGTCCTGGCCAGCCTGGACGGTCTTTTTCAGTCGACAGGCGCATGGATCCAGTTAACCCCCAGTGTTTTCCTCAGGGCGATGGCAACCGGCACCCAAATCGCGAAGCAGAGACAGGGCTTTTATAAATGCCTGGCGTGCGGCGCTGGCATGCCTGAAGCGCAGGGTGATATACGTTGCCCAAAATGCAAACATCTATGGAAAAACAAAAACGGGATTTTGGATTTTCGGTTGGAGAAATGATTTCACCGTATTAAACGGCTTTTTCAACGACCCAAAAATGCGACAGGCCGAAGGTTTTGAAGGGGGTCTTTTCCAGCGATTGTAATATTTTCCGGAGCGTTTTCCCGAAGCCGGGCCAGCGTTCGATGACATTATCATAGGCACCAAAAAGGATCTGGCGGCTCACCACCCTGGCTGGCAGGCCAGCCAGGAGGTTTTTGAGGTCGCGGGCGCTGTAGACCTTCACGTGCGGTGCCAGCCTGTCGCGCAAACTGCGCGGGAGATAGTTCACCAGCAGGATATTCCCGAAATGATAGCTGCCATGCCAATAGATGCCATGTGTCTCGAAAGGATAGCCGCGATTGGGGCAAAAGAGCATCAACCTGCCACCCGGTCTCAATACCCGAAAGATTTCGTGCAGAGCCGCCCTGTCGTCCCCGACATGTTCTATGACCTCATGGCTCAGGACCAGATCGAACAGGTTATCCGCGAATGGCAGTCTTTCGCCATCGCCGCAGGTCACTGCAGGCGCTTTTTGATGGGCTTCGACCGCACGCTCGAGTTCGATTTCCAAACCGACGGTCAGTTTTGATCCGGTGGTCAATCTTGCCAGGTAGGTGCCTACCCCGCAACCATCCACCAGCACCCTGCCAGAGGCAAGACTGCCGGCCGCAGACAGTATCATGTTCAACCGGCGTGCCTGACCCGCCCTCCAGACATAAGATGGTTCTCCGCGCAGGGCGGCTTTTTCACTGATGTTGTGCGTGGTAGCTGGCATTACTCGGGTTTTCGATTGGTGAGATGGTCTGATTGTACCTGATGCTGCGCCTTTCGGTGCTTAGGCGGATTTCACCGGCACCCATGCCATAATGGTGGTGCCGTGACCGATTTCGGATGTGATTTCGACGTCCCCACCTACATTTTTTGCCCGTGTTTGCATGTTGGACAACCCGTGCCCCAGGGTCACATTGATCTTCTCAGTATCGAAGCCGCGCCCGTTATCGGTCACTTCCAATACCAGCCGTTCTGCTGTACGCCAGACGTATACCTCGACGTATTGGGCGCGTGAGTGCTTGGCGACGTTTCCAAGCGACTCCTGGCAGATATGGAAAAGGGTCATGGCCTGGCCGGCAGGGATATTATCCAGTTCCTCCGCCTTGATGACCAGCGTGGCTTCGATCTGGGTGGTGGATTCAAATTCCTTGATCAGGCGCCGGATGCCGTTCTCCAGGTTTTGGTCAAATAATTGGCGGGGTTTGAGGTCCATGATATAAGCCCGGATATCCCGGATGGTGCTGTTGAGCCCGTCAATGGATTGCACGATCTTCGGACGCGCCTGTTCTACATCTTCGGCCAGCAACAGCCGTGCATGCTCGAGCGTCAACCCAACCGCGTAAATGGATTGGATGATGCCGTCATGCAGGTCCATCGCGATGCGTTCGCGTTCCTCCAGGATCGCCAGGCGTTTGCCCTTGACGTTCAGCCGCAGGTTCTCGATGGCGGTCGCCGTCCACGACCCAATGGAGGTCATCAACTGCAGTTCGGTCTCCTCGAACGGTTTTGGTTGGCGACTGGCGATGGTGAGGACACCCAGCACCCCGCTGCGGCTGGTGAGTGGGAAACATAATATTTGACCGATGTTGGATTTAAATAGAGCTTTACGCAGGAATGTATTATTTTCCTCAGACGGATTGATCGCCTGCAATTGCCCGGTTTGAGCAGTCGTTCCCACCAGGCCTTGACCGACCACGAACGTATCCTTGTTCCAGATCCTGCCCAGGCCGTTGTCCTTGTGGGATACCAGGTGCAGGGTCGTGCTATCTTCATCCTTGAGGTAAATTTCACCTGCTTCTATGCCCACGTAACCGACTGCTCGATCCAAAGCAGTATTAAGGATCTCGTCGATATCCGGCTCGGAGGCGAGCGAGGATGCCAGTTCGTTCAACAGGGTCATGTCGTCGGTGCGGCGGGTGAGCGCGCGGTCACGCTGGCGAAGTTCATTGTATAGGCGGGCGTTTGAAATTGCCACCGCGGCATAGGCTGCCAGGGTCTCGATCACAATCTCATCATCGTGGCTGAATTCATCGGCAGCGATTTTTTCGGTCAGGTAGATCTGTCCGAGCTGGCTTTCACCCAACCGGATCGGGACACCCAGGAATGAGTGCATTTTGGGGTGGTGAGCCGGGAAACCCACACTGCGCGGGTCATCAGCGATGTTCGCCAGGCGGATTGTCTGGCGTGAATTCCGCAACGCGCCGATCAATCCTGTTCCGCGCGGGGGGTGAGCCATCTTCTGGATCTCGGCCGGGGTCATGCCGATCGGGATGAACTGGTCGAGCTCGCCGTTTTCATTCAAAACACCCACCGCTGCGTATCGCGCACCGACCTGTTCACACGCCACGATGGCGATGCGCTCGAGCAATGATTCCAGCGAGATATCCTGAACGAGTTCAAGGCTGGCACGATGCAATGCTGCCAGCCGCTCTTCCAGTTGTTCTCGTGTCAGGGTGATCATCATTTCCGGTTGCGTAGGTATGTATTTTACTCCTACTTGTCTGGTTACCAAACCTGATAGGTTTTGCCAGACTGCCCGGGCTATAGTCGTGGGTATTGCTAAAAGGGTTGTGAATTCTATGGCCAAAGATGATAAAAAATTTTATGAACGGACCGTCGCCGAACGGCTGACACGACTGGCGGAGAGCGCCGGGTTGGACGATGCCGATCTGAACCTGTTGGGGTCAGATGCAGCTTTGGCGGTCGAGCAGGCCAACCACATGATCGAAAATGTGATCGGCACGTTCCAACTCCCGCTCGGGATCGCCCAAAACTTCCTGATCAACGGGCGCGAGGTCCTGGTACCGATGGCAATTGAAGAACCTTCGGTTGTCGCCGGGGCTTCGTTCATGGCAAAACTGGCACGTCGATGGGGCGGTTTTACTGCCTCTTCAAGCCCTCCGGAGATGATCGGTCAGATCCAGCTTATGGATGTGCCAGATCTGGATGCTGCCAGACGAGCCATCCTCGCACACAAGAGCGAACTGTTGCAGGAAGCTGACAAAAGCGATCCATTGTTGATCAAACTTGGTGGTGGAGCGCGCGAGCTGGAAGTCAGGCTGATCGAAAATTCACCCGCGGGGGCGTTCCTGGTCGTCCATCTGATCATGGACGTCCGGGATGCCATGGGTGCTAATACTGTCAATACGGCTGTAGAACGCCTTGCCCCAATGGTCGAGAAGCTGTCCGGAGGGCGGGCTCACCTGCGCATTCTTTCGAACCTGGCAGACCGCCGCCTGGCAAAAGCCAGCTGTGTGATCAAAAAGGATCAACTGGCTTTTGGAGAGTTTTCTGCCGAGCGGGTACGGCATGGCATACTGGAGGCCTGGGCATTTGCCGCCGCCGACCCCTACCGGGCTGCCACGCATAACAAGGGCATCATGAACGGTGTGGATGCAGTCGTGATCGCCACCGGCAATGATTGGCGCGCGGTGGAAGCCGGCGCGCATGCCTATGCCGCCCATTTTGGAAGCTACACCAGTCTTTCGACCTGGTCCGCGACCGAAGCGGGCGACCTGGCGGGCAGCCTGGAGATGCCCATGGCAGTCGGTATTGTGGGCGGCGCCACGCAGGTCCACCCGCTGGCACGCATCTGCCTGAAATTAATGGGGGTTACTTCTGCTGCGCAGCTGGCCGAGATCATCGTCTCGGTCGGGCTGGCGCAAAATCTGGCCGCCCTCAGGGCGCTCTCGACTGAGGGCATCCAGCGTGGTCATATGAGTTTGCATGCACGCCAGGTGGCAATCGCCGCCGGAGCAACCGGCGAGCAGGTCGACCGGCTGGCCGATCAACTGGTTAAAGAAAAATCCGTGCGGGTCGACCGCGCTGAAGAGATCTTGAAACAATGGAGCGATTCCAAATGACAAAAGAAGAGACCCAGAAACAATCTTCGATAAAACCGCTTAAGCCGGACCGCCCGGTGGGCATCATCGGTTACGGCGCATACATACCGCGCTACCGTCTGCCGGGAACCGAAGTGGCACGCATGTGGACGGACGGGACCGGCGGCTCGCCGGTCAAGGAAAAAGCGGTTGCCGGGCTGGATGAAGACGTGGCGACCATGTCGATCGAAGCCGCCCGCAATGCCCTGCTGCGCGCCCGCATCGATCCGTGTGAACTGCGCGCGGTCTGGGTGGGCTCTGAATCGCATCCCTATGCGGTTAAACCGACCGGCACGCTCGTGGCGGAAGCCATCGGAGCCGTACCATCCATTCAGGCGGCGGATTTCCAGTTTGCCTGCAAGGCCGGCACCGAAGCTATCGTGGCTGCCATCGCCCTGGTGGGTTCCGGCATGGCGGAGTATGCCATGGGCATCGGTATGGATATTGCCCAGGGGCGGCCGGGTGACCAGCTGGAATACACCGCCGGCGCCGGAGGAGCGGCTTATATCATCGGACCGGCCGGGAAATCGCTGGCGGAGATCGAAGCCACCTACTCCTATGTGACCGACACCCCCGATTTCTGGCGCCGCCAGGAACAGAAGTATCCCGAGCACGGCCAGCGTTTCACCGGCGAGCCGGCATACTTCAAGCACATCACCGAAGCGGGTAAAGGCCTGATGGAAGCCATGAAGGTGAAACCCGAAGATTTTACTTACGCTGTTTTCCACCAGCCTAATACCCGCTTTCCCCAGCGGGCAGGGTCGCTGCTGGGATTCAAACCGGAACAACTCACTACCGGGCTGCTTTCGCCCGTGATCGGCAACACCTATGCCGGAGCCGCCATACTTGGATTGGCCAATATCCTCGACCAGGCCAAACCCGGGGACCGCATCCTGATGGTTTCCTACGGCTCGGGTGCAGGCTCGGATGCTTTCGTCATCCGCATCACTCAAGCCATCACCGAGCGGCAGGGACTGGCAGCCATGACGGCTGACTATATCCAGCGCCGCACCGAGATCGATTACGCCACCTATGCACGCTACCGCGGCAAACTGGCGATGAAATGAGCGGGGGCGGCATGAGCGATATCTTCATCACCGGCATCGGCCAGGTGCCTGTCGGCGAGCACTGGGATCAATCCCTGCGGCAACTGGCGGCGCGCGCCATCCTGGCAGCCATTCGGGACGCAGGCGGTCAGAAACCCCAGGCATTGTTTATTGCCAATGCTCTCGGCTCTGCGCTTTCGCGCCAGGCCAACCTTGGGGCACTACTGACCGGCGATTGCGGGCTGGAGAGTGTCGAAGGCACCACCATCGAAGCCGCCGGGGCATCCGGCGGGGCAGCCCTGCGCACCGCTTACCTCGCGTTGCGCTCCGGGCTGGTGGATGTGGCGCTGGTGGTCGGGATCGAGAAGTTGACGGACGTGGTCGGTCCCGGCGTCGACAGCGCCCTGGCAGAAATGATGGATACGGATTACGAGGGCACGCTGGGGCTTACCCCCACCACAGCGGCAGCTTTGTTAATGCAGCGTTATATGCATGAATACAAGGTGGGGCACGCCGCTTTCGGAGAATACCCGCTGATGGCCTATGCCCATGCTGCCGGCAATCCGAACGCGCTATACCGCAAAGCCATCTCCCGTGAGACCTACGAGAAAGCCGAACCGGTTTGCGATCCGTTGACCCTGTATGACATTGCGCCCTACGCCGATGGCGCGGCGGCGCTGATCGTCACCCGCCGGGAGCTGGTGTCAAAAGACTTCAAGCACACGCCGGTGCGCATCAGCGGTTCGGCGGTTGTAACCGATCGACTGGCGCTGCACGACCGCCAGAACCCGCTGGAATTCGTCGCAGCCGGCAGTTCCATCGAACGCGCCTGCCGCCAGGCCGGTATATTGCCCAAGGATGTCGACATCCTCGAGCTGGATGATTCCTTCTCGATCTACCCTGCCTTGTCGGTCGAAGCCGCCGGTCTGACGAAACGTGGCAAGGGTACTGATTGGATTAAAAATACTGGTAAAGACAAGCCCGCCTTTGCCACCATGGGCGGCATGAAGGCACGCGGCAACCCCATGGCAGCCAGTGGCGTCTACCAGGCGGTCGAGGCGGTATTGCAGTTGCGCGGCGAGGCCGGCGACTGCCAGGTGAAGGGTGCAAAGAAAGCTTTGATCCAGTGCCTGGGTGGTCCGGCGGCCACTGCGGCGGCGCACGTGCTCGAAAAAGCCGGCTAAAGCTGATAGGTATTGATAGTTACTTGCCGATAGACTCAACATCGAACTAAATGCAAGGAGAGATACCATGGAAATACCGCGACATTGGAGATTAAAACAACAAAGATACGCACTGGTGGGCGAAGTCTGCCCGCATTGCGATGCCAAGATCTTCCCGCCCCGCGACGTCTGCCCGAGCTGCGGCGGCGAAGCCAGGAATGCCTATAACTTCAGCGGCAAGGGCGAGGTGTATTCCTTCACCCGCATGGCTGACGGGCCTGCCGGCTTCGAGGAACAGGCGCCCTACACCGTGGCGCTGGTCAAACTGGTCGAGGGTCCGGTGGTGACAGCCCAATTGACCGACCTGGGCGATGCCAGGGTCGAGATCGGCATGCCGGTCGAGATGGTCACGCGTCGCATCCGCCAGGATGGCGACGAGCGCGGCATGATCGTGTATGGGTACAAGTTCAGACCGGTTCTTCGGTAGGGTGCGTCCAAGCCACCGTAGGGTGGTCGACGCACCATTTTTTGTTTCAAAAAGCGCTCTCCAGAAATGGAAGGCGTTTTTGATTCATGTCAGAAGTAGGATGCATCCAGGCCACCCCTAGAAAATACATAGGGCAGGCCGCAGGGTGGTTCCCGAACGCAATCCGTTAGTCGCCTGGAAGGAGTAGAAGATATGAACAACTTTCAAAAACCGATTGCTGTGGGACGTACCGCTGAGGTTTTCCCATTTGATGATGGGAAAGTTCTCAAACTATTCTTCCCAACCATCCCCCAATTATGGATTGACAAAGAAGTAGATACCGGTCGATATATTCAGGATGCAGGATTACCTGTTCCCAAAATTTACGAAAGAATGAAATTGAATGATCGGGAAGGAGTGGTCTATGAAAGAATTGATGGCCCTTCACTCCTGAATGAATTAGCCACAAAACCATGGAATGTAGTACAGTATGCACGTTTGCTAGCCAGTTTACATGTACAAGTTCACGATGTGCCTGCGCCGGAAAATCTAGAGACACAGCGTGAATGGGCTAGAGGAGGAATTCCTGAGACAAATAAGTTATCAAAGGATTTGCAACAAAGATTTCTCCACTTACTTGACTCTATGCCCGATGGAAATCAGTTATGCCACGGCGATTTTCATCCTGGTAACATCATCGTAACTCATAACGGCCCTGTTATTATCGATTGGATGACTGCATCAAAGGGTGTAGCCTGCGGAGATGTGGCTCGTGTTTCGATAATCCTTGAGGCCGCAAAAGCACCCGAAGGTACGCCAATGCGCTGGCTTCTGGAATGGGTTCGAAAGTTATTCCTGGTAACTTATATCAAGACATATTTCCAATTGCGACCGGCTGAAAAGAATTCATTTACTGCCTGGCGGACAATAATGGCGACTAATTTCTACGTTGATGTGAGCCTACCCGAAGAAGAATCCACTCTCATGGAAGTAATCAAACAGGGTATTGAATCATTGCCGGGCGGCTAACACCAGTTCCAGTCAGCCTGCGGCACTGTCACTCACGACTGCAGAGATATGCCTGATAAACCCGGCTTTATCGTCGATCCGTCTGGAAATGTACGGGATGTTCGAGGTCAAAATTACGCTCAGGAATCAAAATCTTCCTCGCAACGACCTGAGCCAGGTTCATCAATGCCACGCAAGGATAGACCTGCCGGTTCCACCCCAAAAACCCCTGGCTGCATCATTATTATTCCCATCGGCCTCATCATTACCCTCGCTTCAAGTGCCTGCGCCCCGAAAGGAGTGTTTACGAATATAAATTCCGTCCTGGATTCCCGAAGGGAAAACGCACCATTTGATGAAATGATAAGGCGCCCTCCTAATGGGGGGCGCTTTTTGATCTGAGTCATTATTGCTGCGTAACAAGAGTATGTATAATAAATAGTGAGCAGTTGATCTTCTGTAATGCTCTCTTCATTCAAGTCCAAAACAGAGGAGATCTATGATGAATGTAAAGAGGACTTTATTGGGTACCTTGCTAGTAACACTATTACTGGCTCTGGTTGTGGAACCGAATCAAGCCCAGGGTTCGGAAACGATGGAAGAAAGAACAGCTCTTGAGAGTATAAGTATTACGCCAACCGTTTATAGCCAGGGGCAGGTTATTATCCATGGGACATGGAGCTGTGATCTGGATCTCGGACTGCAGACGCATAGTACCGACCCATCGACGGATTTCTTTTGGAATCAGCAAACCGAGGTGGAAAGATATTTAGAGCCCCGGAATGGAGCTAAATTCCATGTGATTGGTAATGTGGATTTCGACTCCATAACGTATTCAGACCTCACGGGATATGCTTATTCTACCGATCCAATCAATGGAAGTAACGATTCTTCCAATCAGATACCCGTAGGGACTGTCATAGCAGCGGTTACGAATGAAGGCAGATATACCAAGGTCAGGATCGATATCTATGGGTATGACCTGACCATAACATGGTTGACTTATAATAATCCATACTTCATCTATCTGACGCTGGTGATGCGGAATAATCCCTAGCAAAACGAATATACCGGATAAGCAAAAGCTGTCACAGTATTCCATCTGTAAGCGATACGATGCGCCCAACCAGCACTTGCACCCGCCGTATCCGCCAGGATAGCGATGAGCGCGGCATGATAGTTTATGGGTACAAGTTCCGGCCGGTGATGTCTGCATGATCATTGTTGATATAAACCCAAAGCCCTGCCAAGTAAACAGGCAGGGCTTATTCTATTCGGTCAAGGGAGAAAGACGCCTGCGGAGCGCCTGCCGGAGTGTTGTCCGATCTTTTATCCAAGGGTCAGCAGAACCTGTTGTTTGCATAAGTGAAATGCCGTAAAATGAGGGGGTAACGATTGGAGTAGCTCTGTCAAATTTGAGATTGCTTTGGTTGGGCCCGCCGGTCATCGAGCTGGATGGGGTGGCCGTGCATGTAGAGACGCGGAAAACAACCGCGCTTCTAGCCTATCTTTCTGTCAACCAGCAGAGCATCCCGCGAGAAGTCCTGGCCAATTTGTTCTGGCCGAATTTCGATCAGAAGCACGCCCAGGCAAATCTTCGCCGCAGCTTATTTTCGCTCAACAACAGCATCAAGAAAGAAATCCTGATTCCGGGTGGGGGCTCCATTGGTATTAATGAGCTAGTCTCCACATGGATGGACGTCCACGAATTCCAACGTCAGATCAGTAGTGCTCAATCGCATGCAAATGCAGATCTACCCGCTTGTGAAGATTGCCTGGAGCTATTAGATAAGGCAGCCGGGCTGTGCCGCGGAGAATTCCTGGCAGGACTGAACTTGCCGGACTGCCCGGAGTTCGACGAGTGGCAGTACTTCCAACGGGAGGGACTGAAACAGGAGTTAACGCGATGTCTGGAGCAGCTAGCCAAGGGATACGCTTCCCAATCGAAATGGGAGATAGCCATTGGTTACGCTCGCCGCTGGGTCAGCTCGGACCGTTTGAACGAGCCCGCCCATCGCTCGCTGATGAGTCTTTACTACCAATCCGGTCAGCGCAGCGCCGCCATCCGGCAATACAAGAGCTTGACCCAATTGCTTCAAGAAGAATTTGGACAATCTCCCGAACCGGAGACGGTCCAGTTGTACGAACAGGTACAGGCACACCCATTCGAAAAGCATTTGCACCCCACCGTTCCTTTTGCCCAAGAGAACGAACCACTGATAAAAACCAAAATGTTGATCCCACCATTACGGGTCGAGCGTATCCCGCGACTACGTTTGTTGGAATTATTAGACGCTGGATGTCAACGCAGCCTGACCCTGATTTCTGCTCCGGCCGGTTTTGGGAAAACGACCCTGTTAGCCCATTGGACAACCAACACCCAGCTACCGGTTGCCTGGTTCTCACTGGATGAAGGTGATAATGACCCCATTCGATTCCTGTCATATCTCATTGCTGCTGTAGACAGCGTGTTGCCCGGCTTTGCAGAGCAATTTCAAGGGGCTTTTCAATTACTTCAACCGACCGTCCAGCCCATTTTGATCGGACTGATCAATCACTTGGCATCAGTGAGTGAACCCTTTGTTCTTATACTCGATGATTATCATTTCATACACTCCCCTGACGTTCACCGGAATTTAGCATTTCTGGTAGAAAAGATCCCCGCATGTATGCATGTCATCCTCGCTACCCGGGTAGATCCACCGTTACCATTGGCGCGTTTGAGGGCACGGGACCAGCTCATCGAAATTCGGGCGAACGATCTGCGCTTCACCACTGAAGAATCTACGGACTTTCTCAAACAGGTCATGTCACTAGATCTGACGAATGAAGACGTTTCGGCGTTAAACGTGCGCACGGAAGGCTGGATTGCCGGATTGCAAATGGCTGCCTTGGCGCTCCGGTCTATTATTAGGCCGCAACTGCCCCCTGTTTCGGGATCGGATAACATCCAAAAGGATATCGCTGGATTTATCCAAGTCTTTTCGGGTAGTAACCGTTACATTTTGGATTACCTTGGGGAAGAAGTGCTTAACAGCCTCCCGGGAGAGATTAAGCGCTTCTTACTCCAAACCTCTATCCTAGAACGTCTCTCCGGCCCATTGTGTGATGCTGTTACAGGAACATCAGTCAGCCTGTCAATTCTCAAGGAGTTGGAAAAGAGGAATCTGTTCTTGATCCCCCTTGATGAAGAGCGCTGTTGGTACCGATACCACCATCTCTTCCAGGAACTTCTTCGATATCAGACGGAAGAGGTTCATTTAATAAGCCCTGGACAAGACGGAGAGATTGGTTTCGAACTGGGCGACCTTCACCTCCGGGCGGCAAATTGGTTTGAACAACAGAATTTGATGAATGAAGCCGTTCAGCATTTTCTGGCTGCCAGGCAGTTTGATCGGGTGGCAGGCTTGATCGAAGCCCAAGGGGATACGATGCTTTTTACCATAGGGCAGACATACACCCTGTTCGAGTGGATAACCGCGCTGCCTGCGGAGCAGTTCCGGTTAAGACCCCGACTTTCGGTTCTGCAGGCTTGGGCTTTATTTGCACAAAACCAGTTTGCATCTGGGCAGGAGGCACTGGAAACTGCCTGGCAGGTGGTAAAAGACCGGCAAGACCAGCAATCGACCAGCCTCTGTGGGGAAATTGCGCTCGCCCGCGGAGTTTTATCTGAATTGAGCAACCGGGATGTGGTAGTGATGAGAGAACAGGCGCTTCTTGCCTGGGAGAAGATCCCCCCAGATCACCTCATGCTGCGCGGACTGGCTGCCTGGTTACTGGGATCTTCTTACTATTTTGATGGTGATCCTCTCAATGCGGAAAAATATTTCTCCCAGGCTGTTCACCTGTGCCGTCAAGCAAGCAACATCTATTTCACCCTTGTTTCGATCGGAGATTTGACAAACGTCCAACGTGAATTAGGCAGGTATCGCGAGGCTTTTCATCTCTTGCTCAAAACGGAACAAGAAATGTCTGCCGGCGATCAGCCCCACCCAATGCTGGGGCATTTGTATATCGCTTCCAGTCAGATCTTATTACAGTGGAACGATCTGGCAGCTTCAGAGCAACATCTGAAACTCGGACTCGATTTGGTTGCTCAGGGGATTCCTGGGGAGATCCTTATCTTCGGCCTCTCTGCGCTTCCATACTTGCGGCTTGCTCAAGGAAAACCAGGGGAAGCCCAACGCCTGGCACAAGAATGCCTGGACAAGCTTGAGTCCTATCCTTTGCCCTATCTTCCTCAACAAGTTCGGGCAAGTTTGGTCCGATTCTGGTTAAGGGTCGGCCGCATTGACCGGATTCAAGAATGGCTTATCAACTGCAACGTCAGCCCCGAAGATACCATCACGTATATCTACGAGGCTAAATACTTCGCCCTGGCGAAAATCCTTCTTTGGCAGGGACGAAGCGATGAAGCGCTCAAACTCCTTGAAAGATTGGCCGAGTATTCACAAGCCCGAAGCCGGAACGGGAAGCTTTCCTACATCCTCGAGCTTCAAGCTTTGGCCTTTCAGCAACAAAATAACCAGGATGCAGCGCTGGCAGCGCTGGAACGAAGCTTGAAACTGGCACAATCTGAAGGGTATATCCGTGCTTATGTCGACGAAGGACTGCAGATGCAGGCGCTCTTGGAATTAGGCACCGAACAGGGAAGATGGTCCGGAGCGTACCTGGACAGCTTTGTAAATCAACTTTTGGTGGCGATCCGGCATGATCAGGCTTTGCGCTCTTCAACTCCCGAACCAGGAAAGAGCAAGTCGGGTCAGTTGCTGTCCACCGGGCTCCATTCGACAGAATGGATCGAAGAGTTAAGCGATCGTGAGGTTGAAGTTCTCCGCCTGGCTGCGGATGGGCTTACCAACCAACAGATTGGCAAGGCATTATTCCTTTCTGCCGGTACCATCAAGTCTCACTTGCATCACATCTACGGCAAACTGGGTGTTCAGGGGCGGGTTCAAGCGATTGCCCTGGCGAATGAACAACACCTGTTGTGAAAAGGGTGGACGATACTGGTGATCAGGCATTTAGTAAATCTATCCGCTGTCATCTATCGGTGGATAGATGACAGCCTGCCCAACCTCGGCTATGATCGAGGTGGTTGAAAATCTATTTTAAGAATTGAAGGCGGGCACAGGCGAAAATGACATCAGGGCAGATAGATGGAGCTGAGTTTTACGAGTTCAGGGTAAAGGACCATCTGGAAGATGGTTGGTTTCGTATGTTCCCAGAATTGTCGGTAAAAAATGTTGAAAACGGTGAAGTGCTTATTACCGGCTGGCTTGTAGGACCCGCCGCAGTGCATCAAGTATTGGAGCGAATTCGCAATCTTAATCTCATTCTTATCTCTGCGGAACGAGTCGAGCGATCTGACGGGTAAGGGATATGAGCATCAACCAAACAGAAGTGATCGTAACCGAAAATGTAGTGATTGGCGAACCAGGGATCATTCCCAACCAGAACCGAAAATCGCCTTTTGCTTTTGGATTGGGAAACTTCGGAACTTCAATTCTCGTTGAAACGTTTAACGGTTATGCATATTTCTACTACATCGATTTCTTAGGCTTGGCTATTACTTCTGCTGCCTTAGTCCGGACGATTTTCACAGCCTGGGATGCAATCAACGACCCTCTGATGGGATTCTTATCGGATCACACCCGTACCCGTTGGGGGCGTCGTCGTCCCTGGCTTTTTCCCAGTCTGCCGCTTTTCATGATGGTTTTTGTGCTGGTGTTTTCTGCCCCAGCTTCATACAAGAGTACTTCCTGGCTATTGCCTTATATGCTGATGGTCATGCTGGCCTATGAGACATTAATTACAATCATCGGGATAAACTACTCTGCTCTTTACCCAGAGCTATTCCGGACCCTGGTCGAACGGACACGCGTAGCAGTATTCTGTCAGAGCGGGAACGTCCTGGGGCTGCTGCTTGGATTATCTTTGTCCCCCCTGCTCTACGGGGTGCTTGGTTTTTCCAGGATGGCATTGATCTATGCCCTCGTTGGTGGATCCCTGTTCTTCATTTCACTCTGGTTCAACCGAGAAAACCCGGCCAGTCATCCTCAGAGCCCCTGGTCAAATATTAAGCCAATCATCCTGAGAATCCTTGTCGACCGAGTCTTCTGGTTTTATACCCTCATGATGATCTTGACCCTCTTTGCGACCGGGCTGGTCAGTTTTGCGCTGCCTTTTTATGTCAAATATGCTCTTCACGCATCTACCGGAGTCACTTCCCTTCTATCAGGCGCCGCCCTATTATCATCGCTGGCGACAATGCCCGTCTGGACGAGGTTGGTTAATGTGTGGAAGCCGCGGAGGGTATTTCTGATTTCCACCTGCGTGATCGGAATCGGCATACTGGGACTAGGGCTGCTACCTCACATACCATTCGCAGTCCTTTCCGCCGTGATTTTCGGAGCTGCCCTCCAGGGAATCAACATTACTCATATTGTCATCCGGGCGTCTTTGATCAGCCGGAATATTGGCCGTACAGGGATGCAAAATGAAGCCACTTATTATGGCATGATGAACTCTGCCCTGCGACTTGGAGGACTGTTACAGGCCCTGGTAATGCTGCTGGCAGGGGTCATTTTCGGGTATGTCAGTGGAGAAAACCCAGGTTCCCAACCTGACCTGGCTTTCCGATACCTTATCAGCGCCTTTCCTCTGGTTGCACTGTTCTTGGGAGGCATCGTGGGGTGGTGGTTCTTTGGGCTATTTTCACCAGATGCAGATCTGTTGACAGCAGGATAATCCAATTCTCCACCTCAGTCAACCAAACCTATTGGATATTTTTAACCCGGTAGGAATTTATCTATTCAATAGAAAAGCTTGGGCATGGGGTAAACCGGCACAAGATTTTTAGATTGGAAATGGGGTTTGTAACAATTTTTCAACGATTTTGTATCATCTTTGGGCTAGTATAGATGTATCTTCAGAAAAAGATTACCGTCCAAGAAAATGTGAGGAAGTAAATATGACGAAAACCATGTTACGCCTTATACAATTCGTTGTTCTCTGTTTCCTGCTCGTTGGGTTAGGTTCGTCCGTTTTTGCTCAGACGGCATCCGATAGTCTGCCAGAGAAGGTAGACGCCTATATTACGGAGACCATGTATCGTCTGCCGATCAAAGGGTTATCCCTGGCCATTGTAAAGGACGGCCAGATCCTCTACATGCAGGGATACGGCACAGCCAATACCCGGGGTGATCCGGTCACACCCCAAACTCCGTTTCTGATAGGTTCTGTCACCAAATCATTCACTGCCCTCGCCGCCCGTCAGTTGGCCATCACCGGGAAACTCGATTTTGACGCTCCGGTTCAAACCTACTTGCCCGATTTCCGTCTCGCCGACCCGACATCTGTCATCACTGTTCGTAACTTACTCGACCATAGGAGCGGTTTCTCCACCCTAGAGGGTCAATCAAATTATCTCTACGCGTCGAATACCACGTTTGATGAGGTTCTTAACCGATTGGCCCAGTACCATCTTTCTTACCAGCCTGGAATGAAGTATGAATACAGCAATCTAAATTACATCTTGCTTGCGCAAGTGATTGCCAGAGCAAGCGGCCAGCCATACCCCGAATATGTGCAGAAGAATATCCTCGATCCGCTGCAAATGTCCAATGCCACTTTTGCAGATCACCACACCCTTCCCCAGGCTGCTACCGGCAACCAGGTTTTCTTTGGTATACAGGCTCCATTTTATGAGCCGTATACCCCGGCTCTGCTGGGTGCTGGAAACCTCTCCGCGTCTTCAGAGGATATGGCCCATTACCTGATTCCGTTCTTTAATCGGGGGGAATATCGTGGGAACAGCCTGTTGGCAGCCCAATCACGGGGTTGGTATGATACCAGTTGGAACTGGCATTCCGGTTCGCCGGGTTATGGATCTTATAGTCATACTGGCGGCCCCGACAGCTTCCACGCCAACATTCAATTTGTTACTGCGAATCAAGAAACCGTGCTGGTTACCATGTTAATGAATACCCGTCTGGACACCCTACTCCCTGGTCCTGCGGTATACGAAATCGCCGATAACGTGGCCAAGATCACGCTGGGACTCCCCTATGAACTGCTTTCTACCCGTGAACTCTATACAGGCTGGGCGCTTTTTGATGGTTTTCTCCTGTTGATGATCGCCAGCATAACCTGGCAGGTCTTTAAACTCAAAAGCTGGAAGAATCATTACCAGGCCTCGGAGACTTTCAAAAAAATCATCTCCTGGGTGGTGATTGTTTTCGACCTCCTGATTTGCGCAGGAATAATAGTTCTACCCTCGCTTGCAAACTCAAAGTGGGAAATCCTGCTCTACCATCGTCCAGATTTTGCCGCTCCACTGTTCATCATAGCTTTATGCCTGGGAGCGATTGGAATCATCAAAGTAGTACTGAGAATCCGCGGACTCCTTCTCTCTAGATCAAAGGAGAGGAGTAGTCAAGTTCAGGAGTTGACTGGCGCTTCAAACGGGTAGCGTACGATACGTACAAGTTAATTCCAGTCTTTTTGGAAGTCAGAAGAAAACAGGTGGATCTATGAAAAATAAAAAACTGCCGTTCATCCTCAGTTTACTGGTCTGCGTCACCATTCTATCCCCTATCAGCTTGCCTTCTCCATCGGGGAGACCGCTCCAGTCGTTACAAAGACCCCAAGCTAAAGCGGATACCTCGGCACCTGCGGATAATTCACCCTCAGCACATGCGAAGTCACAAGCCAGCCTCGAAGGGACTTCTGTTGATGCATCATCCGTCAAAGGCGTGAAAGATCCGGCTGAGCTGGAAACCTTCCTGGACGACCTCTTCACGAAGCAGATGACAGACTACGGTATAGCAGGGCTGACCTTCTCTCTGGTCAAGGACGGGCAGGTGTTCTTCCAGAAGGGCTATGGTTACGCAGACTTGGAAAACCAAACCCCGGTAGATCCGGCTAACACCATTTTTCGCACCGGTTCGGTGACCAAGCTTTTTACCTGGACAGCTGTGATGCAGCTGGTCGAGCAGGGCAAACTAGACCTGGATGCTGACGTCAACACCTACCTGGACTTCAAAATCCCGGATACATTTCCCGAACCGATCACTCTCAAACATTTACTTTCGCATACCGCCGGTTTCGAAGACCTGGCATTGGGCACCAAAGTGGCTATCTATGATCAGATCCAGCCCCTGGGACAATACCTGACCAGTCATTTGCCTGCCCGGGTTCGCCCGGTTGGCCTGGCAAGCGTTTATTCCAATTATGGGGCCGATCTGGCGGGTTACATCGTCGAACGGGTTTCGGGCATGCCCTATGCGGACTATCTCGAGACGAATATTTTCAAACCGCTGGGCATGGAACACACGACAGCCAGGCTGCCCTTACCCGCGGAGCTGGTCCTTCAGCTATCCACCGGATACAGTGCAATCCAGGGCACGTTACAACCGGGCATCTTCCAAATTCCAAATACCCAGCCAGATTGCTGCGTTAGCTCAACGGCTGCGGACATGGCCCGCTTCATGATCGCCCACTTGAACAGCGGGCAGCTCCCAGGCGGGACAGGCAAGATACTGGAAACCGCAACCACCAAACAGATGCAAACCAGTCTATGGACCCCCGATGTACGCCTGAATGGGTTTGCTTATGGCTTTATGGAAGTGGTCCTCAACGGTCAGCGCATCCTCTACCACGGCGGTGACATCAATCCGTTTCACGGCTTGCTGGTTCTCATTCCTGACCAGAACCTTGGATTTTTCGTTGCTTATAACACCGATACATCTGCCAGCTTATGGGCATTGGACTTGTTGAGCTTCGTCGAGCATTACTTCCCGCAAACTAAGGTCACAGCGCAGTCTCCAGAGGGTTTCGATGCACAGGCTGTCCGCTTCTCGGGCTACTATCGACCGATGCGGGGTGCATACACAACCCTGGAAAAAGTCAACGTCCTCAAGACCTGGGCTGTCGTCAAGCCTTCCCATGATGGCGCTCTGCTGTGGCAGCCGGCCTTATCACCCTTAAGTATCCGCATCGTTGAGAGCGAACCACTCCTTTTTGTCGAACCGCAATCCGGCCTGACCAGCGTTTTCACCGAAGATAGCCACCAGAACATTACATATGTGTTCGATGCCCTCCCGGCGGGTATGCCGTATGAGAAATTGCCCTGGCATGCCAACCCCTACCTGCATTACGGGCTGCTCGGGGCATGTATACTGCTTTTCCTTTTCGTCGTCCTGGCGATACCCGCCGATTTCGTCCTTCGTCTTTTCAAAAAAGGCAAGCCAATTTCCCAGTCTTTGGCACAAGCAGCCCGTTGGCTGGCTTTCCTAGTAGCAACCCTGGACCTTGTGGGCCTTGGGTTCTTCCTGGTGCTCTTCATCGGCAGGGGAGACGCCATTTTCTACGCCCAGATGTCGATCCTCCAGATCATGCTTGCAGCCTGGCTCATTGCGGCCATTCTGATCGTACCGTTGTTAGTCCTCGCCGTTTTGTCCTGGAAGAACCGTTACTGGGGAGTTGCATCGCGAGTCCACTATTCCCTGATGGCGGTTGCAGCTTTGGCGTTCGTCTGGTTCTTAAACTATTGGAACCTACTCGGTTTTCGATATTAATTAAAAAGCCGGGAGAATGATTAGGATACCCATGGAAAGGGGTGGGCATGGATAAACCAGGAACGATATATGAAATCCGAATCCAGGGCTGCCAGGATGATAGTTGGAATGGATGGTTTGAGGGGTTGACGATCACAAGCGACCAGGCAGGAGAAACGGTTATCTCTGGACAGGTCGTAGACCAGGCTGCCCTGCATGGCTTGCTTGATCAAATTCTGGACCTGAAACTAAAACTGATCTCTGTACGGCAAATTCCCCTTAAGAAGAGATGAGGGGGTCGGTCTCATGAGAAGTGAAATGATAAAGCACTCTCCAGTGATGGAGGGCGTTTTTGGTTGGGTGGATGAAGAGGTATGTTAATAATATTGGCAATGGGAACATGGAAGGCGATCTCAATAATCAGGTGTTTTTTATAGAATGCACCATATTGGAACTATTAAACGGTATAATTTTATATAGTGAATGTCTGCTTATTCTATAATTAGCCGCCTGTCTCAAAGTAAATGGAGTCTGATGTAGAAGCAGATTTCGATGTGTTCAGTCAAAAGATCGTGCAGACCAGGAAAATCGAAAGGAGAGCAGGATGTCGCAGATTGTATCATTTGCGGGGTTGGGTTTCACATTCGTTCTGGCCTATGGCTGTGATCGCTGGATCGAATCGCTGCGGGCAGAACTGGCAGAAATGTTCAATATCTCATCATTTCTGTGGCAAACAGGTGTGGCAAATCTGCTTTTAGCCGTTGCATTACTACTGTTGACATGGTATGTGATCTATTGGGGCAACAGAAGTAAGTTGGTTTCGGCGGTGTTCCTGCTGGTTGGTCTCGCCGTGACTTTCGCAACCGCTTTGGAAATGTCATTTGCATCCACTTTGCCACCTTTAGGTATAATGGAATTCTTGATGTATAACTCACATGTGGTTTATGTTGCAGCCTTTATCGCTGCCCTCGGGCTTGCAGGACTTATTCTCCCGAGGCGAGAGTTTAAGCCGGTATTAAGGTAGTCTTGACACACCGCCTGAGTAGAAAATATGGAACCGCCCCGGTCTTTTCAAGCCGGGGCGGTTTTGATCTGTCAACATGCATTGAAAATGTAACAGCCAGAGAGGAACCGGTGCGATGCTTCAACCCCCCACTCTCTATGTTAGAACGACGTTTATGACAACTTTCCCACGAGCATGGCCTTCGCCGAGATACCGCATGGCTTCGGCGGTTTCATGAAGCGGATAGCGCCTTTCAATGACGGGCTTAACCTTTCCACCTTCAACAAGCTTGATGATGTACTCCAAATCTTTCGTGTTTGGCTTTGCCGCCAGAAAGCGCATTTTTTTACCGCCGATTGACATGATCGCTCCGAAAAGCATGGTTTTAATGACCTGGGATAAAGCTCCTCCGACCATGACAAAAACCCCCTTCGGGGTCAGTGCACGTTTGTAATCGGATAGTGAACGGTTTCCGTTTACAGCCAGAATAAGATCATAATGTTTGCCGCTTTTGGCAAAATCCTCTTTTGCATAGTCGATGACGTGGTCTGCTCCGAGTGAGCGTACAAGTTCTAAATTTTTTGAGCTGCATACGGCGGTTACATTTGCCCCAAAATATTTAGCCAGTTGTAGCGCAAAAATACCCACTCCGCCGCCGGCACCATAGATCAATACCTTTTGCCCCGCTTGAATGTTGCCTTTTTCACGCAGGCTCTGCAGCGCGGTGACCGCCGCCATGGATACCGCTGCAGCATCTTCAAAGGTCACACCTGCCGGTTTCAGCGCCAAAGCGCTTTCGGGTACCGAGACGTACTCGGCAAAACCCCCGGAACCGCAGCCTGAGATATCCCCGAATACGTCATCCCCGACCTTGAACTTTTCGGTATCTTTCCCGGCTGCTTCAACCCGCCCCGCGATGTCAACGCCGAAGATCTTGCGCTTCGGGATGATCCCCATGCGCAGCGAGCGATAGTCGGCGGCATTCACCGATGATGCATGGATCCTCACCAATACCTCATGGTCGCGCGGGGTGGGTTTTTCCACTTCACGGACTTGAAGAACATCCGGAGCCTCGTTTTTATCATATACGACCGCTTTCATTCCATTTGAAGTCATGTCACGAATCTCCCATTACCTTGTAATCGAAAACCTCGCCGATCTTTACGCCGAATGCATCGGATATACGGAAAGCGAGCTCCAGAGAGGGCGAATACTTTCCGGCTTCGATGGCAATGACGGTCTGTCTGGAAACGCCGGCTTTTTCGGCCAGCTCGGCTTGTGTCATTTCGTCAGCAAAAAACCGCAGTTTTCGAATGTTGTTCGAAATCTCGAATTTTCTGGCCATACTAGATGCCCTTTCTGTAATAGTACAGTTGGGTGAAACCTTCCAGCAGTGAGCCGCCGGAAAAGGATATGAACAGGATGTTGAGCATCACCGCCGGGGAGTAATTCAAGACCAGCGATACGAGTGCCGCGACAAAGCCGATTCCGGCGAAGAAAAAGCCGATGCGCATGGCTTTCAGCTCGATCAGCTTATCCATTTCATCTTCGACCATTTCCATTTTGATGTTCTTTTCGATTTCCTTGTCGTCACAATTTTCGTCCTGGATCTTTTCCTTCACGGCAATCCCGATCGAAAGCAGGATGTGAAATACGATCTGGATCACGATGGCAGCGGCCACGCCGATGCCGATGAAGATCAGCATGGTGCCTGCCCAAAATTTCAGATCGCCCGGGGGAACCGCGCCCGTCTGAGCGTGACCGAAGGCATAGATGCAATAAGCCGCCAATACGGCTGCCCCGGTTACGATACTGGTTATAGTTCTTTTTTCCTGGTAAGACATGATTGATGTACTCCTTTTTGGTATGTAAGCTAAGATAAACATATAGTATCATATACATTACATAATGTCAAGTATGACATACATCATGTAATTGGGTGTTTTTTTACTGAAAAGCTGCTATTTCCCCGGTTTGGTTTTAGATAATCGATCGATAGGGTAAATCTGATACGCCTGGAGTTATTTACTGATGGAGTTTGTTACGGTTACTGAACCAGCGCCCCAGGTTCAGGTAAAACAGGTACATGATGATGAGCAAGACTATCGCGGCTGTAACGATTCCTGTACTGACCAGAGCCTGGGTCAGGTAGAGTCGCCACGTCACTTCGGGAAGGGGCTGCGAAAAGGCAGAACCGGTCAGCGTGTGCTTCAGGTTGATCAACACCGATGCTACAGACACATATAACGGCAGGATCATCGCCAACCCGCATCCGATGCAAAGCGCCACCAGGCGCGGACCGCGCGAGACAGCGATCGTTCCGAATAATTTTGCTTCCGTCTTTTGCCGTCCACTCCGCGGAGCAGGGAATGCCGCGCGCGCGGGCAGGATCCGCTTGAACAAGGTGTGCAGCGATATCAAGCTCAGGACTGCACTTGCCAGCAGGGCTGTCAGGACCAACGGGTTTGAGAAGGAATTCGCGTCGATCAGGAACAACAGCAGGATCAGCAGGGGCGCAGCGCCGATGCCGACGTAAGCGCCCATCTTGACCTCATCCATGCCGCTCCGGTGTTCTGCCTGCTGCGCTTCGTGTGGGATAACCAATGTCAGCGCAGATTGGGAAATGAGCACCAGCAACAGGGATACTGCCAGCGGCAACTCCACCAGCGTTCCGTCGAAAACGGGCTGACCCGTTTGACCGCCAAGTAGCTCTGACAGCCGTGAAATGATACCGGCCGCCAGCGCGGCAGCGACGATGGGAGCCGGCACAGCCGTAATCGACGCATTCATCGCCATTTGCGGTGCATCCTTGTCGAAAACATCCACCCGCTTCGGCCGGCGCAGGCATGCCAGCCAACCGCCGAATGCGCCCAGCCCGCTCCCGCCCAGGAAGAGTAATAAGAACACCCCCAGCGTTTGACGTACGATCGCGGAAAGGGCTTCGACTTGTGAAATGGTACCGTTTGCTACGCGGTCAAGCGGCAACACCCACCTGGCGCAGCCTGCTGTTGCTGCACCCCATAAACAGAACAGGATGATCCCGGCCAGCCCGCCTGCCAGCGCACCCAAGGCCACGCAGCGCCCAGGATGGGAAGACCCGCTCCACCACCCGGCCCAAAAACCGCCGCCGGTCATCAGGACCATGAACAGGGAAGCGGCGATCCAGACCGGGCGTGCAGGACCTGCTGCCAACCTCTGCAGGAACGCCTCCGGCCAGGTCATGAAAAACGGGTAGATGATGATGGTTGTGATCAGACCGGTCAATAGGCCGGCAGCTCCGGCGCGCGTGGTCATGAGTACTATTTTATGCCATTTACAAAAGGAAGCACAAGGTTGCATATATAACGAGTGTGGTATGATTATTTATGTACGTAAATTTGAGCCGATGTTAAGGTAATAATGCATCGTTGATGTAATAAATTAAACACTAATAATTAGGAGAGAACTTTTTGATATTTGTGGCATAATTGCAGCATATCAATATTCCGTATAATTAATTGTTGGCATTCCCCTCCCTACCCTATTATATTTTACAAATCAGGAACAACATGCAATCAGACTTTGACAACAATCTCCTAGATTACTTCACCGATGATGAACATCTGCGTAATGTGTTCAAAGAGTATGTCGCCGTGTCTTCGTTGCCGAAACGTATGATTGTGATTCACGGTGTTGGTGGCATAGGGAAATCATCCTTGTTACGGATGTTTCGTATCCATTGTAAAAGTGAGAAAATTCCTGTTGCACTGGCTTCGGGCGATGATACAAAATCCATCTTTGATGTAATCACGCGTTGGATGGATGATTTAAAAGAAGATGGGGTTAAGTTTTCATCACTCAGCAAAACGGTTGAAACCTACCGCACCATTCAAGCGAAAGTAGACGAGCAGTCGAAAAAGGCACAAAATTCAGGTAGTCGTATGGCAGATATAGCAAGTAAAGCCGCGACTAAAACAGCAGAGAAGACAGGTGAAGTATTGTTGGGAGCGGCGATTGGTTCAGTGATTCCAGGTATTGGCACAGCCATAGGCGGCGTACTTGGCAGTGTAATAAGTGGAATGGGTGCTGAAGAATTGACGGATTGGCTACGAGGTTTTTTGACCAAACCTGATATTGATTTGCTCCTTGACCCTGCGAAAAGGGTTACAACTGATTTTCTAGCAGACATAGCACAAGCCGCTAAAAAGAAACGGCTTGTGTTGCTACTCGATACATACGAACAAATGACAGCATTGGAAGAGTTGGTTGGCGAAATTGCGAAAAAAGTTCATCCAAATATTTTAATGGTTGTAGCAGGAAGAAAATTGCCTGATTGGAATCGAAAATGGCAAGGGTGGATGATAAATGCGCGAGTCGAAGAACTCAAACCCATGACCGAAGATATTATGCGTCAATTGATTCGTAGATATTACGCAACTATGCGCGGAGGCGAACCAGATCCCGAGCAAGTGGATGCCATTATCGGCTTTGCGCGCGGTTTGCCGATGGTGGTCACCAGCGCCGTGCAACTATGGGTGAAATATGGGGTAAAAGATTTCCAATCTGTCAAAGTAGAAATTGTCGCCAACCTTGTGGACATGTTGATAGAAGGTGTGCCGAGCATTCTTATCCCAGCACTTGAAGCAGCGGCAGTTGTGCGCTGGTTTGACCAACCCATTTTACGGGCTGTAACTGGTCTTGAAGATGTGAGGGATGTTTACAATGAACTGCGAAGATTTACATTTGTGCGAACACGCATTGAAGGTTTTGCCTTGCATGATTCCGTACGTGAGATGATGGATGAGAATTTACGTGTGCAAGACTCTGAGAGGCATTCTGAATTACATGAACGTGCGGCTAGATATTTTGAAAAGCGCCTGGAGAAAACAACAGGTACAGAAATTGGGCGGCTTGAACTGGAGCGGTTGTATCATCATATTCGCGCGAACGAAGAAGAAGGCATCAAGTTGTTTCAGGTGACGGCGGAAGAATTATCGCGTTACGAATTTGTAAGCGGCTTACAAATATTACTAAACGATCTAGACAGCTACGAATTGAATCACCCAAATTCTCATAACTGGAATGATTATTATCATCTTCGGTTAGAGATGTGGAAAGGTGAACGAAAATCACTAATAGGTCCTTATCGGATACTCGCCAAAAAAGTTGAACAATCAAAGCTCCTTGCATATGTTCTCTGCGACTTAGGCGAGATTCTAATGGATAGAGATACATGGCATACCACTAGCGAAGAAGGCAAGGCGACCTTAGAGCAAGCGCTATCCCTAATGCCGAAAAACGATTCGAGGCTAATTTCTGTGTATAGGCATCTACGCGGATATTACACACTTCGTGGACAGTGGAATGAGTCTATGGCAATGTTAAAAAAGAGGCTCCAACTTGCCGAAGAAACAAACGATGAGTGGGAAATTACTCGAACATTGAGAGATGAGGCATTCGCATATGGTTGGTTGGGAAACTGGCGCAAATCCATAGACTTGCATGAGCAAGTAAAACAAAGGCTAATTTTGCCAACCAGTAGCGAGTCGTTAAAAGCAGATGTGCGATTACGGCCATGGTATCTAATTTGGTCTGGTAGATATAAAAGTGCTGAGATAGGCTTACTAGAAGCCATAGAGATTGATAATCAAATTGCGTACTTGGATCCCATATGGCCGGCAAAGCGCGATTTAGCATTTAGTTTGGCATTGCAAGACTGGTTCGAATCCGGACATGTGGCTTTTCAGGAGTTATTTTCCCATTTTGAGCAATTTGATAAAAAAGGAGAACTTGGTACTCTCCTTGGGTTTTGGGGTTGGGAATGAGCAAAAAAGTGGACACAAATAATGTACTGATCAGGTAGACTATAGAAGTCAGGAGATCAGACATGGAAGATAGGAAATATCGGGTGTACACGAAGGAATTCAAACTTGAGGCCTTGGAACTGCTTAAACAGAGAGGGAAAAACGCAGGCCAGATCGAACGGGAATTGGGAATCACACCCGGCTTATTACTGAAGTGGCGAAATCGATACCAGATCGTGAGCAAAGAGGGGCAACCAGACCAGATAGGACCTAGCGATATGGAGGCAGCCAAGGCTGAAATTCGCCGACTGCAGCGAGAAGTAGCTAATTTGGAGGAGGAAAGAGAGATCCTAAAAAAAGCGCTCAATATCTTCTCGAGAAGAAACGTATGAAATACGCCTTCATGGCCGCGCACGAGGAACAATTCTCGGTAAAACACATGTGTCATGCCCTTGGATTACAGCGAAGCGGGTATTACGCGTGGAGAAAACGACCGATCAGTGCAAGGGATAAGGCGAATGAAGAACTCCTCGAGAAGATACGAGAAGTCTTTGAGAAAAGCCACAGGACCTATGGAAGCCAGCGTATTCAGCGATATTTTCATCGTCAAGGGTATGCTTACTCACGCCATCGAGTAGCCAGGATCATGAAAAAAGCCCACTTTATACCGATCAGAGTGGCAAAATGGCGAGCGCAGGCCAGAAGGCAGGGTCCGGATACCCGATTTTCTCCAAATCTGCTGAATCAGGACTTTACAGCAGAGAAGCCCAATGAGAAATGGGTGGGTGATATCACCTATATCGATACAACAGAGGGCTGGTTATATCTGGCGGTTATTCTTGACTTGTTTTCCAGACGTGTGGTGGGTTGGGCTATGGCTGACAGATCGGATGGTCGCTTGGTTGAAAAAGCCTGGGAAATGGCCATGGATAATCGGCATCACCCGACCCATTTTCTTCATCACACCGATCGTGGCAGTCAATACACCAGTGAACTCTATCTCAAACTGCTTGAGGCTGCACAGTGCAGATCGAGTATGAGCCGTACCGGTAATTGTTTTGATAATGCTTCGATGGAAAGCTTTTTCGCCACATTGAAAGGAGAATGTGCCTATAAACAATTCAAAACCAAGTATGAAGCGCGATTGTCCATTTTTGAATACATTGAGGTTTGGTACAATCGTCAGAGGTTGCATTCATCCTTGGGCTATCTCAGCCCAACGGAATTTGAACAACTATCTGTACATTAATCGTGTCTACAAAATCATGGATATTCCAGGTTTCTCTGTGGCAAGAGAAGGTGATTTTGCTCAGGCTATGAATTTGCTGTTACAAAGTTGGAAAATAAAACAAGAATTGGAAGATTTCCTTGGCTATCAAGAAACATTATATTGGCTAGGCTATGTTTCTGAACTCCTTTCATACACCGATTGCACAGTAATTTCTAAAGCTACGGAGTACTATTTGCATGCACTCTCAAATAAACAATATGGTCGGCGTTACTTTGAATGCGCCTCTCTAATAGGTCTCGTCCGAGTCAAGTATGTACAAGGTGATTATGCTGCCATCGCGCCATTGCTCGCGGAAGCAGAACAACTCGCAATGCAGTATGAATACAACGATCATCTTGCATCCCTGCGATTGACACAAGGACATCTGGCTTGGAAAACTGGCAAAAAGGATAAAGCACTATCCTTATACCAACACGCCATGATTTACGCCCTCCGCTACAATCGCTTCTTGCTAGATGAATTGTTAAGCGGGCGTTCGCAAGGTACACCATTGCGTCCAATCATCCCTTATTGTCTTGCACATGGGGAAGAAGGAAAAGAAATTTTGCTTGCATTGCGCGATTGGTGGAAAGCAGGCGTCAATGATATTGGCATACCGCGTCTCGATACCATATCGCCTATTCCCGAAGAGATTCCTCTTTTAGAAGCAGAAAAAATTGCACGCAAGCGCGAACTAGGAGATGGGTCAATGCAAAAAAGTGTAATTGAGCAAGTTGAAGCAGTTCTCTAAAGTCAGGAGCGTGCCAACATAGCGTGCACTGGACGCTGGGGATTCTTCGCGATTTATAAGCATATTTCTGGCTTCGAGTTTTTCCTACTTCCAAGCAGAATCCACGCCCGCCCACCTGCCATGCTTCGCGAATGCAAACCGTTAGATCGACACTCTCACATCTACCGCGCGGGCCGAGTCGTATGTACGGGTAAAAGTTCAGGTCTGTACTTGACAATCCGCGGTAAATTCAAAATATTGTAGATAAAGAAGTGCCATCCATTTCTGGATGGCACTTTTGATTCACGCCAGAATAACTTTTCAATCGAACGGGCAGAACACCGCTTTTTGCCCGTGGTTGAGAACTTGGGTGTAGAAAAACTTCAGACGAATTGAATCTTGGATTTGGTCGAGCAGCTTTCCGGGTTTTGAGGATGGTGAATCTCTCATGCAAGTTTGACGCATAAATTCATGATGTATAATTTTATTAAAGATTAGATTGTGCTTGAATGGTTTAGATGATCAAGCATTCTTGCAGTATTTTATACAGAAAGTTACTAATCATATGGTCTATTGCGGCATACCGATGTTCCATATAATTAATAGTTAGCCTGCTCTTCGGAAAATCAAGAAATGCAAAACAAAGTCAAATCATTTCGAGAACTTGTTGAATCCAAGACGCCAAATGATGATTATGAACCACTTTCCTTGTGGCTCATACCTTTGTATTTGCGAAGCAGAAAACAATACTATGATGAAGCAGCGGATTCAATAAAGAAACACATTGATGAATTATGGGAAAAAGTGCGTGATATTTTTCCATCAAGAGATGAGTTTGAAAAAACTGATTCGGTAGATTCTATTTGGGCAAGATATACACCTTATTGGTGGGGCTTGAATGATGTAGTAGGCTGGATTGATATTCGACTTTGTGTGCGGAAGCGTCAAATTCAGTTATCTTCATTTTTATCTGCCAAACGGGTTTCCAGAAAATTGAAAGACAAAAAATATGGCTTTCAGAGTATTGAAGTGATAGACCTATCCGAAATTGCAACAAATGAAGAGTTGCAAAACATCGTGCTAGATAAATTAAATTCGATGTCTCATGATAAAAGCATTAGGAAGTTATTTGTAGATCTAAAACCTTTGTATCGTGTAATTTGTCACACAGATTTGGTTGGAATCATTCAAGAATTTGCTCGTGAAGATTGTGAAACGGTTTCTGAAAATGAAAACGCAGGATAACAAAGCGTGCACCTGACGATCGATATTCCACGGCATTTTTGACCTTTATCTAGACCTCAGTAAAATCCTGCTTCCAAACCGAATCTACATCCGCCCACTAGCAGGTAACGCGATCAGTTGGATTTCTTTGAGAAATTAGGTTCGCAGGCAGAAAAGAGGATCCTCTATGACTACTTTACCAAAACCCGTGGTCGACCTAGTTAGGGAAGGACGTGCCTTCTTATTTCTTGGTACAGGAGCATCTATCGGTGCAATACACCCAAAGGGCATTAATCCCCCGACTGGTGAAAAGTTAGCAGAAATTATCACGGAAAAATTTCTGGGAAATGAATTCAAAAAACATCCTCTAGCTCAAGTAGCAGAACTAGCAATTTCAGAATACGATCTTATCACTGTTCAAGATTATATAGCTTCTATCTACCGCGATTTTAATCCGGCCGATTTTCATAAACTTATCCCAAGGTTTGTTTGGAGTGGGATAGCTACAACAAACTACGATCTAATCATTGAGCGAGCATATAATGCGATTAAAGACCCCTGCCAACATCTAGTCGTTTTCAAAAAAGATGGGGAAAGGATAGAGGAAAAGCTCAGAATTCCCAATAGTGTAATGTATTTAAAACTCCATGGCTGCATATCTGATATTGACAATCCTCTCATCCCACTAATATTAACTCCTGAACAATACATAACCCACAGGCAAGGCAGGAAGCGATTATTTGAAAAACTACAAGATTTCGCTTATGAATATCCCTTTATCTTCTCAGGCTACAGCCTCAGTGATATTGACATCAGAGCAATTTTGCACGAGTTATCTCAGCTAGCGGATGCAAGACCGAGATCGTATATTGTGACTCCAAACATAACATCAGCGGAAGCTAAGTTTTGGGAGGGTAGAAAAATAACTCACATTCCGCTGAGCTTTAAGGATTTCATAAATGAATTAGACAGTTCAATTCCAAGTACATTTCGTGTACTTTCAGCTTTTAGAGATAAACCTGAGTCTCCCATAAACAAATACCTCAACATCCCGAAAGATGTAAGCATAAGCGAAAGCCTTAGCACATTACTCGGTCGCGATGTCGAGCACGTTCACAAAGAATTTAAAACAGAAAAGGCAGAACCAAAAGCATTCTATAAAGGTTACTTCGTTGATTGGTCGCCTATTGCTGAAAATCTAGATGTAAAAAGATCACTAACGGACACAGTACTAGCCGAGGTTATCTTGGCAAGTGAGGAAGAAAGACGCGAAACATGTGAATTCTTCGTTATTAAAGGTCATGCCGGTTCGGGAAAATCTGTCATCTTAAAAAGAATAGCTTGGGAAGCGGCAGTCCAATTTGATAAACTTTGTTTATTTGTTAAGCAAGCGTCTTTTATTGATTTTGAACCAATATCAGAATTATATCGTCTTTCAAGAGAAAGGATTTTCCTTTTCATCGACCCTGTCACAGAATGCGCTGAAATTATAGAAGATTTTATCCCAATGGCTCGAAAAGAGAAAATACCCCTTACTATTATTAGTGGGGAAAGAACTAATCAATGGAATATTTCATGTACACATTTGGATGCCTACGTAACAGGAACATATGATGTTCCCTATTTGAATGAAAAAGAAATTGAAGAATTGATTTATTTACTCACAAAGCATAAATCCCTTGGTCATCTTAATGGGAAGTCCGTTGAAGAACAGAAGGAGGAACTTGGCAAGCGCGCCGGAAGACAACTTCTTGTAGCATTACATGAGGCCACAATGGGGAAGCCATTTAGCGACATCGTATTTGACGAATATAATTCAATTTCATCCCAGAGAGCCCGATCATTATATTTAACCGTATGCGTATTTAATAGGTTAAATATCCCAGTAAGGGCAGGGTTAGTATCGAGAATTCATGGAATTCCTTTTTCCGAATTTGAAGCGCGATTATTTAAGCCATTAGAATCGATCGTTTTTGCTAAAATGAATAATCTAATCAAGGATTTTGAATATAGAACTCGACATTCTCATATCGCAGAAATTGTTTTCGAAAGAGTCCTCGTTGATGCACGAGATAGGTTTGACGAATACATTAGGATCATAAATGCGGTGGATATCGATTACAGTGCTGACCGAGACGGATTTAAAGGTATAACAAATTATCGAGAGTTGATGTCCCTCTTTAGAGATCCACAAATGGTTCGTCAAATTTATCAAGCCGCACGAGGTAGAGAGGCCGAAAATCCCATGCTTCTTCAACAAGAAGCACTCTTTGAAATGCACTCCACTAATGGTAATTTAGAGAAAGCTTCTGATCTTCTTCAAAGAGCCTACAAACAGGCTCCCTTCAACAAAGCTTTGGCACACTCTTTGTCGGAGCTGGCATTGAAAAAAGCTGAAAGCTCCTCAAGTGACGTAGAAAAATCAAAATATCTTCAAGAGGCCAAAAAAATATCCGCTGAGTTAATTGCGAAAGGCACTGTCACAGCACATCCATATCATACCCTGATCAAAGCGGAATTAATTGAATTGGAGGAGTTAATTACTACAGGGGATGATGTTAGTATTGAAAGGAAAACCAAAGACATTGAGAAATCCATTTCTTCTATTGTGCAAACATTTCCAGATGATAGTTTCATCAGAGATATTGAAGCAAGGTTTTGTGAACTAATTAACGAGCACAATCAAGCATTAAAAGCGCTAGAACGAGCATTTGCAGCAAACAAACGCAGTTCATATATTGCCTCAAGACTAGCCAAAGTGTATGTTATGAATGGAAGGCAGGACGAAGCTGTAAAAGCTCTAAATGAGTGTCTGGAAGTTTACCCAGCTGAAAAATATATTAATTTCCAGTTAGCCATGCTTCTTACTTCTTCGGGCAAGACCAGCAATGCAGACATTCTCCATCATTTGCGGCGCTCCTTCACAATAGGTGATAATAACTATATTGCTCAGTTTTGGTATGCGAGGCATATTTATCTCGATGGTGAACGTGATGATGCCATGAAAGTGTTTAATAATTTAGGAGAAGTAAACATTGATATTCGGACCAAAAGTGAACCGAGAGGAATAGTAATGGAAAACAATAGCCCCAAACGATATTCAGGAGTAATTACAAAGGTTGAGGCATCCTACGCATTTATTAATAGAGACGTTTATCAGGATTCGATATTCTGTCATAGCAAATTTACCAATGAGAAAGAATGGACTAAACTTAGATACAACAAAAGAGTAACATTTGAATTGGCATTTAATTTCCGCGGACCTTTCGCAATTAATATTAGAGAAGAACAGTATTAAGTAGCGCCTTACCCCTATAGTTTAAAGGTGTACACAGACCAGGCTATTTAGTGACTGTAGTTATCCAAGGTGGTTTTTTCTCAGAGAGTAGTTATGGTATAGAAGCAAAGCAACCCAACACTAATTCCAGCGGACACTCGCTCCCCCCAAAGGACGGGGGCATACGCAAGCGCAGGTGAGCCAAACCGGTAGCCCGTTCTTTTAGGTCAAAACTTTTTCGGAAAATAATATGCTCCAACTTGAAATCGTCACTGAAAACAAAGAGCTTGCTTCCATTTGTGAGTTATACTGGGAAGTTGATTCAAACTTGGATTTTGTTCATAAAGTTAGTGAAATTGCAGAACTTGCCAATATTAATAAAACAAAACTTACGACGGACATACGGGATGCTTGTCTTGCTTTTGTAAGTGATTGGAAATGCTCAGAGTGCGGAGCACCTTATGTGTTTTCAGGGCGGACTGACTTTACTCGAAATCGTTCTCTCCTTGTAAACAACTCGTATCACCAACGCACTTTAATATGCAGAAGATGTAAAACAGTTAAGAAAGAAAAAGAAATTATTGAGAAAAAACAACAAGAAGAATCCGCAAGACAAGATCGTAAAGCAATTGAAATTAAAATGCGTAAGGAAATACGCGAAAAATATGATTTGTCTAATAGACAACTCAGCGACGTAAAGGATTTATCACTAACAGATACAATTTATCTGATTAGCATGTTGCGCGGTGGCGTTTATGAAAACTTAAATAAAATAATGCCTGTTTCAATGTTTGAGCAAAAACTTTCTTCGGACAGTGAGTTTTCGACAGAAATTATTAATCACTTGTATAAAAAGGGATTAATTTACGTCCATCCTGATAGTGACATTAAAGCATTTGAACAAGATGATATTTCAACATTTTACATTTATCATGTTGAATATGCTCCACCTATAAGCAAAACAAGTCCTGATGACCCCAAAGCCCTATTATCTGAATTATTTCATCATATCAGTTGTGAATGGTCTGAGGAATGGTGTCAAGAAGCCTTAAATTTATGGAAAAAAGTAGCACTTTATGAATGTAAAGAATATCTTCTATTTGTACTAAAAGAGCATCATTTTGAATTTAGCCCAGGAGAAAAAACATTACAGTATTTAGGGTATGCGCTTGAACATTTTTCTACAGCCCAAGTCTTTAATATAATTTGGCGAGCTACAAAGGACGCAGCCGCATATTATCAAAGGGAAGGCATTTCAAAGCGTCAAGCTGCGAACGTTGCAATTGCAGCACTACAAAGAAATACTGAGAGAGCAGTAGCAGAAAGTTGGGATATTAAACCTTTTAGACGAAATTTTAATTGCCCACAAGCACTTGTAAGTGAGATTCTATACAACTTGGCGATAAAAATAGGTGAGGGAGGTATTAATTTGGTTCCTAATATTGAGTCGATTCGTGTAAAAAAGCATTTACCAAAACAGGCATAGATCAGTAAAAAGCTAAGAAGAAAATGTTGGTATGATTTTATTCTGTGACTCGTGTCGTCAACGTTGTCGGCGGGAAAGGTTGAAGTAAGCGTAATAGAGTTCAAATAGAGGTGATCCATGCCTGATCATTACCAACTCATCAAACAGCAATACCAAGCTACCCGCGGAAATTCCACCGCGTTGTTCAATATGATATTGATTGCATCAACCCATATCGGGATGGACCAAGCCCTGGCCTGTCTGGAGCAGGCTGTCATCGAAAAAAGACTGGCTTGGTTGAAAGCCAGCCAGCGGGAGGTCATTGTCGGGAGTGATGCACTCATGGGTGGGTACCAATGTTTTTATGAAGGCTATTTGGGGTTGTCGGTGCCGGAGGATGGTGAGATCGTGGAACGCACCGAAAAAAGAATGGTCATGCTCTGGTGGAATCCATGCCCCACCCTGGAAGCGTGTAAAATACTCGGTTTGGATACGCGGGAAGTCTGCAAAAAAGCCTATCACAGGCCGGTCCAGGAATTTCTAAAAGTTGTCAATCCAAAGCTTCGATTTGATAGGAATTACGAGGCTATCAGACCCTATGCAGCCTGGTGCGAAGAGAGCATAATGCTGGAAGATTGACGGTTATCGAATCAAGAGATTTGTTGGGTCATTTTGGTGAATATATGTCTAAATATGGACTTCAGGTTGCAATAAAATACGGTGAAAAATTACCATCTTTTTCTGGTATGGAAGATGCGAAAGAATGTTTGTTTGCCTTCAGGGATGAACATCTGGCGCTTCTTGAAAAAATTACCAAGCAGCAATCGGTTTTCACGCCTGATTATCAGCCCGTGAGCCTTAAACAATTGGAAGGGTGGTATTTTAAGCTTTATGAAACTAATTCTTTCCACCTTTTAGGAACCAACAGAGAGGTTTTCGAGTCATGCATGGCCATGTACTTTGGTGAAATAGCAGTGCGTAGAGGTAAGGCACAATGGATTGTGCAGGAATACTTCCTCGACAAGAGGAAATTTCAACTGGGTATCAATAATGGTTTAATGAAAATGATGTTGGAACGTTTCACTGACCATTACAATACACCAAATAATAAACGGCGGCAAAGTTTGTTTCGCCTATATGACAGATTCTTCTCAAGTTAGGTCAAACTTGTTTTGAGCATCACCTCAGTCCTCCAAGGAATCAGTAAATAATAATTCTATTGAATAAAATCGTGCGATAAAGGGGAAGAGCTTGTCTTCGGTGACTTATTTCGCCGTAAAGACCGATGACGACCGGATGCCAATTTGCGACCTTGAGCGGTACTGGTCTCACATGATGCGCGGGGCTGCCGCTCCGCCGGTCGCCGGATGGGTGATAACACGCAGAATACAATCGAGGATGCTTTATGAACGATGAAATGATTCGAGCGGTTCGAGAAGAAGATGGCAAAAGGATCTGCGAGATCTATAATCACTATGTGCAGAATACCTGCATTTCGTTTGAAGAAGTCCCTGTATCCGTGGAAGAAATTGAGAAAAGGATTGCTAAAAGTACGCCGGCATACCCTTTCCTTGTTTATGAAACGAAAGGGGAACTGTTGGGCTATGCCTGCGCCGGCAAATGGAAGGAACGATCAGCGTATCGATTTACGACCGAAGTTACCGTCTACACAGATAAAGATCATCTCGGCAAAGGAATCGGAAGTTAACTTTTGAAAGCATTACTGGATGATATTAAGACAAGAAACATTCATGTTGTAATGGCTGTCATCGCGTTACCGAATGATAAAAGCATACGGCTGCACGAGAAATACGGGTTCAAAAAGGCCGCTCATTTCACCGAGGTCGGATACAAGCAAAATAGATGGATCGATGTGGGATACTGGGAGTTGGTACTATCGGCGATCAAATAAAAGTGGCTGGACAAACGATCAACATTAAAGAAAGAAGCGCGCAGTGGATAATGTACGGGCAATCGACGGGCGGCTTTTTTTAATCTTACGATTGCATTTTAACAAGCTGGATCATCCAGAATAGCTATTGGACGGCTTCCGAGAACCGCAGATAATAATATCGGGTACAATCTTTGAACGACAGGAGTCTCCATGATCGTCATTTCCGATATGATGGGCACGCTTACCACCGGTTCTCCAATCCTGGGCATCGTGGATTGGGTGCGCCATAACCAGAGTCGATCGCAGGCGCGCTGGCGCATGGCTGCCATAATGCCGGGCTACCTGCTCATGAAAGGCGGACTCATCGATCAACAGACCTGGGGGCAAAAACTGATGATCCAGAGCCTTGGCTGGGTGCACGACGCCACCCCCGAAAAGTTCGATCAGGTCTCCGAGTGGGTGGTTGAGCACAACCTGTGGCAGAAACGTCGGGAGGACGTCATATCCCGCCTGATCGAGCATACCCGGGGCGGCGCGCAGGTCTATATTGCCAGCAGTGTGGTCGAGCCCATCGCCTGCGCCTTCGCCAGACGTTTTGGGGTTGAAGCCATTGGCTCACAGGTCACCATTGAAAATGGGCGCGTCCGCCTGGCAAAAAACCTGCTTTCCAGCGAGCGCAAGATCAACGAAGTGCTCAGCCGGCTTAAAGTCACCCGTATCGGTTATGCCTACGGGGATACCGCCATGGACATCCCCCTGCTCGAGGCGGCGGATCATCCCGTCGCCGTCTATCCTGACCGCCGCCTGTATTCGGTTGCCCTGGAACGCGGCTGGCAAATACTGGGGGAACCGCAATAAACAATCGTCAAACGCTTTACTTCCTGATCACAGACGGTTTCGATCGATCACGCGAACCCCGGTTGTAGTGGCGGGATCCACCTGTAAATGGGAATACTAATCGTCCCGGCGGGATGATGAGGAGCGCGTCAGTTCAGCCGCTGGAAATCGTGCGATAATGGTGAAGGGATTAACCGGTTCTGCTCCTATAATATATATAAACTTATATCGAGGTGAAATGATGGGTACAACACTGGGTTTGGTTGTCATTATTATCGTACTGTGGCAGGTCTTCAATATGGGGCGGCGGGGTTTGGTTGGCTTGCGCATTGCCGGTGGCGCAAAAAAACGCAGGTCAATTGACAGCAGTTCTTTGCAATTGGAACCGCCACAGGAAACCAAAGAATTAATCTCGGCTCTCAATTCGTTGGAGTTCCATCGACTGGGTGAAGCGCAGGTAAAACTGCCCGACAACAAGCCGGTGACGATTTGGGTCCTGGTTAATCCCGATGACACTATTCAAGCTGAAACTGTATATGACAGACTATCCTTATCGACCTACTTTCAGCAGGACGTCCTGCTGGTTACGGATTATCCCAATGGCGAGCAAATTGAAATGCCTAAATATCAATCACACTTTATTACCAGCAGTGTAAATGATGCATACCGGCATCATCTTGAACAGATCGATCTGTTCTCCCGGAGATATGGTCCCCCGCACACAATTCAAAATATGAATGATTATTTGCGATGGGAAACCATGGGACGTGTAAACTATGGGAATATAAAACTCAGGAGATTCATGATCGTGGATGTGGTACGCATCTCCATTTTTGTTTATTCCACCATCATATGTGTCACAATACCACTTTTGTACAAAGTCATGTTTCATTCTATTACACTGTCAGATGCCACAAAGAGTCAGGCGCAGATGGAGTTGTTGATCATCGGTTTGATACTCCCTTTCTTATTTATCCCCCCGTTACTTTCCAAATGGCTGAAGACGCGGTTGTACAAAAAAACCGGAACCTATGACCGCCTGCAAGGAACAGGTTAAACCAATGGGCAAAACCGAATAAATCGAGGTGGTTGTGAAACAGTCAATAATCCATATTGCATTGGTTGTCAGGGACTATGACGAAGCCATTGATTTTTATACAAAGAAACTTCATTTTACGCTTGTTGAAGATACCTATCAACCGGAACAGGATAAACGCTGGGTGGTGGTCTCTCCACCCAACTCCAATGGAACAACACTGCTTCTGGCCAGGGCATCAAAACCGGAACAGCAGCCTTTTATAGGCAACCAGGCCGGTGGAAGGGTATTCCTGTTTCTCAACAGCGATGATTTCTGGAGAGATTATAACGAGATGACTTCCAAAGGAATAAAGTTTGTACGGGTTCCAAAAGAAGAATCGTATGGACTGGTCGCGGTTTTTGAAGATCTATATGGAAATTTATGGGATTTACTCCAGTTGAATGAAGATCATCCAATTGCAAAGATGATAAAGTAATAAGGTCGATTTCTACTGTTTTGAACAATGGCTCGGGTAAAAGGGTATTGGCATTATTTTCATGGTGGCGCATCGCACCCACCAGGATAGCAACGAGCGCATCACATAGCTTCTTATCCTTTGGGAATCGTGTGATAATGAGGGAGAGGTTGTCTCCGGTGACATATTCCCGAAGCGGATTGTGGGACGCCCTCTTAAAAGAAAGGGACTCGTGAATATTTACCTGATAATCGCATCGATCGTATTTTCAATCGTCTTTTTGGGCTGGTTGGGGTTGCATATCAACCCCCGGCCATTCCCGCCGTTCATCCGGAAATCCGGGGCGATGAAAACTGTTCCGCTGCCCGACAATCTGCCGGTACCGGTAAAGCGTTTCTATCAGCAGATCTATGGTGAGAAGGTGCCGCTGATCGAATCGGCTGTGTTTTCCGGACGGGCGCGTATGCGGATGGTGGGCATAACCTTCCCCGGGCGATTTCGTTTCACACACGACGCAGGCAAGGCCTACCATCACTATCTAGAAGCGACCCTCTTCGGCTTGCCCCTGATGAAAGTCAATGAGCATTTTTTGGATGGAAAAAGCCGGTTGGAATTGCCTTTTGGTGTGACCGAGGGGGAACCCAGGGTGGACCAGGCTGCCAACCTGGGGTTGTGGTCCGAATCGCTCTGGCTGCCATCGATCTTTATCACGGATCCAAGAGTCCATTGGGAAGCGATTGATGATGACACAGCCCTGCTGGTGGTTCCTTTTGGAGAAACCCGGGAGCGGTTTGTTGTGCGCTTCGATCCGTCCACCGGATTGGTGCGTTTGCTGGAGGGTATGCGATACAAAGGCACAACCGATGAAACAAAAACCTTATGGTTGAATGAGGTGCTCGAATGGGGGCAGGTCAATGGCCATATGCTGGCAAAGGCAGCCATCATCTGGCACGACGAGGGGACGCCATGGGCATTCTTCACGCCGGAAGAAGTGGTCTACAACATCGATGTAAGTGAAACCATTCGGGCGAAGGGGGCATAGAAGCACAATCGTGTAACTATCGACATATAGTAATCTGATACTATGTGAGCCCGGGCAGGGGAACCCGGCTTGCTGCTCGACATCATGCGATAACGGAAAAAGGTGATATGCGGCGACTCATTTCGCCAGGTAGACGACGGGTCGCTTATCTGAGAATAAGTTGGTCGGAGGTGTTTTTGTGTTGACGAAACAACAATTAATCGATACCTGCGATTTCACACGCCAATATTTAGACAAGTCAGTTTCCAAGAGCGACCAGGAGTGGATAAAAGATTTTCCGCGGGCTGCCCAACATCGCTGGCAGCATACGCTTAACGTTCTTAAGAATGCCGAGAAGATACTGGATGGGGAGAAATTTAACCAGAATATCACCGACGTTGTCAAAGTTTCTGCCGTTATGCACGATATATCCATGTTTGTCTGTGATCACTCTGTTCATGGGCAGAAGAGTGCTGAGATAGCAAACCAGTACTTAACAGATCGAGGTTTTCCTGATGATTTTACAAACCGCGTAACTCGAGCTATTACCGAGCATGGAGTGGATTTTGATACTCTATCACCCGAGGAAATGGGAGCTTGCTTTTCCGTGGAAGGCAGGATTCTAATTGAGGCGGATATCCTGGATAAATTCGGGGTGAGTGCAGTAACAAACGCATTGCTTGAATTTGGAAAGGATGGATTACTTTCGTTCGAGTGCCGTGTTGCATTGAATGAAGGCGTTCACATGCAAAGGGCCAAATATTTCCATAATTATATTTGGACGGGAACTGGAAAGAAGATGAGAGATGATCGATTTGGTTTCTTTCTTAAGTACCTCGACCAATTGTCGGAAGAAGTTGTTGAAAAGAAAAGTCCTTCCTGATAATTTGCCATTAAATAAGGCAAACCAACACAGCATGCAGTCCTGGCGTTTCGCTCCGCTTACTGGTACCCCGCAGGGATAACTGACCGGCGCAAGCAGCGGCTTGTTCCTTGAAATCGTGAGATAATGGTTTTACTCAAAGCAATGCCTGGTGTCCTCTCTACTTGATTATCTAATCATTGATTAAGGAGATGTGAAATGGGAGAAAAAAGAAGTAAGAAGGATAGGGATAAGGCTAAAAAGCAAAAAATGGATAAGATGGAGAAGAAAAAGGAAAAACAGAAGTCCAAACTCCCCACCAATAAACCTGCTTAAAGTTGGATTAGGATATCAACCATATTACATGCAGACACTTGTCTTCGCATGCATGTGCCCATGACAACCGCCATGGCTGACCAGAAGACGATCTATATGCTCATTGGCCCCAAGGGGGTTGGCAAAACCCATATTGGGACGCTTGTCGATCGGTCTACCGATATTGTGTTTCTGCGAGTCGAACCGATTTGGCTGACTTTGCAACCCGGCGAGGATGGATGGATAAAAGTAGAGACGGCTATCGATGCGATGTTTCAAGCGCACAATAAAGTAATGATCGAGAGTCTGGGAATAGGGGAAGGATTTCGTGGATTGCTTATATCTCTTGCAAAGAAGTACCAAATCAAGCTGATTCGTGTGGTTGCTGATTTAGATACCTGTCTCAGCCGGGTGAAAAATCGCAATAAACTTGACCACATACCCGTATCAGATGACAAAGTCATTGAATATAATAATTCCGCCGCCATTGTCACCTATGACTGGGATGTCGAAATTGAAAACAACCGTCCGGCTTCAGATACGGATATTCTTAATGCTATTCTATCGATCTAATATTAAAGACGAATTCCCTGTTTCTCGAATGCAGAAGTAAGTGTCCGTTCCATTTGGTAAAAATAACCATCGGTCATTTTATCCTCAAGGCCGTGTTTTCGGTACACCCAATCAGCATAATGATAGTTCATCCTGTCTAACATCACATAGTCAATTTTTCCCTTAAGGATTTCCGCGAGACCCTCTGCATTGGGTAGGATCGGCGCGATCATGGCGTAGGTCCTGATCCCGGCGCGATGCAGTTCATCGAGAGCCTTGAGCCTATCGTTAATTGGGGGAGCGGCCGGTTCGAACAGCTTCCTGATACCATCGTCGGCCGTGGTGATACTGAAACCGACTTCGAAATCCCCACCTATTTTTAGAATATCCAGGTCACGCAGAATCAGGGGGGATCGTGTTTGGACGACAACCGGCCAGTTGTTCTCCGCCAGTATTTCCAGGCGTTGACGGGTGAGCTTGTACTTTCCCTCCAGCGGTTGGTATGGATCACATACGCCGCTGATCCACACCCGCCCGATTTTCTTCCTGGTAATTTCCCGCTTTAATAGATCGGGAGCATTCACCTTGACATCGACATATTGCCCCCATGGTTCCCGGTGCCCGGTAAACCGTTTCATAAAATGGGCGTAGCAGTACGAACAGGCATGCTGGCAACCTGAGTAAGGATTAATGACATAGGGATAGACTTTCGATACGGAAAGAATGGTTTTTGATTGTATTTCCTGGATGATCATATTTTCATTATAAACGTGATTATCCCGGTCGTTTTTATTACCTGTTTGTAAGATGGACGCTTTTTTGTAGCATAATTACATCGTATCAGTGGTCTGAAAATAGACTTATAAAGCGAGGGTAAACGGTTCATAATATTTCAGGAATGATAGCTGAGGATTTATATTTACTCTATAATTTTGCATTTTTGATACAGTCGAGTAAATTCTGAACAAGGTAATCCATTTGCTTGTGGCTGGTGCGTTGATCGATCACCAGCGTTAGAATCCTGCTCGCCATGTTAACCGCAACACGATTTTGATTGAGGTGTGGGTCACGCAATAGTTCGTCCCAGTGAATCGTTAATCCGATTCCGGCGTTTCCCAATTCGTCAAAAAGCCAATCACGCGGAACACCGGAGACATAAACCGGCAATCCAAGGGGCATATTATCCTCCTGGAGATCAAGGTAAACCGGTGACAGTTCGGATATTCCGGATATTAAACTCAGCATATAGGTATAATTTTCCCGGCGGACCTGCTTGATTCCTTTCCAATCCAACCGTTCGATCTGCTGCCGCTCTTGCGGATCACCCTCTACAACCAGGTCAGATTCATAATAGTTTTCCGCGAGTTTGTACATTTGTACAAGCTCGTCATGTTTGCCGGTGCCTTGAAAAAGATAAGTCGCCAATCGTTCACGATATTCACGGATCAGCGGTAAGCGCCGGTTCGGGCGCCCTTGATATTTATTAACGTAAGGCATTACATCGTATGGCGTGATCAAATATCCGCCGTCATAAGCGGCTAGTTTTCGCATACTATTTAAAATAAAATCGCCGGTGTGATGGTTATTGAAACCGGCCTGAGCATTGTCTTCCACCACAATGACGCCTTCTTGCCGAAGGCTCGACAGAAAGTTTCGAACCGGCAGTGGATGCAAAAAGCCGAAATAATTGATGAAATAAATTGCCTGGTAGTCAATAACTTTTTGAGCCAAATCATCCAGGTCAATGGAATAATCCATGTTGATTTGATAATAATCACAGGCAAGCCCACCGCGTTCCAGAGTTGTAACGATCGTCGGGCACAAATAGGAAGGCAATAAGATCTTTTTAACTCCATGATCGAGCAAATAATCACAAATCACAACCAGGCAGGCTTTTCCCCCATTGAGGAAAGTCATAGCTGAAGTTGAAATCGTTGGTTTATCTTCAAGCCAGCGTGTGTCATAATAAAATTCACCGCCAACAAACATGGTCCGGTTTCCTTCCTAATAAAACGAGACAGAGAATAAAGAACCCTGTTAGCTAGTTAGACAGGCACACGGGTTGAGAAGGTGTCTGTCTTGATCTTAATTGTATCCTTTCGTAGTTGAAAAAGATAATGTAACCCTCCCGCTCAGATCGCGGAGCATACCCTTGGGGTATCGCGAAGCAAAGCACCCGAAACGGGTGTCCCCTTGGGGGATCGCGAAGCATACCCTTGGGGTATCGCGAAGCAAAGCACCCGAAACGGGTGTCCCCTTGGGGGATCGCGAAGCATACCCTTGGGGTATCGCGGAGCAAAGCACCCGAAACGGGTGTCCCCTTGGGGGATCGCGAAGCATACCCTTGGGGTATCGCGAAGCAAAGCACCTGCCAGGAGGCGACGAGCCCTAATGGTGGGTCATGCCTCAGAAAATTAGCCAACCATGACAACCTGGATCAGGCGACTTATTGGTATTAACATGAGCACCGGGAACAATTAATTCTAGTACAATTTGAGTATGACGGTTGCAGTGATCGGTGCTGGTGCTTCGGGTATGGCGGCAGCTCTCCAGTCTGCCTGGAACGGGGAGGCTGTGACCCTGTATGAGCATAACGCAGAAGTGGGAAGGAAGCTGCTGGTAACAGGCAACGGGCGCTGCAACATCACCAACGAGGGGGTTACGGCGGCAAAATACTCCTGTGCAGACTCAGCCTGGATGGAAACCCTGATCAGCCGATTTGGCGTATCCGACCTGCTGGCCATGCTCGCCTCCATCGGCATCCCGGTTCAAAAAACATCTGATGGCTGGTACTACCCCCTATCCAATTCGGCGCATTCTGTCGTGGAAGCTTTCTCCTGTGCACTCAAGCTGGCCGGTGTGTCTATATCCAATCAGACTCAGGTAAACTCACTGCGTGTCAGCGGGAAAGGGATTGCGGTCGGTTACACCCACGAAGGCAGGCAACAGGAAAACGAGTTCGGGCGGGTGATTGTGGCTGCCGGTGGCATGGCTTATCCCTCGCTCGGTTCGCGTGGTGAATTATTACCGGTGCTGGGAAGGCTGGGGCATTCTGTTCTGCCGAAACGCCCTGCGCTGGCACCTCTTCTGGCAGACCTGGGCAATTTGCGACCCCTGCTGGGGGTGCGTCTGAACGCGGGTGCCGCGCTGTGGAATGGATCCCGGCGACTGGCCGCCACGACCGGAAATCTCATATTTACCGAGTGGGGGTTGAACGGTCCGGCAGTGATGGATCTTAGTCATCATGTCTATCCCAACGCCGGGACCGAGTTGGCGTTGTCTCTCAACCTGTTGGCTTATTTCCAGGATGAATTCGATCAATTGCTGGCGCAAAAAAGGACGAGCTCCATGCCTGTGCGGATATTTCTGGATGCCTTTTTTCCACCAAAAGTAGCGAACGTCTTTCTTAAAAACGCCGGCCTGGCGCAAGATATCCCCCTCGGTCAGGTGGAAGACAGTGTGTTGGAACGACTGATCGGGCAGTTGATGGACACCCGTCTTCCGGTTAAGGGTGTGCGGGGTTTTGAGTATTGCCAGGTATCCGCCGGCGGGGTCCCGGTGAGTGAAGTCGATCCGCAGACACTCGAGTCGTGCCGGGTGAAGGGACTGTTCCTGACAGGGGAGACACTGGATGTGGTCGGTCCTTGCGGCGGGTATAACCTGCAATATGCATTCAGCAGTGGGGCGCTGGCAGGCAAGGCGTCTGCGAGCAGAATGTAACGATCATAATAAATGTATCTTGAGCGTCCTTCCGCGGAGGGCGCTTTTGATTATTAATATTCCCCCGATGAATTCACATTTCGCTTGATAAAGCGAAAATACCCAATATAATTGATCCTATCAACTTTTGATAGCGACAATATAAATGAGGTTTCAATAACTGATAATGCGCTTTACCCGCCGGACTTGCTTCTCCGATGAATAAACAATGATACTTATCCATTAAGTATTAGAGGAGTATTGTATGAAACCAAATGATCGACCTGTAATCGAGGTTACTGGCCTCGTTAAACAGTACCCCGGCGCCCGGGCAGTGGATGGCATCTCGTTCAGCATCCAGCCGGGTGAGGTATTCGGCATGGTAGGTCCCAACGGTGCCGGCAAGACCACCACCATCGAGTGCATCGAAGGCATGCGACAGCCGGACCAGGGACAGATCCGCGTGTTGGGGTTGGACCCGCGTGCAGATGGATACCGCTTGCGGGAACAGATCGGCATCCAGTTCCAATCTGCCACATTGCCCGACCGGATCAAGGTATGGGAGGCGCTGGACCTGTTTGCCAGTTTTTATCAGCGATCGGTGGACTACCGGCAGCTGTTGGTAAAAATGGGGCTTGAAGAAAAACGCAACGCTTACCTGTCAAAGCTTTCCGGTGGTCAAAAGCAGCGCGTTTTCATCGCACTGGCAATGGTCAATGACCCGCAAATACTTTTCCTGGATGAACTGACCACCGGGCTGGACCCGCAATCCAGGCGGGCAATGTGGGATCAGGTCCAGGAGATCCAGAAGCAGGGCAAAACCATCTTCCTGACCACCCATTTCATGGAAGAAGCCGAGCGCCTGTGCGACCGGGTGGCGATCGTCGATCACGGCAGGATCGTTGCCCTCGATACCCCCCAACACCTGGTGGATGGGTTGGGCGAGGAGAATCGGGTGGTCTTTGAGACACCCGGCGACCTTAAGCAATCCGTGCTTAAGAAGTTATCCGGCATTGGCCGGGTGGAGCGGATCGGGGATCGCGTGGTGGTCTATGGCAAGAAGGCCGGTCTGGTCGGCCGGGTGGTCAATACGCTTGAATCGTCCAAAGTCCCCTTCGAGAATATCCATTCCGAACAACCGACCCTCGAAGATGTGTTTCTCAAACTGACCGGACGAGAGATTCGGAACTAGGAGCAATAAAATGCATGCTTTTTTGAAATTGGCGATCGTTCAGACCAAGCTGTATCTGCGGGAACCCATGGGGGTGTTCTTCACCCTGTTGTTCGGACCCCTGATGCTGGTCATGATGGGATTCATCTTCGGTAGTACGCCTCAACCGATATTAAACGGATTGAGCCAGTTGGATGTTTCTGTCCCCACTTTTATCGCCCTCATTGTAGGCATCACCGGGCTGATGTCCATACCGATCGGTACCATCTTGCGGCGTGAAATGGGCGTCTTGAGGCGTTTTTCTGCCACCCCATTGAAACCAATTACCTACTTCCTGACAGATATCCTGGCACCTTTCCTGGTGACCCTTTTAGGTGTAGCACTGTTGGTCGTAATGGGCCTGCTGGTCTATCAGGGACGATTTGAGGGAAATTGGCTCAACGTCCTTGCCGGTGTTTGCTTATGCACGTTGTCATTCTTCGCGTTAGGTTATGGTCTGGCCGGATTGTTCAAGAGCGCCCGTATCTACACCGTGTTGGGCAATGTGATCATCATTCCGATTGCCATACTCTCGGGTGCGATGGTCCCACTGGAGGTTATGCCGAAATCGATCCAGGATATCTCACGCTTCGACCCGCTGGCACATGCAGTGACACTGCTGCGCGGGCTGTGGTTCGGCGATGCCTGGGGGCAGCACCTGCTGGAGGTGGCAGTGTTAGGTGGTATCCTGCTCCTGGGCATGCTTGTGATCGCTCTTACCTTTAAATGGGAATGAGATTGAGCGGATATGTGAACAGTCATTGATTTTTGAGGGGTGTGCCATGACCATTGAGAGAAAGTGGCCCAGAGTGTACCCATAGCCTTCAAGAATGTAAGCTATCGTTGACCATTAACCCATGTAAGGAGGTGAAAATGAGTAAAATAAATTTGCTTAAACTTGCCACTTGGGCAGGCATCATCAGTCCGGCACTCTTTGTGGCAGTATTTATGATCGAGGGCTGGCTTCGCCCCGGTTATGATCCACTCAGTACATTTATCAGTGCTTTATCCCTTGGTCCGCGTGGCTGGATCCAAATTATCAATTTTATAGTCTTCGGGGCGCTATTGCTCCTATTTACCCGAGCTGTAGCGGCGGAGTTTACAAGCAGAAAGGCATCGAAGGCTGGCCTCATCCTGCTTACAATAATTGCCTTCTGTTTTCTTCTCTCCGGCATCTTCGTAATGGACCCAACCGGTACGCCTCCGGACCAGGCGACCTTCCACGGCACGCTGCACGGTATTTTCGGCGGGGTCGTATTTTTGTTGATGCCCATCTGCATTTTGCTGTTCCTGCGCAACTTTAAGGCGGAACCAAAATGGAGATCGCTTTGGCGCTGGACGTTCATTCTGGGAATCTTCGATGCCGTGGCCGTACTCTTTTTTACCCTCGCCTCCAAGCTGCCGGCCTTGCAGATCCTGTTTAATGATTGGATCGGCCTGATCCAACGCACAGCCCTGATTCCCTTCATGATCTGGGTATTCATCTTTGCACTGAGAATTCTTAAGAGGAGTAAACAAGGTTGAGTATTGCCATGTTCCAAGGTTAAGGCTCTTGCATAGTGAGGTTACAAGTTATATAAATATAGTAACAGGAAGAAACATGACAAACTATTTATTGACAACTTGCTTGATAGTACTGACCCTGATAATATCCAGCTGCGGGCAAAGGCAACAAACAACGCCGACTTCAGTTCCTGTGTCTACGGAAATGTCAGTTGCCACATCTTCCGAGCCAACCGATACACCCACAGAACCGATCCCGATTATCTACGACGATGATGGCAGTCCGGATGGAACGACAGCTCTCCTTTACCTTCTGAGCGATCCGGAAGCAGATTTAAAGGCTGTTAATATTACCTATGGCGAAGCGCACCCCGATATCTATATCCAACATATGGGGCGGATGTTGGACTCTTTTGGGATCACAGATATTCCTCTCGGTTACGGGCAGGATTCTCCCCTGTCGGGAACAAATGGATTTCCCGAGGGTTTGCGTCAATCAGCCAATGGTTTTTGGGGACAACCAATTCCAAATGCTGAGAAGACTTATCCTGCCCAGCCTGCTCCCGAATTGTTGGTCTCGATCCTTATACCGGCCACTTCACCGGTTACCCTCTTTGTAAGCGGTCCATTGACCAACCTGGCACAGGCGCTGCGACTCAACCCGGGTATTACGAAAAATATTAAATCGCTTTATCTGATGGGTGGCGCGGTTAACGTTCCCGGTAATGTTGCCGATTTTTACCCCGATGATGCTAACAAGGTCGCAGAATGGAACATTTTCGGAGATGTCGAAGCAGCCAACGAAGTATTCGAATCCGGTATTACTATTTATCTTGTACCATTGGATGCCACGAATCAAGTATTGGCGACCAAACGGGATATCAGTCAATGGCGAAAGGGCGGAGAAATAGCAGATTTTGCTGCCGATATCTACGATTCGTTATTGAGTAGTTGGAATGCGGAAGAAGGTGCGATCTGGGATGTGATGACTGCGGTCATCATGCTCAACCCTGAGCTTTGTGATTTTCAACCCTACCACCTGCAAGTTATTACAAAGGAAGGAAACACGAACGGGCAAACTGCCATCGTATCAGGTGAGGAGGCGAATAGTTCCGTCTGTCTGGAACCGGATGCTGATGGGATTCGGCAGACATTGATCGATGTCTTTTCGAGCAGCCCAAGTATTCCACCAGTATCCGGCACGTATGAACCAACCCCGGCCAGAACTCCCGTCGGTCAGATATTCCGTGATGATTTCACGGGAAGCTTACAATCGGGTTGGACGTGGCTGGACGAGAATCCTTCCCACTGGACCATACTTTCAGATGGGTGGTTGCAGATCATCGGTGAAGATGATTCCTTGATAAGCGATGCAACGCAAAGTAACCTCCTTTGCAGAACTGCGCCGGAGGGAGATTTCCAGATTACTGTTCATCTGACAGCCAATCCAACAGCGGATTTTCAACAGGCCGCACTTTTTCTTTACCAGGACGGCAACAACTATGTGTCAATGAATCGCGGTTATTGCGGTCTATGTGGAATCGGCGGTGGCATGTTCATGGACTATAAGTTTTCGGGCAGTTTGGGTTCGTTCAAGGTCAAGACTCAAGAAAAGGATGTTTACCTGAGATTGGTCAGCCAGGATCAAACCGTTGTTGGATACTACTCCTTCGATAATGAAGACTGGCAGCGTTTTGGGAGAGTAGGCAACTACCTTGAATATAGCGATATCTGTCTGGGTGTATCAAATGTAGATTCCGCTGGAAAGGAAACCCCCAATATTACAGGCGAGTTCGATTACATAGAGATATCTCAGCCATAAACCGAACCAATTCCTGTTTTAGCATACTATTGAAAGCCATTATGGGACCAAGGCAGCTCGTCGTAAAAGAGGGTCTATGGGGCAATCCGATCATTCGCCAAGGATGAACTTGGTTGATGAATTTTGGTAGAAAGGGAGCTCTAATTTTTATCTCTATAGCGAAATATAGGAGAAACCATGCGCAGAATTAGTAAAAGATACAACTCGATCAACGAGTATATTGCCGATTCCCCAAAAGAAGTGCAGAAGACATTGAAAGAACTGCGGGCTGTCATTAAAGCTGCGGCACCGGATGCCGTGGAACGGATCAGTTATCAGATGCCCGCCTTCTGGCAAAACGGCAATCTGGTCTATTTTGCCGCGTATAAGAGTCATATCGGGTTTTATCCCACCTCAAGCGGGATCGTGAAATTCAAACAGGAACTGTCTACGTATGAGGTATCAAAGGGTACTGTCAGATTCCCGATCGACCAACCACTCCCTTTTGACTTGATCCGCAAAATCGTGGCATTCAGGGTCATGGAAAACCAGGAAAAGGTGCCGAAAAAGAGATAACATGTTCACTTTACAAAAGAAAGTGGCAGATACGAGCTAATGATGCGGAGGGGTGGATATGCAATGCATAGTTTCATGCTATCATTATTAATTTGGTCAAAATAACAATGGATTATGCGTCCAATAAGTGAGCGGTTGAAAGGATAGTAATGTTTAAACTGATTCGGATCATTGTTTATACTTTTTCATTATATGTTGTCACTCACTTATTCGTATTTCTGACACTTCCTTTCGCGATCCCGATTACCTATCTAGACAGGCAAAAACTGCCAGCAATAAAGCAGTGGTTTGTAAAAGTCTTATTCGCCATTGTCGGGAAGAAAATGAAAGTCACTGGTCAGGATAGATTCGATCCTGACCGTGCCTATGTGATCATCTCGAATTACCCCTCGTTTTATGCCGGCTTTGCTTTGATCGGAGCGTTCCCGCGAGCCTCCGTTGTAGCAAATGCATTTATGAAAAAAATACCTTTGTTCGGCCAGCTCCTTGGTCGACTGGGAACCATCTTTGTCCAACCCGGAAGGGTCGGGCAGGGAATACGGACGATCGACCTGCATCTGAAAAAAAGTGATACTGCCCAAAGTATGATCATCCTGCCGGAAGGCGCGCGGACGCCGGATGGTGCGATCCATCGTTTCAAGCGTGGTTTTATCTATATCCTGCGACAGACAACTCTAGATTTGCTTCCAGTAACCCTGAATGGATTATACATACTCAAGCCGATGAGAAGGTTCTATCTGGACCCTGATGCTGAACCGGAGATGATCATTCATGCTCCGTTAAGCAATACAGACGCGCGAAAAATGAGTAATGAGGAGTTATTGGCGATGGTGGATAATGTAATTGGCAGTGTCTATCGACCCTAGAAGTACTGCGTAAAGCCATTATTAAAGCAATATGGCGATGGTCAAAAGAAAGTGAGTGTCAAAATGAAACTTTCCGGTCTACATATACTATTGACGTATCAATGTAACCTGGAGTGTGACCATTGCTTTGTGTGGGGGAGTCCACGGCAAAGCGGCACGATGATTTTAAAGAATATCCGGAAGATATTACAACAGGCGAAGGATGTCGGTTCAATAAAAACCATTTACTTCGAGGGTGGCGAGCCTTTCCTTTATTACCCGATCATGCTCAAGGGTGTTCAGGAAGCAGCTTCTGCCGGCTTTCGCGTCGGACTGGTCACGAATGGATACTGGGCAACGGATACGGAGGATGCGCGAGAGTGGTTGCGGCCATTTACAGGATTGATAGAAGATCTATCGATCAGTAGTGACCTCTATCACTGGGACGAGAAACAGAGTCAACAGGCAAAGAATGCTAAGAAAGCAGCGCAGAAATTGGGTATTCCCATGGGCGTCATCAGCATTGCCCAACCGGAGAGAATTGATGCGCCATCGGCTATCGGCTCGCTACCAATTGGTGAAACGACAGTCATGTACCGTGGCCGTGCTGCTGAAAAGCTCGTAACACAAGCCAGGCTGAAGCCCTGGCAACAGTACACAAACTGCCCCTATGAAGATCTGCGTGATCCCGGACGGCTCCATGTTGACCCCCTGGGTTATGTGCATATTTGCCAGGGGATCTCGTTGGGCAATCTCTTCCTTACGCCTCTACGAGAAATTTGCGAGCAATATCAACCTGACACGCATCCCATTGCAGGTCCATTATTACGGGGTGGCCCTGTGGAACTGGTTCGTCATTATGATCTGGCACACTCAGAGAGCTATGCCGATGCCTGTCATTTGTGTTATGAGGCACGCGGTACGTTGCGTGGACGATTTCCAGATATCCTCATGCCAGATCAAATGTATGGCGCGAATGAAATCAGGGATAGCATCATTTTGAGGGGAAAGCCGGCATAGCCCAGAGTTGTAACTAATCTGGTTCGTGTACAGACGAAGAGCATTGATCGATAAAACATTCAAAAAAGGAATTTTCCATGGAACCATATGTCACCCACGAGACCATTTCAGCGAAGGGGATAAAATGGCTGGAGCACATCGCTTCATTCAATACACATAAGATGCAACTTAATAAAAGTAAATCCGCACTGCTTGTAATCGATATGCAGGATTTTTTCCTGAATCCCGCATCCCCGACGTTCACCTGTGGTGGTCTCGCCATTCTCCCTAACATCAAAAAAATAATTCATACCTTCAGAGAGGCGGGGCGTCCTGTGATTTACACAAAGCACGTACACCATCCTGATCGCCTGGACGCAGGGATCATGGGTTGGTGGTGGCAAGGCATGTGCCTGGAAGGAAGCCCTGAAAGTGAGATCCATCGAGACATCGCTCCCAAACAAAACGAGAAAGTAATATTAAAACACCGCTATTCGGCTTTTTACAATACGGATCTGGAAACGGTTTTGCGCTGCCTGCAAGTGGAAGATATTGTCATTGCAGGGATAATGACCAATATGTGTTGCGAATCCACGGCACGCGATGCCTGTTATCGAGATTACCGCGTATTTTTCCTGGTTGATGGAACCGGGAGTATTACCGAGGAGATGCATCTGGCAAGCCTGCTCAATCTTGCCTTTGGTTTTTCATGGGTGACTGATGTTGACTCAGTAGTATCTCAATTGCGTGAATAAGCTTATTCGAATAAATTGTCACGTTGCAGCGTCAGACCGGGGGATTCGCGACTATATTTTATTGCACCCTTGACAAATAGACAATCATCTATATAATATCATATAGGTAAGTATGGATATGACTGAACAGGATCCAGTTAACTTTGCGAAATCCATGGCTGACGATACACGTCAGAAGATCATGAAACTGGTCTGCTGCCGGCGGCTTTCGGTCAACGAAATTGTCGAAAAACTGAATGTGACCCAACCGACAGTCTCACACCATCTGGCCATCCTGCGTGAGGCAGGGCTCGTCAATATCCAGGAGGAAGGCAAACAAACATATTACACACTCAACCAGGAACGTTTTGCCAGCTGCTGTAGCATGCTGGTGCAGAATTTTGCGCCGGAGACCGAAGCGGCCAGAAGTGTAAAGACCATCAGAGTCGATACCGATTCATAATTGGCGGGATGTTCATCCCCGGGTCAGGCATCCCTTTTTTTTGATTACATACATAGACAAACATCTATATAAGGAGAAAACAATGACAAACCAAACTTTAGACCCCACGCACCGTGCGGTGCAAGAACACTATGCCAAATATGCGCGTGAAACTGGAGGCTGTTGCGGCAGTAAAGCTGAGGCTTCCGCCAAACCGAACGAACTCTATCCTTCGGAAATTCTGGAAGGGATCCCGGCCGATATTGCCAATTTCAGCGCCGGAAGCGGCGATCCCATCAGTCTGGCCAGTTTAAAACCCGGTGAAACAGTGCTGGACCTCGGTTCTGGTGGTGGGCTGGATTGTTTCGTGGCGGCACGCCAGGTTGGAGAAGGCGGGCGGGTGATTGGCGTGGATATGACCCCTGAAATGCTCACACGCGCCAGATCTCAGGCTGCGAAGCTTGATTTGCGGAATGTTGAATTCCGCGAAGGCCTCCTGGAAAGCCTGCCTGTGGATGACAACAGTATCGATGTGATCATGTCGAACTGTGTCATCAACCTGTCACTCGATAAACCGCAGGTTTTCCGGGAGATGTTCCGGGTGCTCAAGCCCGGCGGGCGAATCGCCGTTTCCGATCCGGTCGCCAACCGCTCAATGCCCAAGAATACCGGTCCCGCCGGAGAGGACTGGTGTGGGTGTACTTCCGGTGCCTTATCCAGGCAGGAGTATGTCAGCGGATTGGAAAAGGTCGGATTCGAGGAAATCCACCTCGTGGCGGATAGTGAGACAGTCATCAGGATGGTGGATGGTGGGCAAATAACACTGCCGGAGTCGCGTTCGCGGGAACAATTACTGCATGATCTGGATCATCTGGAAAGCCTTGACCAGCAGGTGGTTGTCCCGCACCGGATCACTGCATCAAAACCGAAGAGCCAGAAAAACTGACAGACTCATAAAACGACCAGGCGCCCTCCCCAATCGAGGGCGCTTTTTATAGTATTATCTTGCATGCTGGAATGGCCATCGAAGCGTGGGATAATAAGCAAGGAAGGATTCAATGCAAAGAGGTAGTGGAATGGGACTTCACGGTGGCTTGCGCGGGATGATCAATTCACCCGACGAAAAACCAAAAATAACCTTGCCGTTGTTGAAACGAGTGCTGCATTATGCTGCACCGTACCGCTGGCTGATGCTTGGCATGCTGCTGTTGATCCTGGCAAGCACCGGTCTGAGTCTGTTATCGCCGCTCATCATGCGGGATTTGATCGACCACACCATTCCATCCAAGGATATCAACCGGCTGATCCTGCTGGCTTTGGCGATGCTGGCGATCCCGACGTTGAACGGCGCCTTTAATGTTATCCAGCGCCGCGTGAATTCGCGTGTTGGCGAGGGCGTGATCTGCGATCTGCGCCTGGCGCTGTATGCCGGTTTGCAACGCATGTCGCTGCGCTTCTTCACCAATACCAAGGTGGGCGAGTTGATGAGCCGCCTGAACAATGATGTGGTGGGCGCCCAAAATGCCATCAGCAGCACCATCGTCGGGATCATCACACAGATCATCCAGGCGGTGGCAGTACTGGCTGTCATGCTGACGCTCGAATGGCGACTGACCCTGATCAGTGTGGCCATCATGCCGCTGTTCATCCTGGCGGCGCGCCTGTTGGGGAACCGGTTGCGCGATATCGCCCGCAAGCAGATGGAAGCCAACGCCCAGATGAACGCTATAATGAACGAGACGCTGAATATCGGCGGGGCGCTGCTGGTCAAGTTGTTTGGCCGGCAAAAGGTGGAGGTGGATCGTTTCGGCCAGCGCGCGGAATGAAGAACAAATCTAGCCGCGAAGACCCACTGGTAATCGACTACCTGCGTGACTTCATTGCCGTGCGCGGCTACATCATGCTGACCAAGCGCGTCGAGCAGATCTATGAGGAAAAGTACCGCCGATTGGCGGAGAAACGCATCCTGGATTTGGTTGAGGGGCACCTGACCGTGCAAGCCATTCAAAGCGGTGAGAGTGTGACCTATGAGCAATTGCTCGAACTGGAACGTAATTTGCACAAGGAACTTGGCGAAGGCGACCTGGAAGTTTCAACCGAAAACATCCGCAAAGCCTTTGGCGGATTGAAGGTGGATAGTATCCTGGTCTTCGCACGCCAGGTGCTGGAACTGGATACCCTGCCCGATTATCAGGAGGTGGTGCAGAGACAGGTTGAAGGGTACAATACCCAGCATCAATACAACGCCGACCAGATACGCTTCTTGTGCGAGGTACAGAGTGTTTTTTGGGAGAAACGAAAATTAGAGACGGCGGATTTATACGAACCGCCACGGACAAACTTTGGCGCGGATGCGGTGGAGAAATGGTTTACAGATAAGGATGTTAGAGAATTGGTTACCTTCACGGAACGCCTAGTGATCTCTAATGTTCAGGAGAAGAAATGATAGGATTTATTCTAAATGTAGTGATTGGCATATTTAGAATTTTGCCGGGACCGGATGCAAAATATTAACTGGTAGAGTAAACTGGTTGTCATGGGAAACCGAGGCGACTTAACAGACGAACTATTGAATGATCTGTCTGTGGTCATAGAATCAATAATGCTGTTCTTCACAAGATCATCAGCAAATCATAAAGAGTATTTTACAGGTTCTGTATATCGGTGTTACCTGAAGAGATACGCCAGAACGATAAAGAAAGCGGACTACAATCCATAGAAGGCTTCAAGGCTGGCAAAAATCCGGCTCTTAGGACAAGCTATCTGCCAAATTAACGCCGGCATTAGATGGTGAGAACAATATTGAAAAGAGATACACATTCAGGAAAGAACAATGGATAATGAACATGCTCAATTAATAAAAAAAATCGCACTTGATTGTGGATATTCTGCTTGTGGCATTACCGGAATCGAACTATTCCAAGAATTTAATCAAGTATTACACGAACGAATATCGCGATTCCCGGATGTTGCTCAATTATATATTCCTTTAATAGAAAAAATGGATTTCCATTCATCGGCACCTTGGGCACATTCGATTATCGTCTGCATCAGGAGGTATGGGAAATATATTATCCCAAATGGGCTAGATGCATATTTCGGACGATATTATCTTTTTGATCGACGTATTCCAGAATGCCCTGACCACCGCATAGCAATACAGTTTGAAAATAGTATTAATAAATTAAAGATTCGAGCTAGGCGAGGTGGGGTACCTTATCGATGGGCTGGCGCACGGGCAGGCATCACTAGGTTTGGAAAAAATTGTTTTTCTTATTCTGAACACGGTTCGTGGATTGATTTTGATGCGTGGCTCGTTGATATTGAGCTCCCAGCAGATAAACCAACGATGAATTCTGAATGCCCAGAAAAATGCCGGATTTGTATTGACGCTTGTCCAACAGGAGCACTCCTTGAGCCATTTGTTATGCGAAGAGATCGGTGTATCGCTCATCTAACTTATGAAGCACCTGAACCTATAGCACCTGATCTATGGAGTAAGATGGGGAAATGGATTTATGGCTGTGACGTATGTCAACGGGTATGTCCTATGAATAAAGGAAAATGGGAATCAATTGAGACAGCCGAATGGTTAGAAAAAATATCTGATTTTCTTTCGCCAAAAGCGTTATCAAAAATGGATAAAGAACCTTATGTAACCAACGTACACCCTTATTTTTGGTATATACCTGCGGACAACCTAATTCGCTGGCATGTAAATGCAAACAGGGCACTGCAATATTCTTCTGAACCAGAAGAATATTAGCTTTATCCAAAAAATAAACTATCGGTTTTTATGAGAATTGATGCTCCAAATTGCCGAGGGTAGTTAAGCGTAATGATCGTCCAATACGTTAAAGAAAGGATGAATAGATCATGGAAACACCTGAAAAAAATCGGCTGGCAGTGGGATTAGTCGGATTACAAGACCATGGCTTGACTGATCGCAGCATTGCATTGGACATATTGGCATCAATAGTGCAGCGATCAAACCACCGGTTAGTTTTTGTCTTGGACGCATCGTTTGATCCTTTAGAAGAAATCTTTAAACTTATTCGAGAGTCAGATCAGTTGGATCTGCTTGCTGTGAGCTTACGGCCAGAATCCGGTATTCTCGTTCAACAACTAAAAAAAGCACTTACCGATCGAGAGCATTCTGGTCATTCGAAACCTTACTTGGTATTAGGTGGACAGACAGCTCAGTGCGCTCCAGACTTGCTTCAAAAAATGTTGCCAGATGCACTCATCTATACCCAGGATGCCGAAGCAGTTTTTCCGGGCACTTTAGAAGTGCTTTCCACGCGTCCGAGTGGTGATCAAGATGCCATAATACAGGATATCAAAAGCATAGCGTCCGATTCTTACTTCCAAAAGCCAGTTCATTTATCCACCCAGAGAACAATCACATCCGGTGGTACCGTTTGGGTCGAAAGTAGTCGTGGTTGTCGATTGAATTGCGCATTCTGCGGACTATCAAATGAAAAGGTTAACAGTGATTGGAGGCTGCGTGATTTTAACGAGTTGTTTGACGAAATAGAATTTATTAGAAAAGAATGGGGAATTACAACCTTCAGCCTAGCTGACTCCTCAGCTTTTGAAACTGAAGAATCTGTTTCATCTTTCCTAGAAGTTGCCCAAAAACGTAAATTGTCTATTAGTTTTCGCTGCGATATGCGGCTGGGAACAGCACAACATATAAAACCTCATTTACCGGACCTCCGAAAGGCCGGGCTAAAGCAGGTATTTGTTGGGATTGAAAGTGTGATCTCACGAGAACAAATAATTTATGGAAAAAAGCATCATGGGTTTGAAATAATCCCATTCTTGGAATCCATTGGTATAAGAGTAGTAGGAGGCTTTATTACATTACAACCCCTTGCCACAAGGGATGAATTATATCAACAAGTAATAGGTCTCAAGAAGAATGGGATTCTCAATCTCATTTCCACGCCTTTGAAGACTATACGTGTTTATCGTGGAACCAGATATGAGCAGGTTTGTAGATCCAAGGGAATTTTAGGAGATCTCAATCCTGATATGTTTACGTATCAGTATCAATGTTTGGACCCTTATGTAGATATAGTTCGCCAGGTTATTCAATTTTTTGATACTACCCTGAAAAAGGTGTATTTCAACAACTATGTGGAAAACATGCTTCGTTTATCCGATACAGAGAACATCCAGGAAGGATTAGCAGTGCTTTCCAATGTTAGTAAACGAGTTCAAGAGACAGATTACTGGCTCTTATTTGAACTTTCTAAATCCATATTGGCAGCGCAATCAGTTGCTCAGGCACGGGAGAATGCGTTTAATATTGGCACAATCTTTAACGAAAAGCGACGAGTTTGTTTCAAGAAGATGGCACAAGATTATGAGTTATTGCTTGAATCGAAATTCCCTTACTACAGAGAAGATTTTCAGAAATTTATCGGAAAGTACAAATCAATTGAAGAATTTCAACATCAACTCTGATTTTCCATCAAGTCATTTCGCAGTACGCCAGAATTATTTGCGTTTCGATTCCCAGATTATATTCGAAGAAAATCTTTTCCACTTTCTACACTAGGTGATTTCAATGGATAAATCTAGAGAATCCTTGTTACGGGAGCCGTCGAATCAATCTACTGCTAATGCCCAATTCTTGACAGAGATTGCTCAATATTGGGACGAAAGCCAGGGTAGCGTAAATGCAAAGCTAGAAAACTTCACGAAATATGTCAGCCGTGAATCTATAACAAAATTTGTTGCTAGAAATGAAATCTTCTTAAAACAACTGAATATTCACGGTTCGATAATTGAACTTGGCGTAGCTCGCGGCGCCAGTCTAATGACCTGGTATCACTTAAGCTCTATTTATGAACCTTCCAACTATAGTAGAGAAATAATAGGTTTTGATACATTTAAGGGTTTTCCTAAATTAGACGCAAAGGATATTTACACGGACTCAATCAGTGCTAACATGAAAATAGGCGGGTTTTCAGTTGAGCCAAACATTAAAGAGGATATTGAAAAATCCGTGAAAATACATGATTTAACCAGGTATCTTAATCATATAAAGAAATTGAGGTTGATCAAGGGAGATATTGAAGAAACTTTACCAACTTTCCTTGATGACAATCCTTATCTTATTGTGTCGCTGCTGCATATAGATGTCGATATTTATCAACCTACCAAGATTGGGCTTGAATTATTAGTTCCAAGAATACCAAAAGGCGGAGTAATTCTCTTCGATGAAATTAATTCCAAATTATTTCCCGGAGAAACTGAAGCCTTGAAAGATGTATTGGGAATAAATTCGCTAAAATTATCTCGATTTCCATACTGCCCAAGTTTATCTTACGCAATAATTGAATAAAAATCGGAGTTTGTTTCTAAAAGCCTTCGTTGTTGGAAAGTAGCATTGATTAAGAAACACAAAACGATCATTTTAGGTGCAGGTATATCTGGCATGGCCATCGGTATGGCAACAGGATGGCAGATATATGAGGCAAACCCCATACCCGGTGGGATTTGTTCCTCATATTATATGAAATGTCACTCTTCAGAACGGTTAGTGGAGATGCCGCCGGATGGTGAGGTTTACACTTTTGAATATGGAGGAGGGCACTGGTTATTTGGTGAGAATCCAAAGGTGGTTAGTGTATTGGAATCATTTGGATCAATATCACGATATTCTCGCAACTCTTCTGTGTATTACTTTGAGAATAACCTTTTGATACCTTGCCCAATCCAGAATAATTTAAAGTATTTTCCAATAGATACTGCGTCGAGAATTTATAAAGAATTAATGAATACGCAAGACAAGCCAGCGGATACTATGGAAAAATGGTTGCATCAAACATTCGGTTCCACTCTGGCCTTTTTGTTCTTTAATCCTTTTCATGAGCTTTATACAGCCGGGTTGTATAAAAGAATTGCCCCTGACTTATCTTACAAATCACCAATCAATTTAAATGTCATAGAAAGGGGTATGGCCACCAAAACGGAACCCATTGGTTATAACGCCACGTTCCTGTACCCTGATTTAGGAATGAATTTTCTTGTTAGCCAAATGGCAAAACTATGCAAAATAACCTATAACAAGCGCTTAGTCAAAGTTGACATTCACAAAAAAATTGCCGGTTTTTCAGATGGGGCAGAAGAATCTTACGATAACCTTATTACCACAGTCCCTTTAAAAGATATGGTAAAAATTACTGGCATATCTGTTATAGATAGAATGTCGCCTTATACATCCGTTTTAGTTATAAACGTTGGGGGGAAAAAAGGGCATAATTGTCCCAAGGAACATTGGCTATATATTCCAAAAAGCAGAAATGGTTTTTATAGAATTGGATTCTATAGCAATATAAGTAAAAGATTTCTCCCAAAATCGGCTAGAGATAGTGATAATCACATTAGTTTATATATCGAAAAAAGCTTCATAGGTGGGGAAAAAATAGATGAAGAAAAAATCAGTCGATTATGCGAACGTATAATCGAAGAGATAGTAAGTTGGGGATTTCTTGAGCTTCCAGAAGTCATTGATCACAATTGGATTGAAGTTGCTTACACATGGTTATGGCCAAATGATAAATGGCGTGATAATGCCATTGAAATACTAGAAAAAAACCGGATATTCCCTGTAGGAAGATACGCTGAGTGGAGATTTAAAGGCATGGTTGATTGTATTGGGGATGGTTTCAAAATCGGTACAAAATTTGAAGCATCTCAGAATACGATTATTAAGTACCATACCAAATGAAGGAGTAGTTGATGACAGAAATCTATTTGGTGCGTCACGCCCAACCTATAACGACGAAAATAACATTATTATCAAGAATTTTTCATCCATTTATAACCAGTTCATCGGCATTATCAGATTTTGGAAATACGCAAGCGTTAATCACTGCACAAACTCTCCGTCGGTTCAATGCAAATATTCTTCTTACAAGCCCAGTACCTCGGGCTTTGGAAACCGCAAAGATTATATCAAAAACTTTGCAAATAGAACTGCAAGTGCGAACAGATCTACAAGAACAGAACCTTGGCCCACGTCTAAAAAGCGTAGAGCCAAATAATATTCCCAAGGTATTTCCAGAGGAGTGGCAACGACTACAGTCGGGTGATCCGATTTATACCCCTCTAGGTGGCGAGTCGACGAAGGCATTTTTATTGCGGGTTGACCGTTTTTTGAATGAAATGGAAAATACTTCTAGTACTGTTATAGCAATCACCCATTTTGGATTTATTCAGGGTGTTGTCTGTAATATACTCGGACTGACATTCCGATATAGTATGCCCCTGGACTTTGGAGAAGCCTCGATTACCAAGGTTCGTTTGCAGAACGGTGATCATGAGCTAGTCTCTCTCAATGACACCAGCCATTGGGAGGTTGTACTTGGAGTCAGATCACGCAGTTTTCGCGTACATCAATAATACGAAGCATTAGAAGAAATTACTCTATCAGAATCGATTTCAGGTGAGTGCGTGCGAACTCCCCATGTCGTGAAGTGACGCGAGATCGAGTCGAAGCATCGGGAGAAGGAAATTCCATTTGGCTTCGAGCAATTTGATCACTTTCTTTGAGCACCAAGCTATTTCATATCAACCTTGGGTTTGCCAGCCAATGATCCCCTTCTGGTTGCATTGGACCGGTTGAACCAGAATGCCGGGAAGGAATTAATCCGGCTCAAGTGACAGGGATTTCGAGCTACTCAATTTGTTGGCGTTATCCAGGCAGGAGTATGTCAGCGGATTGGAAAAGGTCGGATTCGAGGAAATCCACCTCGTGGCGGATAGTGAGACTGTCATCAGGATGGTGGATGGTGGGCAAATAACACTGCCGGAGTCGCGTTCGCGGGAACAATTACTGGATGATCTGGATCATCTGGAAAGCCTTGACCAGCAGGTGGTTGTCCCGCACCGGATCACTGCATCCAAACCCAAGAGCCAGTAACACCGGCGGGTTAATAAAACGAGAAGGCGCCCTCCCCAATCGAGGGCGCTTTTTATAGTATTATCTTGCATGCTGGAATGGCCATCGAAGCGTGGGATAATAAGCAAGGAAGGATTCAATGCAAAGAGGTAGTGGAATGGGACTTCACGGTGGCTTGCGCGGGATGATCAATTCACCCGACGAAAAACCAAAAATAACCTTGCCGTTGTTGAAACGAGTGCTGCATTATGCTGCACCGTACCGCTGGCTGATGCTTGGCATGCTGCTGTTGATCCTGGCAAGCACCGGTCTGAGTCTGTTATCGCCGCTCATCATGCGGGATTTGATCGACCACACCATTCCATCCAAGGATATCAACCGGCTGATCCTGCTGGCTTTGGCGATGCTGGCGATCCCGACGTTGAACGGCGCCTTTAATGTTATCCAGCGCCGCGTGAATTCGCGTGTTGGCGAGGGCGTGATCTGCGATCTGCGCCTGGCGCTGTATGCCGGTTTGCAACGCATGTCGCTGCGCTTCTTCACCAATACCAAGGTGGGCGAGTTGATGAGCCGCCTGAACAATGATGTGGTGGGCGCCCAAAATGCCATCAGCAGCACCATCGTCGGGATCATCACACAGATCATCCAGGCGGTGGCAGTACTGGCTGTCATGCTGACGCTCGAATGGCGACTGACCCTGATCAGTGTGGCCATCATGCCGCTGTTCATCCTGGCGGCGCGCCTGTTGGGGAACCGGTTGCGCGATATCGCCCGCAAGCAGATGGAAGCCAACGCCCAGATGAACGCTATAATGAACGAGACGCTGAATATCGGCGGGGCGCTGCTGGTCAAGTTGTTTGGCCGGCAAAAGGTGGAGGTGGATCGTTTTGGCCAGCGCGCGGAGCAGGTTCGTGATCTGGGCGTCCAGCGTACCTTTACCGGATCGATCTTCATGATGATCATCGGCTTGATCAGCGCTGTGGGTTCCGCCCTGGTCTATGGGCTGGGTGGATATTATGTCATCCGGGGTGCCTTCACAATCGGTACGATCGTGGCTTTTGGTTCCTACCTGGGCAGTTTGTACGGTGCACTTCAGGGTCTTTCCAACGCACCGGTTGAATTTGCCACCTCGATGGTCAGTTTTGAGCGTGTGTTCGAGGTTATCGATCTGCCGGTGGAGATCCGGGAAAAAGAGGATGCGGTCACGCTTATGGACGTACGGGGTGAGATCCGCTTTGAAGATGTCAGCTTCAAGTACGAGGCTGGCGATGAGAACCTCCTCAGCGACGTGCATCGTTACGGCAGCATGGATAACGTAACGGCAGTCCTCTCTGGTGAACAAAAAGACCACGTGGAAGAAGAGATCGCCCCACGCAGTCAGGCACGCAGTATTGCCTTGAGGCACATCAGTTTTCGGGCTGCTCCTGGACAGCTGGTAGCTTTGGTTGGCCCCAGCGGCGCGGGAAAAACAACCCTCACTTACCTGATCCCGCGCCTGTATGATCCAAGTGCCGGAACCATTCGTATCGATGGATACGATCTTCGCGATGTGACGCTCTCATCGCTCTCCGAACAGATCGGCATGGTCACCCAGGAAACGTATCTGTTCCACGATACCATCCGTACCAACCTGCAATATGCCCACCTCGACGCCACTCAGTCGGAGCTGGAAGCGGCCTGCCGGATCGCCAACATTCATGATTTCATTAAGGATCTACCGGACGGGTACGACACAATCGTTGGCGAACGGGGATACCGTCTGAGTGGTGGGGAGAAGCAGCGTATCGCCCTGGCGCGTGTGATCCTTAAAGATCCACGCATTCTGGTATTGGACGAGGCCACCAGCAGCCTGGACAGTGAATCGGAAGCGTTGATTCAGGATGCGCTTGGCAAGGTGATGGCGGAGCGTACCAGCATCGTCATCGCCCATCGCCTGAGCACCATCCTGGCAGCCGACCTGATCCTGGTCATCGACCGCGGTCGAATTGTGGAGCGAGGGACTCATGCCAGCCTGGTGAAAAAGGGCGGGTTGTATACAAACCTTTACAATACGCAGTTCAAGAAGGCAGACCAGCGGGAAAATAACTGATTTAGTCTTCGATGATACCTGCTGATGTCCGGCAAGTGCAAAGGAGGCGAAGATGCGAAAGGTCATTGCAATCAATGGCAGCCCCCGCATGGAGAAGGGGAACACTGCCCTGCTACTGGATGCTTTCATCCGGGGTGTGAAAGATGCAGGAAGTGAAGTTGACGTTCAATACGCCAGCCGCTTGAAAGTCGACCCTTGCGCCTGCGGCAGAATGTATTGCTGGAATGTTAAAAAGGGCGAATGTTGTTTTCAGGACGATATGCAAACGTTATATCCAAAGCTCAAAACGGCGGAGATTCTGGTTCTGGCGCACCCCCATATATATTCCACTGCCGGGTGCAATGCAAAACGTCCTCAACCGGCTTTGCCCTTTGCTCGAGCCGGAGTTGCAGATTCACGATGGTCGTTCGCGCGTCAGGTTCCGGGATGATGTCAACATCCGCAAGATCGTGTTGGTGGCCACCGGCGGGAGGCGGGCAAATTACACTGCCAGAAGGGATATCACGGGAACAATTGCTGGATGACCTGACTCATCTGGATAGCCTGGACCGACAGGTGGTTGTCCCACATCGGATCACTGCATCCGAATTGAAGATCCAGTAATTCTGACAGACGGATAAAATGATAGGGTACCGCGATTACAAAGCGCGTTTGTCATTGACAAATCCGGCAATGGGGTCAATAATCGTTTTGGAGAATATCAATATTGTAAAGGTTGATTCATGTAGGCATGGTGAAATGTCGACAGGGAAAAACGAATTAATGAGGTGTAATGGATTGCCAGACAACAATTGAAAATGCAATAAAGTGGGCAGGTAATAAATCAGGATCAGACGAGTATCCTTTCTTATGCCTGGCGTTTGTCGAGGATGCTTACGAGATGTCAAATCAAATCGAGATCTTCGGAGGCGACAGCGCAAAGGAATCTGCTGATAAATATGGGGTGCAACTGACCCCGGAAATCCCCCCGGCAGGTGCTTTTGTCTTCTATGATTGCTCAGGTTCGATCGAAGGGGTGTATAAGAACTGGGGGCATGTAGGCTTGTCGTGTGGCGAAGGGAAGGTATTACATGCATGGGATGTCGTGCGTGAGGATGATTATATGGCTGTTGAAAAATTGAGTACCGCCGAAGGCTGGACCTCACCGATTTATATCGGTTGGGCGCCGGTCGAGCGCATCCTGCAGGGTTACCGCCAGGTCAAATAGATAGAAAGCCCAAATCGGGAAAAGGAAAACTCTATACAAGAACCCATCATATTGACTTAGATCATCACAGTTCTATGTGGTCTGGAGATTGGTGGGAAGTGGAGAATTTGGATCGGTTGGTACTAATAGTGCGGGAGCTGGCAGAGGATGCCAGCGTGGAATTCGGCGGGGCGCTACTGCGACCACATGCCCACTCCCTTAGAAGTAGTGGAAAGGTCACACCGGATGGGGAATCTGTTCTGGCGGCGGCGAAATCGGCAGGTAAGGAGCTGATTGAGGAAGGAAAAATGAACCCAGACACGCTCAAGCAGATCAGCCGGCCGTTGATCTCATTGGAAGAATACATGAAGTGAACATTTACTTTTGAGATAACTCATGATGCATAAAAAGACCATCCGTGACCGGGTCATGGTATTGAACAAGCGAGTAATCAATAAGATCCTCATCTACATCCTACGCATGGCAGGGATAGAACACTTCCTAAGATTATCCAAGACTTTAACGGTAAGCATGTCCCTATGCAGATAGATAGTGCGATTAACGTATCGTTGATAGATACATTTTCAGATTTCCTGAAGTTTTGGGAAAAGATGACCCATTTTGATCTTGACCAGCAGATCGAAGCATGGGAAAAGGATTGCATGGGGAACTGGTCGGAGCTGTTGCAATTGCAGATCGCGGATTATGCCAGTCAAGGAGAAGATTGGCGCCAGGTAGCCGCCAAGAAGATTTTCCCGTATGTAGAATCCCGGCTTGTGGAGATGCAGGCAGCACATGACGTACTTCTGGCCGAGTTCGAACCTATTTGCCGGAAAGTGCAAGCGAAATTGGGTTTCAATCAAAACCTGGCCGGTCTGATCCATGTGGGTATTGGCTGTGGTGCTGGCTGGGTTACCCTTTATGCCGGCAAACAAACCATCCTTTTCGGGCTTGAGAATATCGCCGAGTGCCACTTGTCCAATGGGCCTGGTCTAAAGGGTCTGATCGCGCATGAGATCGGGCATGTCGTCCAGGCTGCCTGGAGGTCAGAGGCTGGACTAAAGGACTATGAAGAGAGCTGGTGGCAATTGTTCATAGAGGGATTTGCTCAGCAGTGTGAGCATCTCATCCTTGGTCTTGAAAGCTGGCATATGACGTCATCATCAGACGGAGACTGGCTTGCATGGTGTCAGCAGAATCGAGGTTACCTGGCAAACAGGTTTCTGGAGGATACCAGCCAAGGCAATGACATTAGCCCCTTCTTCGGCTCGTGGCATACCATACGAGGACACTCTCAATGTGGGTATTTCCTCGGACACGAAGCCATACAGGACATATTAACCAGCGGGATGACCTTTAGGGAAATTCTGCTGCTTGAGAACCCAGAGCATCATATTGTTGAAGCCGTGAAACACTTGGCATTGATTGGATGATGTTTTTAAAATAGCCAGGCCTGTCACCGGTAAATAAAATTATTAATTTACCATGACACCTAGCCCGGGAAAATAAAGAACGCCAACCCGAATATCACATACACAGCCAGGAGAGCAGCGCCCTCCAACCAGTTCGACTCGCCATCCGCGGAGACGAAATAACACACCAGGACGGCTGCCAGCAAGGCAACCAGCTCGAACGGGTTGAATACCAGGGTGAGCGGGTTGCCCATCAGCAGGCTGATGAACACCAGCACGGGCGCAACGAACAGCGCGATTTGCAGGCTGGACGAGACGGCGATTTCCACGCTGAGTTCCATCTTGTTCTTGATGGCCATCTGCACGGCCACCAGGTGTTCGGCGATGTTACCGATCACCGGCACCAGGATGATACCCAGGAAGAATTCCGACATACCACTCCCGGCCACCACTGCTTCCACGCTGCCGACCAGCAACTCACTCAACCAGACGACCCCGCCGGTCGACAGCGCCAGGACGATCAGCGATTTAGGAATGGTCCAGCTGGCCTTTTCTTCTGCATCAGGCTCGGGTGGCGCTCCAATACCCGAAGATGGCTTGACTTTCAGGGAGAAGATGATACCCAGCGCATAGAGCAAGATCATAACGCCTGCAACGGAAAGGCTTAAAACTTCCACTTTTTGCGGCAGGTCATCTGCGATGGAATGACTGAACAGCGAGGGTGTCGTAAGCCCGATGAGCGCTATTGCCAGCAGGATGGTGTAATTTACCGTGTGGGTGCGGTCAAAGTGTTGGATGCCGTGTTTGATCCCTCCCAGCAGGATCGATAACCCCAATACGAACAGTAGGTTGCCGATGATCGAGCCGGTGATGGATGCCTTGACCAACTCGAGCAGGCCGGCCCGAATGGCAAAAAGGGTGATGATCAGCTCGGCGGCATTACCCAGAGTGGCATTGATCAGCCCGCCGATCCGCGGGCCGGTATGTGTGGCCAGGTTCTCGGTAGCCTCGCCGATCAAACTGGCCAGGGGAATCACCCCGGCTGCCGAGAGGCCGAAAACCCAACCGGCTCCCCACCCGACTAACTCTGCCAGGATGGCCAGGGGAATGGTCAGGAGTAACACATGCAGGGGATGCCTGCGGATATACCGAGCGATTATTTTCATAATATAAAATTATAGTCTAAAGGCGAAACGATTTGATGCCTTCACAATTTAATAAATATACGGCTGCCGGGCTTGGAATATTGCACTCACCAATCCACGTTAAATAGGGGTGGATTAACCTGTTTGATAGAAGTAAAATAATATCCTGTTTTGAGTATGGATCCAACTGAATCATAAGATGATTTCCACCTTTAATCGCAGTTAAAAAAAGGATAATTAAACATGGCTTCCAGTATTAATTTCGCAATTGTCTCATATCCGGTCACGGATTGGTTACGTGCCAAACAGTTCTATGGTGGGACGCTTGGCATGCCTGTAGCGGCATTTATCGATGATACGGTTGGTTGGATGGAATATGGGGAAAAGGCAGGGGTGCATTTTGCGATCAACTTGGTCCAAGGACCGATTTCGCAATGCAATGGAGGTGGAACAGCCATATTCTCAGTCGAAGATGCCTATAAAGCCATCGAGGATTTGCGTTCCAGGGGCGTGCGATGTGAAGACGTAATTGCGATACCGGGCATGGTGACGTATGCCAATTTTTATGATCCGGATGGAAATCGATTGCAAATCGCAGGCCCGCCGCCCAAATCATAAACGAGAGAGCTTGAAGTCTTCTGGCGTTGACCAGTAATGACTGGCAGTACGAGTCGATAATAATACCCGGCATGCTCCCACTCCCTGGGTAACCCTGGTAATCGTTGTTTAGACCTTCGTCGGCATCGCCTCCGTTGTTCCCGAGCATGAAATCGAATCGGAACACCATTGCATAAATAGGTGCAGCGCTATTGAGCATTTTCAAGCAGCTGGAGCGTCAAGTTATTGATATAATTGATTTTTCAAGTGGGCAATCACCGGGATAATTGAAATTCTTGATGGAGATATCTTATGAAGGAAGATCGGGATTTCTACAAGAATATCATTGAAAATCTATATGACGGTGTTTACTTTGTGGACCGCGATCGTGTCATCACCTATTGGAACAAAGGGGCTGAACGCATCTCGGGTTACACAAGCCAACAGATGGTTGGCCGTTCCTGCCGTGATAATTTACTCAATCATGTAAACCTGAAGGGTGAGCAGTTGTGTCCTACCCATTGTCCGCTGGCTGCCTGCATGCAGGATGGCATACCCCGTGAGATGGATGTCTTTTTGCACCATGCCGATGGCCACCGTGTGCCGGTTCTGATGCGCGCGGCACCATTAAGGGATGGTGAAGGGAATATCATCGGTGCTGTCGAGACTTTCACCCGGGATACAGGGGTGATGGGCGTACATCAGGAATTGTACGAGCTGCGTCATACGGTAATAAAGGATAAATTAACAGGGATCTGGAACCGCCGCTATCTCGATGCTTGCATCCGGGCATCAGTCGCAGAAATGGCTCCCCTGAAAGGGCTGCTCACAGGTCTGCTTATCATTGACATCGATCATTTTAAGCAGATCAATGACACCCACGGTAAAGAAATTGGTGATCGCATACTCCAGATGGTTGCTGCCACGCTTCAAAATAATCTGCGAAAAAATGACATATTGGGACGCTGGGGGGGTGACGAATTCCTGGTCATCCTGAATGACCTGGTAACACGGGATGCCATGAAATTTATTGCCAATAAAATTCGCATGTTGGTTGCTAATTCCCGCTTGGATTTACCAACCATCAACCTGACCACGACGATATCGGTAAGTGCTACACTGATATTACCAAAAGATACAATCGAGTCTGTCGTGAACCGCGCCGATAAGTTGATGTCTAAGGGCAAAAAGGCCGGAAGCAACAGGGTCAGCATTGGTTGAGTAACAACTCCCAAACCGAGTGGACTCACTTATACTAATCCGCGATAGTGCCAAGATTAAGAAATCCCATGCCTTTGGTTTGAAGACCAGGAGGGGAATAAATGTGTATGCCTTGCGGCGGCCAGACCCAGGGATATGCTGGTGACTGAAGAGGAATTATGCGCCACCTTAGTATAAGGCCATCAGTTATGAGATCCCTGCCCATGGTCTATCTGATCCATTCTGCGAGGGAATGATAGGTTTCTGCATCTATCCTGTGAAATTCAATTCTGCTATCGGGGTGCTGCACGAAAATTATTAGATAACGCCTGATAAAAATACAGTATTGAGGATAGGGAATAAATGAAAAATTTACTAAGCAAATTGATCACCTTGAAACCGTTTTGGGTTCTTGGGCTTTTCATCCTGCTTGATATTATCTGCATCGGGATGGGCATGGGCGTGCCGTTCTTCTGTATCCTGCTGGGGTTACCGGTTGGCTGGATTATAGTAAAGTATATTACTGCCAGGACTATCCAAATGAAGGAAATCTTCAGGAAGGTACTGCTCTATTCGGCTGTCACAGCAGCAGTCACCCTGCTGGGGATGTGCCTCATCTGGCTCCCCATAAGCACCATGTTGTTTGATCCGGGAAATGACCTGTCGACCACGGGCGTGCCTCTGATCCTGTATGAGCCGCGAGCCAGCTTCATCGGGTGGCTTGTATTGATGATCGTGATCTCTCCGGTCTTGCAGCTGTTGACCACTTTATTCAGTTCATACCTGACATTGCTGTCCTGGCTTGGAAAGACAGGTACAAATTCTAAGGTTTAGGCTGATCGCCGGGTCGATGTCATGGAATGAATAACTTTTATGGGCAATTGACTTGGCTGGATATCATCTGTTTTAAACCTATAACCTTGTGGGAGGCGAAACGTGAAAAACAAGTCTATCCTCTTTGTCATTGCGCGTGATTTCATCCTGCTCAATGCGTTCATATGGTTGGTTTTTGCAGTTCTTGTAGGCATTGGGGTCCTGCCTTTTAATATGGGTCCTGCTGCACTCCGCGTGGTTCTGGCAGTTCTGGCCTTGATAGCCGGGGCAACGTTGCTTGTGCTATATTACTTCCTTGGAAAACACAATCGCCCGGCATATTATCTTACACTGATCATGTTGATCGGGATTATTATCCTGACTTTTACGGATGAATTTGGGCTCGCCGATTTAATTTACCTGGTCATCGCGCTTGTCCCGTTTGTGTTGCTGCTCGCCAGCCGCCGGTGGTATTTTCGCGACAGCCGGCAAAAAACATAAACTGCTAGATTTCGCGTATGCCAGGCTTGATCCCAATGCTGTCTGTCAGGCCTTGCCCAGCATATCCAAGAATTTGATCCCCATGATCCGATCAATACGGGCAATAACCTGATAGCTTCACCTGAACTTAGACCTGGGCGCATGCAGATTATATTGTCGCCTGGGGTGTGAAACAAATATTGTTCCGCAAGGCAGATCTTAGATTGATGTGAGATTCGGAAAAAGTGCTCTCCTTGGATGTACATTAATACTTGCATTCACAAAGAAAGCATGTAATAATTAATTAATTAAATATTAATCCAATAAATAGCAGGATTATTAATCCAGGACTTAATTATTATTGATTCCCCTCTATGTGAGGTCCTGGCAGTCATAATAGCGAAACCTTCTGCGGACAGTTTCGCTTTTATGATTTATATTCGAAAGTGTAATCAAAATTAGTATGTTCCAGTAAAACCTTGCTGTTGCCTGCGGGACACTATACGAACGAAAATCATCGGGCGGCAGAGTGACCACTAGCTGTTAACCTTTCAAGTAGGTGAAGTGAGTCAATTTATTCGATGGCTGCCGAAATTTAAGGAGGATATGCAATGAAAAAAGCACTGAAGTATCTAAGGATTATGGTTTTTGGTTCATTGGTTGTACTTCTGGTTATCCCAAGCACTATATTTGCCGCTGACTTTATCGGCTCTTTGATTACCATTTCCGCTGAAACGTCTCCGGAGGTACTTAAAGAAGTATCCCCCTCGATCGCTTATGACAGCCAGCGGCAGGCGTACCTGGTCGTGTGGTACAACGATCGCCCTGGCTGCGATGATATCCGCGGACAACGGTTGTCGAAGAATGGTACATTGCTCGGTGGCCCATTTTACATCAGTGCGGGATGTCCTAATGAACGATACCACCCGGACGTCACCTATGACAGCACAGCTGACCAATACCTTGTGGTTTGGCAGGATTATCACTCTTCTGCTGGCACTGCCATCAAGGGCAGACGAGTTTCCGGGGCTGGTGTGGTGCTTGATGCGACGGATATTACCATCCGTGGTGCGGGAGCGCCCACATGGAACGCATATACGCCAGTGGTAGCTTATGGCTACACTTCAGACCGGTATTTGGTAGTCTATGAGGAGGTTTGGGCGGGGAGCTTTTGTATCTGCGGCAATCTTGTAGATAGTGATGGCAATGTTGGAAGCCAGATCACCATTGGCTCCTGTAATGCCTCTGAAGAGCTGCAAGAACCGGATGTGGCATACAATGTCCATGCCAATCGCTTCCTGGTGGTATGGGAGGAGTCATACGGGTCTGAATGGGATATTAGAGGCCAGCAAATACGTGCCAACGATGGTGGTCTATATCACGGTGTGTACTATATTGCGGGCGAAGCTAGCCACGAAGAAAGAAATCCAGCAGTGGCAGCTCTCCCTGACACCCCCAACAACGATAAGTTCCTGGTAGTCTATGAGCAAAATGCTATCGCTTCAACCGATCACGACATCTATGGAATAATAGCACAGGAAGAGGATGGATGGGTTGGCATGGCCTTCGGGATTGCCACATATGGCAGCCGGAACGAAACCGGTCCAGCCGTAGCTGGCAACGATAGTGATCTGCAATACTTTGTGACCTGGCTATACAATCATGATGGAACGTTTATTCCCATCAGAGGCCAGGCTGTTACCTATGCGGGAGCCCTCACCGGGCAGTTGCAACAAGTCTTGCCCACGGCATCCGATGCGAATAACCCGGCTGTTGCTGCCGGTCCTGTAGGTGACTTCCTGGTCGCCTGGCAGGACGACCGTTATACCACAGATATGAGCCTCTACGGCCGTATCTATGGCAATCGAACCTACCTTCCAGTAGTGGTGCGCCCCTAACTGAAGCGTCACGTCAGGAAATCATAGAATCTTGAATAAGATCGGCACAACCCAGTAATGGGTTGTGCCGTTGGATTTCATAGTCAACTATTAGTAAGTATGCCTGGACTGGAGATTGCCTGTATGCCATTCCCTTTGCTCTGCATCGGGAACGTTGTATGGATAGTGTGGAAACACCCATTGAATTTCCAAGCCAAATCCTCATATGCTGGCAATGCCAGCTTTGAAGCACCTTAAGGTTTTTGGAACATTCATATTTATAATAGAGCGTAGATTCCACTCTTTTGAGACTTATTTAAAGAGTTGCGGATAAGTAAATCCTTTCGGCACAATCGGCATTTTGAGGAGGTAAGGAGATGAAAAAGACAGACACTTTAACCAAGGTTCTGGCAGTTGTTGGTACCGTATTGGTATGGTTCCCAATCCTGGTGCCAGTAATACTGACTCTGAGCTCATTTGTTACGAGGCACATATTTCGGTTCGACTATCTGATGCCGGCAGAGCTCTTTCTTTTTGCCCTGGCTGGCGGTGGACTGCTCGTGTGGGCAGCATTTCGAGTTCGAATTTACCGGAGGATCATCGGTTGGAGCCTAGGTACTGCAATAGGTATGCTGGTTGGGGGTCAGGTGCTTGCCGTTCTAACTGGATTGGCCTCGGGGGAGAACGAGTCGATTGGTTGGCGTTGGATTTTTGTTCTCGGGTCGCTCGGCATCTTTTCATTGGCGCTGGTAGTGTTAGGTGTTGGCGGAGTGCTGTTGGTACACGACCTGTTCAAGCCCTCCCGATTGCCAACCAGTACAAACTAGTCTGGATACTTTAAAAGCATAACGCTTTCTTATTATGTTCGGTGTACTATGGTGAAAAGAAAAAGCGTTCGCCATATTGATGATTGGGGATTCGAAATGCGAAGAGTAAAAAGTATTTTACGATACTGGTTGCCAATGGCGGTAGTAATCACTGCACTTAGCGGTCTGGTGTATCTGGCGCTGCAACAGGTATTGCGGCAGAACGCCAATGACCCGCAGATCCAGATGGCGGAAGATACAGCGCAAGCTCTTGCCAGCGGCGCCAGCGTGGAGTCGCTAATGCCTGTAAATCAAGTCGATCTGCTTCAAAGTCTTGCTCCGTTTGTTATTGTATATGATGATGGAGGGATTCCGGTGGCTTCATCCGGGCAATTACATGGACAAATTTCTGTAATTCCGATGGGTGTAATTGATTACGTTCGCCGGAATGGTGAAGATCGGATCACCTGGCAACCTGAGCCCGGAGTGCGCATCGCATCGGTTATTGTTGATTTTTCGGGAAACCGATCGGGATTTGTCCTCGCCGGGCGCTCGCTACGAGAGATAGAGAAGCGAGAGAACCAGGCGGAAATGGAAGCAGGGGCGGTGTGGATCATTACACTTTTGGGTTCGCTGATTATGGTTGTCCTGGGAGACTTCTTTTGTCTGACTATAAAGTAAGCAATTAAATACCCGCTTGTTCTTCCCTTAATAGAAACAACCCAACGCCCAATTTTGGCTTGTGCACAGAACAGAAGCGTGTGAGTGCAGCGGCTATGAAAGACCTTATAAACAAGATCTAACCGACATAATCACACATGCTTGCAGTAGACATTACAATTTTCTGAGCTCAAGCAATATTTGATGTCTGAGACCCATCGTGATTTTCTTGCTTTTTGAATGAATCGATAATTTCACCCCCCAACTGGGGGAGATAAACACCCCCCAGCGGATTGTTGCAACCAGGGGGTGTTCGTTGTATCATGGATTGATGGCATTAGTTCTAGCGCGGAACAACCGGGTCCCTGAGGTTTTAAATCCGGAGATATTGTTTGAGTATATATGAGAGAGTCTTTATTGCTCACCCAGGAGTGCCTTATGCTGTCGGTAGTGGCTGGGTTTGGCTTGTGCTCGAGGCCGACAGGTTCAAGGTTATTAAGACAGCGGATGCCGATAACCCGTTGGCAATGGGTATGAAGCCACTCCTTACCATTGACATGTGGGAGCATGCTTATTATCTGGATTACCAGAATCGTCGTGTCAATTATGTCAATGTCATGATCGATAAGCTGATCAACTGGGAATTTGTCCTTCAGAACGCTGTCTGACACGAGATAACGATAACAGGAAAGGCTCCGTTTGTTTATCCGATCCCCTTTCAGAGATTGTGTCCCGAGTGAAGAGCCGCTCAAAGGGATGATTTGGCAAAATTAAAATATCGCCTCGTATTTGAGGCAAATAACTAATGATGACGTAAAGATCATTAACTGGAGGAGTTGCTATGAAAGGTTATCTTCAAAATATTGAAGCCATTGCAGTCAAGAATGAAGATTTTCGCCAGGTGCTTTACACGGCAAAGAACTGTCAGATTGTCGTTATGGCATTAAAATCCAAGGAGGAGATCGGGATGGAAGTGCATAAGCTCGACCAGTTCTTTCGCGTGGAAGAAGGAACAGGTGATGCCATCCTTGATAACGTTCGCACGGCGATCAGTGCGGGTTTTGCCGTGCTCGTCCCGGCCGGGACAAATCACAATATAATCAATACCGGGAATGTTCCACTGAAGCTCTACACGATTTATGCACCGCCGAATCATCGGGATGGTGTTGTCCACCATACCCGTGCCGAAGCGGAAGCGGATAACGAAAACTTTGACGGAAAGACAACGGAATAGATATCCGACTCGCCTGTGGTTAACCTGGAGGATACGGTCATGAACACCCCTAAAAGTTTTCCAATTGAACATGTCATCGTTCTCATGCTTGAGAACCGTTCATATGACCATATGCTTGGCTATCTGCCCAACGGTCACGGATTATCCGGCACCGAATTCAATCAGGTCGATCCGGCGAACCCAAACTCCGAAAAAGGCCGGGTGAGTAACAAGTCGGGTTATATAACAGCAGTTGATCCTTCTCACGATTTTTTGAGTGTCGAAAAAGAGTTATATGGAGAACCGGGGCACATTGTGAGCCCGGCACCTATGAATGGTTTTGTTGCAGTCCATATCGAAAAGTCAAAGGGTGATATTAAGAGTGGCAAGAAGATCATGGAATGTTTCGACCCGAGCAAAATCCCGGCATTGGCCGCCCTTGCCCGGGAATTCTGCGTCTGCGACCGCTGGTTTTCAGCAGTTCCAGGCCCAACGTGGTTAAATCGCTTCTATGCTCATGCAGCCACCTGTGACGGCATGATTACTGACTCTGCCAAACACCGTTACAAAATGAAGACCATTTTCGATGCTTTGGGCAAAAAAGGGTTGTCATGGAATGTATATTATGGCGACATACCTCAAAGCATTATTTTGGAACATCACTGACGGTCATTGAGCCACTTTAAACGATTCGAAAAATTCTACGCGGATATCGAAAAAGGGGAACTGGCTACTTACTCTTTCATTGAACCTCGCTACCTCAACTTTCACGAGTGGAAAGCGACCGACCAACACCCACCGCATGACGTCAGGCTGGGCGAATACCTCATTGCCGAAGTCTACGATACCCTGCGCAACAGCCAGTTATGGGAGAAAAGTTTGCTTGTCGTTCTTTACGATGAACATGGAGGCTTTTACGATCATGTCCCTCCGCCCGACTCGGTGCCAAGTCCGGATGGGAAAAAATCCAAACATCCTCCCTTTGATTTCACACGCCTGGGGGTTCGGGTTCCTGCCATCCTGGTTTCGCCCTATGTGGAAAAAGGACGGGTGGATTCAACCATTTATGAGCATTCCTCTCTGGCAGCCACAATTAAAACCTTGTTCGATCTTCCAGATGGTCTGACGGCTAGAGACAATGCGGCGAACACTTTCGGAAAGAATCTCTCACGCAGTACTCCACGTAACGACACCCCATTAACACTTCCGGTACCAGGGAAGGCCGAAGAAGTTCGACTTCATCGTTCATTGTTTCGTATTAATGCGGTGGAAAAATGGCGGCGGGGCGAGGTCGATCAGGCAGAGATATCCAAGGAGCCCCTATCCATTTTTCAGGAGGCGCTTGTGGAACTCGCACATCTGCTTAACAAGAAGGCGCATGGAAAAGCATACACTGCCCCGATAAAGACGGAACATGAAGCAGCTATTCACATCCACGAAAGCCTGGCGCGTTTTCTGGAACGCTAATAAAATGTAAGCGCGGATCACCATGCATATTGATTGCGATCCATTTTGTGAAATAGTATGCATTGTCAAGTGAGGAGTAGTTATGAGGCATCTGTTTTCATTAGCCAGCCTCACCCAATAACAGGCGAATTGCCTGTTAAACACAAGTAGAAAAAGGAGATATATCTTATGTTACCAATAGGCGATGACGATTCCGCTCGTAGAACTGTTCCGCTTGTCACGTACGGTTTGATCGCACTGAACGTCCTGTTTTTCATTGTAGAACTGAGTGGTGGTGAAGCGTTTATTGAGAAATGGGCTTTTGTTCCCAGCCGTTTCCTTGCCAATCCCTTCGGTGATTTTCTGACACTCTTCACTGCCATGTTCATGCATGCCGGATGGCTTCATCTGGGAAGTAACATGCTTTACTTGTGGATCTTCGGAGACAATGTAGAAGACCGGTTCGGGCATGTCAAGTTCATCATCTTCTACCTGCTATGTGGGCTTGTGGCATTTTTTGCACAGCTGGCATTTATCCCCGGATCAACCCTGCCAAACCTGGGCGCATCAGGGGCAATTGCCGGGGTACTTGGCGCATACATTTTACTGTTCCCACAGGGAAAAATCAAAGTTCTGTTGGGGACACAGGTGATTCAAGTGTCCGCGCTGATCGTGATTGGGCTCTGGATCGTTCTGCAATTATTTAGCGGGATCGGTTCCATTGCCGCCACAACTCAAACGGGTGGGGTTGCTTTCATAGCACACATCGGCGGATTCCTGGCGGGAATTTTGTTGGCTTTATTATTTCGTGGGAGTCGCGGGGCGCAGGCTACCGGCTGAATCGGTCTGGGGAGGAAGATCGAATACGAAACGAAAATGCTCGTTGATGATGCGCCATTCAGACAGAATTGGCGCATCTATTTTAAACCAGGTTAACGACTGATTGGGTTAGCATTCTATCAGTGGTGAAACCAATACCGGTCTCGGTGGATCCTGTCTCGGACAGATATCAAGGAGGTATTTGCTCATAATCGTTTTGATTGGCGAGGGAACTTTTTGGACTTACCGGATGGGTGCATTCTTTGGATAGGCGCATAAAGCCACATCATATGACGCCAGAGTCTGCCATAAATATATTCTTTCTAATAATTCCCCATGTCTATTCCTCAAAGAAAACCGAGTTAATCGAAAAAATATTTTCGGGGGATTCTATCCTGATACCCGCTTAGCCTGTCGCAAAATTGTTATCATTTGGTAACATTCAGAGAATTCTCAATTGGTGACAGTAAAATGTGTCTCTGGGATAGTTCTGGTAAACCCAAAACTATTCTGGGAGATTACGCATGTTCAGAACCCTTACCTTTGGCATAGTCATTATAGTGTTGGTCAGCGCATGTGGACAGGCCGAGATAATTAGTTCCCCCACGGTCAACAATAAGGTTGTTCCAACAACAATCACAACCTCGATAGCCGGCTCCGATCCGGGTGCGACAGTCAAAATGGAAAGGTTGGTTACTCTTGATATGGCTGATTCGGTTATTAACACTGTCATTTTTATGCCAGATAGTCGTTCTTTGATGACCGGAGATATCAGCGGGGAATTGTTGGTGTGGGAGCGAGATACGTGGAAGCAAACCATCTTTCTCCCGCCTCAGAGCCGCAGTGATATCGACCCCGAGACCGAGAAGTATTTCGGTGGCACTTTGGTGCTATCACCGGATGGCAATTTCATCGTAAGCGCTTATGGTGAGGACGGCGCGGTTACCGGCCGAGACCGAGCAGGCAAGAAGCTGTTTGCATTCAATTATGGGGCTCCCGTATATAGCAATGCAATCTCTCCAAAGGGAAAGTATTTAGCTGTCGGTGGTCTTCAAAGTGATATCGTCATTTTCGATCTCGAAACCAGACAACTGGTGATGGACCTTGTCAGTGATCATGAATATATATCGAACTTGGCATTTTCTCCCGAGGGGAAGATGCTGGTCGCCAGCTATGAGCGACCGGGGAACGTCATAAAATTCTGGGATACTTCCACCTGGCAGGAAACCTCCACGTTCATCCACACTACTGAACGGTTTGACTATCACGATATGATGTTCTCACCGGATAGAAGGGAACTGGTAATAGCTACAACTGAGAATGGTGAGATTAAATTTGTGGATCTTACGACCATGCAAATTACCAGGGAGATTGCGGAGCATGACCGGGCACCCTTTCAACTTGCGTTCTCGCCGGATGGCATGTTGATGGCATCTGCCAGCGATGATGGCACATTGCGTATTTGGGAGGCGGGAACGGGCGAGATGCTCAATATGATCCGGGCTCGAGGTGAAGTGGGGGCGGTGGCTTTCTCACCGGATGGCACACTGATCGCATTCTCTGTATGGGGTGAAGGGGTCCAAGTATGGAGTTTTTCAAAATAAGCCAATTCGGTAGAGGTACTTTCTTGTGTAAACAGATATCCCGGGAAAGAGTGTGAGATTAAGAAGTGCCAGTTAAAACGACGGTACTTATTTGGACAAAAAACCATTTTGGATAATAATTGACACGCTTTATGTCTGCAGGATTAGTATCTTGCCACATTAATTTGATTGGGCAAAGAAGGGCAGGCAGATAAAATCTTTAATAGTATGTGGAAAATTCTATGCTAAGATAATTCAGTTGGTTTAACTTTATAAAAATTTCATTCCTCTTGTCCATGTAAATAATTAAAATTGTCAAATGACCGGTTAAAATACGGTTGAAGCTCGCTTTCAGGCAAATGGATCATTCCCGGATGCAATATTGCAGGTTACGTACGGGAATCCGTGGTTGGGCTATAATGCTCCCGGATGAGCAAAATTAACCCGGGAGATCTCTTTGAATATATTATCAATCATTCTTGCCCTTCTGCCTGTCCTGGTTATTTTCATCCTACTGGTCTGGCGGCGGACTGCCGCTGATGTGGCCGGCATTGCCGGTTGGTTCGTGGCGTTGGTGGTAGCCTGGTTGTACTTTCAGACGCCATTGGCTATTACATTAAAGGCAAGCCTGGCCGGTATCGTCGCATCCTTCCCGATCACTATCATGGTCGGCACATCTCTCCTGCAGATCTTTATCATGGTTGAGACCGGAGCCATCGACCGGGTGGTGACATTGATCAAGACGGTGTCGCCCAAAGATCAGGTCGTGCAGATCATGATAGTGAATGTCGGCATTGGTACCCTTTTGGCAGCCATGGGAGCGACCCCGGTTTCCATCCTGCCGCCCATCATGCTGGCCATGGGCTATTCCTCTTTTATTGCCATTGCTTTACCTGCCATTGGATACGATGCCCTGTGTACCTACGCTTTGCTTGGCATCCCGGTTGTGGTCTTTTCCTCTTTTGTGGGCAAACCTGTCAACGAAGTTGGTGGAATTTTCGCGCGGTTCATGCCGGTCATCAGCACTTGCATCGCCCTGGGTATGTTATGGATCGTTGGGCGGTGGAAACTGGTCTGGCGCGGGCTTATACCAGCGCTGCTCTCAGGACTTACGGCCGGATTCATCGCCATCGGTATGAATTCCATTGGGTTGATCCCATTGACAGGTGTCGCGGCGGGAGTGGGGGTGGTCCTGGTGATGTTGCTGTTATTAATGGTAACCCACCGCCCGTTGAAAGATCGCCAGGTTTTAACCGAAGCCGATCTGGCTGTTGAAAAGCGCATCCCGCTCGGGGCGGCGTTGTCTCCTTGGTTGATCCTGATCGTTTTTGCGATTCTGGTCAACCTGCCGACGTTGCCATTTTATGAACTGACCTTCACAACGCTTGCAATGCCGGTTGAGATCATCCCGGGTGCTGCGGAAAAGGTAAGGGTATTCTGGCAGGCATATTTCTGGATCCTGGTCAGCACAACTCTGGCGTTCCCTTTCCTGAAACCAACAAAACCACAATTGGCGGATGCATTCAAAAAATGGGTCAAGCGTGCCCCCCGACCGATGCTTGCCTCAGCAGTATTTTTCGCGATTGCCTATATCATTAACCACTCCGGCAAAGGACTCGACTGGCAATTGGTCAACCCAAACCATAACATGGTTACGGTATTGGCGAATGCTTCAGCTGGGGCTTTCGGACGGTTGTATCCACTGGCTGCCCCCTACCTGGGTTTGCTGGCCGGATTCCTGAGTGGTTCAGAGGCTTCAGCCATTGCCATGTTGACCAGGCTCCATCTTTCCACTGCCGAACAGATCGGCGCAGCCGGCTTGCTTGTGGCTGCAGCCAGTGGTATCGGTGGGGGATTGGCTTCGGTCATCTCACCGGCAAAATTGCAAAATGCTGCCGCAGCTATCGGCTGCATTGGTGAGGAAGCCAAAGTTCTGCGGGTGACGTTTGTGATCGCGATCCTCATCACCGCGATTGCAGCAGTCATGACCTTAATATGGGCTTTTTAGTTTACGAGCCCGAAGTTTACTCGAAGATAGGGTGTTGAAAAGAATGCCACCTTCATGATTGCAAAGGGAGACAAAAAATTGCATTATTAATGGAAGTATACATAATTATGACTTTATACTAAAATATATATTAAATAACTTATAACAGGAGGTAATATGAAGGCTGAAACAGTCCTTAAACGGTTGCGTATTTTTTTATTGGGCTTTAGCATCTTCATCTTTGCCGGCGCTATCGTGGAACTCCTTGCGCTCAAACATTATAGGGAAGATTTGCAATGGGTGCCACTCGTCCTCTGCCCGTTGGGAATTCTCCTGAATGCATTATTCCTGGCCAAACCTGAGAGGGGAATGTTGAAGGCTTTACAGATTGGCATGTGGATCATTGCTGCCGGTGGTTTGATCGGGACATTGATCCATGTTTCCGGGAATTTGGAGTCCATATTTGAAGGTGGCCGGAGCGCAAGCCTCTTGAATATATTCTATATGGCCGTAGGAGGAAGGAACCCATTACTGGCACCCGGAACATTGATTATTGCAGCCATATTATCACTCGCGGCAATATACCACCACCCGGTTGGAGAGTTGGTGTCAAAAACCAAGTAATCTGTTCGGCAGTGTACCGAAGATAATTCATATAATGCGCTCTCACAAAACGGGGGCGCATCTATATTCTTGTGAGGAGTTTTCACACGGCTGGTCAAATTAACAGAATGATGGATGGCAGTGTGCCGCCGGTGCCCATTTCTGTGGTAGGCACATTCAAAGGAGGACAACATAGAATCCGGTTATCTTGAACAAATCCTGGGCTTGCGTGCTGCCCGGGATAAACGAATGAAAACCAACTCGCAAAGTTGGTTGGCGCTCATCGGCTTGTTTCAATTGGAGGAAGGCGACAACTCATTTGGCACCAATACTGCCAACAAGATAATATTGCCGCAGTGTAACCAGGAACAATGCGGTTCGTTTCATAGGGAAAACGGGAAAATCTCACTAACCCCTATAAATAATTCCAACCTCACGATAAACAAGATGTCCCCGGAACCCCATTTTCTACGTACCGATCGGGATGAGGAACCTGACAGGATCGAAATTGGTTCGCTGACTATGATGATCCTGCAACGTGGCGATAATTTCTTACTCCGGGTGTGGGATGGGGATTCCATGGCACTGAAGGGCTTTGCCGGGTTAAAGTATTTCCCAGTCAACGAAAAATATCGGATCATGACCAAGTTCATTACTTACGATCCACCCAGAGCGATCAGAATTCTGGATGTCATAGGAACTGAATATGAAGGAGATCTATGCGGAGAAGCGCATTTCACTCTGGATGGTGCGGACTGTTCTCTGGTTGCCGAAGAGGATGGAGATGAGCTGCTATTCAGCTTTACAGATAAAACGCGGGAAGACATGACATATCCGGGTGGGCGATTTCTTGTAGCGGCGCAACCCAGGAAGGATTGTGTGATTCTCGATTTCAATCAGGCAGTCAACTGGCCGTGCGCCTATACTTCGTTTGCAACCTGCCCATTGCCGCCTAACGAGAACCATCTCGCTGTCCGGATTGAGGCAGGTGAGATGAGATATCAGGAATAAATGAATTATCCCATTCCGGCAATATCATGCCATTTGTCGTTATTATTGATTGAATTGGATATAATACCGATGAAATTGGTTTCCAGATGGGTAAGGCAGGACTAAAATCAATTATAAAGTCTGTGCCAGATAAGCAGGTGCGTTAAATGGGTGGTGGTATCGGTTTATGAAGACTGGAGGAAAAAATGCAGTGTTTTGATTATTTCATGGTTGGCGGCGGAATGACCGCAGCAGCAGCTGCCAATGCAATCCGGGAAACCGATCCCAAAGGAACGATAGCGATCATCAGCGCCGAGGACCATCGACCATACAAGCGCCCCCCACTTTCCAAAAAACTCTGGCAGGGGAAACCGGAGGACAGCATCTGGTGTGAGATACCCGAGATGCAAATGGAATTGATCCTTAATCACAGGATCGTCAGTCTGGTTCCACAACAAAATCAAGTAACCGATGATACCGGTAAAACATATAGCTACAAGAAGCTGCTTCTGGCAACCGGGGGCACTGCCCGTACAATCCCGTCGGCGCCCGAAGAAATAATTTATTTTCGAACGCTGGATGACTATCACATCCTCCGCAGCTGGACTGGCAAAAACGCACATTTCGGTATACTGGGTGGTGGATTCATTGGTTCTGAAGTTGCAGTCGCACTGACTACCACCGGTGAGAAGGTCTCGATGGTTTTTCAGGATAGCGGTATTGGAGCACGTGTCTATCCAGAGGACGTGAGTCTCTACATCACCGGGTATTTCCAGGAGAAGGGCGTTCAGGTCTATCCAAACAGTGAAATACAATTAATAGAGCGGGTGGGGAATCAGCTTGTCATGCACTCTAAAGCCGGTCAATCGGCGGAAGTCGACCACATTATTGCCGGTCTTGGGATCATCCCCAATACGGATCTTGCTCAGGCAGCCGGAATTGCGATAGCTGAACCTGAAACCGGTAGAGGTATTATTGTTGACGAATATTTACAAACCAATATACCAGGCATCTATTCCGCAGGGGATGTAACCACGTTTTACAACCCTGTACTCCAACGGCAAATGCGCGTGGAACATGAGGATAATGCCAATACCATGGGCCGGGTGGCTGGATTGAACATGGCCGGTGGGAAGACAACCTATAACCACCAACCGTATTTTTATTCGGATATTTTTGACCTCGGCTATGAAGCCGTTGGCGAGCTCGATCCCCGCTTGAGTACTTATTCGGATTGGAAAGAGCCATTTCGTAAAGGTGTGATTTATTATTTGAAAGAGGGGAAAATTCGTGGAGTGCTCCTGTGGAATACCTGGGATCAGTTGGATGCGGCCCGCAAGCTCATTGCCGGTGGAGAAAGTTACACAAATTCAGAGTTAATTGGTTTACTACCTCGATAAAATAATATTAAGTGATATCAACCCGGCGTATGGTTTTCCTGTGGCAGAATGAATATATATTTAAGAGCGGAGATAGGTTAATCGAACAATCTCAGAATCCTTTATGTGGTACGGGTTTTTCACCATCACAATGACAGAAACTATTAATAATCATCCTTGGCATCTGCCTTTAGTCTAGAAAATACATGACAAATAATTGGAGAGCGCTTTGAACAAGTGGGGCGCTTATCATTTGATTATCCAAGCCATCAATTAAACAAGGGCGGGCCAGTCTATTAACTGGGCGGAAATAGGTATAATTGCATTATGAAAACGACCTGGTATACCATTGCAGGTGGAAAACTACATTTGCAAACAATACCTTTTAATCCTAAGGGCCGGAAAAAGGATAAAAATGCAGAATATTGGATTGACATTGATGATGCCACCTCATTTGAATTGAAGGAATTTCTCCAGCCTATTGGGATGCATCCGCTTTTATTAAGCCGTTGTATCGATCATGCAATGGATCCGGGGGTTCTGGTTTACGAAAACTCTGTTCTCATGGAATACCCAGCCGCATTCGATCGGGAATTATCTGAGCCAGCATACTTGACCATTTATTTACTCCCACCCTACCTGATTACCATTCGTCATAAACCCATGCCAGTGCTTGATAACATGATAATAAACCTACTTGGAGTGGATGCTCCTGAAATCCATCATTTGGCTCAAATCACTTATCTAATATTGGATGAATTTACAGATCTGAATGTGAGTTCCCAAATTGAGATCCGCGATCAACTTCTCCATCTGGCAAAAACTCTGGCGGATAACCCTGGCACATTTGACTTAAAAAAACTTGCACATCTTCGCTGGCAGGTTGGAGATCTGATCTCATTGGTGGAAAATCAACTTTATTGTGTATCAGGTCTGTCGGCGTTGGATATCAAGGAATTACAAGAACCCCACCGAAAAGCCTACATTCAGGATCTGCTCTCCGAGGCAGAGATCACTCAACGGGGTGCCTATCGCCTGGAAAACCGTGTGACTGATTTGTATAACGATTATCAGATGGCAGAGTCTGGACGAGTTGAAAAACGGCTTCGTCTATTAACTATAGTATCTGCCATTACCCTGCCGCTTGGCTTATTGGCAGGTCTTCTGGGTATGAATGTGGGAGGGGTGCCGGGAGTCAAGAACTCATCGGGTTTTCTTGTCGTCATACTCATCATGGTGGGGGTTATTGCGGCAATGTTTTTGTATTTTAAACAAAAGGGCTGGTTCGATTAGAATAATCAATTCGCCATATTACTTTATATCAAATGGATGACGATATCAAGGAAGGTATGATGGAGTCTTTGAAATTAGGAGTAAATGGAACATTGATGCGGGGGTTTGAGCAAAATCGGACCCTCATTTCCGTAGGATCAAAATTTTTATTCGAAATGCTTACAACAGAGTCATACCGGATGTGGTCGATTGAAGACAAATACCCAGCCATGCTGCGAGATACAAGGAATGGAGCGGGGATATTAATGGAAGCGTGGAAAATAACCGCAGAGGCACTGGTCAAAGTACTTCAACAGGAACCACCCGGCCTTTGCGTCGGGAAAATACAATTGCAGGACCGTTCGATTATTTTAGGCATTCTCGGTGAATCCTACATTTGTGGTGGGCAAAAAGAAATCACCCACTGGGGCGGTTGGCGTAATTATTGCGCTGGTAGCAAGCCGACTTTAGAGGTCCTGCCGGTTTAAAGCAGATTATGAACTCAAAAGCATTTTATTACTGGATATCAACAGAATTTCATGCCGTCTTGGATATAAAAAAAGTTCCACGTTTTTCCATGGCAAAATGATCCTCGGACTGTATTAAAATTGAGAAATGCTTCCAACCAGTATAATCCTCAGCCACTTCAGATTCCTTGAGCCGGAAAAACTGGATTTGATCATCGAGCTGCGTAATATTATTGCATCAGTTGCCCCCGATGCCACAGAGGATATTCAGCGCCGGGGATTATCTTATTATGATGCCACACGCGGCGGGCATGTCAGCGCGGGTATCTGTCAGATCAACATCCAGGAGGATCATATTCGCCTGGCGTTTATTCACGGCGCCTTCTTACCGGACCCGAATGGATTGCTGATGAGGGAAGGCGAACGCAAGGCCAAGCGATTCATCCGTCTTGATCGATACGATTCAATTCCATGGGAGCAATTGAAGGAGTTAATAAAAGCTTCGGCCAGTTTCAACCCTTACTCACTGATCGGCAGTTAAATCCCATTCTCAATTTTCAGCACGACCGCCACAAAAAAGCTATAATTAATTATATTTTAAAGATAATAAACAGGCAATGATATGACAGAGATTAGTTTTTATGTAATAACAACCGCTGGCAGCTTCATCCAAAAAGACTCTGTAAAGGAGGCGATGTATGCTGTCAGAAAAGGTGGGTTCATCTGGTTGGATTATTTAAAACCCACCAAGAATGATCTATTGCCGTTGATCGACCTGCTTGGACTTCACCCGCTATCGGTTGAAGACTGTCTGGATGACGAGCAGATCCCCAAGATCGAAGATTATCCAAAGCACTCCTTCATATTATTTAACAGTATTGAATATCAAAAAAATATCCTTTCTGTATCTGAGGTGGATCTGTTTATCGGGGAAAAATTCCTCGTGACGGTCAGCCGACATGGTTTGAAGGACCACTCTTTGATTCAAGAACTCCGGCGTTACGTTGAAATGGATATTGAGTCCAGCCGGCAGGGACCGGCATTTTTAGCGCATGTTCTTTTGGATCATATAGTGGACAAAAAATTTATTGCAATTGAAGCACTTGAGGAGAATATCAATGCGACCGAGGATATCATTCTCGAGGATATTGATAACTTTAAACCAGCCCAATTATTGAATCTTCGGCGTGATCTAATGGCGCTTCGCAAGACGCTCTTCCATGAACGGGAGATCCTGATAAAGATTTGTCGCAACGACTGTCGATTTATCGGACTCAAAGCTATCCTGCTTTATCGGGATATTTATGATCATTTGGCTAAATTCTTTGAACTCACTGAAACAGATCGGGATATTGTCACAAGTTTGATGGATATGTATCTCTCGATGTTGAATAACCAGATGGCGAAAGCCGCAAACCAGACCAATGCTACCGTGCGACGCTTGACCTTCATCACCACCATTTTCATGCCACTTTCATTACTGGCGGGCATTGGGGGTATGTCCGAGTGGTCGATGATGACCGGCCCAGGCAATTGGCGGATTGCCTATCCACTGTTCCTGTTGGCAATGGTTATTATCGGGGTGCTCAATTATTTCTTGATAAAATGGCTTGAAAAGAGGGGGAAGGTATAACATCTTGACTCACACGGCCAATGGATTAATTAGTGTAAACGTATAAATAACAGGATTTCTGCACTGACTGAGTGTCAATGCAATACATAAAGATAAATCTATCTACATTGGAGTGCGATAAATTGATGGTGTGATATTATTGAGAGTTATTTCCTTATAAAGGGAAGGGTTTTGTGAACAAGTTTCAAAAGATTTATCGGGAATTCCCCAGAAAGTTTTGGGTGGTTGTGGCCGTCTCTTTCATAGACCGGATCGGCGGTACATTGCTGTTCCCGTTCTTCTCGTTATATATCACCCAGAAGTTCAATGTGGGCATGACCGAGGCTGGCTATGTCCTGGGGTTGTTTGCCATTTTCGGCATGGTCGGTCAGTTTATCGGGGGAGGCCTTACCGATAAGTTTGGACGTCGTAATCTGATCCTGTTTGGTCTGGTATTCAGCGCACTTAGCACACTATCCCTGGGTCTGGTCAGTACATATGCCGCTTTGATACCCCTGGCGATGGTCATCGGCCTGTTATCTGATGTGGCAGGGCCCGCCCACCAGGCCATGATTGCTGACATTCTCCCCGAGCACCAGCGCCAGGAAGGGTTTGGCATATTGCGTGTGGTAGCCAATATGTCCTGGATCATCGGGCCGACGATTGGTGGATTTGTGGCGAACAGGTCGTTTCTAGCCTTGTTCATTATCGATGCATCTGTCAGTTGTGTTGTGGCAGTGTTGTTCTACCTGTTTATCTCTGAAACCAAACCCGAACCTCACCCCGGTCAGCAACATGAATCGATCCTTCAAACCTTCAAGGGGTACGGTATGGTATTACGTGACTATGCTTTCATGGCCTTCCTGGTTGCGGGCATGATCATGGGGGCAGTTTACCAACAGATGTACAATTCGCTTTCAGTGTACCTGCGGGATGTGCATGGTATTCAGCCGCAAGGATATGGTGTATTGTTAACCTCCAGCGCAATCGTCGTTATACTCTTTCAATTTACCGTGACGCGCTTGATCAAACGCCAACCGCCTTTCCTCATGATGGCATTTGGAACCATCTTTTACATGATCGGCTTCTCAATGTTTGGTTTTGTATCCGCATTCTGGCTCTTTATCCTGGCCGTTGTGATCATCACGGGCGGCGAGATGATCATCATGCCAGTCACCTCCGCGTTGGCAGCCAATTTTGCGCCAGCAGAGATGCGCGGGCGATATATGGCGGTTTTTGGCTTGACCTGGATGATACCGGCTACCGTTTCTCCCAGCGCGGCAGGCATAATTTTGGATAACTATAATCCAAATCTGCTGTGGTATATTGGCGGTGGGTTATGTCTTGTATCCACGTTGAGTTATTATATCCTTCACCTTATACTGGGAAAACAGAAACGATTCCTGGCGACCGAAGGAGAAACCAAGCCATCGTCGGCGGAGGCTGTGGCTACGTGAAATAATGGTACACCAGAGGTGCTAAATCATGAAATCAAAGGATGATATCGTCCGGAATTGGTTGCCGAGATATACGGGAGTGGCGCTTGATAAATTTGGCAAGTACATCCTGCTTGTCAATTTCCAAAATTACATTCAAACCTTCACAGACTGGTTCAAAGTTCCGGTTTGTGGACTGGATAAACCAATGCCGAGCGCCACGGCGGAAGGGATCACCATTATTAATTTCGGAATGGGATCTGCAAATGCCGCCACAATTATGGATCTGTTGTCAGCCATAAAACCAAGAGCCGCTTTATTTTTAGGCAAATGCGGCGGCTTGAAAAAGAAAAATCAGTTGGGAGACCTGATCCTCCCGATCGCGGCCATCCGTGGAGAAGGCACATCGAACGATTATTTCCCGCCGGAAGTACCTGCGCTACCCGCTTTTAATTTGCAGAAAGCGGTTTCAACCACCATTCGTGAGCATCACTGCGATTACTGGACCGGAACCGTTTATTCAACCAATCGCAGGGTCTGGGAACATGACGAACAATTCAAGGAATACCTGCGGCGTATCCGTGTCATGGCAGTCGATATGGAAACTGCCACGATCTTCTCGACAGGCTTTTTTAATCAGATCCCAAGTGGTGCTTTATTGCTGGTGTCTGATCAACCCATGATCCCGGAGGGTATCAAGACCTCCGCTTCGGATCGTAAAGTAACACAAAAATTTGCAGACCTTCACCTTCAGATCGGGATAGATGCACTAAAAGTACTGATCACCAACGGCTTGACTGTGAAGCATCTGCGCTTCGATTGATATTATGTTGGGGATAATATTTATGTTTATGCATGCCGGGAAATCTCAGGATTTCCCGGTTTTTGTTATCAGGCGGTGGCTTAAAATCAATATGCCGGCAGCGATGAAAAATCCAGACAGTACTATGCTGAGAAAAGCTGGCATCATAATCTGTAGACCGTATGAGCCGATCAATTGGCCTACGAGCCAGGGGAAAAACATGCCTCCTCCGCTGGCGCTGGCGAAGAACAGGCTGGTGGTTCTGCCGCTCAAGGTCATGTATTGACTCGCCAGGGTAAGCAGAGTCGGGAATAATGTGGAAACACCCAATCCATACCCGAATGTGCCGCACCAAAGCATTACTGGTGAGGTGGAAAAGACACTCAACAGGGAAATGCTGATGAGGCTGATAACAAGCCCGGTAAAAATCATGGTGCCGGGCGAAAACTTACGGGCGGCCGGGATACCTAATAAACGGCCGAAAGTGAATGCTGCCCAAAAGAGGGACGTAAGATAAGCGGCAGTGACTTGCGTGGCCAACCCGGTCTCCAGTGCATAGGTATAGAGCCAAGCTCCAAATCCCCCCTCGAAACCGATATACACAAAATAGAACAGCATGATAAAAATAACCAGCGGGATCAACCTGCTTTTTGAAGCCTGATCCTCACTTACTGTCTGTGCATTGACAGGGCTGGTCGGGTTTGGAAGTTTAAGAAGACCAATTGCAACGGGTAACGACAACGCAGCCAGACCGATGAAACCCCAGGTAATTGACCCGTCAAGCTCCAGGCTGGCGGCTATGATGAGTGGCGAAATGAGGGTCCCGATCCCAAAGCTGAGATGCAACCCATTTATGAATGGTCCGACATCCTGACCATATACCCATACGATCATTAAATTGCCACCAACATCCACAAAACTCTGGGATAAACCCACCATAAAAGCCAGGATCATGAGCAACCATAGATCGGGCGTTAGAGGTACCAACGCTATGGTGACAGCCATGCCGACAAGTCCCGCAATGATCACGGGGTGTCCCTTGATATGATCGATTAAACGTCCACTTGCCAGAGAACCCAGCATATATCCCAGTGCCAGACTGACAAAAAAATAGCTGATGTCTTTTATGGGGGAATGCGTTTGTTCTGCCAGGTGGGGCAGCGCGGGCCCAATCGCACCGGTGGTTAAACCCAGGGTCAACATGGCCAGGTAATAATAAACCGTCTGTTTGATGCGTAGAAGGTTTGGCTGGCTTGAGAAAGACATGGACGAATTTTACCTTGAGATGTCGTTCGTGTCTCGCTTGGTTTTCACTGAATATCTGTGTTATATAGTATTATCTGGCTGGTATGTATAACCAACCCCAGATAAATCGAGGACAGGGTGAACAAAATCGACTTACGAAAACAGTATAAGGAGTTTTATAACCCTCCCGCCGATCGGGTAACCGTTGTCACTATTCCCGTCCTCCAATTTTTAATGATTGACGGCAAGATCGAACCGGGTGCCATGCCCGGCACCTCCCTCGCCTTTAAACAGGCAATGGAAGTGTTGTATGGTGTTACCTATTCATTAAAATTCATGTCAAAATTACGCCGGGAAAATCCGATTGATTACACCGTAATGGGACTTGAGGCGTTGTGGTGGATTGAGGACGGGGAGTTCGATATTACCAAACCGGATAACTGGTGTTGGACTGCCATGATCCTGCAGCCGGAGCACATCACAGAAATCATGTTTCGAGAAGCTCAGGAAAAAATGAAAGAGAAGAAACCGAATCCCGGAATAGATAAATTGAGATTGGTAAAATTTAATGAGGGTCTATGTGTGCAAACAATGCATATCGGTCCGTATGTAACTGAGCCGATAACCCTGAAGAAGATGGAGGAGTTTACCGCTCAGAAGGGGTATCAGATGCAGGATAAACATCATGAGGTTTACATAGGTAATCCTTTGAGGGCGGATCCTGCCAAACTCAAGACCATCTTACGCCATCCGATCAAAGCAGCCTAGTGATTATCATGTGAATGGTTATAAAATCCTATTTAATCGGGTAAACTGAAGAGGTTCATACAAAACGCATTGTAATCTGTACGAATATAAAAAAATTGTAGCTGTAAAATGGCTAAAAAATACATCATTACTTTGACTGACAGCCCTGACCCCCTGGATTTGCAGGTAATACGGGATGACCTCGAAGGCCATCATGCAGCGCATAGCCCCCCGGTGGATTGGCTTCCACTCACAGCCATCATGCGCAACCCGCAAGGTGAAATTATTGCCGGAGTGGTCGGGGGCAGCTATTGGGGCTGGTTATACATCGCCCGGGTTTGGGTTAAAGATCGACAGCGTAGAAAGAACTACAGCCTGAGATTATTGAAAGAAGCTGAGAAGGAGGCATTGCACAGAGGTTGCGGGCATTCCTTCGTCGAAACCCAGGATTTCGAGTCAATGCTCTTTTATGAGGGCTTTGGGTACCTGATGGTCAAGAAAACCGAAGAAGCCGGTAGCACTCGCTATTCGATGCAAAAGGAGTTGAACCCGCAGTCCAAAGCGGTGAATTTTCCGCAATGAACAATCCGTCTGAAATAATCCGTTACCAGTTTGTAAATGATGAGAAGCGTGGGTTTGTGGAATGCCTCCCGGAGATGGAGGTTTCCGGCGAGGAGGATGCGTTGGAACTGGTGGGTTTCTGTGGAGAAAACGAAACGGACCGACTACTCATGTATAGGGAAAATCTGCCAGAGGAGTTCTTTGATCTGAGTACCGGTCTGGCAGGCAAAATACTTTTGAAGTTTTCAAATTACCGAATTATTCTGGCAGCTGTCATTACACACGACAGAATCGGTGATGGCAGGTTTTATGAGATGGTCCGTGAGACAAACCGGGGGCGAGAGTTTCGGGTTTTTAACAGTCGACCTGATGCAATCAACTGGTTTTCAAGTTTCTAGACAGGAAAATCCAACAATCTTCTTTGTATAAGGTTTAACTTGAAATACTCCGACGATTTCTATATAATGGATATTAAGTAAACAATAAAAATAGTTTAGGAGATTGTTCAATGACAACTGTAATAGATAAAAAAGAACGATCCTTAGATAATACTGAGACCAAGTATCAAAAACTAAGACGATTTAATCTGTTCATGGGATTCCTTCATCTGGTCCAGGGGTTTTTAATGATTCTCCTGAGCAATGATACCACCTACCCGATTTTTACCAATTTTCTGAAATTTGATCCTACAACAATGTCACTGGCACCCAATCCTCAACTTTTATATGCTTTGAGATTCGGACCGGCAGTGGCGGTCTTTTTGCTGATCTCAGCCATCGCCCATTTCAGCCTGGCAACTTTTGGATATAAATGGTATGTCCGCCATCTGGAAAAAGGCATGAATCCGGCGCGGTTTTATGAGTATGCGCTCAGTTCATCATTGATGATCGTATTAATCGGCATGCTTGTGGGTCTTTGGGATCTGGGTGCCATGATCCTGATCTTTGGTGTGAACGCCATGATGAATCTCTTCGGTCTCATGATGGAGTTGCATAATCAAACGACCGGCAAAACCAACTGGACATCATATATCTATGGCTGCATCGCCGGTATCTTTCCATGGATTGTGATCGTAATGTATTTCCTGGGTTCGCTGGGATCATCGGATGCCAAACCACCGGCGTTTGTATATGCGATCATCCCCACCATCTTTGTGTTCTTTAATGTATTTGCGATAAATATGGTACTGCAATATAAAAAAGTGGGACCTTGGAAGGATTACCTTTATGGCGAGCGGGTCTACATTATTTTGAGCCTCGTGGCTAAGAGCGCCCTTGCCTGGCAGATCTTCGCAGGAACCCTGGCACCGGTATAGTTCTCGCCCCCCGAATATTTCTAAAATAAATTGAATGCCCGAATAAAATCGGGCATTCTTGTTTACGAGGTTGTGTCATGAAGTAGGTGGTAATCCCCGTGCTGGATTTGGCAGACTTTTCTATATTTTGATAACAACTTGACAAATAGAACAAATGTGCTACAATAAGGAAAATTTAGCTTTAGGAGAGAGCATTATGTATACACAATGTGAAATTGTGGAGTATCCGGATCGGCCGGTATTGTCAGTAAAAACTCATGCATCGGTGCAGGAATTACCAGGTGTTCTGGGGGATGTCTACGGGAGGATCATGCAACATCTGGGCGATCTAAAGGTCCAACCCACCGGGCATCCATTTGTCCTTTACAACAACATGGACATGTCAAACCTGGATATTGAAGTGGGTTTTGAAACTCCTGCCGGACTGGTTGGGAAGGATGATCTTATACCCGGGTTCATACCGACTGCCAAGGTGGTTTCGCTTGTATATACAGGTCCTTATGAGGAATGTGAGTCTGCCTACGAAGCCATGAATCAGTGGATCAAGGAAAACAATAAGATTGGAACAGGGGTGACAATCGAGTTCTACCTGAATGATCCACAGGTTACACCTCCTGCTCAAACACGCATTGAAATGCCGTTGAAGTGAATAGAACACTTGAGAGTGATCAAAGGCACCTGAAATATCCAGGTGCCTTTGTAGTTAAAATCTGAGTTTAATTGAATCCGGATAATGGAAAAGTCTATATAATGACAGGTATGGATCACGACTTGTGGCTGATATAAACCTTGGATGCTGTCTAAATCAGGAAAGGATCTTGAATGGAGAGACGCTTATGAATACTACAATTGAAGTGATCATGAGCCGGCGTTCCATCCATGATTATTCAGATGAGATGATCACGGATGATGAGAAGAAAAAAATTTTGGAAGCTGCTTTACGCGCGCCAACAGCCGGTAATATGATGTTGTATACGATACTGGAGATCGAATCACAGGAGCTAAAGGCCAGGTTATCCGAAACATGTGACCATCAGCCATTTGTCTCAAAAGCACCCTGGGTATTATTATATCTGGCCGATTTTCAACGCCTCTATGATTATTTTGAATATTGTGAGGTCCCGCGCCGTTGCCGGGAATTGGGGAAAGAATTCCGTAAACCCGGGGTTGGCGATCTGATGTTGGCATGCTGCGATGCCTTGATAGCAGCCCAGACTACCGTTCTGGCTGCCGAATCGTTGGGGATCGGATCCTGCTACATCGGCGATATCCTTGAAAACTATGAAATTCATCGGGATTTATTGAAACTTCCGCCTTACGTTTTCCCGATCACAATGCTTTGCCTCGGGTACCCCGCACGAAAACTCAGTAAGAAAACCCGGAGCACGCGTTTTGATAGGGAATTTATCGTTCATAAAGATACTTATAAACGATTTGGTGGTGATGATTTCAAACGTATGTATGCTCTGCTTGAACCACCAGGCGCCGCCCCCAGGAGATATTTCATGGATTCGGAGAATCTTGGACAGTCGATCTACCTCAGAAAGACGGGCGCTGATTTCTCTTTTGAAATGATACGGTCGGTAAAGATTATTTTGGAGAATTGGTCGTGATTTTGTCAAATTCCAAAAACATAAGGTGAGCTATGAGTGATGGAAGTGATCATACTGCTCCTGCTTGTGAGCGTCGTTTTCCCATGGCCCATACTTTTTCCATTATCGCTCGCGATCCCGAAACCGGTGAAATGGGTGTTGCCGTTCAATCGCACTGGTTCTCAACCGGAGCTTTGGTTACCTGGGCAGAGTCCGGGGTGGGCGCTATTGCCACACAGTCGATGGTGGAGGTAAGCTACGGTCCGCTGGGATTGGATCTGATGAGAGCCGGCAAGAGTGCAGAAGAGACACTCAAGAAGCTCCTGGCTGGCGATGAAGATCGTGATTTGCGACAGGTTGCCATGCTGGATAAAAACGGATGTGTAGCAACTCATACCGGTAAGCGCTGCATCGCTGAGGCGGGGCATATCACCGGGGATGGATTCTCGGTGCAGGCAAACATGATGCTGTACCCAACCGTCTGGCCGGCAATGGCAGAAACCTATAAAACCACATCCGGTAACCTGATCGATCGATTACTGGCAGCCTTGACAGCGGCACAATCAGCTGGTGGGGATATCCGCGGTCAACAAAGTGCGGCCATTCTGGTGGTGAAGGGACAGGCAACCGGGAAACCATGGGAGGATAGAATTATTGACCTGAGGGTGGAAGACCATTCGGCGCCCATCGATGAGCTGAAACGTTTGGTTGGCGTTCAGCGGGCTTATCAGCTGATGAACAGAGGGGATGACATGCTTGGAAAAGGACAGGTGGCTGAAGCACTGGAGGCTTACCGAAATGCTGCCGCAATGTTGCCCGAAATGCTCGAATTGCCTTTCTGGCAGGCAGTCACTCTTGCGGAGCTTGGAAAAATGGATGAAGCCCTACCGATCTTCAAGGATGTTTTTTCTAAAGAACCGAATTGGGCGTTGTTGTTGCAGCGTTTGCCGGCTGCTGGTTTGATCAAGAACGATGCGGAACTGATACGACGGATCCTTGAAACAGCGAAATAATAAAAAAGCAGGAGATAGTAGATCTCCGGCTCAATTAGGGGAACAGCGATTTCAGTGGCATCTCTCAGATTTCCGTTCATGTGAATGTTATATCATCAGCTCGCAACAGTTGCTACTCCAATCTTGCTATCTTTGGAAATTAATATGTAAATTGGTGCAACTCACAAATGGATCACACGTATATGATGTAAAAGGAGAAAGCCAATATGGAAAACCGAAAATTATCACGGAGCGAATCAGACCGAATGGTGGCCGGTGTCTGCTCCGGTTTAGGGAAGTATTTGAATATCGACCCTACGATCGTACGCCTGATCTTTGTCCTGATGTTCCTGCTCGGCGGTCACGGATTATTGGTCTACATCATTTTATGGATTGTTATGCCGGTTGAAACCACCGCGCAATCTGCTGTGGAAGTGGTAACCAAACCGAAATAAAAGTTATATCCAATATCCAGCCTATCATGGTTTCTATTCTCCCATGATGGGCTTTTTAATTGGGTGTGTTAGAATTCCTATCCAAACCGGGTTGAAAATGATATGGTAGATTGGTACTTTTATCCTTTGATGATTGCGGCCGGCTTTGCAGCCGGTTTTATTAATACTCTGGCTGGCAGCGGCTCGATCCTTACCCTGCCGTTATTAATTTTTATGGGATTACCCGCCAATGTGGCAAATGCGACCAACCGTGTGGCCATCCTCTTTCAAAATGCAGTCAGTACTACCAGTTTCCACCGCAGCCGCGTGTTGGATGTACGTGGGGCGATCCTCCTGGGGATACCTGCGGTCATTGGTTCAGTCATTGGAGCCCTGATAGCGGCAGCCCTTAATGAACTGGTCATGCGCAGAGTGATCGGCGTTGTCATGCTCATGATGGCAGTCCTGATCGTCTTAAAATCCGACCAGTGGATAAAAGGAAGATTAACTGAAATTCCAAATAGACCGGATTGGAAACAGTTGTTAATCATGTTCGTCATTGGCATTTATGGTGGTTTTATTCAGCTTGGTGTGGGAGTTTTTATTCTGGCCAGCCTCGTCCTGGGAGTTGGTTATGACGTAATCCGTGCTAATGCAGTAAAAACGGCTATTATTTTTCTATATACGATAGCAGCATTGTTGGTCTTTCAGGGAAGCGGTAATATTAATTGGCCGATTGGTTTGGTAGTCGCGATTGGCAGCATGGCTGGCGCCTGGGTGGCTGCTCGGTTTGCCATCCACTGGGGGACAAAATGGGTCTATCGTATCCTTTTGGTGGTTGTCATCTTCTCCGCCCTTGATTTCCTGGGTATCATAGGAATGATCATAAATTTAATATCCGGTTAAGGTGAAATGTGACCAGTTTTTAAAGAGCCCAGGTCCAACTCTTTAATTTATCAAGCACCTGGTCATCGGTCAAATCCAGTGATAATGGGGTAATTGAGACGTAACCAGCCTTAAGAGCATCCGCGTCGGTCCCTTCCTTGGATAGAGTTGTTGGAAACTCACCGCCAATCCAGTAATAGGGTCGGTTACGCGGATCCAGGCGTTTAACCAGTTCGTCACGGTAAACGCGCAGACCCAGGCGCGTGACATGGATCCCCTTGATCTTGTCTTCAGGCAGGCCGGGTACGTTGATATTCAACAGAAGATTCGCAATACTATTTTGTTTTGTAATGGCCTCAACCAATTTCCTGGCGATGCGCGAGCATGGTCCATAATCAATTTCACCCGAATACTCATCCGGGCGGTCGAGTGAAAACGCCAGACCAGGCAGCCCGGCGATACAGGCTTCCATTGCGGCTGTGACCGTACCCGAGTAAGTTACATCATGTCCGATATTGGCGTTTGGATTAATCCCGGAAACCACCAGGTCGATCTTCTCCTCGATCAATCCAAGTAATGCCAGCGCGACACAATCGGAGGGGGCGCCGTCGCTGGCTAATGCAGGTGTTCCATCCGCGAGGTGCGTTTCTTTTACTCGCAAAGGTCGCTCCATGGTTTTCACATGTCCTGAAGCAGACCAATTACGATCCGGGGCTACAATAGTCACCTTGCCTACCTTTTTCATTTCCCGGGCAAGCGCCAATAAACCAGGCGCATAGACACCATCATCGTTGGTAATCAGGATGTGCATGGGGGTTAATGCCGTCTCCGCTTCTTTTTATACTTGGAAGCCTCTGGAGATTGTACAACCGGTTGAACAGCAGGTGTTTTTGAAGGCTCCTGAGTTTCGGGGCTCATTTGTGTTGGAGCAGATGGTCTTGGGCGGTATACGAACATGCGACTGACCACCGACGAGCGGATATCTGCCAGCAGGTTTTGGAACATTTCGGAAGCCTTGCTTTTGTATTGGACCAGAGGATCACGTTGAGCATAAGCTTCCAAACCAATGGATACGCGCAACGACTCCACCTGGGTCAAATAGTCCACCCATAATTCCGAGATGGCTCCGAGCAGGATCTGACGATAGATTTCGTTCTGGACACGTCTACCAATCAATGGGATGATCACATTTCGAATTTCAACATCCTGCTCAGTCAGGGGAGTGGCTGCAATTGAGTTGAAGCGATCCTGCCCGATCTTCTCGATGATCGCCTGGCGGAATCGTTCATCCAGGAGGGCTGGTGTGACGCCTGTTAGAGTCATCCTGTTGTATTCGCTCCCGCCCCATACCTGGAGCAAGGCAGCCTGGGCATCTTCGCAGTGCATCAGGACGTCCTGGGTGATATCTTCGGGATTTCTTCCCTGGATGGTCTCTGCCGCCAGATAGGGGAATCGCAGCCGGGTCGACATCTGGACCATTCGCTGGTGGGTCTTTGGATCAAAGGTCACCCGGGCACTTTGTGCGATCAACCCCAGTAATCGGACGCTCTCGGTCGTATTGGTGACCGCAGCCTCAAGGCGTTGGGAGTTGTTTTTCAAATCCTGGAAGATTTGACCATCATCGCCTAACAGGTGATCCTCCCGTTTGTTCAGAATGCCTTCCACAGTGTCGGAAACACGCATGGCAGCATCTTCCCAGGTAAAGCTTTGCAGATCACCGGCTTTAATCCCAAGGGGTTCCCCAAGGCGTCTATCGATGGTACTTATCAGGCGGGTCAGGCTTATTGAGAGCAGGTAGCTGTTTACCTGGCTGCGCATTTCCGTTTCTGACTGGCGAGGATCGCTTGATAAAGATTTAAAAAGTTCTCCAGGCAAACGAAACGGGGTTTTTGTAATCGACATGAGCTCATCCAACACTTCCTGCGGGCGTCGTGGTTGTGTGATGGACTCATCGTCCCCGGTTTCGGAGAAATTTTCAAGGAAAGTATCCAGTGCGTCAAGACGTTCTGCAAGTTGGGAGTCTATTGTTTCGCTGGCGCGATCCAGCATGGCGCGGGTCGATTGAAGGATATGTGCATTTTCGGCCTGGATTGCGCGCCGGGCGAGGTCAATCAACCTTTGCATCAGGTCACCCGCATCGGTGGGTTGCCCTAGTTCCTCCAGTAACAGCCTCAAGGTGTAGGACGGATAAAAAACTTCGGGATAATCGATGGGTGGTTGGATTTCTTCCAAATACGCCAAAAGCTTCCAAGCGCCTTCTTCTTCCTTCAGCGCGGCCGGTACCCTCCGCTGGATCTCGTGTTGCAGCATATCAGTGATATCTTCATTTAGATCTTCTTTGGAAAACACCTGGTCTCGCTGGGAATAGATACGCATGCGTTGCGAGTTCAACACGTCATCATATTCCAGAAGATGCTTACGAACATCAAAGTTCGCGCCTTCAACCCGGGTCTGGGATTGTTCGACCATCCTGCCGACAATGCCGCTCTCGATTGGGATTGCCTCATCGATACTGAGTCGTTGCATCAACCCATCCACCTGCTGACCCCCGAACAATCTCATCAGATCGTCATCCAGGGAGAGATAAAAGCGAGATGAGCCCGGGTCGCCCTGGCGGGCAGATCGCCCGCGCAACTGGTTGTCGATACGCCGTGCTTCATGTCTTTCGGAACCAATCACATGCAAACCGCCCAAAGCTCGGACGCGGTCCATATCCTCGATATATTTCAGGAATGCTTTAGCATCTTCTTCATAAATACCAAATTCAAGTGGATCTACTTCGGTGAGAGCTTTATACCGCTCGGGCATGGTCAGGTTGTAGGGATCGGGGTTGCCAGCATGGCTGAGAATGCGATTAACGTTCGTTATGATTTCCTCTGGCAAGCTCCCGCCAAGTTTAATATCGACACCACGACCCGCCATATTGGTGGCAATGGTAACCGCCCCGAATGCCCCTGCTTTGGCTATGATCTGGGATTCCTCATCGTGTTTTTTTGCATTTAACACTTGATGCGCCACCCCACCCTGGATAACCGCCTGGAGCCGTGGAATGTCGTTTTCTGACAACTCCAATATCTTTAACAGGTGCGGGAGATTGGTCGGATCTTCCGGATTAATCGAAGATAGACCGAGATCGCGAGCCGTATGACGCAAATCGGGAGCTGCAAGTTCATCCAGCTTACGATCGAGTGATTTAAGCTCAGGGACCGAGCGACCATCCGGCTGCCGGTTGTTCTTTTCGAACCAGACGTCTCGTATCAGCAGCGTTTGCAGCAAACGCCGGATGGGTTCTGCTCTGAGACGATCTGACAGGCGTTCCGAGTGTTCAACCGAGGTTGTTCCGACCAATTGCGGTCGCCCTATTACGTGGTAACGTAATATCTCCTGTGTAATCGCGCGCAGTTTGGCTTCTTCCGTACGATAAACCAGATCGGGGTGATCCTTCCGCCGCCAGAATACAGGTTTTTTTTCCTTATCTTCCCGTGATGCATAATAGGAAAATTTGTAATTTGATTCATCCCTTGCTTCCACTTCCTGCAGTGAAGCCTCTGAGCCCATCGCTTTATATTCAAGATTGGTTGGGATGGGTAGGACATCCAATTTGTAGATCTTGAAAAATTCTTCCGCCTCGGTCAACGCAGTACCTGTCATGCCCGCCAATTTTTTATACATGCGGAAATAATTCTGAAGAGTAATGGTGGCATAGGTGACGTTCTCGGCTTCAACCTTAACACCTTCTTTGGCTTCGACTGCCTGGTGAAGCCCATCTGACCAGCGCCTACCCGGCATCAATCGACCAGTGAATTCATCGACGATTATTACTTTGCCGCCCTGAACCAGATACTCTTTGTTGCGTCGATACAGATGTTGAGCCTTGAGTGCCTGTTCCAAGTGACCATACAGGCGAGCTTGTTCGGGTGTAATGTCTTCGGGGCGCTCCGGGTCACGCAGGGTTGTATTCAATAATTGTTCACAATGAGCTTCACCAATTTCAGTTAGCGATACTGTCTGGTCTTTCTCACTGACCTCGTAGTCTTCCGGCTGAAGCTGGCGGACGACCTGTGCCATCTTTTGATACCAGCCGGTGTCATCCGAGGCGGGTCCTGAGATGATCAGGGGAGTTCTGGCTTCATCGATCAGGATATTATCCACCTCATCCACGATGGCGAAGTGATGACCGCGTTGAACACGATCCTTGAGGCTCATCGTAAGATTATCTCTCAAATAATCGAAACCAAACTCACTGTTGGTTCCATAAGTTATATCTGCCTGATAAGCCTCGCGGCGTGGCACAAGACGCATCTGGTCTTGATCTTCATGTGGAGAGCCTTTATCGGGGTCATAAACGAAAGCATTTACCCCATTCTCCGTACGGGCAGCCATCTGTAGGATGCCCACCGTCATACCTAGTGCATGATAGATTTTGCCCATCCAGCGGGCATCACGCCGTGCCAGATAATCGTTGACGGTCACAAGATGGGCTCCGTTGCCCGTCAGAGTATTCAGATAAAGCGGTAATGTGGCAACCAGGGTTTTACCTTCACCGGTGCGCATCTCGGCGATTTTACCCTGATGAAGGATGATCCCACCGATCAGTTGAACGTCAAATGGACGCATGCCTACGGTGCGCTTGCTAACCTCGCGGACGGTGGCGAAAACCTCAGGTAGTAGATCATCCAGGGTTTCACCATCTGACAAGCGTTGCTTGAAGTCATCGGTCTTATGACGTAATGCATCATCTGTGAGTGTTTCATAGGTGTCTTCCAACTGGTTGATTTGTTCGACTAGTGGAATGAGTTTATCGATTTCGCGTTTGGTGGGGTCGCCCCCGATCAGACGTGATAGATTGATTGGCATTAGTAAAACCTTTCCAGCCTGCGATTATAGCATACACAGGCTGAGCAGCATTTTCTATAGAACATCGGGATCAGGTTATTCTTGGATTTCGATATTGAATACTGCTGTTTGATTGGGTGGCTTTGTTATTTCCCAGGGGCGCTTGTACTCCAGAGTTATCGAAATGGTGCCTGGTTGGACCACCTCAAAGATCCATCCCTGAGTACCACCTGTACCCCGAAGGGGCACCAGTGCCCATGAGGTCGTTTTGAGGTTCCTTGTAATTAGTCTTCACAACTTTTAGATAATCGGTATTGACCGGTATGGCGAAGGCCCACCTGTAACCGGTTATCACATTGGGGACACATGCTGTCAGAAGCAATAAAAGTCCGAGCGTAACCAAAGTCACTATTTTCATCTATTGTTCCTACGTTGCTGAGTAGATCTGGAAAAGCAACCAGATGATATTTTAAGCTTAAAATATCATCCCTAACATGCAATTAAAATTTGTGCGTGCTATAATCTTTAAACCGGTATTACTCTAAAATAGTTCCCGATTAGAAACCAGTTAACAATGCCCTTTGCCCACCTGCATGTCCATTCGACTTACTCGCTGTTAGATGGATTCAGCGACATTACGAAGCTTGTGACACGTGTGCAGGAATTAAATATGCCTGCTATCGCGCTGACTGATCACGGGACCATGTTTGGCGCGGTGGAGTTTTACATGGCAGCCAAAACCGCGGGGGTTAAACCCATCATTGGATTGGAAACCTATCTGGCTGCGCGCAGCATGCATGACAAAGAAGCCAAACTGGATAAGCAATCTCATCACCTTCTTCTTCTTGCTGAAAACGAGGTTGGATATCGCAATCTGCTTGCCATTGCAAGTGCAGCCCAGTTGGAGGGTTTCTATTATTTCCCGCGCATTGACCATGAATTTCTTGCTGCTCATGCTGATGGATTGATTGCCACAACAGGCTGTCTGGCAGGAGAAATACCGCGGCTGATCCATCAAACAGGCAAAGAAGCTGCCCAGAAAAAAATCGATTGGTATTATGAGGTGTTTGGCCCCGACCGGTTTTTCTTTGAGTTGCAACAACACGATATCCGGGAACTTGCCATTGTAAACCAGACATTGCTGGAAATCGCCCCCCACTATCAGGCAAAATTCATTGCAACCAATGACGTCCATTACATAAATCCAGAGGATGCCCGTTTGCAGGATATCCTCCTGGCAATCCAAACCGGAGCCGTCCTGACCGACCAGAATCGCTTCAGGATGAGCGATGACAGCTATTACCTGAGAACCCCGGATGAGATGGCGAGTTTGTTTGCTGAAATACCTGACTCGTTAACCAATACCCTTATGATCGCTGACCGCTGCAATGTGGATCTATCCAGCAAAGGGTATCACCTGCCCACATTCCCACTCCCCGAAGGCGTAACTGCCGGACAGTACCTGCGCCATTTATGTGAGGAGGGTGTTCAAAATAGATATGGCGATGTGCATGCAGATACAAAAGTACGGGAACGTCTTGACTACGAATTGGGCATCATTCATGAAATGGGGTTTGATGCTTACTTTCTGATCGTTTGGGATTTGTGCCGGTATGCCCGGGAGCAGGGTATCTGGTACAACGCACGGGGGTCAGCCGCGGGTTCACTCGTAGCTTATGCTCTTGAAATCACAATGGTGGAGCCAATCGCCCATGGCCTGTTGTTTGAGCGTTTCCTTAATCCGAGCCGCATTTCCATGCCTGATATAGATCTGGATTTTCAGGATGATCGACGCGCCGAGATGCTCGAGTTTTGTGCCAAGACCTATGGCGATGACCGCGTGGCGCAAATCATCACCTTTGGCACAATGAAGGCACGCGCTGCCATACGCGATGTCGGGCGGGTCATGGATATCCCATTAAATGAAGTGGACCGAGTTGCAAAACTGATCCCTAATAATCCTGCCACGCCCATGACCATCACGGAAGCGCTTGGATCGGTAGTTGAGCTACAACTGGCATGCAAAGAGGCGGCCTATATTAAAGACATGGTGGAAACCGCAGCCAAGATGGAAGGTACCGTTCGTAGCGCGGGTACGCATGCCGCGGGTGTGGTCATCGCCGACCGGCCTTTGGTCGAATACATCCCACTACACCGGCCGACGAATGACATTGAAAACTCACCCGTCAAGATCGTAACCCAGTTCGAGATGAATATTCTGGATTCTTTGGGTTTATTGAAGGTTGATTTCCTGGGTTTGGCAACCCTAACGACCATGTCAAAAGCCTGTGCAATGATCCAGCAGCGACATGCTGTCACATTGACCTTGAATAATATCCCGTTGGACGACCCTGAAACATATGAATTTATGGGCAATGGTCACACGGCCGGTGTATTTCAATTGGAAGGTTCGGGCATGACCCGTTACCTTGTACAGATGAAACCCCGCAATCTTGACAATGTCATCGCCATGGTGGCTTTGTTCCGACCGGGTCCAATGGATTTCATTCCCACATATATTAAAAGAATGCACGGTGAGGAATCGGTCACATACAGTCACCCGGCACTCGAACCGATTTTCAAAGAAACCTATGGCATTGCCATCTACCAGGAGCAGGTGATGAAGGCAGTCATGGAATTGGCGGGCTATACGGCTGCCGAAGCAGACGACTTGCGTAAAGCCATTTCCAAGAAGATTGCCGAATCCCTGCAAAAACATAAGATAAAATTCATCGACGGAGCCACCCAACGAGGGATTGACAAGCAGGCTGCCACGGCCATATTTGAGGACTGGGAAAACTTCGCGCGCTATGGCTTTAATAAAAGTCATGCGGCTGATTATGGTGTCATTGCCGTACGCACCGCCTACCTAAAAACCCACTTCGCCTACGAATACATGACTGCTTTATTAACTACCTGGAAGGCGGCAACCGACAAGGTGGCTTTCTACATAGCAGATTGTCGTTCAATGGGGATCGTTGTTCTGCAGCCGGATATCAATACGAGCGAATATGACTTCACCATCGAGGATCGTGCCGGCGACCAACCGGCTATTCGCTTCGGTCTGGGTGCGGTCAAGAATGTCGGTCAGGGTCCGGTGGATGTAATTATCAAGGAGAGACAAAAGGGTGTTTTCAGCAACCTCTCAGATTTCGCCCGCAGGGTTGACCTGCGTGCAGTAGGGAAAAGAGCACTGGAAAGCCTTATCAAAGTGGGGGCATTGGACGCATTTGGTCCACGCCGGGCATTGCTGGAAGCCCTGGATAGATTGATAGGACTTAGCAACGGTCACCTGAGAATGTCTCAAAACGGTCAGATGAACCTGTTCGGTGGCACTACGATAGTTGTGGACGAAATATCTCTAAACAAGCTGCCGCAGGGTGATTCGCGTGAGGAGTTGGGATGGGAGAAAGAGTTGCTCGGATTGTACGTGTCTGCCCACCCATTACAACCGTATTGGGATTTAATTAGGAAGACGATCAGTCATTCTTCCTCCGATTTGGAAGATGCCCCACATAATATCAAAGTTGTGGTTGGTGGTATAGTCACCCGCTTCCGTCCGCATCAAACCAAAACAGGAAAATGGATGGGATTTGCCGGTCTTGAAGACATGCATGGGACGATGGATTTGACTATTTTCCCCTCCACCTGGGAGAAGTATTCGCCCTTGATCGGTATGGATAGCATCGTATTCATAGATGGTCGGATCGATAAGGAAAGCGGGGATATGAAAATCATTGTTGATAAGGTCAGACCGGTCGACTTGACAGATGTGGGAAATCAGAATTCATTAATTTTGCCGCAGCCAATATTAATGGTGGGGGATGAAATGTTATCGGAAGTGAAGGATTGCTCCTCCGGGATAGTGGAGGAGATGGTCATGCTTGAGGCTGACGTGTCGGCCAGTGGCGGTTTGAACTCGGAAGGAAGCGAGGTGCCGATCCTTGAGGTCACATCCTCGCCAGTCAGTATCAATTCATTCCGAACTATGGATACCCCCTCATTGCACGAAGCTTCTGTGGGGTATGCTCCGAAATTACCTTCCGGTTCGCAACAACCGGCATATATTCCTCCCCCAAGTGAAAAACTACATCTGGAGTCAAATCATCCGCACATGTTGATAATCACCATGCGCAATTCGGGGGACAAGAAAAAGGATGTGTTATTAATGCGCTGCATTCATGGCATATTGGTTTCTTCGCCAGGGCGCGATCGATTTGCCTTCCAGGTTTTTGAGGGCGATCACTTTTATCGTCTTGAGTTTCCCAACGAGACAACCGGTCTCAATCAGACGATCATCGATAAGGTTCAAACCATGCTTGGTGCAGAAAATATCCGCTTGGAATCGATCATCCTGCATTAGCCTGGCTTAAGGGCATTTCGCCAAACGTGTACCCATCCCCAACCCTTTTAAAAAACTGAATCCCCAGATTGGCACCCGGCGGGTATAGTTTTATTAAATTGCGGGTTTAATTGCTGTCCCAGCCTCGACCAACGGCCAAATGCAGAATATTGCCCGTGTTTCTTCTGGGAATAGTTCTTAACCCAATGACAAGTGCATCTGGGTGGGCTTGATCTGCATCGAGGATGGACGGATTTTAAAATCATTTATGAAGACATTTCCTGGCGCCCCGCCAATGCCCGTGACAGGGTGTTCTGGTCAGCATACTCCAGATCGCTGCCTACCGGCAGACCGCGTGCCAGGCGGGTGACCTTGATATTCAATGGGGTTAATTGCTGTTGTAGATATAGCGCCGTGGCATCGCCTTCCATACTCGGGTTGGTTGCCAGAATGACTTCTTTGATCTCACCGGTTCGAGCCCGCTCCAGTAGTGGCTTTATTTTTATATCATCCGGACCGATGCCATCGATTGGCGATAATACCCCGTGCAGGACGTGATACTTTCCGTCGAATACGTTCGTGCGTTCCAGTGCCAACACATCCAGGGGTTCTTCCACCACGCACAAGGTGGACTTATTGCGGTGGGGATCTGAGCAGATTTCACATAACACGTTTTTAACCAAGGTGATATTGAAGCAGGTCTGACAGAATCCAAGGTCCTGTTTAACAGCCTGGAGTGATTCAACCAGACTTTTGGATACCGGTTCGGGTGAATTTAGAACAAAGAATGCCAGTCTGGCAGCGGTTTTTGGGCCGATGCCGGGGAGACGCTCAAATGAGTCGATAAGATTTTGGAGTGGTTCCGGTAAGATTGACATTAATAATTGGTTATATCCCCATATTTCCAAGACCACCGGTCAAAGGGCCAAGCCTTTCGGTTGCCAATGCCCGGGATTGGTCTAGTGCCAGATTGACCCCACTCAGGAGCATGTCCTGGAGCATTTCAGTATCTGCACTCTTAACTAATTCTTGGTCGATTTCAACTGCAGTGCAATGCTGATCGCCGGTCATGGTAATCTTGACTGCTCCACCACCGACTGTAGCCGTGATGGTTTCCTCAGCCAGCTTTGACTGGGCTTCTGCAAGTTGCTCCTGCATTTTTCGTAACTGTCCGAGCATGCCACTTGATCCTGATCCCATTGGACGGTTGTACCCTTTTGACATTCTTCCTCCATCTTATTAATGAAAGTCAACCACTTCACCGCCGAGATCACGGAGGGCAGTACCCACTATGCCATCCGAATCAACTTCGGTGGTGCGGGGCAGGTTATTCGACTTGGCATTCGCCAAACTGCACGTAATGGCGATCTTCTGACCCAGAACTTCCAGCAATGCTTGCTCGGCTATGGCAATGTTTTCCTGGGTTTCCATCTTGTTTTTGAGGATTTCGGTGGCGAATCCCAAAACCAAAGCATTGTCCTTGATGCCCAGCGGTTGACAGGAATTTAACAACCCTTCGGTTTGCCCCTTCTTTTTTTTCACAGTCGAACGAATGGCTTGCCAATTCTGGGTTATTTTCGTCAAGGTTAGCCCATCATTATTCGTCGCAGGACTCTCCGCGTTAGCTGATTCAGGTGGCTTGGATGCAGGCTGTTTGTCCGTGGTTGTATCAGGATGGGGTTGGGGTGATTTTTGCACAGGCAGCGTTACCACCCTGGGATTAGCTCGTTCAGGTTCTTTCTTTTCCGGAACAGGTTTGCTGTTGGTTATATTCTGTTGTGGTTCGAGAAGTGCACCGGCGAGCGCAAGTTCAAGAGCAAGACCGGGTTGCCAGTTGTTGCGGGAATCATGCGCGGCAGTATTGAAACGTACGATAAGATCCAACAAGCAGGCAGTTGTTAATTTCGTTGATTGATCGGACAGTTTTTCTTTTAACTCGATACTTCCTCCAACCAGGTGGCTATTTCCAAGTTTGCAGAGCATCGCATCGCGTAGGTAATCCACCATCTGACGGGCAAACTGGCGCGGATCGCTCCCACCATCCAGGGTTGCGTGAATGATGTCCATACCCTGGCCAATCTGGTTTTGGATGATGGCATCCACAAGATCGGTAACCGACCGGTTTGTACTTGTCCCCAACACATTTTGTGCGAGTTGGAGTGTCACCTGTTCTCCGGTGGAAGCCAGTTGATCGAGCAGTGATATGGCATCTCGCATGCTGCCGGTTGCCTGCCTGGCGATTAAATCGAGCGCATCCTCATCCACCTTGATCTTTTCCTGGATCGCCAACTCCTTCAATCTGGGAATGATCTCGATCACAGGGATGCGACGGAAATCAAAGCGCTGACAGCGTGAAAGAACAGTTGCCGGTATTTTTTGGATTTCAGTGGTTGCCAGGATGAAAATGACATGCCTGGGGGGTTCTTCAAGCGTTTTTAATAACGCGTTAAATGCCGCGGTGGAAAGCATATGTACTTCGTCGATGATATACACCTTATATTGACCGAGCGAAGGTAAAAAGTTTACCTTGTCGCGCAAATCCCGCACATCATCGACAGATGTGTTTGAAGCTGCATCGATCTCGATCAGATCCAGCAATCGATTTTCATTAACCGCAATGCATATCTGGCAATGGTTGCAAGGTCGTGCGACATCACCGGTTGCCTGGCAGTTCACTGCTTTTGCGAACAACCGGGCAGTGGTTGTCTTGCCGGTTCCTCGCGGACCGGAAAACAAATAGGCATGAGCAATATGCTGACCGGCAACGGCATTTTGAAGTGTGGTGATGATCGGTTCCTGACCGATCACTTCACCCCAGTCACGGGGACGCCATTTGCGATACAGAGCCTGGCCCATTTTTATCACCCTGCCTGATTGGGGAGCTTTGTGATGATAGAATCTGCCTCGAAAAGTGGTTTTTGAAAAGTGGGAAGCGGTACTTGTATGTTATATTCACTTACGCGCAGATTCAGAAGAGCGATTTCTGACCTGAAACCGGTTAAAAATGTATGCCATTCCGCATTGGATAAAGCCGGATTCAGACCAACATTCAGTGATATCTGCAATTGGAAATATGCCTGCTCCAGGCTTTTAATTAATCCTCCGAACTCGGCTTCGATATCATGCCACAGATCAATCCAGGTTGGGTTATAGTCCTGGTTTGTGTGTATCTGAATGCCAAGTGGTCGATTTAAGTCAAGCTTGAGATTTTCTTTGTGAATTACAGGCTGATCCTTCGGAGGCGAGCCACATTGCTTAACCGAACCGGTGGCGGTCAGGGGTTTGCTTTTATTGACTTTTGTTGATGAACTCATGATTTGCCTATCATATCATTTATTCATCGTTTCTGGTTCAGAATAGCCTTCGGTGGTGACACTTCTGGATCTATTGAGGGTCTTCTTCAGGTGCCATACTGGATTTCGCAATCATAAGTTGTTTTTGTTCGTGGCTCATACGTTTGATGGCGTGTTCGCGTTTTTGCGCGCTCGAACGATCAGGCAGTTCTTCCTTGTAGACCAGCCGGACTGGTCTGTGCATACGTGTATAACGTGCACCGCGGCCAGTATTATGGATTGAAGTTCGTTTTTCGGGGTCCAGGCTCCAACCGGTATAGTAACTACCATCTGAACACTCCAGCAGATAGCAAAAAAATGACATTGGATGCATTCAGGATTTCTTGCGCCGTTTCCCGAACATCATCTCCGTCATGCTGTGTGGCGCATCCGGATTGATGGTACGTTTTTCGAGCCAGCTCATATCCATACGTTGTTTATGCCAGATCTGGCGAGCCAAAATCGCGTTTTTGATTGTGGCACTCAGCTCAGGATTATTTTCAATATCCAGGGTTGCATGAATTTGTTGGAGTTCCTGGATCATCATCATGATCAATCGTTGAAGGTTTTTTCGATTAGCGTAGAGTGGGATTTCAGGAGCGCCCTGGTTTTCAAATGAAGTCAGGGGAGCCGATATACTGTCGAAATCATACCCGCCGAGTTTTCGTGCCTCATTCCAACCGGGTTCGCTTGTCGTCAGCCTGGTAATGACAGTTGCTATCATGCGGGGAAAATCCTGGCTAAGTGCCAGGAGACCTGCCAATTCATCGGGTTCGGTATATAACGGCAACGCCCCGGCCAGGATAGCAAGATCACCTCCCGCTTTTAGCACCACTGGACGGGTATTAATCTCGCCGGCAATATAAACATGACTGTTAAGAAAAAGATCTTCATGAGCACTGGCAGGTCCAAGGTCTTGCTCCAGCATGTATTTGGGATTAAGTGCAGGCACCCATGCAATAAATGCATCGGGATCCGGCAGCGCTTGCGACAACTGAGCAAAGGTATCATGACCGATGGGAGTGATATCGATGAACACACAACCAGGTTTGATCTCCGACCGGATGGCTTTGACCACTTCCAGGATTTGTGCGGAAGGGAGTGAATAAATGATGATGTCAGCATCCTTTATCCCAGCAGTTAACGACTCAATTGTTCGATCCAAAGCACCCATCTGGATTGCTGCTTTGACGACGGAATAATCCGGATCAAAACCCGTTCGCTCGATCAGTTCAGCACTTTTTTTCATCGTCAAACCGAGGGACACGCCGGTACGGTTCATACCCAGAATAAGGATGTTTGTGGTCATGTGGTTAACCTCTTATTGTTGAATACGGATTAGAGCCAAACCAGATATATTTCTTTCATCAATCCATCTGTGTTGATTTTTATATTTGGTTAATTCAATTGATAATTATAGCCAATTTTGGAGGGACATGGCGTTACCTGTTCATACAAATTGAAATTTTCGCAATGATATAATGCCGGCATGTTTCAGGAATTACGGCTGGGCGATGTCGTCCGACTTCGGAAGCCTCACCCGTGTGGCGGTTACAATTGGCGTATTACCCGATTGGGAGCTGATATTGGGCTGGAGTGTTTAACTTGCGGCCATAGAGTCATGATGACCAGACGCGAAACCAATCGGAGGATAAAGACCATTCTCTCAAGAGGAATGGATGAAACCGAAAAATAAAGATAACGCTCATATACTCTTTTTATTTTCCGATACAGGCGGTGGTCATCGCAGCGCCGCCGAGGCAATTATTGAGGCATTGGAATTGGAATTTCCAGGGCGTTTCACGACCGAGATGGTGGATTTCTTCAAGGATTATGCTCCCCCACCCTTCAATGCTGCGCCGAAATCCTATTCCCATATGGCAGAGTTCCCCAATATGTGGGGTCTCGGTTACCGCTTGAGCAATAACCCGCGACGGGTCCGGGCAATGGCGACTTTGGTCTGGCCGTATGTTCGCCGGGACGCATATAAATTAATTGAAGATCATCCCTGTGATCTTTACCTTTCGGTTCACCCCATCGTAAATGCACCTTTGCTAAATGCCCTGCGTGAAAGAAAAAAACCATACATTACTGTTGTCACTGACCTGGTATCCACACATGCTTTTTGGTTTAATAACAAGGCCGATTTGGTTATTGTACCGACCGAGCCCGCGCGACAGAATGGGCTATCCCTGGGTTTGCGTGATGACCAGATCAAATTATTCGGATTGCCGGTCTCGGATCGATTTTGTCAACCAGTCGGTGACAAGGCTGAATTGAGGAAAAAGCTTGGATGGCAGGATGGGAAACCGGTCGTTTTGATTGTGGCAGGCGGGGATGGCATGGGACCCATGCAACCGACTGCTGAAGCAATCAATGATTCCGGGTTGGACGTATCTCTCATCCTTATCGCTGGCCGCAACCAGCGTTTAAAAACCAGATTGGAAGCAGTCTCGTGGAATTGTCCGGTTAAGATTTATGGCTTTATTACCCAAATGCCGGATTTTATGCGTGCAGCGGATTTTTTGATCACCAAGGCTGGACCCGGGACGATCAGCGAGGCATTCATCGCAGGTTTGCCCATGATCCTATACAGTCATATGCCAGGACAAGAAGATGGAAATATTGACTATGTTGTTAATGAAGGTGCGGGTGTCTGGGCACCCAGACCAGATCTGGTGGTTGGCGCTTTGCGCCGTTGGCTGAATGATCCCGGATCAATTAAAACTACCGTGAAAGCATGTCACAAACTTGCCAAACCGGAAGCCGCTCGTCAGATCGCGCGCACCATAGCACAAATGACCGGAGTGAGTCCAGATTAATTCTTTTGACAAGCAGGGGTGGAAAGTCTACAATAAGCTTGTGCCAATTCTTGATGCTAATACGTTTGAATACTTCAGCCGCAGCGCTGATCAAACCCGCCGGTTTGGGATGCGCCTGGGCACGTTGATCAAGTCCAACCAATTGGTTTGTCTCTCGGGCGACCTGGGATCAGGCAAGACTACGCTTGTTCAGGGACTTGCTCAGGGATGGGGCTCCTCTGAACCGGTCACCAGCCCAACTTTTGTATTGATAAATGAATACGGTCGACCTGATGGTGAAATCCTTTTTCATTTGGATGCCTACCGACTGAGCAATGCGACAGAGGGTGAGGATCTTGATATCGACGAGATGCTTTCCCGTGGCTCTCTTGTTGTTGAGTGGCCTGAAAACATCCGTTCAGCTTTACCATCCAATGCACTTTTTATCACTATGAGTCGGATGGCAGATGAACAACGCGGAATGGTGATCTCTTCTCACGGCGATGAGTATCAAGCGATGCTGGCTGAGATTCGCCAGCAAGTTTATGGAGGATATTGATGCTGCTGGCAATTGATACATCCACGAAGTGGGTGGGGCTGGCATTGTATGATGGAATCATGGTGGGTAGTGAACAGATCTGGCAAACCCGCGACCATCACACCATCGAACTGGCAAAGTCAGTTAACCACCTGCTTGAACAGACTGGCGTTCAGCCGACGGAAATAAATGTACTGGCGGTTGCAACAGGTCCAGGTTCATTTACCAGCCTGCGGATCGGATTGGCGCTTGCCAAAGGTATGGCACTGGCTTTAAATGTTCCATTGATCGGCATCCCCTCTTTGGATATATTGGTGGCGGCCCTCCCTCCCGGTGATTATCCGCTGATCGCCGTCTTACAGGCAGGCCGGGGGCGCCTTGCTGCAATCAGATACGAATCCGGTTCCAATGGCTGGCAGCCCATCAATCAGCCTGTGATCTGTGACATGCAAGGTTTATTCACGATGATGGATGGTCTGACCATGGTAGCCGGGGAATTGAATGTCGAACAACGTCATTTGTTGTCAGACCGGCGTAAACACATTCTGCTTGCCAGCCCGGCGGCATGCCTGAGACGACCATCCTACCTGGCCGAGCTTGCCTGGAAGAGGTTTACAAACGGTGAATATGATGATTCGATAAGTTTGGCGCCCATTTACATACACATGGCAGAAGTATTGCCTGATTAATAATGGAAAGTAAGGTCCGTCGTATGACGCTGGAAGATATACCGGTTGTGCGTGTGTTGGATGTTGCCAGCTTCAGCCTGCCGTGGCCTGAGAGCGCCTATCATTTTGAACTGACACACAACCCGGATTCGCTTCCGCTGGTTATTGAAATAAAGGATGATAAGGAAAATTTGCAGATCACTGGCATGATGGTTATCTGGCTTATTCTCGACGAGGCGCATATTGGTACGATTGCAATTGATCCCGCCTTCCGCCGAAAGGGTTTGGCAAAGCGGTTACTGGCAGAAGGTCTCCTGATGAGTTATGAGCAGGGCGCCCGCGCAGCGTTTCTCGAAGTACGGCAGAGCAATCTCGCGGCGCAGGAACTTTACAAGCAATTTGGATTTACAATTGAGGGAATACGGCCGCGTTATTATAAGAACAATCATGAAGATGCTTTGTTGTTAACTCTGCGACCATTAATTGCCGGAAAAATTAAAACGATCACCTGAAGGATAGGCGGAGGTACATTGGAGCCCAGCATGAACCTTGATCAAATTGCTCGTGAGGTGGCAAAATGTGAAAAATGCGGACTGCATTTTTCAAGAAAATTAACAGTTCCGGGTGACGGACCCGTTGATGCAGAAGTGATGTTTATCGGAGAAGGTCCTGGCTTTTATGAAAATGAGCAGGGCAAGCCGTTTGTTGGACCGGCCGGGCATTTTCTGGATGAGTTACTGGCACATGCAGGCTTAAAACGAGAGCGGGTTTTTATAGGCAATGTCGTAAAATGCCGCCCGCCTGGTAATCGCGACCCACAACCCGATGAGCTGGCTGCCTGCAAGCCTTACCTTGAAGCGCAGATTGCTGCTATCAATCCACGCGTAATTGTGACCCTGGGGCGCTTCTCAATGGGATATTTCATCACCAATGGCAAGATCAGCGCCATTCATGGGCGACCTGTTTGGGTAGCAGACCGTTTAATAGTACCCATGTACCATCCTGCAGCCGCCCTTCACCAACCGGCGCTGCGCGATTCAATCGTTGCAGATTTTTCGGGTTTGGCGCGTTTTTTGGATCTGGCAAAATCCCGGGGGAATGAAACCCCTGCCCCGGTAACTGCGCCACAAGCCCAAGCAGTACATGTTGATGATTTAATGCCAACTAAAACTGAAGAACCTGACACATCGCCTCCGGTAGACGAAAACCCTCAGCAATTAAGCCTTTTTTAGAACAGAATAATAAATGCATCGATCAAACTGATCGGGATGGTTTGGTGTGTTATCAGTTCAGCCTTTGTACTGTAATATAATTGTGTGGCTTTTAGAAAGGCACAGGTTTTTCTGTGAAAATAGAAATTAAACAGCAATTAATAGGAAAATTAAAGGACAAATCCGCCAAAGTGGCGGTTATTGGGATTGGTTATGTTGGTTTACCGCTGGCAGTAACATTTGCAGAAGCCGGTTTACAAGTGATTGGCATCGATCCCGATCAGCGCAAAGTCGATTCAGTTAAACGGGGCGAATCCTATATACTGGATATCACAAGCGATCAGTTGGCGCCATTGGTTAAAAAGGGGTTGATCACTGCCACAACAGATTTCTCTGTGGTTTCCGATGTCCAGGCTGTGTCGATTTGCGTCCCCACTCCTTTGCGAAAAACAGGAGATCCGGATCTGTCATTCATTGTTTCGGCGACCGAATCGATAGCGCCGTACCTGCATGAAGGTATGGTGGTCGTACTTGAATCGAGTACCTATCCGGGGACTACCCGTGAACTGGTGTTGCCCAGGTTAACAGAGACCTCGCGGTTGTCGGTGGGCGAGGATTTCTTTCTCGCGTTTTCACCCGAACGGGTTGATCCGGGGCGCAAGGATTTCACAACATACAATACTCCCAAAGTCATCGGGGGCATTACCCCGGCCTGTTCCGAGGTGGCAGGCGTGTTCTATTCCATGGCGCTGGCGAAGGTTGTACCGGTCACCTCATCGGAAGTGGCTGAAATGACCAAGTTGCTAGAGAACACATTTCGAATGGTCAACATCAGCCTGGTCAATGAGATGGCTTTGATGTGCGACCGACTGGGAGTGGATGTGTGGGAAGTAATTGACGCAGCAGCTACCAAGCCATTTGGTTTCATGAAATTTACCCCTGGTCCGGGGATGGGTGGGCACTGTATCCCAATCGATCCACTCTACCTCTCATGGAAGTTGCGCTCTCTGAATTACACTGCGCGTTTCATCGAACTGGCTTCCGAAATTGATTCACAGATGCCCCGTTTTGTGGTGGGAAAGGTTCAGGATGCTCTGAATAGCGTTAAAAAACCGGTCAAGGACAGTCGCATCCTGGTATTGGGGGTGGCTTATAAACCTGATATTGATGATATGCGAGAATCACCGGCATTGGACGTTATTCATCTATTGCGGCAAAAAGGTGCTGATGTGGTTTATCACGATCCATTCGTACCCGCCATTTCTCATGACGAGTGGTCATTGAAAAGCATCCCTGATCTGATGAAAGAAGTGTCGGGGGCAGATGCTGTGGTTATCATCACCAATCATAAAACCTATGATTATTCAGCCATCCTTTCAGCATCCAAATTAATTATCGATACCCGCAACGCCCTCGGCTCAGCCGGGCGCGATAATCCAAAGGTGGTCAGGCTTTAATGTCAAGATATCTGGTTTCGGGTGTGGCTGGTTTCATCGCCTCCCGGGTGACTGAAATGCTGCTGGATCAGGGTCATGAGGTGTACGGCGTTGACGATCTAAACGATGCCTACGACGTTCGTATGAAGGAATATCGCCTTCAACAACTTGAAGGACGACCGGGTTTCACCTTTCACAAGATGGATATCGGTAATAAAGAAGTCATCGATGCCCTGTCTGAAAAACCGGGAAAAGTAGACGCGGTAATTAATCTTGCCGCTCGTGCCGGAGTCCGCACGAGTATCACGAATCCCTGGGTTTACCTCAATACGAATATTCTGGGTACCTTGAATATGGTGGAATTTTGCCGGCAAAAAGAGATCCCAAAACTTGTACTGGCATCAACCTCCAGTCTTTACCGCGACACGACCCCGATGCCTTTCAAGGAAACTGCTGAAACGGATCAACCCATCCAGCCATATGCTGCATCGAAAAAAAGTGCTGAAGTGTTGTGTTACACATATCATTACCTTTATAACCTCGATGTCACTGTATTCAGGTATTTTACCGTTTATGGACCGGCCGGTCGCCCTGACATGGTCATGTTTCGCTTCACGCAATGGATCAGTGAGAGCCGGGATGTGGTCATTAATGGCGACGGAACACAGCGCCGCGGCTTCACTTACCTGGATGACATTGCCCGGGGAACGATCTTGGGTTTGAAACCGGTTGGGTATGAGATCATCAACCTGGGTGGACATGAATTGATATCGATTAATGATCTTATCTCCATTCTAGAGAAAAAGACCGGACAACGGGCAATAAAGAAATACCAACCCTTCCACAAGGCAGATGCGCTGGCAAATTGGGCGGATGTCTCCAAGGCACGTGAATTGTTTGGCTGGCAGCCGCAGATCCAACTGGATGAAGGTATCGGCCGACTGGTGGATTGGTATCAACAGGAACGCTCCTGGGCAAGCCAGGTGTTGACCCCATGAATTTTATTCAACGCGGCATTGACGCCTGGCGGAAGGATCACCTCCTGGGGCGTGTTGTCCGCAATTCCTCATACCTTTTTATCAGCAATGCTATCAGTGCAGTCCTCAGTATAGTAACGGCGAATCTATTAGGCGTTGCGGAATTCGGTATTCTCGGCATCATCATCGCATTCGTTTCCAATGTTAACCGCCTGTTATCATTTCGCATGTCTGAGTTTGTAGTTAAGTACATGGGCGCGGCTGTGGCTATGGGAGAAAAAGAAAAGGCTGCAGCCATTGTCAAAGTCGCGGGTTTTGCCGAAACGATCACCTCATTGTTTGCGTACCTCGTATTGATCATATTGACACCTTTTGCTGCAAAATACATTGCTCATGATTCGGGATTGATGCCACTATTCTTCCTTTATGGCATCTCAATCCTCTCGCAATTCTCGACTGAGACAGCTACCGGTATCTTGCAGGTAAGCGGGCATTACCGCACTCAGGCGCTCATCAATCTGGTTCAGAGTCTGGTTACAGCGCTTGGAATCGTTTATGCTGTAATAATTCACGCGGGATTGTTTACCGTGCTCCTCGCTTATCTGGTTGGGAAAATCATCCTGGGGCTTGGTCCGATTCTGGCAGCATTATACTGGTTACCGCGCTTGCTTGGAACAGACTGGAGACAAGCGTCATTAAAGGCTCTTCCTCCACGAAATGAGATACTTCGTTTTGCGGTCAGCACAAATTTCAGCGGTACCATCAATATGGTGGCACGAGACAGCGAAGTGTTATGGGTCGGGTATTTCTTCTCACCGCTAATTGCTGGTTATTTTAAAACCGCTTTGGCGATCATCAACCTGGTCGTGATGCCAATCACACCTTTTATAGCAACCACGTACCCAGAGATCGCTCAAAGTGTTGCTACCCGCCAGTGGATCAGATTGAAGAATCTGTTACGACGCGTCACCATCCTTTCTGGGGGGTGGACTCTGGTTGTATCATTTGGGTTACTGTTATTTGGGCGTCAGGTTTTATTCAACCCGGTCACGATCCTGGGAAAAACCATTTCCATATATTCCTCTGAATTCCTGCCAGCTTTCCCTATATTAATGATATTGCTGGTCGGATTTGGTTTTGCCAACATCTTCTTTTGGAACCGACCGCTGCTCCTGGCATATGGTAAAGCTGATTATGCCCTTTGGTCAGCATTTATTGGAATGATAGGAAAGGTCTGTCTGGCTTTCCTGCTTTTACCACAGTCAGGTTACATGGCAGAAGCCTGGTTACTTTCCGTTTATTTTATAATTACCGTGGGTTCCATGGTTTGGCAAGGTTTGACCCGTCTTTCCTCTGAATCTATCAGGCTGAGCCTTGACGGATGATGGCACGTCTAATGAAGATCGTCTGTATATCCACATCCACGATACCAGCATCAACAGCCCATAGCATGCAGCTCATGAAGGTCTGTCAGGCACTCACCCAGCTGGGCAATGAGGTGGAGCTTGTAGTACCAGGGCACGCAGGATCCGGCTGGAAGGCGATAGCAGGTCTTTATGGCTTATCCAGGCAGTTTAATATCCGCCGGTTGAAATCTTGGCGACCATTACGGCGGTATGATTTTTCGGTCACCTCAGTCCGCTATGCCCGGCAACTGAAAGCTGATCTGGTCTATACCTGGCTCCTGCCGGCTGCCGTGATTGCCCTTTGGTCGGGTCTGCCGGTAGTATTGGAATTACATGATCGGATCATGGGAACCGCTGCACCATGGTTCTTTAAACTTTTCATGCGATCCCGGGGGAAGAAGCGACTGGTGGTGATCACCCATGCGTTGGATGCGAAGCTTAAACAGACTTTTAATGGATCGTACAACTCTCTCGACGTTCTTGTTTCACCGAATGGCGTCGAATTTGAGCGTTACAGTGGTTTACCTTCCCCATCTGCCGCCAGAAAGAAGTTGGATTTTCCAGACCGGCTCACGGTAGTCTACACAGGCGGCTTTTACGAAGGGCGGGGTATTGAATTGCTTCATGCACTTGCCAAGCAACATCCAGATGTACAATTCATATGGACTGGTGGGACGCCCCGATCTGTAAAAGAATGGCAGGAAAAGCTTACCGTTGAGGGATTGAAAAATGTGTTGTTGCCAGGTTTCATCGACAATGAACGGTTGCCGATGTTTCAGGCGGCTGCCGATATTTTGGTCATGCCGTTCGGTACTGCAATCGCCGGTTCAAGTGGTGGTAACTCTGCCGAGATTTGCAGTCCGATGAAGATGTTCGATTATCTGGCTTCGTGCCGGGCCATTATGGCAAGTGACCTGCCGGTATTGCATGAGGTGTTAAATGACCGCAACGCAGTCTTGTTACCTCCGGAGGACAGCAATGCCTGGAGCAAGGCATTAACCAGACTGCAGGCGGATAAAAAGCTGCGTCAGCGCCTTGCCAAACAGGCACGTGAGGATGCGCGCATGTATGAGTGGAGCGATCGGGAAGCCGCTATTCTGAAAGGGTTTATCACACCATGACGGATGCCGGACAGACGCTTTCCAATCCTGGTTCTGTAAAAAATCTCTGGAAGTGGTTATCTGCACTTCTGAGTGTTTGCGTCGTTGAGCGTTTGTTGTTGTTTGTTCTATATCCCCCGGTAAGTTTTAGCGATACCGGCGCCTACCGCCGTCTGGCAGAAACCATCCTGAACGGATGGAAGAATTATGATGGCACCCGGACACCCGGTTACCCGGTTTTTTTGGCAATTGTCGGTTCCGACAGGGCGGTGGTGGCATCGCAAATGACCATGGGTATCATCATCACCCTCATCATTTTCTATATCGGTTACAAGATCAGTCATCAACTCATGTTTGCAGGCTTGGGTGCATTGGCACACACCCTTAATTTGAACCAGTTATTTTTTGAAACCAACCTGATTACCGAGACGCTGGCGACATTCTGGGTGATACTTTCCCTCTTAGGTGCATTCATTTGGATTAATGGCAAAACCAAAAGAACAATCAGGCTTGGACTGGCAATTGGGTTATCTGCTTCGCTTGCCACCTTAACCCGTCCTTTGTTTATTTTCCTTCCATTCTGGTTGGCAATATTTTTAACCTTGTTTTCTGATGGTTTCAAGATCCATTTCAACTGGCGACCACTCATATCAACTTTTATCTTATCCTCCATAATCATCGGCGCCTGGATTAATTACATCCATGAAAATTTCTATATGTGGAGTTTCTCCTCATTAACCGGATTTAACATGGTACAGCATACCGGTTATTATTTCGAATATGTTCCGGATAAATTTGCATCTCTGAGAGATACCTATATTAAGTACCGGGATGAACGGATTGCCAAGTACGGCACGCAGGGGAACGCCATCTGGGAGGCGATTCCCGAAATGCAGCGTCAAAGCGGATACAGCTTTTTTGAGATGTCACGCCTCCTGTCCCATCTCTCCATGGATTTGATCCGTGAACACCCCGATTTGTATCTAAAATATGCCTTTCAAGGATGGTGGATGTTCTGGCTGGCGCCGGTGTACTATGTCAGGACAAATATGCCTTCAGAAATGCTTGGCGAGGCAATCCGAATCTTGACTTATATAGAAAGAGCCTTGTTGATAGGTAGTAATGCACTATTCCTCATTTCCTCAATTTTGGCTTTATTTATTAAAAAACTCAGAACCTGGTGGAATTTATCTGCGTTTTGGGGATTGATCGCTTCAACGATCTGGATCTGTTCCATCGTTCAAACTTTGCTGGATCATGGGGATAACCCACGTTTTCTTGTGCCATTACAATCCATGGTGGTTTTTTGGGTACTATGGATTCTCTGCCAATCATATTCAATATATCGTGCCGGCAGGCAAAGCAAGTAAAATATAGCAAACAAGGTATCCCTTTTGATCAAACGACTTTCTACCCAACACCTTTTCGCTGTCGTTATTCTTCTGGCAGTCAGCATATCAGTGGGCGCAGTCATTCCATTGATCCTGAAAGATCTGAATTTTGGATTGGGCTGGCTGGTATCATCTTTGATACTTTTCCTGAGTACCATGATCCTTTATATTGCCTGGTCATTATCTGGCCGTAATCGAACTCTGGCGTGGCTGATCGCTTTGGCTTTCCTGTTGCGCACCATCGTTGGCATTGCCACGGAAGCCGCTTTGCCGGTTTGGGGATATGATGAACCCGTTACAAAATCAGGGTATCTATTTTATGATGCCTACAAGCGTGATAATGACGCCTGGGCATTGGCAAAATCCAGCCAACCGATCTGGGCTGCCTTTGAGAATGAGTTCGTTGGAGACCAGTATGGGGGTCTGTTATCCATCAGTGCTTTAGTGTACCGGAATCTGAGTCCTGATCGACATCGCCCATACCTGATAATGTTATTGACGGCTCTGGCGGGCGCTGTGACTGTACCATTTATCTGGGCGGGATCACAAAAGCGGTGGGGAAGGCGGGTTGCTTTATTTGCTGCCGGATTGACCGCCTTTTTCCCGGATAGTATCCTGTTTGGGGCGTCCCAGATGCGGGAACCGTTCCTGGTGATGTTCATAGCTGTAGCCTTCTGGGGCATGAGTTGTTGGAGGGAACACAAGCGTTGTGCCGTTATTGCAATCATTACGGCAATAATCGGCTTATTCCTGATCTCTTATCGGGTTGCCGTACCCGCACTGGCTGTCCTGGTGGGTTGGTTCCTACTCGAACAACTACCTCAACAAGGGGATCGAAGAATTCAGATGATCACCTGGGGAGCTATCATAATTGCTGCCTTTGCCATGGCTGCGTTATCCTGGGGTTGGTTGCAAAGCAGCAGCAGTTGGGATATCCTCGAAACCATCCGCACATCCGGAAGGGTCCAATATGTTTTTGAAAGCATCCCCGAGAAGTATAAGGTGCCGTTTGTAATCGGCTACGGCCTTACACAGCCGGTGTTGCCGGCAGCCATTGTCGATCCCGCTTTGCCCATCTGGCGGTCAATCGCCATTCTGCGAGCAACTGGATGGTATGCTGTCGCGCCATTATTGATCTATGCTTTCCTGGCAGCCTGGAAAGCCAAAGATCCGGTGGATCGACGGGTTTTGGTATGGTTGTCAATCAGCATGGTAATTTGGTTGCTGGTCTCGTCTGCCCGGGCGGGAGGCGATCAATGGGATAACCCTCGTTATCGTTCAATCTTTCTCGTGTATATTGCCTTGCTGTGCGGGTGGGCGTGGGATTATGCCCGCCAGAATAAGGATGCCTGGCTTGTACGTTTTTATCTGGTCGAAGGGATATTCCTCGGATTTTTTCTGGAATGGTATATCAGCCGATACTATCAAGTATTCGGACGGTTGCCATTTGAAAAAATGCTGCTATGGGTGGCTGGGCTCAGTATTGCTGTCATTGCCGGGGGAGCAGTATGGGATAGAATCAATAAAAATCGACGCCCAAGAAAAATAAATAGTTCATAGTTATTAATCTAGTGGAGATGGTCATGAAACTATCCGTGGTGATCCCGGTCTATAACGAAGCTGATAACATCGCTTTATTGCATAAAGCCATCCATCAGGCTATGAAATCAGTGAAGTATTCCTGGGAGATGATTTTGGTGGATGATGGCAGCACAGATAAAAGCCCAGATGAACTCGAGAAACTTGCTCGCAAGGATCCGAAATATGTGCGTGTGATATTGTTGCGGAGAAATTTTGGACAGACGACTGCCATTGCTGCCGGGATTGACCATGCCGGTGGAGAGATCATAGTAATGATGGATGCTGATTTACAGAACGACCCGCTTGATATCCCGGCCATGATCGCCAAAATTGACGAAGGCTATGATGTGGTAAGCGGTTGGCGGCATGAACGCAAGGATAAATTCCTTCTAAGGGTCTTACCGTCACGCATTGCTAACAGCTTGATCTCCTGGGTGACCGGAGTCAGGCTACATGATTACGGCTGTACTTTGAAAGCTTACCGCCGTGAGGTAATTACTGGCTTCCGTTTGTATGGTGAGATGCACCGTTTCATCCCTGCTTATGCCGGGAGTGTGGGTGCCAGGATCATCGAAGTCAGGGTTAATCATCACCCGCGGAAATATGGGAAGGCCAAATATGGATTGGAACGGACGACCAAGGTTATCCTGGATTTGATGACGGTGAAATTTTTAATCTCCTTTGCCTCCAAACCCAATTATCTCTTTGGTGGCATCGGATTAATTCTGATGGCAATCAGTGTGATCATCGTTATCTTTCTGGTGATTAATCGTCTGGTGGCCGGGGAGCACATCGTACGTTCTCCGTTGTTACAGATGAGTGTCATGTTGTTCATTCTCGGTTCACAATCCATCCTGCTGGGTCTGATCGCGGAATTGTTGGTTCGCACTTATCATGAATCTCAGAAGAAAGCAACATACACCATTCGTCAGATGTTTAATGTGAAGCAGCACAAAAAATAATCAATCATCCCTGATATCATTACCTAGTGGTTCCGAAAGAATCCCCACCCAATCCACGATCAAAAACATCCCTGCTTCGCTGGCTTGGGACGGTAATTTCCTTTGCTTTATTGATTTATTTGCTCAGCAGGCAGGGATGGGCGGAAATCTGGCATGCACTCAAGAGCATCTCACCGATCTACTTTGGGATTGCGATCGGATTGATGCTTATCTCGCGATTAATGGTGTGCGGGCGCTGGTATACACTCCTCAAATCGGGTGGTCAGAATATTTCGATTTGGAATACCATCCGGTTGGTTTTTGCCGGTCTGTTCGCGTCGAACTTCCTGCCAACGACAATCGGAGGTGATGTGGTTCGTTTGGCAGGGGCGGTTAAAGGAAAGCATGAAGCATCTGTGATCACTGCCTCCCTGGTAGCTGACCGATTAATCGGCATGGTGGGGATGGCATCCCTGTTGCCGATCGGGATCCCTTACCTTATTTCAGCAAAAGCTGCACTATCACCCAGCAATGACTCATTACCCATATATGTATTGAGTATTTTTGGAAAATTTGACAGTTGGCTTGATAAAGCCAGGGATTTTCTTAACTCGACGCTTAAAGCATTACTTATCTGGATCCATAAGCCACTTGCGCTCTTTATCGCCTTGTTGTGGACTTATGGACATCAGGCGGCCCTTTTCACGACCGTATGGGTATTATCCCTGGGAATGAATCAGACGATCAGCTGGTGGGTGGTTGCGGGTTTATGGATTTTTAATTACTTCATCACTCTTCTGCCGATTTCGATCAACGGTATGGGGGTCCAGGAATTAACGATCGCGTATGTCTATACCCGGTTTGGCGGTGTCTCTCCTGACTCTGGGTTGGTGCTTGCTGTTATCATGAGGGTGCTCTACCTGATAGCCAGCCTGCCGGGTGTATTTACCCTGCCGGAAATATTGAATTCGGGGAAACCACGAGCTGGGAATATAACTCCGACCGGCAGCATCCCCCCGTATTAATACCCTCAAAAGATAGTAAAATCACTGGCATGAACAAAAGCGGTGAAATTCATCTCACCAATTTCAGACGCATCCTGTTGATGTCGCTGTTCTTGTGTGTATATGCCCTGGTCGACCGCTTTTCACAATATTATGGCATGGGATCTTTATTGGGGCGTTTCTCGGGGACACGTTTGATCCAGATCAGTCCTGTAATTGTTGTCGCCCTTGTGGATAGCTTGTTGCTCGGATTAAGCTATTCAGAAAAGCAAGCGCAACTCCTGGGATTGGTAAATGCAGTTCCTTTGCTATTGCGAAAGTTAGGAGTGATCAACTGGTTGATTTTTTCCGGGATTGCACTGGTATTCCCGGTGCTTGTCCTTTCTACTATTTTGCCTGATTTTGACTACATGCTATCGCGGATCTGGATATTCGGGCATTTGATCCTTCTGGGCTCGTTATTTCTACGGGCAGCAACCAATAAAGTCGGTGATCTGTTGGTTGTTGTAATCACTGCCATGGTTTTTGCCATGGTAGAGCGGTTGGCTCTTTTCGTACCAGAAATCAGCGCTCAAATGACTTCATTGGGATGGTCAGAGGCAAGCCGGTACTATTACGCTTCCTTGTTCTTTTCAAAGTCCATTTATGGGTCGGTGGCACCGTTGCCCGTTTTGCACCCGGCAAGATATTTGCTTCAGTCGGTGCCGTTTTTGATTCCCGGTTTGCCTTTATGGGTTCACCGGGCATGGCAAGTGTTCTTATGGATAGCGCTTCCACTCACCGGCAGCCTGCTCATTGTACGAAGACTGAAAATAAAATCACTCCTGATATCCACCCTGGTTGTATTATGGGGCTACCTTTTTTTGAACCAGGGACCGGTTTATTATCACCTGATGATTTGCGTGATCATTGTGGCTGCCGGATTCTCGGTCGATAAACCATATAAATCACTGGCGATGGTTATTCTGGCCTCCATCTGGGCTGGAATCAGCAGGATCAACTGGTTCCCTGTACCGGGTTTTCTGGCAGTATTTTTCTATATCCTTGAGGTTCCTCATTCTGGAAGAAGTTTCTGGCGTTATTGGCTCTGGCCGATGATCTGGGTGGTATCGGGTCTGATCACTGCCTTTCTTTCAGAAGCTGCTTATGTAGTGATCTCCGGTAACCCTGTCGAAAATTTTGGAACAAGCTTTACCTCCTCATTGCTCTGGTATCGTCTATATCCAAATATCACCTACCCCAATGGCATTCTTCTATCAATCCTTATCGTTTCATTGCCGGTGGTTTTGCTTATTTTGATCAAACTAATCGACGCACGAGGAGTTTTGCACTTTGAAAGGGTGATGGCATTTGGTGCTATTCTATTAATTTTCTTCATCGGTGGTATTGTAGTGAGTGTAAAAATAGGTGGGGGTAGCAACCTTCACAACCTGGATGCATTCCTGGTTTTCCTGATGGTTGTGGTTGTTTATTTGTTCTTTGATCGGGTCAACCCCGAGCTTACAATAAAGAAGCCCTGGAAGACCACCTGCTGGATCGCGACAGCCTTACTGGTATTTTTTCCGATTATCAGTGTCATCCAGACCGATTCACAGATCATCCGATTTGATAATACACCTGTTAAACAAGACCTGCTTAAGTTGCAGGGTATCATCGACTCTACCCCGAAAACGGATGGTGAAATCCTGTTTATTTCACAGCGTCATTTCATGACCTTTAAATATATAACCGGTGTGGAACTGGTACCTGATTATGAGAAAGTATTCCTGATGGAGATGGCGATGGCTGGCAATCAGCCCTACCTGAACCAATTTGAGAAGGATCTAGAAGAACATCGCTTTTCACTGATCATCTCTGAGCCATTGGCAATGGTTATTCAAGGTGAAGAGGATGTCTTTTTCGAAGAAAATAACGCCTGGACGACTCGTGTTACCGCACTGATTCGCAAGTATTATTATGAAACCGCGAACCTTCCTAATGCTTTGATTGCTGTATCAGAGCCGATATCCTTGTCAGGAAAGTGAACCCATATGTACTGGTTGATTACATTTGACCCACTGGCAATAGCCCTGTACTTTTTGGAATCTCTTGTTTGGATGGTGGGGGGCTGGTTGATCGTTCGCCATGCTTTCAGGTTGCGAAGCGCTGAAAGATTGATCACCGGGATAGCGACAGGGTTTCTCCTTTTCATAGGATTGTCGAACCTCGTAGCTCATAGCATTCCGGTCCACTGGGCATTTTGGGTATCCGCATTCCTGATCCTGCTTTTTGGAGTATTTCTTGCATGGCGGTCGAAGGAGCGAACATGGTTTGACCGGGAAGACCTGAAAAGTTGGCCGCAGATCCTGGCGCTTGCAATACTGACCTGGTTTTTCCTTTCGATCCAATTGGGATTGGGGTTATTTGACGACTTTGAACAATTACCGATGATTTCGATCATGGGAACGGGAGATATACCACCCCATTTCTATCTGGATCCGGACTTTTACTTTGCTTATCATTATGGCTTGCAGGTATGGGCAGCCAGTTTAATCAATCAGGCACGGCTGTTACCCTGGAGCGCCTGGGATCTGGCGAAGGCTTTTGCGATAGCCCAAACCCTCGTTTTAGGTTGGGTTTATGTCAAACGCCTTACTCGTAGCGGTCTGGCAGCCTGGCTGGGAACGATCCTCCTTACATTCGCAAGCGGTACGCGCTGGTTGTTCCTGTTTTTCCCCTACTCAACCCTGATAAAAATTCAGGAAGATTTACGTCTGGTGAATAGTGCGACAGACATTGGTAACGAGTTTGCGACTGTCATCGCCAGCCCAATGTCAATGGCAGGCCAGGGGCTTGTCCCGTATATTTTTGCGTACCATAACGGTATATTTACACCAGTAATTTCCGTACTCGGGCACTCCGGTGCCATACCGTACATCATCGCACTGGTGCTTCTCATATTAGTGTCACGAGCTCAAATCGGATTTGCGGCGATGCTGGTTATTTCCATGATTTTTGGAGTTATGGCATTAGGTGCAGAGAACCTGTTTACATTTGTGTGGATATCGTTGGTAATCATTCTTGTGGTTGCCTTCATTCGCAATCGCAAGAAGCCGATGAGTATTCCACCCCGACAGTTTCTTTACTGGGGCGGAGTGTTATTCATTAGCGCTCTTTTAAGTGCTTTCCAGGGCGGATTTATTACAGAAACAGTACGAGGGCTTCTGGTTGGATTCATGGGGGATGCTGTCACACTAAGCAGCAATGTGTATAAGTTCTCGTTGCGCTGGCCACCGGGGCTTTATACATCGCATCTTGGCGTTTTATCCATCTTCAAACCGTTGGAATTATTAACTTTGATCATCGAGCTGGGACCGGTACTTTTCCTGGGACCGCTGGCAGTTTATTACTCGATTCGCAGCATCAAACGGGGCGATTGGTTGCCAGCCAGCCTTGGGTTCGGTGGAGTACTGTTGATCCTGTTCCCCTTCCTGGTTGCCTACGGAGTTGATCGTTCGACGACCCGTCTTCCGGCGACCGGCTTGTGGTTGTGGTTGGTACTTTGTATCCCACTTCTTTGGCGGGCGGCAATATCGCGGGGAAGGTTGATACGCGACCTGTTGATGATATTTTATGGATTGTCTGTGTTTGGTGCGATAATCATCTTTGGGGTTCAAATGACCGGTATGCCCAATCCCCAGAATACCTATTTTATTAATCCGGCGGATGCCCGCTTTGCCAGGATGTATTACGATAAGTTCCCGACTGGAACCCAGATCCTGGATAAAACACCTTACCGTGCCGTAACGATCTTTGGCCGGGCGGTCAAAGCGTATGGATCAGTTTATGATCCATTACCAGGCTGGCCTGAATTGATCAATGATCCCGATCCGGATAGAGTCCTCGGGGCTGGGTATCAGTACATCTATATGGATCAGAACTGGTGGGCAACCATCTCACAAACGACACGCGATAAGTTGGAATTTGGATGCGCAACCTATGTGGGCGAACCCGAATATTATAAAACAAGCGCGCGCTGGTTGATTGATTTATCGGGTTGTCGGTAAACCCGTGACCACTTGACGCATAATTATTCCGGTTTATAATTCAACAGTTGAATATTGAAACGAGCCAATACGTGGAAAATACCCGCGATCTTATCATTTTGGAGCAAATTGAACAGAACCCGGATGCCACCCAGGCATCATTGGCCGGGAATATGGGAGTAGCTGTTGGAACGATCAATTGGCATCTGAAAAGGCTGATCAATAAGGGGTATATTAAAGTTAAACGCGCTGAGCGTAAAAAATTGCGCTATATCATTACGCCAGAAGGTATTTCTCTACGTGCGCGTTTAACCATTGATTACATCCAAAACCAGTTCAGTCTCTATCGGATTACCCGCCAAAAAGTCCATACTCTCTTAACCCAGGTTCAATCAGAAGGGGATGCCCGGGTGCGTTTGATAGGTGAAGGGGATGTCGCTGATGTATGCCGGCTTACCTGCCTGGAGCAATCGGTTCCAATTGTCGAAGACCCCTCCGCCCCAACGATCGTAGTCCAGGGTTTGAAAGTGTATTTGAAAGGCATGCATGGTCAAGCCTGAGTCAAAGCATGTTATCGTTACAGGCGAAGACGGATATATCAGTTCGGTGGTAATTACTGAGTTGATGCGGCAGGCTTACCAAGTCTTTGTAGATGATATGTGCGATATTCAAATCTCTTCCGTTCGCCCGAAAAAAGCATTGGATTTCAAAGCCAATCTCATGCTTGACGACAGCTTCCGTGATCTGACTCAGGTGCTGAAATACAGGCTGATCAGTAATCCATAGGATAGATGTTATAAGTCCGCAGATCTGATTGTATAGTGAGGTAAAAAAATCACATGCTTGACACTAATTTCTGGAATGGAAAAAAAGTGGTTGTAACTGGAGGGGTTGGTTTTTTGGGTAATTTTGTTATTCGCAAACTTAAAGACCACGGCGCAAAGAATATCTTTATTCCCACCATAGAAGAATATGATCTGGTCCAGCCTGAGGCGATTATCCGGCTTTTTAATACTGCAAAACCGGATGTGATTATTCACCTGGCTGCGCACGTTGGTGGGATTGGAGCCAACCGCGAGCACCCGGCGGAATTCTTTTATGACAATCTGATGATGGGTGTCCAACTTATCCATCAGGCATGGAAACATAACGTTCAAAAATTTGTAGCCATCGGTACGGTGTGTGCTTATCCAAAATTTACGCCGGTCCCTTTTAAAGAAGAAGAATTATGGAATGGGTATCCCGAAGAAACGAATGCCCCTTATGGTTTGGCGAAGAAAATGCTTCTCGTACAGTCGCAGGCTTATCGACAGCAATATGGTTTTAACTCCATCTTCCTTTTACCGGTTAACCTTTATGGACCGGGGGATAATTTCAACCTCGATACATCACATGTCATCCCTGCGTTGATTCGCAAATGCATCGAGGCACAAGAAAAAGGAGAAAAGGAAGTGGTTTTGTGGGGTGATGGGTCACCGACCCGGGAATTCCTTTTCGTCGAGGATGCTGCCGAGGCGATTATCTCTGCCGCCGAAAAATATGACGGCGCAGAACCGGTTAATCTCGGTGCAGGACGTGAAATTAGTATTAAAGCCCTGGCTGAATTGATCATCAAATTGACAGGGTTCACCGGAAATATCAGCTGGGACACATCCAAACCCAATGGGCAACCACGGCGCTGTCTGGATACATCCCGCGCAGAAAAGTATTTTGGATTCCGCGCGCAGGTGAATTTTGAGGAAGGGCTCCGGCAGACTATCGAATGGTATCGGGCGAACCGAAAGTGATATAGACAGGAATATATGCCTGAACTATCGATCATAAACATCCGACCCACCAGGGGTTGGACTGCCCTTAACTTAAAGGACCTGTGGGTATACCGCGAACTGGTCTACTTTCTAACCTGGCGTGATATTAAAGTACGCTACAAGCAGGCTGTATTGGGTATTGCCTGGGCGGTTCTGCAACCGCTATTAACGATGGTTATCTTCAGTTTTATTTTTGGTAACCTGGCAAAACTTCCATCTGATGGGATACCCTATCCATTGTTCAGCTATGCAGCCGTTCTTCCATGGCAGTTATTCTCGAGCGCTTTGCAACGCTCGAGTGTATCTCTGGTAGGGAATGCCAACCTGCTTACGAAGATCTATTTTCCACGGCTGATCATCCCTTTCTCCGCGGTTATGGCTTCGTTGGTTGACTTTGGCATTGCTTTTTTGGTGATGATCGGTTTGATGATCTACTATCAAGTTTGGCCAACCATTTTAATGTTGTGGGTCATCCCTCTGACGCTTTTGGCTCTGATTACCGCCCTGGCAGTCAGCCTGTGGCTCTCAGCTTTGAATGTTCTCTACCGTGATGTCCAACACATGGTCCCATTTCTTCTGCAATTTTGGATGTATGCCTCGCCGGTGGCTTATTCAGCCACCCTGATCCCCACCGGTGTCTGGCGTATCATCTATGGACTGAACCCAATGGCCGGAGTGATCCAGGGTTTCCGCTGGGCTTTGCTTGGAGCTCAACCACCTGATATTTTACTGGCCATCTCCATCGCAATTGTCCTGATCCTGTTGATTACAGGCCTGTTTTACTTCAGGCGGATGGAAAAAACCTTCGCAGACATGGTATAGACAATGAGTGAAATCGCCATTCGCGTTCAGGATGTGTCAAAAAAATACCGCATCGGCCTATTGCAAACGCGCAACGACACCTTGCGGGATGTGATCGTTTCTTCCTTCAATCGAGCTACACAGCGTGGTAATAAAGAACAGCCGCTCAACGAAATATGGGCGCTCAAAGACCTGTCCTTTGAAGTTAACCAGGGTCAAGTTCTGGGTATTATCGGCCGGAATGGTGCCGGGAAAAGCACATTGCTCAAGATCCTGTCGCGTGTTACGGAGCCAACCGAGGGATCCATCGATATACAAGGTCGGGTTGGTTCCTTGTTGGAGGTCGGGACGGGATTCCATCCGGAATTAACCGGGCGTGAAAACATTTTTCTCAACGGTGCCATACTGGGAATGAAAAGGCGTGAAATTTCTGAAAAGTTTGACACCATCGTGGAGTTCTCTGAGGTGGGACAATTCATTGATACACCGGTCAAACGATACTCGAGCGGCATGTACCTGAGATTGGCTTTTGCTGTAGCGGCACACCTTGAACCTGAGATTCTGGTCGTTGATGAAGTTTTGGCGGTGGGGGATGCTGAGTTCCAACGTAAATGCCTGGGTAAGATGAGCGATGTCGCACAACAAGGACGGACGGTTTTATTCGTCAGCCATAATATGTCTGCAATATTGCGATTAACCCAGGAAACCATTGTTCTCGAGAAGGGCAAAATGCTGATGCGGGCCCCCTCGCCACAAGCGGTCGATTATTACCTGTCCTCCGGATTTTCCCAAATGGGTGAACGCACCTGGACTGGTGATGAAATCCCTGCGAGTTCCGTCCCATTCAGCCCGATGGCAATACGTGTTAAAAATGCGCAGGGAAAAATATCTGATTCGCTTCGATCCACCGAAGCCATTACTTTGGAAGTCGAATACTCCCTGAGTAGTGCCGTAACCGGGCTAAGGGTTGGTGTCTACCTGCTTTCCACCCGTGGTGAGCTTGTCTTCACATCATTTGATACCGATGAGGGGGAATTATACGAGAAGTATCCGTCCCGAGCTGCAGGGCATTATATCAGCCACTGTACGATCCCGGCTGATCTCTTGAACGAAGGGCGATTCGTGCTGGGAATGAACGCCAGTTCATTCAGGGTGAAGCGCTACTTCCAGGACGAACAGGCTCTTACCTTTACGGTGGATGCCACCGGTGCGCCAGGTATGCAATGGCCAGAGCCCCGCCTCGGCCCAATCCGCCCTCGGATCAAATGGATTATTGAAAAGGTTAAAAAATGAATTTAATCCGGAAAAACGCCATCAAGGTTTTTCTTAATGGCATTCCATATGCTCCGGATCTATATTGGCGGGTCCGCGGAAAAGAACTATCTACCGGGTCGCGTTTCTCGTTGGAGTACCTGCGCCGGGAATTGCCTGGCATCACATCTCAGGTAAGGCCATTTGCTGATGCTGCCAAGGTTGGGAAAAAAGTGTTTTTATTCGCCAATCTCCATTATTGGATCGAGCACGCCGCGCTGTTGGGGAATGCGCTGGCGGGGATGGGGCACCAGGTCACCCTGGGATACCTGCCCTACAGCGATTGGCAGAAACTAATCCAACCCTTCGACTTGCGCCGTCAAAACTTGTATGCCCGGGATGTGCTTGCAACAGCCCAACCTTATATACAATCCCTTTCATTGCTTGATCTGCCACATGAAAAAAATAAACTTCCAGACGAATTGGAGGCGGCAGTACGCGAAGTCTCCATTTATGACAGTCAATATACTTTGCAAGTCGAAGAGATTGATCCTCAGGATCCTGTCTTTCTGATGCGTCAGGAACGCAACCACCAGGCAGCAGCAGTTGTCTATTCGTGGTTAAAAAAGAACCCACAAGATGTGGTCATCGTACCCAATGGGACCATCCAGGAACTGGGTGTCATTTACCGGATCGCACGCTATTTAAAAATTCCTAGTACAAGCTACGAATTTGGCGAACAACGGGAACGCATCTGGTTGGGTCAGAACTCGGAGATCATGCGCCAGGATACAGAGGAATTGTGGAAGTCACGCCAAGCGCGTCCTATAGATGAAAAGCAGCGTGCACGTATTAATGCATTGTATCGAGCCCGCGAAGGGGGACAGCGCTGGGAAAATTTTGCACGCTTATGGCAGGGCATTTCTCCCCAGGGTGGGGATAAAATCCGCGAAATCCTGGGTTTGGATGATAGACCGGTTGTGTTGATCTCCACCAATGTAATCGGTGACAGTCTCACTTTGGGCCGGCAGGCATTCACGACCGGTATGACTGAGTGGTTGGTAAAAGTGCTTCAATTCTTTGCCGCTTCGCCCAAAGTACAAGTCGTCATTCGAGTGCATCCCGGTGAGATCCTTACCCGCGGAACATCCGTTGTGGATATTGTCAGGGAAATTCTCCCTGACTTGCCTTCTCACCTGCATCTGATTGGGCCGCGGGAAAAGATCAACACCTACGATATTATGCAAATAACAGATTTGGGATTGGTCTATACCACGACTGTTGGCATGGAAATGGCAATGCATGGCATACCGGTGATGGTCACCGGTAAAACTCATTACCGGGGGCGTGGATTTACCATCGATCCCGCCTCTTGGGATGAATACTTCGCGACTCTTGGGAAAATCCTAAAGACGCCAAAGAAATTTCGTCTGACCCAGGCACAAGTAAACCTCGCGTGGCAATATGCCTACTATTTCTTTTTTGAGTTTCCCCAACCCTTCCCCTGGCACCTGGTCAAAGTCTGGGATGATTATCATGAGCGACCCATCCGGCAGGTCCTCGGTGATGAAGGTCAGGATAAATACGGCAAGACATTTGACTATCTGGTTGGCGAAAAACTCGACTGGAATATTGTTTGATTGACGATATCATCATGACGACATCTGAAAACGAGCAGGCAATAAAACAGGAAGTACAATCCTTCTACGACCGTGTGGGCTGGAATGAGGTCTCTGAAGGGGTCTATCAGAATGCGCGTTTTGAGGATCTGCGACCGGTATCCAAAGAGTATATTCATCGCTGCCATTTGAGGGCGGGATCGTTCCTTGCAAAAAACGGACGATTCCTCCTCGATGCGGGTTCCGGACCGATCCAGTACCCTGAGTACCTGACGTACTCGGACGGGTACAGCTTCAGGGTTTGTGTTGATATCTCCGCTGTAGCTCTGGATGAAGCCCGGCGGCGGATAGGTAGTCGGGGAATGTTCATCGTAGCAGACGTGTCTGCACTACCATTCCGCAAAGAAGTCTTCGACGGTGTGGTTTCATTACACACTTTGCATCATCTACCAATTGGTAATCAGCAATCCGGATACCTCGAACTGTTGCGAGTATTGGCGTCTGGTAGAAACGCGGTGATTGTCAATGGTTGGACTGATGCACCATTAATGCGTTGGTTGGAGTTTCTGGTAAAAATCATGGAACGGGTGCAAAGCCGCAAGGACAACAGGAAGCAACAATACACATCGATAGAGGCGGATCAAAAAAAGACAGAACCGGTAGAAGAACCAGCTGGGACGTACGTTCAAAAATTTACTCCGGCTCGACTAAAAGAAATACTTGGAGAACGAATTCCTTACGATATCCGATGCTGGCGCAGTGTCAGTGTCAGATTCCTTAGAGCGGTCATCCACCCACGACTGGCAGGCAGATTGTCCCTGCGGCTGCTTTTCTGGCTTGAAGATCATTTTGCACATTTTTTCGGCGTGACAGGGCAGTATCCGCTGATTATCTTGAAGAAACCTGAGTGAGATTGGAGAAGGCAATGGATTGGAATGATAAAGTCGTCTTGGTCACCGGTGGAACCGGTTCATTCGGAAGAAAATTTGTTGAAGTTATGTTAAAGGAAATTCATCCGGCAAAAATCATCGTTTACAGCCGGGATGAATTAAAACAGCATGAAATGCAGGGAGCTGGCCTTATCGACCCGACCTTGCGCTACTTCATCGGCGACGTTCGTGATCTTCAGCGATTACGCAGGGCATTTCACGGAGTGGATATTGTTATCCATGCTGCCGCGTTGAAACAGGTGCCAGCGTGTGAATATAACCCCATGGAAGCCATTAAAACGAACATACTCGGCAGTTCCAATGTGATCGAAGCCGCAATGGATGCTGGCGTGGCAAAGGTCATGGCACTTAGCACCGACAAGGCAGTCAGCCCGGTCAACCTCTATGGAGCGACCAAGCTTGCAGCTGAAAAACTGCTTGTCCAAAGTAATGCCTACGCGGCAGGAACTGACACACGTTTCAGTTGCGTCCGTTATGGAAATGTGGTTGGAAGTCGGGGCAGCGTCGTACCGGTTTTCTTCCGTCAACGCCAGACCGGCAAAATCACCATAACTGATGAACGCATGACACGTTTCTGGATTTCACTTGATCAGGGAGTACGATTCGTCATCAGATGCACCGAGCAGATGTGTGGCGGCGAAGTATTTGTCCCCAAGATACCATCCATGCGGGTTGTCGATCTGGCCAAGGCGGTTGCTCCAGAGGCAGAGATGGAAGTTATTGGTATTCGTCCCGGCGAAAAACTACATGAAGTTCTGATTTCTGAAGATGAAGCCCGTACGACCGTTGAATTGGATGATATGTACGTGGTTCAACCGGCGGAGGCGTTGTGGTTTGGGCAGGAGTGGCGTGATCGCGGCAAGCCAATCAGTGATGATTTCCGTTATGCATCGAATACCAATGATGAATGGTTAAGCATCAAACAGATCAAAAAGATGATTGCACCTATTGATTATGATCTCGACCAGGGAATGGTGGAATGAAAAAGGTGCTGATCACCGGCGCGAGCGGTTTGTTGGGAATCAATCTGGCATTGACAGCTCAAACCCTCGGCTATGAGGTGGCCGGTGTGACCCTGGAAAGAGGGATCCATGGGACGCCATTTGAGCTCCAGCGGATGGATCTCACAAAACCGGGAATGATACAGGAATTGATCCGTGATAATCGGCCGGATGTAATTATTAATTGCGTGGCGCTGACGGATGTGGACCGCTGCGAGTGTATTCCTGAGGAGGCAAATCAAGTCAATGCAATCCTCCCCCAGAAGTTAGCTGGAGAAACATCCAGAATGGGTATCAAGCTTGTTCAAATATCAACTGATGCGGTTTTTGATGGGAAGCGTGGTAATTACACCGAAAATGACCCTCCCTCACCGCTGAATACATATGCCACAACCAAGCTTGCGGGTGAAGGTGCGGTTCTTCAGACTGACCACCAGGCGCTTGTTTGCAGGGTGAATTTTTATGGATGGAGTATCTCCGGGCACCGTAGTTTGGCGGAATGGTTTTACAATAAACTATCCGCCGGTGAACCCATCAAGGGCTTTACCGATGCCCTTTTTAGTCCGTTATTGGCCACCGATCTGGCAGCGATCATTATAAAACTGATAGAGCATGACAGCTGCGGGATATTACATGTTGTAAATCCACAAAGCATCACCAAGTATGATTTCGGCGTGGCTATAGCAAAACAGTTTGATTTTGATCTTTCACTGATCACACCCGCCAGTATTTTTGATGCGGGGATGCTGGCGGCGAGATCCCCTAAATTGAATTTAAACCCGGCTAAATTGCTGGCAGAATTATGCGAGGATCTGCCGGATCATGACACAGAAATTTTTCGATTTCACCGACAATATCTGGATGGATACCCTGAACAACTTAAAGGGTATTCAACAATGAATGTATGACGTACGTGTTGTTTGAAAAACGGACTATGGAGGTGATTTATGAATACACGATTGTCTGAAAAAAAAGAGCATTCTCCCTCGAGGAAATACCGCTGGGTAACAACCTGTTTGATCGTTGCTATGGCTGCTCTCGCTTGTGAATTGCCAGGCGGAATAATACCCACAAGTCTCCCGGTCGCCATTCCGACCTCGACGTTGTATGTCGAGAATACACTGCCGGTCGAGATTCCGACAACCGAGCCGACCATTTCGGCAACTAAAACGCCTACCATTACAGCAACGGTTGCACAACCCACACTGATGGAAATCCTGCCGGTCATACCGAACCTGGTAACCCAGGCATTAACCCCGCTGCCGCCAATCATCACCGAAGCCAGTCTCTCTGCTCTCGCGATTCTCACATCCATACAAGCACATGATAACCGCACTGCCAGTGTGGCTTTTTCACCCGATGGGCAATATCTGGCGACCGGAGCCTATGATAAAGAAGCCAAGGTCTGGTCAACCAGCTCCTGGACCCGAGTTTACCGATTCCAGGGGCATGACTTTTCTGTGTTCCAGGTTGCTGTTTCCCCCGACAGTACCCATCTGGCAACCGCTTCCAACGACGGAACGGTGAAAATATGGAATTTGAAAACCGGAAAGTTGAATAAAACCTTGACCGGTTTTGTCTCAACAGTACACAGCGTGGCCTTCACGCCAGCCGGCGATATTTTGGTCGCTGGAGCAGGTGACGGTAAAATCCACATGTTCAATACAACAACTTGGGTCAGAATACGCCAGATATCAGGTCACCGGCAGGCAATCAACGGTCTGGCATTCTCCAATGATGGATTGTTACTGGCTTCGGTATCCGATGACGGAACATTAAGGATTGGTCAAATGCCTGATGGCGCTCTTTTGCGCACCATGGTGGTTGAAAATGTCGCAGCCCATTCGGTCGATTTTTCACCGGATGCAAAAACTGTTATTGTAGCCTATGGAGACACCCAGATTCGAATGTGGGATGTGGTCAGTGGACAATTGATCCGAACATTGAGCGGTCATGCCAAAACAGTCCCTTCGGTGACATATTCACCTGATGGGTCACTAATTGTCAGTGGATCGATGGATAAAACCGTCCGATTCTGGCGAGCAGCGGATGGTGCCTATCTGGCCGAATATAAGGGAGTAGATTCGAGTGTATTATCGGTTGCCTTTTCATTCGCACAGGATAAATTGGCGATCGGTTATTTTGATGGTTCTGTTGCAGTCATCGGCTTAAACGGTCATTAGAAGGTTATTATGGATATAAAAATCGGTAATCACGCCATCGGTGACACATATCCCACCTACTTTATTGCTGATATATCAGCCAATCATGACGGAGATCTGGAGAGGGCAAAGGCACTGATACACCTTGCAAAAAACGCAGGCGCTGATGCAGCCAAATTTCAAAACTTCCGTGCTGCAAAAATCGTATCAGATTACGGTTTCAAGACTTTGGGCGACCAGCTATCTCACCAGGCAACCTGGAAAAAGTCGGTGTTTGAGGTTTATAAGGATGCTTCTTTACCTTTCGAATGGACCCCCATCCTGAAGGAGGAATGCGATAAAGCAGAGATTGATTACTTCTCTTCTCCTTACGATTTTGAGGCAGTGGATATGCTGGATCCATACGTCCCGGCACATAAAATAGGTTCCGGTGATATCACCTGGCTCGAGATGCTGGAGCATATCGCCCATAAGGGAAAACCTGTCATTTTATCAACCGGTGCATCCGATATCGGCGATGTTCAGCGGGCTGTCCATACGATTTTACCGATCAACCGACAGCTAATTCTTTTACAATGCAATACCAACTACACCGCCAATTTGGAAAACTATGATCATATTCATCTGCGGGTACTGAACACTTATCATGTCATGTTCCCGGATGTTGTGATTGGTTTATCCGATCATTCTGCCGGCCATGCTGCTGTGCTTGGCGCAGTGACATTGGGAGGTCGGGTAATCGAGAAGCATTTCACCGATGATACCCATCGAAATGGGCCGGATCATCCTTTTTCGATGACACCGCAAACCTGGCGCGAAATGGTCGATCGGACGCGTGAATTGGAACGAGCGATGGGATCAGCTGACAAGATGGTTACAGGCAACGAACTGCAAACCGTGGTTTTACAGCGCCGCTGCCTCAGGGCTGCCTGTGATATTCAATTGGGTGAAGTTTTTACCCGGGAAATGATCGATGTCCTGCGACCAGCCACACCAGGAGCGATACTGCCTCATGAGATCCCACTTGTGATTGGCAAACATGCCTTGATCGACTTTAAGAGCGGTCAAGAGCTACACTGGACTCAAATCGGAGAGTAGTGCGAGTATTTTACTTTTATCGTGATGATACTGTTCACGATCGCCGTTTTATGACTGCCCTTGGCAAACAAGCGGTGGATGTCATTGCGTTGCGTCTCGAAAGCCGTGTCAAGATGACGGACGGTTGGAAACCACCAGGAAATGTGAGTGTGGTCACCTGGTCCTGCGGCGATAAATCGTTCCGCTGGTCTTACCTATCATCATTTACGAAGGAAATGAAGGAGCTAATTCGGGATAATAATCCCGATGTTATCCATGCCGGACCGATCGATATATGCGGTTACCTGGCTGCGAGGAGTGGATTCAAACCGCTGGTTGCGATGTCGTGGGGATATGATCTTCTGGTCAATGCAGAAAAAAATATCTTCAGCAGGAACCGGATAAGATATACACTGGACCGGACGGCAATTCTGCTTGCAGACTGTGCAGCTGTCAGTGATAAAGCCGGACTTTATGGCTTTCCGGCCGAGAGGATTATCACCTTTCCCTGGGGTGTTGATCTGAAAACTTTTCGACCAGGCTCCGGGATGGACATGCGCAAAAAATTAGGTTGGGCAGATAAGATTATCCTCCTCTCAACACGCTCCATGGAAAAACTGTACGGCTGCGATATTCTGGTGGACGCATTTATTGATGCCGCCACTATAGATGACCGTCTGTGCCTGTTGATGCTCGGGGACGGTTCCCGGAAAAATCAACTGATGCAAAAGATCAAATCTGCCGGGAAAAATGAGCGGGTTAAGTTCATCGGCACTATTCCCGAAACAGATATCACCAAATACTTCCAGGTGAGCGATGTCTACATCAGTGCATCACACAGCGATGGCAGTTCGGTGTCTCTACTGCAGGCGATGGCTTGTGGAGTTGCCCCACTTGTTTCAGATATCCCTGGTAATCGGGAATGGGTGATACCAGACCATAATGGGTGGCTTTTTGAAGATGGAAATAGCGCGGATTTGTCTGTTTTGATGTGCCGGGCCGCCCGTTCCCCTCAATTACGTTCCCAATATGGTAAAGCAGCTCGGATGTTTGCCCAAAAACGGGCAAATTGGGAAGTGAATAGCAGGAAGCTGGGGGCTGCCTACAAACAGGCCATGCATTATCAGCTTGGGCTGGTGGAGAACTCATGTTAGCTGATAAGAAAAGTACGATTGCCATTATTCAAGGGCGCATGTCTTCCAGCCGCTTGCCGGGAAAGATCCTCGAGGATATTGGTGGCGAACCGATGCTGATCCGGGTGGTCAGCCGTGTAAGACGTTCCCATTACATTGATCAGGTTGTTGTGGCGACTACGGACGACCCAAGCGATGACCCGGTTGAAGCCCTGTGTAATTCGAGGGGGATCCCAGTATATCGCGGCAGTGTGTTTGACGTCCTTGATCGGTTTTATCAGGCAGCGTTGTTGTTCAATGTCGCTACTGTTATCCGCGTAACAGCGGATTGTCCACTCATTGATCCGGGTGAAATTGACCATGTCATATATGAGTTCAACGAACAAAGGGTTGATTTTGCATCCAACCGGCTGCCTCCTCCGTGGAAGCGAACTTACCCGATCGGTTTGGATATCGAGGTTTGTAAATTTGAAGTTTTAAAACGTGCCTGGAAGGAAGCCAAAGATCCACATCAACGTGAACACGTCATGCCGTATATCTACGAAGAAAACGGGCGATTTAAGGTTCTGGTGATAGACTATCCGGTCGATTACGGCGCGATGCGCTGGACGGTTGACACCCCACAGGATTTGGAAGTTATTCGCCTTATTTATAAGCATTTTTCGAACCGGGATCAGTTTTCATGGCTGGAAGTACTTGATTTGTATGCGCGACAGCCCGAACTTTCCAGAATGAACGACAATGTGAACCACAACCCTTTTAATGCGGTGGATGACCGGATGAAAGAAAAAGGGCAATGACACCGCTCATGACCATTTTCTCAACCCCCAAGCCGTTTACCAACCCGCATATCGCGATTATCCAGAATAATGCGATTAATTCCTGGGTTCACCTCGGGAGTGATGTAAATGTTCTGTTGATTGGAGAAGAGGATGGGTTGGCGAATGCTGCCAAAAAAGCAGGAGTACGTGTGATCAGAAAAGTCTTGCGTAATCAATTTGGCACACCGCTGGTCAGTTCGATTTTCCGGTTGGCGCGCGAAAACTCAGCCAACCCTTTATTGGCTTATGTAAACGCTGATATCCTGCTGACACCGGAATTTGTCAGTGTGGCAAGGAATGTTATGCATCAGGCAGAAAAATTCCTCATTGTTGGGCGGCGTTGGGATCTCGACTTGTCTGGGCAGTTGGACTTCTCTGATCAGTGGGTTGGTAATCTCGAAACACTGAGAAAGACCAAAGCTCGCCTTCATCCAACAGGCGGTAGCGACTACTTCATCTTTCCGCGTGATTCTTATCAAGCGATGCCCGATCTGGTTATCGGCAGAGCAGGTTGGGATAACTGGATGATCTACGAAGCCAGGCGCAGCGGCTGGCAGGTTGTGGATGCATCTCAGACCTATAAGGTGGTTCACCAACAGCATGATTATTCTCACCTGCCCGGTGGGAAACCACATTATCGCCTGCCTGAATCCGATGAAAATGTAAAGCTGGCTGGTGGTCGGCATGCCATCTACACACTTGAGGATGCCAACTGGGTGTTAAAAGATGGCCACTTGATGAGAGCGCCTCTGACATGGAAGAAATTTTGGCGTGAAATAGAAATAGCCCCCACCACAATAATGAAAAACAATCCCGGCGCACGTTTATCGTATGCTCTATTTCACCCAATACGAACTTATTGGCGATTCCGGGTTTTCTTGAGTGAGTATCGAAAACGAAGGAAGAAATAACGGATATCCACCTGTGGTAAGATATACCGCTTAATTTTAAAGAAAGCGCGAAATAGTATGCGAGTTGGACAAAACCCTGCCAAATTTGTAAAGGACGTAAAAAAACCGGAACGGATCACGGTTGCAGTATTGACCTATGTTCCGTTCATCAGTGGCTATTATACCGAGGCGTTGGATGTCATCAAACTTTGCCTTGACAGTTTGATCACCAATACTGATATACCGCATGATCTCATGGTTTTTGACAATGGGTCATGTCTTGAAGCTCAGGATTATCTGAGGGGGTTAAAAGATAATGGAGATATCCAATACTTGTTGCTTTCAGACAAGAACCTTGGCAAAGGGGGAGCCTGGAATATCCTGTTATCTGGCGCACCGGGTGAAATTATTGCCTACACGGATAGCGATGCTTACTTCTATCCGGGATGGCTTTCCCACAGCATTCAATTACTTGAAACCTATCCCCGGGTCGGCATGGTCACGGCACGACCATTCCGCCAGAATGAAGGCTGGAATACCAACACTGTAAAATGGGCAGAAAAAACCCATGGTGTAAAAGTGGAGCGTGGAGAATTCATTGCCTGGAAGGATTTCTGGAGTTTTGTGCGCAGTCTGGGGAACTCGGAAGAGCAGGCCCGGGAATGGTATACAACCAGTCAGGATATTCGCCTGACTTATAAAAACGTCCCGGCGATCATTGGCTCCAGTCATTGGCAGTTCACGGCATGGAAAAAGATACTGCAGGAATTCCTGCCCTTTGACATGAGCCGCCCGATGGGTCAGGTTAGACAACTCGATGAGCGCATGAACGCTGCCGGATATCTGAGATTAATGCCGACTGAAATGCTGGCGCAAAACATGAGCAATCGTATACCGGATGAGTTCCGTAAGATGATAAAAGTGACGAAGAAAAGCTCGACTAAAAATGGTTTTCAAAAAGTGCTTGATGCCCCATTTATTAAAAGAAGTCTACTGGCAATCTATGACAGAATTTTTCGTTGGTATTACGATTGAAAAAAGGCAGATGATATGACGCGCATCGGCCAGAATCCAGCCAAGCTTGGCACCAAATCTTACCAACCCCTCAAACTGGGGATTGCCACGGTTACCTATATTCCATCACAGGAAGGATATTTCCGTGATTCGCTGGCAATTCTGAAACTGACTCTGGACAGTTTTGTCAAAAACACATCAGAGCCATTTGACCTGCTGGTTTTTGATAATGGCAGTTGTGTGGAAATTAAGAATGAACTTGCCAAATTGCATCAAGAGGGTGTGATCCGCTGGTTGGTACTCTCTGGTGAGAACCTCGGAAAAACCGGTGCACAAAACTGGATTTTTTCTGCCATGCCAAATGAGTGGATCTGCTACACCGATTCGGATGTTTTGTTCCGAAAGGGTTGGTTGGAAGCTTCTCGAGAAATCATCCGTCACTTCCCGTCGGCGGGGATGGTTGGTGCACAACCTTGTTTTTTCGACGTCTTGAAGGGGAAGGGACAAGCACATCTTCCTCTGCTTTCATCGGATGAGTACTCCTTAAAATCCTATATGCCTAAAAAATCGATTATTGAGGAGTATTGTCGCGGCATCAATGCCGCCCCGGAGTTGGCCGCCAAATACAATGCCGGTCGCCTGGGGATGATCCAGTTCAAGAAGGATGGGTTTCAAGCCGGACTGGGCGCCTCCCATATGCAGTTCCTGATCCCTTCTGAATTGGCGCGCCGGATCCAACCATTACCCTACCTTTCTGGATTAAGCCAGGAGGAGGACCGCCAGCTTGACCTGCGCATCGATCAAACAGGTGCGCTGCATCTATCAACCTTAAAATCCTATGTGGTCCATATGGGGAATGTGATGGATGACTGGGTGCGAGAGCTGACTTCGGGGGCAGGGGTGGATCTCGATCACTCCGACCGGATTCAGATGACCAAGCCAAAAATATCAAGCCACCGCATGTATGGATTGGATTGGCTGGCACAGCATAAATGGTCGCGGAGCTGGTTGTTGCGATTGTACAATAAACTCTTCCAGATATTATCGGATCAAAAATGAGTGGAGTGACAAAACCCGAGTTATTGGAACGATTGGCATGCCCGGCTTGCGGTGGGGATTATAAAACCGTAACCGCAAGCAAACTGATCTGTTCGGGGTGTGGCAAAAAGATCCATTTGCTTCACGACAAACCGGTCTTTACGTCCATTCCGCCCGGCATGCGGGCAGCTCCCAAGCTGGTCCGCGGCCCGGACGAAGGGTCCTCTTGGCGACGCGCCAATTGGCGTTTTCTCGAAGCGACCATAAAATCTCTGCCGAAGGAAGCAGTCATCCTCGATTTTGGCGCCGGGCATGGGGATTTCAGCGAGATACTGGGTAAACATGCAACTATTGCATTGGATGTATTCCCCTACGATGAGATCGATGTTGTTTGTGACCTGGAGAAAAAAATTCCATTCAAAAAAGACAGTTTCGATGCCATAGTGTTAATGAATGTTCTCGAACATATCCCTCAGCCAGAAAAGCTCATGAAGACATTGGCATCCTTGTTGCGCCCCGCCGGCTTGCTGATCGTTGCCGTACCATTTTTACTGAAATTGCATCAGCTGCCCTATGATTTCTTTCGCTACAGCCATTATCAATTGGAAAATATGGGGTGCGAAGCGAAGCTTGAGATGGTGAAGCTCGAAGGCTATTACGATCCCGCATTACTTTTCAGGGAAAGCGCACAAAACATCAGGAGTTTTGTTTTGCCGGGGTTACCTTCCATCCGACGAAAACCGAGCAGATTGCTTGTGGAAGCCATATCCGCTTGTGTGTCGGGTCTACAGCGATTGATCGGATATGGATATGTACGTAACCCAAAGAATGAGAAAAGTCTTTATCCGATCGGTTATCATGTGATTTATAAGGCGGGTTCTAAAAAGAGGAAAAACTGAACCCGGTATGGCAAAAAAACGGATCTGGATCAGCGCCGATCACGGAATGGCTATCATCTACTTCCTTCAAAGTGGATTGATTACCTCTTTGCTTGGAGCAGGTGTAGAGGTCATTCTGCTGACAGATGACAGCCTGGTCGATAAAATAAAAACCAGTTTCAATCACAAAGGTATGCTGGTGGAAGGGCTTTTATTTCATCAGGCGCGCGAGTATGAAAAGTACCGACAAGAACCACAATGGTGGTTGAATTTTATTCGCCGCGTCGGAAGTTCAAATAAAATTAATGTGGAAGCCCAGGATAGTTACATCCGCCAGGTAGCAGTCGAAGAATCAAACCGCCGGCGCCTGTTCATGCCTCTGGCATGGTTGATCATTGCTGGAATGAGGATTTCAAAACCGGTGAGGATGGTGATTCGCAAGCTGCAAACCAGATATACGCCTGCTTATTACGATGCACTTTTTAATAGACTTCCCCCCGACCTGGTGATAGCGTCCACTCCCGGTTGGAGATACGACCGTTATCTTTTGCGCGCTGCTACCCGGCGTGGTATTCCAACTGCGGCCGCTATTATAGGCTGGGACCCTCCTTCCAGTTATGGGCTGCCAGGAGCAGACGTCGATTACATTACCTGCTGGTCTGAAAACCAAAAAAAAGAACTGGTTAACGGATCGGACTGGCTTCCTGAACGGGTGAATGTCGGTGGTGTTCCGGCATATGATGGTTACTTTAAGAAGAATTGGGTCATTCCGCGCGACGAATATTTCCGCATGCATGGGTTGGATAAGAAGAGAAAACTGATCACCTATGCTGCCAGTTTTGTCTCGTTCTCGCCCAACTTACAAAACGTCCAGGCTTTGGTCGATCTAATCAACCAGGATGGTTTAATTGAACCTGCCCAGTTGCTGGTAAGGCTTCATCCAAACCATTTTTGGAATTATCCGTTGTATCAACAGGAAGCTGATGCCATCCGGAACATGGCGAAGAAATATCCTCATATTCATGTGGTTGAACCGGTTCCACTGGGTGGCGAACTGGGATATTATTCGGGCGAGGATATGCCTGAAAAATCATCGATGATGGCATACTCGGATGTATTCACAACGGTTTACTCGACCATGGTTGTTGAAGCAGCCATTCATGATCGTCCAATCGTCAGCATTTGCATTGATCAGCCTGGTGGATGGAACACACCACGCAAATATTCACTGGCTTTATCCAAAATCGGCAAATGGCCGACACACGAGCGCTTCAGGGATTCGGGCGCGGGTATGGTCGCCACCGATGCAGAAGGATTACGGGTTGCCATTAATCGCTACCTGAAAGATGGGCAAACAGATAAAATCGAACGCAAGCAATTCGTTAAGCAGGAATGTACGATTATGGATGGTTCAGCCGGAAAACGAACAGCTGAATTTTTCCTGGACATTATCAACGGGCATCCATCCCGCTAAGAACGAAGGCAGGAGTTTTATGAAGAAAATTGCCAAGGATTCCTTTTGGATTGGACTTCGTAACTTTCTTAAACGTCCCTGGGTTGTTATTACCCTGGTAGTACTCTATTTCACGGGTTTGACGATTATTATGACCTGGCCACTGGCAGAAAAAATGGGCGGTTACTTGCTGGGCCAAATTGGTGACAATATCTACTTTGTCTGGTTGATCAACTGGTTCAAACGATCCATCTTTGAGTTGCATGTGTCGCCATTTTTTGTGCCTTACCTGAACTATCCAGAGGGATGGAGCCTGGCATACACTGAGATCGCGCCCATCATGGTAGTCATGGCTATGCCATTTGCACTGATCGGTGGAGCCACCTTTGGCTATAACGCAGCTTTGATGCTCACGTTCATCCTTGCGGGGCTGGGGATGTATTTGTGGATCGATAAAGTGACGAAAAACAAGGCGGCCGGTCTGATTGCAGGTACGATTTATGCTTTTGTGCCTTATCACATGGCACATGCTCTGATTGGTCACTTCCACATCATGGGCGTTCAATGGTTCCCGTTCTACTTCATGGGCTTGTTTGACATACTCATTAAGAAGGATAAGAATTGGAAATCCGCCGTATTGGCTGGAATAGCATTAGGTTTTATTGCTCTGACTTCCATTTACTACACCTACATGGCATTGTTGACCACGGCTTTTCTTTATGCGGTGTATCTGATCTTTTTCGACCGTCGTCAGTTCCGTGATCGCAATTTCTGGCGTAATACGTTGATTTTTATTCTTTCCGGCACTCCCCTGCTTGTCTTGGGTATTCTCCCCTTTATTCAGTTATCCAACCAGGGTTTGATGAGGGAATTTACACTTGAATACTCTACGAGGTATTCCGCCAGTGTGACCGATTTCTTCCTCCCATCAACCGACCACTTTTTATGGGGTGGCTGGATTGGATCGCATTTCGATCGCAGCCAATGGATCGAAGCAACCTTATACCTTGGAGTGGTTTCATCCCTGCTCGCTTTACTGGCATTCATCATTCGCAAGCAACTGGAAAACCGAAAGATGCTCTGGCTTTCGATCATTGGTGGGTTATTCACCTTTGTACTGGCATTGGGATTAAACCTGTATTGGTTAAATCAGCCAGTCACCATCAACCTGCCCACTTTTTTGCAGTCACTCTTTAACAAGCAATCCATTCCGGCCAGGATGCCAGGCTATTATTTATATTTGTATCTTCCGTTCTATGCAAAAATGAGGGTATGGATGCGTTTTGGAATTTACGTATTGCTATTTTTAAGTAGCATCGCCGGGTTGGGTGCTGCCTGGTTGTTACAACAAGTATCGAAAAAGGGGCGGGTGATCCTGACGATTGTCCTCCTGGCGTTGGTTATTTTCGAATATTACCCGGGTCCCTACACAACATTCAGCGCAGTGACAGGTAGACCGGTCGATTACTGGCTGGCGAAGCAACCGGGCAATGGAGCGGTTGCGCAGTTTCCATTTGAACTCGAATCAGTTCAAGATTACATCTACTTCCAGGGTATCTATCAAAAGCCTTTCCTGGGAGGATTCTTTAATGCGTTTCCACCGCCACAATACCTGAAGATCAAACCCATCATGGAAACCTTCCCTGAAAAAGCTAGCATTGAATTATTAAAACAGCTAGGCGTGCAATATGTTTTGATCGACGTCAGTTATTATGCAGACATTGATGGCGTTTTGGTGACGGCAGAAGAAAATGGATTGACCCTGATCAAACAAATTGACCATGACTACGTATTAACATTCAAATGAGTGCTGTCCTATGCCAATAAAAGCTCTCAATCGATTTTTCTCACTCCATCAAAATCGGATAGTACTCCTGTTGATCATGAGCGCGGCTGTGGTGGGAGTGGCTGGGATTATAAACGCCACGCCGTTCGGCCCCGGTGTTGGATCTGATGCCGTGGTGTACATCACGTCGGCACGCAATCTGCTGGCAGGGAGAGGGCTCGGTCTGGTTGAGCCGGATGGTGCTTTTCGACTTTTACCTTATTTCCCACCATTCTATCCTCTGGCGTTATCCGCTCTGGGTTTATTTGTTAAAGACCTGGTTTCGGGCGCACGTTGGATGAACGCTCTTTTATTTGGCGGATTGATTACAGTCATGGGATATGCATTTTATCGATATACACGCAGTGGCTTTTTTGCGGTGGTGTTGGGTTGGATGTTGGCTTTTTCGACTGTGTTAATTAATGTTTCGGTTTGGGCGATGTCAGAGCCGGTCAGCTTGTTTGTCGGATTTGCGGGGCTAATATTTCTTTTAATCTTCCTTGACAATCAGAAGCAACGTTATTTCATACTATCAGCATTGTTTACAGGACTGGCATTTCTCAGCCGCTATGCATCAGTCGCCTTTTGTTTGACAGGTTGCCTGGTCTTGATGTTATTCATTCATGGCAATATTGGCAGGAAAATCGGCAAGGCAGTTCAATACGGCATAATTGCATTACTCCCAATGGTGATCTGGTTTGTCATCGATGTCTCGATGACCGGTACGCTTGGCTCGCGCAGTTCGCAAAACCTGAGCGACATCCCTGCCCGTGCCGTAGAACTTATTTTGCCTTTGAAGGTTGCTTTTTATGAATGGACCCCTTTCGTCTTATCAGTATCAAGATGGTTTAAACAACCCTATTTTCGAATTGGTTTGATGGTGATTGCGCTCGTTATCACCTGGGTAGTGATTCGGGCGGTGAAGAGTATTCGGCAAAGTAAGCAACAGGACTCCATCAGACATATTGGACTGGCTTTTATTGTGACCATGGGTATTTTTGGTGTGTTCTACCTGCTCATGATTGAAGTAACCTACATTTTTACTTTTCCACCCATCACCCTTTCAGATCGTATGTTTTCTCCTTTGATTGTTGCATATTTAGCCATCATTGCCTGGCTGGGTTTTATTATTACCAGAGGATACCGGTCATGGAAGTGGGTAAGAGGGCTTGTAGCTTGTGTTATGCTGCTATTTATGATCAGCTATGGCCTTTCCGCAAAAGCAGAAATCAAAGAAATGAGCATGGATGGGTTGGGTTATAATGCGTGGGTTTATCGCCAGTCAGCACTCATCGATTATGTTAAAACAATTCCTGGAAAAACGCCTCTGATAACCAATAAAGCACCCATGCTTTTGTACTTCACGGACAGATCGGCTTACACCGTTCAGGAAGTTTTTAATCCAAAAGAGTATAAGGATTTCGTGCCATATGGCATTGAACAGAATGATGAAGCTCAGAGGGTTTTTCGTGAGGATGGTGGAGCCCTTGTTTTATTCAACTCCATTATTGATGACTTTATTGGGCTATATGGAGAAGAGCAGGGTTGGGTTCGTTATAATATCTTTGTACAAGGTCTGCGCAGTGCTTATCAGGCGGATGACGGGCAGGTGTATTACTACCCATGAGTCGATATCGAGTCCGGAATGATAATGAAAGGTGATATTAAATTGACTGACCAAAAACATGAAGTATTGGCTATTATCCCGGCTCGGGGTGGATCAAAAGGCATTCTGCGTAAAAACATCAAGAAACTAGCCGGGTATCCATTGATCGCCTATTCGATAGCGATTGCAAAGCAATCCTCATCGGTCACCCGGGTAATTGTGTCTACAGATGACGAGGAGATTGCCGATATAGCCAGGCATTTTGGTGCCGAAACGCCCTTTTTACGTCCGCCAGAACTGGCACAGGATGACACTCTAGACCTGCCTGTTTTCCAGCACGCATTGAATTGGCTTAAGGAAAATGAAAAATACCTGCCCCGGGCAGTTGTTCATTTGCGACCAACAACTCCAACTCGTGAACGCAATAGCATTGATCGGGCGGTAAAAATGCTCTTTGATCACCCAAATGCCGATTCGGTCCGAAGTATCACTTCCACCGATCAGAATCCATATAAGATGTGGAAGATTCAACCTGACGGTTTAATGGAACCTTTGATTCTGGTTGAGGGCATGTCCGAATCTTTTAATGCACCTCGGCAATCCCTGCCGTCTGTCTACTGGCATAACGGCCAGATCGATGTCATTCGGCCTGAAACGCTGCTCAAGAAAAACTCGATGTCGGGAGATAAAATATTACCGATCCTTCTCGATCCTATGTACTCGATCGATATTGATTCACTCGATACATGGCAGTACGCTGATTGGGTCGTCCGCACACGGAAACTGGATATTGTTTATCCGGGCAGGTCCTCACGCCCATGGCCGGCCAGGGTGTCGCTGGTTGTTTTTGATTTCGACGGGGTCATGACCGATAACCGTGTTTGGGTGGATGAGGATGGGCATGAAATGGTGGCTGCATTCCGATCGGATAGTTTCGGTATTTCACGTCTGAACGATCAGGGGATCCCATCAGTCGTTATTTCCACAGAAACCAATCCCGTCGTGGAAGCGCGTTGTCGAAAGATCGGCATGGAATGTATCCAGGGGGTGAAAGATAAAGCAAAAGTGTTGACAGATCTATTAAAAAAGAAGGATATTGCCGCTGAAAAAACCTTATTTGTAGGCAATGACATCAACGATCTCGGATGCTTTCAACGGGTTGGGTATTCCGTTGCGGTAGCGGATGCCCTGCCTGAAGCTCTCATGGAGGCCGATTTGGTATTGAAGCATAAAGGTGGTCATGGTGCAGTGCGTGAAATTTGCGACCTCATTTTGGAACGATATTCAAAAAATGATCAATTACAGGGTAAAATTTCATAAGGAGAATTTATTGATGAGAGAAGTGCAAATTGGAAACATCAAAGTAGGGGATGGGCATCCCACCTTTATTGTAGCGGAAATTGGAATCAACCATAACGGGGATCTGGGAATCGCCAAAGATCTGATCCGGGCTGCAAAACACGCCGGCGTGGATGCTGTCAAATTCCAAAAACGAACACCGGAGTTATGCGTACCTCCAGAGCAGCGCAATCAGATGCGCGAGACTCCCTGGGGATATATCACGTATATGGAATATCGCCAAAATGTCGAATTTGGCGAAACCGAATACCGCGAGATCGACCGGTTCTGTAAGGAAATGGATATCACCTGGTTTGCTTCAGTATGGGACGAGGAAGCGGTTAATTTTCTGGAAGAATTTTCACCCGTATGTTATAAAATCCCGTCTGCATCGCTGACGGATCACAATCTGTTGAGGCATATTAAAAAGAATGGCCGCCCAGCTATTTTATCCACCGGGATGTCCACTGATGATCAGATAAAAATAGCCGTAAATGTTATTGGATTGGATAATTTGATCATAGCACACGCTACCAGTACATATCCCTGTGATTCTGATGAGTTAAACCTGAAAATGATCCAAACATTACGACAACAATACCCCTGTCCAATAGGGTACTCGGGTCATGAGGTGGGATTAATCACAACGGTTGTTGCTGTCGGTCTGGGAGCCTGCCTGGTTGAGCGTCATATTACGCTTGACCGTGCCATGTGGGGCGGTGACCAGGCTGCCTCGGTTGAACCAGGAGGTTTGGAACGGCTGGTGAAGTACATCCGTGTCACAGAGCAATCGCTTGGCGATGGGGTTAAAAAGGTGTATGATAGCGAGTTGCCACACTTAAGGAAATTACGGCGTGTCATTCAATAACTAGAAAAGGATAATCATATGCACGAAATAGCATTGACAATTAAAAGTGTTTTTCCGGAGATACTTGCGCGGGGTCATATGTACCTTGATCCGGGTTCGGGCAGCTTCCTGCTGCAGATTCTGATTGCTACAATTGCAGGCGCCGGGCTCTTTCTTATAACCTATTGGCGAAAGGTGAAATCTTTCTTTGCACGCCTTTTCGGTAAAAAACAGAGTCCTGCGGATACCAGTAAATCAAAAGATGAGTAAATTCGAAAAAGTACCAGGCTCCTTCCGGGATCCCAACGGATTTCTCTTCACCCATGGAGACATCCTTTATCGTCAGGTTAACAAACTGTATGGTGAACACTACGATCACTTAATAACGTCCGGGTTGTACTCACAGTTGGTAAAAGCTGGCTTGTTGATCGAGCATGTGGAGGTTGATAAGATCCCTGTTGATCAAATCAAGGCATACAAAGTACTTCGGCCAGAGAGAGTATCGTTTATCAGTTTTCCTTATGAGTGGTGTTTCAGTCAGTATCGAGATGCTGCACTTTGTACATTGACAATCATGAAATGTGCGCTTGACCATGACATGCTCCTGAAGGATGCGAGTGCCTATAACATTCAATTTCACCAGGGGCGGCCGGTTTTGATTGATACACTTTCATTCGAAAAATATCAAGAAGGACTTCCATGGGTCGCTTATCGTCAGTTCTGTCAGCATTTTCTCGCCCCCCTGGCATTAATGTCTTTTACTGATATCCGCCTCAGTCAGTTGATGCGAAATTATATTGATGGCATACCACTAGATTTGGCCAGCTCCCTGTTACCATCCAAGACCAAGTTTAATCTTGGATTGCAGGCCCACATCCATTTGCATGCGACTGCGCAAAAAAGGTATGCCGGCAAGGATATAAAACAGGTTACCCAAAACCGAAAAATGTCCAGAATGGCGTTGACCGGATTGATTGGCAGCCTTGAATCAACAGTAAAAAACCTCAATTGGAAACCGGAAGGTACAGAGTGGGCAGATTACTATTCCGGGACGAATTACACAGATGCCGCTTTTGAGTCCAAGAAAAAGATACTGGATGAATTGATTTCAAAGGTTACCCCCGTAACGGTTTGGGATTTAGGAGCCAATACTGGTGTCTTCAGCCGTATCACCAGTTCGAAAGGCATTCCAACTGTGTCTTTTGATATTGATCCTGCAGCGGTGGAAATTAATTATCTCGAGTGTCGCAGGAACAACGAGAAATTCGTTTTACCTCTCGTATTGGACTTGACGAATCCCAGCCCGGCCATCGGCTGGGCTAATGAGGAGCGCCCATCGTTCATCCAACGCGCTCCTACTGATCTGATTCTAGCGCTTGCACTCGTGCATCACCTGGCGATCAGCAATAATGTGCCTTTGGTCACACTCGCCGAATTTCTCAATCCTCTCTCGCGCCACCTGATCATCGAATTTGTTCCCAAAGAGGACAGCCAGGTGCAACGGTTGTTGGTCAGCCGGGAAGATATATTCCCTGATTATCACCAGGACGGCTTTGAACAGGCATTCAAGACTTGCTATCACATCATCAAGGCAGTGCCGATACCTGAAACAAAACGCACTTTGTACTTGATGGAGCGCCGTTGAATCCAAAAAGAGCAACTGTGGGGGTTATGACAAAAGGCAGAACTTTCATACAGCAACTTGGAGTATCAACCAGGCAGTTGATAAATGATCGCCAAATCTCCAGGTTGGAATCTGAAATCGCCCATACCTCAATCATTGACAATAAAAAGCCACCAGTAATTATATTTAATGCCTCGACCCGCATCACCGGTTTAAGCCAAAACGCTGCTTTTTCATTACTAACAGCTTTGTCTTTAAGAATGAGTGGTCAGCCGGTTGTCCATTATGTATGCGGTCAGGGCATGACCCGGTGCGTATTGGGGACGAATCGCGAGGATGTCTGGCGCGATCCTCCATGTACCCGATGCATGGCTCAATCTCGACGAATATTCAAATTCAGCGAACCGATATGGTTTTCTTATAATGACGATCAGACCTTAAGGGCAGCGATCGAAAGTTTGAACATACAACAGCTTGCCACCTTTTCTTATAACGGGATGGCACTTGGTGAGATCGTGTTGCCTTCGATTCGCTGGGTGCTCAGACGGCATCACCTGTTTGATGACCATAATACCAAATTCCTGTACCGGCAATTTATCCTTTCAACCTGGAATATTACAAAAAACTTTGAGGAGTTGATCAAAAAGATCAATCCCAAGGCGGTAGTGGTCTTTAATGGTATGTTCTTCCCGGAAGCCACCATCAGGCAGGTTGCCATCAAGCACAAAATACGGGTAATCACCCACGAAGCAGGCATTCGGCCATTTTCCGGTTTTTTTACAGACGGTGAAGCGACAGCCTATCCCATAACCATACCGAAATCATATAAACTCTCAAGTTCAAAGAACAAAAAGTTGGATTCCTACCTCGAGCAGCGATATGAAGGAAAATTCTCCATGGCGGATGTTCAGTTCTGGCAGAGTATGAATCGGTTGGGCGGCGAAATGCTGGAGGACATCAAACGCTATAAACAACTTGTGCCCATATTTACGAATGTGATTTTCGATACGAGCCAGCCACATTCGAATGTCCTTTTCCCGGATATGTTCAATTGGCTGGATAGTCTTCTTAGTGTATTTAAGAAACATCCAAAAACGCTGTTCGTGATCCGTGCCCACCCGGATGAGACCCGTCCCGGCAAGACCAGCCAGGAAACCGTAGCGGAATGGGCACTCCATCGGAACATCCAGGCATTCAGAAATGTGCGATTCATCAATCCGGAACAAACCCTGAGTTCCTATGACTTAATCCAAAAAGCCAAATTTATTATGGTCTATAACTCGACCATCGGTCTGGAAGCGGCGATTATTGGTGTGCCGGTTTTATCTGCAGGCAAGGCACGCTATACCCAATACCCAACAGTCTATTTTCCAAAGACACGCACAGCCTATTCAAGACAACTTGAAGAATTCTTAAAAGCCAAAAAGATCAAGAAAATACCAGCCAATCAAATACAGTCACGGCGGTTTCTCTACTACCAGTTATTTAAAACCTCACTCTCTTTTGAACGCTTTCTTCGTCCGGATGGCATCTGGCGGGGTTTTGTATCATTAACCGGCTTTAACCAGGATGACCTGAAGACTGAAAACTCAGAAACCATGCGGATACTGGTTGAGGGGATACTCGAAAATAAACCATTTTTAACCAATGAATGAGTGTGAAAGCAAAACTGGCTGATCTGTTATCGGTTGAGTCCATGCCTCAAATACCCGGATTGAAGATACCGGACTCGTTTTATCTGGTAACCCGCTTGCCGGCATCGCTGGCAGGCATGAGCCTTCCTGGTTTGACCACGCCTTGGGAAGCTCTTTTCCGACTGGGATTGCATCGTGTGGTCTGTCTTACAAAAGAGAATCCGAACTACACAGCAAATCCACTGATAGCCAGCGGCCATTTTCCCCTCCAGGATCTATATGAAGGTCTAGGACCAGATAACCCGAAAATCGAACAGGGATTGATACACCAGGCATGTGAGATGATCATCTCTTTTTAAACGATGGGGTCGGTGTCGTGATTCATTGTGTGGGGGGAACCGGGCGCACAGGAACGGTCATAGGTTGCACCTTGAGGGGGCTGGGATATAATTCTGTGGAGATCCTGTCCTACCTGGATAGACTCAACCACATGCGTGGTGCCCGGCTTGGATGGCCTGAATCAAAATGGCAGGCTGAATTGATCAAAAAGTACCCAGATATCCAATGTTGAATTACCGCCATTCCGAGGTGATCTTTTTATGACCAAGATTGTTGCGTTAGTTCCAATGCGTCACCAATCCATCCGCGTGCCCGAGAAGAATTACCGCTTGCTGGCTGGCAAACCATTGTATTCCCATATCATCGAGGCGCTTTTATCATGCCCAGAGATCAGTCAGGTGGTGGTGGACACCGACAGCCCCGTGATTAAAGAGGGCTTATCAAAAAAATATCCAAAAGTCAGGGTCATTGACCGCCCGCAATATTTAATAGCGGATACCGTTCCAATGAACGAAATACTGCTTTACGATTGTGGGCAGATAAAAGCAGAAATGTATCTGCAAACGCATAGTACCAACCCGTTATTGAAATCAGCCACCATCTCGGGATCCATCCAGGCATTGGAATCAAAAAAAGACGAGTACGATTCCTTGTTCTCTGTTACCCTGATCCAAACCAGACTCTGGGATGCTGCGGGGAAAGCACTGAACCATGATCCTCGGGTTTTGGTACGCACCCAGGATCTGGCACCTGTTTACGAGGAAAACTCGTGCATATATTTGTTTAATAACAAGACCCTGATAGAGCGCAGGAACCGCCTGGGATATAAACCACTCATGTATGAGATCGCTGCGGATGAGGCTTGGGATATTGATGATGAGTTGGATTTTGAGGTTGTTGAAAGTTTGATGCTCAAACGTCAGAAAAATCTCAGTTGATAGAATCAAATAAGAAATAAGGAAAGTCAAATAAGAAGAGAATGAAACAGGTTTTATTAAGTGCCCCCTATATGTTGCCCTATGTTGAAAGGTTTATTCCGGTATTTAAACACTATGACGTGGATCTGATTATCGCCCACGTAAATGAGAGGCTGGAAGAAGATGATCTGCTGAGCTTTGCTGGGGATTTTGATGGGGCGATCTGCGGCGATGACCGGTACAATGCAAAGGTTCTTGCCGCGTGTGCTCCACGATTGAAAGTCATCTCTAAGTGGGGAACTGGCATTGATTCGATTGACAGTGAAGCTGCCGGGCGTTTTGGTATACAGGTAAGGAACACACCGAATGCTTTTACCCTCCCGGTAGCTGACACAGTATTGGGATACATGCTTGCTTTTGCACGCAACATACCCTGGATGGATAAGGATATTAAGCACGGCAAGTGGATAAAGATACCGGGTAGATCATTGGCTGAGGAAACTCTGGGAGTCGTGGGGGTCGGCAATATCGGCAAGGCAATTCTTAATCGGGCACGCGGCTTTGGTATGCGCTTAATTGGGAATGACATCATAGAAATCGACCCGGTTTTTATCAGGAATAATCAAATTGAAATGATGAGTTTGCCGGATTTATTATCCCAATCAGACTACGTCAGTTTGAATTGTGTATTAAACCCGACAAGCTATCACCTTGTAAATGCAGATACCCTATCTTTAATGAGATCAACAGCCGTTCTCATTAATACCGCCAGGGGCTCTGTAGTGGATGAGCCTGCTTTAATCCGGGCTTTACAAATAGGCAAGATCCGTGGTGCCGCGTTGGATGTTTTTGAGAAGGAACCCTTGCCCCCCGATAGTCCACTCCTGGAAATGGATAATGTTTTGCTGGGCAGTCATAATTCCAACAATAGTTCGATGGCTTGGGAACGGGTCCATTGGAATACAATTAAGAACCTGCTCGAAGGTTTGGATATTCCGTGTGATGATTTGGACTTGCTTAAGAATAATCGTGACAAGTTAAACGGAGGATCGTAATGATAACTGAAAAACAAATGGTGGTGCTGATCACCGGCGCCGCCGGGGGCATTGGTAAGGCAACGGTAAACGAGTTCCATGAGCGTGGTTGGACTGTGATCGGCGTGGATCGGTCTGACTTTGGCGAACTCTTTCCCAAACCCGGTCTGTTCATTCGTGCCGATATCTCTAATCCTACTGACATTTCGGTCATCTATAAAAAAGCTCAAGCGTTCAGCGACCATTTGAATGCGGTCGTGAATAATGCAGCGGTCCAGGTCGCGAAACCGATCATCGAGACAACACCCGAAGAGTGGGATGCCGTTATGGCCTCCAATCTTCGATCGGTATTTCTCGGCGCGAAACTGGCTCACCCGTTACTGAAAGCGGCGGGTGGAGGGGCGCTTGTAAATGTGTCCTCGGTGCATGCGATTGCCACCTCGAAAGATATTGCAGCATATGCTGCTTCCAAGGGTGGTTTGCTGGCGCTGACCCGTGCCATGGCGATTGAATTCGCTCCTGACAATATCCGTGTCAACGCCATCCTGCCTGGAGCGGTGGATACTCCGATGTTGCGAGCCGGTATGCAGCGTGGGCATGTGGGTGGAAAGACCGTCCTGGATCGTCTTGAGAATCTTGCCAAAAAAACTGTCAACGGCAGAGTGGGGCAACCGGAGGAAATCGCCAAGTGTATTTACTTCCTGGCTGATGAAACACAGTCCTCCTTTATGACTGGCCAGGCGATGGTAGTGGATGGCGGTGCTACGGCGCGTCTGAGCACGGAATAAATCATGTCGAAGGAATCAATTAAAAAAATGATCCCCGCTCCCGTCTGGCGAGCGGGATCGCAGGCATACTGGTGGTGGTACAACCGTGGCAGACATGTGATTGCCAGGGCGAGTTCTCCTGCCTGGAGGGTGAATCTATACAGATTGGGTTCTTACGAAAATATCCATGCCGGTAAACGAGCATTCATCATTGGTAATGGTCCGAGTTTAAAACAGATGGACCTTCGCTCCCTAAAAAATGAGATCACATTTGGAGTAAATCGAATTTATCTGATGTATTCGGAAATGGGTTTTACAACATCTTATCTGGTATCTGTAAATGACCTGGTGTTAGAGCAATGCGCAACCGAGATGTCACAGTTGGCCATTCCCAAATGGATCACCTGGCGTGCCCGGAAACACTTCAACCCCGGCGAGAAAACCCTTTATATCGATACTGACTATACGGGGCGGGAAGATTTCAATAATTCTTCATTATCAGCCCGTATCTTTGAAGGATATACCGTCACTTATGTCGCGTTGCAATTAGCTTATTTAATGGGAATTCGGGAAGCCATCCTGATCGGCGTCGATCATAACTTCACCACCAAGGGACCCGCTAATGCTGTCGTTATTTCAAGCGGGGATGACCCAAATCATTTCTCGGGCAGCTATTTTGGACAGGGTTTCAAATGGCAACTCCCGGATCTGGATGGCTCTGAAAGAGCTTATCGACTGGCGCGTCAGGCGTATGAAGCGGATGGTCGTAAGATAGTGGATGCAACCGTGAATGGAAAATTAACGATTTTTGAAAAAAAAGATTTTAAGAGCTTGTTTTAACGGATGCCGAGAAGGCAATATGCAAACCTGGAAAAATAGATTGAGTACCAGACTTAATGGGTGGTCTAAATCCTTGCCATTGATTATCTATCTGGTGAATGTTGTCGTCCTTTTCACAATATTTTTACCGAACCTGTCGGATATCAACCTATGGGACGAAGCTGTTTACATTAATTCCGGCAGGTTGCTTGTCGAAGGTCAGATCAATCAATTTGCGAGCAGCCCGCTTGTATCGTTGTTTTATGGCATTTTTTACCTGTTCGTTCAGAAAAGTCCCTTCTGGCTGTTGCTGGCGGATGCATTTGGAAGATTTTTCATTTTCACTTTGTTTTTCTCCGGGGCTTATTTTGTAGCTCGTGAACTGAGCCGTTTCTTCAACCCGCTGATCATGCTTGGTTTATTAACGGCCTTGCCACTGGTGGTTGAAATGTATAACTTCCCCAGCGACCCGCTTTTTGCCTCACTATCAGCATTCACCTTCTGGCAGGTGATGCGTTTTTACAATACACATCAGACCAAACACCTATGGTTTGCATCCTTGCTGTTGGGGTTGGCGGCTGCCGCTCGAAATGATGGATTGGTCCTGCTCCCGGTTCTCATTGTTGTATCGTTAATACTTTACCCGCCAAACCGCCGCTGGTGGTTGGTAATCCCGGCTTGTATCGTACCATTCGCCATCATCGTTGGAGGCTATATTCTTTTTGCCGGTTTGGCAACAGGTGACTTCAACCCTGGTATCGTCGAACGTACCTATTCCAACTTCGAGGCGGGTCATGAAGCCATCTCTAGTGATCCGGGGAAGACCAATGCCACCATTGAGGCCTATATTGAAGCACGACGGGTTTTCGGTACACCCGAGGAGAATGATTACTCGGTTGTTACTGCCATCCTGCGAAATCCAGCAGTTTATTTTTCCCGTTTAAAAGCTGTGATAAGAGCTTTTCCAAGCATTTTGAACGATGCTTACGGAATTAAATTTACGATTGTCCTGCTCTTGCTGGCAGTGCGAGGAGTAATAGATCTTGTAAAAAGAAAAGAAATAAAGCTGCTCTTGGTGATGGGATTATGGGTAACCCCGTTGGCGATGGGCTTTATTAATACGATAATACGTCCCGGGTATTTACGTTTTCCCTTCTTTATTCTGTATGCACTGGCCGGGATAGGGCTATTCGCGTTAGTGTCAAATATTAAAGATCGACGGGAAATGATTGCATGGTTATCGGTCACCATCCTGTCCGGTATATTGGCATTGGCAGCTGGAAAGACGGCTGTCTATTATGGTGCTTTTATCTTTGTAGTAGGGTTGCTAACAGCATGGTATCTAAGCTGGCGATACAGAGGCGAGGTAAATTTGCAACCCATATTGTTACTGGTCTTCCTATGTGCGGGTTTGGTACTGCATGGTAATTACCCCGGACCCAAAAAATGGCAATTAGGGGTTAATGGTGATGAAGCGGCTTCCCTTTACATGTCACAGTCACTATCCAAAGATTCTTTGGTTCTGGCTGGTACCCCGGCTGCAGTCTGGATGGCACGCCTCAAGTACGCCGGGTTGAATTCGGCTGATCTGCCCACTTTTGCAGATGATATCGAATTCGGGCGCTGGGTTTACATGAATTTTGATGCCATTTATATAGACCATAGCATTTCTCCCTATTATCTCGGAATGATCGAAAAACACATTGGAAAGGAATTCCTGCGGGTTTTTGCCGCAGAGGATGGCGATTATCAGGTCCTCCTGGTCATTCCTCCGGGACATTGATGATGGAAAGAAGACGCCCAAGTTGATATGTTGATGCTGCTTCCAATCCTTGCCTACAATATCGGATATCTAACCTCCCCGTTCTTGTCAAGGTCTCATGGCGGAAGAGGACATTTGTTGATGCGATCTGTGGAGTTGACCCTGAGCGAAGCGGGTTAATTTTTGTCTGCTAAGATAAAGCTATGACATTGTAGATGTCGTCTGAGCAATGCGAGGATTATTAAAAACAATGACTTCCGAGCTTCCCCTGGTTTCAATCATTACCCCATCATACAATCAGGTGCAATACCTTGAACAAACATTGCAATCCGTTCTGTTTCAGAATTACCCAAATCTGGAATTATTGGTCGTGGATGGCGGATCGACGGATGGAAGCGTTGAAGTTATTCGCAAGTATAAGGATCGCATAAAATGGTGGGTTAGTGAAAAGGATAACGGCCAGGCTGATGGCATCAATAAAGGTTTCAAACGCGCCAAAGGAAAATATATTGCCTGGCTCAACTCCGACGATCTCTATTACCAGCCAGGTGTGGTATCGGAAGCGGTGGCTACGCTGGAAGCCGGACCGGACCTGGGGATGGTTTATGCTGATGGGGTGATGGTGGATGCTGATGGTTATCTTCTGGATTGGCACCGCTATCGACAATATGATCTGGTGGATTTGCTATCATTCAATGTGGTTTTACAACCGACTGTTTTTATGCGCAGGGAGGCTCTACTTGATGTTGGTTATCTGGATCCTGCCTACCACCTGATACTGGATCACGAGCTATGGGTGCGGCTGGCATCAAGATATCCAATACGCCATATAAATTCCCTTTGGGCGGTGGAACGCACTCACGCACATGCAAAAACAATTGCCAGCGCATCCGGCTTTGTTGAAGAAGCCAATACATTAATTCATACAATAGCAGAAGATCCGGCATTTGGATCCGTCATCATACAACAGTGCGCTAAAATTTTTTCGGGGTACCATGTATTTGCGGGAAGACGGTTGATTGATGCAGGTGTTTATAGAGAGGCTTTAAATCACTTTAAGAAAGCGTGGAAGTACTATCCACGAGCAGTTCTTCAGGTATGGTATAAGGTAATCCAAGCGGCAGGCGGTGCACTTGGTTTGAGCAAGTTATTCCTCAAGTACCGCTCCTCACGCCGTAGATTCCAACATTCTCGAAAACATATTCAAGTGCAGAGGAATGGAATTCAGTGGGTAACAGATGAAACGTCTTAGTCTATCGCTTGATAAACTATCTGCACTTGTGGCGTTGGTGATATTTATCGCCAGCTTATTACTGAATTGGTCATCATTTTTCCCCACCCTCGGAGAAATCAATCCATGGGATGAGGCGGGATATATAAAGTCGGGGCAGGATATGATCCATGGGCAATTGCCAATATTTGCCGGCAGCCCGCTTACCGCTGCATTGTATGCCGCCACCGGTATAATTTTTCACTCATCTCCGTTTTGGTTCATCCACAGCGTGGCAGCGGGCAGGTTGATAGCCTATGCGCTGATCTGGTTAAGCTCCTACCTGATCGGGAAACGGTTGACCCCTCATACCACCCCGCTGGTTTTACTCTGCATGCTGCTGGCTGCACCGTTCCTGATTAAGCTGCTTCGCTTCCCGAGTGATCCATTATTGATTGGTTTTGCCGGTTTGGCTTTATGGCAGTTATTAACCTATCTTCGAACCAGATCAGTTTATGCTGCGGTACTGGCGGGTGTGTTCATGGCCCTGGCGGCAACAGCACGCAACGATGGGTTGATACTATTTATTGCGGCACTCATCTGGTTGATGATATTCTGCGTTGTAAAAAGAATTCGATGGATTGCAGTAACGGGTTTTGTTATTCCTTTTATTTGTATCGTTGGAGGATACGTCCTGATTTATGGACTTCAGACCGGGAATTATTCTCTTGGAACAGGCGAGCGGACTTACGATAATTTCGAAGCAGGACAAATCGCGGTCTACAGCGGTGAAGAAGGACTCAATGCCGCCGTTGATGCCAAGCGAGAAGCCAGGCGTTTATTTGGCACACCCGAGGAAAATGGGTATTCAGTCGTCAAAGCAATTGCGAGGAATCCCCAGGCTTTCATCGAACGTCTCAAGCGGGTAACACTTGAGTTGCCGGGACAGATTATAAAAGCATATACCGGCAAATGGGTGGTCCTGCTTACCTTTTGGGCTGCCTGGGGAGTTGTGACCCTTTTACGTAAGCGTGAATGGTCGCTGATCGGTTTATTTCTAATCTGGTTCACCCCCTTCCTATCCGGATTTGTCATCACCATCTTTCGAACGGGCCACCTGCTCTTTCCAAGTCTTGTGGTTTTATCCCTGGCGGCGGTGGGATTGATGGATTTTTCTTCGCAAGTGCATAAAACCAAGATCCGTTTATTTGGTTTGGTGGTAATGCTCATCCTATTAATAATCAGCCTCGTAATGTCAGAACTGGTCGTGATCTATGCGGCCGGGCTTTCGCTTGCTGCCATGCTGCTGGTCTGGCTGGGAATTACTGTCCTGCCCAACATCTTTATCAGACCAACGGTTCCCTTACTTTTATTTTTTGTGGTGGGACTCATCCTGCACGGACCTTACCCGGGAATTGGTGTGGCAAAATCCAAGTTACCTCCGGAGGAACAGGCACTGCTGGTCATGGTTGATGAATTGCCGGCAGGGGCGCGTGTCTTGGCCGGTTCACCTGGAGTAGTGTATGCGGCCAAAATGACTTATCTGGGCCTTGCCTCAACAGACGTCCCGATTTTCACCTCGCCCGAGGAATTCGGTAATTGGTTGGAATCCCAAAGTGTGGATGCAATTTATGTCGATAATAACCTGACAGTTGACAATCAGGTGTACTGGTCTTTGTTGCAGGAACTTTCGGGTGTTTTTCATACTGCATATGCTGACCAGACCGGGGAAATCCAGGTTTGGATAAGGGACGATCGACAATGACCAACAGAAAAAAATTGCCATTGGTATCGATTGTGACCCCGACCCGCAACCAGGCCAGATTCCTGGAAACAACCATGCAGTCTGTGTTTGGGCAGGATTATCCGGCAGTCGAATACCTGGTTATCGACGGTGCTTCCACAGATGGCAGCCAAGAGATCATTAAACGATATGCAGACAGACTGGCATACTATAAATCCGAACCTGACAAGGGGCAGACGGATGCCATCAATAAGGGATTCGCTCATGCCAGGGGTGATATCCTCGCCTGGTTAAATTCGGATGACATTTATCTTCCAGGCGCAGTCAAGCGCGCCGTATCTTTTTTATCTGATCACCCTGATATTGGAATGGTTTATGGTGACGCCAATTACATCAATGAAGAAGGTAAAGTTATTGGCAGTTTTCCGGCTCGTCAGACGGATTATCGCCGTCTGCGGCGCGGGTATGTACATATTCCACAGCAGGCGGCATTCTTCCGATCGTCATTATGGCGACAGGTTGGTCCGCTTGATCCTGATTTTTTCTTTGCGATGGATTACGACTTATGGGTGCGTATTGCCAGGATCGCTCCAATTGTGTACTTTCCGGGGGCATGGGCTTGTTTTCGTTTGCATCAGGATGCCAAAACCATTGCGGCTGATGATCGCTGCTGGCCTGAAATGATCCGGGTTCACAGAAGGGATGGGGGTGGTTGGATCGCTCCGATCGTCTTCAAGTACGTGGCAAGACGTATTTTGGCGCCGCTGATAAATTATCGTCGGAAACGAATGATCGCCAGAGATTAATCGAACCCTGGTTTGATTAGCTCGTTCCATCGTAATAACCCTTTGACGCACCTGTTTTCATCGGCTATACTATAGCCCGTCTGATAAAAATATTACTTATGTTTGGAGGTTTTCAATGTCAGCAGGTTCTTCCTTTAAACTCACTTACGCGACTATGTTCAATCCGCCGGAAGATTTACATTCCCGATTTAATGAGGCTCTTGACAAGGTCAAAGCTAATCTTGGTCAAGAACATGCCATGATCATAGACGGCAAAGATGTACTTGCCATAGATAAATTCGAAGATCGCTCACCAACCAATACAGATGTTGTACTGGGTATTTTCCAAAAGGGATCGGCCGATGACGCCAACAAGGCTATGGCAGCTGCCCGCAAAGCATTCCCCTTATGGAGTCATATGAAATGGCAGGAGCGTGTTGCTCTTTTGCGTCGCGCAGCAGAAATCATGGACCGGCGCATCTTTGAAATGGGAGCAGTGGTTGCCCTGGAGGTGGGTAAAAACCGCATGGAAGCCCTTGGCGATGTCGCCGAAACCGCCGACCTGATCCGGTACTCCTGTGATCGAATGGAAGCCAATGATGGTTTCATAGCCAAGATGGGCAAGGACCCATTGGTGGGCTTTGATTCAACCAATATCTCGGTCTTGCGGCCTTATGGAGTCTGGATGGTCATCAGCCCGTTCAATTTCCCGTGTGCTCTGACAGGTGGCCCTGCCGGAGCTGCACTTGCCACGGGCAACACACTGGTCATGAAACCCGCCACAGATACACCCTGGACAACCCGATTGATCGCCGAGTGTTTCAGGGAAGCCGGTCTTCCGGATGGGGTTTACAACTATATTACCGGACCGGGATCAACGCTTGGACAGGCTGCCATCGAAAGCCCCGAAGTGGATGGGATTACCTTCACCGGCTCATACGATGTTGGCATGAAGATCTATCGCGATTTTGGACATGGCAAGTGGGTTCGACCTTCGATTCTGGAACTCGGCGGAAAAAATCCCGCTATCGTTTCGAAAAAAGCGAACCTCGACGATGCTGCCATTGGCATCACACGTTCGGCTTTCGGCTTGCAGGGACAGAAATGCTCAGCCTGTTCGCGCGTATTCGTTCAGGAAGAAGTGTATGAGGAGTTACTTGCCAAAATGGTCGATTTGACCAACAAATTGGTTATCGGGGATCCGACCGATCGCAAGACCTATATGGGTCCTGTGGTTAATAAGAGCTCCTATGCTGATTATCAGAAATTCGTTGAGGAACTTGCCAAAGCCGGCCGTATTCTGACTGGCGGCAAGATTCTGACCGACGGGGATTTTGCCAAAGGATATTTCTGCGCTCCGACTATCGTAGCTGACCTTGATATCAAGCATCAACTCTGGCAGACCGAGATGTTCCTGCCGATTGTTACAGTCGCAAAGGTCAAAGACCTGGAAACCGCCATGGAATACGCAAATAATGTCGATTATGGATTGACCGCGGGATTCTATGGCAGCGAGGAAGAATCTGAATGGTTCTTTGACAAAATCGAAGCTGGTGTAACCTATGCCAATCGGCCACAAGGAGCATCCACCGGCGCTTGGCCTGGTTTCCAGCCGTTTGGAGGGTGGAAGGGGTCAGGTTCGAGTGGCAAGAATGCCGGCGGTTTGTATTATCTATCGCTCTACATGCACGAACAGATCCATACTCTTGTGATGCACGCCTGAGATTATTTGGATCATTGCATATGACAAAACTTGCTACACTGTCGAAGGCGATTGAGGACTTGGTTCATGACGGGGATACGATTTATGTGGCGGGATTCACTCACCTGATCCCCTATGCCGCCGGGCATGAGATCATCCGGCAGAAGCGTAAAAACCTGGTACTGGCGCGTGCGACGCCAGACCTGATCTATGACCAGATGGTTGCTGCCGGGTGCGCGCGAAAGATCATCTTCTCCTATATCGGAAACCCGGGAGTTGGCTCGTTGCGCATCATCCGCTCAGAAATAGAATCCGGACGTCTGGAAATTGAAGAGTATTCCCATTTTTCGATGATCAGCCGGCTGCAGGCTGGCGCTTCAGGTTTACCGTTCATCCCCATGAATCAAACTGCCGCCGAAGATCTGGAACATGCCAATCCCCAATACCGGCGGCTCACAGATCCGTATTCCGGCAGGGAAGTTGTGGTGGTTCCACCATTAAATCCCGATGTGGCAATCGTTCACGTTCAACGAGCCGACAAATATGGGAATGCCCAGATCTGGGGTATCCTGGGCGAGCAAAAGGAAGCTGCTTTTGCTGCAGACAAAGTCATCATTACCGCCGAGGAGATCGTCGATGAAGAAGTGATCCGTTCGGATCCCAATCGCACTTTGATACCGGCATTTATTGTTGATGCTGTTTGTCACGTACATTATTGTGCCCATCCTTCATATACTCAGGGATATTATGACCGCGACAATGCCTTTTATTTGCAATGGGACAAGATCAGCGAATCGCCGGACGATGTGAAACGCTATCTGGATGAGTGGGTGTATGGCGTGCCAGATCGCCAGACCTATTGGGAAAAACTTGGCAACGACCTCCATGAGAAATTAAAAGTCACCGACAGGTACAGCGCGCCGGTAAACTATGGAGCCTATTAATCATGGACTATACAGCCTCAGAATTAATGACCGTTAATGCAGCGCGTTTGTTGCGTGATGGAGATACGGTTTTTGTCGGTGTTGGGCTGCCCAATCTGGCATGCAACCTGGCAAGACATACGCATGCGCCAAACCTGTTGATGATCTATGAGGCCGGTGTGATCGGTGCCCGGCCGGCACGTTTGCCGCTCTCGATCGGAGACCCAACACTGGTCAGCGGCGCTACTGCTGTCTGCAGTATGTACGATATCTTCACGCTCTACCTCCAGCGAGGCAATGTGGATGTCGGTTTTTTGGGAGGAGCCCAGATTGATCGTTTTGGTAATATCAATGCGACCGTGATAGGCGACTATGCTCATCCTAAAGTTCGATTGCCCGGCTCCGGTGGATCCATGGAGATGGCCGCCTGGGCGAACCGGTGTTATATCATCACCCCACACCAGGCCCGTCGTTTTCCGGAGAAAGTCGACTTCCGCACCTCTGCAGGTTTTCTGGGGGGCAGATCTGAAAGGATGAGTAAGGGCGTCAGGGGAGGTGGTCCACAGGCGGTTGTAACAGATCTGGGGATCATGGAACCCGACGAGACAGGCGAGTTAATATTGACCGCCTTGCATCCCGATAAAACAGTGGAACAAGCCCGCCAGAACACAGGCTGGGTACTGAAAGTCAAAGAAAAACTGAATATTACTGAACCTCCCAGCGAGAAAGAATTACATATCCTGCGTAAGGAATTGGATCCGACAGGGATTTATTTAAAGGGCGGTCAATAACCGCCCTTTTTCTTGGAGGCAAGATGTCGAGCGCAAGAGTAGTCAGAGCCCCACGTGGGAACCAGATCACCTGTAAGTCCTGGCAGGTGGAAGCGGTCTATCGCATGCTCCAGAATAATCTGGATCCTGAAGTGGCAGAAAGACCGGATGATCTGGTTGTCTATGGGGGACGTGGACAAGCAGCCCGGAGTTGGGAGGCGTTCGATGCCATTCTTAAAACGCTTCGCCAGCTGGAAGATAATGAAACGTTGCTGGTTCAGTCGGGCAAGCCGGTTGCCGTTTTCAAAACGCATCGCGATGCGCCGCGCGTCCTGATTGCCAATTCAAACCTGGTCCCGCATTGGGCGACCCAGGCACATTTCGATGAACTGTCAGCGCGTGGATTGATCATGTACGGGCAGATGACTGCCGGTTCGTGGATCTATATCGGGACGCAGGGGATACTGCAGGGTACCTATGAAACCCTGGCCGCTCTGGCTGCCAAACGGGGCTGGCCCTCATTAAAAGGTAGATTTGTACTTACCGCCGGGCTCGGCGGGATGGGGGGAGCACAACCGCTTGCCATTACCATGAATGAAGGCGTTGGTTTGATCGTCGAGGTTGATCCGGAGCGCGCCAAACGAAGACGGGATATTGGTTATGTAGATGTGGTGGTCGACACGCTCGAAGAAGCCATGACGCTTGTGGAAGAGGCAAAAGACAAGAACCAGGCCAAATCTATTGGATTGGTTGGCAATGCAGCTGATATTTATACCGAACTGGTGATACGCGGCATTGTTCCGGATGTGGTTACTGACCAAACACCGGCACATGATGTGCTGATGTATGTGCCCGGTGGCATGTCTGTATTGCAAGCGGAAGAACTGCGTAACGCAGATCCTGAGACATACCAAAAGAAAGCATTGGATTCGATGTCACAGCACGTCAAGGCCATGCTGGAATTCCAGAAGAGAGGCGCAGAAGTTTTTGACTATGGCAACAACCTGCGCCAGCGGGCATATGATAACGGAGTTGGCGAGGCATTTGACTTCCCGGGTTTTGTACCGGCATACATCCGCCCGTTATTTTGCCAGGGAAAGGGGCCATTTCGCTGGGTGGCGCTTTCAGGTGATCCGGAGGATATTTACCGGACGGATGAAGCGATCCTGAGATTATTCCCCGACGATAAGCATTTATCGCGCTGGTTACACATGGCGCGTGAAAAAGTACCATTCCAGGGATTACCGGCACGTATTTGCTGGCTTGGTTATGGCGAACGTGCCAGAGCCGGATTGGAATTCAATCGACTTGTGGCTGAGGGAATCGTAAAAGCACCCATCGTTATCGGACGCGACCATTTGGATGCCGGTTCGGTTGCCTCCCCCAATAGAGAAACGGAAGGCATGCTGGACGGCAGCGATGCCATCAGTGATTGGCCGATCCTTAATGCGCTCATTAATGCGGTTAATGGTGCCACCTGGGTGTCCTTCCATCACGGTGGGGGTGTTGGGATCGGGTTCAGCCAGCATGCCGGGCAGGTTATTGTGGCAGACGGTACGCCTGAAGCGGCAATACGACTTGAGCGAGTGTTGACGTGTGATCCTGGTATGGGTGTGGTCCGGCATGCGGATGCCGGATATCCTGATGCTGTGGAATGGGCAAAGAAATTTAACATCCATATCCCGCTGTTAGACTAAGCAAGAAACAAGATTCATTAAAATGATAAAACCGCCTTTTCTAAGGGCGGTTTTATGTATATTACTTAATAGTTATGGGCACTTTGCCAGGGTAATGTCGTAATATACCTGGCTACGTACCAAATTACCATCCGGCTGTTGTATGACAAATTGATATCCAAGCCAGGCTTCAGGATAACTGGTATAGAGCGGAATATCGGACTCGGAATTGATCGCAACCGTATAATTTCCAGATCCAATGCTGGACATATACTTGCCATCGTCCCATTCGGTTTTGGCGTCCGAGGCTTTATCATCAAGACGCACAAAAATAAAAACATATCGGATACCAGAGGGGTTGTTAATATTGACTGAGAAATTTACAACTTTGGGACCGCAACTGGCACTACCATAATAAAATTTATCGGTTGATTTCGACAAACTGGTAAAGGATCCGACTCCTCCCGGTTTCAGGGTGGGAATTGACAACGTTGGATTGGCTGTGTTGCTAGGGGTTGGAGCTATAATGCTTTCGGAAGTCGGTTCGAGGGTGGGTTGTGGTGGGAGGGCTGCTGCCTCAACGGTGATACTTAACGATGAATACGGTCCCCATTCGCCTTTGTCATTCTGGGCGCGTGTCTGTAAGACATAGGTACCCGCAGCTGGGGGCGCCCAGGTATAGCGCATTAATACGAATCCGGTACCTGGCGATGGATTAGACTGGATCGATACAGGCACGCTGTTAACTGCCAGCTCAACCTGAGTAACCTCGGTCATATCCGAGCCGTGATAAACGATCTCATATGGAGACATTGGGATTACGTCGCCATCCTTGGGTATGTCGATGGAAGCTTGAGCCTGAGATGTTTGGACTGCCACAGTCGGTGCTACCTGGCCCGGTATGGCGCAGCTTAGCATGGCAATTGCCAGAATTACCAGTCCAATAATGAACTTATTTTTATTCATAGCCCTCTCCTTGTGATGGGGTGGATATTTCAAACAAGGTAATTGTATATCGTTGTGCGTTGATAATCAAGCTTATTGTTCCCCAATGAAGCAATGGTTGAAATCAGTGTAAAATCAGTATGATGAAATCCTGGCAGGTAATCCTGTTGTTGGGCGTTCTGGGGATGGGGGTGGTAGCTGGTCTGGCTTATGGCTGGCTGATAAACCCTGTTGAATATATCAATACCAGCATAGATAGCTTGCGCATCGATTATCAAACCGATCTGGTATTAATGACGGCTGAGGTTTATTCCTCCGATTCAGATCTCACGACTGCAATTCAAAAACTTACCCTGGTTAGAAGAGATGATATCAAAGGGTTGATGAGAGATACTGTTGAATATGCCCGGCAGATGAATTTTTCAACTCAGGATATTGAGAAACTGATCTTGTTTAAAGACAGCGTTGATCTGTATGTAAATGGGGATCTTGACCGGCCATGAAACGGGTTATTGGTTGGATCTTTCTAGTATTGGTTTCCCTTGCGGTCGGTATGGGTATTGGATTGGGTATCTCGTGGGGAATCCTGCCGGTCGGAAATAAAGACACAACCCCTGTGACATTAATTCACGCTGACAAAGATATTTACCGGTCATTTATTGCGGATAGCTATTATGCTACCCATGATCTGGTGCGAGCAAAAATCAGACTGGAACTTTTGGATGGGGGAGGGGCGTCGGACTCCATCGTGGATCAGATGGAGCGCTTAGCGCTGGATCAGGGTGGCGGGACAGACCGCAATACCCTCTTGGTTCTTCACGATGCACTAGTCAAAATGCAGGATCAATCAACACCCATGAGTACTTTTCTGATAAATACAGGGGAAGCAACGCCTTCGATAACAACAAAGGTAATTACGCTAAGCAGCGTATCCCCGTTTCCGACAGGAAAATTAACCACCAGCACCTCAACCCCACCAGTAAAACCATCGATCTTCATCGTTCGTAATCGGTCGCGGGTATGTGACTTTTCACAACAACCCCCCCTCTTGCAGGTGATTGTTTTCGACCAATCAGGCAAACTTGAAAGTGGCGTTGTAATTATCGTCAGTTCATCGGCAGGGTCAGAACGCATCCTGACCGGCTTGAAACCTGAGCTGGGAGTCGGGTATGTGGATTACCAAATGAATCCTGGTATCCTCTATTCTTTGATGATCGAAGGGACGATCGGAAATCCTGAAGAAGTATCTGCCGCTGAATGCTTATCGCAGGGAGGCGGAACGTATCCGGGTGGCTGGTTGTTGGAAATCCAGCACTGAAATGGGTGGGATATAATCAACGCGTGTCAAATGAAATACCAATAACTGAAAACCGACAGATTGCCCGCGCAGCAGGGACGGTCATGGCTGCGTTCATTTTTTCCAATCTGATCAGCCTTCTGCGTAGCATCATTATCACAAACGCATTTGGAACCAACGCTGACCTGGATGCGTTTAACGCTGCCAGCCGTGTGACCGAATTGCTATTTAATCTGGTTGCAGGAGGGGCGCTGGCATCGGCCTTCATCCCGACTTTCACAAGTTTTCTTGCCCGGGATGATCGACCGGGGGCATGGCGACTCGCTTCTGCGGTCATCAATCTTGTTCTTTTGGTACTGGTGGCTGTCAGCCTGCTGGCGGCTGTATTTGCTCCGCAATTAGTCGAACATGGGTTGTATTTGCTCGCACCCGGAACGATTGTGACCCAGCAGCAACTGACCACAGACCTGCTTAGGATCATGCTATCTTCGGTCGTTATTTTTGGGGTCAGCGGTCTGATCATGGGGATCCTCAATTCCCACCAGATATTCCTGATTCCTGCCATTGCACCGGCCATGTACTCTTTGGGCATGATTGCCGGTACGGTATTTTTGGCTCCCAAAATGGGCATAAGCGGACTGGCCTGGGGTGTCGTACTCGGCGCAGCCGGGCATTTATTGATCCAGATCCCGTGTCTTATTCGTATCGCAGGCAGGAAGTTTTCGCTGAGCCTGGGAATCGGTAACCCGGCTGTCGCCGAGATGCTGCGCTTGATGGGACCGCGTTTGCTGGGTGTGGCTGTGGTTCAATTGAATTTCATTGTCAATACCATCATTGCGCTGGGTCTGCCTGAAGGCAGTGTCTCGGCCCTCGTTTTTGCATTTGGACTGATGATGATGCCCCAAATGGCTATTGCTCAATCGACTGCCATAGCCGCATTGCCGACTTTTTCCACTCAAGCGGCGCAGGGCAGACTTACGGAATTGCGCAGATCCCTTACAGTCACCATGCGGGTTGTCATCCTTCTATCTGTGCCGGCTTCGCTTGGGCTGATCCTTTTACGTCAGCCGTTGGTTGCATTTCTTTATCAACGCGGAGAATTCACTGAACGCTCCACGAGTTTGGTGGCCTGGGCGCTGGCATGGTATGCAGCCGGATTGGTCGGGCATTCGCTTCTGGAGGTGATCAGTCGGGCATTCTATGCAATGCAGGACACCCGCACACCGGTGACAGTTGGAGTAATTGCAATGAGCTTGAATATAGGACTCTCCTTTGGCTTTTCCATGCTGTTTGACAAAATTGGATGGGCACCTCACGGGGGTTTGGCGCTGGCGAATTCATTGGCGACTGCGCTGGAGGTTACCACATTGATGATAATCCTTCGCCGGCGGTTGGGTACTCTCGGTGGTAACGCGTTAGTATCAGCTGCGACACAATCCGGTGCCGGAGCATTGGGGATGACGGTGATCCTTGTGGTTTGGAATTATTATCTGAGTAGCAGAGCCACTTCCCTGAATGCCATAGGTGGCGTACTGCTGGGCACGGTAATATATGCCGTTGTTTTAATCGTCTTACGAGTACCAGAGGTGGGACAGTTGGGTGCAATCCTCAAGCAAAGGTTTCATCGACCTGGTTAACGGATCACCAACCAAACCACGACAGCAACCACTGTTCCCAAAATTACTCCCATGATCGCCTCGAATGGGGTATGACCGAGGACCTCTTTTAATTGAGTATCAGAGATGGGATTTCCCTGGAACAGAGCTTCAAGCATGAGATTGATTTTTTGAGCATGTTTGCCGGCTTGCTGACGGATACCGGCAGCATCATAGACCACGATCATGGCGATGGCCAGTGCAAGTGCGAAAAGTGGCGATCCAAATCCAGAAAAGAAACCAATGGCAAGTGTGGTGGAGCTGATCAGCGAAGAGTGTGAGCTTGGCATTCCCCCGGCGCTGAAGAATAGCGACCACTGCCATTTGCGAGTTTTAAGATAGTTTAGCGGAACCTTTAATATTTGCGCAATTCCCCAGGCAATCATGGCTGTGATGAGAACATAATTCAACAGGATATTATTGTTGGATGGGTTTTCAGGCATCTTTGCCACCCGTATCCGATTCTGCTTCACCTGTTACCTGTTGCACTTTCAGTTGTGCCTGACCGAGCAGTTGCTCGCACTGACGGGCAAGCGCCTGACCACGCTCGAAGAGCTTTAGAGTTTCTTCGAGTGGTTGCTGACCTTCATCCAGCAAATTGACGATATTTTGCAATTCCTGGAATGCTTGTTCGTAAGATAGTTTTTCCACATCTTTCTGTAGCGGCATGATGATTACTCCTGGGTGGCGGTCGCATGAAACGATCCATCGCTGACCTGAATATTCATTGGCATTTGATCAATTACATCTCCGATATGAGTCACAAGCCTGCCACGCTTTTGATCGATCACCAGAGCGAAACCACGCTTCAGAGTGGCCTCCGGAGATAGCGTGCCTAGACGTCCGTACAATTCCTTAATGTTCAAGATTTTAATCTCGAGGTTGTGGCAGGTAGTTGTTGTTAGAACACGCGTCAGGTCTGTAAGTTTTTCCATTTGATAATTGATATATAGCACAGGGGAATTACGCATCAAACGGTTGGCAAGATCTGCCATCTGCCAGTTTAAGTTATCGATGATGTGACGGCTTATGAGTGTGAGTTGCGCGGATATTTCTACAACGTCAGATAACAGGTCTTCACTGTTCGGTGTCGCCAATTCAGCTGCTGCTGTGGGTGTTGGAGCCCGTAAATCTGCAACAAAATCGGCGATGGTGAAATCGGTTTCGTGACCGATGCCTGTGATAACCGGGATCGGTGAGGCAGCAATGGCTCTCGCGACGTTCTCATCGTTGAATGCCCATAAATCCTCCAGCGATCCGCCTCCCCGTGCAAGGATGATGACATCAGGTGTTTCGACGATAACCCGTTTCAATGCCGCCAATATTCCGGCTGGCGCCTCGCTGCCCTGCACGGGTGTTGGCGATAAGATGACCGTTGCCAGCGGGAATCGTCGCCGTAAAACGTTCAGGATATCCTGCAGGGCTGCTCCAGTAGGAGATGTAACGATCCCAATGCGATGTGGGAAAGCCGGCAATGGGCGCTTGAGTGCGGGATCAAATAACCCCTCTTCTTCAAGTTTGGTTTTGAGCTTTATGAATTCCTGATATAACAGTCCTTCCCCAGCAGGGCGAATTGTGTCGGCATAAAACTGGAGCTGCCCACCCGCCTCATAAATATCGACATAACCATGCGCCTCAACAGATTGCCCGTCCTGGAGAGGTGTAATCAGGCGCAAGGCATTTGGGCGCCACATGGCGCATCGGATTGATGCGTTTTGATCCTTCAGAGTGAAATAGATATGCCCGGAACTGGCGCGTGACAGGTTTGAGATTTCTCCCTGCACCCAGATATCTCTCAACAGGTCGTCGCTTTCCAAAATCCCGTGCAGGTATCCGGTCAGTTCCTTGACTGTCAGGATCGAGGATGAAAGCAGAGACATTTGTTCCATGATTTCAAAGCATACACTGCTTGAATTGCAATGTCAACAGATGGAAATAATCGATTAGAATAAAATGAATGGGAAACTGATAGCACAGGACCGCTTGATCATACTCTACCGTTCCCAAAGAAAGAGAATGATTGAGAAAAAATCTTCTGATGGAAGATAAGGATCGACTATTGGATACTAGAAGAATTGCAATAATTGGAGCTGGTTTTGGAGGCATGTCTGCTGCATATGATCTGAATAAAGCGGGTCATCAGGTAGATATTTATGAAGGGGATCGACAAGCGGGTGGGCTGGCAAGCGGTTTCAAGGAAACCAACTGGGAATGGTCTGTGGAAAAATATTACCATCACTGGTTTGCCACTGACCGCTATGTATTGGGTCTGATCGATGAACTCGGATGGCGTGACCAGGTACTCTTCCCTCGCCCATACACAGTCCTTTTCCATAAGGATAAGTTCTATCCATTTGATTCCATCCTGACCGCATTGATGAATCCAATATTGGGATGGGGCATTAATAAAGTCAGGTTTGGATTGATCGGCCTGTATCTGAGACTGACCGGCAACTGGCACACACTTGAAAAAGTTACCGCTGAAGCCTGGATGAAAAAATGGGCCGGAAAAAAGGTTTATGAGCAAATGTGGGAACCCTTGTTGCAGGGCAAGTTCGGTGACCGCTATATGCACGACGTCAATATGGCCTGGATGTGGGCTCGTTTACATGCCCGCACCACACGCCTCGGAACCTTCAAGGGAGGGTTCCAGGCATTTGCCGACAGGATGCAGAATAAGCTTAATGATATGGGGGTTCAATTTAAGTTTAACACCAGTATCAAGCAAATTAAGAAACTTGATGATGGAAAATTAGAAATCACACCGGCTGGAGAAAAGCCAATCGAATATGATGCCTGCCTGGTAACATCATCGCCGGGGCAGATGGCGGGTATGGCAAGAGGGCTGCCGAAAAATTACCTGCAGGGATTATTGGCGTTAAAGCATATGGGAGCGGTTGTCCTGGTGGTGAGCCTTCGTCAGCGACTTTCTCGTGATGGGTACTACTGGTTTAACCTCCCAAAGTCATCCGGCTTCCCCTTCCTGGCTTTGGTTGAACATACTAACTTTATCCCCGCCAAGCATTTTGGTGGCGACCATATCATTTATATCGGTGATTATCTTGAACCCGACCATATGTATTTTAAATTATCAAAGGAGGAATTGCTTGCTCGTTTTATGCCAGGTCTGATCAGGATCAATCCTGAATTCAACCCGGAATGGGTCAAGAAAAGTTGGCTATACCGGACAGAGTATGCTCAGCCGGTGCCACTTATCTCACACTCCAAGAACATCCCTGACATCCGCACGCCCATCAGTGGCTTATACTTTGCCAGTATGAGTCAGGTTTATCCCTGGGATCGTGGAACAAATTTCGCGGTCGAAATTGGGAGACGGGCGGCAGGAATGATAAATGACGATTTAAACGCAAATAGTAGCTGATTATCATGAGATTCTATTTTGGGTATCTCCCTGTACTGAATAAGTAACGGATCATGCCAAATAATAAAACGAACAAATAGTTCAAGAATACAACTGTGAGGATAAGTATTGGTCTTGCCCCCATCCATGGGGAGGATATAGTAAAGCACCCCTAGGGATGACATTATATGGTACATTAATTGCAACGGCGGGAGCCAGAATAAAATGGGGTTTTTTAAGATAAACGATTCTTAAAGAATACTCTTTTTTAAAATTAGCGTAGGGTAAAATGCTTGAACGCCAGGGGGATATTTGATAGAATGATATCAACAAACCTTACAGGGCTTTGTTCCACCCCTTGTAGTGATGATACAAGTTCATATCAGGACCACACTCACGTCAGCGCCGTGAGAGCTACTGCATATCCGGTGAGCGGCTTATGTACCACATTTTATTTTATGATAGGATGCAATGAACGCAGAACAAGCATGGCAGGCAATCCTTGGACAACTCCAGATGGAGATGTCCAAGGCCGCCTATGACACCTGGGTTCGTGATGCTTGTTTGTTGTCTTATGACGGTGATGAATACGTTATCGGCGTCAAAAATGCATACATCTGCGATTGGCTTGAAAGTAGACTGGTCGACACTGTTTCCAAGAAATTATCTGGTTTGATGGATCAAACCATAAAAATCAGATTTATTGTCAAATCCAAGCAGAGTGCACAAGACCAGGATGAATTGATTAAGAACATCATTCAAACACCTCTTGGTGACATCACAAATCATAATACTCTCAACACCCGCTATACATTCAATGAATTTGTCGTTGCCGGCAATAACCGGTTGGCACATGCAGCTGCCCTGTCAGTGGCTGAAAATCCGTCTCATTCGTATAACCCATTGTTTATCTATGGGGGTGTTGGGTTGGGAAAGACCCATCTATTACAGGCAATCGGGCATGCAACCCAGCAAACCGGTCGCCGTGTTTTATATGTATCTTCTGAAGAATTCACCAATGACTTGATCTCCGCTATCATGGGACATTCCACCACTGACTTCCGGGAAAAATATCGAACGATCGATGTCCTTTTGGTTGATGATATCCAATTCATCGCCGGTAAAGATTCCACCCAGGAGGAATTCTTCCACACCTTTAATGTACTGCATGACCAGAATAAACAAATAGTAATTACTTCCGACCGACCGCCAAAAGCTATCAGCACACTTGAGTTACGACTGAGGTCGCGCTTTGAGTGGGGATTGATCGCGGATCTTCAACCACCGGATTATGAGACGCGCATTGCTATCCTCAACCGGAAGATTGAGCGCATTGGGCGCAGCGTACCGGATAATGTGATCGAGTTGATCGCACAGTGTATTCAAAATAATATCCGTGAACTGGAGGGAGCGCTTAACCGTTTGTGCGCGTATTCTGACTTGATCGGCTCGGAAATCAATCAATCCCTTGCAAAGACCGCACTTGCGGAGTATATAACGCAGCAACAATCGGTCAACCCCGAACATATCGTGGGTATGGTGGCAGATGCCTTTGGTGTTGAGCGAGCCCGATTGATCGGTCGAGAGCGCACGCAGGAGATAGCCCTGCCACGCCAGGTAGCAATGTACTTGTTGCGCGAAGAAACCCATCAGTCACTACCCAAGATCGGGGAAACGCTTGGCGGGCGTGATCATACCACTGTCATGTACGCTTGTGATAAAGTGGCGGGATTGATGGAAAACAATGACCGAGTACGAACTCAGGTGATGCAAATCAGGGAAAAACTCTACACAAGTGTAGCACTACCGGTTTAACAACCTTGGGGTTATCCCGGCTTATTGCTTTTTAACTGGTTCAATAGATTCTCATAATCTGAGGCGTTTGGCGGATCCATCGACAAGATCTGCTCGATGATTTCGATAGCTCCACTTGTATCCCCTTTTTTCATGAGATCTTCACCCAGTGTGTCCAGGGCTCCAATTGCCAGGGTTTTATCACCATTTTCCTGCAGCACGCTTGCAAGAAGAGAGCTTAACGCAGGTTTATCGGGATACTCCCGAACAAGTATTTGAATGAAGCCGATTGCCCGAACGGATTGACCTGCATTGGAAAGGACAGATATAAAATCCTTCACCTCATTCATGGCATTCGATGTCTGACCCAGGTGGAAGTGTATATCCACAATCGCTTTTCGGGTCTTTTCATCGTCAGGTTGAATGCTCTTTACCAGGTCATAATTATGAAGAGCCTGCCTCCAGTCGAGTCTTTGAGTATCAATGTCAGCGATGCGTCTTAATATATCTGCTTCCAGGCGCTGGGAACCCTTGCTGCGCTGGCATCGTTGCAATGATTCCTGACAAATTTGCGATGCCCGCTCAAACTCAGCCAATTGCATATAGATGTCTGCGATGAGCAGGTTTTCACGGATTGCTTCTTCTGCCTGACCCATTGCAGTTAAATTATCGATTAGCAGCTCACGTACGTCCATATCCATCGGCATCAGTGATACTGCATGACGTAGCAACTGGACCGCACGGGCATTCTCTCCCCGGCTGGTGTAGGTATGTGAAATGATTTTATATTTTTGTATGGCTGCCCGCTTATCGTGCAGTTTGTAAAGAAGATCTGCGATCATTTGGTGAAGTGGCAGAAAATTGGGCGATTCATCCAGTGCAAAAAAAGCTGTTTCAAGGGCTTCGCGGGTTTTATCTTTGTCGGTATAGCTACGGATCGATGTCATTGCCTCTATCAATCCGGTACTTTTTATCTGGAGAAGAACGGAGATAATAGGCGTGGCAGTACTTTCGGAGGTTCCCATGAGCTCTTCACGAATACCTCGCAGATGTTGGCGCCAATCCGTACGAATGAGTTGGGTTTCCACGTTGTCGCACACAGCTTCACGATCTTTGGCATCCGCATCCCTCTCGAATGCATCGATAATCGGCTCGTACTGATCCATTAGGTTTTCATATTGGTCAGTTGGTATGGTAGTTGTGTCTGCGAATGCCATGGCTTCCATGTAAACCCGTGCTGCACCGTTTAATTTATTCGCTTTTCGCAGGATGCGACCGATGAGAAGTTTGGATCCCAATGCATGTTCGGGATTTGCCTGTGATTTTTGAAGATATTTAAGGGCCTTATCATATTCGCCATTTTGAAAATATAAGAAACCCAGATTGAAATTCGCAGCCGGATGAGTTAATCCCTTGCTGGTGGCTGCAGATAATTCATAGATTGCCTGTGCGACCTGATCATGAGTTTGGGCATCAATTGCCTGGCTGATGTGAAGGGCAATTTTTGCATTAAAGCCATTATCATTTTGCTTTGGAAAATCACGCCTTGCAGGTCTGGTCGCCTGCCCTGAAGACTGTTGATTAAACAGGAAACCAGCCAGTGCCACCAGAGCATTTTGTTTTGTTTCAGTGATCGGGTCCACCGATCGCCCCATTCGGTTTGGAACGACATTCTGTTCAAACTGGCGCACTTGAGACATGATAAAAGGCCCGGTTCCTCCCTGCCGACGGGCAGGTTTGGGAAGCATTTGCTCGGATTGGATAGAACTTAAAGCATCCTGAAAAGGTTTTCCGTGAGGAACAAGTTCAACAGCATGAGAGATCGTATTTTTCGCTGCTTCTTTATCACCACCATGTTGCAATAATGCGGCGATTTCCAGATACTCGTTCGCCGCTTCATCCTTGCGGCCAATTCGTTCTAAAAGGTCGGCCAGTCGTGAACGGGATGTGACATCTTCGGGGTCGAAGGTTGTAACCTGGGACCAATTCTCAATTGCTTTGGAAACATCATTGGCTTTGGCATACTGATCGCCTGCTTCAATGCTGGCTCTGGTGGCATTCGGAAGATCACCGATGCGTTCGTACAGACGCGCTATGCGTTCAAGAATGACCGGATCACCAGCGCTTGCATTTGCCGCATGGTTGTAATATACGATTGCCTCATTGTATTGTTGCAATTCGGTATAAGCCAGGCCGATCGCAGTCAACGCCTTGGGATCATCCGGGAATTCGGTTAGGGCTTGAGAGTAGTGATCGATCGCTTTACGCCAATCCAAATCCCATGCAGCGTTATGTCCGAACGACATATTTTGTTTATACAGATCCTGGTTTCCAGTCATAGTCATCCTGATTGTGTGTTAATTATGTCAAAGAGGGGTCAATTCACCCCAGTTCAAGCCCCAGCTTGCATCAGTAGTTATTGGAATTCTAAGTTTATAGGCGTTTTCCATGACATTTTTTACAATACGCGCTGTATCATCGAGTTCTGGGCGAGGGCACTCCAAAACCAGTTCGTCATGGACCTGAAGCAGCATCTTGGTTGTCAGGCCCGCTTCCATGAGTGCGTTGGGCATTTGTATCATCGCCAGTTTAAGAATGTCAGCTGCTGTGCCTTGGATGGGAGCGTTGATTGCCTCCCGCTCTTCGCGGTTGCGAAGGTTGGAATTGGTCTGGGTTTTCAATCCCGGGAAGTATCGCCTTCGTCCCAGCAGTGTTTCGACATATCCGAGCTCGGAGGCTGATTTACGCAAGCCATCAAGGAATGTCTTAACCCCTGGGAATTGCTTGAAGTAGGATTTCACAAATTCCTCAGACTCTGCCAGGGTCAGGTCAGTCGAGCGGCTTAGACCAAATGCGCTCATACCATAGATCAAACCAAAATTGATTGCCTTGGCATGACGTCGCTGGTCTTTGGTTATCTGGTCTAAGGGTATATTGTATATGGCGGCAGCTGTGGTGGCGTGGATATCCTGATTGGCGCGAAAGGCTGCGCACATGGCTTCATCCTTTGACATATGTGCGACGATACGCAATTCAATTTGGGAATAATCCACTGACAACAGCACATTATCTGGTGATGCGATAAAACCCTGCCGGACTTTATGCCCAAGTTCCGTACGGGTGGGTATATTCTGAAGGTTGGGGTCCGATGATGCCAGGCGACCGGTCACTGCACCGGTTTGATTAAAGGAGGTGTGGATACGACACGTGATGGGATTAAGTTGAAGCGGAAGCGCATCCACATAAGTTGATTTTAACTTCGCCAGTTCTCTATATTCCAGGATCATAGCAATAATCGGATGTTCGCCACGCAGCTCCTCGAGGATATCAGCAGATGTCGAGAAATGCCCGCTGGCAGTCTTCCTGCCGCGGTCTGGAGGAATCAACCTCAACCGGTCAAAAAGCACGTTGGACAGTTGTTGGGTGGAGTTGATATTAAAATTGATACCGGCCGTATCAAAGATATTCCGCTCGATTGTTTGCATACGTTGGAATAATTCCTCAGACATTTGTTTGAAAAAACTATTGTCCAGTGCAATGCCGTTTTGTTCCATAGATGCAAGCACTGGTACAAGAGGCATTTCCATTGTTTCCATCAATTTTGTGGCTTTTAAACGTTCCAAATCCCGGGTCAGGCCAGGCACCAGTCTTAAAGTAGCTTCAGCATCAGCAGCAGCATATCCTGCGGCTGTTTCAACAGCCACGTGTGCCATATCGGTCTGGTTCTTCCCTGATCCGATAAGTGCTTCAATCGGGGTCATTTCAATCCCCAGAAGATCTCGAGCCATACTCTTTAAACCAAGACTGCGTGATGCGGGATCAATTAAAAAACCAGCGATCATGGTATCGAATGATAATGGGGTTACCACTAATCCCTGACGCTTTAATACCAGATAATCATACTTTATGTTATGACCAGTCTTTTTTATGGCCGGATCGGTCATCGATTTCTTAAGATGATCGATGCCTTCCTTAATGCTTAGGTTTATATTTCCAACACCTTGATGGCCGACCGGTATGTAATAGCCTTCACCTTCCTGAATACAAAGGGAAATGCCTACAAGCTCTGCCCGCATCGGATCTGTTGAAGTGGTTTCCGTATCAAAAGCGATCATCGGAGCTTGTTCAAGTGACTTGCATAGATCCAGTAAAAGGGGGATTGTGTTAACAATCGTTACCTTGATGGCACTTTCGGCTACTTTCACAGCAGTGCCCAAGGCAGGATTGGAAAATAACGATAATTGTTCATGTTCATCAATCATATGACCGTAAGACTTTGCAACAGAATAGAAACGCGGGAGCAGAGATCGGAATTCGAGTTGTTTGAACAATGCTTCTACTCTATCTGGTTCAAAGGCATGCGTGCGGGCAGCTTCGAAATCAAGAGCGATGGGTGCATCCGTTACGATACGGGCTAGTTTTTGGCTGGTAAAAGCCGATTCCCGGCCGGCTTCCAGTTTGGTTTTTATTCGCTCTGGCTGCTCATCAAGGTGAAGATAAATATCCTCCAGGGTCGAATATTTTGTAAGCAGTGACAAGGCTGTTTTTGCGCCTATGCCGGGCACGCCCTTGATATTGTCAGATGTATCACCAACCAGGGCTTTATAATCGACTACTTGATCCGGTCTGATACCCCATAATGCAATCACATCCTCTTTTAAGTAATCTTTTGCATCGGAGAGTTTACCTCCGGGCAGGTTGACGACGATGCGATCGTTGACCAGTTGCAGCAAGTCGCGATCACCGGTGATGATCTTTACGCCGTACCCCATTTTTACTGCCTGTTGGGCAACAGTTCCAATGACATCATCTGCCTCGTAGCCTTTGACCTCAAGGCGAGGAATGCTGAAGGCATCCACCAATTCGCGAATGCGCTCGATCTGTGGGCGGAGGTCATCGGGCATTTTCTCACGGGTGGCTTTATAGTCGGGGTAGATGTCATCGCGGAAGGTCTTACCGGTATCAAAGGCAACTGCCAGATATTCTGGTTGTGACTGCTCAAGAAGTCGCATTAGTATGCTGGCAAAACCATATGTTCCCGCGGTTGGTTCGCCACTTTTTGTCTGCCAGCGTTCGCGTGTTGCACCTGCTGCCGTTAGAGCGAAATAAGCCCGATAGGCGACGGCGTGACCGTCGATCAGAAAGATGGTTGGTGGCATGGCTTCCTCTCCACAATTCCTGTGAATGTATTATAGATGATAAACCGTATTGTGTGAGAAGGTTATCGGACAAAAATGTGAGGTAAATGAAGTTTTATGAGTATAATCCATTTGAATAAGTCCAGTTGTTTTGGAGGGATGATGGAAAACTTTGATGTGATCGTGATAGGAGCCGGTCCAGGCGGCTATGTTGGTGCCATACGAGCCGCTCAATATGGAATGAAAACAGCCATTGTTGACAAACAGTGGCTGGGTGGGGTATGCCTGAATGTCGGTTGCATCCCATCCAAGGCATTGTTAAAAAATGCAGATGTCGCTTACATGCTGCGTGAACAGGGACGTGATTTTGGGTTTACCTTTGAGAATTTAAGCCTGGATTATGGTCTCGCAGTAAAACGGAGCCGGCAGGTTTCTGACCGATTGACCAAAGGCGTTGGTTTTTTGTTGAAGAAAAATAATATCGAAGTGCTGATGGGTGAGGCTGCTTTTTCCACAAGTAGTGATATCCAGGTACATATGAATGATGGTACTACCCGGGAATTAAGTACAAAAAACGTCATCATCGCCACAGGGTCTTCCCCTATCGATCTTCCGAATATAGAACCCGATGGCAAAGCAATCCTTGGTTTCAAAGACGCCATCCTTCAAGATCGATTGCCAGCCAAGGTGGTCATCATTGGTGGGGGAGCGATCGGCGTCGAGTTTGCAACCATCTGGAACTCGTATGGAGTCGCGGTGACCATTGTTGAGATGCTTCCACATATCCTCCCAATGGAGGATGACGATGTTGCCCAGGAGTTGACCAGGTCATTAACCAGGCGTGGTATAAAAATCCTGGCGGGTACGGGCGTCGAAACGATAATGAAAACGCCTGATGGTGTGGATATCCAGGTGCACAACGATGAAGGGGATGCAACATTGCCAGCAGACCAGGTGTTGGTCGCTGTCGGATTCAAACCCAACATTGCTGGATTGAATTTGGAAAAAATCGGGGTGAAGCTCACACCCAAAGGGCACGTGATCGTCGATGACCGCATGGCAACCAATGTAGAAGGCGTCTTCGCGGTCGGTGATGTGACCGGGAAGCTTTTGTTAGCTCATGTCGCTTCGGCTCAGGCATTGGTTTGTGTTGATATTCTAAACGGCAGGGAGGTTCGACCCCTGGATTATGACATGATGCCGAGAGCCACTTTTTGCCATCCCCAGGTCGCTTCATTTGGGTTAACCGAGAAACAAGCCACAGAAAAAGGCATGGTTGTCAAAATTGGAAAGTTCCCCTTTCTGGCGAACGGCAAAGCGCTTGGATTGGGTGAATCAAATGGATTTATAAAAATCATCACAAACGATAACGACGGTAGATTAATTGGTGCACATTTGATTGGACCTGATGTTGCCGAGCTATTGCCAGAACTGACACTGGCACAGAGTAATTCGTTGGATATAGGAGCAATTGCCCGCAACGTTCATACTCACCCCACCCTTAGTGAAGCCATCATGGAGGCGGCTCATGTCATCGAAGGCAAGCCGATCCATATCTGAACTTGTTTGCTGATCAGGTTTCGGGAAGCATATTACCCGGCCATGTTCTGATAGAAATCGCTGATTTTCTTTCGGATGATGCTTTGGTCAGCGCGCTCCCGGATCAGGTTGAGGTTATACCTGGCAGCATCATACCGGCGATCTGGATTCTCCAAAATGAGCGATATGGACTCGGCGAAAGCGGAAGCATCCGTGGGTGGATACAATAAACCATTCACACCCGGCGTGATCCATTCCCGTATGCTTTCAATGTCGCCAGCAATCGGATAACAGCCACTTGCCAATGCTTCAAGCAGCGAATTGGGAACCCCATCATGCACTCCTGGTGAGATGATCATTTCTGATTGAGCAAAAAGCCACCACAACTCTGGCTGGGTTAATGATGGGAGCAGGATGACATTTCTCTCCAATTTATAACGCGCGATATACCGAAGAGCTTCCGATTGTCCTGCCATGGTAGGACAGAGGAAACAGACATCAGGGTGTTTGGCTGAGACGATCCGAGCTGCCTTGAAAAATATATCGGTGCGCAGGCTACCCGGTCTAAGTCCGCGAGGATTAATCACCAGATGATTGCTTGACGGTATCAATTCAAGCAGTCTCTTGGGGCTCAGGGAGCGAGCTGTGTTGATTTCCTCAATGTCAAGCCCGCCGCAACCGGGAACAACAAGACTGGGGAGTTGATTTCTAAACCCCCAGTTTTTTGCCAGCCTGATATCCCGGTTGGTATCAGCCATCAATCCATCCGCACGGGAGAGCGTATTATGGGTGACTTTGCCCATATTGTATGAGCCATTGGCATGCAACGTCAGGTCGTTCCCCCAGATCGAAATGACCAGCGGGTATCTGGCAGGTGCAGACTTCGCCAACATGCCTTCGAAAGGTATGCGCAGCGCGTGGATCAGATCAGGACCGATTCGGTCGACGATTTTTAGGAACTTATTTTGATAAAAAGGCAGTGTCAGTGGTCCGAGTGTGTAACGCAAGTTTAACAGATTTGGTCTAAGCGCATTGATCAACTGCCTGGTTAAATTATATTTTGTATGTGGGATGTTCGGTGATCCGCCCCTGGAAGTAAACCTGGAAAAAGCCACCGGTAATGTATGGAATCCCGCTAACCCTGGCAATTCCTGGCATGGATAGGTTGTGATAAACGTAACCCGATGGCCATCCTTTTGGATATTGATTATCCAACTGCGGGCTGTGGGGCTGCGACCATCAGCAACAAACAATAAGTTCATGTTGGTTAATAGACAATCTGGCTGATCCGACTTAATTTTTCCAGTTGATGAGTGGAAATAATTTGCCTTACCGTGCCAGTCAAACCACGCATGACAAGGCTGTCAGTGCGAACGCTGTCTGCGAAGTATGAAACGCCATCCAGCAAGTCACCACGGGTGATGCCGGTGGCGGCAAAGAAAACATCGTCCGATGAGACCATATCATTCATAGTCAGCACTTTATTAAAATCATAACCAAGGTCATGCCCACGTTTTAACTCGGAGTCATTGCGGGCATATAACTTTCCCTGGATATTGCCGCCCATGGCACGTAACCCGCAAGCCGCCAGAATTCCTTCCGGGGTACCTCCGACTCCAAGCAACACATCTATCTCCGATTGAGGCCAGGCAGTCATCAATGCGCCAGCCACATCTCCGTCAGGGATCAATTTTATACGGGTACCGACACGGCGTACTTCGGCGATCAGCTCCTTATGGCGAGGTCTGTCGAGGATCACGGCGGTAAGGTGTTCCACGTCCTCGCCTTTGGCTTTGGCAATACGTTTCAGGTTTTCCGTAACAGGCGCGTCAATATCAATTACATCTTTGGCTATTGGACCAACAGCAATCTTGTTCATATAAACGATTGGTCCAGGATCGAACATTGTTCCGCGGGGAGCGATTGCCACAGTGGCTATCGAATTCGATAAACCCAACGCCAGCGGGCGTGTCCCATCGATCGGATCAACAGCAATATCAACCTCTGGCGGGCCACCAGCCCCCAAATGCTCGCCACGAAACAGCATTGGGGCTTCATCTTTCTCACCTTCTCCGAGAACCACAACAGCGCTCATCTCAATGGTGTTCAGGATAATCCGCATGGCATCGACTGCAGCTTTATCTGCGGCGTTTTTATCACCTCGCCCCATGAAACGACCGGCAGTCATGGCGGCTGCTTCTGTTACGCGCACCAGCTCCAAAGCCAGATTACGACTGGGTAACGTCATCCGGTATCTCCTTTGTGTTCAATCTAGCCATAAGAATAAAACCAAATAATACCCGATGGCGGCAGCCCATATCCAGGAGTCAAGCCGGTCTAAAAGACCACCGTGCCCGGGTAGGAGGTTGCCGGAATCTTTTACGCCGATCTGTCTTTTTATCATACTTTCACCAAAGTCTCCCAAGGTCGGAAAAACCGATAACACAACACCAACGATAATCCCTCTACCAATGGTCATAACGGGAGATACCAGACCCCACAAAAGCGAAAACAGTATTCCCGACAGGATACCAACCATTATCCCGCCGATATACCCCTCCCAAGATTTTTTAGGACTGAGCCGTGGTGCTATTTTATGTTTTCCAAAACGGGACCCGATAAAAAAAGCGGCACTGTCTGCCAGCCACGTCACGGGCATGACGAGCATGAACCACCACAAACCCTCCGGTAATAGCCGAAGTGATATCAAGTGTGAACCCAGGACACCCAAGTAAACAACACCCCCAATGGTAATGGCGAAATCCATCGCAGATGTATTTCGCCCCCTTTCATAGGCTACAAGGTGATAACTCATCCCTATCAAAACTACGCTGGTAAGAATCAAATCCTCAAAATCGAATCCACTCGCAAGGCGCGAAATGGTCAGTGCGATTACTCCGGTAACCACTAGAGGTGTGGCGGGAGCATATCCGGCATGTACAAAAAGGTGACAGAATTCCCAGGCGGCAACTCCAAGAAGGAGGGAAATGAAAATCGTAAGCGGCCAACCACCAAGTTTGATTAATGTCACGCCAATTGGAATGAGTATGATTGCAACAATCAGGCGTTTTGCCAGCATCCGGTGATCAGTCCTCCGGGCAACTTTCTGACTGGTCAGATGTAACTTTTCCGTAGCGACGGTCTCTCCGCCCATACTCAATAATGGCTTTACGCAGTTCTTCCTTGTTGAAATCCGGCCAAAGTGTGGGGGATATGTACCATTCTGAATAGGCTGACTGCCAAATCAAAAAATTGCTGATGCGCATCTCGCCCGATGTACGGATGATCAAATCCGGGTCAGGTATACCAGTTGTAAATAGGTAGCTGCTGATAATATCCTCGGAAATCGCACCTGAAGCAAGCCGGTCATCCAGCATACGCCGAATAGCACAAACTATTTCGTCCCTGCCACCATAGTTGAAAGCGATGCAAAGTACCAAACGATCATTTGCTTTGGTCAGCTCAACGGCTTGTTTAACTTTTTTGATTAACTGTGAATTAAGTCCTTCGAGCCGGCCGATATGCCTTAATTGGACACCCTCCTTATGCAATTCGGCCAACTCCCGATCAATGACATCTTCCACGATGAGCATCAAGCCTTTTACTTCATCTTTTGGACGGCGCCAGTTTTCAGTGGAAAACGCATAGATGGTCAGATACTTGACACCGAATTCAACTGCTGCCCGCAGGATCTGACGCAGGTTTTCAGTACCTGCCTTATGACCTGCCAGGCGCGGCAGACCGCGGGCAGCTGCCCAGCGCCCATTGCCATCCATGATAATGGCAATGTGCTGTGGAACCCTCGTAAATTCCTGCAGGGATGTTTTTTTCTTCATGGGTTGAACAGGGATCAAACTTCCATGATCTCTTTTTCTTTATGACCACCGATATCATCGACTTGTTCAATCATTCGATCGGTGAGTTTTTGCATTTCTTCTTCACCAGTTTCAAGGTCGTCTTTTGAAATTAACTTCTCGTGCTCGAATTCCTTGAGATCTTTCAGCAAGTCTCGTCGAACGTTGCGGATTGCCACCCGGGATTCTTCAAGACGGCTGTGAACGATTTTCACCAACTCGTGGCGTCGCTCCTCGGTAAGCAGCGGAATATTGAGGCGAATGACTTTGCCGTCATTATTTGGTGTTAGCCCCAATTCAGATACCTGAATGGCACGCTCAATCGCTTTCAGAGTGGTTGGATCGAATGGACGGATAAGCAGCGCACGTGGTTCAGGAACACTGATATTGGCAAGCTGCATCAATGGTGTGGGCATTCCATAGTATTCGACCGGTAGTTTTTCAACCAGCACGGGAGAAGCTCGTCCTGTGCGGATGGCGGCGAGGTCGTCTGTTAATGCCTGGATGGCACTTTTCATGTGGACCTCAGCCTCTTTAATAGTTTCTTTGATCATGCTTGCCTCCCGAAAAAAGAGTATAGCTTAAGCATACCAAAAAAAGGTGAAACTTACCAATCCGAAACGCAGCATCATTAAGGAGGGAAGGTATTCTAAAATACACTTATTGCACACAGAGGCGCCGTATTTCCGACGGAGAATTGAGGATAGTTTACAACTATACAGACTTTTTGTCTGGCTTTACATGCATGTGTTTACCTATAAAACGCGAAAAGCAAGCACCATCTGCTTGCTTTTCGCGTATTTATGCCGTGTTTTAATAATATAACTTGTGAACTAACTCCGCGAACCAAGGACAACCGTGACGTCCAATTGTTTGCCATTACGGATGATGGTAAGAATAACAGAATCACCTGGGGTCTTATTATTGATCATATAACTAAGCAAATCACTGAATACATTGACAGGATGACCATCGATGGCGATGATGAGATCACCTCCTGCAAGCACGCCATTGATGGTTGTTGCCCGGGTACCACCACGAATACCGGCTCGGCCGGCAGGTCCGCCGGATTCGACACTGATGACATAAGCACCGCCCATGTGCGTAATACCCAGTGCATCCATCGCGGTCAGGCTGAGATCCTCACGGCTCGTAACACCCATATAGGGATAATCGTAACTCCCGGTGGCGATCAGGGAAGGCACAACACGCTTGACAATATTACTGGCTATTGCAAAACCAATGCCAGTAGTGACTGGCTCACCGGTGACGGAGGATCCGGCGGTCTGGATGGCTCGATTGACTCCGATCACTTCTCCATTAAGATTTAATAGCGGCCCACCGGAATTGCCAGGGTTGATCAAAGCGTCGGTTTGGATGAGATCCGCTGCCGTGTAATAGAAACCAGATTCTGTCTGATGTTGAGAGTCGAGGGTCCTGCCGAGCGCGGAAACAATCCCAACAGTCATTGTCCCGGTTAGCCCATAAGGATTGCCAATAGCGACAACCGTTTGTCCAACCTTCAATATACTGGAATCGCCCAAGGCAAGTGGATGAAGCACTTCATCCGGCACATTCACGTCGACTACAGCCAGATCAGAATCAAGGTCAGTGCCGATCACCTCGCCGTACGTTTTGTATCCCGATGAGAAATCGACCTCAATGGACTGCTCACCCTCTACCACGTGGTAATTGGTGATAATGTGACCTTGCATATCGACCACAAACCCTGAGCCCAACCCGCCGCCCTGGTCTGTAACGACCTGGATGGCTACGATCCCGGGGTCAACGGCGGAATAAAGTGTTGTTAAAATCTCCTCGGAATTGCCTAAATTCGGTACAGGGATACTCTCTAACGGTGTGACTCCAGCAAGAGGTCCAAAAGTGGGCAGAGAGTTGGTTTTACTCGATTCACTCGGCAAAACGTCACTGATTGTCGTTTGACAGGATAAGATCACGATCAGGCTGGATACCAGCAGAACCCATTTAAATTTTTTGCTCATATTCTCTCACCCTTTTTATAATAGTGATTATTCTTTACGAAGCTTCTCATACAGTTCACGCTGTTTGGCGGTAAGCTGATTGGGGATGGTGACCTTGGTTCTGACGTACAAGTCGCCATGCACCTGTTTATCCTTTAAATGTGGCATGCCTCTTCCGGTTAATCGAAAGGTTTGACCTGGCTGGGTCCCGGCAGGAATCGTCAATGATACCGGTCCGCTGATTGTCTGGACGGTGATCTGCCCACCCAGCACAGCGGTCAATAAATCGATTTTAGCATCAAGGTAAAGATCAGCGCCCTTGCGTTCATAGTTGGTATCCGGGGCGACGTCAATAATCAGATATAGATCTCCTTTATCGCCACTTTGATCTGAAGGTCCAGCGCCTGCGATGCGAACTTTTGTACCTGATTGCGCACCAGCCGGGATCTTCACTTCGTAACGCCGATTATCAATCTTCAGTGACCGTTCAGTTCCCTTATAGGCTTCCTGGAGGCTGATCGAAACAGGATGTTCATAATTGAGGGGTGTTGCTCGCCTGCGCTGACGTGGAGCGTTTGATCCCATACCGCCAAAGATGGAGGTAAAAAAGTCAGAAAACGAACTTCCAAAAAGATCTTCGAAATCCCGAACATCGACACGCCTGCCGCCAGCGGGTTGGCCTTGCGAGAACCACTCCTGCCAGTTGAAGCTGTCGGATGTACCTCCCGTACTCTGCCACTGGCTGTACGAGTCCCCCAGTTGGTCATAGCGTTGACGTTTGGTTGGGTCACTTAATACCTGGTAAGCCTCATTGATATCTTTAAACTTGTCCTCAGCCGTCTTGTTACCTGGATTGCGATCCGGATGATATTTCATTGCCAGTTTGCGGTATGCCTTTTTTATCTCATCCGCGCTGGCATTGCGGCTGACACCAAGGGCTTGATAGTAATCCTTATATTCCATATGCTAATTGTATGAAAGCACCATGCCGAAGTCAAGATGCCCAACCAAGTTCTTATATATCTCTTACATCGTATGTAAAAGTACCATCAAAGGCAATAAACCGGGTAAATTATAAAACCCCGTCGTGAAGATCGAGAAAACACAGACCTTGGTTACCCGTTATCTGATTGAAGAGTACTCAGGTAAGATGTCAGTCCTTCCCGTAACTCCTCTGTGGTTTTATAAATCAACTGTTGAAACCCGGGCAGAGTGTTACCGGTGAGCATTTTTGAAACGCGGATCCCCTTACGATGGCAGCATAAAACCGGTTTCTTTGAGCATAAAGCCAGCGCGATCTCATAGCCGACTCCATGCGATGGTGTGGTTACTTCAGCCACCAGTGCATCGCATTCCGATACCCACCCACTATCGCGAAGAAAAACCTCTTGTGGGGATACTGATTGTTCCAGATCCATCACGTTGGAATTCGCAAGATGTGCAGTTGGTACTTCATGTCCGGCAGATGTCAGGACATCGGTGATGGTTTTATATATTTCCTGGTCTTGTCTTCCACCGGTGATCGAACAGGAGAAATAAATTTTCAATCCGGTTACACTCCACTTATTTATGGGATTTTTGATTTTACCACTCTGCTGGCACGTCTATTGCAACATACCGGGAGGTCGCTAAATCGTGTGACGCATTGATTTATCCACGATAACGTTCAGTTTTGCAAGCGACGCGCATTGATTTTTTGTAAAGAAGGAGAACACTCCATGAGAAAAACCGCTTATCTGCTCATTCTGGCCGTGCTGATAGTAATATCCATGAGCGGCTGTCTGCGGACGGCTTCCACTGCGCCAGCGGCAACGGCCACGCTTGCGTTTTCACTCCCCACCCAGAATGTGGTAACCATCGCACAAACTGCCACAGCGATCGCCAAGATCAAACTGACCGGAACACCGTCAGCACCTTTAACCACACCAGGTGTTCAGGTTACAAATCCTTTTGTGACCACTCCTGGTGGAACTTTGAGAGCCATCGCTACAAACACACCTATAGGTCCAATCCCAACCAAATCACGCAAGGATTTTTCCTTTGACCCGGCTCCCAACTCCAAATACCCACGAATTTCTGTCGCCTGGGTTGATGCAGATTTGAAGGTGGGTGTGCGTATGTATGGCTTCCCAACCACAGGAACCTACACTGCATCAATGGGTGTCGGACCACGCGGCGGAACAATCGTTACAACCGGTAATGCAAGTGCAGGCTCAAGTTTTACTGCGATTTATGATTTTCCTGTTGCATTGAAAGGGGTTAGTCCCATTTACATCCGTGTTGATTTTTCGGATGGCACCTGGGCAGTCAACTGGTTCTATAATATTACAACGCAGTAATCACTCTCATGAAATGTCTCATAAAATTATAAGCCAGGATACGGTTTATCGAGGAAAAGTTTTTAATATTGAAGCGGCCATTCTCGAATTTCCTGATGGTCATCAGGCTCGTTATGATCTGGTTAAACACAACCCTTCTGTAACCATCCTTCCGGTTGACAAGGAGGGGTTGGTTAATTTTGTCAAGCAATATCGCCTGGGTGTCATGGGGGATTTATTGGAACTACCCGCCGGAGTTATCGAAGACGGTGAAGATCCGGAGGTTTGCGCACGAAGGGAAATCCGTGAAGAAATTGGCCTCGCCGCCAGTAAGATGACCCTTCTTGGCAAGGCATTTCTCATTCCCGGTTATGGGGATGAATTGATGTATTTCTTTCTGGCAGAAGGATTGAACGTTGATCCGCTTCTCCCAGATCCAGATGAGCACCTGGATGTGGTTCGATTTACAATTTCAGAAACATACAAGCTGGCAGAAGAGGGTAAATTCATGGATTCAAAAACCCTGGCTGCTTTGATCCTGGCTGGGGGCAGGCTAAATCCACGGTAAACGACCTGGCAATCCCGTAGTGCTATAATTCCATCTTCAAAAATACATTCTATTCGAGGGTTGGCATGACCAAGCATATCGAAGCCGATTCATCAAAACTATCCCTCCTGCTGACGATCCTGTTTACGATTCTTTCCTGTGTACTTTGGACGATTGTAATATTGTTTGTCCTTAAAATACCTGCCTTGACCTGGGCACAAGAAAAGATCCAGATAGTTTTAAACCGTGCACCTCAAGTACAAACATTGGATAATGATACTGCCATTGTGGAGACGCAAACCGCAACCAAAACTGTGGATGTAGTTGAAACCCCGATCGCAGATCAACAAGGATATTTGGAAGAAATTACGCTGGATACTATTTCCAAATATGATTATCCACTGTTTTTTTATCCCGTCTCGCAAAGTACACGTTTGCCGATGGATTTTCCAACCACAAAAGCTCAAATACCCCTTGTGAAAATCGGTGAAGTTAGCGTGGCGGAAATAATAGCCGGTCCGTTAACTGATCTTATGGAAGCAGCAAAGGAAGCTGGTTTAAGCCCATACTTGCGAAGTGGATTTAGATCGATTGACGACCAGTACACTGCCTATAGCAAATACGTAACCGAAGCCACTGCTTCAGGGAAGAATCTTAATGAAGCCCGTGAATACGCCAATCGATTTTCTGCGCAACCCGGTTACTCTGAACACCACCTGGGGCTGGCGGTCGATTTATTGGATTACTACTATCCAGATTGGATCATAGCGCGCACTAACTATGACAAGGGATTATATCTTTGGCTCAGGCAACATGCGCATGAATTTGGATTTGTCTTATCCTATCCGACCGGGACAGAAAAACTCCTGGCAAAACCTGGCAGCGGATATTCTCTCTCGGAACCCTGGCATTTGCGATTCGTCGGAAAAGACCTCGCCATGTGGCTGTTTAATAATGGTTATCTTGACCCGCAAATCGATATAACCGTCTTTGAGATACTGCGTGATATTAATAAAATCGTTGACGATTCTATCCCTGCTCAACAATAATATTCTTCTTCCGCGTTATAATATATGACAGGTCACAGGTTATATGGTGACCTTTATTACTGTCTATTCCATCCGCGGTTATCTATGATAACGGAATAATGTCTGAACAAGTACCGGTTGATTAGCCGCGCAAAAAGTTGAAGGAGTTTCTTATGCCAAGAAAATTAATTACTATCGACGCCAATGAGGCTGTCGCACATGTTGCATATCGTCTGAACGAAGTAATTGCGATCTATCCGATAACCCCCTCATCAGCGATGGGAGAACATGCCGATGCCTGGGCGGCAGTCGGAGTTAAAAACCTGTGGGATACCATCCCATTGGTGATCGAAATGCAGTCTGAAGGCGGAGCGGCGGGTGCCGTACATGGGGCTCTTCAAACCGGATCTTTGACCACAACATTTACCGCCTCTCAAGGATTATTGTTAATGATTCCAAACATGTACAAGATCGCGGGTGAATTAACCCCGGCGGTCTTCCATGTCTCGGCTCGTACTCTGGCGACCCAGGCGCTATCGATCTATGGTGACCATTCAGATGTGATGGCGGCCAGGGCGACAGGTTGGGCTATGCTGGCCTCACGATCGGTCCAGGAAGCGCACGATATGGCTTTGATCAGCCAGGCTGCCAGTTTAAAAACACGGATTCCTTTCCTTCATTTTTTCGACGGCTTCCGTACTTCCCACGAGATCAACAAAATCGAACAACTTGCTGACGATGATCTGCGAGCCATGATAGACCCGGAATTAATTGCCGAACATCGAAAACGTGCACTATCACCTGATCATCCATTTATTCGTGGAACTGCGATGAATCCTGATGTTTATTTTCAGGCGCGTGAAGCAATCAATCCGTTTTATCAGAAATGCCCGGAAATTGTCCAATCGACAATGGATAAATTCGCCGGTATTGTCGGAAGACAGTATCATCTTTTTGATTACGTTGGAGCGCCGGATGCCGAACGGATTGTGATCGTGATGGGATCCGGTGCTGAAACGACAGAAGAGGTAGCGAAGGTACTCATGAAGAATGGTGAAAAGGTGGGTGTTGTTACAGTACATCTTTACCGCCCATTCTCAGTCGAACATTTTATCAACACCTTACCGGTCACTACCCGATCCATCGCGGTCCTGGACCGGACCAAGGAACCCGGTGCGGCAGGCGAGCCGCTTTATATGGATGTCATCAATGCAATTTCTGAATCGCAGATTACTGATAAACCGAGGTTTATCAAGACTCCATTGGTTATCGGTGGGCGTTATGGGTTGTCATCCAAGGAATTTACGCCCGGCATGGCAAAAGCTGTATTTACCGAGTTGTCTGCAAAAAAACCAAAACGGCATTTCACGATTGGTATTCAGGATGACGTTGGCTTATTGAGCTTGAATTACGATGATAAGTTCTCTATCGAGGATCCCAAAACCGTGCGCTGCCTTTTTCTCGGTCTGGGTTCAGACGGTACTGTGGGTGCAAACAAGAACTCGATAAAGATAATCGGAGAAGAGACACCCAACTTTGCCCAGGGCTACTTTGCCATCGATTCAAAGAAATCGGGTTCCTATACCTATTCGCATTTGCGTTTTGGCCCAAAACCAATCAGAGCTCCCTACCTGATAAATAAAGGAGATGCGAATTTCGTCGCCTGCCACCAGTTCTCCTTCCTGGAGCGGCTTGATATATTGAAGTACGCAGCCGATGGTGCTGTTTTTCTTTTGAATAGTAATTATCCGGTTAACGAGGTTTGGGATCACCTCCCGGGTGAGGTTCAAAAAGATCTTATCGAGAAGAAACTCAGGTTTTACGTGATCGATGCTTATGATGTGGCAGAAAAAACCGGTATGGGAAACCGGATCAATACCATTATGCAGACCTGTTTCTTTGCCATCAGTGGTGTTCTGCCCAGAGAGGAAGCAATCGAAGAAATAAAAAAGAGTATCAAGAAAACCTATGGTAAACGTGGTGATGCAGTTATCAAACAGAACTTTGATGCTGTAGACCAAACCCTGGCTCACCTGGTAGAAGTTAAGGTGCCCGAAAAGGGTACAAGTAAGATCACCCGCCACCTCCCGGTTTCTGTGGAAGCTCCGGAATTCATTCGCAAAGTACTGGGGCCGATCATTGAGAACGAAGGCGATCACCTGCCTGTTAGCGCGATGCCTGTGGATGGTACTTTTCCGAGTGCTTCAGCGCGTTGGGAGAAACGAAATATCACATTGGAGATCCCGGTATGGGAACTTGATCTGTGCATTCAATGCGGCAAATGCGCATTCGTCTGCCCCCATGCGGTCATCAGGCAAAAAGTCTATGATCCACAACTGTTAAAAAGTGCTCCAGCAACATTTAAATATACAGATGCCAAGTTTAAAGAATTCCCTGGAATGAAATACACCATACAGGTTTCACCCGAAGACTGCACAGGTTGTACCCTGTGTGTCGAAGCCTGCCCAGCCAAGGATAAGCAAAATCTTGAGCGTAAGGCCATCAACATGGCCGATCAACCACCGCTGCGTGAATCAGAGAGTAGTAATTGGAATTTCTTCATCGACTTACCCGAAGTTGATCGTACGGCCATGTCACCCGGAACGATTAAAAACTCCCAATTGCTTCAACCCCTTTTTGAATTTTCGGGAGCCTGCGCCGGCTGTGGCGAAACACCCTACTTGAAGCTTGTTACCCAATTATTCGGAGATCACGCCCTGGTTGCTAATGCCACCGGTTGTTCATCCATCTATGGCGGCAACTTGCCTACGACCCCATGGGCGATGAACCGTGAAGGTCGAGGACCTTCATGGTCCAACTCCTTGTTTGAAGATAATGCTGAATTTGGGTTGGGTATGCGTCTTACAATCGATAAGCAAAATGAGCTTGCCCATGAGTTACTAAAAAAACTTACCAGCCAGATCGGCGAAGGTCTTGTGACTGAGCTCCTTACTGCAGACCAATCAAACGAGATGGGCATCCATGCACAACGTGAGAGGGTCGCGTCTTTGAAAGATCGTCTGACATCAATCAAGGATGTCTCCGCATCGTTATTACTCAGCATCGCAGATGCCTTGGTTAGAAAATCGGTCTGGATCATCGGGGGTGATGGTTGGGCATATGATATTGGTTATGGTGGTCTGGATCATGTCATAGCATCCGGACGTGATGTGAACATCCTGGTGTTGGACACCGAGGTATATTCGAACACCGGTGGACAAGCATCGAAATCGACTCCGCGGGCATCGGTTGCCAAATACGCTGCCAGGGGGAAAGGACTGCCCAAGAAAGATCTGGGATTGATCGCCATGTCATATGGTTATGTGTATGTGGCACGGGTTGCATTTGGAGCCAACGATCAACACACGTTGAAGACCTTCCTGGAAGCCGAAGCTTATTCCGGCCCGTCGCTGATCATTGCTTACAGCCCCTGCATAGCACATGGAATTGACATGAGTAGAGGATTGGATCAACAAAAGCTGGCGGTTCAATCAGGAAGCTGGCCGCTTTTACGCTACAACCCGGATCTTGCCCTGACTGGCCAGAATCCGCTGACACTTGATTCAAAGGATCCCTCGATCCCGCTGGAAGAATATGCTTATAATGAGACTCGCTATCGCACCTTGTTGCAGAGTGATGAAACACGCGCGGAAATGCTTATGAAGGAAGCCAAAGAAGATATTCAACGACGTTGGGAGTATTATAGATATCTGGCTGGAATGAAATATACAAAATCAGACGACCCAAGTGAGTCGACAAAAGCGTAAATATTTGATCTAATCGATCTTACAGGTTGTAATAAATCAATACACCCCCATTTAGATAAAACGGGGGTGTTTAATGATCAGAATAATGACGGGGCTTGGCTTTTTACTTTGGTTCTTCTGGGCTTGCTTCAGATGTAACCCGATGGCGGTAGATAATCCGTCCGCGAGTCAGATCGTAAGGAGACATTTCCACTCTTACCCGATCGCCAAGCAGTATGCGGATGTAATACCGTCGCATGCGACCCGATAGGTATGCCAAGACTTCATGATCGTTATCAAGACGGACCTTGAATTGTGTGGCCGGGAGCGCCTCGATGATCGTTCCATCGACCTGTATTTTTCCTTCTTCTTTTACCATGCACACCTCCTTGCCAACCATCCGCCTTGATCGCAGGATCAGACCGTTGGTTCGTACACCTTGCCATTCTGGCGACGTTTGAAGCGACGAATGGCCTTCTTCTTTTCAATGCGACGCAATTCGCTTTTTGATACGAACCAGCGTTTGCGGCGGACAGTACTCAACACACCACTTTTCACGACCTTCTTTCGAAAGCGCTTGAGAAGTTGATCCTGAGATTCATTTTGGCGGAGCATTACACTTGTCATCTTATCACCTCCCTTCCGTCTGGTCTGACAAACCGAAAGGGTAATAAAAACCGGCTGTGAACCACACGCAGCCGAGATATCCATCAGAAGAAATGAACATGCATATTTGTGTCTCGGTAGCGGTATGTACCTCCAATTAACGAACTAAGGGCAACGCCGATTACTCAAGGGTTATTCCTAAAGCGTTGCAATTATACTCTTAATTTGTTTTAATTGTCAATTAAATAACCAGGGGAAAACATTACGTCATTTTATTAATTGGTGCAATCAATAGTTAGTGTAATATTCTTTCTGTAAAAGTGTAGATCACGGTATCCTTTCAGTGGTCAAAAAGAAAGGAGACACCATGATCTACAAAGAGGATTGTACCTTACCAAAGGAATATTTAGAACAGCTGTCAGCGACAGGTCTGGAGACATTGCCAGAGATGATCAGGCTATTGATCAACGAAGCCATGCAGATCGAACGCACAGAGCATAACCAAGCCGAACCGTATCAACGTAAAGGAGACCGTCGTGGACACTCAAATGGGTTCAAGCCCAAGACAGTCAAGACCCGGATGGGTGAGATCACCTTTGATGTTCCACAAGTACGTGAAGGTGGTTTCTATCCCGGGGCATTGGAGAAAGGACTGCGTAGTGAACGAGCCTTAACGATGACCCTGGCGGAGATGTATGTTCAGGGAGTGTCCACCCGAAAAGTAGCAGCCATCACCGAGCGATTATGCGGCATAGAAGTATCCGCCAGTCAGGTCAGTCGGGCAACAGAACAATTGGATGAACTGCTGGAAGCCTGGCGCGACCGGCCATTGGGAGAAGTGACTTATTTATATCTGGATGCTCGTTACGAGAAGGTGAGACAGGCTGGAAGGGTGCAGGATGCCGCCATTCTGCTCGCCAGCGGTGTGAAAAATGACGGGAAACGGTCGATTTTAGGTATTTCCGTGTCTCTGAGTGAAGCAGAAGCCCATTGGCGCGAGTTTCTGGAAGGATTGGTGAAACGTGGGCTACACGGAATGTGCTTGATAGTGAGCGATGACCACGTGGGTCTGGAAGCAGCCCGCAAAGCTGTTTTCAGCGGTATACCCTGGCAACGCTGCCAGTTCCACCTGCAGCAGAATGCTCAGAGTTATGTTCCGAGAGTAGGGATGCGCTGGGAAGTGGCAGAAGATATACGTACCATCTTCGGTGCACCGGACCAGGAAACAGCTGAAAGCTATCTAAAAAAGACTGTGGTGAAATATTCAGTCCCGGCACCTAAATTAGCGGACTGGATGGAGATAAATATACCTGAAGGTTTTACCGTTTTCTCTTTCCCGAAAAACCACTGGCGTCGCATCCGTACCACGAACAGTCTGGAAAGACTCAGCCAGGAGATCAAGCGACGTACCCGCGTGGTGCGGGTGTTTCCGAATGAGAAATCTTGCTTGCGCCTAATTTCGGCGGTTGTGATGGAAATAGGCGAGGAATATGAATTTGGTAGAGTTTATTTAGAGATGGGATCGGGTTAGGCCGCTAACCAAAATGTTGGAAGGATCTGTGTTGCATTTTACAGAAAATAGGTTGCGTAATCAATCAATACACGAATTTGATGCATACTCAGTTTATGTTGACGTTTCAGGTATTCTTTGGTATCATCATCCGCGATTGTATGCCAGAATTATCGTCTGGCATTTGTTGATATTATTAATCAGGAGAAGAACATCAGCGATATAAACTTCAGGGTCAATGAGATCATCCGGTCTCCCCAGGTTAGGTTGATTGATGCCAGTGGAGAAAATGTTGGTGTCGTCCCAATTGACAAGGCTTTACGTATGTCGCGGGAAGCAGACCTGGATCTGGTCGAGGTAGCACCGGGAGCGGAACCGCCTGTTTGCCGAATCATGGATTTTGGCAAGTTCCTTTATGAACGTGAAAAGAAGGAACGTGAGGCAAAAAAATCCCAAACCAAAATCGAAATTAAAGAGATCCGGTTGCGCCCAAAGACCAACGTACATCACCGATTTTTTAAGACACAAGATGCAAGGCGTTGGTTAGAAGATGGGATGAAAGTCAGAGTAAGCATCCGTTTTCGCGGCAGAGAAATTGTTCATCCAGAAGTAGCACTCGAAGACCTCAAAGAGATCGCCGAGGAATTAAAGGATATTGCCACTGTAGAACAAGCCCCCTCACTGGAAGGAAAGATGATGGGGATGACACTTACACCTGCGAAAGTTGGGAAAAAACGTTCGCCTTCTGCTGGTGAGAAAGCCAAGCCCAAAGACAAATCCGAAGGCGAAACACCACCCCAAGAAATGGTCGAAGCCGAAGCCGAACCCGAAGCCAAATCAGAAGGTAAAGTAACACTCAAAGAAAAAGCACCATCCAAAGAGAAACCAGTAAAACCGGCAACCACAAAAAGCTAATAGTAGTTTACGTGATTTTCCATTTGGGCTGGTCAAAGTAAGCCGTAAGCGTTATAATAACGGTAAGTTATCAGCTGCGTCCGGCGAACCCGGATGCAGTATTTTGTCAGAAGGAGCAATACTGTGCCTCGCAAGTTAAAAACCGGCAAAATCAAACTCAAGACTCATAAAGCCACCTCAAAGCGATTCCGCTTGAGCGGGTCTGGGGTGCTGATGCGAACCAAAGGCGGCAAGAGCCACCTGCGCCGGCGCACATCCAAGCGTACCAAGGCGTTGTTCACTGAGATGGTACCTGTCGAAGGTGAAAACATCAAAAAACGCGTTAGGCGCTTGGCACCCAATATGAAGGCTGAGTAAATCCCCACTGCGGGAATCGTATCCGTTTGGCTGCGGCTGTTGGGTGCACACAACTGGTAATAACCGGCGCCCAGGGGTTCGCAAAGGAGTAATACATGGCTCGTGTAAAAGGTGGGTATGCTTCTCACCAGCGTCATCGCAAGATCATCAAACTAAACAAGGGCTATCAAGGCTCGCGACATTTGCTTTTCCGACGTGCTAATGAAGCCCGATTAAAAAGCATGTGGTATGCCACGCGCGACCGCCGCATTCGCAAGCGCGATTTGCGCAAACTCTGGATTGTTCGCATTAATGCGGCTGCGCGGATCAACGGCGTCAGCTATAGCAAGCTCATTCATGGGATGAAGTCAGCAGGTATTGTCCTCAATCGCAAGATTCTAGCCGACCTGGCTGTCAGAGATCCCAATACTTTCACCGAAGTGGTCCAAAAAGCCAAGAGTAAATAGGAAAACAACTTCCGAGATGACCAATCCCGGAAGTTTTTATTTTAAGATACAATCCGGATATGTCCATTGTATTGAGCCAGGTAGAGCTGGATCGCAACCGGCAATTGGAAATCAGGGCGGGTGATCTGACAGAAGAACAAGTTGATGTCATCGTTAATGCTGCAAATCAATGGCTGAGCCATGGGGCAGGTGTAGCTGCTGCTATTGTAAAGAAAGGTGGGGTAAGCATCCAACACGAGAGCAATGACTGGATTGCCAAGCATGGACAGATAACACACGATCAACCCGCATATACACAAGCCGGAGAATTACCCTGTCACTTTGTCATTCATGCTGTTGGTCCGATATGGGGTGAGGGTCATGAGGTGGATAAACTTCGCCGTACGATCCTGGGGACGTTGGGTCTTGCGACTCAGCTTGGAGCAAAAACACTGGCAATCCCTCCTATTTCAACCGGTATCTATGGTTTTCCCAAAGAGAAAGCCGCCCCCATATTTTTTGATGCGATCCATGAATACTGGTCAAGGAGTACTAAAAGCACACTTACGAATATCCGCATAACAATCATTGACGAACCTACAATCACCGTATTTCTTAATGCATTTGAAAAATGGAAGAAGGCATTAAAAAAATGATCAATACGCCCGTGAGCAAGAGCATTACCTCGAGGAAAAATCCCCATATTCAACGCATTAATAAACTGCTCTTGTCCAATCAGTTCCGGCAATCTGAACAAGCATTTGTACTTGAAGGAGTACGGCTGGTTGAAGAGGCTGCCAAATCAGAATGGACGATCACCGAAGTGTTTTATTCTGAAAAGTTAAACGACCGGGGTAAACAACTGATCGCAAGCCTGTCGCAGCGCGAGGTTGCAATATTCCAGGTGTCTGATCAGGTCATGGATGATATCACCGAAACCGAGACTCCCCAGGGAGTCGTAGCCGTGCTTGGCGCACGGCAGCTTCTCCCGCCTAAGCAACCGAGTCTGATCCTTATTCTGGATGCCATTCGCGACCCGGGAAATGTCGGTACGATCCTGCGCACCGCCAGTGCAGCCGGGGTGGATGCAGTCATCATTGCGCCCGAAACCGCAGATCCATTTTCACCCAAAGTACTCCGGGCTGGTATGGGAGCTCAACTGAACCTGCCGTTGTATACTCTGGATTGGCCCGGTATCCGTGCAAGCATCAAAAACCACCCAAACATGAAGGTACTGCTGGCAGACACCCGGGGAGGTTCTGCTTTCTGGAATACGGATATGCGCTTGCCCGTGGCACTCATTATTAGCAACGAGGCTGCTGGTCCATGTCAAGCAGCGCGAGAACTATCGGATGGTATCCTTACTATTCCGATGCCGGGCAGGAGTGAATCATTAAATGCTGCGATTGCCGCATCGTTATTGATTTATGAAGTACTGCGGCAAAGGCAACACTAATAGGGTTGGTTACTTTACGTTAAGGGTTTGAATAACAAGATCGAGTGTGATCGAGTCTGGGGCAATGACGATAAGCGTCCGGGGCGTTTCATATTTGATTCTTACAGATTGAGAACCTGACTGCCAATTGGTTACACTCCCGCTTTGACTTGATGGAGTACCCCAGCGTGCAATCCCATATTGTTTGAAAGCGTCATAAAACTCGCGTGCGTCCTTGTTTGTATCCCAGATCGCGCTAATGATCAATACAGATTGTTGGGTAGAGGGATTGTAATAAACCTGAAACTCATCACCTCCCCAACCTTCTGAAGCCGTCCGCGCGAGTGTATCGTCTATTTGTGTTTCAAAACGGTACCCTTTGGCGAGGATCAGATAGGTATACCATTCTCCAATCACATTGGTTTCGGTTTGTACCCAGCCTTGGCCAAGCGCAGAGGAAACATCGGGCAGGCTTATCACGATTGGCGCATCAGACGGGTATCGACCGGGGTGCATGATCTGCTCGGTGCTCACCGGGGGATTGGCATAGGCGTTATTGATTGCCTGCCATCCACCATGATCAAATAAAACCTGGACGAACTCCTGCCCGGCACTGTACGGAAACAGAAAATCGGCTTGCATGAATGGTGGCGCGGAATCATATACGGGGCTTTCATAGCTTTGATAAAATGTTTGAATTTCTGACCGGTCCTGTTCACTGGCGTATCGGTACAACCAGTCGTATTCGGTCAGACTGGCATCCCCTTCAATCAAAGCAGTGATGGCCGCGCAGCGTTCACTCTCTTTTTCACAGTCTTTATCATTAACCCTGAGCCCATTGCGTAGATCATAGTTTTGATCCTGAAGCACATGAGTGAATTCATGCGCATAGGTCATTTTTTCCGGGCCGCCGAAACCGCTACTTCTCACAACATACATTTCTTTGGTTTCGTCATCATAAAAACCGGCGATTTGCTCACTGTAGAGGTCCTCATAGAAGGATAACAAATCGAAATCCGGTGGTAATAATCCAAGAATCGAAAGGACGATGGCATCATTTTTGGCGTCCTCGGGGGTGTACTCGACCAGAAAATCGTTGACCACCTTGTTCCGTAAATCAGATGGGCTTAATAATGCGCGAGGTATTTCACTTTTGGGCTGCAATCCCCGGATCTGAACAACCTCCGTCTGGATCTGATCCATGATCTTGACGATATAGTTGGGCAGCTCAATCGCCGGAACTGCGGCTGTTGTATTGCTTTCGGGTGGCAAGGTAGTACCAGGTGTGGAAGAGCCCTGGCAGACACCAGCAGGACAGGTGGTGACCTCGGGTACAAGCGCATACGTTGGGGCGGCGGTGATGGTGGGCATGGGGTTGGCTTTATCCCATAGATAGACACCCACCCCGCCAACTACGATGATGCCTATTAACAGACAGGCACTACCCAGGATGATTAAACAGGTGATTCCAATTCGTTTATTCATTGGTCATTTCCTCCCACATAGTTGAGTGCATAACGCGCATCCAGGTAATTGGGATTGACGTGAAGAGCCTTGTTGAATTCATCGATGGCTGCTGCGCGTTCGCCATCCCGGAAAAGTGCCCACCCATACCATAATCGATTCTCCTCTGAGGTAGGAGTGATCTTCAATGCATACTCTGCCAGAGCTTTCAAGTCTTCATTTCGGGAAGTTTTAAAATTTGCAATGAATGGACCAAATTGATAACGCAGCATTCTTTGAGGCAATCCCAAGCGAATCGCGGTATCATATGCCTGTGCCGCATCGGTATAACGATCGAAATATAACAGATTGGTCCCGATGTTAAACCAGGCGAAGGCATCTTCGGGGTCGGATTCGGATTCGTCATATGCCACATTCAATGCCCTGATACGATTACTCTCCTCGCCCCAGTTCTCTCCTAAAAGATTCCGGATGACATCAGACTGATCTGGTGTATATATCAGGAGATAGGCACGATTAAACTCTTTCCATTTTTTATCTAGTTCTTCATAGGGTAGCATCCGGTTTGGGCTGTACCATGAATCCTGGGTCGTGAAAAGTCCCGCATCATCATCGTAACCGGTAACTAACAAATAGTGACCTGCCCAGCGGTCATCATTAACCCGATAGGATTGGTCCAGGCGCATACCGCTCTCGATGATTACCGGGAAGCCGTTGCTGATCAGACGTTTGATCAACTCCAGTTCACCTGCAACCCTGTACTCCGCATTAAGCCAGCCGGCCTTGTTTCTAACATAATAAACCAGCTCGTCAATATTAACGTTTTTATCATCCACATCTGGTTTAATGATAGACGCAATATCATCCTGGTTACCTTCCCAACCGAACATGCGCAATGCCATCGTCAAGGTTGCTGGTCCACAGTTGTTATATATTTCCTTTTCATATTTTGGAGGTTCAAGGATCGCCCGTGATGGCAGAGGCTTGGGAGTGGCTTGGGGTATCTGATCGAAATTGTTATCCAATCCAAATGCGAGTGTTGTTTTGTCTACTTCACCCCGATTCAGAGACACTTTAGGCTGGGGTAATGCCGTCGGGGCGAGATTGGCGGGATCAAAAATACTGCGCAGATAAGTTGTTGCCACATCGACACGCCAATCCACACGCATTTTGACGGCCGGAATTGGATAGATTGCCAGGGTAACCGCGATAATCACCAGAGCTGCAATACAGAAAACCAGCCAGAATTTCTTTTTCATTTGGGCTATTGTACCAAAGCAAAAGATAATAGCTATGAAAGGAATACCATTCTTAGCATCTTATTATTTAGAGTTGGAAGCGTCGATTGTCCTTGGATAAGACGCCACTGGCTTCTGATCAACCGGGAAACAGGGATTGAAATATTTCAGGCGCGTACTTTTGCACCATTTCTGATGTGATACCATTCTCTTTACAAATCGCAGCATACATATCGACACTGGGACGCCTGATACGCTTTTGAGTGGCGACATCCAATCCCCATAACCCGAAACGTTGAGACCACCCGCGTTCCCACTCAAAATTGTCAACCAGCGACCAATGGAAATATCCGCGTATCGGCCAGTTGAAATTAACCCCTCGCCAGACTTTATGAATATGTTGGATGGCATAACGGGGGCGCATTTTGTCCTCAGCATCCTCAACGCCATTTTCTGTCACATAAATTGGCCGATTGAATTGTAAGGACCACCGTAAAGCCTCGAACATCCCATCCGGTACATTGGCAATGAACCCCGTCCCGCTGAGGTCAGAACCGGTGGGGTAGTACAGTCGTCCAAATAACGTTGATATCCGCCGCAGGTCAAACACTACTGCATCACGCGAGTAGTAGTTGACACCGATAAAATCCTGTGTATTCGCTGCCTCAGGGATTCTTTTGTACTGCGTAATTATATTAAACAAACCGTCATTCGCCGCATAAGCAAATGTATGGAAAGTGCGCCCAAGCAACCGGGCAATGGTCACCTCGGGGAATGACCATTTATGAGTGGGTTGAATGCTGCGATAGTTATGCGCCAAACCGACCAGCGCGTTAGGTTGCAGTGTGTGAATAGCCTGGTAACTACCGGCATGGGCTCTTAAGAGATTGACACCCACGCGAAAAGTCTTTCCCAAATTATTTTCCCCGGGGGGAAATCCACCATTCAAGTACCCCCCAAACAGATAAACATTCGGTTCGTTGATGGTGATCCACAGATTGACATAGTCCTTGAAAGCCTCAACGACCTTGCGCGTATACTTTATGAACTGCCCAACTGATTTTTCGTTCTCCCACCCCCCCTGTTCCATCAGCCATATTGGATCACTGAAATGATGCAAGGTGACCATAGGAACCATGTTGCGTTTTTTAAGCCCTTTTAACATTTCGCGGTATATATCAATGGCATGTTCATCCCAGCGATTAGGAGAGGGCTGGATGCGGCTCCATTCGATCGAAAAGCGATGCGCATTCTGGTGTGTCTCAGACGCCCGATCAAAATCCTCCTTCCACCTGCCGCCCCACCAGTCACAGGCAAGACCGGATTTATCACCATGGATGATTTTGCCTGGTAATTGCTCCCATTGCCACCAATTGTTATTGGTATTGTTTCCTTCCACTTGATGCGCTGCAGTCGCTGTTCCCCACAAGAAGCCGGGAGGAAATTGGTATTTTGCTTTTGGCATGTTATTCTCCTGATTTAACAAGAAGTACTTTTAAAATGGGAGGGGGCAACCTGCATGCAAGGTGCCAGTTGCAAGATGCCCCATCTACCGCCTGTTACACGTATTCTATCCGCCCTCTTGCCATCTGTCAAAGTACTCAGGATTACATTTAAAATGGGGTCAATAATTCTGCAGCCAAGTCTACAGGATCTATTTGTTGTTGGGATTCAGATATGCCTGACATAGGGAGTTTAACGGGCAGATTGGACATTCCGGTTTCCGTGGGTGGCAGATTTCCCTTCCCAAACGGATCAAGTTTAAATGGGCGGCAGGATACATCTCTGGTGGAAACACAGTTTCGAGATACCGATGTGTCTTCTCTGCATTTATTTTATGGTCGCGCAAACCCAGCCTGCCGGTGACACGATAGATATGGGTATCCACCGGGAAAGCAGGTTTTCCGAGCGAGAAGCACAAAACAATTGCGGCGGTTTTTGGCCCCACCCCCTTGAATCGAAGCAGCCATTCACGTACCTCTTCTGTACCCAGATCTCGAAGAAAATCAAGATTGAGGTTTCCGCGCTCGCGTGTAATCACACGCAGTACTTCCTGGATACGAGGACCTTTTTGGTTGGCGAGACCGGCACTTTGGATGGCATTGATCACCTCGTCCAGGCGTGCGTCCCGGACCGCCTCCCAGGAAGAAAATCGTTTGCGAAGACTGATAAAAGCAGCATCCCGATTGCGATCGTTTGTGTTTTGCGAAAGAATTGTGGAAACCAGTTCGTCCAGCGGGGACAAGGGATCATGCCATTGCGGAATCCCATATTTCTTCAGTAAGGAACGATATACAGATACCGCCAGATGACGGCGGTTAGCCATTAGGGAAGCGCTGTTATCTTCCACATTTGAATCCTTAGAGCGAGACCCGGAAAGCCACCCTCATTTCACCAACAACCAGTTTACGCCAATTATAGATCGGGCGAGCAGCATAATTGCTTAACACCTGTAACGATGTTTCATCCAGCGCGCCCAATTGCCGCAGCAGCTCAACAATAATGCAGGGGCGGGCGCGATCGGCAGTGTCATATCTGGTAAGGCAAAAAGGATCATCGCTGTCAAATTGACGATGCATCTCCGTTTGATAATCCGTGCTGTCGCCGTCCGCTACTTTTAACGCAATTCCGATTGCGGGAGAATCTTTTCCCAGAGCTCCCTTTACCAGGCCAATAGCCTGATAGCCTTCAGCACCGGCTTTCGCAACAATTTTTCCTTTTCCGAGTTGCATCAGAATTGTGTCAAAGCGATTTGGTCCGCTGATCATTTCGGGATGGGAGGTCATGGCGTGTGTAATGCGGGAACAGGCTGAAGCACGGGGTTCCGGTAAACCATACGGGTCGACCAGTCTGGCAAATGCCGTTGCAAATCGTGTGAGAGGGACAGCATAATTTGGCGCAGAACAACCATCGACCCCTGTAACTATTTTTCGTTTGTCCATTGCGCACATCTCTGCAAAAGTAGTCAGTATTACTTGTTGCAGTGGGTGCTCAGGATTGATGTAATCTTCCTCAGGGAACTGGCGCAGTTTTGCATGCGCCAGCATGCCGGTATGTTTACCAGAGCAATTATTGCGATTTGGGGTGGGTTGCCGGTGTGCCTTTTCGAGTCTAAACAGAGCCGTTCTATCAGAAGGTGGATGAACGCCGCATAAAAGATCTTCCTCCACAACTCCTGTTTTGCTTTGCAAGCTGGCGATAACCGCGACATGCTCATCACTGCCGGTATGGGATGCGCACATTATTGCAATTTCCTTCTCGGTAAGGCCATAATGGCGGTCGCCATTGATTTCCAGAAATGGCAATGCCTGGAAGGGTTTTTCAGAGCTGCGCGGAAATGTTATCAGTCCAGGATCTCCCTGGCTCGCCAGAATATTACCATCTCTGTCGACAACACAAAAAACGCCATGATGCACGGATTCAACAATTCCCCCGCGTGTCAGTTCGATTAAAGGAGCGTAATGGTTATTCATCTTCTATAAGAATATTAATCACAAGAGGTCGATTCAGTTATTTGGCGTGGCATCTGTTTGAGTTTGATGGTGATGCTGGTAGTATTGTTTTATCCCCCAACGCAGGCGTTTGTAATAGTAGGTGGATTCATCACCGGTTATTTTGTTTAATAATACAGGTATCAGTTGCTCGATTGCTTCAGGCTGTGCTTTTTTATCTGCCAGCGCAGTTAATTTATTTTGGATGGTTTGCAGCAACTTGATCTGCCACCGGATTTGCTCATGGCTTACCGGGCCGGTGCGCCCGCCAATCACGATGTAGTTTTTATACTTATCTATTAATAGTTTCAGTGAATCCAGCCAGACTGGCAGATCCGCCTGAGCAAGAAATGGGGGTTGATCAGGAATGACTGCATCCCCAACAAAAACCACCTTGTCTTCAGGTAGAATGACCCATACCGCGCCGGGAGAGGATCCCGGATGATGTTCCAACAGTATGGGGGATGCCCCCCAGTCTAATTGGAGCAGGTTGCTGAAGGTTATTTCTGGCAATGCCCAGCGGATCGGTCCCAGATTGCCACATCTTTCGGCTTCAGATCCTGTCTCGGGTTCCTGAGGTTTAATGGATGTGGGACGGTTGCGGAACATCTGGGTTGTCTTTTCCTGTGCGACCACAATACAATCCATTGCGCGTGTACCCACTGTTCGGTCAACATGCCCATCCAGGTTGACCAGCAGGCGAGTGTTGCCATTGGAAAGGTTTAATACTGAAGAGCGCCAGGATCTGACATCCTCGGGTTTGATTGGTGAATCTACAAGCAACACGCCTTGATCGCGGGTTACTGCTCCAAGTGTCACGCCAATAAAACCCGTTTCAATATAAACACCTTCTATTAGTTGTTCCATTATGCTCCTGTCAGACTGTGAGGATTATAGTACGTTTATGAATGCTATGACATAACTACAGGCTGGGTGGCAACCGGAATGGTAAAAATGAACCGGCTGCCTTTACCGAGCTTGCTTTCAGCCCAGATCCTGCCACCATGCGCTTCAACGGCCAATTTACAAAATGCCAGACCAAGCCCGAAGCCATGCGTGGTGGAACTTGTCTTTAAACGGGTAAATTTATTGAAAATTGTATCAAGTTGCTTATCTGGTATCCCGGGACCATTGTCTTCAATGCAGAACAATACCGAACCGGAATCTTCCTTCAAGGTGATCGTGACCTTCCTGTCAGATGGCGAAAACTTGATAGCATTTTCCAACAAATTCACCACCACACGGCGGATCATATCCCTGTCAACCGCAATATCGGATATTTTTCCATGGGAATGTATTTCCAACTTGATATGCTTTACAACAGCCACCGTTTGACTTGTCTCTAATGCATCCTTGACGATCTGTTTTGGGGAATCGATATCGGAATGGATTATCGATTGCCCCTGCTCGATTTTGCGAATGTCCAGAAGCGAATTGACCAAGCGCATGATCCGTTCTGTTGAACGCCGTGCAACCGATAAGATGGTCCTCACGGAAACATCTTGATCTTTATGTAGTTGATGAGCCAGGATATCCAGACTGGATACTACATTGGAGAGAGGTGAGCGGATATCATGATAGACCATCGACATCAGGTCTTCCTGCATTGCAGCCAGTTGTTTGCGTTCAGTGATATCACGCAGTACCCATTGTAAATAACTTTGTTTACTGATCGTCACCTGGCTGACTTTTACTTCAATAGGCATTTTGTTAATACCTGTTCCGATCAGATCGGATTCGTATACCACGAAATTTGCTCGTTTTAAGTTGGCAAAACCAGCCCCAAGTTTTGCGTAATTTGGCTTATGAAAATCCATAATCCGCCAGTCACGAGAGAATTGAGGCTGGTAATTTGTGGCTCGTTCGACAGCTCGATTGGTTTCGATTACACGCCCATCCCAGTCTGTTATGAAAAGCAAATCACTGGATGCCTCAAAGAGGGTCTGATATCGTTGTTGCGCTTTTTCAAGTCGCATGAAAAGACGGGCATTGGTGATGGCAACTCCAGACAGACTCCCAATCGTCTCGATCAGATCAAGGTGTTCATTGGTGAAAAAACCCGGTTTGGAATGGACAATAGTAAGAACACCAACCAGTTCCTTGTGAGAGATCAAGGGTACACAAATGGCGCATTTTGCCCCGGTTCGTTCAATGGAGTCATCCGGTCTTCGGAACCAACGCTCATCCAGGCTTGTATCCGGAATTAATACAGCTTTCTCTTCATGCAAGACCCAACCGGCCAGTCCATGGGTGATGGTTTCCTGAAGTTGTTTGGTGGTCTGATTGATCAGTTTATTATGGTAAATGATGGCAGCTTCCAATGGTTCATGTTTTTCATCCAGTACGACAATACTGCACCGCTCACCACCAACGGTGCCCATCGACAGTTTTAAAACATTAGCGAGTGTTTGCCGCAGTGATAGATCCTGGGCAAGTTCGCGGTTGATGCGATACAACAGCTCAAGCTTGTTTTCGTAATTTAATTCTTTTGTTTGCCGTGGTTTCATTTTTACCGCCGACAGCTGCTTTGATTGCTATTACCTTGGGGAAAAATTACTTATTCATGTTTATATCATAATTGTATCGATGTTTTTATCTATCTTGCTTGTCGTAAAGAATTGCAACGCTCGCAATCCGGACGTTGGCAGAGTAGTGCGTTCGGATCAGCAAGGATCATATCGCGTGTCGTGGCTACCAGATCGCGAAGCGGGATTGCTTTTATTTCCAAACCTGACAAATCCAGTGTTCCGCTGAATTGCTCAACCGATTTTGTTACCGTGCCAAATCCTGATGAACAGCCAGGAAAATTCGGGCATGCCACCACACGCTCATGAATCAATGCCCAGCGGGTGAAAGTCCGACGGTTTGCCAATCGTTCTCCCAGGTGTATGCTGGTATTGGCAGTATGATCGACATTGACCAATACGACCAGACCATCGCGATCCATAAGAGCCTCAATGATTGTCAATGGTTCCAGTATCGACTGAATACCGAGATACTCCTCGGCATGGATACCGTAGAAAGACAGGATTGGGTGTGTCGATCGTGCAACACCGGGCATGCGGCTGAATATTTTTGGAAACACTCCCAGGGTATCATCTGCTGGCATGTCCATGTGAAAGGCTTCAACCATTACATTCGCTTGTCTTCCGGTCCCATAGGTAATACCGTTATTGGAGGAGCCATCTTCGGGAATGACCATGGTACGATACGTAAAAGCAGGCGTTATGATGGAATATGTATTGGCGGTCACCGCTCCAAGTAAGGTTTCTATACCGCCGCGGATGAAATCAAAACTATCCAGTGCAACATGAATGATCACCGGCCGTTGCGGGATCAACCCAAGCTCCTTAAATCCCTTCTCAAGATCACGATAACCAATCATGACAGTTTTCCCAGCCTGTCTGGAATTATACAATCAATTAAAGAGATCGATGCATTGCTTAGTTTAGGCATGTTGGGATTTCCCCTTTGTTTTCCTGCCCGTTCAATGGCAAACCAAAATATGGTGAGGGATCGATCGTGTTGGCGATATCCAACTCGTTCTTAAAGTGACCAGCATTATCACTCAATACGATGGATAGATGCAGGTGAATGCCGGTTGGATTACCGGGATCACCTGAAAAATTCCCTTGATAACCCAATAAGGTACCAGCAATGACGAATTGTTCGTTCGTCCCTGGCGCATATAAATCTGAAATGTATGAATGGCCATTTTGATCAGCCATGTGTGTGTAATAAACCCAAATCTGTCGACCGGGGGAAATCGGATCTTCCGGGATCCGGATGATAACAGATGATTTCCAATCTGACAGACGAGTCAGATAACCCGCATAAACCGCGTACACGGGAGTTTCACCGGGTTGGGTTCCAGCAAAAATATCGATGCCCTGATGCTTGTGTCCGGCGTTGAAGCTGTCTCCCCATAGATAGCCAATAAAACCGTCTGTCGGGGAACTAAACGGGGCATTTTGACAACGAATATTCGCTGAAATCGCCCAGTTCTGATGTTCCTGGGGAGCTTTCAACCAGGTCAACACTCGCTGAGTGCGAGTTATTGGAGATTGTAAAAACCGTATCGTAAAGTATCCTGCAACAATGACCAGCACAGCGATGGCGGACAATATCGTAACTACTAAACGATTCATGCAGTGATGGTTTTTCGTTTACTGAATCTGACGAAAATTGATGAGAATTAAATTTCTTTGACAATCGGAATATGTATCAAAAACGATCTGTTCAGATACCGGCTGTCCGTTATCCCCTATTACTTGAATGAAAAGAGAGCCCTGAGAAGCGGTTAACTCACCCCCGAGGTAGAATTCATAGCCACCCGGACCATATTGGGGGGCAGCGCCGCTGTTTGTGGTCTGGTTAAAGGAATCAAAGCCAAGCGTGCCATTTAACATCAGCGTCATGCCAACCAGTGCATTCCCGGCCTGGTCTTTGACAACGCCACCAACTCCCAACCAGGTACAGCCTGAATCCGGGTTTTTATTTGTCGAAGGGACAGCAGTGGTTGAGCCGTTAACAGCGAAAAACGTACCGGCTGGCAAGGTATTCGTTGGCAGGCCGATGGTGGCGGTTGGTGGAACAGGTGTCAGAGTTGCCCGTGGAGTATCAGAAGCTTGCACGCGCAAGGTTGAATATGCGAAGGGTGTACCAAACGATAGGGGAGGAAGGGTGGATGTGGGAGTCCATGTAGCCGGGAACACGCGCTGAGTGGGTGTGACAGTCGGTGTGGGTGTGGAAGTCAATTGTGGGGGAAAAGGATTGACCGCCAAGTTGGGGTTGGAAATCAGAAGCAATACATAGGATGATACACAGCAAGTCCCAAGGAGCATCAATATTGCCAGAATGTTCCAAATTGGTGTCAGACCTATTTTTTTAGTCGTAGCTTTTGGTTTTGTTACATTATCTTGTGTCATAACCTCACCCCTATTATCAGATCAGGATGTCGATCGTGCTTTCTGAACGGCGCTCCGCCAGCCATTGCGAGAGTGCTTGATGTCGCAAGGAGAGAAGGGCGTCGGGTGATAGCTCTTTTGTAAAATCTCTTTCGACAACCAGGATGATATGCCAGCCAATGGTTGACTTAACTACGTCAGAATACTTCCCGGTCTCCGTGGCAAAGGCCGCTGATTCGACTTCAGGAACATTCAAAACTCCGCGGGGAAACCAACCCAGATCACCACCGGCGACAGGATCATACTGATAAGCCAGGTTTGTGAAATCCACACCGCTGTCCAGCTGTGCTTTTACCGCCAGAGCTGTTTGTTCATCTGTGAGCAATATCTGACGGGCAAGAATCTGCTCGACTTCCAAAGGTACGGCAGAGATGATTTTGTCTCTCATCCAGGTTGCGTCAACCGAGCGGCGTAATGATCGACGCAGATCAGCTTCCGAGTAGCCATTTCTGCTTTGCCAGTCCAGAAGGGCTTGAGTGCCGCCCAACTGTTCTGCCAGTTGATTAATTCGTGTCTCAAGGTCGGTATCGCTGAGTTGAAATCCTGATAGATACGCTGACTGCGATAATAATACCTCATCAACCAGCTCGTCGAGGATCATGGTTTTAGGCTCCACCCCGCCGGGGGCAGATTTCCCGGTATAACCTGCGGCAGACAGATAGCGGTCGAGTTCGGCCTGATATTCCACAATCGTGATCCCCTCGCCATTAACCAGGGCTGCCATGGGTTCCATCGTAGGAGTGGGGATTTCCAACGTAGGCGTTGGGGTTGGTTCGGATTTGATTAATCCACAACCGGCAAGGATCAAACACAAAGTTAATGTCAGGATTCTGGATCTTTGGTAAAGCATTGAGGTCATTATACCTTTATCCAACTTTTTACGTCGAAATGAGAGACCAATGGGCAAACAAAAAAGAGTGTGGAGAGTATCCACACTCTTTTTTGTTTTAATACATTATTGGTTTAATATTCCGGCGGGGGCATGGGTGCCGATCTTTCCTTTTCCGGAACGTCCGTTACGAGTGCTTCGGTTGTCAGGATCATGGCTGCAATGGAAGCAGCGTTTTCGAGCGCACCGCGGGTAACCTTGGCGGGATCGATGACGCCGTTTTTAACCATGTCGCCGTAGGCCTCAGTCAGAACGTCATAACCAATGCGGTTATTCTTCTGGGCAACCTGTTCCTTGCGCACGGTTTCAACAACCACCGAGCCTTCTTTGCCGGCGTTTTCAGCGATCTTCCGCATCGGGAATTCCAATGCTTTGCGTACGATGTTGACACCGATCTTTTCATCTTCGTGTTCAAGTTTGATTTTTGAAAGGGCGGCCATGGCATTAATGAGAGCGACGCCACCGCCTGGAACGATGCCTTCCTCTACGGCTGCGCGGGTGGCAGACAGGGCATCTTCAACGCGGTGTTTCTTTTCCTTCAGCTCTGTTTCGGTGGCAGCACCGACACGGATGATGGCTACGCCACCAGTCAGTTTTGCCAGACGCTCCTGGAGCTTTTCCCGGTCATAATCGCTGGTGGTGTCGTCAATCTCAACCCGGATCTGTTCGATGCGGCCTTTGATGGCTGCGCTATCGCCCTTGCCGCCCACGATGGTGGTGTCATCCTTATCGGATTCGACCTTCTCGGCTTTACCCAAATCAGTGAGTGTGGTCGTTTCCAGCTTGCGACCGGTTTCATCCGAGATGACGGTGGCACCGGTCAGGATGGCAATATCCTGAAGCATCGCCTTGCGGCGGTCGCCAAATCCGGGTGCTTTCACAGCGATGGCATTCAACATGCCACGTAGTTTGTTGAGCACGAGGGTCGCCAGAGCTTCACCATCGATATCCTCGGCAATGATCAATAGTTCGCGCTTGCCGATCTGGACGAGTTTTTCAAGCACCGGGACGATGTCAGTTGCAGCTGAGATCTTCTTATCGGTCACCAGAATATAAGGATCTACAATGGATGCTTTCATGTGTTCAGCATCGGTAATAAAATAAGCTGAGATGTAACCGCGATCGAACTGCATACCTTCAACGTATTCCGTCTCAAACTCGAGACCCTTTGATTCTTCCACGGTGATGACGCCATCCTTACCGACTTTGTCCATGACCTCGGCAATCAAAGAGCCGATGGTACGGTCCTGCGCAGAGATGGTCGCGACATTCGAGATCTCGTCTTTGGTTGTGATTTCAATGGATTGTTTCTTGATGTCATCTGCGACAGCCTTGGCGGCGGCTTCAATGCCATGCTTCAGCAGCATTGGATTGGCGCCTGCAGCCAGATTTTTCAGACCTTCGGTGACAATGGCATGTGCCAGTACAGTTGAAGTAGTCGTTCCATCACCGGCGATGTCGTTGGTCTTGGTGGCGGCTTCTTTAAGCAGTTGCGCGCCCATATTCTCAAATGGATCTTCGAGCTCGATCTCTTTTGCCACCGTTACACCATCATGGGTGATGGTGGGTGAACCAAACTTGCGGTCCAGAGCCACATTGCGACCTTTGGGTCCCAAGGTCGTAGCGACAGCATTATTGACCACATCAACGCCCGCTTTCAGGCGACGGCGGGCTTCTTCTGCAAATACAAGTTGCTTTGCTCCCATAGCTTACTCCTTATGATTGAATAGATGATTTATTTAACGATAGCCAGCACATCGCTCTCGCGCAGGATGATGACTTTCTTTGCATCCAGTTTGATCTCGGTGCCCGAGTACTTTGCGAAGAGGACGGTATTCTTAACCGCCACATCCATCGGGATGCGTTCACCCTTATCGTTGCGATCACCAGGGCCGACCGCCAGAACGATCCCTTTTTGCGGTTTTTCCTTGGCTGTTTCGGGTAAAACGATACCGCCCGCGGTAACGTCTTCCTGTTCGATAGGTTCGACGACCAGACGGTTTCCAAGGGGTTTAAGTTCCATTGCCATGCTTGCCTCCTAAAAATTTGATTGGTTGATTCCAATTGTATTATTAGCACTCGTTACACCAGAGTGCTAATTCGTATGAATAATACCTATTTTTAGGATGGAAGTCAAGGGGGGGAATAAAAATTCTTATGAAAATATTATAAATCAGGCTGATTATTTCGAGCAGATTTCCTGACCGGCAACAACAATCCCCATGATGGTCGGGTCACCGGAATAACTGGCTTTAACCTGATTCAGGATATCCATGGCACGGACGCAATAGTCGTCCCCCTCGCGATGCAAACCTGCCAGTACTGAGCCGTAAGTGAAATAATAAACCACGGTATTGTCAGTCAATGGCATACCCTGTACAACTACCTGCGGGTCGACCGTGTCATCACATTGTCGCACCTCACAACTTATGTCGGCAGAACATCCCAGAAGACCACATTCGAGTGCCGGTATAGCCCCTTCGTAGTTGCGCGATTTATGGTAAACCAGTCCAAGCTGTGCATAAACATCCGGACTGGTGGGATTGAGTTGCAATGCTTTCAGGACGTTGCGGGCGGCGATGAAGAATTGACCCTGTTGAACGTAAGAGTTGGCAATTGCCAGATATGGGATCGGATCTTTGATCCCCAGTTGTTCATTGATATTGGCAGCTTTGGCAAAATATTCGAGAGCTTTATCGTATATTTCCAGATGGCGGTAGATCTTGCCGATCGAAATGTAGAGGAATGTCAGGTTGGGATTGATGGATACCGCAGCTTTATATTCTTCAATCGCATTATTGTAGTCGCCAAGCGATTCGAGGACATACGCGTTTATACGACGCACGTCCATCAGGTTCGGGTTCTGTTTGGCTGCCTGGTTTGCGTATTGTTGAGCCTGCAACCATTTTTGCTGATCCACCAGAACCTCGGCGTAATATGCCAGGGCAAGGGTGTTGGCAGGGTCAAGCTGAATCGCTTGCAAGGCTTCCTGATATGCTTCGGCCAACATGTCGCCAGCATCCGAACCTGCCAGTGTGGCATTCCAATCCAGAACGAAGGCACGAATAGCGCGCACGGTACTATCTTCCGGGGCGAGTTCTTTTGCCCGGTTGATGTTTGCCAGGGCATCCTGCAATCGGGCAACCTTTTCCGCATCGGTGGTCAACAGGTTGGATGAGTAGGTTTGGATGCGGGCCAGTTCTGCCCATAATTGCGGGTTGCCGGTGTCTGCCATTGTTGCAAGTTGATAGGCGGCAATGGCTTTATCAAGATCACCTGCCATGAAATGCGTCTCACCTTCGAGGGCATAGGAATTGGATGTGCGGGTCGGTGTTGGGGTTGGAAGAAACAATGGGCGTATTTCTCCGCTATTAAGACTGCGTACAACCACCAATCCCAGGACGATTAAAATGATCCATACCAGGATGCGATAAGGATTTGATCTGGGTCTGATATTCCGAAAGGTGGGTTCGCGACCGGAAAGCTGCACGATTTTTCTATGAAAAATTATGGAGTTGTCGTAATATCAATTTCCAAATTGGTTGTGGGGGTCCCACCCAGATTCGCCTGGCAAATGTTGATCATTTCCTGAGCATTGTAAACCGAGGTTTCGTCATCCATCACGGTTTGTAAAATGGTCTGGGCGATCTGGACAGCTTCTCCACATTGATTGAGCCTTGCCAACGCCAGCCCGTACGTGTAATAAAACTCCATGATGCGCATGCTGTAATCAAGGGGCAGGCCTTTTACGATAGTTCCATTTTCTGTCGTACCGCCACGAATCGCAAAGCGTAGGGCGCTGATTGCTTCAGAGTATTGACGGTTGCGATACAGCATCGAGCCCAGATTACCGTACATATAAGGGTCGCTTGGATTGTCATTCACGGCCTGGTCTGCATATTGGATGGCTTTGGCGTACTCTCCGATTTTCACATAGGCACGGGCAATATAGGTTTCAGGTAGCGGATCTGAGGGATTCAGTGCGTTTGCCTGGCTGAACTCAGCGATGGCAGAACTGTAGTCTTCCATTGCCAACAGGGTGCGCCCGAGCGCCAGATGAAGATCCGCGAATTTATCATTCAGCTGAATCGCTGCTTGATATTCCGTGATGGCTTCCTCGAAATTACCTGTTTGTTCCAGGACCAGGCCACGCGCACGGTGGGTTTCCATGCTGTTTGGATCGAGTTCCTGCGCGCGTCGCGATGCTTCAGCCGCTTCGTCGATCGTCCCGACCAGCCCTTTTCCTTCAGCAACCCGAAGTGTCAGGATCTCTGCCAGATAGGCATTCGCCAGTGCGCTGTTCGGATCGATTTCAAGCGCTTTTTTCAAGGAGGCTTCTCCTTGCTGGTAATCCCCCTGCAAGCCCTGTATCCAACCGCGTACAGCGAATGCCATGGAGTTGTTCTTATTGAGCAGGAGTGCATTCTCGGAATTGAGCAATGCATCATCCAACGAGCCTGACAATACCTGCAGCCTTGCCAGTGCAACATAATTGGACGGATTCTGGGGATCCGCCAGGATAGCTGTCTTGTATGCATCAATTGCCTGATTAACCTTGCCCTCTTTCGCCAGAGCTTCGGCTTCGGCACTGTATGCGCGCGGGTCGCGTGTCGGTGTGGCTGTTGGTATGAACAATGGTCCAACAGTCGGGATGATGGTTGTTTCGATGTAAGCTGATATCCCAATGAAAACCAATAGAACCAACACCAGCCACGGCTTTGTCCGCTTCTTTTTACGGTTTAAATTCCAGTTACTGCCTTTCAAGTACATGATTTCATCTTATCATTTGTAATTGAAGCGCGTCAAGTCGCCTGGATGAGCATTTTATGATAAAGTGCCAGACGACAAGCCTTGCGGTCTGGGTGGCATCAGGCTAGAATGTGACCATGCGTGTCGATATCTTCAGCCTGTTCCCGCAGGTATTCAACCCATACCTGGGGATTAGCATCCTCCAGCGGGCGATCCAGCATAATCTGGTGAGCATCCAAAACCACAATATCCGGGATTGGGCGTCTGACCGGCACCACACAACCGATGATATGCCGTATGGTGGCGGCGGTGGTATGGTGATGAAGGTCGAACCTGTTTTCACAGCCGTAGAATCCATCCTCGGCCTGCCGCCGGTATGTCCTTTAATCTTGATGACTCCGCAGGGGCGGAAATTTGACCAGAAAATCGCGTACGAGCTGGCAAAACTAGATCACCTGGCAATCCTCTGTGGGCGTTATGAGGGTATAGATGAACGCATCCGGGAAGGTCTTGTCAGCGATGAGATATCGATTGGAGATTATGTGGTGACAGGCGGAGAATTACCTGCATTGATCGTTCTGGATGCCATCATCCGTCTTATACCCGGCGCACTTGGCGATCCGGATGGCGCACAGGACGATTCTCATGCTTCCGGATTGCTTGAATACCCACACTATACCCGGCCACCGGAGTATCAGGAAATGAGGGTGCCCGAAGTGTTGCTCTCGGGAAATCACGCCGAGATCGAACGATGGCGACGCGAACAGTCGCTTAAAAGGACATTTCAACGACGACCGGATTTACTAAAAAAAACCAAGCTATCCAAGAAGGATATTGAATATCTCGATAAATTAAAGCAGGAAAAACAGCGGGAATCCTCCTGACCACTAGGTTGACACATCCAGAAGACAAACACAGTATTGCAGTACAACAAAATGATCAAATAGAAGCCGACATCAGCATTAGATAAAATATTACAAAGGAGATTTCAATGCGATTGAATTATGGCAGGACCTTGCTGTTGGGTTTCGGATTCTTTGGTGTAAGCATTATCTGGGGAGTTTATAACGCTTTCGTGCCATTGTTCCTCGCCAATAAATTTGGGTTGACACCCGCATTCATTGGATTTTTCATGACCCTGGATAACATTGCAGCGCTGATGATTCAGCCGCCGGTAGGCGCTTGGTCTGACCGGTTGCGCACGCCGCTTGGACGGCGAATGCCATTCATTCTGATCGGTGCACCGATCGGAGCTATAGCGTTTGGGCTTATTCCAGTTGCTTCTATACTACCCTTGTTCGTTGCCTGTACAAGCACGTTGTTGATCAGCATGGCATTTTGGCGCACCCCCGTTATTGCCTTGATGCCGGATATCACACCTTCCAAATTTCGTTCCCAGGCCAATGGTGTGATCAATTTTATGGGTGGTTTGGCCGGAATCGTTGCATTTCTGGGCGGTGCAAGATTATACGAGATGAACCCGGCTTTTCCATTCTGGTTGGGGTCTGTCCTGGTCATTGTGGCAGCTGCATTGGTCCTGATTTTCATTCGTGAGCCCAAGGAATATGAAATATCAAAGGAACGTGTTTCGATGTGGGCAAGCCTCAAACAAATATTTACAGACACGGAAAAAAGCGGACTGCGCATCCTCCTGGCAATATTCTTCTGGTTTGTTGCCTATAATGCTGTTGAAGCCTTCTTCACGTTGTATGCATACAACCACCTTAAAATGACTGAGGCTGATGGAGCTCGGTTATTGGGCCAAATGTCCCTTTTGTTTGTCTTGTTTGCACTACCTTCTGGTTTTATTGGTGGAAAAATCGGCAGGAAAAATACAATTCTGATCGGATTGAGCTTGATGATCCTATTAACCACTTCAATGTACTTTGTACCACAAGAAGTCCTTACCATTCAGCTAACCAAGCTGCCTATTCTTGGCGTCGTTCCTGTTATCGGTGTTCTCTTGATGGTAGCTGGTGTCGCCTGGGCTTGCGTCAATATCAATTCTCTGCCAATGGTTGTTGATCTGACTACCCATGCGAAATTAGGTATATTCACGAGCTTATATTACCTGTTTTCAACCTTGGCGGCTATTGCCGGCCCAAATATCAATGGCTGGATTGTGCAATTGACAGGCAATAACTACGCCATGGTGATGGTGATAGCACCAATCTTCTTTCTGCTGGCGTTCATCATGATGGCAGGCGTGAAGCGCGGTGAAGCATCGATCTCATGAGCGTTAATAATGAAGTACGGGAATAGTGAGAGTATTCTCATTAAACCCTTGCCTAGCATCAAAAATATGTGTATACTGATATGGCAGAGTGGTCAGACAACTGCTCTGTGGGGTTTTATTAAACCCCAATACTCATTCATTTCTCTATTAGGAGGAGAAACGTATGTCCAAAAAGATGTTAGTTGTATTGTCGATCTTGGTTATGGCAGCGATGGTGCTTACATCCTGCAAACCGGCAGTGGTGGCGACCGAAGCCCCCGTTACCGTCGAAACTGCAGCACCTGTTACTCCTGCAGAGCCAGCGTTAAAAGTTGGTTTCGTGACTGATACCGGTGGTATTGATGACAAGAGCTTCAACACCACCCAGTGGAATGGTGTCTTGCGCGCCCAGACCGATTTAGGCATTGAGCCTAAATTCATCCAGTCCGACGAAGCCACCCAATATGTCCCCAACCTGACCGAGTTTGCCAGCCAGGGTTATGACCTGATCATCGCCGCTGGTTGGGCGATCGGCGCTGACATGGCCAAAGTTGCAATGGACTATCCCGATCTCAAGTTCTCCATTGTGGACTACAGCTACCCGGATCCATTCATCCCCGATGGCATCATCGGCAAGAACGAGTGCGTTCCAAATGCAGTTGGGCAGGAATTCCTGACCGACCAGGCCGCTTTCCTCGCTGGTTACCTGGCTGCAGGCATGTCCAAGACCGGTAAAATCGGCTACTTCGGTGGCGCCAAGTACCAAACCGTCACCATCTTTGCCGTGGGTATGCAAGCTGGTATCGAGGAATACAACAAGGTGCATGGTACGACCGTCAAATTGATCGGTTGGGATAGCGCAACCGGAGAAGGTTCCTTCACCGGTGATTTCAGCGACCTGACCAAAGGCAAGGAATATGCCGAATCATTGTTCGATGAGGGTGTTGACATCTTCGCTGGAGTTGGTGGTTTGATCGGCGCCCCCGGTTTTGATGTCGCCCGCGAACGTGGTGGTTATGGCATCTGGGTTGATACTGATGGTTACACTTCCCTGACCGGCGTTCAGGATGTCATTCTGACAAGCATCATGAAGAACATGGATAATTCCGTGTACGAAGTGATCAAATCAGTCAAGGATGGTACCTTTGAGGGTTGCACCAACTACATTGGCTCACTGGCTAATGGTGGTGTTCAGATTGCCCCGTATCATGATCTGGAAAGCAAGGTTCCGGCCGAGCTTAAGGCTGAGGTCGAAGCATTGAAAGCCAAGATCATTTCCGGCGAGATTTCCGACACCGGTTGTGTCTCTTATCCGGATTACTGCCCGGCGAGAGTGGTCGAAGCTGAAACCAAATAATAAGAATAGTACCAATATGGTGCCAGGCAAATGCCTGGCACCATTAATAATATCTGTCATTTTCTATGATAATTACAGGAGCCTTGTATGCCTCCCATTTTGGAATTACGCGGAATTACTAAAACTTTCCCCGGTTTAATCGCCAATGATCATATTGATCTCACCTTGAACGAAGGAGAAATCCTGGCTTTGTTGGGTGAAAATGGGGCAGGCAAAACCACTCTGATGAATATTCTTTACGGGTTATATACACCCGATGAAGGCAAGATCTACATCAGGGGAGAGGAAGTAAAAATTCACAATCCGTCCGATGCGATCAGTCAAGGGATCGGCATGGTGCACCAGCATTTTATGCTGGTACCTGTTTTTACAGTCACTGAGAATGTCATGTTGGGGGTGGAGCCAACCAAGGCAGGCATATTTCTTGATCGTAATATTACTGCAAAAAGCGTACAGGAATTTTCATCAAAATATGGTTTAAATGTGGATCCCCAGGTAAACGTTGAGGATCTGTCCGTTGGGGTTCAACAACGTGTCGAAATTATTAAAGTTTTATATCGTCAGGCGGAAATCCTGATCTTTGACGAGCCAACAGCTGTTCTCACTCCTCAAGAGGTTGAGGAATTTTTCAAGATCATACGCTCCATGGTAAAACAGGGCAAGTCCATCATTTTTATTACCCATAAGCTCAAAGAGGTTTTGGAAATTGCTGATCACATCATGGTTCTAAGAAATGGCAAAGTGGTGGGTATAACCACCCCGAAGCAAGCCACCGAGGCCTCTCTTGCGAATATGATGGTCGGCCGCGAGGTCATTTTGACGGTTGATAAAAAACCCGCAAAAACCGGAAATACGGTACTTGAAGTTGATTCTCTCAATGTTAAGGACGACCGGCACCTGACTGCAGTAAAGGATGTGTCTTTCGAAGTTAAGGCAGGTGAAGTGCTTGGGGTCGCCGGCGTTCAGGGTAACGGACAAAAGGAACTGGTTGAAGCATTAACCGGTTTAAGAACGATTGAAGACGGTAAAGTCATAATGCTTGGTCAGGAAACCACCCTGGCATCACCTCGTAAAATCCGGGAAGTGGGTTCTGCCCATATTCCGGAAGATCGGCAGCAGGATGGTCTTATCCTCACCTTCTCAGTTGCTGACAACCTGGTCTTGAATACCTACTATGAACCCCCCTTCACAAAAGGTATGAGCTTGCAACAAAATGAAATTGATAAAGCTGCTCGTGAAAGGGTGAAACAGTTCGACGTCCGCACGACTAGTATTTCTATACCTGTTTCAAACCTCTCGGGCGGTAACCAACAAAAAGTCATTGTCGCCAGGGAATTTTCACGACCGATTAAGTTGCTGATCGCCTCTCAACCCACACGCGGTCTTGACGTTGGATCTATCGAATATATTCACAATCAGATTATTAAAAAACGAGACGAGGGGTGTGGGGTGCTGCTCGTTTCGCCGGAATTGGATGAAATCGTTAATCTGTCTGATCGCATCGCAGTTATGTTTGCGGGGCGAATTCTGGATATTCTTCCTGCTGAAAAAGCTACCCGTGAAAAATTGGGATTATTGATGGCGGGTGTCCAGGAAAAAGTCTCCAGCCCGGTTGTTGTTTGAGAGTATGTAATACAATAATTATTGCATGGAGGTAGATTTGGGTAAATCCTCGAAAAATCCTAAGATAAAGAATAAAGAAGGGGAGAAAACCAGCTTCTGGGCAAGACTTTTTGTAAGAAAAGGCTGGGGCCAGGTTATTTTATTGCCGATTCTCTCGGTTTTTACTGCTTTAGTGATCGGTGGCATTATTATTGCGTTATCAAATCTAGAGGTCTTAACCTCCTGGGGAAAATTTTTCTCACATCCGTGGGATACTCTGGCCATAACTTGGAATTCCATAAAATCAGCCTATGTGGCGATGTTTGAGGGGTCTTTTGGAAAACCGGTCGAAATGATGGCTGCAATCCGAACCTGGCTCGACACAGGAACCACCAAGCAATTGGTCACAGCCTTCCGTCCTTTCAGTGAAAGTCTGGTAATCTCCACCCCATACATTTTTGCCGGTTTAGGCGTTGCCCTTGGTTTTCGATGTAACCTATTTAATATTGGTGCTGAGGGTCAAATGTTTATAGGTGCAATTACGTCTGTTTTTATTGGTTACAGCGTAACTGGTTTGCCTTTTTATATTCATATGCCTTTGGCTATCTTGGGAGGAGTTGCAGCAGCGGGTCTATGGGGTGCAATACCTGGATTTCTGAAAGGCTTCTTTGGTGCACATGAAGTGATCAATACCATGATGATGAACTACGTTGCCTTCAGATTTACAGATTTTTTGCTTACCGGACCCATGATGCGACCGGATAAGGTGGCTATTACACCTGAAATACTAAAAACCGCTTATCTCCCGGCACTATTCCCGAGTCCCATGCGAGTCCATTGGGGGTTCCTGATTGCATTGGGAGCTGCTGTTCTTGTATACTTGTTCCTTTGGAAGACACCTATTGGGATGGAAATTCGCATGGTCGGTGCCAATCCACGGGCTGCAAGGTACGCCGGGGTAAAAAATAAAATCATTATCGTATTAACATTGACCCTGAGCGCCGCTTTGGCAGGTATGGCAGGCGTGAGTCAAATCCTGGGCGTTGATCATCGTTTGGTCAGATCATTTTCATCCGGATATGGCTTTGATGCTATCGCGCTGGCATTATTAGGGAATAGTCATCCATTCGGAGTTGTCCTCGCCTCACTTCTTTTTGGTTTCTTACGTGGAGGGGCGGCACGTATGCAATCCGTAGCTGGTACCCCAGTCGAGTTGATCCGCGTCATCCAGGGCATGGTGATCATTTTTATCGCCGCCCCGGAAATTATCCGCGGTCTTTACCATTTGCGCGCGAAACAAAAAAAAGGACCTGTTGTTGCTGAACAACTTAAGGAAGGAGGAATAAAATGACACAAGCAACATCTGTAATTACACCGGCACAAAAACGAAAGCGTGTTTATTTCGGTATATTTTTCCTTCTGGAAGCTGTTCTCGTCTATGCATTGTCCAAGGGATCTGATGGATTGGTCTCCACCTTTGTACTAACAAGTCAGCGGGCTGGGGTTACCATACCGGCTCCTGATCTTGTTCTTCCAACTTATCTAACTATATTAATCATAAGTATCTTGATTCTGTTAGCAGGAATCTACCAGTTGGTTAAGGGATTCAAGAATGCTACTATAGTTCTATCGTTAATGGTCGTCTTGGGCATATTTGCCTTCTTAATTTGGGCTACACAAGGTAAATCATTAAATTTAACGGGTATGCTGGTGAGCAGCGTTATACGAGCTACTCCCATCGCCCTGGCAGCCTTGAGTGGTTTATATTGCGAGCGTTCAGGTTTGGTTAATATTGGAATCGAGGGAATGATGCTCATGGGTTCATTCTCGGCGGTTGTTTTTGCCAGTCTGACCGGGAATATGGTCCTTGGCGTAATAGGCGGCATTCTTTTTGGTATGCTCCTGGGGTGGCTCCATGGAATCTTGTGTATTAAATATCGTATCAATCAGATTATCAGTGGTACTGGGATTATCATCCTTTCCATTGGTTTAACAAGCTATCTGCAGCGTGCCTTTTTAAATTCCAATCCTTGGATGAATGATCCAGGTCCGGCAATCCCGGCTGTTCCTATACCAATCCTGTGGAAGATCCCTGTACTGGGTCCGGTACTTTTTTATCAGAGTCCGATCATATATGCCCTATTCTTGCTTCTTATCGCGACGCAGATCATCTTGTATAAAACCCGCTGGGGTTTAAGAGTACGTTCTGTGGGAGAACATCCCAAAGCAGCTGATACATTGGGAATTAATGTATTTAAAGTGCGCTATATCAGCGCTTTGACCAGCGGAGCGATTGCAGGTTTGGCTGGGGCATACATGAGCATTGGTGCTGCCGGTAGATTCAACGAAGGTATGACGGTAGGCAAAGGTTTTCTGGGTTTGGCAGCCATGATCTTCGGGAACTGGAATCCGGGAGGGGCGTATCTCGGAGCTATGATTTTTGGTTTCTTTGATTCATGGCAGGAAAAACTATCACTCCTCCAAATTGGAATTCCGGTGGATTTATTGGGAACAATACCTTATATAGCCACGATGATCGTACTGGCAGGTTTCATTGGAAGGGTCAGGATGCCTGCCGCAGATGGCACAGCCTATACAAAGGAGTAATAATATACGCTCCCCGAACATTCGGGGAGCTTTTTGATATCTGATCTTTTAGCGGATATTATCAAAAAATAATCTAATCCGGGGAGGAAACCCCAGCATTAGTAATTTATTATATAGACAGCAACACTAATCTGTTACATTGAAGTAATATATAATAATAATTCTTATGTAAACATCCCCGTGATGCGGAAATCGTTAAGATTTCTATTTACTGAGGCAAGAAGTAAGGAATATTATGCAACCAATAATAGTGGATCATATCCAGAAAAATTTTGTCAAAACCAGGGCCGTGGATGATGTCTCCTTTGCGGTGAATAACGCAGAGATATTCGGTCTGCTCGGTCCAAACGGCGCCGGTAAAACAACCATCATTCGAATTATCCTGGATATATTCAAGCCGGATAAGGGAACGGTCAGCATTCTGGATGGCCCGATGAATGAGGCAAAAAAGGATCGCATCGGTTATCTGCCGGAAGAACGCGGGCTTTATCAGGATATTCCACTGGATCGCTGTCTCAGCTATATGGCCGGATTGAAGGGACTTTCGTCTTCCGAGATAAAACTACGCCTATCCAAATATCTGGAGCGTTTTGAGCTTACCCAGCATCGTTCAAAAAAGGTGAAAGAATTGAGCAAGGGCATGCAGCAAAAAGCCCAGCTTATTGCAACACTGATCCATGAACCCGAGGTGATCATCATTGATGAACCATTCAGCTCATTGGATCCGGTGAACACCCAGATGGTCAAGGATTTGCTGGATGAACAGCGACACAAAGGACGGGCGATTGTCATGTGCACCCACCAAATGCACCAGGTTGAGGAATTGTGTGACCGGATTGTGCTCATCGACCGCGGAAAGGCTATGCTATACGGCACGCTTGAAGAGATTCGCAATCGCTATCCAACACAAGACATCCTCGTAAACGCAACCGCCCAATTGCCAAGAGATATTACGGGGGTTGAGCGAATTGAGGATATTAATACACATAAAAAAATAATATTAAAACCGGGTATTTCCGCTCAAAACGTCTTAAAAGAACTTGTTCAGAAAAATATCCCGATAGAGCATTTTGAAATTGCAATTCCATCCCTGGATGAAATATTCATCCGGGTTGTCACCGAGGGGTCAGCTAAAATATGAAGAAGACCTTGCGTGTATTTTGGCAGGAATACAAGCGCCATGTTATCCGGAAGCGTTTTATTCTCATGGTGCTCAGCATACCGGTGCTTCTTGCCGTTGTTATAGTTATTGCCATTCTGGGCGTTTTCGTAACTCAGGATAAACGCCCGGTGGGGTACATTGACCAGGCGGGCTATCTCACAATTAATCAATTACCTGCCCGGGAGGAATTCTCACCCGCATCTGAATTGCAACTTACCCCATACGAGAACGAAAAATCAGCAACGACGGCCTTGAACGCGGGTGTGATTCAGGCATACTATATTCTGCCGCCTGATTTTTCCGAGAACGGAGAAGGCAAGCTGGTCTATATTAAAACCTGGAACAGTAACCTGGCCATCCAATTTAATCGCTTGCTGCGATTGAATTTGACAGCTTCAATGCCACCGGAGATAGCCAACCGCCTGATGAAGGGGGAAGAGTTCATAATTACGAGTCTTGATAGAACCCGCCAAATGTCAGAAGATGCCTGGGGAAACTTGATCGTCCCCTTTGCCGCCGGGTTGCTCATCATGGTCATCATCATGACTGCCGGTGGATATCTCCTGCAGGCAGTGGTTGAAGAGAAGGAAAACCGCACTATCGAAATCATTGTGACTTCGGTGTCGCCCAGCCAGCTGATGACCGGTAAGATTCTGGGTGATATTGCGGTGGGATTGACACAGCTCCTGGTATGGTTTGGATTTCTGGCGGGCGGTTATTTTCTCATGCGTGGGTCTGTGGAGTGGGTCGCTCAAATTGAAATATCGACCGAGTATCTGGTACTGCTGGTCTTGGTGATCATCCCGACGTTTATCACCGTGGCAGCGTTGATGGCAGCGATTGGGTCGATCACGACCGAATTGCGTGAAGCTCAGCAGATATCTGGATATTTCACCCTGCCGATCATGGCGCCCTATTGGTTTTCCTATATAATCATGACCAGCCCTAATGGTCCTTTGGCATTAATCCTGAGTTATTTCCCGTTGACTGCGCCGGTTACCCTGACCATGCGTGCCGGGTTTACCCAGATACCAGTCTGGCAATTGATCATCAATATTGCCGAGTTGGTGTTGCTGGCGGCCTTGTCTCTCTGGCTGGCGGGTAAAGCATTCAGGGCAGGCATGTTGAATTACGGTAAACGGCTATCCCTTAAAGAAATCTTCAACCGAGCTTCCGTTTGAGAAATGATATGAACAAGACTCGGTTGATCTTGAAAAACGAATTGATCACCACGATCATGAGGCCTTCGTTCATCGTCAGTCTATTGATCTTCCCGGTCATCATGGCGATCGTCGTTTACGTACAGTCCGCAACAAATATGTCTTCATCATCCCCGGCAATAACAGCCTTAACCGGGCAAACCGGGGAGTCGCATGAAGGATACGTTGATGAGTCCGGTCTTATTAAAGCATTTCCCCCTGAGGTTAAGGATGGAATGCTGGTGGTTTTCCCAGACATCACCAGCGCAAATGCTGCTCTTTCTGAAGGAGTCATCAGCGGTTACTATGTGGTACCCCGGGATTTTATTACCAGCGGAAGAATCAACTACGTCCGCGCAGACTACAACCCGCTCTCGGGGCTTGAAGCTTCCATAATGTTTCGCGATGTCTTGGATTTCAATCTGATGAGGCAGGATCTGCGACTGGCTGATCGGTTTTGGAATCCCATTCAAGTGGAGGAAATTACTCTTCAAAAGACCGTAAAGCGGGATGTCACAAATCCGATGACTTTCATGATCCCCTATTTTGTCGGATTGATCTTGTATATCGTCATCATCACGTCGGCCAGTCTGCTTTTAAATAGCATCACAACCGAAAAACAAAGCCGGGTTATGGAGTTGTTAATGGCGTCCTCCTCGCCCTTACAGATCCTGGCAGGAAAAATAATCGCCCTGGGATTGGTGGGTCTATTGCAGACCATAATCTGGTCAGGCACCGGATTGATCGTGGTGAATCTTTTCAATAAACAATCGGATCTAACAGCTGTCATGCAGTTACCGTTTAGTTTGATCTTCTGGGTGATCGTGTATTTTCTACTGGGCTATGCGATATACGCTGCCCTGATGGCGGGGGTAGGGGCATTAGTGCCAGGCATGAAGGAAGCCTCCCAGGCAACCATGCTGGTTGTGATGCCGCTGCTTATTCCGTTGGTTCTCAGCCCGAGCCTTTCAATGACCCCTGATAATACTCTATCGGTAGTGTTGAGTTTGATCCCATTCACAGCACCGGTTTCAATGATGTCGAGATTGGCGGCAGGTCCTGTTCCCGCCTGGCAACTGGGATTATCGATCGCTCTTATGGTGATTACGGCGACTTTAACCATCCGGGGTGTTGCAGGGATGTTCCGGGCTCAAGCGTTGCTTACAGGCCAATCCTTCAATCTTGTGCTCTTCTTCAAAGCTCTGCTTGGTAAAGCCTGAGCCTGTGATATGATTTGCCCGATTATTATGAAATATCGTATCGTTTGGTTAATGGCGACCATTCTGATGGTGGTCGGTGGGGCCTGTGGACAGCAGAAAACAGTGCTCCCTGTATCCAGCTCAGGAACACAAGCATTGCCAATCCTGGCGAATTGCAGACAGGCAGAACTGGTCGATGAAACAGTTCCACCTGGATCACAGTATCAAGCCGGAGAAAAATTTGATAAGACCTGGATCATTCGGAATACCAGCCCATGTAACTGGTCATATCAATTTTCATTGGTGTACTATGATGGTATCGGGATGGGCGCTTCTGCCAGCAGGGTTTTCACCGAAAATATGCCAGCTGACGCGGTCATACGTCCGGGTGAAACTGCCACACTAACCTTGAACTTACGAGCGCCATTCGCACCCGGCAGACAGGTGGGGTATTGGAAATTGCGGGACCCATCTGGTATGTTATTCATGCCATCGAACAGTAACCAGGAAAGTCTATCGGTGGATATTATCGTCGTAGGGACGGTCTATTCCTTTGCAGATAATCTGTGTCAGGCTGCCTGGACCCTCGATGGGCAGACAATTGATTGCCCGTTATCCGGAGCAGACGAAACACTCAATTTGTCGATCGATAACTTCCCCCATTTCGAAACCGGGGCAGTGGAAAATGAACCTGCGATCAGAGTCATGCTACCAGGAAAGGAAGGCAGCGCTTTGACTGCCACCTTCCCCGTTATGCTCATCAGCAAAGGTGACCATTTGCATGTGATTACCGCCTGTGCCTACGACACCCCTCAGTGCGATCTTATCTTTGAGATCAGTTATTTATCAGATGCCGGGTCTGGCATCCTCGGTGAATGGCATGAAATCTATGATAATCAGATCCAAACGGTTGATCTGCAACTCTCTGACCTGACAGGAAAACAAGTTCAATTTGTTTTTTCAGTGCGCTCCAATGGGACGTTTGAGATCAATCGAGGATATTGGTTCTTCCCTATCTTACTTCCATATTAATATCATTAATTCATAAGAAAACGGGAAAAAATACTATCTCGGTCACCTTAAATGCTATAATCAGAAGGTAATGTTGAATTGGAGGAACAAATGCGAAAAAATAAAATATTATGGCTGATTCCCATAGTCCTGCTGATTTTGCTGCCTGCTTGCTCGCCAGCTGTGTCGACTTTGGATACCTTTGCCATTTATACCGCTGCAGCGAATACCGTCCAGGCAGAATTGACCAATGCGGCTCTGTTGACACCATCCCCGAGTGCCACCGCTACGGTAACAGAAACTGCCCTGCCGACACTTGAAATCTCACCCACCTCACAATTCAGTCTCACACCACAGGTGACCGCCACAACCGGTCAATTAATGGATAAAGGTGATTTTGTTGGTCAGTCAGTGGCAGACCAGACGAACTTTACACCCGGTACGTCTTTCCGCGTGGTGTGGACGTTGCGTAATGTGGGTCCGACGGAATGGACTACTCTATACTCACTCAAGTTTATTGGTGGTGATCAGATGGGCGCAGTTGCATCTGTGGTTTTGACCAAGAACATAAAATACAATGAAACTGGTGAAATTACCGTGGATTTTGTCGCTCCCACCACCCTTGGGGCGAAGAAAAGCAACTGGTGTCTATATAATGCATCTAACCAGTGTTTTTACCCGGTCTTTATCGAGATTGTTGTGGTTGCCGGCGCTGTCACAACCCCCACCCCAAGCAGCACGCCGACTACCGGTGTTACACCAACGACCTAGAATAACAGGGTAAGATTGAATGTCAGTGGGTTTTTTCGTTTTGACGAGGAAACCCACTTTTTGTTGACTGATCGGTAAAAATGAACGCGCGTGAAACTAAAGCACTTATTAAAAAACTATCCGCTGAGCTTGGTTTTGTAGAAGCAGGGGTGGTCTTACCCAAACGCCCTGCGCATTACGACAAATTCCTTTACTGGTTGTCAGAGGGGCATGCAGCCGATATGAGTTATCTGGAGACGGAGCGTGCCCGCGCCTGCCGGGAAGATCCATCAATGTTGTTTCCGGAATGTAAAAGTATCATAACTCTATTGGCGCGTTATCCATCGCCGGTCAACCAGGGTGACATACAACGAACCGTTGAACAGGGAAAGGTGGCGGCTTATGCCTGGGGTGAGGATTATCATACGATCCTGGTGGGGAAGCTCAACCAACTGGTTTCCAATTTTCAGGCTGCCGCCGGTCGTACGATAATGAGTATGGCAGTAACCGATAGCGTCCCATTACTCGAAAGGGAACTGGCGCAATCGGCCGGTCTGGGATGGATTGGAAAGAATTCCTGCCTTATATCCCCCCGACATGGTTCATTCACATTTATTGCAGAATTGTTGGTTGATGTCCAGTTGGCGCCGGATGAGAAAAGGATACCTGACCACTGCGGTACCTGTCAGCGGTGTGTGGATGCCTGCCCTACCCGCTGCATCCTCCCCGATCGGACCATCCAGGCTGAACGTTGTATCTCCTATCTGACCATTGAAAACCGCGGCGATATTTCAACAGAACTTCGCCCCCTCATGGGGAATTGGGTATTCGGATGTGACATTTGTCAATCTGTCTGCCCATGGAATCGAAAACCGGATGACAAGTTAGTTGATGGTGGATTTAAATTACATTCACATTTGAAAAAACTTGATCTGGTTAACGAACTCGCGCTTTCAGAAGAAGGTTTCAAGCGTATTTTCAAGTGTTCGCCAATTTCACGTACCAGGCGGAGAGGCTACCTGCGGAACATTGCACTGGTGTTGGGTAATCAAAGAGACCTTAAAGCAGTAAATCCATTAATCCAAGTAATGAAATGTGACCCGGATCCGGTTGTTCGCACAACAGCAGTCTGGTCTTTGAGCAAGTTTGGCAGTGAACAGATTGAGCTTGAATTACAGACAGCCTTGGCGGGAGAAACGAATATTTCTGTTCGTGATGAAATTAATCAAGCACTGAAAGGAATCGGAGGTAAATAAAAACGGGTTCGCCTTTTATGGCGAATCCGTTTGAACCGGCTATTTGGTCGGGCTGGGGGTGACTGTAGATGTTGCAGCCTCAATACCCTGTACGACAGGTCCACCAGGTGTATAGGTGCGGGTGGGTGGCTTGGTGGGTGTCATGGTGGCAATGTTCACGGGAATTGTTAAAACCTGACCTGGATAAAGTGTATAGGGGGAGACCAGGTTGTTGGCTTTTATTATCGCAGCTTCTGTCGAGCGGAATTTAGCTGCAATCAAGCCCAAATAGTCACCACTCCCGACCGTATATTTGATGCGGGTACCAGCAGGCAGGTCTGAAGGAATCGTTGTCGCGGTTGGCAGTTGTGTATTCGGGTCGGGGACAATGATCTTCTGACCGGGTTGGATAAGACAATCGCTCGTCAGGTTATTAATTGCCAGCAAAACATCGATCTGAATACCGAATTTTTCCGCAATCGCATAGCAACTATCGTTTTCCTGAACGACATATTCAAAGGGGGCTGACGCGGTTGGGGTGACCGATGGTTGTGGAGTTTCAGTCGCCGTCGGGGATAAAGATGGGGTGAAAGTGGGCAGGGTTGGTGTGATAGTGGCTGTCTCGGTTGGGGTAGGTGTTTTTGTTTTGAAGAGCCGAATGGTCGGTTTTCCCTCACCGGTAAGCCAGATGACCAGGATGAACAAACCGATCACCACCAGAAGAACCGCCATACCACCGAGCAGGAATGGACCCATTTGCTGACGTTTGCGGTACGAAGAGATCACAGATTGAGCGTTTTTTTTTCTTTGCATAGGTTTACCCGTTTAATCTTGCAGTTAGGTATATGTGCTTTATACCATATCCTGTTATGCCTGACAAATAAGGGATTTTGACCATATTACAATTAATCCAGGTTATCTTATGGATCTTTGTCATGATTTCTACCTCACTCGGATTAATCATCTCTGGAAGGATTTTATGTTATAATTTATCCACAATTTAATAGCCCAAAACGGCACTCTTATCCAGAGAGGTGGAGGGAACGGCCCTTTGAAACCTCGGCAACCAGACCGCTGCATTTGCAGCATTCATGGTGCCAATTCCGTCAGATGGAGATACTGGAAGATGAGAGGGCAGCCGAGTAATTACGATTGCCCCTCCTGACCGTGGGGCAATTTCTTTTTGGAGGTTCCTTTCTTATGAGCAATACATTTATGAACTCGGCCAAGTACCTGTTTACATCTGAATCGGTGACGGAAGGTCACCCGGATAAGTTGTGTGACCAGATCAGCGATGCTGTGCTGGATGCCTGCCTTGAACAGGATCCCTTTTCACGCGTCGCTTGCGAGACGGCTGCCAAAACCGGCTTCGTGATGCTACTCGGTGAAATCACGACCAATGCCCATATCAATTTTGACGAGCTGGCACGCAAGGTCATCACCGGAATCGGTTACGACTCAAGCGACAAGGGATTTGACGGCAATACCTGTGCCGTTCAGGTCGCAATAGCCAAGCAATCGGGCGACATAGCGCGTGGCGTCAACCATGCCATGGATGCGGAATTGACAGAGGATGAAATCAATGACATCGGCGCAGGAGATCAGGGTATGATGTTCGGCTTTGCCTGCACTGAAACCAAGACGCTTATGCCAATGCCCATCTACCTGGCGCACAACCTCACCCGGAAACTGGCAAGCGTGCGCAAGGCGGGAGGTCTCCCCTGGTTAAGACCGGATGGCAAGAGCCAGGTAACGATCGAATACCACCATGGAAAACCTGCGCGGGTCGATACCGTTCTGGTTTCCACCCAGCATTCACCGGACGTCAGTCATGCAGATATTCGCGAATCGTTGCTGGAACATGTGATCATGCCAGTCATTCCGGAAGAACTTCTTGACGATCAGCTTAAAATCTTTGTCAATCCGACCGGACGCTTCGTGATCGGTGGTCCGATGGGTGATGCAGGCGTGACGGGTCGCAAGATCATTGTTGATTCATATGGCGGCATGGGGCGTCATGGCGGAGGGGCGTTCAGCGGTAAAGATCCGACCAAGGTTGATCGCTCGGGTGCCTATGCTGCCCGCTGGGTGGCGAAAAACATTGTTGCAGCCGGTTTGGCTGAACGCTGTGAAATCCAGGTGGCTTATGCCATTGGTGTAGCACACCCGCTTTCGATCAATGTCGAGACCTTTGGGACCGGAAAGATCGCCGACGAAAAGATCGCCACCCTGGTCAGCGAGCAATTCGATCTTCGCCCGGGAGCCATTATTCGGGACCTTCAACTGCGTAAACCGATCTACCAACAAGTTGCAGCTTACGGGCATTTTGGTCGGGACGATCTGGATTTGTCCTGGGAGCGAATGGATCGTGCCGATGCGCTGCGCAAAGCGGCCGGGCTCTAGAATTGTTTTGTATGAAAATAACTCTCCATATTTTCGGATGTGGAGAGTTATTTATTTTGGGAGTTCCAGCCCGTGGGATTCAAGCCTGGTGCTATCAGTAAGAATTTCAATCGTGTCGCCATCTACTACAATCCGCCCGCCATCGATAACAATGGTCCGTGGTAAAAGCTCGCGTACCAGAAGCAGATCATGTGTTGCGATCAGCAGGGTTTGAGGTAATTCTCTGAGCAACTGGATCAACTCTCGCCGCGCACGGGGATCCAAGCCCGAAGAAGGTTCATCTAAAACCAGTATTTCAGGCTGCATGGAAAGAACTGTGGCAATGGCGATGCGTTTCTTTTCACCCAGGCTTAGGTGGTGGGATACTCGCTCCTGATATTCCTGCATATGGACATCGTCAAGTGCCTGGTTCACACGGGATTGCACAGTTGCTTTATCCAAACCCTGGTAGATGGGTCCATAGGCGATATCCTCAAAAACAGTCGGGGAGAACAACTGATCGTCGGGATTTTGAAACACGAGGCCGATCAACGCACGAATGATTGGCAGGTTTTCCCGGGTAGGTTCCAACCCCATTATTTTGATGTTCCCTATGCCTGATAAAATACCGTTGAGATGGAGCAGGAGTGTGGATTTGCCGGCACCATTGGGTCCGATCAGTGCAACCTTTTCACCGGATATGATATGCAAGGAAATGCCTGTTAATGCCTGATGCCCATCGGGGTATCTGTAGCTCAAATCATTGATCGATATGGCTTCCTTCATAGGGCACCCATGAGTAAGTTTGTGACGAGGACCAGCACGAAAAGGCCGGCAACGGCAATAATCAACCACAGCAGAACGCCGCTTTGGATGGGAGGTTCTTCCAACGATCTGATTTCACCATCGTAACCTCGAGCGAGCATGGAATTGTAAACGCGTTCGCTGCGTTCAAGCGAGCGCAAAAACACACTGCCTGCCATTCCACCGGTCACCCCCGCCTGCCACTTTAAACTCCTGCCGAGCCTTGTGGGAAAAGACGGGTCCCGCCCGCTTCTGGATTTACGCGCACGAATCAATCTTTCAACTTCTTCAAACATAAGAAAAAGATAACGCCACATCAATCCAAAAACTGCGACTAGTAATCGTGGTATTTTTAGTGATCGCATAGCTAGCAAAAGTTCCGTAAAGCTGGTCGTTGAAGCAAGCAGTATCGCAGCAATCACGGACAGCCAAGATTTGATCCCAAGGCTGACAAAGCGAATAAGACCCTCCTGGGAAATTGTGATTGTGATTTTATCGACCGTATAGGTAATGATGCTTGACTCTGAAGCGCGAAATATAAGGGGAAATGCTGTCAATAGGAATGGCAGAACCAGCAGAGATCTTTTCATTACATAAGCGAGGTTGAGATCAGACAGCAAGATTAGTGCGACCAGTATACTGAATAAGAGGATGTATGCCGGCCAGGCACTTGTTGGAAGCAAGGTACAACTTAAAATGATTGCCACAATGAAAACAAGCTTGGCACGCCCATCCAAGCTATGGATCGGGCTTTTCATTTTTTGATAATGGTCGATGATATGAAGGTGCATGCCGGTCACTTGTTGGTTTTATGACGAAAACGGTTGAGGATCAGGAAAACGCCGATAATAATAAGAATACCAACCAATCCTGCTATTATGGTTGCCAGCGTTGTGTTATTGATTCCCGGTACGATGTAATCGGGAATCAGTCGAAATACGGACGGTTGTGCCAGTTTTATGAAACCCTTTTGTTCTGCGACCCATTCCAATCCATCCGGGTGAACGGTTGCCAGGGGTGACAGAATAGCCAGTATCACTGACAGTGCCAGGCCGACGATCCACAGCCTGGAACGACCACGAACTGCCTGGGAAGGAGAAGTCAACAAATCGGGACGGGTTGACATAAAAAAAGTGATCGCACCCAGAGTGATAAGAGCTTCTCCAATGCCGATCAAAGCATGAATTCCCGCCATGGCCGGAATGGCGATGTTGGCCGGGGAAGTGCCTGAAAGTGACAGCTGCAGACCTGCCGCCAACGAGGCTGTTTCAATGGCACTCCAGGCACCCACCCCTGATCCCGCATAGTATCCCCAACGCTGCCGCTTTGATAATTTTAAAAATAACGAATAAATCAGGTAAGAAACTGATACTCCAACAACAGCCATATTAAAAATATTGGCACCCATCGCCAGCAATCCGCCATCCTGAAAAATGAGAGCCTGGATCGCCACCACGCAGGTCATTACCAGTATGGCTGCCCACGGACCGGCAATGATCGTGGCAATTGTAGCCCCCAGCAAGTGACCTGAGGTACCACCTGCAACAGCGAAGTTGAGCATCTGCCCGGCGAAGATGGCAGCCGCCAGAACGCCCATGACGGGAAGCTTGCGCTCATCCCGTTCCTGAGAAACTTGGCGGATGGCCAGGGACACGATCAAGGCAGAGAATATCCAAAAGAGGACTGCCACCAATACAGAGAGGAAGCCATCAGGAATATGCATCAAATGTGGGGAATACCACACGGGCAACTCCTTATTTTGTCAGCTCTTGACAGGCAGGGCAGGTTCCTAAAAATGTAAAGTGATTGGTGTTCAAGCGATATCCGGTGGCTTTTTCTATTGATGAACTCAATGGGGAGAGCATGGTTGGATCCAATTCGATAACGTTGCCGCATCGTTCACAAGCGGCATGCAAGTGATTGCGCTCGGCACTTTCATAGACGAGGTGACCGTTCCCGATGTGAGCCACCAAGGCAAGTCCCTGGTGGCTCAGGAAATCGAGTGTGCGATAGATTGTCGATTCCGTTACCCCCGGTATGGTTTCCAGAGCTCGCTGGTAGATCTGGATTGCAGATAAATGCCCTTCAGCTTCATTGACGATCGAGAAGACGGCCAACCGTTGGTTAGTTACACGGAAGCCCCGGGAATGCAATTGTTCGATCAATGGGATCATGAAATCAGTATATTCCTTATAGCAACTTTTTACAATTAGGAGATGGTTTGATGAAGAATTGATTTATTCAAGTCCAAGTACGATACGGGTTGCTCTGAAAGCAAGGGGTGGGAGTGAATCCCGTGAAAAGAAAGCGACCTCTCCGGCATCGTCCCCGGCATGCAATTCACCCCCCATAATTCTGGCTTGAAAAGCGATGACGATATCCGCCCCTTTGGGGTGTTCGCGTCTACCAATGACAGCGGTTACGGCACCTGCGCAGACTACCAATCCAGTTTCTTCAAGGCATTCGCGTTCCGCTGCCTGACGCGGATCTTCATGTGCATCCATAAAGCCGGCCGGGATGCTCCAACAACCGGACATTGGCTCGTTTAAGCGTTCGACGAGAAGAACCTTTGAATCCTGCTCCACGAGCACACCCACCGCGACCTTGGGATCCTCAAAATATGCCCAGCCGCATGTGGGGCAGACCGGGCGATGGGTACCAAATAGCTTGCGATTCTCGAGGGTTGAGCCGCAGCGAAGACAGAAGCGGACATCCTGGTATTTCACACCCGTTCCTGAAAGTAGAAGAAGACAGCTGCCGCTCCAAGAGCTAGGCTGAACCCGCCCAATATCCAGACAATCTGCACCCACGGGATGTGCGTTCGCTGCGGGGTGACAGGTTCTTCGACATACGCCTCTTCGCGGGTAATTTCCTGCGCTGGGAGAGATGTTGATGGCGCACCTGCACCCAGGAGGGGAGGGGCTCCCAGATCGGCTACGGCTGTCGCTGAGGCTGTATCTTCTGATGAGATGGAAGCTTTTGGCGCAGCTCGTTGGGATTCTTCAGGCACGACCATCATTAACTTCTGGTTGCTTTGCATGGGAAGCGCAAATACCCTAAAGGCAATGGTGAAAACGAACAGGATGCTGCAGATTGCAGTTGCTAATCGGAAGGCAGGGAATAACCGGGTGTTTTGCTTGTTGGGTAATGATTTGGGTGATAGGGTAAAATTATGGGGGACCGGCTTTTGCGATAGCAGAGCAAGCAAGGACTTGGTTCTCTTTAGCTGCAAAAGTGCATCGGTCAGGTCAGATTCAGAAGACAGGCGCGATTCCAGAGCTTCCACCTGCCGGTTGGATAGTGCACCGGCCAGATAGCGGGAGAGCAGAAGCCAGTCTTTTTCGGAACTAACAGTCATCATTTAGTGCCTTCCATATTAAGACGTATGGAAGTCGGCAGTAGTTCCCATACTCCCATCAGGCATACTCTCAACCGCAAACGGGCTCTGGCTAAACGACTTTTTATCGTCCCGAGTGGCGTCTTGATGACGGCGGCTGCTGTTTCGTAGTCCATACCTTGTACGTCCACCAGGACTGCCACAGTCCGATATTCCACCGGCAGCGCACTGATGCACTTTTGGATGGCTCGTTCCAATTCGGCCTGATCGAAGCTATCTTCCGGTCCTGTTGATGTGTCTTTCATCCACGGAGCTGATTCCATGGTTTCTTCATCATTATTTTCCGGTTCGAGCGGGGTTGTGGGGTGACGTTTTAAATTTCTCAACTTGTCGTAGCACTGGTTTGTGGCAATCCTCAGAATCCAGGCTAAAAATGAACCACCACGGAAACTTGAAAGTTTTTGATATGCTGTTAAAAAAGTAGTCTGGGCGGTATCTTCAGCTGAGGGTTCGTCATCCAGGATACGAAAGGCGAGATTAAAAACCCTCGTTTGATAAACCAATACCAGACTGTTAAAAGCATCCAGGCTGCCTTGTTTTGCTTCTTCGATTAGATAATTCTCATCCATATTTAGTGTGTGTATTTTACTCGATTGCATCTTCTAAAGCAGTCATTTGCCTTTAAGTAAAAAGTTGATCAAAATAGGGCGGGCGGATCGGAGCGCCTGGGCACGGTGGCTTAGCTGGTTTTTCTCCTGCATGCTGAGCTCGGCCATGGTTTTTCCAGCGTCGGCTACAAGAAAGATTGCGTCGTAGCCAAAACCATTTGATCCGCGCTCTTCCGGTATGATCTCACCATAACAGGTGCCGGTGACCGAAACCAGTTCCTGACCGGGGATGGCAATTGCAACCACACATGTGAAATGAGCCAACCAGGGACGCGGAAAGTCTTGTAATCGTTTAACCAGGTAGCGCCGCCGTTCTGCATCACTGGCGTGAGGATCGCCCGTAAATCGATGGGAATATAACCCGGGTGCTCCATCAAGTACATCGACCTCTAATCCCGAGTCGTCTGCCAGTGTGGCGGTACCACATTTTTGAGCCCATGCACGCGCCTTACATGCCGCATTCTCCAGGTAGCTGCTCCCAATCTCCTCAACCTGATAATCTTGATTCAACTCTGCCGGTGTTACCAGTTCAATTGGCAGACTACTGAGCAGTGAAGACATCTCGCGGATTTTTCCAGGATTATTTGTACCAAGCAACAACTTGATGGATGGTTTCATCAATCCTCATCGGAAAACCATAATAATTATTATGAATAAAATCATAAAAAGTTGACTTTCAGAATCTACCATGCTATAATTGTTTCGTTAATCTATTCCAACTTTTTTACATACATACTGTGCCTAACTTTCATAACCAATTGCGAATCAATATCGGTTTCATTCTAAACCAAGTCGTTGGTTATTACCGCGACTTTCATTTCGATTTCCCTGAAATTCTCCTGTCACCGGATCTGGAATTGCTGGATTTCAAGGGGATGGCTCGTATCAATCGCACGCCTCAGGGCTTATTGGTTAACGGCGATATTAAGACCTTCTCCACTCTGGAGTGTGTTCGTTGCCTGGAGCCCTTCAAGCAATCTCTCCACACAACATTCGATGAATTATACGCGTTTAGCAAGCGAACGACCACAGACTCCGGGCTGATAGTACCGGAAGATGGCTACATCGACCTCCAACCACTCGTGCGAGATTATTTATTGATTGAAATACCCATTAGTCCGTTATGCAAGCCGGATTGTCTCGGTCTCTGTCCTATCTGTGGAACCAACAGGAATAGGGACACATGCCCTCATCAGTCTCTGTCAGGGGAGGCTGGTAACCTGTAATCAAGCAAACGATTTAATATCTCTTTCTTGTTCGGTTATCAGGGAGTGAGTTGTATGCTCAATAAAGAAGACGTTACACAGTGGGATGAGGTATTCAATCTGCTGGTTGAAAAGGCGGATATTCAGGGACATTTAACAACCGATGACCTGATGGAAATTTGCCCCAGTGGAGATGAACAACGGATCTCAAGCATCATACAAACATTAAAGCGACATCATATTGATATCTATGACCGGGAAGAGGATTATGACTACCCTGAGGATGAGGGGTACAATGCGAATGCATTAAATATTCAAGTAGCGCTTACCGAGATGAATATTGATGATACAGTTGGACTGTATCTGAAAGACATGTCTCGGGTTCCGCTTCTAAGTTTGAGAGAAGAATTGAATCTGGCCGAGCGGATCGTAGCTGGCAAAGCTGCAGAGATCAAGCTGGTGAAGTCAAACGGTAACATACCGATATCAAAAACAATTACATTAAAAGCCTGTATACAGGAAGGTATTTTGGCGCGCGATCACATGATCAAAGCCAATACCCGGCTGGTTGTCAGCGTGGCAAAAAAATATGTGGGCCGGGGGGTGGCTTTCCTTGATCTCATACAGGAAGGCAATCTTGGATTAATGAAGGCGGTTGAAAAATACGACCACCTTCGCGGTTTCCGTTTCTCGACATACGCAACATGGTGGATACGGCAGACAATTACAAGAGCAATTGCCGATCAGGGAAGGACAATAAGAGTCCCTGTTCACATGATCGACCGCCTCCGCCAACTGTATAAGATCACCCATAAACTGGAACAAACGCTTGGACGCAAGCCAACCACAGATGAGCTGGCTCTCAACCTCGGCTGTACGAGACATAAAATTCAGTGGATGCAATGTGTATCCTGGCTGCCACTCTCACTGGAAAGCCCGGTCGGTGATGAGGAAGACTCGGAATTGGGCATGTTTGTTGAGGATACCATAACTCCCACGCCCATCCAAAGCGCTTATAGCAACATGCTGCGAGATAAAATAGAAGAGGTGCTTGATTCATTGTCACCACGTGAATCTCGCGTATTAAGAATGCGCTTTGGATTGGATAATGGACATAGCTACACCCTGGAGGAGGTCGGTGAAAAATTCGGCCTGACCCGCGAAAGGATTCGGCAGATCGAAGGTAAAGCACTCAGCCGGTTGCGTCATCCGCGGCGGGCGCGCCAGCTTAAAGATTATTTGTGATGCATGATTGTGTTTGATAATGCGGGGGTATTTTTCATGATAGAATACTTTTAACCTAACCTCACACGCCGAAAAAAGAGGAACAAATGCCTGACCCCATCCTGGTTGCGGTCGCCTGGCCGTATGCCAACGCTGAAATCCATGTTGGAAACCTGACCGGCTCATATTTACCGGCCGATATATTTGCGCGCTTCCAGCGCTTAAAAGGTCAGGATGTACTCATGGTTTCGGGATCTGATTCACATGGGACTCCCATCACAGTCCGCGCGGACGCGGAAGGGGTCAGCGCTATCGATGTCTACCAGCGTTATCATGAAACCTTCATGAAATTGTTCCTTAAGCTTGGTTTGACCTACGATATTTTCACTTCCACTCATACAACCAATCATTTCGAGGTTGCCCAAAAATTGTTCGAGGCACTGAACGAAAATGGATATCTCTATACAGATCGTCAGCTGCAGTGGTTTTCCCTTGCTCAAAATAGATTCCTGCCCGATCGTTACGTGGAAGGCACTTGTTATATTTGCGGTTTCACTAATGCGCGCAGCGATCAGTGTGATAAATGTGGAAATCTGCTCGACGCCACCAAATTGATCGAGCCGCGTTCGAAGATTGATGGATCGACACCCGAATTGCGAGAAACAGAGCATTATTACCTTGACTTGGGAAAATTGCAGCCGAAGATAGTCGATTTTCTTAAGACTCGGGAGCGATACTGGCGCCCTAACGTCATGCGACAGTCACTGGGTCAAATCGTTGCGGAAAACCTGCATGGCAGGGCGATTACCCGCGACTTGGATTGGGGAATCCCTGTTCCGGTTGAAGGCTGGGATGATAAGCGCTTATACGTTTGGTTCGAGGCTGTGATCGGCTATCTCTCATCGAGTATCGAGTGGTCTGAGATCATTGGCCAACCAGATGCCTGGCGGAAATGGTGGCAAAGCGACACCTCCCGTACCTATTACTTTATCGGAAAGGATAATATCCCATTTCACGCCGTCATATGGCCTGCTCAATTAATTGGGGCAGGCTCCACGCTGGATGGATTGCTGGGGGCTAAGAATCCTCGCCAGTTGATCCTGCCCTACGACGTACCTGCCAATGAATTCCTCAATCTTGAAGGACAGCGCATCTCAGGAAGTCGAAATTGGGCAGTCTGGGGATTGGATTTTCTGGAGAGATATGATCCGGACTCGCTGCGATATTATCTGACAATGGTCATGCCCGAGTCAAAAGATTCAGAATGGGATTGGAATGAGTTTTTCCATCGAAATAATGATGAGCTGGTTGCCACATGGGGAAATCTGGTTAACCGGGTTTTATCCTTTGCCTACAAACACTGGGAAGGAGTTATCCCCGACCCCGGTGAATTACGTGCAGAGGACAGGGCATTGTTGGATGTCATTGAAGGTGGCTTCGATACTATCAGCGACGCACTTGACGCAGTTCATATCAGAGCTGCATTGAATGAGGCGATGGCTTTGGCGTCTGAAGTGAATCGCTACCTGGATGTAAATGCTCCCTGGTTTGAGATCAAGACAAGTAGAGAAATGGCCGCCAAATCGGTGTACACAGCATTGCGTGCCATCGATTCTCTGAAAGTTTTACTGGCTCCCTACCTGCCGTTTACCTGTGACAGATTACATAGTTACCTGGGGTATGATGGTTCCCTGTTTGGCACGCAATCCGTTAACTCGGTCGAGGATGATTTAGGTGCTCATGCTGTACTGCGTTACCATCCAGAAAAAGCCACCGGTAAATGGAGTGCGAGCCAGTTGGCCGTGGGACAGCGCATGCGCGAACCACAGCCCTTATTCAAGAAACTGGAAGAATCGATCGTAGCCGAGGAACGCCTCAAGCTTGGCAAGTGAGCTTGCGATAGTCAAAATACGTTTTAATCCACCATGGCAATTGACCCGCAAGATTATTGATAATCTTGCGGGTGTTTTTTTGGAAGACTTCCACATTACCATACGATTCCCCACCTTGCGGGTTAACCAGATCGCTAACACCTCTTAATATGATGAGTGGTGTTCGGTTGCGATCGGCTACCCAGGCTATTGCCCCCGATTCCCAATCGGCTGCCCGGGCATCGTATTCTTTGATAAGGTGGAGAACATCAGAAGGCAAAATATCGCGGTCAGCTGAAAACATACTCGAACGGACTACTCCTTGCGGTAAAACGCACTTTTCCAACCAGGTTAGATCCAATTTGCTCGAATAAAAAATTCGGGCATCCTCAGGATCAGTCATCTGTTCCTGGATATCGTATTGAATGGTCTTTTCCACGAGCAGAATGGCTTGACGTTCGACCCTCCCCTCCAACCCGCCGCAGGTGCCCAGGTTTACAATCAGCTTGGGATGGTAGTGATCAATAGCCCACTGGGTTGATGCTGCCGCGGAAACCTTACCCCATCCGCCCTGCATGGATAAGGCTGGAATGTCGTTAATTAAATGCTCAAAGGCACTCCCAAACGGTGTAATCCAGGGCTGGCATTCAGAATGGAGATCTATCCATACCTGCCACTCATAATCAGCAGACAGGATCACAATCACATCCGGCATAAAAATTCAGCTCTTCTTTTTTCCGAGCGAAGCCACATAAGTGGCAAATAACCTTTCTCCATCCAGACCCAGAAGAGCATTAACCTCATCATCATCGAAAGCTGCAATCGCGCACATGCCACAACCAATTTGTTCTGCAGTCAGATACAGGTTTTGGCAGACATGACCTGCATCCAGGAACAGATACCGATAACTGCGCTCACTATAACGCCAGGTCATCCGTTCCAACACGCTAACCCAGATGAAGGTGACTGCGCTGTTCAATACATGCTCCTGGTTGCGGCATGCCAACATCAAGCGATTGATGAAATCCTGCTCATGGTGCAAAGAAACCAGTTCATGGGTCAACGCAAGATAGCGGTAGAGACCTGCTTCGAGACCCCCGACCATATTTACTGCCAGATATGTTTCAAAGGCATGTCTGGCTCCGGCTGAAGGCACATTGCGATTGGTTAATTTTCCCTGATTAATCATTTTGACCCCTTGTGTCATCCAGAGCAGGTAGGCGAATTCTTCCAGTGTAAGCGGCTGTCTCGCGTATTCCCTACGGCTCGCCCGATTTTCAATTGCCGTACGCAAGGTAATATCTGGGTATTTGATGGTTGAAGGTTTTGGCAATTCTATGTGCTGCAGCCGGGGGTCGCAGGGAAGTTCAAGGGGTGGCTGGGGAAGCTCCTGCTTTTGACCTGAAAGACTGAGGTTTTTATACTTCGTTTTTTCCATGAATTCACGGGCGGGATTGCCTTCACTCATATTGATCACCTCTCAATCAACTTATCTTTTATGGATTTCAACCTGATGCTGAAAATGTGCAAATCGCGAGTCGGTAGCAAATAATTCAATATTACTTTGGCATATTTGCATACCTCTGCAACAGCTCAGTCAGCCTGAACGGGCGGTTACTTGGCGACCAGCGCGACAATCATGGAAAGGATCATGATCGCTGCCAGTAAAGAAAAGAGGATTCCTTGCAATCGCCTGGCGCGCTGTTCTGACGATAGCGGTTTCTTATGTGAGGATTCATTTGACTTTGGTTTAGATGACATAATTTCCTTATTCTACTAGATCTTTAATGCGGGCGGCGAGTTCTTCGGTTATGCCGGGGAGCGAAATTAATTCTTCGATTGTGGCGTTTAAAATTCCTTCGAGCGAGCCGAATCGTTTGATCAATGCTTTGCGCCGGGCAGGCCCAATACCCTGAATGGAATCCAACCTGGATGTCAGACTCAATCTTGAACGCATGTTCCGATGGGCAGTGATGGCAAAACGGTGGGCTTCATCGCGGATACGCTGTACGAGATAAAATGCCTGGGAATGTCGTGGCAGCAATACCGAACGCGACCTTCCGGGCAGGAACAACTCTTCATTTTGTTTGGCAAGACCGGCCAGAGGAACTTTATCACCCAGGCCATATTCTTCCATGACTTTAACCGCCCGCCCAAGCTGCCCTTTACCGCCATCAACGATCACCAGGTCTGGAAGTAATGAAAATGATGGATCTGGTTTCTTCCCGGGTACATCCAGTTCGCGCGCAGACTGCCAGCGACGGAAGCGTCGATTTAAAACTTCTTCCATGCTGGCAAAGTCATCAGGTCCTTCAACGGTTTTAATATCGAAGTGCCGGTAATGCTTTTTATTCGGTACCCCCTGCTCAAACACGACCATACTTGCGACCGCCGCGGTCCCCTGGGTGTTCGAAATGTCGTAACATTCGATTCGATTGGGTGGATTGGTCAATGCCAGCGTCTTTTGGAGTTCTGCCAGCGCCTCACTCTGGTGGTGGCGATCGTTATGCCATTGGTTTCGTAATGCTTTTAAGGTATCGACGGCATTATCGCTTGCCATTTGAACAAGTTCGTGAGAAAGCCCTTCATGCGGTACGATGATCTCGGTTTTCTTTCCATTGCGCCTGGTTTGCAACCATTGTTGGATAATTGTTGCCTCTTCTATATCGGAAGGTAGTATAACCTGAGGAGGGATGGTGATGGCTTCATCATAGTATTGTTTGATGAATTCTGACAATACTTCCCTGTCGGGTTTTTCCTCTGTTCCTTCAAGAATGAAGTATTCCCTTCCGATCAGCTTTCCACTACGGATAAAAAAGACCTGAACGCAGGCTTCATCATCCGCCTTTGCCATTGCTATCACATCCGAATCCACCTGGTCGGCTGAAAATACCTTTTGACGTTGCACGATCTTTTCGATGGAACGGATCTGGTCGCGAAGCGCCGCTGCTTTTTCGTAATGCATCACTTTGGAAGCATTTTCCATATCAATTTTCAAACGCCGAACGATGGCTTCGCTACGCCCTTCGAGAAACTGGCAGAGGTCGTCGATCATTTGACGATAATCATTTTCATTTATGGATCCGATACAGGGACCTGTGCAAAGCTTGATATCGTAATACAGGCAAGGTCTGGCATCATACCCCGTAATCTCACGATCACATGTCAGGTAAGGAAAAATCCGCCGGATGGCATCCAGAGTTTGATGGACAGCCCAAACGCTTGTATAGGGACCAAAGTAGCGCGAGCCATCTTTTACGAGTTGTCGCGTCACAATCACTTTCGGGAAGGGATCTCCCCAGCGCACTTTAATATAAGGGTAATACTTGTCATCTTTCAAGCGAATGTTGTAATGTGGCCGGTTATTTTTAATGAGGTTCATCTCAAGAATGAGCGCTTCCAATTCAGATCCGACCGTGATCCACTCGATATCCTGGATTTGCTCCACCATCTGTCGGGTTTTTATATCCCATTCGGGCTGGGCATGGAAATAGCTGCGTACGCGGTTGCGTAAATTTATGGCTTTGCCTACGTAAATGATCCTGCCTTTGGAATCTTTCATGATATAGCAACCAGACTTGTCAGGCAGATTGTTTAAAATTCCCTGTAGATGAGAAGATGGTTCCATTGGGTTAATTATAAGACCATCGACGCACCGATGGAGACAAGATGGTAGAGGTTATAATTAGTGAATTGAAATGGACCAAAACACCGGAGATGCTAATGCCTGAACAGCCGCTGGAGATAATCGTAGGAGATATGCTGCGAGATCGCAAATTGACGATAGCCACTGCCGAATCCTGCACCGGGGGGTTATTGGGGCATATCCTCACAGATATACCCGGTTCATCGGTGTATTTTCTGGGCGGCATAATCGCATATGCCTATGGCGCCAAGGAGAACCTTCTGGGTGTCCGGCACGAAACCCTCTGGCAGTTTGGCGCTGTCAGTCGGGAAACCGTCAGGGAAATGGCACGCGGCGTAAGGCGCGCATTCGCCGCGGATATTGGCGTATCGATTACCGGTATTGCCGGCCCGGGTGGTGGAATACCCAACAAACCGGTGGGTTTGGTGTGGATCGGATTATGCACCTATGATGGAGAGTGGTCGAAAAGTTTTCTCTGGAAAGGCAATCGTGCAGAAAATAAATTGTCTTCAGCCCAGGCAGCTTTGCAGATCGTCTATGATTACCTGAACGGCAAAACTCCAACGGAGTAATCGCATATCAAAATGACTTATATTACCGGAGGTGGCGACTCGATCACCCGGAGACGTCATCGAAATGCAGGATTGCTGGCCCTACTCGTTACCATAATCTGGTCTAGCTCCTGGGTGATGATCAAGATCGGTTTGGAAAACCTTCCCCCGGTGGGTTTTGCAGGTTTGCGATATGGCCTGGCGACCCTGTGTTTGTTGCCATTCGCGCTTCGAAAGAAAAACCTGGCAGTCATTAAACAAATGCGTTCTCAGGATTGGGTGGGGTTGGGCGTGTTGGGCATCTTGTTCTACACGATTGCCCAGGCAGGGCAATATATTGCATTGTCATTCTTGCCGGCAGTAACGGTCAGCCTGATGTTGAGTTTGACAGCTGTTGTGGTTGTGATTTTAGGAATACTCTTTTTAAAAGAGATGCCGAGTTGGTTGCAGTGGCTGGGGATTGCAATTTTCACAGCAGGTTTGGTGGTTTATTTCTATCCCATCTCTTTTTCAAGCGCCAGTTGGATCGGGTTGGCATATGCACTCGCAGCGACCCTGTCAACAAGCATTTCATCCGTTCTTGGCAGGTATATTAATCGCAGTAAGATGTTGTCCCCCATAACTGTGACGGTTATCAGTATGGGCATTGGTTCCATTCTGATGTTGGTTTGGGGATGGATCTCGGAAGGAGTTCCGGTCCTTGGCTGGGTAGAATGGGTGATGGTCATTTGGATGGCGGTGGTAAATACGGCTTTCGCATTCACACTTTGGAATTTAACTCTTCAAACCCTTACCGCCATGGAATCCAGCATTATCAACAACACCATGCTGGTCCAGATCGCCATTCTGGCTTGGGTATTTCTGGGAGAAAGCATTGATCTGAAAATGGGTGTCGGTCTGATGCTGGTCATTCTCGGGGTGGTATTGGTACAACTAAGGAAGGATCGAAAAGCTGGATAAATATTTTAGTTACCAATGGGTTTGTTTTAATGAGTTTTGAATAAATTCCGTCTTGGCATCCGAATAGCCCACCCGGTTGTTGCCATAACACTCTGCCAGGTTGATCTTTAAACGTGCATAAGCCTCCCTTATTCCTGAATTTGCGATCAATAGATCGCGGAAAGCGAGGTGGTCTTTCCATCTCTGGGTGGTAGGCTCAAGGACATGAAGATGGATTGCCATCCGACCGGCATCCGACCTGGTCAGGTAACGCCGCTCAGGCATTTGAGCTTCAAATTCCGGTACATAATGATATCCAAGCCTTTCGAGGGGTGGAATAAACAACGGCGCGTCGGCAAGGCTTATTGCTCCTGCCATGATGTCGATGATGGGTTTGGCTGCCAGACCGGGGACAGATGTGCTGCCGATATGTTCAATCAGCTTAAGATATTTTCCGATGGCTGTCTGTATTATTTCTTTTTCTGTATCGAACTGAATTGGCCAATGAGGGTCGTATGGAACGATGATTACCGGCTCTGCCAGTGGACGGGAAACCGTTGTAACCTTCCCGCCGGTTAATTGGCACAATTCCGGGAAAGACATGGCTACCAGCGAATGAACACTACCACCAGAGGTCCATAGACGTTCGTGAGAGGCAAGATCTTCGTCTATGAGTGTAAACAGGTCTTGCCGAAAACCCGCCGGGGGTACAGCACCAACCGGGTAGTTGGTTATTTTGAGAACGGTCTGTTCATCCGCAAGAATGACCTTTTCGCCGAGGATCTCAGACAGCCTCTGGGTATTGACTTTATTTGCTCCGCTGACCAATACCAGCAGTGGTCGTTGGGTATCCCGGGTGATGAAGACCAGAGATTTGACGATTTGAGAAATATCGCAACCTAAAGCATCGGCAGCGCCTGAGGCCGTGTGAGCGTTGGCTTTCAGTTCCATTAATGTGGGGCTGATGAAATGTTCTGCTAGGTAAGCGATAAATTGCTTCACCCCTGCTGGATTTTCCTTGTTGGTTTTCATTTAATATATTATTTTACCTCTGGATGCAAGGACGTCCAACCATTCTATTGCATAAACCCAAGGAGTATGCTATTGTTTTTCTATATGGACACGATCAGAACATTCATTGCCATTACTCTTCCTGATGATATCCATGCACAAATATCGATGGTTATCAATGCGCTGAAGAAGGAAATTGAATACAAGGTTGTGCACTGGGTAACTCCGGGGAATATTCATCTCACGCTGAAATTTCTGGGTGAGATACCTGAAAGCAATATTTTAATACTTCAAGAAGAGCTTGGGCGGGAACCAGTCACTCATGAGTGCTTTTCCCTGGGTGTTCAGGGGATTGGCGCATTCCCAACACTTCGTAAACCGCGTGTTATCTGGGTGAGTGTAACAGAGCCAAAAGAATTGATGTCCCTCCAAGAACGTATCGAAACCATTACACGTAAATTGGGGTATGATTCAGAAAACCGCCCTTTTTCGGCTCATCTGACCCTCGGGAGGGTCAGCCACTATGCCACAGTGCAACAGATATTCCACTGCGGTGAGGTTCTGTCATCCTGCACGGTTGGCAGGTTAGGCAGTTTTATTGTACAATCTATCGAGATTTATCGAAGTAATCTGACTGCAGGAGGATCGGTTTATACGAGACTGTATTCCTTACCATTAAAGCAGGTATCTTAATTGGCTCAGAGGTGTCATCTGGATGGAATTGATTTTGCGAAAACGGTTGTAGACGCGCTGGAAGAAAAAAAAGCGGAGAATATCCTGCTACTGGATATCAAGGATATCAGTGCTTTTACAGATTATTTTGTAATCGCGGAAGGAAGCAGCGATCGTATGTTGGATAGTTTGAGTACTGCCACAATGACCGCATTGAAGAAGAAACATGGTTTGTCTTCTCACACCGAGGGTTATGCCCGGGATGGTTGGATACTGATCGATGCCGGGGATGTGGTGATCCATTTGTTTTCACCTGACCAACGCAATTATTACCGACTTGAGGAATTGTGGTCGCAAGGGAAAATTTTGCTACGTTTGCAATGAGATAGTGGGTAACCATTGGAGGGCTCATGAAAGAAAAAATACTGATTATTGAAGACGATGAAGCGATCCTGAAAGTATTGCATCGAGTCCTATCCTATGAGGGATATGAGATATTCAAAGCCCTCAATGGTCAACAGGGTTTAAACAGTGCCCGTGAGAATCATCCGGATTTGGTCATCCTCGATATCATGCTGCCGGGAATGGATGGTCTGGAAGTATGTCGCCGGCTTCGACTGGGCGGAACAATTCCAATTCTGATGTTGACGGCAAAAGACACCATTCAGGATCGGGTTACGGGTCTGGATGCAGGCGCGGATGATTACCTGGTGAAACCCTTTGAAGTCGATGAATTGCTGGCAAGATTACGCGCACTGCTGCGTCGCACGCAATCAGATCGCCAGCCGATCTTGAATTTCGCCGATCTGACACTTGATACGAACACACGTCAGGCATATCGAAAAGGACGGGAAATCAACCTAACTGCCACAGAATACGACCTGATTGAGTTGTTTCTGCACCATCCCCGTCAGGTCTTAACCCGCGAAGTAATATTCGATCGAGTGTGGGGATATGATTTTGGAGGGGAATCGAATGTTTTGGATGTTTATATACGTTATCTGCGACAGAAACTCGAAGAGGGGGGGGAACCGCGTTTGATCTTCACGGTACGAGGGGTTGGATACGTGCTTAGAGAACAATCCGGATGAGCTTCAGGCTGCGGATGACCCTGCTCTTTACCGGTGTATTGAGCGCGGTCATATTAATTATTGGAATAGCCGTCTATTCACTGGTCAGCTATTTGTTGCTCAACCAACTGGATGGCTTATTGGCGGAGGCGGGCAATCGACTCATCGCCTCTGCTGAAGTGAACTCCAGTGGTAAAGTTACCTTCATTTCCCTGGTCGACAATGATTTTTCTCCAACCATCATAATCCAACTGTGGAATCAGAACGGTCAGTTATTAAACTCATCTGACAATATACGACTTTTATTCGAATCGATTGACCCGGAAGGATTGAAAGCAATCCAACCAGTTTTTAATGATGTGTGGATCAAATCGGCTCATTTACGCGTGATGAGCGTACCGTTACTTCTGAACAGCGAACCAGTGGGAGTCTTACAAGTTGGTACCAGCCTGGCTCCCATCGATAACACCCAGGATACACTGATATCCGTATTAATGATTACGATGGTGGCAGCGATCGGAATTGCTTTGGTACTTGGAGGATTGGTGATCCGCAATGCCATGAAGCCGTTGGTGATAGCAAAAGATATTGCCATCCAGATCAGTAATGCCGATGATCTTTCGCGCCGTATACCCTATAAGGATATGGGGGTTGAAACTGATGAAATAGGAGAGCTGATCAAAGCATTCAATCAAACCCTGGGCAGGCTGGAAAAACTTTTCGGTGCTCAACGCCGGTTCATGGCAGACGTAAGCCATGAATTGCGTACTCCGCTTACCGTGATAAATGGCAATGTGGGGCTGATGCGCCGGATGCGGCAGTGTGATGAAGAAGCCCTGGAAAGCATCGAAACCGAGGTTGAACGTCTGACCCGCCTGGTGGGAGACCTGCTATTATTGGCGCAGGCTGAATCAGGCAAAATACCCCTGGACGTCAAACCGGTGGAATTGGATGCGCTACTGCTCGAAGTCTATCAGCAATTACGGGTACTGGCTGGTGACAGAATTACTGTTAATCTGGCCGACATCGACCAGGTAAAGGTAATGGGCGATCGCGACCGTTTGAAGCAGGTAATTATCAATCTGGGAGCGAATGCGATTAATTACACTCATAACGGTGGAGTTGTAAAAATTGGATTGTATAAGACCGAAGGGCAGGCGCGGTTGGTGGTAACAGACAATGGTTCCGGCATTCCACCTGAGGACCTCCCTCATATATTCGAGCGTTTTTATCGTGGAGAAAAATCGCGCACTCGCCATCAGGATGAATCGAGTTTTGGCTTGGGGCTTTCCATCGCATATTGGATCGTCGAAGCCCATGGTGGAAGAATCGAAGTATCCTCTACGCCTGGTGAAGGCAGCAGTTTCTGTGTCTGGTTGCCCATGGAAAATAAAAAGGGCTCATAACAAGCCCTTAAGCAAGATATTCCGGGATTTTTTAAAAGGTTTTATATCGGAGCGGAAGACCACGGTAAGTTGGCTCTCGTTTGATGGGTTTTGATCGGGGAATCAAGCTGGAGCGATTGAATTGGACCTTCGCATGCGGAAAGTCCGACTCAAATAGCCCATATTCGCAAGCCTGTTGAAAACTACCTGATGTTACTGACGATGATCTGATCTGCTCCTGCCCCGATACAGACTTGTCTGATTGTGAAAAGGCGCCGATGATCAAAATACGTATTAGCCATATCATGAATGCCATGAAAGCCGGGATGGTTTTAATCAGAATATCAGAGTCCACGACCCAACCGGTTTGGGCTTGTTGAATGGTGATAGCCATGGCAATACCGCGCCAGGTTAATAGCGCGTTCATGCCGGCTGCCAGCAACCAGGTGCAGAAAAGGTAACGGTCTTTTATTGTTTTGGCGGATCTGCCGATTGGATTGAATAATTGCGTGATTCCGGCAATATCGATACAACAGAACGCGACCGCCAGGGTTGCAGCCCAACGCATTCCCAGGATGGTATATCCACCCAACAGACTCTGAAGTGCGTAAACCGTGGTTGAATAGTTGAATGCTTCAAAAGCGGCTAAAGCTGCCAGCAGGATCAAGGTGCAAACAGCCCTGCGCGTGCTTTTAGTGGGTGATCCCAGATTGTCAAGTGCTATTTTACTTTGAGTAAGAGAAATATTCACTTCAGCCTCCATATAAAAACCAATATCAAACCCATTATAGAACAAAAGTTCTATAATTGTCAAGATAAAATTCGATTTTTAATCGGAAAATCAGGGTTTCGGTGCTTCGATGGGGGATGCAAACGTATGGCATGATAAAATCAAATAACATTATTTATTGAAGGGTGAAAGACATGACAAAAACACACGAAAATTTGATGGCTGCTTATGCCGGTGAATCACAAGCCAATCATCGCTACCTGGCATTTGCAAAAAAAGCAGACCAGGAAGGCTATCCGCAGATCGCCAGGTTGTTCAGAGCAGCGGCGGCGGCAGAAGCTGTGCATGCCGGGAATCATTTGCGGGCAGACGATGGGGTAAAATCCACGATGGAGAATCTATCAGTGGCACTTGGGGGTGAAAACTACGAGGTCAATAGCATGTACCCACCCATGCTTGCCACCGCTGTAGAAGAAGATGACAAGAAGGCTGCAACTTCTTTCCATTGGGCATTGGAGGTTGAGAAGATCCATTCCGCGCTCTATTCCGCTACCCTGGAAAATATGGAATCCAAAGATACCTATGAGTACACGGTTTGCCCGACTTGCGGTTATACCCACAAAGGACCGGCGCCAGATAAATGCCCTGTCTGTGGTTCGGCAGGTTCGAAATTCGTAACCATCATATAAGAGGACAATAAAGCATCCGGTTGTTGGCTCCCGGGTGCTTTTCTCATATATTAATCCAATACTATGTTAACTCTTTTCTTGCGGTGCGGGAGTATGTTTAGCCTTGACATTTTCTTATCATAAGGAGAGCGCCATGGGAAAAATAATTGGTATCGATCTGGGGACAACGAACAGTGTAGTGGCAATTATGGAAGGCGGAGACCCGGTGGTCATTCCGACCTCTGAAGGACCACGATTACTGCCATCTGTGGTTGCGTTCAATAAAAATGGCGAACGTCTGGTGGGCATTCCAGCTAAACGTCAATCCGTCATTAATTCTGAAAACACAGTTTATTCGATCAAGCGTTTTATGGGACGACGCTACGATGAAGTAGAAGCAGAACGAAAAATGGTCCCATATGCGGTAGTTAAAGGCCCTGCCGGGGATGCACGTGTCAAAATACCAGCTACCGGCAAGGAATATACCCCTCAGGAGATCTCTGCCATGATCCTTGGCAAGCTCAAGTCGGATGCTGAAGCTTATCTCGGTACACCTGTCACACAGGCAGTGATCACTGTACCTGCCTATTTTAATGACAGTCAACGTCAAGCCACAAAAGATGCCGGAAAGATAGCCGGATTGGAAGTTCTGCGGATTATTAATGAACCGACTGCCTCTGCCCTGGCATACGGGCTTGACAAGAAGAAAAATGAAGTCATCCTGGTATTTGATCTTGGCGGCGGTACTTTTGATGTCAGCCTTCTGGATGTCGGAGAAGGTGTGGTTGAGGTCAAGGCAACCAATGGCGACACCCATTTGGGTGGCGATGATTGGGATAACGAAATCGTTAACTGGGCTGCCGATGAGTTCAAGAGTGAACAGGGGATCGATTTACGAAAGGATCGCCAGGCGCTCCAACGTCTACGCGAAGCGGCCGAGAAAGCCAAGATCGAGCTTTCAAGTATGACTGAAACTGAGATCAACCTGCCCTATCTTACCGCTGATGCTGCCGGTCCGAAACACATGCAATTGAAACTAAACCGTGCCAAATTGGAACAGCTCACCCGCCATCTGGTGGAGCGATGCCGGAAACCATTTGAGTCGGCACTTAAAGACGCTGGCGTCACCGCTGATCAAATCGATGAGATCGTCCTAGTGGGTGGAGCCACTCGCATGCCGATGATCCAGGACCTTGTGCGTTCCTTGGTTAACAAGGAACCCAATAAGGGTGTAAATCCCGATGAAGTGGTCGCGGTCGGTGCAGCCATTCAAGCCGGGGTGTTGGGCGGTGAGGTTAAAGACGTCCTGCTTTTGGATGTAACCCCACTATCGCTGGGTGTTGAAACCATGGGTGGCGTTCGTACAACATTGATCGAACGCAACACAACCATACCCGTTAAAAAAACCGAGATGTTTTCGACCGCCGAAGATAGCCAGACAGCTGTTGACATTCACGTGCTGCAAGGCGAGCGCCCGATGGCTGCAGATAACATGACCCTTGGAAGATTCCGGTTGGATGGTATACCGGCCGCTCCACGGGGTACGCCACAGATTGAGGTCACTTTCGACATTGACGCAAACGGTATTATTAATGTTACTGCCAAGGATAAAGCTACCGGTCGGGAACAAAAAGTGACCATTACGGCTTCAACCAATCTGCAAAAGAGCGATATCGAGAGAATGGTGAATGAAGCCAGACAGCATCAATCGGATGACACACAGCGCAAGGAATTGGCAGATGCGAGAAATACAGCTGATTCAACTGCCTACCAGGCGGAACGGTTGTTGAATGACCTGGGTGACAAAGTCCCGGTCGATACCCGGAGTGACATTAAAGGGAAAATTGACACACTCCGTCAGAGCATGAATAGTGAAGATATTAAGGCATTACATTCACTCACCAGTGATATGCAGAATGCGTTGAATGCACTTGGTGCGCAAGCTGCTGCACAACCCCAACCGGGTGTTGAACCAGGGCAAAGCACCCCGCCGCCCAACACCCCGGATGGTGATGTCGTGGAAGGCGAGTTCCACGAAGTATAATTAAGATGGGCTGGATATCAACCAGCCCATCTTTTATTTTTTCCGAGATGCTATAATAAGGTTGATTATTAATGATTCCGGAAGGACGATACGGTGCAATCTAATACCATGCAGGGAAAATTAATTGTCGTCGAAGGTATCGACGGTAGCGGCAAATCCACACAGATTGACTTGCTAAATAAATGGCTGCAGTCAATCGGGAAGTCGGTGTATTTCAGCGAATGGAATTCATCCGACCTGGTCAAGAGTACAACCCGGCTTGCCAAACGGGAGCATATGTTCACGCCCACCAGTTTCAGTTTGCTGCAGGGCACAGATTTCGCAGACCGTTGGGAAAATCGTATCATGCCCATGTTAAAAGCCGGTGTGATCGTTCTGGCTGATCGATATGCTTTTACAGCTTTCGCCCGCGATGTGGCACGCGGTGTAGATCCCCAGTGGGTGCGTAACCTGTACTCATTTGCCATCCAACCGGATCTGGTTTTATACTTCCGCGTTCCGCTGGATGTGGCGGTAGAACGGATCACATCCACACGCGCCAAGATCAAATACTATGAAGCAGGCATGGATCTTGGGCTATCGGATAATAAAATCACCAGCTTCCGCCTGTTCCAACAACGCATTGTGGATGAGTATGAACAGATGGTTAATGAATACCATTTTACCGTCGTGGACGGGACCCAGCCCGTTCAGATCCAGCAAAAAACCGTAAGGGCAATCATTAAAAAACAATTACAAGGCTGGGAAGGACTGCCAACCCCGATAGAAGCAGTCCGCAGGGAAGCCCGTCAGCGCAAAGCCATGGGACTGGGGAAACCAGTCGATCTTGAGGAGGGTAAATCATGACCAGGGCGAGGTTTTTTGGTGCCGGGTTTCCCTATAACCCTTTCGAAGAGTATCCTGGCAAGCTGGTTGTATTGGAGGGGACAGATGGGATCGGGCGTTCAACCCAAATCACTTTATTACGGCAATGGCTGGAAAAAGAAGGTTATGCAGTATCGGATACAGGTTTAAGGCGCTCGCCTATGACCCAGCCCGGGTTGGACGCCGCCAAGCTGGGCCATACCCTCAATCCACTGACAATGAGCTTATTTTATGCCACCGATTTCGCCGACAGACTTGAAAATCAGATCATACCGGCATTAAAAGCGGGTTTCCTGGTGCTTTCTGACCGTTATTTCTTCTCGATCATCGCCCGTGATATTACCCGCGGCGCCAATCCGGAATGGGCACGTAAAGTATATGGCTTTGCTTTGGTACCGGATCTTGTTCTTTACCTGCGCATGGATATCCCCAATCTGGTCTCACGCATGGTACATGGACGCGGTTTTAACTTTTGGGAATCGGGTATGGATATCCGCTTTGCAGATAACCTGTATGATGGTTTCTGTCGGTACCAGTCGCATCTAATTGACCAGTTTGACTTGATGACAAGGGAATTTGGATTTGTGGTTGTGGATGCCAACCAGTCTGTGAACCAGGTATTCGAAGAATTAAAAAAGAGCATAGTAAAGTTAATACTCTAAGGGAGTATGGCTGCAAATAGTTGTCCTGCGGTGTGTGTTTACGGCGCTGAAGTCATCCAAAGATACCTCAGCGCCTTTCGCAAGGAATACCCTGGCCTTCTGCGTTCCCGCGATATTGAGTTTGTCCACCGTATGCGCGTGGCTTCGCGCAGGCTTAACACCGCTTTGGTAATATTTCAGCATGATTACCCTGACAAACGGATGCGAACCTGGCAAAAGGGTGTCCGTCAGGCAACTCGCATCTTGGGGCAGGCGCGTGATCTGGATATCCAAGCCGCATGTGTTAAAGATTTTCTCAAGGGATTATCAGAACCCTCAAAACGACCGGGCGTAAGACGGTTATTACTGCGCATCGTACAGAGACGTCAGGGAGTGCAGAAAAAAATGCTGTCCGTGTTGGATGAGTTGGACAGACATCAGATTCTGTCAGCGATTGATGTAAAATCCCGGGTGCGTGCAAAAGCTAAACGGGGACAATTTGATTTGAATTATGGCGAATTGACTGCGTTCGCCAGTAAGGAAATCATTCCGATATTGAAAAAATTCCTGTCGTATGATCCATACGTCGATCAGGTCGAGGCAGTTGAGGAACTGCATGCCATGCGTCTGGTTGCCAAAAGTTTGCGCTACACACTCGAATGCTTTTCATCGATCTACAAGGATGGCTTGGCTGAATATTTATCTGATTTGCGAAAAATCCAGGAACAATTGGGGATCATCCATGATTGTGATGTTTGGGAATCAGGCAAGGATGATTTCATCGTAGATGAGCGCCGGCGCACCATTAAATATTTCGGCACCGACCGGCAATTGGATCGTTTAATGCCAGGGCTGGATTGCTTTTTTGAGTGTCGCCGAACGCAGCGTAACAAGTCCTATATTGAATTTGTCCAATATTGGCACGAATTGTGTAGAATAAAAATATGGGATATTCTGCAAGAACAGATAGCCACAGCGAAAAATGGAACGGGGCCGATTTCGGATCAGGAGCGATGAGTTTAGCACATATCATTAGTTAACCGATAAATAATATGGGAACGTCAGAAAAGACACCAACCGGCATAAACGAATATCTTTCAATTACCCAGTTGACCGGTCTCTCTACGGACGACGTCAGACTGCCGGTCGTATTGCGCCTGGCAGAAACATGCAGCTATGAGGCAACTCATACTCACCAGGTGACACGCCTGGCATTGCGTATGTTTAATCAGATGAAGTCTATCCATCGCTTGGGGTTGACTGAGAAGTTCTGGCTTGAAGCTGCAGCCATCCTGCACGATATCGGCTGGGTGGATGGTTGGCGGGGCCACCATAAATCCAGCCTGCGCATCATCCTTCAGACAAGCATGCTGCCGTTCACAAACCGCGAACGCCTGGTGATCGGCTCCGTGGCACGTTATCATCGCAAAGCGCTTCCAGATGAACAACACGACCACTACAATGCCCTGTCTTTCCATGACCGACAGGTTGTCAAAGTATTATCAGCCATATTGCGGGTTGCCGATGGGCTGGATACCAGTCATCAGAGACTGGTGAAAGACGTCAGTGTGAAATGTTCTACACGCAAGATATCGATAGCCTGCTTTGCGGATCTGCCAATTCCGACCGAGCAAAAAATGGCTGAGGAAAAAGCAAATCTGATGGAATTGGTTTTTAATAGAAAAGTGGTTGTCACCTGGCAGGTTGGAGAATAATTCATGACAATAATCACCTTGCTGACAGATTTCGGATCGAAGAACGGATTCTCCGGTGTATTAAAAGGAGTGATTTGGAAGATAGCTCCCGATGTCCAAATAGCCGACATAACTCACGAAATTACGCCGCAAAATATCATGGAAGGTGCCATTGCCCTGTGGCGGGCGGCAGTTTTTTTCCCGGACGGCACGATCCACGTCGCAATTGTCGATCCCGGTGTGGGGACTTCCCGCCGCTCACTGACAGCCCGTATTGGGAATCAGTTTTTTGTCGGCCCGGATAATGGTCTTTTCACTCCCTTATTGGAACAGGCAGAACAGGAAGATCAGCCTGTAACGATAATTCATCTTACCAATCCGCAATACTGGCTGGCCGAGGTCAGTAATACATTCCATGGCAGGGATATCTTTGCACCGGTTGCCGCCCACCTGGCTGTGGGTGTACCGTTGGAAAAAATGGGCACTCCCATCAATGATCCGGTAAGGCTCAATATGCCGCAACCTGTAAAAATACCCGGAGGCTGGCGCGGTCAGGTGGTTCTCATTGATATTTTTGGGAATGTTGCCACCAATCTGAATGAAAACCTGGTCAAAAAAAATACAAATGTGGTGTTAAAGATTGCCAACCGGAGCATCCGAGGGTTGGTAAATACCTACGGCGAACGACAGGCAGGAGATGTGGTTGCACTGGTCGACAGTGAAAACTTTATTGAAGTAGCGGTTGTGAACGGCAACGCTGCTCAAAAGCTTGGGGTGACGGTTGGAGAACCGGTGGAGTTGCTATTCCTTTGAAAAAGAAGGGTTTAGCACTGCCGTTGGTCATCGAAAACCTGAGTTTCAGGTATCAGAGCCGCACCGAGCTGGCACTCAATGAATTATCCCTCGTGGTGAAACCCGGCCGTGTTCTGTTAATAGCAGGATCCAGCGGTTGCGGCAAGACCACTCTGATGCGTTGCATTAATGGATTGATCCCGAATACTTATCACGGCGAGATGAGCGGAACCATTAAACTATTCGGGAAATCCATAGTGGGTATGGCTATGGCCGTGCTATCGCAAAACGTGGGGACGCTCCTCCAGGATCCAGAGCGGCAGATCGTCTCGAGCTATGTGCAGTCGGAGGTTGCCTTCGCGTTGGAGAATCAGAGTGTTCCACGCGAAGAGATCCTGCCCCGTGTCGATGAAACCCTTGAAAGGATAGGCATCCTGCACCTGCGGGATCGCGAGACCTTTTCGCTGTCGGGTGGTGAGAAACAAAAAGTGGCGCTGGCGGGTATCCTGATCGCCCGGCCGCGGATACTCTTACTGGATGAACCGCTTGCCAGCCTGGACCCTGCTTCTGCACGGGAAGCGCTCCAGCTATTCAGGCGCCTTGCTGACGAAGGCATTGCGGTCCTGATCGTTGAACATCGGGTTGATGATGTGCTTGCGATAAAGCCTGAAGAGGTGCTATATCTTGATCAGGGGCGATTATTATACGATGGAGACACAAAAGGTTTGATGCAGGTAGTCGATTATCGGCGTATCAAATTACCGGCCGAGATTGTTATGGTTCGAGCCCGCAAGGATCCTCCACCCAGCTTCAAGTCGGCTTTATCACCCTCCTCACGTGAACCACTCGTCACTTTTGATAACGTGAGCTTTCGTTATGGTGAAAATAGTCCTTACGTCTTGAACAAAATTAATCTATCGATTTTTCCGGGAGATATCATCGCGATATTGGGACCCAACGGAGCAGGGAAGACCACTTTGGTCAAGCATACCCTTGGATTACTCAAACCTACAGATGGGCAGGTCGTTCTGGAAGGCAGGGATACCAGGAAAACCAGTGTTGCACAGGCAGCTCATACGGTGGGATATGTTTTTCAGAGCCCGTCCCAGATGCTTTTTGCTGATACAGTCAGACAGGAATTGAGTTTTGGTCCACGCAATCTGCGCATGGCAGCGGATGAAATAACCCGCAACGTCGAATGGGCTGTTAAAACAGTCAATCTTGAAGAAGAGATGGAGACTCCACCGTTGGCGCTTTCTTTTGGTCAGCAAAAACGGATCAGCATTGCGGCAGTACTGGCAATGCGTTCTCGTATCTTAATGATGGATGAACCGACAGCCGGGCAGGATTACTGGAACTATACTGCTTTCATGGACGCCATCCTGCAAATGCCTGGTTATGATGCTGTCCTGTTTATTACCCACGATGTCGATCTGGCAGTCATCTATTCCAATCGGGTGTTGCTTATTTCAGACGGCCAGCTGATTGCAGATGGCACGCCCGAAGAAGTCCTGCGTAATAATACGCTATTGACCAGAAGCCGTGTACTCCCTACATCTTTATTGCGACTCAACCAAAAATACTACAAGGCAACGCATAAATACATGCGGGCAGAAATGCTGGCGCATATGGTCCAGGTTCGGCAATAACGGAATGATTTATGCTGTGTTAATGTAAATGACTCAATAAAACAAAGAAGGAGGTGTGACCAGGGTATAAAGGAATATCGAAAACATCTTTTTTATCATTCAATTTTAGACGAGGAGGATCCTTATGAAAAAGAAATCTTTGTGGACATTCGGTACGCGTGAAGTTGTCTTTGCGGCAATCGGCGCTGCCCTGTATGGTGTGTTTGCCTGGGCAACTAATGTACTGCAGATTCCTGCGGCAGCCAACGTCTCGATTAGACCGGGTGTGGTCATACCAATGTTCTTCGGTGTTGCCTTCGGGCCCATTGTGGGCTTCATTACCGGTTTCCTCGGCAACTTCCTCTCGGACTGGTTCTCGGGTTATGGCTTCTGGCCCTGGTGGGACCTGGGTAATGGCCTGATGGGGTTGATCCCGGGGTTGGTCGTCAGCCAGATGACTACTTATCGTGCGGCGAAGGATATCATCCTGGCCGAGGTGATGGCACTGGTCGGTATCGTGGTGGGCATGGGTGTTGCTGCAATCAGCGAAATGTGGGTTTCGGGTATGAACTTTATTGCTGCCATGACTGCCAATTTCGTTCCGGCGTTTATCTCCAACACCATTAATGGACTGATCCTGTTGCCATTATTGATGCTGGCATATTCTGCCATTGTAAAAAGGTCTGGACGCTGACCTGCTTAATCTAATGGATATCTCCTCACCGGCTAATCCGAGCCGGTGAGGAGGAGCTTTTACATGCTGGTACCGTTATCCTTTAAATCGCATGGCACAATTATCGAGCGCATTGATCCGCGTGCGCGGTGGATATTTTCATTTTTGATGATGATTGCCATCGTGTATTTTTGGGATATCCGGTTCCTGCTGTTCTTCTTCACCATCAGTTTCACCCAGTATTTTCTTGCGCGCCTGTCCTGGAAAGAGACCCGCCGCGGCTGGTTGTTCATTACGATTCTGATCAGCATGATGGTGATTGTGAACACACTCATCACCAGCGCCGGCACGATTGGTGCTGTCGCAACCGGGGGACATGAAGTGTTAGTGTGGAATGCCAGCGTGCCGGTAGTTGGTTGGCCAATCCATTTTAGCCTGACGGCTGAAAGACTTTGGTTTGCGCTTACCCAGATCATACGCTTATTGTCTATCACCTGCATGTTCCTGGTTTTGCCTTTCACCATGGATCCGCGCTTGTATGGTTCGACTTTTTCCGGGATGGGTCTGCCTGCCCGGTTGGCATACTCCTTTGACCTGGCTTTCCGTTTCATACCCACGCTGGCCCGGGATTTCAATGTGACACTAGATGCTCAAAAGGCAAGGGGATACGAGGTTGACCGTGTTGAAGGGGGGCTGTTTGCCCAGATTCGGAAGGTCGCCCCGCTGATCATCCCGGTGACCATGAATGCTATCCTTAGCGGTGAGGATATCGCCAATGCCATGGATCTACGCTGTTTTGGGACGGGAAAACGCACCTGGATCGTCAAATTGACCTATAGGTGGCCTGATTATGCACTCATGATTTTTGGTGCCCTGGTATTGGTCGCCACGTTGGTGATCAGTTATGGATTTAAACTGGGGGGATTTTGGATGCCAGACTGGTTTCTGAATTTGTTTTAGTCTCTATTATAAAAAAGCTCCCGGTTATAGGAAGTTATCACTGACGATAAAATTTCAGCTGACAATTCCTGTCAGATGGAGAATTACATCCATTATGATACCTAACAGATATAACAGCGCGAAGCGTCTGGCGAAGTAAAAACCGGCAGCAACGTAAAATAGCGGCCAGACATTCGGTGGGTAACCGTCGGGTGCCTTTGCAGGCTTGGGGGCTTTAAATACCTTCCATACCATTGGTACGGTGGTCAGGGAGAAAAATACAATCAACAGGATCGGCGTGAAATAACCGATCACCATCAGATAAATAACGAGAAGGTATTGAATGACGATCATTCCAAGTGCGATTGCACGTGATACCCTGTCGCCTAACAGTACGGGCAGGGTATGGATGCCCTTGGCTTTATCAGCTGCCAGTTTATCAATATGTTTCCCGAAGATTGCCATGGTCGTGCCGATTGCGGCGGGCAGGCTGGCGAGCACTACCATCCAATCCCATTTGCCGGTCAGAACATAGTAACCACCACCCACCATCAAGGGTCCCCAAACAGTCAAAACGCTGACTTCGCCCAACCCGATCCATTTGAATGGCCAGGTATAGAACAGGACGAACACTACCCCAATGGCAAGCAACCACCAGGAAAAACCACCGCGCTGCATGACGAGGAAGATACCGGATGCCAAAGCAATCAAGCCGGTGACAGCAATGTAGGTCATAGTCTGACGTTTGCTCATCAATCCCTGTTGAACAGGTTGGGGGCCGTATTGAGTACGGAAGTAGTTATCGTCATCGACACCCTTGCGTGCATCCACCCAGTCGTTGATCAGATTATTTGTGCCATGCGCGAAGTACAAGCCGATCAATAGTAACAACCACCACCAGAAGTTGATTGGACCGTCCCGCCACGCCAGCAATCCGGCGATCAAGGCAGAAGCAAATGTAACCACCAGGGCTGCTGCACGCGTGGCAATCAGCCAGTGGGAGATAACATCCAAATTATCCCATTCTGCTTTAGAAATCCGCGGGATAATTTGTAATGCCTTGAGCCACATTTTTACGTTCATTCATCCACCTTTCTTATCAACCCAGAGATTGACGGCATGTTATATTGGAAAATTAGAAATCAGATCAATCGTTCTCCAGTAATGCGTACTCGGGTCTGGTTGGAGAATCCGGGATTAACCTGGGCATCATCAAACCGACCGGCACGATCACTTGTCCCTCCCCCTCATCTCCATATAACATGACACTTTGCGGGCTGGTCACTGCCAGCCAGGCAGTATAAGCGGCTGCCAGGGCATCCAATTCGGCCGGCTGATAGATATCTTTGAGTGGCAGGATGCCGCTCCGCAAGCGGTAACTGGTGACTTCCTCGAAGAAACGCATCGGGTCCGGAACATCCAATTCCTTGTCGCTCAGGAGAAGCTGACGCTGCAACCTGCCTTCGAGACTGGTTCGTGGCAAAGGCGGGTTACCTGAGAGCAGGGTGAAAGTTGCGTGGGGGAATACTTCCATTTTTTGGAACGGCTGTAGGTCTGCCGGATAATCCCGATATGCAAGTGAGTCCAACAGTTCATAGAGCTTGAATCCACGACGCATCCAGGCGGGGCAAAGTTCGACGGAGCCTGGGGTAAAAGGGTGCCCAAGGTTGTGTTCGCGCAGTTGTCGATCAGCCAACCGTCCCCGGAGAATCCTTGTTGGGCGTGTATCCGGGAACAGAGCCGCCTGCTGGTGATCATGGGGAAGGTCAAGACTGGGGCGGCGGGGTGCTGCGATCGCAGCGATGGCTGAAGTTTGCCCACTCAGATAAGCTTTCAGGTCATCAATGCTGGCCTGGCTAAGTGCCAGCAGGTGTAGTTTTTTATCCAGTGCAGCATAGGTCAACAGACCACGCCTCTTGCCAGGTTGGGGGGTGGGATTGATACCTACCCAGACGAGGTGGTCGAATATCATGACCAAAGTTTAGCGCACTTTCAGATGAAATGCAATCATCGGATAGTAATTCGATTGTCCGACTTTAATTTTGGGACTTTTATATGGGTAAGTGCGCGGACTTCATTGATCCCATAACGGACAAGGACGATGAGGCTCACCAGCCATGGAAGACCCATCACACCCACTGAAAGCCAGAATTCTCGGTATTGAACATTCGGAAGAGGGCGAACCCATAAAAGCGGTGGGGCAAACACCAACACCTTGGTCATCACCCAGAAGCTCAGCAAATAACCAATCAGAGTGAGCCCACTGAGGGGAAGCAATACCACCAGACCGACCAGCCATACCACGTACCATTGTTGAAACCACAGGCAGGTGACAAGCAGGTAAAATAACAAGATTGTCAGAGCTGCTTTCGGATAACTCATCCAGCTTTTTTCTCGGATTAATCGCCATGTAATGAAGACAGACACCACAAGGGTCAGAATGGCAGCGACCAGACTGATGGCTTGAGAGAGGGGGGTTATACCGAACGTATCACGGAATTGAGTTTGTATGATGGTCGGTAAAGAGGTGGTATACAAATAAACTCGGGTTGTCAGGTCGATGGTTTTCCATCCCGCCCAGAACGGCTGATACGCAAAGACGATCAGAACCAGGCAAGAAAGACCTGTGACTCCCAGATAGCGCAGCTTTGCTTTCCAATTATTGTGATTAATCAGTGCGAAGAGAACAGCAGCAGGCAAAACGAGCAAAGAGACATACTTGAATAAAGCCCCGGCGACCAATGCCAGGACGGTAAGCGTATAACGTCGGCCTACCATGAACCAGACAGAACCCAGCAGGCAGGCAGTCAACGTGATGTCATTATGCCCATGACCGAAGGTTTCGTATAAAACAAGAGGGTTGCACGCGAACAACCATACTCCAGCCAGAGTTCGCTTTGGATTTTGGTTGTGCAGGATGGCAGCCACGAAACCAACAGAGATGCAATAAAAGACCCCATCGAGCAGTTTGAATGCAATAACATTCCCCACGACCGTATTACCGGCAAAGCGGGCGGTAAGGGCACTAAGTTGCAACCAGAAAGGCCCATAGGGTGAAGTGGATTTCACCCAGCCGACATAGGGGTAGATAGGGTCGAGCGGATACGCCACAGCTGTAGCTTGATAAGGGTTTGCACCGTATAGTGCCAGCATACGCCCGTGAATGATGTAATCAAAGATATCCGAAGCATCGAAGGGGTATAGAAAAATCAGTGTGCCGGCCGACAGGAAGGCAGCCCCCAAAACAATCACCCAGGCTTTCCAGCCTTGCGAATGAGCAGCTGACCACCCCCCTAGGATGTACATGGCAGCCAGGACTAGAAAACCGATCCGATAGAGCCAGAGCAAAGAGGGCTCCCCTTCCACCATTAAGCGCAGGTCGTATTTGGGAATGTCAATAAATGTGAAAAGGAAAGCTGATCCTGTGAATATGAAACCATAGACCACCAGGCAGACCGCGCCTGCCATACCCAGCCAGAGGATGGCGGGCAATCGTCGGAAGGGTTTGTTAGGTGAGAGTATTTTTCCGGGGTTCGGCATCGAGGGTGTCAATGGCACTCAGACAGTATTTGCATGATATGCTCGATGTGATCGCGCTCATGGTAGAGCAGCCTGCGGAGTAATTTACGCGGGCTCCAAAATTCGCCCGCTTTTCCTTCCACTTTATCCACTCCTGCCAATTCGTTCAGAACCTGCATCACATGGTTACGCACGAAGGCCAAGCGGTCGAATGGATCTTCCGGAAGGTCTGATTTACCCCAAGGTGCCAGACCGAGGCGGTCAAGGTACCACCACTCGGCGTTGGCGATATGCTGAAGAATCCTTTCGATTGTCCATCGCTCAAATTCAGGTCTGTTCCAAGTAAGCTGCTCTGATGTCAGAGGTTGAGCTGATTGAAGGAGATCTTCGCGGCTCCAGGTAAGCAGTTGGTTACCACGTTCCACCTCTTTTAGAGTAAGCGGTCTCCAGTCATCCCGAAACCAGGCATTCACTTCTATGCCATCATCAGCCACCTGATACTCGTCGTTGATACTATAGCATTGCCAGACTTCGACGAGTCTTATATCCGGATTACCGGATTTCAACCAGGATTTTCTTGTATGACAGGCGATCCACTCGGTGTAGCGTAGAAAGGCCAATGGGAGGTTTAGGATGACTTCACCCTCGTCGTTCCCGTAAATGAAACAGCCCGGGTGATCCAGTGCCCATGCCAGGGAGCGACCATCATTACCATTTTCAACAGCCACTCGGATCTCCACATCCACCTCCGGTTGTGATTATACTCTGGAGAAAACAGAAATCCGCCATTAGCGGATTTCTGTGAACTTGCAAGATGTGAGGAGCCCAATCCCGTCATGGAAAGGGAAATACTAAATTTACGGGTGAAAGGTTCTTTTATTATATTTTGTCATTATTCGAGCCGAAAAAGCTCATAACACCGAAAACCAGGCTGACAAATGCAATGGCTACATATACAGCGCCCATATCTGCCTCCTTGCTACATATTCCTTGATGCATATTCCATACCATATATAACGAAAACCCGAGTAAATAGTTACATTAGTTAGGAAGAATGATCTCTCCCCCGATTTAAAAAATCCGGGGCTTCCAGTGAAGCCCCGGGCTAAATTATAGTTTAGGATTATTGGGGAAGATATTGGTTGATGTCAAAACCACCCAGCATCGGGGCAAATAGAGCGCCAGCGACGGCATTGATGATCGTAAGCACGATCCCAATAGCAGCCATAATGAGACCGGCAATTGCCATGCTCTTCTTGGAGCTTTTCATCCCAAGCACACCCAGGATGACACCTGCCAGTGCGATGGGACCACCACAGAATGGGATCAACCATGAACACAAGCTGAGGATGCCGCATACGAGGGCTGCGATTGCCAGACCGGATTGATCTTTCACGGGCGCAGTCTCTACGGGGGGCAACGATTCAGTCATATTTTCTCCTTATAACGGTTAATGGATAAAACTTGAATTCAAGTACCAAGTGCAACTGGTGAATTGGACAGGACCTCAAGAGGTGTCCTAAACCCCAGACACTTCCTCGGTCTATTGTTCAACCTCGACATAACCAAATCGATCTCGCTCTGAGTTATTGTAGCAAAGTCATGCTTTTTCGGGAAGTATTGGCGGATCAAACCATTGGTGTTTTCGCTGGTACCTCTTTGCCAGGAAGAGAATGGGTGGGCAAAAAAGAATGAACTTTTGAAATATTCAGATACCACTTCATGTTTGGCAAACTCACGACCATTATCAGAAGTAATGGTTAATACTGGATAGCCATCCAACATTGCCACCATACTCTCAGCGACTTCATCGGCCACTCTTCGTTCAACCTTCCGTAATAATACATATCGGCTTTTTCTATCTACCAAAGTAATGATCCCTCTTTGATGGTTCTTCCCAATGATCGTGTCCGCTTCCCAATCACCTAATCTTTCCCTATGGTTGGCTTCAAGAGGTCTATGGTCGATCCAGACGCGATTTGGAAGGTTTCCACGACGTTCATAGGCTCCATATCGCTTTTTTCGTTGTTTTTGACACCTCAGGTGTTTGTAGAGTTTGCCACCATCGGCTTTATCCGCTAGTAGATATTGATAGATCCTTTCATGACTTATATTCGGTCTTCTTCTTAATCGCAACCAATCTGATATTTGTTCTGGACTCCATTCCTGTTGTATGAGTTCTCTAACCATGCTCCACCCCGCAGACCCAATTCGTCTCTGCCCCTTATATCTACGGGCGTTGCTCATTTGCTGAGCTTGTTTTGGCCGGTATCCTCTTTGCCCTGTATTTCTCTCCAGCTCTCGACTGATCGTGCTTTTGTTTACCCCTACTATTATTGCTATCTTTTCCTGTTTCTCGTCCACTTGCTTTAATGCATAAATCTGGTATCTTTGTTCCTGGGTGAGCTGTGTGTAGTGTCTCATTTGTGCTCCTTTGACTGGCTGTCTTTGAAGCACTTATACTACACCAGCTTGCCTCTCCTTTCAGCCCTTCAGTTGCACTTGTGAGTTGAATCTACGAAATGCTTACCTAATCATCAAAAAAAATTATGTATATCGTTTATGTGTGAGTGATCCAAAAGAGCTAATAATTCAATTGATTGAGAAAATTTTGCCATTGGGTTGGATCTTGAAGCAAATTATTTCCGACACTGGTCCAGAAGATGATTGACGCAACCACACCGCAAATGGAGAGAATTGAAAGTACCAGACCGGCGATTGCCATACCCTTCTTGGAGCTCTTTAAACCAAGAATACCGGTAACGATTCCTGCCAGTACCAACAGGATTAAACAATAGTTGACATAGGGTAGCCACCATCCACAGAAGCTTAGTATCCCGAGTACCAGCGAAGCAATCGCGAGTCCGGAATTACCCTTGGTGGAGGTTGTATCAACGGGGGGCAAAGATTTAACAGTCATAATATCCTCCTGATTAAATGAATAATAGATTATAGTTACAATCGGTATTATTCACAAGGGGAATTGAAAATGAATTATTCTTCCGCTTTCGTATCGCCAATTCCCAGCGGTTTCCATTTGGATTCATCCGCCCTCAGGCGATGAGCCCCACCACCGCGGTTGTGAAGTTCATCAAAACCGGTTGGTTTGATGGTCATTGCATCGCCATCCAACAGACCGCTGATACCACTCTGCCCTGGCTCCAGGCGTTTGTGCTGGTGGTACTTGCAGGTTTTGGGATCATGCGGGGTGTAATCCAGCGGTTCTTCGTAGGTGGTGATAAAACCTTCATAATTACGCAACACGATCTTGTGATCTGAAGAACTGATATGGTAGGTGGGCATGACCGGTATTTTTCCACCTCCTTCAGGTGCATCAACACAGTAGGTAGGAACGGCAAAACCCGAGGTGTGTCCGCGCAATGCCTCGATGATCTCGACCCCTTTGGCAACCGGGGTGCGGAAGTGCCCGGCACCCTCCACCAGGTCACATTGGTAGAGGTAATACGGTCTGACGCGGATCCTCACCAGGTCCTGAACCAATTTGCGCATGATATGCGGACAGTCATTAACCCCTGCCAGCAAAACAGATTGATTACCCAGAGGAATACCGGCGCGTGACAGTTTATCCGTGGCTTCTGCCAGCTCGGCGGTGATCTCGTTCGGATGATTGACATGAATATTCAACCATAACGGATGGAAGCGCTGAAGCATATCGGTCAACTCAGCCGTGATGCGCTGAGGCATGAAAACCGGAACACGCGAGCCAATCCGAATGATCTCGATATGCGGTATCTCGCGCAGCTTGGTAAGCAGTTCCTCCAGCAAACCCTGTGCCAGGGTGAGCGGGTCACCGCCCGACAGTAACACATCCCGCACCTGGGGCGTGCGGCGCAGGTATTCGAGCTGTAATTCGAATTCAGACCGCGAGAAGGTTTCTGCAGGGTCGCCTACAATTCGAGAGCGGGTACAATAACGACAATACGAGGCGCATTGTGTGGTTACAAGCATCAAGACCCGGTCTGGATAGCGATGCACCAGGCCTGGCACAGGGCTGTGGCGGTCTTCAGCGAGTGAGTCTGCCATCATGCCTGTGAACGGTACGATTTCTCCAGCCGTTGGGATGACCTGCTTACGAACCGGATCCTGGGGGTCGTCAGCGTTAATCAGTGAGATGAAGTATGGGGTAATATCCACCCGGAACAGATCGCGGGCATTCAGGGCGCGAAGCTCGCTCTCTGTTAATTTCAGCACTTTTCCGATATCCTCAGCAGAATTCAAGCGATGACTGAGTTGCCAGCGCCAATCACTCCATTGGTTATCGGGGATATCCTTGTAGAATGGAGCACGGTGGGAAGGGAACGATTGTATAGTCATTGTCATTCCTTGTTTTTAGTCGGGGATATCGGTCGTATTTCTGACAGGATTGTAAGGTAAACCCGAAGGCTGGTCAATAGCTTCTAGGTAAGGTGGGTGATGACGATGCGTAAGCCTATGCCTATCAATAGGATGCCGCCGATGATCTCCATGCGTTTTCCAAAATGAGACCCCAATGTACCTCCGAAAACCGTTCCAACCAGTGAGAGGATTACGGAGACCACACCGATGACCAGACTTGCGATCAGGATATTGCTATCAAGAAAGGCCAGGCTCAGACCAACAGCCAGGGCATCCAGGCTGGTTGCTATACACAAGATGACCAACGTCATGCCACGGCTGGGGTCAACCGGATGGCTCTCTTCAGTAGAATTAATCCCGGACTTGATCATGCGGATGCCGACAAAAGCCAGCAGGCCGAAGGCAATCCAATGGTCAAAACCGGCGATCCAGTTGGCAATCTGGGTGCCAGCCAGCCAGCCCAGGAACGTCATGCCTCCCTGGAATAATCCGAAATGAAAAGCCATTCGGATCCTGGCGCGTTGAGAATTCCCGAACCGTGAACTCCCAACCCCCAGAGAGACAGCGAATACATCCATCGCCAGACCAAGTGCGATAAAAAAGAGGGAAAGGGGATCCATTAATTATTTCTGTTGTGTTTTTTAATGCATGTTTTTGTAAGTCACATGGTAACCGTAAAAATGGCGCTGCCGGTCGATATTATACCCGATAGGATTGAAGATAGCTGCTATTGAGTCTTCGTTGATTTTATGACCATGTGCTCTACTGCATGAAAAACTCCCCTGGTACGGGGAGCAAGAGAGAGCACAATAAAACGAAAATGACTATTCCGTTTTCCTTGCAACAGTCGTCTCCGGGGTTTTTGTTTTCGGTGTGTCGGCAACAGCCTTTTCCAGTGTCTCTGCTGTTTTATCTGCTTTGGCGGTTTTGTCGGCTGTGGCGGAGGCTAATCCGGATGGCGAGCGGTGATCGGTAGCATAGAACCCCGAACCTTTAAATACTATACCGACCGGCGCATATACTTTCCTCAAACTCTTTTTCTTGCATTCCGGGCAATAACTTAGCGGTTGGTCTTCAAATTTTTGATAACGGTCAAAGCGAATTCCGCAATTATCGCAGTGATAGGTATAGGTTGGCATGGCTTACTTCACCGATTTAGGGGCCTTTCTTGGACAGTTATTATACCCGCATTCATAGCATATGAATGTTAAACATTCATTAACATAGATGAATTCTATGTGAATTTGTTACAATAGATTGGGAGGGTCAATTTCCACTTTCCAATCACCCGGCAGGGGCCGATCTTTGAAAAAACCGGCCGGGTCTGGACCGCGCACGATAAGCTGCCAGCGGAAGAGCCCATTTTCACGTCCGAAGAAACAGGGTGCGGGACCAATCAAATCGGTTTCCCGCCTGTCTGCCTTTTCAATCCATGACAAAACCTGATTGGCCATATTGCTGGCTGATCGTTCGGCTTGGTCGTTCTCACGATGGCGGACCTCAAGGCGCATCAAGCGGGTAAATGGTGGGTAATTGAGCTGGCGGCGATACTCCAACTCTTTTTGATAAAAACCGGCCTGGTCGTGTTTCGCGGCAGCCAGAATGGCATAGTGATCTGGTTGATAGCTTTGCATGATTACCTGACCGCCAAGCGGGCTGCGCCCGGCTCTGCCTGCAACCTGGGTTAGAATCTGAAAAGTCCTTTCTGTAGCGCGATAATCCGGAAGGTTTAAACTGATGTCTGCCAGGATCACACCCACCAGCGTCACCAAGGGTAAATCGAGACCTTTTGCGAGCATTTGCGTGCCAATCAGGATGTCGGCTCGATGAGCAGAGAAATGTGCCAGTATGACTTCGTGGGCGCCTTTTTGCCGGGTGGTATCAAAATCCCAGCGTAGCGTTTTAGCCTGGGGGAAGAGACGGTTGATCTCACTTTCCACGCGTTCGGTACCTACACCCAGAGCCTGAATTTGATCACTCGAACACTGAGGGCATAGGTGTGGTTGTTTACGATGATATCCACAGGTGTGGCAAAGTAGTTCTCCCAGTGGACTGTGAAGAGTTAACGGTTTATCACAGCGCGGGCATTTTATCGTCAGGCCACAATTTCGGCAAAAAATGTACGTCGCGCTCCCCCGCCTGTTGAGGAAAAGGATCGCCTGCTGGTCAGCAGTGAGCACACGCTCCAGACCAGACAACAGGTCCTGGCTGAAGATTGATCGATTGCCACTTTTCAATTCCTCACGCATATCAACAAGCCGGACCCCAGGCAGTTCTGACGCGAGACTTTCCCCGACGGAGTGATTCGGTTTGCTGCCTATGACGGTCTGGCGGTCAGGATGCTGTTGGGATTGAGAAATATTGAGGATGCGATGTGGCAGTTTGAGTTCGAGCGACTCCCCTTGCTCAGCCTGATAGGATTGGGTCACATTGGGTGTGGCAGACCCCAGAATGACGAGAGCTCCTGCCAGGTTGCCATAGGCGGTTGCCGCACTGGCTGCGTGATAGTACGGCATGGAGTCCGATTGATAATAGCTCTCCTCGTGGCATTCATCCACGATAATCAGCTTCAGGGATGGAAAAGGAGTGAACAATGCTGAACGCGGACCGATGACTACTGACAGCAGCCCGGCGCGTGCCCGCCGCCAGGTATCATAGCGTTCGCCTGCAGAAAGGCGTGAATGAATAATGCCGACCCGACCCGGAAAGCGCCCCATAACCCGCCGGATGGTCTGAGGTGTAAGAGATATCTCCGGTATAAGATATAGAGCCTGACCTCCGCTCTGAATGATTGTCTGTATTGCCCTAAGATAGATCTCGGTTTTACCGGAACCGGTCACGCCATTTAAAAGAATCGACTTAATTGATTTCACCTCGCCATGGGAAGATAGGCAAATTTGGATGGTTTCCCAAACTTTCGCCTGATCGCTGGTAAGTTCAGGCGCAATCGTCACTGTTTGGTCGTATTCCTTGAGCGGGTCGCGCCATACCTCCGATTCGCTTAAAATGATGAGCCCCAGTTCCTCCAGTTTTTGCAGATCCACCAGCTTGGCACGCGATGTGGCATAGACCCAGGCAATATCGACCGGCCAGGGTTCAGAGGCGAGGAATTTAAGCACTGCTGCCCGTCGGTCGACCACGTTTATTTGGCGCCCCAGGGATGATAGGTGATTCGGAATTTCCTCGGCCGGAATGGCCAATAGGGCTGTCTTGATATATTTTGGGCGGACAGCAGGTGAGGGCAGATAGGTGGCAGATGTTACCAGTCCCTTTTTCCCAAGTATTCGTACTGCCGCTTTCCAGTTCTGCTGTGGCAGGGCAGCATCGATCTGTCGACCACGGAGTGGACCTCGTTCAACCAACAGTTTGACCAGCCTGGTTTCGGTTTGCCCGAGACCGACCGGAATGTTGCTTAAGCGCTCAGGGACCGGAGTAACTATTGTGTCGACATGTTGGCTGAGCCCGGATGGGATCATCACATCCAGGCAGGTTGACAGCGGCGCAAGCGTTTCCCGGGCAAGCCATCCAGCAAGCTTCATTTGAGCGGGAGTCACCACCGGGAGATCGTCGACAAGTTCCTCGACCGGGCGAGTCTCAGGTACATCAGGTTGACTGACGAAACGGGTGACGACACCCTGGACCCGCTGATTGCCAAACGGAATTGTCACCAGGCTGCCCATGAGGACTTTGCCTTCCATATCCACAGGGAGATGATAATGGAAAGTCCCCGCAACCTGGGGAATATTGACCACCACTTCGACATAAACAGGCATGATAGTATTTAATCACAAAAGGGGATTTCCGGGGGGTTATTGAGTACCGGTGATGATGATCAGAGTTTCACCGCTGTACCACTCGACTGGTTGGGTGAAGGGTTTGTTGAGATATAAATTATCCGCCATTTCCAGTGCTGCCTGGTTTGGGCCGGTGAAGCGGTCGTAATCATCCAATAATAACCAGGGGTAATAACGTGCAACCAGGTAGGGAACCGTGCGGATGTCATATTCGAAGCGCTGAATGGAGTCAGGATCGACGATGATTGCCTGGTCAGCCAACAAGATCACCTGATCCGGTAATCGAGCCAGAACCTGCTCGAGGTCGGTCAGAAGGGTGTCGGGATATTCCGCACTGCGGGTGGCATATGGCTGGTTGGCTTTATTATGGGTTATATAGGGATCAAACGGTTCTCTGCGGGTCATCAGTCGCAGTTTTACGTAAGATGGACCACCAGCCGGGATGACGCCCAATGGAACGTCATTACCGAATGCTCCGCCTACAATTAGATGCGCTGTTTGTAGTTCCTTCCCGACCTGACGTTGGACGTTGAGATAGTATACGGTAAGCGGTTTCCCGATCACGACGATGGTTTGCCTGTGAATGCCGCGATCCATTAGCTGAAAGCTTAACATGGCGGAAAAACGGACCACCTGGCCTTTTTGGTTCCATCCGATATCCGTAATATGGCTGTAACCCCAATCGATCAGTTTGTCATTGACATCCCGCTTTGGCCAGAGCTGTGCCGGGCGTAAAATTGCGGGCGTTTCGGTTGGTGTGGCGGTGGGGGAAGGTAGTGGGGTTTGGGTAGGCGTAGGGGTCATACTTGGACGCGGGGTGACGGTTGACAGGGGTGTGACGGTAATTGTACTTGTCACCGTATGGGTTATTGCGGGGGTCTGGTTCGGGGCGGTTTTATCAGATTGACAGGCGCCCGCCGAGACATACAGTGTAAACGCAACGCATATCAGCAACCATTTCTTTATGAAGGATTTAAGGTACACAGATTTCATATGGGAAGTATAAATTTCGCTGGATTAGATGCGTTTTATTGAGATCCGGTCAATCCTTAAACGATCCATGGATTCAACTTTCATGGAAATACCATGATCCAGATCCTCATAGACATCCCCTACTTTGGCAATTCGGCCCAATTTCCCGATCAAATAGCCGGCGATGGTGTCGTAATTGGGATCATCCAGACTCAACGTCAAATGGTCATTGATTTCCTCGATCAATGTTAACCCTTCCACCAGCGCCGAACCATCCTCTCGATCTTGAATGGAAGGGGTGGTTGTATCAAAAGGATCCTTCAAATCACCCAGTATTTCCTCGACCAGATCTTCAAGTGTCACCATACCAGCTGTTCCACCATACTCATCCAGAACGATGGCTAGATGTTGACGATTAGTTCGAAACACCGACAATAGATCATCGATGGATATGGACTCGGGAACGAATATGGCCGGTCGTACCAGGTCTTTTGCATAAACTTTCTTTTCGGGGGGGTGATGGATCAACGGAAGCAAGTCCCGGATGTGTAGAATACCAATAATTGCATCCAGGTTTTCCTCATAAACCGGGTATTTTGAAGCCGGATTTTCCATGATGGTTTTAATCATTTCATCCAGGGATGTTTTCGCTTCAATTGCGAGGATCTCCGTACGCGGGATACTGACTTTTCGTATAACGGTTTCGCCCAGTTCGATGACAGCCGAAAGCATCTCGCGCTCGGTGGGATCGAGTACGCCTTCAACTTCAGGTCCAGAAAAAAGCTGTTTGATCTCAGCTCGAGAATAGCCGTGGGTCGCCAGATTGCCGATTGGGGTTCCGATGAGGCGCAGCACCTGCTTGGTAAGCCAGTTGAGCAGCTGAATGAATCCCTTGAAAATACGAGTAAAGAGGGTCATGTAGGGTGCAGCACGGATGGCAAATTTCTCTGGATTGCGAAGTGTCGCCACCTTGGGGACCTGCTCGCCAAACACAACATGGATGGCTGAGACGATGATCAGACTGATGATTAGTGGCAAGACAGGCAGGATGGTATTGATGAATTGAATGCCGGGTGGGAGTTGCGCTTCTTGAAAGAGTGGATCGAGAATGGTCGCGAATGTTTTTTCACCCACTGCTCCCAATGCCAGACTGACAATGGTGATACCCAACTGGCAGGCTGCAATTAAATAATCGCGTGATTCGGGATTTTCCAGCCAGGATTTTACGGTAGCGACAGCAGAGGCTTTCTCCCCCGTCAGCAATTCCAAACGGGAGCGGCGAGAGGCAACAGCCGAAAACTCGACCGCCACAAAAAATGCATTCAGCAATACCAGAAGGATTAAAAAAACAATATTCCAGATGATCATTTTGTTTTGAAAATCACTGCGGATGCATAGCCGACTACCGATGAGCGATCGCCGGTCACATCTCCGGAGGTGGCATGATTCAAGATCATTGCCTTATCAGCCCCCATTTCCCTGGCTGCCCAGAGAATGGTGGTGATGGCACCCAAACCACACGCGTATCCCCGCTCATCAGCTTCCACTTGATATACACTTTCAGGCGAAAAATCCCCGATGGCTTTCAGAATGGTGCCGTCCAGGGCTTTGGCTTCAACATCTGAATAAAAATGTGAAAGGTCCGAGCTTGCCACCAACAGCGACCCGGCCGGCATGGTTTTCGCCAATCCATTGGCGAGCGCCCGGGCTGTATCAGGCGACTGGTCACGCATCATTACCGGCACGAGCTCAAAACCATCACTGAATACCCTTTGAAGGAAGGGAAGCTGTATTTCGAGCGAGTGTTCCTGATCAGCGGTGACCGGTGTTAATCCAACCCCAAAGTCCGTTTTGAGAAGACTGCTGAGCCGAGTAACCAGTTTGTGGTTTACCGGAACGGAACCCAGCGGTGTCACATAGGCATCATGAGCTGTTGTGAGCAATCTGGCCGGGTGAAACTGGTGCATTGGCGATATAACAGCCACGTTTTTAACCGGCATGCCGCGAATGGCGTTAAACGCATAGGCGGCCACCAAACCGGAATAGCGGTGCCCGGCATGAGGAACGAGGATGGCTTTTATCTGCCCATTGATCTGTTGGGGTTGGGCTGTTGATAGAAACTGGTCGATCGAACGGGTCAATGTTGCAGGATCACCAGGATACCAGGTACCGGCAATGGGAGACGGTCTGAGATTTTGCCCGGTAGTCATGAGTTTATTCTAACATTAATAAAAAAAACCGGGTTCATGTTTGAACCCGGTGGACTCGATATTTGTTAGCCTGGGGGAAGGTAATCGGTGGGGTTTACCGGATTCCCATTATAGCGGATCTCAAAGTGTAGATGGGGACCGGAGGAGTTTCCGGTAGAACCCATGGCACCGATCACATTGGTTTGCCAGATGCTCTGGCCGCATTCGACCATTATCGATCCTTCGAGCAAGTGGGCATAGTATGATACGAAACCATTGTCGTGATCGATGATCACCAGGTAGCCGTAACCAGTATTCGACCAACCGGCATAGACAACGATGCCGTTATCTGCAGCGACGATCGTATCGCCCGATTTACCCCCGATATCTATGGCATTGTGGTTTGTTTCGGGGGACCATTTGTAGCCGGTTACGGCGTGTTGCATAGTCGGCCAGACGAACATGCCGACCCCGGTGGCACCTGCCTGGATCACCTGTCCGCAGGCACCTGTGCCCAATCCGTTGGCGATGGCTGGATTCTTACGTGTGACGCTCGGCATGATGTTCACGAAGGTGGCAAACCCATTCGGGATGACCAACATGGTGCCGGGTGTTATGTTCGGGTTTGAGAGGTCACCGATGGTATCAATGCTAAGGTTATTACCGGAATAATTAATGATATCTTCTGGAGTGACACTGTAAAAACTGGCAACGCCGTTTAAACCCTCCCCTGCGCTCCAGCGATGATAGGCGCCTTCGATCGGCAGGATGTTTAATTCCATGCCCGGCACCAGGTTTTCAGGATCGTTACCCATCACATAGCGATTGGACCAGAATACCGTCTCGGGTTTGAGATTGAATTTTTCGGCGATCCCAAACAGAGTATCGCCTTTCTGAACAGAGTACTTTTCAATGTCAGTCCGGCCACGATTGGGGATGGTTGTGTGAAGAGATGCCAGCCGGGTCACACCATTGGTTGGATTATCTACTAATGGGATGGTCAGAGATTCAGGTAAAACCTGCTTGGATGAGTTGCCTAGCAGACTTTCGGATCCGCCCATCCCATCCGATGCGTTTACCCGTGACTTGACGTAAAACTGGCTCATCACCCAGGCAATGATGATAAATAACAGCACGGAAACCACTGCTGTGCCAACTTTTAATGTGGTTTCACCCAGGCCCATGCGTACCAATTTTTCCCATAGGCTGATCCTGGGTTGTTCTTGGGTGGAAGTCTTGGATTGGCTTTCTTCAATCACACGCCCCTCATCAAAATCATCCAGGGGCAGTATTTTTTTAACAGGCATTCAATAAACTCCATAATCATCATAACATGGCTTTTTTAAGAGTGTCAAGCCAAGAATGAGGCTAAGATGAGAAAAATAGTGGGTATTAAACAACTTCGATCGAATTACCGGGTACTACAAAACCGATCTCCCATGCCGGCTGGCCCAGTTTCCGGGCTCGCTTAAGGAAAGCAGAGTGGATTTCGTCCGGGACTGCCAGCAACAAGCCCCCGCTGGTTTGGGGGTCAAATAATTGCATCTGAGTAATCTCATCGATGGCATTGCTGAAACTGATATGCTCTCCATAATGTATGCGATTATTGCTAGCACCACCCGGGAAGCAACCTGCTTCGGAATATTTACGCGCATGTGTCAGGAAGGGTACTTTATGGTGGTCAATCTGCATCCCGACCTGAGAAGCATATGCCATCTCCCAGCCATGCCCGAGTAGACTGTATCCGGTGACGTCTGTGGCTGCCTTAAGATTAAACTCAAGTGCAAGTTGACTGCTGAGCCGGTTTAGTTGTTTCATCCATGTGACTGCTTCCAGTACGTCCTCAGTATCAGCTTTCTCTTGTTTAAGCGCGGTCGTGGTGACCCCAAACCCGAGTGGTTTGGTTATTATAAGGCGATCACCAGGTTGTGCGGCGCGCTTGGTAAGCAGGTTGTGGATGCGGACACGTCCCAGGACCACCAACCCGAATTTGGGCTCCTTATCCTGGATTGTGTGCCCGCCTGCGATCACCACACCCGCCTCCCGTGCTTTTTCGGCTGCACCACGCAGGATGGCTTGCTGCACCGAAATATCCAAGTTGGCAGGAAAAGCGGTGATATTTAGTGCCAGAAATGGTTCCCCCCCCATGGCGTACACGTCTGAGAGACTGTTGGCAGCCGCTATGGCACCATAATCATAGCCATCATCTACCACGGGAGTGAAAAAATCCGTAGTTAACACCAGGGCATTCTCCCTGTCCAACTGCCATACGGCGGCGTCATCCGGCGAATCCAACCCGACCAGAAGTTGGGGGTGGTCGCTCTCCTGGAATGTTTCCTTAAGCGGAGTCAGAACCTGCTCCAGCGCATCTGCGCTCAGCTTGGATGCTCAACCAGCACAGGAGGCCAGGCTGGTCAGTCTGATCTGACGCCCACTTTGGCTTTTCACCAATCTTTTCATGGAGTGATTATCTCATAAAATGGAAGATGGGGTTTCCGCCAATAACCAAATTTATTATTGTTGTTTGGTTATCGAGCGATACGATCTTATACGGCTTCCTCATCATCTGAACCGTCTATCTCCATGAGATCACCGGTCGCGATGAAAACGGTGCGTTCACAGATGTTCGTGACACGGTCTGCCATTCTCTCCAGGTTATGAGCCACCCATAGATAACGGGTTGTGTGTTCGATGATCGCCGGGTTTTTTGTCATCGCTTTGACCAGATCCGCGTATACTTTTGAGTAGAGCTTATCCACTTCATCATCTTCAAGTGGGAGGGAATTGGCAAGCTTGGCGTCTTCTTTAACAAACGCACCCAGGGCACGGTGCAGCATGCTGGTGGCTTTATTTGCCATCAGTTCAATATCGCCCAGGCTGATTGGAGATGATGCTTCTCCGAGCATTAGAACAATTTTACAGATACCTTTGGCGTAATCGCCCATGCGTTCCAATTCACCCGCTACTTCGAGGATGGCAGCCAGAGTTCTCAGATCATGTGCCATCGGTTGCTGGGTGGCAATCAGAATAATAATGGCGTTTTCTAATGCATACCTTTTTTCATTGATTTGCAGATCGGAATGATAGATGGTCTTGGCTGCGGTCAGGTTTCTCTTTCTCAAAGCTGCAACAGCTGACAGCATGGATTGTTCCACCATATTACCGAGTATCAAAACCTCATTTTTTAACAGGCTGATATCATTTTCTAAGGTTAAGCGAGGCATGATCGTTTTCTCCGATTTTATTCACCACTGTTCCCATCCCATTATAACCAGATTGTTTTTCTGGGACGGTGGATAGAAATGGGGATTTATCTGCACATTAACCATAACGACCGGTAATATAATCTTCCGTCTGTTTTTGGCGTGGTCGGGTAAATATCTGGCTGGTTTCGCCAAATTCGATCAATTTTCCTGCCCGGTCTTCATCCATGGTGAAAAAGGCAGTGTCATCTGAAACACGTGCTGCCTGTTGCATATTATGAGTGACGATGATAATGGTGTATTTTTTTGACAGACCGCGCATCAGCTCTTCTATCTTTAGTGTGGCAATTGGGTCAAGCGCTGAACAGGGTTCATCCATCAGGATGATATCCGGTTTGACTGCCAGAGCACGCGCTATGCAAAGCCTTTGCTGCTGACCACCCGAGAGGGATAAACCACTCTTGCCCAGGTCATCTTTGACTTCATCCCACAATGCTGCTTGATTGAGAGAATCTTTCACGAGCTCATCCAGATTGCCTCTGAAGCCGTTTATTTTGGCGCCCCAGGCAATATTTTCGAAAATTGTCTTGGGGAATGGATTTGGTTTCTGAAAAACCATACCAATCTTTTGGCGGATCATTACCGGGTCAATCTTGGGGTTATAGATATTATCTCCGCGATACAGAATCTCACCTTCTACACGACAACCGTGTATGAAATCATTCATCCGATTAAAAGCTCTTAAAACGGTACTCTTCCCACATCCGGATGGACCGATAATGGCAGTGATCTTTTGGGATTTGATTTCGAGATTGACATCTTTGACAGCCCTGAACTGATTATAGAAGATGGATAACCCATTCGTAACGATTACCATTTATCTTTCCCCTGACATCTGTTCCAATAGTGCCAATAATTGATGAGCGATATCCTGACGGTTAAAATACTGGTTTACATAGCGATATCCGGCCTGCCCCATGGTTTTGGCGCGCGCCGGGTTAGCGGCGAGTGTTGTAATTGCGGTCGCCAGTGCCTGGGGATTACCCGGATGCACGAAAACACCTCCATCGGCAGCTTCCACCACCTGGCGGATCACTCCGTCGATCGCCAGGATGACCGGCTTCCCGGCAGCCATGTAATCAAACACCTTATTGGGATAGGTGGTTTTGTATAATTCGAGTGGTTTGAGGATAGCCAGACAGGCATCCGCTGCGCCCAGCACATCCGGCATTAAGCGCTTCGGTTGAGGTGGCAAAAAACTCACGTTCGTGAGGTTTTGTAATTCCGCTTTGGCCATCAAAGCGGGTTTTTCTTTACCATCCCCAACCAACATGATCCGTATCTTTGTATCTGATTTTAATAAATCGGCAGCATCCAGAACGGTAGCCAGATCATTGGATAATCCATGAGCGCCCGCATAAACGACCAGGAAATTATCAAACAATCCATACCTGTCCCTAAAAGCAACCGGGTCTGCCCGCGCAGTGAACATGTCAATATCCGAACCGTTAGGGATGAGTGTCACCTGGTTTGCACCATTTTCGCTAACGTGATCGATAAAGCCCGGAGAATTGACCACTACCTGATCGGCGTGACGATAAAGGAAGCCCTCCAACCATTCAGATATGCTGATCAGCAGTTTGTTTTTCAAAACGCCTATGGCAATTGCAAATGCCGGCCAGAGATCACGCACTTCAAATAGAAAGCCGGCCCGTTTCAAACGGGCAACCAGCCAGGCAGTGGCGCCCTGAAAAATTGGGGGTGAGGTGCCCCAGACAATATCAACCGACCTGATTCGCAGGGAAACAATAAATGAAGATACCATGAAACTCAAAAAACTGAATACGCGGTGGATGAAGCTCTTGTGCAGAGCATTATAGGTGTAACACCTGTAAATGGTCAGGTTGGGTGCAGGTTGTGTTTTAGTCACCCATTTCTGTTTTTGTGACGATTCGCCCGTCAGGTAGCTGACAGGGCTGGCGATCACGGTCACTTTGTGCCCTTGCTCCACCAGGTAGTGCGCCAATTCGGCATGGCGTGTGCCGCCAGCCTCATCGAGTGTGGCAAATGCCTGGTGGATCAGCAGGATGTGCATGGCTTGATTTTAACGTATTATCCGATTGGATTATTCCGGCAAATGCCAGCGGGTTATAAGCTGCATTGGCAGATTACCTTTGGCGAGGACATGTATTGCAAGGGCAGGTTCCTTGACGCCATAGGTTGGAGAATACCAGCCCCAGGTTGGACGTGTCTCGTTCGAGGAGGTTAGCGCTGTACCGGCATGAAATACTGACACAGTTACATCTTTTTCGTCCGTCCCGTTTACCGAAAAATCCAACCTGATCATCCCTTCAGGTGAATGTAGATGGAATAACAAATGATCGAGTTCCCATTCCCAATCCGGAAGCAGCCATACCAGCCGGGCGGTATGTGGTTGGGTACCTTTTATTCCAGTGTATGGAAGAAGCTCATCTTTAATGAACCAGCCGGGCTCCCCTCCAGGTTTCGATTCCACCGTGCGTTCGTGGGTGATACCCAATTGGCGATAACCGTCATGTACGGCGCTCATGGATCGAATCACATCCCGCGAGTCTCGATGCAAAACAAGATTATGTATTTTTGCTTGCCTTAACCACAGGAATCGTCCGGCTCTGACCATCTGATCGCAATCATCGATGCTGATGGTGTTGTGGCAGTTGGTCCCTGACAGGGCGTTTTCCCAGGGGGCAGGGTAGTTATAACGGTACGTCCCGGCATCCAGCGCGATATCCCTGTTCCGCCACCACAAATCCAGGTGAAGCTGATCGGCATGGGAGGGTCTGCCACGATAGCGAGCCACACGCATGCACGCAGTTTGCTCACCATCTTTCATTATCACCACTTGTTCTGGCTGTAGATCTTTGCTGGCGGGTATTGAGGTTTTTCCTTTAAGGAAGGCATTTTTAGCCAACCGTAGAACAGGTCGATAATCCAATACATCAGTACCTCCCAGGGGCAGGATATTCGACCCGTCATTCGCACCCATATTTGGCACATGCCCATTATCAGATAGTACGAGGTTTTCCAGCCAGTGTGTTGCCAGGATGAGCTTTTGTCTCACATCGTCCGGATAAATACACGCCTCTTGCAAACAGGATAGCGCCTGGACCCAGATGGCCAGGTGAAGCATAAGCCGGTGATAGCTGGTGCTGTGTTGGATATAGCTGCCATCTGGTGCAATTTGATCACGGATACCATCAATGAACAACTTCCAACCGGTCCGTTTCCATTTGATTGCTCCCGGCATACCCTGTAACAGCAAGCCGGCAGTATACACTCCTGCCGCTTCGCTGAGTAAATGGTTATTGAGCTGAGAGCGAGCATAGATCAAAGTGGCCATGATGCGTCGGGCATGGGCTGCCAGGGCGGTGCTAAGACTGGTTTGTCTTGACGATGTAGAATGAGGTGATTTACCAAATATCTGGCCGGCGAATGCGAAAGAGATCAAGCGCAGGGCGACTTCCTGCCCGTTCATCCAGTGAGGCCCAAGATTTGGTGGAGCCATTTCCAGGAAAGATTCAAACTGTTTCCAGAAACAAATCGGATATTTTTCATCCTGGGTGAGATGATATGCCTGGCCGAGTGGAAAAACCCACGAAAATCGAGCCGGTTCCCAGATATCTTTAATATCCAATGATTCGACTTTAATCCTGCCGGTCTCGTAGTTGCACCAATGAGAATTCGCGGGATGATGATTGAACTGAATAGACGTTGGGATTGCACCGTAAAGTTGTATCCTTCCCCGTGTTATTTCATCTGCGGTGGCAATGATCTGCAGGTATCCAGCATTTTCAGGTTCAGCGGCAACCAGAAGATCCGCGATAAAATCAAACCCATGTTGCTCGGGTTGTATATGTACAGGTTTATCTATATAGGGAATTGCTGTGGTACGTACACGGAAGTACCCACTTATCAATCCAAGTCGGTAAAGTGAGTTCTGCAAAACCGGCTGGAACCCAAGTTCTTTGATTGCTAAAACGATATCGAAAATATTCATGGAAAAGCCCGGCAGGACTGGTGGTCCTGTCAGCTGACTTTTACTTTCCGACGCGCTTTAACTGCACTGACTGCCGCAAAGGTTGCAGAAGTAACCCCTAATAACTGGTCGTAAGGTATCGGGGGCTCCCCACCAGTGCTCATCGCGGCAAGAAAAGCGGACCATGCTGCTCTATGACCTTTATCCTGCCGAAGATATTTCCGAAATACCTTTCGTGATCCATTCTTGTATAGCTCGAGAGAGCGGAAGTCATCCAATACAGCGACCCGCCCACCGCAAAAGACTTCGACGCGTTCCTTTGGGAATGCTTTATCACCATTGGATAGATAACTGACCGTACCAAGCGAGCCATCCGGGAAAATGAAATCCAGGTTGATATTGTCTTCGCTATAGATCCCATTATCCGGTAAAACCTGAGCGGAGACGGTCTCAGGACAGGCACCCACCAGATAGGTCAGGTAATCAATAAAGTGGCAGGCTTCACCGATAATGCGCCCCCCGCCAATTTCCGGATCATTTAACCAATGGTCCTTGGGGAGATAACCGGCATTGACGCGATACTGTGCGATGAGCGGTTCGCTACGCTGGTCGATGAAGGTTTTCAGCCTTATGGACAGGGGTGCAAAACGGCGATTGAAGCCTGTCATCAGCATGGGATTTTTCTCGGATTTTAATGTTTTTGCAATTTGCGACAGTTCATCCGAATTCACTGCCAGCGGTTTTTCACAGAAAACACGTTTGCCGGCTTTCAACGCTGCAATAGTTTGCCTGGCGTGTAAATTGTGACGGGTCAGGATTGCAACCACATTGATCGCAGGGTCTTTGATGATCTCATCATCGGAAGTCGTGGCATAGCCGTAACCGAACTTGCGAGCGGCATGATGAGCAGACAATCCGGTAGCCGAGGCAATGGCGATGGGAGCGATTCCGCCCACTTTCTTAACGATCGGGAGGAACACCATTTTTGCGAAATTTCCTGCGCCGAGCACGCCCAGAGTGGTCAGACCGGTCGGCTGGAGGAGCACTGACGGAGCTGTTGGGTTAACAATTCGTCGGCTCGAATCCACCTTCGTTTTTGGGTGGGGGTAGGTGAGGATGACACCAAGGTACGATTCTTTTTTCTTCCCGGTGATCAGATCATACGCCCGGGGTGCGTCATTGATATCAAAGTGATGAGTGACAAGTGGATGTACATCCATCTGCTTGTTGGCAAGCAGATTAAGGAATGCTTCCAGATTGCGGCCTTCTGTCCAACGAACATAACCGATCGGATAATCAATGCCGTTTTCCTCATAACCCTTGTCATACCGACCCGGACCGTAGGAACGCGAGGTTAGAAATGCCAATTCCTTTTCATAATATGTCTTGCGTGGAATTTCGAATCCCACAGCACCGACCGCCACAACTTTTGCGCGATCCCGGGTAATGTTTCCAGCCAACTTCAGCGGGTCACTCGATTTGCTGTCGGCACAAACCAGGACGGCATCGACGCCACGCCCCTGACTGATCATCCGGGCAGCTTCCTCAGCCTGATTACGGAGGCATGCTTGATAGCCCAACTGCCGGGCGAAGGAAACACGTGCGGGATCGATATCCGTTCCCACCACCTGGCAGCCCGAAGCTCGTGCGATTCCAAGTGTGAGCAGACCCAACAATCCCAACCCAATTACTGCCACTGAAGAACCCACCTGAACTCCTGCAAGACGATAACCGTGCATGGCGATCGCACCAAGGGTGGTGAATGAAGCCGATTCAAAGTCAACAGTTTTCGGTATTTGAACAAGCAGATTTTGTGGAATAACGACATACTCAGCGTGAACTGCAAAACCCCCACCAGCACAAGCCACGCGATCTCCCGCTTTAAATCCTTTCAATCCATGACCAGCCTCAACCAATATTCCGGCAGATGAATAACCGAGCGCCATGGGTTGGTCCAATTTATTGGTGGCGGCATCCACCGCAGAAAAAAGCCCCTCTTTCCGAACTTTTTCCAACACTTGGCGCACCAGGTCGGGGCGCGCACGAGCCTTACCCAGCAGAGTTTTCCCCGCAAAATCGACCACCATGCGTTCAGTCCCTGCGGAAACAAGCGAGGCGACTGTCTGGATGAGAGCCGCATTGGGTTTTATTGCTGGCGAAGGAACTTCTGCCACAAGCGTGATACCCTTGTGCATTAATTGGATGACCTGTTTCATGGTTTTTCCTTGTCCAATATTTTCATATCAAAAGGAGTGAGAAGCAGGAATGATGCCAAACTGGATTATAGCCCACTTTTCCAACTGGTTTTTTGTGTGAATGTTTTGTTGGGGCTACATTATAATAGGGGAGTTATGGACTTTTCAAAGTTTGCTGACTCAAAAAAACTGCTCCTGCTTGAAATACTGGCAATGCTACTGATCGTCATGTTGGCGGGTTTGGTGCGTTACACCAACCTGGAAAATAACCCTGGCTGGTATACGGATGAAGGCACCCTGATCGATATTGCACAGCACATTAACAAAGGTGAGATACAGTACATGGCGGTGACAGATTCGGTCTTGATGTTTGGCCGGCCTCCACTGTTTGTAAACCTGCTGGCTCTGGCTTTCCGACTTTTTGGACCCGGCATTCTTACCTTGAGACTGATTGCTGCCACCCTCGGAATAATTGCGATTGTATTGCTTTATCTGGTTATTCGACTTTGTTTGGGGGTGAATGGAATTCCACTGGCATTCCTATCTGCTTTCATGTTGACCGTTTCACCCAATGGCATTCTGTATTCCAGGATTGGCTACAGTTATATTTTACTTACCCCCTTAATATTGTTGGCAATGCTCGGCTCCTGGAAGTATGCATATAGCGGCAATCGATGGTGGTTGATATTTGCGTCATTATCCATCGGGATGGGATCATTATCGGATGTCATGATCATGACAGTTTTGCCTGCCGTTTTGATCGTGGTTCTAATAAGACGATGGCGTGATGTTTTCCTGAGTTTTGGTATTGCTATCCTACCCTTCTTGATTTACGTCGGGGTGATGCTGCAAATTCAACCACAAGCGTTCCTTTTTGATTTGGAGTATATCCTCACCCGCTCAGAAGGTTTTTCCGTGCTGGCATACCTACCCGCTTGGATCATAAATTACGGTTTGTTACTTGAGCATGATTATTGGATTTTCCCAGCCCTGATTGGGTTTTTCCTGATCCGACCGGTTCGTTTTGGACAATTTGCCCTGCTATTTTTTGGATTGCCACTCATAGTACTGGCAAGGTCATTTATTATCGCTGGTATAGGATACTATTATGTCAGTCCTCTCTTACCGCTGATTGCTTTGGGTGTGGCAGCAATTCTCCTGTATGGGGTTCCCAGAGTTATCGATGTCTCAAAGGATGCAATAACATTTATCTTAACGCGTATACCGTCAAAAGCAGGTCGTACACATGTAAAACCATACTCCAGAGTGATCAAAGGGTTTAATGGATTTGTGGTTTTCTGTCTGGTCATTGTACCCATCCTGTTTTTTTATCTTTATACACTCAACGATGTCATGTCGCACTTTCATAGCAAATTAGATTGGATCCTGGTCGATCCAGTGGAGGCCCGACAGGCGATCGATTTTATTAACCAAAACACCGGATCTGAAGACCTGGTGATTGGCTCTCCGGCTATCACCTGGGCATTAAAATGCAGGACCGCTGATTTTCAAATGACAATTGCCTACGACGGCGTTAAAACTGTTCATTTTCCACCCAATATGCCTCTCGAACGATTTGCATTCGATCCGAGCCTTTTGAAGGCAAAATATGTCGTTTTAGATCCAGTTTGGGAAGAATTCGGTATTCCAGCAATGCCATCCGTGGAAGGATTGTCGGAGGTGATCATTTCTAACTGGCAGATGGTTTTTGATATTGGTGATATCCAAATCTACCAAAATCCATATATTCAATAAACATGGAAAACCCAGCAATTCCCAAAGCGAAAAAAAAACCAATCTGGTACTGGTTTGTTGCAGCGGCGATGGCCATTGCTTTGCTCGCTTTAGCATTACAGGATGTCTCGTGGGAAGAAATGGCCGATACCGCACGTCACAGCCGTCTGGATTTACTCGTTCTCGTATTTTGTTTAACAACAATCAACCTGTTTTTCCGTGGTATACGCTGGGGAATTCTACTAAGTGGTGAAAAACGGCTGCAACCCCTGACCATGTTTTGGGCGACCGCCGATGGATACCTCGGCAATGCCCTGCTTCCGGCAAGAGCGGGGGAGCTTATCCGGTCAACTATTGTGGGCATTAAAACGGGGATCGGGACAAGCTTTGTCTTTGCCACAGCGCTTACAGAGCGTATTGTGGATGCAGTTGTGCTGGTACTGGTTGGCTTGATCTTCCTCCCGAGCTTGTCTGGGTTTCCAGATTGGCTTCCTGCAGCGTTACAAGTCATGGCAGTGGCTGGATTTGTTGGCTTGCTGCTGCTGCTGCTGTTACCGTTTATTGAAGGTTTCATCCGGAAGGTATTGTATGCTTTGCCTCTGCCAGTAAACTGGAAAGGCAAGTTGGCTGAAATACTGAGCCGGTTCGTGCTTGGCACACGCGCATTCGCCAACCCGGTTCGAGCAGCTGGTTTCTTAAGCCTGACCCCGATCATATGGTTATTGGACGGGTTTATTACCGTGGAACTCGCAAAAGCCATGTCACTATCCCTTACGTTACCTCAAGCTTTATTATTAATAGTAGGACTCGGGCTTGCCAGCGCTGTGCCATCCACACCTGGATATGTGGGAATTTATCAATTCGTCGCCACAACCATCCTCCCGGTATTCGGTCTGACAAAAAGCGAGGCGCTTACGTTTATCCTCTTTTACCAGGGGTTGGGTGTCCTTGGATTTCTGATCTGGGGACTCATCGGTCTTCCAATGTTAAATATCAAACCAGCAGAATTGCGCCAAGCTACAGGAAATCAGATGGCGAAAAAGGATGATTTATAATAGACACAGAATATCTGTGAGTGGAAATACATGAAATTTACTCCTACTGACATGCCCGGTGTCATCGTTGTCTCTCCCGATATATTTTCGGATGAGCGTGGTGCGTTCTGGGAAGTGCACCACCAGCAAAAATTCGCTGAGAACGGTATCCCCTACCAATTCATTCAGGATAATCAATCGACGTCACGCCGGATGGTCTTGCGTGGCCTGCATTACCAACTCGTGAAACCCCAGGGAAAACTGGTGCGCGTGGTGCAAGGTAAGGTTTTTGATGTAGCGGTCGACTTGCGAAGAAGCTCCCCTTATTTTGGTAAGTGGATGGGTTGCATCTTATCAAGCCGGAACAGACGCCAGTTGTGGATCCCGCCTGGTTTTGCACACGGTTTTTATACCTTGAGTAGTTGGGCGTATGTCTCATACAAAACCACGGAACTATATTCCAGCCAAACAGACCGCACACTGCTTTGGAATGATGCCAGTATAGCGATAGCATGGCCTTTAATTGATGGATTACCTCCCATGCTGTCAAAGAAGGATTCTTGTGCGATACTATTAGATAAAGCCGAGGTTTTTGAATAATAATGAAAAACATACTGGTTACCGGAGGTGCCGGGTTTATTGGGAGTAACTTTATCCGGTATCTACTGGGGATCAATCCGGAGGTGCAAATCATTAATCTCGACCTGCTGACTTACGCCGGCAGCGTTGAGAATCTGAAAGATCTTCCTGGAGCCGAGAGGTATGTGTTTGTGAAAGGCGATATCTCTGATCGGGCACTCGTGGATGGCATCCTGCGTCACCACCAGATCGATACCATCGTCCATTTTGCAGCCGAAACGCATGTTGATCGTTCGATTCTTGGTCCGGCACAATTTATACACACCAACATTATCGGCACGTTTACTTTACTGGAAGCTGCACGGCAATACTGGCTGGATGAAAAAATTATTTCCTTGGACACAACTAGATTTCATCATGTATCCACGGATGAGGTTTTCGGCAGTTTGTCATCAACTGATCCGCCCTTCAGTGAAATGACTCCATACGACCCACGCTCACCTTACTCAGCCTCAAAAGCATCATCCGATCACTTGGTGAGAGCCTATCATCATACTTATGGGCTGCCGATCACTCTGTCAAATTGCACGAACAATTATGGTCCTTATCAGTATCCTGAGAAATTAATCCCGCTGATGATCACCAATGCCATGACTGGTAAACCCCTTCCAGTGTATGGGGACGGTCAGCAGGTTAGAGATTGGTTGTATGTGGAAGATCATTGCGAAGCTATCCATCGCATTCTGACCGGTGGTAAATCAGGTGAGACCTATACCATTGGTGGAGATAACCAACCCACCAACCTGACCCTGATCAATCAAATTTGCGCAATACTGGATGAAAAGTTCCCCGACTCACCCCATGCACCCCATGCGCAACTGATCAAATATGTCGCGGATCGGCCCGGGCACGACCGGCGCTATGATATGGATATCAACAAGATTAAGAGGGAGTTCGGCTGGCAGCCTCGTGAGTCACTCGCTACTGGTTTGACGCGCACGATTGATTGGTATGTAAATCATACTGAATGGCTGGATGCCATTCGAAGCCGCGAGGATTTTAAAGGCTGGGTGGAAGCCAATTACAAAACAAGGGAGGCGAAATCATGAAAGGAATCATCTTATCTGGGGGGCGTGGGACTCGTTTGTATCCACTTACTATGGCTGTCAGCAAGCAGCTACTGCCGGTGTATGATAAACCGATGGTCTACTATCCCTTGTCGATGTTGATGTTGGCGGGTATCCGCGAGATCCTCGTCATATCAACACCGGAAGACCTCCCATCATATCAGCGCCTATTATGCGATGGAAGCCAATGGGGCTTGAAATTGACTTATGCAAGCCAGGACCAGCCACGCGGCCTGGCTGATGCCTTCCTGGTAGGAAGGGATTTCATCGGTAGGGATGAGGTTGCCTTAATCCTTGGAGATAATATTTTTTTTGGACAGGGTTTACCAGCCATTCTCCGGAAAGCTGCCTCGATAAAAAATGGTGCGATGATTTTCGCCTATCCGGTCAAGGATCCGGAACGGTACGGAGTCGTGGAGTTCGATAACAATCAACACGCCGTGAGTCTGGAAGAAAAACCCGCCATACCACGTTCGCATTACGCTGTACCCGGGATCTACTTTTATGATAAAAATGTCGTTGGTTATGCCAGTGCATTGAAACCTTCAAGTCGTGGAGAATTGGAAATCACCGACCTGAACAGTAGCTATCTAGAAAAAGGTGAACTCCAGGTTGAGGTACTGGGACGCGGGATTGCCTGGCTGGATGCCGGCACGCATGAGTCTCTATTACAGGCCGCCAATTTCGTCCAAGCAGTTGAAGACCGGCAGGGGATGATGATATCCTGTCCAGAAGAGATTGCATACCGGATGGGGGATATCTCGTTGGAACAGTTGCAGGAATTGGGAGAAGATATGGCTGGTAATCAATATGGCTCCTATTTAATTCAGTTGGCAAAAACCATAAATAAATAAAAATGCGCATTCTGTTATTCGGAAAAAACGGTCAACTGGGTTGGGAATTACAAAGAGCCCTTGCCTGCCTCGGGAATGTAATTGCTTATGACTTTCCCGAGGTTGATTTCACCAAACCAGAATCTCTACGACCGATCATCGGCCAGGTTGAGCCGGCATTGATCATCAATGCAGCCGCCTATACCGATGTGGATAAAGCGGAGAGCGAACCAGAGAAAGCGCGTTTGATAAATGCAAAATCTGTGGGAATACTTGCTGAAGAATCACTTCATCGGAAAATACCTTTGATCCATTATTCCACGGATTATGTGTTTGATGGTACCAAGGACATACCATACACAGAAGAAGATGCTTCTAACCCGATCAATGTTTACGGTCAGACCAAGTTGGAAGGAGAAAAGGCAATCTCACAGGTCGGAGGGGCTTATTGGATTTTCCGAACCAGCTGGGTATACTCCCTGCGGAAGGGGGGATTTGTTAATAAAGTACTCGAGTGGTCTCGAGAGCAACCCATTGTTCGGATCGTTGATGATCAGATAGGCAGCCCTACCTGGGCACGGCTTTTAGCAGAATTTACCACTCAATTGGTTTCGGGTTATCGAGATAATCCCTACATATATATCAGGAAATATTCTGGTGTTTATCATGTGGCGGGGGATGGATTTTGCAGTAGATATGATTGGGCGAAAGCAATTTTGGAATTCTATCCAGATTCCAAGAGTCAATTCATAAATAAAATAACACCATGCAAATCAGATGAATTTCCTTCACCGGCAATTAGGCCAGCATTTACTGCCCTTGATTGCGGAAATATTAAGCACACATTTGGATTATCCTTACCGGCATGGAAAGATGGATTAAATTTGTGTATAGCTTAAACCACCGAACTTATAAGGTGCTTACTGAAACCTTGCATGGAGAGAATAATATATCTAGCAATCTGGCGAACAGCACATTAAATATATAATGTAACAGTAATCAAAGGGGTAAAATTAAGATAAGACTGGGTTGATCTGAATTTTAAATAACACTCTTAATTTATTTGTATAAATCGCTGGCATACAACTTGCATAATAATTCCAAAGAGGTTGTATGTCTGAAAAAATGCCTTTATTGAATAAAAAACATATTCTGGTCATTGCCCTGATGACCCTTGTGTCAGGCATAATCAGCATGAGCCCTTCTCTGCTTGGGTATATTCATTCAGATACCGGGCTAATGACACCCACGCCGATCGAGTCGATAAGCAACACTAGGGAAACAAGCAATGCTACCCAACAGTCAATCTCTCCTGTTATTGTTACACAAACAACATATACCTATATTCTTCCGTTCATTTTCAATGGATACGGTATCTCTGTACAACCCGGATCACCTGTCTATATTGCTAATTTTGCGCATCCTGAAGCGGGGTGTAATTGGGCGGGTATAGCAGGTCAGATATTTGGTAAAGACGGTAACCCAATCCTTGGATATACAGTGATCGTTTCTGGAACGATAAGTGAACAAACAGTTGCATTGAGTGGTGTTGCAAGTAATGCTCAGACTTATGGTATCGGGGGGTATGAAATCAAGCTTGCAGATGCTCCGTTTACGTCGTCAGGAGCATTGGTATTATCCATATATGATAGCAATAATATAATGTTGTTTAAGCCGATTCCAATAGTGACGTATCAGGATTGCCAGAAGAATGTAGTAATAATAAATTTTGTGATCGATAATTAGGTTGGAATTTTCTAATATTAAGTTACGGCAATCGGCAATGACTAGTCTGTCGCTATTTTATTTTGCGTCGCGACCATACGTGCTGCCGAAATAAACGCAGCGATGATCCAGAGATATGGCAGAGCGAAAGAATCCAGGCTGAAACCTTCGATAATAAATGCGACCAGCATCAATTGTCCTGCCAAACCTATAAGAAGAAAGAGTTTCTCCTGACTATGCATGAGAAAACGAGCTGATCGCCAGAGTCCTGCCAACCAGGTCAGAAAAAAGGATAATCCTACAAGGCCTGTTTCAGCCAAAATACGAATCCAATAACTCTTGGTATTTACCATGTATCCAAAGCGAAATACCAAATTGCGAAATTCTGTTGTTGCCCAACCGACTGGAGGGATATGGGATGTGACAAAAAAGCCTGTATTGCCAAGACCCACACCAAAAATAGGATAATCGCCGAATACATGCCAGCCTAATAACCAATAAATAACACGTTCGAGGAATTGTAATCGTTGACCGAAGTACAAGAGTGCGTTTTCATTAAATGCCATAATAATAGATAGGTCTGCTTTTGATACTGGTACAAATAGCAATGCCAGACGTTTATCGAATTTGGAACCGATATAAACAAGAAGCAATGCCAAGCCGATATATAACCCTGTCATTGTTATGCCGATAAAAATATTAATAATATAATGGGGTAACTTCTGTTTAGATTCTTTAATGTGCAGGTAGCTGAGAATTAATCGGCTCAGTTTGTTAATGATGGTTAAAGTTATTTTTAATAGAAGGAATGCTATCACGAGAAGGAAGGCAGCCATTCCAACCCGTGGACGGGATAAAAAGAATTCGAACAACGCAAAGAACAGAAAAATATTCTCGACGGAAAAGTGTAACAGGCGAAAACGAAAAACGGATTGTTTTAGATAGGTTGCTGCTAGCCAGAGGGGTAAGTACAATATGTTAAGCTGGTGAGCAAACCAGGATGGTTCGTAGGCCAGACTTGTTAGACGAGTACCTTCACGCACTGCAGAAGTTGATATGACCAGCCATACTCGCATTTTTTCCAGCAGGGTAGGAAATTGTCCACCCCGAGTAAAAATGATGATAGTCTGTATGAGACCCCAGAGTAGCATGATTGCTCCTCCAATGTGGATCCATTGAAGGGCGCGGCGAAAAAATTTCACATCTTTTAACCAGGTGACGGATACGAGATAAAAACTTAATCCGATCCCCAGAGTAAATAAACCGCGTATGGATTGGTCTAAGAAAGTTCTTCCTTCGTAATGAATAACGTTGAGGTAATATATTCCTGCTGAGCTGAAGATTGCTGCCAGAACAAACCCCAATATTGGTATCACTTCAAGGGGTAATTCTTTGCCATGAATGATTTGAGGAATGAACCATAGGATGATCAACAAACCAATAGGTATAGCTGAAAATGGAGCTGCCTGTGAGTTGGTCATCCATCCGAGGATTGGGAAACTGGTTAAAGGTAGCCCTATGTATACTAGACTCCAGAGGACTTCAATGAGTGGTGGATAGATTGTTTTTAATCTATAAAGCATTCAACCCACCTTATTTATCTTCTTATTGCGCGTAACTTTTAATTTTGAAACCATGATGTATGGATTGGTGGTCAGTGTGATCCCAACCAAAAAACCGATTATTGCTCCCGACAGAACATAGCTGTTAGTCTGAGAATATGTGGGTATTACTGGTAAATCGGCGAGACTTCCTATGTTAACCGTAAGATAGAGCGGCAAATACCCGTCACGCTGCATACGGTTAAAAATTTGAACCGTATCATTTGCCCACAGATTGGCCATTTTTTGAGCTCTTACGGGATCGCTATCCCTGAAAAAAAGCTCGAAATCGGAAAGCTTCCGATATACACTCATTTGGCGCATGAATGATTTGTAATCAAAGGAAAGGCTGTCTTCAGCTGCCTGTGTCAGGACAGTTCCGATTACATCATTTGACAAGATCATAGATCCGACTGAATTAATGATCATGTCTTCGTCGTATTGGCTTAGCTGAATATCCCTGATGTCCTGGAATTTAATAAATGTATATAAAGTTGCTTTCGCCTCATAGACCGGTGGTCTAAGGCGTGAAATGGTATATCCGATGAGTCCGCCTGCAATGATAGTAAGGATTAGAACCCACCATAAACGTAGCGAACGTATTATTTGGTCCTTGGGAGAAAACTCTTGGGGCATTAGTCCTCCAGAGAATATTTCATTTTAATAGTATGTATTCCCATTATAAACGATAGCTAACCTCAAGGTTATGAGAAGGTATGGATTCGAAAAATGTTATACTCAACCCCGAGGTATTATGCAAAAATCAACAGCTCTTCCCATTGCCATCCTGATATTTGTTATTGTATCGGCCTGCTGCATTTGCGGAGGGCTTGCATTAATTTTGGGGATGCGATCTATCAATGGACTGCCATTAAAAGACATTTTTCAGAATCTTAATAAGAATTTTGGAGAGAGTCTTCAACAAAACACCCCGGCAGCCACTATCGACTCAAACCCCATCGATGATTCTGCTTATATTACCTTGGAAATTCTCCAGAATACCAACATCCCGGTGTCAGATCCCATTGATATTGCTGCACGGCTTCAAGGAATAAAAGATGTTCCGCGTACGGTCCCTGCCCCATTAGTACCTTTGGGAATTGGAAACAGTCAACTTTTTTGGGTCACTAACGACGATACACTTGAAAGTACTCAGGTAAAAGCATACCTGCGTTATATCACGGATGATATTTATTTCTGGGTTGAGGATGGGGTTGGTTACGAGCCAGATGATATCGAATCCCTGGTAAGGGTGTTCGATAACAAGATCATACCCACCAATCGAAAATTCTTTGGGGATGAGTGGATCCCAGGTGTGGATAATGATCCGCATATCTATGTGCTTTATACACGCGGACTTGGTCAATTGGTACTGGGTTATTTTTCCGCGCCGGATGAATTTCCCCCGCAAGTCACTCAGTATGCCAACGGGCATGAGATGTTTGTATTGAGCGCAGATAATATGGCATTATATGGGGATGAAATTCGCAGCACAGTCGCCCATGAATTTCAACACATGATCCACTGGTACCGGGATCGCAATGAAGAATCATGGATCACAGAAGGTTTCTCGCAACTGGCTGAAATACTGAATGGTTATTCCCCGCCTGGTCATGATTACTCCTTTGCCGCGCAACCTGACACTCAAATCAATGACTGGTCAACCGAGAATACCGAAAATAGCGCTCATTATGGTGCAGCCTTTCTGTATATGACCTATTTTCTTGATCGATTTGGAGAAACGATCACACAGGCATTGGTATCAGAAACCGAAAATGGGATGTTTGGTATTGATAAAGTTCTGGCTGATCATGAGGTCACTGACTCCCTGACAGGTGCTCCAATTGGAGCGGATGATGTATTTGCTGACTGGGCAACTGCGTTTTATTTGAACGATCCATCTGTAAGTGACGGGCGGTATTCCTTTTCCCTATACCCCGACCCTCCGTCACCCAATGTGCAGGATGTGATCAATCGATGCCCGCTTGAAAAACAGACACGCAGCGTTCATCAATATGGTATCGATTATCTAGAGATCACTTGCCAGGGTGATTACGCGTTTGAATTCCAGGGTTCCCAGTCAGTTCAACTCATGCCGGTGGATGCTTACTCTGGCAGGTTCAGCTTCTGGTCAAATCAGGGGGATGAATCCAATCCAACATTAACCCGCGAATTTGATCTGACCGGTGTCGTCGGAAAAGTCGAGATGTCATACCAGACCTGGTATGACATCGAAAAGGATTGGGATTATGTTTATGTAGAGGTTTCCAGCAATCGGGAAGACTGGCAAATCCTCGAATCACCATCCTGCACAACCTACGACCCAACAGGCAACAGTTATGGTTGTGGTTATACCGGTATCACGAATGGTTGGATCACTGAAAGCGTTGACTTATCAAACTATGCGGGCAAAAAAATTTGGGTTCGTTTTGACTATATAACGGATACGGCGGTTACAACCGCAGGACTGCTGCTGGATGACGTTCGGGTGGATGCCATTGATTATTATACGGATTTTGAAAATGGCATTGACGGCTGGGTGGCGGATGGATTTGTCCGGATCGAAAATTATCTACCTCAGACATTCCTGGTAACCTTCATCACCATGGTGGGAGATACGATGGTTCAAAGGATCGAACTGAGTGAGAATATGAACGCTAAAATACCATTTTCTATCAACTCACGCGAGGAAAAACTGGTCATCATCATATCGGGGACTACTCGATTTACAAAACAGCAGGCTATATATTCATACACAATCTACAAATAACAAAGATGCTGCAATAACCCTGCAGCATCTTAATTAAATAGCTATCCGATGTTATTGGTCTGTTTTAGGGCGGCGTAACGACTCCAATTGAGCTTCCAATTCCTGGCGTTTGGACACCGCTGCCTGCTTTATCTCTGTTTGAACCTGGTCGGCATAATCTACGATATCCTGCCGAATTTCAACCCCGGACTTCGGAGCGAAGAGTAAGGCAAGCACTGCTCCGACCAAGCCGCCAATGACTGCGCCGACAAAAAAATTCAATGCCCGATTCATTTTCTCCTCCGGTTTTGATAATCTTCATGAATACGTATGTTGATATTTATTATACTAGCCTTGTGTAAGATTGGGGTTAAATTACAAAGCGTTTCTATGCTATACTTTTTGGATATGATCGAAGACCATAAACTCTGGTCGGGTTGGGTATTAACCCTCAAAGAGCAGGGGTTAAATGAGCTTGTGGCAGGGTTGATCAAAGCGGGGGAGCCGTTATCCATTGTGTTGAGCCAACTTATGTTCTTTGTAGAACCCATGGTATCTTTCGTGGTTAAAGATAACAGCATTAAGGCTTTTATCGACCTGTTGGAAGACAGCGATGAATTAGCAGCTTTTTCGCGTGCACTTCGCTCTGATTGGCCGGACCTATGAGTTTGACTTCCTTTGCTTCAAGTGCAATAATTCTGATTGCAATCATTCTCTTCGTTATTTTATTGTTATGGTTGCGCAATCGCAGTGCGATTGTCCTGCGTTCCATCCCCGCCCTTCGTATATTAAATCAAATGATTGGTAGATCAGTTGAAGAAGGTAACTCTATACATATTTCTCTCGGAACCGGCAGTCTGGTTGGCAGGCATAGCACGATTGGTTTTTCCGGGCTGTCGACGCTTGATAATATTTCACGCATCAGCTTGATCGGTGACAGGTCAACCATTTGTACCAGTGGAGATGGGGGTCTGTTGATCCTCAGTCAGGATATTCTCCGTCATGCTTATCGGCAGGCAATCAGGCTTGGCCTATTCCAGGGTCAGCAAGCACGAATTTTAGGTGCAACTCCGGCAGCCTACATAGCCGGTACGATGACTGCTTTGCTGGATGAGCCCATTGCAGGCAGTGTATTAATCGGGAGTTTTGATAGCCTGGCTGTATTGTTAACAACTCAACCATTCGGCAACCTTGCTTCACTGACAGCAGCTGATACCCTCCAGACACAGGCGGTGCTCTTTGGTTGCTCGGATGAGTCGTTGCTGGGTGAGGAAATTTATGTGGCCGGTGCATATAGCGGACCGAATACCAGTCGGACTGCCAGTCTGATCACACAGGATATTCTGCGATGGCTGATCATCAGTTTTATCGTTTTATTCATCATTCTTAAAGTGGCCGGTTTGATGTGAAATCCACCCTGGCTACCGTTGTTGCGATAGCTGCCGGTTTGTTGGTTCTGGGCGGTATTTTATTACAACCGCTACTGGATGGGATCCTGACCATTCTTTTACACCTGGCGATTATCCTGGTGGGTGTGGCAATATTAATCGGGATCGTAAACCTGTTAAGTATCCATTGGATGCGTGTGCGACTCAAGGAAAAGAAATCAGTATATAGTTTTGTTGTCATCGCTGCATTTCTGATCACGTTATTGGCTGGCATCCTGATCGGACCTAATACCCGTGAGTTTGATCGGGTCGTCACCGGCATACAATACCCTATCGAAGCCAGTTTGATGAGTTTGGTGGCTGTCAGCCTTGCTTTTTCAAGCTTGACTCTGATAAGTCGGAAAAAACGCAGTCTGTTTGTTTATCTCTTCATGATTGGCGCATTATTTTTTATCCTCTTACAGCTGGGATTATTTGATAACGTGAGCTCACCAATTCTTGGAATTGTCGTGGGATTCCTTGAGAGTGTGCCTATTGGCAGTGTGAGGGGGTTGTTGATCGGCATGGCAATGGGTAGCCTTATAACCGGGATAAGAATATTAACCGGTGCAGATCGCCCATACGCAGGTTGAAAATGGATACGGTAAAATGCCCGGTTTGTGGTAATGAAAATGCGTTGGATGCGATTCGATGCGTGATCTGTAATCACAATCTGAAACAGAATACAAAAAATGAGAAAGACGGAATACTCACAGCAAAGTTGCCAGATGGTCTGACAACTAAACAGGATCAAACTCCTGCCGATACTGGAACCGAAGGGCAAATCATAGAACTCATCCCTGCAGAAAGGAAATCCAGCCGGTTAAAGTTCATACTGGCGGCTAAATCGAAAGAACCCGATCTCGAGGCATTACAGCGTAACGAATTGCTATCGAAAGACACACAACCTGAAGGCAGCCCGGAGAAGAAATATGGAACCAGAAATCCCCTTTCTGGTCCGGATGAATCATCACCGGAAACCCCGGGCAATACACTTCCGGAATGGTTGCGTAGTGTTGAGTTTATTCAGTCAGATGATCAAGCAGGAGGGGGCGATGGAATATCACGTGCAGATCTGGGTGCGAGTCTGGGTGAGATCCCTGAATGGGTCCGTAAATTGCGGACTAAAATTGATAAACATGATACTGAAACACCCATTGGTGAGCAACCTCTGCCATTGCCAGATAACAGGACTTCACCACCCATTGGAGTTGAAACGCCTAAGATCGATCGTGTAACAATATCTCCTACACCGATAAAAAATACAGAGCCAGGACTAATTGACGCTGTGACAGCTTATGTAACCGGATTAATAACGCCTCGAAAGCTGATGCCTGATAGAAGCAGGCGTCTTTCAAGAATATCCTGGGGTGTCATTGGACTGGCAATCATCAGCTTGCTTGCGACATTAATTTGGTCCGGGTCGTCGGTGGCCATCGCATCGGAACCTGCAACGATGGAGATGGCTGCCATGAGCTCATTAATCGAATCAATCTCTTCTGAATCGGTAGTATTGGTCGCCATGGATTATGACCTTCCATTGGCCGGTGAAATTGAAAACGCAGCGTTGCCGGTTTTGGTGGATCTGATGAGCAAACAGGCGAATCTTGTTTTTATTTCCACTCGACCTGTCGGCCCTGCTATGTCGAATCATCTGGTTGATAGTGGATTAAACTGGCAACCGGATTACCCCGTCGAAAAAATTTTCATCTCCGCATATCTCCCCGGTGGTGCAACCGGACTGTTACGATTTGCCATTGATCCACAGGATACGCTGCCAATAGGAGCAAATGGTGCTGGATTGTGGCTCGCTCCTCAAATGGCAACCATTCATAGACCATCTGATTTCTCCATGCTGCTTCTACTCACCGATTCTTCAGAAGCGGGCAAAGATTGGCTGGAACAGGTACAACCACGGCTTGAGGATACGCCCTTGTTCATGGTCGCAAGCAGCCAGGCTGCCCCCATATTGAGACCATATCTGGAGTCAGGCCAGATCAAGGCACTTGTAGTAGGCATCTCTGATGCTGCAAACTATGAACGTGTTCATTTACAAACAATGAATAACCAGCTACTTCTCAAGGCATATCACGGGGGATTGTTGTTTATGGCAGTATTGCTTGCTTGTGTAATTGCATTATCAATTGTTGCTCCGGGCTTCCCGATCAGCCCAAACAAAAGAAAGCATAATAATGCTAACAAGTAATTTAATTTGGGCTGTCATTGGTTTTACCCTAACAGTTTTGGTTTTAAGCTATCTGGCAGGTGATAACCTTCTATTTCGATTTGTTATTTATGCTTTTGTAGGGATGTCTGCTGCATATGTCACATTGATTGTTATTACCCAGGTGCTTTGGCCACAAGTCGCTCTTGCGATCATTAATGGCTCTTTACAAGATCAGGTGGTTGGGTTGGTGGGTTTTGTCCTATGCATTCTGTTATGCGGGAAGCTTGTACCCCGTCTGGCAAAACTTGGCGCCATCCCGATGGGTTATTTGGTAGGCGTTGGTGCTGCCATCGCAATTGGTGGTGGAGTCGTTGGTACTATCATCCCCCAGGTTCTTGGTTCGGTCGATATCTCCTGGCTTCACTCCAATCGTGGAGATAAGCTACTATTCTGGTCGCCACTACTCAATGGCATTATGATCCTTGTTGGGACGATAACGACCCTCATTTATTTCCATTACGGCGCAAAGAAAAGGAAAAACGGAAAAATTAGACGGGGCATCATCATCGAAGCGTTAAGCTGGGTAGGAAAAGTATTTATTGCAATCTCGCTGGGCGCTATCTTTGCAGGGGTCTTTTCAGCTTCACTATCGGCTCTGGTCGAACGCATATCCTTCCTGATCTACGTGATCAGGACTCTGGTGAGGTAGTTGATGCAAAAGCCTATTGCAAAGCCCACATCCTTATTGGTAATTGACGTCAGCCCCGTGGAGGTTCATGCCCATCTTATAAAGCAAATTGATGAGTTTTATCATTGGATGGGAGTCGGTAAGGCTCCAGTAGCACTCACTATGTTGGGGAATATTGATAAGAGATGCGTGCTTAATGCATTGCATCAACTTACGACCCACACAAGCTGTATATTGTTGGGTGATGATAATCAGGTAATCACACCAACCGACATACATGGACGCGGGGTGGACCGGATTTGTATTACCTGGTCTCTGACAACCCCACTCAAGGTTGTCTTGATCGGACTCATGCCATCCTATTCACTAAATGTTGGGCATCGATTGATTGCCGAGATGCCCATGGAAATAATTGATCAAATTGCTTCAACAGATGACCGATCGGTTGATGAAAGAATGGATACGATATTAACAAGCGGAGCTGAGTTGATCGTGCTGCTTGGAGGTGTAGATGGGGGTGCTGACCAGGTAATCAAAACTCAGGTTGACCTCATCGTTCGGTCATTATCGATCCTGCCTCAAGACTTACGCCCCGAGGTCGTTTATGCAGGGAATTCCACTCTATCAGGGTACGTAAAATCCAAGCTCGAAGGGTTAACTGTGATATCAACAGCAGCCAACATCCAGCCTACGCTGATGGATACAGATCTTCAACCCGCTCGTGAAGTTCTTGCCAATGTCTGTAGTCGAATATGGCTAAAGCGTTTTAACCTCCAAACAGGAGCGAGCCAGCTGAATGTTGATTTTACTCGACCGACAATTAATGCGATCGAAGACCTTGTAAACATCCTGGCCAAATGTGAAAATGCCAATAACGGCTGTGTAGCAATTTACCTCAATAGTCTATCGACCTCCATTTCAGCCATACTGGATGACAGAGGCACCTCACATCAATATGCAAAAACGTGCAGGACTTACGGATCAAACACATCTGTGAGGGATATCAAATTGGTTGATGTCACAAGCTGGTCACCATCAAAAATCCAACAAATTGACTTGGTCGATCACCTGATCGGAGATGCTCTTTATCCCGGACGGTTGCCGGTGACCAGTACGGATTCGGCAATCGACCAGGGAGTAACGCATACCGCCGGTCGACTCACCTGGCATCAGCTGACTAAGAAAAGGGATTTTGACAGTCGATTAATATCAAAACAGGATGGGTTGGATGCGGACCTCATTCTCATTGGCGGATCGAAATTGTATAGTCGGCAATCTTTGGGGCCAGTACTATTGGAAATAATGGATATCCTTCAGCCAATTGGGATTACTGATGTTTACCTCGACAGAGAGGGGGTAGCTGCACCACTGGGCGCGCTTGCTCATATCGATCCCATCATTCCTGTCCACTGTATTCTCGGCAATGCGCTATTAAAGCTGGCAACGGTAATTGCGCCCGCCTTCCACGCAAAGGATAATTCGAAAGTGATGACCCTGGTTATGGTTAACACAGAAGGGAAAAAGATTGTTCATGAAATTCAATCAGGCAGTCTGTTTTCGATACCATTGGCTGTAGATGAGACTATCGAGATGCGTATCCCTTTCCGTCTGGGAGTGGATCTTGGTTTGCGAAGTTCCCGGAGGAAAACATTTACGCTCACCGGGAGCGCGATGGGCATTATTGTTGATGCCCGCGGGCGCCCGCTGATTCCTCGTAAAGATCCTCAAGCACAGCAAGCCTGGATGAAACGTAGCCTTGAACAGGCGCAAGAATTGGATAAGTGATCCGTTGACCGCCAACCTGATTTATATCAACTCTTCCTGCCGAATAACCCGCGTCCGACAATTGCCGATAGCAGGGCGGGTTTTGGTAAAAAATGGACAGCCTGTATCAACGAGCGAGGTGATCGCTTCGATTGATGTGCCAGGTAAGCATCTGGATTTAGATATAGCCCACGCCTTAGGACTTGATCCGGTAAGAGCTGCCCGGGCTATTATACCTAAACCAGGTGACACTATCCGAAAAGGAGATGTAATTGCACGGAGAGGCGGGATGATTGCGAAGTTGGTTTACTCCCCGGCGGATGGCAAAGTGGTAGAGAGTTCAAATGCCAGAGTATTGATCGATCTGGGTTCCAGCCCGCTTGTCGTACAGGCAGGTTTTACAGGGCTTGTAAAAGAGGTCATCCCCGATCGCGGAGCAATCCTTGTGGCCGAAGGGGCAATATTACAGGGAGTTTGGGGAAACGGACGACTGGCTGAAGGTTTGATGATCTGTCTGGCGAGAAACCAGATCGAAGAATTGATTCCCGACCGGATGGATGTCAGCTTGCGAGGATCGGTTGTATTTGGTGGACCATGCCTAGACTCCGAAACACTTCGCCTTGCTTCAGAAATACCCCTGAGAGGCCTGGTTGTATCGAGCATTGCCCCAGATATTTTGGATCTTGCTAAAAATCTACCTTTCCCGATTATGGCATTAATCGGGATTGGAAAAGTGTCTTACGATGACTACAGCTATCAAATAATCACAAATATGGATAGACGTGTGGCTTGTATCAACGCTGTGCCCTGGGATCGATGTTCGGGATCCCGACCTGAGGTTGTTATTCCCAAGCGAGGGGAAGGGCACATCTCTGAGTTGCCGGAAGTGGTGGATTACCAGGCCGGGCAATTGGTACGTATCTTGCAATCTCCTTACCTATGGGAGACTGCGCGAATCAAAACTCTATTGCCAGATGCCAGGATGTACCCAAGCGGTGTTTATGCCCCATCCGCTTTATGTGTTTTGGAAAATGGAGAAGAGACGGTACAGCCTCTCGTGAATCTCGAAGTTATCCTCTAGCAGAAAGCGCCTGGATGTAAGGAGAAAACCATGGGACAAGATTTTAGTAACTTCAATCTGGGACCCGATCGGACACCCAAAGCTCGATCGAATGCCAAACCGCTTTTAACCATTCTCGGAATTATTGCGGCAATTGGGATCATTGCAGTGATAGCGGTGGCATTTATCTATTTCTATCTATTGCCTCAGACCCGCCAAACGGGTGTGGACCAGACTGCGCAGCAAAATGCGGCTGCGACAGCAACAGCTAATATACTTACCCAGGAAGCAAACATCTCCATTTGGGCAACTGCCACAGCCAATGCAAAACCAACTCAAACCCCAACCAGTACTCGAACGCCATTGGCTTCCAAGACACCCACGGTGGGAACGGTGGATCCGCGCACTGCAACCGTGGCAGTCATCATGACTCAAGCGGCAGCTGCAAGATTGACAGCCACATATCAGAGGACGGCAGGTATCCTGCCGAAAACCGGATTTGCTGATGAAGTCGGCTTACCCGGTTTGGTGGCATTGAGTCTGGTACTAATTGTAGTGATCTACCTCGTCAGGCGACTGAGGACAAGCACTCAAACCTGAGACTGAATAATACAATCTCACACCACACTGCTGGCAATGCTTTCCCCGTATTCCAGCAAGGCTGTGACCATTTCTGGAGTGCGTCCTTCTGCGTAGACCCGCAAAACAGGTTCGGTCCCCGAAGGACGTATTAATAACCAGGAATCATCCGCAAAAATATATTTCACGCCATCCAGATTACTTGTTTGTGATAATGATTCTCCCCCGATCTGAGATGGCGTTTCTGTTTCAAGTTTGTGAATGATCGAGGATTTAGAGACGGGGTGACTGAGGCGCAGATCTTTTCGTTCGTAGAAGGCGGGTCCGACTTCCTTGAGTAAGGATTCTACAAGGTCATGCAAGGTGGTTTTCGACCGGGCAACAATCTCGAGCAGCAACAAACACATGATGATACCGTCTCCTTCAGGGATATGTCCCTTGAATGAGATACCACCTGACTCCTCCCCGCCGATCAATACATCTTCATGCAGCATACGGTCGGCAATGTGATTGAAGCCGACCGGAGTTTCATGGACCGTCAGACCATATTTCTGTGCCAGACGGTCAATCATGCGTGTTGTTGACACTGTCCGAACAACCGAACCCTTCCATCCACGCTGGGTTACCAGATATTGAAGAGCCAGGCACATGATCTTGTGGGGGTCAATAAAGTGTCCCCTTTCATCCATGGCGCCGATCCTGTCAGCATCCCCATCAGTCGACAACCCGAAATTCCCCAATCCCATGCTGATGGCACCGGAAAGCGCCCCCAGATATTTTGCGATCGGTTCGGGGTGAATGCCACCAAATCCGGGGTTCATTTCACCACGGATTTCCTGCACTTCGCAACCGGATCCCTGCAGAATGCTGCGGATGACTCCCCGCCCAGAACCGTACATGGAGTCGACCACTACACGCTGGGGATTTTCTGAAATAATTTCGAAATCGATCAACTGACGGATCTTCTCGGTGTAGGCAAGCAGCGGGTTAAAACGCTGGATAAGACCCGCTTTCCGGGCTTGTTCGTAATCCATCAAGTTGGGGCCCCGCCCGCGCTCCTCATTGTCATTCAGGAACACTTCCACCATTCGGCATTGATCCGGCAACGCTGACCCTCCATAGGCTGCCTTGAGTTTAATACCATTGTAGCGTGGGGCATTATGCGATGCAGTAATCATAATTCCGCCAATTGCATTCATTTGGTGGACGGCGTAGGAGATGACAGGCGTGGGCGCATCTCCTTGAGATAGGAAAACGGTGATCCCATTACCCGCTAAAACACGGGCAGCTTCCTGGGCATAGCGATCCGATAGAAATCGGGTGTCAAAGCCTACAACCATTTTTCGGGGGTCAGGGGTTTTATCGAGCTGAGTGCCATTATTCCAATTTTCGGTGTTTATGGCATCGGCGATCGCCTGGGAGACCAGGCGCAGATTGGTAAAGGTGAAAGTATCTGAGATCACTGCGCGCCATCCATCTGTACCGAAATGTATCGTCATGGAATTACTCCTTTATTATGTCAGTGTGTGTGAAATTTGCTTTTGCGCTACTGTGGGGTGGGAGTCAGCGTGGCGATATATTTTACAACAACCCAGCCCTCGACACCATTTTTCATCACGACTATATGTGCCCAGACGGTGCCCACATCATCGGTCACCTGATCGAGAACCCGTAATTGTGTCCCGATCATCGCCGAAGTAATGACCTTGGCGCTCGTACTCGGTTCTGATCGGATCAGTGCACCGGATTCTATATTCACCACCACGAAAAATGGGGTCGGGGTGATCGAAGGTGTCAGGGTGGGTGTAAATGTAGTTGTTGGTACCTGGGTGATTGTTGGAGAGGGTGTCGGGGTGATAGGTGTGGGAGTCCGAGTGGGTGGCAGCGTGAAGTTGGGTGTTCGGGTTGGTGTGATGATTTTCAACGGGATGGATTGCCAGTTTTGAATCGTTATGAAGCCAGTACCTGCAACCAAACCGGCAACAACAAGCAGCAGGAACATGCTTTTCAGGGAAGCCCAGAATTTATAGGGTTTTGGTCTTGCACCGGCAAATATCAATGTGAAGTACCCGATCAGAACCGCCCAGCTCAGGTAAACAGTGAAGACGAATAATCCATCCGGCCAGAGCAACTCTTCGCCGCGCCCCAATCCATATCCGGCTACAGCCAGAGGTAGAGCCAACTGGTAGGCAATCAGGATACTTGGGATGACCGGTTTGTTATCAGAACGCGTCAGAGCTATCGCCATCCATACTACCGCCAATGAGAGGATCAAAATATCCGGTATTGTAAGGTGGGCATGTGTGAGTGCCTGGCTGATCGATAGTCCGTGCCAAACATGCGAAAGCATTCCGATAACAAATCCGAAACCGAAAATGAAAGCGCTGCCGATCAAAAAACCGGCAACACTCTGGGCGAACAGCCGGAATGAACCAATCACAATGGATAAGCTGAGGCGTGTGACAGGTGACATTAACGGTGCCAGCGCAGCCGAAAGCAGAAGGATGATGGGTGAATCCAGCAGGGTGCCGACGGCAGCAACAATACCGATCAACAGGCAGGACAGGAAGAATTCGAGCGAAAATCCTGTTCGCGATTCAAGGGAAACGAGCGTATCCGGTGTGTCGTTATTTAGTTCGGGAAACTGCCTGCGCTCACGGCGGCGCGCCATCGAGGCAGGATGATCTTGAAAATACTCGTCTTCTGGGTATTCGTTAATCTTCATATTAAATCAATCTGCGGGAATGGTTCCCCCAGCAATTCGAAGGCTAAAGCCCGCAGAATTACCAAGGCAGCCCCCTCCAGTGCTGGAGTGATACTTTTCAGCGATTTTGTAGTATGGAGCTGATGTTCGATCAAAACCGGCTTAAGCAGAGAGTCGACGTGACCCGAGTTGCTAACGTTATAAGCCAGTGTACTGTTTCCGTCACGGACCATATGGTCGAACTGTGAAAACTTCCATCCGAGCACATGGGTCTCATTCATAAAACAATTATAATACAGGACTTTTTTATTCCGACGACTTTAAAGTTTTATCGCTGTAATTGATGTAAAATACTGCCATGAACCCGAAGCCAGCAAAGCGTGTATTCCTTATTTACTTATTAGGCAGTTTGTTGTTTTCCGCCTGCTCTTTTTTACCCGACAAACCAGATCCGGCCGAGTTAACGGCAACTGCTATTGCGCTGACGCCAACTGTGACTCCGGTTACTCCCACCCCTTTGCCACCCCTCGCAATATTAATCGCTCCCCAGGGTTCTGATCAGACCCTGGCAGGTGAATTGGAAACGTCAATGAAAGGGTTATCCACAACCGGAGGTATGCGCTTCCAGGTCAGGCCGTCCCTCACCACAACAGAGCTGACTCCGGATATGGCGATCGTTGCAGCCATTTCACCCGATCCGGGGTTGGCAGCCCTGGCTCAGGCAGCGCCAGAAACCCAATTCGTTGCCATCGGCATCAATGATATTACGGCAGGGGATAACCTGAGTCTGATCCGTTCCCAGTCCTATGATGCAGAAAGCCTGGCTTTTATTGCCGGCTATATTGCAGGTGTAATCACTCCGGATTGGCGGGCTGGTATTTTGCTACCGGCAGATCAGACCAGTGCGGCATCGCTTCTGCAGGGTTTCAGCAACGGTCTGCATTTCTGGTGCGGTCTATGCCAGCCAGCCTATGCACCATTTGTTGTTTATCCGCAATCCGCGCAGATCGCGAACCCAGCGGACGCAGTCACTTCCCTCTCGACAGTGGATACACTCAATAATATGGGCGTCCAGACAATTTATGTCCCCCCTGAAGTATCGACGACCGCACTGCTGGAATATATTGCCCAAAAACAGGGCATGATCATCGGCACGTCGCAACCTCCAGCAAGCGTGGCTGGCCAATGGGTAGTCACGTTGCACTCTGGCAGCCCGGTTGGCAGTTTTGAGACGTTGTGGGTCGATCTGATGGATGGAAAAGGTGGGGTGATAATCGATGTACCACTCGAATTGACCGACATCGGTTCTGGTTTATTGGGCGAATCTCGTCAGCGGGTTATTCGAGATATGCTGGTGGAATTATCGAGTGGTTTGATCTTTCCCGGATTGGTTCCCGATTAAAACGATTATTTGCCTTTGAACTCTTCTGCCGTGGCTGACCCCGCCTGGTTGATGCCTTCCCTTTTAATTACTTTACCAACGGTCTTTAATAGGATGCGTAAATCCAATCCAAACGACCAGTGATCGACATACCAGACATCGTATTTGAACTTTTCTTCCCATGAAAGTATATTGCGACCATTAACCTGTGCCCAACCGGTTATACCCGGCAGAACGTTGTGCCGGCGAGCCTGCTCAGGTGTGTAGAGTTTGAGGTATTGGACGAGCAATGGGCGCGGTCCAACCCAGCTCATCTCTCCCAACAGGATATTGATCAGCTCGGGGAGTTCGTCCAGGCTGGTCGCACGCAGGAAACGCCCAAGTGTGAATAAACGGTCGCCATCGTCCTTGGGTAAGTCTGAAGCGTCGGTGATGTGCATCGTGCGAAACTTGATTACGCGAAAGATGATGCTGTGATACCCCGGGCGAGCTTGAATGAATAAAACCGGCGAGCCGGCAGATAGTAGTATTGCGATTGAGATCAATAAAAACAGGGGAGACAGGATGATCAACGCCGGGATCGCGATGAATAGGTCAAACAGACGTTTTGACCTGGGTATGCCCGCAGGAAAAAGCACGGCAGCCATGCTTCATTGTACCAAATATCCCCGGGACCAACACTTGGGGGCATAAGATATTAACGTGCGAAAAAAGCCTTAAACCGTATTGCAATAGGCGCATGTGATTTATAATTGGTTTGTCCTATCCTCATTGGGAGTAGCCGGTATGAAGACACTTTACCTGATGCGACATGCTAAATCGAGTTGGAAAAACAGCCATCTGATGGACGATGAGCGCCCACTTAAAAAACGCGGGCGCAAGGATGCAGGTGCTATGGGCAAGTTGCTAGGCAGCAAAAAACGCATACCCGCAGTGATCTATTCCTCGACAGCGGAACGTGCACGTGAGACAGCCAGGATCGTGGCGGAAAAATGTGGTTATATCGGCGAAGTGCGGTATTTTAAAAAACTGTATCTGGCGGAACCCGAAGCGCTGGTGACCATCCTGCATCAGGTGCCGGATGAGGTTGAGGTGGTACTGTTGGTGGGTCACAACCCCGGTCTCGAAGCTCTGACACAGGTATTTAGTGGAAAAATTGTCGCTTTGCCGACCGCTGCGGTGGCCCATTTGCAGATACCGGTTGAAAAATGGTCAAAAATTAAACTGTCGACATGCGGCGAGCTCGCTCATCTGTGGGTACCGAAGGAGAAATAAACTAATAAACGGTTAAGAGAGTCTTGACGGGTGGGGGTGGACTTGCTATAATATATTCGATTCGATCATTACGTA